>CAWJCL010000005.1:0-304868 GCA_963841425.1 uncultured Actinomycetes bacterium | reverse complement strand
ACGCTGAAGCCAGCGCCGATGCGTCCAAGCCCCTCTCCGCTGGCTGGGCTGCGGTCCTTCGTTGGTTGGACGGCTCGCGATAGTGCACTCTCCCTGCGCTTCTCGCAACGGCGGTCTCTCTGTCGAGTCATGTCCATCGTGACCAAACGCGCGATTAGGTGCTCCGCTTGAGCACGGCTTTGAGAACCGAGCTGCCGGATGGACGCGACTGGCTCTTGCCGCGAGCCCGTGGGCGAACGGCGCTCCTCGCAAGCTCGTGTCTTCTGTTCGTCGGGCTCCTGCTTCTCGGAGTCACGCCTCGTGTCTCAGGCTTCGTTCTCATCGCCGGGGCCTCGACTCGGATCGCGGCGCACGTGTTCATCGGCATCCTGCGCTACCGCGCCACGATGCGGCGCGCGTGGCCGCAGGTCGCCCCCCTTGTCGACGATGATTGGTAAATCCACTCTAGGAGGTGTGTGTACAAGCGCCTCCCGGACGTTCTCCCCGCCCAAGGCGAGACGATTCGGGTCAAGCACACTCTCCGACCGCTCGGCGTCGCGATGGCCGGTCGCGATGTCTATGACCCGTACAAGGGACTGAGGGGCTGCGCGAGCGGCCCTCAGTTGTCCGCGCGCACACTGCCTCCGGCCGCCGGTCGCCCCGGCCGGTCATCCTCCTTGCGGGGATTCGCGGCCCTAGACGGCTATGGCCGGCTATTTTCTGGCGCGGGATGTGCGCGGGATGAAAAGAAGCCGGCGGTCGAGTATGGCAAATACATATGATCCGATTTGCAGGAATTTTACGGGAGCGACGGGACTCGAACCCGCGACCTCCGGCGTGACAGGCCACTTCCACGGGCACGACGGTTGACGACGATCGGCGCGCAATCGCTCGATTGATGCGAGGTTGCGTCCTCCGGGGCGCCGCAAATCCGCATGGCTCTGTGAGGCCGGTTGCGGACGTTTGCTGCCCGTTGCCGCCCGAGATGGCAGCGGGGCTCGGCCGCTCGAGGTACCGACGAACTCGTAATCTGTCCGCGACGTGGCTAAAATTCCGTTCATCCCCCCAGCCGCCTCGGTGGCTGGGTGCGAGGCCCGCCTCGGCGGGTCTCTGCGTTTCTATTGCCGAACGGAGACCTACCAGCGCTGCGGTTTGCGGATCTCGCCTTTCGCGTCCGCGAGGACGTCTGAGAACTGACACGCCCCGAGCGCGGACGTCCGGAGCTGCTTGAAGAACGTTGGCTGAAGCGCGCGGCTTCGACGCGCGGGCGGGTGCGGGTTCACGACCCCCACCCTGATTCCAAGCTCGCGCTGGGCGATCTCGATCGGGAGCTTGAGATCGGAGTCGTTCGAGATAACGACCGCTACCTCGCAGTCGCGTTGGAACGCGTCGAGGAGCAGGTAGGTAGCGAGGTTGACATCTGAGCCCTTCTCTTCGGTCTTCACGACCTCGACCGTACGTGCGCCGCCCGGGCGCGGGTTAGCGAGCGGCATGCGCGTGACGTGGGTCAGGTAGTGGCCGTAGTGGATCGAGAGGCCGGGCGTCGTCTCGAGCGCACGCAGGTAGACCTGCTGCCGTTGCGGCGCGTCGGGATTGTCGGGCCGGGCGCTGACGGTCGCGGTGAAATAGCGGATGCGGTTAATCCGATCCTTGGGCAGCAGTCGAGCGCAGAGAGCGCCGAGGTCGAGCCAACGGTACGGCGTCCCTTTCAGGCTGCCGTAGTAGAGGTTGAAGGCGTCGACGTAGACGTTGGTCGCCATAGTTGGCAATACGGTACTTCTCGTGGCGCGAATGCATCCCGTGTCGACTCGGGCTGTGTGCCGACTCGAATCCGCCGTACGCAACGGGCAGCGAGGAGGCCATGTTTAGCCGCTCGCGTTTGCCCACGGCAGCCGCTCTGAGGCGACCTCGCGCCCGGACGCGTTACGCCCAAGCAGCATCTGTGGGCGTCGTCCGTCGACGTAGTCGGCGGGTGCAACCTCGTAGAGCGCCCAACCGCGGTGGAGCGGAACGGTCGCGAGACGGCCGTCTTGGTAGCGAAGTTCGAGCGTCGTGATCTTCGAGCCGACCGGTCCGACGAGCAGCAGAATTCCGCCCGGAGCCCCGCCGAAGTCCATCGCCGAGACGCCGATTTCGTGTGGCCGAGGCGGGGTCACAGAGCAGCCACTGTTCGTCGGCGTCCGATTGGATTGGACGATCTGGCAGTAGCTGCCGTCGCTCGCTCGCGCGACCCGGAGCGTCACATGCTCGACGCCGTTCCGAGCGTCGATACGAGTCACTTCATGCGGCTGCGTCACTTGGTGAGGCGATGGTGCAGCGGGCGGAGCATTGCCGGCCCGTAGGAACGCGTGCTGCTCCAGCACGGTTCCGTCGTCGCCGTAGGAGAGGAATTCGTCCGGCGCCTGCTGCGGGCTGGCGAACTCGGCGATGAAGTACCGGCCGATCACCGGCACGTCGACCGTCTGCTCTCCGAAGCGGAGCGCGATGCGGCTGACTCCGTTGCCGGCGCGTCCGAAGAACAACCGCACGACCTGCCCGCCGTACTCCTCGCTTCCGAAGGCGAAGAAGGACTGATCCCTTGTCCCGCAAACGCTGCTTATGTTCAGGCGCCCCTGGTAGCCGCGGTCTCCCTCGATCCAGGTGGACGCACAGAGCCCGCCCGTGTTCGGAGACGAGAACAGGTAGACGGTGCCCACGCGGCCGTCCAGCACTGCGGCGACCCGTGCCTGCTCGAGGCGCGGGTCCTCGGGATGCGGAACCGGGATCAATTCCGCGCTGTGGCCGAATAAGGCTGGTTGCTCGCGAACTTCTGATGGTGCCGGATCGCCGACGACCAGTTTGTGTACGACGGCGTAGGCAGCACCGGCGAGGATGGCAGCTCCGACGAAGGCAAGCAAGACGAAACCGCGTCGCCTCCGGCGGCTCTGTCGAACGGCGACGGCGCGTAGCGCCGCACGAGCCCTCTCCCGCGCGCGGGTTGGAGACGCATCCTCCAGCCGGAAATCTCTCAGCAGTGTGAGCTCATCCATCGAGCGCCTCCTCGTGTTCCAGCGCTGCGCGAACGTGGGCGCGGGCGCGATGCAGACGCGAGCGGACGGTTCCAGGTGGAACCCCGAGCGCGGTCGCGATCTCCGCGTACTCGAGATCCGCCCACGCGAAGAGAAGCAGGACATCGCGCTCCTCGCGGGGGAGAGCTGCGAGCGCATCCGCAAGACGTGGCTCCTCCTCGGGGACCGGCTCCTTGCGCACATCGAGCCGCGCGAAGGCGCGCAGGCGTCGTTCCTCGTCGCGGTAGTGCCGTCGCAGGAGATTGTTGGCGATGCCAAAGAGCCAGGGCCGAAAACCTCCACGCGCAGGGTCGTAGCGGTCGCGGGCGGAGAAGGCGCGCGTGAACGTCTCCGAAGCGAGATCGCTGCCAAGTTCCGGCCCCACGCGGCGCGCGAGGTAACCGTAGACCGAGTCGAAGAAGCACTCGAACAGCTCCTCGAAGGTTTCCGCTCTCACACCTCCTTCTTTCCCGAACGGACCTCGAAAGTTCGCCAGCACATGCGAGCTCCGCCAGAAGGCGATCCGGCGGCGAGATTCGGACGAACTAAACAGGATCGGGCGGGAATCGGATCAATATGAACATCGCAACTCCCCAGAGGACGTTGCGCCAATAGCGCTGGAAGACCTCCGGCCAACTTGGCCGGTCATCCTTCTCCGGGGATTAGCGGCTACAGCCGGCTCCTTGCGGCGATTTCAGGCTGATTCCCGCGCGGGATCTGCGCGGGATGAAAAGAAGCCGGCGGTCGTTATGTCAAATACATATGCTGATTTGCAGGACTTTTTACGGGAGCGACGGGACTCGAACCCGCGACCTCCGGCGTGACAGGCCGGCGTTCTAACCAGCTGAACTACGCCCCCGCGCGCGACGCATTGTATCGGCGGAGCATGCGACGACGGCGTCCTCGGTGCCCGCGCGGCAGGTTGCGGGAAACCCGTAGCGGGAGTGCGGCGAACCCCCAAGCGATGTGCGGCGGAGCGAGGATGCCCGTCTGGACGCGCAGCCGTAGCGTGAGGCCAAGACAAAGGAGATTCCTGTGGCCTCGCACCCAGCCTCGCATCCCGCACCCGTTCACACTCGGCCGCGCGCCACGGACTCGGTCGGCGGCGCCTTCTGGATGTTCGCTGCCATCGTCCTCGGCTTCACCGCTGCTGCGGTGGGGCTCGCCGCGTTCCTGATGTGGCTGGACGCGCGGGGCGAGAGCCAAACCGCTGCCACGCCCGCGGTCGCCGCCGCACCCGCAGCCGGCCAGGGCGCGGCCACCGACGTTCATGCGCACACGACCGCTGCCGGGCTCGAGAGCTTCGCCGGCGCGGCTCCGGCAAATGCCGAGGACCTCGCCGCCGCGCACAAGCCGTACCCGGCGGAGATGCCCGCGCTTCAAGCAGGCCCCCTGGCGAAGTTCGATCTCGTCCTCACGGATCGAACGGTCGAGGTCGCGCCGGGCGTCAAGTACTCGGCGTGGGCATGGGAGGGCGGTGCGCCGGGCCCGGTGCTCCACGTGCAGCAAGGGCAGACCGTCGAGATCACGCTCACCAACAAGGGTGCGATCCCTCATTCGATCGACTTCCACGCTGCGCGGATCGCGCCCAATGTCGCGTTCAAGGACGTCATGCCGGGCGAGTCGTTCAGCTATCGCTTCATGGCGAACGATCCGGGCGTCTACATGTACCACTGCGGGACGAAGCCGGTGCTCATGCACATCGCCAACGGGATGTACGGCGCGATCGTCGTCGAGCCCACGGCCGGCGTCTTGCCGGTGGCCGACCACGACTACGTGCTCGTTGCCAGCGAGTGGTACCTGAACACCGACGGCCTGAAGGCTCCGGCCGAGTTCAACATGACCAAGGCGCACGCGCGCCAGCCTGACTGGATGACTTTCAACGGCTATGCCGGCCAGTACGTGACGCATCCGCTGGTCGCAAAGCCCGGCGAGCTGGTCCGCTTCTGGGTCGTCGACGCCGGCCCGTCCCTCGACACCGACTTCCACATCGTCGGGACGATCTTCAACACGGCGTACCCGTTCGGGGACATGAATCCAGCTGACGCTCTCCACGGCGTGCAGACGCTTACCGTGCCGGCCGGGGGCGGAGGAGTCTTCGACGTTCGGATCGACGATCCCGGTCTCTATCCGTTCGTCTCGCACGCGTTCGCGGCAGTGGACGAGGGCCAGGTCGGGCTCCTCAAGGTCGGCAAGGTCGAGGGGACGATGAGCCACTGAGCCTCGCGGGCCCAGCGGCTCTGATGGGCGGTGACGGGATCGAACCGCCGACCTCCTGGGTGTAAACCAGGCGCTCTCCCAGCTGAGCTAACCGCCCAGGTGCCCCCAGCGGGATTCGAACCCGCGCTACAGCCTTGAAAGGGCTGTGACCTGGGCCGCTAGTCGATGGGGGCGGCGAGGACAGGATACCCGCGCGTCCCGATACTCTTGGTCAGGCGGGCCGGTAGCGCAGTTGGTAGAGCAGTGGACTCTTACGGCACGGGGGAACCCGTGGTTCCCCCGTGAGCCCCCTCCTTCGACTTCGGCTCTAATACGGCGGGGGCCGGTAGCTCAGTTGGTAGAGCAGGGGACTTTTAATCCCAAGGTCGCAGGTTCGATCCCTGCCCGGCCCATTCCCAGCCACTTGGCTACGCGAAATCCGCATGGTTGCGTGAGGACGTACACGTGATGGGCGAGAGCCGGGCTCGCCGCCGCCTCTCCCTTGGAAGCTCCTGTGCTGCTACCGCAGTTGCGTCGGGGCGGGCTTCGGCTCTCGCGTTCACGATCATTCCACTAGACCGGGACCCAGACACCCCGCGAACGGCTAGGGCCGGCTGTCCAGCGGCCTCACGCCCAGGCGAACGCCACAGTCCGCTTGGTCGGCGCATGCGCGCGGCCCCGGCAGACTCGTCTCAAAGAGACACTTGCTCGCGGGGCGAACTAGACGTAGACCTCACGTGTGCCAGCCGCTCTCGACGACAGCCGGCGCGTGGTCATCCTCGATCGGTGGACGGGGGCGATCGTCGCCATTGAGCCGTACGAGACCATCGCGCAAGCGATTGCCCGGAAAAGTGAGATCGATGACGGCCCTGCCCAGGGTCAAGCGTTTGTCACCGCATTAGCCGAGGAGACTCTTCTGGCCTTCGGGCCGAGGCGTGCCATCGCCATAGAAGCCAGAGCGCTGGAAAAACTTGCGGAACTTGACCGGCCACCTCCCGCCGCGTAACGGTGCCGACCTCGCTCGACAACGGCCGCCGCTCGCCGCGCAAGCTCCTACGCGCCGTCATCTCGGCCGCTCGGGCGGAAGGCCCAGAGCTAGCATGTCCGACGTGAGCCGTAAGACCTACGCGATCGAAGACAGCGGCCCGTACAACGAGGATGAAGCACGCGAGAAGATCCGCGCCTATTGCGATGAACACGGCTTCCTTGCGGCGGCCACCCTCACCGTGGTCGAACTGAGCGAGGACGGTGAGGCATCGGGACGTCGGGTAGACGCCGGCAAGTTTCTCGACGGACACTAGCGTTCGCACCGCTCGCCCAAGCTTCCTCAACGGCTGGCGCTCCCGTGCGAACGAATCGCCAGGCTCTTGTGCGCCGCGCCAGCTCCTACGCGCCCCCGTCGCTCGGCCGCTCGGGCGGAAGCTCTGGAACGATCAGTGTGAGAAGGGCCGGGGCGCGACCTCACCGGAACTGCGGCTCTTCGGCGAAATCTGGCTCGAGAGAGGAGAGCTTGCCCCGGCCCATCGGCAGCTATCGGTAGGCGGCCGAGATCCTTGATTCGGTTTGACTCAGCGAACCGAGGCGAACGCGGCGCGTAGTTCTTCGGAGAAGAGCTCCGGCTCTTCCCACGCTGCGAAGTGGCCGCCCCTGTCGACCTCGTTGAAGTAGGCGAGGTCGGGGTAGACCGCCTCGACCCAGCTGCGCGGGGCGGCCCAGATCTCGCCGGGGAATGTCGTGAAGCCGACCGGCACGGTGACCGCCGGAGGAGCCTGGCCGCTCGCAAGCGCTGCGGCCAGCGCTCGTCCGTCCTCCCAATACGACCGGGCCGCTGACGCTGCGGTGCCGGTCAGCCAGTACAGCGTGATGTTGTCGACGATGGTGTCCCGGGTGAGATTGCCGACGGGCTCGCCGTCGACGAACGCGCGGGAGATCTTGTAGTAGCTGTCCGTGTCGTGGTCGAGCATCCAGGCGGCCAGGGCGACTGGTGAATCCAGCAGGGCATAGCCGATCGTCTGCGGCCGCGTGGCCATCTCCAGGAAGTAGCCGAAGCCGCTTTCCTTGAATGTGGCGAGCGCCTCGGCCGCTGCGCGTTCCTGTTCGGATTCCTTTGGCAGGTGATCGCCGATTGCGAGCACCGCCGTGAGCAGGTTCAGGTGGTAGCCGACCAAACCGTCGACCGCCTGGCGGCCCATCAGATCCGTGACAAGGGCACCGACGTCGCCGCCCTGGGCGACGTAGCGGGTGTAGTCGAGCCGGTGCATCAGCTCCGCCCACGCACGTGCGGTGCGGCCGGAGTCCCAGCCGAGCTCGGTCGGCTCGCCCGAGAAGCCGTAGCCGGGCAGGGACGGCAGCACGAGGTGAAACGCGTCCTCGGCTTGCCCACCGTGCACCGTCGGGTCGGTGAGCGGGCCGATGGTTTCGAGGAGCTCAATCACCGAGCCGGGCCAGCCGTGCGTCATGATCAGCGGCAGCGCGTTCTCGTGCGGCGAACGCACGTGGATGAAATGAATAGTCACGCCGTCGATCTTTGTCGTGAACTGAGGCAGGGAGTTCAACCTCGCCTCGGCCTTGCGCCAGTCATACTCGGTCGCCCAGTAGCGGGCGAGCGCTTGGATCGTCTCCAGCTGCACGCCCTGCGACCGGTCCGGGACCAGCTCCTTGGAGGGCGAGCGCGTCGCGGCGATGCGCCGGCGCAGCTCGGCGAGCTCCTCATTCGGAATCTCGACCTGGAACGGACGGATCTCGGTTGTCGTTTCGACAGTTGCCATTCCTCACCTCTCGGTCGTCGGATCGACCCCTCAATCGTCGAGGGCCGTTCGCGTACGGCGACGCGTGGCTAACTTCGTCAAGGGCCGGTCACACTACGGCGACACAGCTAACGATCCAGCAACGACCCTCTCAGAGTTCCCGGCCACAAGTCAACGCTGTTCACCACATCCGTACAAATCGGTCTCCACGGCGGGTACCAGTGGAAACAGCGGATGTATGCGGAGGCCGCGGCCGGCAATCCGCGCAACCTCATCCAGAGCTGCCGGGCCAACGGCCCATAGGCCCGCGCTTCAGGGCTTGAGGACGACCTTTCCGAAGGTCTGACGCTCCTCGATCAGGCGGTGCGCTTCGGCCGCCTGGTCGAGGGGCAACTCGCGGTCCACGACCGGGCCTTCGAGGCTCCCGTCTGCGACGAGGCGGATGATCTCGTCGAGCTGCTCCGGTGCGACCGAGGCGCTTCCACTTCCGATGACCCGCAGGCGCTTGCCGACGATCGTCCACATGTTCACCGAGACCATCGGCGAGTCGAGCGCTCCGCACGTG
Organism: uncultured Actinomycetes bacterium; assembly: GCA_963841425.1. GTDB lineage: Bacteria > Actinomycetota > Thermoleophilia > Gaiellales > Gaiellaceae > DATEOR01. The sequence continues at coordinate 296,331 of CAWJCL010000005.1, read as the reverse complement.
ACGAGCCGGCCGGTCGGGGCGAGCGCCGAGAGGCTCAACTCGAAGCGGTCGCCGAGGACGGGGTCGAAGACGACCGCTGCGCCGAGCTCCGCGATCTTCTCGTCGTCGTAGGCGAGCGGCTCGGCGCCGAGCGCGCGGAGGCGGTCGTGCTTCGTCCGGCTCGCCGTCGCGTAGATGTCCGCGCCGAGGTAGCGGCCGATGTCGATCGCCGCCTGGCCCGTACCGCTCGACCCCGCCTGCACGAGGAGGCGCTCGCCCTTCTGCAGGCCCGCGTCGGCGAGACTTGCCCAGGCGGTCTTGTACGCGACGCCGAGGCCGGCCGCGCGCCCTGCGTCGAGCGAGTCCGGGATGGGGCGGACGTTCTCCTCCGCCGCCGCGACGAGCTCCGCATACGTACCGAGCGAGCCGCTGACGAGCACGCGCTCGCCGGTGTCCTCCCGCGTGCCGGCGCCGTCCATTCCTGGGGTGAAAGGAGGCTTCGCCCCCGTCGCCTCCGGTGCCTGGCGCTGGTTCAAGTCGAAGTGATTGATCCCCGCGGCCTCGAGCCGGACGAGCACCTCTCTATCGGCCGGGGTGGGGTCCGGGACCTCTTCGTACTCGAGGACTTCCGGCCCGCCGCCTTCGTGGATGACGATTGCCTGCACGCGCTCTCCTCGTCCGAGATTCCCCATCGTAGGCACTCTCAAGCGTTGCGCCCCCGATCCCGATAAGCCCCGTATGGCTCCGGCAAATCGGCTCCAGGCGCTGCTCGACGTCTCCCACAAGCTCTCTTCGACCCTCGAATTGAGCGAGGTCTTGCGTGCTTTCACGGACCAGGCGACCGAGCTCACCGGCGCCACCGCGGCCGAGATCTCCTTCTGGGATCGCGAGCGCGACGAGCTGATCATGCTGGTCGAGCACTTCGAGGGCGCGAGCGAGATCACCGAGGAGGGCGGCCAGATCTACCGGCTCGCCGACTTCCCGGCGACGAAGCAAGTGCTCGAGACGCAGGAGCCGATCCAGATCCGCCTCTCGAACGAGAACGACGACCCCGCCGAGCGCGCGCTCCTCGAAGCGCGTGACCGCAAGACCCTGCTCATGCTCCCGCTCATGACCGGTGGCGAGACGATCGGGATGATGGAGGTCGTCGACGAGATCGACCGCGAGTTCGACGTGGCCGACGTGGACTTCTGCCAGGCGCTTTGCAACGTCGTCGCGCCCGCGGTGCAAAACGCGATGCTCTACAAGGAGATGAAGGAGCTCGCCGCGCGGGACAAGCTCACGAACCTGTACAACCGCCGTCTCTTCGAGGAGCAGTTCGACGCGGCCGTCGCCCGTAGCCAGCGGAGCGGCGAGCAGCTGAGCCTGCTCGTCGTCGACCTCGACGGTCTCAAGCGGATCAACGACCTGGGCGGCCACCCGGCCGGGGACGAGGCGTTGCGCGCGCTCGCGGATTCCCTCCGCGAGTCCTGCCGCTCGGGCGACATCGCCTGCCGCCTGGGCGGGGACGAGTTCGCGATCATCCTCCCGGGCGCGAACCCGGACGACGCGATCAAGGTCGCCGAGCGGGCACAGGATTCACTGATCGCCAGGGGGCCGTACAGCTTCTCGGGCGGGGTCGCCCGCGCGGCGGCGAACCTCGGTTCCTCGTACGACCTCTACCGCTCGGCGGACATCGCCGCGTATCGCGCGAAGGCCGCCGGCGGCGCCCGCACGCTGCTCGGCCTCGAAGCCCGCGCAGCCAGCTAGCTCGGTCTACCGAAGCGATGCAAGGGGCGGCTCGAGGGCGGGCCGCTCCTCGCGCCCGGAGATCGTCTCGGCGATCACCTCGAGCATCGCCTCGATCGCCGGCGAGCGCCCACCGGCGCGGTTGACCGCGAAGATCCGCCGCTTGAGGGGGCTCAGGGCCACCGGCCGCGCCTCGACGCCCGGGTAGAGCGTCTCGAGCGCGAGCTCGGGGGCGAGCGCGACACCGACCCCCGCGGCGACGAGGCCCTGCCAGACGCCGTGGTCGTCGCTTTCGAAGCCGATCATGGGCTCGAAGCCCGCGTTTCGGCACGCTCGTGCGACGAACTCGTGGCACGACGAGCGCGCGGTGGAGGAGATCCAGGCCTCGCCGGCGAGCTCGTCGAGCCGGACCGCGCGACGGCGGGCGGCGCGGTGGCCCTGCGGGAGCACGACGCGTATCGGATCGTCCATCAGGTGCGTCCTCTCGACGGCATCGTCCTCGGGCAGAGGAACGAAGTCGTATTCGTAGACCAGTGCGAGGTCGAGCTCACCCGACTTCACGCGGGCGATGCTCGGGAGCGCGTCCGCCTCGGTCAGCGAGAGCTCGACGGCGGGGTGACGGCGGCGAAACTCCCCGATCGCATGCGGCATGATCGTCGCGTAGGCGGTGGGAAACGAGGAGAGCCGGAGCATCCCGCCGCGCAGGCCCGCTATGGCCTGGATCTCTGCTTCCGCGGCGGCGAGGCTCGCGACGATCCCGTCGGTGTGCGCAACGAGGGCGCGCCCGGCCTCGGTCAGGCGGACGGAGCGCGGGCCGCGCTCGACGAGAGCCACGCCCGCCTCGCGCTCGAGTGTCGCGATCTGCTGCGAGACCGCCGAGGGCGTGAAGGCGAGCGCCTGTGCGGCGGCGGCGATCGAGCCGTGCTCGGCCACCGCGCTCAGCACCCGCATCCGTCGAACGTCGAGCATAAGCGAATCTTAGTCAACCACAAGAAGATTCAGTGGTTGTGATGCTCGCTGTCTGGCAGCGTTCCTGTAGGTGAAGACGATCCGCTTGGTGGGCTTTCCACTGGGGCTCGCGTGGTCGCGTCTGCGGCACCGGCCCGGCCGTGCCCTGCTGCTCGCGCTCGGGGTCGCGGCGGCGGCCGGCGCCCTCGCGGTCGTGCTCGGAGGAAGTCTGGTCGCGCAGGACGTCTCCGCAGGGCGGGCGCTCGGGGCGCTGCCCGAGTCCAAGCGCGCGGTCGCGGTCACGTATGCCGACCTCGGCCTGCCGCGGAACGGCGTCACGCGGGAGGAGCTCGAGCCACTCGTCGTCCGCAGCCTCGCGGGCTTCGCGCCCGGTGAGCCCGTGCGGGCGGTCCAGTACAAGCTCCTTCGGATCGGCGGCGCACTCACGAACCTCGCGGCTGTCGACGACGTCTCGCGCTGGGTGCGCCTGACCTCGGGCCGCTACCCGCGCGAGTGCACGCCCGAGCGCTGCGAGGTCGTCCAGCTCGGCGGCGCGGGCGAGATCGCGAGCGCGCCGGCCCTCCGGTTCGTGAAGGTGGGCGAAGGCGACCTCACTTCGCCGCTGCCGTTCGGCCTCTTGCCCGGTGCCAAGGTGACGCGAGTCGGCGAGTCCTTCGGCGTCGCGGAACCGCCGTTCCTCCTCGCCCAGGGCTTCGACGAGCTCTCCGGGCTTCCCGAGCTCGAGTCCATCTACCGGACGTACGCGTGGTCCGTGCCGCTCGCGCCGCGCAGCATCCATCCCTGGGAGATCGACAGCTTCGAGGCGCGCGCGGCCCGGGCCGAGTCCACGCTGCGCGCCCGCTCGCTCTTCCTCGACCTCTCGGCACCGGTGGCCGAGCTCGCCGCCGCACGCGAGACCGGGCAGGTCGCCGGGCGCAGGCTCCTGCTCGTCGGAGGCCAGGTCGCGGCGCTCCTGCTCGCGTTCGCCGTGCTCGCGGCCGTCGGCATGCGGCGCGACGTCGAGGCGGCCGCCCAGCGGCTGACCTGGTTCGGAGCCCGGCGCTGGCAGGTGCATCTGGTGACGGTTGCGGAGACGACCGCAGTGGCGCTTCTCGGCGTGGCGGTGGGATGGGCGCTCGGGAGCGCCGCCACTGCCCTGCTCGCGGACGAGGCCGGGTCCCCGCCGGGCGCCGTGCTCGGCCATTCGGCGCTCGCGGGCTCCGGGCTCGCCGCTGCCGTCGGGCTCGCGCTCGCCGGGGCACTCGTTCTCATCGTCGTCCTGAGCGTTCCGGGGATCACGCTCGGCGGGCGCACCTTCACTCCCCTCGACGCGGCGGCGCTCGGAGCGCTGCTCGCCGTCGTCCTCGCCTTCGCGCGGGGAGATGCGGACGCCCGCGCCCTCGGGCAGGGTGGCGGGACGGGCACGCTCCTCCTGCTCCTCCCGGGCCTCGTGACCTTCGTCGTCGCCGTCGCGGCCGCGCGCCTGCTCGTCCCCGGCCTTCGCCTGCTCGAGCGCGCTGCCCGCGGCAGTCGGATCCACATGCGGCTGGCGGCGCTCTCCCTCGCGCGGAGCCCGGGCCGGGCGGCCGTGGCGGTCACCTTCCTCGTCGCGAGCCTCGGCCTCGGCCTCTTCGCGGTCGTTTATCGCTCGACCCTGGACGACGGGCTGTCCGAGCAGGCCGCCTACGCCGTGCCGCAGGACTTCACCGTGCGCGAGGATCTGTCTCCGACGGGCCTCGTCGCGCCGCTCGAGGCGGCCCCGATCTCGAGCTACGAGGCGCAGGGGGCGGAGGTGACGCCCGTGCTCCGGCGGACGGCGAGCGCAGGGGGGCCCGGCCAGCTGACCGTGCTCGCCGTGCCCGCAGGCGCGATCGCGGAGCTCGACGGTTGGCGGGAGCGCTTCTCTTCGCTCTCCCGCGGTGAGCTGATCGAGCGCGTCGAGCCCAGCCCGCCCCCGGTGCTGCGCGGCGCTCCGCTCCCCGCCGACGCCTCGGAGCTCGCGATTCCCTACACCCTGCGCGGGGGCGCGGTCACACTCACGGCGGTCGTGCTCCAGCCGGACGATCTGTTTGCGCGCATCGGCCTCGGCACGGCGAAGCCGGGGAGCGGGACGCTCAGGGCCGCGATCCCGCCCGAGGCCCACCGCGGGCGGATCGTCGCGCTCGAGCTCTCCCGAGCGCTCTCGGCGGAGGGTCACGGCGACTTCGCGCGCGTGGACGGGGTGCTCACGCTGGCCCCGGCGACCGCCGGAGGAGGCGTGATCACGGACTACTCCGGCTGGATCGGGCTCGACAACGTCGATGCGACCGGGTCGAGGCTCCGGTTCCTGCTCTCGAACGAAGCCGCGAACCCGCGCTTTCAGCCGAGCCAGGCGACCGACGCCGCTCCCCCCGCGGTGGTTGCCACGCCGGGCCTTGCGGCCGCGGCGGGCGCCGGCGGCATCCTGCCCCTTCGGCTCCCGGGCGGCTCCGTTCCCGTTCGCGTGGTCGGGACGATCCGGCGCTTCCCGTCGGTCTACGGCGACTTCGTGCTCGGAGACGAGCGCTCGCTCTACGTCGCCATGAACGCCGCGAGCCCGGGCACGGCGGTGCCGACCGAGCTCTGGCTCTCCGGGCCTGAGGAGCTCGGCGTCAGGCTGGAGCGGCCGCCGTTCGCGCCGCTCTCCGTCTCCTCGCGTGCGGCGATCGAGGATCGTCTCCGCGCAGACCCGCTCGCCCGCGGCTCGCTGGCCGCGCTGACGGGAGCCGCGGTCGTCGCCTTTCTGCTTGCCCTCGTCGGGCTCGCCGTTCTCCTCGCCGGAGACGCGCGCGACGAGCGCCGCGAGCTCTTCGACCTCGAGACGCAGGGTGCAGGGCCGGGGACGCTCAGGCGGCACCTGCGCCTACGCGCCGTTCTCGTCGCAGGCCTCGGGCTGCTCGGCGGGCTGGCCGCGGCCGCGCTTCTCGCCGTCCTCGCGGTCGACCTCGTCACGCTGACCGCGGGCGCGTCCCTGCCCGAACCGCCGCTCGCGATTGCGGTCGACTGGCGCCTCGTCGCGTTCGCCTGCGCAATATACGGCGCGCTCACGGCAGGGCTGGTCGTGCTCTCGACGAGGAGGGCGGTGTGAGCGCCGTCGCGGTCCGCGATCTCTTCCGCGTCTACTCGACTCCCGAGGGACACGCTGCGGCGCTGCAGGGCCTGACGCTCTCCGTGCAGGAGAAGGAGGTGCTCGTCGTTCTCGGCCCGAGCGGGTCCGGGAAGTCGACGCTGCTCCGCGTTCTCGCCGGGCTCGAGCGGGCCTCCGCCGGAACGGCGCAGGTCTTCGACGCCGACCTCGGGCGCCTGTCGTCGCGCCGCCTGGCCGAGTACCGCTCGCGGACGACGGGCTACGTCGAGCAGCACTACTCCCGCTCGCTCGACCCCGACCTGACTGCCCGCGAGCTCGTCGGCGTGCAGCCCGGCCTCGCCGGCGCGCCCCGCGGAGAGAGGGAGAGGCGGGCCGACGAGCTCCTCGAGCGGGTGGGCCTCGCGGACAGGCGCGCCGCGCATCCCTTGGAGCTCTCGGGCGGCGAGCAGCAGCGCATCGCCGTGTGCGCCGCGCTCGCGCACCGCCCGAGGCTCCTCCTCGCCGACGAGCCGACCGGAGAGCTCGATGCCGCGAGCGCCGGCCTCGTCTACGTGCTGATCGGGGAGCTCGCCCGCGAGCACGGATGCACCACGGTGCTCGTCAGCCACGACGTCGAATCGACCGCCATCGCCGACCGGATCGTCCGTGTTCGGGACGGGCGCGTGAGCGAGGAGACGGAGCGGGGCGCCGGAGAGACGCTCGTCGTCGCGCGTGGCGGGTGGGTGCGCCTGCCGGAAGAGCTTCTCGTCCGCGCCCGGATCGGCTCGCGGGCGCGCGCCGAGCTCGGCGACAAGGGGATCGTCGTCTCGCCCGCCGGCGAGTTGGCGCAGCCCGGATCTCGGGACGGGCAGGCGCCGGCTCCGGCCGTGGAGGAAAACGGCGCCGTCGTCGCGCAGGCGCGCGGGGTGGGCAAGCGCTACGGTGCCGGCGCGCGCGAGACAGTCGTCCTCGACGGCCTCGACGCCGACCTCCGTGGCGGCCGGCTGACTGCGCTGACCGGGCCGTCCGGCTCGGGGAAGACGACGCTCCTCCACATCCTCGCCGGCCTGCGCGACCCGAGCGCCGGGAGCGTCAGCGTCCTCGGCAGAAATCTGGCCGAGCTGGGACGGGAGGAGCGCGCCGCCCTCCGGCGCGACCCGATCGCGTTCATCCCCCAGGACCCGGGGCTGACGCCGTTTCTCAGCGCGCGCGAGAACGTGGAGGTCGCGCTCGCGCTCCGGGACCTGAGCCCCGACGAGGCGCGCCAGCGCGCGCTCGATGCGCTAGCCGAGGTCGGGCTCGCCGAGCGGGCGGAGCAGCGTGTTGCCCGGCTCTCGGCGGGAGAGCGCCAGCGCGTCGCGATCGCCCGTGCGCTCGCGGCGGAAGCGAAGCTTCTCCTCGCCGACGAGCCCACCGCTCGGCTCGACGAGGCCAACGCCCTCGCGGTCGGCGCGCTCTTCGGCCGTTACGCCCGCGAGCGCGGCGCCGCGGTCGTCTGCGCGACTCACGATCCGCTCGTCGTCGCGGAGGCGGACGACGTGCTCGCGCTCTAGCAGTCCGGACTGTCGCCGTTCGCGCCGGGAAGGCGCTCGAGGAGAGCGGCGAGGCTCGCGAGCTCGTCCGCGCTGAAGCGCTCGACGAAAAGCCGGTGCACGCCCGCGAGGTGCGTCGTTCGCGCGGCCTGGAGCTTCTCGTTCCCTGCCGGGGTCAGCTTCGCGTAGACGACGCGCCGGTCGGTGGCGCAGGCTTCCCGGGCGACGAAGTCCGAGCGCTCGAGCCCGTCGAGAAGCCGTGTGATCCCGGAGGGAGTGAGCAGGACGCTCGAGGCGAGGTCGACCCGCCGCATCGCTTGCTCGGGTGCCCACGAAAGGTGGAGCAGGACCTCGAAGTCGTTGATCGTCAGCCCGTGCTCGGCCACGAGCTCGGCGTTCAGCTTCCCGACGATCGCGGAGTGCGTTCGGAGGAAGCTGACCCAGGTGTCGAGCTCCGCGCCGCGTGAGACGGTCGTAGTGCTCACATAACTAGCCTATAACCATGGCGGACGAGCATGGGATCGTCGCGAGCGGACTGGTGCGCGAGTTCAAGAAGGGCCCGCGCGCCGTGGACGGGATCGACCTCGTCGTGCACCCCGGCGAGATCTATGGGTTCCTCGGCCCGAACGGCGCGGGCAAGTCGACGACGGTGCACATGCTCACGACCCTGCTGCCGCCCACCGCCGGGACGGCGACCGTAGCCGGCTACGACATCGTCCGCGAGGGTCCGCAGGTCCGGGCCGCGATCGGCGCGGCGCTCCAGGAGGCCGCGCTCGATCCCCTGCTCACCGGCCGCGAGCACCTGCGCCTGCAGACGACGCTGCAGGGAATCCCGCGTTCGGAGCGCGGGCGGCGAGGTGAGCTCCTGCTCGAGCGCGTCGGGCTCTCGCAGGCGGCCGACCGCAAGGTGCGCGGCTACTCCGGTGGGATGAAGCGTCGGCTCGACCTCGCGCTCGCCCTGGTTCACTCGCCGCAAATCCTTTTCCTCGACGAGCCGACCACGGGCCTCGACGTGCAGAGCCGAAGCGCGCTCTGGGAGGAGGTTCGCCACCTCGCGCAAGACGACGGCGTCACCGTCTTCCTGACCACGCAGTACCTCGAGGAGGCGGACGTGCTCGCCAACCGGGTCGGGATCATCGACCACGGCCGGATCGTCGCGGAGGGAACCCCCGCGCAGCTGAAGGCGGACGTCGGGCGGCCCACCGTCGAGGTGGTCCCGACCGACCTCGAGGAAAAAGAGCGCGCGGCCGCGATCCTCGCGCGGTTCGGCGAGCCCTGCGCTGCCATCCACGGCGTCGCGGTCCGCCTGCAGACGAGCGAGGCCGACCTGGCCGAGATCGTGCGCGCCCTCGACGCCGAGGGCCTCAAGGTCGAGAACCTCCAGCTCCACCAGCCGTCGCTCGACGACGTCTTCCTCGCCAAGACCGGCCGCTCGCTCGAAGGCGCGGGCGAGGAGGAGGAAGAACCCGAGCTCGCGCTCGAGCCGGCGTGAGCGAGAGGTTCGTCGAGCAGGTCGGTCAGCTCGCGCGGCGTTCGGTCGTGCGCACCGCGCGCCAGCCGGCGAATATCGTCTTCCCGCTCGTCTTCCCGCTGCTCCTGCTCGCGGTGAACTCGACCGGCCTCCAGTCGGCCACGCACCTGCCCGGGTTCCCCACCGACTCCTATCTGGCCTTTGCGCTCGCCGTCCCGTTCATGCAGGGCGCGCTCTTCGCGACCATGAACGCCGGCACGGATCTCGCGCGCGACATCCAGACGGGTTTCCTCAACCGGCTCGCGTTGACGCCGATGCGCGGCATCGCCCTTCTGGGAGGCCAACTCGGCGGCGTGATGGCGATGACCGCGGTCCAGGCCGCGGTGTGGATCGCCGCCGGCCTCATCCTCGGCGTCCACTTCGCGGCAGGCGTCGGGGGGATCGCCGTGCTGTTCATCTTCTCGCTCCTGATCGGGCTCGGCTTCGGCGCGCTCGGCGCCTTCCTCGCGCTCCGCACCGGATCGGGCGAGGCGGTGCAGGGCATGTTCCCGGTCTTCTTCGTCTTCCTCTTCATCTCGTCGATGTCCATGCCGCGAAACCTGATCGAGATCAAGTGGTTCCAGACCGCCGCGACGCTGAACCCGGTTTCGTACCTCATCGAGGGCATCCGCAGCCTGATCGTCATCGGGTGGGACGCGGAGGCACTCGCGCTGGGCTTCGGAGTGGCCATCCTCATCGCGGTGACCGCGATCACGCTCGCCTCCGTGTCGCTGCGGACGAGGCTCACACGCTCATGAGGACCTTGTCCGTCGCCGAAGGGGTGGCCTGGCGCGTGCTCCACAACGTGTTCACGAACCCATCGCTCCTGATCCCGTCCCTGATCTTCCCGCTCTTCTTCTTCACGGCGTTTGCGGGCGGTCTCTCGCGCATCGACCAGGTGCCCGGCTTCGACTACGCGCCGGGCTACACCGCCTTCCAGTTCGTCTTCGTGCTTCTGCAGTCGGCGGCCTTCGGCGGGGTCTTCACGGGCTTCGGCATCGCCCGGGACTTCGAGAGCGGCTTCGGGCGCCGGCTCCTCCTCTCCGCGCCCCACCGCAGCGGAATCGTGCTCGGCTATGCGGTCGCGGCGCTCGTCCGCTGGCTCGTCACGGCGGCGGTGGTGACGGTGGTCGCGCTGCTCGTGGGAATGGAGGTCGGCGGCAGTGAGATCGACCTCGTCGGCCTCTACACGCTGGCCGTCTTCCTCAACCTCGCGGCGATCCTCTGGGCGACCGGCGTCGCGCTACGCCTCCGGACGATGCAGGCGGGCCCGGTTATGCAGATGCCCGTCTTTCTCCTCCTCTTCTTCGCGCCGGTCTACGTCCCGCTCGCGCTGCTCCAGGGATGGATCCACGGTGTCGCGACGTACAACCCGATCACTCGGGTGCTCGAGGCGGGCCGCGGGTTCCTGGCAGGGTCCCCGACGGAGGTCGGGCTCGCGTTCGCGGTTTCCGCGGCTCTCGTCGTCGCGTTCTCCTTCTGGGCCCTGCGCGGTCTGAGAAGCGCCGAACACGCCGGCTGAGGATCAGGGCCACCTCCCGGGTCGATCCTCCGGGGTAGCCGTTATCCTGCGGCCTCCGGGAACGAAGGGCGGAACGCCCAGCCGACGAACGTACGCCCAGTGTTGTCGCTCGACCTCATCGCCCGTTTGTTCGTCGCGGTCGCCCTCTTGTGGGCGGGCGTGTCGAAACTCCTGTCCAGGGACTCCTCGTTCCTGGCGCCCTACGGCGTGCCGGTGGGCTGGCGCGGCGCCGCGCTTGCCGCGCTGACGGGGATCGAGCTCGCGACCGGCGTGCTTCTCGTCGCGGGCGTTCGGGCTGCTGCGGTCGCCGCCGTGGCGCTTGGAGCCGTCTTCGTCGCCGCGCTCGCCAGCGTGCGCGCCCGCGGTGTACGCCGGCTCCGCTGCGGCTGCTTCGGCGCCAGGGAACGCAGCACCGACCTTCTGCTCGGCCGCGCCGTTCTCTTCACGGGAATCGCGGCGTTCGGCGCCTTCGCCGAGGTCGAGGTCGGCCGGCCGTCCGGCGACGCAATTGTCTTCGCGGCACTCGTGGTCCTCGGCCTCGCCGTTCTCGCGCTGGCCACGCTCGTCCTCGCGCTCTACCGCCAGGTGGGCGTGCTCACGATGCGCCTCGGCCCCGGCGTCGCCCTCGAGCTCGCCGAGGAGGGCCCGCCCGTCGGGGACGTGGCTCCGGAGCTCGACGGCCTCAACCGGGTCGGGGACGAGCTCGTCGCGTTCTTCAGCTCCGACTGCCGCCTCTGCCGCGCGATTGCGCCGGGGGTGCGGGCCTTCGAGCGCGAGGGCATGCCTGTGCGAACAGCGTACGAGCACGAGGAGCCATCCGTCTTCGAGCGCTGGAGCGTTCCGGGGACGCCGTTCCTCGTCCATGTCGTCGACGGGCTCGTCGCGGCCAAAGGCACGGTCAACTCGCTCGAGCAGCTCGACGGTCTCGTCGCGCTCGGCACCGCCAGGATGGAACATGCGCCGGTCTGACGGGCTCTTCGACGGCGCCGCCCGGGCGCTCTCGACACGCCTGGCCTCGGGGATGACGAGGAGGTCCTTCCTCGGCCGCATGGGCGGCGCGGTGCTCGCGGCGACGGGAGGAGCGGCGGTCGCGGCAGCGGTGCGTCCGGAGAAGAGCGAGGCGTTCCACTTCTGCGGGCACATCTGGACGACGGGGTCGTGCCTGAACCCACTCGGTCTTCCGCGCATCGACAAGAACGGCTTTCCGCTTCGGCCGAGCGACGGACACCCGATCGACAATCTCGGTCGCGCGGTCAATGCCGAGGGCTGGGCCGTGGACGGCTCGGGCAACCGGCTGCGCTCACCGGACGGCGAGGTACTCCCGCGCGCCCCGCGGACGCGGCTCTGCGAGGACTGGACGAACGAGCACTATCGGATCGGCGGCGTCATGCAGGGCGCCTGGTACCGCTGCTGCAACGGCCAGGTGCGGAAGCTCGTGGACTGCTGCTCCTACAGCAAGAAGCGGATCAACGGCGATGCGTCCCTGACGGGCTACTGCTTCGACGGCAGGCGGGTGTTCTGCGTCCTGTACTACGACTCGGGGCTCAAGTGCTAGCGGTTGCCGCTGCGCTGGCGGCGACCGCCCTCCTCGCCGGTGTCTCGGGCGCCTGGTCGCCCTGAGGCCTCTCCATGGTCGAGACCTTCACTCCCGCCGTGTGCGGGAGCCGCTCCCGTCAACGGCTCGCAATCGCCCTCTTCGCGCCCGCGGCTCTCGTCGCGTCGGCCGCACTCGGGGCGGCACTCGGCTTGGTCGGGAGCCTCGTCGGGACCCGGCCCGCGCTCTTCGCGGCCGCGGCGCTCGCCTTCGCGGCCGCGCTCCGTGAGGCGGGAATCCTCCGTCTGCCGCTCCCGCAGTCCCGCAGGCAGGTGCCGGAGCGCTGGCAGTACGAGCTGCCGCTGCCCCTGTGGAGCGCCGGCTACGGCGCGGGACTCGGCCTCGGTTTCCTCACCTTTCAGCCGGTCGCGACCTTCTGGGTCGCGTGCGCAGCGGCGCTCGCGCTCGGGAAGCCGGCCCTCGCCGCCGGCTGCTTCGCGCTCTACGGAGCCGGGCGCGCGTTCATGATCGTCTGGCCGCGCCGCCGCGAGCCGAGCGGCCCGGCCGCCGTCGAGAGACTGGTCGGACGCGCCTCCTTCGTCCCGCGCGCGAACGCGGTCGTGCTCGGGCTCGCGGTCGTCCTCCTTGCCGTCGCACCGGCGGCCGGTGCCGCCGTCACCTCGCTCGGCCGCGGCTTCGATCCGGCGGCCGACGGGAAGACGCTCGCCCGCGCCCGCATGGACTCCGGGACGATCAAGGTGGTCGTCGCGCCGCCCGCCCCGGACCCGACAGACACGGTGAGCCCGGCGAACGCCCCCGCGCTCGACGGCGACTACCTCGCCTACCAGGACAACGAAGGCATCAAGGTGATCGACTGGCGCAACGACGCGTCCGTGCGCGAGCTCGACGGGCCCTACTCGCATCCGGCCCTCGACTACCCGCTGCTCGCCTACATCCGCGACGACGGTGCCCACGAGCGCCTCGTCCTCGCAGACATCAGCAAGCCGAACCTCGACGAACGGATCATCGCCTCCGTGCGCACCGCCGCCGACCTCGGCCGGCCGGCGCTTCGTGGCGGACGGCTCGCCTGGCACCGGATCGTCCGCGGCGGCTCGGCGATCTACATGCTCGACCTCGCGACGAACGAGCGGCGGGCGATCAGGCGGACGAACGTCTGGATGGAGGCAAATCCGTCCGTGACCTCGAGGCGCATCGTCTGGGTCGAGCACCGCCCGCAGGGCTCGTATCTGCGGCTGAAGTGGTTCGGCAGCAAGCGGACGAAAACGCTGATGCACGTGAGCGGACGCAAGACGTTTCTCTGGACGACGGCGCTGACGGGCCGAACCGCATATGTCACGAGGTGGACGCCGTCGACCAGAAAAGCGGCCGTTTTGCGGGTACATTTCTAGCCGGGCGCGGCTCACTCCATCGAGGGACGCGTGGACCTAAAGTCCGTCGTAAAGTGCGTGTGCGGGCAAGTGTGTCCGTGGGAGAAGGACCGAGCGGAGGAGAGAGTAGCTTTGCGGCAATCGGGACGAATTTCGCGAACGTTCATTGCGGCTACCTGCGCGGCGGTCGCGCTTGCAGCCACCTCGGCGGGCGCGGCGGGAATCGCCGTCCTGCCGGGTAATCCGGCGACGCCGGACAATCTTTCGAGCCAGCAGTGGAACCTCGAGATGATCGGGGCCTTCCAGGCGCAGACGATCACGGGCGGAAGCCCTGACGTCCGCGTCGCGCTGATCGACTCGGGCATCGACCCGGGCCATCCCGAGTTCGAGGGGCGCATCGATACGGCCAACAGCGTCTCGTGCATCACGGGCACGCCGGTCAAGGATGCGACGGGCGCCCTGTGGAGGGACAACGTCGGTCACGGAACGCACGTGGCCGGGATCATCGCGGCAGGCGACAACGACTTCGGAACGGTCGGTGTCGCGCCGAACGTCCAGCTCCTGATCGTGAAGGTGACCGATCCTGGCCTGCCGATCACGCCACAGGCGGCTGCGTGCGCGTTCAGGTACGTGTCACAGCAGAACGTGGATGTCGCGAACGCAAGCTTCGCGGTCGACAAGGGCGCGACCGGCTCGGCCGATCCGCTCGATTTCTTCTGCGTGACCGATCCGACCGACGCTGCCGCTATCCAGCTCGTCGGGAGCGCCGTGAAATCCGCGCTCCGCTCCGGGACGACGGTTGTCGCCTCTGCCGGGAACAACGGCATCGACATGGCACACCCGGCCGGCGGCACCGGGTGCATCCGCATGCCCGTGCAACTCCCCGGCGTGATTGGCGTGGCTAGCGAGGGCAGGAACGGCGGCCCCGTCACGGCGACGCCTCCGGGCCCGTCGAACTTCGGCTTCGGCGCCATCGACCTCGTCGCCCCCGGGGGCGACCCGGCACAGGGCGGTGTCCCGGGCGGCCTCATCCTCTCCACGTTCCCGTCGTACATCCCGGTGCCGCCGACCGCGATGCCGAACGTCGTCGACGGGCCTCCGGGCGCGACCTACCGCTACAACGCCGGCACCTCGATGGCGGCCGCGGACGTGAGCGGCGTCGCAGCTCTCGTCGCGGGCCGTTTCGCGAAGCTCCGGGCATTCGGCTTCCTGAAGCCCCTGAAGCCGCTGTTCATCCGAGCGCTGCTCGACCGGACCGCGCAGGCCAAGGCGTGCCCGCCGGATCCGCGCTGTGTCGGGACCGACCGGTACAACGGGTTCTTCGGCTTCGGCCAGGTCGACGCCGACGCGGCCGTGACCGCGTTCGGCGTCGACGACGACTAGTCGACACAGGCGACCTCCAGGAGCCGTACCCATCCGATCGCGAAGGGCCGGGAAACCGGCCCTTCGTCCATTAAGGGCCGAACGCCGGGAGCTCGAGCGCCCGCTCGAAGGCGGCGCGGTCGTGCACGGGCTCTCCGTGCGAGACGATCACGTGGTCGAAGGGAAGGTCGAGGAGAGCCCTGAGCGCGGGAAGCGTCCGTTCCTCGTGCCACGGCGTTCCCCAGACCCGAAGCTCGCCGTCTCGCTCCGTCAGCGCGTCGGCGAAGACGAGCGCCCGCCGCTCGGGGGCCCAGAGCGGCGTCTCGTTTCGACCGCGCCCGTCGTAGAGCGCGACGAGCCCGCCCGGAAGCTCCGAGCCGGGCTCGATCGCCTCGAGCTCGGTCTCGGGAATGTCGTCGCGCCAGAAGAGGCTCGGCCCGAACGCCCGCGCGCGGTAGCGGTGCACGAACAGGTCGACATCGCGGACATGGTCGGGCTTGAGGACGACGACGATCGTGGGCGGCGTGGCGTCCAGGCGCCCCCACACCTCGCGGTCGTCTTCCGCCGGAGCGAGCGGGTCGATCAGGGCGACCCCGCCTTCTGCCTCGACCACTGTCGAGGTCACGTGCGGGTCCCAGTCTGCGTCCGGGCTCCAGTCCGGGTGCTCGTGGCGCCAGATCCAGAGGCCGGGCGCGATGTCGATCGGCGGCATGCCTCCTTATACTCGGTGCATGGCCGAGATCGCGCACATGTGGCGCTCGCCCAAGCGGCGCGAGCTGATGGAGGAGCTCGACACCGCCCCGGTCTTCGAGAACGAAGGCGTCGAGGGCTGCGCCCATCGCCGCGGCGGCAAGCGCAACGTCCTCTTCGTTGCGGCGGAGGACCTCGAGTCGCTCGGCGTCCCGCCCGGGCGCGTGAAGGAGAACTTCACCGTGCGCGGCGCCGACGTCATGAGCTGGCCGATCGGCCAGCGTCTCCAGATCGGCGACGCCGAGTTCGAGATCTCGATGGTCTGCGACCCGTGCGAGCTGATGGAGGAGATCCGCCCCGGCCTCCAGGCCGAGCTCGAGGGAAAGCGGGGGATGCTGGCCAAGGTCAAGAAGACCGGCCGGGTCTCGCAGGGCGACGCGATAGTGCTCCTTCCGGTCGCGTCACCGGACGTCTAACGCGCGAAAAGCAAGCCTGGCAAGGACGCAGGGAGCCTGCGTAACCCGGGCGACCGAGGACGTCGCCTGGCGCCGCTTTGCAGCCGTTCAGGCGCCGGTGCTCGTGGCCGGGTGGAGCACTAGGCTGCTTTGACGGCGGCGACGAGCTTCTCGACGGACGACTTCGCGTCCCCGAAGAGCATCGCCGAGTTCGCCCCGTAGAAGAGATCGTTGTCGATCCCCGCGAAGCCCGGGCTCATGCTCCGCTTGAGGATGACGACGTTCGCGGCCTGGTCGACGTTCAGGATCGGCATCCCGAAGAGCGGGCTCTCCGGGTTGTCGCGCGCGGCGGGGTTCGTGACGTCGTTTGCGCCGATGACGAGGGCGACGTCGGTACGGGGGAACTCCGGGTTGATGTCGTCCATGTCGTAGAGCTGCGGATAGGGAACCTGTGCCTCGGCGAGGAGGACGTTCATGTGCCCGGGCATGCGGCCCGCGACGGGGTGGATGGCGTACTTGACGTCGACGCCGCGCGCCTCGAGGAGGTCGGCGAGCTCCCGCACCGCGTGCTGGGCCTGCGCGACCGCGAGCCCGTAGCCGGGCACGACGACGACGCGCTGCGCGTAGGCAAGCATGACGGCCGCGTCGTCAGCGGTGACCTCACGGTAGGACTTCCCGTCCGTCGCGGCCGCTACCGCCCCGCCGCCGGTCGGCGCTGCCCCGAACGCGCCGAAGAGGACGTTGGCGATCGAGCGGTTCATCGCCCTGCCCATGAGGATGGTGAGGAGCGTGCCCGAGGCGCCGACGAGCGTGCCGCCGATGATCAGCGCCGTGTTCTCGAGCACGAAGCCGGCCGAGGCGGCCGCGAGACCCGTGAACGCGTTCAGGAGCGAGATGACGACGGGCATGTCGGCTCCGCCGATCGGCAGGACGAGCAGGACGCCGAAGAGGAGGGCCCCCACGAGGAGCAGCACAATCCAGATCCCCTGCTCGGTCGAGCCGGCGAGCACGCCGAGCCCGAGGAGCGCGGCGAAGAGGACGGCGTTCACGATCTGCTGGCCCGGGTAGGTGATCGGCCGGCCGGGCAGGATCTCCTGCAGCTTGCCGAAGGCGACCACGCTGCCCGAGAAGGAAATCGAGCCGATCAGCGCCGAGAAGAGCATCGCCCCGACCGAATCGCCGGAGAGGTGGCCGGCCGCGGGCGCGATCCGGTGGAACTCAGCGGCCGCGATGAGCGCCGCCGCGCCGCCGCCGACGCCGTTGAAGAGCGCCACCATCTGCGGCATCGCGGTCATCTTCACGAGCCGCGCCGAGACGACCCCGATCACGGTCCCGATCGCCATCCCGACGAGGATCAGCCAGTAGCTTGTGATGTCCTCGTCGAGGAAGGTGAAGAAGATCGCGATCCCCATCCCGACCGCGGCGATCCAGTTGCCCGAGCGCGCGGTCGGCGGAGAGGAGAGCCGGCGGATTCCGACGATGAGGAGGACTGCCGCCACGAGGTACGTGAAGTTGATCGCCGTCTGCGACAGCGCGAGGAGGGGTGTCATTCGGACTCGGGCTTGGACGGCTTGCGCTTGAACATCTCGAGCATGCGGTCGGTGACGAGGAAGCCGCCGACGACGTTGATCGTCGCGAAGACGACGGCGACGAACGCGAGCGCTTTCTCGAGGTCGGAGTCGGCCGAGCCCGCGATCAGCATCGCCCCGACGAGCACGATGCCGTGGATCGCGTTCGTCCCCGACATGAGCGGCGTGTGCAGCATCGTCGGGACCTTCGAGATGATCTCGATGCCGATGAAGACCGCGAGGACGAAGACGGTGATGCTGTTGAGGAGGGTCATGCTCATGCCGAGACCGGCTCCTTCAGCACGCGACCCCCATGCGTCACGCACGTCTCGCGCGTGATCTCGTCGTCGAAGTCGAGCGTGAGCTCGGAGCCGCCCCCGAGGAGGTGGTTCAGGAAGGTCCAGACGTTGCGGGAGTACATCTGGCTCGCGTGCAGCGGCATCGAGCTCGGCAGGTTGAGCTCGCCGATGACGGTGACGCCGCCCTCGACCACGGTTTCGCCTGGCTTCGTGAGCTCGCAGTTCCCGCCGGCCTCGGCGGCGAGGTCGACGATCACGGACCCTGGCCTCATCCCACGCGCGGCCTCGGCCGTGATGAGGACGGGCGCCTCCCGACCGGGGATGAGCGCGGTTGCGATGACCGCGTCCGACTCGGCCACGTGGTGGGCGATCAGCTCTTGCTCGCGCTCGTGCTGGTCGTGCGAGAGCGCGACCGCGTAGCCGCCTTGGCCCTCCGCGCCCTCGACGTCGAGCTCGAGGAACGTGGCGCCGAGGCTCTCCACCTGCTCCTTCACGGCGGGGCGCACGTCGAAGGCCGAGACGACGGCGCCGAGCCGCCGCGCGGTCGCGATCGCCTGCAGGCCGGCGACGCCCGCGCCGAGCACGAGGATGCGCGCGGGCGGGATCGTGCCCGCGGCGGTGGTCAGCATCGGCATGAACTTCGGGAGGTGGTCGGCCGCGATCAGCGTGCCCTTGTAGCCCGAGACAGTGCTCTGGGAGGAGAGCGCGTCCATCGGCTGCGCGCGGGTGATGCGCGGGATCGAGTCCATCGAGAATGCGGTCACGCGCCGCTCGGCGAGCGCGCGCACGAGGTCACCGTTGACGAGTGGCTGCAGGAAGGCGACGAGGATCTGACCCTCCGCGAGCCTGGCCACCTCGCCGTCGGACGGCTGCTGCACCTTCGCGACGGCATCGACGCCGGAGAAGGCGTCGCCCACGACCTGCGCGCCGCTCGCCTCGTAGGCCTTGTCGAGGAACCCGGCTTCCGTGCCTGCACCCGACTCGACCAGGACCTCGACACCTGCCTCGGCGAGACGCTTGGTCGAATCGGGCACGAGGGCGACTCGCCGCTCGCCTGAAGCGGTCTCTTTGGGGACGCCGACCTTCATGCCGCGCGCAGTCTAAGGTGCTCGTGTGGACGAATGGCTCCGTGAGGCGCGCGACCGGCTCGCCGTAGCGTCGGGCGAAGGGCCCGAGACGCTCGAGCTTTCCCAGGCGGAGATCGACGAACTGCTCGAGCTCGCCCGGGTCGCGGCGCACTCGAGCGGCGAGCGGATCAACGCACCGCTCCTCTGCTATCTCGTCGGCCTGGCGCGCGGGCGCGCCGGGTCCGATCTCTCCGCGCTCGTGGACGCCACGGTCGGCAAGTAGCCCGGTAGGCTCCGGCACGTGCCGGAGCTGACTGATCGCACCGCCGTCGTCACGGGGGCCTCGAGCGGGATCGGGGCCGAGACCGCGCGCGCGCTCGCCACGGCGGGCGCCCGCCTGGCCCTCGGCGCGCGCCGCGTCGACCGCCTCGAAGAGCTGGTCAGTGAGTTGCCTGGAGACGGCCATGAGGTTGCGCCGCTCGACGTGACTGACGTGGCGAGCTGCGAGGAGTTCGTTTCCAGGATGTCCGCCCGGCTTGGCCGGGTGGACATCCTCGTCAACAATGCCGGCCTTGCTCTCGGCCGCACGTCCGTCGAGGAGGGCAGCGACGACGACGACCGCCGGATGTTCGAGACCAACGTCCTCGGGCTCCTGCGCATGACGCGGCTCGTGCTCCCGCACATGGAGGACGGGCGCGGGCACATCGTCAACCTCGGCTCGTGGGCCGGCCGCGAGGCCTATCCGCAGGGGGGCATGTACGTCGGCTCGAAGACTGCCGTGCTCGCCTTGACGCAGGTGATGCGGAAGGAGCTCGTCGGGCGGATCAAGGTCTCGACCGTCGACCCGGGCATGGTGGGGGACACGGAGTTCTCCGACGTCCGCTTCCGTGGCGACCGGGAACGCAAGGACGCGGTCTATCGCGGCGTCGACTACCTGACCCCCGCGGACGTGGCCGATTGCATCGTCTTCGCCGTGACGCGGCCCGATTACATGGTCGTCGACGAGATGGTGATCAAGCCGCTCCAGCAGGCGAGCCAGGACTCGATCGTCCGCCGCTAGTGCCTCTCACAATCCTCGAGGGGTCGACGTTCTGCGTCTCGGACGAGCGCGGAGACATCTCCGACCCGGTGATGGGCCTCTTCGCGGACGACACGCGCTTTCTCTCGCGTTGGATCCTCACGATCAACGGCGAACGGCCGCTTCAGCTCTCATCCGACAAGGTCGAGTACTTCTCGGCCGCCTTCTACCTCCGAAACCCCGTCGCCGGCGGCCTCGAGCAGGACGCGCTCTCGATCGGGCGCGACCGCTTCATCGGCGATGGCATGCAGGAGCACATCGTCGTCCAGAACCACTCCCCGGAACCCGTCGAGTTCGAGCTCGGCCTCGAGATCGGGACGGACTTCGCCGACATCTTCGCCGTCAAGGAGCACGACTTCGCCCTCGGCCACCCGGAGACAGCGCCGCCGCTCCCGGCCCTCGTGACCTCCGAGTTCGAGCCCGACGGAAACCAGTTCGTCTTCACCGACGGGCCCAAGCGGCTGACCCAGGTGCTCCTCTCCGAGCCGGGGGAGGTCAACGGCAGCTCGGTCCGCTACTCGATTGCGCTCGGGCCGAGGCAGGAGTGGCGCCTGCGCGCCGACGTCATCCCTTCCGCGGACGGGGTCCGCACCGCCGTCGCGCACGCGGAGCGGAAGTTCGGGGACGAGCTCTCGCGCGTCCGGTCGTCGCTCTCGGCGTGGCACCTCTCCGTCCCCCAGCTGCAGGCTTCCTGGGAGGAGCTGGCGGCGACGTTCAGGCAGTCGGTCGCCGACCTTGCGTCGCTCCGGATGGACGAGGACCCTCGCGTCCCCGGCCAGCTCCCTGCCGCGGGAATGCCCTGGTTCATGACCGTCTTCGGCCGCGACACGCTCGTCACGTGCCTGCAGACGCTCCTCTTCGGGCCCGAGCTCGCGCACAACGCGCTGCGCGTCCTGGCCGAGCTGCAGGCGAGCGCCGACGACCCGGCGATCGACGCCGAGCCCGGCAAGATCGTCCACGAGGTGCGTCACGGCAAAGGCGCCGAAGCCTGGTTTCCGCGCTACTACGGCTCCGTCGATGCGACGCCGCTCTACCTCGTTCTGCTCTCGGAGGTCTGGCGCTGGACGGACGACATCATGTTCGCCCGCGATCTTCGCGAGCCCGCGTTGCGCGCCCTCGCCTGGATCGACGAGCACGGCGACCTCGATGGCGACGGCTTCGTCGAGTACAGGCGCCGCTCCGAGCGCGGGCTCGTCAATCAGTCCTGGAAGGACTCGGGCGACTCGCAGCGCTTCCACGACGGGCGGATCGCGGACGTGCCGATCGCGCCGTGCGAGGTGCAGGGCTACGTCTACGACGCAAAGCGGCGAACCGCCGAGCTCGCCCGTGAGGCCTGGCGGGAGCGGGAGCTCGCCGACCGGCTCGACCGGGAGGCGGATGAGTTGCGCGAGCGGTTCGACCAGGCGTTCTGGTGCGAGGACCGAGGCGGCTACTACGCACTCGCGCTCGACGGCGAGAAGCGGCGCGTGGACTCGCTCACGTCGAACATCGGTCACCTCCTCTGGAGCGGGATCGTCCCGGCCGAACGCGCCGACGCGATCGTCGCCCAGCTGATGGGGGACGAGCTCTGGTCGGGTTGGGGCGTGCGGACGATGTCGTCCGGGGATCTCGCGTTCAACCCCCTCTCCTACCACAACGGCACCGTCTGGCCGCACGACAACTCCCTGATCGCCTGGGGCCTCGCGCGCTACGGGCGCTGGCCGGAGGCGCAGCGGATCGCGCGCCGGATGCTCACCGCCGCGGGGCATTTCAGCCACCAGCTGCCCGAGGTCTTCGCGGGCTTCTCGCGGACCGCGACTCCCTTCCCGATCGCCTACCCGACGGCCGCGCGGCCGCAGGCGTGGGCCGCGGGCACTCCCGTGCTCCTGCTGCAGATCCTCCTCGGCCTGCGGCCCGACCCGCCGACGCAGGCGGTCGTGTCCGACGCGCCCGGGGACTTGCCCTCCTGGCTCGGGTCGCTCAAGCTCTCCGGTGTGCGCGCGTTCGACCGGAGTTGGGAGGTTCGGCTCGAAAATGGGCACATAGAGGTGGACGCAGCGGAATGAAGATTGCCGTTC
The DNA here is from genome assembly GCA_963841425.1 of uncultured Actinomycetes bacterium. GTDB lineage: Bacteria > Actinomycetota > Thermoleophilia > Gaiellales > Gaiellaceae > DATEOR01. The sequence continues at coordinate 274,529 of CAWJCL010000005.1, read as the reverse complement.
TGAGCCCAGTTTGGTTCCCGGTGCCGCCGACGCGCTACGGCGGGATCGAGTGGATCGTCTCGCTGCTCGCCGACGGGCTCGTCCGCGCCGGGCACGAGGTGACGCTCTTCGCCTCCGGGGACTCGAGCACGCAGGGGAAGCTCGCCTCCGTCTACGACGAGGCGCCCTCGGAGAAGATCGGCCTCACCGAGGTCGAGCTCCGCCACGCGCTCTCGTGCTTCGAGCGGGCCGACGACTTCGACGTCATCAACGACCACTCGGGGCCGCTCGGCGCCACCCTCGGCGGCCTGGTCGAGACGCCGGTCGTGCACACCGTGCACGGGCCGCTCGGCGGCGAGCCCGGGCTCCTCTACGGGACGCTCTCCAGGGTCTGTCCCGAGGTCGGGCTCATCTCCGTCTCCATGAACCAGCGCAAGCCGCTCCCCGACCTGAACTGGGTGGCGAACTGCCCCAACGCGCTCGAGCTCGACGTCTACCCCGTGCACCCGCACAAAGGCGACTACCTCCTCTTTCTCGGCCGCATGACCGAGGAAAAGGGATGCCACCGAGCGATCGAGGTGGCGAAGGAGGTCGACGTACCGCTCCTCATCGCAGGGAAGATGCAGGACCGGGCCGAAAAGGAGTACTTCGAGGAGCACGTGCGGCCCAACCTCGGCTGGGGCATCGAGTATCTCGGCGAGGTCGACCAGGCGAAGAAGGTGGACCTCCTCCAGAACGCCCGGGTGACCCTCTTCCCGATCCAATGGGACGAGCCGTTCGGCCTCGTCATGATCGAGTCGATGGCGTGCGGGACCCCGGTCATCGCGACGCGCTGGGGGGCCGTTCCCGAGGTGATCGACGACGGGCGCACGGGTGTGATCGTCGACGACTACAAGGAGATGGCCGGCGTGCTCGAGCGGGCCGCCGCGCTCGATCCGATGGAATGTCGCCGCTACGTCGAGGAGCGCTTCTCCTCCGAGCGGATGGTCCGCGACTACGAAGCGGCCTACGAGAAGGCGCTCGAGGGCGCCGCCACGGCCGCCTAGTCCCTGAGATACGCCAGAACGAAATAGAGCAGCTGCGTCAGCGCGGCGAGCGCGCCGGCGACGTATGTCAGCGCGGCCGCGGTGAGCACCTTCTGGACTCCGGCCGACTCGTCGGCGGTCACGAGGCCGAGCGTCGTGAGCTGCTGCCCGGCCCGCTTGGAGGCGTTGAACTCGACCGGCAGCGTGACGATGTGGAAGAGGACGGCGACCGCGTAGATGAGGATCGCGATCGCGATCAGGTTCAGGGCGTTCAGGAGCACGCCGGCCATGAGCAGCCAGATCCACGTGTTCGAGGCGATCGCGACCACGGGGAACATCGCGCTCCGCAGGCGCAGGGCCGCGTAGCCGGCCGCGTGCTGCAGCGCGTGGCCGCTCTCGTGGGCCGCGACGGCCGCCGCCGCGACCGTCTTCGGGTCGTAGACCGGCGGGGACAGGTGTAGGGCCTTCTTGCGCGGGTCGTAGTTGTCGGAGAGCGCGCCCGCGCCGGAGCGGTCGACCGGCACCTCCTCGAGCCCGTTCCGGTCGAGGATCTGCCGCGCCACCTCGGCCCCCGTCATCCCGGACAGGAGCTCGATGTGCGAGTAGCGCTCGAAGGTCTTCCGGAGCCACCACTGCACCGCGAGCCCGATGACGAGGGTCGGGACGAGCAGCAGAATGTAGAGGCCCCAGTCGTTCATTCGCCTCGAATTGTAAGGAGGGGCTAGGAAGGACTTGCGACGATCGTCGCAAGCGCGTGCTCGAGGTCGGCGACGAGGTCGTCGGCCGACTCGATCCCGACCGAGAGCCGAACGAGGCTCGACGGCACCGCAAACGGCGCGTCCGCCGTCGATGCGTGGGTCATCTGCGCCGGCTGCTCGATGAGGCTCTCGACTCCGCCGAGGCTCTCGGCGAGCGTCCAGACCCTCGTCTCTCCGACGAGCCGCACGGCGGCCTCTTCCGAGGCGGCGAGAAACGAGATCATCCCGCCGAAGTCCGCCATCTGCCGCGCAGCTATGTCGTGCCCAGGGTGGTCGGGCAGGCCTGGGTAGAACACGCGCTCGACGGCCTCGTGCTCGGTGAGGAACGCGGCGATCCGGCGCGCGTTCTCGCAGTGCTGGCGCATGCGCACTGCGAGCGTCTTCACGCCGCGGAGGACGAGCCAACAGTCGAAGGGCCCCGGAATCGCGCCGAGGGACTTCTGCAGGAAGCGCAGCCGCTCCGCCACGGTCGGGTCGTTCGTCCCCGCGAAGCCGCCGATCACGTCCGAGTGCCCGCCGAGGTACTTCGTCGTCGAGTGGACGACGATGTCGGCACCGAGCTCGAGGGGGCGTTGCAGATACGGCGTCGCGAAGGTGTTGTCCACGACCACGAGCGCGCCGACGGCGTGGGCGGCCGCGGCCGCCGCCGCGATGTCGATCACGTTCAGGAGCGGGTTCGTCGGCGACTCGAGCCAGACGATCCGCGTCTTGGAGTCGAGGTGCTCGGCGAGGCCCGCGGCGATCTCCTCGGCAGAGAGAAACGTGAAGTCGTAGCCCTTCGGCTCGTAGATCTGGGAGAACATCCGGTAGACGCCGCCGTAGACGTCGTTCACGCACACCACGCGCTCGCCCGGGCTGACGAGGTGCATGATCGTCGTCGTTGCGCCCAGGCCCGACGAGAAGGCGAGGCCGTGGTCGGCGCTCTCGAGCGAGGCGAGACAAGTCTCCAGGGCGGTCCGCGTCGGGTTCCCGGAGCGCGAGTAGTCATAGCCCTTGTTCTTGCCGACGGCCTCCTGGACGTAGGTGGAGGTCTGATAGATCGGCGTGATGACCGCCCCCGTCGCCGGGTCCGGCTCCTGCCCGTCGTGGATGGCGCGCGTCTCGAAGTCCATGGCCTGATCGTATCCTTGCGGCATGGGCCCGGTCCGCGAATTGCGCGTCGCCGTCACCGCCGAGGATTACGAGCAGGCGCTGCGCTTCTACCGCGACGCGCTTGGCCTGCCCCTGGTCGAGTCGTGGGAGAACGAGGGCGGGAGCGGGGCGATCCTCGACGCCGGCCGCGCCACGCTCGAAGTCCTCTCCCGGAGCCAGACCGATTTCGTGGACGAGATCGAGGTCGGCCGCCCGAGCTCCGGGCCACTCCGGCTTGCGCTCGAGGTCGAGGACTCCGTCGAGTCGGCCGAGCGGCTCGAGGCGGCGGGCGCAGAGCGCGTCGGCGGCCCGGTCGTGACGCCGTGGCAGCACCGAAACGTGCGCCTGCGCGCGCCGGACGGCATGCAGCTGACCCTGTTCACCCTCCTCGAGGGGGACGACGTCAGCCGAGCGTGACCGACCCGTCGGGGCCGATCGTCCAGTGCGGGTTGTGCGCAACTTCCCACGGGTGGCCGTCGGGATCGACGAAGAGTCCCGAGTAGCCGCCCCAGAACGTCTCCGCCCCCGCGCGCGGGATGTGCGCGCCCGCGGCACGGGCCTCCTCGATGACGGCGTCGACCTCCTCCGGCGAGCGGCAGTTGTATGCGAGCGTGATGCCGCCCCAGCCGCCGGGATCCTCGACGCCGCTGTCCTCGGCGAGCTGGTCGCGGCCCCAGAGTGCGATGATCATCGAGCCCGCCTGGAAGAAGACGACATCGTCGGCGGGCGCGGCGCCCGACTTCCAGCCGAGCGCCTCGTAGAACGCACGCGAGCGGGCGAGGTCGGAGACGCCGAGCGTGACGAGGCTGAGGCGCTGCTCCATCAGGCCGAGCCCTGCCGTCGGGCGAGGTATTCGAGGAGGTCGGCGCGCGTGAGCACTCCCACAGGCCGTCCGCCGCTCGCGACGACGACGGCCGGGTTTCCGGCGGAGAGGTCGGCGAAGACGGTGTTGACGGAGGCGCCGATCTCGACCGCGGGGAGCGGCGGCTCCATCGCGGCCGCGATGTCCTCGGAGAGCGCGTTCTGGTCCCGGAAGACCCGGTCGAGGAGCCCGCTCTCGCGGATCGAGCCGACGACGTCGGCGAGGGACGCAGCCTCGTCGCCGTTTCGCACGACCGGGATCTGCGAGATCCCGTAGCGCTGCATGAGGTCGATGGCCTCGCCGACCTTCTGGTGCGTGTCGACGGTGACGAGCTCGGGCATGTCGGGCTCCTCGTCGTGCTTGGAGGAGAGCACGGCCTGGATCGTCGCGGCGGGCGCGCGCTCGAGGAAGCCGTGTTCGAGAAGCCAGTTGTCGTCGTAGACCTTGGAGAGGTAGCCGCGGCCGGAGTCCGGCACGATGGTGACGAGGGTTGCGTCGGGTCCGAAGCGCTCGGCGACCTGCAGCATCGCCCAGACGGCCGTGCCGCCGGAGCCGCCCACGAGGATCCCCTCCTCGCGCGCGAGGCGGCGCGCAGTGCGGAAGGAGTCGCGGTCGGAGACGGTGATGAACTCGTCGACGAGCGACGGGTCGAAGGTCGTGGGCCAGAAGTCCTCGCCGATGCCTTCGACGAGATAAGGATGGACGTTGTCGGGCTGCGAGAAGATCGAGCCCTCGGGGTCGGCGCCGACGACGAGCAGGCCGGGCTTCTGCTCCTTGAGATAGCGCGCGGTCCCGGTGACCGTGCCGCCCGTGCCGATGGAGAGGACGAGCGCGTCGATCTCCCCGCCGGTCTGCTCCCAGAGCTCGGGCCCCGTCGTCTCGTAATGCGCCTGGGGGTTGGCGGGGTTCGAGTACTGGTCGGGCTTGAATGCGCCCGGGATCTCCTCGGCGAGGCGATTCGAGACCGAGTAGTAGCTCTCGGGCGACTTGGGGGGAACCGCGGTGGGGCAGATGACGACCTCGGCCCCGTAGGCGCGGAGAAGCGCCCGCTTCTCCTCGGCGATCTTGTCGGGCATGACGAAGACGCAGCGGTAGCCCTTGAGCGCGGCGACGATGGCCAGGCCGACACCGGTGTTCCCGCTCGTGGGCTCGACGATCGTCCCGCCCTGCGCAAGCTTCCCGTCCCGTTCGGCCTGCTCGATCATCCTGAGGCCGATCCGGTCCTTCACGCTCCCGCCGGGGTTCAGGTATTCGAGCTTGGCGAGGAGCGTCGGCTCGACCTCGCGCGAGAGCCGCTGCAGGCGGACGAGCGGCGTCGACCCGACGAGGTCGAGGACGGTTGGGTGGTCGCCGGCCATCTACGCCGTAACGATACGGCCTGTTTGTCTGAACGCGGGCGTGATCGCACTCGTCCGTCCGCTCGACTTCGACTCGAGACGCGCGACCTCCATCTCCCGGTCGCAGCAGCGAGCCCCTTGGTCCTCGTGGCCGTCTTCGCGGCGCGCGGCGTGCTCGGACAAATCGAGGGCACGGTCCTCGTCGCGCTCTACCTGACGTATGTGGGGGTCGCCGTGGCGATCTTCGTCTAGATCCCGATCCCGACCAGCCGGAAGAGCCAGACGGCGCTCGTGTACCAGACGCCGACGAGCACGGCGAAGAGGAGCCCGCCCGCGGTCGGGAGCACCCAGACCGGGAAGCGGTGCAACCGCACGATCAGTACCTTCGCCGCGAAGGCTCCGTAGACGGCGCAGCCGAGGAGCGAATGGGCGAGCACGCGGCTCGTCGAGTGCTGGAAGCCGAGCTTGAAGATGCAGTGGTAGGCGACCGGGAGCGTGCATGCGAAGGCGAGGCGGCCTGTCCAGCGGTGGAATCCCGGGATCCAGTCCGGGCGACGCCAGGGGAGCTTGCGGAAGATCCACGCGGCCGTGAAGAGCTGGCAGAGGCCGAGAACGACCGCGGCGGTCGCAAACCACGCCTTCAGGTGCAGCGTGTCTGAGAAGAAGAGCTGAAAGTAGCCGTTATTCGGGTCGAGGCGCTCCCGCGCTAGGAGCCCGACCGTGAGCGCGACGAGCGCGAACGCGCCTAGAGGGACGGCAAGCCAGCGGGCCGAACGGGTCCTGCGCGCCGCCGGCTCAGGGGCGGCGATGGTCACAGTGCAATCAAACCGCCCGCAGGCGGCCGATTCAATGGCGGAAGTGCCGCCTCGGCGCGAAGACGATCGTCCCGCCGGCTTCCGCCACCGCGGCCACGACCTCGTCGTCCCGCTTCGAGCCGCCGGGCTGGACGATCGCCTTGACGCCCGCCTCGAGAGCGAGCTCGGGACCGTCGGGGAAGGGGAAGAAGGCGTCGGAGGCGAGCACGGCCCCCTCGACCGAATGCCCGTGCTCTCGGGCCTTGCCGAGCGCGATCTTCACGGACTCGACGCGGCTCATCTGGCCGGCTCCGACGCCCAGCGTCTGCAGGTCCTTGGCGATCACGATCGCATTCGAGTTGACGTGCTTGCAGATGCGCCAGGCGAAGAGGAGGTCGCCCCAGAGCCGCTCGTCGGGTGGGTCGCCGGCGCGAACCTCCATCCCCTCGCGGTCGTCCACCTCGGCGTCGGCGTCCTGGACGAGGAAGCCGCCGATCACGCGGCGGAAGTCGCGCTCGCCGAGCGTGGCGCGCCTGCGCTCACGGTCCTCGAGGATCCTCGTCGCCGGCTTGTGCTTGAGGATCTCCGCCGCATCGGCGGTGTACTCGGGTGCGATCAGCACCTCGACGAACTCGTCGGCCAGACGCTTCGCCAGGGGCGGGTCGACGCGGCGGTTCACCGCCACGACGCCGCCATACGCGGAGACGGGATCCGCGGCGTAGGCCTTCGCGGCCGCGTCCTCCAGGGCCGAGGCGACGCCGACCCCGCAGGGGTTCCCGTGCTTCACGACCACACAGGTCGGGAGCTCGAATTCGCCCAGAACCCCGCGGGCCGCGTCCAGGTCGCCCAGGTTGTTGAAGGAAAGCTCCTTGCCGGAGAGCTGCTCGACGCGCGAGAGGAGGTCGCGGCGGGCGCCTGCCTCGACGTAGTACGCCGCCCGCTGGTGGGGGTTCTCGCCGTAGGAAAGCTCCCGTTGGCGTTCGAGCGCGACGATCAGCTTGGGCGGAAAAGTCTCGCGGTCACCGAACCAGGCGGCGATCGAAGCCTCGTACGCGGCCGTGTGCGCGAAGGCCTCGGCGGCGAGCTCGCGTCGCGTGTTCGCGTCGATCTCGCCGGTCGCCTGGATCTCGAGAAGGAGCGCGTCGTAGCGGTCGATCGAGCAGACCGGGGCGACGTGCTCGAAGTTCTTCGCTGCGGCGCGGAGCATCGCCGGTCCTCCGATGTCGATCATCTCGACGGCCTCCTCCTCGCGCACGTCCTTGCGGCCGGCGACCTGCGCGAAGGGGTAGAGGTTGACGCACACGAGGTCGAAGGGCTCGATGCCGTGCTCCTCGAGCGCCTCCCTGTCGGCCTTCACGTCTCGCCGCGCGAGGATCGCGCCGTGGATCCTCGGATGCAGCGTCTTGACGCGGCCGCCGAGCATCTCGGGCACGTCCGTGAGCGCGTCGACGGGAGTGGCCGAGAGCCCGAGCTCGGAGATGTACGCGGCGGTTCCCCCGCTCGCGACGAGCTCGACGCCCAGCCGCGCGAGACCGGTGGCGAACCGGTCGAGGCCCGTCTTGTCGAAGACGGAGATGAGCGCTCGCCGCACGGCCATGGACCTAAGAGCGTATTGCGCCTGTCAGATAGAGCCTGACCGCGTCGGGCAGCAGGCGGTGCTCGACCTCCCGGATGCGCGTGTAGAGCGAGCCCGCGGTGTCGCCAGGCTCGATCGCGACCCGCTCCTGCACGATCACCGGGCCGCTGTCCACGCCCTCGTCCAGGAAGTGGACGGTGACACCGGTCTCCTCGGCGCCTGTCGCGAGCGCCTGCCCGACCGCGTCGAGGCCGGGGAAGGCGGGGAGGAGCGACGGGTGCACGTTGATGCAGGGGAAGCGGGCGAGAAAGCCGGGCGTGAGGAGCTGCATGTAGCCCGCACAGACCACGAGCTCGACGCGCTGCTCGGCGAGCCAGTCCGCCATCGCCTCGTCTCGGGCCTCGCGGTCGGCGTAGTCCTCGAGCAAGAACGCGGCCGCTGGGACAGAGGCGCGCTCGGCCCGCTCGAGCGCCTGCGCTCCGGCTGTGTTCGAGGCAACCGCAGAGACGGGCAGATCCGCGTCGAGAAGCGCCTGCAGGTTCGTGCCCGCGCCCGAGACGAGGACGCCGATCACGCGAGCCGGCCGATGACGAGCCCCGCGCCCGCGTCGCTCTCGGGGACGACGGCGCACATTCCGATGCCGACGTTGAACACACGGCGCTGCTCCTCCTCCGGGACGCCCTGCTCGTCGAGCCAGGCGTAGACCGAAGGGCGCTCCCACGAGCCCCAGTCGATCTCCGCGCGGACGCCCGCCGGAAGGACGCGCGGCAGATTGCCCATGATCCCGCCGCCGGTGATGTGCGCGAGGGCGCGGACGTCGGCCTGGTCGCGCAGGCGGCGCACGTCCTCGAGGTAGAGCTGCGTCGGCGGGAGCAACAGGTCGGCGTCGAAGCCCTCGTCCCCGACCAGGCTGCGGACGAGGGTGAAGCCGTTCGCGTGCAGGCCCGAGGACGGAAGCCCGAGGACCACGTCACCGGCCTCGCAGCGCGAGCCGTCGACGAGGTCGGCGCGGCGCACGAGCCCGACGCAGGCGCCGGCGAAGTCGAGCTCGTCGTCGCGGTAGATCCCGGGAAGCTCCGCGCTCTCGCCGCCGAGGATCGCGCACCCCGCCTCACGACAGACGGAGGCGGCGCCCTCGACGAGCTGGGCGACCTCCTCGAGGTCGAGGGAGCCGGAGGCGACGTAGTCGAGGAAGAAGAGCGGGTCGGCGCCGGTCGTCGCGACATCGTTCACGCAATGCGCCGCAAGATCGGCGCCGGCGTCGAAGAGCCGGCCTGCGCTGCGCGAGAGGATCAGCTTCGTGCCGACGCCGTCCATCGTGGCGGCGAGGAGCCGGTCGTCGTCCAGCGGATGGAGGCCTGCGAAGCCGCCCACCGATCCGCCGGTCGATGCGACCGCGGCGCGCAGCCGCTCGACGATGCCCTCTGCCTTGCCGAGAGACACGCCCGCCGCCTCGTACGCGCTCACGCCCCTCGCCGCCTTCGACTCCCGCCCGGCGGAGCCGGGCCCCGCCGAAGGCTGACCACCCGGGCGGCAGCATGCGGCGCTCGTGGCACTTGGCCGTGCTGATCTGCACTGTCCTGCGCGCCACTCGCTTGCATCCTTTGCCCAGGCGGCCCGAGGAACATGAGCAAGCTCACGCCAGCACCTCGGCGACGAGCTCGGGGCGGCCTTCGGGCCCGGCGGGGAGAAAGCGCACGATGCTCTCACCGAGGTGCACGCTCGTGCCCTCGCGCTCGAGGAGGAGGATCTCGGACAGCGCGACCGCCTTCTCCTCGGGGTCGTGGGCGCGCAGGTGGAGCTCGCCGATCTGGAGCTCGTCCGCCTGCGCGAGGGCGTCGTCGACCCAGTCGCGGGGCGGATGCACCTCGAGCCGGTAGCCGGCCTCGGTCGTGACGAACGTGCGCTTGCCCGGGTGATCCTGGATCTTCAGGCCGAGATCGCGGGCCCGGTCGAGGACGGTCTCGTAATCCTCCTCGTCGAGCGCGATGCCGAGGTGGTCGACTCGCGGCACGTCCCAGTGACCGGGTTGGAGGACGACGTTCACGGCGCCGCGCCCGACCTCGACGAGTCGCAGGCGGAAGCCGATCTTGTCTAGCTCCTCCCAGGACGTGCCGGCCTCGAACCAGTGCGAGCTCTCGCCCCGCCAGCCGTAGCGGCCGATGAGCTCGAAGCCGAGCTTGCCGAGATACCGGGCCTCGAGCAGCCGGACCTTGCTCGTCACGAGGTGGTAGTGGAACAGGTGCACCGGCGGCCCCATCGTACTCGGCGCGGAGGAATCGGCCTCGCCGTGGGGAACGGGGCGACCATGACGCAAAGCACTCCACCAGCTCCGCCTCCGACCCAGGGTTACGGGCAGCCGTACTACGGCATGCCGACGATGCCCGCCCCCAACGGCGAGCTCGTCGTCTTCCTGCTCGTCTGGGCCGTGGTCTTCATCATCACCGTGGCATCCGACCGGGTCGACTGGCCGGAGTTCACGACTGCGACCGTGTTCCTCGCCGCCGCGTACATGATCTCCCGCGGCATCGCCAAGGCCGGCAAGGTCATCGAAGGCCACTAGCACGGAGGGCCGGTCGCCCGGCCCTCCCTCTGGCCCGTGCGTCCAAGAGACGTGCGTTCCTGGTTGCTCCAATGCGCCGAACGGCGTACGGTTTTGGCCCGTGCGTACTAAGAGGCCGAAGCAGGATGGGCGCCTGAGTCGCCGCACTTCGTGCTGACGGTTCAGGAGATCGCGGAGCTCCCCGAGCTCGGCCTGGCCGTCGCCGCCGGCGCGGAAGGGCTTCGGAACGAGGTCAGCTGGCTGCACGTCTCCGAGCTCGCCGACCCGACCCAGTTCCTCGAAGGCGGCGAGTTCCTCCTCACCACCGGGCTCGGCGTGGGCGAGATGGCGACGACGCAGCGCGCCTACGTGCGCCGGCTCGCCAAGCACGGGCTCGCGGGACTCGGCTTCGGCGTGGGCTTCGGCTTCCCCGCTGTGCCTGCTCCGATCGTCGAGGAGGCGACCAAGCTCTCCTTCCCGGTCCTCGCGGTGCCCTACGAGATCCCGTTCGTCGCCATCACGAAGGCGGCGGTGACGCACCTCGCGAGCGAACAGCTCGAGCAGATGACGCGCGCGCTCGAGGTGCACGAGCGGCTGGCCGCAGCGGTCCTCGAGGGCCGCGGGCTCCAGGCGCTCCTTGCCGTCGTCTGCAACCATCTCGGGTGCAGTCTCGCGCTCGTGGACGAGAACGGCCGCGTCGTCGCCGAGCGCCACGCCCGAAACCGGCTCGGCTTCGAGAGCGCCCTCGAGCTGCCCGTCGTCTCTCCCGGCGAGATGGTCACGCTGAAGGCCGCCCGGGACGGCGGCGACTTCGGCGAGTACGACCGCCTCGTCCTTCACCACGGGCAGTCGGCGCTCGCCTTCGAGCTTTCGCGCAGGCGGGCGGTGAGCGCGGCCGAGCTGCGCCTGGCCGGCGACCTCCTCGAGGATCTCGAGGACGACCGCCTCGACGACCGCGAGGCCGCGCGGCGAATGGCCGCCTTCGGGCTCGAGTCCGACCGCGAGTACGCGGCGCTCCTCGCCGTCCCCCGCAACGGCCTCTCCAGCGAGCGCCTGCGCGACGAGGTCGCCGAGGAGCTCGAGCGCGGCAGTGTGCCCTATCTCTCCACTGCCCGCCGCGATCGCGCCGCCTTCCTCGTCGGCGTCGACAGCGAACAGGCCGTCATGACTCTTGCCCGCCGCGTCGTCGGGGCGGAGCCGATGGCGAGAGTCGGCGTCGGCCGCCCTTCGCAGGGCCGGGGCCTCGGGCGGAGCCTTCTCGAGGCGCGCGCGGCGCTCGATGCTGGGAGCGGCGAAGTCGCCTCCTATCAGGACCTCGGCTCTCTCGAGCTTCTGCTCAGCCTTCCCGACGCCGCCCTCGAGGCTTTCGTCGACCGCGTGCTCGGTCCGGCCGCGTCGAACACCTGGCTGGTCGAGTCCCTCACCGCCCTGCTCGACGCCGGCTGTCGCTGGAGCGACGCCGCCGACGAGCTCGGCGTTCACCGCCACACCCTTCGCTACCGGATGGACCGCCTGCGCGAGCAGACGGGCCGCCACCCCGACGATCCCGAGCAGCGCATGGAGCTCTGGTTGGCCGTGAAGGCCAAACAGGCCCTCGCCGCACGCAACGGAAGGAGCATGAATTGACGACTGCGCCGACGGACCACCTCTGGCGACACTTCACCGCGGCAGGGGCGCCGCAGCTCGTCATCGAGCGGGGCGAGGGGTGCTACATCTGGGACAACGAGGGCAACCGCTACCTCGACGCGCTCTCGGCGCTCTACTGCGTCAACATCGGCTACGGGCCCTGGCCGGGGATCACCGAGGCCGCACAGAAGCAGCTCGACCAGCTCCCGTTCTTCACGAACTGGGTCGGGTACGCGACGCCGCCCGCGCTCGAGCTCGCCGAGAAGATCACCGACCTCGTCCCGTTCGACGTCGGGCGCATCTTCTTCGTCGGCGGCGGCTCCGAGGCCGTCGAGACCGCGCTCAAGGTCGCGCGCCAGTACCACCGGCTGCGCGGGGAGCCGACGCGCTACAAGTTCGTCACGCGCCGCAGCGCCTACCACGGGACGACCATGGGCGCGCTCTCCATCAACGGGAGCCCGGCGCTCCGCTCCCAGTTCGAGCCCCTCCTGCCCGGCTGCCTGCGCGCGCCGATGCCGTACCGCTATCGCTGCCCGTACTGCTCGGAGGAGTCCCGCTGCAACCTCCAGTGCGCCGATGAGATCGACGGCATCGTGCGAAACGAGGGGCCGGAGACCGTCGCGGCAGTCATCCTCGAGCCGGTCCAGAACTCGGCCGGCTCGATCACCCCGCCCGAGGGCTACTTCGAGCGCGTGCGCGAGATCTGCGACGAGCACGGGCTCCTGCTCGTGGCCGACGAGGTCATCTGCGGCTTCGGCCGCGTCGGCGACTGGTTCGGGACGACGCGCTACGGGATCGAGCCAGACATGATGACGGTGGCCAAGGGGATCACCTCGGCGTATGCGCCGCTCGGCGCCCTCATCGCCAACGAGCGCACGATCGAGCCGTTCTTCGCGGAGAAGAAGACCGCGTTCACGCATGGGATCACCTTCGGCGGCCACCCGCTCTCATGTGCAATCGCCTTGGCGAACCTGGCCGTCTTCGAAAGTGAAGACTTGATTGGGCGCGTTCAGAAGTACCAAGGTGTTTTCCGCGGCCAACTCGAAGAGCTGGCCGGGATCCATCCGATGGTCGGCGATGTGCGCGGCGACGGCTACTTCTACTCCCTCGAGCTCGTGAAGGACAAGGAGACCAAGGAGACCTTCACGCCGGCCGAGCGCGACGACCTGATCAAGACGTTCCTGCTCCCGCGCACGCGCGAGCTCGGCGTCTACATGCGCTTCGACGACCGCGGCGAGACATGCGCGCAGTTCGCGCCGCCGCTCGTGGCCGGACCGGAGGAGTTCGACGAGATGGTGGGCGTCCTGCGCCAGGTGCTGGACGAGGCGTGGGACCGGGTCAACACGAAAGTGGAGGCATAGGGACATGGCGACAGCTGTGAAGACGCTGCAGAACTTCGTCGCCGGCGACTGGGTCGAGGCGACGGGCGACGAGGCGCGGGAGATCGTCTCCCCCGTGACGGGCGAGAAGCTCGCCGATGCGCCGAACGCGAGCGAGGAGGACGTCAAGCAGGCCGCGAAGGCCGCGCGCGAGGCCCAGCCGAAGTGGGCGGCGCTCTCCGCGTGGGACCGCGCGAAAGTCTGCCACGCCATCGCCGACCTGATCGAGGAGCGCAAGGAGGACTTCGCGCGCGAGCTCTCCCTCGAGCAGGGGAAGCCCTACGTCGCCGAGGCGATCCCGGACATCGAGGAGACCGCGGAGAACTTCCGCATCGCCGCCGAGGACGTGAAGCGGATGGAGACCGCCGTCATCCCCTCGCAGGACGTGAACAAGCGCATCCTCACCTTTCGCAAGCCGAACGGCGTCTACGCGGGGATCACGCCGTGGAACTTCCCGACGCTGATCCCGGTCGAGCTGATCGCGCCGGGGATCGCTGCGGGGAACGCGATCGTCATGAAGCCGTCCGAGTGGACGCCGATCGCGATGGCGAACTTCATGCAGATCATGGCCGACGCCGGGCTCCCCGAAGGTGTCGTCAACGTCGTCTACGGCGACGGCAAGGTGGGGGAGCGGCTCATCCAGGACGAGAACGTCGACTGCGTCGGCTTCGTCGGCTCGCACACGACCGCGGAGAAGATCGTCCGCGCCGCGGGACTCAAGCGCTCCCTGATCGAGGCGAGCGGGAACGGGCCCGTGATCGTCTGCGCCGACGCCGACCTCGAGGCCGCCGCGAAGGGCGCGGTTTTCGGCGGCTTCTTCTGCGCCGGCCAGGTGTGCTGCGCTACGGAGCGCGTTCTCGTGGACAAGCGTGTGCACGAGGATTTTCTCGCCGCGGTCGTGAAGGAGGCCGGGGACTGGAAGCTCGGCGACCCCTTCGACGACGACACCCTCGTCGGCCCGATGAACAACGAGCCGACGGCGCAGAAGATGGACGCCCATCTGGAAGACGCGCTCGCCAAGGGCGCCGAGGTGGTCGTCGGCGGCTCGCGGGACGAGGGCCGGCCGACGAGCCTCTACTACCAGCCGACCGTGATCGACCGGGTCGGCACCGACACGCTCATCAACCGCGACGAGACGTTCGGGCCGATCGTCCCGCTCATCAGCGTTGCGAGCGACGACGAGGCGATCGCGGTCGCGAACGACTCGCACCTCGGCCTCCAGGCGGCCGTCTACACGACGAGCCTCCAGCGCGCTTTCCGCTATCTCGACAGCCTGCGTGTCGGCAACGTCGTCGTCAACGACTCGACGGACTACTGGGAGGCGCACGAGCCGTTCGGCGGCGCCGCCGGCACGCGTACCGGCTGGGGGCGGATCGGCGGGCGCTACACGATGCTCGACATGACCGACCTGAAGACGGTCGTGCTCGACGTGGGGGACCTGAGCTAGCCCTCCTTGGCGTTCGCCGTCCTCTTCGCGCTCGCGGCGCTCGACTCCGCGGGCTACAGCATCATTGCGCCCGTCGTTCCCGAGATCGGCGATGCGACCGGCGCCGGGCCGGGGCTCATGGGCGCGCTCGTCGCATCGTTCGCCGTCGGGCAGATGGTCGGCTACCCGCTCGCCGCCCGCGTGCTGCAGCGACGGCATGCCCTCGCCGTCCTGTTCGCCTCGCTCGCCCTCGTCATCGTCGGCGACCTCGGCTTCATCTTCGGCGAGAGCCTCGGCGTCTACTTCCCGGCCAGGCTCGTCCAGGGGATCGGCGCGGGCGGGCTCTGGATCGGGACGGCCTTCGCGATCCTCGAGCGGTATCCCGGTGAGGAGTACAAGCGGCTGACCGGCATCCTCGCCGCCTACGGCCTCGGAGCGATCGCGGGCCCGGCGATCGGCGGAGTCGGAGGGATCAGCACTCCGTTTCTCATCCACCTCGTGCTCGTGACGGCGCTGACCCTGGCGCTCGTCGGGATCGGCGCTCCCAAGGACGCGGCCAAGTTCGGCTCCGACCGGGCCGCGCTCAGGACGCCGGGCTTCCTGCTCGCCTCGGCGGGCATCTTCATGGTCGCGCTGACGCTCGGCACTTTCGACGGTCCGATGCCGCTCCACTTCGCCGACGAGCTCAGCCAGGCCGAGATTGCGGCGCTCTACGTCCTCGCCGCGCTCATCTCGTCCGGGGCGGCCGCGCTCTCGGGCCGCCGGGCGCCGAGGCCCGTGCTCGGCGTCGCGACGGTGCTCATGACGCTCTCGATCGCCCTCGGCGGCGCGACCGAGCTCATCGGCCTCTGGGTCGTCGTCGCGATCCTCTGCGGGCTCGGCGTCGGCGCGGGCGAGGCGGGCGCGCTCGGCGTCCTCCTCGAGTCGATCGGGCTCGACCGCATCGTGCTCGCGATGGTCGTCTGGTCGCAGGTGTGGGCGGTCGGCTACCTCGTGGGGCCGGCCATCGGCGGGGGTGTGGCCGAGGCGCTCGGCTACGGGGCCTTGGGGCTCGTGCCGCTCGTGGCGAGCATGTTCGTCTTCGTCGGGTTCGCCCGCGTGCGCTCGGAGCCCGCGCCCTCGGTCTGACCCTCGAAGCGGAGCTTCGCCAGTTTCAGGTCATCCGGGATCCGCGTGGGATAGTCCCTCGTCAGGCAGGCGCGGCAAAACGTGCCCTCGGGCCTGCGGGTCGAGTCCTGCAGGCCTTCGAGAGAGAGGTAGGCGAGGCTCGTCGCGCCGACCTCGACCCGCACCTCCTCGACGGAGCGGTCGCCGGCGATCAGCTCGTCCTCGTCGGCCATGTCGATCCCGTAGAAGCACGGCGAGACGATGGGCGGTGAGGAGATGCGCAGGTGGACCTCGAGCGCGCCCTCCTCGAAGAGCATCGCCACGATCTTGCGGGTCGTCGTGCCGCGAACGATCGAGTCGTCCACGACAACGACGCGCTTTCCCGAGACCTCGGCGAGCGGGTTGAACTTCGTCTTGATCCCGTGCTCGCGGAGCGCCTGGTCGGGCTGGATGAACGTGCGCCCGACGTAGCGGTTCTTGATCAGCCCCTCGGCGAAGGGGATCCCGCTCGCGCGCGCGAAGCCGATCGCCGCCGGCGTGCCCGAGTCCGGGACGGCCATGACGAGGTCGGCCTCCGCGGGCGCCTCGGCGGCCAGTTGCTCGCCCATCCGCACGCGGGCTCCGTGGAGCTCGACGCCGCGAAGCTTCGAGTCGGGCCGCGCGAAGTAGATGAACTCGAAGATGCAGAGCGAGCCGGCTCCGGCGGGCTCCACCGCCTGGCGCGCCTCGTACCCGGACTCGTCCACCACCACCATCTCCCCCGGGGCGAGCTCCCGCTCGAGCTCGGCGCCCAGGAGGTCGAAGGCGCAGGTCTCGGAGGCGAGGAGCCAGTCGTCCTCGAGCCTTCCCAGCACGAGGGGCCGGATCCCGTACGGGTCGCGGAAGCCCACGAGCTTTCCCTCGGCGAGGAGGACGGCGGAGAACGCGCCCTCGATCTTGCCCATCGCGCCGGCGACCGCCTCCTCGAGCGGGCGCTCGTCGCGAGCGATCAGCGCTGCGATCACCTCGGTGTCGGAGGTCGAGCGAAGGCGCGCACCGTCCGCGAGGAGTCCGGCGCGGAGCTCGCTCGTGTTCGTCAGGTTGCCGTTGTGCCCGAGCGCGACGGCTCGCGCGCGGCCCTGCTGGATGATCGGCTGCGCGTTTGCCCAGTGCGTCGAGCCCGTCGTCGAATAGCGTGCGTGGCCGACCGCGACCTGGCCGGTGAGGCCGCGGAGCTTTTGCTCGCTGAAGACCTGGGTGACGAGGCCCATGTCGCGAAGGGCTGTGACGCGGCCTTCGTCCGAGACCGCGATCCCGGCCGACTCCTGGCCGCGGTGCTGCAGCGCGAAGAGGCCGAAGTACGTCAGCCGTGCGACGTCGCGGTCGGGGGCGTGGATACCGAAGATCCCGCACATCAGCGTTGCGCTCCGTAGCCCCCGGCTCGGGCGAGATCCTCGAGCTCGACGCCGAAGAGCTTGGAGCTGCCCGCCTCGCCGATGCGGCGGTTGGGCACCCCCTCGAGCGCGGACTCGTCCTCGGGGCGGCAGGCGACGACCGCCTGGCCGCCTCCTTCGCCGAACCAGACGACGGCGTCGTCCTCGAGGTCGACCCGCGCGCCCATCCCCGACCAGAGCGCGAGCTCGGCGAGCGCGATGGCCAGGCCTCCCTCGGAGACGTCGTGAGAGGCCGTGAGCGTCGGGGCCGCGCGCCAGAGGAAGCGGACGAGCGCCGCCTCGGCGTCGAGGTGCGGACGCGGAGGCCTTCCGGCCGGTCCGCCGAGGAAGCGCGCCTGGTACTCGGAGCCGTCGAGCGCGAGCTCCGGCGCGCCGACCACGTAGATGGCATCGCCCTCCTGCCAGCCCGCGGGGACGAGCCGAACGTCGGGGACGAGCCCGACGCAGCCGACCACCGGAGTGGGGTGGATCGCCGTGCCGTCGGTCTCGTTGTAGAGGGAGACGTTGCCGGAGACGACGGGGATGCCGAGCGCCTCGCAGGCGAGCGACATGCCCTCGATCGTCTCGCTCAGCTCCCAGGCGACCTCCGGCTTCTCCGGGCTGCCGAAGTTGAGGCAGTCGGTCAGCGCGAGCGGCTTTCCACCGGCGCACGCGACGTTGCGCGCCGCCTCGAGCACGGCGAGCATCCCGCCGATCTCGGGGTCGAGCGACGCGATCCTTCCCGAGCCGTCCAGGGAGACCGCGAGCCCGCGGTGGGAGGGGCGAAGCCGCAGCACGGCCGCATCGAGCCCGGGACGGCGAACCGTGCGCGAGCCGACGAGGTGGTCGTAGCGGCGGTAGACGAACGCGCGGCTCTTCAGGCCGGGCGTGCGGAGCAGGTCGAGGAGCTCGGCGGGCTCGGGCTTGATCGGCCGGTGGGCGATCGGCGCCTGGAGCGTGCGCGACCTGGTCGCGACCCGGTAGCGAGGCGTCTCGTCCGTGAGGAGCTCCGCCGGAATCTCGCCGACCACCTCGTCGTCCCAGAACATGCGCAGCGCGCCGGAGGCCGTGACGACGCCGATGTCCGCGACCTCGAGCTCCCAGCGGGCGCAGAGGGCGGCGACCGCATCCGGCTGGTCCGTGACGCAGACCATCCGCTCCTGGCTCTCCGAGATCATGATCTCGACGGGCTCCATGTCGGCCTCGCGAAGCGGCACGCGGTCGAGGTGGACGTCGAGGCCCACGCCGCCTCTCGCCATCTCGGAGAGGGAGGACGCGAGGCCTGCCGCACCGAGGTCCTGCAGCGACTGGACGAGGCCGCCCTCGACGAGCGCGAGGCTTGCCTCGATGAGCTTCTTGCCCGTGAACGGGTCGCCGATCTGCACCGAGGGGCGCTTGTCCTCGTCCTCGTCGGAGAGCTCCTGGCTCGCGAGCACGCTCGCGCCGCCGATCCCGTCACGCCCCGTGGTCGCGCCGAAGAGGACGACGTGGTTGCCAGCCCCGCCGGCCTCGGCGCGCGTCACGCTGTCGGTGGGGAGGAGCCCGACGCACATCGCATTGACGAGCGGGTTGGACGCGTAGGCGTCGTCGAAGACCGTGTCGCCGCCGACGGTGGGGACCCCGACGCAGTTCCCGTAATGGCCGATGCCGCCGACCGCGCGCCCGAACTCGAACCCGGGCTTGCCGAAGCGGAGGCCGTCGAGCAGCGCGATCGGGCGGGCACCCATGGCGACGATGTCGCGGAGGATCCCTCCGACCCCCGTCGCCGCGCCCTGGAAGGGCTCGACCGCGGACGGATGGTTGTGGCTCTCGACCTTGAACGCGACCGCCTCGCCCTCGCCGAGGTCGACGACGCCCGCGTTCTCGCCCGGCCCCTGCAGGACTCCCGCGCCTTCCGTCGGGAAGCGCTTGAGCAGGAGCGCCGAGTGCTTGTAGCCGCAATGCTCCGACCAGAGGAGCGAGAAAACCGCCAGCTCGAAGTCGTTCGGCCGGCGCCCGAGCAGTGTCTCGATACGGTCGAACTCCCCGTCCGTGAGGCCGAGCGCGCGGTGCAACGGGCGGTGAGCAACGGAGCTCAAGAGGCCTTGCCAACCATATCGAGT
Organism: uncultured Actinomycetes bacterium; assembly: GCA_963841425.1. Taxonomy (GTDB): domain Bacteria; phylum Actinomycetota; class Thermoleophilia; order Gaiellales; family Gaiellaceae; genus DATEOR01. Next base: position 255,473 of record CAWJCL010000005.1, on the reverse strand, counting down.
CGGGCGGAAGGCGAGGTGAGCATTCGTCGTTAGGGTGAGCGGGATGCGCGGCTATGTCCTCATGCTCGGGATCCTGGCCGCCTCCTGGGGCGCGTCCTACCTCTTCATCAAGGTCGCCGTCGAGGACCTCGAGCCCGCGCCGATGATGTGCCTGCGGCTGATCCTCGCCTTCGCCGCGCTCTTTCCGGTGCTCGCCTACGCCTCGGGCTTTCGCGGGGCGATCTCCGCGATTCGCGGCACGGGGCGCGGCGGAGCGCTGCTCGGCCTGATCAACATGGCCATCCCGTTCACCCTCATCGCCTGGGGTGAGAAGCACGTGGATTCGGGAGTGGCCGCGATCGCGAACTCGACGGTGCCGATCTTCGTCGCGCTCCTCGCCATCCGCTTCCGCCCGAGCGAGCGCGTGACCGGGATGCGCCTCTTCGGCGTCCTCCTCGGGCTTCTCGGCGTCGGCGTCCTCACCGGGCTCAACCCCGAGGGCGGCTGGTGGGCGATCGCCGGGACACTCGCCGTCGTCCTCGCCTCCTTCTCCTATGCCTGCGCAAACCTCTACGCGCCGGCGCGCTTCGGGGGCACGGAGCCGATTGTCGTCGCTGCGACGACGACCTTCTGGGGGATGATCCTGCTTCTGCCGGTTTCGCTCTTCCAGCTCCCCGACCAGATGCCCGGCTGGAAGGCGCTCGCGTCGGTCGCCGCCCTCGGCCTCCTCGGCACCGCGTTCGCCACGCTCATCCTCTACCGGATGCTGAACACGTACGGCTCGTCGCGCACCTCGCTCGTCACGTACCTCCTTCCCCCAATGGCGCTTTTCTACGGCGTCACGATCCTCGACGAGCAGATCCACCTGAACGCGGCGCTCGGCCTCGTGCTCATCCTCGCCGGCGTGGCGCTCGGCTCCGGCCTCTTCAAGGTCGTGCGGGGTCGCCGGGACGAGCCCGCCCCGGCGACCCCACGCGCATAGGCGATCTCAGCTCAGCGGCCGGTGACCGCGAACCAGCTGCCTGTGCCCGACGTCACGAAGACGATCGGGGCGAAGCACGGAGACGGCAGAGCAACCCTCGCGTCGATCTCGGCGTCTCCGGCCGAGCTCGCCGGCACCGGATCGGTGGAGACGTTGACCGTCGTAGGCGCGCCCGCCGCGTCGGAGGAGAGGCAGCTCACGACTCCCCTGAAGGTCGTCGAAGGATTCAAGCCGGTGGAGACGAGGACGAGCCCCTCCACCTCGACGTTCAAGCGCCCGTCGGCGCGAAGTCTGCCGTGCGCAGACTCGAGCTTCCACGGGACCCCGCCGCCGTTCACGCCGCGGATCGGGTTCGTCGTCCCCGTGTAGGGCGGCACGACCGGTGCCATCGTGTCGAATTTGAGGACGGAGCGCCCGTCCCCGCTCGAGATCGCTGTCGTGACGCCGATCGCGGTCACGGCGACAACCGCGGCCAAAACTGCGATGAGCCTCTTCATCCCGTCTCCCTTCCCTCGAGGTTTGCGTACGCATACGGAGGACGGGCGGCGACGGTTCATTCGACCCGGTGGATCGCGACGCCGAAGGTTGGCGTCTCACTATCGACCCCACTCCTTCGGTCGGAGTCTTTCTACGACGCGCTCGAGGCGAGGCCGTCGACGACGACACGCTTGCCCGCCGAGACGACCCGGACGGTGAGCGTCCCCGAGCGGGCGCGCGCGAACGAGACCTGCCCGACGACGCGGGACGCCCGCAACCGATCGGAAGAGAGGCGAATGCGCCGTAGGAATGCTCCGTTCCAGCGGACCTCGACGACGCCGCAGCCCGGGCAGCGAACCGCGACCAGCCCGAGATGCCGGGCCGAAAGCCGCGTGCGGACGAGTCGGGCGCCTGCGCGAGTCGCCGTGGACCTGGTTTCGAGGTAGAAGCGCTCCCCGCGGCTCCGGGTCCAGCCGCCGTGTCGCTTGAGCGCTCGGTCGTCGAGCGGGAGCGCAGTGCACCGCCACCCGCTCCAGTCGGACACGTTCCCGTCCACGTCACGGGCGCGCGCCGAGAAGCAGTACGTCGAGCCGGGCATGCCGTGGAAGCGGGCCTTCTCCATCGTGGTGGCGTCGAGCCACGAACTGGACCGCGTGCTGGGTGCCGGCCGGGCCGGTGCGGCGCACGCGCACGTCGAAGTTCGCGACGCCGCTGCCCTCGTCCGTCGCCTGCCACGACACGGGCAAGCTGGTCGACAGCTGGAACCGGCGCGTGAGCGCCGGGCCGCCGACGGCGACATCGGTGGGTGGCGTCGTGTCGTCGGGAGGCGGTGGCGTGGCGTGGCAGGCCTCGCTTCCGGTGCTCGTGACGGTCGTGCCGGGGATGCCGACGAACGTCCAGTCGTAGCTGAACGGGTGCAGCGTGAGCTCGAGAACCCCGAATGTGCCGCCTGACTTTCCGCCGGTGCCGACCGTGAACTGGCGATACCCGTTCGGATCGTCGTTCCCGGAGGCGTCCAGGTCGTCGCGATTTCGAAACGCGTGGGTATGCCCGACGAGGAGGAGGTCGACGCCGGCAGCAAGCAGATCGGCGCGGAGGTCGTGTGTCGGGCCGAACGTGTCGTGGTGCCAGTACGCGAGGAGGCACCGGTTCGGGTTCGCGGCCAGGTCGGCGTGGAGCCACTCTTCCTGTGCGCTGTCGGCTGCGCAGCCGACATCCCCGCAGTTCGAGTTGAGCGCGACCAGATGCCACGCCCCGAGGTCGAACGAGTAGTACCCCTTGGTCGGGTCGCCGGCAGCGGCTCCGAAGTAGTCGTAGTAGCCCCTCGCCCCCGCCGTCTCGTACTCGTGGTTGCCGGGCACGGGCGCGGTGATCGACTTCACCTTGCCCCACGACAGGTCGTAGGAGTTTTCGAACTCGTTCAGCGTGCCTCGCTCGTACTGCTCGTCGCCGAGGGCGAGCACGCGGTCGGGCGCGATGTCGAGAAGGAGCCGAACGGTCGCGGCCTGCTGGCAGGCACTCGCCGTGGGTTCGGCGCCCGGCCGGCACGCGATGTCGCCCGCGGCAGCGACGACGGGGTCGGCTGCGGCTGCGGCTCCGGGCGCGCCGAGGCACAGACAGACCACAGCCGTCATCATGAGCCGTCGAAAGGGCACGACAGTTCCCCTTAGCTAGTCCCTCGCCCGTCGGGCCCACGAACTGTTTCGCGTCGGACGGGCTCGGTCAAGCGCAAAGTTTCCCTCCCCGCCCGTGTATAGGCTGGCTTCATGGCCGAGTTGATCCACACGTGCTACCGCGTGACGGACCCGGATGCGTCCGTCGCCTTCTACGAGGCGCTGGGCTTCGAGAAGCGCCGCGAGCTTCCGATTCGCGACGAGGCGGTGAACATCTTCATGGGCCTGCCCGGGGACGGCGACCGTCTGGAGCTCACGTACAACTTCGGCGTCGACTCCTACGAGCTCGGCACGGGCTATGGTCACATCGCGCTCACCGTGGACGATCTCGACGGGACGCTCGAGCAGCTGGCCGGCCAGGGGATCGAGCCGGAGCGCCCGCCGTACACGGTGCGTGAGGGCGGCTCGCGGCTCTGCTTCGTCCGCGACCCGGACGGCTACAGGATCGAACTCATCGAGCGCGGCTGAGCGCACGGGTCGGGAGCCAGCCAGCTGGGCGTGCAACGTGTCGCCAGGCTCGGAGCAGAGCGCACGTGCTCCTACCCGGTCGTCGTAGATCTCCGCTTGGCTTCAGCTTCGAGCGATCGAGGCGGATGGCGTGCGCCAGGCACCTTGACGGCGACTAGAGGGCGTTTTCGACATCGGTGACACGCGTCGACTCGGTAAAGATGATGGCACGGTCGCCCGGCTCGAGCACGTCGTCCCCGTGCGGAAAGATCGCGGTGCTGTCACGGATAATCGCCCCGATGAGGGAGCCGGTCATCGGAAGCTCGCGAAACGGCGTCCCGCAGAGCCGGCTCTCCGCCCGCACGGTGATGTCGAGTACCTCGAAGCGGTCGCGCTCGAGCATCGCGAGTTGGCGGATCCGCGGGTCGTGCGCGAACCGGACCATCTCCTCAGCGGTGACGGTGCGGGGGTTGATCGTCACGTCGATCCCGGTCCGCTCGAAGACTTCCTCGGAGCCGGGCTCGTGGACAAGCGCGATGGTGAGACTCAATCCGTGCACCCGCGCGAGCGTTGCCGCATACAGGTTCTTTGCGTCGTCGGGCATGGCGAAGATGCCCGCCGCGGACCGGCCGATTCGCTCGCGCTCGAGGAAGTCCGCGTCCGTGCCTGTCGCCTGGAAGACGCGCGCCCTGGGGAGCGCCTCGGCGACTTCCCGGGCGCGGTCGGCTTTCCACTCGACGAGCCGCACGGCGATTCCCTCCGCGAGCAGTGACTCGGCAACGGCGAACCCCGTTTGCCCGGCGCCGAAGATGACCACGTCCTCCACTCCGCGCCGAGGGCCACCCAGGATCTGGCTCCACTCCCGCGCCGCCCCGGGCGAGCCGATCAGCACGACTCGGTCGCCTGGAAGGATCGATGCGTCTCCGCGGGGCACGATCACGCGGCTACCGCGGATCAAGGCTGCCACCTTCGAGTCGACGGGGATAGCGGCGTGTCGCAGCTCCTTGCCGATGACCGGACCGCCTGCGCCGTCCTTCGGCACGTCGAATTCGACGACTTGCACTTTCCCGTCCGCGAACACGTCCGTCTGGCGTGCAGCAGGGATACCGATGATGCGCGTGATCGCGTTCGCCGCCTCGAGCTCCGAGGACACCATGAAATCGATTTCAAGCTCTCGTTCGCGCCAGATCTCGAGATACTCGATGTTGGTCGTCCGTACGATTGTCGTGGTCGAGGGCGACAGCTTCTTCGCGAACATCGAGGACACGATGTTCACCTCGTCGCGTGACGTGCAGGCGATCAGCAGGTCGGCCTCCTCGACGTTCGCCTGGCGCAGCGTGCGGCGGCTGGCGCTGTTCCCCTCGACGGTTCTGATGTCGTAGCGGTGCCCGAACGTGTTCAGCCGGGTTGGGTCGACGTCGACGAGCGTCAACTCGTGCTCCCCGTGGAGCGCCTCGATGACCGTCGAGCCGACCTGGCCCGCGCCGACGACGATGACCCGCATCATGCGTGAGACTACCGCCAGCGGGACCTTGGATTCGCGCGGTGCGCCGCTCTAACGTCCTCGGCATGGGTCGACAGAAAAGGCCTTCGCAGGTGCCGTTACCCGCAGGCCGGGGCCGACCATCCCTCAGGGCCGGGGTCGACCTGGGCGCGTCCGCGAACCTCGTCGGCGCGCTCGTCAAGTACCTGAGCCTCGCATTCCTTCTGCCGATCGGAGTTGCGGTCGGCTACCGCGAACCGGTCTGGCCGTTCGTGGCCGGTGGAGCCGTCGCCTTCGCCGTCGGCGCAGGCCTCGAGTTCCTCACGCGTGGCAAGGAACGCGTCGGCCCTCGGGAAGGCTTCCTCGTCGTCGCAGTCACCTGGCTTCTCGGGGCGGCCCTGGTCGCGTTGCCCTACGTCCTGTCGACGGAGCCCCAGTTCGACTCCCCGCTCGACGCCTTCTTCGAAGCGATGAGCGGAATGACGACCACCGGGGCGACCATCCTCACGGACGTCGGCGCACTGAACCATTCGGTCGCGATGTGGCGGCAGTTCTCACAGTGGATTGGCGGCATGGGGATCATCGTGCTGGCTATTGCCGTGCTCCCCCGCCTTCGCGTCGGCGGGCGGCAGCTCTTCGCCTCCGAGGCACCCGGGCATGAGTTCCAGACGCTGACGGGCTCCATTCGGGAAACCGCCCGCCTCATGTGGATCCTCTATATCGGTCTCACCGCGCTCGAGGCCGTCATCCTCGCCGTCCTCGGCTGGACCGGAATCGACCCAGACATGAACGTCTTCGATGCCGTTGCGCACGCCTTCACCACGATGCCGACCGGCGGATTCTCGACGCGCGCACGCTCGATCGAGGCCTTCGGCCCGGCGTCTCAGTGGACGATCGTCGCCTTTATGTTTCTCGCCGGGACGAATTTCGTCCTCCTGTACGGAGTCGCTCGGCGGCGCATGAACCCTCTCCGTGACGAGGAGTTTCGAACCTACGCTGCTGTCCTCACCGTAATGTCACTCGTTGTCTTTGGCTCACTGTGGGCGAACAACCTATTCGGCGGGAGGGAAGCGTTCGAACAGGCGGTGTTCCAGACCGTCTCGATGGCGACCACAACGGGCTACGCGAGCGCCGACTTCACCGGCTGGACGCCGCTGACGTCGGTGCTCCTCGTGGTGGCCATGTTCCTCGGAGGAATGGCCCTTTCAACGGCCGGCTCGATCAAGATCGTGCGCCATCTCATGCTCACGCGGGTGATGCGCCGGGAGCTCGACCAGACCATTCACCCCGAGATCGTTCGGCCGGTCCGCTTCAATCAGCGAGTCGTGGACGAGCCCACGCTGAGAGCGCTGAGCTTCTTCGTTCTCCTCTACGTCGGGCTCTTCGTCCTTGGGACGATTGGGATCACGATCGAATCCGCGCGTGCGGGCGTGGAGGTGTCCCCGTTCGAGGCGATCTCGGTCGCCGCGACGACGATCGGAAATGTGGGGCCTGGGTTCGGGTTCGCGGGCCCGATGGGCTCGTTCGAGCCTTTCAGCGACCTCGCGAAAGGAATCATGATCGTGCTGATGTGGCTGGGTCGCTTGGAACTGATCCCGATCGTCGTGCTCTTCACGCGCCGCTACTGGCAGGCCTGAACAGGGCGAACCCGGCCTCAGCGCTTCGCGCCGGTCACGTCCGGTCACGTGGGATCCTATGGAGACGTACTAATCCGCAAACCGGATCGGGCACTCTCGGATTGCAAGCGGCACGTGGATCGATGGAATCAGGGACGAAGGCCCAGACGCATGGCGCTCGTGCTCTTCTTTCGCCGGCTTGTCGCGCAATAGGCGCTGTGCGGTGCGGCCGTGGTCACGGCGATTCTCGCCTCAACCGCAGGGATCGTCGTGTGGCTCGTCGAGCCAGACGAATACGGTTCGCCGTTACCGGCGTCTGGTGGGCGGCCGCGACCGTAACGACTGTCGGCTACGGCGATTTCGCCCCCGAGTCTGCGGCCGGCCGAGGAATCGGTCTCGCGCTCATGTTCTCCGGCGCTGCGCTTTTCGCGGTCGTCATGGCGGTCGTCGCCTCAGTAGTCGTGCTCCAGGAGGTGGGAGGACGAGGAGCACGCGCTCGAGTCGAAGGAGGACGAGATCATCGCGCTACTCGGGACGATCGATGGTCGGCTCAGGAGCCTCGAGCATGTCGACCACGAATCAATGCAGGCAGAAGACAACCCAGGAAAAGGGGTTGAACGGCTCGGGGGACCGCCGACCTCGAAGCCAACCGTGCGGCGCTGAGACTCTGGCGCGAACCCGGAATCCGCGCTAGGCGGCGATCATCTCGTACAACTCGGCAAGCCTCTGGATCTTCGACTCCATGGTGAGCTCCAGGCGCACGGCTGCGATTCGGCTTCGGAGTTCGACCATATCCATCGCCGTTAGCTGCCCGAGCAGATCGTCGAGACTCGCCAGACTCAGGCCTAGGCGCTCCTCACCCACCAGTCGTGCGAGGGCACGATGGCGCAGCGTCAGGATCGGCAGGCCGCAGCCAACATACTCGTATGCCTTATTCGGAAGGCACGTGTCGAGGTGGGCTCCGTTCAGGGTGGAGTTGAAGCCGGCCCAGCCGAAGTCGTATCCTGGCAGCGCGGCCAGCAGCCGCGAGGGCGGAAGAGTCCGGTGGATGCGCAAGCCGTCCAGTTCGACCGCGAGCTCGGCGTACGTGGGCACTGCGCGCGACGGATAGATATCGAGCGAGACTCCCTGGCCGACGATCGAGCAAAAGATCTCGCGCAGGTCATAGTGACCGCCATTTGTCGAAAGGGTCCCCTGGTAGACCAGACGCGGAGGATGGCCGTTTCGGCGCTCCGCGGGCGGCAACATTGGCGGCAGGTCGCGCCGTAACGCGTAGTTTGGAAGGACGAGCGCTGGGGCTTTCGCGTCGTACCTGCCCTGGACCACCTCTAAGAGTTCGTCCGAAACCACCACGAGTGCGGAGCACTCCTCGATTGCGAGCCGCTCGAGGGCGAGCGCCTCGAGGGGCTCGGGGAAACCGTGCTCGTAGGGCGTTTGTCTGAGGCTTTGGAGGTCGTGGACGTCGTGGATGACCGGAACGCGTCCGGCAAAGAGCTCGAGCGCGATCGCGGTCAACGAGTCCGGGAGGTTGTGACTGTGGATGAGGTTGGGCCGAAACTCTTCCCGAGCTCGCTTGAGCGCCTGGATCGGCTCCGAGCCGAGGTTCCACCAGCGCTCGAAAAGTTCGTCGCCCGAGCCGTACAAGCCAGTAAAAGTCTTGCCTTGGTACGCGAATCCGAGCTGGATTCGCGGGAATGCCGAGCGCAGGGCGGCGGCGTACTTGAGCGCCCGCATGCAGGGCTGCTGCTGCAGGAAGAGGATGCGCATCAGCGGCTCTTGATGGCACGCGCCGGGTTGCCGACCGCGATGCAGTTCGACTGGAGTTCACCGGCGACGACGCTTCCACCCCCGACGACACACCCGTCGCCGAGGCGCGCCCCCGGCAGGATGCAGACTCCCATCCCGATCCAGCAGTCAGCGCCGATCTCGACCGGTCTCTCCGTCCAGCCCTGATCGACAATCGGGCGCTCGAGCGAGAACTCGTGATTGGCCGTGTGGATCATCGCGTACGGGCCGACAATCGTCCGGTCGCCGATTCGAAGGCCACCGTAACCGTTCACGTAGCACCCATAGTTGAAGCCCACCCGTTCGCCGAGCTCGATCCGATCGCCGTTCAGCCAGACGATCAGGTCGAGATAGAAGCAGCCGTCGCCGACCCCCTTCGCGTCTTCTGGACGGAAGGGGATGACACGCTTCGAACGCTCTGTGATCATCATCGAAGGCTCCCTCGGTTTCCGACTCGCCAGCCGACGGGATTCTGGCGAATTGCCGTGTTTCATGCTCTTCCCGGGCTTTGGTCGACTGCCGGTGGCGCGCCCCGCTGGCCGGCACGACTTCCGGCAGGCCGTTGGTCAGACGGCTCAGCCTTTGAGCTCGTGGATCGGGATGGATTTGCGCGCACGCGCCAAGGGCTGCAGCGTGGAGCCCATCGAGACCACATGGCTCGCCCCGGGGCTGCAGATGCCTAGAATCGCTGGCGACGTGGGCGGTTTCGCAAATCCCCTGCTGGGAAGCTGGCGGCTGGTCTCCTGCGAGACGGAGGCGGCCGATGGAAGCATCGACTATCCGTTCGGAGAGGACGCCGTCGGCCTACTGATGTACATGGATGACGGCCACATGTCCGTCTCGCTCGCGCGCGCCGGGCGGCAGCCGTTCGGGGCCGGTGACCTTCTTGGCGGCACGGACAGGGAGAAGGAACAGGCCGCAGAGAGCTATCTCTCCTATTGCGGCCGGTACGAGTACCGTGAGGACGTTGTGACCCATCACGTCGAGCTGAGCCTCTTTCCGAACTGGAGCGGGCAGGATCAGAAACGGTACGTCGAGTTGAACGGAGCTCGACTGACGTTGGCAGCGCCGCCCACCGTTATCAAGGGAATCGAGCAGCGAGCTCGCCTCGTATGGGAGCGGTCGGCTCACGAAAGTACGCTTTCCTGACGGCTACAGGGTCGAGCTCATCGAGAGCGGATGAGTTTGCGCGCACGCGCTTTCCGGACGGCTACAGGGTGGAACTCATCGAGCGTGGATGAGTTTGCGCGCACGCGCTTTCCGGACGGCTACAGGATTGAACTGATCGAGCGGCTGAAGTGACTCGCTACGTGGCGGTGCGACCAGCCACCCGTCCGGTTTGAGCGGGTTCCTCGTCGAGCCCGGCTCCCTCGACGTCGATGCGCGGAACGAAGCGACCGAGTGCATGTGGAAACCACCAAGCCCCTTTGCCCATGAAGATGAGCACCGCCGGTACGAGCATCAGCACCATCGTGGCCGCTAGGGCGACCGCGCTCGAAAGGCCGACGCCGAACTGCTTCACGACCGGGTCGCCGTTCAAGATGAAGCTCGCGAAGACCGCGATCATGATCAGCGCGGCGGCCGAGATGACCCGGGCGCTTGTGCGCAAGCCGAGGCCGACGGCTGAGCGATCATCCACGCCTTCCGCGCGGTGGTGGTTGATGGACGACAGTAGGAAGACCTGGTAGTCCATGCTGAGGCCGAAGAGCACCGCGAACATCATCAGCGGCACATAGCTCGCTATGGGGACGGAGCTGGCCGTCGTGTCGATGCCGACCGCGCCGATGCCCCAGCCCCACTGGAAGACGACGGTCACGATCCCGAACGCGGCGAGTGCAGTCAGCAGATTGGTGATCGCCGCCTGGAGCGGGATGAGGAACGAATGGAAAGCGACTAGCAGCACGAGCATGCTGAGCAAGAGAATCGTGAGGATGACCAGCGGCAGGCGCTTGGAGATCTCGGCGGCGAGATCGACGTTGCTCGCCGTCGATCCCCCGACGAAGGCGACCACCCCATTACCGGTGTTCGGAGGGATCACGCTCGAGCGCAGCTTCTTCACGAGACTCGCGGTCGCCGGGTCGGCAGGCGCCGTGCTCGCGATCACGGTGTAGACGGCCGCGCCTCCTTCCTTGTTGAGCCGGGGCGGCGAGACCAGCACGTCGCCTTGCGTGCTGGTCAGCGCATCCTGCAGCTTGACCAGGCGCGGATCGGTGGCGCGGTCGTCGCCGCCGGCCTTGGTGAGCGTCTTCACCAGCTCGTTGTGGAGCTTCTTCGCCTGTTTCTGCTGCTTTTTGGCCTTGGCTTGTAGGGCAAGGAGCTGGGCCTTCTCCTGCTCAAGTTCGGCCGCTTCTGCCTCGAGCGCATCCGCCTGCTTTTGCAGCGCGGCGCCTTGCTCCTCCAACGCCGCTTGCTGGGCCAGGAGGGACTGCTTCTGCTGCTCGAGCGTCGCGGCCTCGGCCTCGAGCGAGCGCGCCTGCGCGGCGAGCCGGCGAGCGCGCTTCCCCACCGACTTGAGCTCGGCGACGGTCTGGTGCTCGGTCGACTGAACACGGGCCAGACGGCGCTTCAAGCGTTCAATCCGCGCCGGGTTGGTCACCGTCTCCAGCAACCTCTCGATACGCCGCTCCCTCGCCCGGAGGACGATGAGACGGCGTGCGAGCGACCGGGCCTGTTCCGCGAGCGCTCTCGCTTGCGCCTCGAGTTGATCCCGCTCGGCCTGGAGCTGTGCGGCCTCGCTCTCGAGCGTCGCCTGCTCGCTGCTCAGCTCGCTGGCTTGCGCGTTCAGCACTGCTTGCTGGTGCTCGAGCGCCGCCTGCTGGCGCTCGAGCTTTGCCTGCCCGGCTTCGAGCTGGGCCTTCATCTGATCGCCTTGCTTCTGCTCGGCGTCCAGCTCCATCTGGAGAGCCTTCAGCTTGTTCTCCTTGGCAATCACGGAGGGATCGGCCTTGGCGATCGGGTGGATCGCGGCCGCGATGAGCAACGGGCCGTTGTATCCGGGACCGAACCCGGCCGCCATCAGGTCGTATGCGCGCCGCTCCATCGTCGACTTGGGGGTCTGCCCGATGTCCTCCTGTCCCAAGCGGAGGGTGGACACGGGGACGATCAGCGGCACCAGGATCAAGGCAGCGAGCCCAAGCGGGATGTAGGGGCGACGAACGACGAAGCCCGACCACATACCCCACAGCCCCTTCTTGCCGGGGTCGTCGGAGGGGCGGACCCACTTCGGCAAGGAGATCGAGTTGATGTGGCCGCCCGCAAGCGACATCAGTGCGGGAAGCAGGGTGATGGCAGCAAGCACGGCCGTCGAGACCGCCATCGCTGCGGTGTAGCCGAGGGCCGAGATGAGCGGGATGCCCGCCACTGCCAGGGAGACGAGGGCCACGACCACGGTGCAGCCTGCGAACACGACTGCGGTTCCGGCGGTGCCGACCGCGCGCGCGACCGACTCGTGGATCTCGATGCCCTCGCGCATCTGCGCAAGGTGGCGGGTGACGAGGAAGAGGGCGTAGTCGATCCCGACCGCGAGGCCGATCATCGTCGCGATCGTGTGGGCGATGCTAGGAACGGACGTCAGGTGGCCGAGCAGGCCGATCGCTGCCAGCGCAGTCGTCAGCCCGATGATTGCGGTTCCGATGGGCATCCCCATGGCGACGACCGTGCCGAAGGTGAATGTCAGGATCACCATCGCGGCGAGGATCCCGATCAGGTCGCTCGTGGACGATTCGTCGGGAGACAACGTGGAGCCGATCGATCCGCCGGCCGCCACCTCCATGCCGGCCTGCTTGCCCGGGGCCGCAGCATCGAGCACCCGTTGGGCTTGCTCGGTCGTGAGGTCGTTCGAGGCGACGTCGAGCAGCACCGAGATGAAGGCGGTCTTCTTGTCTTTCGAGACCTGGGCGCCGCCCTCCTGGCTGTACGGGCTTACCGCGCTGTGCACGAATGGGATCTGCCTGATCGCCTTCGCGGAGCTCTTGATCCCGCTCTTGTACGCAGAGTCCTCGACGCTCCCCTGCGAGATGTGGAAGATGATCGGGTTGCTGCCGTTCTGCTGCGGCGGGAAGTCTTTCTCGAGGAGATCGGTGGCGAGTTGGCTGCCCGTGCCGGGCAGGTTCAGGTTGTTATCGGTGTCCGCGCCGACCGTCTTGACGAACGCGGTCAGGCATACAGCTCCGGTGATCCAGATGACCACCACCAGGAACGGATGCGCGGCGACGACCCGCCCGAGTCGGTACAGCAACCGAGCCATGGGGCAAGGACCAGCATACGGATTGCCGGATCGCCGCAAAGGGCGTTGCTCCTGGGCCGATCCTCGAATCGCGGGGTTTCATCAGGACACCGGAAGGACCCAATCTCACAGCGTGAGGCGTCCGCCCAACCGTTCCTTTTGAGCTCGACATTGACTTCTTCCCAGACGGCTACAGGGTCGAGCTCATCGAGCGCGGATGAATTTGCGGGCAGGCGCTTTCCGGATGGCTAGGGAAAGAAGTCGAGATCAACGGACCAGCGGGATCTGTAACCGCTAGCACTGGTACTGCCCCTGCGCCGCTATAAGCCATTGCCTGCGATTCTGGCCGGCTTCGGCTCATCAATCATCTGACGGCGGGGAGTGCCTGCTTGCGCACTGTGGCGCGCCCTGGCGGCGCTAGGGGTGTGGGGGTAGGCCGACCGGGGTTGATAACCAAGGGATCTGGCACTGAGTGCTACCCGACCGCCAGCATTTGCGCCGCGGGGAACCAGGGCAGGCGCTTCAGTGCTGATCGACCACGCCCGGCCGAGGCGGAACGGAACCCGGCAGGAAGTGATTGCTGATGTCGTCGAGAAACTCGACGTAACGCCTCGCGGTGACTGTCTCCCAGGTTGCTCGTCGCCCCTGCAGATCGCGAGTCAAGATTAGATCCCTGCAGGCCGCTCGGTGTCTTGGCTCCCGGCGGTGAAATTCCCAGCGGTCCCGTGCGCCGCGGCATTGCGGAAATGCCGAGTGAACTCCACCAACGGCTCATCTCGGTCAGAGAGCCCGGCTTGAACGATCAGGTCGCCAAGACGCGTTGCGGTTCGTAAGCAGTGTCCGACCCGGCGATCGCCGAAGCCGCCCCTCAACGCGGCCCAGTTTTGCGTTTTGGGCGCCGCACCGAAGGGCATGACTCCGCGGGGCTGTAGAAGCTCCCGAGATCACAAACGAAGACGGGGAGGGGCAGACCTTGAAGAAAATCTTGATGTTGTTGGCGGTCGCCGCTTGCGCAGTCGCGGTTACCGCGGCGCCAGCGGGCGCAGTCACCGGCAACTTCACGGAGGACTTCGAGCACGACTACGTGGTTCTGATTGCGTTCTACGACCAGAATGGCGACTTTCTGTGGCGCTGTTCTGGCTCTTTGCTCAACGAGTACACCGTCCTCACGGCCGGGCATTGCACGGATGCCAAAGGCGGCGCGGTGTCGGCGATCGTGTGGGCGTCGCAGGAGGGCGGGAGTCTCTACAACGCATCTACGGACACCGAAGATCCCAACACCGGCTACCCATACGAGTGCCTGAACTCGATCGCGTACCCGTGTGCCGAGTCGCACACATTGATCGAGTACGGCTACGTCGGCAACGTCTACTTGCACGGGAACAACAGAGACGTCGGGATGTTGATCCTCGACGACCCCATCGTTCTCGATGAATACGCAAGCATTGCGGCGGCTGGGACGGTGGACGAGCTGGCCGTTGGTACCGAGATCACGTATTCCGGTTACGGCGTCTCTGGTGAGAAGCCTATTGTTCTTTCGTACCGCGAGCGGCTGATGGCCGAGGGATTCATCGTCAGCACGCATAACACGAATACGGCTGGCTTCAATATCCAGCTGTCCACAAACCCGGGCGCTGGCCGCGGCGGGTCGTGCTTTGGGGACTCCGGCGGGCCCATTCTCTACGACGACACAGACGTCATCCTCGGCGTCAACTCGTTCGTGCTCAACGGACAGTGTGCGGGCGTCGGCTTCGCCTACCGCGTTGACCAGCAGGACGTCATCGACTGGATCCTCGCGAACGCCGTCGGCGACGTGAACATCCTCACGGTCTCATAGCGCTTTCAGGCGGCGGCAGGTCCGCACGGGGTCGGGACCTGCCGTCGCCCGTGATATCCCTGAGGGAGGCGTACCCGAGAGGAGGGCGTCGGCTTCCGCCCCGACAGCCGAGCGACGACGGCGCGGAGGAGTTTTCGCGCGTGAGCGCCGGCCGTTGTCGAGTGCGTTGCACGACTTCAGCGCGCTTTGCAGGGAGACGTCTTAAAGGGATCACGCCGGAAGGCAACTGGCGCGGTCACGCTGACAGATCCGACTTCGCCCGCTGAGATCACCATCGCCGAAAAAGGCCCTTTCTGCCGACATCGCATCGTGTAGTCAAAGGTTGCGATGCGCTCCTCGCCCGGGCGGATCTGGCCGGTGAACTCCTGAGGCGGCGCGACCTCGGTCGGGACACGTTGCCCATTCCGGCCGACGACCGTCGCCGTGACATGCAGCTCCCCGACATCGCAAGGCTCGGTGCCGGAGAGGCGAAGCGCGGCGACATGAGCTCCGAACCCCGACGCACGTATCGAAAGTTCGAGCTGCTTTGCATCGCACAAGGAAAGGTCCGTCGTGGAGTTGATGCCGACCGCGTGGGCTCTGGAGGCCAAGTCGTGGTTCACGATCGCGGCCGCGATTGCAACGAGCGCAAGTCCTCCGACGAGGACAACCGCCCAGGTGACCAAGCGACTCGGCTTCCGTTCAACCAGCCGAGCGACCACGGCGCGGAGGGGCTTGGCGGGCGAGCGGGTTTTCGATGGCAGCGGCGGGTAGGACCGCCTATCTGAGCAAGCGAGGGAAGGAAAACCTGGATGCGGAAGCTGATCGCGAATGAGTGGATGACGCTCGACGGCGTCGTACAGGCGCCTGGGCAACCCGACGAGGACACCAGTGGGGGCTTCGAGCACGGCGGCTGGCACGTTGCCTACTTCGATGACCTCTCTCAACAACGCGTGGTCGAGAACCTGGCGGAGGCCAGCGGCTTTCTCCTGGGAAGGCGCACATACGAGGGCTTTGCCAGCTACTGGCCGAACGCTTCAGAAGAAGAGCAGATTCTCGCCGAACCGCTCAACACTAAGCCCAAGTACGTCGCCTCGACGACGCTCAAGGAGCCGCTCGGCTGGCAGAACTCAACCCTGCTTCGGGGAGACGTTGCCGATGCCGTTGGCCGGCTGAAGGCCGAAGAGGGCGGAGACATCCACGTCATCGGCAGCTCGCGGCTGGTGCAGACCTTGGTCGAGGAGGATCTCGTCGACGAATTCCGGTTCATGATCGACCCCCTTTTCGTCGGCGGAGGAAAACGGATTTTTCCTGATGACGGGGTGCTCAGACCGATGCAGCTCGTTGGTAGCGAGGTGACGAGCACCGGCGCGATCCTCGCGACGTTCGCTCGCTCGAGAGGCTGACCCCCTTTGCGTCCGAGGCAGTGGTCTCGAGGCTCCCGTTCAAGCGCACGCGACGAGGGCCTGCAGGAGCTTGCGAGGCGACGGCCGCGCCTCTACTGTCGCCCTGTGGCAATCACACCGCACATCGTCGTTCTCGGCGCCGAGCGGGCCGTTACCTTCTACCGCGAGGCCTTCGGCGCCGAGGAGCTGAGCCGGATCCCAACGCCGGACGCGCGGCTGATGTCCGTGCAGCTGCGCATCGGCGACGGGCTGCTGCATTTGGCGGACGAGTTCCCGGAGGTGGGTGTCCTCTCACCGCCGTCGATCGGTGGAACGCCGGTAGTGCTGGCTCTCGAGGTTCCCGATGCCGAGGCGGTGTTCACCCAGGCGGTGGCGGCGGGCGCGACGGTGCGCCAGCCGTTGCAGGAGGCCTTCTGGGGCGACTTGCATGGCCAGCTCGTCGATCCCTTCGGGCACCGCTGGAACATCAGCCAACATCTGCGAGACGTGCCTCACGATGAGATCGTGGCTGCAGCCGCCCGTGCGTTCGCCTGAGATGGGCAGCGCGCGCCTTAGCTGAATCTCCTAGGCGGGCGGAGGCTCTCGCCGGTCCTTTAGGCCTTCCGCCCGAGCAGCCGAGCGACGACGGCGCGAACTGGCCCCCGAAACTCGCTCAGAGGAACTGAACGGGAACCTCGCCGGTGGAGGTGGGTGGACAAACGAGTAATGAGACTGAGCGTCATCGTCCTGGTCGCGTTTCTCTGGTTCGTGGGCTCCGCACATGCGAAGTCGCTGACCGGGATCGAGGTCTGTGGGGAATCCGACTGCGCTTCGGCGGCAATAGGCGGCTTCGACAGGTCGCCCTTGGATGACAGGAGCGCCGGCCAGCCTCCGCCGGCCATCGGGCCGTTCTATCGAATCGTGTTCGAGGTCGAAGGCCACCGCGAGACGACGTGGCGCGTCTACTACGAGCCCCACTCAGGGCTTGGCGCGGTCCCGACCCCGCAGGATCGACGATGTGGCTGCGCTTCGACCAGGAGCTTGCCCCGATCGCCAAGCGGCTGGGGCAGAATGTGGTTCCCTTCCCGACCCCGCCCGTCGAGTCCGTGACGGTCGGTGGATGAACCGTCGCGGGTGACCCCGGCTCCTACCTCCAGCTCTTCGCGTCTGCGAACCAGCTCGACCGCCCGCTGAGCCACGAGACCGTTCCGATTCGTATCGATTCGCCGCTGCCCAACCCATGGACAGAGGAACCGCTTCTCCGGTACTACCCCGAGGAGAACATCGTCCAGCTCAGCCCTGGGTCGTTCGTTGAGCTTGAGCCCGATCTGGCGGCAGATGCCGAGGCGGCGCGAGAGCTTAGAGCGGATGGTCGCAGCGTTCCGTGGGCGGCTGTTGCCGGTGCTATCGCGGTGGTGACGCTTGCTGGGTCGCGGTCGCATGGTGGCCGCGCCGCCGATTGATACGGGCCCGGGCGGCATCCCGGTAAGAGCCACTTAGCCCGGGAATCTCGACGTGCAGTTAGGGCTTCCGCCCGAGCAGCCGAGCGACGACGGCCCGTGGGAGGCTTCTTATGCGAGCGGCGGCCGTTGTCGAGCGCGGTTCAAGCCCACGACCTATCAGCGAGGGCCGTTAAGCGGGCGGAGGCTTCCGCCGCCCGCCTCGCGGTAGGACGTACCAAACCACGAGGGCAACCACGATGATCGCCGCCGCGATAGCGACGACGGCGACTGTGGAGGCGGCTAGGAGCATCATTCCTCTTCCTTCTCGGCGGCTGCACGTTCGGCCTCATAACGCTCTACGTACTCACGCCCCCGCTCTGCGTTCTCACGCTCCTGCTCACCCTGCCGCTCTGCCGCTTCTTGTGTGTGCTCCGCCTGCATGCGCGTGCGCTCACGCCCCCGCCTGTAGCGGTCGTAGCTGTCCGGGTCCGTGGATCGCCACTGCTGGCGGACGTACGTACCGATGTTCTTCAGCTTGTCTCCTACTCCCACCGATGGCTCCCTTGCGGCTTTGCCCGCGTTCGAGGAGTTCCACGCCTCCCGCGCCCACGCGACAAGTGTCTCACAGAGACGCTCAGGCCACGCCCGCCGTTACTGATTCCATGGTTTCCGCCCGAGCAGCCGAGCGACGACGGCGCGGAGGAGCTAGCTGGCGGGCGCGGCCAAGGCGACAGGGAGTTCCTCATCGTCGCTGGCCTGGATCCGGATACGCGCTTTGAGGATCCCCAGGCGTTCGTGAAGCTCATCGAGGGGCTCCTCGACGAGGGATCGGCCACCGTCGTACGCGATATCCCCACATGGCGGCTCGAAATGACCGGGACCATACTTCTTGCTCCTTGCGGCTTGACCACCCATGCGCCGAGCGCCCACCAACCAATTAATGTCTCGGTGCCTGTCGCGGCTCAAGTTAGCCGTATCTACCGATCCAACGGACGAGCTCGAACGTCGCAGCGACCAGCCAGGCAACCCCCACGGCAATAGCGCCCAACACGGGATCGAGATCCGCAAGCCAGGCGAGGAACGCGACGAGACCGATAAAGAGGATCTCGAAGATGAACGGTATGAGACGTGGGCGACGTGACTGTTCGCCGGCCGAGCTTGCCCGTGTTCCCCAGCCGGTCGCAACTGCCTCGCCGGTAGAGACCGCCCGCGCCGAGGTCGCCGAAGGTGGAAGCCAAAGGCGATCGCCCGAAGGCCGGCGCCGAGGGTCAGTCTCTTCGAGCGGCATCTGCGTTGTCAGCATTGCCTCATCGGACCGGCCGGGCTCGAGAGCCCGCCGCCCTTCCCCGCCTTCGAGGACGCTGAGGCGGACGCGAAGCTCAGCGACTTCCCGCTCCAGCCGGAGGCTCTCGGCTTCAGCGGTCAAAGCCTTGTACTGGGCAAGCTCCCCGGCTTGGCGCTGCAGTACGTCGACAAGCTCTCGGACAAGTACCGCGACGACCGATTGCTCATCACTGATCTCATGAGCAACGGGGCTATGTTGGGGCGCCCCTGGGTCCATCAGGAAACCAACCCCGCTTTCCCCCTCGAGGGGGAGCAGGCCGACCCGAACCAGCTCACTACGGGGAATGAGTCGTCTCCCAGCGCGTAGAACCGAGCGCACTGAACCTCGCTCCACGCGCCGCGCCATCGCCTTGCGGGTGAGACCCGTCAACTCCGCTGCTTCACTGATCGTCAGATTTCGCTTCCGGCGCAACAACCGCCCTCTCATGTCTTGACGAGGAAAAGGATGAGAGCAGCGACGAGTGCAACCGCCAGGAGCAAACTCAGCCGCGCGAGCAGGCGCTGACGCCGCAGGATAACCACCTTGAGCAAGAGCATAGCCCTCTTCCATCGGGAGCGTCTTGAACCCGCAGATCGGGGGTTGATGGGGATTGAGAGGGGAACCACGCGGGGACCCCCGCCGCGGGTGAGGGGTCCCCATCTCCGCGATAGGCCATCCAGCCTGGCGCAGTTGGATCAATTATGGGTGACGGACTCGACACCGTGTTCTTCCTAGACGGCTACAGGGTCGAGCTCATCGGGCGCGGATGAGTTTGCCCGCAGGCGCTTTCCGGACCAGTACCGCATCGAACTGATCGAGCGAGCCTGGCCGCTCAGTCCGGCAGCAAACCGAAGGGATAGCGGATCTCCCGCGGCGGCGGGAACCGCGCGTCGGCGAGCGCGCCGTCCTGCGTGTCCTCGGGGGCGCTCGCGTTGTAGCGGGCGGCGGTTTCGTCGGCGCAGTAGTAGCCCCACGGGCCGTCCTTCTGGAACTGCCGTGAGCTCGCGCACAGAAGCACGCACGGCCCGTCGCCGGCGCCCACGAACGCGTGGCGAGTCTCCGGCGGGCAGTGCACGAAGTCCCATTGCTTGAGCGGCCGCTCCTGGCCCTCGACGATGAGCAGCCCCCCGCCCGAGAGCACGAGGAAGTCCTCCTGTTCCGTCTCCCAGTGGTACGTTCCGGTCGGCTCGCCGGGGCTTACGATGCGGATGGCCATGCCGAGCATCGGGAAGAAGGTCTCCGCCTCGTACTCGTCGTAACCGGTGAGCGGCACGCTGTGGCCTTGACCCGGCTTGGCGAACCAGCGCGCGTCGCGCGCGTTCATGACGAACCAGCCGACGCTTGCCGGGACGAGGCCCGCCTCCGTCTCTTCGAGCTCTGCCTCGGGAACCACGGCCGGATGATACGGCGGCGGCCGAGCCGTGCGGCGTCGGCACGTGGAGGTTCAACTTGGACGTAAATCCTGTTTGCGGCCCGATCCCCGAACGCTGAGGCTGAACCTGCACGAGATCTTTCACCGCTCCTGAGGAAGAGCACGCCGGACTGAGTCTCTTCATCGACGGGCCGCTTTCTGACAATTCGGCGGTCCTGGGCGGGGATCCCCGAGCCCAGTGATCACGCGGTCGAGTGATCGGAGCGTAACCGGCGGGAGCGCGAAGCCGTTCTAGCTCCAACGTGGCGGCGATCAGAGGAGCGGAAATGGCGACACCTATGCGTTCAGCTCGGCGAGCAGGTGAGATCGGCGCGCAGCCGGCAGAGGAGGCGCGCGGGAAAGCGGAGAGCGGGAGCGGCTGGTATGCGTGGCTCGCCCGCGGCGGCTTGCTCGCCAAGGGCGCTTCCTACGCGCTCGTCGGTGTTCTCGCGATCGGCGTTGCAGTCGGCTCGGGCGGGGAGACGACGAGCCGACAGGGCGCGCTGCAGACGCTCGCGCAGGAGACGTGGGGGAAGGTCGTGCTCGCTCTCCTCGCCGCGGGATTCGCCGCGTACGCGGTCTGGCGTTTCCTCCAGGCGTTCGCGGAGCGAGACGACGACGGTGGTGAGAAAGAGACGTTGAAGACGTGGGGCAAGCGCGCCGGGTACGTCGGTCGCGGTTTCATCTATGCGAGCTTGACGTTCACGACCGTGAAGATCCTCCTCGACGCGGGCGGGCAGCAGTCGCAGAACGCCAAGACCCAGCAGACGACCGCAGCCGTCCTCGCTTGGCCTGGTGGGCGGTGGCTTGTCGGTATCGGCGGCCTGTGCCTCATCGGCGCGGGCCTCTGGAACGCCTATCGCGGCCTCGAGAAGAAGTTCGAAGACAGATGGCGCAGCGGCGAAATGAGTGCGACCGAGAAGAAGTGGGGTGGACGGGTCGGTCTCGTCGGACACGTTGCGCGCGCGGTCGTCTTCACGATGGTGGGCATCTTTCTCATCAAAGCCGCGCTCGAGTACGACCCGCAGGAGGCGATCGGGCTCGACGGTGCACTGCAGAAGCTTGCCGATGCGGCGTACGGGCCCTACTTGCTCGGGCTGACCGCAGGCGGCCTTCTCTGTTACGGCCTCTACTGCCTGGTCGATGCTCGCTACCGCGACGTCTCGGCCAATGGCGGAGAGGATGAGGGTCGCAGGCGGTCACCGAGGACGCCGACGGGCCAGGTGGGGCGTGCTCCTGCAATCGATCGATGATCGCGCAGCCGTCTGGCTCGCGACCCACCGCTTCGCACCGCTGAACGACGTCTTCGTCTGGCTCGGTTACGTGGACAAGGTCGGGGCCGTCTGGATCGGGCTCGCGATAGTCGTCGGCCTCTCCCTTCGTCTCGGCTTGATCCCGACCGTGAGCTTGACGGTGCTGGTGGGAGCGGCCGTCTTTGCAGCGGACAGCGCCTGCTTCGGACTCAAAGACCTCGTCGAGCGGACGAGGCCCTTCGTCGCCCATCCGCAGATCGACCCGCTGTACGTCGTCCACTCGAGCTCGTTTCCCGCCGGGCACGCGGCAACGGCGTTCGCGGGCGCGACGGTGCTCTCCTACGTGGCGCCGAAGGCGGCGCCGGCCTTCATCCTCCTTGCCGCCGCAATCGGCTTTTCACGCGTGTACGTCGGGGTGCACTACCCGGGCGATGTGGTCGCCGGCGCACTCGTCGGTGTGGCCTTGGGCGGCATGGCCCTCGCGGCGCTCGTTCTGGTCCGGAAACGCGGCGGTCGTCTCCGCGAGGTGGTCCCGTCTGGCTGACCGACGGTCCGTCTCCGTGGGCCGTTACGCGTCTTGACGCTCGACGATCTGTTCTTGCGGATGGCTCGTCGCAGCCGTCGAGATCGACCGGCCGTGCTGCTCCTGGCGACGACACCAGATCCGCAACCGTCGGCTACGCGTGTGCCCGAGCGGCCGGGCGACATCGGGGCCGAACTGCGACAGCCGACGCACGGCGGCCCGGAGAAGAGCCAGTTACTCTCAGCGCTGACGAGGTCTACGAAAAGCCTGCTATCGCGTGGAGCGTCTGAGCCACGCCGAACGGAGGAGAACGAATGACTGTCTACGCGGTGACCAATCCGGCAACAGGAGAGCTGGTCAGCACCTTTCCGACGTTCACGGACGACGAGCTCGATTCGGCTATCGCCCTGGCGTACGACACGTATCAGAACTGGCTGCGATCGAGCACGGTGGAGGAGCGGGCCGAGCTCGTGCGCCGGGTCGGGGAGCTGCACAGCGAGAGGCGGGAGCAGCTGGCCGAGATAACCACCCGCGAGATGGGCAAGCCGCTGGAGCAAGCGCTCGACGAGGTCGACTTCTGCGTCGACATCTACGGGTTCTACGCCGACAACGGGCCTGACCTGATGAAGGACGAGCCGATCGAGCTGCTTGCGGGAAAGGGATCCGCGATCATTCGCCGCAGCCCGTACGGCGTGATCCTCGGGATCATGCCCTGGAACTTCCCGACCTACCAGGTCGCGCGCTTCGCCGGGCCGAACCTGGTCATCGGCAACGCCGTGCTGCTGAAGCATGCGCCCCAGTGCCCCGAGACGGCTGCGGCGCTGCAGGCGATCTACCTGGACGCCGGCTTCCCGGAGGGCGCCTACGTCAACATCTACGCCACCAACGACCAGATCGCCGAGGTGATCGCCGACCCGCGCGTGCAGGGCGTCTCGGTGACCGGATCGGAGCGCGCCGGCGCGGCGGTTGCCGAAGTCGCGGGCCGGAACCTCAAGAAGGTCGTGCTGGAGCTGGGCGGCTCCGATCCGTTCATCCTGCTCAGCACGGACGATCTGGATGCAGCTGTCGAGGCGGCGGTGGCAGCGCGCCTGGACAACGCCGGCCAGTCGTGTAACGCCGCCAAGCGGTTCATCGTGATCGACGAGCTGTACCAGCCGTTTCTGGAGAGGTTCACGGGCGCCATGACCTCGTCGAAGACGGGCGACCCCACCGCCGACGGCTGCCAGATCGGCCCGCTTTCCTCGAGCACCGCGGCCGATCGCCTGCAGGATCAGCTCGACCGGGCGATCAAGGGGGGCGCCAAGGTCGTCGCTGGGGGGCAGCGCGACGGCAACTACTTCTCGCCGATGGTGCTGACCGATGTGACCCCCGACAACGACGCCTACCGTGAGGAATTGTTCGGGCCGGCCGCGGTCGTCTACCGCGTCGGGTCGGAAGAGGAGGCGGTCGAGCTCGCGAACGACACGCCGTTCGGGCTCGGCTCCTACCTTTTCACGACCGATCCCGAGCAGGCCGATCGCGTCGCCGACAAGATCGACGCCGGCATGGTCTACGTCAACATCGTCGGCGCCGACGGCGCCGAGCTGCCATTCGGCGGTGTCAAGCGGTCCGGCTGGGGCCGCGAGCTCGGCAAGTACGGCGCGGACGAGTTCGTCAACAAGAAGCTGATCCGAGTCGGGTGACCAACGAAGGCTTCGCCGGTGGACGTGCTTCGGCGCTACTGCCGTATGCGTCCGCAGAGGAGGCCGTGGTAGTGAGCGAAGTCAAGAGCACGATCAGACGCTGAAGGTCCCGATATTCGCGGCGCCACTGAGAACGACCCGGTTCGTTACCGGGCGGGCGGCTACAGGCTGGAGCTCAGCGAGCGGGGACGTTCTTGCGTGCAGCCGCTTGCCGGGCGGGTCGAGCTAGCGCCCGCCGGCCGAGGCGAGAGGAGGTAATGGCTGACCAGCCACTCCGTGCCGCGACGGAAGCCCCAAAGCTCCGCGCACGCGAGCATGAATGCCCGCCACCGCCAGTAACCAGCCCGGCCGACGAGCGCGCGGACCTCGGCACGGTGGGCATCGAGGTTCTCGACCCACGCGTTCGCCGTCCGCTCGTAGTGGCGGCCGGACAGCGCCCAGCGCCGGTCGACGACGAGATCGTCCTGGAAGGCGAGTAGGAGGTCGTGGGACGGCATCAGGCCGCCCGTGAAGAAGTTGCGCGCCATCCAGCCGTCTTCGTAGGGGTAGGAGAGCGACCGGTGCGAGAAGACGTGGACGAAGGCCTTTCCGCTCGGCTCGAGCCACGACGCGATGCGCCGGAGTAGGGTCTCCCAGTTGCGCATGTGCTCCATCATCTCGACGGAGACGACCCGGTCGAAGCGCCGGCCCGGGTCGAAGTCATTCGCGTCGGCGGTGACGACCTCGACGTTCGGGAGTCGCTGCTCCTCGATCGTCGCGCGCTGCGCGTGCGAGTTGGAGACGGCCAGTATGCGCGCCGCCGGATATCGCTCCGAGAGCCAGGCGCTCAGCGAACCCCACCCGCAGCCGAGATCGAGGATCGCCATCCCGTCCTCGATTCCAGCGCGCTCGCAGGTGAGCGCCAGCATCGCCTCCTCAGCGTCCGCGAGCGTGTCGACCCCTGGAGGCCAGACGCAGCACGAGTACTTGCGGCGGGGTCCGAGCACGAGTCGAAACAACTCCGGCTCGACCTCGTAATGCTGCTCGTTCGCGGCAGCGGTCTCGACGGCGATCGGCGAGCGGCGGAGCTCTTCCAACCACCCGGCGCGCGGCCGGCGGCGCTCCCGCGCAAGACGAAGCGCGCATGCGAGGCGGATACCCCTCCGGAGCAGTGGATCCGCTAGGGCTTCGGCGGCCATGGCACGAACGCGCTCGTCTCCCGCTGGTAGCGACGGTAGTCGTCGCCGCGGGAGCGCAGCGCCTGCTTCTCGCTCGGCGGGATGCCGGTCACGAACAGGATCAGGTAAAGGAGGAACGCCGGCGTCAGGAAGGCGACGGCTCCCCACGGTGCGGCCGCCGCGACGAGGGCGAGGCCGACCCAGGTGACCCACTCGAAGAAGTAGTTCGGGTGGCGCGAATATCGCCAGAGGCCGCCACGCGCCGTCTCGCCGGGATGCGCGTCCTTCCACCTGGAGAGCTGCGAGTCAGCTGTCCATTCGCCGGCGACGCCGACCGCCCACACGGCCACCCCCACCCACTCGAGCGGCTCGATCCTCGGCGAGCCGTTGAAGGATGCGAGCAGCGCGGGGATGGAGAACACGGCGATGAAGGCGGCCTGCGCCTGGAAGAAGACGAAGAAGTTCCGGTTCGCCCGAGACCCGTACCGGGCGCGCATCTCCGCATACCGGCGATCCTCCCCGCGGCCCCGGAGCACGCCGCGTACGAGGACGAACGTGCCGAGGCGCAGGCTCCAGAACAGGACGAGCACGGCGACGAGGATCCGATGCGGCGCCGTCCCGCCCCCGAGGGCGGCGTAGAGGATCGCCACCAGGCCGATCCCGTAGGCCCAGCCGACGTCGACGTGCGTCGCGTCGCCGATCCTCACCTGCAGGAGCCAGAGGAGGAACATGAGGAACGAGGCGAGCGCGACGCCGATGCCGAAGAGTGCCCAGGCGCTCACATGCCCTCCACCGCCGCTCGCAGGCGCGCCGTCAGCTCGCGCGCCGCGGCGACCGTCGGGCGACCGCGCTCGACCGCGATCGGCTCGCCGACGCGAACCTCGACCGGCCGCCGCGGCACGACCTGCCGCGTGTTCAGCAACCGCACCGGCACGAGCGGCGCTCCGTGGGCGAGGGCGAGCCGCGCCGCGCCGCGATGCCAGACCTGGTTCCCGTTGGGCTTCGACGTCCCGCGCGGGAACATGCCGAGGAGCTCGCCCTCCTCCAGCAGCTCCCCCGCACGGGCCATCGCCCCGGTGTCGCCGTTCCCGCGTTCGACCGGGAAGGTGCCGTAGGCCTCCATCCCCCAGCGGATGAGCGGAAAGCGCCAGAGCTCCGCTTTCGCCATGAAGCGGATTCGTCGCCGCGTCGCCAACGAGAGAAACCAGGGATCGATCACCGAGTCGTGGTTTGCGACGAGGATGCAGCCGCCGTCGGGAACCTGCCCCGCGCCGCTCACGCGCACACGGAAGGCACGTGTCAGCCCCTCGCGCAGCCTCATCCGCTCCGACAGCTCCCAGAGGATCACTCGAGTACCAGCTGCGCATCCCGCAGCCAGCGGGTGCTGAAGCCCGCTTCGCACGACGCCAGGTAGTAGTCCCAGGTGCGCTCGAAGGGACGGTCGTACCCGAGCGCGCGCACGGCGGGGAGCGAGTCCCGGAACCGCCGCCGCCAGCGCCGGAGGGTCTCTGCATAGTGCGGGCCGATCTCCTCGACGCCGAGAATCTGCAAGCTCGAGGAGCGCTCCACGGCCCGGGCGATCGCGCCGAGCGAGGGGATGAGGCAGCCGGGAAAGACGTAGCGCTCGATCCAGTCCGGCGTCCGGCGATAGCGCTCGAAGCGCTGATCCGGGATGAGGATCGTCTGTACGACGGCGCGCCCGCCCGGCTCGAGCGCTCGGTCGACTGCGGAGAAGAAGGTCGGCCACTGGTCAGCGCCGATCGCTTCGAGCATCTCGATGGACGCCACCTTCGTGTAGCTCTCGTCGACGAGCCGGTAATCCTGCTCCCGGATCTCGACGAGGTGGGAGACTCCGGCCGCGGCTACCCGCTGGCGCGCGAGCGCCGCCTGCTCCTGCGAGAGAGTGAGTCCGGTGACGCGGGCCCCGTACTCTCCGGCTGCGACGAGCGCGAATGAGCCCCAGCCGCAGCCGATCTCGAGCACCCGATCGCCCGGCTCGAGGGCGAGCCTGTCGCAGACTCGCCTGAGCTTCCGCAGCTGCGCCGTTTCGAGGGGTTCGCCGCCGTCCTCGAAGATCGCGCAGGAGTAGGTCATCGTGTCGTCCAGCATCAGCCTGAAGAGCTCGTTCCCGAGGTCGTAGTGGTAGGAGATCCGGCGCCGCGCCCGCGAGAGCCCGTTGCGGTGGCGAAGCCGCGGGCGGGCCGTCATGAGCCGGTGCCAGCCGGCGTGGCGCTCCCGCGCGGCTTCCGCGTTGGCCAGGAGGAGGGCGAGCACCTCCGGTAGATCGTCCGAGTCCCACTCGCCGGCGACGTAGGACTCGCCGAACCCGAGAGCTCCGCGCGCCGCGATTCGCGACAGAAGCCGGAGCGAGCGCACGCGCATGGTCACCTCGGAACCGGAACCGTAGCGGCGTGTCGTCCCGTCGGGCATGTCGACGACGAGCGCTCCGCCCTCGAGCTCCGGGAGCATGCCGTCGAGCACCCGCAGCGTCGCCCTTCCGAGGAAGCGCGAGGGCGCGGGCGGCACGCTGCGCAGCGCCTCGGTCACGGCCGGGTCGATCCCTCGCCCGCGACGAAAGGCGGCTTGCGATGGAAGGGGACGCGCTTCACGAAGAGCCGGAGCGCCTGCCAGTGGATGAGGGCGATCACCTGCATGGGCATCAAGGGGTAGCGAACGAGGAAGCGGGCGAGCGTGGCGTTCGAGAGCTCCTGGCGTCTCCCGTGCAGCACCGCAGTCAGCGGCCGGCGCCCGTCCTCCTGCACGTGCACCCGTACCCAGACCTCCTGCTCGGGGTGGGAGAAGGCCCACTCGTAGTCCTGGTCCAGGCCGAAGAACGGCGAGACGTGCAGCCGCTTCGCCTGCTCGTACCGCAGCGCGGGACCACGGAGGACCTCGGGAAGCCGCTCACCGAAAGTGTTGTTCAGCTCGGCGACGAGACACGAGAGCGAGCCATCGCGCCGATAGCACCAGTAAAACGAGACAGGGTTGAAGACATAGCCGAGGACGCGCAGCTGGGTCAGGCAGAGGACGCGGTCGACCTCGGGATCGTCGGCGAGCTCGAGCACGGCCTGCTTGACGGCGCCTCCGTCGAAGTGATCGCGGTTGCGGAAGCGGACGAGGCGGAGACGCACGGCCCAGAAGCGGCTGAACGCGTCGAGCTCGTCGAGGTCGAGCAGAAAGTAGGCGACCGGATAGCGGAAGACATTTCGAACCGGCTCGCGCCGCGCGTGCATCAGGGTGCCGCGGTAGAGAGCCGACCTCACCAGTCCACTCCGAGAGCGCGTGCGGCATCCACCGCCGAGGCGAGCCCCGCCTCGTGGAAGCCGTCGCCGAGGTGCGCGCCGGCGTAGTGGGTTCGGCGCTCCCCGGTGAGGTTCCGCAGAGCATCCTGCGCGGGGGGCGTCGCCCGCGTCATGAGTGGATGCGAGTAGCGGAAACGGGCGAGAACGTGCTCCTCGGGCACCGGGGCGTTCAGCGTCACGCAGTAGTCCCGCTCGGCCTCGAATCCCTGCAGCCGGTTCAGCCAGTACGTGATCGTCGGACGTCCTTCTCCGTCGAGGAGGTAGTTCCAGGAAGAGCGCGCCGACGGTGTCCTGGGAAGGAGGGACGTCCCGGTGTGGAGGACGACGTCGTTGTCCGTGTACTCGAACGCGCCGAGCGCGGCGCGCTCGGCCGAGGACGGGTCGCCGAGCAGGGCGAGCGCCTGATCGGCATGAGTGGCGACGACGGCGTGGTCGAAGCGTCG
This sequence comes from uncultured Actinomycetes bacterium, assembly GCA_963841425.1. Lineage (GTDB taxonomy): Bacteria > Actinomycetota > Thermoleophilia > Gaiellales > Gaiellaceae > DATEOR01. The sequence goes on along the minus strand of CAWJCL010000005.1, from coordinate 227,068 downwards.
AAGCTCGCCGTCATCGGTGCGCAGCTCGACTCCGCCGAGACCCCGACGCAACTCGCGGACGCCGAGCCCGAGGTGCAGCCGCGGCCCGAGCCGCCGCACGATGGCGCCGACGTAGGAGCGGCTGCCGCCGGTGACGGTGCGCCACCGGAAGCGGCCGAATCCGAGCATGCCGTGGTTGGCGAAGAAGCGGATCGCCCCGGCGGCCGGATGTTCGAGCGCGCGGCCGGGCGCGGCAGACCAGAGCGCCGCCGTCAGCGGCACGAGGAAATGGTGCCGGAATCGGGGTGAGTAGCCGTTCGCGTCGAGATACTCGTGGAGCGTCACGCGCTCGTCGAGCCCGTCGAGGCTCGCCTCGGCGCTCCGCAGCCACCGCACCACTTCGCGCAGCAGCGCGAGGAAGCTTGGCCTCACGGCGTTGCGACGCTGGGCGAACGGGCGCCGGCCGGCCCATTCGAGGCCGCAGCCGGCGCAGGCGACGGCGAACGACATGTCCGATTCATGCGTGCGCACGCCAAGCTCGGCGAAGAGCCTGTTGAGCAGCGGATAGTTGGGGACGTTGTGCACGAGGAAGCCCGTGTCGAGCGCCAGACCGTCACGGACGACCGTGTTCGAGTGCCCACCTGCCCGCCCGTCGCGCTCGAACACCTCCACCTGGTTGGCCCGCGAGAGCAGGTGCGCCGCCCCGAGCCCGGCGATCCCTGCGCCGACGATCGCGATCCGTGTCTGTGAGCTTTTCGAATCAGGCATCCTTGGCCCCCTCGACCGGCGCACGGCGCCGGCTTGTCCATGTACTGTACAAGAATTGTCTAGCATGACATGAGCGACATCGTCACCACATCCGCACCGGTGGGAACCGTTCGTCCCGGCACCAGCCGGATCAGCCAGGTGGTCACGCTGGTCGCCGTCGTCGTTCCCCCACTCGGGCTGCTCGCCGCGATGGGCCTGCTCTGGGAAGTCGCGTTCCACTGGTACGACGTCGGCCTGTTCCTCTCGCTCTACGTCGTCTGTGCCTTCGGGACGACCATCGGCTTCCACCGCTACTTCACTCACCGCGGCTTCGAGGCCCATCCGGTCGTGGAGGCGCTCCTCGGCATCCTCGGCTGTATGACGATGCAGGGACCGATTACCCAGTGGGTCACCGATCACCGTAAGCACCACGCCCTCTCGGACAAGCCGGGCGACCCGCACTCGCCTCATGTCGGCCACGGCGAGGGTGCCCCGGGAGCGGTGAAGGGCTTCGTCCACGCTCACGTAGGATGGCTCTTCTCGAGCCTCGGGATGGAGCAGGGGAGAGCGTACGGCAAAGACCTGTACGACGCCTGGACGGTGCGCTGGATCGACCGCCTCTACGGCATCTGGGTGTTGCTCACCTTCGGGATTCCGTTCGCGTTCGGCTTCTGGATCGGCGGCGACTTGCGCGCAGGCGTGGAAGGGCTCGTCTGGGGCGGTCTGCTCCGCGTCTTCGCCTACCAGCACGCGACGTTCTCGGTCAACTCGATCTGCCACATGTTCGGCCGCCGCGACTACCGCTCGCGCGACGAGGCGCGCAACAACTGGCTGGTCGCCCTGCTCGTGTTCGGCGAGGGCTGGCACAACAACCACCACGCCTTCCCCGCCTCTGCACGACATGGCCTCCGCCGCTGGCAGATCGACCCCTCCTGGTGGGTGATCCGGAGCCTCGAACGCCTGGGGCTCGTCTGGAACGTGCACACGCCGGGTGAAGACCAGCTCGCGCGGCGGGCGGTCGCCCGCTCCGCTCGCTGATCAGGCGGCGCGCTGGAAGCGCTCCAGCTCGTCGGCGACCAGGCGCGCCCATGCCGAGGCGCGCGGGAGCGGCACTGGCTCGCCCCACGGAGCGCGAAGCGCGACTCCGTGCAGAGCTCCGTTCACCAGCCGGTAGTCTCCGTCGACCCCGAGCGAGCGGGCCCGCTCGAAGCCCCGCCGGGAGCTCTTCGGGCTGACGCCGGGAATTCCGGGCAGATAGCGGTCGAGCGAGCCGTGCAGCACCGCCAGCCGGCGGCCACGGAGGATGCCGAGCTCGAGCCGTTCGGGAAGCCAGGGCGCCAGCCCGAGGATCCCCCACACGGTCGGGTCGTTCGCTGCGCCGACGGCGACTGCACCGCCCATCGAGAACCCCAGCAGGAGGGTGCGCGGCGGCCGCATCGCCTCGATCGCCGCGCGGGCATCGGCGACGCACCAGTCGAGCCGCCGCCATGACTTGACGCGGTAACGGACCTCCCCGAACGCGAGTCCAGGGAAGCCAGGCGCAAGCCGATGAACGAGCCATTCCAGGGTCGCGCTCCACGTTCCCTCGACCTCGCCGCCCTGTCCGCCGTTGACGCAGACGACTGCCGGCGCTCCCCGCGGGCCGGTCAGGCGCAGCTCGGCGCCGGTGGCGACCCTCACGACGTCGTCCATCGGCTTAGGCGTTGCTCGAGAGCTTCGCCTCGAGTCCGGCGAGGGCTTCGTCGCCCATCCGCGCGAGCGTCCGGCCGATGAACGGTTCGACCAGGCGATAGGCGCCCTTCAGGTGCAGGTCGGCGTCGTACGTGACGCGCGTGCGGCCGTCGTGTGCCTCGACCGTGATCGTGTCGTCGGACCGAGCCTTCCCGCCCTCGCCCGCGAGCCCTATCCGTCGTCCGTCCTCGTAGTCCGTGACGACGTACTCGAAGCGCTGCCGGTTGCCCCGAAAGAGCGCAATGACCTCGAACCGGCTCCCGATCGTCGTCGGCCCTTCGGTGAGGCGCCGGGCCTCGACGATGCCGGGGTCCCACTCGGCCGCGCGGGAGAAATCGGCGAGGTAAGCGAACACCTCGTCGGCGTCGCGCGCCACCTCGATCTCCTTGCGGTAGTTCATCTCTTGATCGTACCCGGGGGCCTTATGCCGGCTGCAGCGTTCCGGCGAAGACCTGCCAGGCGAGCGCCGACTTGGCGAAGAGGCTGAGCAGCATGTACACGCGCTCCCCGTAGAGGTAGTCGCGCCAGCGGCCGAACCGCTTGTACTGGAGCGCCATGTTGACGGCGAAGACGTTGAAGAAGACGAAGAGCGACGCGAAGATGCCGTAGACGAAGGCCGGCGGATTGCCGCCGCCGGCGAGGTAGACGGCGACCACGACCCAGGGAACGACGCCGGCGAAGCAGCCGAACCAGTACGACGTCCAGTTCGTCTTTCTCGTCGTCTGGTTGTGGAGTTCCATGAGCCAGCCGAAGAGGATCATCGCGGCGTTCAGGGCAAAGATGAGGATGAGGCTCGCGATGTCGTAGATGCCCACGAGCATCGCGATCACCACCATCATCAGCGACGAGGAGGCCGAGTACTCGACCCAGCGAGCAGGGTTGATGCCGCGGAGGACGTTGCGCTCGTACCAGCCGCGCAGCCAAGGGGAGGCAAGGGCAAGGTGGGCGAGCGCCGACAGAAAGAGGAAGCCGGCGACGAGGGGGCCGATCGGCAATCGGACGAGCTCCTCGCGTACGGGGACGAGCTGGGCGGAGGCCGGGTCGAGCCTCAGGAACGAGCTCGTCACCGGGAGGGAGAACGAGCTGGCGATGGCGAGGATCGCCGTCCCCTGCACGAGGTGGAGCACACCAAGCGAGGCGTTGAAGCGTTGCAGCCCGCACATCCTCGCGCTTCCGGCCGCGGTTGATGGATGAGTGAGCGTCGTCAATGCGATTCCCTCTCTCGTCGCTGCTCGTCGGTGCCGGGCGCCAGCCGCAGGCGCCCGGACACCGAGAGCAGACGATGACTAGCTCGGGATCAACACCGTGTCGATGACGTGGATGACCCCGTTGGAGGCGGGGATGTCGGCGGAGGTCACCCGCGCGTCGCCGACGTGCACGTCGCCGTTGCTGACGCGGATCGGCACCGATTGCCCGTTCAGCGTCTTCGCAGACTTCAAGTCTTCGGCGTCAGCCGCGGTCACCTTGCCTTGGACGACGTGGTAGAGCAGAACCGATCGCAAGGCAGTCTTGTCCTTGGCGAGCGCCGCGAGCGTCGCCTCGGGAACCTTGGCGAAGGCCGCATCGGTGGGTGCGAACACGGTGAAGGGCCCATTGCCCTGCAACGTGCCGGCGAGGCCGGCCTTCCCGAGCAGCGAGGCGAGCGTCTTGAACTCGCCGGCCGCGGCGGCGGTCTCGACGATGTTGCCCTCTTGCATCGTTGAAGCCTGTGCGGTCGTCGCCTGTGCGTTCTGGCTCTCGCCGTCGCTTCCCCCGCATGCCGACAGGCCGAGGGCAGCTCCTGTAAGCGCGGTCGCGAGCAGAAGCGTCGACGCGACTCGACCGCGCTTCAGCATTTTGCCGCCTCTGGCTCGGCGACCCCGGGTCTCGATGTTGCTCGTCTGCATTGCTGCTCCTTTCGTGCTCTGGTTGGACGTCATGCGGCCGGCCTGCGGTCGTAGGTTCCGCCTTGATACCTCCGCTCGAGCGCAGTGATTTCGCGCTCGGCTTCGCGGGCCTTTCGGGCTGCCTCGTCCCGACCGTCGAGGATCGCCCCATAGATCAGAAGTGAGAGTCCGCCCCCGACGAGGAACGTGACCAGCACGCCCATCGCGAAGAGCCCGGCCGCGCTCACCGTGTGACTCGCCGCTGGACGAAGGCGCCGAGCGAGAGGATCGAGGGCACCCAGAGACCCACGAAGATGCCTTCCTGCTCGCTCCCTCCGAACCAGAGCGTTACCGAAAGGATGAATGAGATGAGTGCGCCCAGCAGGATCAGGGCGCGCGCGCCGGCTTCTGGATGCGCCGACACGAGGGTTTGAGCTCGTTCCATGTTCGCCTCCTTGCACATACCTTGTACAGAATCTTGACAAGGTTACGTCTCGCCCAAGGGTTTGTCAAATATCTGTCTCAAGTGTGTAGAGTGAGAAGTGGCACCCGACCCCGGCCCGCTTCGTATCGGCGAGTTCGCTCGTCGTGTCGGAGTCAGTCCCGCGCTGCTGCGAGCCTGGGAGCGGCGCTACGGCCTGTTGCAACCGGTGCGTTCACCGGGCGGCTTCCGTCTTTACAAAGCCGAGGACATGGCCAAGGTGGCCCGCATGCGCCGGGGCCTCCACGAAGGGCTTTCGGCCGCAGAAGCGGCCGGCAGAGCGCTGGCCGACCCGCGCCCCGCAGAGAACCTCGCCGAAGACGCCGCCGCGCGCCTCCTCGCCGCGATCCGGGCATACGACGAGACCGGCGCGCACACCGTGCTCGATGAGACATCGAGGCGTGACTGGAGGTGCTCCTGCGGGACATCGTCCTCCCGACGCTCACCGAGCTCGGCCAGGGCTGGGAGCAAAGCTCCCTCGGCATCAGCCAGGAGCATTTCGGCAGCAATCTCATCCGCGGCAGGCTGCTGGCGCTCTCGCGCCTCTGGGGTCGTGGCGCCGGGCCGCTGGCGCTTCTGGCCTGCCCGCCCGGCGAGGCGCACGACCTGAGCCTGCTCGCCTTCGGGCTCCTTCTCCGCTCTTACGGCTGGAGGATTCTGTTCCTCGGCGCAGATACGCCCGTCACGACCCTGGTCGACACCGCGCAGGCCGCACACGCCCTGAGGCCTTTCGTGCCGCTGGCATCGCTTGCGACCTAAGGCGCTGAAGACCTCAGGGAGTGCGCGTGGCCGTCTGCAAGCCTCGAGCTGGCGTGCTCGAAGACGATTAGGGACGGCATGCGGCGTGGTATCGGGTGCCCGAGACCTGGCTACGCGGAAGACGGATAGTGGAGCGTAAATCTCTACAATCTCGCCTTCCCAGACGGCTACAGGGTCGTGCTCACCGAATTCGGCTGAGCTGTCCCGCCGCCGGTCACGTTCGAGCCGGCTACGTTTGCCTCCGGGCACCGCGAAACGTACTAATCCGCATAGTGAATCGGGGCGCTCTCGGATTGCAACGCGCGCGTCAGTCGATGGAATCGGCAGTGGAGGCCGACACGAATGGCATTCGTTCTCTTCCTTCACCGGCTTATCGCGCAGAAAGCGCTGTGGGGTGCGGCCGTGGTCACGGCGATTCTCGTCTCAACCGCAGGGCTTGTGGTGTGGCTCGTTGAACCAGAGGAATTCGACTCGCCGTTCAGCGGTATCTGGTGGGCGGGGGCGACCGTCACGACTGTGGGCTACGGCGATTTTGCCCCCCATTCTGCTGCCGGCCGAGGAGTCGGCTTCGCGCTCATGTTCTCGGGTGCTGCACTTTTTGCGGTTGTCACGGCAGTCGTCGCCTCGGTTCTCGTGCTCCAAGAAGTGGAGGTCGAGGAGCGCGCGCTCGAGTCGAAGGAGGACGAGATCATCGCGCTGCTAGGGACCATCGACGTTCGGCTCAGCCGTCTCGAGGGAGTCGACCACGAACTGGTGGGAGGAGAGGGCCGCTCGTCAAGGGCCGGTTGAACGGCTCACTGCTCGACGGTCGACGATCTCGAACGCCTCCAGTGAAGTCTGTCGATTCGACCCGCCTGCAAGTGCTCGCCATTCACGCGAATCTGCTCCTCGGGAGGGACCTACTCTCTCCACGCCACGCAAAATCTCGCCTTGTCAGACGGCTTCAGGGTGGAGCCCATCGAGCGCCGATAAATACGCGCGCACGCGAGGCTCCGTCTTCGACCACAGCTAGAGGGCGTCCTCGACTTCGCTGACCCGGGTCGACTCGGTGAAGATGATCGCACGGTCACCCGGCTCGAGCATGTCGTTGCCGTGCGGGAAGATCGCGGTGCCGTTGCGGATGATGGCGCCGATGAGGGACCCGGTGATCGGGAGCTCGCGGAACGGCGTCCCGCACAGCCGGCTTTCTGCCCGGACGGTGATGTCGAGCACTTCGAAGCGGTCGCGCTCGAGCATCGCGAGTTGGCGATGCGGGGGTCGTGGCCAAACCTGACCATCTCCTCGGCCGTGACGGTGCGCGGGTTGACCGTCGGCTCGTGCTGCTTCCAGGCTTGACAGTTTGCGTTTGCATTCCATCACTATCCCGACGGGCTATCGGATCGAGCTCATCGAGCGCTGCTGATTCGCGCGGAGGGCGCGTCACCTGATCGCAGACGACATTTTCCCTCACGAGACCGTCGCCTTCGCGCTCTCCGGCAACGTCCTCGCTCTGTCCCTCGCCAAGGAGTAGGTCGACAGCCTCGGGCGGGGCGCCATGGCTAGGCTGGGTCGATGGCCGTCCGAAGCGGGTTCAAGGACAGGTTTTGGCGTCGGTCGCCGGCGCGCGCCTGTGAGGTCGTCGAGCCCGGCGCCCGATCGAGTCGTCTGGTCGCGCTGCTCGTTGCGGCTGCGGTGGCTATCGCCTTCGCCGACTCCTCAATCGTCGTGCTCGCGCTGCCTCAGCTTTATGGGGAGCTGAACACTTCGATCGAAGGGGTTGCGTGGGTGGTCACCGCTTACAACGCCGCCGTCGCGGCCGCCGCCTTTGCGCTGATTATCTTCGTGCATCGCCTGCGTGGGCGGGCGGTGCTCGCGGGCGGGTTGATCGTCTTTCTGGCCGCGTCGATCGCCTGCGCACTCGCAGACAGCCTTTCGTTCCTCGTGGCGGCGCGGACGGTGCAGGGAGTTGGCGCGGCGCTCGTGCTGGCAGGCTCGCTGCCCGTGCTCGCCGTGCTGACCGGGTCCGCTTCCCGGGGCGCTGCACTTTGGACACTCGCCGGGACCTTCGGCGCGGCGCTCGGGCCGGCACTCGGCGGAGTGCTGACCCAAGGCCTCGACTGGCGAGCGATCTTCGCCTTTCAGGCGCCGGTGGCTGCGCTCGGGCTGCTCGGCGCTGTGCGGGCTCACGTCGACCCAGTCGCCGAAGAGGGCTACACACCACGGAGCGCGCGAAGCCTCCCGGCAAACATATGCCTCGGCCTCGTCTTCGGCGCCCTGGTCGGAGTGCTCTTCCTCTCCGTTCTGCTGGTGATCAGTGTTTGGGGGTATTCGCCGATCAGCGGGGCTGCAATCGTCAGCGTCCTGCCGGCGGCGACGGTCGCTGCGCGACCTCTCGAGCGGCGCCTACCCGGGACCACCGCGGTTTCGGGCGGCACCGCGCTGTTGCTTGGCGGCCTGCTCGGACTCGCCCTTCTCCCCTCGACGAATGTCGGCTTCGTTGTCTGGGCGCTCGCGCTCTGCGGCGCAGGGCTCGGACTTGCGGTCCCCGTGCTCTCGAACGCAGCTCTCGACCTTCGCGCGGGGCTAACCCGAAGCGGGACGCTGACGATCGGGATCCGCCACTTAGGCCTCGTGCTCGCGCTTGCCTTGATCGCGCCTGTGCTCGCTGGCACGCTGCCGGCTGCCGGCGATCGAGCGATGTTGCGAGCGACCGCAGTCATACTCGATGCACCCATCGACTTGAGCAAAAAGATCCCGGTCGCCCTCGACCTGCGAAGTGCTTTCAACCAGGCCCAGGATGGGCAGCGGCCGGATCTCAGCAGTCCCTTCGACGAGCACGGTGCGGCAACGGACGAACAACTCGCCTCGACCCGCGACGAGTTGATCGGCGTGATCGAGAGCACCATCACGCGCGCCTTCCGGCCGGCCTTCGCGCTTTCGGCCGCTTTCGCCACGATTGCGCTCGCGCTCGCACTCTTCACGCGCCGGAGCCTGCTCGCGTGAGCGTCCGACGGCCAAGTGCCGCAATCACCGCCCTGGCAACCCTTCTTGTCGCGGCAGCCGTCCTCCTCGTCGTCGAGCTGGGGCTCGGTGCAACCGGATACGGCTCGGGGAAGCTGGCCGACCCGTGCCGCCCGCACATGTTTGCGGGGAGCGGCGTCGACGCCACAATTCAACAGGTCGTGCTCGACGGCCTCGACGGAGCCGCCTGCCGCCTCGGCACCACCCGCGAGGAGCTCGTACTGTCCTTCGGATCCGGCGCCGGCTACCCGCCTCGTCGCTGGGACCAGCACACGATCGAGGTCGCAGTGCGCGCCGGCATGCTCGCGGCCATACGCGACGCCGAACAGCGCGGCGAGATCCCGAGCCTGCTCGCCACCGTGCTCCGCGGCGCGATCGAGGCAGCGCCACTCGACCAACTCATCCGCGGTGCGATCAGCCTGCGCGACCTGATTGGCTGACGAGCGCTAGTCGCCGCTCACTACGTGCCGCCCCGCGAGGGTAGAACGCCGAACGCCCTCGGCGCTGGGGCACGTCAATACGTGGGCTAGTCTATCCTCCGGAGGAGGCTCTCTGGACGAGCTCGAAGCGTGCGGGTCCCGTCTGCAGTCACCTGAAAAGAGTGGCTGAGTCGCGACCCGAAGCGCGCGCCGCGGCGACGCTGCTCGTCGCAACGGTGCTGGCGGGCATCGTGTCCGGGTGTGGAGGAGGCGAGCCTCGTGCCGTCCCTGAGACGGCCGCGGCGGCGCAATGCGGGGAGGGGGAGCGCCTGCAAGTCCGCCATGCTTCCGCCGTTCGCATCGATGTCACGTCCGGGTGCGTCGAGGCAGTCGTGCCCGTAGGCGCCGATCCCCTCCTCCTGACGGTCGCAGCCGGACAGGTGTGGACGATGGACTTTGGCGAGGGGACGCTCACCCGGATCGATCCGAAGACGAACGATGCAACCCGGGTCGACGTCGGCGAGGTCGCCGGCATGGCCTCGGGCGGCGATGACATCTGGGTCACCGCCAACGGCAACACACTCGTGCGCCTCGACGGCGCCACCGGAGCGCGCGAGCGTGTCCTCCAGCTCGGGGGAAAGCGGCTCTTCGAGCTCCGTGACGCTGGCTTTCTCACGGTCGCGGTCGACTCGATCTGGTTGACGATCCCTGTCCTGGGAGACAACTCGGCCGCTCAGACGCTATGGCGGGTCGATCCGCGCACGGGCGCCGTGACCGCACGGGCGCCGCTGCTCGCGAACCCCGTGTCGCTCGCCGCCGACGACCGCTACGTATGGGTGGCCAACATCGACAGCGACACGGTGACCCGAGTCAACGTCGCGACGAACCGCGTACGGCAGGTCGAGGCCGACACCGGGCCGGGAGCCGTCGCCTCCGGTGCCGGCTCGCTCTGGGTGGCGCACTATGTCCCGGTGGTGTGGCGCATCGATCCGGAGACGACCCGCTTGGAGGCGAAGATCGACCTCGACACGCCGACGACACGCGGCATCGCCTTCGGCGGCGGCAGGGTGTGGGTGTCGACCGAGTCCGGCGTAGTCGCGCTCGATCCGGCGACGAACGAGGTCGTGGAGACCATCGAGCTGATGGAGCCGTTGCGCGAGACCGGCCCCACCTCGATCGCCTACCTGGACGGCGATCTCTGGGTCTCCGTCGAATGACTCGGGCGAGCGTTGGGCTGCCGTGGTATCCGGATGGCCATCCGGTCGAACCTATCGAGGACCGCGACCCGGACGGGAGACCGCGTGGCCGGCAAACTGAACGACCCTAGAACACCGAGCCTACGTCAGATGACGTCGTTCGAGAGGTTTGCTCGCCCGGTGGTGGAGGCGATGGCTTGTGGCCGAGCCGAAGGGACCGGGCTCTTTTCGTGAGCCTCTCGCTGTCAGGCCAGCCCTAGCTCGAGGTGACCGCGTCTAGCATCTCAGCCCAGTGGCGCACGATTCCTTGGTGGCCCGAATCCCGCCAAACCGTCAGCCGAGCATTGGGCAGCCTCTCGACAATGAAATCGATGTGGCGCCGCTCGACGATTATGTCCTGCTCCCCATGCCAGATGTGGATTTCAGTGGCAATATCCGCGAGGCGGAAGCCCCAGGGTAGGCAGACGACGATCTCTTCCCATGCGAATGCCTCCGGTCCCTGGCGCACGCCTTCCCGCACGGCTTCGAGAAACGATCGACTCCGCTCGGGATCCTCGAAGAACCAGCGGTCGCCTGCGGGAGGCTCGTAGCCCTCCAGGAGCGTCTCGGGCCGCTCCTGGAGCTGTCGCACCCATTCTCCCCCCGCCTTCGCAGCGGCGCGAGCGGCGGCGTCCGGATCCTCCCGCGCACGCTCGAACAGCTGCTGGTCGTCGGCTTCCAGCTCCTCGTACGCGGCCGCGTTCTCGCTCAGGTTGAACTCGGACAGGTGGCGGCTGCAGGCGATGCCGACGCCCGTAAGCCTGTGAGGAATTCGCGCCGCGCAGACGCCTGCGTAGGGACCGCCCGCCGACCAGCCGATCACGCCGAACTGATCGACGCCGAGGGCGGCCGCGAGTTCCTGCACGTCGTTGGGCCAGTCCGCAAAAGTACGTCGGGGGAGGACGTCCGACCCCCCTATGCCAGGACGGTCGACCGTCACGAGACGCACGCCCGAAGAGGCTGTGGCGGTCTCGTCCGGACACCAGAGCCTCGAATGGGGCGTGCCGTGGAAGAAGAGAACATTGGCGCCCTCGGGGTCGCCCCACTCTGCATACGCGAGCCTGCGACCGTCAGTGAGTCGAATCGCGTGGTCCTTCAGGGGCACCTTGTCGAGTCCATGACTGGACGGCGCAGCGTCTCGATTCGGCTGGTCTCATGCTGCGGGCTTGACCCCCGGCGTGGGATTTCTGAAACGGACAGAGGAGATGCCAGACCTTGAGTTTGGAGTCGTGATAGTTACAGACGGGATGGTAGGCGAGACCGTCGCAGGATCGCTCGCGCTGGAGTGATCGCGCCACGAATCACTCACGAGCTGATCAGCTCGACTCTTGAGGGCGACGGCTACAGGGTCGAGCTCATCGCGAGAGGCTGACATGTTCCTTGCCGCGGGGGACCGTCCTGGGTGACGATAGAGGGATGGAGCGACCGGAAACGCGCTACGCCTGGAACGGCGACGACGCCCTTGCCTTCCAGGTCGTGGGCGGCGGACCCGTCGACCTCGTCTACATGCAAGGTCTCCTCTCGAACGTGATCCTCAACTGGGAGCACCCGGCCTTCGCAAGTTTCGCCCGGCAGTTGGCCGGGTTTTCCCGCCTGATTCTCGTCGACCGACGAGGCATAGGCTGCTCGGAGCGATTCACGCCCCGTGACATTCCTCCGATCGAAACGCTCGTCGAAGATCTCACAGCGGTTCTCGACGAGGCGGGGTCGAATCGCGCCGCGATCTTCGCCACGGCCGACTGCGGGTTCATCGTCATGCCCTTCGCCGCCATGCATCCAGAGCGCGTCAGCGCGCTCGTCCTCCACGACGCGTCCGCCTCCTGGCGGAAGTCGGAGGAGATCCATTGGGGATGGACTGACGAGGAGCTCGACCGGGAGACGGAGAGTGCGTGCGCGATGGACGGGGAGTGGTTCCGCAGGCTGAACCCCTCGCTCGCGTCCGACGCCGACAGGCTTGCCTGGTGGATGCGTCACGGGCAGCTCTCGGTCGCGCGCGGCGGGTGTCTCGCGGATGGATGGCGCTTCAGCAGGACCGACGTCCGCGGCGTGCTGTCCTCGATCCAGGTTCCCACTTTGGTCCTCTACCGGGGCGCGAGCGTGGATTCGACCCTGGACGCGCGCTACCTCTCGTCCCGTATCCGCGGGTCGACGCTCGTCGAGCTCCCGGGCGAGGATCACTTCCCCTGGGCGGTCCAGGCGGACGTCGCGGTTCGCGAGGTCAAGCGTTTTCTCGACAGCGTGCAGGCGGAGGAAGCCGAGCTCGACCGCGTACTCGCAACGGTGCTCTTCACGGACATTGTTGGGTCCACGGAGAAAGTGGCCGAGCTGGGTGACGCCGGCTGGCGCGATCTCCTGGAGCGCCACCACGCGATCGTGCGCGCGCTCCTCGTGCGCTATCGCGGCCGCGAGATCGACACGGCCGGCGACGGGTTTTTCGCGTCGTTCGACGGCCCGGCCCGGGCCGTGCGCTGCGCTCAAGCCGTTGTCGAGGCCGTGCGTTCGCTCGGTATCGAGATCCGCGCCGGCGTCCACACGGGCGAAGTCGAGACGATCGGCGAGAAGGTCGGCGGAATCGCCGTCAACATCGGTGCGCGGATCGGAGCGTTCGCCGGACCGTCGGAGGTTCTGGTCTCCCAGACGGTGCAGGATCTCGTCGCGGGCTCGGGAATCGAGTTCGACGATCGTGGCGGGCACGTTCTCAAGGGCATTCCGGGAACGTGGCGTATCCTCGCCGCTCGCTGGCCCGGGGTCTCGAGTGCGAGCGGGTTCGACAATGGCGTCTAGCCGGACGGCTACCGAGTCGAGCTCGTCGAGCGGGGATGAGTTTGCGCGCACGCCTTCCCAGACGGCTCGAGCTGATAGTCGAGATCAGATCCCTAGGTGATCGACACGGGGAGTGAACCCTCGAAGCAGTCTCCCTGCGGGCCTGCTCGGGCCCAGCGAGCCGACGACCCTCTCTTCGGTGGCGACAGAGCATGGGATTCTCGAACGCCTAGGGGCGGAGGCGACCCCGGGTGTGCCGGATGGGCTCTGACGCTCGTCGCGAGCCGTACTGCCCGCGCCGCCCGATGACGAAGCCAGTGGGCTCTGAGGTCTAATCGAGGACCGGCTCGAATGTCTCGGAGACGACGGCCCGCATTCCCACGATGCCGAGTGGCCGGCCGTTCTCGTCAACCACCGGGAGGTGATGGCAGCCCTGCTCGACCATGATTAGTCCAGCCTCCTCGGCGGCTGTCTCGGGGCGAGCAACGCGCGGGTTCAACGTCATCCACTCGCGCACGCGCGCCTCGCTCGAGTGTGTCCGCCCGGCCATTGCACGCACGAGGTCGCGCGACGTGAGGATGCCAACGAGTTGCCCTGCGTCGATCACCAGGGCCGAGCCGTAGGCCGACTGGGTCATTTTTTCAGCCGTTTCGCCGAGCGTGTCCCACGGCTCGACGGTGAGGAAGTCTCTGGTCATGACGAGGCCGACGGGCGTTTCCGTTTCGAATGCCGCCTTCACAGTGCGCTCCTTTCGCCGTTGTCCATGAGAATGGCACCAGCGCGTACGGGCGGCGTCGGGGAAAACGCTGCCTTGCTCTTCGGGCTGGTACGGACTGCGCTTACGAGTCAGTGAGCTCGTGCGCCGTGGCCGCGTCGATCTCGACGCGGAGGACGTCCTCGTCCTCGTCATGAACCTCGGCGATGCCGAGGCTGGCGAGGAAGGGGCTCAGGTAATGGCCCACGATCTTGCCTGGCGGCCACCAGAGCGCCTCCTCGGATACGGTCGACGTCTCACCGTGTCCGCCACCGAGCTCGACACGTAGGAAGGTTGGCTGAGCACCGCTGAGAAGGAGCGCCCGCAGGATGGGCCGAAACGGACGGGCCTCGACATCGGCTCCCGCGGACACAGCGATCGATCTCGCAGCAACATCGGCCTGCGCGGCTGCGATGCCACCTTGCTTGATCGGAAAGCTAGTCGCGTCACCAGCTGCGTAGATCGAGTCTGCACCCGGCACCCGACCGAACTCGTCGATCGTAATGAAGCCGGTTCGCCCGCGCGGGACTCCAGCGACCTGGGGGCCTGCCAGGCGGGGACACGCAACCACCCAGTCGGCGCTGACCGATTTCTCCGGAACGCAGGAAAGGGAGCCGTCCGCGAACTCGGCGGGATACGACCTCGGCCAGAGCGCCACGTGACGGTCCTCGAGAAGCTGCTGTACGACCCCGCTTGCCCGCGCCCCGAAAAGAGCCAGCGCCGAGGGCTCCGAGGTCACGATGCCGATCTGCACGGGAACTCGCTTCCGCTCGAATTCTGCGGCGGTCAGAAGGGCGAGCTCGTATAGCGGGAGTGGCCACACCGGGCCGGAAGGAACTGCGAAAAGCAGGCGCCCGGAGCCATGGAGCTCGATCTCGTCGAGCAGGCGGCGAAAGGACTCTGAGTCGGCCGATCCGCGGAACGTCAGCGCCCCACGGACAACGGGTTCCGGTCGCGCGCCGAGGGCGAGGAGGAGCGCGTCGTACGCGATCTCGAGCCCGCTCGCGAAGTCCGCGACGCGCCGCGCCGCGTCGACGGCTACGAGGGTCCCGATGGAGAAGACCGCTCCTGCCTTCCGAACAAGGTCGTCCAGCTCCCACCGACGCGCCGACCCCAGCCCGAAAGGCTCTGCAACCGCAAGCGGACGGTAGTAGAAGTGGTGCTCGGCGCTCACGAGCTCGACGTCGACATAGTCGGCCGCGAACGCTCGCAGGGCCAACATCGCCTCGAGCCCGGCCACGCCGCCGCCGATGATCACGACCTTGAAGTCAGGGCGCCGACCGCGTGGGGTCCGTGTCATGACACGACTTTTTGACCGAAGCCGGACATTGCTCGCAGGGATCGCCGGTCGCGGCGCACCGGTATCCGGTATAGCACTGATTCTCATCCGCGGCGGCCCCCGACCGACAACGAGGAAGGGCTCATTGCTGAGCCCTTCCTGGACCTTCGCTAAGTCGCTGTCGCTTTCGTCTGCTCTATCGGAGAGGCGTTCCGACGGTTCTTCGTTGCGCTTCTTCGGTAGAGCTTCCTTCTATTGACGACCGTTTCTCAGCGCACTCACATGGTGCCTCCCCCAACAGGGGCGAGAACCGGGACTGGCCTGATTCGCATGTGCGTACTTTCCCGAAGTCAGAACAATGCTAAGCGCCCGCCTCGGGAAGGAGAGGGCTTTCGCCGCGCGGCTCGACGCCCGTTCACCGAGCGTAAGGAACGCTTATGCTCGTGACAAGAAATCAAAGTGGTGATGATGGTCACGATTGGGGCAAGCTCAACCTGTGGCCGGCTTCATCCTCCGTCGACTGCTCTGGACGATTCCCATCCTCTGGGTTGTCCTCACGATTGTCTTCTTCATGATGAGGTCGATCGGCGGCGATCCGTTCCGGCACGGGCCCCTGCTCGGGCTCTCGAATGCGGGCTGGGTGAAGTACGGCGACCCCCAGCCTCCCGCGATCCGCCGGAACCAGCGAGAGAAGTACGGCCTCGACCTGCCCTGGTACCAGCAGTACGGCAATTACCTGAAGGGCGTGGTGACACTCGACCTCGGGCCCTCGCTGTCGTTTCGGTACATGCGCGTGACCGACATCATCAAAGAGATGGCGCCGCGCTCGGTCCAGCTCGTGCTGTTGGCGTTCGCGTGGGCGATCCTGATCGGGATCCCCGTCGGCGTCCTGGCCGCTTTGCGACCGGGGTCCGTCTTCGACTACGCCGTCCGCGTCCTCACCGGCCTCGGCATCTCGCTGCCCAGCTTCTTCGTCGCCACGCTTCTCATCTACTACGTGTCGGTGAAGCTCGCCCTGCTCCCGACCTCGGGCTGGGACGACGGCTGGCAGAACAAGGTGCTGCCCACTCTCACCCTGAGCCTCGTTCCCATGGCCTACTTCGCACGGCTTCTCCGCGGCACGCTGCTCGAGACTTTGGAGACCGACTACGTGCGGATGGCCCGGGCCAAGGGCCTGTCGCAGAGGCGCGTCGTCGGTGTGCACGCACTCAAGAACTCATTGCTGCCCCTGATCACCGTCGCCGGCCCGATGTTCGGGGCGATGGTCACCGGCTCGTTCATCATCGAGAACATCTTCGCCATCCCCGGCATCTCGAAGTACTTCGTCGCCTCGGTGGTCGCCCGCGATTACACAGTGGTCATGGGCGTGACGATCGTCCTCGCGGTGATGATCATCTGCCTGAATCTGCTGGTGGACATCGCCCACCACATGCTCGACCCGCGGTTGCGTGAAGCCTGATCCTCGCAGGCGCCTTACGGCGCGGGCCTGTTCGGAAGCCGGCACATCTTGCGCGTCCCATGCGCGTCTTTTCCGTCTAGCCTCGGTGCATGCCGAAGGCAACGACACCCTGGGGGCAGGCAGAGGTCGTAGAGGAGTTCACCGTGCAGCAGCGCGCGGGCGACCGCCGCTTCGCGACGATCGTCCAGCTCTTGGTGGACGAGAAGGGGAACGAGCTCGTCCGCTTCGCCTACTCGACCGATGGCACGGCTCGGAGAGGCCCCGTCACCCTCCGCACCCGCGACCTCGAGCGCTTCCGCGCGGCACTTGTCGAGCATCCAGCGATCCAAGGAGCGCTCGGGATGGCTGCCTAGGCCCTCGCATAGAGCCGCTCTCGAGCGGCATCCACGAGCGACGCGAGCACGAGCGCGCCGTCCCCCGACCCGAGCAGGGGATCCACCGCGTGCTCGGGGTGCGGCATCAGCCCGAGGACGTTCCCGTCCGCGTTGACCACGCCCGCGATGTCGCGTTCCGAGCCATTCGGGTTCGCGCCCCCCGCGTAGCGGAAGACGATCTGGTCGTCGTCAAGATCGGCCGGTGCGTGATAGCAGCCCTCCCCGTGCTTTACGGGGATGACAAGCTCCTGGCCGCTCGTACACCTCGAGGTGAACGGCGTGTCGGCGCGCTCTACGCGGACGGGCACGTCCGCGCAGACGAACTCCAGCGACGTGTTGGGGCGGAGCACCCCTGGGAGGAGGCCGGCCTCGCAGAGGATCTGGAACCCGTTGCAGATCCCGAAGACGAGACCGCCGTCCGCCGCGAATGCGGTCACCGCCTGCATCGCGGGCGAGAAGCGGGCGATCGCGCCGCAGCGCAGATAGTCGCCGTACGAAAACCCGCCCGGGAGTACGACTGCGTCCACCTCGGGAAGCTCGTCTTCCGCGTGCCAGACAAGGCGGGACTCGGCGCCGAGCGCGGTGAGCGCCCATGCCGCGTCGCCGTCGTCGTTCGACCCCGGGAAGACGAGAACCGCGATGCGCGGCGCGACTTCGCTCACTCGGCCATCTCGATCTCGTAGCTCTCGATCAGTGGGTTGGCGAGCAAGCGCTCGCACATGCGCTCGATCTCCACGCGGGCCTCGTCGGCGGTGGCGGCATCGACGTCCAGGTCGATCACGCGCCCGACGCGGGCCTCGTCGACCGGAAACCCGAGCTGGCGCAGCGAGCTCTCGACCGCCTCCCCCTGGGGGTCCAGGATTCCTGCTTTCGGCCGGACGAGGACGGTCGCCCTCATCGGAGGACGACGTCTGGGTTTGCGAGGTAGTCCTCGAAGGGGAGGCCGGTGAGGCGCTCGAAGGCCTCGACGTAGCGGGCGCGCGTCTCGGCGACGACCTCCTCGGGGAGCTCGGGGCCGGGCGCGGCCTTGTCCCAACCGAGTCGCTCGCAGTAGTCGCGCACGTACTGCTTGTCGAACGACGGCTGCGGGCCGCCGGGCGCATATACGTCCGCGGGCCAGAAGCGCGAGGAGTCGGGCGTCAGAGCCTCGTCTCCGAGGACGAGCTCGCCGTTCTCGTCGAAGCCGAGCTCGAACTTCGTGTCGGCGATGATCACGCCACGCTCGGCGGCGTACTCGGACGCATGCCTGTAGAGCTCGAGGACGATCCGCTCCACCTCGGCCAGGCGGTCTTCTCCGACGAGCTCGGCCGCGCGGGCGTGGTCGATGTTCTCGTCGTGTCCGGTCTGCGCCTTCGTCGCGGGGGTGAAGATCGGGGCGGGCAGCCGATCCGACTCCTGCAGGCCGGCGGGAAGCTCGTGGCCCGAGGTCGCGCCGGTCGCGGAGTAGTCCTTCCACCCCGAGCCTGCGAGGTACCCGCGCACGACGCACTCGATCGGCAGCATCTGAAGGCGCTTCGCCTCGGTCGAGCGGCCGTCGGGCCTCAGCGCGAGCAGGTGGTTCGGGACAATCTCGCGGGTTCGCGCAAACCAGAAGCCGGAAAGCCCGGTGAGCACGCGGCCCTTGTCCGGGATCTCCGTCGGGAGCACGACGTCGAAGGTCGAGATGCGGTCGCTGGCGACGAGCAACAGGCGCTCGGAGTCGAGCTCGAAGATCTCGCGAACCTTGCCGCTCGCGACGTGGACGGCAGTCTCAGGCATGAACGGGTTCCTCCTTGTGGGTCATGAGGGCGGACAGTCGGTCGAAGACGACGTCGACATGCTTGAGGGCGTCGTCCAGGTCGAAGGCGGCGTCGAGCGCCTCCGCGGGCAGGGTCAGCTCGGGGTCCCGCTCCAACAGAGCACGCAGGTCGAGCCCCTCGTCCCATGCGCGCAGCGCGTTGCCCTGAACGAGCCGGTAGGCGTCGTCGCGGGAGAGGCCGGACTCGACGAGCGAGAGGAGGACGCGCTGGCTGAAGACGAGCCCGTGCGAGGAGTCGAGGTTGGCGCGCATCCGCTCCGGGTCGACGACGAGCCCGTCGACGAGCCAAGTGAAGCGGTCGAGCATGTAGTCGAGCGCGAGGAAGGCGTCGGGGAGGACGACGCGCTCAGCGCTCGAGTGCGAGATGTCCCGCTCGTGCCAGAGCGCGACGTTCTCCAGGCCGACCGCCGCCGCCGCCCGCACGACGCGAGCGAGGCCGCAGAGTCTCTCCGAGACGATCGGGTTTCGCTTGTGCGGCATCGCGGACGAGCCCTTCTGGCCCCGGCCGAAGGGCTCCTGAACCTCTCGCACCTCGGTGCGCGCGAGATGGCGGATCTCGGTCGCGAAGCGCTCGAGCGACGCGGCGGCGACGGCGAGTGCCGACAGGAGCTCGGCATGCCGGTCGCGGGGGACCACCTGTGTGGAGACGGGTTCGGGCATGAGCCCGAGACGGGCGCATGCGACCCGTTCCACCTCGGGATCGCCGCTGCCGTAGATCCCGACCGCGCCCGAGATCTTCCCGGCGCTGATTCCGGCGAGAGCGCGCTCGAGACGGTCGCTGTCGCGTTCGAGCTCGAAGGCCCAGCCCGCGAGCTTGGCGCCGAAGGTAATCGGCTCGGCGTGAATGCCGTGCGTGCGCCCGACCATGACCGTCCCGCGATGCTCCTCTGCGCGGCGCGCGACCGCCGCGAAAGCGCTCTGGAGCCCCTCGAGGACGAGCAGGCAGGCCTCGCGCGCCTGCAGCGCGAGCGCCGTGTCGAGGACGTCGGAGGACGTCAGGCCGAAGTGGAACCAGCGCCCGTCGTCCCCGAGCTCCTCGGCGACGGCGTCCACGAACGCGGCGAGGTCGTGGTGCGTCCGCTCCTCGATTTCGGCGACGCGCTCGGGTGTCGGCGGAGTCGCCCGCTCGCGGATGCGCGCGACCGCGTCGGCCGGAACCGCACCGATCTCGCTCCAGCCCTCGAGCGCGGCCAGCTCGACCTCGAGCCAGCGGGCGAGCTTGCCCTCGTCCGACCAGACGTACTGCATGGCCGGGCGGGAATAGCGCGGGATCACCGGCTCGATTGTAGAGCCCGCGGTGGGCGACCCGGTGGAAAGCCGATCTCCAGTTGCATCCGTATTGTGATCGTGGCCATGGTGAGCAAGAAGAAAGTCCTGGTGATCGAGGACGAGCGCCCGATCGCGGAGCCGCTCGCGGACGCGCTGCGGCGCGAGGGCTTCGACGTCCATCTGGCGGCGACGGCCGCGGAGGGCCTCGAGGCCTTCTCGGCGCAGGCGCCGGACATCGTCCTCCTCGACGTCATGCTGCCCGACGGCGACGGCCGCGACGTGCTCCGCGAGATCCGCCAGGCAGCTCGCACGCCCGTCGTGATGGTGAGTGCGCGCGGGGCGGAGATGGACCGCGTGCTCGGTCTCGAGCTCGGCGCGGACGACTACGTCACGAAGCCGTTCAGCGCCGCCGAGCTGGTCGCCCGCATGCGCGCCGTCCTCAGGCGGAGCGCGGCCGACCCCGTGGGCGCGTCCGGCGGAGTCCTGGCGAGCGGCGACGTGGCCATGAACCTCGACACGCGCTCGGTCACCCGCGACGGCGAGCCCGTCGAGCTGACGGTGAAGGAGTTCGAGCTCCTGCGCGTCCTCCTCGAAAGCGCCGGCCGGCTCGTGAAGCGCGACTACCTCGTCTCGGAGGTCTGGGACCCGAACTGGTTCGGCTCGACGAAGACGCTCGACGTCCATGTCAGCTCGTTGCGCAAGAAGCTCGGCGACGATCCCGCTGCGCCTCGCTACATCCACACCGTCCGCGGCGTCGGCTTTCGCTTCTCGTCCGCGGACGAGCTGCAGCCGTGAGCTTCCGCACCCGCCTCGTCCTCGCGGCCGCCTACCTCGTTGCCGCGGTCGTTCTCGCGCTCGAGATCCCGCTCGCGCTGAGCATCGAGCGGAGGGCGGACTCCGACTTTCAGACGGACGTCCTCGGCCGGGCCGCGCTGCTCGCCGCCCGGATCTCGGACGAGGTGGCGGCGGTGGACCAGGCGACCCCGAACGCGAGCAGCGGCGCGCTGACCGGGGCGGTCGACGACGCCGCGGCGGCCGTGGGCGAGCGAATCGTCGTGACGAACGGCCGCGGGCTCCTGCTGGTGGACAGCGCGGGCCAGGCTGCACCCGGCTCCAGGTTCGCCACGGCGGCGCGGCCGGAGTTTGGTGTCGCCCTCACGGAGGGGCGGGTCGACTCGCGCCGGCGCTTCAGCGAGACCGCCGGTGGCGATCTTCTGCTCGTCACCGTCCCCGTCGTCGACGGAGGCCAGGTCATCGGCGCGGTGCGCGTGTCTTCCTCCCGCGAGTCCGTCGTCGCCCGCGTGCACGAGAGCTGGCTCCGTCTCGCGGCGATCGGACTCGCGGTCGTAGCGGGTGCCTTCGTGCTCGCCTGGATCCTGGCCACGACTGTCTCGCGGCCGCTCAGCCGGCTGCGCGAGACCGCGGGGGAGCTCGGCGGCGGAAACCTCGACGCGCGAGCCCCGACCGACGGCCCGGCCGAGCTCGCGGCGCTGGGCGTCTCCTTCAACCGCATGGCCGGTGCTCTCGGCTCGAGCATGCGCGCGCAGCGAGACTTCGTCGCGAACGCGTCCCACCAGCTCCGCACCCCGCTGACCGGGATCAAGCTTCGGCTCGAGGCGATTCGAGCCGAAGGCGGGGCGGCCGGCGCGAACGCCGTGAAGGCGGAGGAGGAGCTCGACCGCCTGGAGGCGCTGGTGGACGATCTCCTCGCGCTCGCCGGTGCCGCGACTTCGCCGCCCTCGGGCCTCGCCGTCGACCTCGCGTCGGTGGCCGGGGACGCGGTCGAGCGGTGGCGTGCTCCCGCGGGCGAAGCGGGGAAGACCGTGGAGGCCGGGCGCCTCGAGCCGGCGCTCGTCTTCGCCGACCCGGCCGACCTCGCGCACGTCGTGGACAACCTGATCGAGAACGCGCTTCGCTACACACCACCGGCCGCGCGTGTGATCGTCGAGTCGGCGTCCGAGAACGGACGGGGGGCCCTGGTCGTCGCCGACAACGGCCCCGGGATCCCAGAAGACGAGCGCGCGCGGGTCTTCGAGCGCTTCTACCGGGGGTCGGACGGGCGCCGTCTCGGCCCGGGAACCGGGCTCGGGCTCGCGATCGTCGCCGAGCTCGTGGAGCGCTGGGACGGCAAGGTGAGCCTCGCCGACGGCCCGGGCACGCGAGTGCGGGTGGCCTTCAGGCAGACGCCTGCCGATCGCTGACCCTGTCTTTACCGATTCTGAAGACAGGCGCTGCTACGTTCAGTCCATGCGCCGTCTGACGACTATTCTCGTCGCGCTCGCGGGGCTCGCCTTGCCGGTCGGGCTCGCCCTCGCGGTCTACCTGAGCTCGGCGAGCACGATCGCCGCGACGCCGGCGCGCGTGCCCGTCAAGACCCCGCAGGGGAAGGCCAACCCGAGGGCGCTCGATGACGACTCGAAGAAGTCCGGGAAGAAGGACGACCACGGGTCCGACGACGCGTCGTCCGGGACGACCACCGGGGACGACCACGGCGGCTCCGGCGATGACACGTCGGGAACGAGCGGCGGCACGAGCACGGACGACCATTCCGGCTCGGGAGGCGGCGGCTCCGACGACCGCTCCGGCTCGAACTCGGGGTCCGGCTCCTCGGGCTCGGGCTCGGGCTCCGGCTCGGACGATTCCGGCGGCGACGACTAGGCTCCGCTGGGCGCCTGAACCAAGTCTTTACCTGCGCCGACTGAACCTTCACCGGGAGCGTGCCCGCGCTTGAGCCGGGCCTCTCTACGGTCAGGGAGTAGGCAATCCCACGGAGGTCATGGCAATGAATCCCTTCAACAAGCTTCTCGTCATCGTCGCGACGGTGCTGGCCGTCGGGGCCGGTGTGGCGATCGCAGCCGGTGCGAACGGCGGCTCGAGCTCCAACCCGGCCACGACGGTTTCGGACGTCAAGGGCCCCTGCGACGAGGCGGAGCACGCGAGCGATCCCGAGTGCGCCGGTGCCCAGGTTCCCGAGGACGACCAGGCCGACGACCAGGGCAACGATGGAAACGACGATCGCGGCCGGGGCCGCGACCACCCCGAGGATAACGGTGTCGTCGGCGACGACGTGAACGACGACAACGCCGGCCAGGGCGAGATGGAGGACAACGACGACCAGGGCGAGGTCGAAGACCGAAACGACGACAACTCCGGTCCGTCGGCGAACTCCGGTCCCGGCTCGGGCCACGACGGCGACGACAACCCCGGCCCGAGCGGCCACTCCGGCTCCGGCGGCGGAGACGACGGCGGCGGCGACCACTAGGCCGATCCTGATTCCCACTCATTCGAAACGGGGCCCGCTAGGGCCTCGTCTTCGTTCTAGACCGCGGTCGCCGGTCCACCCGCGCCGCCGGGGTAGCCGCCGCCCTGCGCGAGGATCTTCGCGGCGAGGATCGCTGCGTTCCGCGCGCCGTTCAGCGAGACGCACGCGACCGGCACGCCGGGTGGCATCTGCACGATCGAGAGGATCGCGTCGAGGCCGCCCGCGGCGGTCTTCGAAGACGTCATCGGCACCCCGATCACGGGCAGCTCGGTGTAGGCGGCGACCGCCCCCGGCAGCGCGGCGGACATGCCGGCTCCGGCGATGATCACCCTGACTCCGCGAAGCGCGGCGGTCGAGGCGTACTCGGCCACCCCGCGCGGGTCGCGGTGAGCCGAGAGCACGCGCAGCTCGTTGGAGATCCCGCGCTCGTTCAGCTCCTCGACGGCGGGCTCAATGCCTTCCCGGTCGGACTCGGAGCCGATGAGGATGCCGACGAGCGGGCCGGCGTCCTCGAACTCCTCGAGGGCGGCGAGGGGCACCTCGTGCAGATGGGACTCAGCCTGGGACATGGAGCGCTTTCGCTGCGATGTCGGTGCGGAACTGCGCGCCGGGGAAGTCGATCTGCTCGACGGCGGCGTAGGCCTGCTCCCGTGCGTCCGAAATGGAGGCCCCCGTGCCGACCACGTCGAGGACGCGACCTCCGGCCGAGACGAGTTCGCCGTGACGGAGCGCCGTGCCCGCGTGGAAGACGAGCGCGCCGGTCGCGCCGGCGACCTCGGCGCCTCCGATCGGGACGCCGCTTTCCGGATCGTCCGGGTAGCCGGGCGCGGCCAGGACGACGGCCACAGCTGCGAGCGGCTCCGCGCCGAGCTCGACTCCGGCGAGCTCCCCGTGCGCGGCCGCGGCGAGCGCTTCGAGGAGGTCGCCGCCCAGGCGGGGGAGGAGCGCCTGCGTCTCGGGGTCGCCGAAGCGGCAGTTGAACTCGAGCACGCGTGGCCCGGCTTCGGTCAGCATCAGGCCGGCGTAGAGGAGGCCGGCAAAAGGCGTGCCGCGCCGCGCGAGCTCGCCGATCACCGGGCGGTGGACGAGGCCGGCGAGCTCCTCGACGTCGTCCTCGCCTAGCATCGGCACCGGGGAGTAGCTCCCCATGCCGCCTGTGTTCGGGCCCGCGTCTCCGTCCTGCAGCCGTTTGAAGTCCTGAGCGGGCGCGAGCGGGAGGACTCTCTGGCCGTCGGAGAGTGCGAAGAGCGAGACCTCCTCGCCCTCGAGCAGCTCCTCGACGACGACGTCGCCGCCGAGGGCGCGGGCGCGCACGAGCGCCGCGTCCGCCTCCTCCTGCGTGCGGCAGACGAAGACGCCTTTGCCTGCCGCGAGGCCGTCGGCCTTGACGACGCAAGGCGCGCGAGCCCCGTCAAGGGCGGCGGCGGTCGGCACCGCGGCGGTCTCCAGCACCTCCTTGGCGAAGGCCTTCGACCCTTCGATGCGCGCCGCCGCCTTGCTGGGCCCGAACACGGCCACCCCGGCGCGCCTGAGCTCGTCGGCGACGCCGGCGACGAGCGGCGCCTCGGGGCCGACGACGACGAGGTGGATCTCGTGTTGGCGGCAGAGGCCGAGGAGGCCCTCGACGTCGTCCACACGGATCGGGTGGCAGCGGCCGAGCGCCGCGATGCCGGGATTCCCCGGCGCCGCATGCAACTCCGCCAGCTGCTCGCTCTGCGCGATCTTCCAGGCGAGCGCGTGCTCGCGGCCGCCGGACCCGACGATCAGGACCTTCACGTGGGCGAGTTTAAGGTCGCCGGCGGGTGTTTCAAATACCGCGGTCGAGCGGTAGGAGGACTCGTATGGTCGAACCTGGGCTTGACCGTCACGAATGGGAGTCGGAGTGGCAGCAACTCGAGCCGCTCGTCGTCGACTCCCCCGTCGAGGCGCTTGGCGATCTCGACGACCTCGTCCGGCGGATGCTCGTGGAGGCGGGGTATCCCGTCGAGACTCCTGACCCCGTGGACGACGAGGGCGTCGACCCCGAGGTGCTCGGCTCCTACCGCGCGGCACACGAGGTGCGGATGATCGTCGACCGCGGAGAGGAGGTCGCTCCCGGCGACGTCGGCCAGGCGATCGGCCTCTACCGCCAGATCTACGAGCACATCGTCAACCGAGACGCGGACCTCTCCTAGCCGTCTTCGCACCTTCCGGTGGAGGGAGGCAGTTGCGCGCTTTAGTATCCGCGCACCGCCCCCGACCAGGAGGAAATTCGTGGCGACAACGGACCTCGAGCGCTTCGTCGAAGCCGACGGGCGTGCAGAGCGCATCAAGGAAGTCCGCAAGCGGATCGATGCCGAGGACATCTCGTACGTCTACTACCAGTTCCCCTCGGTCACGGGGCGGATCATGGGGAAAGGCGTGCCCGCTCCCCACTGGGAGACGATCGCGAACAAGGGCTTTCAGCTCGTCTACGGCGCCACCGCGAACCTCTTCATCGACCGTCACGGGAACTACATCGGCTACGGACCGGAGGCCGCGGAGCTCGTCGGCATCCCGGAGCCCGAGACCTTCGCCGTCCTCCCGTGGACGGCCGGCGACGGCAAGAAGCTCGCCCGCGTCTGGTGCCAGTGCTTCCGCAACCGTGAGGAGCGCGAGGACCCGGGCGCGTTCCTGACCTCCGACTGCCGCGGCAACCTCGCCCGCCAGCAGGCCGACTTCGAGGAGGCGACCGGCCTGCATCTCCGCGCCGGCACCGAGCCCGAGATGATGTGGCTGAAGCTGAACGACGACGGCACGCCGTCTGTCGAGGGCGTCACGAAGCCCTACTGCTACCACATCGACCAGTTCTCCGAGCTCCAGCCGATCATCAACCGCGTCGTCGAGTACGGCCAGAAGCTCGGGCTCGACATGATCCAGGGCGACCACGAGGACGCGCCCGGCCAGATCGAGCTCAACTTCGGCTTCGACCGGGCGGAGCGGGCGGCAGACAACCTGTCGACATTCCGGCAGATCTGCAAGCAGGTCGGCCGGGAGCTCGGCGCGTTCCCGTGCTTCATGCCCAAGCCGTTCATGGGCGTGTCGGCGAACGGCTGCCACCACAACATCTCCATCTGGCGCGGTGACGAGAACGTCTTCATGCCGGAAGGCGACGACCAGCAGAAGCCCGGGCAGCACGGCCTCTGGGCGATCGGCGGAATCATGGCCCACCAGCCCGCGCTCACCGCGCTCACCTGCTCCACGGTCAACTCTTACCGGCGGCTCTGGGACACGGGCTTTTGGGCGCCCGTCTTCGCCGACTGGGGCTACCAGAACCGAACGACTGCACTCCGCGTCTCCGCCCCCGGGCGCTTCGAGTACCGAACCGTCGACTCCGCGGTCAACCCCTACCTCTCGCTGTCCGTACTTCTCGCCGCCATGAGGGACGGCATCGAACGGAAGCTCGATCCGGGCGAGCCGGAGGAGCGGAACATCTACGAGGCGATGGAGGCGGGCAAGGAGGTCAACCGCCTGCCGATGACGTTCGGCGACGCGCTCGACGCCCTCGAAGAGGACGAGGTGATCAAGAATGCGCTTCCAGGCGACATGTACCGTGTGTTCATGCACTACAAGCGGGACGAATGGGAGCGGCACTGCGCCCAGGTGAGCGACTGGGACGTGAGCGAATACCTCGACGTCCTGCCGTAGCGGGAGACCGGACATGTGTGGAATTGCAGGCATCATCTACCGCGACGGGACGCACGAGATCGGTCGCGACATGACCCGGATGCTCCAGTCGATGAAGCATCGCGGCCCCGACTCGACGGGCTACGCGCTCTACGGCCCGCACCAGCATCACCAGATCGTCATGCGCTACACGCTGGCCGACTCGAACACGCCGCGTGACTTCGAGTTCGACGGGCGCCTCGAGCGCCACCAGCGCCAGGTCATCGACCGACTGAAGACCGCCGGGGCGGAGATCCTCGAACACGAGCGCGAGACCGACTACGCCCACCGTCTCAACCTCGCCTACGGCGGAGATCTCAAGGACCTCACGGACCGGATCGAGGACATCCCGGACGCGGAGGTGCTCTCTGTCGGTCATTCGCTCGAGATCGTCAAGGACCTGGGCGACGCCGAGACCGTCGCCCACCAGTACGACCTGAACGGCTTCAACGGCACGCACGCGATCGGACACGTCCGCATGGCGACCGAGTCCGACGTCGACATCTCCGGCGCGCACCCGTACTGGGCCTATCCCTTCAACGACGTCGCCGTCGTCCACAACGGCCAGCTGACGAATTACTTCCAGTGGAAGCGCCGGCTCGAGCGCTCGGGCCACCGGTTCCAGTCCGAGTGCGACTCCGAGATCATCGCGGTCTACCTCGCCGAGAAGATGGCCGAGGGCTCCGACCTCGAGTCGGCGATGCGCGACTCGCTCGAGGAGCTCGACGGCGTCTTCACGTACATCGCCGTCACCGACGACGCGCTCGGCGTCGCGAAGGACGAGATGGCGGCGAAGCCGCTCGTCCTCTACGAATCGGACGAGGTCGTCGCGCTCGCTTCGGAGGAGATCGCCATTCGCGCGGTGTTCGACCGCGAGATCGACACGCATGATCCCTACGAGGGCGAGGTGATGGTGTGGGCGCGGTAGGCGAGCAGCGGATCACGTATGACGCGCGGGGGCTCGCCGAGCCGGATGCCGAGGCGCCCCGCACCGCGAAGATCGCGGACGGGAAGGCGACTTTCGACGCGCACGACCTCTCGACCCGCCAGATCAACCTCGAGCTTCGCCGCCTCCTCTACGAGGAGGGGATCGAGGACGTCACCGTCCTGAACCCGGGCGCGAAGCACTCGATCGGGGTCGGCATCCTCACGCGCTGCAAGATCACCTACGACGGCTCGCTCGGCTACTTCGGCTGCGGCCTCATCGACGGGCCCGAGATCCAGATCAAGGGCCGCGTCGGCTGGTCGGCCTGCGAGAACATGATGTCCGGCATCGTCGTGGTCGAGGGGAACGCGGGCTCGCTCACCGGTGCGGCGCTCAGAGGCGGCGACCTCGTCGTGAAGGGCCAGGTCGGGGCGCGTTCCGGGATCGACCAGAAGGGCGGGACGATCATCGTCATGGGCGACGCGGGCTCGATGACCGGCTTCATGATGCAGCGCGGCCGTCAGATCCTCTGCGGCAACGTCGGCCCGGGCCTCGGCGACTCGATGTACGACGGGACGATCTACGTCGGCGGCAAGGTCAAGTCGCTCGGGATCGACTGCGTGCCCGGCGAGTGGACCGACGCGGACACCGAGTTCGTCGACCGCAAGTTCTCGATCTACGGGCTCGGCGAGCCGCCCGAGCTCCAGAAGTTCGTCTGCGGCAAGATGCTCTACAACTACGACAACCTCGAGCCTTCGGAAAGGAAGTTGGTGCTCTGATGTCCTCCGACGAGCACGTTCTCGGTCACAGCCGCATCTTCACTCCGGAGGTCATCAACGACATCCACGTGAAGTCCGACCTCGGGCGCTATCGCATGCGTGGCTTCTCGATGTTCAAGAAGATCCCGCACTGGGACGACCTCATGTTCATGCCGGGCACGCTGACCCGGTTCGTGATCGAGGGCTATCGCGAGAAGTGTCAGACGAAGACGGTCCTCGGCGCGCGCTTCGCGAAGAACCCGATCGAGCTCGACATCCCGGTCTACATCACCGGCATGAGCTTCGGCGCGCTGTCGCTCGAGGCGAAGATGGCGCTCGCCAAGGGCGCGTCCATGGCCGGCACGGCGACGTGCTCGGGCGAGGGCGGGATGATCCCGCCGGAGCGCGACCTCTCGACGAAGTGGTACTACCAGTGCATCCAGAGCCGGTATGGGTTCAACCCGCACCACCTGATGCTCGCCGACGCGTGTGAGTTCTTCATCGGCCAGGGCTGCAAGGTCGGCCTCGGGGGTCACCTCATGGGCCAGAAGGTGACCGAGCAGGTGGCCGAGATGCGCTCGCTTCCGCCGGGGATCGACCAGCGTTCGCCGGCGCGGCATCCCGACTGGCTCGGCCCTGACGACCTCTCGCTGAAGATCCAGGAGATCCGCGAGGCGACCGACTACCAGATCCCGATCCAGCTCAAGCTCGGCGCCGCGCGCGTGTACGACGACGTGCGCATGGCGGCCAAGTGCGGGCCGGACATCATCTATCTCGACGGCGCCGAGGGCGGCACCGGGGCGGGGCCCCACACCGCGACCGAGGAAACGGGCATTCCGCTCATGGCGGCGATCCCGGAGGCGCGCCGGGCGCTCGAGGACGTCGGCCTCGCCGATGAGATCGACCTCGTCGTCGCGGGCGGGATCCGAAACGGCGGCGACGTCGCCAAGGCGCTCTCCCTCGGCGCGAAGGCGGTGGCGATCGGCCACGCGGCGCTCATGGCGCTCAACTGCAACAAGGAGATTCCGGGCGTCACCGACTACGAGGGCACGGTCGGCGTCCCCGCCGGCCAGTGCTACCACTGCCATACCGGGCGCTGCCCGGTCGGCATCACCACCCAGGATCCCGAGCTCCGCAAGCGCCTCGTCGTCGACGAGGCAGCTGAGCGCGTCTACAACTTCCTCCACACGCTCACGCTCGAGCTGCAGATGCTCGCGCGCGCGTGCGGGAAGACGAACGTGCACTCGCTCGAGCCCGAGGACCTCTGCGCGCTGACCGTCGAGGCGGCCGCGATGGCGAAGGTGCCGCTCGCGGGCACGGACTGGATCCCCGGCGTGACCGAGGAGCGCGCGCTTGCAAAGATCGAGCGTCTGCTCGAGAAGCACCTCGAGTTCCCGGTCGATTACCTGCCGGAGTCGGAGGACCGCCTCACGGGAGCCGCGGACTAGATGGCGACCCCCTTCCTCGCAGTCCGGAGTCTCGATCACGCTGCAACGCGTCGCATCGCGGCCTCCTCGGTCGCGCCCGTACCTTCCAGGTACGAACGCTCCCTGCGTCCTTGCGCTACTCGCGTTTCGCGCGCGGAGACCGCGGCCTCCTCAGAAGGTGATCGCTGATGGCCGAGCGCGGCGAGCCCGAGAAGATCAAGGACATCGACTCCGAGTACCTGTCGGGGAAGCGGCAGGCCTACCAGGAGGACATCTCCGAGCTCGACGACGTCGATCTCGTCGCAGCGACCCCCGGCGAGGACATCAACTGGCTCGAGGACGTGGAGCTTCTCGAGGAGGAGGGCACCCCCGCGGTCTTCGACCGGTACTCGAACTCATTCATCCGCATCTACTTCGACATCCCCGAGGGGCGCGAGAACGAGATCGCCCGCAAAGTGCTCGTCAAGCATCTGCAGTCGGGGAACTCCTACGGCATCCAGCTGAAGGGGACGCACACGAAGTTCCCCCAGCCCGAGCTCGGCCCTTGGGTCAAGGGCTCGAAAACGGTCGGCACGGACTACAAGCCACCGGTCCTCGAGGGCTGGGAACCGCCGGCGCACTAGGGCTCGTGAGCCAGGTCACGCCGCCGACCCCGCCGAGCCTTCCGCCGAAGGACCGGGCGCCCGAGCCACCTCTTGGGCGAGGCGGGCCGGGAAGCCTGGCAGCCCTCGTCGCCGGTCTGGTCGTCTTTGCGATCGGCATCGCGCTGCTCCTGCTGCTCAGCTGAGATGGAGAGGCGGACGGACGCCGCAGCCCCGCCCGCCTCCACCCAGCGTCCGAGGGGGAGCTTGGACGCTTCCCTCCATACGGCGTCTATGCGCGAACGGATGGAGCTAGACCTGAGGCTCCGTCGATGTGCGGCCGACTTCCTTCAGAATCGTCCGTCCGAGCGCAGCCTGGCGACCCTCTTGGAGACTTCCGAAGCCGAAGGTCGAGATGACGACGAAGACGCCGTCATCAGATCGCGCAACCGACACGCTCTCCTTCTTCATTTGCCTCGCCGAGTACATGTCGAGCGATGTGACTCCAATTATCAGCGTGTTTGCTCCGGTGAGCGCGAACTGTTGTCTCAGCTCGAGCAGCAGCCTTTCGGCGACGTATTGCTTGCGCATCGGATCGTAGGTCGAGGGGTCGAGCACTACCTGATGTCGCACGAACACGATGCCCGCGGACGGTGCGACCGTGGGGACGAGCTCGCCGAGCTCCTTCGCCGGATAACGGTCCAGCGGGACGAGGTGGAGCCCGACCGCCACGGGCTCCGCGCCGGGAGGCCGCTGCTTGGGCTGGGTCGGCCGGGTGTCGTTCGGGACGAGATCCTGGACGAGGTTGAAGATGGCGACGGCGACGACAATCGCTAGCCAAACGAAAGCTCTCCGACGTGGACGCTTAGAGATCTGCTTCACATCAGGTTGGGGCGCGGGTACCTCTGACCCCTGGAGCCCGGTGGCGGCGAGCAGATCGGCGGCCTCGCGACCCGGCAGCGACCGCGCGAGCCTCGCGATCTCGCGAAGAGCTTCCGCATCGCCTGCCAGGCGAGCCGGCTCGACGGCATTCCAGAGATGGACGAAGGCCGCGTTGGTCTTCCCGGCGGCCATTGCCGCTTTGGCTCGATCGATGTTGTCCGCCACGATCCGGATATCGGCTCGGTTGGCCCCCTGCTGAACGGGCGTGGCAAACTCGCTTCGTGGAGCACCGCATGCACATCGCGGGCGAGTGGGTGGAGAGCGAATCCGGCGCACGCATGGAAGCGACGAGCCCCGCGACAGGGGAGAGCCTAGGCACCGTTCCCGAGGCGACGGGGGCCGACGCCGAGCGCGCGACCGCGGCGGCCAACTCGGCCTGGCGTGGCTGGGCGGCCAGATCGGCCTTCGAGCGTGCCGAGGCGATGGAGCGGATCGCAGCCGTCGTCGCCGAGCGGCGCGACGACCTGGCGCGCACGCTGACCCTCGACCAGGGCAAGCCGCTCAGGGCGGAGGCCTACGACGAAGTCGACGAGCTCGAGCAGTACTGGCTCGCGGCGGCGGCCGACGCACGGCGGCTGGAAGGAACGATGCCTCCTTCAGTGGACGGCGCGAAGCGCGTGCTCGTCTACCGGGTGCCGAAGGGCGTCGTCGGCGTCATCACTCCGTGGAACTGGCCGTACACGATGCCGGCGGAGGTGGTCGCGCCCGCGCTCGCGGCCGGGAACGCCGTCGTCTGGGTACCGGCGCCGACGACCTCGGTGGCGGCCGTGAAGCTCGCCGAGTGCATCGCCGCGGCCGACCTGCCCAGGGGTGTCTTCAACATGGTCACCGGGCGCGGCGCCATCGTCGGCGACGAGGTTGCAGGCAGCGTCGACACGCACGCCGTCGGCTTCATCGGCTCGATCGCGACGGGCTACAAGGTCGCCGGGCGGGCCGCGGGCAAGGCGCTCCTGCTCGAGATGGGTGGGAACGGCCCGGTGGTCGTCCTCGAGGACGCAGATCTGGACAAGGCCGTCGCGGCCACGCTCGTCGCCTCCTTTCTCTGCGCGGGCCAGAGCTGTACCGCGGGCGAGCGCTTCTTGATCCACGAGTCCGTGCACGACGCCTACCTCGACAAGCTCGCGGCCGCGATTGCGAAGGAGGTCCGCCTCGGCGATCCGTTCGCCGACGACACGACGATGGGCCCGCTGAACAACGAGCCGGTCGCGGAGAAGATGGATCGCCATATCGGCGATGCGGTCGAGCGCGGCGCCGAGGTCGTTTCGGGCGGGAGCCGCGCCGAGGGCTACCCGACCGGCCTCTACTACGAGCCGACGGTTCTCGACCGCGTCGACCACGACATGGAGGTCTCGACCGAGGAGACCTT
Source organism: uncultured Actinomycetes bacterium (assembly GCA_963841425.1). GTDB lineage: Bacteria > Actinomycetota > Thermoleophilia > Gaiellales > Gaiellaceae > DATEOR01. The sequence goes on along the minus strand of CAWJCL010000005.1, from coordinate 194,211 downwards.
CGGGCCCATCGTCCCGATCTCGACGATTGCGAGCGGGGAGGAGGCGCTCGCGCTGATCGACTCCTCGCCGTACGGCCTCCTCACGTCGGTCTTCACGCAGGATCTCCGCCGTGGCCTGCGCTTCGCCGAGGCGGCGCGCGCCGGCTGGGTGAACGTCAACGAGTCGTCGAACTACTGGGAGAGCCACCTGCCCTTCGGCGGACGGGCCGGCTCGCGGAGCGGGATCGGCCGCGTCGGCGGCCGTCATCCCTTCGAGACGTTCACGGAGACGAAGACCGTCATCGTCGAGCTCTAGGGGTGGAGGACCTCCGCGAGCTTCCTCGTCGGCCGCAGGCCGCGGAGCTCGAGGGTCGTGCGGCGTCTGAGGATGTCCTCTGGCTTGCACGCCCATTCGCGCCGCTGCGCGTAGACGGCCTGGGCGGCGATGTCGGGCCCTTGGGGGTTGAGGCGCTCGAGGAGGGAGGGGTCGTGCGTCGTTTCCTCGAGCACCTCCGCGGCGAGGCTGCCGTAGAGGTGTGCCAGGTGTGAGCGGATCGCCGGCTCGAGGTCCGGATGGGCGCGGGCGACGTGGACACCCGCCTCGGCCAGTTCCACGGCTCCCGGCAGGGGGACTGGGCTGCCGGGGAGGCGGTGCAGCCCGAGGTCGCCGCGCACCTGCCGCAGCGCGTGGAGCGCGATCCGCCGGTAGGTCGTGAGCTTTCCGCCCGCGACGGTGAGCATCCCGCCCGGGCCGCGCAGGTAGAGGGTCTCCCGCCTCGCGCTGGCGGTCGCACCTTCGGCGCCGGGAAGGACGCGCAGGCCTGCGTACACCGAGCGGATCGCGTCCGGCCGAAGCACCTGCGGCTCGAGCGCGACGGCAGCCTCGGCGAGGATCTGGTCGACGTCCTCCGGGGTCGCCGCGGCGTCCTCGGGCTCGCCTTCGTAGAGCGTGTCGGTCGTGCCGAGGAGGAGCATGCCTTCCCACGGGACGGCGAAGGAGACGCGGACGGTGTCGTGCGGGATCGTCAGCGCGGCGCTCCACGGCTGCTCGAGGCGCAGGAGCGCGTGGGCGCCCTTGCTCAGTCGGACGGACGGCGCTGCCGCAGGATCCTCGAGCCGCCGCAGCCGGTCGACCCACGGCCCCGTCGCGTTGACGACGACACGTGCCCTCACGCTCGCGGTCTCGCCGCCGTGGAGGTCGCGCAACTCGGCTCCCGCGACATGCCCGCCCTTCTTGCGGAGCTCCGTTACCTCCGCATAGTTGAGGACGGCCGCGCCAGCGTCGGCCGCGGCACGAACGTTGGCGAGGCACAGCCGGCTGTCGTGGGTCCAGGCATCCGCATACAGCCCGCAGCCTCGCAGCCGGTCGAGCCGGAGCGGCGGGATGCTGCGCCGCGACCGCTCCGGCGGGACGAGCCCGCCGAGGCGCTCGCGCGCAAGGGTGGAGTAGAGCCACAGGCCGGTCTGGATCGTGAACGCGCGGTAGGGACCGTTCTCGTAGACCGGGAAGAGAAAGGGCAGGCGCCGGACGAGGTGCGGGGCGACGACGCGCATGAGAGCGCGCCTCTCCTCGTGCGCCTCGCGGACGAGCCGCACGTCGCCGAGGCGCAGGTAGCGGAGGCCGCCGTGTATGAGCTTCGAGGACGAGCTCGAGGTCGCCGCACCGAAGTCGCCCTTGTCGACGAGCGCGACCGCGAGCCCCGAACGCGCCGCCTCGTTGGCGATGCCGGCTCCGATGATTCCGGCGCCGACGACCAGCAGGTCGAACTCGCGGCCCGCGAGCTCCTCGAGGGCCTCTCCGCGCCACTCTAGGGCCATAGCGGATTCGTCCAGGCGCGCCGGCCGGCCTCGTCCTCCACCTCGAGCCGTCCGTGCGGTGTCCCGCGCGGGCGCGTGAGCCGCGCCTCGGTGACGAGGCCGTTACCGTCGGTCCCGAGCACCTCGCCGGAGTAGATGTAGGCGCCGTCGCCCGCGTTTACGCGCGCGCCCTTCGTCCGGCCGGTGAGAAGCGTGATGCTGCGCGCGGGGCTGCAGCGGACCCGGACGTCGTCTTCCTCGGTCTCGAGCGCCGCGATCTCGGGCCCGCTCGAGCTGTAGAAGGACCCCGAGTCGAGAGCGGCGAGGAGCGCCTCCCGGCTCTTTTCCTCGCAGCGGGCCCACACCCACGCCTGGGCGCTGTCCTTGCCCGGGTGGTGGGAATCGTCCGTCGCGATGGCGAGCAGGTCGCGCCCTGCCTGGAGCGCCTCGTCCCAGTGGAGGCCGGCGTGACCGCGTCCGACCTCGAGCTCGCAGCCCGCGTTGAAGACCTCGATGCCGGCGAGGCCCTCGATCTCCTCGAACTCGTCGGCGCGCAGGCCGCTCCAGTACGTGTGTGCGACGAAAGGCACGCCGCCGTTCGCGCGCACCCACGCAACCGTCTCCTCGAGGCCCGGGAAATCGGCGGCGGGCGGCTCCGGGTCCGACTCGACGCCCAGCGCGAGCACGTGCGCATACGTCTTCCCGTCGCGGCGCAGCGCGTCGAGCTCGGTTCCCGGAAGGACGAGCAGGCGCTTCGTAGACGGCTCGACCGTACGGATCCAGTGGTCGGTGATGACGAGCACGTCGAACCCGGCTTCCTCGTAGTGGCGGACGAGGTCGGCGGGCGCGAGCTCGCCGTCGGAATTGGTCGTATGCGCGTGAAGCGCGCATTTGAGCCAGGTGCCTTTCTGGAGAAAAACGTGTGCACGCATCTTGAAGGGAGCCTAGCTCCGTGAGACCATCGAAACCCGAACACGACGCGAGGAGGACACATGCAGGACCGCGAGTTGGAAGAGCGCGTCAAGCGTGCTCTCGAAGAGTCCCGGCTTACGAGGCGCTCGCTCTTGCAACGCGGCGTCGTCTTCGGAGCAGGCCTGACGGCGCTGCCGGCTATCGCGGCTGCATGCGGCGGCGGGGACGAGACCTCGACCAGCGGCGCCACGGGCACGGGCGGCGGCGCGCCGTCGGTTCCCGCGTCGGGCACCGACATCTCGATGGACGACCTCGTCGCGGCCGCGAAGGAGGAAGGGACACTGAACACGATCGCCCTTCCGCCCGACTGGGCGAACTACGGCGAGATCATGGACACCTTCCAGTCCAAGTACGGGATCACGATCAACAATGCCAACCCGAATGGCTCGTCGGCCGAGGAGAACCAGGCCGTCAAGTCCCTCAAGGGCCAGGATCGAGCCCCGGACGTCCTCGACGTCGGGCCGTCCTTCGCCGTGGAAGGCAAGAGCGGCGGTCTCTATGCCAACTACAAGAACTCGCAGTGGGACACGATCCCGGACGACCTGAAAGACGCGGACGGCGCCTGGGTCGGCGACTATTGGGGCGCGGTCTCGCTCGGGGCGAACACGAAGGTCGCTCCGCTCCCGGCGAGCTGGGCCGATCTGAAGAACGCGGAGTACAAAGGCAAGGTCGCGCTGAACGGTGACCCGCGCGAGTCGGGCTCGGCGTTCGCTGCGGTCTTCGCGGCCTCGGTCGCGAACGGCGGCTCGCTCGACGACATCCAGCCCGGCATCGACTTCTTCGCAGAGCTGAAGGACATGGGCAACTTCATCCTCGTCGATGCCACGCCGGCAACCGTCGCCAACGGCCAGACTCCCGTCACGATCGACTGGGACTACCTGCAGATCGCCTACGGCTCCGAGTTCAAGTCGAACATCACGTGGGAGGTGACCGTTCCCGAGGATGCGGCGGTCGGGAACTTCTACTGCCAGGCGATCAACGCCGACGCGCCGAATCCGTTCGCCGCCCGGCTCTGGCAGGAGTTCCTCTACTCGGACGAGGGCCAGCTTCTCTGGCTCAAGGGGTACTCGCACCCGGCCCGGTTCCAGGACATGTCCGACCGCGGCGTTATCCCCCAGGACCTGCTCGACGCGCTGCCCTCGGCGGACCTCTACGCGAACATCGAGTTCCCGACCCCGGAGCAGAACGACGCGGCGACGCAGACGATTGCCGACGGTTGGAACGAGGTCGCGGGGTAGCTCCTGGCGGCAACCGCTGAAAGCATCGACGCCGTCCGGGCGGCCGCTCCAAGGCAGCCCGGACGGCGTTTCCCGCTTGCCTGGCTGGGCGTCGCGCCGTTCTTCCTCTGGGCGATCGCGTTCCTGCTCATCCCTGCGGCTGCGCTTCTTATTGGCGCGTTCCGGGCAGACGACGGCACCTGGACGACGAAATTCGTCTCGGCCATCTTTCACGAGCCTTATCGCTCGGCCTATATCACCAGCATCAAGATCAGCATCTACACGGCTGTCCTAGGCGGTCTGCTCGGCTTGCTGATCGCCTATGCGGCCATCTCGCCCAAAGCGCCGCGGTTCATCAGGCCGGCCATGACGACGTTCTCAGGCGTCGCCGCGAACTTCGGCGGCGTCCCGCTCGCCTTCGCTTTCATCGCGACCCTCGGCACCGTGGGCGCGGTCACCCGGTGGCTCGACAAGATCGGCGTCGACCTTTATGGACATGGCTTCACCCTCTTCAGCTTCTGGGGGATCGTCGTCACGTACATGTATTTCCAGATCCCGCTCATGATCCTCATCATCGCCCCGGCGATCGACGGGCTCCGCGAGGAGTGGCGGGAGGCGGCCTCGAACCTCGGCGCGAGCTCGTGGCAGTACTGGCGCCGTGTCGGCCTGCCGATCCTCTTCCCCTCGATCCTGGGCGCGATGCTGCTCCTATTCGGGAGCGCGTTCGCCGCCTACGCGACGGCCTACGCCCTGACGTCGGGCCACATCGAGCTGACACCGCTCCAGATCGGCGAGCTGATCGGCGGCAACGTCCTCTCCGATCCTCACCAGGGATATGCGCTCGCCGTTGGGATGGCGCTTGTCATCTCGGTGACGATGGCGCTCTACTTCGTCCTCGAGCGGCGGGCGTCGCGCTGGCGGAGGCGGGCCTCTTGAGCCGGCACATGCCCCGCTCGGGCTGGGTCTGGCTCGGCATCGGTGCCGCCTACTTCTTCATCCCGCTCGCCGCGACGCTCGAGTTCAGCCTCAAGGAGGTGAGCGGCTACGGGTTGTCCTCCTATCGGGAGATCCTCAGCGACCCGCAGTTCCGCGACCTTCTCTGGGTCTCGTTCAAGCTCGCCCTCGCGACGATCGTGGTGAGCCTGCTCATCCTGATCCCGGGTGTTTACAGCGTGCACCTGAGCTTCCCGCGGCTTCGGCCCCTGGTGGAGTTCCTCTCGGTGCTTCCCTTCGTGGTCCCGCCGATCATCCTCATCGTCGGGCTGCTCGACTTCTACAACGTCGACCGCGTGCCGCTCTGGTTCATCGAGTCGCCGCGGTTCCTCGTCCCCGGCTACGTCGTCCTCTCGTTCCCCTTCATGTTCCGGGCGCTCGACGTCTCGTTTCGGTCGATCGACGTGCACACGCTGACGGAGGCCGCACACAGCCTCGGAGCGGGGTGGACGACAACGCTCGTACGCGTGATCCTTCCGAATATCGCGTCCGGCGCGCTCGCGGGCGCGTTTCTCACTTTCGCCCTCGTCATGGGCGAGTTCACCATGGCTCATATCGCGCTCTTCAACACCTTCCCGACGTACATCAACTACGTCGGCCAGACGCAGGCGAACCCGGCGGCGGCCCTCACGATCATCAGCTTCGGCCTCACCTGGCTCGCGCTGCTCGGGATCCTCTTGGTCGGACGGCGGCCCGGTCGTGGCGTCGCCCCGGTGGCGGGTCGCTGATGCCGTATCTCGAGCTGCAGAAGCTGCACAAGGAGTTCGGCGACTTCACGGCGATCGAGGAGATCGACGTCGCTCTCGAGACCGGTGAGTTCCTCTCCCTGCTCGGCCCGTCCGGCTGCGGGAAGACGACGGCGCTTCGGATCGTGGCCGGGTTCGAGACGCCGACCTCGGGACGGGTGGTCGTCGAGGGAAACGACGTCACGAACATTCCTGCCAACAAGCGCGACATGGGCATGGTCTTCCAGGCCTACTCGCTCTTCCCGAACATGACTGCAGAGGCGAACGTGGAGTTCGGCCTGCGGATCCGAGGCGAGAGGGGCGCTCCCCGTCGCACGCGGGTCGAGGAGCTGCTCGAGCTCGTCGGGCTCACGGCCGCCGCGAAGCGCTATCCACACCAGCTCTCCGGCGGAATGCAGCAGCGAGTCGCCCTCGCCCGTGCGCTGGCGATCGAGCCTCGCGTGCTCCTCCTCGACGAGCCGCTCTCCGCCCTCGACGCAAAGGTGCGCCTCCAGCTCCGCGAGGAGATCCGCCGGCTTCAGACCCAGCTCGGTATCACGACGCTCTACGTGACCCATGACCAGGAGGAGGCGCTTTCGATCTCGGATCGGGTTGCCGTCCTTTCTCACGGCCGCATCGAGCAGATCGGCTCACCCGCCGAGATCTACAACGCGCCCGGAACGCCGTTCGTCGCCGAGTTCATCGGCACGATGAACCGGCTCGAGGCGACCGTTGCCGAAAGTGGGCAGGTGCAGGTGGGCGGAAGCGTCCTTCCGGTGGACGATGCGCATGACCTGCCCAGGGGGGAGCGCGTCCTCGTTCTCGTTCGTCCCGAGATCCTCGAGGTCGAGCGCGCGGACGGTGGGGTGGCGGGCGCCATCCTCGGCGAGGTCGTCGCCCACATCTTCCTCGGTTCGATCACCCGGGTGAAAGTGGAGGCGGGGGAGTACGAGCTCTCGGCCGACCTTCCCGGCCACAAGGCCGCCGAGCTCCCGGTCGGCTCGCGTGTCGCGGCGAGCTTCCCGGCGGACGGAGGGCGCGTCCTGGCGCTCAGCGAGCAGCCGCAAGTGTCCGCCGAGCAAGCGCCGGTCGGTCCGTGAACATCCCGGTCACGCCCAGCGCGGCGAGCTCCAGCATCCGCGCGGGATCGTTGACGGTGAAGACGGTGGTCGCGAGCCCCGCGGCCTGAGCCTCCTCGATTCGGCCGGCCGCTGCGGGCTCCTCGAAGCCGATCCCCCAGCACCCCGCGGCTGCGGCGGGGTCGTTCACGTGCAGGACACAGCGGATCTCGGGGCGGCGCTCCGCCACGCGCCGGATCGCGCCCGCCCGGAACGACACGACCAGGAGCTGCTCCGGATCGACAGCGTGGCGCTCGAGGGCGTCGAGGACGGCGCCGGTCGTCTCCTCCTCCTTCACCTCGACGCAGAGGCCGATGCGGCCGGTGAGGGCGGCCAGCGCCTCCTCGAGAGTCGGTACGTCGTCGGGCGGGCCGGGGTCGTGGCAGATGACGAGCTCGCCGTTTCGGGCCCGGACGTCGAACTCGACGTAGTCCGCCTCCTCGGCGATCGCGAGCTCGAAGGCCTCGAGACTGTTCTCCGGCGCGGCCCAGCAGGCGCCACGGTGGGCGAGGACGAGCGGCTTCACGCCCCCTCGAAGAGCCGCCGCATGAGGGGCAGGTCGATTCGGTCCACGATCTCGTCGGCCTGCGCGAGCCGGTCGGGGGACAGAGTCCCCAGCACCGCGAAGCAGCGCATGCCGGCCGCATTGGCCGAGGCAACGCCCGCTTCCGTGTCTTCCAGAACCAGGACATCTCCTGCGTGGATGCTCTGGTCGAAGAGGGCGAGCGCTCTCCGATACCCCTCGGGATCGGGCTTGCCTCGCTCGACGTCGTCCGAGGTGACGATGAAGTCGAAAGCATCCGCGAGCCCGGCCGCCTCGACCACGGGCTCGATCTCGGGACGCGCCGCGCCCGAGACGATGGCGAGCGGGACGCGCTCGGAGGCGAAGCGGACCGCGTCCCGAAGCTCGGGCGGCACGCTCGAGCCGTCGGCGACGGCGGCCCGGTAGCGGCGGATCCGCTCCTCGATCACCTCGTCGACGTCCGGGTGGTCCCGCCCGAGCCAGGTGCGGACGATCTCGGGGTCCGAAAGGCCGGCCAGGACGTCGAAGTACTCCTGGGCCGAGAGCGGCTTGCCGTGCTCGGCGAAGAGCTCGATGAAGATCTCGCAGAGGATCGGCTCGTCGTGGGAGAGCGTCCCGTTGAAGTCGAACACGATCGCGCGCGGCCGTCTCATCGGCAGGGGAGACTACCGCCGTGCCGCTGGACGCCCTCGCGCTCGCCGTCGCCGCCGCGTTTCTCCATGCGTTCTGGAACCTGCTCATCGCGCGCGCGAAGGACCCCGAGGCGGCGACCGCGGTCGCGCTCCTCGTCGCCCTCGTCGCCTACGCGCCGGTGGCGGCGCTCACCTGGAGAATCGAGCCGGCGGCGATCCCCTACATCGTCGTCACGTCGTTCCTCCAGCTCGGCTACGTCATCCTTCTGGCCGCCGCCTACGTCCGGGCCGAGCTGTCCGTCGTCTATCCGATCGCCCGCGGGACGGCGCCGGTGCTCGTCCTCGTCGTCGGCGTGGCCGCGCTCGGGCTGGGCACGTCGGCGCAGCAGGCCGCCGGCGTCTGCCTCGTCGGGTTCGGGGTTCTCCTCGTCCGCGGCCTGCGCCGTTCAGCCGAGCCGGCGGGTGTTCTCTTCGGCCTCTCGATCGCCTGCTTCATCGCCGCCTACACCCTGGTGGACAAGTACGGGATCCGGTACGCAGCGCCGTTCGTCTATCTCGAGCTCTCGATGCTCCTCTCCGGGCTCGGCTACTCGGCGGCGATCCTGCGCCTGCGCGGCCGCACGGCCTTGCGGGCCGAATGGGGCTGGGCCACGGTCGCCGCGGGGCTTGCAACCTTCGGTGCGTACGGGCTCGTGCTCGCCGCGCTCCAGCGGGCCTCCGCGGCCTCGGTGGCCGCGGTGCGGGAGACGAGCATCGTCATCGCGGCAGCCTTTGCGGCGCTCGTGCTCAAGGAACCCGTAGGGCCGGAGCGGCTCGCCGGAGCCGTCCTTGTCGCGGGAGGAGTAGCGATCCTCAGCCTTTAGGCCACCGCGTACAAGTGGTCAACAGGGCCTAGGCCGACGCTTCAGGGTTGTTGGGGAACGGCGTGCGGGCTACGCTGGCCATGCCGTAGTAATGGAGCCGGAGGTCCTGACATGAGCGTGGCGGTGTCGCAGCACAAGAATTTCGTCGGCGGAGAGTGGGCCGACTCCTCCGGCGGAGAGACGATGGAGGTCCTGAACCCCTCGACCGGCGAGGTGCTCGCTGAGGTTGCACGGAGCACGGCCGAGGACGCCGATCGTGCGGTCCAAGCGGCCAAGGAAGCCCTTCCGGAGTGGCTCGAGACCACGCCGGGCGAGCGCGCCGAGATGCTCTTGAAGCTCGCCGACCTGATCGAGGAGAACGCGGAGGAGCTTGCGGCCCTCGAGTCCAAAAACGTCGGCAAGCCGCTGTCTTATGCGCGGGACGAGATGCCCGTGTCCGCGGACAACATTCGCTTCTTCGCCGGCGCGGCGCGCGTGCTCGAAGGCCGCGCGGCCGGCGAGTACATGCGGGGCTACACCTCCATGCTCCGGCGCGAGCCGATCGGCGTCGTCGCAGGCATCGCTCCCTGGAACTACCCGCTCATGATGGCCGTCTGGAAGTTCTCGCCCGCGCTCGCGGCCGGGAACGTCCAGGTGCTGAAGCCGTCAGAGCAGACCCCGCTCTCGCTGCTCCGCTTCATGGACCTCGCCGCCGACGTCATCCCGGCGGGCGTGCTCAACGTCGTCACGGGCGACGGCGTGCCCGTCGGCGAGGCCCTCGTCAAGCACCCCGACGTGCGCCTCGTCTCGCTCACCGGCGACGTCGAGACCGGCAAGGCCATCGCGAGGACGGCGGCGGACAACCTCAAGCGCGTCCATCTCGAGCTCGGCGGGAAGGCTCCGGTCGTCGTCTTCGACGACGCCGACCCGGCCGCGGTGGCCGAGGCGATCAAGATCGCCGGCTACTGGAACTCCGGGCAGGACTGCACGGCTGCCTCGCGCGTCGTGGCCGGCCCGAAGATCTACGACAAGCTCCTCGAGGAGCTTGTGCCCGCCGTCGAGTCGCTGCACGTCGGCGATCCGGCCGAGGGCGACGAGATCGAGATGGGCCCGGTGATCTCGAAAGACCAGCAGGACCGTGTGGTCGGCTTCCTCGAGCGCGCCAAGGAGTCGAAGGCGACGATCCTCACGGGCGGCGACGGAAACGGCGACCGCGGCTTCTTCGTCAAGCCGACGGTCGTCACAGGCATCGAGCAGGACAACGAGATCATCCAGCGCGAGGTCTTCGGCCCGGTGGTGAGCGTCCAGCGCTTCGCGGACGACGACCAGGCGATCGCCTGGGCCAACGACGTCCGCTACGGCCTCGCCGCCTCGGTGTGGACGCGTGACGTCGGCCGTGCGCTGAACGCGGCGCGCAGGCTCCAGTTCGGCACCGTCTGGATCAACGACCACATTCCGCTCGTCTCCGAGATGCCGCACGGTGGCTACAAGGAGTCGGGGTACGGCAAGGATCTCTCGGTCTACTCGCTCGAGGACTACACGCAGATCAAGCATGTGATGGCGAAGATCGACTGACCAGGATGGCCGTCGAGGAGCGTGTAGAGCCGTCGGCAACGGCGGGCGAGAAGTCCGCACCGGACATCCGCCTCGAGAGCGTCACCAAGCGCTTCGACGACGTCGTCGCGGTCGACGCCCTCACGCTCGAGGTGCCGCGCGGGAGGTTCTTCGCGCTCCTTGGTCCCTCGGGCTGCGGGAAGACGACGACGCTCCGCATGATCGGCGGCTTCGAGGAGCCGAGCGACGGCACGATCTACCTCGGCGACCGCGACGTCACCGATCTCCCGCCGTACAAGCGTGACGTCAACACCGTCTTCCAGAGCTACGCGCTCTTCCCGCACCTGAACGTGTTCGAGAACGTCGCCTTCGGTCTCCGCCGCCGCGGCGTCGGGAAGTCCGACGTCCGGGAGCGGGTCATGGAGATGATCGACCTGGTCCAGCTCTCGGGCATGGAGCGGCGCAAGCCGCGCCAGTGCTCCGGCGGCCAGCAGCAGCGCGTCGCTCTCGCACGGGCGCTCGTCAACAAGCCGCAGGTCCTCCTGCTCGACGAGCCGCTCGGCGCCCTCGACCTGAAGCTCCGCAAGGAGATGCAGCTCTTCATCAAAGGGCTCCAGCAGGAGGTCGGCATCACGTTCATCCACGTGACGCACGACCAGGAGGAGGCAATGACGATGGCCGACTCGATCGCCGTCATGAGCGACGGTCACATCGAGCAGCTCGGCTCGCCGGACGACCTCTACGAGCGGCCGTCGACGCCCTTCGTCGCACGGTTCCTCGGCGCCTCCAACCTCCTGGAAGGCGTCTCGAACGGAGACGGCTCCGTGCGTCTCGACGACGGCACCGTCATCCGCGCTCCCGGAGCTCAAGGCAGGCAGGGGCCCGTGGCCGTCGGGATCCGCCCGGAGAAGATCCGGATCGGCCGTACCGACGAGAACGCGCTCAGCGGCGAGGTGGAGGAGCGCGCGTACATCGGCGTCTCCACCCAGTACATCGTGAGCACACCGCATGGCCAGATCTCGGTCTACGTCCAGAACAGCGATGCCGGCGCTGCGGCTGTCCATCCCGGTGACCAGGTGACCCTCTCGTGGAGCCCCGACTCCACGTTCGTGGTCGATTCCGAGAAGGAGAGGAGCGAATGACCGACTCCCGGTTGCACGACCCGATCACCCGACGCCTGTTTCTGAAGCGCGCCGCCGTCGGCGCCGGCGCTCTCAGCCTCCCATCGCTGATCGCGGCCTGTGGTGGCGGCGGCGGGATCGCAGCCCAGACGGGCTCGGGTGGCTCTTCGACCGAGGTCAATCAGCAGCTCGCCGACACGCTCGTGTTCGCGAACTGGCCGCTCTACATCGACCAGAAGGGGAAGAAGCGGCCGACCCTGGACGAGTTCACCGCCCAGACCGGGGTGACCGTGCGCTACATCGAAGAGGTCAACGACAACGAGGAGTGGTTCGGCAAGTACCAGGCCCAGCTCGCGCAGGGTCAGGACATCGGCCGCGACCTCACGGTCCTCACCGACTGGATGGCCGCGCGCATGGTGCGCCTCGGGTACGTCCAGAAGAAGGACAAGAGTGCGATCCCGAACGAGGCCAACCTCGTTCCGACGCTGCAGCATCCCACCTGGGACCCGAACCGCGACTACAGCATTCCCTGGCAATCCGGCTTCACCGGCATCGGTTACAACTCGAAGGAGACCGAGCCCATCACCACGATCGAACAGCTGCTCACCGATCCGAAGCTCAAGGGCAAGGTCACATGCCTCACGGAGATGCCCGACTGCATGGGTCTCGTCATGCAATCCAACGGCGACGACCCGACCAAGGTCGAGCCGGCCGCCTTCGACAAGGCGATCGGCACACTCCAGGACGCGGTCGACTCCGGACAGATCCGGCGCTTTACCGGCAACGACTACGGCGACGACCTCTCGTCCGGCAACGTGGCCGCAGCGATGGTCTGGTCCGGAGACATCGTCCAGCTCCAGCTCGACAACCCGAACCTCGAGTTCGTCATTCCGGACGCCGGCGGGATGATCTTCACGGACAACATGCTCATCCCGACCGGCGGCGACGTCTTCACGGCCTCGACCTATATGAACTTCGTCTACGACCCGAAGATCGCGGCGGAGATCGAAGACTGGGTCAACTACATCAGCCCGGTTGTGGGCGCGAAGGAAGAGCTTCTCAAGATCGACCCCGACGTTGCGAAGAACCCGCTCATCTTCCCCTCCGACGAGATGATGTCGCAGGTGAAGGCGTTCGATCCGGAAGCAGCCGACAACCCGGACTTCAAGGAAAAGTTCCAGGCCGTCACCGGGGCCTAGGGGGTCAGCCCTGCTCCACCGCAATCGCTGGGCCACGCCATACCTGCTCCTTCTACCGGGGATCCTCTGGCTGGCCCTGTTCTTTCTCCTGCCCATGTACTACCTGGCGAAGACGTCACTGAACTCGGGCGACATCTTCACCGGCTTCACCTTCACATGGGCGTGGGAGAACTACACCGACGCGTTCACGCTCTACCGAGCACACTTCATCCGCTCGCTCGAGTACGCGGGGCTCGCAACAATATTTGCGTTCCTGATCAGCTATCCGCTCGTGTACTGGATCGCCTTCCGCGGCGGGCGGTGGAAGAACCTGCTGCTCCTCCTGATCATCGCGCCGTTCTTCGTCACGTACCTGATCAGGACGCTCGCCTGGAAGACGATCCTCTCCGACGACGGCATCGTCGTCTCCACCCTCCAGAACCTGCACCTGGTCTCCTCGGACGGCCGGCTGCTCGCGACGACGACGGCTGTGATCGCCGGCATCACCTACAACTACCTGCCCTTCATGGCGCTCCCGATCTACGTCAGCCTGGAGCAGATCGACCAGCGGCTGATCGAAGCGGCCGAGGACCTCTACGCGAACCGGGCGAAGGCGTTCTTCAGGGTGACGTTCCCGCTCTCGTTGCCGGGCGTCTTCGCGGGCACGCTCCTGACGTTCATTCCCGCCGCGGGTGACTTCATCAACGCGCAGCTGCTCGGCACGCCGAAGCAGCTGATGATCGGGAACGTTATCCAGTCGAAGTTCAAGGTCTCGGCGGACTATCCGCAGGCAGCGGCGCTCTCGTTCGTCCTCATGGCCTCCATCCTCGTCCTGATCGTCATCTACGCGCGAAGCGTGGGGACCGAGCGCGTGACGACGGGAACTGCATGACGACCGCCGTTGAGACCGTCGCCGCCCCGCGGCACAGGCCCGGCGTGCTCAGCCGCGCGTGGGCGCTCGTGCGTAGACACACGCTCACGTTCTTCGCAGTGCTCGCGTTCGCCTACCTGCTCATCCCGATCGTGGTCGTCGTCGTGTTCTCGTTCAACGACCCGATCGGCCGCTTCAACTTCGCCTGGCAGGGCTTCACGCTCAACAACTGGCTCCATCCGTTCGACTACCCGGGCCTCAGCGATGCCGTGCGGCTTTCGATCGAGATCGCGCTTGCCTCGAGCTTCTTCGCGACGATCATCGGGACTTTGATGGCGATGGCGCTCGTCCGCCACCAGTTCCTCGGCCAGGGTGCGACGAACCTCCTCATCTTCCTGCCGATGGCCACCCCGGAGATCGTGATGGGCTCCTCACTCCTGACGCTTTTCCTCAATCAGGGGCCGTTCGGGATTCTCGGCTTCAAGCTCGGTTTCGTCACGATCCTGATCGCACACATCATGTTCAACATCAGCTTCGTGGTGGTGACCGTGCGCGCTCGCTTGGCGGGCAAAGACCGGCATCTCGAAGAGGCGGCGGCGGATCTCTACGCCAGCCCATTGACGGCGTTCTTCAAGGTGACCCTTCCCCTCATCTGGCCGGGGATCCTCGCCGGATTCCTCCTTGCCTTCGCCCTCTCCGTGGACGACTTCGTCATCACGTACCTCGTCGCGGGCGCGGACCAGACCTTCCCGCTCTTCGTCTGGGGAGCGGCGCGGGTCGCTGTTCCGCCGCAGATCAACGTCATCGGCTCAGCCATCTTCTTCATCGCGGTCGCATTCATGCTCGCGAATGTCCTGTGGCAGTGGCGCCGTCAACCGAAAGGAGCAGTGTGAGTACCCCCGTCACCTCGCTTTCCCCCGCCGAGCTGCAGAAGGCCGCCCGGGATCACCTCTGGCTGCACTTCACGCGCATGTCGAGCTACACGGGCGAGGACATCCCCATCATCGTGCGCGGGGACGGCTGCTACCTCGAGGACATCAATGGCAAGCGCTATCTCGACGCGCTCGCGGGCCTCTTCGCCGTCAACATCGGCTACGGCTTCGGGGACGAGATCGGCGAGGCCGCCGCAGCGCAGCTCCGCGAGCTCCCCTTCTACACGAACTGGAGCTATGCGCACCCGCGCGCGATCGAGCTCGCGGCCGAGGTCGCGTCCGTCGCGCCCGGCGACCTCAACCGCGTCTTCTTCGTCTCGGGCGGCTCCGAGGCGGTCGAGTCGGCCTGGAAGCTCGCGCGCCAGTACCATGCGGCCCGCGGCGAGCGCCGCTGGAAGGCGATCGCGCGACGCATCGCCTACCACGGGACGACCATGGGCGCGCTCTCGATCAACGGCATCGCGTCGCTCCGAACGCCGTTCGAGCCGCTCGTCCCCGACGTACACCACGTCCACAACACGAACCGCTACCACCGGCCTCCCGAGGAGACCGAGGAAGAGTTCACCGCGTTCCTTTTGCAGGACCTCGAGGAGACGATCGAGCAGACCGGCCCCGAGACGGTCGCGATGGTCATCTTCGAGCCGGTGCAGAATGCGGGCGGCTCGTATACGCCGCCCCAGGGCTACTGGCAGGGGGTGCGCGAGATCTGCGACCGCTACGGGATCCTGCTCTGCGCCGACGAGGTCATCACCGGCTTCGGGCGCGTCGGCGCCTGGTTCGGCTCCGAGCGCTACGACATTCGCCCGGACCTCATCACCTCCGCCAAGGGCCTCTCCTCCGCGCACGCGGCGATCGGCGCCGTCATCGCGCGCGACTCGGTCATGCAGCCGTTCCTCGAGGGCAATTCCATGTACAGCCACGGGATCACGTTCGGCGGGCATCCCGTGATGGCGGCGATCGCGCTCAAGAACATCGAGATCATGCGCCGCGAGCGGATCGTCGAGCACGTGGCCGAGAAGCAGGGCTATTTCCATCATGCCCTGTCGCAGCTCCTCGACCTGCCGATCGTCGGAGATCTCCGTGGGACCGGGTTCTTCTATGCGCTCGAGCTCGTGAAGGACAAGGAGACGCGCGAGACCTTCAGCGACGAGGAGTGCGAGACGCTCCTGCGCGGCTTCCTCTCGCCGCGACTCTTCGAGGCGGGCCTTATCTGCCGCGCCGACGACCGGGGGGATCCCGTGGTACAGATCTCGCCGCCGCTCGTGGCCGACCAGGCCGAGATCGACGAGATCGTCTCCATCCTCGGCGACGTCCTCGCCGAGGCCGGCGAACGCATGAACCGTTAGGCGGCGCTGGCGTACGAGAAGGGCGCGTACTCGGCCTGCTTGCCCGAGTGGTCGTAGGTGACCTCGTCGCCGCCCTTCACTCTGAAGACGGTCGACGCCGCGCACCAGCCCTCGTTGAAGATGAGCCCCGTGGGGAGCTCGACGCCTGCGCGCACCTCCGCGCCCGAGACCGGGTTCTTGATCGGCTCCATCTGCAGCTCGGCCACATCCCCGACGGTGTAGCTCGAGCGCTCGCCGTCGAGGTTGACTTCCATCGCTGCCGGGGTCACCTCTAGGAGGTCGTAGGTGTTGATGAAGATGCCCCACGGCCCGCCTTCGCCGCCGCGGAGGAGGTTCTCCAGCGCTTTCCGCTGCAGGTCGTCGGCGCGCTCGTCGTAGTACGCGACCGCCTTGCCGCCGCCTTCGTGGATTGCCTTTGGCCAGTCCGCGAACATCGCCACCGTGAGGCCGTCGAGGCCGACGTCGCCGTACCGGCCCTTCTCGATGTGCCAGACCCAGCCGCCCTCGCAGTCACCGGTGGTCGGCGGAGCATTGAAGTTGCACGGGCATCCGTAGTCGCAGTTGCAGCCGACGAGGACAGTTCCGGTCAGCTCCCAGTCAGCCATGCGAGATCTCCTTTCACAACGCGACGACGATTCCGGCAGCGATCAATCCTACTCCTCCGACCTTGCCGAGCAGCGGCCCATGCGGGAGGAGCTTCTCGGCCGCGACGACGAGCGCGATCGCGGCCACCCAGGCGAGGCCCATGCCGCCCGCCGCCACGAGAATTGCCATGAGCGCGATGCAGCAGCCGAGGCAGTACGCGCCGTGATGGGCCCCGAGTCGGAACGCCCCGCCCAGCCCTGGGCGCCAATGTTGGACGAGGAAGTCCACCGGCGAGCGGCACTTGCCGAGGCACGCCTGCTTGAGCGGCGACAACTGGTAGAGCCCACCCGCGATCAGGACGGCAGCTGTTGCCGTCGGATGGTCCATCCCGAGGGCGCGGTCGACTGCGTACGCCGGTATGCCGGCGAGCGCCCAAACGCCGAGATAACCGAGTGCAAGGAAACCGGGCGCAGCCGCGGTCGAGGCTCCGCGAGCGTAGAGGAGCGCGAATGGCGCGACCGACGGGAGCATCATCGCCGCCATCATCATCGTCCATGAGCCGAGGTAGGCGCCGGCGCTCGGCATCATCTCCATGTCGCTGCCGCCGCTCGTGGCGATGACGAAGATCCACGCGGCGGCGGTTACGAGGACGAGGCCCGCTCCAGCGATCCAGAACGGGGTCACGACCCAACGATCGTCCCGCCAGCCCAGTGTCGACCACCCTGCCACGCCTAGGTCTCCTTGGCCCTCCGTCGCTCCTTGTCGTACACGGGGTGCGTGACGAGCTCGCCCCGCACCTGCTCGTTCCCGATCTGGACGTCGATCGAGCGCCCCACCTCGATGAGATCCTTGCGCATCTTCGCGAGTCCCAGCGTCTTTCCGCCGAGGTATGGCGACTCGACGGCCTGCGTGACGAGGCCGACCTCGTCTCCGTCCACGAAGATCTCTCCGCCGGAAGCCTCGTCGCCGCCGCTCTCGAGGACGACGCTCGTGAGCCTGAGCCGGGTCGCTTCCTTGTCCCGCTCGAGTGCCTCGCGGCCCTGGAAGTCGCCCTTGCCGAAGTCGACCGACCACCCGAGCCCGCACTCGAAGGGAGAGACGGTGGGGTCGTACTCGATGCCGCCGATGATGAAGCCACCCTCGATCCGGAAGAGGTCGAGCGCGACCATCCCGATCACCTTCATCCCCTGGGGCTCGGTGTGCTCGAGGAGCGCGTCCCAGAGCTCGAGCGCGCGGTCGCGGCCGACCCAGAGCTCGTACCCGAGCTCCGCCGTGTAGCCGAGCCGGGTCATGAAGACCGGGATGCCTGCGATCTCGACGTCCTCGCGGAACGTGTAGTACGGGAAGGCCTCGTTGGAGAGGTCTTGGTTGGCGAGTCCCTGCAGCATCTCGCGGCTCTTCGGCCCCTGGAGGCAGAGGTGCGGCATCGCGTCCGTGAACTCACGGACGGTGATGGAGCCCGGTGCCTTCTCGCGGAAGATCTCGTAGTCGCGGTCGTTCGCGCCGCAGAAGCGGATCTTGTCCGGCGCGCGCATCATCGAAGTGCAGTCGTCGACCATCTTCCCGTCCTCGTCCGTAAGCGCGCCATAGGCGATGTGTCCAGGCGTGAGCTTCGAGACGTCGCGTGTGACCATCGAGTTGACGAAGTCCTGCGCGCCCTCGCCCTCGATGTCGACCTTGCGGAGCATCGTGAAGTCCATGAGGCCTGCGGTCTCGCGCACGGCGCGGTACTCCTCCTGCGTCTCGGTCACGACCGTCGGTGCCCAGTAGCCGAACAGGTCCATCCACTCGTCCGTCAAGGCCTTCAGGCGGGGGTAGAACGCGGTCTCCTTGCTCACGGAAGCTCCTTTTCGTGGGAAGACGGGTGTAGCCTAGGAAATCGATGGCCCTCGAGTCGACGCGATCCGTCATCGACACGCTCGCCGAGCCGCGCGCCGAGGCCCGAGTCGGTCCGGCGGACGCCAAGGCGTACGAGCTCGCGGCCGGCGAATACGTCCAGATCGAGGATCTGCAGGGCTGCCAGGTCTCGGACTTCCTCGCGTTCCATCGCAGCCGGCCGGGGATCGGGCTCTCGACGACCGTGACCCGCGCGCTCGTGGATGGGCTCTACCCCCTTCCCGGCCAGAGCTTCTACGACGGGGAGGGGAACCCGCTCCTCGAGCTCGTCGAGGACACCGTCGGCCGGCACGACACCTTCGGCATTGCGTGCAATCGCGAGACCTACGAGGCGCTCGGCTATCCCGACCACCGGAACTGCACCGACAACTTCAACCGCGAGCTCGCCGCATTCGGCTACGCGCCCCGCCGCTTCTGGGAGCCCGTGAACTTCTTCTACAACACGAAGATCGGGCCCGACGGGCGCATCATCGAGATCGAGCCGGCGCTCTCCCGGGCCGGCGACTACGTCCTCATGCGTGCCCTCAGGGACCTCGTCGTCGCCTCGTCCGCCTGTCCGGACGACATCACGCCGACGAACGGCGGCAATCCCACCGACATCATGGTCAGAGTCTTCCCGGCCTAGCCGGCGGGTTCCCATGCGAGCTCGATGACGTAGCCGTCCGGATCGCGGCACTTCACGCTCACGTATTCGGGCTCGTCCCAGAACTCTGCGATCTCGATCCCGTCGCCGGCGAGGCGGTCGCGGAAAATGCGCACCTCCTCGGGGTCGGCCGCGCTTCGGAAGCCGAAGTGGAGGAAGCTCGGCAGCTCGATCGGCTCGTCGGTCTCGCCGAGTGCGAGGAGGATGCCGCCGGGGCCGTCGATGAGGAGCACACCGTCCTCGGCGACCCAGGCTGTCGCGGGATCGAACTCGAAGTAGGTCTCGTAGAAGCGCCGCGAGCGTTCCCGATCTCTTACGGCGAGCGCGATGTGAGCCATCAGGCAAGTGCGAGCGACTCGTACACGAGCTCCGAAAGCTCGCGGAGCTCGATCTCGCCCTGGTGGCCGGATGTCTTGATCGCGTCCTCGTACATCGTCACGTCCTTCGGGCAGGCGACGACGAAGTAGTCGATGCCGCCGACGCCGACGGCCTCGTCGATCCTGAGCTCGCTCGGGCGCGGGGAGTCCTCGCCCTTCAGCTCCTTCATCCAGATGCGTCCGCCGCCCGCGCCGCAGCAGAGTGCGTTGTCGCGGTTCCGCGGCATCTCGACGAGCTCCACGCCCAGCGCCTCGAGCACCTGGCGCGGCGGGTCGTACACGCCGTTGTAGCGGCCGAGGGTGCACGGGTCGTGGTAGGTGACGCGGTAGCCGAGGCCCTTCTTCACCTTCAGTCGCCGGCTCTCGATCAGCTCGAGGAGGAGCTGCGAGTGGTGCAGCACGTCCCACTCGCCCCCGAACTCGGGGTACTCGTTCTTGAGCGTGTTGAAGCTGTGCGGGTCCGAGGTGAGGATCCGGTCGAAGCTGCAGCCGGAGATCGTCGCGACGTTCTCCTCGGCGAGATCCGCATAGAGGCCCTCCTCGCCGACGCGGCGTACGTCATTACCGGCGGTACGCTCGCCGTCGTAGAGGATCCCGAAGTCGACGCCGGCGCGGCGCAGGATGCGCGCGAGCGATTGGGTCACCTTCTGGTTTCGGGGGTCGAAGGACGCGTAGTCGCCCACGAACCACAGCAGTTCCGCCGGGCTCTTGCGGATGTCCTTCACCTCGAAATCGAGGTCCTTCGCCCAGCGCCCGCGCTTGCGCTTCGCCTCGCCGAAGGAGTTGCCGGAGGTGTAGATGGTCTCGAGCGTCTGCTGCAACTGGCCGTCCATGTCGCCCTTCTCGACGAGGGCGCGGCGCATCTGGTTGATGATCGGGACGTGCTCGATCCCGACGGGGCAGATCTCGACGCAGGCCATGCACTGCATGCACGACCAGAGCGTCTCCGACTTGATCGTCCCGAGGATCTGGGCGTGCTCGGGGAACTCGGGCGCGATGCCGAGCGCTGCGCGGTTCCCCATCGAGCCCTCGGCGACCTCGCGCAGGTCGAGGACGAGGTCGCGCGGTGAGAGCGGATAGCCGGTCGCGGTCGCCGGGCATGCGGCGTGGCACTTGCCGCACTTGGTGCAGGCGTCCAGGTCGAGTAGGTGCTTGGGCAGAAGCGAGTCGATGAACGCATAGCCCACGTCCGCGGCCTTGGCGCCTGCCGGGAGTGGCGCGAGGCGGTTGCCCGCCCGGTCGTCCTTGACCGCGACGCCGGCCGGCCCGGCCAGCATGTGCACGGCCTTCGTGAACGGGATCGAGGAGACCCAGAAGAGCGCGAAGACCCCGTGCACCCACCAGTCGACCGCGCGCGCGTCCGCCGCCGCCCCGTCCTCGAAGCCGAGTGCGCGGAACCCCTGCCCGATGGCGTAGCCCACCGGCGCCCAGACTTCGAAGCTCGGGTTGTCGGCTGCGATGCGGAACGATTCGAGCAGGAAGCCGGTCAGCGCGAGGAAGAAGAGGCTTCCAAGAAAGACCCAGTCGCCGACCTCGTAGCGGCGAGGCTGGTTGCGCAAGGGCTCGGCCGGCTCGACGGGCCGCCAGTAGCGCAGGCGGAACGGCCTCAGGATCCCGCGCTTGACCGTGAAGTAGGCGAGCCCGACGACGAGCGCGGCGCCGAAGACGTCCAGGAAGAGCGAGTAGACCTTGTAGAACCAGCCGTGCCAGAAGTCGAAGCCGAGAACCGGCTCGGCGAAGTCGTCCTGGAACGCGAGGATGGCGGTGCCCGCGAAGAGCACCATGAAGCCGTAGAAGACGAAGAGGTGGCCGACGCCGGCGAGCGGGTCACGCCGTTTGATCCAGGCGTGGGTGAGGACGACCTTGCCCACCCTGACTGCGCGCTCGCGCCGCTTGCCGAGCTTCTCGTGGCCGCGTCCGTGGCGGTACTTGAGGAGGAGGCGTGCGAGGCCGTAGACGAAGATCGAGACCGAGAGGACGATCAGCGAGTACCAGAGGACGATCTGCCAGGTCTCGAGCCCGGCGAAGGTATCGCGGGTGGCCGTCTCGGCGAGTACCCGAAGCCTCATGGCGCTGTCAGGCGAGATGGAGCCGGGCGTCGCCCGGCTTTGGTTTGGCCGGCCAGCACCATAGGGTCAGTAGAGCTTGTCGAGCTCGTCGGCTACTTCGAAGAGGTCGGCGACAGCGCCGTAGTGGGCGACGTTGAAGATCGCCGCCTCGGGATCCATGTTGACGGCGATGATGGTGCCGCTCGTCTTCATGCCGGCGAGGTGCTGTACCGCCCCTGAGATCCCGAGTGCGAGATAGACCTTGGGCTTCACTGTTTTGCCGGACTGACCGACCTGCCGCGAGTTCGGCATCCACCCTTGGTCGACGAGCGGGCGCGAGACGGAGAGGGTTGCGCCCATCTTCTCCGCCAAGCCCTCGAACTGCCCGAGGTTTTCTTTCTCCCCGACGCCGCGCCCGACCGAGAGCAGGAAGTCCGCCCCCGTGATGTCCACGTCGCCGCTCGAAGCGACCTCCCGGAAGTCGGCGTGCCGGGCTCGCGATTCGGTGATGCCGACCTCGAGTTCCGCTTCGACGGCGGCGCCGGCGCCCTCGGCCGGCGGCCAGGCGGTGGGCCGGATCATCAGGAGGACGCGGTCGTGCCCTGGGAAGTCGATCTCGGCGTTCACCTTCGACCCGTAGAACGAGCGCTCGGCGACGAGATCGCCGCCGTCACGACGGAGCGCGAAGATGTCGGAAGCGAAGCCGATGCCGAGCTTGGCGGCGAGAGCCGGGGCGTAGCCCATCCCGTTCACGGTGAACCCGACGAGAACGACGTCGGGGCTGCGGTCGAAAATGAGCTGCTCGACGGCCTGGCGGTAGACGTCGTTCTCGAACTCCTCCTGCTCGACCCTGACGCCGACGATCTCGTTCACGCCTTCGACGTCCAACTGGTCGGCGATTGAGGCCGGGTCCTTGGCGATGACGGCGACCGCCGTCTCCTCGCCAAGCTCCGTCGCGGCGGAGACGAGCTCGAGCGTGATGGGGCGAACCTGGCCCCGCAGGTGCTCGGCGACGACGAGGACGCTCATCCGCTCACCTTCCGCGCGCTTTCTGCACTCTCCGCGAGCCACGCGTGCGCTTTCGCGCAATAGGCTGAACGCGGGTGGAGGCGTGGGGTGGCCCCAGTCATGCGAGCTTTTCCTGCACGATCTCCCGGATGCGCTGCGCGACCTCGGCCGCGCCGCCGTCCAGCATCTCCGCGCCTTCGCCTTTCGGGGGGACGAACATCTTGCGGACGCGAGAGGCCGGGTCGCCGCGCTCGCTCGCCTGCCGAACATCGATCTCCTTCTCCTCCGCCTGCTTGATCGCCCGGAGAGTCGCGTAGCGAGGCTCGTTGATCCCGGTCTGGATGGTGAGCACGGCGGGCGTGTCCACCTCGACCACGTCCACGAGGCCGCCCTCGAGCTCGCGGTGGACCGTCGCCTTCCCCTCGCCGAGCTCGATCTTCGTCACGACCGCGACCGAGGGCATTTCGAGGAGCCCGGCAAGGGCTCCGCCGGTCGCGGCCTGGACGGAATCGCTCGACTGCACACCTGCGAAAACGAGGTCGGCGCTCTCTGCCTGGACGACCTCCGCGAGGGCCCGGGCGACTTGGATCGGGTCCAGGCGCCCTTCCGTCGCGACGCGGATGCCGCGGTCGGCGCCCATGGCGAGGCAGCGCCGCATGGCGTCCTCGGCGTCCTCGTCACCGACCGACACGACCACGACCTCGCCGGAGCCTGCGGCCTCGACGAGGCGGAGAGCCTCCTCGGTCGCGTACGTGTCCCATTCGTTCAGCGCGAAGTCGAGGTAGTCGGGATCGACGTCCCGCTCGTCCTCGGCGAACTCGACTTCGTCACCCAGAACAGCCACCTGTTTGACGCAGACGACCACTTTCACGGCGTGGAGTATCCCTTCCCTTCAGGCGGATTCGCTGGCACTGCTTCTTCCCGCGGAAAACGCGGAGCGTTTTACGCGGTCAACACCGCCTCTCGCTCGATCACGTGGCGCTCGCGCTTGAACGGCAGCGGCACCTCGGGATTCTCGGAGTCGATCTCGCGGGCCAGCCTGTGCCCGTCGAAGATGCAGTCGGCCACGAGGCGGGGGGCGACGCAGTCGCCGATCCGGTAGAAGCCCGTGATGCCCTCCGACTCGAGCGCGTCGATGCCGACCGAGTCCTTGAGTTCGCGGTAGAGCGCCTCGTCCGACCGCCTCTGCGTGACGAGGACGACGGAGTCGACGCCCCACTCGGTCAGGTGCTCTTCGTCGTAGACGTGCGCCGAGGTGACCTTGCCCTCCGCCATCTGCGTCGGGATCTGGTACGTGACGATCTCGACCTTCAGCTTGTGCAGCTTCCGGTGCATGTTCGGCGCCTCGAGCGTGAAGTGCATGTAGGGCGCGATGTGGCCGAGGTGGGTCATGAGAGTGACCTGCTTGCCCTCCTCGGCCAGCTTCTCGGCGAGGGAGACCCCCGTGAAGTAGCCGTCGTTGTCGACGATGAGCACCTTGTCGCCCACGGCCTTGCCGTCGACCATGATCTGCTCCGGAGTGGCACACCACGCCTGCGAGGCGTCCGCGCCGGGGATCGTGTCGTGGGTGCAGCCGTTGAGGCCGTCGGTCGCCCAGTAGCCGCCGGTTGCGACGATGACGATCTCGGCGCCGTAGTTCTTGACGCCGTCGGCGTCGAGCCGCGTATTCGGGATGAACTCGACGTTCTTCAGCTTGTCGATCTGGATCTTGCGGTAGTTGACGACGCGGGCCCACTCGCCGAGCCCAGGGAACTGCGGGATCCAGCGCATGATCCCGCCCATGTCGTCCTGTCCCTCGACGAGGTGGACGCGGCGCATGCCGCGCTCGCCGAGGACGCGCGCGCACTCCATCCCGGCCGGGCCCGCGCCGACGATGAGGACGTCGTTATCGGCGTTCCCCGCCTTCTCGAAGCGCTCCGGGTGCCAGCCGCGCCGGTACTCCTCGCCCGCGGTCGCGTTCTGAGTGCAGATGACCGGCGGGCCGCCGATCTCCCAGCGCGAGATGCAGATGTTGCAGCCGATGCACTCGCGGATGTCGTCGAGCCTGCCCTCGTCGATCTTCTTCGGAAGGAAGGGATCGGAGATCGAGGGCCGGCAGGTGGCGATGATGTCGAGCGCGCCGTCCGAGATCGCCTCGACCATGAGGTCCGGGCTCGTGAAGCGCCCGACGCCGAGCACCGGCTTCTTGGAGACGCCCTTCACGGCCTTCTGCCAGGGGAGCATGCGGCCGGACTCGTAGAAGCGGGACGGGGTCGCGTCCTCGCCCCACTCGGAGATTCCGGAGACGTTGATGTCCCAGACGTCCACGATCTCGTCGACGAGCTCCACGAAGGGCAGGCAGTCGCGCTCGAGCTGCGTGCCGGCCTCGCCCATGAACATGTCGGTCGACATGCGCACCGCGATCGCGCAGTCGGCGCCGACGGCGTCGCGCACCTGCTCGATCGTCTCGCGCCAGAAACGCGCGCGGTTCTCGAAGGAGCCGCCGTACTCGTCCGTGCGCCGGTTGTAGTACGGCGTCAGGAACTGCTGCGGGAGGTAGGAGTGCGAGCCGTAGACGTAGACGATGTCGAAGCCGGCCTCGCGGGCGCGTTTCGCCGCCTCGACGTAGAAGCCCTGGACCTCGCGGATGTCGTCTCGGTCCATCTCCTTCGGATAGGTGAGGTGCTCGAAGTCCGACGGGATCTGGGAAGGGGCACGCGGGACGCAGCGCGTCTCCATGCAGGGCGCGTGCGGGCCGCCGTACCAGAGCTCGGCGGCGGCGAGGGCCCCGTGCTCGTGGAGCATGTCGCACATGAGGCCCAGGTTCTTGATGTCGTCGTCGTCCCAGAGGCGAGCGGAGACCCTGTGCGTGTCGTCCGACTCCGGATGGATGGAGCAGTACTCCGTACAGACCGCGGCGTAGCCACCCTCGGCCTTCATGGCCCGGAAGTGCGCCTGGTTCAAGGGCTTCTCCGACCCGAACCCGTTGCAGTGGGGGATCTGGTAGAAGCGGTTCTTCATGGTCTTCGGGCCGATCTGGATCGGCTCGAAGAGGATGTCGTACTTCGGGTCACGCGCCATTCGCGGAAGCCTCCTTTGGACGCACTGGGAAAGCGATTCTCCAACCGCTCGTCCAGCGTTGCAAGCAGCAGGATGAACGAGAGGGCGGGACTTTGCCCGCCCTCTCGTGCGTCATACGGTCAGCTCGAGGTGCCGACCGGCGTCGAAGGCGGAGAGACCGGCACTGCCGGAGTCTCGTCGCGCAGGCGCAAGGGCTTCTTGTCCTGGACGATTCGCCGGTACGCAAAGAGAAGGACGGAAATGAGCAGTACCCCGATCCCGATCCAGGTCTCCTTCTTGCCTCCGTAACCGGTGAGACTCGGGTTCGAGGCACCGACGATGATGAGGAACGCGTTGATCGACGCCACGATTGCGGCGATCCCGATCCAGGGGCGAGCCAGCCGGATCGGACGCGGCCAGTTCGGCCGATCCTTCCGCAGGAGCAGGAACGCCGTCAGCGCGAAGAAGTGCGCCGACATGTAGCCGAGGTTCCCCGCGACGAGGATGGCAAGGATGTTCCCGACGAGCAGGACGAGCAGGACGTTGACCACGAGGTCGACGGTCATCGCGCGAGCGGGGACGTGGAAGCGGTTCAGGTGGTCGAGCTGCTTCACCGTGACCCCATCGCGCGCGATCCCGTAAAGAGCCCGCGAGCCGTCGGCGGTGGCCGTGTTCATCGAGATGAAGAGGCTCGCGATCAGGAGGGCGACCATGACGTCGCCGCCACCCCCGAGGATGGTGTCGAACCCGTCCACCAGGTAGACGATTCCGCTCGAGTCGCCGGCAATCGTGTCGTAGGGAACGGTCCCGGCGACGCCCATCGGGAGGAGGAAGTAGACGGCGAGCGAGAAAAGCGCGGCCGAGCGTAGCGCGAGACTCGTGTCACGCACCGTGTCCTTGTACTCGGGGGCGAAGGCCGCACACGTTTCGACGCCGTAGGCGGACCAGCCCATGATGTAGAGCCAGACGACAGCCGTCTTCCAGTCGTGCAGCTCCCACGTGATGTTCGAGCTCGACCAGTCTCCGGTCACATACGGGAGGACGATGAAGACGAAGAGCGGGATCATGAGCAGGGCGCCCGTCACGTAGGCCATCCAGACGGCCGGCCTGATGCCGAAGATGTTGACCGCCCAGACGACGGCGATGACGGCGATAGCGATCACGTGCGGAAAGCCGACGCCGGTGTTGGCAAGCGGGCCCCAGGTCGTCGACCACGTCTCCCCGGTCGCCCATTCCGCTTGAACGAGACTTCCGATGACGATCCCGAAGAGCGCGAGCACGCTCGACCAGGCGAACCAGTAGCCGAAGGTCGCCACGGGCCCGATGAACGTGAAGTACTTGCGCCAGCCCTCGTTCGCATACAGCGAGATGCCGCCGGGTTTGTCCGGGAACATCGCCGCCTGCTCCGAGTAGATCCAGTTGGAGAGCGTTCCGATGATCATGGAGATCCCCCACAGGAACGTCGCGCCCCAGCCGCCGAGAGCTCCGATCGAGAAGCCGAGCGATCCGAGGAGGAATCCAGGATTGGCCAGCGCGACCACGAACCCGTCGTACCAGCGCATCGCCTTCAGGAGTTGGCGTTCTTCTACGACTGCTTCAGCCACAGAGCCTCCATTCGGTGAGCCGACCGCCGCCTGCGCGGCTGCGGCACCGTAGCACCGTGGACGGACGACTTCAATCGGGTTACGAGCGCCGCCTACAATCAGTTGGATGAAAGGCCCGCCGATCACCGTCGCGTGCGATTGCGGCGAGATGAAGCACGTTGCCTACGGGGAGACCTGGCAGTGCGAGGGCTGCGGACGCCGCTGGAATACGAACCAGATTCCGGCCGGCGAGTACGAGGGGCTGCTGCGAGACATGCGCCGTCTGCGGATCGTGCCGGTCGGTGTCGCCCTCGGAACGACGCTCCTGTTCGGGTTGCTCGCGATCTTCGTGGCGGAGTCCCTGTTCCTCCTCCTCCCCGTCGTCCTCGCGATGTGGTTTCTGCTCTACATGCCGTGGTGGCGGCGACGAATCCGCCGCCGGGCGAGGAGCACGCCGACGTGGAAGCTCCGACCCGAATAGCCGCAGAGCCGGCCGGGGCCCTGCGCCGGCCCGTCCTCTTGGCCACGCTCGGCGTGCCGTTTGATCCCGAGGCATCGCGCGTGGCCGTCGATGCGGCCGTCGAGGAAGGGCAGCCGCTTCTCGTCGTGAACGTGGTCGAGCTGCCTCCGCTCGCGATGTCCGTGCACATGGGCTACGACCAGCTGCCGGATCTGCCGGAGGACGCGGATGCGTTCCGCGCCCCGGCGGTGCTCGCGGCATCGCTCGGGGTCGCCGTCGAGCGGCTGCGCGTGCGAAGCGTGCGCCCGACCGCCGCACTCCTCGAGGTCGTCGCCGAGCGCAGGCCCGGCTTGCTCGTCTTCGGCCCGGACCGGACGCGCCTGCGCCGGCGCCTCTACGCGAAGGCTGCGAAGGCCGTCCAGGAGCGCGCCGCCTGCCTCGTCTGGCTGGCCGGATAGCGATATTGTCGGCTGCGGTGTGCCGGGAAGCCTGGTCGGCGATGCCTTGGCCATGACCGAGATCGCCGACTTCGCAGCCATCCTTCTCGCACTCGGGGCGGGTGTGGCGCTCGCCGTTCTCTCGACTCGGCTCACGGCCTGGATCCCGATCCCGTCACCTGCCGTCTTCCTCGTGGCGGCCGCGGTGGTCTCGGACCTCTTCCCGAGCCTCTACGCGCAAGTCCCGGTGCTCACGGTGGAGCGCATCGCCGTGGTCGCCCTGATCGTCATCCTCTTCAACGGCGGCATGGACATCGGCTGGCGGCGCTTTCGGGGCGCCCTCGGGCCGGTCCTCTCGCTCGGTGTCTTCGGGACGTTCGCGACCGCCGGAATCGTCGCGGTCTTCGCCCACTACGCGCTCGGGTTCGAATGGATGACGGCAGGAGTCATCGGCGCGGCTCTTGCGCCGACCGATCCGGCCGTGATGTTCTCGGTGCTCGGCCAGCGCGAGATCGAGGGGCGCTCGGGAGTGACGCTCGAGGGCGAGGCGGGCGTGAACGACCCCGCAGGAATCGCCCTCATGATCGGGATGATCGAGCTCGCCACGCACGACGACGCTTCGAGCTTCGTCATCCTCCGCGAGTTCGTGGTCGAGATGGCGATCGGCGCGGCGGTCGGGCTCGTCGGCGCGCTGGCGATGGTCGCGCTCCTCCGCCGCGTCACGCTTCCGGCGCCGGCCCTCAGTCCCGTGCTCGCGCTCGCTCTGGCGGGGGCGCTCTACGGCGTGACGGCGCTTGCACACGGCTCCGGGTTTCTCGCGGTGTTCATCGCAGGGCTCGTCGTGGGCGATACGCGCACCCCCTACAAGTCCGAGATCGAGCGCTTTCACGGCGCGCTGGCCGTCCTCGCCGAGATCGCTGTTTTCGTCGTCCTGGGCCTGGTAGTCAAGATCGAGTCGCTCACGCTCGACATCTGGGTGGACGGGATTGCGCTCGTGCTCGCCCTCGCCGTGCTCGTGCGCCCGCCGATCGTCCTGGCCGCGCTCGCGCCCTTCAGCTTCAGCCGGGGCGAGCGTGCCTTCATCGCGTGGTGCGGGCTCAAGGGCGCAGTCCCGATTCTGCTCGCCGCCTTCGCCGTGCTCCAGGGCGTCGGGGAGGCGACGACGATCTTCTACATCGTCTTGGTCGTCGTTCTCCTCTCGGTCGTCGGCCAGGGCACGCCGGTCCCGTGGATCACGCGCCGTCTCGGAATACCGACGCGGGAGAGCTCCGCGCCGGGCTAGGAGGCGTCGGCGCGCCGTGGGCGTGGGACAAGCTCGCCGCCGCAGTTCGGGCAGACGTGTCCGAGCGCCGCGCTGCAGTCGGGGCAGAAGGTGCACTCGTAGCTGCAGATGAGGGCCGTGCCTTCCGGGGTGAGGCCGGCGCCGCAGCGCTCGCACACGGTTCGCATCTCGAGAGCCAACGCCCTCTTAGGATGACCGAGGCATGACGCTTTCGCAGCTCGCCCTGACGATCGCCCTCCTGGCGGCACTCGGTCTGATCGCGGGGCGCTTCGGCCTCTCGGCCATCCCCGCCTACTTGCTTGCGGGACTGCTGCTCGGACCGCACGAGCCGCACGTGACGAGCCTGATCAAGCCCTCCGAGGTCACGACCTTCGTCGCAGAGCTCGGCATCATCTTCCTGCTCTTCTTCCTCGGCCTCGAGTTCACGGTCGAGCGCCTGCTGCGCAGCGGAAGGCACATAGGCCTCGGCGGCACCATCGACCTGACCGTGAACGCGGCGGTCGGCCTCCTCGTCGGGGTGATCGCGTTCGGGTTCGGCTTCCCCGCGCTCATCCTCGCGGCCGCGATCTATGTCTCGTCGAGCGCTGTGACGGTCAAGGGGCTGATCGACTTTCGCCGCCTCGCCGACGACGAGACCGATCTCATCCTCGCCATCCTCGTCTTCGAGGACATCGTCATCGCGGGCGTCCTCGGCTTCGCGGCCGCGGGCGGGGAGGGCGTGAGCCCGACCCTCGTCGCGGTCGCGAAGGCCCTCGTCTTCGTCACGATCTCGGTCGCGGCCTCCCGCTTCCTGCGCCGCCCGCTCGACGAGCTGCTCGGGCGACTGCCGGGGGAGTTCATGCTCCTGGCGACGTTCGGCTTTCTCATCGGCATGGCCGCGATCGCCAAGGAGCTCGGCCTCTCGGAGGCGATCGGCGCGCTGATGGCCGGCGTCGTCCTGGCGGAAACGTCCATCAGGGAGGAGATCGAGGAGCGCTTCCTCTCGTTTCGTGACGTCTTCGCGGCGCTCTTCTTCTTCGTGTTCGGGCTCTCGATCGACGTGGGCGCGCTCGACAGCGTGGGCTGGCTCGTGGCCGTCGCGGTCGTCCTCACGATCCTGGCCAAGGTCGCCTCCGGTTACGGGGCCGGTGTGGTCGGCGGGTTCAGCCCGCGACAGAGCCTGAACGTCGGCGCCGCGCTCGTCGCGCACGGGGAGTTCACGATCATCCTCGCGCAGATCGCCTCCCAAAACGACGCCATCTCGTCCGGCGACCGCAGCGACTTCGCCGCCTTCGCCGGCCTCTACGTCCTCGCGACGGCCACTCTCGGCATCATCCTGATGAAGGAGTCGAAGCGCATCGGCCGCCGTCTCTTCCCACCTCGATTAGCCTAAGAACCCCATTCGGAATGAAACCTGAGCCGCCGGAACTCGCTGAACGACTCGAAGCTGCGTCCTCGGTCGGGCCCGTATCTGCTCTCGATACGAGCCCTCCCTGCGTCCTTGCCTCGCGCCGCCCAGCGCGTCCCGACGGCGAGGCATCATCCCGAAAGGAGTTCTAGAGGAGTCCTATGGCCCAGGAGTTGAGAGAGACACGCCTGCCCGGAGTCGGGACGAAGTTCACGTTCACGACCGGCCACGGAAGCCGCGTGGCCGTCATCCAGCACCTCGACGGCTCCCGCGAGCTCTACGTCTTTCGTCACGCAGGCGACGAGGAGCCCGCCGCCGTCCTGCAGCTCGAGGACGACGAGTCGCGGCAGCTGGGCGCGGTGCTCGGCGGCGCCTACGAGCGGCCGAAGATCGTCGAGGAGCTCGAGATGGCGCTCGGCGAGCTGGCGATCGAATGGGTCCCGGTCCCGGCCGGTAGCCCGGCAATCGGGAAGACACTGGCCGAGTGCGGCTTTCGCGCCCGCACCGGCATCACGATCATCGCCATCCTGCGCGAGCCGGAGCCCATCACGGGCGCACAGCCGGACGACGTGATCCAGGACAGTGACACGCTCGTCACCGTCGGCAAGCTCGGGCAGTACCCCGACTTCCGCCGCCTCCTCGCCGACGGCCCCTAGCCCCTGCCAGGGTCACGCCCGGCACACCAAACTCAGACGAAAGAAGCCAAGTAACAGACTGTTACTTGCTCGTTCTCTGCGGAAGCCGGTGATCCATGCGGAATCGGCGGCGAGCCAGCTGTGACGAAATATCCCAAGTAACAGTCTGTTACTAGCTCGTTGTCAGCTTCGAGGGCGCGTCTTCTCGGGGTCGTAGATCGGGAAGTCGGCCACGGTCGCATTGGCCTTGCCGCCGTCGGAGAGCGCGACCTCGACCTGATTCCCCTTCTCGGCCTGCGGGGTCTCGAGGACGGCCATGCCGATCACCTTGCCGAGCGTCGGGCTTTCGCACGGGCTCGTGAGCGTGCCGGCGGGCTCGCCGTCCTTCGTCACGGCGGCGCCGTATTCCGGCACCTCGTCTCCCTGCACCTCGAGCGTGACCAGACGCCGCGGCGGGCTCTTCGCCGTCTCGGCGAGCGCGGCCTTTCCCTCGAAGTCGCCCGTGTCGAGCCGGATTACCTTGTCGAGCGACATGTCGTACGGGTTCGTCTCGTGTGGGAAGTAGTCGTAGCCGATGAAGATGAGCCCGGATTCGATGCGGAGCGTCTCGACCGCGGCGAGGCCGTACGGCTTCGCGCCCGCACCCGTGACGGCCTCCCAGAGCTCCTCGGCGTAGTCCGGATCCGTGAAGACCTCGTAGCCGAGCTCGCCCGAGTAGCCGGTGCGCGAGACCCAGACCGGGACGCGCCCGACGTGGACCTGGTGCGGGAAGAAGCGGAAGTAGCCGAGATCCTCGACGGGCTCGTCCGTGAGGTCGGCGAGGAGCTCGCGCGACTTGGGCCCCTGGATCTGGAGATGGGGCAGCTTCTCGGTGATCGGCTCGATCTCCAACTGCATCCCGTCGGCGACGTTTCCGAAGTGGTCGATGTCGGAGTCGAGCGCGGTGATGACCCAGCAGCTCGTGTCCGTGAACTTGAAGACCGTGCCGTCGCCGACCATGCTGCCGTTCTCGTCGCAGAAGGGCGCGTAGCGCACCTGCCCGATCTCGAGCCCGAGCATGTCGTTCGTGAAGATGCGGTCGGCTGCGGCGAGGGCGTCCGGCCCGTTGAAATCCCATTTCCTGAGCGGTGACTCGTCCCAGACGCCCACGTGCTCGCGAACGGTGTTGTGCTCGGCGACCGCGTTGCCGAAGTGGTTGGGCCAGTACCAGCCTTCCCAGTCCATGAGCTCGACGCCCATGCGCTCTTGCACCCCGTCGAAGGCCGTCCGGACGATTCCTGTGTCGCTCATTCGCTCTCC
Organism: uncultured Actinomycetes bacterium; assembly: GCA_963841425.1. Classification (GTDB taxonomy): domain Bacteria; phylum Actinomycetota; class Thermoleophilia; order Gaiellales; family Gaiellaceae; genus DATEOR01. The sequence continues at coordinate 161,732 of CAWJCL010000005.1, read as the reverse complement.
TTGGTGAGTTCGGGATCGAAGCCTAAAGCGTGCGACATGGCCAGGGAAATCGCCGTGAGCGCGCGAGCGGCCTCCGTCATTGCCCCGGGGTCGAAGCGTGAAGCCGGCCCTTGCACCCCGACGATGGCCGCGAGGCTGCCGCGGGGAGCGAAGACCGGAGCCGCGATCGCGTTCAAGTCGGGCTCGCGCTCACCCTCTGCGGTCGCGAAGCCTTGGCGGCGCACGTCGTCGAGCTCGGCTTCGAGACGGGCCCGGTCCGTCACCGTGCGGTCGGTGAACCGGGCGAGCCGGCCCGGCGAAAGCTCTGCATCCCCGAACGCGAGTCCGACCTTTCCGGCCGCCGTCGCATGTGCGACGCTCGGCCGGCCGAGCTCTGCGACGCTCACGACCGAGCCGGCGGCCTGGACGAAGTCGATGGTGATGGCGTCAGGACTGGACGGCGCCGAGAGCGTCGTCGTCTCTCCTGTCCGCCGAGCGAGAATCTCGAGCAGGGGCCGGAGTGCCTGCCTCGTGTCCAACCTCGAGTGGACGAGGTTGCCGTACACCATCAGCCGGCTGCCCAGGCGGTAGCGCTCCGTGTCCTCGTTGTGGGAGACGAGGCCCCTTTCGGCGAGGGTCGCGAGGATGCGCGACACCGTGCTCGCGTTGATCTGGGAGCGTCGGGCGATCTCGTTCGTGCCGAGCTCGGGCGTCTCGACGAACGCGTCGAGCACCGCAATCGCGCGCGAGATGGCGCCCACGGTGCGCTGGGCTGGTTTTCCGGTCCGGGCCATGGTACGTTTCGAATTGATATTTTGACACACTATTGCCCAGGAGGCAATTCATGGCAGCGCTTCCGAAGTCCTCTCCGTACGTCGTCGTCGGCGCCGGCATCCACGGCCTCTCGACCGCCTATCACCTCGCGAGGGAGCTCTCCGCGCGCCGCCTGGGCTCGGGGGCGGACGTCGTCGTCCTCGAGAAGTCGCGGCCGGGCGCCGGCGCCTCCGGAATCGCCTGCGGGGTCGTCCGCAACAACTACTTTCAGCCGGCGATGAGCGAGCTCATGCAGGCCTGCGCCGAGGTCTGGGAGTCCGACCCGGACGCCTACGCCTACAACGCGGTCGGCTACATCGCGCTCGGCCCGCCGGTACAGGAGCCCGACCTCGCGGAGACGTTCGAGCGCCAGGAGCGGATCGGGTACCGCTCGACGCTCGTGACGGGCGAGGCCGAGGTGAACCGGCACATGAAGGAGCTCTTTCCGGATTGGCGCGCGCAGGGCGTCACCGCCTGCCTGCACGAGTTCCAGGGCGGTTTTGCGTTCAACCAGGACTCCGTCGACGGGCTCGCTGCGAAGGCGCGCGGCCAGGGCGTCGAGATCCTCACGGGCGTCGAGGTGAGCGGGCTCGAGCTCGGCCCGGACGACGCCGTCACCGCCGTCGACACGGCCGAGGGCAGGATCGAGGTCGGCGAGCAGCTCCTCATCGCTCCGGGGCCGTGGGCGAAGAGCTTCTGGCGCATGCTCGGCCTCCCGATGGAGATCGACATCCGCACTCCTGCCGGCGAAGTCGTGAAGGACCAGCCGATGTGGACCTACTGGAACCTCCAGGAGGGCGAGATCGCGGTCGACCCGCTCATGTTCGCGACGGCGGATGGGAGCGCGCCGCCCGTCATCCACCTCGACACGGACGCGCCCCTGGTGGCCGACGACGGGCAGCTCATCACCGACGAGCTCTGGGGGATCTATTTCAAGCGCGACCGCTACGGCGTCCAGGGCGGCGCCTCGCCGCTCGTGGTCGAGGACGATGTCGAGCTCGACCCGTACCCATCCACGACGGACGTGGACCCGGGCTTCGCGGACATGTGGTGTGCGGCCCTTTCGCACTCCATGAGCCGGTTCGAAGGTTGCCGCCCGCTCTACAAGCGGGCGCGCTCGGGGGGCGTCGGGGCCTTCACCGCCGACAACTTCCCGGTCTTCGACTACATGAAGCCGAACGTCTACACGATCCTCGACTCGAACCACGGCTACAAGATGATCGGGGTCGGGCGCGAGGTCGCGAAGGTGATCGTCGGCGAGCATTCGAGCCTGCTCTACCCCTTCCGCTTCGAGCGCTTCGCGACGGGGGATCTCCACCCCGTCTCGCATTCGCCCTACCCCTGGAGCTAAACGGCCGGCTCGTCCGGCGGGGGTGACGAGGCCAGTGTCCGCTCCGCGGCCCGGGCGAGGTCGAACGCCGTGACGAGCAGGAGCGCGACCAGCACGGCCGCGATGATGCTCGCCAGGATGAGCAGCCGCAGCGCGTCGCTCTGGGCGTCCTCGAACGCTTTCTCCGTCTCCGCCGCGCGGGCGGCCTCCAGGGTGGCGAGCTCTTCCGCGCCGTCCGCCGCGCGCTGGAAGTTTCTGATCTCGGGCCCGAGGAAGAGGCGCTTGACCTCCTCCGCGTTGCCGTTCTGCAGCGCCCGGTAGGCGACGACGTCGAGAGCCATGAACGCGTTGAAGGCCTGCTCGATGTCGCCGAGGAGCTTCTGCTCCTCCGGAGTCGTGAGCTCGTCCTTGGCGGTCGCGAGGTCCTGCCGAAAGCCCGCGACCGAGCGCAGGAAGATCGGCCGACTCGCGCCGTTGTCGTAGCCGTAGGCCGTCTGCCAGCCGTTGAAGTCTGTGATGTCGTACTTGAGCTCGAGCGCGAGGGCCTGCGCCTCGCCGGCGTCGCGCACGTCGTCGAAGTTGTCCCCGAGGCTGTTCATTCCCCAGATTCCGACTCCGGCCGTGAGGGCCAGGCCTGCTATGGCCACGACGATCGCGGTCACGAGCTTGGCGCGGATGGTCATGAGCCGGGGGTGGGGCTGACGCTGGCGGGAGCGGGAAAGGGGGTCCCCGGGGGCGGCTTCACGTCGCCCTCGAGCAGCCCAAGTCTGCGCGCGAGCCAGCGCTTCGTCGTCGACTGGAGGCCGAGCGTGACGATGATCGCGAGCGCGACCGACGTCACGACCAGGTCGGAGTTCGGCACGTGCATGCTGACAATGATCCCAGCAAGCGCGGCGGGAACCACGCCCGTCTCGCGTGTCCAGGCGAGGAAGGCGATCTCCTCCCACGTCCACGAGCCGCGGCGGTCGAGGAGCAGAGACCCGAGGACGACGAGCGGCCGCGCGACGAAGATCAGAGTCGCGAGGATCGCAAGCGCCGGCCAGAAATGGTCGGCCATGGCGCGCCACGGAAGGTTCGCGCCGAGCGTGATGAAGACGAGCATCACCATCGTGTGCGAGACCGTCGAGACGAACGCGCGCATCTCGTCTTCGTGGTGTGAGTGCATGCCGAGCCCCAGGAGCGGCATGTTCCCGAGGATGAGGCCGGCGAGGAACGCGCCGAGATAGCCGCTTCCGCCTGCGGAGTCGATGGAGAAGAAGCTGCCCGCGACGACCGCGATGACGACGATTGCCGCCGACTCGCGCCAGATGCCGGTGCGCCGGCTCGAGACAGCCGCTGAAAGGACGATCCCGAACACGATTCCGAGCGCCGTCGAGAGCGCCAGGTCGACGAGAAAGTCCGTTAGCGGCGTCGTCAGAGACGCGCTGCCGCTGAGAACGACTCCCGCGAAGGCGAGCGCGAGGACGGCGCCGGTCGGGTCGTTCAGCGCCGACTCGGCAATGATCGTCTGCGACACCTTGGCCCGCAGACGGATCCGCTCGAACAGCGGGATGAGGATCGCCGGGTCCGTGGGCGAGAGCGCGGCGCCGATGAGGAGGCCGGTCGTGAGCGGCACGCCGAAGACGGCGGCTGCCACCCCGCCCGTCAGAAGCGCGGTGAGCAGGACGCCGGGGATCACGAGCATGAGCAACCCGATGGCAACCCTGCTCAGGATCGTGAGCGAGAGTTGCAGCCCGCCGTGGAAAAGGATGAACGAGACGCCGAGGGTGAGGATGAGCTGCGCGCCCATCGAATCGAGCGGCACGTCGATCGCGCCCGCGACCGAGGGCCCGAGCAGCGCGCCTGCGGCGAGCAGGAGCAGCATGGGCGGAACACGCAGAAGCTCCGCGAGCAACTCGGCCCCCAGCCCGGCCGCCAGCATCAGCGTGATCGTGAGGATGACGTCCTTGGTCGTCACCCAGGCGATTGTTCACCTTTCGGTGGACGCTTGCGCTCGCCGCGCGGTTCCCTCAACATCCGCACGTGCTTCTTTTCTGGCTCGTGCCGAACGCGCCGGACATCCTGGTCCTGCTGACGCTCGGTCTCGCGCTCTACCTCGTCATCATCGAGATGCGCGAGATGGAGCCCCGCCAGCATTGGAAATGGTGGGGCTGGTGGCTCTCGCTCGTCTTCCTCACCCATTTCATCGGCTATCTGGCGCTCAGGGGCTACGTTGTCTACAAACGCTGGAACCAGGCGCGGGCTTAGGGACGCGCCGCTCGGCAGGATCGCGATCCTCGTCGCGGTCCTGCTGTTTGCGTTCCTCGTGTCCCGAAGCTGCGCGGACAACCGCCCGGACGTCGACTCGCAGGACGCGATCGCGATCGCGAAGGAGCAGATCGAGTTCGAGCCCGACGGCGTCCAGATCAGGAACGTCCCCACGAGCCTGCAGCAGCACCGAGCGTGGGCAGTGTCCCTCTACACCGGGACTCCGACGGCCCCCGAGCTGTGTCAGCTCGTCGAGATCGACGCGTCGACGGGCGATGTGCTCAGCGTGAACGACTGCTGATCGGTGTACGGAGCGCACATGTCCCCGGCCGAAATATGGGTATGCCGCACGTGGGACGGAGCGAGCAGGTCTCGTACGTTTGACGCGGTTTCAGGCGTGTAGCAGCGCTTCACCCGGTTGCGTCCTAGGAGGGCTCGCTGATGGCCTCGATGCTGGCGTCCTTTACGTCCTTGCTCGCGCAAGCGCCTTCTCTGGAGGAAGTGAACGCGAAGGTGGACCTCGACAGCCAGGTGCTGCTCGAGGTCTTCTACTTCTTCACCGTCGTGGTCATGTGGCTGATCCACGTCGGCTTCATGGCCTACGAGGCCGGCGCCGCCCGTCGCAAGAATGTCATGTCGACGGCGATCAAGAACATCCTCACGATCGCGGTCGTCACGCCGAGCTTCTACTACTTCGGCTGGTACATCTACGGGTGCTTCGAGCCCGGCGGCCCGGCTCAGGGCCATGCGGGGCCGGAGCAGTTCCCGGGATTCTGCGGGCAGACCGCTCCGTGGGCCGCGGAGATGGGCCCGGACCTCCAGAACCACCTGAACGCGGTCTTCTTCCTGGCCTTTCTCCTCTTCTCGTGGACGACCGGCTCGATCATGTCCGGCGCGGTCATCGAGCGGATCCGCCTGTCCGCCTACCTGATCCTCACGGTCCTGCTTGGGTCGGCCGTCTGGATCATGGACGCAGCCTGGGGCTGGAGCTCGGGCGGCTGGCTCGTCACGAACTACGGCTTCCACGACTCGATCGCCTCCCTCGTCGTCCACGGGGTGGCGGGCGCATTCACCCTCGGCGTGCTCTTGAACCTCGGCCCCCGCATAGGCAAATACGACATGCTCGGGAAAGCGAGAACCTTCAGGGGGCACAACACCCATCTCACCCTGATGGGGCTGATGCTCATCTTCACGGGGTTCTACGGCTTCTACGCCGCCTGCCTCTTCATCACGTCGACGAGCTTCCCCGGCTGGCTGAACATCTACGGCTCGCCGACCACCCTTGGCGCGATCGCCTTCGTGATCACGATCGGCTTCGCGGGCGGGTTCACCGGAGGCTGGTTCGCGAGCAAGGGCGATCCCTTCTGGACCCTGTCCGGGGGACTCGCCGGGGTGATCTCGGTCTCCGCCGGAGCCGACGTCTACCATCCGTCGCTCGCCTACCTCCTCTCGTTCACCGGCGGACTGGTCGCCGTGTGGTCCGGGACGTGGATCGAGCGGAAGCTCCGCATCGACGACGCCGTCGGAGCGGTTGCAGTCCACGGGGTCTGCGGTTTCTACGGCGTTTTCTTAGTGGGCATCTTCGCCGGCGGCTACCCAACCGGCTTGAACAACGTCGAATCGTCGTTCGGCGGCCAGCTCATGGGCATGATGGCATTCCTCCCGCTCGCCTTCATCCCCGGCTACGTGGCCGCCTGGCTTCTGAAGAAGTTCAACCTGCTGCGCGTTCCGGCCGAAGTCGAGCTCGAAGGCCTCGACATGGCCGAGTTCCAGCAGGACTTCTTCCCGGAGTTCGAGCGCGTCCCCGAGGGGATCGTCCTCCCGGACGGCCAGGAGGTCGAGTCCGCGCCGATTCTGCTCGAAGACTTCGCACGCGTCACGAACGGAAATCGACCCGGCACGAGAGTGCCCGGCTAGGCAAGGGGAAAGGAGGCCACAATGATCGACAGCTTCCCGTACGACGAATGGAGCGACAAGATCGCCGCGTTCTGGACCTTCGGACCCCAGAACTCGACGGGCACCTACATCATGACCGTGCTCGGCATCATCCTGATGATCGGCTCGATCGTCGGCTGGGTGTGGCTCGAGAACCGCAAGCTCGAAGCGCAGGCGATGCTCCTGCGCGCGGCCGGAGGCATCCCCGCGCCGGGAGGGATCCCGCCCGGCCCCGGCCCTAGCCAGCCGCCCTTGGCGGGCCCGTCGACCAATCCCCGAGAATGAGAGGAGTTACTCGTGCCTCGTGAGCGACAGATCGAGTTTCCCCCCGAGCAGAGCCACCATCGTCTCGTCACGCCGGTGATGTGGATCGCCTCGCTCGCGTGCATCGTGCTGGTTGTCATCCTCATCTTCGCCGTGGACAACGGGCCGTTCATCGGCCCCTGGGGCTAGCGCATGATCCTTCCCGAGGCGTATAACTAGTCCATGTCTCCTCTGTACCTGCGTTGCGGCGTTTGCGGTCGACAGCAGGCCGAAGGGCTGCTGTCGCGCTCGTCGTGGGGCCACGTGAGCCTTTCCGACGGGAAGAATGCGAGCGCCTGCCCCGAATGCAAGGAAAAGCACTCCGACTGGGAGCAGCGGATCCAGCCGGCTTCCGGCGGCCAGAACGCCTATCAGAGCGCCTAGGCCGCCGGCTCGAGCACGCGCCGGCTGACCCGGCGGACCAATTCGACGAGCTCACGGGCCCGCTCGAGGCGCTCGTCGCCCTCGCGCGTTGCGAGGTTGATCTCGACGAGGTTCGCGCTCGCGCGCACCGCGGCCTCCGCGAGAAAGACGGCCGCGGCCGCGTCCCCGTTCAGGTTCGGGTTTCCGCGCTCGGCGAGCTCGCATGCCAGCGTCGCGACGTCGAGAGACGCCTCCGCGATCGCGAGCGGCACGTCGGTCGCGCGGGAAAGCGCGTCGCCGATCGCCCCGTCGCGCACGTCGTCGTCGACGTCCTTCGGCATCCGCAGGGCGAGGAGGACGTTCTCGTAGGCTCGCGCGTCCTCCTCCGCCATGGGCAGAAGGCGCGCCCTGAGGGCCTCGGCCTGGGCGACTGCGCCGGCCGCGTCCTCCCACTGCTCCTTCGAGAAGCGTGCGGCCATCGCGGCGAGCGAGGCTGCCATCGCGCCGGCCAGGGCCGCCACCGAGCCTCCTCCCGGCGCGGACGTCTCGGCCGAGATCGTGTCGCAGAGCTCGGCGACGCTCTGGCTAGAAAAGTCCAACGGTGCGGCCATTTTCGTCTATGTCGACGTTGACCGCCGCCGGGGTGGCTCCGAGCCCCGGCATCGTCTGCATATCGCCGAGGAGCGGAACGAGCCAGCCGGAGCCCGTGTAGGCCCGGATGTCGCGGACCGTCACCGTGAAGCCGAGCGGGGCGTTCAGCAGATTCGGATCGTGCGAGAGTGAGAGGTGCGTCTTCGCCATGCAGATCGGGAGCTCGTCGAAGCCGTTGGCCGTGAACTGCTCGATCTTTTGCTGCGCCGCAGGAAGGAAGACGACGCCGTCCGCTCCATACACGCGCTTGCAGACCGCCTCGATCTTGTCCGGGATCGGGGCGTCGAGTGGGTAGATGGGCGCGTACGAGGACGGCTGGTCGGCGGCGTCGACGAGCGCCTCTGCGAGCGCCGCCGCGCCCTCGCCCCCGCGCTCGAACGCCTCGTTGAGCTCGGCCGCGTGTGCTCCGCCCTCGAGGGCGAGCCGACGGACTGCCTCGACCTCTTCGTCCGGGTCGCCCGGGAAGCGGTTGATCGCGACGACGGCCTTGAGACCGAACTCGGAGACGATGCCGAGGTGGCGCTGCAGGTTGGCCGCGCCACGCTCGACCGCGTCGACACCGCCGTCCGGGTCGCCGCCGTGGTGCTTGAGCGCCCGGATCGTCGTCACGAGGCAGATGGCGCTCGGCTGGATCTCTCCGATCCGGCAGACGATGTCGAGGAACTTCTCCATACCCATGTCCGAGCCGAAGCCGCTCTCGGTCACGACGTAGTCGGCGAGCTTCAACGCCACGAGGTCGGCGACGAGCGAGTTGTTGCCGTGCGCGATGTTGGCGAATGGACCGCAGTGGACGAAGGCGGGCTGGCCCTCGAGCGTCTGCACGAGGTTCGGCTTGATCGCGTCTTTGAGAAGGACCGTCATGGAGCCGGCGGCTTTGAGGTCCTCGGCGGTCACGGGCTCGCCCTCCCATGTGTAGCCGACCGTGATCGCGCCGAGCCGCTTGCGCAGGTCGAAGAGGTCGCGGGCGACGGCGAGGATCGCCATCACCTCGGACGCGGCGGTGATGTCGTAGCCGGTCTCGCGGACGTAGCCGTTCGCGCGACCTCCGAGGCCGATCGCGATCTGGCGCAGGGCGCGGTCGTTGATGTCGACGCAGCGGCGCCAGCCGATGGTGAGCGGGTCGATCCCGAGCTTGTTGCCGTGCAGGAGGCTCGCCTCGAGCATGGCCGCGAGCAGGTTGTTCGCCGCGCCGATCGCGTGGATGTCGCCGGTGAAATGGAGGTTCAGGTCCTCCATTGGAACGACCTGTGCGTAGCCGCCGCCGGCCGCGCCGCCCTTGATCCCGAAGACCGGGCCGAGCGAAGCCTCGCGCAGGCAGAGCGCGACCTTCTTGCCGATCGCTCCGAGGCCTTGCGTGAGGGAGACCGAGGTCGTCGTCTTGCCCTCGCCCGCCTTCGTCGGCGTGATCGCCGTGACGCAGATCAGCTTGCCGTCGGGCTTGTCCTTCAGTCGCTCGAGCACGTCGAGCGAGACCTTCGCCTTGTACTTGCCATAGAGGTCGAATTCGTCCGGCTCGAGGCCGGCCCCCTCGGCGATCTCCGTGATCGGCCGGAGCTCCGCGTCCTGGGCGATCTCGAGGCTGGAAGGCATGTGCGTGGCCACGCGGTCTCCTTTGGTTCAGTGGCTGACGGCCGCGGCTGCGAGCTCGGAAACGAGCCGGTCGCGGTAGAAGCGCTCGAGCGCAAACGGTGCGATCAGCTCGGGAGTCTTTCTCGTCGCGATCTGCTCCGCAAGCGTGGTTCCCACGATGGGGGCGGCCTTGAAGCCGTAGGTGCCCCAACCGCAGCTGACGAGGAAGCCGTCCACCTCGGTCGAGCCGAGAATGGGGCTGTAGTCGGGCGAGAGGTCGCAGAGCCCCGTCCACGAGCGCAGGATCTTCGCCTGCTCGAGCTGCGGGAAGAGCTCGAGCGCGTGCCGGGCCGAGTACTCGAGGAACGGGAAGGTGCCGATGCCCTTGTAGGTCGTGTACGGCTCGATCTCGGCGCCGATGAGAAACTCGCCGCGGTCGGTCTGCGAGATGTACACGTGCATCTGCGACGAGACGATGATCACGTCCAGGAACGGCTTCAGCGGCTCGGTGACGAAGGCCTGCAGGATGTGGGTCGTGATCGGGAGCGGCACCCCCGCGAGGTCGGCGACGAGCGTCGACCAGCCGGCGGTGCACGAGACCACGGTGTCGCAGGCGATCGAGCCGCGGTTCGTCTCGACGCCGGTCACGCGGCCGTTCGAGCGCTCGATGCCGACCACCTCGGTGTATGGGTGGATCTCGGCGCCGGCGCGGTCGGCTCCGCGCGCGAGGCCCCAGACGACGGCGTCGTGGCGGATGATCCCGCCCGGCGGGTGGTAGAGCGCAGCCTGCACGGGCCAGGTGACGTTTTCGGAGAGGTCCATCTCCGGGCAGAGCTTCCGGATCTCGTCCGGGTAGATCACGCGGCTGTCGATCCCGAGGAGCTTGTTCACCTCGGCCCGCTCGTTCGCGGTGATGATCCCGCGGTCGGAGTGGGCGAGGGTCAGATGGCCCTGCTGCGAGAAGAGGAGGTTGAAGTCGAGGTCGGCGCCGAGACCTTCGTAGAGCTTGACACTCTTCTTGTAGAACTCCGCGCCTTCCGGCGTGCGGTAGTTCGCGCGGATGATCGTCGTGTTCCGGCCGGCCGCACCCGAGCCGATGTAGCTGCGCTCGAGGATGGCGACGTCGGTGATGCCGTGGTTCTTCGCCAGGTAGTACGCCGTGGCGAGCCCGTGGGAGCCGCCCCCGATGATGACGACGTCGTAGCGGTCCTTGAGCTCGCCGCGCGGACGCCACATGCGGCGGACGCGGAAGATGTCCTTCATCGCGGGTGGCCCTCCTGGTGATGCTGCCACGCCCCTGGCGGCGAAAGGCGAGCCGGGCGAGGAAGCAGGGAGCGTTCGTATTGGCAAATACGGGCGCGACCGAGGACGCTGCTCGGCGACGACTTGCAGGCGTCCAGGAGCCTGGAGGGCATTGCCAGGTGGGTCACCTAAGGCCTTCCCAAGCGTCGATGACGACCTCGGCGAGATAATCCGAGTACTCCTGGGCGAACCAGAGGGCGAAAGAGTCGCCGTCGCGCGTGACGACCGCCTGGACGTGTGAGACCGCGCCGGCCGCTGGGAGCGCGTCGAGGTCGAGGTCGGTGATCCGCCTCATCACCGCCTCGCCGCGGACGGAGAGGCCGGCGAGCGTGCCGCTGACGTCGATCGCCAGGAACTGCCCGCGCAGTTCTTGGCACAGGTCAGCGGCCCTCGTGAAGTCACACAGCACGAGACCCCGTGCCGGAGTGATTCTCACGAGCTCGACGCCTTCGGCATCGAGCGAGTCCAACGCACCGCGGATCTCGATCTTCCCGGTGAGCGAGAGGTCGGTGATCTCCGGCGGGGCTCCCTGCAGCGCGCGCTCGAGCGGCGAGCGCCAGACAGCGTTCGGCGACGCGCGGCCGGGGGAGAGGAACGCGAGGTCGCTCACGAGCGAAGCCTCTCTCCCTCGGGGTCGAAGAACGGCCGCAGGCGCACGGTGGCGCGCTCGAACCCGCCGTCGACGGTGACGAGGAACGACTTGGCCTCCTCCGCGATCTCTGCTGGCACCCAGGCCATCCCGATCGCCTTGCGAAGCTCGGGGCTCCAGCGCGAGCTCGTGACCCGCCCGATCGGGTGCGTGCCTTCGAGGACGACCTGGGCTCCTTCGAGGGGCACCTTGCCGTTCTCCATCTCGAACCCGACGAGCAGGTTCTCGAGCCCCCGCTCCTGCACGTGCTCGAGCGACCACTTGCCGACGAAGTCGTCCTTGTCGAGCTTGGCGATCCACGGCATGTTCGCTTCGAGGACGTTCGACTCCGAGTCCGTGTCCTGCCCGACGAGGATGTGCATCTTCTCGAGGCGGAGGATCCGCTGCGGCTCGAGGCCGAACGGGCGGATGCCGAAGTCCTCACCCGCCTCCAGGATCGCGTTCCAGACGTGCTCGCCGTACGGGCTCGGGAAGTGGAGCTCGTAGCCGAGCTCGCCGACGAAGCCGATGCGGAGGATGAGGGACGGCGCGCCGGCGACCTGCGCCTCGCGCGCGTCGAGATACGAGAGCCCGTCGTTCGAGATGTCGAGGTCGGTGAGCTTGCGCATGACCTCCCGCGCGCGCGGCCCGGCGACGTTCACCGCGGCGAGGCCGCCGGTCACGTCGACGATCTCGGCCTCCATGCCCCAGACCGCATTCCACCACTCGAACCACTCGAGGACGGCGCCGGCGCCCGTGGAGGTCGTCGTCACGTAGAAGGTCTCGTCGTCGAGGCGCGCGATCGTCCCGTCGTCCATGATCCGGCCCGCGTCCGAGTTGAGGACGCCGTAGCGGATCCGCATCGGCTTCATGTCCCCGAAGCGGTTCGGGTAGAGGCGCTCGAGGAACTCGGCCGCCTCGGGGCCGCGGACGATCATCTTGCCGAGGGTGGAGACGTCGATGACGCCGACCGAGCCGTGCACGGACTGCGCCTCGCCCTCGGGGTCGCCGTAGGAGTGCGGGCGGCGCCACGTGCCCGTCCACATCATCTTGGCGCCGAGCTCCTTGTGGCGATGGTGGATGGACGTGCGCTGCGCGGGCTCGTGCGGCCGGCCGGCGAGGAGGCCGAGGGTGACCGGCGCCCACGGCGGGCGCGCAGTGGTCGTCCCGATCGTCGCCTCGTCCTTCTCGTTCTCGCGCGCATACAGGCGGATCGAGGGCACGTGGCAGAGGCGGCCCTGGCAGGGCCCCATCGTCACGGTCGTGTAGCGCTTGGCGAGCTCGATGGAGTCGAAGCCTTCTCCGAGCGCCCGCTTCAAATCCTTGTCCGTGACGTCCTCGCAGACGCAGACGAAGCACTTGCCCTTGCCCGAGGCGCCGTTGTAGGACGCGGCCGGCACAGCGCCCGCGAGGCCATCGCCTGCGACCGATCCGACGGCCTCGATCCCATCGGGTATGTCGGTAGGGACGAAGACGCCGTGTTCGGGGTCGTACTCGACCCGCGCCCCCGCCTGAGCGAGGAGCGAGTAGGCCGGCTGGCTGCCTCCGGACATGACGAGGAGGTCAGCAGGAGAGCTTGCGCCCGTCGATCTCGACCGACCGCAGGATGCCTCCGCGCCCGCGCGCGACGATCTCGCGGACGCGCTCGCGCCGAAGGTCGTAGACGCCGTTGATCTCTACGCCTGCCTCCCGGAGGAGGGCGGCCGCCTCGCGTCCGGCTTCGTCCACGGTCACGACGACGGCCTGCTCGGCCGGCTTGATGCGCCAGTCCTCGATCAGCCGGCGGATGCCGTCGGGGAGCATCACGCCGACGAGGTCGTTGCCCGGAAAGACGAGCGGCTGCTCGATCGTCCCCGTCGCGACGACGATCTTCTCGGCGCGGTAGCGGTAGAGGACGCGCCCCGCGTCGACCGGGACGAGCCCGCCTTCCCAGATCCCGAGCGCGCGGCCGGGCGAGATGATCTCGAACTCTTCCTGGTCGATGTCGAGGTAGGGGTTCTCGTCCACGAGGACGACGTGGCTCCCTAGCCCTGCATGCCGACGGGCGGCCTCGACTCCTGCAAGGCCGCCACCGATCACCAGGACCTGCGCGCGGCGGTGCTCGACGTCGTAGCGGTTCACGCGGCCGGCGTGCTTGTCCAGCTTGCCCAGCCCGGCGACGTTGCGCAGGAACTTCTCGTAGAGCGGCCAGGCCCACCGCGGCCGGATCATCGTCCGGTAGTAGAAGCCGACCGGGGTGAACGGGCCGCCGAGCTTGTCCGTGACGACGAGCGCGTCGCGCTCCAGCGAGCCCCACACGTTCTGCGGGCGGACGATCGCGCCTTCGCGGACGGGCTCGGCGCAGATGCGGACGTTGGGGATGCCGTCGACGGTCATCATGCAGTTCGCGCAGGTCCCCGAGCAGCAAAGGAGCCCGCGCGGGCGGTGGTACTTGAAGCTCCGCGAGAAGACCCGCTGGCCGGAGGCGTAGAGCGCGGAGCCGAATGTGTCGCCAAGGAAAGCCCTGACGGGCGTTCCTTGGAAGGAGAAGACCACTTCGGCGGACCGGTCGAGACGCTCGCCCGGCTGAGGCGGGAGCCTCATACCGCTGGGGTGTCGGGGGTCGCGACGGACTCGGGACCGGGTGTGCCCGCGCGGGACGAGGGCTCGACGATCTCGGTGCGGATCACGTCGTTCGTCCGCGTGTCGCGCTCGGCCTGGAACCAGATCTCGCAGCCCTGTCGGTGGTACCACCATTCGCGCTGCACTCCGGCGACGTTCTTCCGAAAGTAGATGTAGCTCGTCAGCTCGCGGAGCGTGGGCGATTTCTTTGGGCGCACCGTCACCTCGCCGGCGCAGCTGAACTCGTTCACGTCGCGCGGTCCGCAGTTCGGGCAGTCGAGAAGGAAGCTCACGCGGCCGGCTCCTCCGCCTGGCCGAGCATCCGCTGGAGCTCGGCAAGCACCCAGACGAGCGCGTCTCGCGTCGCACGCTCGGCGGCCTCGCCGTCCCGCCCCCGGCAGGCCTCGAGCAGCGTGTCCGGCCCACGCCGGAGCGCCGCGAACGCCTCGGGGTCGCGGCAGAGATAGAGAATGTAGCGCTCGACGCGGATCCGCTGGTCTTCGAGCGCACGGAAAAGGCGCGGCCGTGCGGCGCAGGCGTAGCAGGCATCGCGGAGTGACCAGAAGGAGCCGAGGTAGGCATCGAGGTCGCCGGCGCGGAACGCTTGCTCCATCTCGTCGCGGGCGTCCTCCATCGCCGCGAGCGCGCCCTCCGTGATGCGCTCGGCTCCCGCGCGGGCGAGGAAGGTCTCGAGGCCGAGGCGGAGCGCCTGGATCTCCTCGAGCTCCTCGACGGAGAGCGGCGCGACCCGGGAGCCGCGGCGCGGGATGCTCACCACGAGCCCTTCGCTCTCGAGGCGGCGAAGCGCGTGGCGCACTGGGGTAAGGCTCACGTGGAGCCGGCCTGCCACCTCCTCGAGGGGGAGGCGCTCACCCGGCGCAAGGACGAGGCGGCCGATCTCCTGGCGGAGGATCCGATAGACGCCGTCCTCGACGGACGAGATCTCGAGCGGGGCGGAGGGCTCGACGATCATCGTTGATCTTTGATCAAAGATGATCGAAGGCCTCATGTCAAGCGGGCTCGGGCGGGCATTTGAGTCCCTCGAGTCTCGCATTCGGGGTCCCCGAGGCCTGCTCTCCGCGACGGCCCGCGAACCCAGCCTTGTGTTGCACGGAACGACAGCAACTCCCTTCGAGAACCCTGGTTTCGAGCCGATCCGACTTTGAGCGCGTGAAACACAAGGCGATGGTTCGTGGCACACGGTGGCGCGGGCCGGGCCCGCGGCGCGGAGGATCTTTCAGGCGTCGATCGGGACGTGGCCCGGCTGGGCCGCCACGCGGTCGATCCACGCCCGGATCCCCCGGTAGCCGGCGAGGTCGAAGCCGCCCTGGTGCGCGACGTGCGTGTAGGCGTAGAGCGCGATGTCGGCGATCGAAAAGCCGCCGACAAGGAAGGGCCGCCCGTCCGCGAGTCCGCGCTCGAGACCGTCGAGCGCCGCGTAGCCGCCGCGCTGCTTCTCGGCGAGCGCCTCCGGTGAGGGCGCCATGTCGTGCATGAGCCAGTGCCGCGCGACGGCGACGTACGGCTCGTGACTGTACTGCTCGAAGAACATCCACTGGAGCACCCTCGCGTGGTCGTAGGAGTCCGAGGGCACGTAACGCGTCCCGTCCGCGAAGTACCAGAGGATCGCGCCCGACTCGCCGAGCGGGCGTCCGTCGTCGAGGACGACGGTCGGCACGCGGAGACCCGGGTTGAGCTCTCCGAGCGCCTCCTCGCGGTCCGACTTGTCCACGACGGAGAGCGGCCGCCGCTCGTACTCGACTCCGAGAAGGGCGAAAAGGAGCCGAACCTTGTAGCAGTTGCCCGAGACCGCCGAGTCGTAGAGGACCACGGTCATCGGTCGCCGTTCGTCCCCGGGATCCAGTCCGTGCCGGCGAGCGGCACCTTCGCCATGGCCGCGGCCTCGACGGTCAGCGCGACGAGGTCCTCTGGCTCGAGGTTGTGCACGTGGGACTTGCCGCACGCGCGTGCGAGCGTCTGTGCCTCGAGCGTGAGCACGCGGAGGTAGTTAGCGATCCGCCGGCCGCCGAGGACGGGATCGAAGCGCGCCGCGAGCTCGTCGTCCTGCGTCGAGATGCCGGCGGGGTCAAGACCGGCGTGCCAGTCGTCGTAGAAGCCGGCCGCGCTCCCGATCGCGCGGTACTCGGTGTCGCGGTGCGGGTCGTTGTCGCCCATGGCGATGAGCGCCGCGGTTCCGATCGAGACGGCGTCGGCGCCGAGGGCGAGTGCCTTGGCGACGTCCGCGCCGGTCCGGATGCCGCCGGAGACGATCAGCTGCACCTGGCGGTGCATGTCGAGCTCCTGCAGCGCGTCGGCGGCGATGCGGACCGCCGGGAGGGTGGGGATGCCGACGTGCTCGATGAACACGTCCTGCGTAGCGGCCGTGCCGCCCTGCATCCCGTCGACGACGATCACGTCCGCGCCCGCCTTCACCGCGAGCTGGACGTCGTAGTAGGTGCGGGTCGCGCCGACCTTGACGAAGATCGGCTTCTCCCAGTCCGTGATCTCCCGGAGCTCGCCGATCTTGATCTCGAGGTCGTCTGGCCCCGTCCAGTCGGGATGGCGGGAGGCGCTCCGCTGGTCGATCCCCTTCGGCAAGTTCCGCATCTCGGCAACGCGGTCGGAGATCTTGTGCCCGAGGAGCATGCCGCCACCTCCCGGCTTGGCGCCCTGGCCGACGACGACCTCGACCGCATCTGCCTTGCGCAGGTCGTCCGGGTTCATGCCGTAGCGGGACGGGAGGAGCTGGTAGACGAGGATCTTCGAGTGCTCGCGCTCCTCCGGGGTCATGCCGCCGTCGCCGGTCGTCGTGGACGTGCCCATCTCGGTCGCGCCGCGTCCGAGCGCTTCCTTCGCCGGCGCCGAGAGCGCGCCGAAGCTCATCCCCGCGATCGTGATCGGGATGCCAAGCTCGAGCGGCTTCTTGGCGAACCGCGTTCCGAGCGTCACGTCCGTGTCGCAGCGCTCGCGGTAGCCCTCGAGCGGGTAGCGGGAGACGCTTGCGCCGAGGAGGAGCAGGTCGTCGAAGTGGGGGACGCGCCGCTTCGCGCCGAAGCCGCGGATGTCGTAGATGCCCTCCTGCGCCGCGCGCTGGATCTCGGCGATGACGCTTCGGTCGTAGAGGTACGACTCGCGTAGCCCCCACGGAGTGCCGCCGTTCCCCTTCATCAGTAGGCGCTCGCGTTGTCGATGGAGAAGTTGTAGAGCTTGCGCGCGGATCCGTAGCGGCGAAATTCCCCGGGGTTCACGTCGTCGATGCCGGTGCTCGCGAGCAACGCGCGCACCTCCGCGACATGCTCGTCGCGAAGCTCTTTTTGAATGCAGTCGGCGCCCAGGCTCCCCACCTCGCCGCGCACGTACAGGCGGGCCTCGTAGATGGAGTCGCCGAGCGCATCGCCGGCGTCGCCGCACACGACGAGGCGTCCGCTCTGCGCCATGAAGGCCGAGAGGTGGCCGACGCTGCCGCGCACGACGATGTCGACGCCCTTCATGGAGATCCCGCAGCGGGCCGAGGCGTCGCCGTAGACGGCGACGAGGCCTCCGCGCCCCGTTGCCGCCGCGGACTGGCTCGCATTCCCGTGGACGAGCACCCGGCCGGACATGATGTTCTCGGCGAGCCCGGTGCTTGCGTTCCCGTGCACGCGCACGGTCGCGAGCTTGTTCATGCCGGCGCAGTAGTAGCCCACGTGTCCGTCGACGTCGACCTCGATCTGGGCGTCGAGACCGGCGGCGACCGCGTGGGCGCCGTTCGGGTTCACGATGCGCCAATGCGTCGGGCCGCCCTCGCGCGCCACGTCGTGGAGCCGCTGGTTCAGCTCGCGCAGGGGCGTCACGGCGAGGTCGATGACCTCGACGCCAGTCGCCTCCGCGGCCGCGCTCAAACTTTCTGCCGCTCCCAGGCGTAGACGATCCCCGGTGCCGGCTCCCAGGCCCGAGCTTCCGCTGCGCCCGGGAGGACGGAGATCGCGCGCCACTCGGAGCCCATCGCCACCCACTCGTCGGTCTCCGCGAGGACGGCGGGCTTACAGGCGATCGGGTCGCGGAGAACGGCGAAGCCGTCGATCGTGCCGACGAGGAAGGTGTAGAAGCCGTCGAGATCGTCGAGGCAGCCTTCGAGCGCCTGCTCTAGCGAGGCGCCTTCCCGCAGTCGCCACGCGAGATAGCCGGCGGCGACCTCTGTGTCGTTCTCGGTCTGGAAGTCGATTCCCTCGCGGCGGAGCCTCTCGCGCAGGCGGTTGTGGTTCGAGAGCGAGCCGTTGTGGACGAGGCAGAGGTCGAGCCCGGTGGAGAAGGGATGCGAGCCTTCCGTCGTCACCTTGCTCTCGGTCGCCATTCGCGTGTGGCCGAGAGCGTGCGTGCCGTGGAAGTCCTCGAGCGCGAAGCGGCGCACGAACTCCTCGGGACGCCCGGTTTCCTTGTAGATCTCGATCGTCCGGCCCGCGCTCATGACGCGAAGTTCCGGATGCGTCTGCCGCACCCATGCCTCGGCGTCGCCGGCCTCCGAGTCGACGACGAAGACAGCGTGACTCGAGCGCACCTCCGGCTCCGCCGAGCCGCCGAAGGCCTGGCGGAGCTCGCTCCCGAACGCATCCCAGTCCTGGAGAGCGTCGGCGGAGAAGAGCGTCAGCTTGCTCGACCCGCTCGGCGCCGGGTCGCGGTACACCGCGACGCCCGCGCTGTCGGGCCCGCGATCCGACATCTGCTCGAGCATCGCGCCCAGGTGCCGCCCGAGCGACTCCTCTATCTCACTCGACTTCGCGAACAGTCCGACGATTCCACACATATGTCCTCAACTTACATTGCGGATTATCGACAAAACCGCTTGGAAACGATGTTTTTCCGGGTCGCGATGTGGAGGATCGCTACATAGCTAGAACCGTGTCAGGTACTCGCGCACCTCCCACGGAGTGACCTGCTCGTGGTAGCGGGCCCACTCGTCCCGCTTCACGCGGATGAAGTAGTCGACGTAGTCCTCGTCGCGCCCACGGCCGAGTGCCGCGCGGAGGACGTCGTCGCCCTCGAGCGCCTCGGTCGCATCGAGCAAGTTGGCCGGCAGGGTCTCGAGGCCGCGGGAGCGCAGCTCGTCGTAGGGGATCGCGTAGAGGTTCTCGCTGTTGGGCTCGCCTGGGTCGACCCCGGACTCGATCCCGTCGAGGCCCGCGGCGAGGATCACGGCTGCCGCAAGGTACGGGTTGCAGCTGCCGTCGATCGTCCTGTCCTCGATCCGCCCCGGGCCGGGGATGCGGAGCATCTGAGTGCGGTTGTTGTAGCCGTATGAGATCCATACGGGCGACCAGGTGGCGCCGCTCGCCGTCGACCCGACCTTGAGGCGCTTGTAGGAGTTGACGGTCGGCGCCGTCACCGCGCTGTAGGCCTTCGCGTGCCTCTTCAGGCCGGCGACGAATTTGTAGGCGGTGTCCGAGAGCCCGAGCCCGCGCGGGTCGTTTTCGTCCAGGAAGAGGTTCGTCTCGCCGTCCCAGAGCGACATGTGGAAGTGGCAGCCGTTCCCGGTCAGGTGGGTGAACGGCTTGGGCATGAACGTGGCGAGAATGGTCTTCCCCTCTTCGCGGCCCTTCCGCTCGGCCAGCTGATGGACCATGTAGCGGAAGAAGATCGCGCGGTCGCAGCTCGTCAGGGCGTCGGCGTACGTGAAGTTCTGCTCGAATTGGCCGTTCGCGTCCTCGTGGTCGTTCGCGTAGTTCCCCCAACCGAGGTCGTTGACGTACCGCGAGACCGTCGTCAGGAAGTCGTAGTGGCGGCTGAGCCCGTTCAGGTCGTAACAGGGCTTCTCCAGCGTGTCCAAGGCGTCGGCCAGGGCGATGGAGCCGTCCTCCCGGAGCTCGACGAGGAAGTACTCGAGCTCGAGGCCCATGCGGAAGTCGAAGCCCTTCGCGCGCGCCTTCTCGAGCTGGCGGCGCAGGATGACGCGAGGGTCGTACGGCCACTCCTCGCCGTCGACGTGGATGTTGCAGGCGAAGCGCGCGACCGTCGGCTCCCACGGGACGGGCGTGTAGGTCCCGAGATCCGGGATCGCCGCGATGTCGGGATCGCTCGGGAACTGGCCGATCTCCCCGGCGGCGAAGCCGGCGAAGCCCGCTCCGTCGGAGACGAGGTCGTCGAGGTGTGCTGCCGGCACGAGCTTTGCGCTCGGCCGCGCGTACATGTCCACGAACTGCGCGAAGTAGAACTCGATTCCGCGCTTCTCTGACTCCTTGCGGATGTCGTCCACGGTCGGTGCGGCGGCGTCCGCCATGCGGCTACCTCCCTCTCTCCGGGTCGGGTGAGGCCGAGATTAGCGAGGCCCGATGCGCCTGCCGATGGCGGCTCCCTACAAGCGTTGGTCGGCGCTTATGTGGGTTCCGACCGCCCCAGAGCCTCGTGCAGCCTCACCATCTTCACCGCGATCTCGATCAGGAGCCAGTCCTCCTTGCGGAGGTCGAGCCCTGAGAGCTCCTGGATGCGCCTCAACCGCTGCCTGAGGGTGTTCGGATGGACGTACAGCGCCTCCGCGGTGGCGCTGATGTTGCCGCGCCTGCGGAGGAACTCCTCGAGTGTGCGAAGGAGCGACGTCTGGCGCTGGCGGTCGTAGTCGGCGATCTTCGCGATCACGTCTCGCTGCGAGTCGCGGACGGCCGAGTCGAGCGACATGCGCAGGAGGTACTTGTACGGGCCGAGCTCCTCGTAGGTCATTACCCCGGGGGTCCCGTGGATGACCGAGCCGAGCAGTGCATGCCCGGCCTCCTCGAACCCGGCTTGGAAGCTCGCCGCGCCGGTGCAGGGATTCGAGATCCCGATCGAGACCGCGCTTCCCGCCTCGGCGTGGGCCGTTTGGATCCGCTCGACGAGCGCGGCTTCGCCGGCGGACGGCACGCGGAGAAGCGCCCGGCTGGAATCGTCGCGATGGTCGAACAGCGAGCCGGGCGCAGCCGCGGCGATCGCCTTCTCGACCGCCGCGTCGGAGGGCGCAACCTCGACGACGAGGTATTTCCGGTCGAAGTCGCAGCCGAGCCGGGCGGCTCGTCCCTCGACCGCTCCGTGGACGTTGCCGCCGGCGAGCTGCTCGAAGAAGTCCTTGATCAGGTTCTTCTCCGTGAGCCGCTCGATCAGCTCGATCTTCTTGATCGCGACGGCGGCCTGGTTCGCCGCCGCGCGCGCGAGGTCGACCTCGGTCGTGCCTTCCGCGCTGATGAGGCCGAGGAGCTCGTCGTCGGCGACGATGGGGACCGCGACGCTCGCGAACCGGCCGCTTCGCGCGAGCTCGGGCCCGAGCTCGGACAGCCGGATCACGGGCCGAGTCTCTTCGCCGGCAGGAACCGACGCCCGCAGCCGCAGCTCCTCCGAGCCGCCGTCGAGGAGATAGACGTGGCAGGAGCGGCTCCGGAGGAGCTGCCTGGTGCGCTCGGCCACCGCGGGGAGGACGTCGCCGAGCTGCTGTGCGCGCGCCAGGGTCTCTGCGAGCTCGGTCAGGTGCTCGAGTTCGCCGACGCGCTGGCGAGTCTCCTCGTAGAGGCGTGCGTTCTCGATCGCGCCGCCGACGAGCGACGCCGTGGACGTGAGGAGCTCGACCTCCTCGGCTGTGAACTCGCGCGGAGCCTCCGTGTGCATCGAGATGGCGCCGATCACGTCTCCGTCGCGTCCCGAGACCGGGACGGAGAGGAGTGACTGGAACTTCTCCTCCTCCAGCTCGGGAACGAACGTGTTGCGCGGGTCGTCGACGGCGTTCTGCGTGAAGGCCGGCTCGCCCTGCTCGACGGCCCACCAGGCGATGCCCTCGCCCTTGTCGAGCGCGATCTCGCCGACGAGCTCTGCGTAGGGCTCCGAGGCGGCACGGAGCACGAGCCGGTCGTCCTCGATCAGGTACACGAAGCAAGCGTGGACGGCGCTTGCGTCGGAAAGGAGGCGCACGACCGCGCCCAAGACCTCGCCGAGGTCGAGGGACGATCCGACAGTCGAGACGATCTCGTAGAGGATCCGCTCGCCCGCCTGCGCCGCAGGTGTCCCCTTCGCCACCCGGGGATCGTACGACGTCGAGGCGTTCGGTACTAGCGGGCCCAGCTTGCCCTAGCGGGCAGCTGGTCTAACGGATGAGCCGACCGGCTCGACGCGCACCGCCGACGTCTTGTACTCCGGCGTCCCGATGAGCGGGTCGCCGACGTCGTGGGTGAGCCAATTGACCTTCGCCTGCGCGAAGTGGAGCGCCATCCAGACGAGCCCCGGGTAGACGCGCTCGCCGAGCGCGGCGCGTGCCTCGAGCTCTCCACGGCGGGAGACGAGGCGCACCCAGTCGCCGTCCTCGATCCCGAGCGCGACCGCGTCGTCGGGATGCATCTCGACGAACGGATCCTCCTGCTTCTGCACGACTCCGTCCTCGCGCATGGTCATCGTCGCCGAGTTGTAGTGGTACAGCGTGCGCCCGGTCGAGAGGACGAAGGGGTATTCGGAGTCGGGCTGCTCGATCGGCGGCTGATACTCGACGGGATAAAACTTGCCCTTGCCGCTCGGCCGTGACGGGCTCGGCGCGTGCAGGAACGGCGTCCCCGGGTGGTCGCGATCGGTGCACGGCCACTGCAGGCCCACCTCCTCGATGCGGTCGTAGCGAATCCCCGTCCAGAGGGGCGACAGGTCGGCGAACTCGTTCCAGGCGTCCTCCGGAGTCCGGTACTCGGGCCAGCTGCCGCCGAGGGCCTTCGCCATGTCGACGACGATCTGCCAGTCCTCGCGCGCCTCGCCGGGACACGGGACCGCCTTGCGGACACGGTTCACGCGGCGCTCGGTGTTCGTGAACGTCCCGTCCTTCTCGGCGAAGCTCGAGGCTGGGAAGACGACGTCGGCGAGCCGCTCGGTCATGTCGTTCAGGAAGAGGTCCTGGGTGACGAGGAAGTCGAGGTGCTCGAGCCCCTCCTCGACGTGGTGGGCGTTCGGCTCGGTCTGCGCCGGGTTCTCGCCGATGAGATAGAGCGCTTTGGTCCGCCCGTCGTGGAGGCCGGACATGATCTGGTCGAGCCGGTAGCCGGGGGTTTCGGGCACTTCGACGCCCCAGGCCTCGGAGAACTTCTGCCGGATGTCGCCCTCGTCGGCCGGCTGGTAGCCAGGGAAGTAGGCGGGATTCGCGCCCGCGTCGTTCAGGCCCTGGACGTTGTTCTGCCCGCGGAGGGCGTTCAAGCCCGTCGACTCGTAGCCGAGGTGGCCGGTCATGAGGACGAGATTCGAGAGCGACCAGATGTTGTCGACGGCGCAGGCGTGCTCGGTGATGCCAAGCGTGTAGAAGATCGCCGCGTGCTTCTCGGTCGCGTACTCGCGCGCCGTCGCGACGATGTCAGCCGCGGGTACGCCGGTGACCTTCTCGGCCTCCTCGGGGGTGTAGCGGGAGACGACCTCGGCGACCGCGTCGAAGTCCTCGGTGTGCTCGCGGATGTACTGCTCGTTCTGGAGCCCCTCCTTGAGGATGACGTGCATGATCGCGTTGATCAGCCAGACGTCCGATCCGGGTCGGAGCTGGAGATGGCGCTTGGCGAGCTTCGTCAGCCAGATCTTCCGCGGGTCGGCGACGACGAGGGTGGCGCCCTTGCGGGCCGCCTTCTTCATCCGGAGCGCGAGCACCGGGTGAGCCTCGGTCGTGTTCGACCCGATCACGAGGATGAAGCGGGTGTTCTCGATCTCCGGGATCGAGTTGGTGGTAGCTCCTCTGCCCAACGACCTGACCAGGCCGTAAAGAGTCGGAGCGTGTCAGGTCGCTTCGCAGCTGTGGATCGAGTTCGTCCCGATCACCGAGCGCGCGAGCTTCTGGATGAGGAAGTTCTCCTCCATGGTCAGGCGCGCGGAGGCGAGGAAGCCGATCGTCTGTGGGCCGTGCTCGGCCTTGACGCGGTTGAGGCCGTCGGCCGCGGCCTGAAGCGCGTCGTCCCAGCTCGTCTCGTGGAGCTCGCCGTCCTCTCCGCGCACCATCGGCTTCGTCAGCCGGTCCGGGTGGTGGACGAAGTTGAAGGCGAAGCGGCCCTTCACGCAGAGGTTGCCCTCGTTCGAGACGTAGTGCGGCTCGGAGGTGACCTTGACGATCCGGTTCGTCCCGGGGTCGACGTTCAGGTCGAGCTGGCAGCCGACGCCGCAGAACGTGCACGTCGTCTTGGTCTTCACGAGCTCGCGCTCGGGCTGCTCCGTCCCTTCGAGGAACTTCTCGAAGATCGCGCCGGTGGGGCACACGGAGAGACAGCCGCCGCAGAGCTCGCACTCGGTATCGAGCCACGAGCGCTCCCAGGTCGGGACGATACGCGCGTGTGGGCCGCGGCCCTCGAGCGAGAGCGCCGAGCACTGCATGACCTCCTGCGTGTAGCGCACGCAGCGGTTGCAGAGGATGCACGCGTCGGGCGTGTAGCCCATGAGGCGGTTTCTGTCTTCGTAGTCCTTGCGCTTGGCGTCAGGGAGGACGAACGGCGCCTCCGCATCGAGCTCGTTCGCGAGGTCGGTGAGCTCGTTTGGGCGCCCGCCCGGATCCGGGTCGAGGTGCTCGGCGAGAAGCATCTCGGTCAGCGTCTTCCTGTACGCCGGGACCGAGGAGTTCGTCGAGACGGCCATGCCCTCCGTCACACGCGTCGCGCAGGCGGGGAGTGGCCGCGGCGAGCCCTCGACGCCGACGACGCAGAGGCGGCAGCCGCCGTAGGGATCGAGCTTGTCGTCGTGGCAGAGGGTGGGGATGAAGACGCCGTGGCGTGCCGCCGCGTGGACGAGGAGCTCGCCCTCGGGGGCGCTCGCCTCGCGGCCGTCGAGCGTGAAGCGCACCATCGAGCTCATCTTAGTGCGGCCTCCCCCAGGGGCTCGAAGAGCTCGGGCCAGTGCTTGAACGCGTTCCGCATCGGGAAGGGCGCGCCCTGGCCGAGGCCGCAGATCGAGGTGGCGGCCATGGCGTCGAGCCACTCCTCGGCCTGCTCGCGCGTCATCACCGCCTCGCCGTTCGCGAGCTCCTCGACGAGGTGGTGCATGCCGCGGTTGCCGATCCGGCAGGGCGTGCACTTCTGGCAGGACTCCTCGGCGAAGAAGCGCATGGTCTCGGCGAGGAGGCGCAGGGGCGAATAGCTCGCCGGGAAGACCTGCACGGCGGCCGAGCCGGGGCCGGCATTCCATTCCCGCAGGCTCTCGCGAGTGAGCGGCACGTCGAGCGCCGCGGGCGGCAGGATCCCGCTCGCCGCGCCGCCGGGGACGACCGCGCCGATCTCGTCGGTGGCGCCACCCGCGTACTCGTCGATCAGCTGCCTCGGCGTGACGTCGAGCGGCGCCTCGTAGCACCCCGGCGCCTGCACGGCGCCGGTCACCGACCACAGGCGGACCTGCGGCCAGGCCTCGCCTCCGCCCTCGAGGATCGCCGGGATGTGTGCCAGGGTCTCGACGTTGTTGATCAGCGTGGGGCGGCCGAGGTAGCCGACCTGGCTCGGGAAGGGCGGCTTCAGGCGCGGCATTCCGCGGCGGCCCTCCATCGACTCGAGCATGGCGGTTTCCTCACCGCAGATGTAGGCACCGGCGCCGATGACGAGCTCGAGGGAGCGGCCGTCGAGGAGTCCCGCAGCGCGGAATTCGTCGCGCGCCTGCTCGAGGCGGTCGCGGGCGGTCGCGTACTCCTCTCGCAGATAGATGAAGCCCTCGGTCGCCTCCGCGAAGTCCATGGCGATGAGCGTGCCCTCGAGCATGAGGTGCGGGCGCAGCTCCATCACGTAGCGGTCCTTGATCGTCCCCGGCTCGCCTTCGTCCGCGTTGACGACGACGTAGCGCGGAGCCGGCTCCTTCGCGACCGCCTCCCACTTGAGGCCTGTCGGGAAGCCCGCGCCTCCGTAGCCGGAGAGGCCGGAGGCCTTGAGCTCCTCGACGATCCTCTCCCTGGGCGGCAGGTTGCGAAGAACCGAAAGTCCGCCGCGCGCCTCGTAGTCGGCGAGGGTCTGGTCGGCCTGCTCGAGGCCGAGCGAGGAGCCCGCGTTCGTCCGCCTCGTCACCTCGGGCTCGACGACGTCGCCGCGCATGAGGACCGGCGCGATGTCGCAGTGGCCGAGGCACTCGACGCCGAGGACGGGCACGCCGCTCGCGCGCTCCTGCTCCCGCGCGAGGATGTCCCTGGCGCCGAGGCAGTCGCAGACCGGGCCGATGCAGACGCGCACGGCGTCAACGGGAGCCTCGAGAAACGAATAGAAGGACACGACTTCGTGCACCTCGCCGCGGCGGACGTTCATGTAGTCGGCGAGCGCGTCCGAGAGCTCAGGGGTGAGCGGGCCGACCTCGCGGCGGATGCGCCCGAGGTTGTCCAGCAGGCGTGTCCGCTCCTTCGGCAGCTGGGGAAGAACCTCGGTGAGCCGGAGGACGTCTATGGTTTGCGATCATAGTGAACGAGGTTCCCCCGCACTCCGCATCCTCGGTCGAGGTCGTGCGGTTTCCCGAGCGGGAGACCGAACCTGACGAGCTCGCGGTCGAGGAGCCGCTCGAGATCCGGGTCGACGGCAGGCCGGTCGCTGTGACCATGCGCACCCCGGGCCACGACGAGGAACTGGCTGTTGGCTTCCTTCGCTCCGAGGGAATCGCGGCCGTTTCCGCCGCCCCGACGGTCGACTTGGCAGCCAATGTGATCGACGTCACTGTTGCAGGAGACGTCGACTTTGACCGCCTGGCGCGAAACTTCTACACCTCGTCCTCATGCGGGGTCTGCGGCAAGGGCGCGCTCGAGGCCGTCGCCGTGGAAGCGCCCAGGGTCGAGAGCGAGCTCGTCGTCCCGGCCGAGCTCGTCGGGACGCTGCCCGACCGGCTGCGGGAGGCGCAGCCGACCTTCGCCGCCACGGGCGGGCTGCACGCGACCGGCCTCTTCGACTCCACCGGTGAGCTCCTCGCGGTCCGGGAGGACGTGGGCCGGCACAACGCCATGGACAAGGTCGTCGGCTGGGCCTTCGGCCAGTGGCTCCTGCCGCTCTCGGACAGGGTGCTCTGCGTGAGCGGCCGTCTCTCGTTCGAGCTCGTCCAGAAGGCCGCGGTCGCTGGTTGCCCGGTGCTCGTCGCGGTCGGGGCGCCGAGCACGCTCGCCGTCGACCTCGCGCGCGACCGCGGCGTGACCCTGTGCGGCTTCGTTCGCGGCGGTCGGGTCAACGTCTATTCGGAGCCGCAGAGGATCGGATGACCTTCGCCGTCGCGGCCGAGATGTACGACCGGTTCGTCGGGCGCTACAGCGACGCGCTCGGACGCGCGCTCGCCGAGAAGGCGGGCGTGCGCCCTGGGATGCGCGCCCTCGACGTCGGTGCGGGCACCGGGAAGCTCGCCGGAGTGCTGGCCGAGACGCTCGGCGAGGAGAACGTCGCCGCGGTCGACCCGTCCGAACCGTTCGTCGCCGCCCTCGAGGAGCGGTTTCCGGCCGCGGACGTAAGGCAAGTCGCTGCCGAGCAGCTGCCCTTCGAGGACGGCTCCTTCGACGCCGTCTTCTCCCAGCTCGTCGTCAACTTCCTCACCGACCCCGACCGGGGTGCAGCGGAGATGGCGCGGGTCACCCGCGGCGGAGGCACGGCGGCCGCGGCGGTGTGGGATTACCGGGGCGAGATGACCATGCTGACCACGTTCTGGGAGGCGGCCGCCGCCGTCGACGAGCGCGGTGCTGCCCTCCGCGACGAGCGTACGCGCATGCGCTTCGGCGAGCTCGAGGAGCTCGTGGCGCTTTGGGACGGGGCGGGCCTCGGCGACGTCGAGGGCGGGGAGATCGTCGTCAGCGCCCCCTACGAGGACTTCGACGACCTCTGGGACCCGTTCCTCGCGGGAGTGGGGCCGGCGGGCGACTTCGCGGTCTCGCTCGAGCCGGACGCGCAGGCTGCCATGCGTGAGGAGTACCGGCGCCGGCTCGGCGCTCCTGAGGGCCCCTTCGAGCTCCGGGCCCGGGCGTGGTACGCGATCGGGACGAGGTAACCGGCGTCCTGCTCGTCGGCGGCGCGAGCCGCCGCTTCGGGTCGCCGAAGGCCCTCGCGCGTTTTCGGGGGGAAATGCTCGGCGAGCGCGCGCATCGCGTGCTCGCCGAGGCCTTCGGGCGCGTCCTCGTCGTGGGCAAGGCGGCCGACGACCTCGGTCTCCCGTTCGACGTGGTCGACGACGGATGCGAGGTGCGGGCCCCCATTGTCGGGCTGGTCGCCGCGCTTCGCCGCGCCGAGACAGACGTCTGCGTCGTCCTGCCGACCGACATGCCGCTCGTCTCCGCCGAGCTTCTTCGCCGCCTCGCCGACGAGGTCGGGCGCCACGACGCGGCCGTGCCGCCGACCGGACCGCTTCCGGGCGCGTACAGGAAGGCGGCCCTGCCCGTGCTGGAGGCACGGCTCGCCGCGGGCGAGCTCGCGCTCTATCGCGCGCTCGAGGAGCTATCGGTACGCGTCGTGGAGACCGAGGAGGACGAGCTCAGGAACGTGAATACGCCGGCTGATCTCGGGTCCGATGCGGGGATCCCCTGATGCCGGATCAGCGCACATGCGGATGCCTCGCGCGTTGCCCGGAACCATCCTTCCTGAAAGGGAGGTTAGCCATGGAATGGATTGGAACGATCCTCGCGTATGCGATCTTCTTCGGAGGAATCGTCCTCGTCGGCTTCATCCTGGTCAAATGGATGGATGCAGCCAGGCACCAGCGGCCCCACGCATGAGAAAGGAGAGCGATGCGCATCCTGCTCGCATACGACGGATTCGACCGGTCGGGTAAGGCGCTCGACCAGGCGGCCGAGCTCGGACGCTCGAGATCCGCGACCATCACGATCGTCAGTGTCGTGCCTGAGAAGGAGGTACGAGCGTCGAAGGCCGGCGGCCACCGCTGGCTGGCGCCCCACGGACATCTCGACGTCGCCAAAGCCCATGAGTATTTGCGTGAGCGCGGCGTCGAGGCTGAGATGAAGATCCTGTACGGCGATCCCGTCGAGGAGCTCTGCAAAGAGGCCGGCGAGGGATACGACCTCGCCCTCGTGGGATCTCGCGAGCTCGGCCCCCTCGGGGAGCTCGTCATGGGCAGCGTCAGCCGGCGGCTCGTCGCGGAGATGCCGGTGCCCGTGCTCGTCGTCGGCAAGAGCGCGTCGGTGAAGCACGAACCGGTCGCCTGAGCACCTCTCCGCGTCAGGAGATTCCGGCGAGGCCATGCGGCGTGACCACCTGCTCGCGATCTGCGCCGATGCCGATCATGGACACCTCGAGCTCGAGCGCGCCCTCGACGAAGTCAACGTAGCGCTGGGCGTTCGGCGGGAGCGAGCCGTCGAGCGGCTCCTCCCAGCCGGGGAGCACCTCGTAGACCGGCTGGGCGTGATGGAAGTCGCTCTGGTGCGCCGGAAACTCGTCGGTCTCTGAGCCGTCGGGCAGCTTGTACCGCACGCAGACGGGGATCTCGCCGAAGGCGGAGAGGACATCGAGCTTCGTCAGCGCGAGCGAGGTCATGCCGTTCACGCGCGCTGCGAAGCGCAGCCCGACGAGGTCGAGCCAGCCGCAGCGGCGCTCGCGCCCGGTCGTCGTCCCGTACTCCTCGCCGAGCTCGCGGACGCGCGTCTGGTCGGGGCCTTCGATCTCGGTCGGGAAAGGCCCCTCGCCCACGCGCGTGACGTACGCCTTGGCGACACCGATGACGCTCTCGATTCTCGTCGGGCCGATGCCGATTCCCGTCGCGGCTGCGCCGGCGACCGGATTCGACGAGGTCACGAAGGGATAGGTGCCGTGGTCGAGGTCGAGGAGGGTTCCCTGGGCCCCTTCGAGCAGGACTTTCTGGCCTGCTTTCAAGGCTCGCTCGACGAGAAGCGAGGTGTCGGCGACGTACGGCCGTAGCCGCGCGGCGCACTCCTCCATCCGGTCGGCGAGGTCGCCCGCCTCGAGCGGCTCGTCGAGGAGGCGGTTCTTCTCCGCGAGTGCGGTCTCGAACTTCTGCCGCAGGATTTTCGGGTCGAGGACGTCCTGGACGCGGATGCCGAGCCGCGCAGCCTTGTCCGCGTAGGCGGGGCCGATCCCGCGCCGCGTCGTCCCGATCTGCAGCCGCCCGAGGCGCCGCTCGCTCGCCGAGTCGCTCGCCACGTGCCACGGCATGATCAGGTGCGCGTTGCCGGAGAGGCGGAGGCCTCCGGTCGAGATGCCGCGCGCTTCGAGCGCGTCGAGCTCCTCGACCAGGAGCTGCGGGTCGACGACGCACCCGGCTCCGATGACGGAGATCTTGCCCTCGTAGAGGATTCCGGACGGGACGTGGTGGAGCTTGAACGTCTCGCCGCCCGAGACGATCGTGTGGCCCGCGTTCGGGCCTCCCTGGTAGCGGCAGACGAGCTCGGAGCTCTGGGCGAGCAGGTCGACGATCTTGCCTTTGCCCTCGTCGCCCCATTGCGCGCCGACGATCACGGTGGCGGGCACGGCTGGAGCTTAGAACTCTCTCAGGCTGGCGGCCGAAACAGAAGGGCGCGGAGGCGCGACCAGAGCGAGCGGCTCCGAGGCTCGACGGGAATCGTCCAGCTGGCCATCAGTGTCCAACCGGGTGGCCGCGTGCCGGAGGCATGGCTCGGAGTACAGGGTGGGGCACTAGGCCGCCGCCAGGTCGGAGAACTTCGCGTAGCGCCGCAGGAAGGAGAGCTTCACCGTGTCGGTGGGGCCGTTGCGGTGCTTGGCGACGATGACCTCGGCGAGCCCCTGCTGGTCGGACTCGTCGTTGTAGTACTCGTCGCGGTAGATGAAGCAGACGATGTCGGCGTCCTGCTCGAGCGAGCCCGACTCCCGGAGGTCGGAGAGGATCGGCCGCTTGTCGTGGCGCTGCTCGACCGCGCGCGAGAGCTGCGAGAGGGCGATGATCGGGACGTTGAGGTCGCGCGCGAGCACCTTCAGCGAGCGCGAGATCTGCGACACCTCCTGCACGCGGTTCTCCGCGCTCGTCCCGGAGGTCATGAGCTGCAGGTAGTCGACGATGATGAGCCCGAGGTCGGGGTGCTTTTGCTTCAGGCGCCGCGCCTTCGAGCGGATCTCCATCATCGTGATCGAGCCCGTGTCGTCCACGTAGATGGGCGCCTTGGCGAGCTTGTCGCAGGCTGCCGTCAGCCGCGGCCAGTCGTCTGCCGCGAGCTTGCCGGTGCGGAGGCGCTGCGACTCCACCTTCGCCTCGCTGCACATGAGTCGCTGCGTTACCTCCGACTTCGACATCTCGAGCGTGAAGAGCGCGACGGGCACTCCCCTGCGCACGCCGAGGTTCGCGGCCATGCAGAGGCCGAGTGCCGATTTCCCCATGCTCGGCCGCGCGGCGACGATGATGAGGTTCCCCTCCTGGAAGCCCGACGTGATGCGGTCGATGTCGCGGAAGCCCGACGGGACGCCGGTGACGTCGGCGCCGGATTCGTAGAGCGCGGTGATCCGCTCGAAGCTCTCCTTCAGGAGTTCCTCGATGTGGCTGAACTCGCCGCGGGCACGCTGCTGCGAGAGGTCGAAGACGATCTGCTCCGCCTTGTCGACGAGCTCCGTCGTCTCGCCCGGGCGGTCCCAGCCGAGCTGCGCGATGTCGCCGCCGGCCCGGATGAGCCCGCGCAGCGTCGCGGTCTCGCGGACGATCTGCGCGTAGTGGTGAGCGTTGGCGGTCGCCGGGGCGAGCGAGGCGAGCTCGTGGATCCGGAACTTGCCGCCGACGGTCTCGAGCTCCCCGCGCTCGTCGAGCTCGTCCGCGAGGGTGATCGCGTCGACGGGCTCCCCTTTCGCGTAGAGCCCGAGGGCCGCTCGGTAGATCTTCGCGTGGCTCTCGCGGTAGAACTCGCGGCCGTCGCTCGTGAGGATCTCGCTCACCGACGCGATCGCGCCGGGCGAGAGCATCATCGCGCCGAGAACGGACTCCTCAGCGTCGAGGTTCTGGGGCGGGACGAGGGCGTCCTCGAGCACGGCCCCTGGATTTCCGTTCGTCGCCATCGGACGCGACCGTATTGGACGGGTGGGGTGTTCGGGTCCCACAGGCGAAGGGCGCCGTTTTGCAGGCATAACGAACAGATGTTCGCATCAGAGCCGGACGACATCCCCAGATAGGGCCCAGGTCTTCCCACGGAAAATCCCGCTCGGAGCGGAAAGTTCGTGCAGTTGTCCAGACGGTGTGGAAGGCGGGTGTGGAGAGCTCAGGAAGGCTCGGCGTCGGGGTCGACGACCTGCTCTTCCGACTCGGCTTCCACGGCTTCGGCCTCCTCGGCTTCGGCCGCTTCCTCCTCCGGCTCCGCGGTCTCGTCGGCCACGAACTGCTCGACCTCGGCCTCGACGGCGGCTTGCTGCTCGGCGGCGGCCTCGGCCTCCGCTTCCTCGGCGGCCTTCCGGGCGGCCTCCATCGCCTCGAGCTCCTCCTCGGGAGGAAGCTCGCCGCCCTCTGGGACGACGAGCGTCCGCACCTCGGCGCTCACGTCGGTGAAGAGCTCCACGGGAATCGCGTAGCGCCCGATGCGCTTGATCGGGTCGGGCAGGTCGATCTTCCGGCGGTCGACGCGGATCTTGAGCTTCTCCCAGATCTCGTCCGCGACGTCTGTTGCCGTGACCGATCCGAAGAGCGTTCCCTGTGCGCCGGCGTTCACGTCGAAGCGAAGCTCGGCCTTGCCGAGTTCCTCGGCGATCTTCTGCGCGTCGTCGAAGCTCTGCGCCTCGTGCCGGGCGCGCTGGGCGTCCCGCTTCTCGAGCTCGGAAACGCGTGCGGCCGTCGCCTCCTGGGCGAGCTTCCGCGGGCCGAGGTAGTTGCGCATGTAGCCGCGCGAGACGGAGACGACGTCGCCGCGCAGCCCGACCTTCTCGACGTCTTTCAGAAGGATGACGTCCATCAGTGATCCTTCCGTTCACGCACGCCAGAGGGCCTGTGCGCGACCGAGGACGACGCCCGGCACGGCTTTGCAGCCGTCCAGACGCAGGCAGGTGTGGGCGGGAGGGTCACGTACTACCCCGAGACGTACGGCAGGAGCGCCAGCTCGCGCGCCCGCTTGACCGCGACGGCGATCTGCTCCTGGTGGCGCCTGCACGCCCCCGTGATCCGCCGCGAGCGGATCTTGCCTTTCTCGGACACGTAGCGGCGTAGCTGATTGTAGTTCTTGTAGTCGACCTCTTCGATCTTCTCCTTGCAGAAGTAGCAGCTCTTCCGCCGGAGAGGGCCGGTCGACTGGGACGGGCGCCTGCGCGTGCCGCCCTGCTTCTCTCGTTGTGCCATGCGGGTTCTCGTCGCTCCTGGTCTTAGAAGGGGATGTCGTCGTCGGTGGCGGTCGCCGCCCCGGCGGGGGCGAAGTCCGTGCGGTCCGCGTTGACGTCCGACTGGGGAATGTAGGACTGGCCCTCGCCGCCGTCGCTGCGGCTGTCGAGGAACTGGATCTGGAAGGCGACAATCTCGACCTTCGAGCGCTTCGACCCGTCCTGTGCCTCCCAGGAGGACCAGTCGAGCCGCCCGTCGATGCCGATGCGCCGACCCTTCGCCAGGTGCTGGGACAGCATCTCAGCCTGGTTTCCGAACACCTTCACGTCGAAGAAGTTCGGCTTGTCGGTCCAGTTGCCGGTCTCGTCCTTCTGGCGGCCGTTGCAGGCGACGCCGAGCTGGAGGACGGGCGACCCCGATGGAAGGTGGCGGAGCTCCGGGTCGCGCGTCAGGCGCCCGACGAGGGTCACACGGTTG
Organism: uncultured Actinomycetes bacterium; assembly: GCA_963841425.1. Lineage (GTDB taxonomy): Bacteria > Actinomycetota > Thermoleophilia > Gaiellales > Gaiellaceae > DATEOR01. Next base: position 128,400 of record CAWJCL010000005.1, on the reverse strand, counting down.
ATATCGCCAGCCATCTCAGTCTCCTAACGTAGTCGAACACTCGTTCGTATGCTAGCCGGCCGGTTGGACGGCCTCGGTGCGCCGCGGCTGGGCCACGGTCCGGCGGACCGCCATGTGCCGCATGGCGCCGTCGGTGATCTTGAGCACGCGGGTGACCTCGGCGAGCGTCTCGGCGTCGGCGTCGAAGTGGAGGAGCTGATACGTCCCCTCGCCCTTCTTGTCGATCTCGTACGCAAGCTTCCGCCGGCCCCACGGCTCCTGCCCGACCCACGTCCCGCCGCGCGTCTCGATGAGCTCGCGCATGCGCGCGACGATCTCGTTTTGGCGCTCTTCGGCCAGCTCGGGGTCGAGGATGAGCATGATCTCGTATGCGTTCACAGTTCCCGATTCCTCCTTCCCACGGTCTGAAGCGGCCTCGCTCGTGAGCGCCGCTCGGGAAGGGGCGGCGCCGGACGAGGCAGGAAGTCGTTCGAGTATAGCGGCCGCGCTCGCTTGCCCCGCGCCTCCTCGTCATGGAAGAGTCCCCACTGTGAACCGAAATGCCGCATTCGGAGTGGGGGCGCTTCTCGGCGCGGCGGCCACCATCGTCTGGGACCGCCGGTCGCGGCTTCGACCCGCCCCGGGTACGGCCGCCCAGGAGGAACGCCAGCGCGAGCTCCGCGAGAAGCTCGCCGGAGCCCAGCAGGCCGTAGCCCCCGAGGCGCCGCCGGTCGCCGAGCCGCCTCCTCCCGCGCCGACGCCTCCCCCCGAGGCTCCGCCGCCCCGGCCCGAGGCAAAGCCTGCGGCGCCACATCCGCCGCCGGGCCCTCCGCCCGCGGATGAGTTCGAGGCGATGCGCCGCCGCATCCACGAGGAGGGCAAGGCCGCGGCCGAGGAGATGCGCCGCGAGCCGGACGAAGGCTCGTAAGAGGCCGTAACAAGATGAGCACCTGAGTCACCTGGCCGCGCTGAACGGCGCGATGCAGCGTCCTCAGTCGCGCGGGTATCTCAGTTCGATACCCGCGTTCCCTGCGTCCTTGCCTCGCATCCGTCTAGCGCAACCCGGCGACGAGGGCCCATCCTGTTACGACCTCCTAAGCTTCGCCCCCTGCACCGGAACGAGCACACGATCGAGATCGCGGCGCCGCCCGGCCGCGTCTTCCCGCACGTGGTCGAGAGCGCGAGACGCCTGGAGTGGATGGGGGCGCTCCAGGAGTCCGAGCCGCTCACAGACGGCGAGCCCGGCGTCGGCACCCGCTATCGCGACGTGTTCGTGGATCACGGCCAGCGGATCGAGCTCGAGGCGGAGGTCGTGCGCCACGAGCCGCCCGGGTACCTCGAGGTGAGCCTGCGCGGGGACGGCGTCGAGGCGACGAGCAGCCAGACGCTCGAGGAGACCGCCGCCGGCGGCACGCGCCTCACCGCCCTGATCGAGACGAAGTACACCAGGCGCCTCCTGCGCATGATGGCGGGGGTGGTTACACGCCACGCTCAGCAGCGCCTCGAGGCCGACCTCGCCGAGCTGAAGCGGATCGTCGAGTCCGAGAGCTAGGTGCCTCGCCGTCCTGGGACGGCACTCGCAGAGGAGGCAAGCGAGCAGGCCCGAGACAGTACGAGGGTACGGCGAGGGCTGCGAGCGCAGCATCCTGAAGTGAGTCGATTAGGACGCGAAGCGTTGAAGCCGGGCTTTGCCCGGCGAAAGCCGCCACCGGCCAGGCGGCTAGGGCTTCGGGACGAAGGCCGTGGTGCCGTTGGCGAGCCCGTGCGCGACCTTCCACTGGTAGCGGTCGGTCTTGAGCTTCCTGCCCTCCGTCGGGTTCGTCATGAAGCCGGTCTCCACGAGGATCGCCGGCACATTGGCCCAGTTGAACCCGGTCAGATCCGCGCGGCGCACGAGCCCGAGGTCGGCTGCGCCCGTCTTCGCGACGAAGGCCCTCTGCATGCCCGCGGCCGCCTCGCGGCTCTCCGGGAGGATGTCGCTCGTCCAGCCCTTGTGCCAGGCCGGGTAGAGAGTCGAGGCGCCGTGGCGGGAGCGGTCGGTCGAGCCGTCGGCGTGGACGCGGATCATGAGCGCCGCGTCGTGGCGGTTGCAGAACCTCGCCCGCGCGATGTTGCCGCCGTTTCCGTAGTCGAACTCCATCGTCGTCCTCGTCATCACGACCTCGTAGCCGCGGCGGACGAGGATCTTGCGGAGCTTCTTGCCGATCTGGAGGACGGCGGTGGCCTCGCCCGCGGTGCCGCCCCCGTCCTTGATCTTGTAGGTGTCCGAGCCCGGGCCGATCCGCTCGGTCGAGAGATCCGGCGTGCGCTCGTGGCCCGGATCGATGCAGATGACGGGCGCGGCGGCTTGTGCCGGCGCCGTCGTGGCGAGCAGCGAGAGGACGCTCAGAAAGAAGATCCTCATCGGTTCCAGTTTGACAGCCTCGGAGGGTCGGCCCTATGCTCCCACCGTCTGTAAGGTGACCCTTACACCGACGACGAAAGGACGACCGACCGCATGACGACGGCACAGACGCTCGCACTTGGCGCGGTGGCAGGATTCACCATCCTCCTGGGTCTGCCCCTCGGGCGCGTCCAGAGCACGGACGTCCGGCTGCGAGCCGGTCTCTCAGCCCTCGCGTGCGGCGTTCTCCTCTTCCTCCTCTGGGACGTGCTCGTGCACGGCGTGGCGCCCGTTGAGCAGGCGCTCGAGACAGCCGTCGAGGGCGACGGCTCCTGGGGTGAGTTCTTCGGCTACGCCGCGCTGCTCGCCGGTGGTCTCATCGCGGGTCTCATGAGCCTCGTCTACTACGACCGGTGGATCAAGCAGCGGCGCAGCTCGACCCTCGTCGGCCCGGGTGCCGCGGCGATCGACGAGTTCGCCTCTCGCCCGTGGATCGACCGCCTTTCCACCGGGCGCCAGCTGGCGCTCCTGATCGCCGTCGGAATCGGCCTGCACAACTTTGGCGAGGGACTGGCCATCGGCCAGGCCGGCGCGGCGGGCGAGATCAGCCTCGCGCTCGCTCTGATCATCGGCTTCGGCCTGCACAACGCCACGGAGGGGTTCGGCATCATCGGCCCCATGTCCGGTGAGAGCGAGCGGCCGAGCTGGGCCTTCCTCGGGCTTCTCGGCCTGATCGGCGGCGGCCCGACCTTCCTCGGGACGATCGTCGGGAGCGCCTGGGTGAACGAGGCGATCTCGATCGCGTTCTTCGCCGTTGCCGCCGGCTCGATCCTGTACGTCGTCCAGGAGCTCATGCACGTGAACCGCAAGTTCCAGCTCCCCGTGCTGGTCACGTGGATGCTGCTCCTCGGGCTTCTCCTCGGGTTCGGGACGGACTTCATCCTCGAAGCTGCCGAGCACGCGGGCTAGGCCCGCTCGCCGGCCCAGGCATAGAGCCGCGCCGGACGGAAAGAACGGACCGGTGCGATCGGTTCGCATCGGCTGCTCCGGCTGGAACTACACCCATTGGCGCCAGCGCGTCTACCCCGGAGGGCTGCCACAGCGCCGTTGGCTCGAGCACTACGCGACGCTCTTCGACACGGTCGAGGTGAACACCACCTTCTACCGCCTGCCCCGCCGGGAGGCGGTCGCATCGTGGGTGGAGGAGTCGCCCGCGGGCTTCCTCTTCGCCGTCAAGGCGAGCCGCTACCTCACGCACGTCAAACGCCTGCGCGACTTGGAGCAGGGAGTCGCGCGCTTTTACGAGCGCATCGAGCCCCTCGTCCGCTCTCCGAAGCTCGGGCCCGTCCTCTGGCAGCTGCCGCCGACCTTTCGCCGCGACGACGAGCGGCTCGCACGCGCGCTTCGGCGGCTGCCCGCCGGCAGGCATGGCTTCGAGTTCCGCCACGAGAGCTGGTTCGTCCCTGAGACGTACGCCTGCCTGCGCGAGCACGGTGCCGCGCTCGTCATCGGCGACCACCCGGAGCGACCGTGGCAGGCGCACGAGCTGACTGCGGACTGGACGTTCGTCCGCTTCCACTACGGCCGCCGCGGGCGAAACGGCAACTACTCGGAGCGCGAGCTCGACCAGTGGGCGAAGCGGCTCGGCGGCTGGCGGCGGCGCGCCGACGTCTTCGCCTATTTCAACAACGACTGGGAGGGCTACGCGGTCCGCAACGGGCTCGGGTTGCAAGCGCGGCTCGGAGTGGGAATGGACGCGGGGTGACCGACGCGCTCCTGCTCGTCGACGTGCTGGTGGGGCAAACGAGCGCATCGCGCTCGACTACCTCGAGTCTGTTTCCCGGCTCGAGGTCGTCCGCGCATCGGAATAGGGGCGCGAACCGGTACGTTTCACAGGCCATCGTCGCCACGGCCCCAGACCCCCGCCGTTGGAAGGCGCTCGCGCTCGTTTGCGTCGCCTTCTTCATGACGATTCTCGACGTCTCGATCGTGAACGTCGCGCTCCCCTCGATCGGCGAGGCACTCGACTTCTCCAGAGAGAACCTGCAGTGGGTGATCAGCGCCTACGCGATCACCTTCGGCGGCTTCCTCCTCCTCGGCGGGCGCGCAGCCGACTACCTCGGCCGAAGGCGTGTGTTCATGGTCGGGGTCGCGCTCTTCACGCTCGCCTCGCTCGTCTGCGGCCTTGCGAACAGCGAGGGCGTCCTGATCGGTTCGCGGGCGGTGCAGGGCCTCGGCGCCGCGATCGTCTCGCCGGCGGCGCTCTCCATCGTGACGACGCTCTTCGCCGAGGGAGCCGAGCGAAACAAGGCACTCGGCATCTGGGGAGCTGTGGGCGGGAGCGGCGCCGCGGTCGGCGTCCTCATGGGCGGCATCCTCACCAAGTATCTCGGCTGGGAGTGGATCTTCTTCGTCAACGTGCCGGTCGGCGCCGCGGTACTCGCGCTGACGGTTGCGCTCGTCGCCGAGAGCCGCGTCGAGACTGCGCGCCGCCGGTACGACATCGGCGGAGCGCTGACAGTCACCTCGGGCCTCGCGCTGCTCGTCTACACGATCACGAAGGCCCCCGACGTGGGCTGGGGCTCGACACGCACCATCGGCCTGCTCATCGTCTCGGTCGCCATCCTCGTCCTCTTCGTCGTCATCGAGACGAGGGTCGAGCAGCCGCTGCTCCCGCTCAAGTTCTTCAGTGTGCGCACGGTGACCGGAGCGAACATCGTCGGGTTCATCCTCGGTGCGATCGTGTTCGCGAACTTCTTTCTGCTGACGCTGTACGTGCAGCAGGTGCTCGGCTATTCGGCGCTGAAAGCCGGCCTCACGTTCCTGACGACCGCGGGCACCGCTGTCCTGGCGGCGGGCGCCGCGCAGGCGCTCGTGACGAAGGTCGGCGTGAAGCCCATTCTCGCCACGGGACTCGTCCTCATGACGATCGGAATGCTCTGGTACACGCAGATCTCCGTCGACGGCTCGTTCGTCGGCGACCTGCTCGTGGGCTACGTCGCGGTCGGAATCGGGATCGCGTTCGCGTTCGTCCCTGTGACCATCGCGGCCCTGGCGGGAGTCGGGGAGCACGAAGCAGGCCTCGGCTCGGGGCTCATCAACACGTCACAGCAGATTGGCGGGGCCATCGGCGTCGCACTTGCCTCGACGATCTTCACGGAGCACTTCACGCACCTCATCAGCTCGGGAACCTCGGCGCCGGCGGCCCTCACGTCCGGCTTCCAGTGGGCCTTCTGGTTCCTGGCCGCGCTCGGGGTTGCGAGCGTGATCGCGACGTTCGTCTTCGTGAACGACCGCGAGATCGCCTCGTCAGCGGCGACCGAGCCCGAGTTCTACTCCTCGAGCGGCTAGCTGCTTTAGCCTGAGTTCGCCCGCAGCCAGTCGGCGAGGCTCTGCCCGTCGTCGGCCGGGTTGCCGGTCTGCTGGACCGGCTCGACCCGCGTAGGCGCCGGGCTTCGGTCGGTGGAGCCATCGTCGCTCCCGGGCCCGACGACGGCGGCGACGATCGCCGCGAGCACGAGCAGGAAGATGACGGCGCCGAGCACGATGCGGCGGTCGAGCGTACGGCCCCGGGTGTCGCCCTGCTCGGGGCGCCGGAGCGGCTCCGTCCGCACCTCCGCGGCCCGCACGCCGCTCGCCTGCGGTAGAGGCCGCGTCACGTCCTCGGGAGCCGAGCCCGCGAGCTCCTGGCCGAGCGCCGCCGCCGAAGGCGGGCGGTATTCCGGATTCCGCGCGAGGCTGCGCATGACGACCGCTTCGAGACCCTCCGGAATCTCGGGCCGGAGCTCGCGCACCGGCCTGATCGGCTCCTGTCGGTGCTTGACCACGAGCTCCGCGAGCGTCTCGAAGACGTAGGGCGTCCGACCGGTCAGGCACTCGTAGAGGACGCAACCGAAGGAGTAGAGGTCCGCCGAGGCGGTCACCTCCTCGCCCAGAGCCTGCTCGGGCGAGAGGTAGGCGGCCGTGCCGAGCACGCTGCCCATCTGCGTCAGCCGCGTGGTCTCGGCGGCGCGGGCGATCCCGAAGTCGGCGATCTTGACCGCACCGCCGTCGCCGAGGAGGAGGTTGCCGGGCTTGATGTCGCGGTGCACGAGCCCGGTCGCGTGCGCGTGCTCGAGGCCGGCGCAGACCTGGACACCGACGTCGAGGACGCGCGCCGGGTCGAGCCGCGCCTCGAGGTCGAGCTCGTCCGCGAGCGAGCGGCCCTCCACGTACTCCATGACGATGTACGGGTTGCCGTCGTCCTCCCCCGCATCGTAGATCTGGACGACGTTGGGGTGGGAGAGCCCTGCGGCGAGGCGCGCCTCGCGGACGAAGCGGTCTCGAAAGACGGGGTCGTCGGCCAGGTGGCCGGCGAGCACCTTGATCGCCACCGGCCGCTCGAGCTCGTCGTCTCGCGCGAGGTAGACGACGGCCATGCCGCCGCGGCCGAGCACGTCGGCAACGCGGTAGCGTCCGCTCGCAAGCGTCTGCGTGCTCATCCGCCGTCCTCCGTTGTCGTGCCGAGGGTGTCGGTCGTGATCGTCCCGTCGTCGTGCTTGTCGTGACCCTTGGGCTCGGGTCTCGGCTTGGGTTTGGGCTTGCCCTTGCCGTGGTCCTCGTGGTCGTCCTCCTCGGTGCAGTTCGCCGTGTTCTGGAGGTTCACGGCCGCCGACTCGAGCTCGTCCTGGTAGGCGGCCGGGATCTCCCCCTTCGCGATCGCGTCGTCCGCGGCGTGCCTGAGGTCGTCCGCCTGCTGGGCGGCGCCGCACGTGTCTTCGGCCTCCCAGGCTGTAGCGACGGACTCGCTCTGCGCGGCGAGCCGCTCGGCCACGGAGCGCGGGATCGCCGCCGACTCCGTCTGCGTCGGGGTCGCGCCACCGCAGCCGGCGAGAGCCAGCACGACGGCAAGCGGAGCGAGAGCGCGAGGCCGCATCGCCTTCATATCCCCAGGGTGGCCCGGGGATAGTCCTGGGGACGGGAACCTTTTCCAGCCTGCTGCGGTCAAAGCCCGCAAATCACGATCGGAGGAACCATGAAGTTCGCCGTGCTCGCAACGCTCGCAGCGGCCTCTCTGGCGGCGGCAGGCTGCGGTGGGGGAGATGGGGGATCGGAGTTCGCGCTCTCGGGCTATTCGGGCTCCGGAACGGGCGCGCTCTCGGCGCCGGTGCAGCAGGGCGGGGTCATGACGGGCGACGGGATCACCGTCGTCGGCACGGGGACCGCCGACGTCGTCCCCGATGTCGCCGACTGGAGCTTCGGCGTCCGCTCGCAGGCGCCCACGGCCTCCGCTGCACTGTCGGCGAACGCCTCCGCGATGAACGCGGTCCTCGACGCGCTCGAGGGCGAGGGCGTCTCCAAGGAAGATCTGCAGACGACCGAGGTCTCTCTCTATCCGGAGACCGCGGACGACGGCCGCACCGTCACCGGCTACTCCGCCTCGAGCACGGTCACGGCGACTGTCAGGAAGCTCGGGGGCGCGGGGAAGGTCCTCGACGCGGCGGTCAGCGCCGGCGCGAACGACGTCTACGGGCCCAACCTGCATCCGTCGGATACGGACGCGCAGTACCGCGAGGCGGTGGACAAGGCGTTCGACGACGCCCGGGCGCATGCCGAGGCGATCGCCGCCAAGGCGGGCCTCTCGCTCGGCGCGCCGACCGCCATCGTCGAGGGCGGCGGGTACGTGCCCGGGCCAGTGCTGGCCTACGACCGCGCGGCCGCGGCGGGCGCCGAGACGGCTCCGGTCGAGCCGGGGACGCAGCAGGTCTCCGCCTCGCTGACGGTCACGTTCGCCGTCGCGACGGGCGCCTGATCAGGAGCGGACGTCGAACTTGACGTGCGTCGCCCTCGGCGACGCGAGAACGCGCGTGGCTTCGAGCCTGACCGGATCCGCGCCCTCGCCGAAAAGGCGAGTGCCGCCCCCGAGCAGGATCGGGGCCACGTGCACCTGCATCTCGTCGACGAGCCCGGCGGCCAACGCCTGCTGAATCGCGTTCGCGCCTCCTGCGATCGCGACGTCGCCGTCGCCGGCGGCGGCCCGTGCCTGCTCGACCGCGGCCTCGATCCCGTCGGTGACGAAGAAGAACGTCGTCTCGCCCTCCATCTCCTCCGGGTCTCGCGCGTGGTGCGTGAGGACGAAGACCGGTGCGTGGAAGGGCGGCTCGTCGCCCCACCAGCCCATCGACCTCGGGTCGCTCTCCCACGCGCCCGACCCGCCGCTGAACATCTTTCTACCCATGACGAAGGCGCCGACGGACGAGAAACCCTCCTTGATGAGCTCCGACTCCTCGTTCGTCTCGCCACCCTCGAGCCCGTGCTGCGCGCGCCAGGCGTCGGTCTGGAGTGCCCATTCGTGGAGCTCCTCGCCGTTTTTCCCCAGCGGCTCTTCCAGCGTCGGGTCCGGGCCCGCGACGAAACCGTCGAGGGACATGGTGATGTCGACCGCGACCTTGCCCACGGCGCTAGTCGGCGTCCGCCGTGGCGGGCGGTCCGATCGCGTGCCCTTCGTGCGCCTGCGCGCCCTTGGGCAGGGGGCGGAGCAGCGTCCCGGCGATGGCCGATGCCGTGACAGCGAAGATCGCACCGACGAGGAAGGCGACGTGGTAGCCGGAGTTCAGCGCGACGAGCTGTGTCTCCCCCGAGGAAAGCAGGGTGTCCGTCCTGGACGTGGCCACGCTGGCGAGGATCGCGAGCCCGAGCGCGCCGCCCATCATGAAGGACGTGTTCACCACTCCGGAGGCGAGCCCCGCTTCGCTCTGCTCGACGTCGCCCATGGCTGCGAGCAGCATCGGGTTGAAGGCGATGCCCGCGCCGAGCGCGAGCAGCATGAGCGGCGGCAGAAGGTCGACGACGTAGCTCCCGTCCACCGGCGCGCGGGCGAAGAGCAGAAGTGAGGTCGCGGAGAACAGCATTCCGACGACGATGGGCGCCTTGATCCCGAAGCGCATCACGACCTTCGCTGAGATCCCGAGCGAGAGCGCCGCCATCAGCAGGGAGTTCGGCACGTAGGCGAAGCCGACCTCGAGCGGCGAGTAGCCGAGGATGAGCTGCATGTAGAGCGCGGAGAAGAAGAACATCGCGAACATCGAGGCGGCCGAGAGCACGGCCGTCACGTTTGCGACCGAGAGGTTGCGGTGCCTGAAGAGGCCGAGCGGCATGAGCGGGGCGGCGACGCGCGCCTCGATGGCGAGGAAGATCCCGAAGAGGGCGAGCGCCGCGCCGAGCAGGCCGAGCGTCTCCGCGGAGCTCCAGCCGTTGCTGTTTCCGTTCACGATCGCGTAGACGGCGAGCATGAGCGCCCCCGTGACTGTGATCGCGCCACCGAGGTCGAGTCGCGCCTCGCTCGCCGGGCCGCGGGAGGCGGGGAGGAGGACGACGCAGAGGGCGAAGACGGCGATCCCGACCGGGATGTTGACGAGAAAGATCCAGTGCCAGGTCAGGGCGTCCGTCAGGATCCCGCCGAGGAGCACGCCGACGGTCCCTCCGCCGGCCGCGACGAAGCCGAACACGCCCATCGCTTTGGCGCGGTCTCCCGCTTCGGTGAAGAGCGTCATGATCAGCGAGAGCGCGACCGCCGACACGATCGCGCCGCCGAATCCCTGGATCGCACGCGCGGTGACGAGCAGGCCCTGCGTCGTCGAGAGCCCGCAGGCCAGCGAGGCGACCGTGAAGAGCGCGATGCCCGTGAGGAAGAGCTTTCTGTGCCCGTAGAGGTCGCCGAGGCGTCCTGCCAGAAGCAGGAATCCTCCGAACGTCAGCAGGTAGGCGTTCACGACCCACGCGAGCGACGTCTGCGAGAAGCCGAGATCCTCGCGGATCGACGGCAGTGCGACGTTCACGATCGTCACGTCGAGCACGATCATCAGGTCGCCGAGACAGAGAACGATGAGTGCGATCCAGCGCCTGCGGTTGTCCAACGTCACGTTTTCTCTTATACCGAACGCCGAGGTTGGGAAGTTGTAAACGAGCCGCTAGGCTGACGACATGTGCCGAAACATCCAGACGCTCTACAACTTCGAGCCCGAGGCAAGCGATGACGAGGTCCGCGCGGCCGCCCTTCAGTACGTGCGCAAGATCAGCGGTTTCACGAAGCCGTCGCGCGCCAACGAGGAGGCCTTCGCCCGCGCGGTGGAGGCCGTCGCCGACGCCTCCCACCGGCTCATCCACGAGCTCGTTACGAACGCACCGCCCAAGGACCGCGAGGCCGAGGCGGAGAAGCGGCGCGCCCGAGCCCGCCAGTTCCAGCCGGCGTAGCCGGCTAGGCCGTGCGACTCGAGCCGTTCTGCCGCGTCTCGATGCGCTACGGCGCGGCGAGCTGGCACCGGCCGTACGGCGGCGAGGAGGGCCTCGGCTTCGGCCAGGGAGACGGGTCGGTCAGCGGCGAGCTCGAGGGCGCCGTCGCTTGGGCGAACCACCCGCGGCGACGCGAGGACGGCGTCTGGACGCCGAACCTCCGCGGAGCAATCACCACGGGTACGGGCGACGAGATCCTCCTGTCCATCCACGGCCAGAGCGTCGAGGAGGACGCGCCGAGGAGCCGGCGGGCCATCCTCGCCCGGGTCGAGCTGACGACCGACGCCGAGCGCTGGCGCTGGCTGAACACGTGCTTCCTCGTCGGCGAGGGCGAGATCGACGAGGAGCGCGAGAACTGGTGGCTCGACGTGTTCGTCTGCGTGAACGAGCAGGCGCAGGCACCGCCCAGGATCGGAGCCGAGCCTCCGCAGCGTTTCCGCCAGGGGGCGGAAGAGCGATCTGAAGGGAACCGGATCTAGCCGCCCGGCTCCATCGGTTCCATCTGCGTCCCGCTCCCGGTCGCCGGCCGCATGTTGCTCCCGGGTTGCATCTCTTCACCGGGTTTCATCTCGCTCCCCGGCGTCATGCCCATCATGCGCATGCGGGCCCGTTGCGCTGCGTCCGAGTCGGGCAGCGTCAGGCCGGGAACGCTCCCCGGCGCCGCGGCGACCCAGATCCCGGCGGCGAGGAAGAGGACCGCGAAGACACGTGTGAGCCGCTCCCCGTGCGGAAGGATCTTCTGCGCGAGGATGAGGACGGCCACCACCGCCATCCAGGTGAGGCTCATGACGCCGAGCGCGAACAAAACGATCATGAGCCCCCAGCAGCAGCCGACGCAGTACGCGCCGTGTTCCGCGCCCATCCGCATGGCGCCGAGCCGCCCCTCCCGCCAGTGGCCCATGACGAAGTGCAAGGGCGTCCGGCAGTGGCGGAGGCAGACGGACTTGAGCGGCGTCAACTCGTACAGCCCGGCTGCCGCAATGGCCGCGCCGGCGACGTAGCGGCCTCCTCTGTCCCATTCGAGGAAGCCGAAGTCGAAGCGCACGATCAGTCGGTAGAGGCCATAGGCCGCGAGCCCGTACAGGGTCCACACCGCGAGATAGCTGAGGCAGAAGACCCAGGTAGGAACCGAGGCCTGCCCCCGCTTGGCCCGTTCGGTCGAGACGCGGTGGAAGAGCAGCACCATCGGCGCCGCCGACGGAAGCATCATCGCCGCCATCATCGTGACCCAGATCCCCGTGAACCAGGCCAGGCCGCCGAGATCCGTGCCCGGACCTGCGTCCATCCCGCGCATCCGGTTCACCGTGACGATCCAGGTGACGAGCGCAGCTCCGAGCAGGAGGAATGCAATCGTCACCGGGGTGACCCGGAATGGCGAGCGCTGCGGAGCTGGATAGGTGCTCATCGCGCCGGGTCAGGCGGCCCAGGAGAACTCGGCCGTCGAGAGGCCGGTCTTGCCCTCGTACTCGATGCCGAACGCGTTGATCCGCGAGCTCTTCGCCTCGGCCATCGTCAGATCGGACGCGACCGGGTGAAACATCCCCTGGAACCGAACGGGCTCGCCGGTCTCGACCCCGAAGGGCACGATGTCCTCGATCTCGAATTCGATCGCATCCCCGATGCGAACGCGGTGCCGAACGCCGTCGTGCTCGACCTCGAACCGCGCCCGCTGGACGCCGAGCATCTCGCCCACGAGTGGCCCGAGCGCTCCCATGGGGCCCCCGAGCTGCCCGCTGAAGACGCCGACGAGCTTGTCGGCTTGGTCGTCTGTCGCGTTCTCGTCGACGAAGACGCCGATGCGCCAATTTCCCTCCGTCATGACCTTCGGCGTTTCGGCGATCGCAGCCACTTTGAGCCCGCCGACGTCGGTGCCTTCGACCTCTCCTTCACGGATGTCGAAGACGAGCGTCACGCGGCAAAAGTCGTAGGTGGCACCGTGATCCATGGACAAGTTGCACGGGCACATGAGCTCGCAGGAACAGGTTTCCACATAACTCCCCTTCACGTTCCAGGACATGCAGGCCTCCTTCCCCAGCGACCGAGAGATTCTCCGCCGCCTTCAGCGATGCGTCAACCGCGCTCCGCGACAGCGCCAAGCTTGTCCAAGTTCGGCCGCCTGCGCGCGAAATCGATGATCCGGTCTGCCGTCGGATCGGGAAACTCCACGTGCGGATAGTGACCGGCACCCTCGATCAAGGCGAGCTCGCCCCCGATGCGCTCTGCGACGAGCTGCCCCTCGGCAGCGGGATCCTTGAAGTCGCGATCCATTGTCCCCATGAGGACGAGAGCGGGGGCCTCGACGCGCCCGAGGCGTGCCTCGATCTCCCGTCTCGACGGACCGAGCATCATCCTCCGCAGGGCCGCGAAGCGCTCTGGCTCGGCCAAGTTGCTCCGGAGCGCCTCGGCGTATTCGTCGAAATCCTCGGGCTTCCGCGCGGGGAAGAGGCTCGTCCAGTAGCGCATCCAGAAGGCGAGGCCCCAGGGGCGCGCCAGTATGGCGCGGAAAAGCCCACGGTAGATGCGCTGCTGCGCGGCCGAGCCGATGTCTCGGACGAACGGACCGACCAGGATGACGCCCGCGACCGCCTGCGGGTCCTCCGCAGCGGCCCAGACGGCCGCCCCCGCCGCCATCGACGTTCCGACGAGAAGGACGCCCTCGGCCTCGAGCTTTCGAATCAGAGCGAGGATGTCGCTTCCGATCGCCTCCGGCGAAAGGTCACGCCATCCCGTGCTCGACTCGCCGTGCCCCCGCAGATCGAGCGTCGCGACGCGAAACCCTTCGTGTTGGAGTCTCGGCGCGAGGAAGCGGTACTCCTGGCGAAGATCTCCGATCCCGGGCACGCACACGACCAGTGGGCCGTGGCCTCGCGCGTCGTAGGCGAGTCGTCCGCCATCGCGAAAGAGGAATTCCGACTGAATCTCAGAGGCCATTGTCAGGGAATGACGAGGTGCTCCGCCGGCCACATCTGCATCGGAAACCGATGATATCGCGCTCGGGCGTGTGCTGCGGGGTGCGGCAGCGCTCCGGCGAAGTACCGCGACGCGATGCCCCACATCCCCGCAGCCCGCCGAGAGAAGGCCGGCGTGCGAGTCGCCTTGACGGAGCGGCGCAGGAGTCGAACCTACCCAGCGTGGGGCTGCCACGCCTCACCGGTTTTGAAGAGCCGCTTGGCCTCCGGCTGAATTAGCGTGAATACAGGGATTGTGGCTGAATCGCCGACCACCGAGCGACAGTCCGCGCGACGGTCCGGAGCCGGCCGAATGCCGATCTACGATCGGTCGAGGCATGCCACGACTCCAAGCGGTCTTCTACCGAGCGCCCGACGGCTCCGAGCCCGTCGACGACTTCATCGAGTCGCTGAAGCGCCGGCTAAGCAAGCGGCGATTGACAACCAAGTGGATCGGCTCAACATGCTCACGCCGGCGAATCCGCACCTCCCGTTCCCGCACAGCTCGCAGGTCCGCGGCGAACTGCGGGAGCTCCGCTGCCATTACGGCCCGGAGCTCTACCGGATCCTGTACCGACGCTCGAGGAACCTGATCGTGCTGCTGCACATGTTCCGCAAGGACACCGGCAAGCTCCCCGAACGCGAGATCGGGATCGCCGAGGAGCGCTGGGACGACTTCAAAGCCAGGATGGAGGCCGAAAAGCGGCGCCCTCCGCGCGCGGCCGGGCACGACGCTCCTTGACGAACTTATCAATATTGATAAACTGCGTGCATGAGTCCCAGGAAGTCGACCATGAGCCCGGTTGGCGCGCCCGTGGCCGAAGCGCGCCGTCGTCGAGCCCGCAGCCCTGAGTACCGGACTGCCCAGCAGCGCCTGGCCCCCTACGAGGCCATCGCGCGCTTCGTGATTCAGCGGCGGGCGGAGCTAGGCCTTACGCAGGAGCAGCTCGCTGGGCGCATGGGCACCAGTCACTCGGCGATCTCGCGCATCGAGAGTGGCCAGCACCGCACGAGCGTCGCCACCCTGGAGCGCCTGGCAGAAGCCCTCGAAGCAAGGCTCGTCATGGGCTTCGAGACGGGCCCGCTTGAAGCGCCCATCCGCGAGCTCGTTACCGCTTAGGAAACGAGATCGTGCGGCGCGAAATCGCATCGTTGAGGGAATCTCGACGCTCACGCGACAGCTGCGCGACAGATTTAGCCGCCGCCGAGGTTCGGATCTACGCGGCTGCGCGGTCGATCTCGTAGATGATCTTCAGGACTGCGGTTCGGCCCGTGCCTGAGGCTGGCATGTCGCGACCCGGCCGGAACCGGATCGGCTTCTCGAAGACGTAGGTGCCGGGAGCGAGCCGCTCCATGCCCCGCAGCCCCTTGAAGAGAGTGATGGTCTGGCTCGCCGACCCGTGCGGCTTGACCTCGAACGTTCGGATCAAGGCAAGGCAGGCACCGACCTCGATCGGGGACTTTAGGGTGGCGAACGCGTAGCCGCACGTTTCGTCGGCGGCGCGGAGCCTCCGTCGATACCCGTTGGGCCTAATGAAGCTCGAGGGCCGCAGGTCTGCGAACTGGAGGCGACGGCCTCCCCGGTTGTCGAACACGAGCTCGTGCTGGTCCAGGGCCGAGCGTCGTTCTTGGGGCTCCGCTGGACGGGACCGACCGACACGGTGATTGGCCCGACGACCGAGGGCACGACCGACACCTCGATCGTCCACTCGTGGATCGCCGCAACCGGAGCTGTGGGAGCAAGCTCACCGGAATTCTCGTCCGGTCTGCCCTGACTCAGCTTTGATTCTGAGGCGCATCCCGCCAATGCGGCAGAGACAGCAAGCAAAGCAGCAATTCCTCTCACACTCTCTTGGACGGGATAGCGCTTGCTGAAGTTCCCCACAGTGGCTCGCTCTGACCCGACATTAGATGACGCTGGCTCGTTGGATGACCCCTCGGACCGTCGAGGGCCACCAATGCGCGCCGCCATGTGCCGTCGGAACTCGTCGCTGGTTGAGGTCATTCGCGATCTTGCGCAGGGCCCGTCCGGCCTCGCGCTCCGCGCGGATGTGGTTGACGAGCTCGGGCGAAAGGGCTCGCGGCCGGCCGCGTCTCGGCGACGGGGCCGATGCGCCAGGCCGCCGCCGACGTTCGGCGATCAATCGCTCGAGTTCGTCGACTGGGATGAGTCTCATTCCCCACGGCATCTCGACGGTTTCGATCAACGGCAACACACGGCGGTCGAACGTCGAGCGGCTCACGCCGAGAGCCGCGGCCGCCTGTGAGCGTGTGTAGGTGAGTCGCTCGACACGCGTCGCCTCCCGCACGACTTCGACCGACGCAGAGGCCGGTTTCGCAGCTTCGTGACGTCGAGCCTTCTTGCTACGGCGTTTCAGACGGCGGCGAGGCACCCGTACAGCGTACACAAATCATGACGCGGATTTGCATCAGGATGCATCTGCGTCTCGCATGCTGTCGGGCTCGTCAGTTCGTGTCCGCTTGCGAGTGCTCGCTCGCTCCGTAAAGGTGAGATTCGCCATGACTCGCGAAACGCTCTGTCCCGTTTGCGGCTATTCGCTGGACTTTGAACCGTGGGTGCGCGAGTCCGCATCTGACGAGCTCTGCCCGTCATGCGGCATTCAGTTCGGCTACGACGACGCCGCGGGTGGGGACGTCGAGGGTCGGGAGCGAATCTACTCGGACTGGCGCAGCGAGTGGGTTGCGGCTGGGATGCCATGGCGGTCCGAAGGCCGGGCCCCGAGGCGTTGGAGCCCAGAAAAGCAGCTCAAGTCGTTCTTTCGAAGTGAGCACGCACTGCTGTGGGTCGAGCTCGAAGGTCGCCTAAAGAGTCTGATCGTCGAGCTGAGGCCGGCGCTCCCAGCAGGCGCAGAGGACTTCGCAATGGAACTCATCGACCACACGGAGTTTGGCGTCGCCTTCGAGTTTCTTGCCGGTGCGCTCGTCGCAGACGACGTTGTGATCACTCCTGCGGTGTTCGACGAGTTTTCGGAGCTCGCGCAGCTAATGAACTACGAAGCCTGGAGCGAGGACGATCTTCGCCGGTTGGTAGATCGCCGTGCACCTTGAACCCCCGCGGTCAAACATCCTGCGAGCTTCGATCGAATTACCGTACGCCCGCCAACCGTTTGGCAGTGCTTTCGCGAGCGAGGTAGGCATCGAGCAGCGCGGCTGCTTCGTTCTCATTCCCGGGCATCAGGTGGCCGTAGCGATCGAGCGTGATGGTGACTGAGGCGTGGCCCATATAGGTCGCGAGGGCCTTCGCGTTCACGTTGGCGGCGATCATGAGGCTCGCGAAGGTATGTCGTGCTTGGTGAAGCGTGATCGGCTCGAGGCCGGCGCGGCGCCACGCGGCTTTCGCTCGACCGTCGACGGTCGGACCGTCGAATGCCTTGCCATCCGGCCGGCCAAAGACATGGCCGAGGACGCCCGGGCGGCCGTGCCGGTGCGCGACGAGGTAGTCCCGCAAAATCGCCGAGATCGGGACCTTCCGGCGCGCGGCGCGCGACTTCGGCTCGATCGGGCCCTCCTGGACGTCCCAGGCTCGCTCGACGCGAATGACGCCGTTGGCGAGATCGACGTCCTCCCAACCGAGCGCCTGGAGTTCACCGCGTCGGAGGCCGGCGTAGAGGGCCGTCGCCCAGAGAGCTCGGTCACGTTCCGGGAGGGCGGCGAGTAACGCGTCAGCCTCATCCGGCGAGACGATTCGGTCACGCCTGCCTCGGACGGCGGGGAGCTCGAGGCCGCGGGTCGGGTTGACCGCGATGTCCCCGCGGGCAAGGGCTCGCCGAAAGATCGCTCGCAGGGGCATGAGCGTATTGCGGATCGTCGAAGGGTCGAGGCCTTGGGCGAGAAGGCGGTCGGCGAGGTCCTGGACGTCCCTGCGACGGATCTCCGAGAACTTCCGGCGGCCCAGGTCGGGTAGAACGCGGAGTCGGAGGGACGTCTCGTAGCCCCGGATGACGCTCGGCTTGTAGCGATCGCCCGAACGGTTCCTGATGCTCCCGGCTCGAGCACCCTCGAGCCAAGCGTCGGCAGCCTCGCGGAGCGTCACCTGGTTCGGCGCCCTGAGCGTCCCTCGCCGGATGGCCGTCTGGGCCTCTGAGCGCCACGCTCTGGCCTCGGCGAGCGTCGGGAAGGTCTTCCGGATCCGCTTCTGCTCCACCGCGCTCCAGACGCTCGCCTGGTAGGTCGGCCGGCAGCTACAGCCTCCACCCGTTCGGGAACGGCATCGCTTGCCGTGACGGATCTCGATGCCGGCGTGGTGGGCCATACGAGGCCACGGTAGAGGGCGCGTCGGACGTCGGCGCGACAGTCGCGCGACAGTCAACTGCGAACTCGGGGGCGACTTGCCTACGAAGGGCGACGACTCGAACGGCTCAATTCTGCAAGAAAGAAAGATAGCTTTCTTCCTGCAAACCGGGCGGTTCTCGGATGTACGGAGCGGCGCAGGAGTCGAACCTACCCAGCGTGGGGCTGCCACGCCTCACCGGTTTTGAAGACCGGCTGGGCCACCGGGCCCGTGCCGCTCCGCGGCAAACGTAGCTCAGGCGGTCTTGGCCCGGCGGCGCAGCACGCGCGCCTCACCCACGCGCCTCGTGAGGCCGTCCGCGTCGAAGCGCTCGAGGAGGAGCTGGGCCGGCTTGCGGCCGGTCCCCAGCAGGTCGCGGAAGCGCGCAAGGGTGATCGAGCCCGCGTTCTCGCACTCCTCGACCATGAGGCGCTTGGCCTCCGCGTACGCCGCTGCGCCGAGGGCGAGGCCGTCGCCGACGCGGACGAGCCTCTCCTCGCGCTCGAGGAAGGATGCGAGCGCGGGGTCGTCCACGGGGATGGGTGTGAACTCCGCTGCGGCGAGCTCGGCCTGGAGCTCCTCGGCCGCGGCCGAGCGCTCGCCAAGGCTCGCCACCGCGCCCGGGAGGTAGAGGCGCGCGCCTCGCCGCTCGACGCCGGCGAGCGGAAGAATCTCCCCGGCCCAGGGCTCCGCGGGCACCGGGATCCCAGGGTCGAGCGGGTCGGCCGCCTCGATCCGTGCCCGCAGGTCGGTGCGCAGCTCCTCGAGCCATTCGGTGGAGAAGACCCACTCTCCGGCGCGCTCGAGGCCGTTCGCCTCGCCGCCGAGATGGCTCAGCGCATCCGCCCTGACCGGCTCGTGGACGAGCGCTGCCAGGTCGCCCCGCTCGAGGAGCTCGAAGCGGGCCGGGCTTGCGTGGCGGGGAGGAGCCGGGTCGAGGACGAGGCCGCCGCCCACGGTCGTCCGGTCGCGGAGGACGACGCGGTCGCCGCGCGCAGCCACCGCCGGCGAGGCGAGGCGGAGCTGCGCCCAGCGCTCTCCTGCGCGGACGACCCGCGCGTAGTGCTCGGCCGTCCCGTGGTGGACGTGGAGGCGCATCCCGTCCGGGATCGTTTCGAGCTCGTCGAGCGCGATATCCAGGCGGTAGGAAGTCGGGTACGCCCCGGGCGGCACGAGCGCATCGCCGCGGCGGAGGTCTCTGCGCGCGACTCCCGGAAGCGCAACCGCGACGCGCTGGCCGGCTTCGGCGCGCTCGACCGGCCGGTCGTGCACCTGCACGCTGCGAACGCGAAGCTCGAGCCCGGCCGGCTCGGCGCGGAGGACGTCTCCCTCGCCGACCGATCCCGACCAGAGCGTCCCGGTCGCCACCGTCCCGATCCCGCGCAGGGTGAAGACGCGGTCGACGAAGAGCCTCGTCGGGCCATCCGCACGGTCCTCGGCCAAGCGGCCGGCGGCCTCCCCGAGAGCCCGGCGAAGCTCGTCGAGCCCCTGGCCGGTCTTCGCGCTCGTGAGCACGACCTCGGCGCCGGGCACGAGCTCTCGCGCCTCCTCGGCGACGAGCTCGAGGAGCTCCGGCTCGGCCGCGTCGGCCTTCGTGATCGCGACCACGCCGTGCTCGATCCCGAGCAGCCGGACGATCGCCAGGTGCTCACGGGTCTGCGGCCGCGCCCCCTCACCCGCATCGATCACGAGGAGGAAGAGGTCGATGCCGCTCGCGCCGGCGACCATGTTGCGCACGAAGCGCTCGTGGCCCGGTACGTCGATGAGCGAGAGCCGGCTCCCGTCGGGGAGGTCGAGCGGCGCGTAGCCGAGGTCGATGGAGATCCCGCGTGCCTGCTCCTCGGGGAGCCGGTCGGTGTCCTTCCCCGTCAGCGCCCGGACGAGCCAGGTCTTGCCGTGATCGATGTGGCCTGCCGTCCCTACCGTGACCGGCATTCCCTCAGGCCCCTGGTCGGCGGGGCTTTCGCCGGGCAGAGCCCGACGACGCCCGCCTGGTTCCGTCGGCAGCAGGATCCTGCGCTCGCGGTCCCTCGCCGTACTGGGGTGTACTGTCTCGGGCCCGCTCGCTTGCCTCCTTTGCCGACGAAGCCCCAGCGACCTGAGCGCGGCACTCCCGTACTGAGTGGGCGGCCTCCTCGACCTCGTCGTCGGTAAGCGTTCGGCAGTCGAGCAGCAGCGCCCCGTCGCGCACGACCCCGATCACCGGCGGGTCGGCGTGGCGGAGCGGCTCGGCGAGGCTCTCCTCGAGCGCGCACGCGAAGCTCGTGAAATCCGTGGTCGGAAGCGAGCCGCCCCCTGCGCGCGCGACCGTGGCCTCGACGGTTCCGCCCGCCAGGTCGGCCAGGCGCTCGGCCCGGGCGCGGACGGCCTCGGCCGGCTCGGTCAGCATGCGGAGAACCGGAGAGTCCGCGCGGCCCGAGCGGTAGAGCGCGAGCGTTCCTTCCAGGGCGGCGAGGGTCAGCTTGTCGGCGCGCAGGGCGCGCTGCAGCGGATGGCGGCGAAGCCGCTCGACCAGGTCTGCGCGGCCGAGGACGATCCCGGCCTGAGGCCCTCCGAAGAGCTTGTCGCCGGAGAAGGTGACGACGTGAGCGCCCGCCGTGAGGCTCTCGTGAACGGTGGGCTCGTCGCCGATGTCCGGCAGGACGCCCGAGCCGAGGTCGTCGACGAGGAGGACGCCGCGATCCTCTGCAAGCCCGACGAGATCTGCGAGGTTCGGGCTCTCGGTGAAGCCCACCACGCGGAAATTCGACTGGTGCACGCGCAGCAGGACGGCGGTGCGCTCGCCGATCGCGCGCTCGTAGTCCTCGAGCCGCGTGCGGTTCGTCGTGCCGACCTCGACGAGGCGGGCTCCCGAGCGCGCGAGCACCTCGGGGATCCGGAAGCCGTCGCCGATCTCGACGAGCTCACCGCGCGAGACGAGAACGTCGCGCCCTTCCGCGAGGGCGGCGACGGCGAGGAGGACTGCGGCGGCGTTGTTGTTGACGACCAGCGCCGCCTCTGCGCCGGTGAGGTCGCGGAGCAGGGGCGCGACGTGATCCTGGCGCGAGCCGCGCGTGCCCTTCTCGAGGTCGTACTCGAGATTGGAGTAGCCGCCCGCGACCTCCTGGATGCGCTCGAGCGCGCGGGCCGCGAGCGGCGCCCGGCCGAGGTTCGTGTGGACGATGACCCCGGTCGCGTTCAGAACGCGGCGCAGCCTCGGCGCAGCGGTGCCTTGAAGGAGGTCGAGCGCGGCGACGACGATGTCCTCGGGCTGCTCGCCCGCGGCGATCCTCTCGCGGGCCGCGTCGATCGCCTTGCGCGCGGCGTCGCGTGCCGGCTCGTGGCCGTACTCGGCCTCGAACGCGACGAGCCGCTCGTCCTGTAAGAGCTCGTTTACCGAGGGCAGTCCTCGTAAAGGATTCTCCTGCTGCATTTCGCGTGATGATACGCCGCGTTTGCAGTTAGTCTCCGAGGCCCATGACCGAGATCGCCGCACGCCTTGCGCGCCCCATCCAGCGCCTCGGGAGACCGACCACGGTGTTCCTCGTGGCAGCGGTCGCGGTCGCGGTGGCCGGAGTTGCGCTTCTCGCCCGCGCCTACACGCTGCGGGACTCGGTTCTGCCCGGAGTCTCGGTGGCCGGAGTCGACGTCGGCGGCCTCGCGCCGGCCGACGCGCGGGCGCGCATCGACGCCGAGCTCGGCGCACGGCTGGACCAGCCGGTCGAGATCGTCGTCGGAGGCAAGTCGCTCCGGGTAACGCCTGCCAACATCTTCGAGGTCGACGGGGCGGCGAGCGAGCGGGCGGCGTACGACTCCGCGCGTGAATCCGTCTCCGCGCGCCTCGGCGCGCTCGCGGTTCCGTTCGCGGTCCACCGGGACGTGCAGCCGGTGCTCGAAATCCACGAGTCGGGTCGCACCGCGCTTGCAGACGAGCTCGCGGCGCTGACGAAGCGCGCCGTCTCTGCCCGCGTGTCCATGGAGGGGAAAGAGGCAGTCGTCGTCCCGGGCCGCGAGGGCACGGCCATCGACGATGAGGCCGTCCTCGCCTCGCTCAGGGAGACGGCGCTCGCGGGCCTGCCCTCAGTCCAGGTCCAGCTCCAGACCGTCGAGCCCCCGATCTCCACCGAGGCGGCCGAACGCGCGGCGACGACCGCGCGCACGATCGCGGCGGCGCCGGTGAGGCTCAAACTCGAAGGCGAGGGCGTCATCGGCCGGCTCGGGCGGGCCCAGCTCGCGTCGCTCGTCCGCTTCGAGCCGAAGGCCGGCGCGGTGAACGTCGTCCTCGACCCGGCCGGGATCGAGCGCAAGCTCCATCCGTTCCTCAAGCCGTTCACGGAAAAGCCGGTGGACGCGACCTTCCGCGTCTCCGGCGACCGGGCGTACGTCGTGAAGGCGAAGAACGGGACGACCCTCGACGTCAAGGATGCCCAGAGCGCGATCTACGAGGCGGGGAACGGCCCGGGCCGCAGGCTGGCCGTGCTCGGGCTCGCGACGCTCGCCCCCGCCCTGACCACGAAGGACGCGAAGGCGCTCGGGGTCCGCGAGCGCATCTCGACCTTCACGACCGACATGGGCCTCTCCTCGTCGAACCGGATCTGGAACGTGCACCTGCTCGGGAACTACCTCGACGGCACGATCGTGAAGGCGGGCGAGACGTTTTCCTACAACGAGGTCGTCGGGCCGCGCACGATCGAGCGCGGGTTCCGCGAAGGCCAGATGATCTTCGGCGGCGTCCTCATCCCGTCGATCGGGGGCGGGGTCTGCCAGACGGCGACGACGATCTTCAACGCGGTCTTCGAGGCCGGCCTGCCGGTCAAGGAGCGGCACAACCACTCCTGGTACATCAGCCACTACCCGATGGGCCGGGACGCGACGGTGTCCTGGGGAGGCCCCGACCTCGTGTTCAAGAACGACCTGAAGCACGCGATCCTCATCGACGTGAGCTACACGGACGCGACGTTCACGATCAGCTTCTACGGTACGAAGCAGGGCCGGAAAGTCACCTCGACGACCTCGAGCCCGACGAACTACACGCAGCCGAAGATGCAGTACGCGATCGACCCGACGGCGGCGCCCGGCTCGAAGAGCGTCGTCGCGGGCGGCGGGCAGGGCTTCGACGTCACCGTCCACCGCAAGGTCTACGAGCACGGAAAGCTCATCCGCGAGGACGACTTCTTCACGCGCTACACCCCGGAGAACCCGACGACGGTGTACGGCCCCGGCGGCAAGCCGCCCGGTCCCTACATCGTCCTGCCCACGAGCGGTTAGAGCGGTTAGAGTCCGGCCGGCATGAGGCCGGAAGCAGCCACTCTCCGACTCGCGGTCTTCCCCCGCTCGAGCCTGCTGACCGACATGCTCCTCATCCTCGGCGGCGCGGGCTTCGTCGCGCTCGCGGCGCAGGTCTCGATCAGCCTCCCGTTTACGCCGGTGCCGATCACGGGCCAGACGTTCGCCGTCGTCCTCGTCGGCGCATCCCTCGGCTCGCTCCTGGCCGTCGCGAGCCTCGGCGTCTACATCTTCGTCGGCGCCCTGGGCGCGCCGGTCTACGCCGACCAGACGCACGGCTGGGACGTGCTCACGGGCCCGACCGGCGGCTACATCGTCGGCTTCGTGCTCGCGGCCGCGTTGACCGGCTTTCTCGCCCGGGAGCGCTGGGACCGCCGCTTCTCCTCGGCGGTCGCGGCGATGCTCTCCGGCAACGTCGTCATCTACCTCGTCGGACTTCCCTGGCTCGCGGCCAAGATCGACGCGGGGCTCGAGGACACCCTCGAAGCGGGCCTCTACCCGTTCGTGGTGGGCGACCTTCTGAAGCTCTACCTCGCCGGCGCGCTCCTGCCGGCCGCGTGGGCGCTCGTCCGCCGCTTCAAGGGTTAGCCGACCCGCTCGCGGGTACCCCCACCGGACGACGAAAACAACCGTAGGAGGGGTCTTCGTGGCATCTGTCACCGAATCGATCACCGTCGACTGTCCCATCTCGACCGTCTACAACCAGTGGACGCAGTTCGAGGAGTTCCCGCGCTTCATGGAGGGCGTCGAGGCGGTCTCGCAGACCGACGACACGCATCTGCACTGGGTCGCCGAAATCGGCGGCAAGCGACATGAGTGGGACGCCGAGATCACCGAGCAGCGCCCGGACGAGGTCATCTCCTGGCGTGCGCTCGACGGCCACTACAACTCGGGGCGTGCGCTCTTCGAGAGGATCGACCAGTCGACGACCAAGGTCACCGTCGAGATGGAGCACGAGACCGAGGGCATGATGGAGACGCTCGGGTCCGCGCTCGGCTCTGACAGCCGCCAGGTCAGCGGCGACCTCGAGCGGTTCAAGGAGTTCATCGAGTCGCGTGGCGCCGAAACCGGCGGCTGGCGCGGCGAGGTCAACGCCGGCGAGCGCGTCCGCTAGACCAGCGAGTTACTGAGCGTCGGCCTTGGCGGGGGAGGCCGGCGGCTGCGCGGCGAGCCGGTTCTCGTAGCCGGCCACGACAGTCGCCACCGTCTCCGCCGGGTCGTCGCTCACGTACAGGAGGTCGACGTCCTCCTCGGAGATCATCCCTTCGCGGAGGAGTCGGCCCCGTGCCCAGAGCATCAGCCCCTCCCAGTAGTCCGAGTCGAAGAGGACGACGGGAAAGTGCACGACCTTTCCCGTCTGGATGAGGGTCAGCGACTCGAAGAGCTCGTCCAGCGTGCCGAAGCCTCCCGGGAAGATCACGAACCCCTCGGCGGCCTTCACGAACATCGTCTTGCGGGCGTAGAAGTGGCGGAAGGTGAGGTTGACGTCGAGATAGGGGTTCGAGCCCTGTTCGTGCGGCAGCTCGATGTTGAAGCCGACCGAGAGGCCGCCGCCCTCGCGGGCACCGCGGTTCGCGGCCTCCATGATCCCCGGCCCTCCTCCGGTGACGACCGTGAAACCCTCCTCCGCGAAGCGCTTGCCGACCTCGACCGCCGCGGCGTAGTACGGATTGTCCTCGCCGACCCGCGCGGAGCCGAAGATCGTGACGGCAGGCTTGGCGAGTGCCGAGACAGCCTCGAATCCTTCGAGAAACTCGTCTGCGATCCCGGCGACGTGCTTGTGCTCGGCGCCGTCGTCGCTTTGGAGCAGCCGCCGGTCGTCCAAGCTAGAACGTGCGCTCGAGGTGGGTCGCCGTCATCGCGACGGCGAGGAACACGGCGAGCCCGATGTACACGGCTCCTGCCGTGACCCGCTGCGACGTGGTCACCTTGTAGTACGCGGCAGCGCCCGGGTTGTCCCGCTCGCGCCAGCGGCGCCAGAGCTCGAGGCCGCCGACAACGAGGATCAGGATGAGCACGGGATTGGGGTGCCAGAAGGCGAGCGCGACGAGGCCGGCCAGGCCCACGGCCCAGAGCGCCGGGTGGACGGCGGCCACGGCGCGTCCTCCGTCGAGCGGCACGATCGGGATCAGGTTGAAGAGGTTGATGAAGAAGCCCGTGAAGGCGAGCGCCACGAGGAGCGGGGAGTCGAGCGCCTCGCCGAGCCCCCAGACGGCCACCGAGCCGAGGGTGCCGAGGATCGGCCCGGCCAGCGCGACGCGCGCTTCCTTCCAGGCGTCCTCAGGCATCTGCTTCATTCCGACCACGGCGCCGAGGAAGGGGATGAAGAGGGGCGCCGAGGCCGGCACGCCCTGGCGGCGCAGCTCGAAGACGTGGCCGAGCTCGTGCACGAGGATCAAGAGGACGAAGCCGACGGCGAACCTCCACCCCCAGATCCACGCGTAGGCCGCGATCGAGACGAGCATCGTCCCCGAGGTGGCGAAGATCTTGAACTTGAAGAGCGCGAGCGCGAGGAACTTGAACTTCGCAAGGAGGGCGCCGATCGCCGCGAGCGGCGCGATCAGCTTCTTCCCGATCTCCTTCCAGCGCGGCTCCGGGTGGATCGGCTCGTACTCGCGCTGGGGCTCCGGCTCGTAGAGCGGATAGTCCGGCTCGCGCTGGGGGGTGAAAGGGCCCACGTCAGATTCATCGTAGCCACCGGCCGATCCCTTGAATCCGTCGGCGCCTCCGTACTAGCGTCGCCACAGACCGTAGAGAAAGGAGCTTCATGGAGCAGGCAAAGAAAACTCGGCGGTGGCGGCTCGGCGCCATTTTGGCGGCCGGCATTGCCATCGGCATCGCGATTGCGGCGACGCCGGCCGCGTCGCGACATCGGTGGCGTGACCCACCTCTGGAACCACCACATCAAGCCGAAGGCAGACAAGCGCTACGTCCGCGCAAGTGGTGTCCTCACGATCCCGGGCGTTGCGTTCGTCGAGACGCGTGTGGCCGCACCGTCGAGCGGATCGTGCATTCCGGAGTCGATCGCGGGTGACGGCACGTACTACGCTCCCGTGAGTCTTCCGAACGGCGTGCACGTGACGAGGCTCAAGCACTTTTGGTGGGACAACAACGCGGGGGCGGATTCAATCGCCAGCCTCATTCGCGTTCCAGTGCCTTCGACCAGCGGTCCCTTCACGATTGCCTCAGCCTCTTCAAGCGGTAACGCAGGCACTCATGTCAGCTCGTCGACCACCGCGATAACAGGCGGCGCTTCGCACAACGGGTCGAACACTTACTTCGTTCGTGTGACTCAGCCAGGCTCCATCTGCGTCGACGCGGTTCAGATCTTCTACACGCGCTGATCTGATCCACGCGTGGTGGGCTGCAGTAGCGCGGAGGCTTCGGCCCCCGCGCTACTGCTTATGGAGCCGCGCCCGATCCACTCCTCGCCGCCACCGTACACCTCCTTTTCTGAGGTGCGTCCCCCGCTCGTCCTCTGCCTGCCCGAGGACGACGTCCCGGGGGTCGAGCGCCTCCTCGCCGAGCTGCTGCTCGACCTGGGCGCCTCGTTCGCCAGGCGCTAGACCGACGCAACTGGGCCATTGTGACCCATCGTGGGCGCGTGCTAGTTTCGGCTCGTGGGGTCCGCCTCTTCGCCCGCTGTAGCGCGGCTGCCCGACGACGTGCCGGGCTGGTGGCCCGTCATCTGGAGCGTCTTCCTGGGCTACCTGTTCGCGCTCCTCGTGCTCGGTCTGTCGGGCATCGTGATGGACATCCTCGGGGTCGTGACGTGGCCACGGGAAGCGCAAGGTGCGGGCTGGTTGGGAGGCCCGTTCCAGCCCGACGGGCCATGGTCGATGTTCGCGGATGCCCTCATCGCCTTCACCGTGCTCGCCGTCACGAGCACCTGCGTTGTGTGGTCGCTCTCCGACCGCCTCCAGCTCCGCGTCTCCTGGCTCGTCACCTTCGTCGCGCTCTGCGTGACGGGGTACGTGCCCTTCTTCTTCTTCGAGGGACGCCTGCGCCTCTCTGGCCTGGTGGGTCTGCTCGCCAGCGCGGCCCTGATTCGCTGGTTCGGGGTCGCGGGCACCCAGCCCGCCGATCTCCTCGCCGGTGTCTATCGCCGGTTGGTCGGCGACCGCCGCAGGCTCAGGCGGCTCGCCATCGCGTTCGCCGTGTGCTGGGCGGCGGCCCTCGGCGTCGGGGCCGCCTACGGCGTCACGCATCCGGTCCGTACGAGCGGCACCTCCGCCGACGGCCGCTGGGTGACCGTCGACGGGAGCACGCACGTCGTGTACCGGGGCGAGCCGGGGGAGACGCGTGCCGCGTCCTTCTTCTTCCACAACAACGGGTTCCCCGACGTGACGGCTGCGACCGTCGAGCCCGTCGCAGGGGAGACGCTCGCCGTGGTCCCGCGGGCGACTGATTCCCCCCTCACGATTCCCGGCCGAGGCGACGCCACGGTCCGGCTCGCGTTCGCGATTCCCAGCTGCCCAGAGGGCACCCAGAGCGTCACGCGCGTCCGACTCCGCTACAGCGTCCTCGGTCGCGAAGAGAGCCAAGTGATCCCCCTCGAACCGATCATCGATGCCCGGTGCGCCCAGCACCCATGACACCCGACGTGAACGCCAGCCCACCGCCCGCCCCGAGTCGCCGCTGGCCCGGATGGATCGGCACGGTGGTGTGGTACGCGGTCCGTGCGGCTGTGACGCTGATCCGCTTCGGGTGGTACGTGTTCCTCGCGGCCATGATCGCCGCATTCGCCATCGTGACCTACTGGATGCTCGAGTGGTGGAACGTGCCGATCCTGATCGTCCTCGGCTTCGCCACCTTCATCCTGCTCAGGAACAGGTGGCGCAGGCGGAGGGCGAGGGTGGGAACGTGAACGCCAGCCCACTGCCCGGCCCAAGTCGGCGCTGACGGAGCGAGGCTAGTGGACTGGTGGATGTGGCTACTCGTCATCGGCTGGCCCCTGGTCTTTGTCCTGATCGGGATCCTGTTCCGTGACGGCGACTTCATCTTTGGCGGCCTGGGCATCCTCGTAGTGAACGCGGTGGCCTGGGGCCTCGTCGTCGCCTTCGCCGGTGACGGCCCGGCGAAAATGCGAGTGGGTCGAGGTCAGCAAGTTCCAGGAGAAGTGCATCTCGACCGAGGGCCCGTGATCCTTTTTGAATCGGTCATCTGATCGACAGATCCGAGGCGACGTGACCGGGTGCTGCGGCCCGCGCGCGTCGCGGCGGCACTCGGGCATCGCCATTACAGCTAGCGCCAGGGTTTCTCTGGCCAGTTGAGCCGCAGTTCACGATTCCCGTTGCCTGCTTCAACCTGTGAACCCGGCCTGAAATGCGTGCTCCCGCGATGATGCATCCGTGCGCAATCCCGTACACGCCCGGTACACGCGTCCCTCCTGCCGGGCTCCCCTTGAACCCGGGATTTGAGGCCTACGAACCCCTTCCGAGCCACTCCTCGCCGCCCTCGTAGACCTCCTTCTTCCACAACGGCACCGTCTCCTTGAGCGTGTCGATGGCCTCCTTGCAGGCGGCGAGCGCGTCCTGGCGGTGCGGTGCTGAGACGGCGATCACCACGCTCGCCTCACCGATCTCGCAGACGCCCACGCGGTGGGCGATAGCGACGGCGCAGAGGTCGTAGCGCTCCTTCAGCTGCCCGGCGAGATCTGCCATGACGCTCTCGGCCATGCCCTCGTAGGCCTCGTACTCGAGGCGCGTCACCTTGCGGCCCCGCGACTCGGCGCGGACGGTGCCGACGAAGGTGGCGACGGCGCCGGCGCGCTCGTCCTCGACCTGGGCGACGACCGCGGTGAGGTCGATCGGGTCCTCCGTGAGGCGAAACGCGCCGCCCGAGACCGGAGGGATGAGCGCCACCTCGTCGTCCTCGGCGAGGGCGCGGCCGCGCTCGACGTAGGCTCGGTTCACGGCGAAGACCAGGCCGGCGGGCTCGTCGCCGAGCTCGAGGGCCGGCCAGACGTCCTCGACTCGGGCGCCGTCCCCGAGCTCGAGGTCGCGCCGCCCGGTTCCTGCGTGCTCGCGCAGGCCGGCGAACAGCCTCACCGTGACTCGCATGGGCGTTAGCCTAGAGGCGATGGCGAAGGCCGAAGACCGCCGCGAGACCGACTCGGGCATCGAGGTCAAGCCGGTCTACACGGCCGAGGACGCCGGCGGCGTGGAGCTCGGGCGGCCGGGCGAGTTCCCGTTCACGCGCGGGCCGTATCCGGACATGTATCGCGGCCGTCCCTGGACGATCAGGCAGTACGCGGGCTTTGCCTCGGCCGAGGAGACGAACGCCCGGTTCCGCTACCTGCTCGAGCGCGGCCAGACAGGGCTCTCGGTCGCTTTCGACCTCCCGACGCAGCTCGGCCTCGACTCCGACGACGAGCGCGCGGCTGGGGAGGTGGGTCGCACGGGCGTCGCGATCGACTCGCTCGCGGACATGGAGATCCTCTTCGAGTCGATCCCCGCTCGCCGAGGTGTCCACGTCGATGACGATCAACGCGCCGGCCGGGCTCCTGCTCCTCCTCTACGAGCTCGTCGCCGAGGGGCAGGGAGTCGCGGCCGCCGAGCTCCGCGGCACGGTGCAGAACGACATCCTCAAGGAGTACGTGGCGCGCGGGAACTACATCTTCCCGCCGCGCCCCTCGATGCGAATCACGACCGACCTCTTCGCCTACTGCCACGAGCGGCTGCCGAAGTGGAACACGATCTCCATCTCGGGTTACCACATTCGCGAGGCGGGCTCGACGGCCGTGCAGGAGCTCGGCTTCACGCTCGCGCACGGGATCGCCTACTGCCAGGCCGCGGTGGACGCGGGGCTCTCCCCCGACGAGTTCGGCGAGCGGCTCTCCTTCTTCTTCAACGCGCACAACCACTTCTTCCAGGAGGTGGCGAAGTTCCGGGCGGCGCGGACGCTCTGGGCACGGATCATGAGCGAGCGCTTCGGCGCCACGAACCCGAAGGCACAGGCGCTTCGGTTCCACGCGCAGACGGGTGGCTCGACGCTGACCGCCCAGCAGCCGGAGAACAACATCGTCCGCGTCGCGGTCCAGGCGCTCTCGGCCGTCTGCGGCGGCGCGCAGTCCATTCACACGAACGGCTACGACGAGGCACTGGCGCTCCCGACCGAACGGGCGGCGCGCATCGCTCTGCGGACGCAGCAGGTGCTGGCGAACGAGGCGGGCGGCACCGACACGGCCGACCCTCTCGGCGGCGGTTACTTCCTGGAGAGCCTGACCCGCGAGCTGGAGGAGCGTGCGTGGGCCTTGATCGAGCGCGTGGACGAGCTCGGCGGCGCGGTGGCGGCGGTCGAGCAGGGATTCACGCAGCACGAGATCGAGGACGCCGCCTACGAATACGAGCGCGCCCTCGAGAGCGGCGCGGAGGTTCTTGTCGGCGTCAACCGCTTCGTGGAAGAGGAGGGCGAGGAGGAAATCGAGCTGCACCGGCTCGATCCGGAGGCCGAACGGCGCCAGGTCGAGCGCACGGCCGGCGTCCGCGCAGGGCGCGATGCGGCGGCCGCGGAGGCGGCGCTTGCGCGGGTGCGGGAAATCGCGCGGGGAGCCGAGAACCTCCTTCCTCCGATGCGGGAGGCGCTCGCGGCCCATTGCACGGTGGGGGAGATCTGCAACGCCCTGCGCGAGGAGTTCGGCACGTACGACGCCCAGCACGCGCCGTGAGGCTCGAAGACGACGTCGTGCGGCTGAGGCCGTTCGAGGGGAGCGACGTGCCGGCGATCGTGGCCGCCTGTCAGGACGCTGAGATCCCGCGCTGGACGGCCGTGCCCTCGCCGTACACGGAAGCCGATGCGCGTGCCTGGCTCGCTTCGGACGAGGAGGAGAGCTTCGCCGTGGTGGGCGGGGCAAGCGGCGAGCTGCTCGGATCGATCGGCGTCCGCTATCTCGACGGCGCGATCGGCGAGGTCGGCTACTGGGTGAAACGGGAGGCGCGAGGACGCGGGATCGCGACTCGCGCGCTCGGGCTCATCGCCCGCTGGGCCCTTGCCGACAAGGGGCTTGCGCGCTTCCAGCTTCGGGCCGACGTCGCGAACGAAGCCTCGCAGCGCGTGGCCGAAAAGGCGGGGTTCGTGCGCGAGGGAGTCCTTCGGTCGTCGCTCGTCCACAGGGGCGAGAGGCGCGACGTGGTCATGTATTCACTCGTGCGCGAGGACCTCTAGGGGCCACCCCGGACCACCACCCGCTTTCGAGCGTACCGCGGCAATTCGCGGGTGTGGCGCACCAACTGTGGCGAGAGAGGCAGCGTCTGAAGCAAGATAGGCACGTGGCCAGGGCCGAGGACAAGGGCACGCGCGCCAAGCTCGAGGAGCTTCAGGCCCTTCGCGACGCGGCGCTTCACTCGGGCGACGAGCGCGCGGTCGAGCGGCAGCGGTCCCGCGGCAAGCTCCTCGCGCGCGAGCGCATCGAGAAGCTCCTCGACCCCGGCAGCTTCGTCGAGCTCGACCGGTACGTCCGCCACCGCAACCCGCATTTCGGGATGATGGATCGCCGCCCGTGGGGCGATGCCGTCGTCACCGGCTACGGGACGATCTTCGGCCGGCGCGTCTTCGTCTTCTCACAGGACTTCACCGTCTTCGGCGGCACCCTCTCCGAGGCGTTCGCCGAGAAGATCTGCAAGGTGATGGACCTGGCCCTCAAGTACGGCTGCCCGCTGATCGGGATCAACGACTCGGGCGGGGCGCGGATCCAGGAGGGCGTCGTGTCGCTCGGCGGCTACGCCGAGATCTTCTGGCGCAACGTGCAGGCCTCTGGCGTCATCCCGCAGCTCAGCCTCGTCATGGGCCCGACCGCCGGCGGGGCGGTGTACTCACCGGCCATGACCGACTTCGTCCTCATGGTCAAGGAGAGCTCGTACATGTTCATCACGGGCCCCGAGGTCGTAAAGACCGTGACCGGCGAGGACGTCGATTTCGAGGAGCTCGGCGGCGCGGCGACGCACGCGTCGAAGTCCGGGGTCGCCCATTTCACGGCCGACGACGAGGAGGCATGCCTCGAGGACGCGCGCTACCTACTCTCGTTCCTGCCGCAGAACAACGTCGACGCGCCGCCCTGGTTCGAGCCCTCCGATCCGATCGGGCGCGAGGACGCGGAGCTCGACGCGCTGATTCCGGACGAGCCGACGAAGCCGTACGACATGCGCACCGTGATCGAGAAGGTCGTCGACGACGGCGAGCTGCTCGAGGTCCAGGAGCTCTGGGCGGAGAACATCGTCTGTGCGTTCGCGCGCCTCGGCGGCCATCCGGTCGGGGTCGTCGCGAACAACCCACGTGCGCTGGCCGGCACCCTCGACATCGACTCCTCCGTGAAAGCGGCGCGCTTCGTCCGCTTCTGCGATGCCTTCAACATCCCGCTCGTGACGTTCGTGGATGTTCCCGGCTTTCTGCCCGGGACGGCGCAGGAGTGGGGCGGGATCATCCGGCATGGCGCGAAGCTCCTCTACGCCTACTGCGAGGCGACCGTGCCGAAAATCGCCGTCATCACCCGCAAGGCTTACGGCGGCGCCTACGACGTGATGAGCTCCAAGCACATCCGCGCGGACTTCAACTTCGCGTGGCCGACCGCCGAGGTGGCGGTGATGGGGCCCGAGGGGGCGGTGAACATCGTCTTCCGCAAGGAGCTCGAAGACGCCGAGGACTCCGACGCCCGCCGCGCCGAGCTGATCGAGGAGTACAAGGAGCAGTTCGCGAATCCGTATGTCGCGGCCGAGCGCGGATATCTGGACGACGTCATCGAGCCGAGGCGGACACGGCCGGTGCTCATCGACGCGCTCAAGACGGCGATCACGAAGCGCGAGCGCCGCCCGCCGCGCAAGCACGGGAACATCCCGCTCTAGCTGCCCGGAGGGGGACTAGGTCAGCCAGGCTAGCGCGCGCCCCCCGAGCGGGAGCGTGGTCACCACGGTGGTCGTGCCTGTGCGGGCGATCACGGTCTCGTCGTGGGTCGCGATGGCGACGTAGAGTTCGTCGGGCGACCAGGCGATCGCCTGCGCACCCCGGACGTGAGGAATGGCGATCGGGTCGCCGCCGCGGCTCACCATCACGTACTCGCGCTCCGGGTGGATCAGTGCGAAGCCGAAGTTCCCCAGCGGGCTCGCGTGCAGATCTTCGATCCGCGCGCCCGGCTCGGGCAGAAAGCTCTCGAGGCCGCCCTGCGCAAAGACCGCGAGCGCCGATTCTCCTGCCCGCCCCTCCACGACCGCCACGAAGCTCGTGAGCCCGAACCAGCCGACCTGCGTGAAGCGCCATGTTTCCGGGTCGTCAACGCCTCCCGCGAGGGCATCCGCCAGTTGGCTGCGCGAGAAGAAGATGAACGGAGGCCCATGCCGGCGCGAAAGGACGATGTCTCCGTTCCGCACCACGCTGAGCGTCCCGTCCGCCCGCCAGGCCGGCGCGCAGCCCGGCACGTTCGGAAACCGAACGCCCTCCGAACTCGTCACAGACGTGAAGCCGCCCTCGCAGCGCGCCATCAGTGTGCCGTCCTCGCTCCAGACGCGGCCTCCGCAGTCCGGCGGGCGCGGCGGCCGCTCCGGGGCCATGCTCGGAAAGCGGTAGGCCTGCGTGGCGCACGTCTCGTCCGCGGTCACGAGGACCCCATGGAGAACGCGCGGCTGCGGTTCGGGCGAGCCGGACGCATCCGCACGGCTTCGGATTGCGTCCGCGACGGCGACGAGTAGGAGCAGGACGACGGCGCCGCTCACGAACCAGGTGAGCCGGTTCCGCATCAGCGCCAGGCCAGATCGCGGGCGGAAATGCCGAGCCGGCGCACGCGTGCGTCGCCCGTGTCCGGCCGAAGGAGGAAGACCGCCCCCCCGCGGGTGGCGGCGACCACCCACCGTTCGCTCGGGGCCCACGCCAGCGAGGTCACCGTGCCGACCGGCGCGATGGGAGCCGGCCCCCCTCCAGTGTCGAACGTGCCCGCGAGCTGGCCGTCGAGCCAGAGAGTGGCAAAGCTCCTCTTCGGGCTGAGCTCGAGCGAGGCGCTGCGAAATCGCGGCAGGCCGGCCCGGACCAGGACGCTTCCGTTCTCGACGATCACCAGCTCCCCGGCCGGCAGGACGGCGGCGAAGCGGGAGTTCGAGAACCAGGCGACGCTCTCCACGGGGTGCGGATAGACGGTGCGCACGCAACGCGCCGTCGCGTTGTCGGCGGGGAGCGTGAAGAGGCGATCGCCGGGGCGGCAGTCGATGCTCCACTCGACGAGCTCGCCGCTGCGAACCTGGGTGAGCGTCCCGTCCGGCTTGAAGGCGGGAGCGCGCCCGCGTACGACGATCGTCTGCCCGGGAGCGGTCTCGAGCCCGAATCCGTCGTCTCTCGGCACCGCCGCCACGCCTCCGAGCGGGCTCCAGACGGATCCTCCCGGGGCTGCTCTCGTCCCGTCCGGAGAAAGCGAGAACCGACACCCGCTGTAGTTCGGCGTCTGAGCCTCGGTGAAGCCGGCGAGCCGGAGGGAATGGAGGCGGCAGCCGTCCGCGGGATC
This sequence comes from uncultured Actinomycetes bacterium, assembly GCA_963841425.1. GTDB lineage: Bacteria > Actinomycetota > Thermoleophilia > Gaiellales > Gaiellaceae > DATEOR01. The sequence goes on along the minus strand of CAWJCL010000005.1, from coordinate 93,781 downwards.
GCTGTAGAAGACGGTGCCCATGAACCCCGAGGGCACGCCGGGCGGGACGATGCGCCGCTCCGCCGCCGGAGCGGCGGGCTTCACGTCCGTGTCTCGCAGACCGCCTCGCAACGCGTCCGCCGCCGCAACCGCGGCGACGGCGACGACTGCCGCGAGCACGATCCACGTGCGCATCTCAAAGACGATACGCCGCTCGCGCGGCCCGAGTCCTAGGCGGTTTCGAGGACGACGAGCTCCGGCAGGCGCGGCTCGTCGAACTCTTGCTTGAAAGCGGAGACGACGTCGGGGTCGAACTGCGTCCCCGCGCAGCGCTCGAGCTCGGAGATGGCGCGCTCGTGCGAGAGCTTGGAGCGGTAGACGCGGTCGGTCGTCATCGCGTCGTAGGCATCGGCGACGAAGAGGATCCTCGAGCCGAGCGGGATCGCATCGCCGCCCAGGCGGTCGGGATAGCCGTCTCCGTCCCAGCGCTCGTGGTGGTGCAGGACCCAGGAGGCGACCGGCTCGACCCCGAGCGAGTCGAGCATGCGAAAGCCGATCTGGGGGTGGCGCTCGAGCACGAGGCGCTCGGCCTCGTTCAGGGGGCCGGGCTTGCGCAGGATCTCCTCGGGGATGGCGAGCTTGCCGAGGTCGTGCAGGGAGCCGGCCAGGCGTGCGAGCTCGACCTGCTCGGTCTCGAGGCCCATGCGCTTGGCCACGCGCGCCGAGAGCTCCCCGACCATGTAGGAGTGCGAGCCCGTGTAGGCATCGCGCGCATCGACCGCATGGGCGAGCGAGGCCGCCGCCCGCAGGCGCGCCGCCCGGTCGGGGCCCTCGGCGAGGCGGCGAAGCTCGGCCAGCTCGAGCAGGTCGGGGCGGTAGACGCGCACGCGGTTCTTGCCGTGCTCCTTGGCCAGGTAGAGGGCCGAGTCGGCCACGCGCACGAGCTCGGAGCGCTCGACGCCGTGCTGCGGATAGGTCGCGATGCCGGCCGAGATCGAGACGTGGCCGCCGTGCTCGCATTCGGCGTCGGCGACGCGCTCGATGATCGCCTTCGCGATCGAGAAGCCTTCGTGCTCGTCGCGGCGCGGCAGGAGGAGCGCGAACTCGTCTCCTCCGAGCCGGAACGCCTCGCCGCCCTGGCGGAGGCGCGCGGCGACCTGCGCGAGCACACGATCGCCGACCGGGTGGCCGAAGCGATCGTTGATCTGCTTGAAATTGTCGATGTCGAGCAGGCAGAGGGTCAGCGCGACGCCGCGCTCCTGCGCCTCGTCGAGGTCGCGCTGCAGCCGCTCGTGGAAGTGCCGGTGGTTCCCGAGCCCGGTCAACGGGTCGGTGAGCGCGAGCCGCATTGCTTTGAGGGCGCTGTACACCGAGCGCTGGTAGAGCGCGATCGCGACGAGCGGGCCGACGAGCGCGATGGCGAGGAGCGGAGAGCGCTCCCAGAGCACCGCGAGCATGAGGCTGACCGACGCCATGATCGAGAACGGCACCGCTGTCCAGTAGACGGACTTGCGAAGCAGCGGCAGGAACGGCTCACGCGTCCACCGCGCGATGATCGCGGCGATCAGCGGGATGTTCAGCGCGTAGAACGCCGCGGCGGCGAGCAGCACCTGCAGGAGGAGCGAGGCGACTCCCGTCTCCATCGCTCCTATGGATGCGGCGAGGCCCGCCGCGCCGCCGCCCAACGAGTAGACCGCGCTGTTATAGGACAGGCGGATCGCGGGGCGGCGCTGGACGAGCTCGATGAGCGCCCTGGTGAGGAAGCCCATCACCACCGCCGGCTCCCAGCCGTAGATCACGGCGGTGCCGACGATGAAGACGGCCGCGAGCGAGATTCCCTCCGAAGAGATCCCCTCGATCGGGACCGGGTGCGCCTCGACGAAGGTCGCCGCCAGAAGGAGTGCGAACACTCCGGCGAGGACCTCGGGCTCGGGATTCGAGGCCGCGAACCGCCCGATGGCGAACGCGAGCACGGCGAAGCCCGAGAGTGCCACCGGGACGACGATGGGCAGAAGCCGCGCCGTCTCGCGAGAAACGAGACGGCGCTCCGGCTTCACCCGACCCGATGCGCTCACGGTCGAGCGAACGGGGCGCAGGCTCACGGCTATGGCTTAACCGTTCGCCGTGCTACCAGGCCCACCCTTCAAGGTCGCTCAGGAAAGCGGCCAGAAGGGCGGCGACGACGACAACGTGCGCGAGCTTTACCTTCCAGTGAAGCATTCCGATCATCTCCCGTGTTCGGACGCCTGAGGACGAGCCGAAGTATCAGCGCACCGGGGAAGTCGCAACATCCCCCCTTTGAGGGATTCGCAAAAAGCCTGCTCAAACCTGTAATCGCGCGGGGGCCGGCGGCTAGAGGAGTCCGGCCTCGCGAAGCGGCCGGCGGGCCCACGCGAAACGGTCCCGGTACCAGCCCGTGAGCGGCACGAACGCGACTCCCTGGCTGGAGGAGTGGATCATCCAGCTCTTGCCGAGCGCGATTCCCATGTGGTCGACCTCGGACGGGCTCGAGCGGCGCCCATCCGCGCCGAAGAAGGCGACGTCGGCGGCCTTCAGGCGGTCGAACGGGATCCGCTTCGACCTGGGCACCTCGCCGCTCATCTGATAGGTCGTGCGTCCCTGGAGAACCGAGGAGAGCGAGCCTCCGTTCGGGTACGGCTGGAGCTTGTAGACGCGCCAGACGAAGCCCGAGCAGTCGAAGCCTCCGCGCGACGTGACGCCGAAGGTGACCTGCTCCTTCTCGGACATTCCGCCCCACACGTACGGATAGCCGATGAAGTGCACGGCCCGCCGAAGGACGCGCTTCGGCCAGTCGCCGTAGCTCGGGAGCGAGAACGAGCCGGCGAGCGAGCGGACGTTGTCCTTGTCCCACTGCGAGACCTGCAGCGCGCGGGCGAGAGAGTACGCAGCTTCGGCGCGGGTAGCCGCGTCCTGCGGTCGCAGCTCGAGGTTGTCGTCGTCCTGCGGGTGGTTGAACCGAAGCCAGAGCAGGCGGGCGACGACCTCGTTCCCGAGACGCCGCGGCGGTTCGAGGCCCGCGTCTCTGACCTTCCGCTGGAAGCTCCTTGCAGCACGGTGCAGGCCGAGCGCCTTCACGACCTTCGCGTCGAGCTCGGCGATCGACACCTCGGCGCCGGGGTCGACGACGACCTGGGGCTTGCCCGTGAGTGCCGCGAGCGCCTCGCCCAGCTCGGCGCGGGTGATGTTCTGCTTGGCGCGGAAATTGCTCACGCTCGGGCCCATGAGCCCGTTCGCGACGACGACCTTGATCTGCGGCTGGGCCCAGCTCGCGGCAGGTGCCGGCTGCGCCGCGAAGATGGCGGCGACCACGGCGACGACGGCGACGAGACCCCGGCGCATGGTCTTCGTATCGTCGGGCCTCGTCGAGCGCTTTAATCTCAGCCGGATGATCCGTGAGATCCGGCCCGAGCCCTCAGCGGAGGAGCTGAAGGCGATCGAAGAGGCGCTCGCGCGCCGCCCGGCGGCGCCGGCCGCCGATCCCCGCTCGGCCTGGTGGCGAGCCGGGGTTGCCGAAGATCTCAGCGAAGAAGAAGAGCCCGTTTGACCGCCATGCGCCAGTCGGCGAGGAGGCGCTCGGCCTCCGCCTCGGGCAGCTCGGGCTCGTAGCGCGCCGCAGGGCGCCACAGTCCCGCCAGCTCGGCGGTGCCGCTCCAGAGGCCGGCCGCGAGGCCGGCGAGCGCTGCCGCGCCGAGCGCCGTGGTCTCCCTCTCCTCGGGCACCTCGACGGGAAGGCGCGTGAGGTCGGCCAGGAACTGCATGAGGAACGCGTTTCCCGCCGCGCCCCCGTCGGCACGAAGCATCTGGAGCTCGAAGGGCAGCGCGTCCACGACATCCCTCGTCTGGAAGGCCGCAGCCTCGAGGGCGGCCCTGACGAGGTGCTCCCGCCGCGTGCCGCCCGAGATCCCGCTGATGAGCCCGCGCGCCTCCGGGACCCAGTGCGGTGAGCCGAGCCCGGCGAGGGCCGGCACGAAGTAGACGCCGCCGTTGTCCTCCACCGAGCGCGCGAGCGCCTCGCTCTCCGCGGAGCCCTCGAGCAGCCCCAGCCCATCACGGAGCCATTGCAGCGCCGCCCCGGTGACGAAGACCGAGCCCTCGACCGCGTAGACCGGCTCCTCCGAGCCGAGCCCCCAGGCGACCGTCTCGACCACGCCGTTCGCCGGCCGGCTCCGCTCTGCGCCGCTGTTCGCGAGGAGGAAGGTGCCGGTGCCGAACGTCGCCTTGGCCTCGCCGCGCCCGAAGCACGCCTGTCCGAAGAGCGCTGCCTGCTGGTCGCCGGCCGCGCCGGCGATCGGGACGGCCGCGCCGAAGGCTTCGGTCTCGCCGATCGTCCCGCTCGAGCTGACGATCTCGGGGAGCACCGAGCGCGGGACGCCGAAGAGCTCGAGCAGCTCGTCGTCCCAGTCGAGCATCGCGAGGTCGACGAGCAGCGTTCGCGAGGCGTTCGTGACGTCGGTCGCGTGCACGGCTCCTTGGGTGAGGTTCCAGATCAGCCAGGAATCGACCGTCCCGAATGCCAGGTCGCCCGCGGCCTCGCGGAGAATCCACTCGAGCTTCGTCGCCGAGAAGTACGGGTCGGGGACGAGCCCCGTCCGGTCGCGGATGAGCTCGGCCGGGAGCTCTTTGCAGCGCTCGGCCGTCCGCCGGTCCTGCCAGACGATCGCCCGGTGGGCCGGCTCGCCGCTCATCCGGTCCCAGACGATCGTCGTCTCGCGCTGGTTCGCGATGCCGATCGCGGTGAGGTCGGCCGCCGCCGCGCCCGCGTCCTCCAGCGCGTCCCCTGCCGCCGCGAGGACGGACTCCCAGAGCTCGATCGGATCCTGTTCGACCCAGCCGGGCCGCGGATAGTGCTGCGCCACCTCGCGGTAGCCGCGGCCTCGCGTTCGCAGTGCGTCGTCGAGGACGAGGCACGTCGTGCCCGTCGTCCCCTGGTCGATCCCCAAGAGCATCGGACTAGAGAGGGAGCTCGAAGGCCTGCAGCACGAGCAGGGGCGCGAACCCCTGCCGCCTGTACAGCCGGAGCGCGGGGAGGTTGTCCGCGTGCACGGAGAGCCCGAGCGTCTCCCCGGGATGACGCGACCAGTAGCCGGCGAGCGCTTCGGACAGTACGTACGCACCGATGCCGCGATCGCGCTCGCCCGCGGTCACGCCGAGGTGGTAGATCCACCGGTCGGCGGCGTCGATGTTGACCACCGCGCGGCTCTCGCCGTCCGCCTCGCCGATGTAGACGGCGCCCTCCTCGAGGCCCGCGAGCCACGCGCTTTCGGGAAAGGAGCCGTCCGGGAAGCACTCACGGTAGAGCTTCATGGTCGCGTCGAGATCCTCGGGCGTCCCTGGCCGGACCGTGAGCTCCCACGGGCCGGTTTCGACCCGGCGATGGTCCGACTCGGTCAGCCGGAAGACTGCGGTCGCGCTCCCGGAGGGTGCGAACCCTGCACGCTCGAGGAGTAGCCGGCCTGTCGCATTCCTCGTGCCGACTGCCCCGACGACGCGGCGGGCGCTTCGGTTCTCCGCGCGCTCGATCGACGCTTCGAGGAGCATCGTCCCGAGCTTCTGCCCGCGGTGGCTCGGGGCGACGAGCGGCCCGAATAGGTCGGCGTGGTCGAACCCCGGCGAGACCTCGACGCCCGCGAAGCCGACCACCTCTTGCTCGATCTCGTCCACGAAGAGGGTCTCCTCTGGCGGCACCTCCCAGTCGGAGAGCTCGCTCTCGAGCTCTTCCGCCGTCGTCCAGAGAGGATTGCCCACCTGCTCCTGCGGCTTTTGCAGCGCATGCCGTGAGAGCTCGAGCACGGCGGCTCGGTCCTCGCGCGCGAAGCTACGCAGGCTGCTGCCCACGGAGGACCCTCGGGGCGCTCATGAAGTAGTCGAGGCCGGAGATCCAGGTCAGGGCAAGCGCGACCAGCCCTGCCCACCACGCGATGTCGGTGCTGAACGCTCCGCCCGCGGCCAGCCCGGCGATCGCGGCCGCGGCGGCCTGCGCTCCGGTCTTCAGCTTCCCGAGGTCGCGTGCGGCCATCACGACTCCGCGCTCGAGCGCGGCGAGGCGAAGCCCGGACATGAGGAACTCGCGCGCGACAATCGCGGCGACCATCCACGCGGGAAGCGCGACGCCGACGAGCATGACGAGCGCCGCCATCACGAGCAGCTTGTCCGCCACGGGATCGAGGAGCCGACCGAGGTTCGACGAGCGGTTGGTGCGCCGTGCCCACCACCCGTCGACGTAGTCGGTGGTCATCGCAAGGGCGAAGACCGCCGTCGCCCAGTAGTAGTGGTTGGGGAAGTCCCACGCGAAGAGCACGACCACGAAGGGCACCGAAAACGCCCGCGCGAGCGTCAGCTGGTCTGCAAAGTGCATGGAAAAGACAGAATACGCGCGCCCATGCCTCCTTTCGGAAAGGTTCTTGTCGCCAATCGCGGCGAGATCGCGGTCCGCGTCTTCCGCACGCTTCGCGAGCTGGGGATCGCGACGGTGGCCGTCTACTCGGAGGCTGACCGCGCGTCGGTGCACGCCGCCGTCGCCGACGAGGCGTACCTCGTCGGCGCGGGTGCGCCGGCCGAGAGCTACTTGAACCAGGAGCGGATCATCGCTGCCGCCAGGAAAGCCGGAGCGGAGGCGGTCCATCCCGGCTACGGCTTTCTCGCCGAGAACGCCTCGTTCGCGCGGGCCTGCTCGGATGCCGGCCTCGTCTGGATCGGGCCTCCGCCCGAGGCGATCGAGGTGATGGGGTCGAAGGTGGCGGCTCGGGAGCTCATGCGGAGCGCAGGCGTCCCGATCATCCCGGGGACGACGGAGCCGGTCACGTCGGCGGCAGAGGTCGTGCGACTGGGCGAGGAGTTCGGCTGGCCGCTCGCGATCAAGGCGTCGGCCGGAGGCGGCGGAAAGGGGCTCAAGGTGGTCGAGTCCGCAAAGGAGGCCGAGCGGGCGTTCGCCGCGGCGCAGCGCGAAGGCGAGTCCTATTTCGCCGATTCGACGGTCTACGTCGAGAAGTTCATCGCCGACCCGCGCCACGTCGAGGTCCAAGTGCTCGCCGACGACCACGGAACCGTCCTTCACCTCGGCGAGCGGGACTGCACGATCCAGCGGCGGCACCAGAAGCTCGTCGAGGAGACGCCCTCTCCCGCGGTGACGCCGCAGCTCCGCGAGAGCATCGGCCGGATCGCGGTAGATGCCGCCCGCGCGGTGGGCTACCGGAGCGCGGGCACGATCGAGGGCCTGCTCGACCGCGACGGCAACTACTGGTTCCTCGAGATGAACACCCGCATCCAGGTCGAGCACACCGTCACCGAGCTCGTCACGGGGGTCGACCTCGTCCGCGAGCAGATCTTCATCGCCGCGGGCGAGCCGACGAGCCTTCGCCAGGAGACGCTCGCCTTCCGCGGGCACGCGATCGAGTGCCGTATCAACGCCGAGGACCCGTTGAACGGCTTTCTTCCGGCGCCCGGGGTGCTCACGCGCTACCGGGAGCCGGCCGGCCCCGGCGTGCGCGTGGACTCGGGCGTCGTCGAAGGCAGCGAGATCTCCGGCCTCTACGACCCGATGGTGGCGAAGCTCTGCGTCTGGGACACCGACCGAGAGCGGGCCCGCGCGCGCATGCTGCGAGCTCTCGACGAGCTCGAGATCGAGGGCGTGAAGACGCTCGTCGGCTTCCACAAAGCCCTGCTTCGCCGACCCTGCTTCGTCGCGGGCGAGACCTGCCACGGGGTGGTCGAGTCGGAAGAGCTGGCGCAGGAAGCGGAGGAGCTGTCTCATAGGACAACACCCGTGCCGCGCTCAGCGGACGGGCGCGTTCGCGAGCAGACACTCGAGGTGGAGGTGGACGATCGCCGCTTCGAGGTGAAGCTGCTCCGTCCGGAGCCGCCCTTCGCCGAGCTGGCGCGTCGGCGCCGCGAGCGCAGGGGAGGTGCCGCCGGCCACGGCGCCGCCCGCGACGCCGTGGTGAGCCCCATGCAGGGGACCGTCCTCGCGGTCGAGGTCGCCGAGGGCGACGAGGTTCGCGCCGGCCAGGTGATCTGCATCGTCGAGGCGATGAAGATGGAGAACGAGATCACCGCCCACCGCGAGGGGCTCGTGACCGCGCTCTCGGTGGCCGCCGGCGAGGCCGTCACGACAGGCCAGGTCATCTGCGTCGTCGCGGGGGACGGCGCGGCGGAGGAGGGTTCCCAGGCACGGTAGGCGTGTAAGGTTTGCCTTACAGTGGGTAGCCTTCCAGCAGTGCCTGTCCGAGCCAAGCGAGAGCTCTGCGCAGACGTGTCGGGCGCGGCACACGAAGACCTCGCTGCGACGGCAAGCCGTGTCGACCGCTGGGTGCTCGTCGAATATCGCGGCCCCTGGGACCGCGACGTGCTCGGCGGGAGCCTCCTCTCAGAGCCGCTCAAGGAGCACCTGCGTGACCAGCTGCGCAAGCTCGGGCACTCCCGCCTCCTCTTCGTGAAGCGGCCGGAGCGGCGCTCCCACAAGCGCCGGATGCTCTACGTGGGCAGCTGCCGGCCGGGGGAGGAGCGGTTCTACGCGCTCGAGTTCGAGCAGCACGACGACCTTGTCGGCTACGACTTCGCCTCGGCGCTCCTCGACGGAGGCATGCCGGGAGTCCCGGTCGAGCACCCGCTCTTCGTCGTGTGCACGCATGGGAAGCGCGACCGCTGCTGCGCCAAGTACGGGCGGCCGCTATACGACGGGCTGAAGGGCAAGGTCGACCCCGAATGGGTGTGGCAGTCGACTCACGTGGGCGGAGACCGCTTCGCCGGGAACGTCGTCGTCCTTCCCGAGGGGCTGTTCTACGGCCGCGTCGGCGAGGATGACCTCGACCCGATCCTCGACGAGTACTTCGACGGGCGCATCAACCTCGAGCTCTACCGCGGCCGCTCCGCCTACACCTTCGGCGTGCAGGCGGCCGAGCTCGCCGTGCGCGAGAAGACGGGCCTTACGGGGGTGCGCGACGTCGAGCTCCTCCGCGTCTCACGCGAGGCCGAGGATCGCTGGCTCGTCACGCTACGCGCTGCCGGACGCGAATACGCCGCCGAGGCCTGGGCCGAGCTCGGCGAGGAGTCGGTCTACCTGACCTGCGGCTCGGTCACGCCTCAGCGTGCGCGCCGTTTTCGCGCGCAGCTGCGCTGAGCACCAGAAAGCCTTCGCGCACGAGCCGGCGGACGAGGACGAGGCGCCCCTCGTCGTCCAGCTCGCCGGGAAGGTCGGCCGGCGTGAACGGCTCGTCGGACCGAGCGACGAAGGCGAGATCCTCCGCCGCTTCGTCGGGAAACGTGAGATCCTTGCCCTCGAAGGAGAGCGTCGCGCCCTCGAAATCGTAGAGGACGGTCGCCCGCCGCTCGACGACGGTGTCGACGTCGAGGCTCTCGAGCGCCCGCAGCTGGCTCAGTTGTCCGCCGAGGACCGGCCGCCGGGTGCGCACGAGCTTGCGCCTGCGCCTGCGCTCGACGCGCTCGGGGCTCAGCTGGTCGGCGAGGCGCTCGACGAGGCCGCCGGGATCCTCGCCGCCCGCCGAGCGTCGGAAGCCGACCTCGCGCGCGCAGCTGTCGAGCGCCGCCCGGAATGCGTCCATCCACGTGTAGACGTTCACGCCCACGGTCAGGTGCAGCGAGTCCGCCTCCGACGTCTTCGCCTCGTGGAGCCAGCCGCGGGGGAGATAGAGCGTGTCGCCCGCCTCGAGCGTCACATCGAGGACGGGCTCGCCCGGCTCGCCCATCGTCTCGGCCTTGTAGCGCTGGTTCTTGAGCGGCAGCTCCCAGGCGGGCTCGTAGACGAGCCAGCGCTTCTCGCCCGCGACCTGGAGCGAGAAGACGTCGTGTGTGTCGTGGTGGACCGGGAGGCCCTGGGCTGCCCGCGGCGTGAAGTAGGCGTTCGCCTGCGCCGGGTGGCCGAGCTCGGCCTCGAGTGACCGGCAGAACTCGGCGAGCGGCCGCCAGTTCAGGTGCAGGCCCTGGAGGACGATCGTCGCGCCGTCCTCGAACTCGGCGAGGACGCGCTCGACGTCCGCGCTGCCCGAGAACGGCTGCGGCCGCCAGGAGAGGTCCTTCGTGTAGTGGGCGACGTCGAGCTTGGCGCCGGCCTTTGCGAGCCTGAAACCCGGGAAGCGAAGCCCGCCTGAGGTGAGAAGCCGCTCGACGTCGACGACCGAGAGGAGGTCGTCGAAACGACCCCGCTCCCCTCGCGGGACGACGAGCGGCCTCTGCTCCCAGTGCTCGGCAAGGAACTCCTCGCCCGAGACCGGATCGAGCGTGCGCGCGAGCGCGCTAGCTCGGGTCTTCTGCGTCGGTGTCGGCGTCGCTCGAATCCGTGTCGTCGGCGTCCGAGTCGTCGGAATCCGTGTCGTCCGAGTCGGAGTCCATGTCGTCCTGATCCATGGTCTCGTCGCGGACGTCGAACTCGGCAATGCCGCGTGTCCGAATGTCTTCCTCCGTGAACGTGCTCATCGTCACTCCTCTCTCGGGTGGCGCCGGAAGGCTACAACGGAGTCGCTAGACTCGCCGCGCCCGGATGGATCTCTACGAGTATCAGGGAAAGCAGCTCTTTGCGCGCTTCGGGATCCCCGTGTCCGAAGGGCGCCTCGCCACGACTCCGGAGGAGGCGCGCGCGGCCGCGGAGGCGCTCGGCGGCGGGGTCGTCGTCAAGGCGCAGGTGCTCACCGGCGGCCGCGGGAAGGCCGGCGGGATCCAGCTCGCCGAGGGCCCTGACGATGCCGAGGCCCGCGCTCGCGGCATTCTTGGCATGGATATCCGCGGGCACGTCGTTCGCAGCGTCTGGGTCGAAAAGGCCTCGGACATCGAGCGCGAGTACTACCTCTCGGTCACGTTCGACCGTGGGGAGAAGAAGCCGCTCCTCATGTTCACGACGAAGGGCGGCGTCGACATCGAGGAGGTCGCCGAGACCGACCCCGACGCGCTCGCCCGCCTCCACATCGACCCGCTCGTGGGCTTCCAGCCCTTCCAGGCGCGTTGGCTCGCCTTCACCGCGGGGCTCGAGGATCCCGACGAGCAGAAGCAGCTGCTCGCGATCGTCGGGAAGCTCTTCGAGGCGTTCGTCGGCACGGACGCGATGCTCTGCGAGATCAACCCGCTGATCGTCACCCCCGCCGGCGAGGTGAAGGCCCTCGACTCCAAGTTCACGGTCGACGACAACGCGCTCTACCGGCACACGGATATCGCCGAGATGCGCGACCCCGAGGCGGGCGACCCGCAGGAGCGCCTCGCGCGCGAGAAGGGCGTGACGTACGTGAAGCTCGACGGCGAGATCGGAATCCTCGGGAACGGCGCGGGCCTCGTCATGTCGACGCTGGACGTGATCGACCAGGTCGGCGGCCGGCCGGCGAACTTCTGCGACCTCGGCGGAGGAGGCGACGCCGAGGGCGTCGTGGACGCGCTCGAGGTCATCACGGCCGATTCCCAGGTGGAGGCGATCCTCTTCAACATCTTCGGCGGGATCACGCGCGGCGACGAGGTCGCGCGCGGGATCCTCGATGCGCTCGAACGCATGACCATGGACCGCCCGATCGTCGTCCGGCTCGACGGGACGAACGCGGCCGAGGGTCGCGCCATGCTCGGCGAGGCCGCGCCGCCGAACCTCCACGTCGAGGAGACGATGCTCTCGGCGGCGGAGAAGGTCGTCGCATTGGCGGGGGCGCGATGAGCTGGGACGAGCGCGCCGAGGCCTACCGAACGAGCGAGGCTCACCGTACCGGGGAGGACCTCGACCTCCTCGTCGAGTGGGCCGCCGGCGCGCGGACGGCGCTTGACGTCGGGACGGGGGGCGGCCACGTCGCCAGGCGCCTGCGCGAGGCAGGCCTCGAGGTCGTGAGCTGCGACCCTGCGCCGGGGATGGAGCCCGACGTGGTCGCGCCGGCGGAGAAGCTCCCATTCGACGAGGACAGCTTCGACGTCGTCGCCTCCCGCGTTGCGGCGCACCACTTCGAGGACGTGAAGGCAGCGACGAGGGAGATGGGCCGTGTCGCCCGGGAGCGGGTCCTCGTCGTCGACATCCTCTTCGAGGACGAAGCCGCCGACCAGGCCGAGCGGCTCCGCGACCCGTCACACGTCCGGTACTACACGGAGGACGAGTGGCGGTCCTTCTTCGCGGCTGCGGGGCTCGAGCTCGAGGACATGCGTCTCCTCGCCCGGGACGTCGGCCTCGCCGCGTACCTCGAGCGAACGGGCTGCGCGGGCGAGGCGGCCGGGCAGGTGCGCTCCCTGCTCGGCGAGCACGTCGACAGCGACACGCTCCACCTGAAGGCCGTCGCTCTCAACGGACGGAAAGGGTACTGATGGCGATCGTCGTCGACCGACACACGCGGCTCGTCGTCCAGGGCATCACGGGGCGCGAGGGGTCTTTCCACGCGACGCGCAACAAGACCTACGGCACGAACGTGGTCGCAGGCGTGACCCCCGGCAAGGGCGGCGCCGAGGTCGAGGGGATCCCCGTATTCGACTCCATGCGGGCGGCGGCGGAGGAGACGAGCCCCAACACGGCGATGGTGTTCGTCCCGGCGCGCTTCGCGGCGGACGCCATCTACGAGGCGGTCGACGCCGGGATCGAGACCGTCATCTGCATCACCGAGGGCATCCCGGCCCACGACATGCTCCGGGTCTACAACCACATCCGCCCGCGCGGCGTGACGCTCGTCGGCCCGAACTGCCCGGGCGTGCTGTCGCCGGGGAAGGCGAACGTGGGGATCATCCCCGCGGAGATCTTCCGGGAGGGGAACGTCGGCCTCGTCTCCAGATCCGGCACGCTTACGTACCAGATCGGGCACGAGCTGACGCAACTCGGTATCGGCCAATCGACTATCGTCGGAATTGGGGGGGACCCCGTCGTCGGGTCGTCGTTTTTGGACATCCTCGCGCGCTTCGAGGCCGACCCGGAGACCGAGTACGTCGTCATGGTCGGGGAGATCGGCGGCGCCGAGGAGGAGAAAGCGGCGCGCTTCATCGAGGCCGAGATGACGAAGCCCGTCATCGCCTACATCGCCGGCTTCACCGCCCCTCCGGGGAAGACCATGGGCCACGCAGGCGCGATCATCTCCGGCACAGCCGGCACCGCGCAGGCGAAGAAGGAGGCGCTCGAGGGCTGCGGCGTCCGCGTCGGGACGAACCCGACCGAGGTCGCGCGCCTCGTCGCCGAGCTCGTCGGCGTCACCGCCTCCTGACCGCCCTACGCCGTCCAGAGCGGCTGGTTACACTCGGAGCCATGGCGCCGATCTCCTTCGCGCGCGGAATGCCGGGCCCGGACCTCTTGCCGATCGCGGCCTTCGGCGACTGCGCGCGGGAAGCGCTCGAGCGCGACGGGGCGACCGCCCTCCAGTACGGCCCGCCCGGGGGTTACCCGCCGCTCAAGCAGTGGGTCGCCGAGCAGCACGGCGTCGACCCGGCGCGCGTGATGGTCACCAATGGCTCGCTCCAGGGCTTCGCGTTCACGGCGCGCCACTTCGTGCGGTCGGGCTCGCGCTTCTTCGTGGAGGCGCCCTGCTACGACCGCTCGCTCTCGATCCTCCGCAAGCTGGGCGCCGAGGTCGAGCAGGTGGAGCTCGCGGACGACGGGCTCGATGTCGATGCGCTCGCGAGCTCGTTGCGCGAGGGCGATGTCGTCTACACGATCCCGACCTTCCAAAACCCGAGCGGGCGCACGCTCTCGCTCGACAACCGGCGGCGCCTGCTCGACCTCGCGGCCGAGCGGGACGCGACCGTTTTCGAGGACGACCCGTACGGGATGCTCCGCTTCGAAGGCGACCCGATCCCGCGTCTCTTCGAGCTCTCGGACGGATCGACCATCTTCCTCTCGTCGTTCTCGAAGACGGTCGCGCCGGGCATCCGCACCGGCTACCTCATCCTTCCGGAGCAGCTCGTGCCCGCGATCGAGGAGCTCGTCCTCTCGAACTATGTCTCGCCGGCGATCTTCGTCGAGGCGGCGCTGCTCGAGTTCCTGACGAGCGGCCGCTTCGAGCCCAACCTCGAGACCGTCCGCGACGGGCTTCGGCTCCGCCGTGACGCGATGCTCGCGGCCCTCGCGCGCGAGATGCCCGAAGGCACCGGCTGGAGTCGGCCCGAGGGCGGGTATTTCCTCTGGCTCGACCTGCCGAGCGCGGTCGCGGCCGACACGCTGCTCGCCCGCGCGGGCGAGGAGGACGTCGTCTTCATCAAGGGCGCCGACTTCTTCTTCCACGGCGGCGGGGAGGAATCGGCGCGCCTCGCGTTCTCCTTCGCCACCGCGCACGAGATCGACGAGGGCATTACCCGCCTCGGGCAGCTCGTGCGCGAAGCGGCTGCCGTTGCAGCCTGACCGCGCCCGGAGGGCGCACCTCGACGAGATCTCCCCGGTTGCCGGCGCCGGCGGCGTCGGGATTCTCCCCGTGCGAGTTCGCTTCGGGATCGAGAGCTTCGGAGTGAACGCCTACACGGCGCCGGCCGATGGCGGCCGCGTGATCGAGGAGCACGATGAGCTCAGCGCCGGAGCCGGCCGGCACGAGGAGCTCTACTTCGTCGTCAGGGGCCACGCGGTCTTCACCCTCGACGGCGCGGAGGTCGATGCGCCGGAGGGTACCTTCGTCTTCGTTTCCGACCCGAAGGTGCGGCGCGGCGCGGTCGGGCTCGAGAAGGGGACGACCGTGCTCGTGGCCGGCGGTGTGCCGGGCAAGGCATTCCAGGCGTCTCCGTGGGAGGCCTGGCTCGAAGCGTCCCCTCATCTCGAGGCAGGCGAGCCCGAGCGCGGGATCGAGATCTTCGAGCACACGCTCGCCGCCTATCCCGGGAACCCGAACGTCCTCTACAACCTCGCCTGCATCGAAGCGCTCGCCGGCCGCGCGGACGACGCGCTCGAGCACCTGGCGCAGGCCGTCGAGGGCGATCCGCGCACCCGCGAGTGGGCGCAGACGGATTCCGATTTCGACGCGATCCGAGCGGACCCGCGCTTCCCGGTCGCCTAGGCCGCGGCGTGTGCAGCGGCGAGCTGCGGCCGCGCGACCAGCGCGGGCTGGCGTGGCGGCTCGAGTGCCGACTTGGCCGCCCGGAAGGTGGGGCACGGACTGTTTCCGGGCAGGGCGCAGAGCTCGGCTCGCCGGAAGAAACAGTCGTCGCAGGTGTTCGCCAGGCGCTTCGTCATCAAGTCCGAAGGCGCGACTATAGGCGCGCTCAGGCTCGGTTTGAAGGCCTTCCTTCACCAAACTTTCGCAATTTCCGCCAAGAACGTTGCAACTGTTGCCACCTGCAGCAACTAGGATGTTGCCAGGGCGTGCAACGCCTCGTCGAGGTCCGAGACCGCGACGATGCGAAGCCCGTCCGCGTACTTGCGCGCAGCCGCCGCGTTGGCGTCCGGAACGAGAAAGACGTCCGCGCCCGCGTCGCGTGCGCCGATGGTCTTCTGCTCGATCCCGCCGATCTCGTGGATCGTCCCGTCGAGGGCGAGGTCGCCGGTCGCCACGACCCGCTCGCCGCGGTCGATGTCGGTCGGCCCGAGCTCGTCGATGATGTCGAGCGCGAAGGCCAGCCCGGCGGAAGGCCCGCCGATCTGGCCGGTGTCGATCGTAATGTCAACCGGGAGGTCGAGCTTCGGCTCGATGAGGATGCCCATGATCGCCCGCGGCGGGTCGTCGTCCGAGGCCTTCGTCCCCACTTCGACGCTCTGCTCGGAGCCCCCGCGCTCGATTCGAAGCGTGACCTCCTCACCTGGCTTGACGTCGGCCATGACCGCGCTTAGATCCTGCGGATCCGCGACGTCCTTGCCGTTGGCACCGACGATCACGTCCCCGGGCTCGAGGACGCCGTCGGCGGGGGCGCCCACGTCGACGGCGCTGACCGCGACGCCGTCGGGCGTCACCTTGTAGCCGAGCTCGCGGAGGGCGACCGCCGCTGCGATCTTCTGCGACGTGCTCATCGCCGCTAGCTGCTGTTGCCGCTGGATGCGCTCCGGGAGGTTCTGAGGGTTGTAGACGTCGGCCGGGACGATCGAGGCGCCTTTGTGGATGCCCGGGAAATAGCGCTCGAGCAGGCTCGCCTTGCGGATGACCACATCGACCATGTAGATGCCGCCCGGCCCCTGGCCGTCGTGCTCGCCCTGGATGTGGACGAGGGGCTCGATCGAGCGCGCGGGGTCGGGCAGGATGATGTAGTGGTTGGACGGGTAGAAGGCGAAGACGGCGGCCGCGATCGCGAGCACCCCGACGATCGCCGCGAGCGGAAGGAGGCGGCGTTTCAGCTCGATCCGGCGAGCACGCCCACGACCTCGCGCACAGCGTCCGCCGACTTGTCGAGCTCTGCGCGCTCCCCCTCCGAGAGCTCGAGCCCGACGATCTCCTCGATGCCGCCCGTGCCGATCTTCACCGGCACGCCCATGTAGAGGCCGTCGATTCCGTACTCCCCTTCGAGGTAGGCAGTGCAGGGGAGCACGCGCTTCTGGTCGAGGCACACGGAGTCGACCATCTGCGCGACCGCGGCGCCGGGGGCGTACCACGCGGACGTGTCGAGCAGGTCCACGATCTCGCCGCCGCCCTTGCGCGTGCGCTCGACCATCTCCTCGATTCGCTGCGCGGAGACGAGCTCGGTGAGCGGGATTCCGCCCACGGTCGTTGCGGAGACCACCGGCACCATCTGGTCGCCGTGGCCACCGAGCACCATCGCGGTCACGTCCTTCGCGGACGCGCCCGTCTCCCACGCGATGAACGTGCTGAAGCGAGCCGTGTCGAGGATGCCCGCCATCCCGAAGACGCGCTCCTTGGGGAAGCCCGAAGCGCTCTTCGCGACGTGGCACATGGCGTCGAGCGGGTTCGAGACGACGATGAGGATGGCCCCCGGCGAGCGCTCGACCGCCTCGCGCGTCACGGCGCCGACGATGGACTCGTTCGTCGTCACGAGGTCGTCGCGGCTCATCCCCGGCTTGCGCGGGAGCCCGGCCGTGACGACGACGACGTCGGACCCGGCCGTCGCGTCGTAGCCGTTCGAGCCGTTGATCGTCGGCTCGTAGCCGAGGACGGGGCCGGCCTCGTTGAGGTCGAGCGCCTTCCCCTGCGGCAGGTTCTCCTTGATGTCCACGAGGACGACGTCCGCGTAGTCGCGGCGCGCGATCTCCTGCGCGGCGGTCGTCCCGACGTTCCCGGCGCCGACGATCGTGACCTTCAACCGCGTCCGTTGCGGGCTGAATTCGTGGCGCCCGCGCGCGAGGGCCTGCTCGCTCATACTCGTACTCCCATTTGGTCGATGATGGCATCGGCGACCTCGCTCGTCCCGACGGCGGTTGCGTCGTCGCGGGTCGGCTTCATGTCGTAGGTGACGCTGCGCCCCTCCGCGATGACGGCGGCGGTGGCGCCCTCCACGCGGGCGGCCGCCTCGCGCTCCTCGAGGTGGCGGAGCATCATCACGCCGGAGAGGAGCATTGCCATCGGGTTCACCTTGTTCTGGCCGGCGTACTTGGGCGCTGAGCCGTGCGTCGGCTCGAAGACCGCCGCGTGCGTCCCGAAGTTGCCGCCGGGCGCGAGGCCGAGCCCGCCGATGAGGCCGGCGCAGAGGTCGGAGACGATGTCGCCGTAGAGGTTCGGGCACACGAGGACGTCGTACTCCTCGGGCCGCTGCACCAGCTGCATGCTGAGGTTGTCCACGATCCGGTCCTCGAATTCGATATCGGTCTGCGCCTCCGCCACCTCACGGGCGACGCGAAGGAAGAGGCCGTCCGTGAACTTCATGATGTTGGCCTTGTGCACGGCGGTCACCTTGCGGCGGCCGTTCCTTCGCGCGTAGTCGAAGGCGAACTCGACGATTCGGCGCGTGCCGATGACCGAGATCGGCTTGAGCGAGATCCCGGAGCCCTCGCGAATTCGCCCCTGGCCGTGGTGCTCGACCCAGTCGATGAGTGCGGCGGCGTGCTCGGTTCCCTCCTCGAACTCGATTCCGGCGTAGAGGTCCTCGGTGTTCTCGCGCACGACGACGAGGTCCACGCTCGAGTAGCGGGAGCGCACGCCCTCGTAGCTCTTGCACGGGCGCACCTGGCCGTAGAGGTCGAGGGTCTTGCGAAGTGCGACGTTGACGCTCCGGAAGCCGGTCCCGATCGGAGTCGTGATGGGGCCCTTGAGCGCCACGCCGTTCTGTTGGATCGACTCGAGAACGTTCTCGGGGAGCGGGTTGCCGCCGTGCTCGTTCATGACGTCTGCGCCCGCCTGCTGCACGTCCCATTCGAATTCGACACCGGTCGCGTCGAGGACCCGGCGCGCTGCCTCGGCAAGCTCGGGCCCGGTGCCGTCACCGGGAATGAGGGTCACGCGATGAGCCATGGGCGCGGCGTGATCGTAGCTGGAGGTCGTGACCGGCTGAGGCCCCAGCCGGTCTCGGCCTCCTCGGGGCGGAATCCGTACTGGGTTCGGTACCGTTCCGGGCGATGGAAGGAAGCGACTTCAAACCGGGCCTCGAGGGCGTCGTCGCCTTCGAGACCGAGATCGCCGAGCCCGACAAGGAAGGCAACGCGCTCCGCTACCGCGGGGTGGACATCGAGGAGCTCGTCGGCCACGTGCCTTACGAGAAGGTCTGGGGCCTCCTCGTCGACGACAGCTTCGAACCGGGAATGCCGCGCGCCGAGAACGTCGAACTGCCGACGAAGACCGGGAGCGCGATGGCCGATCTCCAGGCCGCGACCGCCGCGCTCGCGGGCCCGTGGGGCCTGAAGCAGCTCATCGACATGACCGACACCGAGGCGCGCGACGACCTCGCGCGGCTCTCGGCCACGATGATCTCGATCGTCGCCCAGTCGGCGCGTGGGCAGGATCGTGTCGACGACGACGTCGTCTCGAGGGGGGACACGGCGGCCGAGCGCTTCCTCCTACGCTGGCGAGGGGAGGCCGACCCGCGGCATGTGCGGGCGATCGACTCCTACTGGGTCTCCGCGGCCGAGCACGGCGCCAACGCCTCCACCTTCACGGGCCGCATCGTCGCCTCGACCGGCGCGGACTGCGCGGCCGCGATGTCCGCGGCCGTCGGCGCTCTCTCCGGCCCGCTTCACGGCGGCGCCCCGACCCGCGTCCTCAAGATGCTCGACGAGGTGGCCGACGCCGGTGACGTCTCGCAGTACGTGCGCGATCTCCTCGACCGCGGCGAGCGCATCATGGGCTTCGGCCACCGCGTCTACCGGGCCGAGGATCCGCGGGCTCGCGTCCTGCGGCGAACCGCGCGCGAGCTCGAGTCGTCGCGCGTCGAGGTCGCCGAGGCGCTCGAGCAGGCCGCGCTCGAGGAGCTTGCCGCGCGCCATCCGGACCGCGTCCTCGCTACGAACGTCGAGTTCTGGTCGGCGGTCGTCCTCGACATCGCCGACATCCCGCCGCCGCTCTTCCCCGCGCTCTTTGCGTGCGCGCGGGTCGCCGGCTGGTCTGCGCACATCCTCGAGCAGATGCGCACCGGCCGCCTCATCCGTCCGTCCGCGAAGTACGTCGGGCCGGCGCCGCGCTCGATCACGGCGACCACTTGACCCTCGCCGCCCTGGCCGCCGCGAATCGGGCCGGGCGGAGCCCGGCTCCGCCCGCGGCTGACGGCGCTAGCGGCGGGATGCGGCGCTCGCGACGCTTGTCCGCACCCTTTGTGCTGTCCTGCGCGCCGCTCGCTTGCCTCCCTGGCCAGCACCGCCCCAGGACGGCGCGGTGACCCTCGCCGAGGCCGTCGCGCGCGCGGGGGAGGCCAAAGACGAGCGAGCGCTCGCCGATCTTCGCCGCGAGGTCGGTGACGACCTCGAGGCTGCGGCGCGCAGCCCCAACTACCAGGAGCGGGCGGTCGCCTACCGCGCGATCGGCCAGCTCCGCTTCAACCAGAAGACCGAGCTCCTGCGGCGGGGGCTCGAGGACACAAGCCCGGCCTGCCGCGGGTCGGCCCTGCTCTCCCTCGAGCTTCTCTCGCGCGACCACCCCGGCCTCGTGAACGGAACGCGACCGCTCCTGCACTCGCTCGCGAACGACGACCCGAACCCGGCGGTCCGCAGGCTTGCAGTTCTCTCGTTGAAGAACGGCTCGCCCACCCCGGACACGATCACGCTTCTCGCCCACCTCGGCGAGGAGGCCGAGGAGCGCGAGCTACGGGACACGGCGACCGCGGTGCACCGCGTCCTGAAGAAAAAGGCCTCGGCCCGCTAACAACAGCCGCACGAACCGGAGATTCGCTGCCGGCCGCAGGCCGGGCACCTCTCCGGTCGGCGGAGCTCAATCAGGCTCAGCCGGGCGGCCAGCCACATCATGGCCAGTCCGACGCCGGTCGTGATGCTGAGGACTCCCAGCAGGTGTGGGTCGTTGGGCATTGGACTCGTTTCGTCTTTTGCGCCGCGCATGTGGGTGCGCACTGAAATACGTGTCACGCCGGCGTGCGTCCGAAACATGAGTGTAGATCTCCGTCGTCCCCAGATCGGCGTGGCCAAGCATCTCCTGCACCGAGCGCAGGTCCGCCCCTCCTTCGAGAAGGTGCGTGGCGAAGGAGTGGCGGAGGAGATGGGGGTGGACGCGGGTCGCATCGAGGCCCGCCTTGGCGGCCAGGCGGCGGAGGATGAGAAAGGCGCCGGCCCGGGTGAGCGCGCCGCCCTGCGCGTTCAGGAAAAGCTCCGGGCGGTGTCTGCGATCGAGGAAAGGCCGACCCCGGGCGAGGTAGCGGCGTACGGACTCGACGCCTTCGCGCCCGAGCGGGACGATCCGCTCCTTGTCTCCCTTGCCGAGGCACCGCACGACGCGGTTGTCCAGGTCGATCCGGCCGCGGTCGAGCCCCACCGCCTCGCTGACGCGGAGCCCGGCTCCGTACAGGAGCTCGACGAGGGCGCGGTCGCGCAATCCCCGCGGAGTCGTCCCGTTCGCCGCCTGGATCAGACGCTCGACCTCGCCGGGCGAGAGCGTGCGGGGGAGGCGCGTGCGGCGCCGCGGGAGGTCGAGTTCGGCCGCCGGGTTGTCCTCGCGGCGGCCGAGGAGGACGAGGTGGTTGTAGAACGAGCGCGCCGCGGCGGCCCGCCGGGCGATGGAGGACGAGGCCTGGCCGCGTCCTCTCAGGTCGGCGATCCATGCCTGCAGGTCGTCCGTGCCCGCGTCGGCGGGTGAGCGGCCGAGAAAGCCCGCCAGGTCGGCGAGGTCGCGGCGGTAGGCGTCCACCGTCCTCGGCGCCCGGCGAGCGGCGAGGAGCGCGAGGAAGCCCTTGACCTCCGGGTCAGGCGCGGGGGTGGGCCTGGTCGTAGACGCGCCGGAGTCGCTTGGCGTCGACATGGCTGTACACCTGGGTGGTCGAGAGGGAGGAGTGGCCGAGGAGCTCCTGGATCGTGCGCAGGTCGGCGCCGCCTTCGAGCAAGTGCGTCGCGAAGGCGTGGCGGAGCCGGTGGGGGTTCGGGACGAGCCGGCGCAGGGTGGACGTGTCGAGGGGCCGCCCGTGGGTCGAGAGGAAGACGTGGTCGTCGGCACCCTTTGCGAGCTCGGCCCTGCCGCCCTCGAGATAGATCCGCAACCGGTAGGCGGCCTCCTCCCCGAGCGGCACGGCGCGCTCCTTGCCGCCTTTGCCGCGGACGAGGAGGGCCTCCTGCTCGAAGTCGACGGAGGAGAGCGTGAGGTCGACCGCCTCCTGCGTCCGCAGCCCGGCCGAGTAGAGGAGCTCGAAGAGGGCGCGGTTGCGCAGCGCGAGCGGGTCGTCGCCCGTCAGGGAGTCCAGGAGGTTGTCGGTCTCCTCGGGGCGAGGCGCGTGCGGAAGGCGGCGGCCTCGCCGGCCCGCGAGCGAAACCTGGGGGACCTGCGCGGGCCCGAGCGCCGAGCGGATGAGGGAGCGGACAGCCGCGAGCTTCCGTGCCAGGGTCTGCGGCGCCAACTTGCGCGGCGTGCGGCCCGGGCGGTCGGCGCCGAGCTCGGCAGCGTAGTCGGAGATCGCGGCGGTGTCGACGTCGGGGAGACCGAGCCCGCGCCGGCGCAGCCAGGCGGCGAACTCCTCGAGATCGGAGCGGTACGCGCGCTTGGTCGCATCCGAGAGCGCCGGGCTCTCGAGAAAGCGGTCGATCGCGGCTCGTGTCTCCACGGCAGGGTTTTTCGCCTGCGAACTAGGGTTCCTGCCCGTGCGCATCCACCTCGACGTCGAAAACCTTCTCCTCGCCAGCTGGCAGACGAGCCGCGAATCCGTGCAGCGCGTGGCTCCGCCCGGGATGCAGCCGGCCGAGGTGGATGGACGCCACGTCGTCTCGGTGGTCTCGTTCCGGGTCCGCCGAGGGCGAGTGGGTCGCTCTCCGATCCTGCCCTTCTCGCAGCTGAACGTCCGCACATACGTGACCTGGAAGGACGAACCGGCGGTGCTCTTCCTCGCCTCGCGCGTGACCCCGGCGGGCCTGGCGGGGCTCCTCTTCGGCGCGCCGTACCGAAGCGCCAGGCTGCACGTGGGGCCGGGCCAGGTGCGCGCCCCGGGGCTGGGCGTGGACATCCGCTATCGCCCCGGCGGCACGGCCGACCCTGGCGAGCTAGGCCGCCACGAGCTCGGCATCTTCCAGGCGGGCGGCCTCCAGGCGATCCGGATCGAGCGCGCGCCCGCCGAGTGGCAGTCCGCGGAGCTGGCCGCTCCGGCCACGGCGCACGTCCTGCTCGGCTACGGCTTCACTCCGGGCGGGGAGCCGCAGCTCGTCTACACGGCGAAGACGTCCTTCGAGACGGAGCCTGCGAAGGAGCTCGCCTAGAGACCGGGCGGCCGCTGGGGCCGTTCCGTGCCCGTCTTCCGCTCGAGCCATGCGTCCACGCTTTCGTACGGCTCCGTCGTGACGGAGCCCCCCTCGGTCCGCACGGAGTAGACGTGGCCCTCCGCGCAGCGGTAGAGGGCCTCCTCGAAGGGTTGGCGGCGCCAGAGCGTCCGCTTCACCCCGCCGTAGACCGGCCCGACGGTGATCGCTGCCTGCGCGCCGCAGAGCGGGCAGGGCTCCGTCGTCACCCGAGAATCTCCCGAAGCCGCTCGGCCCGGTAGTCGAAGATCTCGTCCAGCCAGCGGCCGACGAACGGCTTCTGCACGGCCGGGGCGAAAGGGCCGCCGGGCACGCGGTAGCGAATGTGGTCGTAGATCTCCGTGCCGTCGTCCACCGGAGAGAAGCGGTGGGTGTGCTCCCAGAGCGGATAGGGGCCTGAGATCTGCTCGTCCGCGAAGCTCCGTGGCGGCTGCCAGGTCGCGATCCTCGTCAGCCAGTGAATCGGAAGCCGGAAGAGCTCGAGTCGGTAGGCGAGGAGGGAGCCGTAGCGAAGCTCGTCCGGCGCGCGCAGCACTTCGAAGCGCAGCCACGAGGGGGTGATCTTCTCGAGGTTTCCGGCCTCCGAGAAGAAGCCGAACGCGACCTGGATCGAGACGGGAACGCGTTGGGTACGTTCGAGGATGTAGTCCATTTGCAGGCCTCATCCGGCCAGGGCGGCCGGATGATGCGTACGATACGGCGAGCATGGCCATCACCACCGCCTCCAGTGGACTCGACGGTCACGGGCTCGAGCCCCAAGGCCGTGTCTTTTGGAACCCGACGACCTCGCTCCTCTACACCCACGCACTGGCGAGAGGCGACGCATCGCTTGCCGAGGGCGGCCCGCTGGTCGTCGACACGGGCAAGCACACCGGCCGCTCGGCCAAGGACAAGTTCTTCGTGCAGGAGCCCGAGTCCGAGGACCGCATCGCGTGGGGCGAGGTCAACCAACCGATCTCGGAGGAGCACTTCGACGGGCTGCGCGAGAAGGTCGCCGAGCGCCTGAACACGGGCGACCTCTACGTCGTCAACGCCTACGCGGGCTCCGACCCCGCGCACCGGCTCCGCGTCCGGGTACTCACCGGGTCGCCGTGGCACGCGCTCTTCGCCAAGACGCTCTTCATCGACCCGGAGGAGTCCGAGCTCGCCGACTTCGAGCCCGACGCGGTCGTCTTCCACGCGCCCGAGGTCGAAGCCGACCCGGAGGAGGACGGGACCCGGAGCGTGACGTTCATCGTCCTCCACCCTTCGCGCGCCGAGGTGCTGATCGGCGGTACCGAGTATGCGGGCGAGATCAAGAAGTCAATCTTCACGGTCATGAACGACCGCCTCCCCCTCGAGGGCGTCTTCCCGATGCACTGCTCGGCCAATGTGGACGACGACGGCCGCGTGGCGATCTTCTTCGGGCTCTCGGGCACCGGCAAGACGACGCTCTCGGCCGATCCCGACCGACGCCTCATCGGCGACGACGAGCACGGCTGGGGCGACTCCGGTGTCTTCAACTTCGAGGACGGCTGCTACGCGAAGGTGATCCGGCTCTCCGCCGATGCCGAGCCCGAGATCTACAAGGCCACCCACGCGTTCGGCACGGTGCTCGAGAACGTCGTCGCGGACGAGCGCGGCGTCCTCGACCTGGACGACGACTCGAAGACCGAGAACACCCGCGCCGCCTACAAGCTCGAGCAGATCGCGAACGCCCTGCCGGAGAAGCGGGCGGGCCATCCGAGCTCGGTCGTCTTCCTCACGGCCGACGCGTTCGGCATCCTCCCGCCGATCGCGCGCCTCACGCGCGACCAGGCGCTCTTCTACTTCCTCACGGGCTTCACGGCCAAGCTTGCGGGTACGGAAATCGGCGTCACCGAGCCGCAGCCGACCTTCTCCTGCGCCTTCGGCGCGCCGTTCCTCCCGCAGCAGCCGACCGTCTACGCGCGCATGCTCGGCCAGAAGCTCGACGAGCACGGCTCCGCAGTCTGGCTCGTGAACACGGGCTGGACGGGCGGGCCGTACGGCGAAGGGGCGCGCATGCCGATCGCCGCGACTCGCGCGCTGCTCCGCGCCGCGCTTAACGGCGGGCTCGACAACGCCGAGTACCGGGAGGATCCGATCTTCGGCTTCGACGTGCCGGTCGAGGTGCCCGGGGTCGACTCGAAGCTCCTCGACCCACGCTCGACCTGGAGCGACCCCGCCGCCTACGACGAGAAGGCGACCTATCTCGCGCGCCGCTTCAAGCAGAACTTCGAGAAGTTCGGCGCGGACGAGAACATCGTCTTGGCCGGCCCGCGCGTCTGATCACGACGCCGCCGCGTTCCTCACAATCGGATACCTGCCGACGGCTTCGCCGGTCGTGAAGTGTCGGATGAGCTCGCTACGGGAGCGGATACCCAGCTTCCGGTAGGCGCGACCGAGGTGCGCCTCGATCGTCTTCGGACTGAGGAAGAGGGCAGCGGCCGCCTCCTGATTGGAGGCGCCTTCGGCGATCACGAGCGCGACTTTCAGCTCTTGCGGCGTCAGCTCGTCCCGCGCGGTGGAATCGCGAGCCCTGATCGTCTCGCCGCTGGCCCGCAGCTCGCTGCGCGCTTTCTCGACCCAGTGGCGGGCGCCGAGATGGTCGAAGACCGCGAGGGCCTGCCTGAGGTGCGTGCGCGCTTCGACACGATGACCGGACCGGCGCAGGCGCTCTCCGAAGCAGAGCTCGATACGCCCGCGCTCGAACGGCCGCGGGAGGCGTTCGCAATGTACGACGCCGGCCGCGAAGACGTCCGCGAAGTCCTCGTTGGAGGCCAGGAGGCCCCGACACCGTTCTGCAGGCGCCAACTGCCCGAGGTAGCCGGAGTCGGCGGCAAGCCGCTCGAAGTACGTGAGGAACTCCTCTGCCTCCGAAAGCCGCTTCGCTCGGATGTACGCCTCGATCAGGTTCGGGAGCGGCGCGGTCATCTGCGGCTCGCCGATCCCGCGCTCCACGACCTGCCGTAGCAACGGCTCGAGCTCCGCGATTGCCTGTTCGGTGTTGCCGAGCCCGAGCTCGAGCGCTCCGAGCGCCTCGCGAGTCCAGACAAGCGAGATGAACGAGCCCGTCTCATTCGCAATGGCGGCTGCCTCGCCCGCGAACTCGCGGCACTCCTGCTCCCGGCCCACCAGCGCGCTGAGGTGAGCGCATTCGTTGAGGCCAGTGGCAAGGTTGAGCGTTTGCCCGGTGTCGCGACTGAGCTCGACGGACTCGACTGCTGACGCGCGGGCCCTCGGCCAGTTCCCGGCGTCCCGCTCAACCGCAGCGATAGCGGGGAGGACGAAGGTGAGGACACCGAAACTGCTCGTGGCCCGAGCATCGCCGAGGAGTCGCTCGAAGAGCGCCCGCGCCCGCACCTCCTCCTCGGCAAGCGAAAGTGCAAACGCGCCGACTGCCAGCCAGACCGGATCGTCGAAGGACTCCGGCTTGGTCTCCGCGATCTCGCCGCCCCGCAGGAGGAATGGGCGAGCCTCGCGCGCGCGGCCGTTGTACGTGAGTCCGAAGCCCATCGCCGTCGTCCCCATGAACTCGATCCAGCCGCCGTCTCGCGGAGCGAGCTCGTAGGAGCGCCGACCCATCTCAAGCACGCCGGCCGGGTCTCCCCTTTCGTAGGCGGGACCGAGGAGCTCGTGATAGATGACCGCGGCCTTCTCTCGATCGAAGGCCTCGACCTGGGCAGCCTGACTCCAGGCCTCGCGGGCCCGATCGAACTCTCCCCGCCAGTGCAGGATGAAGCCACGACTGTTCTGGATTTCAGCACGTCGAAGGGGATCACTTTCGGCGGCGAGCGCTTTGTCCAGCAACACGAGGGCCCGCTCGCTCAGACCGGCGAGCTGTGCTGCGTCGCCCGCCAGGGCGAATCGGCGGGCGCGAGCTTCGTCATCGGTCGAGAGCTCCGCGGCTCGCTCACGGGCCGAGGCCGCGGCCCGGTAGCCGCCACGCCGTAGTGCCCGGTCGGCCGAGCTCTCCAGTGCCGCGGCGAGCTCCTCGTCGGGCTCGGTTGCGGCCTCGCTGAGGTGCCATGCGCGGAGGTCGGGAGCCGCCCCGGGGTCCAAAGCATCCGCGAGCGCCGCGTGAGCCCTCCGCAGGTCGGCGGGCGGGGCGGCCTGGTAAAGCGCGGACCGTGCTAGGGGATGGACGAACTCGAAGCTCCCCGGCTTGAGAAAAATGATCCCTGCGGCCTCCGCCGTCTCGAGAGCCTCTCGGCGCTCGACGCCGAGCGAAGCCAGCGCCTTCGCGAGCACACCAGAGTCGCCGTCGCCGAATGCTGCCGCCACGGTAAGGGCAGTGCGAGCTGCATCGGAGAGCCCGGCGGCGCGACTCTGAAAGGCCCGTTCGATGGACGCTGCCGCGGGCAGGGGATCCGGGAGAGGGGTCTCGCCTCGCGCCTGACGGTCGTCAAGGAGCTGGGGAAGCTCTACGAGCGCGAGCGGATTTCCATTCGTCGCCTCTACGAGACGGGCGGCCACGGGTTGGGAGATCTCCGAGCGGACGCGAACAAGAAGGTCGAGAGCCTCCTCCTCGCCAAGGCCTTCTACGACGAGTTCGTCGAGTCCGGTGGCCTCGAATTCGGTCTTGTCGCCTCGGACTGCGAACAGAAGGGCGACTGGGTTGCCGGGCAGCCTCCTGGCGGCGAACAGGATCGCGTCGGCAGAGGCGGAATCGACCCATTGGAGGTCGTCCACCACGATGAGTAGCGTCTCCGCTTCCGCCGCCGCTGCGAGAAGGCTCAGCGTTCCCGCCGCTACAGCCTGCGGACCTCCTGCCTCGGGGCCGAGTGCAAGCGCACTTCGAAGTGCCTCGGCCTGCTGCGCGGGAACCTCTTCAAGGCGGTCGGCCAGGGGAACCAGCAGGTCTTGTAGACCTCGATAGGAGAGCGGCGCCTCCGCCTCGATCCCGCGCGTTCGCAGGACGCGTAGGTCATCCGCCAAGCCGAGCGCATAACCGAGGAGGGCTGTCTTTCCGATCCCCGCCTCGCCCCTGAGGACGAGAGTCGCCCCGTCTCCGCGCCGCGCAGCTGCGATGAGATCGTCGATCCGGGCACGCTCCGGTTCGCGACCGAGGAGCATCGTTCGAGTTTACGCCGCTTGTGACGAATGTAGGGATTCCCCCGAGGAGGCGACAGTCCCTCGCTCGTAGGCTCACCTGGAAAAGGAGGTGAGATGGAATGGGACCAAGTTCATTCAGTCGCCTGACCGTGGGCGGGGTCCTCGCCGCGATCACGGTTGCCGGCGCGCTGGCCGTCGTGGCTCCGTCCGGCGCCGCGACGCGTGGCAGTGGTTGTCCGGCCGCAAACACGTGGACCGCGGTCGACTTCGTGTATTCCGGGAACTACCGGAAAACGGGCCTCTACGAGTGGGCGTGGGTCACGAACCCCGGTCTCGGCGCGGCGGTCGAGAGCTCTTTCGGCCTCAGCGAACGTGAGGCCTACTTCTTCGGAGTCGAATCGTTCGGCTCCGTGGATCGAAACGGAAACCAGGTGCTGTGCGTCTCCTGGCTCGGGGCGAATCCAGGTGTGGACGACTTCTACCTGAGCGTCGTCGACGACAACGCCAACTCGTAGTCCGGGAGGGCAACGGCGGGGAGGGCGGTTCAATTGGCCGCCCCCCTCGGCGTGCCGTCGCCTCGGGCGCTCCCACCCAAGCTTTCCCTGCAAATGTGGGGATTTCCCCGAAGAGAGCACAGCCGGCTTCGTCCTAGCGTCGTCCCGAAGCGACCAAGGAGGAAGTCATGTGGGCCAGAGCGAGAATGCACGTTGCGGTCATCCGGTGGACGTCGCCGACGACCGCGGAGCTCGACGGCGGCCACTGGCGCTTGGAGTCGGGGACCGGGGTGTATGCAGGGCTTCGCGGCGGCGGGGCTCCGTGCGCCACTGGGTCGGCGGATCTTGCCAGCGGCCAAATAGAGGTCGTCCACGCGGGCCTCGTGCTCGGCGGTTGAGCGGCGGACGGGACCGAGGAGCACTTTCATGGCTCTCCGCGGTCGAGCCGCGATGTGCGTGTCGGCGCTCGCGTTGGTCGTGCCTCTTTGCTCGCCGCGGGACGACACCGCGACGGCGGCCCCATGCCGTCGGCACAACGCCGTGCCGATCCTCATGTATCACGTCATCGCCGTGGCTCCGGCCGACGCGCCGTATCCGAATCTCTTCGTTTCGCCCGAGCGCTTTCGCAAGCAGGTGTCCTACCTGGCGAGGCATGGGTACCGTGGGGTGACGCTCGACGAGGTGTGGCTCACTGGCGGCACTGCGAACCGCTGCCGCGCAAGCCCGTCGTCGTCTCCTTCGATGACGGCTTCGGAAGCTGGCATCGTGTCGCCTTCCCTGTGCTCGAACGGCGCGGATGGCTGGGGACGATGAACCTCGCGTTGAGCCATCTGAACGGGATCGACGTTCGTCGACGATGGATGAGGAAGCTCATCCGCGCCGGCTGGGAGCTCGACTCCCACACGCTCACGCACGTCGATCTCACGACGCTGGGCTCGGACGCGCTTCGAACGGAGGTGGCCGGCTCGCGGCGGCGATTGAAGCGCATCTTTCACGTGCCTGTGCACTTCTTCTGTTATCCCTCGGGCCGCTACAACGAGCGCGTCATTGCGGCCGTGAAGGCGGCGGGCTATCTCGGCGCGACGACGACGATCGAAGGACTCGCGACTCCGGATGCGCGTTACGAATTCAGGCGGGTACGGGTGAACGGGGACGATTCCCCCGCGGAGGTGTACGAGCACATTCGCGCCTGACCCGGCTTTCGGGAGAGTGACGCCCGCCCGCAGCCCCATCCGATAGCGTCCTCGTAGAGTGGAAGCAAAGCACGACGTCCTGATCGTCGGAGCCGGCTGTGCCGGCATGCGCGCGGCTATCGAGGCCCACGACCAGGGGGCGGACGTGGCGCTCATCTCCAAGATCCATCCGGTCCGAAGCCACTCCGGCGCCGCGGAGGGCGGGATCAACGCTGCACTCGGCAACGCTTCCGAGGACGACCCGGAAAAGCACGCCTTCGACACGGTCAAGGGCTCGGACTACCTCGGCGACCAGGACGCGATCGAGGTGCTCTGCGACGAGGCGCCCGGCGACGTCTACGAGCTCGAGCACTGGGGCGCGGTGTTCTCGCGCACCGAGGACGGACGGATCGCGCAGCGGCCGTTCGGCGCCGCCGGCGAGCCGCGTACCGCGTACGCCGCCGACATCACCGGCCACGTCCTCGTCCATGTCCTCTACGAGCAGGTGATGAAGCGCGACCTCATGGTCTACGAGGAGTACTTCGCGTGGCAGCTCGTCGAGCACGAGAACCGCTGCCAGGGCGTCATCTGCTGGGACCTCCTGAACGGCGGCCTGCGCACGATCGGCGCGAAGACCGTGATCCTCGCGACGGGCGGGGCGGGGCGGCTCTACTCCGGGACGACGAACGCCTACGCCTGCACGGGCGACGGGATGGCGATGGCCCTCCGGCTCGGCGTGCCGCTCAAGGACATGGAGATGATGCAGTTCCACCCGACGACCTTGTCGCCTACGGGAGTGCTCATCACGGAAGGCTGCCGCGGGGAGGGTGCCTACCTCCTGAACGGGGACGGCGAGCGCTTCCTCGAGCGATACGCGCCGAACGCGATGGAGCTCGCGAGCCGCGATGTCATCTCGCGTGCGGAGCAGACGGAGATCGACGAGGGCCGCGGCGTGGACGGCAACGTCCTTCTCGACCTGCGCCACCTCGGCGCGGAGAAGATCCTCGAGCGGCTGCACGGGACGCGGGAGCTCTCGATGGTGTTCGCCGGCGTCGACCCGATCCACGACCCGATCCCGGTCCGGCCGGGCGCCCACTATCACATGGGCGGGGTCGAAACGGACCTCAATGGCAAGACGGTGCTCGAGGGCCTCTACTCCGCCGGGGAATGCGCATGCGTCTCCGTCCACGGCGCGAACCGCCTCGGCGGGAACGCGCTTATGGAGACCATCACCTTCGGTAAGCGCGCCGGCCGGGCCGCGGCCGATTGGGCGCTCTCGCACACCACCGTCACTGTCCCGGAAGCGGCCGAGTCCGACGCGAAGCGGGAGCTCGACGCACTCCTCGAGCGCACCGACGGCGAGCGGCCGCATGCGATCCGCGACGAGATGGCGCAGACGATGCACGAGAACTTCGGGGTCTTCCGCCGCGAGGACCAGATGCGCCGCGAGGGCAAGATCATCGCCGGGCTCGCCGAGCGCTACGAGCGCGTCGTCGTCGACGACAAGAGCGATGTCTTCAACAACGACCTGACGCAGGCCCTGGAGCTCGGCTTCCTCCTCCAGCTCGCCTCGTGCATGATCGAGGCCGGGCTCGCGCGGAAAGAGAGCCGTGGCGCGCATGCGCGTCCCTATGACTTCCCCGACCGCGACGACGAGAACTTCCTACGACATACGCTGGTGGCATGGAGAGACGGCCGGCCCGAGCTTTCATGGGATCCCGTGCGCATGACGAAGTGGCAGCCTCAGGAAAGGACGTACTAATGCGGGGTCTGGGAATTCTTCTCGCGCTCGTGCTGGCCCTTGCTGCTTCGGCGTGCGGCGGCTCCGAGCCCGCTGCGACCCAAGCGCCGCAGGACGCGATCGTCCTCGCCGCGTCGAAGACGAACAACGCCGGCACCTACAGGGCCGACATCACGGGGACTATGGAGCTGGCGGGGCAGTCTGTGGACATGTCCGGCACCGGTGAGTTCGACGGTGCCAAGAAGCAAGGCCGCATTTCGTACACGACGACCCTGGGCGGCCAGGACATCGACATGGAGATGGTCTTCGCGTTCCCTGTTGTCTACATGCACCTTCCGCCCGAGATCGCCCCGCTCCCCACCGGCAAGACCTGGGTCAAGATGGAC
The DNA here is from genome assembly GCA_963841425.1 of uncultured Actinomycetes bacterium. Lineage (GTDB taxonomy): Bacteria > Actinomycetota > Thermoleophilia > Gaiellales > Gaiellaceae > DATEOR01. Next base: position 62,252 of record CAWJCL010000005.1, on the reverse strand, counting down.
ATCGAGAAGCTCGGGCAGGCGGAGGGGTTCGATGTCGGCCAGCTCATGCAGGCCGGGACATCGGATCCCTCGCAGGGACTTGATTTTCTCCGCGGTGCGTCGGACGTCCAGGCGGTTGGCACCGAGGACGTGCGCGGTGTGGCGACGACGCATTACACCGGAGTCGTCGACATGCAGAGCCTCGCCGCAAAGGATCCCGAGCTGAAGACGCAACTCGACCAGTTCCTCCAGCAGAGCGGGATCAGTCGCGTTCCGGTCGAGGTCTGGATCGACGACAACGGGTTCGTGCGCCGGATGAAGCAGACGCTCGAGGGCAACAGCTCGGGGTTCCCGATCAACATGACCATGACGACCGACCTCTACGACTTCGGAACGGATGTCTCTGTCGAGGAGCCGCCGGCCGACGAGGTGGTCGACTTCTCGGACCTGATCGGACAGAGCTAGGAGGCCTGTGGACGTCGCTCTCAAGATCTGGAGGTACGATCCCGACTCGGGCGAGCGGGAGCTCAAGACCTACGAGGTCGACGCCCCGGAGTGGGCCTGCCTCCTGGACGTGCTCGACATCGTCAAGGACCAGGTCGACGGGTCGCTCGCCTACCGCAAGAGCTGCCGCATGATGATCTGCGGCTCCTGCGGGATGCGGATGGACGGCCGCGCCATTCTCGCCTGCAAGGAGCGCATGAAGCCGATCGTCGAGAGCGGGCACGTGCCGGTGATCTCGGCGATGGGGAACATGCCCGTTCTCAAGGACCTGGTCGTCGACATGTCGCCCTTCTGGACGAAGATCCGCAACATGAAGCCCTGGCTCGAGACGGGCTACGGGGAGATCCCGGAGAAGGAGTTCATTCACTCCCAGGAGGAGATGAACCCCATCCACAAGGAGTCCCTCTGCATCATGTGCGGCTGCTGCGTCTCCGAATGCAACTCGATGGAGTCGGACCCCGAGTTTTTCGGGCCGGCCGCGCTTGCGAAGGGCTTTCGCTTCGTCGGCGACCCGCGCGACCGGATGAAGGTCGAGCGGCTCGAGGACTACAACGACGAGCACGGGATCTGGGACTGCACGCGTTGCTATTTCTGCAACGAGCGCTGCCCCAAGGGCGTCGACCCGCGCGACGCGATCGCGAAGCTCGGCGCCGAGTCGATCGCCGAAGGGATCGACCGCGACATGGGCGCGAAGCACGCGAACTGGTTCGTCCACTCCGCCCGCACGACCGGTTGGCTCCGCGAAACGGAGCTCGTTCCCAAGACGCAGGGCGTCGTCTCCGCGATCCAGCAGACGAAGTTCGCGCTCTCGCTCGCCCGGCGGGGAAAGGTGCCGCCTCCGTTCCCGCCGCACGTGGCGGAGAACGTGCAGGAGGCCCGGGCGCTCTACGACGTCGTCCGCACGCGCGGGCTGCGCGGCGCCGCCGGAATCGTCCAGGGGGAGCGAGCCCTCGCGCGCATCGAGCACACGGACCACGGAGGCGCGCGCCGCGACGCGCCGGAGATCACACCCGGCGAGCCTCCTCCGAGGGCCGAGGGATGAGGGTCGCCTACTACAAGGGCTGCCTCGCGTCGCTCTCGGCGAAGGAGCTCGACAGTTCGACGCAGGCACTCGCGCCGAAACTGGGGATCGAGCTCGAGGAGCTCGACTCGGTCACGTGCTGCGGCGCCGGCGACATCCACGAGGCCGAGCCCGACTACTACCTCCACCTCAACGCGCGCATCCTCGCGTACGCCGAGGCCACAGGCGCGGACACGCTTGATGACGATCTGCAACGTCTGCACGCTCAACCTGAGACAGGCGAATTTCCAACTCCAGAATGACGATGCGCTTCGCGAGCGGGTGAGCGACAACCTCGAGACCGTGGGCGCGCCGCGCTACTCGGGCGGAGTCGAGGTCAAGCATCTTCTGTGGCTGATCGCCGACGGCGAAGGCTACGAGAAGCTCAAGGAAGTCGCGCACAAAGGGCTCAAAGGACTCAAGGTCGCGCCCTTCTACGGCTGCCAGATCCTGCGTCCCTCGAAGCTCATGGGCTTCGAGGACCCTGACCGCCCGTGGTCGCTCGAGGCAATCATCGAGGCCTGCGGCGGCGAGGCGGTCGACTACCCAGCGAAGATCAAGTGCTGTGGCTTCCCGATCATCCAGGCCCGCGAGGAGCTCGCGCTCGGTGAGCTGATCCAACCGATCGAGCAGTCGCTCGAGGCCGGGGCCGACGCGATGGTGACGCCGTGCCCGCTCTGCCATCTCTCGCTGGACGCGTGGCAGCAGAAGCTCGAGGCGTCGACCGGCAAGAGCTACCAGATGCCGATCCTCCATCTCTCGCAGCTGATCGGCGTCGCGGCCGGCCTCGACGACTCGGAGCTCAAGTTCCGGCGGCACGTCGTCCCCGTCGATCCGGTTCTCGAGAAGCTGGAAGCTCCCTAGGCCGATGTCCGCGCTGGTCGGTCGTCCGGCGCCGCCCGGCTCGACGATCGGCGTCGTCACTCCGGGCAGCCCGCCCGAGACTCGGGCCGACGTCGAGCGAGGCATCGCCTGGTGGGAGTCGCAGGGCTACCGCGTGAAGCTCATGCCGAGCGCGCTCGAACGCGACGACTGGCACGGAGGCAGCCCCGAGGTGCGCGCGGCCGACCTGCAGGCCGCCTTCGCCGATCCCGAGATCGACGTCGTCCAGACCATGCGCGGCGGCTACGGCTCCGCGCAGACGATTCCCCTACTCGACTTCGAGGCGATCAAGAAGACGCCGAAGGCGTTCGTCGGCCTCTCCGACATCACCGCGCTCCACGCCGCGCTCCTGGCCCGCGCCGGGCTCGCGACGTTCTACGGGCCGAGCCTGACGATGTTCGGGCAGCCGTCGCCGCCGAGCTTCACCAGCGAGCGCCTCTTGCGGGTGCTGTGCGGCGAGACCACCGGCCCCGTGCCGGAGGACTCGGAGCGGCTCACCGTCGTGTCGATCGCGGGCGGGAAGGCGAGCGGGCGGCTCGTCGGCGGCTGCCTCCTCGACTTCATCTTCACCATCGGCACATTCTGGGAGCCCGACCTGGACGGTGCGATCTTCTTCTTCGAGGACTCGGGCAGCGCGCCGATCCAGATCGATCGCGCGCTCCTCTACCTCGACCAGCTGGGAAAGTTCGAGAAGGTGCGCGGCATCGTCGTCGGCGAGCTCGCAGGCTGCGAGTGGTTCAACTTCACGTCCGCGCCGCGCTCGAAGACCCTCGAGGAGGTCCTCACGGGGCGCCTGGGCGGCCTCGGCGTCCCTGTGCTCTACAACCTCCCGCTCGGCCACGGCACATCGCTCGCGACGCTTCCGCTCGGCGTGGAGGCAACGCTGGACGCCGACTCGAGGACGCTCGCGATCGACGAGCCCGCACTCTCCGACTAAGTAACAGACTGTTACTTGCGACGGAAGTCGCGCAGGTTTTCGGCCGGCGAGTGACTCTCTCTTACCGGAGGGGCATTTCCGGCCTGGTTCTCTTGACCCGCTCGAGGACCAGGCCGGAGCTCTTTTTCTAGAATCGCTCCGATGTTTCGCAGGTTCCTCCTCCTCGTTGCGGCTGTGGCGGCTCTCGCCGCTGCCGCCGCGGCCGTGTTCGGTCGCATGCGCGGGCGTGGCGGGCCGAGGACGAACGGCGGCCGCGAGCGCACCGAGGAGCTTCGGCGCGAGATCGAGGCCGCGCGGGCCCGGCTTCGCGAGAGCATCCGCTCGCAGGAGGGATAGGGCGTGGTCCGGCGTGCTGCCGCCGTCGCGGGCACAGCCGCGGCGGGCGTTCTCGGCTGGTCGCTCTTCGAGTCCCAGTGGGTGGAGCTCCGCGAGCTCGAAGTCGGTCTGCCCCACCTGCCGGACGAGCTCGAGGGTCTCACGATCGTCCACGTGTCCGACTTCCACCTGGGGACGATCTCCTTCAACCGCCGTGCGCTCGAGCGTGCGGTTCGCTGGGCGTCGGAGAAACCGTGCGACATCGTCGCGATCACGGGAGACCTCCTTTCCCGGCCACGCGGAGAACCGCGGCTCGAGGCGGCGGTCGCGGCGCTCGAGCCGCGCCTCGGCGTCTTCGCGGTCCTCGGAAACCACGACGTCGAAGTCACGCGCGACCCGTTCTCGCAGCCGACGGACGCCTCGGTTGTCGAGAACGCGGGCGCAGTGCTCCTCGAAAACGAGTCGGTTCTCCGTACGGTGAACGGAAAGTCGGTGCAGATCGTCGGAGGCGATCAGAGCCTCGGCCCGAACTGGAGCAGTCTTGCGAAGCTGGCCGACCCGACGGCTGACCTCCGCATCCTGCTCTTCCACTTCCCGGATGTCATCCGCTACCTCCCCCCGGGCACATTTCAGCTCGTCCTCGCCGGCCATCTGCACGGCGGCCAGATCTGCATCCCGACGCCTCGCGGCAAGGTGCGGCTCGAGCATCTGCGCGCGCAGCACTGGGAGGGGCTGCACCAGACCCCGGCCGGGGTGCTGCACGTCTCGCGCGGCCTCGGGACGAGCTTCGTGCCGTTTCGCTTCCTCGCGCGCCCGGAAGCGACCCGCCTCGTGCTAAGAAGTGCTGCTCACTGATGCCGACTCGGCTCCACCCCGTCACCGCAGCGTCGATAGCGCACGCACCGCCACCCTGTGTCGGGTGCGTCTTCTGGCAGTCGCGCGGCGAGCGCGCGACGGCGAAGGGACGGTGGGCGGAGCGGATGGAGGACGATTGGGGCGCGTGGGGCACGCTCTACTTCGAAGAGGACGAGCGCCTCCTCGGCTTCATCCAGTACGGGCCGGCGGGGCATTTCCCGCGGGCGGACGACCTGCCGGCCGGACCCCCGTCGGACGACGCGATTCTCGTCACCTGCGCCTACCTCGTCGACGCGGCGGCGCCGTGGGCGATCCAGAGCCTCTTCCTCTCGGTCATCGGCGAAGCGCGCGACCGGAAGGCGAAGGCGATCGAGACGTTCGCCTACCGCTATCCGGAGGGGGAGAGCGCCTACGAGCGTTTTCTCGTCCACCGGACGATCTTCCCGTCGGACTTCCTCGCCGACCTCGGCTTCTATCCTGTGCGCTGGGATGGCGACGTCGCGCTGGCGCGTCTCGAGCTCGGGGGGCTGCAGCCGGTGGCCGAAGGAGCGACGGCGCTCATGTGGCGCAAGGTCAAGGAAGCTCTGACGCCCGCGCCGGTCCCCCAGCGCCCCTAGCGTCACACACTCGGCACGCTGCGCGCGCCACAGGTGCGTCCGTCGGGGCTACGCTTGAAAGCGGGTGGTGGTCCGGGGTGGCCCCAGCCCTAAGCGCGCACCAGCCGCCGCTCGAGGAGCGTCTCAGCGATCTGCACCGCGTTCAGGGCCGCACCCTTGCGCAGGTTGTCGTTCACGCTCCAGAGGGCGAGGCCCGAGCTGTTCGCGGTGTCGGGCCGGATGCGGCCGACGAGCACCTCGTCGCGGCCGGCGGCCTCCTTCGGCGTCGCGAAGTCCTGCAGCGCGACATGCGGCGCCGAGCCGAGGACGTCGCGCGCGTCGTTCGCTGAGAGCGGCTCGACGGTTTCGACCCAGATCGCCTGCGCGTGGCCGACGAGAACCGGCACCCGCACGCACTGCGCCTGCAAGGGCAGATCGCGGAGGTCGAGAATCTTCCGTGTCTCGGCGCGGAGCTTGGACTCCTCCGAGAACTCCTCGCCTTCGAGATCCCAATCCATCGCCAGGTCGGCCTCGGCCGGCGCTGTGGCGCGAAGCCTCTCGATGCCAGCATCGCCGATTCCGGACATGGACTGATACGTGGCGAGGCGCACCGACGCGAGGCCGGCCGCCTCGTGCAGCGGCTTCAACACGCACGAGAGCTGGATCGCGGAGCAGTTCGGGTTGGCGACGACCTCGTCGTCTTGGCGGAGCGCCGCGTCGTTCACGCCCGCGACGACCAGCGGCACCCCGTCGGTCAGGCGGAACGCGTCCGACTTGTCGATGCAGACGGTGCCGCTCGCGACCGCATGGGGGACGAGCTCGCGGCTCGCATCGGTTCCGACCGAGAAGAAACACAGATCGAGGTCGCCCGCGCCGAGCCTCTCCGCGGTCGCCTCCTCGACGGCGAGCTCGCCGTCGCCGTACGGAACCTGCTTGCCGGCCGAACGCGACGAGGCGAAGGCTCTGACGTCCTCGAACCCGCGCTCGGCGAGGAGGCCGAGGGTGACGGATCCCACCGCGCCGGTCGCTCCGACCACGCCGACCCTAGCCATGCGCGCGCTCCGCTTCGACGGAGGAGAGCTCGAAGGCCTCGTGCAGCGCGACGACGGTCCGCTCGACATCTCCCCGGGGGACGTAGAAGGCGATCTTGATCGGCGACGTGGCCACGAGGTCAGGCTCAACTCCGAGAGCGCGCAGCGTCCGGAACGTGCGCGCGGCGATCCCGGGATGGCTCTTCATTCCAGCGCCGACAAGGCTCACCTTCCCGAGGTCGGTGCGCTCCTCCCAGTTCGCGTCGAGCCCGCCAAGTGCGGCCTCGGTCGCGGCGCGGTCCTCGATCGGCGCGGAGAAGACGATGTCATCGCCCGTCTGGATGATCGTGTCCACGCTCACGGAGGCGTCGGCAAGCGCGTCGAAGAGATCGGCGCGATCGATTCCAGACACGCGGTACACGGCCTCTTCGAGTGTGTGCGTGACGCCTGAGATCATCGCCCTTTCGAGCATCCGCTCGTCCTCCTCCGTGATCCACGTGCCCTCCTCGCCGGTGAAGGTGGAGCGCACATGGAGGTTGACGCCGTGGTTCCGCGCGAACTCGACCGAGCGTAGCGCAAGCACCTTCGCGCCCGAGGCGGCCATCTCGAGCATCTCCTCGTAGCTGACGGCGTGGAGCTTGCGCGCGCCGGGAACGAGGCGCGGGTCGGCGGTGAAGACGCCCTCCACGTCCGTGTAGATCTCGCACGCGTCGGCGCCGAGAGCCGCGGCCAGGGCAACCGCGGTCGTGTCGGAGCCGCCGCGGCCGAGCGTCGTGATGTCGAAGTCCGTGGAGACGCCCTGGAAGCCCGCCACGAGGACGATTCGGTCGGAGTCGAGCGCTTCGTGGATCCGGTGCGCCCGCACCTCGACGATCTTCGCCTTCCCGTGCACGGTGTCGGTGACGATCCCCGCCTGCGACCCCGTGAGCGAGATCGCGTCGAGGCCAAGGTCGGCGATCGCCATGGCGACGAGTGCGCAGGAGATGCGCTCGCCGACGGAGATGAGCATGTCCATCTCGCGCGGCTTCGGCTGCGGCGAGACCTCGTGGGCGAGTGAGACGAGCTCGTCCGTGTGCTGGCCCATCGCAGAAACGACGGCGACGACACGATTTCCCGCCCGCTTGGCCCCGACGAGGCGCGAGGCGACGCGGCGGATCTTCTCGGGATCGGCGACCGAGGTGCCGCCGAACTTCATCACGAGGGTGCCCGCGGCCGCGGGCGGCTCGTCCGGCTCGACGGCGGGGACGGGCTCGAAGGTGGTCTCGCTCATCGCTATCAGTGTCCTACATGGGGCGGCGACCCGAGAGCGCACGGCCGAGCGTGACTTCGTCCGCATACTCGAGGTCGCCGCCGACGGGCAGGCCGCTCGCAAGCCGCGTCACGCGCACCCGGTCGCGCAGGCGGTCGGCCAGGTAGGCGGCGGTCGCCTCGCCGGTCATGTTCGGGTTCGTGGCGAGGACGACCTCCTCGACGCCGTTTCGCTCCACACGGCGCAGGAGCTCGTCGATGCGCAGATGAGCGGGCTCGACGCCGTCGAGCGGCGAGAGCGCTCCTCCGAGCACGTGGTAGACGCCCCGGTACTCGTGCGTTCGCTCGACCGAGAGGAGGTCGGCCGGCTGCTCGACGACGCAGATGATCGAGCGGTCGCGCCGTGCATCGGCGCAGATGGTGCAGAGCTCCTCCTCGGTCAGGTTCCCGCATTCGCGGCAGAAACCGATGCGCTCTTTCACCTCGCGGATCGCGTCGGCGAGCGCGAAGGCCTCCTCCTTGGGGACCCGGAGAATGTGGAACGCGAGCCGCTGCGCCGTGCGGGTGCCCACACCGGGAAGCCGGGAGAGCTGCGCGATCAGGTTGTCGACGAGGGGCGAGAACACCGCCCCATTCTGCCTAGGACGGGATGACGGACGGTCGCTCGTCGCCGGGACGGGACGGTCGTTCCCAGGCAAGGACGCAGGGAGTGTTCGTATCGGTTCGAGAGACGGGCGCGACCGTCGACGCGGCGTGGGGGCGAGCGGCACGCCTCCGGCGGCTCAGCTGATCTTCCGTCAGACCCGTTCTTTAGAGGCCCGGTAGGCCCAGCCCCTTGAGGCCGCCCATGGCGCCCCCGAGCTTCGACTGCATCAGGTCCTGGGAGTTCTTCAGCGCCTGGTTCACGCCCGCGAGGACGAGGTCGGCCAGGCCCTCCGGGTCGTCCGGGTCGATGACCTCGGGGGCGATCGTGATCTCGACAATCTCGCCGGCCCCGCTCGCCTTCACCTTGACCATCCCGCCGCCGACGGATGCCTCGACGACCTCCTTGGCGAGCTCGTCCTGCGCCTTCGCCATCTCTTCCTGCATCTGCTGCACCTGCTGGAGCATCTTGTTCATGTCCATATTGCTCACTCGTCGACCTCCCGGGCATCGAACGTCGTCTTCATGAGAGAGATGATGTCGTCCTCGCTGGCCGGACCCTCGAGGTCCGCCTCCTCGGCGTCCGCCTCGCCCTCGCCGACCGCGAAGGCGAGTGCGAGCTTGTGGCCCGTGACCTCGTAGAGGACCTCGGCGAGGAGCGTCGCGTTCTTCGGCTCCTCCGCGAGGTTGCGGTGGAAGGAGGCTGCGGGCGGAAACTCGATCACGAGCCGGTTGCCGGAGAGCTCGATTGGCTTCGCCTCGCCGAGGACGGAGGCCGTCGGGATCGAGCGCTCGCCGATCGCGGGCAGGATAGCTTGGCCCCAGGCCTGCTGCACCTGCTCGAGGTCGAGGTCGGGAAGCGGCTCCGCGGGAGCTCCGGCAGGCGCGGCGGGCTCTGCCTTCGCGTGCGGCTCAGCCACAGGCGCGTGATGGGGCTCGCCGCGCACTCTCCCCTCCAGCTGCTCGATCCGGAAAGAGAGCGACTGGCGCGAGAGGTCGGCGCCCGGGCGTGTGACCTTGACGAGCGCGAGCTCGAGCGGGAGGCGCGGGTCTCCGCCCTGGCGCACGTCGTCCACCGCGACCCCGAGCAGGTCGACCAGGCGGATGACGTCAGGCTCGCCGATCTGGTTCGCCTGCGCGTGCAGGCGCTCCCGGGTCTCAGGCGTGACCGGCAGCGACTCGGGCGCCTCGCCCATGTGCTGGACGAGCAGGAGGCACCGCAGGTGCTCGAGCAGATCGGTGACGAGGCGAGAGAGATCCTGTCCCTGCTCGGCGAGCTCCTCGACGAAGTGGAGGAGCCCGGCTGTGTCGCGGTCGACGATCAGGTCGCAGATCCGGAAGAGGGCCTCCTCCTCGATCGCGCCGAGGAGCTGGAGCACGGCCTGCACGGTGATTTCCCCGTCCGTCGCAGAGGCGAGCTGGTCGAGGGTCGAAACCGCGTCGCGGAAGCTTCCGCGCGCGCTCCGCGCGATGAGCGAGAGCGCGGCGTCGGGCACGTCGATCTCCTCTCCGTCGGCGATCCGGCGGAGGAGCTTCGTCAGCTCGGCGAGGCGCGGGCGCGAGAAGAGGAAGGTCTGGCAGCGCGAGCGCACCGTTGGCAAGACCTTCGAGAGCTCGGTCGTGCAGAAAACGAAGACGAGGTGGGGTGGCGGCTCCTCGATCAGCTTCAGGAGCGCGTTCCACGCGGCGTCGGTGAGCTGGTGCGCCTCGTCGAGGATGTAGACCTTGAAGCGGCCCTCGACCGGCTGCAGGATGACGTGCTCGCGAATCTCGCGGATGTCGTCGATCCCGCGCTGGCTCGCCGCGTCCATCTCGACGACGTCGAGGGAGGTGCCGGTGGCGATCGTCCGGCACGAGTTGCAGGTCTTGTCGGGCGAGACCGTCGGGCCCTGCTCGCAGTTCAGCCCCTTGGCGAGGATGCGGGCAAGGGAGGTCTTCCCGGTGCCGCGCGGGCCGGCGAAGAGGTAGGCCTGCCGAACCTTGTCGCCCGAGATCGCGTTGCGGAGAGTGCGGACGACGGCTTCCTGGCCCACGACCTCGTCGAAGTCCTGGGGGCGGTATTTGCGGTAGAGAGCCGTCACGCGCCCAACTAGTTTAACGCCCGGTCGCGCACCCTCCGTCGAGGGCGCTTTCGATGCGGTGCCGACGCTGCTCGCTCGGGCCAGGCTGATCCGCGGCACCTGAGAGAAGCTGCTTAGCGCTGCTTCCTCCCGGACCTGACGCGGTTCGCAGGCTCCCAGTGCGCGGAACCTGGCCGTCAACGCTTGCAAACGCAAGCCCTACTTCGAACGCAACCTCCTCGGGAAGGAGTTCGGCCCCGCTGGAGCGGATTGCGGGTTCAGGGAACCGCTAGCTCCCCGCTTAGCGCGACCGGGCCCGGCCATGGTAGCAACGGCGCGAAAGCCCGTCGATCAGCCGGTCACCTCGAGCCAGCGGTACCCGTACGCGTCGAGCTCGAGTGTCTTGGCGTTCCCGTCGTCGTAACCGCGATTGCCGAAGCTATCTCGTAGACGGTCTCGGGAGATCGCCGGGCGCAGGTCTGCGCGGCGCGATTCGGCGGCAAGATTATGGAGCGCGACCGTTTCGGCACCCCGCTGGCGAAAGCGGAGAGCGAGGATGCTTCGGTCCCCCGTTCCGATCGACTCCCACTCGCCCTCGCCGAATTCCGGATGGGCTTTCCGGATGACAAGCGCGCGCTTGAGCCAGTTCAGCTGGGAGTCAAGATCGAGCTGCTGGTCGGCGACATTCACCGCTTTGTAGCCGAACGGCCCGCGCGAGACGACGGGGACGCACAGGTCGCTGCTCGGCGCGGTCGAGAAGCCACCGTTTCGCTCGCCGCTCCACTGCATCGGCGTTCGCACAGCGTGTCGCTCGGGAAGCGAGAGGTTCTCGCCCATCCCGATCTCGTCTCCGTAGTAGAGGACGGGCGTCCCCGGCAGCGTCAAAAGGAGGCTCAGAGCGCACTCGATCCGCGCGCGCTCGCCCCCGAGCATAGGGGCGAGTCGGCGCCTGACCCCGCGGCCGTAGAGCTGCATCGCCTTCTTGGGCGCGAACGCGGCGAAGACGTCGGCGCGCTCGTCGTCGGCCAGGCGTCCGAGATCGGCCTCGTCGTGGTTGCGCAGGAAGTTGCCCCATTGGTCGGAGGCCGGGATTCCGGCGGTCAGCCGTAGAGCCTCCACGAGCGGACGCACGTCGGCACGCGCGAGCGCGAGCCAGACGTTCTGGTTGGCGAGGAAGTTGAAGAGCATGTGCATTCCTCCAACGCCGAAGTAATCGCCGATCTGATCGCGCTCGACGTTCGCCTCGCCGAGGAGGACGGTGTCGCCGTGTCGCCACGAGAGCTCGCTCCGAAACTCGTGTAGGTAGCCGAACTCCGGGCCGGGGTGCAGGCCGCGTGACCCTGCCGGCTCGATGACGAACGGCACCGCGTCGACCCTGAAGCCCGCGATGCCGAGTGTCGCCCAGAAGCCCATGATCTTCGCCATCTCGGTCCGCACGGCGGGGTTGTCGATATTGAGATCCGGCTGGAAGTCGTAGAAGCGGTGGAAGTAATACCGCCCCGCCTTCCGGTCGTACGACCAGGTCGTCTTCTGGACGCCGGGGAAGACGATGCCGCTCGCCGCGTCGTCGGGCCGCGTGTCGGCCCAGACGTAGTAGTCCCGAAACTTCGGATCGCCGGCCCGGGCGGCCTGGAACCAGGGGTGCCGATCGGACGTGTGGTTGAGGACGAGGTCGACGACGATCCGCATCCCGCGGTCGCCTGCCTGCTCGACGAGCTCGACGAAGTCGCCGAGGTTGCCGAAGTCAGGATGGACGTCGTAGTGATCCGTGACGTCATAGCCGTGGTCGCGCCACGGCGACGGGTAGAAGGGGAGAAGCCAGATGCACGAGACGCCCAGGCCCGCGAGGTAGTCGAGCCGGGTGGTCAGACCAGGGATGTCGCCGATTCCGTCGCCGTTGGAGTCGGCATACGTGCGGACGCTCAGCGCATATACGAGGCCGTTCTTGTACCAGCGCTCGCTCGACACGGCGCGGAGCTTATGCGAGGCCTCCCAACGAGGGCTCACCGACGCTCCGGCTCCCCGCTATTCTCGTGTTTCAGGGGCGCATAGCTCAGCGGGAGAGCGCCCGCTTCACACGCGGGAGGTCGCTGGTTCGATCCCAGCTGCGCCCATCATTCTCATTCATTCATTCATTCATTATTCATTCCACAGCCGCATGGCTCCCTACCCCGGTCCCTACCTCGGAATTTCGGCCGCTGACACGTCTCACAGAGACACGTGTTCGCGGGGCGAACGAGACAGAGAACTCACCTGTGCCAACCGCCCTCGATAACGGCCAACGCTTCCCGCGCAAGCTCCTACGCGCCGTCGTAGCTCGGCTGCTCAGGCGGAAGTTGGGAGCCGAAACGCTTGCGGAAGGGCGGCAACAGCGACAGCTGCGGTCTAGGCGGCGCGCCGAGCTAGGTCGTCTGCCTCGTCAGCTTGGTCGCTGGCCTCCATTCATCCCTCATTCGAGGGTTGTGAGCGGCCTTCTCCCCGGACGGGGGATGCGATGCAGCCGGTCGTCGCACTTCCTGAGACAACGTTCGCTCGTGCGAGCGCGGACGGTAACTGCGGATGAGGAGAGCGGCCGTGAGAAAGAGCTTGAGGAGGGCCTTTGCCCTCTCGACGTGCATCATCGCCTTCGCGGCTACAGCGGCGACTGCAGCGAACGCAGGTGATTCAACTGGGGACGATGCCCAGCTCGAGGACGTCTCGAAGCAGGTGTCCTCCATCGAGAAGAAGATTGACGAGCTGCTCGGGCACGGGAGGTGGGCACGGGCAGGACGGCTCCTCGAAGACGCGGACTGTGGTTATGGCGACCCGTCTTCCCAGTTCGCAGCGTGGGGAGATGACGCTTCCTACGTGCTCGCGCCCCAGGGCGACCTGTCGGCGACCGACGGCTGGACACTGAACAAGCAAGCGACCGTCGTTTACTCGGCGGACCCGTTCAGCGGTGCCAAGCATTCGCTCCAACTCTCGAAGGGAGCGGAGGCGGGAACGCCGGCGATGTGCGTGACGCTGGACAACCCTACGATCCGCTTCTTCATCAGAGACCGCGGCGGCAACGAGAAATCGCACCTGAAGCTTGACGTTCTCTACGAGGACTTCGGCGGCCACATCAAGCGTCTAACGATCGCGAGGCTGCAGGCCGGAAGCGAATGGGAGCCGTCTTTGATCCTCCCGATCTACATGAACGTCCTCGCGCTCGCGTCGCCGAGCGGCGTGACGGCCGTCGCATTTCGGTTCAAGGCGGAAGGGCTGCAGAAGGACGAAACGCTCTCGATCTCGAGTCTTTGCGTCGATCCGCTCAAGATGGGCTAAGTGAGCGGCGCATCCAGGCCCCCTACGTTCAGTCGTCGCTCGGCCACTCGGCGAAAGCATGAAACGTGAGCCCGGCGCGCGTCAGTTCGGCAGGATTCGCCGTCTGGGCATCGCTTCTCCAGGGACTCCGGTGCTCGCTCGCGAGCGAGTTCCATTGGGACGGAGTGAGCTCCCTACGCCGTCGTCGCTCGGCGCTCGCCGCGCAAGCTCCTCCGCACCGTCGTCGCTCGGCTGCTCCGGCGGAGCTCACCTCGCCCGACGAGCGTCAAGAGGATCTTTCCCAGACCGAGACGTGCTTGGTGCTCTCGCTCGTGAAGTTCCAGCTGGACCCGCGCTCACGAAGGTCACCGCGAGCGCGCCATCAGGTCCAACTCCGACGGCCACACGTAGCGGAACGGATTCGACCACCGCTCGAACCTGTCGCCAACCGCCCTGTAATGGTGGGAGACGAGCCCCTGGTTCCGTGCCGCCGATGGTTTTAGGTCGTGGCGCGGGTGGCGAATCGGGTTCCGGGATGCGTGTAGACCACGTAGACAAGCGACGGTCGCCCATTTGCGGGAGCCAGCTCTTCTGAGAGAAACGCTCGCCAGGCCGGTTCGGCTGACGGTCCTCACAGAGCGTGGCGCTCAGGCTGACCTCACTACCCGACCTGAGAGGCCGAGCGATCCGACAACGCGTTCCACGGCGCTATGCTCGCGCCGTGGCGAGATTGAGGTTCAGACTTTCGACCGGCGAAGAGGTCTTCAAGACAATCGAGTCAGACGATCAGGTGCTGGCCGAGATCGATGCCTTCCGCAACCACCAAGGTGAATACGGGGGCGATTTCTTCCCGGCTGACGACGGTCTTTGGGTCTTGCGGCTTGCTGTGATCAGCATGGGCCCGGTTGACGAAGCACCGTTGTCGACATAGGGCTTGTCGACCGCGCTCGACAACGACCGGCGTCCTCCCTCGGAAGCCCCTGGGCGCTGTCGTCGCTCGCGTCGGTGGTAAGCCGCGGACTTCCGGCATTAATGATCGATACATGGATGAGCGCGTAGCAGTCGTTGCCAGGCTTCTGCCAGGGTCGCGCGAGCGAGCAGCGCAGATCCTCGCTGAGGGCGCGCCGTACGGACTCGACCCGGCTGGCTTTCGGCGACACAGCATCTTTCTCGCCGAGGAAGCCGTGGTCTTCGTTTTCGCGGGCGCGGGCATCGAGGGACTGGTGCGCGATCTCGTCAATGACCCGGCCCGCTCCGGCGGATTCGGCGTATGGGCACCGATCCTCGACGGCACTCCGGCTCTTGCCCGGGAGGAGTTCTACTGGGAAGCCGCGCAGTCAGAGTGACGCAAGCGGCATAGTCGCCGTCGCGGCACAGAAGGTGCCGTTCACGGGCTTCATGCTCGACCTGTCGCGCTCCTAGATCGCGGGGACGAGCACCCGGCGCGCACGGAGCGTGAGAATGAGCGAGGCGCTCAGCCCCAGAGCTGCCGCGGTGAGCGCCGCGCTGGTCAGCAGGAGCCCGGAGGCAAGCGAGAAGTTGAGCGCGACATTCTTCGAGACGCCGAGGGCGAAGAGCACGCCGGCCGTCGTCCCCATGCCGGCGATGGCGCCGCCGGCGGTGATGGGAAGGATCGCCGTCGCGGCGCTCACGCAGACGACGACCAGTGCGAGTGTCGGCGAGAAGCGGACGCCGAGGGCGCTCAGCAGGAAAGCGCTGCCGAGAGCGCGCGAGGTCCAACAGCCCAGGAGCAGGAGACCCGCGACGAGCGTCGGCCGCGAGAAGCGCGTACTGTCCGCAACGCGACAGTAGACGGCCTGAAGGCGGTCGGAGCGTCCGACGAGCGGGAGCCGTGAGACCCGTTGTCCGAGCGTGATGATCATGAGACAGCCGAGGCAGAAGAGGACGACGACGACCATTGGCGCGCGGAGGACCGGCCCGGAAACCGCGAGGGCGTAGGCAGCCAAGGGGAGCATCGCCACCGCGTCGACCATGCCGAGAGCGACGATCGAGACGCCGATCGTCTTCAGACCCAGCCTCACTCCGCCCAGCCTGCGCAGAGTGAAGATCTTCACGACGTAGTCGAGCCGGAATGGCAGGACGACCCCGCTGGCAGCGGCCGCCCCACACGACGCGAGACACCGAGCCCCGTCGGGGCGCTCGCGGCGAGGGAACAGCTGTTGCCATCCGAATGCACGGAAGCCGAAGCTGGCCAGATACAAGCCTCCGGCGAGGAAGACCAGCAAGACGCGTGCGCCGTCCAGGGGCCAACTCGCATCGGTCAGGTGCCGAGCGAGGAGGACGCACGCCCCCAGCGAGCCAAGAGAGAGCCCGAGTCCGCCGAGAACCCTCCAACGATGCGGGCTGAGGTGGACGCCGCGCCACGCGATTGCGGGTTGGCTCAAACCGCCTCTGGGACGGGCTGTGACCATTTCGAACCGTCTTACCGCGAAAGCTTCTGAAGGCTCGTGTTCCCCGCCTCGTCCACGCTGACCGATGTCCGGTGTTCACGGCCCCAGAGACCCAAGGTCACGAGGTGGAGAAGGTGATTCGGTCGATGTCCGGTGACGAGGATCGCCTGATAATCAGCCAGCGATTCGACTCGAGCACCCAGGGAAACCTGTCTCTGCACGGCCCGTGCGAGGGCTTCTTTCCGCTCGGGCGGCTTCCGGGTCGTCACGCCTTCCGTGGAAACGGAAGTCGGCACTTCGGGAACGGTGGTGGCCATCGTGGCCTCCTTGATGAGTGCCCTGCTGACCGAGCCGCTACAAGTAAGTAGAAGGACGGCTTTCGTCCGGCGGTCACGCTCGCCTGTAGACGAGGAGACTCTCCAACAGAAGCGCAAACCGAGTCTACCACGTGCTGATGCACTCCCTGGTCTTCCGCATCACCCGCCGAAGCTTGCCGAAGCGGAGTCCCTCGAAGCCATCGGCCTAGCGCCCTTCCCCTCGGGCGTCGGTGCCGATCTCGGTCGGGTCTCCTGAGTGCTCGCCGCCGGCATCGGGCGAGCTGGAGTCATGTTCGCGACCCTCACGACGAGTCAAGTTGTGCCAGCTTCAGGTCCGGGGCAAAGACATCGACTGCGTACTCCGCTCGCCAGCGCCACGCCGCCGACGAGCGCACGCGGCTAGTTGCCAACGGTGGCACAAAATCGCGGCTATGGTGGATGTGCGCAGAAGGCCTAGCGCGGAAGCCGTTGAGGCTCCACAACACTCCTTTTCGACTGTCTCATCTGGCCCAAGTGCCTCAGGAGGGCTCGTCCGAGTTCTCCGCCCTTAGATCCACAGACTGGAGCAGCACATGCATGCCATCGTGAGACGCTACGAAGGAATCGACACCAAGCGCACCGACGAGCTGACACGCAAGGTCGGCGAGAGCCTGACCCCGCGCCTCAAGAAGCTCGACGGCTTCAACGGCTACTTCCTCATCGAGGCCGAGAACGGCGTCATGAGTTCCGTCAACTTCTACGACACTTCGGCACACGCCGACGAGTCGACGCGCGTCGTGGCCGAGTGGCTACGCGAGGAGAAGCTCGACACGGTCCTTCCGAATCCGCCCAAGATCACGGGTGGAAAGGTCATCGTCGATGAGATGAAGGCCTGGGCGTAACAGCTCCGGCAAGACCACTCGACGCACGAGAGAAGGCCCGCGCTTGCGGGCCTTCTCTGCATAACGGCCTTCTCTTTCCGATGATGGAACGATCGCTCCGCGGGCCTGTCTTCGGACGACTGGGAAAATGAGGGGGGAACGGTCGGTCGGGAGCCGAGGCAGGGTGGTCCCGGGAACGGCCCAGATGTCGGCAACGGACTCGACGTCAGCCGATCCGCTCCGCGAGCTCGATGATGATCCCCTCCGGGCCGCGGACGTAGCCGAGCCGGTAGCTGTCCTCGTGGCGCTCCAGCCCGTCGACGTCGATGTCCTCGCCGGCGAATGCGATGTGGCGGGTACCCGGGGTGTTGGCCGGCGCGTGCCGGTTGTCGCCCCCGTTCGACGGCGAGCGGAACTTCACAGCTCGGCTGCGAGGTCGTCAACCACGATGCCGACGTGGTCCATCCGCTCGATGGTCATCTGTTCGATGGTACCCAGCTGCGCCCTCAGGACCTGTCGGCGAGTGTCCGTTCGAAGGCCTGGTCGGCTGAGGCCGAAGGGCGTTCGCCTCGGGGACGGACGAGGTACCACGTCTCCACCTCGCCTTTCCCCTTGACCGCGATCGTCCCGCGCGGCTCGCACTCGAAGTCGTCGGCGAGGAGCTCGTACGTCGCGCGCGTGATCTGGATCCGCCCCGACGTGCCGTAGGTCTCCATGCGGCTCGCCATGTTCACGGCGTCGCCCCAGAGGTCGTAGAGAAAGCGCTTCCGACCGATGACGCCGGCCACCACCGGGCCCGAGTTGATACCGATTCGAAGCTCGAGGCCGAGGTGCCCGGCTTCGCCCTCCGCGCGCATCGCCTCCAGCATGTCGAGCGCCATCTGAGCGAGCGCGCAAGCGTGGTCCGGGCGCGGTTCCGGAACGCCCGCGGCGACCATGTAGCAGTCGCCGATGGTCTTGATCTTCTCGAGCCCGTGCCGCTCCGCGAGCTCGTCGAAGTGGCTGAAGAGGTGATCGAGGCAGCCGACCACCTCGGCGGGCGTGAGCCGCTCGGACCACGGCGTGAACTCGACCACGTCCGCGAAGAGGATCGACGCCGACCCGAACTGGTCCGCGATCGGCTGGGACTCGGCCTTCAGCCTGTCGGCGATCGAGCGGGGCAAGATGTTGAGCAGGAGGTTCTCGGCCTTGGCCTGCTCCACCCGGAGCGCCGCCAGCGCGTCGCTTCGCTGCTTGGCGAACAGCGCCAGCAGCGTGAACACCATGGTGCCGCCGACCGCGATGTTCATGGCCAGCATGATGCTCGTGAACCAGTCCGGCGGCGGTGTCCAGACCGGGCCGATGATCTCGCCCGCGATCCCCGATCCGAGGAAGACGAGGACGTACGCGACGTACCAGCGGGCCGCCGACTGGACATTCAAGAACACGAGCGCGCCGAGAGGCGCCAGGATCCCCCAGAGGCCGACGCCGCCCGAGGCGAGGAAGCCGCCGAGAGGGATCATGGAGAGCGTGGGCGCGAGCAGGATGTCGACCTGGCTGACCCTGAGGAGGCGCGCGAAGTTGCCCGTTCGCGAGAACACGATGATCGCCGCGAGCAGGACGGCGAGGTAGACGAGCGGCACCACACCGACCGGAGACCGAAACGCGAGATACAAGCCACCCCAGAGCGCCGCGATCGGCAGGATCAACACCGAGATCAGGACAAGGAGGGCCTTGCGGGCCCGCAAGTCGTCGTCGTCGCGCGGGTCCGCGCCGACGAGGGCCAGGCGCGCGGTGACGCCGTCTACCCTCGCTCGGAGTGGGCTGAAGAGGCCCATCGCGGGAGACGTTACTTTGTGCCCACGAGGGGCCGCTGGGCTACGGCTCGGGTGCGCTCGCGGCCGGTGGCAGCTCCATCGAGGCGCGGAGTGTCACGAGCGGCGTGTCCGGAACCTGGATCAGACCGCGCGTCGGCCTGTCGAGATCGAACGTGACGAGGAGCAACAGGGTGATCAGCCCTGCCGCGAGCATGACCGTGGCCACGCCGCGGCCGAGAATCGCGAGGTAGAAGGCGAGCAGGGCAAGCGCGATGGCCGCGCCGCCGACCTCCACGGCCAGCACGGCACCGGGCACCCGGTTGTCCAAAGCGCCGACACGGGTCGTTTCCGCGTCGAACATCTCGTTGAGCGACTCGAGATACAGGCGCGGCGCGCTCGCGATCGGCGCGTCCTCGAGCTCCTGCCCGGCAAGGCCCCAGAGCTCTCGCTGCAGACGGTCGCCCGCAGCCTCGGCCTCCCGCTCCTCGGCGCTGCCGGGGATGGAGCTCGAGATGACGACGACCGTGTCCGTATAGCGGACGAGGCGAACGAGCGACTGCGTGCGAACGGGCTCCGGCAGCGTCTGGGCCCGCAAGTACGTAGTCCCGATCGCGTTCGTCTCGTCGACGACCGCGGTGCGACGCGACTCGTACCGCCCGACCGCCAGTGCGAGACCGAAGGCGAGGACGAGCCCGACCAGGCCGAGCAGCGCGGCCTGCAGGATGCCGACGGGCTCGCGGAGATGCTCGGACCGGTGCCGGAGGTAGCGGCCGAGAACGAGACCGAGCACCGTCGTACCGAGGATGACCGCCGACAGGAAAAGCCCGAGCTCCCAGCTCGAGAGGCGAAAGAACATGCGCCAACGCTAGTGAGCGGCAGGTGCGCACGCAATGACCCGACCGTTTGCGGGCGTCGCGTCGGGGCGAGCCGGGTACCCTTCCAGGCCGTGCCGGTGAAAACGATCCTCGTCGCCTACGACGACCCTTCGAGCCAGACACTGGGGCGTGCCGCCGACTACGCCGAGCAGCTCGGCGCGTCGCTGATCGTCACGAACGTCGTGCCACCGAAGGACGGCACGCCAGACGCGGAGCGCTTGGCCCAGGAGCGGCTCGAGCAAGCGCGGTCCTACCTCGACGGCCGCGGCCTCAGCGCTGATCTCGTTCCCACGAAGGGCACGCCGGCCGACGCCATCGTCGGTCTCGCGCAGGAGCGCAACGTCGACCTGATCGTCGTCGGGAGCCGCCACAAGCGCTTCTTCGAGCGGCTTGTCGAAGGAAGCGTGAACCAGAACGTCTTGCGCCGAGCCGGCTGCGACGTCCTCGTCGTCTACTGAGCGACATGCCGGACACCCATGACCCCAGGCTCGCGATCGCGGGCCTCCTGATCGGAATCCTCGTCGGCATGACCGGGATGGGCGGAGGCTCGCTGATGACGCCGATGCTCATCCTCTTCTTCAAGTTCGACCCGGCGATCGCGGTGGGGACGGACATCTTGCACGGCGCGATCTTCAAATCCTTCGGCGCGGCGCGGCACCGGCGGCTCGGGACGGTGCGCCTGCGCCTGGGGCTCTGGATGCTCGTCGGCAGCGCGCCGATGTCGCTCGTCGGTGTCTGGACGGTCGGCTACCTGACCGATCGCTACGGGGACGGCGTCGACTCGGTGCAGGGCAAGATCCTGGCGATCATGCTGATCGTCGGCGGCCTGGCCTTCCTGGCCAAGGCGATCATGCACCCGGCCGGGCCGCAGAAGGAGCTCGGGCACCTCTCGAACCGCGACCGGATCGTCGCAGTGTGTATCGGAATGGTGGGCGGTTTCCTCGTCGGTCTCACGTCGGTTGGAAGCGGGACGCTCTTCGGCCTCGCCATGCTGATCGCTTTCCCCCTCAGCGCGAAGATCATCGTCGGGACGGATATCTTCCACGCCGCCGCCCTTCTCTGGGTCGCGGGCCTCGGCCACCTCGTCGCGGGCAACGTCGACATGGGGGCGATCGGCTGGCTCCTGGTCGGCTCGATCCCGGGTGTCCTCATCGGCAGCCAGATCAGCGTGGGCATCCCGGACCGGATGCTCCGCTTCGCGCTCGCGGCGGCACTGATTCTCAGCGGGATCAAGCTCCTCGCCGTGCCTTACGCCAACCAGATCGTCGTCGCGTCGATCATCGGCGGGCTGAGCGCGCTCGTCGCGTGGGGGATCGTCCGCCACGTCCGCGCCCGCAACCGGAAGCCGTACGGGAAGGCGCCGCCGAGCGGGAAGCTCCTCTCGGAGCGCGAGCAGCCGGACGCCTAGGAGGGTTCGTCGACGGAGTCGCGACCCAGGCCCGGTCTGAGCCGAGCCAGCGAGCTTCGGTACCGCACGGAATACCCCACCTCGCTCACGAGTTCCTAACGTCTGAGCTCTATAGTCGCGGCTCCGCAGAGACGCCGGGTGGCCCCTCTCCCATTCCTCCCCCGGCGTCAGGTAAGTACCCAAAGGCCGCTCTACCACGACAGGGCGGCCTTCTATCGGCTGCCTCCGTCCCCTCGTTGGAGGGACTGGCTAGGCAGCGTTTCGCTGTGAGCGGCCGAACGCCGTCCGCGTCGTCGCGCTCGCCCGTGCGTAGCTCCGCATCGCGCGCTCGTCGACGGCGAAGGCCACCGGCCCGTGGACGATCAGGGAGTCGCTCGCGCGCTGTTTGAGGAGATCGGTGAAGAACTCCTCGGCGAGCCACTCCCGGCCGGGGGCGACCGTTGCGTGCAGGCGGATCCGCGTGAGGTTGTGCGCGAGGTCCTCGACGTGCTCGATCCAGGGCCGGCGAATGAACGTCGTCGGGCCCTCCGGGAGGATGCGGACGACGTCCTCGACCAGGCGCTCGCCCGGCTCGCGCTTGGCGACGAAGACCTCGATGGCGAGCTCCTTGACGCCGCGCGGCAGGACCGAGACGGCCTGGATCTGTGAGTTGTGCACCTGGATGACCTCACCAGAGAGCGCGCGGAGCCGTGTCCGCCGAAGGGTCACGTCCTCGACGACGCCCTGGAGCTCGGCGCCGACGAGCAGGGTGACGGTGTCCCCCACTGAGAACCAGCGCTCGGCGAACATCGTCAGGCCGGCGATGATGTCCAGGAGAAGCCGCTGCGTGGCGAAGCCGGCGAGGATCAGTGCGAAGGAGGCGCCGGCGATCGCGGTCAGCCGGTCGACGCCGCCCGTGAGCTGGCCGATGATGACGATCGCAGCGACCGCGAAGGTCACGTAGGTGATGCCGGTGCGGATGACGCTCACGAGCGTCTCCCGGCGCTTCAGGTTGGAGATCGTCCCGGTCGCCTCGAGGTCCGCGTTCGTTTGCCGGCGGTCGTGCCAGGCGAGGATGAGTCCCGCTACCCAGGCCGTCGTGCGCGCGACGAGCCACGCGAGCGCGAAGACCGCCGCGATCACGACGATCCGTCCCCACGGGGAGGACAGCGGCGTGTTGTCGTTCAGCAGGCTGATGAGGTTGTCGAGCATGTAGGCGGGTGTCACAAAGTTGGTCTCTGACGACGGTATCGGCAGGGATTCGCCTGTCACAAGGTCAGGCGACGAAACTAATCCGAAATTAACGAAGGGCGGCCGTCCGGCCGCCCTTCGCTACCCAGGTGGGCATCTGCCTAATGCGACAGCCTGAAGCGGCGACGCCGCGCGAAGATAGTCGCCGCGCCCGCCGCGAGGAGGAGGGCGATCCCGCCCACCACCGGCGCCCAGAACGGGAACGAGCCCTCGCCCCCAGACGAGGGCACCGAGACCACCGGCTGCGAGCCGACGATCCGCACCGGCGGATAGGTGTACTCCCTCTCGGTGAATCCGTCCGTGACCGTGTAGGCGTAGCGGCCCGGCGTCGGGAAGACGACGTCGAGGGTGTACTGGCCGACTTGGCCCGTGGACGTGGCCGCGAAGGTCCTGCGCTCGCCCGTGTCGAGGTTGGTGAGCTCGAGCGTGGGCTTCGCGTCGGCAGGAAGCCTGCCGTTCAGGTCGATGAGCGTCAGCCCGGTCGACCAGGTTCCGCCGGGAGGCGTCCCGAACGGGGTCGAGCTCAGCTCGACGCCGCCGTCCTTGGCCAGCGCCCCAGAGGCGAGCACGGCGGCCGCGCAGAGCCCGAGCGCGAGTGCGATGAGTGAACGTCTCAATCCGGCCTCCTTCGTTTAGCTGTCATACACCGCGACCGCGGTCGGGGTTCCGGACTCGGACCAGGTGAGCTCGAAGGGCATCTCGGCGCTGTTGTTTCGGTAGTCGCTTTCGCGCAGGGCCCGGTCGACGTTCACACGGTGCCGGAGGACGTAGCGGCCGGCCGGGAGGCCCGTGATGTCGATCGACTGGCCTTCGAGTCGCGGCACGTAGTCGTCGCCGAAGCCGGGCGAGATGCCCTCGCGGACGATCAGACGCTCGGGTTGGCCGCGGCCGCACTCCTGCGTCCACACAGGCAGCTCGGGCTCGCCGGGGAGCTCGACGCCTCGCGACGCGTTGTAGCGGTCTCCGAGACAGAAGCCGGTCTTCTGGTCGCGCCCGACCGTCTTTCCGTCCGCCGTCAGAATGTCGTAGCGCTCGAAGTCGAGGAAGTGCCAGTGGCGATGTGTCTCCGACTGGACGAAGCGGATCTCGCCGTCCACCGGATACGTTGACGTCTTCCCGTCCGAGCGGCGGACGAGCTGCTCCACCGCCATGGCGGGAGCGCTCTGGTCGGGCCGGCGCCCGACGAGGAGGATCGGCCCGCGCCCGTCGTTCTCGACCGCGGAGAGGAACGCGAGCCTCCAGGCACCTCCGGCCCGGTAGACCTCGAGCGCGCGCGGAGGCGATTGGACGAGATCCGGGAGGAGCTCCGGAGCGCTGACCGCGGAGCTTCCGCACCCGGCAAGGAGCAGCACGACGACGGCGGCCCTCAGGCGCATTGCCCGTAGTACCCCCGCGGCAGCCTCCGGGTTCCTAGAACGTCGCTTCGCGGACGCCGGTCGCGATGAGGAGCAGGATGAACGCCGCGGCGAGAAGGCGGTAGACGACGAAGACCGAGTAGTTGTGCCGGCGCACGTAGCCGAGCAAGGCCTCGATGGCGATCAGGCCGCTGCCCGCCGCGGCGAGGGTGCCGACGAGAAACGGCCCCGCCCAGCCATCGGGCAGCTCCCCGCGGATGACATCGGTCCAGCCTTTGTAGAGCACGGCACCGAGAACGACCGGGACGAGCAGGAGGAAGGAGAAGCGCGCCGCCGCGTCGCGGTCGAACCGCAGGGCGCGCGCCATCGTGATCGTGATGCCGGAGCGGGAGACGCCCGGCGCGAGCGCGGCCGCCTGTGCGAGCCCGATCGCGATCGCCTGGCCGACACGGAGGTCGCCGATCTTCCGCTCCTGCGGCATGCGGTCGGCGAGCCAGAGCAGTACGCCGAAGACGGCGAGGAAGACCGCGATCTGCCAGGGCTCGCCGAGGTGCTCCTCGACGACGCTCTCGCCGAGCGCTCCGGCGAGCGCGGCCGGGATCGTCGCGGCGAAGACGCCCCACGCGGTCCGCTCCTCGACGCTCCGAATCCCTCGGTGGCCGATGCTCCGCAACCAGGCGGCGACGAGCGCGACGATGTCATCCCAGAAGTAGGCGACGACCGCGATCAGCGTCCCCAGGTGAAGCGCCACGTCGAACGTCTTGTTGAAGTCGGGGTGCTCCTCGAGGTACGTCCAGTCGCCCAGCCAGGGGACGAGAATCAGGTGGCCCGAGGACGAGATCGGCAGGAGCTCGGTGAGTCCCTGCACGACTCCGAGGACGAACGCCTGCCAGTCGGAGAGGACGCCGTCGACCTCGCCGACCCCGAGAGCAGCGAGCAGGGCTGCGGTGGCGAGGGCCGCCGCGGCTGTGAAGCGAAGACCTCGGCGGCGCACCCCGGTATCGTATGCGCCCTGCGTGAGCCGGAACGACGTCATCATCGGAATCGCCGCTCTCGTCCTCGTCGGCTTCGCGCTGGTGGTCTCGCTCGTGCTGCCGCGGCGGAACCCGAACTTCCCGGGCCGGCACGTCGGCGCACTCGTCCTCGTCGCCGCGCTCCTGATCGTCGCGATGCTGACCGCGGTCGAGGTATTCGGCGAGAGTCACCACGTCGAGGCGGCGGCGGAGAGCGGCGCCACCGAGACGGCGCCCGCGTCCACCGAGTCCACACCCACGGAGACCACGGCGCCGACAGAGACGGGCGGAGGCGCGACGGGTGACCCGGCAGCCGGCAAGCAGATCTTCACGGCGACCGCTCAGCCTCCGTGCGCGAGTTGCCACACGCTCGCCGAGGCGAACGCGGCCGGGACCGTCGGCCCCGATCTGGACCAGGTGCTGAAGGGAAAGGACGCGGCCTTCATCCACGAGTCGATCGTGAATCCCGACGCCGAGATCGCCTCGGGCTTCACGGCCGGGATCATGCCGGCGGTCTACGGCGACCAGCTCGACGACCAGCAGCTCGCCGACCTCGTCGCCTTCCTCGAACAGGCCGCGAACAGCTAGTCGGCACCGGCCTTCTCGGCAACCTTCTGCGACTTTGGATGCTGCCGATAGTGCCCTTCGTCCTGCTCGTCGAGGCGTGGTACCCGCTTACCTTGGCCGTACCCTATGGGGCTGTCGTTCGGCTTCCGAAGCAGGACCGGCTGGGCACAGGCACCGGTCCCGGAACAGTCGACCAGCTAGACGGCGCATCGATTGGCCGCGGTGGGAGCCGTTGCCGCAACCCGTTCACGTTGGTTTTGGCGAGGGGGACCGGCGGACGGGGACGGCTGGGCGATCCCAGCGCGCCTCTGACTAGAGGCCGAACGCGTAGTCGGTGGCGTTCACCTCCCAGGTGCGCAGCAATGCACTCAGGTCAGTACCGGCGCTGAAACCCGCACTGATGCAGATGCTGCTGATCACCTCGGTGCCATGATCGCCCTTCACCGTGTCGAAAGGCGCACCGGTCAGACCGTACTCTCCCCCTGAGCCGCCATCGTCGTCATATCGCCACACGCCCGCCGTCGCCACCCAGGTGTGGAACGGTCCTTCCTGGACGTCGGGATCCGGTGGTTGCGTGTTCGGGGAGAAGATCGCATCGTGCGCATCGTCCTCCAGGAAGATGCGCAGATAGGGAACGCCCACCCCGCCGGTGTCGCCCTCCGCGGTGTAACGAGCCTCAAACGCGAGATGCTCCACGTCGTTCAAGGTCTTGCCGTCCAGCGCGTCGGTGCAGAGAGAGCCGCCTTCTGTGCCGCCGTCGGCGTACGGGCCAAACACGATGCCGTCAGACGTGTTTTCAACGGCGGTGGTAGCGGTAAACCCGTTGGTCGGCAACGGACCCGTGATGCGGACCGGGATCGCATCGAGAAGCTCGGGGTTCAGCTTCTTCTTCCCGATCGATCCGTTCTTCAGGTCATCCGCGCCCAGCGACCCGTTCTTCACATCCTTGCTTTGCAGCGTGCCGTTTTTTATGTCCTTGCTCTTCAGGGAATCGTCTTTCACGTCCGCGCTGGTAATCAAGGCGGCGGCTCCCGCGGTCGCCGCCCCGCAAACGAGCACGGTGATCATGACCGCCACGATCAGGCGGCCCTGGAAGAAGTGCCTCATAGATCCCTCCCTCGGATTGGTAAATCCGCCGGCCGGTCCCCCCAGCCTGGGCCAACCGTCACACCGTTCATGGGCGCGGTCAAGTGAGCGTGCCGGAACCAGACAAACTGCTTACAAAGACCGGAGCGACCCCGGCTCGGACCGAGGGCGTGGGGAAAACCGTCGTGGAAAGGACGCGGCGGAGAGGGCGGGATTGCCACAGCGCCGACAGCGGACGAATCCACACGCTGGGGGCTGAGGTACTCGCACGGGCCCGCCATGAGCGTGCCGCAGGCGTCGATGACGTGACTGACTAGCGCCCGCGCCGCCGCGCAGGCAGACGAGCGCCAGGGACCAACTGGGTGTGAGGCGGAGAGGGCGGGATTCGAACCCGCGACCCAACTTTCGCCGGGTACGCGATTTCCAGTCGCGCTCCTTAGGCCAACTCGGACACCTCTCCGCGCGCCGCCATGGTATCGGGCGTTTTGGCCCTCTTCGGTATCGGTAGGAGCGGTGCAAGCGAGAAAAGGGGGTTCTGATGCCACCGCGTGGTGTCGAGAAGGGCACGAAGCGCGCCCGTCAGTACGAGCACATCAAGGACAGCGCGAAGGAGCGCGGAATGTCCGAGAACCGCGCCGAGGAGGTCGCCGCCCGTACGGTGAACAAGGAACGCGCCCGCTCGGGCGAGTCGCGCGGCGCCTCGCGGAGCTCGGTTCGCGACATGTCCTCGAGCCGCCGCGGCGGCCTTCGGTCGCACGGCAGCCGCACGACCGGCCAGACCAGGGAGCAGCTCTACAACGAAGCCAAGCGGCTGAACATCAACGGCCGCTCGCGGATGAACAAGCGCCAGCTCCTCGCCGCCGTGAACCGCAAGAAAGGCGCCTAGGCCAGCGGAGTCTCGTCCAGCCGCTCGGCGAGCTGGGCGATCGACTCGAAGACCGCGACGGCGCCGGCGTCCAAGAGCTCCTGCTCCGAGAACCCGCCCGTGAGGACGCAGACTGTTGGGACGCCGGCGCCGCGCGCCGACTCGCAGTCCCACGGCGTGTCGCCGACCATGACCGCATCGCCTCCGCCCGCCTTCTCGACGGCGGTGGCGACGAGGTCGGGATGCGGCTTGGTCGCCTCGACGTCTGCCGAGGTCGTCCATCCGTCGGCGAGCTCGCGGGCATCGAGGAGGTCGAGGTAGCGGTCGACTTCGTCCACCTTCGCGGACGAGGCCAGGACGACCGTGTGGCCACGCTCCTTCAGGGTCTCGATGAGGCCGCGGGCGCCCTCGAAGGGCTCCACCTCGTCGATCAGCTCGAGGTAGAGCTCCTTCTCGGCGGCACGGATGTGGTCGCCGCGCTCTCGCTCGACGTCCTCGCCCGCGAGCGCCCCGACGACCTGGTCTCCGCCCATGCCGATGTGGCGGTGGATGCGCCAGAGGGGGAGCACGATGTCGTTTCGCTCGAAGGCGCGGTACCACGCGATGACATGGTGGTAGTTCGTGTCGACGAGCGTTCCGTCGATGTCGAGGATCGCGGCCGGAGGCACGGCGCGAAACTACCCGCGTGACGCGAAGAAAACGCTCCTACCGCTCGCTCCCGTCCCTGCAGCGCGACAACCGGGTCTGCCGGGCCTGTGCGGAGGCGGGCTATCCGCTCGAGTCGCTGCCCGTCTTCGAGGGTCGCGCGGGCCAGCGCGCGATGATCGTCGGCCAGGCGCCGGGGATCGTCGAGGGCGGCGAGCGCCGCCCGTGGCGCGGCCGCGCCGGCCAGACCCTTCGACGCTGGCTCGACATGGACGAGCAGCGGTTCTACACGACCTTCTACTGCTCGTCCGTCACGCGCTGCTATCCGGGCAGGCATCCGAGCGGGCGCGGCGACCGGCCTCCGAGCCCGCGCGAGCTCGAGCTCTGCCGCTTCTGGCTCGACTGGGAGCTTCGGCTGCTCCGGCCGCGGCTCGTCGTCCCGGTCGGCGCGCTCGCGATCAAGCGCGTGCTCGGTATCTCGGGGCTGGCCGGCTGCATCGGCTCCAGGTTCCAGCTCGGCGACGCGGTCGCGGTGCCGCTCCCGCACCCGTCCGGGGCGAGCGGCTGGCTCAACCCGTTAGAAAATCGCAATCGTCTGCAGGACGCCCTTGAACTCCTCCGGGCGGAGTTGTAGAAGGGAGGGAGTGCGCGCGCTCCGCTACCTCGCTCTCGCCGTCGCCTGCCTGGTCACGCTCGTCTGGGTCGGCGCGGCTTCGGCGCGGATCGTCCCGCAGAAGTCGATCGCCGGGATCGAGCTGAACATGACGCGGCCCGAGGTCAAGGACAAGAAGGGCCAGCCCGACCGGATCGTCCACGGCACGAACGACTTCGGCGCGTTCACGCAGTTCATCTACAGAAACTCGAACGGGAAACTCATGGCCACGTTCCAGGGGAACGCGGGCGCCACCGCGGTCTGGACGAACCGCGAGACGCAGAAGACCGCCGAGGGGGTTCACGTGGGCTCGCCGGAGAGCGCGCTGCACGACGCCTATCCGCGCCTCCACTGTCGCACCGAAAGCTCTGACTTTCGCCACTGCTGGACGGGCCGTTTCCGAGCCGGCCACCGGGTGACCGACTACCGGATCGGCATCGCCACGGGGAAGGTCAAGAGCATCACCGTCGGCTTCGTGATCGACTGACCGGACGGGTCAGTCGCGCTCGCGCATCCGGCGGACGAGCGGGAGGCCGTACCAGAGCCAGATGAAGAGCGCTCCGAGCGGCGCGGTCACCGCCGCGGTCGCGGGCTCGCCGAACAGGAAGTCCGTGATCAGGTAGACCGAGGCGGACATCCCCGCAGCGAGGAAGACCGTGGCTGCGATCGCCGAACGCGTCCCGTTCTTGAGCAGTGCCTCTTTGTCCCCCTGCCGCCAGCGCAGCCGGTGATTGGCCGTGGGAGTGATGAGGAGGACGATTGCGAGCGCGGCGCAGAGGAGCGCCGAGAAGTAGACGTAGACCTGATTCTCCGTCAGTTCCTGGAAGCGCTGCTGGAAAGGGAGGACGAGCAGGAACGCGAAGAGGACCTGCGTGCCGGGCATGGCGAGCCGGTGCTCCTCGATGAGCTCGCTCCATTCCTGGTCGAGCTCTTCCGGCGACCGCTGCTCCCCCGGGGCATGCGGCAGTCTAGGCGGGTGAGGCTCCCTTCGACTCCCAGTAGCGGTTGAGAGCGCCCTGCACCTGGACGAACCAGATGATCGGGCCGACGAGCGGTAGCAGGATCCAGAGGCCGTAGATGCCGCGCACGGGGCTCTGGCCCCCGTCGAGGTCTTCGTACATGTAGCGCACCTCGGACGGCACGATGAAGAACGTCACCGGCGAGATGAGGATGTAGATGACGAGGCCGAGCACGCCGCCGATTCCGTTGCCGGAGTAGCGCTTGACCTCCTCCTGCGTCTTGTAGACCCAGTAGCATCCCGTAGATCCCGAGGGTCAAGATGAACCAGAGAATGGAGAGCCCGACCGAGCGCGTCTCGCCGACCGGGCCGTGTGCACTCGTGCTCGTTGGGGTGCTGCTTGCGATTTCGCTCATTGAGTCCTCCTGGACTGATTGGTGCGCCGATCATCGCACTCCCGGCGGAGGGAGCTCCGTCAGGGGAGGCGGCAGACGATCTTGCCCGCGCGCTCGCCGCTGCCCGGATTCAGCTCGGCCTCGGTCACGATGCACGTTCCGTATCTCGTCTCGAGGGCGTCACCTTCCTTCGGCAGGTCGAGCAGCTCGAGGTCCTGGATGTCCTTCCAGTTCTCGCCTTCGATGGTGACCGTGAACTTCTTCATGGGCCGATCATCGCACGCGTGTGTGGGGCAAGCGCGCAGCGGGGATAAGGAGCGGCAACCCACGACCAAGGAGAACCGTGTCCGGACTTCTGCTCCTCCTACTCATCCTGCTGCTCGTCTTTGCGATCGGCGGCGGCATCCTCCTGAGCAAGCTGCTCTGGCTCCTGCTCATCGTCGCAGCCGTTGTGCTCCTCGTCGGGCTTCTCACCGGCCGCACCGCCTGACCGGATCCTCGAGACACTTCCCGTAAGAGCGGTTGCAGGAAGGCGGTCGGGAGCGTATACCCCTGGACGGCGCGACGCACCGTCACGCCTCTGGTGGTCGAAGGGGGGCTTGACGCGGTCGCAGCTTGGGAATGCCGCGCCTTGCCGAAAGACTCCAGAAGCGAGAGAATGGCGCACGGCGCGGGGCCGGCGTCACCGAGGAGCCCCGCTGGAGAAGGACTGCGGCATGACGGATCCGAGGATGGGGTGTAGATGCACGTCGCTCGCGGACGCGGGCGAAGATCGACGCGGGCACTCACGCGCCGAGCTGCTCAAGCGCTCGGCACTGCTCGGGGGCGCTGCGCTCGCGTCCGGCGGCTTCGCCACGGCGCTGGCCCGAGGCGAAACTCGCTCGGCCACGGCCCGCGACGTGCGAATCCTGAACTACGTGCTCCGTCTCGAGCGCTTGAAGGAAGCGTTCTACCGCGAGGCGGCGGAGGCGGGTGCCCTCAGCGGAGAGCTCCAGCAGCTCGCCGCGCTGCTCGCTCGTCACGAAGGGGAGCATGTCGAGTTCTTCAGGAAGCACCTCGGAGGGCAGGCCGAAGAAGCGAGCACGTACGACTTCGGCGATGCGACGGGCGACCCCGACACCTTCGCTGCGACAGCGAGCAAGCTCGAGGAAACGGCTGTGGCGGGGTACATCGGCCAGGGAGCCCATCTGACCCATGCGCTCATGGTGCCGTTCGCACAGGTGTGCTCAGTAGAGGCGCGTCATGCCGCTTGGATCGCGGACGTGCTCCAGAGCGATCCGGCTCCGCGGGCCGCCGATGCGGCAAAAGCACCAGAGGACGTGCTGGCGATGATCGACTCCTTGGGATTCGAGACCGATGGATGACAAGACTTTCACAGCGCAGGAGTTTGTCCCACGTGAAACCGACCTGACGCTCGAGCAACTGGACAGCGACGGCGCCATTCAGGGGACGATCGCCGCGCTCTACGGAGACTCGCGCGCCGGTTTCTTGCGCAAGGCGCTCGTGGGTGGCGCCACCCTGATTGCGGCGCTCGCGGAAGTCCCGCCTCTGTTCGCTGAGCAGCACTCGAAGGAGAACGATGTCCATATCTTCCAGTACGCACTCAACTTCGAGTACCTGCAGGCGACGTTCTATACCGAGACGGAGCGTGCCGGCACGGTGGCACGCATGGCCGCCCGCAAGGAGGTCTGGGCGAAGACGCTGGGCGCGCACGAGCGTGCACACGTGAAGATCATCAAGCACGTGCTCGGCCCGGCAGCGACGAAGAGACCCTTTTTCGACTTTCGCGGGAATACGGAGGACGAGGGCCGGTTCACTCGGACAGCAGTCGCCATGGAAGACCTGACGACTGCGCTCCTGACAGGGGTCATTCCAGCTCTAGGCTCCAGAGCGCTCGTCGCTGCGGCCTTCTCTCTGCTGACAGTCGAGGCGCGGCACGCGGCGTGGGCTCGCCACATCTCGGGCATCGTTCCGGTCGCCGGCCCGTTCGACCGCGCGAAGCCGGTCTCCGAGGTGGATCGAATCGTCGCGTCGACACACTTCATCAGCACCCTGGTTCCCAAGATGACGGCGAGGGCGAACCCTCGGTTTGTGGGCTGAGGAGCCCCTTTGCGAATGGGAGTCCGCAATCGCATCGCCACACTCCTCCTCGTAGGGGGCGGGGCGGCCGTTTTGGTCACCGTGCTCATGAGCTTTCTCGGGACTGGATCTCAGGCCGCCCCCGGACCTGTCGCACATAGGACGTCGTCAGCGGAGGACGCGGAGGATCTTCCGCTGCCTGTGCGGCCGGCGTTCGCTCCGGGCCCCGCGACCTTTCTCAGTTCCGGGCGAGATACATCCGCCTGGGCTCTCGTCCGCCGCCCGACGCTGGTTCGAGAGCGGCCCAGCGGGCACTCTCCGGCGCTGATGCGGCTTGAGAAGCGGACCCCGGAAGGGACGACGAATATCGTCCTCGTCCTCGATCGGCGAACCGACGACGGGGGGGCGCTCTGGATTCGCGTGCGTGTGCCGCGGCTCGGCGAGCGCAATACGGGGTGGATTCCGCGGCGGGCTCTCGGAGGGTACGGGACCGTAACGACACGGCTCGTCGTCGATCTGGGATCGCTCAAAGCCACACTCTTCCGACGCGGACGGCCGATCTTTCGGGCCGACGTCGGCGTCGGAAAATCCTCCTGGCCGACCCCACGCGGCGAGTTCTACGTCCGGAACAAGCTGACGGACTTCGCAAGCCCCATATACGGACCGGTCGCGTTCGGCACGAGCGCACGCTCGGCGGTCCTGACCGACTGGCCCGCAGGCGGGTACGTCGGGATCCACGGGACCGACCTGCCGGATCTCCTTCCAGGCCACGTCTCACATGGCTGCATCCGCATGCGCAACGAGGACATCCTTCGGCTCTCGAAGCTAATGCCGGTCGGCACCCCGATCACGATTCGCTAACGGTGAACGCGACGGGACACATGCAGACATCGCACGCCGCCGTCGCCGTGATGCTGGCGCTCGCGCTTGCACAGACTGCTGTCGCGGGTACACAGACGAAGGGTGACCGGAAGCCGGCGGAGCTCTGGAAGAACTATCCCCTTGATCCGAGCAGGGGGAAGGCGCCGATCCTCGGCGGAATTCAAACCGAGACAAGCGGGGAGCGCCCGCCGCATGCAGCCAACTCCCCCGCGCCGATCGCATCCTCGGCGCCTTCCGAGAGCCCCGAGTCGAAGACGATCCTGTTTGCGATAATCGGCGCGACCTTACTCACCGGCCTCGCCGCGGCGGTTCTAGCCATCGGAAACAGGCGGACATCATCGGCCGGCGCGGGGGATGCGAAAGGAATCCTGGCGGCGTACGGATACCACGTCTCGGTAGAAGAGTCCGAGAGCTCGCGGTCACCGCCCTCGACGGTACCGCCCCCGTTTCGACCGACTCCGACCAAGAAAGGATCGAGCATGGTGAGCTTCAGACGAAACCCCGACGAGGAGGCCGGAGTGGAATCGGCACATCCCGCGGGAGGCGACGGGCCTGACGATCCGGAGAACGAGGCTGTTCCCTCGGGCCCGGAAACGTCCGCCGTCCCTTCGTTCGGCGAGGAGGTGCAGACGATTCTCGTCTCCGCACAAGAAGCAGCAGCGAAGATTCGTCGGCGCGCCGAGGATGAGGCCGAACAGATTCACAATGAGGCCGCGGCCGCGGCGGAGGCGGAGCGAGCGGAGGCGGCGCGCCTTGCCGAGGCGAGCCGTGCCGACGCGGAGCGTCTCCGCTCAGAGGCGGAGGCCTACGCCCACGAAACCCGCAATGCGGCCGACCAAGCTGCCGAACGACGGCGGAGCGAGGTCGAGGCCGAGGCGGGGCGCATTCTCGATGAAGCAACGCAACGCCGGGACGCCATCGACGCGGAGCTCGTATACAAGGTCGAACATGCGGAGGAGGAGGCCCGGCAACGAATCGGCACCCTCCAGGGCGAGATCCAGCGCCAGGAAGAGCGACTCGAGAGCATTGCCGTCGTGCTGGGGAGCATGGCCTCGCACGTGACAGGGCTGCTCGAATCGGGGAGCGGCAATCTCTCTGATGATCTGGCGAACCTCACCGGCAAGGCGGTGGAGGGGAGCTGAAGGTCACCTTCGGTCGCCGCACTGACATGAACCGCAGGCGAGGGAGAGCGAAGACCGTCGTGGACACGGCGCCTTCGGCACGTGAGGAATGGCTGGATGAGCAGATCGCTGTTCTCCGCGAGCTCGTCGAAGGAGAAGAGCAACAACGGTCGGGCTCGCCGCCACACCTCCCCGAGCCTTCTGCGCCACGACGTGGCAGGACCCGTCCCGGCCGGGCGATTATTGGCCGTACGGTCCGAGCAGTCGCCTCGGCTTTCGTCACCGCGTGGTCGTTCCTAGCGCGAGTATTGCTCCTTCCGTTGCGCCTAGCGCGACTATTGCTCCTTCCGTTCCGCCTCCTGTCAGTCGTGCGAGGTGCTCTCCGCCCGGATCCCTACGAGATCGTGTGCGTCGTGGCTGCGGTCGCCCTCAGCGTGGCCGTCGGAGCCGGTATCGCGATCCTTCTTGGCTAGCGGCGTCGGAATGTTCGCACCTTCCGCGGAGACGAATCCGCTCTCGACGACATTCCAGCATCCAATGGGGGCGACAAGCCGCGACGCCGGCAACGCCTGGGTAAGCGAGACCGCTGATCTTTATCGAAAAGTAAGCCTCGTGGTAGTTCGAAGGCACGCCGCCCTCGCCGCAGAAGTGTCTGTCGATGACCCGACCACTCTCGAAGCCCACTCTTTCGGTTTTCCGAGCGTGCCGTGGCGAAATTGCAGAACTCGGCGAGATCGGAGCCACGTTCCTCGCCCTCTGGCTATTCGTCGTCGTGGCTGCCTTGATCGGTCTGATGTTCTCCTGGGTGCTCTGAGGGTAGGCCGTCGAATCGCCGTGGCTGCTGCGACGGTCTCTGCGAGACACTTGCCTGCTGGTCGCTGACGGCGTAGCGGCGGCGTTTCTTCATCCTGACGTTGAAACCGTTTCGCCGCGGGGCACGAATCGGGGCCCCGCAGCGTGGCGGCAACTCATCGAGAACGCGACCGCGCATGAAAACCTCGAGGTCGAGCAAGCGGAGCCCGAATTCGACGAGCTTGATGGCGGTGACGTCCTAGCTCGTACGCACCAGGTCGGCCGCTGGCAAGAGACAGGAGACGTCGCCTTCGAGCGCGACTTTGCCGTGCGCCTGACATGGGAGGACGACCGGATTCGCCGCATCGCCGTCATGCCGACAGGACAATCCGGTATGCCGGCGGCCGGGTAGGTGCCAACCGCGCTCGATGAGGGCCGGCGCGCCCGCGCAAGCTCCTGCGCGCCGTCGTCGCCCGGCTGCTCGGGCGGATGACGTAGAGCTCGGTGTTGGGAGGGCCGGGGCGCGACCTCACCGAAATGCGGCACTCCGGCAACGTCTGACTCCGAGGAAGAGCTTGCCCCGGCCCAGGAGTGTTATCGGCAGCGAGCCGCGAGGCTTGACTTGCGGCCCTCGAACGCGCCGACTGAGCCGACGGACGTTCGAAGCGCTCTCTCGCCTCGACGTATTCGAAGCTCCTGCTAATCGGCTTGTTCAGCGGAGGGGGAGGGATTCGAACCCTCGATCCGCCTAACGACGGATAACGGTTTTCGAGACCGCCGCATTCGTCCGCTCTGCCACCCCTCCGGCGCGGGGGAAGTGTAGCGGCGGACGTTCAGCCCTCCGGATCGCTGTAGACCCAGAACTCCTTGAAATCGGCGTCCACGACCCAGGTCGTCCGCGTTCCCTTGGGCAGCGAGATCATGTCGCCTGTCGCCAACTCGATCACGGCGCCGCCGTCGACCTGAAGCGTCCCCGTGCCGGCGAGGACGAGCACGGTCTCGTGGGCAATGAGCTCGAGCTCGATCGTGCTCCCCGCCGTCTCGCCCGGCTTCCAGAGTCCCGCCTGTACCGCGTCGTCCGCGCGGAGTAGGTGAACGAGACCGCCTGTCTCCTCGTCGTGCTCCCAGTCCTCGGCGTCCCAACGTGACATCAGTGCGCCGCTGCTCGTGTCGCTCATCGCGGGGTCTCCATTGAGTGTCGAGGGGAGTCGAGAGCGGAGAAGGAGGGATTCGAACCCTCGAAGGAGGTGATTACCCCCTTAACGCCTTAGCAGGGCGCCGCCTTCGTCCACTCGGCCACTTCTCCGTGCCGGGCCATGGTAACGAAGCGACGCGTGGGCGGTTCGGCTCTGACCGGGCGGACCGGCTCCGGCTCACAGAATCCGCGTCGGGAGACGAGAAGGGCCCAGGTAGGCATCGACGCCTCACCCGGGCCCTTGTGATCGAGCGCTAGTGCGAACCTGTGTTTTAGCGCGTGAGAATGTTGTGGATCTCGAGCACTTCGGGCTTGCCCGAAAGCTCGATCCCGACGTCCTTCAGTACCGGCATGAGGCGCTCGCCGAATGCGTCGAGCTGCTTTTGCGAGTCCCAG
Source organism: uncultured Actinomycetes bacterium (assembly GCA_963841425.1). Taxonomy (GTDB): domain Bacteria; phylum Actinomycetota; class Thermoleophilia; order Gaiellales; family Gaiellaceae; genus DATEOR01. Next base: position 25,960 of record CAWJCL010000005.1, on the reverse strand, counting down.
ATCTCACTGACGCGGAAGTTGCCGTTCGACTTGAAGGCGACGTGGTACTCAAGTCCCTCCGGCAGCCAGTCGCCGGACTTCTCCAGGCGACGGATGGTCTCGTCGTACTGTTCGGTCGTCACGTTGGGCGCGGCCGTGAAGCGGACAAGGACGCTCGTGCTGCGATCCTCCATGCTCGGAGTCGCGGACTCGGGACTGGTGGTGGCCATGTAATGGCCTCCTTCATAGTGGATGCTTCTGACCGAGCCGTCCTCCGAACGAACTCCCGCTGGGCGTTCGTCCGGCGGGCGAGGAATCTGAGCCAGAAGACACCTCTGAGGGTACCACTTCCTCGCCGCTCGTAGGCCCGACCTCGCGGCCGCCTTCGACCCAAAAAATGGCGATGCGCCCCCGACTTGTATGGAGCCGCAAGGCATAGTCGAAGACGCAGTCGCCAGACGCCGGAGTATGTGAGGGGAGCCGGCAGACCCATGATTGCGCCCGGGCTCTCTGCCCGCCTTCCCCTCGAAGGGTGATTTGTCCGGCCGGTACCCTCCGCGCCATGCGGATCGGCCGCTACGACGTCCAGCTCACGAATCTCGACAAGGTCTTCTTCCCCGAGAGCGGCCTGACGAAGGGCGACCTCATACGCCACTACGTCGACCTGGCCGACTACCTGCTTCCGCACGTCGGGCACCGGCCGATGCAGATGCTCCGCTACCCGCACGGGGTCGACGGCGAGTTCTTCTACCAGAAGCGCGTCCCGAATCCCCACCCCGACTGGCTCGAGACGGTGCACATCCTCTTCCCGGGGAGCGGGCGCACGGCCGACTTCCCAGTCGTGACGAACGCAGCCGGGCTCGCGTGGATCGCGAACCTCGGCTGCATCGACCTGCACACGTGGCACTGCCGCGTGGACGACGTCGAACGGCCCGATTACATGCTCATCGACCTCGACCCGAGCGCCGGCAATCCGTGGTCGCACGTGCGCGAGATCGCCGTGGTGGTGAAGGAGCTCATGGACGAGCTCGAGCTCCCGAGCTATCCGAAGACCTCAGGGGCGACGGGCCTCCACATCCTGTGCCCGATCCGGCCCGAGCTCCGCTTCCCGGAGGTGCGGCGCTTCGCCAAGGCACTCGCGCAGGAGGTCGAGCGGCGGATCGGCGACCAGGAGATCGCCACGACGACATGGAAGGTGGCAGACCGGCGCGGGGTCTTCGTCGACTACGGGCAGAACTCGCGCGACCGGACGATCGCTTCCGCGTACTCGGTCCGCCCGGTGCCCGACGCCCGCGTCTCGACGCCGCTCACGTGGAAGGAGGTGCCGTCCGTCGAGCCGGAGGCGTTCACCGTCCAGACGACGCCTGGGCGGGTGAAGAGAGTGGGCGACCTCACCGCCGGGATGTGGCGGCGGAAGGTCAGCCTCGCGTCGCGCTTCGAGCGGCTCGGGCTAGAAGCGCCGGCACCGTAGGGTCGCCCTTCTTCGGCTTCGGCTTCACCTGGGCGACCGTGCACTCGGCCGGGTCCTTGTCCGGGCGGAAACGGAGAAAGCGGGTCCCGTGACGGAAGCGCGCCTTCTGCCACTTGTCGTAGCGCACCTCGACGACGAGCTCCGGCTTCAGCGGGCTCCATTCCCCGGTCACCTTCGGGCGCCAGCGACTCGGCTCGCCGCGAGGCTTCCGCTCCGGCTTGGGGCCGAGGAGAGGCTGGACGTGCTCGAGGATCTCCTCGCGGCGCTTGCCCGCCGCGGACGCGGTTCCGACCGGGCGGAGCTTGCCGCCGTCATAGAGCCCGAGCATGAGGCTTGCAATCCCGGATCCCTTCTCGCTCCAGGTGACGCCGATGACGACGCAGTCGGCGGTCTTCTCCCCCTTGACCTTGACGACGCCGTCCCGCGAGCCGGGGAGGTAGGGGAGCCCCTTGCGCTTGGCGATGACGCCGTCGAAGCCGGCCACCTCGAGCCGGTCGAGCCAGCCCTCGGCCACTTTGCGGTCGGTGGTCGCGGGCGAGACCGAGAATGGGAGCTTCTCCACGCGCTTGCGCCGCTTCTCCAGGGGTAGCTCATGGATCGCCTCGCCGTCCCAGAGCAGGAGATCGAAGGCGACGAAGTCGGCGGGAATCTCGGCGGAAAGCTTCTGCACCCGGCTCTCGGCCGGGTGGAGGCGCATCTGCAGGGCGTCGAAGTCGAGCGCCCCGTCACGCTCGATGACGATCTCGCCGTCGACCGCCGAGTTCGGCCGGAGCTTCTTCCCGAGAGCTTCGAGCTCGGGGAAATAACGGAGGAGGGGGCGGCCGTTACGGCTCCACAGATGCAGCTCGCCCGTCACGTTCTCGAGGATCCCTCGGAAGCCGTCCCACTTGGGCTCGTACTGCCAGCCGTCCGGCTCCGGCAGCTCGTCGACGAGCTCGGCCTCCATCGGAGGGAAAGGTAGCTTGGGCGAAACCGTAGAGGCCATTGCGCCGTCTAACGCTATCGAGGACATGAAGAGAGTTGCCATCACGGGGGTCGGGGTCGTCTCGCCATTGGGGAACGACGCGCAGTCGACGTGGGAAGCTGCGGTCGCCGGGCGCAGCGGTATCGACAACATCCAGGCCTTCGAGACGACCGGCCTCCCGGTGCGGATCGCCGGCGAGGTGAAGGACTTCGACCCGAGCGCGGTCACCTCGCCGAAAGAGGCGAAGCGGCTCGACCGCAACGTCCTCTTCGCGCTCGGCGCCGCCAAGGAGGCGCTCGCCGACGCGGGCGTGAACGGCTACAACCCGGAGCGGGTCGGAGTCGTCGTCGGGTGCTGCATCGGCGGCTTCAACGAGCTCATGCGCCAACACGAGATCCTCCGTGACCGCGGCGCCGACCGCGTCTCGCCGAACTTCCTTCCGAATGTGCTCGTCGACTCGCCGAGTGGCCAGCTCGCCATCGAGCTCGGGATCCGCGGCCCCAACTACGCCGTCGTCTCGGCCTGCGCGACGGGGTCGCACGCGATCGGCGAGGGAGCCGAGCTGATCCGGAACGGCCACGCCGACGCCGTGTTGGCCGGCGGAACCGAAAGCTGCATTCACCCGCTCATCCTCGCCGGCTTCACGAACATGCGCGGCCTCGCCGCGGGAAACGGCGACCCCACCGCCGCGTCGCGCCCCTTCGACGCAAAGCGCGCGGGTTTCGTCATGGCAGAAGGCGCGGGCGTCGTCACGCTCGAGGACCTCGAGACGGCGCGGGAGCGGGGGGCGACGATCTACGCCGAGGTGCTCGCTCACGGAGCCTCCAACGACGCGTACCACATGGCCGCCCCCGACCCCGACTCGGTGGGCGTCGTCGAGATGATGCGGAGCGCGCTCGAGCGCGGCGGGGTCAGGCCGGAGGATGTCGACTACATCAACGCGCACGGCACCTCGACACCGCTCGGCGACCTCGCCGAGACGAAGGCGATCAAGGAGGTCTTCGGCGAGCACGCCTACGAGCTCGCGATCTCCTCCACCAAGTCGGTCATGGGCCATACCTTCGGAGCCGCGGGCGCGATCGAGGCGATCATGTGCGCACTCGCCGTGCATCACGGCGTCATCCCGCCGACGATCAACTACGAGAACCCCGATCCTCAGTGCGACCTCGACTACGTGCCGAACGAGGCCCGCAAGGCGGACGTGCGCGTCGCGCTCTCGAACGCAATGGGGCTCGGCGGGCACAACGGCTGCGTCCTCGTCGGCCGCGTCGACTAGCGCGAGTCGGGGCGAGGCTCGCCCGGATCGACGACGCCGAGCGCAAGGTCCTCGATGGTGGCGAGGACGGCGTCGGCCGCGGCGAGCGCGTCGTCGTGCGGCGGGTACTGCGGGTTCGGGATGGCGATCGTCCGCATGCCCGCGGCCTTCGCGGCGAGGATGCCGTTCTCGGAGTCCTCGACTGCCGCACAGCGGGCAGGCTCGGCGCCGAGCCTGCCGGCTGCTTCGAGAAAGACATCCGGCGCGGGCTTGCCGCGGGCGACCTCCTCCGACGAGACGCTCGCCTTGAAGTAGCGGCCGAGGCCGGAGCTCTCGAGGACGAGTTCGATCAGCTCGCGGTTGGACGACGAGGCGAGAGCGAGCGGCCAACGCTCCGCAACTCTCTGCACGGCCTGCTCGGCTCCCGCGATGAGGGGTAGCTCGCCGCGGTAGCGGTCTTCGAGCCGGCGGACGACCTCCGCGGAGATCTCCTCGGGCTCTTCCGCAAGCCCGACGACGTCACGCATGTAGCGCGACCACTCCAGGGAGCTCATGCCCATCATGTCCCGCGACGCATTCTCGTTCCAGCGGCCTCCGCGTTCCTCGGCGAGCTGCCGGCGGACCTCGTCCCAGACGTGCTCGGAGTCGATCAGGATCCCGTCGAGGTCGAAGACGACGGCCTCGATCATGCGTCCATCGAGACGTAGCGTTGCCCCAGATAGACGAGCGGCGGGGCGCTACGGCCGTGCTCGGCCGCGAGCACCTCGCCGACGAAGAGCGTGTGGTCGCCCGCGTCGTGCTGGTCGGCGAGGCGGCATTCGAGCCAGCCGAGAGCGTCGTCGATCAGCGGCGCGCCCTCCGCACCCTCGTGGCTGGCGATCCCGTGCCAGTGCGCAAAGGGCGGCACTCCGCGGGCGAAGTGCTGCGCAACGGCCTCCTGGTCGCCCGCCAGCAGGCTGAGCGCGAACCCGCCCGCCTCGCGCAGGAGCTCGTGCATGGCTGCCTGCCGGCTGATTCCGACTCCGACGAGCGGAGGCTCGAGGGAGAGGGAGACGAGCGCACTGACCGTCAGCCCCAGGCGCTCGCCCGCGGCGTCGACCGTCGCGACCGCGACTCCCGTCGGGAAGCCGCGCAGCAGTGTGCGAAGCTCGTCGCCCGGCTCGGTCAGCGGCGTCGCTCGACGTCGAGCGCGTCGGCCAGCGATTGGTCGAAGTCCTTGCTCGTCGGCTCGACGAGCGCGTCCTGGAGCTGGGCGGCGAGGTCGCGGAGGCTGTCCAGCACACGCTGCCGGCGCTCCTCGAGCGACTTGGCCTCGCGGACGAGCGACTCGTGCTGGCGCCGCGCGCCTTCCTCGATCTGGTTGGCCATCGCCTGCGCCGCTTCGCGGGTAGCGCGGGCCTGTTCCTCGGCGTCGGAGAGGAGCTTGCGCGCCTCCTCCTCGGCCTCGCGGCGAGCCTGGGTGCCGTAGGAATCGACCGCGACACGGATGTCGCGCGCATACTCGTCGGCTTCCGCACGCACGCGCTCGGCGTCGCGGGTGAGCTCCGCGACGCGCGCGGCCGCGTCGGCCTTCGCCTGGCGGCGAACCTCGTCGGCCTGCCGCCGGGCCTCATCCCTGATCGTCTCGGCCGCCTCCTCGGCGGCGTTCAAAACCGCCGCGACGCGGCTGCCCGTGTCCGCATGATCGGTGCGGCCGTTCGTGGCTTCCTCGTCCGACGAGCCCTGCCGCTCGGCCTCGTAGCTCGCGTCGTCTGACCGTTCCACGGCCAACTCTCCTTTTCTCGACCCCGGGCGGACACTTATTGCAGTCCGTCACGAGGAATGCAACTTGAAGCAGTGAAACCGGCACAATGGATCGGTGCCGAATCTCCGTCTCATCGAGGAAGGCGAGGCGACCGGAGCGCTGAAGGTCCAGTACGAGGCGGCGATCGCACGGGCGGGCAAGGTGTTCAACATCGTCAAGGCGATGTCACTGAACCCTGAGACGCTGCGCGCGTCGATGGAGCTCTACCGCGCTGTCATGTTCGGACGCTCGGAGCTCTCGCGCCCCGAGCGTGAGCTCCTCGCGGTCGTCGTCTCGCGGGCGAACGACTGTCACTACTGAATTCGCGCGCACGCCGACGACCTCCGTGCCGAGGGCGCACCCGACGAGCTGGCCGAGCATGCGATGCACGACTATCGGCAGGCCGATCTGGAGCCGCGCGTTCGCTGCCTCTGCGACTTCGCCGTCAAGGTGACGCGCGAGCCGTCCGGGATCACGGGCGCCGACATGGACGTCCTCCGCGGGGAGGGATGGAGCGACGCGGCGATCCATGACGCCCTGCAGGTCGTCGCCTACTTCAACTACATCAACCGGATCGCGGACGCGGTGGGCATCGACGCCGAGCCGGACTGGGCGCCTCACTGAGGAGGAGCGGATCGCTCGACGCGTTGTCGAAGGGCGGCCGGCCTCTGTCGTCCGGCGCGCCTCCTGGCCCCTTCGCCGGTCAAGCGGAAAGTCCGCCTGTCGCTCTAGCCCAGCGCGGCGGCGAGCACGGTGATTGCCTGGGCGAGTCCTCCCGGCGAGATCGTGTGCCCGACGGGATCCTCGCGGTAGCCGACGTCGAGGCCGGCCTCCTCGAGCAACGCTCGCGCCCGGCGGCCGAATTCCACCCGGATCACGGGGTCGAGCGACCCGTGGGCGATGGAGACCGGAAGCCCGGCTCGTGAGTCCAGGTCGAGCTCGAACCCCTCGACGGACGGGATGAACCCGGAGAAGGCGAGGATCGCGGAGGGCCGCGGCCTTCCGGCCCCGAGCCCGAGCGCGTAGGACATCACCGCTCCCTGCGAGAAGCCGCCGATCGCGGTGCGGTCCCAGCCGAGCCCGTGCTCGGTGAGGACGCCGTCGAGGTGCTCCGCGAGCTCGGCACATGTCGGGCGGAAGGTGTCCCGGTCCGGAAAGCCGATCTCGCGCACGATGTACCAGTGGCGTCCTCCGGGCGGCAGCGTGAGCGGCCCGCGTGGAAACACGCCGAGGAAGCGGCGGTCGGGGTCGAGGATGTTGAGGAGCGGCTCGAGGTCGCCGGCGTCAGCGCCGCGACCGTGAATGAGAATGAGCGCGCCGCTCGGACTTGCCGTGCTTGGCGCCGTGACCGTGCTCTCGATCGGGCTTCTTGCCGTTGCCATGGCCAGAGCCTAGAGAGTGGTGGGACTTCGGCGGCGGGTCATTCTTCGGTTTCGTCTTGCCATCGTGCTCGCCGCTCTCATGCTTGCCGTGGTCGTGCGTCCCGTGGGCGTGCTTGCCCTTGTCGGCCTTCCCGTGCTCCTGCTTCCCGTGGTCGTGATCGCCGTGGTCGTGCTTCCCGTGGTCGTGATCACCGTTGTCGTGTTTCCCGTTGCCGTGCTTCCCGTTGTGATCGCCTTGCTCGTGCTCCCCCTGGTCGTGGTCTCCGTCGCCGGAATGCCCGACACCCTGGCCGTTCCCGTGGTGCTCGTGGCCCTGGCCATGACCGTGGTGTTCCTTATGCGGCTTCGGGTCCTTCGCCGGATGCCCAGGGCCGTTGTCGTCGCCGCCCGCAGCGGGTTCTTCTCCGACTCCGGGCTGAGGGGTCGCGGAGATACCGCCTCCGCTCGGGCGCTCGGCCGGCCCAACTGATGGTCCGGCCGAAGGCGCGGACGGGCCGGCGAACAGCGGCGTGGCGGTTGCCTCGCCAGAGGGGGAAGCCTCACTCGGGCCGAGCGCCGCGGTCCGGCCGCCGGAGCTCGGCTGAGCCGGGAGCGGCGGCGCGACGACCGAGGCGACCTCGCCCGTGCCGGCCGGCGGCGCCGGGATAGCGGCCCGGTCGCCGGAGAGATCGAGAAGCCTCGGCGCGGCCAGCACGAAGCCGACCGCGGCCAGAACGGCGAGCAGGCCGAGCACGGGTGCGGCTATGCGCGAAAAACGACTCCCCACGATTGTCCCATCGGCGCGCCGGCGCCTGCCTTGAATCTTAACCGGGGGATTCGGACTTCACGACCCCTCTGCGAGGATTGTTTGCAGCATCAGGGCGTTCGTGGGTGCCTGGGAGATCCATCCATCTCGCTCGGAATCGGTATTTCCAGGCGCGCGGGAGCGGCCGTTGTTGTTGAACATCACGTAGGCCTCCTGGGCGTCCGACGCAAGCTCGCGCACGGCCGGGACGAGCTCACGGAGCTCCTCCTCCGAGTAGAGGTAGTCGAAGCGCTCTGCCGCGCTCCGGCCGCGGACGTTCCAGGTTTCCGCGTTGCGGCCGTGCGTTCGTACGTAGACCATCGGGCTCGTGCGGGCGAGGACGGTGGGGACGAGGTTCTTCGCGTCGGTCTTCGGAGCGTCCACGACGACATAGGTCGCGCCGATGTCCTCGAGGAACGAGAAGACCTGCGCCCGGTTCGCCTCCTCGAGCCAGCTCCGGTGGCGGAACTCCACCATCGGGTGGTCGCCGCGAAGCTCGTCCTTCGCCCAGGCGATGTAGTCGAAGGAGGCCGGCTTGCACACGATGTACGACGGGAACTGGAGGAGGATGCCGCCGAGCTTCCCTCGAGAGCGGAGAGGCTCGAGCGCGGCGTGGAAGCGCGCAAAGACCTCCGAGCGGAGCTCGCGTGGCGGGCGGTCGACCCGGCCGCGCTCGTCCACCGGGGCCGCGTCGCGGAGCTCGGGCGGCATGACGTCCGCTTTCACCGGGTGGCGGGTCATCATCCCGAAGGCCTTCACATGCATCACGAAGCCCTCCGGAACGCGCTCGGCCCACTTGGCGACAAGGTCCTCCTCGGGGAGGCGGTAGTAGGTCGAGTTCAGCTCGACGGTGTCGAAGTGCTCGGCGTAGTAGCGCAGTCGCTCCTCGCCCGAGCGCACGCCCGTCGGATACCAGTACTTGACGAGCGATTCGTCGGCCCATGAGCAGGTGCCGGTGCGGATGCGGTCGGTCAGACGGCCAACGCTAGCTGCTCCTGGCGCTGCGGCACCTCCCGACGCGTTGCGCCCCCGCCGGCCCCGATCCCGTGCCGGAGTCGGAGGCGTGCAAAGCGCTCGGAGACCTCCTGCTGGTAGGCCTTCGGCGCGTAGGCGCGCGAGCCGTAGAGCTCGGCGTAGCGCGGGTAGAGCCACGGATACGTGCGCTTCACCCACGGCATGAAGTGCTCGCGGATCGAGGCGCGCACGTGGAGGACGATTGGGACGGCGTAGTCGACTCCCGCTTCGGCGCACGCCGCGAGCACCGTGTCGAGCTGCTCCTCCGTGTCGGTCAGGCCGGGGAGGATCGGCGCGACGAGCACCCCCGTCCGGATGTTGGCCTCGGAGAAGCGCCCGAGGATCTCGAGGCGCCTCCGGCCCGGCGGCGTTCCGGGCTCGACGACCCGGCGCACGTCCTCGTCCAGCGTGCCGACGCTCATGGCCACCGAGACCGGGGCGACGTCGTTCAGCCGCCGGTAGACGTCGAGGTCGCGGACGATCAACGTCGACTTCGTCAGCATCGAGAGCGGGTTGGCGAAATGGGCAAGGGTCTCGACCACGCCGCGCGTGAGCCGGTAGCGCCCTTCGCAGTGCTGGTACGGGTCGGTGGCCGTGCCCATCGCGACGGCCTCGCCGTCCCAGCGCGGGGACGCCAGCTCGCGCCGCAGCACCTCGACCACGTTCGTCTTCACGACGATCTTCGAGGAGAAGTCGTCGCCGATCCCGAGGTCGAGGTAGGTGTGGAATGCGCGTGCGAAGCAGTAGTGGCAGCTGTGCGTGCAGCCGCGGTACGGGTTGATCGTCCAGCGGAAGGGCACGCGGCTCTCGGCCGGCACCCGGTTCAGTGCGCTCTTGCAGGTGTCCTCGAGGTACTGCGGGCGGGCCATGCCCCAGTATAGAACATACGTTCGTACGATGCCACGACCGGCGCAACCGTCCTGGGGGATGATACGTACAGCCTCTTGCTGTTTCGTTCGACCATGGACGGAGATACGACTCATATGGACGCCGCAGTGCAGGCCCTGCTCGACCGCGGGGAGGAAAGCGGCTGCATCGAGTACTCGGAGGTCGACGAGGTCTCCCAGACGCTCGACCTCGAGGACGAGCAGGTGCAGGATCTCTACGAGGAGATCGAGCGCCGCGGCATCGATCTCAAGGACACCTGCGCGCGCGAGTCGGCGCCGGCGGCGACGTACGTCAACGGAGACCTCGCCCACGCGACCACGGACGCCCTACAGCTCTTCATGAACGAGGTCGGCCGCTACCCGCTCCTGACGGCGAAGGAAGAGGTCGAGCTCGCCAAGCGCATCGAGCGCGGCGACCGCGAGGCGAAGGAGCGCATGATCAACTCGAACCTGCGGCTCGTCGTCTCGATCGCGAAGAAGTACCAGGGCCATGGGCTCAGCCTCCTGGACCTCATCCAGGAGGGGATCCTCGGGCTCATCCGCGCCGTCGAGAAGTTCGACTGGCGCCGCGGCTACAAGTTCTCGACCTATGCGACCTGGTGGATCCGGCAGGCCGTCCAGCGCGGCGTGGCGAACAAGTCGCGCGAGATCCGGATTCCCGTGCACATTGTCGAGCGCGAGCAGAAGATCGCCCGCGTCGAGCGCGAGCTGACTCCGAAGCTCGGCCGGCAGCCGGCGGACGACGAAGTGGCGAAGGCCGCCAAGCTGCCGCTGAAGCAGGTGCGCGAGGTGCGCGAGGCCGCCCGTGCGGTCACGAGCCTCGACCGGCCCATGGCCGACTCGGAGACTTCGCTCGGCGAGCTCATGGCGGGCGAGGAGGCCGGGCCCGAGGAGGAGGTAACGGTCAGCCTCGACATGGACGTTCTGCGCCGTGCGGTCGCCCAGCTCCCGGAGCGCGAGCGCGACGTCGTCAAGCTCCGCTACGGCCTGAACGGCGACATCGAGCCCGCGTCGCTCGAGGAGATCGGCCGGCGCCTCGGCGTCACGCGCGAGCGCGTCCGCCAGATCGAGGCCGACGCCCTCGAGCGCCTCGCCGTGCAGCGCGAGATCGAAGCCCTCCGCGCCGCCTAGTTGTGGGACCCACACCTAGTCGGGCTTTCGCAGCGAACGTGATCGTCTCTCACGTCCTTCGCGGAACATGGCGGCCGTCATCGCGCTCGCCCTCGGCCTCGTCGCCGGCTGGCTGTTCGAGTTCGGCGTGCGGCCGGAGATGCAGGGACCGATCGCGAAGGCGCTCGACAACACCGACATCTCCTGGCTCGGCGCCGCGCTCGTCGGCGGCGGGTCTACTACGTGCTCGGCGGCGTGCGTATGCGTCAGCGATCACCGCTCCGACGGCCACCTAGGCCCCTGCCCCGAGCCTCATCCGAGAGCGGCCCGCTCCGGCGGGCCGCTTCGCCTGCGCGTCGCCGCCTCGCGTATGCCTGGCGTCGCTCCGTCCGGCCCGGTGCAGAAGATTTGTGCCATCGGGGTCGGTAGGCGACGAAAGGAGCATGCATGACGACCACCACCAGGACGCGCCCGGGGCGTGGATGGGTCGGCTTCGCCGCGATCCTCCTCATCGTCGCGGGGACGATGCAGTTCCTCGACGGCCTGTGGGCGATCCGGACGCAGGACACTGCCGTCGACGCACTCTTCTGGAACAACAACCTCGAGGCGTGGGGCTGGCTCTACCTCATCCTCGGCATCGGCCTGATCGTGACAGGCGCCTTCATCTTCCAGCGGGCGGCCTGGGCCTTCGGTGTCGGCATCTTCGTGGGCTGCATCGGCGCGGTGCTGAACATCTTCTGGATCTTCAGCTACCCGCTCGCGAGCATCCTTTTGATCACGCTGAACCTGATCGTGGTGTACGCGCTCACGACCTACGGGGTGGACGACCTGCAGTATTGAGACCGGAGACCGAGGCGGCCCCTGGCGGCCGCCTCGGTCCCGTTCGAGCGCGAAGCGAATCACGCACGCCGAGGCGGCGGGGGTGGGATTCGAACCCACGAGACACCTTTCGGCGCCTAACGGTTTTCAAGACCGCCCCTTTCGACCGCTCAGGCACCCCGCCGGGAGGAACTGTACGCCGTGCGGGTTTCCCGCATCCCGGCCGGTGTCCTCACCGATGGCATCGACCGACGCGGAGATGACACTGGAGCCGGACAACCACGGAGGTGCTTTCGGTGACCGTTCTCTGGTTCATCATCTGGTTCATCTTCAACCTTGTCGGGGACAATGAGCCGCTTCTCTTCGACCCGGTCAACGTCTGGACGGGGACGCTCATCCTCGCCATCGCGCTCGACCTCGGCAGGCAGCACGCGCCCGTCGCCCGAAAGCGCTAGCGGCGTACGGCGCTCTTGAGGAAGAAGCCGAGGTTCGCAGGGCGCTCGGCCAGGCGGCGCATGAGGTACGGGAACCACTCCGGCCCGAACGGCGTGGCGACGAGCATCTTGTAGCCGCGCCCGGCGAGGTCGAGTTGGAGCTTCGGCCGCACGCCGTAGAGCATCTGGAACTCGAAGCGGTCGCGTGCGACTCCCTCTCGCTCCGCGAAGGCGATCGCATGCTCGATGAGCCGCTCGTCGTGGGTGGCGATCGCCGTGTACCCGGACTCGCGGAGGGAGCGCTCGACGAGGCGGACGTACGCGGCGTCCACGTCTGCCTTCTCCGGATAGGCGACCTCCGGCGGCTCGAGGTAGGCGCCCTTGACGAAGCGCAGGTTCGGCTCGAGCGGCAGGAGCGAGTCGAGGTCGTCCTCGGACCGGTAGAGGTACGACTGGAGCACCGTGCCGACGTTCGAGAGCCCTGCCTCGCGGAGCCGCCGGTAGATGTCGAGCGTCTTCTCCACCACCGCCGAGTACTCCATGTCGATCCGGATGAAGTTGCCGAGCGCGCCGGCCTTTTCGACGACCCGGCGCACGTTCTCGTAGGCGACGTCCCCGCCGAGATCGAGCCCGAGATGCGTGAGCTTGAGCGCGACGTTCGCGCGGAGCTCCTCGTCGTGGAGGCGCTCGAGGACGCCCTCGTACTCGGCCGCGACCGCCCGCGCCTCGCTCTCGTCCGCGACGTCCTCGCCGAGGATGGTCGTGTTCGCGTGGAGGCCGTGCTCGTTCAGGCGCCGCAGGACGGCGACACACTCGTCAAGAGTCTCGCCGGCGACGAAGCGCGCGGCTCCGAGCCGCATGCCGTGCTTGCCCACGAACGACTGCACGCGCGGGCTTTGCGCCGCCGCGAGGATGAGCTTGCGCGAGACCGCTACGGGGCCCCGAACTCCTTCAGCGCGGCCGGCGCGCTCCAGTTGCCCTCCGCGTCCTGGGTGTTCTCCATGATCGCGAGCAGGACGCGGGCGGTCACCGCCGTCCCGTTCAGCGTGTGCACGGGCTCGAGCGCGCTCTCCGTCCGGTAGCGGACACCCAGGCGCCGCGCCTGAAAGTCGGTCGTGTTCGAGGTCGAGGTGATCTCGCGGTAGCGCTCCTGGCTCGGGAACCACGCTTCGATGTCGTACTTCTTCGTGGCTCCGGCGCCGAGGTCGCCCGCGGCGACGTTGACGATTCGGTAGGGAACCTCGAGCTCCTGGACGAGCTCCTCTTCGAGCGCGAGCAGGCGCTCGTGCTCCTCCGCCGACTCCTCGGGGAGGCAAAACACGAACATCTCCACCTTGTCGAACTGATGGACCCGGAACATTCCGCGCGTGTCCTTGCCGGCCGCACCCGCTTCGCGGCGGAAGCACGTCGAGTACCCGGCGTAGCGATGCGGGAGCGAGGCCGGGTCGAGCTCCTCTGCCATGTGGTACGCGGCGAGCGCGACCTCGGAGGTCCCCGTCAGGTAGAGGTCGTCCCGCTCGATTCGGTAGATGTTGACCTCGTCGGTCGGGAGGAACCCGGTTCCGTACATCGCCGCCTCGCGCACGAGCACGGGCGGGAGGACGGGCGTGAAGCCCTTCTTCGCCAGCCGGTCGAGGGCGAAGCGGTAGAGCGCGAGCTCGGCAAGCGCCGCGTCGCCCAGGCGGTACGCGAAGCGCGATCCCGAGACCTTCGATCCGCGCTCCATGTCGATCTCGCCGAGCTCCAGGTGGTCGCGCGGCTCGAAGCCGAGCCGAGGCGGATCGCCGGACCGGCGCACCTCGACCGCGTCCTCCTCGGTGAAGCCGTCGGGCGCGGCCGGGTCGGGCGGATTCGGGATACGGGTGAGGAGCTCGTCGCGCTTCGCGGCCGCCCCCGCGAGCGCCGCCTCGGCCGCCTTCAACTCCTCCTTGAGCGCGTTCAGGCCCTCGATCTCCTTCGGAGAGGGCTTGCCCTGCCCGGCCGGCTTGCGCGCGGCGCGGAACTCGTCCACGCGCGTGTTTGCGGCGCGCCAGGTCTCGTCCGCCTGCAGAAACTCGTCGAAGATCTCGGCCGCGCCCTTGCGCGCAAGCGCCGCGCGCCAGGTCTCGGGGTCGGCGCGGGCGGCGCGGACGTCGATCATGCGCGCGATTGTAGGACGGCTTCGATGACCTGGGCGACTCCCTCCTCGGTGACCGGCGGGCACACGTAGTCGGCGATCCCGATGAGGCGCTCGTGGGCGTTGGCCACGGCGATCCCGAAGCCGGCCCATTCGAGGAGCTCGAGGTCGTTCTCGCCGTCCCCGAAGGCGACCGTCCGCTCCGGCGAGAACCCGATGTGCTCGGCCAGGAACTGGAGACCGGAGCCCTTCGTCACCTTCGGGCTCGCGATCTCCAGGAAGAAGGGCAGGGACTTCGAGATGTAGAGGCGGTCGGCGAAGCGCTCTTTCAGGCGCGCCTCGAGCCCGTCGAGAAGCTCTGGCTCACCGACCGAGACCACCTTCGTCGCCGGCTTCTCGAGCCACGCGGCGAGGTCGCCCACCTCGTGGATGACGAGGCCCTGGAAGTCCGCGTAGGCGCGGGCCTCGGGGGTGACCCTGCCGACGAAGAGCTCGTCGTCCACGTAGACGTTGCAGTGGAAGCTCTCGCCGACGATCGCCTCGATCGCCTCCTTCGCGAGGGCGACGGGGATCGGCTCGTGGCGGAGCCAGCGGCCGGTCTCCGGCTCGGCGACGACCGCGCCCTGGTAGCAGACGACCGGGTCGTCGATCCCTGCCTGAAGGACGTACGGACGCACCGAGACGAACATGCGCCCGGTGGCGATGACGACGCGGATCCCGGCCGCGCGGACAGCGCGGATCGCCGCCTCGGTTCGCGCAGGCAGCATGCCGTCCTTGGCGATCAGCGTGCGGTCGAGGTCGCAGGCGAGCACCTCGACGTCCCGCGGGAAGCCCGGTGGCAGTGTCAGCTCGACGGCTGCGTCAGGAAGGCGACGAGGTCGGCGAGCTGCTTGTCGGAGAGCGACTCGCCGAACGTGCTCGGCATGATGTTCGCCTGGAAGCCGGGCGCGATTTCCTTGTTCGGGTCGACGATCGACTCGAGCACGAAGGCCGCGTCCTTCCCTTGCAGGGCGGTGTCGAGGTCCGGACCGATCGTCGCGGACGAGCCGGCGGCCTTGAAGGTGTGGCAGCCGGCGCAGCCCGCAGACGTGAAGACTTCCTTGCCCGCGGCCGGGTCGCCCTGGCTCGTGTTCACCGTTTGCGTGGGCTCCGTCGGGAGGGCGCCTTCGACCGTCTCCGCAGTCGGGCTCACGACCGTGGCGGAGCCGCAGCCCGCAGCGAGGATGGCGAGCCCGGCGAGGATCCCGGAGACGGCGACAGCGCGGCGCATCGGTCGCGAAGCATAACGGCCTCGACCACGACATACCCCACCAAACCGGCGGTGAGGACGTCGTTGGGCGAGTCGTTGACGACGAGCGAGGTCGCAAGCGCCGCTGCATACGCAAGCGGCAGCGCCCGTTGCTCGAGCGGCGCGTCCGAGCGGAGGAGGCGGACGACGAGCAGCACGATCACCGGCAGGCAGACGGCCACGACCGCGGCAGTGTCTGCCTGCTGTGAGACGCGGTCCCACGAGAGCTCGACGCGGTCGCGGAGGTCGGCCGCGAGCCCGGACGGGCCCGAGTCGAGCGCCCGCGACACGTGACTCTCAGGCCCCGTCACGGCGTCGAGGGCGACGAGGCCCGCCGCGACGGCCAAGGCCGTGCCGGCCGCGAGGACGAGCCGCCTTCCCCGCAGGCCCGCAAGCAGGATCGCGAGGAGTGGGAAGGCGACGGCGAGGACGATCGCGCCTCCTCCGTCGGCCCCGAACCGGTTTCCGGCCACCATCACGAAGCTGATCAGCGCCATTCCCGCGAACGCCGCCCAGCCCAGGCGCCGCCAGAGGTAGACGGCACCGCCGAGCGCAGGGACGAGCAGCATCGTCTCGAGGAAGTTCGAGAGCCCGTAGAAGCGGGAGTTTTGGCTCGGCCCGAACGACGAGAGCGCGACAGCGCTCCCATCGGCCCCGAGCGCGACGAGGTAGGCGATCACGATTCCGGCGAGAAAGAGCCCGACGGCGAACTCGGAGCGGAGGACGAGCGCGAGCAGCCACCCCGAGGCTGCCGCGAGCCCGATGACGATCAGTGTCGGCCAGAACGAGGAGACCTCGGCCACCCCGAGCGCGAGGTTCGCGATCAGCGCGGCACCGAATCCGAGCAACCCGGCTCTGGGCCAGAGCAGGGCGAGGACGAGGAGGATGACGCCGGCCGTGAGTCCCGCGGGCACGCGCGACTCGTTGTGCCCGTCGATTCGCTTGTCGAGAGCGGCAAGCGTCGCAGCGGGATTGGAGTCCGGCTGGGAGCCGAGCGCGCCGTCCTGGCCGAGCGCGGTCGGCGCGATATCGGCGATCGAGACGAGGCCCGGGATGCGCGTCGAGTCAGAGGTGAGGATCCCGCTGTAGCCGGGGGCATGGACGAGCACGGGGTAGCGCTTGTCGTTCGGCTGCGTCCCGGCCGGTGGGAGCTGGACGATGATGTAGTCGAGGAAGGGCCCTGGCCTGTTGAAGGGCGGTGTGACCCTGATCAGCGGCTTGCCTTCGGGCGAGTCCCCGCGGAGGGAGTTGCGCACCTGTCCGCGGACGAGCGCGGCAAGCGCCTGCTCACGGCTCGTCTCCGGCCCGGCGCCCGGGACAAGCAGTCCCACGGCGTCACCGGGGCTCGGCGACAACTGCTCGTCCGTCGTGAAGACGAAGAGAGTCTGCGCCGCGTGCGCATTCGCAGCCAGGAGCGCGAAGAGGATGAGCGCGAGCATGGCTGCACGGGCCATGGGCGAACTCTAGGTGCGCCGGGCGGCGACACCCCCTGGGTACACTTTTCACCATGCAACGCAAGGCCTATGGACGGGACGCCGGCCTGTCTGCGCGGATGCTCCTGACGACCTTCCTCCTGGGGCTCCTCTACGTCGTCTTCGCGGTCGTCCTCTTCAACGTCCTGAACGTCGGGCTCGTGCCGATGGTGCTCATCGTCGTCGGGCTCGCGTTCTTCCAGTACTTCACCTCGGACAAGATCGCCCTCGCCGCCTCGGGCGCGAAGGTGGTCGCCCCGGAACAGGCGCCCGAGCTCCATGCGATGGTCGAGCGCCTCTGTGCGATGGCCGACCTGCCCAAGCCGAGGGTGGCCATCATCCCGACCGACGTGCCCAACGCGTTCGCGACCGGGCGTAGCCCGAAGCACGCTGCGGTCGCGGTCACCGAGGGCCTCTGGCGGCGGCTCGAGCCGCAGGAGATCGAGGGCGTGCTCGCCCACGAGCTCTCGCACGTGGCCAACCGCGACGTCCTCGTCATGACGCTGGCGAGCTTCTTCGCCATGCTCGCTGCGCTGCTCACCCGCGTCGGCCTCTACGGCGGCATGTTCAGCGGCGGCGGCCGCAACCGCGACGGCGGGGCCCCGGCCTGGCTGATCATCTTCCTCGTCTCGATCGCGACGTACATCATCAGCTTCGTCCTCATCCGGACGATCTCCCGCTACCGCGAGTACGCCGCGGACCGCGGGGCGGCGCTCCTGACCGGCGCGCCTGAGCAGCTGATGAGCGCGCTGCAGAAGATCGCGAGCGACATGGTCCGCATTCCGCAGCGCGACCTGCGCGAGGTCGAGGGGATGAACGCCTTCTTCATCATTCCGACGAACGTGAAGTCGTCGGTCGGCGAGCTCTTCGCCACGCACCCGCCGCTCGAGAAACGCCTCGCGCGCCTCGCCGAGATCGCCCAGGAGATGGGCCGGCCGGTCGAGTAGGGCGGGTCGCTTCTACGTGGGGCTGGGCGACGTCCTTTTCGGACGCAAGAAGCTCAAGGGCGCGAACCTCGACCGCCTCTTCGCGCTCTCGACCGCGCAGATAACTCTCGAGACCGAGCTCGGCCTGAAGCCCGATCGCGTCGCGGCCGTCGTCTTCAAGCCGCTTTCGGCGGGCGAGTTCATGCAGGCCGAGCGCGACATCGACGAGCTCCTCGGCGTGGCGGCGAGCGACTCCGGGTCGAGGGTCAGCCGCCGCTCGGACAGCCTGGGCTTCCAGTGGATCGTCATAAGCGACCCCGACTTCGAGGACCTCGTCACGACGACGCACCTCGTCAGCTCCGAGCTCCAGGCGCGCGGATTCGGCGGGCAGCTTCTCGCTGCGTTGTTCAGGTTCAGGGGCGGTGAGCACCCAGTTCACCTCATCTACGGCTACAAGACCGCGACCTTCTGGCCGTTCGTTCCCAGCGGGAAGGAGCAGGAGCGCGACAATGCCGAGGAGCTCCGGCTCAAGGCCGAGCTCGAGAAGGAGCTCCCGATCGAGCCCGACCTCTCACGCTGGCTCGCTCTCTTCGACGCGCCGCTCGACGATTAGCTGCCCACGCGCCGGGCGCCGTCGTAGGTCGAGCCGTACCAGTCCTCGGAGAAGCTGGAGATCTTCACGACGTCGCCGGAGTGCGGCGAGTGCACGAACGTCCCGTTCCCGATGTAGATGCCCACGTGGGAGCGGACGTTGAAGAAGACGATGTCGCCGGCCTGCAGGTGCGCGCGAGCCACCGGCCGGCCCACGCTCCAGAGCATCCAGCTCGAGTGCGGGAGCGCGATGTCGAGCCTCCCGTAGACGTACATGACGAAGCCCGAGCAGTCGAAGCCGGAAGGGCTCGCTCCGGCCCAGCTGTACGGCGTGCCGAGGTAGCGGAGGCCGATCTCGACGGCTTGTTCGCCGGTCGTGACCTGCATCTCGACAGGCGTCGCAGGCTTGACTCCTTCATCGGAGCGGTCGGGCGCGGCCGCTCCAGCCGCCGGGGAGGCGAGCAGCAGGACCAGCACGACGAGGTGTCTGGAAAGACGACGGCACATGAGATGCGAACCCTGTCCCGGGGTGAAGTGGCCTTCTTCGGCCGCTGGCGGCCAGGCCTTTAGCGCTTACCTAGATCGGGGTACTCACGCGGCCGAGCGAGATACGTCCGCAAGTTTTCGGCGGGTGCGGCGTCCTAGTACGTGCAGAAGAGTTCGCGCACAGAAAACGGTCGGGTACTCCTTTCCCGGCCGTTTTCATTTCTCCGGGGCTGAGCACGCGCCATGTTGTCCTAGTAACAGACTGTTACTAGGCGTCCTTTGTCACTGGTGAGCCTTGGAAAGATGCGGGCCCAGACAAGTAACAGACTGTTACTTGGCGTCTTTGGAGCGGATCTTGAGTGGCTTTAGTAGCGGCGTGCGCCGACGTAGGTGGCCGCGTACCAGTACTCCGACAGGCTCGAGATCTTCACGACGTCGCCGGTGTGCGGGGCATGCACGAACCGGCCGCCGCCGATGTACATGCCGACGTGCGAGAGCCCGTTGAAGAAGACGAGGTCTCCGGGCGCCAGCTGGCTCCGCGAGACGGGGGTGCCCATCCCGTACTGCATCGCCGCGTTGTGCGGCAGGTAGACGCCGACTTTCGCGTAGGCGTACATCGTCAGGCCGGAGCAGTCGAAGCCCGACGGGCTCGCGCCGCCCCAGACGTAGGGGACGCCGAGATAGCGGAGCGCGATCGAAACCACGCTCGAGTGCGTCGCGGGCGGAGGAGCGGAGCTCCCCGAGGAACCACTGCCGCCGGACGAGCCCGACGAGCCGCTCGAGGGGGCAGGCGCCGGAGCGGGTGCCGGCGCCGACTGCTGCTTCTTCGCGGCGGCCCTCGCCTGGGCGGCGAGCCGGGCCTGGCGCGCCCGCTCGGCGGCCTCGAGCTGAGCGATCTGGTCCTTGATCGAGGAATAGAGAGCCTGGCGCTCGGCGAGCTGGCTCTCGACGGAGGCGCGCTGGGCGGCGCGCTCGGCGACGACCTGCTCCTGGTCGGCCTGAGCCTTGACGAGGGCCTGCTGGCGCGATTGCACTTCGTTTCGGTACTTCCTCACCTCGGCCGCGATGCGCGCGTCCTCGTCTGCGATCCGGTTCGCCGAGTCGATCCGCTCGATCAGGTCGCCGAGGCTCGAGGCGCCGAAGATGACCGACAGGGTGTCCGGCTCGTCGGACGTGTAGAGCGCGACGAGGCGCTCCGAGACCTGGGCGCGCGCCTTCGCGAGATTTTTCTTCGCCGTCTCGAGGCGGGCCTGGTTGACCTCGAGGTCGTGTTTGATCTGGTCGAGCCGGACGTTCGCGGCGTTCCAGGCCTCCACCGCCTTCTCCATCTGCGCGTCCATCGCCTGGATCTGCGCGAGCACTTGCTGGGCCTGCGCGCGCTTCGAGCCGAGCTGCGTGGGCTCGGCGGAGCCCGCCGCGGTGACGGCGAGACCAAGCACGAGCGCCGATATCAGGGCGAGTCCGTAGCGCAGCGGCAGGCTTCTCTTCCTCCGAGAAGCCTGGGAGGCTACAGGACGCTAGTTCGAGACGTCGGGGATAAGGCCCTGCTCCGAGAAGAACTTCTTGGTCTCGGCGAGGGTCATGTCGCTCGGGGGCACGATCGCGTCGGACGGCGAGAGGTCGTCGTCCGGCAGGCGCTCCCCGTCGCGCCTGACGAGCGCGGCCATCTCGTCGAGATAGCGGTCGAGCTCGCCTTCGTCGTCCCGGTCGAGGGCCTCCTGAGCGCGGTCGTCGAGCTCGTTCAGGCGTCCGACGGCGTCGCCTTCGAGGCGGTACTGCCCCTCTCCCATGACGCGGACGATCACTTCGTCTCCTTCTCGAGCTCTTTCTGCTTCCCGCCGGCCGAGAGCTCGCCCTTCAGCCGCTCGAGGTCGGCGTCCACCTGGCTCTGCGCGGAGATCTCCGCGAGCTCGCGGTCGAGCTGCGTGCCCGAAGACGTGTGGTCCTCGAGCGTGCCGGACTCGACGAGCTCGTCGACCGCGGCTGCACGAGCCTGCATCTGCTCGGTCTTGTCCTGTGCGCGCTGGATCGCGAGACCCGTGTCGGCCATCTCCTCGCCGATCCCGGTCGCGGCCTCGCCGATCTGCACCTGGGCCTCGGCGGCCGAGTACTGGGCCTTGATGGTCTCCTTCTGCGTGCGGAAGGCCTCCACCTTGGCGGACAGGCGCTTCTCGCTGTCGGCCAGCTTCGTCTGCTGGGCGGCCAGTTCGTCGATCTGCTGGTCGAGGCTCTGGAGCTGCTGCTGCGCGAACGCCTTGCGTTCGAGCGCGGCGCGTGCGAGATCCTCACGGTTGGCGGCGAGAGCCTGGCGGGCCTGCTCGTCGAGCTTGGGCAGCTCGGCCTCGAGCTTCTTCGTCTGCAGCTCCAGCCGTTTCTTCGCGGTGACGACGTCGGCGATCCCCTTCTTGACGTTCTGCAGCAGCTCGAGCTGGCGCTCGTACGAGTAGTCGAGAGTGACGGCGGGGTCTTCCGCCCGGTCGAGAAGCTTCGAGATCCACGCCCTGACGACGTTGGACGTGCGGCTCATCAGGCCCATTGAGTTCCTCCCCTGGCTCGGTCCCTGGCATCCTACCGACGCCGTGATCGTCGAACGCTCCATGGATCCGAGCTGGCTCTCGAATGCCTACCTGGTCGCTGACCGCGCGGGAGGCACCGCCGTCTTCGTGGACAGCGGGGCCCCGATCGAGCCGCTCATGGCCGCCGTCGTGCGGCTGGAGGTCCAGGTCACGCACCTCCTCACCACGCATGCGCACCCGGATCACATCGCCCACCACGAGGAGCTCGAGCGCCGCTTCGGGACGACAGTCGTCGCGGATCCCGCCGAGAACGTCCCGGGGGCGGAGCCCGTCGGGCACGGCGAGATCATCGAGACCGGCGAGCTCCGCATCGAGGCGCTTCGCACCCCGGGGCACAGCCCGGGGATGCTGTCCTTCGCCGTCAACGGCGAGGTCTGCTTTACGGGCGACACGCTCTTCGCGGGCTCGGTCGGCGGAACGCGGGATGCCTTCGATGACCTCCGCCGCTCGGTGATGGACGTCCTCATGGGCCTCCCTCCCGACATGAAGGTCTACCCGGGCCATACCGAGGAGACGACGATCGGCTGGGAGTGGGAGAACAACCCGTTCGTCCGCGTCTGGCGCGGAGCGGATCCGGAGGGGGCGGAGCGGGTCTACGTCGGCGGCGCCGAGGCGACCCTCATCGTCTGGTCGCCGGACTACGACGGCGGGGGGAAGGGCTGGGTGCGCTTTGCGGACGGACGCGACGCCATCATCGGGGGATCTCGGATAGAAAGGGCACGATGACCTACGTGCTTCCCGACGACATCGACGGTTATGCGGCCGAGCACACGACTCCGTCGACCGATCTCCTTTCGCGGCTGGCCGAAGAAACGAGAGCGACGCTCGACGCGCCGCAGATGCTCACCGGAACCGTCGAGGGGCGGTTCCTCGAGTTCCTCGTCTACGCGACTCAGGCGAGGCGCGTGCTCGAGTTCGGCACCTTCAGCGGCTATTCGTCGATCTCCATGGCGGCCGCGCTCCCTCCCGGCGGCCGCATCGATACCTGCGAAATCGAGGAGAAGCACGCGGTGGTTGCGCAGCGCTACATCGACGACGCCGGGTACGCAGACCGCATCACGATCCACCTCGGGCCGGCCGTGGAGAGCGTCGAGCGACTCGAGGGGGAGTTCGACTTCGTCTTCATCGACGCCGACAAGCAGAACTACATCAATTACTACGAGGCCGTCCTCCCAAGGCTCTCCGAGCGCGGGCTCATCGCCGCCGACAACACGCTCTGGAGCGGGCGCGTCCTCGACGGGTCCGACGACTCCGAGGGGACGATGGCGATTCGCGCCTTCAACGAGCACGTGTGCGCGGACGACCGCGTCGTGAGCGTCATGCTCACGGTCCGAGACGGCGTCACGCTGATCCGGCGAGCCTGACCGTGTGAGTCCCGGCGTCGGGCTCGTGGAAGCGGACGAGCCGCTCGCCCTCCGCCTGGAGCTCCTTCCTCGCCTTGGCAGGCAGCTTCTCGAAGGGCTCGACGAGGAGCTCCGCCTTCTTCGCCGCGCGCTTGACGCTCCACTTGCCCGCGACGGCGCCGTCCACGAGGAAGGTGTTCACCGACTGCGGCGTCTTGGTGGTGAAGATCAGCGCGCGGTGCTCCTCGGCGAGGATCTCTGCGCGGCGCGCGTGCGCGAGGAGGACGGCGTCCCAGACCGGCAGGAAACGCACCGGCGCGGGCGTCTTCGCATCCGGGAGGGGCGCACGCGGAAGGTCCAAGAGCTCCTTGCCCTCCTCGTCCTCGAAGCGGCGGAGGCGCAGCTTCTCGGCGACGGGCTGAAGCTTCTTCGCCGGCACGCCGGCCCAGTTGGCCGCGTCGGCGAGGCGGGCGGGGCCGAATCCCGCGAGATAGCGCCCGAGCAGGAGCTCGAGCCCTTCGTCCTCGGTCGCCTCGATGGGGCCGAGCCAGTCGGCTGCCATGGCGTAGATGTCGGCGCGGCGGCGTTCCCAGGTTCCGGACGGGGGGACGCGCAGCACGTCGTAGAGAGCGTTGATCCCATTCCACACAGCCGTCGAATCGACGAACGGCTTCAGCTCGGTGCGGGAGAGCGGGCCCTTGGCCAGCGCCTTCTTCGCCGCCGCGGCCGCCTTCTTGACGTCGGCGTCCGTGGCGCGACCCTGGTGGTACCGAAGCCAGGCGGCACGGCGGCTCGGCCTCGTCCCGGCGGCCACGAATGGATAGTCGCCCGCCGAGACGAGGTGGATCGTAATCCGCATCATCGTGCCCTGGACCGCGCGCCGCTCTTCCAGGGCCTTCGTCAGGTCGGCCATGTCGAACTTCCGGAGGCGCGTCCAGAGCCCGATGTAGCCGCCGGTGGCGTTTTGGGTCTGCAGACCGCCGACGGCTTCGAGCGCCTGGATCACGGACTTCTGCGAGCGTTCGAGGAGGAATTGGCGGGCCAGCAGCGACCGGTTCAGCTCTTGGGCGGTCAGCGTCCTCACGGGTACACGGCTGCCTTGAGGTAGTCGGGCGGCGGGTCGGCGAGGAGCGTAGCGACACCCTCGAGCCCGACCTCGTGCGTGATGAGGCGCCCCCACGGGTGCGCTCCGCTTGCAAGAAAGACGAGGGCCGCGCGCACCTTGGCAGGAGTGTGGTGGAAGGCGCCGCGAAGCGTGAGCTCCTCGTAGTGGAGCCTGAAGGTGTCCAGGGAAGCCTCGCGGCCGCCGAAGAAGAGGACGGTGCCCCCGGGGCGGACGAGCTCGAGGGCGTCGTGCCAGGCTTTCTCCGAGCCGACCGCCTCGATGACGACATCGGCTCCTTTGCCGTCGCCCGGGCTCGCGCCGAACTCGGGTGCTAGTGCGCGCCGTTCTGGCCGGCCGCCCACGGCGACCACGTTCGCTCCCGCGTCCCGCGCGGCCGCGCAGAGCATGAGGCCGATCGGGCCGAGCCCGAGGACAGCCACGGTCTGGCCGGGCCCGGCCTCCGCCCGGTCGATGCCGTGCAGGCAGCAGGCGAGCGGCTCGACCATCGCGGCTACCTTCGAGTCGAGGCCGTCCGGAACGGGAAGGAGGTTCCGCGCCGCGATCCGCTCGGGCACGAGCAGGTACTCGGCATAGGCGCCGTTGAGGAGCGGTTGCAGGTTCTCGCAGAGCTCTTCCTGGCCGCGTCTACATGCGGCGCACCGTCCGCAGGGAGCCGAGTTCGCCGCGACGACGCGCCGCCCGGTGGCGACGTCCACTCCGCAGAACTCGTGCCCGAAGGGGCTCGGAAGCTCGCCGAGGAGCACGGGATGGCCGCGGTGGAAGGCCTTCGCGTCGGTGCCGTCCGTGAGCGCGACTTCGATCTGGACGAGGACGTCGCCCGGCCCGGGCTCCGGCTTCGGGACCTCCTCGAGGCGCAGGTCGCCCGGCCCGTGGAAGAGCAGTGCCTTCACGGACGGAAGACGACCTTCAGCGCTTCACGGTTCCGGTAGGCGGCGAGCCCCTCGTCGAAGCGGCCGAGTGGAAGGACGAGCGGCTCGGGCAGGTCGAGCTTCCGAAGAAGCGCGACGGCCTCCTCCAGGTGCCGGCGCGTGGCCGAGCGCGAACCGGTCACCGTGATCTCCCGGCGGTAGACCTCACCGGAGGCGAGCCCGCCCGCGTCGGCGAATACGAGAATGTAGCCGCCCGGCTCGACCGCCGAGAGCGCATCGGGGCCCGCACCCGGGGCGCAGACGACAACGGAGGCCACGGCACCCGGCGGCCCAGGGCCGTTTCGCGCCGGATCAGGGTCGCGCAGGTAGACAGTGTCGCCGCGTCGCCCGAGGACTGCCGCGAAGAGCTGCCCGACGAAGCCGCCACCGAGGACGAGCACCTCGCCGGGCGGCACGCGCTCGGCGCCACGGAGCACACAGGCGAGCGGCTCGGCGTAGGAGCCGAGCACGTCGTCCACGTCGTCCGGCAGCTCGACCCATCCGCCGAGCGCAATGACGCGCTCCGCAAAGCCGCCCGGCCGAATCGTCGCCGCGCCGAACTCGGCGCAGGTCGACTCGTGCCCGGCGTGGCAGCGCTCGCATTCGCCGCACGGCCGGTGGTGGACGAGCGCGACCCGCTTGCCGTCCGCCTCGGCCACGACCTCGTGGCCGAGGACCGTTCCCTCGGGCGCGCCGCCGATCTTCTCCACATCGCTCCCACAGAGGCCGCACGCGAGCACCCGGAGAACGTCGGGCCCTTCGGGGTCGGCGATTTCGGCTTGCTCCGGCGCTCCTGCGGAATTGAGGACGACTGCCCGCACCGAGGGGTATCGTAGGCGCGTGGCGATCAAGCTCTACCGCTGCAAGAACCTTTGGGTGAAAGCGAGCGGGCACCCGTGCTGGCGCGTGCAGAAGGCGCTCGACGACCGGGGGATCGACTACGAGCTCGTCACCGGCCCGTGGCCCGCGTTCGGAAAGCGGCACGAGGTCGAGCAGCTGAGCGGGCAGACGAAGTATCCGGTGATCCAGTTCGAGGACGGCTCGGTGTACCGCGAGGAGTCGAAGGACATGGCCGAGACGATCATGGCCGGCAAGCTTTTCGAGAAGCAGGGCGCAGGGCAGCCCGCGCCCTGAGCGTCGCTACACTTTCATCCGCGCGGGGCTATAGCTCAGTTGGGAGAGCGCCTGGATCGCACCCAGGAGGTCGCCGGTTCGAGTCCGGCTAGCTCCATGAAAACCGCCGCAA
>CAWJCL010000004.1:0-133177 GCA_963841425.1 uncultured Actinomycetes bacterium | reverse complement strand
GAGCTCGGAATCCTTGCGGGCGTGACGCGCGCGGCCCTCATTGAGGAAGCTGCCGCGGCCGGCCGCGAGGTGCGGGAGGGCGTGTTCCCTCTCGGCCACCTGGTCGCCGCCGACGAGGCGTTCACCTCCTCATCGATCCGCGAGGTGGTGCCGGTGGTCGAGATCGACAGCCGCCCGATCGGCGCTGGAGCCCCCGGGCCCGTGGCCCAGGAGCTCCAGCAAGCGCTGCGCCGGGCGGCGGCGCGCTGAGATCAGGCGCTGACGAGCTTCTTGCGGCCGATGAACGCGCCGGCAGCGGCGACGAGGACGACGCCGAACGCGGCGCCCGCTCCGATGCCGGCGTTGCTCCAGTCCGTTCCGCCACTCGAAGTCACCTGCTGAGTCCCTCTCGTCACATAGATGCCCGGCCCCTGCCCGCCGTGCCGGAGCAGAGCCTGGTGTCGCGCATCGACCTGCGCCTGCTGCGCCCTATCGACGAGCGTCTGGTGCCTCGCGTCTGTGTCGATCGACCCCTGCGCCGCCGGCGCCGCGAGGGCCCCAACGGCGAACGCGGCCGCCAGAGCCGTGAGCATCCTGCTTCGTCCGTGCTGCATCGTCCTCTCCTTCCGCCTGCCGGTGCGAACAGGACGGTTCTGCGGCCGACCGTCTTCCCTAGACTCGCGCCGTGCGCGTCCTCTGCCTGACACACGAGCACGATGGCCCGCCCGGGCTCTTCGGGGACGTCCTTCGCGAGCGCGGCGACGAGCTGCTCGAGTGGAACGTCTCGCAGGGACCGCCGCCCGAGGCGCCGGAGAGCTTCGACGCGCTCGTCGTCTTCGGCGGCTCGATGCACGTCGACCAGGAGGACAGGCACCCCTGGCTCACGGGTCAGCACGACCTCATGCGGGAGGCGCTGGACCGCGGTCAACCGCTCATGGGGGTCTGCCTCGGCGCCCAGCTCCTCGCCCGGGTGGCCGGCGCGCACGTGGGCCCCGCCTCGCGCCCGGAGATCGGCTGGTTCGAGATCGAGCTCACGCCGGAGGGCGCATCCGATCCCGTGGTCGGCGCCCTACCCGCGCGCTTCGACGCGTTCGAGTGGCACAGCTACGCGTTCGGGGTCCCGCCGGGCGGAGTCCTCCTGGCTGAGACCCCGGCCTGCGCGCAGGCCTTTCGCGCCGGCGAGGCGGCCTGGGGGGTCCAGTTCCACCCGGAGGTCACCCTCGAGATGCTCGAAGCCTGGAGGGCCGGATCGGACGGCTCGGCGCCGCCGGTCCCGCTCGAGCCCGTCGGCCGCTGGAACGAGCTCGGGCGCGCGCTCGCGAACGCGTTCTTCGATCAGGCTTCCCGCTGAGACCACTCGTGCCAGGAGCCTTCGTAGTTCGTGGCGTCCAGGCCGGCGGACCGGAGCAGAGCAGCAGCGATCTCGGAGCGCTGACCGGAGTGGCAGTAGGCGACGACTCGTTTCGAGGCATCCAGGCGTGCGACAACCGCCGGGACGTCGAACTTGAGCTCGTCGAGCGGCACGTTGACCGCACCCTCGATGTGGCCCTGACGCGGGTCGCACGGATAGCCGGCCGCGCCCGAGAACTCCGCGGGCGAGCGCACGTCGAGTAGCGTCACCGCGCCCTCGTCGAGAAGGTGCGCGAGCTCGTCTCCGGTCACGCCAGCACCTCGTGCAGGAAGAGAAGGACCTCCTCGTTGAACTCGGCCGGCTTCTCGAGAGGCGAGAGGTGGCCGGCGGCGGAGATCTCCGCGTAGCGTCCGCGCGCGAGGCCCGTGACGATCTCCTTCGCCGCTTCGGGAGGCGTGAGCGCGTCCTCGTCGCCGGCAAGGACGAGCGCGGGGACGTCGACGTCCGCGAGAGTCGACGTCGAGTCAGGGCGGTCTCGGATCGCCCCGACGGTGGCGACCAGGCTCTCGATGCGCTGCTCTGCGGCGATCACCCTGGCGCGCTCGACGACCTCAGCCGGGGCGCCCGCCGAGAAGAGCTTCGGCGCAAGACCCTCCCAGAAAGCATCGAAGCCGTCCTCGCGGAGGAGGTGAATGGTTTCGTCGCGGGCAGCCCGGCCCCCCTGGTCGTCGGCGTTCGAACGCGTGTCGGCGAGGACGAGCGCCGGAATCCGCTTCGGCGCCTGGCGCCAGAGCTCGAAGGCAAGGTAGCCGCCCATCGAGCTGCCCACAGGGATGAAGTCGCCCGGGAGGAGCTCGAGGATCCGCCCCGCCCAGCTCGAGAGGCTCGCGTCCGGCTCGCTCCCCGGCAGGTTCGGGGCGATCGCCTCGTAACCGGCCTGCTCGAGCACGGACACCTGTCCCTCCCACATGCGCGCGTCGAGCGGGAAGGCGTGCAGGAGAAGAAGGACGCTCACTCGCGCGGGATGTCGACCGCGCCGGGGATCTTCTCTGCGCTCTCGTACCCGTGGTCTCCACCCTCGACCCCGAGCAGCGAGCCCACTGCCGCGGCCAGCTCGTCGGCAGGGGGAAGCTCGTCCGGGCTCTTCGCCGTGAGGATGACGCGCCGCACCTCGGCCGGATTCGCTCCGGTCAGCCGGGCGACCACCGTGGGATTCGCGGCGAGCGAGATCACGTCTCCCGGCGCGACCTCCCCGTAATACTCGGGAACCGAGAGGTATTCGTCCATTGTCCGGCCGCGCTCCAGGAGGACGAAACGGACGACCTGCGCCTCCTCGACCCCCAGCAAGAGGACGACCGCGCCCATGCGGTCGGAGAGCTCCCGGGCGAGCCGGCGGAGCATCTCCGGGTTGCGGTCGGTGAGCTCGTCGTAGACGCCGATCCAGCCGTTTCTCGGCGGGGCGACCACGCTCCCCTTCGAGCCCCCCGGCAGCCGGGGAACGAACTGCCGCACCGCGCGTACGACCCCGTCCAGGTCGTCGGTCTGCACGTGCACGGAGCCGTACGACGGCGCCTTGTCGCCCGAGAGCCTCTGCTCGAGCGATGCGACGGACGCGTCGAAAATCCGCGCGTGCTCGCTGAAGCCCGCGCGCAGCCAAGCATCGCCGACCTCGCGCGTTGTCTCGACGGTGATGGTCTCGTCGCCGCGGCCGCGCGCCTCGTCGACCAGGCGGCGGAGGGTCTCTTCGCTCGGCGGTTCGTCGAATCTCATCCCGCGAGAACCCTATGGCCCGTGAGGAGGTAGTGCGCCGCCAGGTTGCGGAAGCCGGGGAAGCGGTCGCCGACCGCGCGCGTGTCCTCCTCGCCGTAGAAGTGGAGCACCGCCTTGCGCAGGCCGAGGTCGCCCGCCGGCCACGCGTCGGGCCGCGCCAGGTGGCGGCCGAGGAACCAGTCGGCCGTCCACTCGCCGATCCCGGGGAGAGCCGTGAGCGCCGCCTTGACCTCGTCGTCGGGAAGCGCGGCTAGCCCGACGAGGTCGAGGTCGCTCCGCGCTATCCCGATTGCGTACTCAGCCTTCCGCCTCGAGAAGCCGAGCGCGACGATCTCCTCCGGCTCGGCGAGCGCGACCCGCTCCCGCGTCGGGAACGCGTGCGCGACCTCCGCCTTGGTCCCGAAGGCCTGGATGAAGCGGTTGCGGACGGCGAAGGCAGCCCGCAGCGAGATCTGCTGCGCGGTGATCGCGGAGACGAGGGTCTCGTAGGGATCCGGCGAGAGCGGGGGCCGAAAGCCGCGGAGCTCGGGGACGATGCGGGCCAGCACGGGGTCGGTCTCCGCGAAGGCATAGAACGGGTCGAGATCGAACGGCCCACCGAGGTAGTGGCGCACCTCGCCGGCGAGCTCCGGCCGGCCGGGGGTGATCCGGACTCCGCCCGGAGCCTCCTCGACCCGCACCTCCGTGCCCCGGAAGACACGGTGCACGCCGCCCTCGTGCCAGAGGTTGGCGAGATCGGCGCCGAACGCACGGAACCGCTCGGTCGAGAGCTCGAAGTCGAACGGCTCAGGCAGCGAGACCGCGGACGACGTCGTTGAAGTCGTCGAAGCGCTCGTAGGAAATCCCCCGTTCGTCGAGGTACACGGCCAGCCCACGCGTCGCGAAGACGAGGTCGGACGCCTCGGCCGCGCACCGGTCGGAGTAACCGTCGCCGATGTAGACGAGCTCGCCGTCACCGGCGAGCTCCTGCACGATCGAGCGCTTGCACGACTCGCCGCAGGAGTTGCAGCTCGCGTCGTAGCGCCACTGCACACGCCAGCCCTCGGTGCTCGGGTCGACCCGGTTGGCGTGCAACTCGACCTCGACGCCCTCGCGCTCGAGGATCGGCTCGATCAGCTCGTGGAAGCCGCTCGAGACGATGACGACGCGCCAGCCGCGCTCGCGCGCGAAGTCGACGAAATCGCGAAAGCCTTCCCGCACCCGTACGTTGTCGAGCTCCCACTGCACGACCTCGTCGAGCGGCGTCGTGACGGGCTCGAACTCGCGTGTGATCACCTCGCGGAGCGTCAGGCTTCCATGGTCGAGCCCGTGGTCGACCTCCTGGTAGACGACCGGGTCGCCGAAGTCGCGGGCGATCGTGTCCAGCAGGTCCATTTCCGTGACGGTGCCGTCGAAATCCACGGCGATCGTGCGGCTCACCTCGTGCTCCTGGGGCGAGGCCGGCAAGGGAGGCAAGCGAGCGGCGCCGAGACAGTACAAACCCGTACGGCGAGGGGCCGCGAGCGCAGCATCCTGCCGCCAGCCTCGTCAGGCGCGAGCGCAGCCGGGCTTCGCCCGGCAGAAGCCGCGCCGCCCAGGGGTACGAGGCTCAAAAGTGCGAGGTCACTCCGGCTGGATCTTCGTCCGCGTCCTTGGCGTCCTTGGCCGCGTCGGGCTCCTCGTACCAGGAGTACGCATAGGAGGGGTCCTCGGTCTCCTTGGCGAGCGCCGAGAGCTTGAGCGGATGGAACGTGTCGCACATGACGGCAAGCTCGTGGGTTTCCGTCATCCCGATCGACTTCTCGGCGAGACCCGGCTGCGGCCCGTGCGGGATCGCGGACGGGTGCAACGTGACCGACCCGATCTCGATGCCCTTGCGCGAACCGAAGTTCCCGGAGACGTAATAGATCATCTCCTCCGAGTTCAGATTCGAGTGGTGGTACGGGATCGGGATGGCGAGCGGGTCGAAGTCGAGCTTGCGCGGGCAGAAGGAGCAGATGACGAAGTTCCGTCCCTGGAAGGTCTGGTGTGCGGGGGGCGGCATGTGGATCCGACCCGTGATCGGCTCGAAGTCGTTGATGTTGAACGTCCACGGATAGACGTAGCCGTCCCAGCCCACGACGTCGAACGGGTGGTAGTCGAGGACGTAGGTCTGGTAGCCGTCCTTGACCCGGAACTTGACGACGTGCTCCCCGCGGTCTGCGTGCGTCTTCAGCTCCATGGGCGGGTGGATGTCGCGGTGGTAGTAGGGCGCGTGCTCGAGGAGCTGGCCGTACTCGTTCCGGTAGCGGCGCGGGATCTCGATCAGGCCGGGTGAGGTGAAGACGAGGTAGCGCTGCTCGCCGTCGGGGACGAACCGGTAAGTCGTGCCGCGAGGGATCACGATGTAGTCGCCGTCGCGGTAGGGCAGGTCGCCGAAGATCGTCTCGAGGACTCCCTTGCCCTCGTGGACGAAGACGACCTCGTCGCCCTCGCCGTTTCGGTAGTGGTGCTCCATCGCGGAGCTCGGCCGGCAAAGCGCGATCTCGACGTCGTCGTTCCACATGAGGAGCTTGCGGCCGCTGAGCGCATCGCCCACGGGCTCGACGCCCATCGTCCGGAAATGCCGATGCTGGTGCGCGCCGGGATCCCACTCCTCGCGCTCGATCCGCTCGAAGGAGCCGATCTCCTTCACGCGGCAAGGGGAATGGAGGTGGTACAGGATCGATTCGTTCCCGGAGAAGCCCTCGAGGCCCATAACCTCCTCGGTCAGGAGCGTGCCGTTCTCGCGGAACTGGATGTGGCGCTTGCGCGGCACGCGTCCGAATCGCTGGTAGGTCGGCATGTGGGCAAGAATACCCGCGCTCCGTTCCACGACGCCCGGCTCGGGAGGCAGGCCACATGCTCAAGGAATTCAGAGACTTTCTCTTCCGCGGAAACATCGTCGAGCTCGCGGTCGCGTTCGTCCTCGGCGTCGCCTTCGGCGCCCTGATCACGTCCTTCGTCGACAACCTGCTCATGCCGGTCGTGGCGATGGTCATCGGCAAACCGGACTTCCGCGACCTCACCTTCACGATCAACGACTCGGTCTTCCGCTACGGGGCGTTCCTGACCGACGCAATCGCCTTCGTGGCCGTCGCGGCGGCGATCTTCTTCTTCGTCGTCAAGCCCATCGACGTCCTCCGTGCGCGGCGCGCGGCCGGCGCCGAGGAGGAGGGGCTGCCGGACGAGGAGCGGCGCCACCAGGAGCTTCTCGCCGCACTCAGAGAGATCCGCGCCTGAGCCTGTGGGCGCCGTCAACGCGCTCAACCTCGCGATTCGGTTCTTCGTCGTCGAGCTCGGCGCCTTGGCGGCCGCCGCCTACTGGGGCTGGGAGGCCACGTCCGGCGCGGGCCGGTGGTATCTCGCCGTCGCCGCGCCGGCCGCGGTCATCGTCGTCTGGGCGCTTTTCGTCGCGCCGACGGCGAGGATCCGGGTGCCGAAGGCAGCTGCGCTCGCCATCGAGCTCGTCCTCCTCGGCCTCGTGGCGGTCGGCCTCGCCGCGGCGGGGCCCGTCTGGCTCGGGATCGCCTACGGCGCCGTCGCGCTGGTGAGCGGCCTCGTGAACTACGCGTTCAAGACGTAGCGACGCAGTTTCGCAGAACGCCGATCCCCTCGACCTCGAGCTCGACCTCGTCACCGGGCCGGAGCCAGCGACCGTCGCCGTGCTCGAGGATGCACCCGGTACCGACGGTGCCCGAGCCGAGCACGTCGCCCGGAACGAGCCGCGTGCTCTCGGCTGCGTGCGCGGCGAGCTCCTCGAAGGGCCAGTGGATGTCCCCGAGGTTCCCCCGGGAGCGCTCCTCGCCGTTGACACGGGCGGTCATCTCGAGGCGAAGGTCGCCGAGCTCGTCCGGAGTGACCAGCTCCGGCCCGATGGAGGTCGCGAAGTCTTTCCCCTTCGCCGGGCCGAGGCCCACGGTCATCTCCGCGCGCTGGAAGTCTCGGGCCGACCAGTCGTTCAGGACCGTGAAGCCGGCGATGCCGCCCTCGGCCCCGATCACCGCTGCGACCTCGAGCTCGTAGTCCCACTCCGAGCTCTCGGCGGGAAAGGAGATCTCGTCGTCGGGCCCGAAGATCGCGGCCGGGTTCGAGAAGTAGAACACCGGGCGGCCGTACCACTCCGGCGGCACCTCGAGCCCGCGCGAGGCCCGAGCCGTCGCGACGTGCTGCTCGAAGGCGTAGAAGTCGCGGACCGACGGCGGCTGGGGGATCGGCGCCCGCAACCGAACCGCGTCGAGCCGGTGCTCGGCCACGTCCGCCCCGCCGGCACCGAGCCATTCTGCGAGCGAGGGCGCGGCGAGCTCGACCACGCGGTCGCCCTCGATCCTCCCCGGCGCGAGGCGACCGGCCGCCTCGAACGTGCAGAGCCTCAAAGGTTGCCGCGCAAGGCCTGCTCGCGCTCGATCGCCTCGAAGAGCGCCTTGAAGTTCCCGTCGCCGAACCCGCGTGCGCCGTGGCGCTCGATCACCTCGAAGAAGAGCGTGGGCCGGTCCTGCGCCGTCTTCGTGAAGATCTGCAGCAGATAGCCGTCGTCGTCGCGGTCGACGAGGATCTTGTGCTCGCGAAGGTCCGCGTAGTCCTCGTCGATCTCTCCGACGCGGTCGGGCGCGTCCTCGTAATAGGTGTCAGGCGTCTCGAGGAAGAGGAGACCGCGGCCCTCGAGGTTCTCCACGGTGGCGACGATGTCGCTCGACGCGAGCGCGATGTGCTGGGCGCCCGCCCCGTTGTAGAACTCGATGTACTCCTCGATCTGGCTCTTGCGCTTGCCCTCGGCCGGCTCGTTGATCGGGAACTTGATCTTCCCTTCGCCGTCCGACATGACCTTGGACATGAGCGCCGAGTACTCCGTCTGGATCTGGTCGTCGCCGAAGTGGAGGATGTTCGTCATGCCGAAGACCCGCTCGTAGAACTCGACCCAGTCGTCCATTCGACCCAGTTCGACGTTGCCCACGACGTGGTCGATGTTCGTCAGGCCGGCGTCGCTTCCGGCCTGTCCGTCCGCCGAGACCGAGACGAAACCCGGGAGAAAGGCGCCCTCGTACCCGGAGCGCTCGACGAAGGTGTGGATCGTGTCGCCGTACGTCGCGATCGCTGCGAGCTGGACCGCGCCGTGGTCGTCCTCGAGCCTCGTCGGTTCCCTCACGCCGCGCGCCCCCCGCTGCACGGCCTGGCGGTAGGCCTCGGTCGCGTCGGGAACGGCGAGAGCGATGTCGCGGACCCCGTCGCCGTGGCGCGCGTGGTGCCGGGTGATCTCGTGCTCCTCCCGGAGCGCCGTCGTCAGGACAAGGCGGATCTCGCCCTGCTCGAGCACGTAGGAGGCGCGGTCGCGGAGTCCGGTCTCGGGGCCCGCGTAGGCCGTGCGCGTGAAGCCGAGCGCGCGCTCGTAGAAGTACGCCGATTGCTTCGCGTTCCCGACCCAGAGCTCGACGTGGTCCCAACCGAGAAGCGGCATGAAGTCCTGCATCGGAACCTCAGTTTAGAGGTCGTCAGTCCTGGCTGGGCGCGGGTGTCCGGGTGCTCCGGGCGAGCAGGATTCCGGCGCCGATGACGAGGCCTCCCGCCACCTGGAGCGAGCCCATTTCCTCCGAGAGGACGACCAACGCGAAAAACGCGCCGAGGAACGGCTGGAGGTTGGCGTAGAGCGAGGCGCGCGCCGCGCCGACCTTGTCGATGGCCGTGAACCACATGATGTTCGTGAAGACGAGGCTGAAGAAGAGGCTGTAGACGAAGCACGCCCAGGCGAGCCCCCCGAGCGCATCCCAGTCCTGCTCGTGGATCTGCACGATCGCCGTGAGGAGGAGGGGCACGGAGCCGACGAGCCCCATGAAGGCGCTGATCCGGTAGGGGGAGTAGCGCCGCATGAGCGGCACCATTGCGGTCGAGTAGAGAGCCCAGGTGGCGGAGGCGGCGAGGCCGAGGAGGACTCCGCCGAGGTCGCCCGAGAGCCCGCTCGATGCTCCCGCCGCGACGAGCGCGACCCCGGAGAAGGAGATCACCGTCGCCGCCCAGTGGCGTAGGTGCAGGTGCTCGAGCCGAAACGCCCAGGAGATGAGCGCGACGAAGATCGGCAGCGTCCCGAACATGAGGGCGACCGTCGCGGCGGTCGTCAGCTTCACCGCGAAGACGAACGAGAGCTGGTTCAACCAGATCCCGGAGAGCGCGGCGCCGGTCATGAAGGCAACGTCGCGCCGCCGGACGGCCAGGCTCCCCTCGCGCGCGTACGTGTAACCCGAGAAGAGAAGCGCGCCGATCGCAAAGCGCACCGACGAGTACGCGAGCGGCTCCCACCCGTGCGTGAGAGCGTATTTGACCACCGTGAAGTTGAAGCTCCAGAAGAGCACCGTGACGAGCAGGAGCACGTCGGGCGGGACGCGGTGGCGCACGGGGCTCGCAGCCTACGGGACCGCGTTGTGTTGCCAGTTCCAGCCGGTCGGTCCCGAGCTCACCTGATCGAGCCCCTGACACACACGCCCGTTGTACGCTTGACTCGGAGATGCAGGGACGGAGGTCTCGCCGCCGTGACCGCCTGCTCGAGCTCGACGAGGTCGAGCGGCGACTGAAGCCGTTCGGACGCCGGTACCTGGGCGTGCGCGAGATCCCGCTTGCCGCCCTCGTTGGCACGGACAGCCGCGCCACCTCGTTCACCCGCGACTTCCGCCCACTTCACGCCTTCAGCCGCGACCGGATGCGCTCGCTCGAGAGCGCGTTCGCCGAGGGCGCCTTCCCGCCGATCGTTGCCGTCAAGCTCGGTGACGCGTATTTCGTTATCGACGGTCACCACCGCGCCGCCCTCGCGCGGCGCCGTGGCGCGGAGTGGATCGACGCCGACGTGACCGAGCTCATCGCGCGCGTCCCTCTCCCGGCCGAGGCGGACATGCTCGAGGTAGTCCTGCGGGAGCTCGAGCGGATCTTCCTCGAGGACAGCGGGCTTGCCGAGGCGCGCCCCGGTGCGAGCGTCTCCGTAAGCCGGCCAGCGCACTACCTCGAGCTGCTGGAGAACGTCCAGGTGCACGGCTACCACATGATGCGAGGACGCGAACGCGTGCTCGAGAACGCGGAGATCGCAGCGGACTGGTACGACGCGATCTACACGCCGACCCTTGCCGCGATCGAGCGCCTGCGCCTCGGCCGTCTATACCGGGACGCGCCGCCCGGGGATCTGTTCCTCGTTCTCCATCGGCACCGGCGGGATGCGTTCCCCTCGACCGGCTGCCCGCACCTCGCGCAGACCGTCGTCTCGGTGATCGGCGATGGCGGGCGGCGCCGACGACTGCGATTGCGGGGCCGTGGAGGCCGTTCGCCGACCTAGCGGTACGACATGCGCTCGGCCCTCGAGGATCAGGTCGGGTCCTACCTCTTAGTCGCATTGCCCTAGGCCGGTTGGCCGTCCTGGGTGCACGGCGGCACCCGAGAACGCTGCTTCCGGACACGGCCGAAAGAGCGAATTGAAAATCGGCGCCTGGCGCGTCATCGTGTCTGGAGGTCGCGCCCGCCGACCCCACAGCGACAGAAGGAGCCTTCGGTGACGGCGCGCATGACCATTCCGCTTTGCCTTTTCCTCGCCCTGGCCGCGAGCGCTTGCGGCTCCGCGCAGAAGGAGCAGGGGGCGCAGCTACCGCCGCGGCCGCCCGCCGTCTACACGGTGGGGCACACCTTGCTGGGCCTGCCTGGACATGACCGCGTGACGCTTGCGGCGGTGCCCGTCACTCCCCTGGCGGGCTGGCTCACTCCGGTCGCGGTGCCGTCGCCGGACGGGCGCTACGTCGCCTACAACGCGTGGCGTGAGCTCCGCGAGGACGACCCCGCGCTCTCCTGGGAAGACCAGGGCATCTCGCCCGGCGACCCGCTCGCCCGGCCCACGATCCGCCTGCACGACCTGGAGACCGGTACGGATTCGGCGTACGTCGCCGGTGCCTTCTCACTCGCCTGGCGCGGCGACGGCGCGATCGCCTATTTCCAGGGGGCCCGCCGCGACTATCGGGCGGGCGTCCGCTACGTGGGCGACGTCTTTGTCCGAGACTCCGTGCACGGCCGGCCCCGGCGCTGGACGGAGAAGGCCGACCGATACGTCGTCGCGGGCTGGGCCGGCCCGACGCTCCTCGTCTACCGCGTGCGCCCCGGCGAGGCTCTCGACGTCCTTGCGCTGGACGGGCCCGGGAAGCGACGGGTGCTCGCCTCCGGCGGAGGCCTAGTGGCCATCAGCCCCGACGGCACGAGCGCACTCCTCGAGCACGGCCCGGAGTCCGGCCCGCCGCGCGTCGACCTCATCGCCGTCTCGAATGGCACGAAGCTGGCCTCGCTCGACCTGACCACGGTCGATCCGGCGGTGGGTGTCGTCGGCTACGCAGGCGACTGGCAGGGCGACCTCGTCGCCGCGCCGTCTGCGTCCGGCCTTGCCGTCCTCCGCGTCGCGGGCGGCCGCATCGAGCTCGTCCGAGCGCTTCGCGCCGCCGCCGGCCAGGGCGTGGCCGAGCCGCGCTTCGCCGGGCCGAGCCGCGTCACGGGCTGGACGAGCTCGTCCACGGGAGGCGCGTTCGTCGACTGCGACCGCGCCTCCGGCCGTTGCGCCCGCACCGTCCCCCTACCCACCGCCCGCGGCGCCGAAGGCTTTCCCGCCTGGCGTCGCCCCGTCTACAACCCGAGCCGCCCGCAGGAAGGAGAAGCATGAGATGCGCATCGCCCTGCTCGCGACGCTCGTCCTCTGGTCGACCGTAGCTCCGGCCTCGGCAGCCAACGGCTGGTGGACCTTCAACCGCAACACGAATCTCGATTCGACGCTGACCTGGAAATGGACATACCCGCCAAGCCCGACTGAGTACACCCGAAGCTGGCGTGGCGGCTCCGGGACGACCATGGACGAGTGCGAGATCGGCCGTGGCTGGCTCCCGGCCGGCTGGTACGCCCAGAAGGGCCACTGGGATCACTACGACGGCTCCAAGATCAGGGGGCGCGTTTGGTGGGTCCAGGACAAGACGTGCAGGAACGGGTCGACGCGGCGCACCGAGCTCTTCATCCACAGTGAAGAGACCTCGTCCAACGGTCAGTCGTGCAGCTCGACCTACGACGATCCATTCTGCTGGGAGCGCGAGTCCGATTACTACTCGAACGGCTGCATCAAGCTGGCGCGGCCGAGCCCGGTTGCGAGCTTTCCCAACGACCTCGGGGCCGCCCACAGGACCTACCACGACTTCGGAGGGAAGAGCAAACACGGCACCTACGACACCGCTGATGCGAACGAGCTCTACGTCTACTCGTAGGCGGTGGGCGAACGGATAGAGTCGCCCGCGTGGCGGAGCCCACGAAAGACGACATCGACGCCCTGGTCGGGGCCGCGACGCCGCATTTCGCGATGCAGATCCGTGCGCGCGTCCGCGCCCTTGTCCGCGACCTTCCCGCGGACCACCCGGTCCGTTGCCACGGCGACGAGCAGGTCGCGCTCCTGGAGCGGCTGGCCTTCGCGAGCTCGAAGGCGGAGGAAGGGCCGCTGGAGCCGCCGACGCGGCTCGG
Organism: uncultured Actinomycetes bacterium; assembly: GCA_963841425.1. Lineage (GTDB taxonomy): Bacteria > Actinomycetota > Thermoleophilia > Gaiellales > Gaiellaceae > DATEOR01. The sequence continues at coordinate 120,570 of CAWJCL010000004.1, read as the reverse complement.
CTGGGAAGAGCTCCCGAGCCACGCGCCGGCTGTGGATCCGCTCCCGCCGACGTCATGACCTTCGAGGGCAAGTCCGTGCTCGTGACGGGCGGCTCGCGCGGGATCGGGAAGGCGATCTCGCTCCGGTTCGCCGAGCGGGGAGCCCGGCGGGTCGCCGTCAGCTACCTCCGCAACGACAAGGCCGCCGAGGAGACCGCGGAGGAGATCCGCAAGCTCGGGGCGGAGCCCATCCTCCTGCGCGGCAATCTCGGAGACCCCGACAAGACGAAGGTGCTCCTGGAGGAGGCCGGTCCGCTGGACGTGATCGTGTCGAACGCGGCCACCGGCGTCATCCGTCCCTTCCAGGATCTCAACGAGAAGCACTGGGACTGGACGCTCAACGCAAACGCCCGGGCCCTGTTCACGATCGCCCGCGAGGCTGCTCCGACGATGCCGGCGGGCAGTTCCATCGTCGCCATCTCCAGCCTCGGCGCCGACCGTGTGCTCGAGAACTACGTGCTCGTCGGCGTTTCGAAGGCCACCCTCGAGGCGCTCGTCCGCTACCTCTCCGTCGAGCTCGCGCCGCAGAAGATCAACGTGAACGCCGTCTCAGCGGGCCTCGTCGAGACCGGCGCGCTCGACTACTTCCCGAACCGGGAGGAGATGCTTCGCTTCTACCGGGAGCGGACTCCGGCCGGCCGCTTGGTCGAGCCGGAAGACGTGGCCGACGCCGTCTGCTTCCTCGCCTCGCCCGCAGCCGCGATGGTTCGCGGGCAGACGCTCGTCGTCGACGGCGGATATTCGAACCTGGCGTAGCGAACCACCCCTCCGGGGGACGGCTGCCATAGTTCGTTCGATATAGTTACGTTACGTAACGAAATGAATGACCGCTCCGTCTATCCACTTGGCAAGCGTCGCACGCTGATCGTCTTCTTCGGGCTCATGCTCGGCATGCTCCTGGCGGCGCTCGACCAGACGATCGTCTCCACCGCCCTGCCGCGCATCACGCACGACCTCGGCGGCTTCGAGCATTACTCGTGGGTCTTCTCCGCCTACATGCTCGGAGCGACCGTGACCGTGCCCCTGTACGGGAAGCTGTCCGACATCTATGGGCGGCGCCCGTTGTTCCTCCTCGGGATCGCGCTCTTCTCCACGGGATCGATCATCTGCGGGCTCTCGGTCTCGATGGGGATGCTCATCGCCGGCCGCGCCATCCAGGGCCTCGGAGCAGGAGGCCTCATCCCGCTCGCCATCGCGGCGATCGGCGACATCATCCCGCCGCGCCTGCGCGGGAAGTGGCAGGGCGTCACGGGCGTGGTCTTCGCCGCGTCCTCCGTGCTCGGACCGGCGGTCGGCGGCTGGCTGACAGACAACGCCTCCTGGCGCTGGGCCTTCTTCGTCAACCTGCCCCTCGCCGCGGTCGCGCTCGCCGTCGTCTGGTTCGGGTTCGTCCGCCGGCCGGCGCCCGAGAAGCACACGATCGACTACGTCGGCGCGATCCTGCTCACGACCGCTGCCGCTTCCGGCCTTCTTGCCGCGGTCTGGGGCGGGACCGAGTACCGGTGGAGCTCCCCGGTCATCATCGGCCTCTTCATCGCCGCCATCGTGCTCTCGACCGCCTTCGTCCTCTGGGAGCGGCGCACGGAGGAGCCCATTCTCCCGCTCGACCTCTTCGAGGAGAGGACGTTCTCGGCCGCAACCGTAGCCTCGTTCTCCGTCGGAGCCGCGATGTTCGGCGCGATCATCTACGTGCCGCTCTTCGTGCAGCGCGTGCTCGGCGAAAGCGCGTCTTCCTCGGGCGTCGTACTCACCCCGCTCATGCTCGGGATCATCACGACGAGCATCGTCGCGGGGCAGATCGTCTCCCGGACCGGCCACTACCGGCCTGTGCTGATGGCAGGGCCGCCGCTCCTCGCGACCGGCTTCCTCCTGCTCACCCAGATCGGGGTCGGAACCTCCGAGCTCACCGTCACGCGCGACGTCGTCATCGTCGGCTTCGGCGTCGGGCTGATGATGCAGACTCTCACCGTGGCCGTCCAGAACTCCGTCGGCCGCCACCGGATCGGCGTCGCCACGGCATCCGTTCAGTTCTTCCGCACCGTCGGCGCGATGGTCGGCGTGAGCGTCATGGGAGCAATCGTGACCTCGCGCTTGGGAGGGATCGGCACCGGTCAGGTCTCACCCGCCGAACTGGCCGACGCGCTCCACCCCATCTTCGTCCTGGCCATCGGGCTCGCTGCGGTCGCCCTCGCCGCTGTGCTCTTCGTGCCACACATCGAGCTCCGCAAGACGATGGAGGAAACGGCCACGAGCCCCGAGCTCCTTCGGGAGGCGGCGTGAAGCAGCGCAATCTCGAGCGGATGGCCGACGGCCTCATCCATCTGCGCACCGAGCTTCAGCGCCGCAAAGAGCCCGGCGACGTCTCGACGCACGAGCTGACGACGTCTCAGGCACAGGCGCTTCGCCTCGTCATCTTCGAAGGCCCCCAGCGGATCGGGTCGCTCGCGAAACACCTCGGCGTCACCATGGCAACGGCGAGCCGGACCGTCGACGCGCTCGTCGCAGCCGACCTCGTCCACCGGGAGCCCGACCCGGAGGATGCGCGCGCCGTGCGCGTCGTCCTCACAGCGCGCGGCCGTCGCGAGCACAAGGTGCGCTACGAGCGCTTCCTCCGTGCGCTCGAACGCCTCTCCGACGACCTCTCCGAGCTCGAGCGCCGCCAGCTCGCCGACGCGCTCGAGACGCTCGGCCGCCTGTTCGCCGAGCCCGAGCCTCAGACTCGAGCGTCGAGCGGCCGGCCGAAGTCGTAGACGTCGACGCCTTCGGTTCGTTTGAGATAGCCGACGATCCAGTACGTGATCGGCGTCGCCAGCGTCTCCCAGCCGACCTTGATGAGCCAGGTCGTGACGATCGGATTGGCGAGGCCCGCGCCCGTGCCGGCGAACGCGATCGTGACGAAGATCAGGGAGTCGAGACCCTCGCCTACGATCGTCGAGCCGATCGTCCGGGTCCAGAGCCAACGCCCGCCGGTCGCGCTCTTCATGTAGGCAAGCACATACGCGTTCGCGAGCTCGCCCACGATGTAGGCGGCGAGTGACGCGACGAAAAGGCGCCACGTCGTCCCGAGCACCGCTTCGAACTGCTCCTGGAACTCGGGGTCGAGCGCAGGCAGGTGGATCGCGGCCTGGATCGCGCCGAGCGCAACGAGATTGCAGGCGAATCCGAGCCAGATGACCCGCCGCGCCGCACGAATCCCGTACACCTCGGTGAGCACGTCGCCGAGGAGATAGGAGAGCGGGAAGATGACGAGGCCGGCGGGGAAGACGCGGCCGGACATCTCCACCAGCTCGACGGCGATGATGTTCGAGACGACGAGCGCCGTGACGAAGAATCCGGCCACGACGACGAAGCGCCAGGAGTACGTCATCCGATCCGCTCCAGAGCCTCGTCGATCTCCTCGTCGGTGGTCGTCAGCGGCGGAGTCGCGCTCATGTAGCGGCCGTCCTCGCCCGCAGGGATGACGATCACGCCACGCTCCCAGGCGGCGAAGGCGTCGCCTTCCTTCGCCCGGAGAAGGCCCGCCCCGTGCCAGCCGGCAGCCTCGAAGCGCTCACCCGCCGCAGCGACTCGCTCCAGCAACGCAGGCACGCGGTCGAGCACGACGAGCGCCGCCGCGGCGGCGAGCGGGTTCCCCATGTGCGTGTGCGTATAGACCTCCTCGGGGCCCAGCGCCCAGGCGCGGCGGTGCTCCGTGCCCATGAGGCAGGCGGAGATTGGAAGCCCGCCGCCGAGCGCCTTCCCGCAGGTGACGAGGTCGGCGATGTCGCCGCTCCGCCACAGGGCGCCCGTTCGTCCGAGCCCCGTATAGATCTCGTCCGCGATGAGTAGCGCGCCGGCCTCGTCGCAGCGCTCGCGCAGTCGTTCCAGGAAGCCGTTCGGCGGAACCTGCGCTCCGGCTCGGCCCTGCACCGGCTCGACGACGACGCAGGCCGTGTCGGCGGGGAGAGTGCCCGGATCCTCTCCGTACGGACGGCGGTGGACCGGCCCGGGCAGCCACGGCGCGAACGGGCTCCGGAACTGCTCGAACCCCGTGGCCGCGAGGGCGAGCAGGCCGGTCCCATGGTAGGCACCCGTGAAAGCGACGATTCCGGGGCGGCCGGTGACGAGCAACGCCGTCCGCAGCGCGATTTCGACCGCGTCCTCTCCGGTGACGCCGAGCATGACCTCGCGGCCGTCGCCGCCGAGCCGCGCACGCAGCTCGGCCGTCACGTCTGCCTCGGCGAGGTCGCCGAGAGCGTGCACGCAGCGATCGGCCTGCGCCCGAACCGCAGCCTCGATCTCGGGACTTCGGTGGCCGAGCACGGCGACGCCGAAGCCTCCCGAGAGGTCGATGTAGCTGCGTCCTTCCGAATCGAGGACGCGGCAGCCCTGTGCCTCTGCCCAGATCACGGTCGCAGTCTCTTCAGCATGTCGAGCGCGACGTAGCCGGCGACCTTCGGGTTCTCCTGCAGGCGCCGAATCGAGTACTCGTACCAGCGGCGCCCGAACGGCACATAAATGCGCAGCCGATGCCCGTCGCGGACGAGCTCGTCGCCGAGCTCGGTCCGCACACCGAGGAGCATCTGGAACTCGTAGTCGTCTCTCCCGAGGCCGCGGCGCTCGATCAGCGCGAGGGCCTCGCCGATCAGCCAGTCGTCGTGCGTCGCGATTCCGACGTAGGAGCCGACATCGAAAAGCGCCTCGAGCGCGTCCAGGAAGTTGAGCCGGATGGTCTCGTCCTCCTGGTAGGCGATCTCGGGCGGCTCGACGTAGATGCCCTTGCAGACGCGCACGTTCGGGCGGAGGTCGGCGAGCGCGGCGATGTCGGACAAGCTGCGCTTCAGGGCGGCCTGCAGGACGACGCCAAGGTTGTCGTGCCCTCCCGCCCTGACTTCGCGATAGAGAGCGAGCGTCTCGGACGTGGTCGAGGAGTCCTCCATGTCGATGCGGACGAAGTTGCCGAACCGCGCCGCCTCCTCGACGACCGCAGTCAGATCCGCACGGCAGAGGTCCCGGTCGAGCTTGAGCCCGAGGGCCGTCAGCTTGACGCTGACATTCGAGCGGAGACCGTCCTCCTCGATCGTCTCGAGGGCGCGCCGGTAAGCGTCGCGCAGGCCGATCGCCTCCTCGCGGAGCGTCACCTCCTCGCCGAGAACGTCGAGCGTTGCCTCCTTGCCCTGGGCGTTCAGGCCGCGGACGATCTCGCATGCCTCGACGAGGGTCGTTCCGGCGATGTACCGGCTCGAAAGGCGCTTCACGACTCGCCGCGGCACCGCCGGGAGCGCTCGGACGATCGCGCGGTCGAGGATGGTCACCGGGCCGCGATTCTAGTTCGGCACATTCGGTGCGCCATGGGTGCGTCGGCGGGCGTTACGCTCGAAAGCGGGTGGAGGCACGGGGTGGCCCCGTCACTGATTGCTCTTCGCACCCGAAAAAGCGGTCAAGAGCCCGAGCCCCACCAGAACGCCGCCCGTCCCGTACCGCTCCGCCCGAACAAAGCCGGACCGGCCGCGGAGCCACCCCGCCGCCGAGCCCGCCGCGACCGCGTACAACCCGTCGCTCAGGATCGCGAGCAGGATGAAGATCAGGCCGAGCGTCGCGATCTGCAGCGCCACCGACCCCGCATCGACGTCCACGAACTGGGGCAGGAACGAGAAGAAGAAGAGCGCGGTCTTGGGGTTGAGGACGTTGATCACGACCCCCTGGGCGAACAGCCGCCGGCGGCTCTTCTCGAGCCGTGCGCCCGGAACGTCCTCGGCCTCGTCTCTCCCGAGGATCCGGCGCAGGCCGAGAAAGACGAGATAGGCCGCGCCCGCGTACTTGACGACGTCGAATGCGACAGCAGAGCGGACGAGCAGTGCCGAGAGGCCAGCCGCCGCCGCGGCCACGTGTACGAGGCCGCCGACCTGGATCCCGAGCATCGAGACGATGCCCGCGAGCCGCCCGTGGCTGATGCTCTGCGCGACGATGTAGAGGACGGCCGGCCCCGGGATGACGAGGAGGACGAGCGCGGCGACGATGAAGACCGCCAGCGCCCCAGGGTCGGGCAGCATCAGCCGGACTCGCGCATGAACCCCTGCCGTGCCGCCGAGACGAGAGCAACAGCCTCGGGGAAGAGCACGCGCATCGCGTCGCGCAGGGCGATGGCCTGCTCGTCCGGCGAGCCGGCCACCTGGAAGCGCTTGAGCGCCGCGCCGGTCAGCTCGACCGCGGTGTTCAGGGTCAGCGTCGCAAACTGCTCGCGCTGCGTCTCCTGCATCGCCTCGGTCTGCCGCTCCGCGAATTCGCGGAGCCCGCGCATGAGATCGTCCGGGTCGCCCCCGAACGGGAATCCGGATCCACCCTCCATAGGGCTCCTTTCGTCGATCACCCGTAATGTACGCACCGATGTCCGAGAGCCGCTTCATCGAGACCCTGAACGAGCAAATCGCCAACGAGTTCGCCGCCTCGAACCAGTACGTGGCGATCGCCGTCTACTTCGACGCCGAAACCTTGCAGCAGCTCGCGGCGCACTTCTACCGCCAGGCGCTCGAGGAGCGGAACCACGCGATGATGCTCGTCCAGTACCTCCTCGACTCGGGCAAACAGGTCAGGATCCCGGCGATCACCGGCCCGCAGAACGAGTTCTCGGACGCGGTCGCTCCAGTCGCCCTCGCCCTCCAGCAGGAACGCACCGTCACCGAGCAGATCGTGCGGCTCGCCGCGGTCGCGCGCGAGGAGAACGACCTCGTTGGCGCGCAGTTCATGGACTGGTTCTTGAAGGAGCAGCGTGAGGAGGTCGCCAGCATGTCCGCGCTCTTGGCCGTCGTCGAGCGCGCCGCCGACAACCTGCTCCTCGCCGAGGAACATCTGTCGCGCCAGCAGATCGGCGATGCCGGGGTGGACCCAACCGCGCCTCCGGCGGCAGGCGGAGCTCTCTAGCCGGACGTGGGCGTCACCCAGGCGAACACCGTCTCCGACGAGCTCGTGGCTGCCTTCGCCAGGCTCGTCCCGCAGCTTTCGACGTCGGCGCTGGCCCCCACGCGGGCGCAGCTCGAGGAGATCGTCTCCTCACCAGCGTCGACGATCCTCCTGGCCCGCGACGACGACGATCAGATCATCGGCTCGCTGACGCTGGTCGTCTTCCGCGCGCCCACAGGCGTGCGCGCCTGGATCGAGGACGTCGTCGTGGACGAGGCGGCGCGCGGCCACGGCGCCGGGGAGGCGCTCGTCGCCGAGGCGATTCGCCTCGCCTCCGAGTCGGGAGCCCGCACCCTCGACCTGACCTCCCGCCCCTCGCGCGAGGCGGCCAACGCGCTCTACGAGAAGGTCGGCTTCCGCGCCCGCGAGTCGAACGTCTACCGCTACGACCTCGATTAGCCGAGCGGGCCCTTGTAGGAGCGGATGACCGCGGCGGCGAGCTCGTCGGCCGCAGGCATGCCGCTCTTCATCGCCTCGGCGAAGGGCGAGCCGCCAACCTCCCCGAGCGTCTGCTCCAGCCTCGCCGCCGCGAGCCCGATCGCGTCGAGATAGCCGACGCTCGCGAGCCGCGGCGCCGGCGTGATCGTCTCCTGGAGCTCGGACGCGGCGAGCTCGGCCTCCTCGATGCCCTCCGGCGCGTCGGTCAGGCGCAGCTCGACGAGGCGGGCGCGCAGCTCGCCGAGGTCCCCGCCACCGGCGCTCTCCTCGGCGAGCTCGCACATGGCCGCGATCGAGACCGCCTCTCGAACGAGGGCGCGGTCGGCAAGGGGCCGGTACCGGGAATCGAGCGCGAGCCAGGTCTGCTCCTCGCCGCTTCGGTAGGCGCAAAGGTAGACACGCGCGCCGGTCCCGGGCTCCGCGGGGACGACGCCCTCGAGCTTCTCCCCGCTCGCCGCGTGAGCCGACGCAGCTTCGGCCGCAGCGGCAATCTCCTCCTCGAGCCCCACAGCCGCAACAATATCCCCGTGACCGAGAGCATCAGCGAGCGCAGCCAGGCGGCCCAAGCGCTCTTCGCGCCTCTCGGCGAGACCTACGATCGCTATGCGCGGCTGCTCTCCTTCGGGCAGGACCCGCGCTGGCGCGCCTTCCTCGTCGACCGGATCGAGGCCCGCCCGGACGCGAGCGTCCTCGACGTCGCGTGCGGCACCGCGGCGGTGTCGATCGAGCTCGTGCACCGCTACGGCTGCCGCGTCGTCGGACTCGACCAGAGCGCCGAGATGCTGGCCGCAGGCCGAGCGCGCGTCGACGCCGCAGGTCTAGGCGAGCGAATCGTTCTCGAGGAAGGGACGGCCGAGCACCTGCCCTTCGAGGACGCCTCCTTCGACGCGTTGACCTTCACGTACCTCCTCCGCTACGTCGACGACCCCGCGGCGACCATGAAGGAGCTCGCCCGGGTGGTCCGACCCGGCGGCCGGATCGCGATGCTCGACTTCTTCGTGCCGACAGGGGTCGCCCGTCCGGCCTGGGAGCTATACGTCCGCATCGGCCTGCCCGTGCTCGGTCGCGCGATCTCGCCTGGCTGGGGGGAGGTCGGCAGCTTCCTCGGGCCGAGCATCCGTGGCTTCTGGGACAGCCACCCGGTCGAGGATGTCGTCCGCGCCTGGCGAGAGGCCGGCATCGACGGCGTCGAGGGCCGGCGCCTCAGCCTCGGCGGCGGGCTCGTCCTTTGGGGAACGCGTGGCGCTTGAGACCTCGCGGCCTGCCTTTTACGCCCTGCGCTCGGGAGGCTGGCGCGACTACGTCACCCTCCTTCATCCGCCGTATACGGCCTGGCATCTGAGCTACGTGGCGATCGGCGCGGCGCTCAGCGCCGAGTTCTCGTGGTCCCGGCTGCTCCCGACCCTGGCCGCGTTCCTCCTTGCCGTCGGCATCGGCGCGCACGCGCTCGACGAGCTCAACGGGCGGCCGCTCCGGACGGAGATACCGCGCGGCGTGCTCGTCTTCCTCGCAGTCGCCTCGATCGGAGGGGCTGTCGCGATCGGGATCGTCGGCGCGATCGTCTTCGATCCGTGGATCGCCGCGTTCGTGGCGGCGGGGGCCTTCATCGTCGTCGCGTACAACCTGGAGTCCTTCGGCGGACGCTTCCACGACGACGCGTGGTTCGCGCTCGCCTGGGGGTCGTTCCCCCTGCTCACCGGCTACTTCGCCACCGCGGAATCGATCGGCGCGGCCGCCATCGCCGGCGCCGTCTTCGCCTTCGCGCTCAGTCTGGCGCAGCGCGTCCTTTCGACGCAGGTTCGTGATCTGCGGCGCCGCGTCACGCGCGTGCACGGGACGATCGAGCGCGCAGACGATACGACGGAGGCGCTCACCCCGGAGCTGATCATGGGCCCGGCCGAGCAGGCGCTCCGCATTCTCTCGGTCGCAGTCGTCGCACTCGCCTGCGCCTCGGTGATGATGCGAGTGTGGTGACGCTCGCCTTCATGCCGCCGGCCGAGCCGCCGCCGAGGCCGCCCGCAATCTACGCGCCGGCGCCACGGGAGATCTCCTTCGGCGAGATCAGAGGCCGCGTGACGGCCGGTACGCGGATCGTGAGCATCCGCGTCGACGGCGTCTACAAGGGGCACGCGAATCTCGAGGGGCGCCGCTTCTGGAGGACGGTCTCGCTGCCGAGCCGCGACGTCAGCATCCGCATCACCGCGGTGAACGCGCTGGGCGACCGAGCCTCGTCGTCGGTCGGCCCCGTCTTCGGGCTCTCCCGCCGCGCACGGCCACACGCGATCAAGAGCTCCCTCGACCACGGGCTGCAGCGGCGGATTCGCGCCCTCGGCGACGCCTTCCCCGGGACGTCGGCGGTCTACGTCCAGGATCTGCGGACGGGAAAGGGCGCGGCCTGGAACGCACGGGCCCGGTTCATGGGCGCGTCGACGCTCAAGCTCGGAATCGCAATCGAGGTCCTCCGCGTGCTCGGCGGTAAGCCGGCGGATAACTCGCGCATCGGCACGCTTTTTCGCCGCATGCTGGTCTACTCCGACAACGCGGCTGCGAACGATCTCGAGGTCTGGCTCGGCGGCGGCTCGATCTACACCGGGAGCGCGAGGGTCACGGCGACGCTCCGCGCGCTCGGGCTCTACGACTCCTACATCAACGGCGGCTACCTTCTCGGGACAGCCGACCGGACGCCGATTCCGCTCAACGTCGTCGATCAGCCGTCGTACTACAGCGCCGGGAAATACACGTCGGCCTGGGATCTCGCGCGGATTCACAAGTTTCTCCATCGGGGCGCGGGCGGCCACGGGCCCCTGCTCGGCCTGTCCGGTCGCTTCACAGCAAGCGACGCACGGTTCCTCCTCTGGACGCTGGCGCACGTCCGCGACCCGGGGAAGCTCGATCGCTACGTGGGCGATGAGCCCGGAGTCTCGGTTCCGCACAAGGCCGGCTGGATCTCCGTCGTCCGGCACGACAGCGGGCTCGTCTACTGGCGGGCCGGCGGGTTCGTCGCGGTCGTGATGACCTACAACTCCGCGGGAGTCGGCGCGTCGTCCGACGTCCTCGCGGGAGAGATCGCCCGGACCGCGCTCCGGCACTTCTCCCGCACGGGCTCCGGCGCGCGCCTCGGCGGCCGCGGTCGTCTGTTTTTGTTCTAGGGCCTAGGATGGGGCGATGGCTCTCGCCCTCGAGATCGCCTTCGCCGTGGCGATGGGCGCCGTGGCGCTCTCCCTTCTCGCCGTCGTCCTGGGGAAGGCGAGCGACCGGCTCCTGCTCGTCGTCACGGTCGCGCTCGGAGTCGGCGCCGCACTCGCGACCATCGCGCTCGGTATCGACCTGGTGGACTCGTACACGGACCTGGACGCGCTCCTCCTCGCCGCCGGAGGGCTCGCGGCTGCCGCGGTCGCGGAAGCCGGGTTGCTAGCACTGAACCGCGGCCTACGGCGGTTGCAGCAGGTCGAACGGCTCACGGAGGCGGCACGCGACGAGATCCACGCCTTTGCCGCGGAGGAGTCGAAGCAGCGGATCCTGGAGCTCGAGCGCATCCTTGCGAGGGAGCGGGCGAACACGAGTCACCAGCTCAGCGAGCAGGAGCGCCGTCTGGCCGAGGAGCGGCGGGACACGGTCGAGCGCCAGGCCGAGCGCGCGCGCGTCGAGCTCACCCAGACCGTCGCCTCGGTGCAGGAGCGCCTGGAGCAACGGCTGATGGCGTGGGCCGCAGACCTCGACCGCGGCCAGCGCGAGCTCGAGCGCAAGCTTGTCGAGCTCGGCCAAAGGCAGCGCGACGCGGTCACGGCATACGAGGCGCGGCTCGCCGCGGACGCGGAGCGGGTCGACGCCGCGAGCGAGGAGCAGCGCGTTGCCCTGACGAAGCTTCGCGAGGAGCTGCAGCGGTTCGGCACCGCGTTCCTCGAGGAAGGCCGCTCAGAGATCGAGATCCACGCGGCCGAGCGGCGTCGAGCGCTGCATGAAGTGAGCGAGCGGCTCCGCTCGCGGGAGCGCGCCCTGCACGAACAGCTCGAGCGTGACGAGACCGAGGCGAGAGCGCGGATCGCCGCGGGCCTAGAAGAGGCGGAGCGCCGACACCTCGCCGCGCTGGACCGGGCGTTCGAGCGCGCTGCGACCCGTCTCACCGAGTACGCCGAGAAGCAGTTCGACTCCCAGATCAAGCAGTCCCGTGAGAAGGCCGCGGAGCGCCTGTCGCGCGAGCTCGAGAAGGCGATCGAGCAGTTCGCCCGCCAGGCCGAGAAGGACGTCTCCGACAGAATCGCCGACATGGCGCGGATGACCGCCGACCGGCTTCAGCGCCGGATCAGCGACGTCGCCCGCTCGGCCGAGGCGCAGCACGACGCCGCCGCCGAACGCGTCCGTCACCTCGCCGCCAGGCTTGAGGAGACCCTCGCGGCAGCCGAAGAGCGCCAGGCCGCGGTGGAGGCCGATTTGGACGCCTCCGTGCGCAGCCTCGACCGCGATTGAAACTGACTTTTCGGGGGAGGGTTCGTCCAAAGAAAACCGAACCTACGCGGAATGGAAGAGACGTTGACCACTCTCGAGCGGGAACAGGACGAACGCGGCAAAGTGGAAAGCTGGCGTCTCCACGTCCTCATGGAGGCCGGCTATCCGCTTCCCCTCGCCGAGCGGATCGCGCATAGCGACGCGGATCTCCACCAGGCGGTCGACCTTGTCGGACCGCTCGGCTGCGTTCCGGACGTCGCCGCCCAGATCTTGCTCTAAAGCGCGCCGATTTCCTCCGAGGTCCGCTCGGCTGAGCTAGATTCGAGCAGGTGAAGGTCGAGGCGCTCCTCTACGGCGACCGCAAGGTCTACACCGTTTCCGCGTTCAACCGCGGCGTCGCCTCCTGGGTCGCCCGGCTCCCTTCGATCTGGATCGAGGGAGAGGTCACGGAGTTCCGTCGCCAGCAGGGTTGGCAGAGCGTGTTCTTCACACTCAAGGACTCCACGGACGGCGCTTGCCTGCCCGTCAGCATGCCGCGGGGCCGCTTCGACGGGCTCCGGCTCGACCTGGCGGACGGGATGACGGTCCACGTCTTCGGCCGCCCAGAGCTCTACGAGGCCCGCGGCGTATTCCAGCTACGCGCGCTCTCGATCGAGCCTCTTGGGCTCGGAGCCATCCTCGCCGGCCTCGAGCGCCTGAAGCGCGCGCTCGCCGCAGAGGGCCTCTTCGCGCCCGAGCGCAAGCGGCCGCTACCGGTGCTCCCGCGGCGCATCGGGGTGCTGACCGGCAACGAGGCAGCGGCCAAGCGTGACTTCGTCACCGCCGTCCAGACCCGCTTTCCAGCGGCGAATCTTCTCGTCGCGCAGACGTATGTTCAGGGACAGGCAGCGCCGGCCGCGATCGCGGCGACGTTGCAGACGCTCGCGCGGGAGCCCGAGGTGGACGTGATCGTGCTCACCCGCGGAGGCGGGAGCTTCGAGGATCTCCTACCGTTCAGCGACGAGCGTGTGATCCGCGCTGTGGCCGAATGTGATGTCCCCGTCGTCTCCGCGGTCGGACATGAGCAGGACACGCCGCTCTGCGACCACGCCGCCGACGTGCGCGCGTCAACGCCCACCGCGGCGGCACGGCTCGTCGTCCCGGACGAGAGCGAGCTCCGAGAGCAGCTCCAAACCGCACGGGCCGCGCTCGCCCGCGGCGCCGGTGCGACCCTCGAGCGCGCCCGCAGCTCGCTGTCCCGGGACCGGGAGCGACTGGACCGAGCGCCGGCTCTGCTTGTCGAGCGCAAGCGGGCGGGCCTCGAGGGCCTCGCTGGGAGATTGAAAGCGTTGTCGCCACAGAAAACACTCGCTCGAGGATACGCGATTGTCCGGACGGACAACGGAATCGTTCGCTCGAGCGCCGAGCTCGAGTCTGGGAGCCGCGTCGACGTGGAGCTTGCCGCGGGCGGATTCGGCGCGCGGGTGGAGGAGACGAAGGCTTGACGGACGAGGTCTCGTTCGAGGACGCGCGGCGCGAGCTGGAGGAGATCGTCGCGAAGCTCGAGAGCGGCCAGGCGAGCCTCGAGGAGGCGGTCGCGCTCTGGGAACGGGGCGAGCTCCTCTACCGCACCTGCGTCGGCAAGCTGGACGCCGCACAGGGGAAGATCGAGGAGCTCGGCAAGCGAGTCGAGGAAGCCCGGCCGTGATCGGCTGGCTCTACGACTTCGCCGGCCGGCGGGTCGAGAAGGGGGAGCTCGGCGAGCGGAGGCACGAGCTCGTCGGCGGCCTCGAAGGAGCCGTGCTCGAGGTCGGCGCGGGCACTGGTCTCAATCTCCCGCATTACGAACGCGCGAGCCGCGTCATCGCGGTCGAGCCCGACCCGAGCATGGCCCGGCGCCTGCGAAAACGCGCGCCCGAGGCGTCGGTCCCGGTGGAGATCGTCGCCGGAGTCGCCGAGTCCTTGCCTTTCGAGGACGAGACCTTCGACACGGCGGTCGTCACGTTCGTCCTCTGCTCGGTCGAGAGCCTCGAGAGTGCGCTCGCCGAGGTTCGGCGCGTGCTCAAGCCGGGCGGGCGACTCGTCCTCCTCGAGCACGTCCGCGGCGAGGGCCGCCTCGCGCGGTGGCAGGACCGCTTCACGCCGCTTCACCGCAAGGTCGCGGGGAACTGCCATCTCAACCGGGAGACCAGGCACGCGGTCGCCGCAGCCGGGTTCGACGTCGGCGAGGTCCGCCCCGTCCGCATCCCGGGGAGCCACCCGCTCGTCCGAAGCGGGCTTCAGGGCGTCGCGATCAAGACTTCTTCGTAGTACTCGCCCTTGCGCCGCCCGGTCCGGCGGTTCACGTGGCGGAGGAGCCGTTCTTCGACCCGCAGGCCGGCGGCCGCGAGGATGCCGTCGTAGAGGCCGCGGCGGTCGTTGACGACGATCACGACCTTCCCTCCGCGCCGGAGCGCGCGCCGGGAGCGAGACAGGACTGCGGCGATGTCGTCGCAGTAGCCCTTCACGCCGCGCCCGATCTCTTCGCTGTCGCGCCGCTCGAGGCCGAGGAGCTCGTAGGCATAGGCGTGCTGCTCGTGGTAGTCGATGAGGCCGGGGTAGGGCGGCGAGGTCAGCACCAGGTCGACCGGTCCCGGAGGATCCACGAAGCGCGCGTCGCCGTGGAGAACGTCCACAGGCTCCGACGAGCGCACGTCCGCGAACTCCTGCACGCGCTGCACCGCGTCGCGGACGTAGCGGCGCAGGAACTTGTCGGCCTCCCCCACCGGACGGCAGACACGCCGGTGCTTGTGGCAGAAGTACTCGCCGTTCACGGGCTCGGCGGGACATTCGAGGTCGTCGTGGCGGGCGAGGCGCGCCGAACGGGCGGAGCGTGAGAGAACGACCTGCCAGAGCTCCGGGTAGGCCGTGCCTTGGATCCCCTCCCGGAAGGACATGAGCTCTGCGAGCGAGCGCGGCGCATACCAGCGTCGCAGGTACCGCCCGGCGCCGCCGAGCTTCGCCGAGGCCTCGCGATCGGAGAGCCGGACGACGTCGGCGAGCAGGACGGCAGGGTCGTAGACACCGGTCTTCGCCCGCATGAGCAGGCAGTTGAACGCGGACACGTCGCAGCCCGCGGCGCGCGCGCCGAAGGCGTTGGCCTCCACAAGGGTCGTTCCGGATCCGGCGAAGGGATCCCAGACGAGCCGGCCGGGCGAGGCGTATCGGCGGAGAAAGACCTCGGCGAGCTGCGGCACGAACTTGCCCAGGTACGGGTGGAGCCGATGGACGTGCTTCGTCCGCTCGCGCTCGGGGAGCTCGGCCTCGGACCAGGAGAGCTCGAGGTCGATCTCCTCGTACAGAGCCGCCTGCGTGCGCATCGGCGCGAACTTCGCCGCGCTTCGCGCTTGCCCTGCTCGGCGCTATCATCCCGCCGATGCCAGCGCCCGTCGACGTACTCCGCAATGTGCCGCTCTTCGCCGACCTGAACGACGAGGACCTCGCCGGCCTCGCGAACCAGATGAAGGAGCGTCGCTTCTCGGAGGGCAGCCCGATGACGAGCGAGGGGAGCGGCGGGGCGGGCTTCTTCGTCATCACCGAGGGGAACGCCTCGGTCAGTGTCGGCGGGGAAGGCAAGTCGACGCTTGGCCCCGGCGACTACTTCGGTGAGATCGCCCTCCTCGACGAGGGCACGCGCTCTGCGACGATTACGGCTGCGACGGACGTGGTCGCCTACGGCATGACGTCCTGGGAGTTCAAGCCGTTCGTCGAGGACCACCCCCAGGTGGCATGGGCGCTCCTGAAGACGCTCGCACAGCGTCTGCGCGCCGCGCAAGCGCAGAACTAGGGAAGGGGAGTCATGGGCTGGTTCGACAATCTCTGGCGCCGCCGGCAGGGACGCACGACCGACGACACCCTCGAGCCTGCAGAGACCGAGGAGGAAGTCGCGGACGCGCTCGAGGAGGAAGCGCACGACGCCCGCGACGAGCAGGCCATCGAGGAGCCCCGGCCGCCCGGCGGCTAGGCCTCCCGCCCGAGCCGCTCGCCCAACTCCTCGAGATCTGCCTCGGCGCGGCTCGGATCTCCGCTGAGCGCTACGGTCTCGGCCCGCGGCAGGTCGACCGCGATGCTGCCGCCGAAGACGACGCAGCGAACGCCCGCCTCTGCGGCGAGCGACGCCACGAGCCCGGTCACCTTCCCTTCACGAGACGCCGCGTCCACGGCTCCCTCTCCCGTGACGACCAGCGTGGCGCTCCCTAGCCGCTCCCGAAGCCCGATCGCCTCCGCGACGAGCTCCGAACCGGGAACGAGCGTGGCTCCCAAAGAGGCGAGCGCGGCGCCGAGGCCTCCCGCCGCGCCCGCGCCCGGGAGATGCGCGGACGGTTCGAGAAGGGAGTCGGAGGCGAGGCGCCGCTCGAGCTCGTCCACCTGGGCCGGAGACGCGCCCTTCTGGGGCCCGAAGGCCCGGGCGGCGCCGCGCGGCCCGAGCAATGGATTCGTCACGTCGCACGCGACGAGCGTTCCGGCGGGCACGGCGCCGACCACCTCTCTGAGGCCGGCGCCACCGTCCACCGTCGCGCTGTCTCCGAGCCCGACTACAAGCCCGGTCGCACCTGCATCCTGCGCGGCGACGATGAGCTCGCCAAGCCCGCGGCTCGACGCACGCAGCGGGTCGAGCTCGTCTCCGCTGAGCCGCGCGATGCCGATTGCAGCCGCCGCCTCGACGATAGCCCGCCCGTCGGGGAGAAGCGCGAAGCGGGCTTCCACCGGCCGCCGCAAGGGATCGGAGACCGACGCGGTCCGCCATTCCCCGCCGAGCGAGGTACGGAGAGCCTCGGCCGTTCCCTCTCCGCCGTCGGCCATCGGAGCCCGATCCGCCTCCACGCCCGCCCGCGCGAGACCCGCGGCCAGCGCACGTGTGGCCGCCGCCGCGCTGAGGACGCCCTTGAGCGGGCCGGGGCAGACAACAGCTCTGGCGCGGTCCGGAATCTCGCCTACCGTTGGCTCGTGGGCTCGAACGACATCGCGCTCCTGACGGCGACGATCCTCGGTATCTCAGTCCCGATCACGCTGGCGCTCCTCCTCCCCCACTACCACCTCGACTCGGCAGTCCTGCTCTCGATCCCGTGCGGGCTCGTCGCCGGAACCGCGACTGCTGTGCTCGCCGCGCGCGACCGACGCCGGACCGGGAAGCCCGTCAACCGGGGCGTGGTCGTCGCGTACGGCGCACTCGTCGTCCTCGGCGCGGGAATCCTCCTTCTCACCGTGGCGGCAATCGCGTTCTACCGGACGCCGCTGACCTTCTAGGCGATGCGCTCCACGCGCCCGTCCTCCTCGACCTCGACGTCGGTGACCTCGGGCATGCGGCGCAGCATCGCGAAGGAGAAGCCCTCGCGCGCGAGATAGAAGAGGCCGAGGCCGACGCCGACCGACGCCTCGATCGCCTGCAGGCCGACGCCGAACGCGAACCCGTGCGCATATGAGACGCCGTAGGAGAGGAGCGCAAAGGCGATCGCGGCCTGGAGGAGCCCCACGTTGCCGGGCCAGAAGGGGAAGAGGGTGACGACGTTCATGAGGAGCAGGACGAGCGCGGCCGCTTGCACTCCCGCATGGATCTGGAAAGCGAGCATCGCGGCCCAGACGGCGAGGAGCTGGGCGGTCCAGCCGAGGAGCTGGAAGCAAAGCGCCCAGATCGCAGGAGCCGGCCGGCGCAGCACCG
Source organism: uncultured Actinomycetes bacterium (assembly GCA_963841425.1). Lineage (GTDB taxonomy): Bacteria > Actinomycetota > Thermoleophilia > Gaiellales > Gaiellaceae > DATEOR01. The sequence goes on along the minus strand of CAWJCL010000004.1, from coordinate 103,031 downwards.
TGAGGCCGGCGCGCGCCATGGCGATCAGGCGGCGCAGGGCTCCCGAGCCCTCGGGCACCTCCTGCGCGGCCTGGGGATTCCGCCTTGCCAGGAGAAACGCGGCGATCAGGAGGCCGAGCCCGACGCCGATCACGACGGCGAGTGCCGGCTTCGCCCAGTCCGGGATGCGCGAGGTGTAGAGGACGTAGACGACGAGGCCGGTGGCGGCGACGACGTCGAAGAGTCGGTGCGCGAACACCGTTCCCGCGATCGTCGCCCAGGTTCCCGGGCGCCGGCGCAGATGCCGCGTGATCACGGCCACACGCCCGAGCTCGCCCACGCGGCCCGGCAGCGCGACGTTGCCGAGGAGCCCGACGCAGAACGCGGAGAAGACAACGCGCCACGACGGCCACGGCTTCGGGATGGCCTGGAGGATGATCACGCGCCAGGCCGACGAGCGAACCACGATCGACATGAGATTGAGGCCGACCGCGACCGCCACCCACGTCCACGAGACGGCCTCGAAGGCATCGGAGAGGAGGTTCGTGTCCGGCCATTGCCACGCGACGAGTACCGCCACGACCGCGAGGACGACCGCGAGAATTCCGAACCGCATCGGCCGGCTCTGTGGCAGGTACATGTCAGGCCGCTGCTTTCTGCGCTGTCGCGCCGACCGCGAGCTGCTCGTAGATCTCGACGAGGCGGCGCGCGATCCGATCCCAGGAGTAGCCCTCGGCAACCTTCCTGGCTCCGGTGCCGAGCGCGACGCGGCGCGGCTCGTCCGAGAGGAGCTCGACGAGGGCACGCGCGACCGCAGCGGGATCGCCGGGTGGGACGAGCACCGCGCTCGACTCGTCCGCGACGGCCGCATACCCCTCGATGTCGGAGGCCACGGCCGGCGTCGCCGTGGCGAAGGCACGCGTCAGCACCATGCCGAAGCTCTCGCCGCCGAGTGCCGGCGCGCAAAGGAGGCTCGCCGCCTGGAGCTCGGCGGTCAGGTCCTCCTCCGAGAGGCCGCCGAGGAGATCCACGCGCTCCAGCGAGAGTGCCTGCCGGCGGGCGAGCCAGCGCACCGAGAGCGGATCGGCGCCCACGACGCGAAGGCGCGCGCTCGTCTTGGCCGCGACCTCCGGCCACGCCCGCAGCAGCACTTCGAGGCCCTTGCGCCGCTCGTTGCGGCCGATGAAGACGACGTTGCCGTTTCGACCCGCCGGGTCGAAGCGCTCGGGCAGGAAGATGCCGTTCGGGATCACCTCCATCGACCCGCCGGCGTACGGCTCGGCCGCGCGCCGAGCCGACTCGGAGACCGCGACCCGGTAGTCGGCCCGATCGACCGCGATTCCCCACATTCTCCTGCCCATCGGATACCAGCCGAGCTTCTCGCCGGCGGCGTGGAAGGTGGCGACGGTCGGGCAGTCGGCCACGACGAGCGCGAAGGCGGACAGGATCGGGGCGTACGGCTCATGCACGTGGATCACGTCGAAGCACTCCTCCGCGAAGATCCGCCGCATGCGGAGCATCGCGGGTGGCGAGAGGATGATGTTCGGAAGCGACGCGTTTGCGGGCACGATCACCGACCTCCCGACCGGGATGACGTAGTCGGGGGGCCGCACGTGCCGCCCCTCCTTCGGGTGGAGGAGCTTGGTCAGCCGCCCGGGCGGATCATGGCCCATGACGATCTTCGCCTCGATCCCGAGGCCCTGGAGTGCCCGCGCCTGGTGGTCGGCGTGCTCTTGGACTCCCCCCCAGAACGACCAAGAGTAGGGCACGACGATGCCCACCTTCATGGCGGCACCTTACCCGCAATAGACTCGCATCCATGATCAAGCGCGCGGCCAGGCTAGAGGGGATCGTCGGCTTCGGAATCGACCGCGTCGCGGCTTCCGCGGAGGAAACAGGAGGAAGCCACGGCGGCCCGGTCCTCCGCATGGAGAACCTCGACACCGATCTCCCGCTCCCGCCCGGGGCGCTCGAGGTCACGCGCGCGAAGCTCGACGACCCGAAGTCGAACAGCTGGCTCCCCTTCACCGGGGACCTCGACCTGCGGGCCGCGATCTCGGACTTCACCGCCGAGCGCACCGGCCACCGCTACGACCCGGAGCGCGAGATCGTCATCACCGCCGGCGGGATGGAAGGCCTCCTGAACGCCCTCCTCTGCACCGTGGATCCGGGCGACGAGGTGATCGTCACCGACCCGACGTACGCGGGAATCGTCAACCGCATTCGCCTCGCGGGCGGAATCCCGCGCTTCGTCCCGTTCCTCGCCGAGGAGGACGGCTGGCGCTTCGACCGCGGCCGGCTCGCCGACGTGGTCGGCCCCAAAACCACCGGCTTCCTGCTCATGAGCCCGTCCATGCCCTCGGGCGGCTACCTCGACGAGGACGACTGGCTCGCGGTCTGCGACCTCTGCCGCGAGCGCGACCTCTTCCTCCTCTACGACTCCGCGATGGAACGCCTCCTCTTCGACGGCCGCCCGCTCGTCCATCCGCTCCGCATGGACGGGATGGCCGAGCGGACCGTCGTCGTCGGCTCGCTCTCGAAGGAGCACCGGATGATCGGGTGGCGCGTGGGCTGGATCGCGGGCCCCGCAGACACCGTCACCGACGCGGGCTGGGCGCACGTCTACAACACGACGATGCCGGTGGCGATCTCCCGTTTCGCGGCCACCGCCGTCCTGCGCGGAGACCAGGCCCACGTGGCCGAGTGCGTCGCCGAGCTCGAGCGCCGCCGCGACACGATGCTCTCCGGTTTGCCCGGCTGGCCGCTCGTCAGCCCGGCCGGGGGCTGGTCGCTGCTCCTCGACGTCGCCTCGCTGGGCTTCGAGCCTGCGGAGGCATCGCGGATCCTCCTCGAGGACGCGCATATCGCCGCGACGGCAATGGCCGGCTGGGGCGACGAGGTGGCGGCGCGTTACGTCCGCTTCGTGTTCAGCGCCGAGCCGGTCGAGCGGCTCGAGACCATCCCCGACCGTCTGGCCGGGACGAAGCTCGCGGAGGCCGTTGCAACTCGAGTCTGAAGCGAAGGCCGTCGTCGCCGAGATCGCCCGCGGCGGTCTCGCCGAGCTGCACACGCACCTGGGCGGCTCGGTCGATCCCGCGGTCATGTGGTCGCTCGCCCACGAGCAGGGGATCGCGCTACCGGTGAAAGACTACTGGGACTTCGTCGACCTCGTCACCGTCGACCCGCGCGGCGTCGAAGGCCTCCCCGAGCTCGACCAGATCTACAAGTGGACGGAGCTGATCCAGTCGAGCCCGCTCGCGGTCGAGCGCTCGGTGCACGGGGCGATCGGCGGCGCCTACATCTCCCAGAACATCACGACGCTCGAGCTCCGCTTCAACCCGATGAAGCGAAACCGCGGCGGCGAGCGCGACCTCGACCACATCATCATGGCCGCCGTGCGCGGGCTCGACCGCGCCGCGCTCGAGTTCCCGCGCGTGCGCGCCGGCCTCATCCTGATGATGGACAGGACGTTCACGCACGAGCAGAACGAGGTCATCGTCGAGAAGGCGATTCGCTACAAACCGCGCGGGGTCGTGGGCATCGACATTGCGGGCCCGCGGCCGAACGGCGGCCGCTACCCCTACCGCGACCTCGCGCCCCTCGTCGAGACGGCGCGCTCGGCCGGGCTCGGCGTGACCATCCACGTCGGCGAGGAGGGTGGCGCGCACGGGATCGAGGAGGTCGGCGAGGTCGTCGAGTCCCTCCGCCCCGCCCGCGTCGGCCACGGTGTCCTCGCCGCTCAGGACGAGGAGATCATGCGCGCGCTCGTGGAGGCCGGCACGGTCCTCGAGATCTGCCCCACCTCGAACCTGCTCACGCGCGCGCTGGCCGACGAGGACGCCCTCCGCGAAACGATCAGGACGTTCGCCGACCGCGACGTCGCCTTCACGATCGCAACTGACGGGCCCGAGATGATGCGGACGCACCTGCGCGACGAGCTCGAGCTGCTCTTGAGCGCGGGTGCCTTGTCGGAGGGGGACCTCGGCGCGGTGAACGCGCGCGGCCACGACGCGTCGTTCATACGCCCAAAGGCGTAGGCCCGAAAGATCGGCCCCGCGACCGATAGCGGCGCCCGACAAACGGCGACAACATGCCGCCGATGATCACTCTCGGCGAAGACATCCGGTTCACTCCACGTCAACGGCAGGTCATCCAGCTGATCGCTGAGGGTTGCTCGAACGTCGAGATCGCAGAGCGGCTCGGCGTGTCGCCCCGGACGGCGAAGGCGCACTCGGACGTCTTGCGCTCCAAGCTGCGGGTCAGCCGACGGCGGCAGATCCCGCTCGCCTTTCGAGACGCGACGGGCGAGAACCCTCTGGAAGGCCTCGAGCCGGCGGCAGGCCTGCGCGACGACTCCCGCACGCCCGACTGACCACTCGGGGGACAACGGCCCGACGCCCGCGGCCCGCCGTGGGCGTCGGTCTGCCCCGGCTTGGAAGCATGCTGCAAAGCGCGCTAACCTCGTGAGCCGCCGGCGTGGAGCCGCGGCCGCGATGGAAGCGCTCCGGGAGTCGTATCCACCCCTCTTCCGCCGCCACGCCCGGCGGCCCCGCCTCACGCGCGTGCTCGACGAGAACACGGCGCAGACCATTCTCGTGACTGCGCCCGCCGGTTACGGCAAGACGACGCTGGCCGCCGAATGGGTGCAGGGGCGCGACGACGTCGTCTGGTATCGGGCGACGTCCGGCTCGGCCGACGTTGCGGCGTTCTCAGCGGGGCTCGCGGACGTGATGGCGCCGCTCGTCCCCGGGGTCGGCGATCGCCTCAAGCAACGTCTCCGCGTGGCGGACACGCCGGAGCGCGCAGCACGTCCGCTCGCCGAGATCCTCTCCGAGGACCTCGAGACCTGGCCGCCGGACGCCCTCCTGATCATCGACGACTACCACCTCGTCGTCGACTCTGCGCCCGTCGAGGAGTTCATGGACTGGCTCCTCATGCTGACACCGGCACTGCACGTCCTCGTGACAGCCCGGCGGCGGCCGAAGTGGGCATCAGCGCGGCGGGTCCTCTACGGCGAGATCACCGAAATCGACCGCAGCCAGCTCGCGATGACCACCGACGAGGCCGCCCTCGTCCTGGACGGCCGATCCACCGAGGAGGTGCAGGCCCTCGTCCAACAGGCCGAGGGCTGGCCGGCCCTGATCGGCCTCGCGGCGCTATCCGCAACCCATGAGCTGCCGACGGAGCGAGTTTCCGAAGCCCTTTACCGCTACTTCGCGGAAGAGGTTGTGCGTCGCGTTACTCAAGAAGAAGCCGACTTCATGCTGCGAGCATCGGTCCCCGCTCGCCTTGACGAGCGGGTGACACGCAGCGTCCTCGGCATTGAGCACGGGCCGGAGATGATCAAGCGTCTGGTTGCCGAGGGGTTGCTTCAGCCGGCCGGCCCATCGCATCAGGAGTTTCATCCGCTTCTCAGATCGTTTCTTCGCCAGAGGCTTAGGGCCGAGGAGCCCGCCGCATGGCGTCGGCTTTGTGATGCCGCGATCTCGGACTCGCGGAGCCAGAACAAATGGGAAGACGCGTTCGAAATCGCCGTCTATTCAGGCGAGGTATCCATCGGGACGGAGATCCTTGACGAAGCCGCACCAGAGTTGCTGGCCGAGGGTCGCATCGAAACGCTTGAGCGATGGCTCGAGGAGTGCGGCGAAACGGCCGGGGAACACCCCGGCGCCCTACTGGTGAGGGCGGAACTCCTGACCCGCCAGGGCGAACTCGGACAGGCCGCGACGCTTGCCGAGTCGGTAGCCACAAGCCTGCCCCCAGAACACAGACTCTCCTCACGGGCCAACCATATTGCCGGCCAGGCGCTGTATCTCCGCTCCCGGAGCGATCTCGCTGCCCCGTTCTATGCCAAGGCGCTCAAGGGGGCTCATGCTGACCTGGACCGAAAGCACGCTCTCTGGGGCGCTTTCTTAGTCCAGGTGGATCTTGATATCGAGTCGAGCACCGCCCTCCTAGCAGACCTCGAGAGTGCCGCTCCGCACGATTTGAACACTCGTCTTCGTGTGACCGTCGCTCGCCAGACAATGGCGCTCGCACAAGGATCGTTGGCGGGCGTCTGGTCTGCGGCGCGCGCACTCCTGCCGCTCGCTCGACATGCCACGGATCCCATCGTCCGAAGCAACTTTCTGGCCCAGAGCTCGTACGTCGCCTCCGCCCGATCCGACTACCAAGCGGCGCTGGAGCTGATCAACGAGGCGCTGGAGCTAAGCCACACATTGCACCATGACTTTGCAACGGGTTGTTGCCTGGCGTATCGGGCTGCGGCAAAGATCGGATTGCGACAACTCGCCTCCGCGAGCGCGGACCTCAGCCAACTGATGCAGATAACGGCATACCGCGAAGATCCTTATCTTCAGACCCAACGAGCACTTACTGATGCCCGCCTATCGATCGCCCAAAAAGATTTGGCTTTGGCGCAGGCGAAGCTCGAAGAGCCTTCTCAGGGGGACCCGAGCCCGGCGACACTGGGCGAGCGCATGGCGCTGCTTGCGCTGGTGCTCTCGGCAGCTGGAGAAAGTCAGCTGAGCCTCCGGTATTCCGAGCAGGCACGGAGCATCACGACCGCAACTGAGGCACATTTCCTCTGCGGCTTCAGTGAGGTGATCGCCGCGTTTGACTCCAACGAGGGTGTGAGCCGAGTTCGTGAACTTGTCACCGATGCGTTCGCAGCCGACTACACCGACTCATTCGTGGTGGCTTATCGAGCTTTTCCGCGACTCTTAGGCGCACTCAGCGCGGATAGCCAGTTGGTCCAGCTCGTATCCCCGGTCATGGAGAGCGCCCGCGACGCCAAAATTGCCCAACAGGCCGGCATGAAGCTGCCTGGACGCAAGAGCCGGAGAATGAAGTCTGAGCCGCTAACCAAGAGAGAAGAGGAGGTCCTGGAGCTTCTGGCCCTCGGACTTTCGAACGCTGAGATCGGTCAGCGACTCTTTATCGCCCAAAGCACCGTCAAAGTGCACGTCCGACACATCCTCGAGAAGCTGGGCGCAAAGAACCGCGTACAGGCAGCTCTAATCGGGAAGCAAGACAACTAGCTCAACCCGCAACAACAGCGACCTGCGCACTCCAGTGGGCCTCAGACTGAAAGTCCTCGCGATCGCCCGAGAGATAGGTTTCGTCAGCAGTGGCGAGAATGGCTTCAAATGCGGCCACGACGCTCGTATCAAACTGTGTACCCACCGCCTGGGCGAGACGCATTCGGGCCACCCGGCTCGGCATCGCGTCGCGGTAAGGACGACCCGACGTCATCGCGTTGTAAGCGTCTGCGACCGCGATGATCTTCGAAATGAGCGGGATCCGTGCATCTTCGAGGCGATCGGGGTACCCGTTGCCGTCGACGCGCTCGTGATGATGGCGAACGATCTTCGCCATTCGCCGTACCGGTCAACATTGGAGAGAATCCGGTGTCCAATCACGGAATGCTCTTCCATTGCCCGGCGTTCCTCCAGGGTCAAGGGGCCTGTCTTCTCGAGAATTCCCGCGGGCAGACCCACCTTTCCGATGTCGTGCAGCAGGCCTGAGAGGTGTGCCAGCTGCTGATCTGCCTCTGAAAGGCCCATCCTGCGGGCAATGTCTCGAGCGTAGACGGCAACCGCAGCCGAGTGTCCGGCCGTGTATTTGTCTCGAGCATCTAGAGCAGCTACCAAGGCGCAAGCAAATGAAAGACCCGATGCCTCAAGTCTGGAGTTGGCAGTAGCCAACTCCGTGACGAGTTGACGCTGCTCCTGATACAGAACCAAGAGTCGCTGCGCGGCAACCGCGGGAACGAAGAACAGCAGAACGGTCCACGGCGAAAGCTCGCGGTATGCATAGACCAAAACCGCTAGCACCGGCGTGTACAGCGGCAACGTGCTCGCCGTAAGCCTCGCGATCGCCCGAGCTGTTTCCAGAACCGACCCGCTTCGTCGGATGGCTACTGTTAGCCCATTGAGCAAAATGTCGCCGGCTGCTTGCACTGCGGCCGCAACTGCAACGGCAAGCAACACCGCACCGAAGGAGTCAGCCCGCCCCGCCAAACCCAAGACACACAATCCGGCCAGTGCTCCGATCAGCGCCCGAGAGGAAGTCCAAACGATCCACCTCGTATACGGCCGTCCGAACTCCCCCACAAGGGAGCAGGCACTGACAATCATCGCGGCGACAGGACCGAACACGACCGCCGCGAAAAAAATGGGCAGCACCGAAATAGACATTTCGGTGTTCGCGCCGATCGCCACACATTGGCGCTCCGCGAGGAAGGCTACTGCTGCCAGAAGAGCAACGATCCACCACGCGGCCTCGGGCGGACCAAGCCTGCCAATCAGGACGACCCACGTGGCCATAGCCGCTGCCGTCAGACAAGCTGCATAGACCTCGACCCGCCGTGACGGGGCCGCGATGGCCGGGTAAGTTGCGGAAACTTGGGTCATCCTCTTGCAGATCCCCCAAAAGGGGTATAAGCTCGCGTCGCCGTTATCCCCTGCTTGGAGGTTGGCATGCTGACGATCTCGGCTCGAATTGGGGGCCTTCTCTCAGCTCTTTCCTTGGTCGCACTGGTGGCTGGCAGCGCCAGAAGCTGGTAAAGCCCGCTTAGTCTGAGTTCTTCCACAACCGGCAGCATCCCTCACTGGAGGGATTTGTTAACAGGTTGTGGATTGCGTGGAAAACCTGATCGCCCTAGGCGATCAGGCCGCGCCTGAAACCGATGGCGACTGCATGCGCGCGGCTGCGCGCCTGCAGTTTGGCCAGAAGGTGCCGCACGTGCGACTTGACCGTCTCCTCGGAGAGGTAGAGGCGCACGCCGATCTCGCGGTTCACGAGACCGTCTGAAATCAGCTGCAGAACCTCGATCTCACGCATCGTCGGCTCCTGCTCGAGCTCCCGGAGCGGGGGTGTGAACGGGATGACCTCGGCGTCCTGCTCCTGTGTAGACCGACGCGCGGCCACCTCGTCGAAGCGGCGGGCGTGGTCCAGGTATCGAGACAGGATGTCTTTGCGCTCGGCAGCGTCCATCGTGAGCCAAAAATCGGCACGCCCATCCCGATTCCTTACCCTCGTTCGAGGGAGTAGGGCTCGCGGCCGCCACAGCAAAACCTACGCATAGCTGCGAAAAACACTGCGATCGTCATCTGCGGATAACCCTGTGGAGAAGCCGCGCGCTCAGGCCTGCGCGAGCAGCTTCGCGACAACCTTCAGGTCCGCGACGAAATCGGCCATGGCCACGGCGCGCTCGTCATCAGTGCGCTGGCGCAGGATCGAGGACGGGTGCACGGTTGCGAGAACGTACGGCGCGAGGTCGGAGTCGACGGGCAGGCCGCGTCCCTTCGTCACCCTGAACTGGCGGCCGAGAAGCGCCTGCGCGGCCGTCGCTCCGAGCAGGACGAGTACCTTCGGGCCGACCGCCTCGAGCTCGGCATCCAGCCAGGGCCTGCACGCAGCGAGCTCGGCCGCGTTCGGCTTCTGGTGGATTCGCCGCTTTCCGCGCGCCTCCCACTTGAAGTGCTTGACCGCGTTCGTGACGTACGCGAGCCGCCGGTCGATCCCGGCGGCCGCGAGGCCCTCGTCGAAGACGCGTCCGGCCGGGCCGACGAAGGGCTTGCCGGCGAGGTCCTCCTTGTCGCCCGGCTGCTCGCCGACGAAGACGATCTCCGCACCCTTCAACCCCTCCCCGAAGACCGTCTGCGTCCCTGTTTTCCACAGGTCGCATGCCTTGCATGCCTTGGCGGCTTCGTGAAGTTTCGGCAGTTTGCGCGTCTCCGGGACTGGTGCGGCGACCATTCCTAGCGATCCCCTAGGAGAAGCGACGCAAACGCGCCCCCGCCGATCAGCCGCTCAGCTCTCCCACCCGCGCGCTCGCGTAGCTCTCGGTCGGATGTGACGAGCCAGTACGGGCCCGCGAGCTCACCGGCGCGCCGCGCAATCCAGTCGTCCGCGCTCTCGCCTCCGGTGCCGATCCCGCCTGCGGGCGCGCGGCCGTCGAAGACGATCTCGGGCTCGAGTCCTTCCTCAGCAGCCCATCCGCCGATCAGCCGCACGAGCTCGTCCTCTGGGATGTTCGGCCAGCGCGAACGCAGCACGTTGCGCGCGTCGATCAGAACTGTGAGTCTCACGGGATGCTGAGACTGTACGAGCACTCCGCCTCCGGGAACTGCATGAAGGCACGGATCCTGCTCCGGCACCTCGACATTCCCTACGAGAGCGTCGTCCTCGACATCTTCGAAGGCGAGGCGACCGAGGCGGAGCACCTGGCCCGGAACCCGTCGGGCGAGGTGCCGACGCTCGAGCTCGAGAGCGGCGAGTTCGTCTCGCAGTCGGCCGCGGTCCTCCTCTATCTCGCCGAAGGCACCCGGTTCCTCCCCGACGACCCCGTCGACCGCGCCCACGTCCACCAGTGGCTCTTCTTCGAGCAGAACGGGATCGAGCCGGGTATCGCGACGTCGCGCTTCTGGAAATGGCGGGGCCGGGACACGGAGAAGCCCGAGGCGTGGGCCGACCGGATCGCCCGCGCCGAGGACGAGCTCGACGTGCTCGAGGCCTGGCTCTCCGAGCACGAATTTCTCGCGGCCGGACGCTACACGGTCGCGGACATCGCCAACTACGCCTACACGCACGTCGCTCACGAGGTCCTCGACATGTCGGGGCGGCCGGCGATCGCCGGCTGGATCGCGCGCGTCGAGTCCCAGCCCGGCTTCGTCAACGACCTCGCGCCCTTTCCGTGAGCGGAAAGCTGCTCTCGGTCAACGTCGGCTCGCCGCGGGAGATCGAATGGCTCGGCCGACGGGAGGCGACGTCCATCTGGAAATCCGCGGTCGAAGGGCGCGTGCCCGTGCGCGGAGTCAACGTCGCCGGGGACGACCAGGCAGACCGCGAGGTGCACGGCGGGCCCGACAAGGCGGTGTATGCCTATGCACGGGAAGACATCGACTGGTGGGAGCGGGAGCTCGGGCGCGGGCTCGAGGACGGGAACTTCGGCGAGAACCTGACGGTGTCCGGAGTGGACGTGACCGGCGCGGTCGTGGGCGAACGCTGGCACGTCGGCAGCACCGTCCTCGAGGTGGCGCAGCCGCGCATCCCGTGCTGGAAGCTCGGCGCGCGCCTGGAGGACGCGTCGTTCCCCGTCCACTTCGCGGCCGCGGGCCGGCCGGGCGCCTACCTCCGCATCGTCGAGGAGGGCGAGATCGGCGCCGGCGACCAGGTCCGCATCGGCGAGAAGCCCGGGCACGGGCTCTCTGTCGGCGACGTCGCGCGGATCTACCACCAGGAGCGCGGCCGCGGCGCCCTCTTGCTCACCGCACCCGAGCTGGCAGAGGGCTGGCGGGAGTGGGCCTTGAGGCGTACGGGCGATCCTGTAGGCTGAGCAGGTCGTCCCCGACGAGAGGAGGTTCGCAAATGTCCGATTCCTGCATCCGCCGAGCCTCCGGTCGCGCGCGCTAGCTTCCGCACCGACTCCCGAGGCTCCCGTTCGCGCCCATCCGGGCGCTTTTCGTTCCTCGAGCCGAAGGAGTCAGGTTGCAACTCGAAGATCTCGGCTGGGACGCGTTCTTCGCGGATGCGTTCCAGCCCTATGAACAGCAAGGCCTCACCCCGGCGCGCGTCGCCGCGCGGCATCACGGCCCATGCGAGCTTCTCACCGAGCACGGGCGCATCGGCGGGCTCCCCGCCGGAAAGCTCGAAGGGCTCGACCTCCCCGTGGCGGGAGACTGGGTCGCGGTCCGCGAGCTCGAGGGCGAGAAGAAGGGAATCGTCGAGGCGATCCTCCCGCGCCGGACGACCTTCACGCGCAAGGAGGCGTGGCGGCGAACCGTCGCCCAGGTCGTGGCGGCGAACGTCGACACCATCTTCCTCGTCACGGCGTTCGGGCAGGACCTGAACCCGCGCCGATTGGAGCGGTACCTCACCGCCGCGTGGGACAGCGGCGCGAACCCCGTCATCGTCGTGAACAAGAGCGACACGGCGATTGACGCGGAAGACGACCTCGCCGAGGTCGAGGCGATCGCGTTCGGTGTGCCCCTGCACGCGGTCAGCGCGGCGACGGGAGAAGGCCTCGACGAGCTCGAGCCCTACCTCGGGCGCGGCCGGACGGTGGCGCTCCTCGGCTCGTCCGGGGTCGGCAAGTCGACGCTGATCAACCGCCTGGCGGGCAGGGAGCTCCTCCCGACCGCGGATACGAGCAAGGGCGGCCGCGGCCGGCACACGACGACGAATCGCGAGCTCGTTCCGCTTCCCGGCGGCGCGCTTCTCCTCGACACACCGGGGATGCGGGAACTCGCGCTCTGGGCGGACGAAAGCGTCCTCGACTCCACCTTCACGGAGATCGTCGAGCTCGCGGGTGCCTGCCGGTTCGCGGACTGCACGCATCTTCACGAGCCGGGCTGCGCCGTGCAGGCCGCGATTGCGGACGGGTCGCTCGAAGCCGAGCGGTTCGACAGCTACATCAAGCTCCAGCGGGAGCTACGGGCGCTCGAGATCCGGAAGGACGCGCGCCTTCGCTCGGAAACGAGAAAGGAGTGGCGGCGGCGACACCGTGAGCTGCGAAACGTGAAGTACTAGGCTGGGGGCGTGGGTCGGCTCGTTCTTCTTCTTGGTCTGGTGCTCGCCGCGGCCGCGTGCGGCGGCAAGGAGACGGTCACAGTGACGGTGACGGGTGGGCAACCCCCGCCGGAGACCGTAACGGTCGAGGCGGTGCCGACGATCACCACGACCGCTCCTGCACTCACGTCACGCACCTTTCAGATGCCGTCCAAGAACATCGGCTGCGCCACGAGTGAAGGCGTTCTCGTCTGCGACATCCTCAGCGGGCTGAAACCGGAGCCCAAACAAAAGTGCGAGCTCGACTGGACGGGCATGGAGATGGAGCGGCTCGGCCCGTCGCAGCCGCGCTGCGCGGGTGACACGGCCTACGTCCAGTCGGCACCCGTCCTCCAGTACGGGACTTCGTGGAGCCGTGACGGCTTCACATGCGTCTCCCAGGAAAACGGCGTCCAGTGCCGCAACCAAGAGAACCACGGCTTCCTCCTCGCACGCACGGCCTGGACGCAGTTTTAGCCGGACCCAAGCCGGGAAGATTCGAGGCAGAGTATGCCCTGATGACTGTTGCGGCCGGCTCCCGAGACCAGGCCTTCGTGCACGAGGCCTTTCTCTACCGTAACGCGGAGGAGTTCCTCCGCGGGACGTTCCAGTTCATTCGCAGCGGGCTCGCGGCCGGCGAGCCGGTCTTCGTCGTCCTGAGCGCCGAGAAGATCCCGCGACTTCGCGAAGCGCTCGGCGAGGACGCCGACCAGGTGCTGTTCGCCGACATGGCCGAGGTGGGAGCGAACCCGGCGCGCATCATCGCGGCCTGGCAGGCCTTCGTCGACGAGCACGGCGTGGGCGGGCAGGCGATCCGTGGGATCGGCGAGCCGATCTGGGCCGGGCGCAGCGACCCGGAGCTCGCAGAGTGCCACCGTCACGAGGAGCTCCTCAACCTCGCGTTCGCGGACACCCCGGCGTTCCGGATCCTCTGCCCGTACGACGTGTCGGCCCTCGAGCCCAGCGTGGTCGAGGAGGCCGAGCGGACGCATCCGTTCACGTCCGACGTGGAGTCCTTCCGAGAAAGCGGTCGCTACCGCGGGCTCGAAGCGATCTCGGCGCCCTTCGCGGAGCCACTTCAGGATCCGCCCGCCTCTGCCGCGGAGCTCGCCTTCGACGCCGACTCACTCGGCGAGATGCGTGAGCTCGTCACCGGCCGAGCCGAGGAGGCCGGGCTCGGACGCGAGACGACGGACGCGCTCGTCCTCGCCGTGAACGAGATCGCGACGAACAGCATCCGCCACGGCGGAGGCTCGGGAGTCATGCGCACCTGGGAGGACGGTGGCTTCCTCCTCTTCCAGGTCGAGGACGGAGGTCGAATCGACGCGCCGCTCGCCGGCAGGCGCCAACCTGTTCTCGACGAGACCGGCGGGCGAGGGCTCTGGCTGGCGAACCAGCTCTGCGACCTCGTGCAGGTGCGGACGTTCGAAGACGGGAACGTCGTCCGCATCCACATGGCGATAGGCAGCTAGCATGCCTGGCATGCGCTCACTCCTCGCCGTCCTGATTCTCTCGGCCGCGATCGTCGCCGCCGGCTGTGGCGGCGGCAGCAGCAGCTCCTCGGGGACTAGCGGAACGGAGAGCTCCGCGACCGCGGCCGACGACTGGGCGAACAGCGTCTGCGAGGCGTTCGTCACCTGGAACAACTCGATCGCTGACGCGGGCCAGGGGATCAAGGACAACCCATCGGAAGAGGGCATCCGAACGGCGGGCGACGAGATCCAGAGCGCGACGCAGACGCTGGCCGACGACCTGCGCGGCCTTGGAAAGCCCGACACGGAAAGCGGTCAGCAGGCGAAGGACACGATCGACCAGCTGGCGACGAATCTCGACACGAGCCTGCAGAAGATCAGCGACGCGATGGATAACGCATCCGGCGCCGCCGGCGCCGTCACGGCTGCCTCGACGATCGGCACCTCGCTCGTGGAGATGGGAGACCACGTCTCCACGGCGTTCCAGCAACTCCAGGACCTCGACGCTCAGGGCGAGCTCAAGAGCGCATTCGAGCAGGCCGATTCGTGCGCAGGGCTTACAACGACTACATAGCCGTAAGCCCTGCCGTTACCACAGTGAGGGGGTAGCGCGACCACCCCCAGCAGTCGCGCCACCCGGACGGCTCCGCCAGAAGCGGATGCGAGCACCCATGATCCTCCTCGGCCGCGCCGAAAGCATCGGCCGCACGACCCGATTGCATAGGTCATTGGTCGCAGTTTCTGCAGGAGGCGTGACCGAACTAGAGAAGGGCGGCTTCTTCCGACCCCCCTGTCGTGGGATTATCCGCGCATGACGGCCTCCGCCGAACCTTCAGCCGCACTTCCGTTCAACGACCCCTCGCGCCGCTCGCGGCTCGTGAAGGTCGTTCTTTGGCTCGTCGGGCTCGCCGTTGCCATCGCGCTCCTGAACCTGCTCGGCGTGGACGTGATCGGCTGGCTGCGGGATCTCTGGGACCAGATCAAGGCCGTCCCGGTCGGCTACATCGTCGCGGGGCTCACCTTCCAGACCGGCCAGACGGTTTTCGCCGGGGTCTCGTACTACGGGATCCTCAAGGCAGCCTACGGGCACGAGGTCACCCTCGCGCCCATCGTCACCGCCTACGCAGTCGGCGTGGCGATGAACAACTTCCTCCCGGCAAACATCGGCACGCTCGTCACACTGCTCATGTTCGTCGCGCTCATCCCCTCCTGCACGTTCGCCGGCGCGCTCGCCGCCTACCTCGTGCAGAAGATCTTCTTCACCGTCGCCGGGACGTTCGTCTACCTCTACCTCTTCCTCTCCGTTCCGGGATCGTTCACGGAGAACCTCGGCAACGTGAAAGACAACCCCGTGCTGGTGCTCGGCATCGTGGTCGGCGCGGTGCTCCTCATCCTCATAGTCGGCCGGATCTTTTGGCGCCAGGTGAAGAAGCTCTGGGAGCAGGCCAAGCAGGGCGGCGTGATTCTCTCGCAGCCGCGCCGCTACTTCACGCGCGCGTTCCTGCCGTCGCTCCTCTCATGGCTCTGCAAGCTGACCGTGATCGGGATCTTCCTTGCCGCTTTTGCGATCCCCGTGACCTTCGAGTCGATCATGTGGGTGACGGGCTCGGGCTCGCTCGCGAACGTCGTCTCGGTCACTCCGGGCGCGGTCGGCATCACGCAGGCGACCAACGCCCTCGCGCTCTCGAGTTGCTGCGACGTGCCTCAGTCGGTCGCCGTCGACTACTCGACCGCGCAACAGCTGATCACCACCGCCTGGAACATCCTCTTCGCGCTCGTGCTCGTCGTCCTGATCTTCGGGTGGACGGGCGGCAAGTCCCTCGTCCTCCAGTCCTACGATGACGCGAAGGTGAAGGCAGCCGAGCAGAAAGAGCAGCGGGCCGCCAAGAAGGAGGCCAAGCGCGCCGAGGCGCGGGAGAAGGGCACGGGCTTCCTGCGCCGGCGGGACGACGAGGACGAAGCGGACTAGGTGTCCACCGCGACGTATCGCGAGCCGGTTACCTGGCAGCCCGAGCGACCACGTTTCCGGCTCGCCCGGGTCGTCACCGCCTGGATCCTCGCAGCGCTCGCGCTCATGGCTGCGGCGTGGCTGGTGCCGGGCGCCTCCATCGAAGGCTTCTGGGGAGCGTTGCTCGTTTCCGCGGTCGTCGCGGGGCTGAACGCGATTGTCCCCCCGATCCTCGCGGCGCTGAAACTCCCCTTCACGCTCGTCGCCGGGTTCCTGCTCGTCCTCCTGGCCGATGCGGTGATGCTCCTCGCCGCGGACGACATCACGGACAATGCGATCCACCTGGACTCCTTCTGGATCGCGCTCCTCGTCGCGCTCGTCGCCTCGGCGGTGATCGTCGTCCTCGAGGTCATCACCGGCTCGAACGACGACGACACCTACACGATCAGGGTCATCCAGCGGCTGGCGAGGCGGTCGGGCGAGCGGGTGGAGTCGGATCAGCCGGGAATCGTCTTTCTCGAGATCGACGGCCTCGCGCTTCCCATCCTCCGGAGCGCAATGCGGGACGGGAACGCGCCGCACATGGCGAGCTGGATGGCCGAACACGACTACGCGCTCACGGAGTGGGAGCCCGACCTCTCGTCCCAGACGGGCGCGAGCCAGGCAGGGATCTTGCTCGGCTCCAACGAGGACATCCCGGCCTTCCGCTGGGTCGAGAAGGAGACCGGCCTCCTGATGACGTGCTCGGCTCCGCCTGACTGCGCGGAGATCGAGCGGCGGCGGGCGACGGGGATCGGGCTCCTCGTGAACGGCGGCGCGAGCCGCGGCAATCTCCTCTCCGGCGAGGCCGATCACGTCATCCTCACCGTCAGCCGGATGGAGGCGGAGAAGAAGGCGAACCCCGGCTACCGCGCGTTCTTCGCCAACGGGTTCAACGTCACCCGGTCGCTCGCCCTTTTCGTCTGGGAGGTCATCCTCGAGACCACGTCCTCCGCCCGGCAGCGCCGACGTGACGTTCGGCCGCGCGGGCACCGCGGCGGCATCTACCCCTTCATGCGCGCGGCGATGTGCGTGGTTGTCCGCGACCTCATCGTCTACGGCGTCCTCACGGACATGATGAAGGGCCGCCCCGCGATCTACGCGACCTTCTCGAGCTACGACGAAGTCGCGCATCACTCCGGGCTCGAGCGCACCGACACGCTGGAGGCGCTGCGCAAGCTCGACGAGCAGTTCGGGCGCATCGAGCGCGCCCGGCGGTACGCGCCGCGGCCGTACGAGATCGTCGTCCTCTCCGATCACGGACAGACGCAGGGCGCGACCTTCAAGCAGCGCAACGGCTACGGGCTCGCCGAGCTCGTAGAGCGCTCGCTCGCGGAGGGAAAGGTGACGCGCGTCGGCGGCGGAGACGAGCAGGACGCCATGGTTGGCCACGCCATGGGCGAAGCCACCGGGCGCGCACCGGAGAAGAAACGGTCGAAGAAGGACGTGAGCGGCGAGCAGGTCGTCGTCCTCGGCTCAGGGAACCTCGGCCTCATCTATTTGATGGAGGAGCCGAGGCGGCTGACGCTCGAGGAGATCGACCAGCGTCATCCGAAGCTCTTGAGCGCGCTGCGCGAGCACCCCCACGTCGGCTGGCTCCTCGTTCGCTCGGAGCGTGAGGGGCCCGTCGTGCTCGGAGGGCGCGGTGCCCGCTACCTCGCCGACGGTCGCATCGAGGGCGAGGATCCCCTCGCGAACTTCTCCCCCACCGCCGCGCAGCACCTGGAGCGCACCGACTCCTTCGACCACGTTGCGGACATCATGGTCGGGAGCTTCTACGACCCCGACATGGACGAAGGCTGCGCCTTCGAGGAGCTCATTTCCTTCCACGGCGGGATCGGCGGCCCGCAGACGCGGCCGTTCATCCTCCATCCGCGCCGGCTGCAGGTTCCCGACGAGCCCATCATCGGCGCCGCCAAGGTTCACGCGGTGCTCGCCGGGTGGAGGACAGAGCTGGGCGGGGCGCAACGCTGATGGCCGCTTCCCCGAAGATCATCTGCGTCGGGCTCAACTACCACGACCATGCGCTCGAGCAGGGCGCCGAGCTTCCAACGGAGCCGCTCCTCTTCGGCAAGTTCGCGAGCGCACTCATCGGCCCGGACGAGGCGATCGTGCTTCCTCCGGAGAGCGCGCACGTGGACGCCGAGGCCGAGCTTGCAGTGGTGATCGGCGCCGAAGGGCGGCGGGTGTCCGAGGCCGACGCGCTCGAGCTCGTCGCGGGTTACACCGTCGCCAACGACGTCACGGCGCGCGACCTGCAGAAAGGCGACGGCCAGTGGCTACGGGCCAAGGGCTTCGACACGTTCTGCCCGCTGCTTCCGGGCATCGTGCCGGTCTCCGAGCTCGGGGACGGGTCCGGGCTGCGAATCGTGCAGCGCCTGAACGGCGAGGCCCTACAGGACTCCTCGACCTCCGAGCTCATCTTCGCCGTCCCCCGACTCGTCGCGCACGCATCGGCGGTCTTCACGCTCGAGCCGGGCGACCTCATCCTCACCGGAACCCCGGCCGGGGTCGGCGTGCATCGCACTCCGCCCGTCGCGCTTCGAGACGGCGACGTCGTGGAGATCGAGATCGAAGGGATCGGGACTCTTCGGAATCCCGTCACAGCCTAGCCGCGCGGCTGAGTGCTTCGCGGGCAAAGGAGGGCCGGGCGAGGCGAGTGCTGACGACACCAGCGCCTCGCCCGGATGTGACAGACGGTGGTCGCTTACTCCTTGACGACCACCTGGGTGAGGTCGATCTGACTCAGCAGATTCACCGTGAAGCTGTCCTTGATAGAGAGCTTCTCGAGGTTCGGGTACGTGTACCAGTAGATGGGCGTGACCGGCAGAGCGCCGTCTTCGCCTAGGAGCTTGTCCTCGAGCTGCGCGTAGATCTCGAAGCGCGCCGCGTCGTCCTGCGTCGAGCGGGCCTGCTCGACGAGCGCGTCGTAGTCCTTGTCGCAGTAGTTGGACGAGTTGTTCCCGGACTTGCAGGTCCAGAGCTCGAGGAAGTTGATCGCGTCGACGTAGTCGCCGATCCAGCCGCTTCGGTAGACGTCGACCGCTGGGTTGGGCGGCGGGCCGAGGAACTCGAGGAACTGCGCCCATTCCTGCTGCTTCAGGGTCGTCGTGACCCCGAGCTCGCCCCAGTTCGCCTGCACCGCCGTCGCGATCTCCTTGTGACCCGGTGAGTCGTTGTAGAAGAGGTTCACGGCCGTCTTTGGGCTCTGAGCCTCTGAGAGCTCGTTCTTGGCCGCGTCGATGTCACCGCTCGCCGGCGTCCACGGCGAGTTCGGGTTGAAGACGTCGAAGCCCGGGAGACCGTCGGGGGAGAAGCCGGTCGCCGGGACCTGGTCGGCCTGTGCGATTTGGTCCACGATCGTCCGGCGGTCGATGGCGAGGGAGAGAGCTCGCCGCTCGTGCACGTCGGGCAGATTCTCGAGGTTGAAGCCGTAGAAGTAGGTGCCGAGGGCGGGATAGGCCTCGTACTCGGGCGTTTCCTTCAACCTCGCAATCTCGTCGGGCGGCAGGCCGCCCGCGTCGAGCGCGTCGACCTCGCCGGCCTCGAACGCCTGGACCTTGGTCGTCCCGTCGACGATGATCTTCCCGTTCACCCGCGTGAGGGCGACGTCGGCGGCGTCGCGCCAGTCGTCCCATTTCACGAGGTCGATCGACGAGTCGTGCTCCCACGAGTCCAGCTTGAAGGGCCCGTCCGTGACGATGTTGGCCGGTTCGGTCCAGCGGTCGCCGAACTGCTCCACGGTCGCGCGATGCACGGCGAGGAAGGAGTGGTGGCTCACCTGCTGGACGAACCACGGCTGCGCCGAAGTGAGATGCACCTCGAGCGTCGTGTCGTCGAGGGCCTTGACCCCGACCTTGTCGGCGAGCGAATCGCAGTTCTTCTGGCAGCCGTTGTAGTCGGCGGCGCCGACGATGCCGTAGAACTGGTACGCGTAGTCCGCGGCGAGCTCCGGCGAGATCGTCCGCTTCCACGACCACTCGAAATCCTCCGCCGTAACGGGATCGCCGTTCGTCCACCTTCCGTCAGGGCGCAGGTGGAACGTGACCGTCTTGCCGTCCTCGCTTACGTCCCAGCTCTCCGCGAGGCTCGGCACAGGCTCGAGGTCGGCGCCGAGCTTCACGAGCGGATCCATGATGTTGAGGAGGATGTTCGACGACGTCACGTCCGTCGCGAGGCCCGGGTCGAGCGACGGCGGCTCGGCGCCCCACCCGATGGTGAGCGTCTGCTCCCCTGCCACAGCCCCGGTCGAGCCGCTAGTGGACGGGGCTCCGCTCCTTCCTCCGCTTTCACCGCCGCAGCCCGCGGCCATGAGCACCGCAAGGGCTAGGAGCGCCAAGAGAGAGCGCAGTGCAAATGTCGGTTTCACGCCAGCCTCCTTGTGTGGTCGGACTGGTGTGACGCCGGCCGGCGGCGCCGTGATTGGCAGCGGTACTACGTCAGTGCACCCAGGAGCGACCCGACGAAAGCGGTTCTAGAGCGGACTACCGGCGCCGACGGCCGCGGAAAGACGCACGTTTGTAGTAGTCGCATGCCGGTCGATAGCGGCGCTCAGCGTCTGCAGGTCGATTCGCCCGCGGAGGTCGGAGGGCAGCAGGCCGAAGGTCTCCCGAAAGGCGGCCGTGAGGTGACTCGGGTTCGAGAAGCCCAGCTCCTCGGCGAGAGCGGAGAGTCGGATGCCCGGGTCGGGCAGCCGATCGAGTGCCGCGCGAACCCGCAGCTGATTTCGATACCCGAGGAGAGAGAATCCTGTGTGCGAGCGGAAGAAGCGGCTCAGCTGGAATCGCGAGACATCGAGAGAAATCGCGACCTCGGTCATCGTGAGGCGCTCCCGGAAGCGCGCATCGAGAATCTGTCGCGTGTGATCCACGATCTCGCGCTGCGCCGCCCGCGCGGGCTCGCGCTGCTCCGCCCGCAGGACGTGGAAGCTACGCCCACGCTCGATCGCTGCCTCGAGCGCTAGAGTCAGCGCCTGTTCGACGAGCTCCAGATCCGGGTCGGGCTCCTTGAGGTGCCTGACCGCGAGCCGCTGGAGGAGCACCACGGAGGCGTCAATGGGCCCGGCTGCAAACTGAAAGCTCGTCATTCCGCCGGCGAGGCGACGCATCAGCGCCGGGGAAAGCTCGACGTAGTAGCAATGGTCTCCGGTCCTGCTCCTGAGCGAGCGGAAGAAGCGCTGCCCCGGGTTGTAGAACACGATCTGGTTACGGTCGCAGATGGCGGGCTCGCGCCCCAGTTGTCGGATCGTGACCGGGGTTCGCGGGAAGATCACGTGCGGCTCGGCCGAGACGCTGTTGAGGCTGTGCCACCGCTCGCTGTGTGGCGGGCACCAGAACTCACCCAAGAGAAGCCTGTCGTTGGCGAACAGGATTCGGCTGATCGTGTCCGATTCCACTTTGACCCTTCAGACGTCGAAGGAGCGCGGAAGTTCAACCGAGCTGCCAGAAGTCCCCGGTGAGCCCGAGCCGGTCCAGGATGGCCTGGTTCTGCGCGAACGTGTGCGGGCGCCAATCGGGCGCGAGACGGTCGCCCCACCATTCCTCCGCGAGCTCGGCGAGCTTCACCACCGGGATCGTTTCGCCCCGCTCGCGGCCGTCGAGCCAGCGCTCGATGTGCTCCTCCGACCGGAAGAGGTTCATCGCGCTTCAGGTGAAGGCGATGTCGTCCCACCAGTGCGCGGCGGGGACGAGGCAGTGAAAGAGGAGGCTCTCGTCGTCTGGCCGGTTCCCGCGGACCTGGATGCGGATCTCCTCCCCGCAGTCGGGACATGACGTCTCGATGAGGCCGTCGGCCTCGAGCGCGACGCAGATCCCGAAGGCATCCCAGGCGCAGTTCGCGTACCAGTCGCGGCCCGCGGCCTGCACCCGATGCGGAGTCAGGACGGCCGAGAACGGATTTGCCATGCGGATCTCCGCGCGCGGAAGGTCGAGGACGAGCGCGTGCGCCTCGTGGAGCCGCCGCCAGCCCTCCTCCACGTCGGAAAGCGCGCCTCCGACGGCCTCGGCGGTCTCCGCGAGCGTCGGCGCGCGGCCGAGCTCGACGAAGAGCCCGTACGTCGCGTTGCGGAGCCCGATGTCTCGCTCGTCCACGGCTGGAGTATCTCCGCTCCCCTGCCGATTCCCTGTGCGTGGAACGCGACCCGTACTCTCTCCTCGGCCAGTACGTTCTGATCGGGATCACGCGGATCTCCGCCGACGGCGACCTGCTCGAGGAGGGCGAGTGCCACGGCCGGATCGCCCTCGTCGACCCCGACCTCGGAATCAGAGTCCTGCTCTCCGACGGCGAGGTGCTGACCTTGCCTCCGGATCCGGATTCGTTCCGCGATGCCAAGCCAGGCGTCTACCTGCTTCGCTCGACCGGCGAGGAGGTCGTGGACCCCGACCTGACGACGGTCTGGACAATCCGCGAGCCGCCGCCCCATGAGCCACGTTAGTCCGAAAGGGTGTCTCACTCCGAGACGCCCTGCCGATAGTCACGCCATGAGAGTGATCGGGGCCGCCGGAGTCGCGCTCTGCGCAGCTGCCATGCTTGCCGCCGGCTGCAGCAGCCGGGAGGTCATCTCCCTCGACACCGTCGCAAACGCCGCCACCGCGACAGAGGCGGTCGGGACTGCCCGCGTCTCGTTCGAGGGGACGGTCACCTTCAATCACGACCACGCGCAGCGGTTCGAGTTCAACGGACACGGGATCGCCGATTGGCGCACGGGCTCCTCGGAGATGACCGCCGTCTACAAATTCCCGGGCCCGGTTCAGGAAGCCATCAAGCAGCAGTTCGGCCGCCCCGTGAGCGCCAACCTGATCGTCGACGGACGCAAGGGCATCGTGCTCTACATGCGGTTTCCGTTTCTCGACCAGCTCATGCCGCGCGGAAAGACGTGGCTCAAGGCGGACATCGTCGAGATGGGTAAGGCCTATGGCCTGGACCTCGACCGCCTGAAGGAGACGAAACAGAGCGATCCGGGCCAGATGCTCGCGTACCTCAAGTCGGCCATCGGCGTGAGAAGGGTCGGCTCCGATCTCGTTCGGCGCGAAGTCGCCACGCACTACGCGACGATCGTCAAGGCGGAGACGATCATCCAGCAGGCGCCCCCCGATCAGCGTGAGCCGATGAGGCGCTACCTCCACAGGCTGGGGATCAAGACGTATCCCGTGGATCTCTGGGTCGGTCAGGACGGAGTCGTCCGCAAGCTCGCGATCGTGCTCGAGTACAACCCATCGAAGAACGAGCACGTGAAGATGGAGCTCAGCGAGGAGTACTACGACTTCGGAGTCAAGGCGAAGATCCAGCCGCCGCCCGCGAAGAGCGTGCTCGACGTCACACCGCGGCTCAGCAGCAACGGGCACGCGCCACGCGCCCTGAATTCGTAGACGCCAGAGCGCCGACGGCCGTTCACGGCCCAGCATCCTGCGCCGCTAGAGCTCGAGAGGCAGATGCTCGGGGAGCGCCGCGATCTCGGCGCGCGAGCCTCGGACCCAGATGACGCGTCGAGCAGGGTCGGACTCGTCGACGAGCTCCGTCGACACCACCGGCCGTCGCGCTCCGACGAGCCGTGGAACGCGCACGACGAGGTAGTCGGGGTCAATTCCCTTCTCCGGAACGAGCGCCCGCTCGACTTCGCCGACGAGGCCGTCGTCGGCGAGGACATGGAAGCCTTCACAGCGTTCCGGTGCCGCCGTGCTCGCAGTTCCATCCATGTGAACCGTTCTACCCGGATCGCCTGCCGCAACCTCTGGACGGCATCAGCCGACGTTCAGCCTTTCCTTACGAGGGCTCGAGCTTGTAGCCGAATCCGCGAACGGTTACGAGGCGCTCGGGCCGAGCGGGATCGCGCTCGATCTTGCGGCGGAGGTTCGACACGTGCACGTCGCAGGCGTGCTCGTCCCCGACGTGGTCGCTCTGCCAGAGATGCTGCATGAGCTCTCTCCGGCTCCGGAGCCGCCCGGGCTCCTCCGAGAGCAGCGCGAGCAGGCGAAACTCCGAACGGGTCAGCTGCACCGGCTCCCCGTCGACGGCCACCTCGTGTCTCCCGAGGTCGACCGTGATGCCCCCGATGCGTCGGACTGGCGCCTCGCGCTCTGACTCGTCGAGCTCTCGGCGCCGGATGAGAGCCCGGATGCGGCTCACGAGCTCGGCGAGCGAGAACGGCTTCGTCACGTAATCGTCCGCACCCAGCTCGAGTCCGACGACGCGGTCGAGCTCGGCGTCCTTGGCGGTCAGCATCACGATCGGGACACTGCTCTCGGCTCGGAGATCGCGACACACTTCCGTGCCGGGTCGGTCGGGCAGCATGAGATCGAGGACCACGACGTCGTAGTCCCGGCGTCGCGCCTCGGCGAGGCCGGACTCGGCGTCCGTCGCCGGATCGACGGCGAACCCCTCGGCCTCGAGGGCTGCAGTCACGACGTCGAGAATGCCGGGATCGTCGTCGATGACGAGCACGCGCTGACTCACGCCGCCTCCTCGATCGCTGACCGCGGCATCGTAATCGTCGCTCGCGTTCCCCGGCCGGGCGACGAAACGAGGCCGAGCCGGCCGCCGAGGGAATGCACAGCCTGCTCGGTGATCGCAAGCCCGAGGCCGAATCCCTCGCCGTCGCGTGCCGAGCCGCGGGAGAAGCGGTCGAAGATCCGGTCCTGCATCTCCGGCGGAATGCCCGGCCCGGTGTCTGCGACCACGATCACGACCCCGCCGTCGTCCTGCTTCCAGGCGCCGATATGAATGCGGCCCTCGGTTGTATGCTCGGCCGCGTTCTTCGCGAGGTTGAACACGGCCTGCTCGAGGAGGTCCGGATCGGCGGAGACGATCAGGTCCTCTTCGCAGTCGACATCCATCTCGACGGCCGGCGCAAGTGGGACACCCGCAGCGACCTCGCTGAGCAGAGGCTTCACCGCTGTCGTCGTGAGCAGGGGCGCCTCGGTCTCGGTCTGGGCCCGGGCGAGGACGAGCAGGGCCCGTACGAGCCGGGCCAGGCGCCTCGACTCCCTTTCGACATGCGAGAGGAAGCGGTCGCGCTGATCGGGCTTCTCCTTCGCTCCCCCCTGCAGCACCTCGACCGCGCCCATGATCGTCTGCAACGGCGTCCTCAGCTCATGTGCAGCATTCGTGACGAAATCGCGCTCGGCCCTCTCCCGCCGTTCGCGCTCCGAGACGTCGGAGAGGACGACGACGACCGTCTCGGCCTCCGGGTCCGCAGGGATTCCGGTCACGAGATACGTCCGTCCGGTCGGCGTCCGCAGCTCTTCCTCCGCGAGCACGTCGCGCCCGAAGAGATCGCTCACGAAGTGTGCGAACGAGAAGCCGTCCCACGGTTCGGGCAGCGTGTCGCCCTCTTGGAGGTCGGACATCCCGGTCATGCGAGCGGCAGGGGCGTTCGCGAAGGCGACACGCAGGTCACGCGTGACGGCGATGACCCCGTCGTGGAGGCGCTCGAGGAGCTTGCCGAGACGGTCGCGTTCGGCCTCGAGCTCCTCGAACGAGGCCCGTAGCCTGCTCCGCATTCGGTCGACGGTGGCCGCGAGCTCGCCGAGCTCGTCCTGGAAGCCGGCGCGGAGCGGACGGTCGAACCGTCCGCTTTCGATGTCGGCCGCCGCCGCCGCAATGCGTCGAAGCCGCCGGGCGATGAGGAGCGCGATGACGAGGCCGATCGCAGCGCCCACGCCGACGGCAAGCACCGCAGCTTTTACGATCTCGGCGCGGAAGGCGCCGAGCGACGCGCCGTACTCCGGATGGGGCACGAACGCCACGAGTGCACCCCCGCTCGAAAGCGGAAGTCCGACGACGGTAGCCCGCTCACCCGGAAGCGTGGAGACAAACCTGTGCCCATCGAGAGCGTCGGCTGCGGCCTCGCCCCGCTGGGACGCCGTGACGAAGCCGATCCCAACCGACCTCGCCGAGGTGACGAGTGTCCCGTTCGCGTCGTAGACGAACAGGGCGAGACGCCGCTCCTTCGCCAGCTGCTCGACTCGGCGCAACAGAGGATCCCCGCTCGTGTCGCCGATCGCGACGGCCGCCCAGAGAGCGGTGCCCGCGGCGGTTTCCTCGGCCCGCTGGCGCAGCGCCGCCTGCGAGCGCACGTTGAGGAGCGACGCGACGAAGACCGCGGTCACGGCCGCGATCAGGGCGAACGTGAGCGCGAGCCACCAGCGCATGCTGAAACCCAGCCTCGCAGGGTGCGCGACCCCAGGTGGCCGCGTCGCGGTCACCCTTTCCTGATGGCCGGTAACGCTCGTCACCAAACTTCCGGTGGGCCCAACGACAGCCGAACGACCCTCAGCAAACGTTGAGGATCGCCTGAACCCCTCCTGCGAAGACGCCGTGAGCGCCGCCCTAGGGTGCCGGGCGTGGGAGAAACGCGCTTGGCCACGTACCTCATCACCGAAGGGACGTTTTTCGTCTCCTGGAAAGGCCCGCTCGACGGGACCTCCATAACGTCCGTCGTCGCCGACCTCAATCGGATCCTCGACCAGGGTGCCGAGGAAATCGTCGTGGAGCTCAAGGACGTTCCGTCCTTCGATGCGGCCGCCCTCGAAGAGCTCGCGGCAACGGGCCGTCGCGCCTCATGTCTCGGGTCGAGGATCACGCTGGCGTGCGAGGACGAAACCGTCCTCTGGTGCCTCGGGATCGTCGGGTTGCGAATCGACTTCGAGCTGTCGCCGGCGGTCGGGGACGCCTTCACCGCAGTGGCGACGCGCCGGGCGCGGCAGGCGCTTGCAGCCTGACCCGAGGGCTCAGCTGAATAAGCCGGCGCCGCCTTGCCGGAGCTCGGCATTGCTCGCAGCCGGCTCGGAGACGCTGCGCAGCGTCTCGGCAGCGTGACGGGGCTTTGCGACGGCCGCGATGTCCGCCTGGGAGACAATGCCGACGAGCTTCCTCTCCTCGATGACCGGGAGCCGCCTGACCTGTCGCTCGCCCATGAAGGAGAGAACGTCGTCGAGCTCGTCGGAGGAGCTCGCGAAGAGGAGCTCGGTCGTCATCACGCGCTCGACCGGCGTCTCCGAACCGAGGCCGTCCGCGACTCCGCGGATTGCGATGTCCCTGTCGGTCACCATGCCCACGAGCTCGTCTCGCTCGTCGACGACCGGGAGCGCGCCGATGCCGTGCTCGCGCATACCTTCTGCTGCTTCCTTGACCGTGCCACGCGCTCTCACAGATAGAGGGTCTCTGGTCATGATCTCGTTGACCTGCATGGAGCCTCCTTCGTCTTCGATTTGAGCGGGCCCCGCTCGCGTATTCGCTCGGCTCCTCTACAGCTACCCGCCGAGCAGGCGGATTCCCAGGGCCCCCGCTCAGCGTTGGGTCAGTGTTCCTTGAAGGTGACTCAGATCAGCTCGCCGACGAAGCAGGTCCCGTGCTCACGTTCTGCGTGCGGTGACCGTAGTCATGTCGACCTCGAGGATGAGCCGGCCGTCAGCATCGGTGTACGGTTCCCAGCCGGCGACGACCTCCCGCTCCAAGGCGGCGCGAGCGTCCTCGTCCACCCCCGCCACAACGCCCGCCAGTGGCGTGCTGTAGACGTACTGCCAGAGAAAATCCTCTGCCGTCGGTAGCGACAGCGTCTCGGGCTCCGAGCGCGCCTGTACGTCCGTGAAGCCGGCGGCCGCGAAGAGCCCGCGGATCTCGTCCACGTCGTGAAGCGAGAAGACGGTCGCCACGAATCCTGCCGCCTCCGGGCCGACGCCTTGGCTCAGCGCCCGCTCGAGGACGCCGAACAGGGGCGGCGTCGGGCCGGGAACGTTCAGGATGACACGACCGCGGGACCTGAGCACGCGCCGCATCTCGCGCAATGCGGCCGGCCTGTCGGAGAAGAACTGGAGGCCCATCTGGCAGAGCACCACATCGAACGTCTCGTCGCCCAGCGGGAGGGCCTCGGCGCTCGCCTCATGCCACTCGATGGCAGTGCCGCGGGCGACGTTTCGAGCGACGTCCAGCATGCCCGTGTTCAGGTCGACCCCGACGACGTCACCGTCACCGACCCGTTCGGCTGCAAGCCTGGTGACGACACCGGTTCCGCAGGCGACGTCGAGCACCTGCTCGCCGGGTCGGAGCTCCGCGAGCGCAATCAGGGCGTGGGCGAGCGGCCCGCCGATAGCGGGGACGAAATAGCGTTCGTAGTTGGCCGGCGGGCCGCCGGTCATGGTCTCGTACGAAGCCTGCTGGGTCATGACAGCGCCTCCCTCGTGCGACCCGCACCGCGCGGAATCGCGCTCGCTTGTTTGCACCACGCTAGGGGCAGCCGTTGCCGCCCGCATCGCCCGCACGTACCAACATCGACGAGCCCGGCTAGTGGTCCGTTTGTGCCACGCCTCCGCTCTCGACGAGGCCGTGCTGAAGGGCGAACGCGGTCGCTGCGGCACGTGAGGGGACGCCGAGCTTGCGGAAGATGTTCTGCAGGTGGCGCCGGACGGTGTGCGGGCTGATCACGAGCGCGTGGGCGATCTGTTGGTTGGTGCGACCTCCCGCGACGAGGGCGAGCACCTCCAGCTCTCGGCCGGTCAGGCCCGCCTGCGACTCAGCCTCCATCCGGCCGCTGAGGCGGTCGACCCCTTCCAGATCAGGGACGGCGCCGAGGCGGGCGAAGATGCCCCGCGCGGCGTCGAGCTCCATCCCGGCGCTTTCGTCGTCGCCGAGCGCACGCCATGCGCTCGCGATCACGACCCGTGTGCGCCCCACTTCGTACGGCGCCGACAGCTCCTGCCAGCAGGCGCAGCTCTCCTGGAGGAGCGCGACTCCCGCTCGCGCCTTGCCTTCAGCGAGCAGCACGACCCCGAGAGAGTGAGCTGCGACGGCGTGGAGGAGCGCGGCGTCGTACTCTCTGGCGAGCGCGCAGAGGTCGTCCGCCGCGCTCCGGGCAGCAGGGAGGTCTTGCCGGGCCAGCGCAATCTCCACGTAGGCGGGCAGGACTCCGGCTCTCGCGACGCCGTCGCGCGCGTTTTCGAGTGCCCCGTCGATCATCGCCTCCGCTGCCTCGATGTGACCTTGCGCCAGCCGGAGCAGGGCGCAGCCAGGTTGCGGCTGGTGTCCTGCAGCGCTCGCCGCACGGTAGTCGCGGTCCGCATCCGCGAACTCGCCGCGCAGTCGGTGGAGCTCGCCGAGCCGGTAGTAGGCACGGCCCTCTCCACCATGCCCGGCGAGCCAGGAGCAGGCCCGGTTCGCGTCAGCCAGCGCCTCCGACCACTCGCCACGAACTTGGAGGATCTCGGCCCTGTGGACGAGGCA
This sequence comes from uncultured Actinomycetes bacterium, assembly GCA_963841425.1. Lineage (GTDB taxonomy): Bacteria > Actinomycetota > Thermoleophilia > Gaiellales > Gaiellaceae > DATEOR01. The sequence goes on along the minus strand of CAWJCL010000004.1, from coordinate 73,826 downwards.
GTCGCCTCGGAAGGGAACGAGATCCTGCTGCGAGTCGCACCAGCGGATCAGTGCAGCCGTCCACTCTTCCGCCCGAGCCAGGTCGAATGTCTTTTGACAGGCGAGGAGCACGGCGCAGTAGACGACGCCGGCAGTGACCGGTGACACCTCGTCGGCGGTGACGATCACCATCGCTTCGTCGAGCAGTGAGACGCCTTGAGCGATGTCCTCGAGCGCGATCAGCGCCTGGCCCCGACCGAGCAGACCGAACGCGAGCACGTCCGGGTCCCCCGAGCGCTCGCCGATTTCCTCCGCTCGGCCGAAGATCTCGAGGGCACTCGCCGGATCGCCGTCTCTCAAGGCCTGGAGCCCGACCGGGACGAGCAGTAGGCCAATCTCGGCACACTTGCTGCCGCGCTCGTCGAGAAGCCGCGCGCCGCGGGCGAGCCAGCCTCCGCCCCGCGCCCCTTCGCCTTTCAGGAGCAGCGGGAAGCCGAGCCAGAAGGCGCACCTGGCCGCTCGACATTGCTCACCCTGGTCAAGCCAGCCCCGATGCGCGCGCGCCCAAAGATCCTCACACTCCGCATCCCTTCCCGTTAGGTACGCGGCCAGCGCGGCTTCCTCGAGGTCGGGCGCATCGAGCCCATCCTCGCGATCCGCGGCCGTGAGCCGCGCGTACGCCTCGGCCCACTCACGCCGCCGGAATGCTTCTCGACCGCGAACGAGCGCGCCGCCCATGGTCACCGCCTTCCCTTCGCTCATGGTCCAGGCTAACGCCCGAGCACTCCGACCGCTCAGAGAGTAGTCATGCGATCACCCTCATGATCCGCGGGCTCGAGTGACCGCCGGCTTCTTTTCATCCCACGCAGATCCCGCGCGGGAATCGGCCTGAAAATCGCCCTAAGAAGCCGGCCTAAGCCGGTAATCCCCGGAGAAGGATGACCGGCCGGGAAGACCGGCGGTCAATTGAGCGCTGACCTGACGGCAACAAATCCGGTAGTCCGATGACGATGCACCTCGAGTCGCACGTCGACTTCTAACCGTGACCGAATAGAACTCGTCGAGACGGCGATTGCCGAATCGTGACCTGCTTGCGACGGAACTTTTCGTCACGCCGCCGTGTATCTGCATGGAAACCGACGCTCTCGCGGGAAAGGAAGTCCAGATGCGAACCTTGCCGGTAGCGGCGCTGGCCGCGGTCCTCGCGTCGCTTCTAATCACCGGCGCGCTGAGTTGCACTCTGGGTGGTGGCTCTGGCGGTAAGGCGGTCAAACCAACGCGGCCGAGGAGCGACCTGCTCGACGAGCTTGAAGGTTGGACGCTCGCATACGTCGCGGCACCACAGGCAGGCGGCCCGACGTACCTGTTTGCGGCGAACGCGGACGGGACCGATGCCAGACAGATCGATCATTTAGGAGGTGAAAAGCATCAGCCTTATTGGTCTCCCGACGGGGGCACATCGCCTTTCGCTGGCTCCCCGTAGACGAGGATCACACCCCACTCATGGTGATCGATGCAGATGGATCCCGAGCAATCAATCTCACGAAGGTGACAGGATTGCGCGGTTGGGCTCCGTCCTGGCCGCCAGACGGTCGGCACCTCGTCACGGCCGCAACCACGACATCGGGCCGGCCGAACAGTCTCTACGTCATGCGACCCGATGGCTCAGACATACGGCGACTCACCGGTCTCCACCACGAGGCGCAATACGCCTCCTGGTCTCCGACCGGCAACACGATTGCATTCACCTTCGTGAATGACGGCGGGTTTGACATCTACACGATCCGCTCCGATGGGGCCAACCTGACGCGACTGACCCACGACCCCTCTCCCTACAACAATTGGCCGATGTGGTCGCCGGACGGCAAGAAGATTGCGTGGGGCCGCGGAGAAGGCATCTGGATCATGAACGCGGACGGCACGAACAAGCATGAGGTGACGGGCGAAGGGGGTGTTCCGGGGGCCTGGGCGCCCGGGCCCTTCATCACCTTCCAGTGCAACGGGCCAAACGGGCAGCCCGTCCTTTGTGCAGTACGAGAGGATGGAAGTGATTTAACGGAGCTCCTTGGCGATCGCCCGGCTGCATTTCCCGGGTGGCGGCCCCGCATCCCCTAGCCATCTCTCGTTGAGGCCGTACGCCGTAGCCAAAGTCGGCACGGCTTCAACATCCTTGCTCGCGAGATTTGACAGGAGGTGTCGAGCACCATGCCCGAACGTGATTCGAACCACAGCTGAGACCCAACGACGTCCGGCATATGAGCCAATCGTTGCCAGGTCATGCAACGCAGGACTCTCCCGACCCGCCCTCCGCAACCCTGTAAGTACTGCCCCCGTGAGGCGCTACGTGCTGACCTCGACCTCGCCGCGTGGGCGGGAGGAGGGTCAGAAGATCTGGACGATGTTTGTCTTGCCGGCGCCGTTCGGGCCGAACAGTGCGAACCATCCTCACGGTGATCTTGACGTTGATCCCGTCCGGGAATCGCATGCGAGCAAGCCGATCCCACTCGATGCGCTCGGCGGGCGCACGCCCGCCGTGGGACTCCAACGTCAGAGGGGCCGCATTTGGCGGCCCCTCTGACCTCTGCGATGTCGGCAAGACTAGACGGCTTCGCTCGCTGGCCGGCGGCCGCGGCGCACGAGGAAGGCGATCGCCAACGCGCCCAGCACGAGCACCAGCGTGACGCCGGCCCCACTCGCCGCTGCGTCCCAGGCGAACCCGGCCTCGCCGGCCGGCTCGGTGGCCTTTGGCACCGCGTAGACGTCGTTGAGAGCCTCGCCGCGCTTGGTCAACGCCGACTCGAGCTCGCTCCGCGCGCGCGCCCGCTCGACCTGCTCCGAGAGCGCCGCGCCCGCCTGTGCCCGCTCACCCAGCGTACGCGCATACTGGCCGTTCCCCTGTGCGGTGGCGGGAAGCGCAAACACGAGCGCCCCAAGAGTCGCCGCCAGATATGTCGTCCACTTCGTCATCTCGAGCTCCTTTCGTCGTGACAGGACGAGGCGAGCATTGAGGTGGGCGGTAACGGGCGGGCTCGGGCTCGGTATCTGGCCGGTAGGAGCGCGGCAAGAGCGTGGTAAAGGCCGCACGAGACCGTGGTACGTTCAGCGCACGGCGATGGAGTACCGCATCCTCGGACCGCTCGAAGTCCTCGATCAGGGGCGCCCCCTCGCCCTGGGAGGACACCGGCAGCGCGCCCTCTTGGCGCTCTTCCTCCTGCATGCGAACGAGGTCGTCTCCACCGACCGGCTGCTGGACGACTTGTGGGGGGCGGAGCCGCCCGAGTCCGGATCGAAGGCGGTGCAGGTGCTCGTCTCCCAGCTGCGCAAGGTGCTGCAGGCGGGCTCGGGCACCGACGGTGTCCTGGCTACACAATCGCCTGGCTACGTCGTGCGCGTGGGTGAGGGCGAGCTCGACCGCGAGCGCTTCGAGCGCCTCGTCGAGCAGGCGTCGGGCGAGGAGAGCGCCGAGAAGCGCGCTGCCCTCTTGCGCGAGGCGCTCGGGATTTGGCGCGGCCCACCCCTCGCCGACCTGTCCTACGAGGACTTCGCCCAACCTGCCATTGCGCGCCTTACCGAAGCCCGCCTCGCAGCGCTCGAAGAGCGGATCGACGCAGATCTCGCAATCGGCCGCCATTCGGCCGTCACAGGCGAGCTCGAGGAGCTTGTCAAAGAGAACCCGCTTCGCGAGCGGCTGCGCGGTCAGCTCATGCTCGCGCTCTACCGCGCCGGGCGCCAAGCGGACGCGCTGGCCGTCTACCAGGACGGGCGCAGGACGCTCGTCGAGGAGCTGGGCGTCGAGCCGAGCCCTGAGCTGCGCACGCTGCAGCGACGGATCCTCGAGCACGATCCCGCGCTGGGAGCAGCCCCGAAGCAGCCGCCGCGAATGGGCGAAGGCGCTCCTCTCCGGCGGCGGAGTTGGCTGCTCCCCCTCGGGGGCGTCCTCGCCGTAGCAGCCCTTGCCACCATTCTCGCGATCTTCCTCACGGGGGGCGACGACTCGGGCTCGGTGGTGGTGAATCCGAACTCGGTCGCCGTCATCGACCCAACCAACGACAGCATCGTGGACGCCGTCACCGTCGGCGACAGCCCCGGCCCCATTGGTGTCAACGAAGAGGGCCTCTGGATCCTCAACTTCAACAGCCAGACGCTCTCGCGTATCAACCCAGAAACGCGCGAGCTTCGGAGCACTCAGGGCATCGGAGGCACTCCTGAGAATATGGCAGTAGCCGGAGACGAGGTTTGGATTCTCGATTCCTGCAACGCGAACACGAACCCGGCCCTCGTTCGCTACGAACACGGATCACCACTGAATTTCGAGGTGGTCCCCCTCCCACCCCCTTCGGGCCACGGAGAGGCAACGCAGAGGGTTGCGTGCGGCCTGACCGCGAGTCAGAACTCAGTTTGGGCCGGACTCACAGCCCCCCCGTCGCTTGTCCAGGCGAGCATCGATCCGTCGCTCAATATCGCGAAAGCGGACGGACCCATAGCCGTTCCGGGACAGCCCACCGCCATCGGTCTCGGTGACGGGGCGGTATGGGTCGCCGACTACTCGAACAACGTCGTCTACCGGGTCGATCCCGACACCGGCAAGACAGAGGCTACGACCCGGGTTGGCTCGGGCCCGATCGCAGTTGCCGTCGGGCTGGGAGCAGTGTGGGTAGCCAACCAAAACGACGGCTCAGTGTCGCGGATCGACACGCGCACAAACTCGGTAATAAAAGCAATCTCCGTTGGAACCTCCCCGAATGGAATCGCCGTCGGGGCGGACGCAGTTTGGGTTGCGAATGCGGGCGGCGGCACAATTTCCCGCATCGATGTGGCAACCAACAGCGTTGTCCGCACGATTCCAGTGGGCCATCGCCCTCAAGGCATCACCGTCGCGAGCGATCTCGTGTGGGTGACTGTGCGAAGCTAGGGCAAGCGATCGCAGTCGATACGACGCAGCTTCGAGAACGAACCCTGTTCGATCGCCGATGCCATGGTGTCCGGGAAGCGCGCGGCACCCTCATCCCTGCTCAGCCCTGTGGCTGTCTCGGAAGAGTACGTTCGTAAGTTGGTGAGTCACGCGCCGCGGTGCTCGATCAGTTCGACCCTGTAGCCGTCCGGGAAGCGCATGGGCGCAAACTCAGCCGCTCCAGTCATCGGGATCGGCCGGGGCTCAATTAGCATCTGGTGATTCCGGCTGTCCTCTGTTTCGGCGACTCGAACACGTGGGGATTCGACCCCGCGAGCGGCGATCGCTTCCCGAGCCATGTCCGCTGGCCCGGCGTGGTGGCCAGGGAGCTCGGCGACGACGTCGCGATCGTCGAGGAGGGTCTTCCCGGCCGGACCGCGGCGGTCTTCGACCCGGCTTGGCCTCACTACACCGCGCTGCCCTACCTCCTGCCCGCGCTCGAGTCACACGCACCGCTCGACGCGGTGGCGATCATGCTGGGCACGAACGACGTTCAGGAGCGCTACGAACGGAGCGCCGCGGGAGTCGCCAATGACATCGCCGGCCTGGTCGAGATCGCCGCGCGGAGCGCCTGCGGGCCCGCAGGCACCGCGCCCTACGTCCTCGTGATCGCCCCGCCGCCGATCTCAACGCTGAGTGAAGCCCTGGTCGAAGCGTCCTACGGGCCCGGTGCCGACGCGTCGCGGGCGCTGGGCCGGTTGCTCGAGAGCGTGGCGGACGGCTCGTCGTTCTCGTGCGGGTTCCTGGACGGGGGAGCGATTACGACCTTCAGCGAAGCTGACGGGTTCCACCTCGATGCCGCTGGGCACGAGCAGCTCGGGCGCGCCGTGGCGGCGAAACTCGGTGAAGCGCTAGCGGAGCGCGGGTAGTACCTCCGCTGCGAAGAGCTCGAGCGAGCGCATCACCTTTTCGTGCGGAAGGTTGCCGAAGGCGAAGAGGAGGCAGATCTGCCGCAGGCCCAGCTGCTCGACCTGCTCGAGGAGCTGGTCCCGGACCGTGGACGGAGAGCCGCAGACGACGATGCCGGCCTCACGGATGTCCTCGAACGACTCGGGAGCCTCCATGGAACGGGCGAAGATCTCCCGGTGGAACGCATAACTGTCCGGTAGGAGCGCAGGATTGGGCGGCAGCGCGGCATCGGCGAAGAGGAACAACATGTGCGAGAGAGCCGGGTCGCAATCGGCCACAGCCTCTTCGTCTGAAGGGGCGACGTAGACGTTGCGAAAGAGCAGGAAGGTGTGGCGCCCGATCCGCCCGCCCTGCGCCTCGGCGAGGCCGAGATAGTGGTCGAGCTTCTCGCCGACGACAGTTGTGGGGAGGAAGATCGTCGACATCCCGAAGCCCTGCGAGGCGACCCATTCGATCGTCGCAGGGCTCTCGGCCGCGGCCCACACTGGAGGATGCGGCTCCTGCAGCGGCCGCGGATAGACGGCCGTGCGACCGAGCGAGTAGTACTCGCCATCGTGCTCGAACTCGACCTGCGTCCACGCTTCCAGCATCAACTCCATCCCCTCCTGGAAGCGCGGCCGCAGCTCGGCGAAGTCCATGCCGAGCTTCTGCACCTCCTGGAAGTCGATCCCGCGCCCCACACCGACCTCGAGCCGGCCGTGCGAGAGCACGTCGAGCATCGCCGCCTCCTCCGCGAGGCGGAGCGGCTCGTGGAACGGCACGACGTTGACCATGACGCCGAGGCGGACGCGCTCGGTGCGCGCCGCCAGCGCGCCCAGCATCACGTTCGGCGAGGGCAGCAGGTTGTAAGCCGTGAAGTGATGCTCGGAGAGGAAGATGCAGTCGAAGCCGAGTCGCTCAGCCGCGAGCCACTCCTCCATGTGCTCTTCGTAGACCCGGGCCGCCAGCGCGGCGTCGAAGCCCTGGGGGTCGTTGTCGTGTGGGTAGTGACAGAGGTCGAAGATCGAGACGCCGACGCGGCCGAGGTCCTTGAGGGCTGTCAAGGGGCCTGCCGGACGGCGACAGTGACGCGGCCGACCGCGCAGAGCCGTCCCTCGTCGTCCGTCAGCTCGACGTCCCAGAGCCAGGTCGTCCGGCCTCGGTGGCGCCGGCGGGCCGTGGCTTCGATCGTCCCGCCTGCGATCGGCCGCAGGAACGAGCAGCTGTTCGACATTCCGAGCGCGACGTTTCCTTCGGCGACAACGCCGTGGTTCGTCCCCAGCGACGCGAGCGCCTCGGCGATCGCCGCGTGAACGCCCCCGTGGACAAGCCCGGTGGGCTGGGTCACGTGGTCACGGACTGGAACTCGACCACGGACGAGCTCGTCGCTCGCCTCGAGGATCTCCAGCCCGTAGTGACGGTCGAAGGGAGAGACCTCGAGCAGCCGCGCACGCAGGCCCTCGGCGCCAGTCACGCCGGTCCGCGGGCCGCGATCGCTTGCCACTTCACCTCGATCCAGTGTAAAGCTCCCATACATGAACGTCGGCGTGGGGCTCCCGACGACGACGCCCGGCACCGACGGCGCCCTCGTCATCGAATGGGCGCAGCGCGCCGACGCGAGCCCCTTCTCCAGCGTGGCCGTCCTCGACCGCGTCGCGTACGACAACCTCGAGCCGTTCGCCGCGCTCGCGGCAGCCGCGGCAGTCACATCGCGCGTGCGGGTCGCGACCATGATCGCCATCGCCCCACTCCGCTCCACCGCGCTGCTCGCCAAGCAAGCCGCGTCGGTGCAGACCCTCTCTCGTGGACGCCTGACGCTCGGCCTCGCCATCGGGGCGCGTCTGGAGGACTACGAGGTCGCCGGAGTTGAGCACCGCGGGCGCGGGGAGCGTTTCACCGAGCAGCTCGCCTACTTGCGCGGGCACGTCGACGAGGAGCGCGTCGGCCCCTCACGTGACGGGATCGAGCTCCTTGTCGGAGGCTCGAGCGGGCAGGCGTTCGCCAGGATGGCCCGTTATGCGGACGGCCACGCGCACGGGGGCGGTCCGCCACGCGCGTTCGCGGGAGCCGCCACACGCGCCGAGGCGGCCTGGCGCGATCTCGGCCGCCCGGGCCGCCCGCGTCTCTGGGGGCAGGGGTACTTCGCGCTCGGGGACGCCGACCGAGGCAACGAGTATCTGCGTGACTACTACGCCTTCACGGGCCCCTTCGCCGAGCGCATCGTCGCCGCCAACCTGACGAGCGCGCGGGCGGTCAAGGACTTCGTGCGCGGCTACGAGGAGGCGGGCTGCGACGAGCTCGTCCTCTTCCCGACCGTCTCGGACACGGCCGAGCTCGATCGGCTTGCGGAGGCGGTTTCCCGGTGAAGGTCACAATCGTCGGCGGCGGTCCGGCCGGCCTCTACCTCGCCGTCCTGCTCAGGAAAGCAGACGCCTCGATCGACGTGCGGGTCCTCGAGCGAAACGCTCCGGACGCGACGTTCGGCTGGGGCGTGGTCTTCAGCGAGGAGACGCTCGGAGCCCTCCGGGACGCGGACTACGAGAGCTACGTCGCGATCAGCGACACCTTCGCCCGCTGGGACCGGGTCGACATTCGCTATCGAGACCGCGTGCTCCGCTCCCGCGGCCATTCGTTCTCAGCAATCGCCCGGAAGAAACTCCTCGAGATCCTCCAAGCGCGCTGTCGTGAGGTCGGCGCGACGCTCGAGTTCGGGCGCGAGGTCGAAGCGATCCCCGAGGAGGCTGATCTCGTCGTCGGCGCGGACGGCGTAAACAGCGTTGTCCGCCGCGAGTGCGAGGGCGACTTCGGCACGCGCATCCGGCCGCAAGGGTGCAAGTACGTCTGGTTCGGCACCGACCTCGTCTTCGACGGGTTCACCTTCATCTTCCGCGAGACCGAGCACGGTCTTTTCCAGGTGCACGCATATCCCTTCGACGAGCACTTGAGCACCTTCATCGTCGAGTGCCCTGAGGCGACGTGGCGGCGCGCCGGCCTCGACGAGCTCGACGAGGACGAGAGCCTCTCCTTCTGCGAGCGACTCTTCGCCAACGATCTACGGGGCCGTGAGCTCTTCTCCAACCGCTCGATCTGGCTCGACTTCCCGAAGGTCACGAACGCCACCTGGTACCGCGATCGTGTCGTCCTCCTCGGCGACGCAGCGCACACGGCGCATTTCTCGATCGGGTCGGGCACGAAGCTCGCGATGGAGGATGCAATCGCCCTCCGCGACGCCCTGGTCCGCCGTTCGTGGGACGTTGGACCCGCTTTCGTCGACTACGAGCTCGAACGGCAACCGATCGTCGAGCGGACGCAGCAAGCAGCCGGCGAGAGCGCCGCATACTTCGCGCGCGTCGCCGGCTACACCCAGCTTGAACCGATCCAGTTCGCGTTCAACCTGCTTACGAGGAGCGGCCGGATCAGCCACGCGAGCCTGACCGTCCGCGACCCCGCGTTCACGGCCGCGCTCGACGCGTGGTTGGCGGGGACGAGGGCGCGCGTCGCCCCGCCGCCGGCCTTCGGATCGATCGAGCTCCGCGGCCTCCGGCTCGAGAACCGGATCGTCGCGCGTCCGGGCAGTGCGGCGGCATCGGGCGCGGGACTCGTTCTCAGCGGCTTCGTCGCCGTCTCCGACAGCGGCCGGATCTCCTCGGAGACTCCGACTATTGAGGGCTGGACCCCGCCGCAGCATCCGGTGCTGCTTCAGATCGGCCATGCCGGCCGGCGTGGTGCCTGCCTGCACCGGTCGGTCGGCGCCGACCTTCCATTGCGCGACGGGTGGGAGCTCGTGTCGGCCTCGCCACTCCCGTACGGGCCCTACAGCACCGTGCCTCGAGAGCTCGACAGTGAAGGGTTGACGGCCACCCGCGACGAATTCGTCGCGGCCGCCCGGCGCGCGGCGGAGCTCGGCGTCGACGCGCTCGAGCTCGACTTCGCGCATGGCTACCTGCTCGCCAGCTTCCTCTCCCCCCTGACGAACCTGCGTGCCGACGCATACGGCAGCGACCGCCTCCGCTACCCACTCGAAGTGCTGGAGGCGGTCCGCGCAGTCTGGGACGGCCCGCTCTCTATCCGCGTGTCCGTGACCGACTGGGCCCGTGGCGGCGTGACGGTCGACGACGGTGTCGAGATCGCGCGGTCGCTCGCCGGGCATGGCTGCGACCTCGTTCATACAGTCGCCGGCCAGACCGTCCTCGACGACCGCCCCGAGTACCGCCGCGGCTTCCTGACTGCGCTTTGCGACCGCGTGCGCACGGAGGCACGTGTGCCCACCCTCGTCGGAGGCCACCTGACCACCCTCGACGACGTGAACACCATCGTCGGAGCCGGCCGCGCTGACCTCTGCATCCTCGACCTCCCGGTCTCCAACATCCAGGAGACGATCGAGGCGGCGAGCCCCACTTCCACCGAGCATCAGGCCGCCCGCACGTGACCGAGCTCGGAGCCCTGTCCTATCCGGACCTCGCGGAAGCTCTCGCCGACGAACGGCCGACGGTGCTCCTCCTCCCGCTCGGCGCAGTCGAGCCACACGGCCCTCATGCTCCACTCGCGACGGACATGCTCATATCGGAGGAGGTCTGCGAGCGGGCGGCGAGGGCAATGGACGGGGATCACGAGGTTCGCGTCTTCGTCCTTCCGGCTCTTCCATACGGCATTACTCGCTATGGCGCAGCCTTCCCCGGTGCCGTCTCGATCGGCGAAGAGACGCTTCGTGCGCTCGTCATCGAGATCTGCGAGTCGCTGGCCGGCCAGGGCTTGGGACGCATCGTCCTCGTGAACAGCCATCTCGAGCCGGAGCAGGTGCGGACGCTGCGCGCGGCGGTCGAAGTCCTCGGTGGGGCGGTTCGCCTGTTCGACCCGACCCGTCGGGAGGTTGCCGCGGAGCTGACCGAGGAGTTCCGTTCGGGTGCCGGCCACGCCGGCCGCTACGAGACCTCTCTCGTGCTCGCCGCGGACCCGGGCCTCATCCGCCGGGAGCGCATGGCGAGCCTGGAATCGAAGATGATCGACATGCCGGCCGCGATAGCAGCCGGACGAACGGACTTCATGGCGATGGGAATGGATCAGGCGTATTGCGGCGCTCCCGCGGAGGCGAGCGCCGAGGAGGGAGAGCAGACCTTCGCGAAGCTGACGGAGCTCGTCGTCGCGCTCGTCCGAGAGGTCGCCGAATGCTGACCTACGACGACGTCCCGCCCGCCTTCAACCTGGCGAGCTACTTCATCGATCGCAACCTGGAGGAGGACCGGGGCGAGCGCACCGCGCTCATCGGTCCCGGCGGACCGACGACCTATGCGGAACTCGCCGCGCTGACGAACCGGTGCGGAAACATCCTCCGGGAGCTCGGTGTGCGCGCGGAAGAGCGCGTGCTGCTCGTCCTCGCCGACAGCATCGAGTTCGTGGCGCTCTGGTACGGCGCCCAGAAGATCGGCGCCGTCACTGCGGAGGCCTACACCTTTCTGCAGCCCAAGGACTACGCCTACTACCTCGACTACACGAGAGCAGGCGTCGTGGTCGTGGACGAAACGACGCTCGCGCCGGTGCGCGAAGCGGCGGTGGCCAGCCGCTGGCTGCGGCATGTGCTCGTCGCCGGCGGCCACGAGGAGCTCCGTCCGAACGAGGTTTCGTTCGGCGCACTCGTCGCCACGGCTCCCGACGAGCTGGAACCGGCTCCGACGACGCGCGACGACGTCGCGATCTGGAAGTTCACGACCGGCAGCACCGGCGCGCCGAAGGCCGCCGTCCACCCGACGCACAGCCCACTCCTCAGCTTCGACTGGTACGCGCGGGGGGTGCTCGGGATCCGCGAGGACGACGTCGTCCTCCCCGTTCCCAAGCTCTTCTTCGGCTACGCGCGCGACCTGACGGCGCTCTATCCCTTCGGGGTCGGCGGCGCCGGCATCGTCTTCCCCGAGCGGACGACGCCGGAGCGGATCTTCGAGCTGGTCTCTCGCCACGAGCCGAGCATCCTCGTGCAGGTGCCGACGATGATGGCCGCCATGGCGGCTCATCCCGACGCGGTCGAACAGGACCTCTCCTCGCTGCGCCTTTGCACCTCGGCGGGCGAGGCGCTCCCCGCCGAGCTGTACGAACGCTGGCGGGACACCTTCGGGGTCGAGGTCCTCGACGGGATCGGCTCGTCTGAGGCCTACCACATCTACATCTCGAACCGGCCCGGCCATGTCCGGCCCGGCAGCGTCGGCGAGGTCGTCCCCGGCTATCGCGCCCGAGTCGTCGACGAGACCGGGCACGACGTTCCCGACGGCGAGGTGGGCACGCTCTGGCTCGAAGGCGACACGGCCGCGCTCCTCTACTGGAACGAGCACGAAAAGACGAAGCAGACGTTCAGCGGCGACCTCGTCAAGACGGGCGACCTCTTCATCCGCGATGCCGACGGCTACTTCTGGTTCCGGGGCCGCGGCGACCAGCTCCTCAAGATCGGCGGCGTGTGGATCGCGCCGGCCGAGGTCGAGCAGTGCCTCGTCGCGCACCCCGACGTCGTCGAATGCGCAGTTGTGGGCTACGAGCAGGAAGGACTGACGCTCACGCGCGCCCACGTCGTCCTGCGCGAGAACGCCGAGGCCTCGGCGGAACTCGCCGCAGCGCTCCAGGAGCATGTCCGCGCCAACCTCTCGCCGCACAAGTACCCACGCGACATCCGCTTCACCGCTGCGCTGCCCAAGACTCCATCCGGGAAGATCGACCGGCGCGCCCTCGTCGACCGGGTCGAGGCCGCCGCGTGAGCAGCACCGCTCGCGTCGTCGTCGTCACCGGCGGCGGGAAGGGCATCGGTCGGGCAGTGGTCGCGCGCTTCGCGGCTGCTGGAGACCATGTCGTGGCAGTCGGCCGGGACCGCGCGGCACTGGATCAAACGGGAGCCTCGGCCGCGGAGGTCTGTGATGTCACCGACGAGGCAGGGGTCGCGGCGCTCTTCGAGCGACTTGGACGCGTCGATGTGCTGGTCTTGAGCGCGGGCGTCTCGACGAGCGCACCCGTCGAGCGGACGACGCTCGAGGACTGGAAGGCTCAGCTCGCGGTGAATGCAACGGGAGCCTTCCTCTGCACGCGGGCGGTCGTCCCGGGCATGATCGAGCGCGCCGATGGACGCATTGTCACCATCGCCTCGACAGCGGGCCTCGCCGGCTCGCGCTACACGTCCGCCTACACGGCCTCGAAGCACGCTGCCGTCGGTCTCATGCGCGCCGTCGCCGCGGAGCTCGCGGGCACGGGCGTCACAGCGAACGCGGTCTGTCCCACCTTTGTCAGGACGGAGATGACGACCCGGTCGATCGAGCGAATCATGGCCGCGACCGGCCGAGACGAGACCGAGGCCGAGGCAGCGCTCGTCGCCTCGTCGCCTCTCGGACGCCTCCTCGAACCGGAAGAGGTCGCGTTCGCGGTGCAACTCCTCGCCGCGCCCGAGGCGACCGCGATCAACGGCCAGACGCTCGTCCTCGACGGCGGAGGTATCCAGACGTGAGCCCCTTCCGAGCCTCGGTCGCGTTCACCGAGCGCTGGCAGAACTTCGACCTCGGCCTCGTCGACGGCGTTGCCACCGTGACGCTCGCGCGTCCCGAGAAGCTGAACGCGCTCACGTTCGACGTCTACGCCGACCTGCGGGATCTGCTCGCCGAACTCCCCCACCGCGGCGACGCGCAGGTGCTCGTTCTGACCGGAAAGGGACGCGGCTTCTGCTCGGGCGGCGACGTCGAGGAGATCATCGCACGGCTGCAGGGCGCGCCGGCGAGCGAGATCCTCGCGTTCACCCGCATGACCGGCGCCGTCGTCAAAGCCATGCGCGAGTGCCCTCTGCCGATCATCGCAGCGGTCAACGGCGTGGCAGCCGGGGCGGGGTCCGTGCTCGCACTGGCCAGCGACTTCCGTCTACTGGCGCGCTCGGCCTCCTTCGCGTTCCTCTTCACACGGGTCGGCCTCGCCGGGGCCGACATGGGCGCGGCGTATCTCCTCCCGCGCCTGGTCGGCTTCGGGCGGGCGATGGAGCTGCTCGTCCTGGGCGACGACGTCAGCGCCGAGCAGGCGTTCGAGATCGGCCTCGCCAACCGGGTCGTCGCGGACGACGAGCTGCCGGCGGCGACGGATGCGCTGGCGCGCAGACTGGCAGACGGGCCGGCGCTCGCGTACTCGACGACCAAGCTCCTGCTCACGCGTGAGCTCGACCTCGATCTCGCTGGGGCGATCGAGCTCGAAGCGCTCGGCCAGGCGCTCTTGATGCAGAGCGAGGATCACCGCGAGTTCCACGCCGCCTGGGCGGAAGGGCGGAAGCCCGACTGGAGCGGCCGGTGAGCGAGCACCGCATCGTCAATCCGCCCGAGCTCCCCGAGCCGAGCGGCTACGCCCACGCCGTCGTCTCGGCGCCCGGGCGGACGGTTTGGCTTGGCGGCCAGACTGGGGAAGGCGATACGGTCGCCGCCCAGTTCGACGACGCCGCGGCGAGCCTCGTGACCGCTTTGCGTGCTGCGGGCGGCGAGCCCGACGACCTCGTCTCGCTCGTCGTCTACTCGACCGACGTAGCTGAATACCGGGCGTCCGTGAAGGAGCTCGGCGAGGTCTGGCGCCGTCACTTCGGGCGTCGTTATCCGGCAATGGCCCTGGTCGGAGTCTCTGCCCTCGTCGACCCCGATGCCCGCGTCGAGCTGATGGGGGTGGCGGTCGTCGCCGATGGCTGAGGGTAGCCACCTCTCGCCGGACCAGCAGGAGCTCTTCGAGCATGCTCGGGCGCTCGGGCACGATGTCATGGCCCGGCTTGCGATGCAGGGAGAGCCTGGGCGAGTCAACCGACCGCTCGTCCGCGCCCTGGGGGATGAGGGGCTGCTGGCACGCGTCCTGCCGGCGGAGGGCGAGGGCTCCGCGGTCGAGCTCTGCCTGCTACGCGAGGGCCTAGCCCACGGCTCGACCGAGGCGGAGACCGCGCTCGCGCTGCAGGGGCTCGGCGGCTATCCGATCCTGCGCCATGCCCAACCCGCGGTCCGGGACGCCTGGGTTCCCAAGCTGGCGGCCGGCGAGGCTGTCGCGGCATTCGCGCTCAGCGAGCCCGAGGCGGGCTCGGACGCAGCGGCGCTCGCGTTGCGAGCCGAGCCGGACGGCGGCGGATTCCGCCTCAGCGGAACGAAGATCTGGATCTCGAACGCCCCGGAAGCCGACGTCTACACCGTGTTCGCGCGCACGACGGACGATGCGCGCTCTCGCGGCATCACGGCGTTCGCCGTACCGCGCGAAAGCGAGGGGCTGACCGGCGAGCCGCTCGCGCTTCTTGCCCCGCATCCGATCGGGAGGCTCGACTTCGAGAGCGTGCCCGCGACGCGAGAGCAGGTCCTCGGCGAGGTCGACGCCGGCTTCGGCGTCGCGATGGACACCCTCGACCTCTTCCGCCCGAGCGTCGGCGCCTTCGCCGTCGGCATGGCGCAGGTGGCGCTCGATGCAGCCGTCTCGCACGTTGCGCGGCGCCATGCCTTCGGGAAGACGCTGTCCGAGTTTCAGGGCGTCGGGCACCAGCTCGCGGACGTCGCGACGCGCGTGCAGGCGGCGCGCCTCCTCGTGCATCAGGCCGCGGCCCTCTACGACCGAGGAGTGCGTCCGGTACGACAGGCGGCTGCAATGGCGAAGCTCTTCGCCACCGAGACGGCGCAGCAAGCGGTCGACGTGGCGATCCAGGTGCACGGAGCTCGCGCCCTCGAGCAAGGCCATCTGCTCGAGCACCTCTACCGGGAGGTGCGCGCGCCTCGGATCTACGAGGGCGCGTCCGAGGTACAGCGAGAGATCATCGCGCGCGAGCTCTTCAAGGAGATCGCGTGAGCGAGCAGTCAAAATCCCTCACGTACACCTCGTACCTCGCGCTCGACGAGATCCTCGGCGCCCAGCGGCCGCGCTCCGACGAGCACGACGAGATCCTCTTCATCGTCGTCCATCAGGTCTACGAGCTCTGGTTCAAGGAGCTCCTGCACGAGCTCGCGTACCTCCAGAGCCTGCTCGAAAGCGGACGTGGTCCGCAGGCCCTTTCGACGCTGAAACGGATCCTGACGATCCTGAAGCTCGTCGTCGCGCAGATCGACGTCATCGAGACGCTGACGCCGGTGCAGTTCCTGAGCTTCCGCGACCGTCTCGAGTCGGCGAGCGGCTTCCAGTCGGCGCAGTTCCGCGAGCTCGAGGCGGTGCTCGGCCGCCGCGACGGCCACGTGCTCGGCGCCTACGAGAAGGGCAGTGACGCGTACCGCCGGATCGAGGCGGCCCTCGAGCGCCCTTCGCTCTACGACTCGTTCCTGCGCTATCTCGCGCTGCGCGGCTACGAGGTTCCGGCGGACCGCCTCGACCGCGACGTCACGCAGCCGGTCGAGGAGTCCCAGGGTGTGCACGCGGCAGCCCTCGCGGCCTACCGCGACGACGGTGAGGCGGCGCAGGTCTGCGAGCGCATGGTCGACCTGGACGAGGGCTTCCAGGAGTGGCGGTACCGGCATGTGAAAATGGTCGAGCGCACGATCGGGTCGAGGTCCGGGACGGGCGGGTCGCCGGGCGCGAAGTACCTCCGCACGACGCTCAACCAGCCGATGTTCCCGGACCTCTGGTCGGTTCGCAGCGAGCTGTGATCTCCCTCGAGGACCTGCGCCGGACGCCCAACGCCCTCGCCTCGGACTACTCCGCGTTCGGGGTCGGGGAGCGACTCCTCCTGACAGGACATTCGCACCAGGCCTGGCCCGACGTCGCGCGCGGGGGCCAGCTCGAGGCATTCGAGGACGCCGCCCGCTTCGTCGACGAGAAGTGGGAGCGCGCATTCGCAAAGGCGGAACGGGTTCGCAGCGGCTTCCGGCGGCTTCTCGACGACGACGCGGCGATTGCGCTCGCAGAGAACACCCATGAGCTCGTCACGCGGTTCCTCTCGGCGCTCGATCTCCGAAACCGGCCACGGCTCATCACCTCTGGAGGCGAGTTCCACACGCTCCGGCGCCAGCTCGCGAGACTCGACGAGGAATGGCTCGACGTCGTCCGGCTCCCCGTGGACCCGGTCGAGACTCTCTCAGAGCGGATGGCGGCGGTGGTCGACGAGCGGACGAGCGCGGTACTCGTGTCCGCCGTCCTCTTCGAAACCGCGCGCATCGTCCCCGGCCTCGACAGGCTCACGGATGCGTGCGCCGCTGCCGGCGCCGAGCTCCTCGTCGACGTCTACCACGCGCTGGGGGCGCTTCCGTTCACGGTCGCAGAGCACGGGCTCGAGGCGTCCTGGATCGTGGGCGGCGGCTACAAGTACCTTCAGCTCGGGGAGGGCAACTGCTTCATGCGCCTTCCGCCGCAAGCGGGGTCGATGCGGCCAGTCTTCACGGGGTGGTTCGCCGAGTTCGACGAGCTGGCCGCCGAGCACGACTCCGCCGGCGTGTCGTACGGACGCGGCGGCACGCGCTTCGCTGGGTCCACGTACGACCCGACGAGCCACTACCGCGCGGCGAAAGTCTTCGACTTCTTCGCGAAGCGGGAGCTTTCGCCCGGGTTCCTCCGCGAGGTGTCGCTCCATCAGACGGGCCTGCTCACGCGTCTCGTCGACGAGTTGGACGCGCCCGATGCGCTCCTGACACGCGACCGCACCACGCCGCGTGAACTGTTCGGCGGCTTCCTCGCTCTCGAGTCCCCCAATGCGGAGGAGATCGCGCGCCGCCTGGCCGAAGAGGGCGTGATGGTCGACGCCCGCGCCCGCTATCTGCGCCTCGGCCCGGCTCCCTATCTTTCCGACGCGCAGCTGGAGGAGGCGGTCGAGCGGCTCGCGGGCGTCGTGAACCGAATGGGCGTATCCTCACCGCCATGACCGAGACGAAATACACCCTGCCCGAATCTGCGATTCCCGAGCGCTGGTACAACATCCAGGCGGACATGCCGAACCCGCCCCAGCCGGTGCTCCACCCGGGCACCGGCCAGCCGGTGGGCCCCGACGATCTCGCGCCGCTCTTCCCGATGGAGCTGATCCTCCAGGAGGTCTCGCACGACGCAGAGATCCCGATTCCCGAGCCGATCCGCGACGTCTATCGCCTCTGGCGCCCGACGCCGCTCCTCCGCGCGCACCGGCTCGAGCGCGAGCTCGGAACGAAGTCGCACATCTACTACAAGTACGAGGGGGTAAGCCCCGCGGGGAGCCACAAGCCGAACACCGCCGTTGCCCAGGCGTACTACGTCAAGCAGGACGGCCGGGCGCGCATCTCGACCGAGACCGGCGCCGGCCAGTGGGGCAGCGCCCTCGCACTGGCCTCGTGCCTGTTCGGACTTGAGTGCAAGGTCTACATGGTCAAGATCTCCTACGAGCAGAAGCCGTACCGCCGCTCGATGATGGAGACCTGGGGGGCCGAGGTCGTCCCGAGCCCGTCTGAGGACACCCAGGCCGGGCGCGCTATCCGCGAGGAGAACCCCGACTCGCCGGGGAGTCTCGGCATCGCCATCTCGGAGGCGGTCGAGGACGGTGCCGGACGTGAGGACACCGCCTACTCGCTCGGCAGCGTGCTCAACCACGTGCTGACCCACCAGACGGTCATCGGCCAAGAGGCGCTAGCGCAGATGGACGAGGCGGGCGAGTTCCCAGACTGCGTGATCGGCTGCGTGGGCGGCGGCTCGAACTTCGCCGGTCTCGCCTTCCCGTTCCTACGGGAGAAGATCGCCGGCAAGGAGATCGACGTCCTCGCCTGCGAGCCGGCCGCGTGCCCGACGCTGACGCGCGGGCCGTTCGCCTACGACTTCGGAGACACGGGGCAGCTGACCCCGCTCGTCCCCATGCACACGCTCGGACACGACTTTGTCCCGGCGCCGATCCACGCAGGCGGCCTGCGCTACCACGGAATGGCTCCGCTCGTCTCGCAGCTCGTGCTCGACGACCTCGTCCGCGCCGAGGCGTACACGCAGGGCGAGGTCTTCGGCTCTGCGGTGACGTTCGCGCGGACCGAGGGCATCATCCCGGCCCCCGAGGCCGCCCACGCCATCCACGGCGCCGTGCGAGTCGCTGCGGCCGCCGACGCGGCGGGAGACCAGCGGACGATCCTCTTCAATCTCTCGGGCCACGGGCACTTCGACCTCGGCGCCTATGACGCGTACCTCGCCGGAAAGCTCGAGGACGTCGCGCTGGCCGACGAGGAGATCCAGCGAGCCCTCGAGGCGATCGAAGCGCTGCCGAAGCCCGCCGCGGTGAGCTGAGCCCCCGCCGGCCGGCGCGCGCCGAGGTCGTCGGCAGCCTGCTGCGACCCCCCGAGCTGCAGGAGGCCGTCGAGACGCGGTCCGATCCGGTTCACCTCGGCCCGGTCGCGGACGCGGCGATCGAGCGTGTGGTCGCGCGCCAGGTCGAGCTCGGCCTGGACGTCGTCTCCGACGGGGAGTTCCGCCGCTGGATGTTCCTGAACTCGTTCTATGACGCGGTCAGCGGCGTCTCGACCGAGCGGAGTGCAGTCGAATTCCGGAATGAGCAGGGCGAGACACTCGTCCTCCGGGTCCCATCGATCGAGGCGCGGCTCGAGCGTGTGGACAGCCCGGCCGCGCGCGAGGCCGAGTTCCTGGCGCGGGTGACCGACCACCCGTTCAAGGTCGCGTTTCCAGCCCCTTCGCTCTTCGTCCACCCCTTCGGCGTTGCTCCAGACGCCTATGCGAGCCACGAGGAGTTCGTCGTAGACGCGATCGCGATCGAGCGCGAGCTCATCGCCGACGCGATCGCCGCCGGCTGCCGCTACGTTCAGCTCGATTTCCCGCTCTATCCCTATCTCGTCGACCCCGATTGGAGCGCTCGCTTCGAGGAGGCGGGGCATACCCTCGCCGGGCTGCTCGACAAGGCGCTCGACGCCGACCGGAAGGTCCTCGAGGGCATTCCTGCAGGCGTCACGACGGGCCTTCACATCTGTCGCGGGAACTACCGCTCCCGCTGGCTCTGCTCGGGCTCGCTCGAGCGCGTCGCCGAGCGCGTGTTCGGAGAGCTGCCCTACAACGCCTTCCTCGTCGAGTGGGATGACGTCGGCCGGGACGGCGGCTACGCGCCGATTCGGTTCACGCCTCCGGGTCACACGATGGTCATGGGCCTCGTGAGCTCCAAGCGCCGCGAGCTCGAAAGCGAGGACGACGTCCTTCGCCGACTCGAAGAGGCCGTATCGTTCCTGCCCACCGACCAGCTCGCGCTCTCGACGCAGTGCGGCTTCGCGTCGGTGATCGAGGGCAACGAGATCGACGAGGAGACGCAGTGGCGCAAGCTCGAGCTCGTCGCCCGCGTCGCAGACCGAGTCTGGGCGCGCTGAGCGCTCAGACTCGCCAGCGGAGGTGCAGCTCCGGCGGGCGCCGGAAGGCGAAGCCGTAGGGCTCTGGGCTACCCACGAGCTCGAGGCCGGGCAGCCGCCGTAGGATCGCCCGCACGGCGAGCGGGCCCTGCAGCCTCGCCATGTTGAAGCCGAGGCAGTGGTGGACGCCGAAGCTGAAGGCGAGGTGGTGCCGTGCGTTCTCGCGGCGCACGTCGAAGCGGCCTGGATCCGGGAACACCTCCGGGTCGCGGTTGGCGGCGAGCGTCGATACGCCCACGAACTCGCCGCGGCCAAGCTCGACGTCGCCGAGAACCGCGGGAGCAGACGTCCAGCGTTCGATAAAGGCGACCGGGGGGATCAGGCGCATTCCCTCTTCGACCGCGTTGGGGACGAGGCCCGGATCGGCCTCGACCGCTCGGTGCTCGGCCGGATGCTGGAGCAGCAGGAGTACCGCGTTGACCACCATGGACTCGACAGTCTCGATGGCACCGAAGAGGATGACGCGGAGCTGCGCCGCGACTTCCTCGTCCGCGAGCTGGGTCGCCGGGTCATTCACGACGGCCGAGCTGATGGAGCCGTCGGGCTCGGCGCGCACGCGGGCGAGCTCGGCGAGCAGGATCTCATTCAGCTCGGCGCGGGCTCTATCCGCGCGCCGCTGGGGCTCGGGATCGCCGTCGTACACCATTGCGCCGGCGAAGGCCTCGTAGAAGTCCTGGATCCTGGGAACGTCGTCGAGCGAGAGCCCGAGGATGTCGCCGGCCACCCCGATCGCAAACGGCGCGGCGAACTCCGAGGCGAGCTCGCACGATCCACGCGGCGCGAGCTCGTCGAGCAGCCGCTCGACACGGGCGGCCACCCGCTCCTCGAACCGCTCGTGCACGGCGCGTCTTCGGAACGGCTCGTCGAAGGGAGCCCGCTGGCGCTCGTGCTCGGGCGAGTCGCTCGTCAGCATCATGACGCCGAGGGAGGCCCGCACGAGGTTCGGCTCTGCCCAGACGCTGAACTCGCCGGTGCGAGCGAGGACGTTGCGCGCGAGCGGGTAGGCCGTCACGAGCCACCCTCCAAGAGCGGGCACCCAAGAGACGGGCTCCGCTTCGCGCAGGCGGTCGAAAGCGCCGATGCGCGCGTCCTCCTCGAAGTCGGCGAACTCGATCGAGGCGCCCACGGGAAAGCGCTGTCGCCGCTCCTCCTCCTCCACCTCGCCGAGCTCGACCTGCCGGACGAGGTCAGCGAGCGCCTTGTTCTCAGGCACGCGCGCCCTCTGCCCGGCCCCACCAGGCCTCGATGCCGAGATCCTGGGCGATCGCACCTGCGGCGTTGTAGCCACAGGCACCGCCGATCGAGCCGCCCGGATGTGTGGAGGAGCCGCAGAGGTAGACGTTCTCGAACGCCGTCCGGTAGGGCGGATATTCGTGGAACGGCCGGAAGACGCCCAGCTGGTCCTGGGTCATCTCGCCGTGGTTCCAGTCGCCGTGCTTCATGCTCGGCATGCGCCGCTCGATGTCGAGCGGGCTCGCGACGTAGCGGCCGACGATGTGTTCGGCCTCCACGCCCGAGGCGTAGCCGCGCCAGCGCTCGAGGACAGTCTCGGCGTACTCGTCCTTCACGTCGTCCCAGGCCCCCGCCCCGCTCTCACGCAGCGCCCACGGCGCGATCTGCTCGCAGAAGCACGCTTCCTTCCCGGGCGGGCAGAGGCTCGGCTCGAAGAGCGACGGGTGAACTGTGAAGAGGCCGGGCGTTCGCGGCGGCACGCCGAGGCGGCAGTCGGAGGCGTTGTCGTCGAGGACGTCGAGGGACTCGCAGAGGGAGACGGCGAAGCACTGCTCCACGGCGTCGTCCCACTCGGCCGCCTTCCAGCGCACCGGGGCGTCGAGCGCCAGGTAGACGCAGAACATCGACATGACGTCGTAGCGCCAGCGCCGGCAGGCGTGAGCGAAGTCGCTCGAGAGGTCACTCTCCCCGACGAGCTCGAGAAACGTGTGCCTCGGATCCAGGTTCGAGACGAGAATGCCGCTCACGGAGATCCGCTCGCCGCTTTCGAGCTCGACCGCGCGGGCAAGGCCGTCTCCGACCTCGATGCGCCGCACCGACGCGTCGAGGCGAACCTCGCCGCCCGCGTCCTCGAGACAGCGCACCATCGCCTGGGCGAGCATGTTCGAGCCGCCGACGCAGATCGCCCAGCCCCACGGCTCGAGCGACCCCGCCAGCATGATCGGGTAGTTGGCCCCGAGCCCGAAGACGTCGCCCGTGCCGGCGAGCTGGGCGACCCAGAAGCCAAGCCAGGTCTGCGCCTCCGCCGATTCGAAGAGGTCGCGGGCGACGTGGTTCGGAGCAGAGAGGAAATGACGGAGCAGCGTCAGCCCCTCCGACGAGCCCTCCATGGGGGCGAGCTCCTGGGACGGGGGCCCGGGCGGCGAGAAGAGCGCCGGGATGATCCCCTGCTCGAGCACGTCTCGGTACGCGTGGGCGAGCTCCCGGAACGTCTCCGCGTCGGCTCGCGAGAAGCGGGCGATCCGCTCCGCCGTCCGCTCGACGCTGCGGGAGAGGACGAGCGCACGCCCGTCGGGGAAGACATGTGCGAACTGGTTCTCGGGCCAGACGTAGCGGGCGCCGTAGCGCTCGAGCTCGAGGTCGCGGTAGACGGGGCCCATGTGGATGATCCCGTGGAAGTTGGAGTGGAAGTTGTGCCGGAAGCCGGGCGCCGCGACCTCCTCGGTCGCGCACCCGCCCCCGGCGACGCCGCGCGCTTCGAGCACGAGCACGCGCTTCCCGGCCCTGGCGAGATAGGCCGCGCACGTCAGGGCGTTGTGCCCTCCGCCGACGAAGACGGCGTCGTAGCGCTCGGCCATCACTCCGCCTCGTCCCAGAGGTGGCGCGCCTCGTCCCAGGCCTCGGCCGGCGAGGAGTCGTCCGGAGCGATGTAACGCGCCCCCTGGAAGGAGTGCGCGGGCGGTGTGTAGGTGCCCCGCTCGAGGAGGCGGCGGATGTTGGCGCGGTAGATCTCGTCCACCTCGGCGTGCGAGACCGGCTCCTGCTCGAGCCATAGGTTGGCAGGGTGGATCGGCTCCTCGTACATGCGCCGGAAGACCTCCGTGCGCAAATCCTTGAGCCAGTTCGAGTTCAGGTTCATGACCCGGAACTGGCGCAGCGCCTCGATGTCCACGATCGCCGAGACGAACGTGTTGTAGCCGGAGGCGCTGTAGGCGACGACGTTCCCCAGGTAGTCGACGATGTGCGAATTGCCGCCGCCGATGTCATACGGGTGCTCCATGCGTGGGTGCAGGTAGACGGGCCCGACGTTGGGGCAGAGCATGTAGACGCTGTTGAAGTGCGCATGGGCCCGGTTCTGCAGCATCCACGTGCCCCCGCCCGGATAGCCGGCGCCCGTCATCGGCACCGCCTCGCTGGGGCGGTAGACGACCTCGGCGCCGCTCATCGCGAGCGCCCGCACCGCCTCGGGGTACTCCCCGTCCGAGCAGCAGATCGTGCCGATGTTCCCGATGTCCTCCGTGCGGAGCACCGGGTAGAACGCGTCGATCCCGTCACCGAAGAGCTCCACCCAGCGGTCGTAGACGTCGTGCGGCGTGCACGAGCGCTCCCGGCACCAGAGGTGGTTCTTGGCCGCCCGGTGGACGATCTCGCCCTGTGGCGAGATGACGAAGAGCATGTTGAAGTAGCGGTCGTCGATCACCTCGGGCCAGCGCGCCTTGCACTGGAC
This sequence comes from uncultured Actinomycetes bacterium, assembly GCA_963841425.1. GTDB lineage: Bacteria > Actinomycetota > Thermoleophilia > Gaiellales > Gaiellaceae > DATEOR01. Next base: position 50,035 of record CAWJCL010000004.1, on the reverse strand, counting down.
CGCGAGGTAGAGGTCGTAGTGGCGCGCGAGGCCGGCCAGCACCTCGGTCTCCTCGCCCGGCACGTCGATGAAGAGGTCGCGCGCGGCCGTCACGTGCGGGATGTCGAAAGCCTCGTCGGTGAACCCGGTCAGGGCACCCTCGGCCAGCGCGATGAGGCGCACCGGCATGTTGATCCCGATCACGGACATGGCGGCGTGAATGCCATCCTCGACAACAGCGAGGTTGCGCTTGATGTGCTTGCGCTCTCCCACGCCGTGCACGACGGTCGACAGGCCGACCGCGAGGTAGGGGGCGACTGGCTGCTGGTTCTGGCTCACGGCTCTCCTCGGTCTCAGTGGTAGCGGTGCCCGCCGTCGACGTTGATGGTCTGCCCGGTGATGAAGCCCGCGGCTGGGGCGGCGAGGTACGCGATGCAATCGGCGATGTCGTCCGGCTCCCCGCGGCGCGGGATCGCCTGCTGCGGGACGATCTCGTCGAAGAGGCCGGCCTCCTCCCCGTCCAGCACGCCCTCGGTGGCGATGAGCCCCGGGGTGACGGCGTTCACCGTGATCCCGTGCGGGCCCGCCTCGCTCGCCAGGGCGCGGGTGAAGCCGATGATCCCGCCCTTGCTTGCGACGTACGCGGAGAGGCCCGGATAGCCGATGAAGAAGGTCGCGGACGAGACATTGACGATGCGGCCGTAGCCACGCTCGCGCATGGCGGGATAGACGGCGTGCGTGCAGAGGTAGACGCCGTCGAGGTTGGTAGCGAGCACCCGCCGCCAGTCCGAGAACGTGAGCTCCTCGAAGGGGAGATGCGGATAGATGCCGGCGTTGTTCACGAGCACGTCGATGCGCCCCCCGACCGAGAGCACCGCGTCGACGGCCGCGCGCACATCTTCCTCCTCCGCGACGTCGACGGCGCGCGAGAGCGCGTCCAGGCCCTCGTCGTTGAGCACGCTCAGGGCCGCCCCGAGCGCCTCCGCGTCGCGATCGAGCAGTGCGACACGCGCACCTTCCGCCGCCAGGCGGCGTGCCGTGGCGAAGCCGAGCCCGCGCGCCGCGCCAGTGACCACCGCGGTCTGGCCGGAGAGCCGTGGTGCGATCTCAGTCACGCGTGGAGACGCAGGGCCCGGCGCGATTCCGGACCGCCCCTCGCTTGCAATCCCCCGGTTCGTGGACTCATACTGGCGAACTGCATTCTGAATACAAGACTGCCTCCGACGCAAACTGCGGCAGTCGCAGGGCGGTGCAAGACAAAGGAACTTGCGCCCGACGGTGACGGACAAGGAGGGGAGATGGCGACGCAAGCACCTGCAGCCCCAGCACCCGAGGTGGGTCTCGAAAACAGGGTTGTCGGTTTGCCGACCGCGATCGGGACCACGTTCAGCCTCATCGTCGCGTCCAGTGTCCTCGCGACGGTGGCAGGAGGGTTCTTCGCCAGCTGGGTCTGGCTGATCGCACTCGCTATCGGGTTTGTCGCGATGATCTTCGCGGCGATGAGCTTCTCCGAGCTCGCCACGATGATCCCGAAAGCCGGATCGATGAACGAGTACGTTCGGGCTGGCCTCGGGCCCTTCTTCGCCACCATCACCGTCGGTGTCGGCTACATCGCCGTCCAGCTCTTCCCCGGCACGGCCGAGAACTTCGCGTCGAGCCTCGTGACCGCGGACATCCTCGGCGCGCCCGGCGACTACAAGTTCTGGGCCGTCGTGTACATGGTCTTCATCGCCCTCATCAACCTGCTCGGCATCAGGCCCTTCGCCGTGCTCGAGGTCTTGCTCACATTCACGGTCGCGGCCTCCCTCCTCGTCGTCGGGGTCGTCGGACTCGCGGGCGCCGGCACGTCCGATCCGATCGGGAGCGCGCTCCCCCACGTCGATCTCACCTGGAGCCTCCTCTCGGCCCTGCTCGGAATCGCCATCTTCACCTTCGTCGGCGTCGAATACACGTGCCCGCTGGCCGAGGAGCTGAAGCGCCCGGCGCGCGACATCCCGCTCGGGATCTTCCTCGGGCTGGGCCTCATCGCGATCCCCGTCGTGCTCTACGGGCTCGGCGCGGCGCGCTACGTCCCGCCGGACGTGCTCGGCACCCTCGCGCCGACGCTTCCGGTCGACGTCGGCACGGCGATCTTCGGAGACGCGGGGAAGTGGTGGCTCGGGATCATCATGATCCTCGCCTCCATCGGGACGCTCAACGCCGTCGTGGCCGGCGTGCCGCGGATCCTCTACGGCATGGCCCTCACCCGGCAGCTTCCGTCCCCGTTTGCCTGGCTGATTCCGGCGACCCGGGCCCCGTGGGTCGGCATCGTCGTGATCGCCGCGATCCCGATCGGGATGAACCTGGCGGGGCAGGCCGAAGGCGCCGGCTTCATCCAGCTGATCCTCGCCGGGGTGCTCGGGTGGGTTACTGCATACGTGCTCATCCACATTTCGGTGGTCATCCTGCGCAGGCGCGAGCCCCGCGCGTCCCGCCCCTATCGCTCACCGGCCATGCCGATTCCGCAGCTGCTCGGGATCGGCCTGCTCGGGCTGGCTGCCTACAAGATCGCCCCTCCGGGCATCGAGGCGAGCTCCATCTACTGGCGCTGGTTCATCTTCCTCGTGATCGCAGCGGTGTTCTCGCTCGTCTACAACCTCTACGCCTACCGAGACCTGGGCGCGATCATGCGGCCGGTGGCTCTGGCCGAGGTGTATCGGGAAACCGAGCTCATCGAGGAGGAGCTGCCCCTGCCGGTCGAGCCGGGCGTGCCACACCCGCATCCGCACGAGCACGACCAGGAGTGATGGTCGCCGACAGGCTGCGCGAGCTCGCGGAGGCCGGCGTCAACCGCGTCCGCGTCCATTACACCGACCTCATCGGCACCACGCGGGCGAAGGTCATCCCGCTGGAGGTGCTCGAGCAGGCCTGCGATGAAGGGCTCAACTTCTGCGTCTCCGTCTTTGCCATCGACCACACCGGCGTCATGCCCGACGGAACCGGGATCCGGGACGAGGTCAACTTCCGCGACATGCAGGTCGTCGCCGATCTCGAGACGCTCCGCATCGTCCCCTGGGAGCGGGAGACCGCCATCTGCCTGGCCGACTGCCGACTCGACGGCGAGCCGCTCGAGGCGGACCCTCGCAACATCCTGCGGCGGGCGATCGCCGCGGCCGAGGAGAAGGGGCTCCGAGTGTCGGTGGGGCACGAGCTCGAGTTCTTCCTCCTGCGCCGTACTCCCGAGGGCCGGCTCCTCCCGTATCAGCCGATTCCGGGTCTTGTCTACCGCATGGACGTACGCACCGACCCGGGCGGCGTCATCCGAGCGATGGAGGACAACGTCCGCGCGCTGGGGCTCCCGTTCCTCTGCGTGAACCACGAGTACGACCCCTCGCAGTGGGAGATCAATACGCGCCACGCGGATGCCCTCACGGCCGCGGACGAGGCCCATCTGTTGAAACTCGCCATCAAGGAGACGGCGGCGATGAACGATCTCGTCGCCACCTTCATCGGGAAGCCGACAGAGAGCGGCGGTACGTCGGGCTATCACCTCCATATCTCGGCCTGGGACGGAGATCGGAACGTCTTCGACGACCCGGAGGGGGAGGATGGCCTCTCTGCGCAGGCGCGCTGGTTCATGGGCGGCCTGCTGGAGCACGCGAACGCCATGACGGCCGTCTGCGCGCCCACGGTGAACGCATACAAGCGCTTCGTCGCGCAGGAGCTCGGGCCGTACTACGTCGACTGGGGCACGGACAACCGCTCCGTCCTGGTCCGCATCCCGTCGGAGCGCGGGCGGGGCGCTCGGCTGGAGTCGCGACTCGCCGACGGGAGCGCGAGCGCATACCTCGCTTCCGCGGCGCACATCTTCGCGGGCGTCGATGGGATCGAACGTGAGCTCGACCCGGGGCCGCCGACGGACCGCATCTACGAGCCGCCCGTCGAACGCGCGACGGTTCCCTTCTCGCTCGGCGAGGCGCTCGACGTGCTCGAGGCCGATTCTTTCCTGCGGCGGGCGCTCGGCGAGCAATTCATGCAGGCGTTCACGACGATCAAGCGCAACGAATGGCGACGGTTCCAGCTCGCCGTGACGGACTGGGAGCTGCGCGAGTACGCCGACGCCTTGTAGTGCTCGAGTTCGAGGGGCCCGCGTACCGGCGCGCCGTCCTGTCTCTCGACGACGCCATCGGAGAGTTCACGGCCGACCCGACCCGGGTCGAGCGTCTCGGCCCGCTGCGAGCCAGGGTGCGGCCGTCACCCGAGGCCCGCGCAATACGGCTCGAGATGACTCGCGAGGGTAAGGTCTTCGGCGGCAACTACGGGCTCGAGATCTCGACCGACGAGCCGGTGCTCGCGCGGACGCGCGGGCTATCGATGCGTGCGAGGGGCGTCGTGCGGATGCAGGGCTTCCGGCTGCGGCCGCGACGGGGAGACGGGGCGGGGAGGGAGCTGGCGGAGCGCCTCGGCTCGGACGCCCGACTTGCCGAACTGCTCTCTCGGGTCCATTTCGAGCGCGTCCGCATTGAGCCCGACGGCCGCCCGGTGATCCGCCACCTCGGAGGTTCGGTCGTCTGGGTCCTCTTCCCCCCGCTCGTGCGGCGGATCCCCTTCGTCTCGGAGCAGGCGCGCGCGACCCTTGACGCGCTCGACGCGTTCGCCGGTACGGGGCCCTAGGCCGGGGTGCCCGCGTCGACCCAGTCGCGGAAGACCTGCACCCGCTCCTCGGGCCAAGGCTCGTCGCACGGCATCGACCCGTCCGCGAGCCGCTCGTAGATCGCCTCCGCGTTCGCCCGCACGTCCTCGTAGGAGCCTAGATCGAACGCCCACGACATCGCATCCGCGTCGTCGTCCCGGAAGAGCGGGCGGATATCGGCCTCGAAGCTCACCAGCCTGACCCTTCGTCGATGGCGATCGGGTGGCCGGCGGGCACCGTGGTGTCGACGTGAAACCCCCCGAAACGGCCGCGGTGGAAGACGAGCGGGTCACCACCTCCATGCGCGATCGAGGCGACCTCCCCCAGCACGAGCGCGTGGTCGCCCGCCTCCTCGATGCGCTCCACCCGGCAGCGGAGCACAGCGACGGCACCCTCAACCGAGAGGAACCCTTCGCGGTCGCGCTCGACGTGCCCCACCGGGAAGGGTGCCCACGGTTGCGAGAAGTCGAGGGCGATCTGGGTCTGGCCGCGAGCGAGGAAGCTCACGGCGAAGCGGCCGCTCGCCCGGGCCGCATGCAGCGTGCGCGAGCCGTTTCCGAGCGAGACGAGGACGAGGAGAGGCTCGAGCGAGACGGAGGTGAACGAGTTCAGCGTCATGCCGGCCGGAACCTCCTCGTGCTCGGCCGTGACAACGGCGACGCCGGTCGCGAACTCCCCCACGCAACCGCGGAAGGCGGTCACCATCGCCTCCGAGGGCTTGCCGAGCCCCTTCATCTAATTATTCGCCGCCACCCGCACGGGCATACGCTTGAGGGCGTTCGTGAAGTTCGTCCGCATCCGCTCGGGAGGAGCGGTGAGCTCGAGCTCGGCCAGGCGCGGCAGGAGCATCTCGAACATGACCTGCACTTCGAGCTTGGCGAGGTGGGCGCCGAGGCAGTAGTGCGGGCCCCCGCCTCCGAAGGTGACGTGCGGGTTCGGGCGCCTCCCCCCGTCGAAGCGAAGCGGGTCCTCGAAGACGCCCTCATCGAAGTTCGCGGAGACGTACCAGACGACGACCTTCTCCCCCGCCCGGATCATCCGCCCGCCCAGCTCGACGTCGCGGGTTGCGGTACGGCGGAAGTGGAGCACCGGCGAGGACCAGCGCAGGATCTCGTCCGCCCCGGCCGTCCACAGGAGCTCCGGATCCTCGCGTAGGCGACGCCACTCGTCCGGGTGCTCGACGAGCGCGAGCATTCCATGCGCGATCGCCTGCCTCGTGGTCTCGTTCCCCGCCACGACGAGCAGGAGGAACATCGTGTCGAACTCGCGCTCCGTGAGCCGCTCGCCCTCGATCTCCGCGTGCACGAGCTTCGAGACGAGGTCGTCCTGCGGCTCGCGGCGGCGCTCGGCGGCGAGCCGGTGCCCGTATTCGAACAGCTCGAGCGCGGCGGGGCTGCGAAACGGGAGCATGCGGTAGCGCTCGCTCTCGGGGCTGTCGTGGAGGACGTCGGCGAGCTCGGGATCGGTGTTCCCGATCATGCGGTCGCCCCAGGCGATGAGCGGCTCCGTGTCCGCGTCCGGCGAGCCCAGCAGGCGGGCGAGCACCCTGATCGGCAGTTGCTTGGCGATCTCCTCGATGAAGTCGAACTCTCCGAGCGGAAGCGCGCGGTCGAGGACGGCGGCGGTGAGCTCGCGGAGCGCGAGCTCGTAGGCCTTCACCGCGCGCGGCGTGAACGGGGGGCCCACGAGCCCGCGCAGCCGCGTGTGCCGCGGCGGGTCGGTCTCGAGCATCGACTGGCGCGCGACCCGCTGCTCTTCGTCCAGATCCTCGAGGTTCGCACCCTGCTCGGAGGTGAATGTCTTCGTATCGCGCGAGACGGCGACGACGTCAGCGTGCTTTGTCACGCACCAGAAGCCGCGGCCGTGCGGCCAGTCGTACCACCAGACCGGAGCCTCGCGGCGCAACAACGCGAACGTCTCGTGCGGGACGCGCTCGGCGAAGTCGTCGTTCTCGAGGCTGACGTCCTCGAGCCGCATGCCCTCGGCCACGCTCACGTCGTCGATTCCTCGAGGATCTGGAGCGTCTTCAGGTCGGAGTAGAAATCGAGCGCATGGTCCCCGCCCTCGCGTCCGATCCCGGAGATGCCGATGCCGCCGAACGGCGCCGTCAGGTCGCGGACGAGGAACGTGTTCACCCACACCGTGCCGGCCCGCAGCGCGCGCCCCACACGCTCGGCGCGCTCGTTCGACGAGGTATAGACGGTCGCAGCGAGTCCGTACTGCGTCGAGTTTGCGAGAGCGACGGCCTCCTCCTCCCCGCTGAAGGTCTGGAAGGTGAGCACAGGGCCGAAGACCTCCCGCTGCACGATCTCGGAGTCGTTCGAGCGCGGCTCCACGAGGGTTGGCTCGTACCAGAGCCCGCCGAGGTCGGCGCTTCGGCCGCCCCGAACGATGCGGTCGCCGTTTGCGCGGGCCCGATCGACGAAGCCCTGGACCCGGGCGAGGTGGTCGCGGTGGATGAGCGGGGAGATCGTGGTCGACTCCTCGCGAGGGTCTCCGAGCACGTGCGCGTCGACCGAGGCGTGGAAGCGCTCCAGGAACTCGCCCGAGATGCTCCTCTCGACCAGGAGCCGCGTACCGGCCATGCAGTTCTGGCCGGAGTCGTCGTACTGGAGCGCAGCCTTCTGCGTGGCGGCGTCCAGGTCTGCATCGGCGAAGACGAGGAGCGGCCCCTTGCCGCCCAGCTCAGCTGTGAAGGGAACGAGGTTCCGGGCCGCGGCGCCGGCCACGAGCCGGCCTGTCTCGGACGAACCGGTGAAGCTCACCCGGCGCACGCGCGGGTGGCCGACGAGGGCTGCACCCGCCTCCTCGCCAATCCCCTGCACGACGTTGAAGACGCCGGGCGGAAACCCGGCCTCGTCGGTCAGATCGGCGAGGAGGGAGCACGAAAGGGGTGCCCACTCGGGCGGCTTGAGGACGACAGCGCAGCCCGCGGCGAGCGCGGGCGCGGTCTTCCACGTTGAAAGCATGAACGGCGCGTTCCACGGCGTCACGACCGCTGCCGGTCCCGCCGGCATGCGGAGGACGCGGTTGCGCGTCCCGTTCGAGCTCCACGCGCGCTCGTCGTAGTCCTCGGCAAGCTCGGCATAGGAGCGATAGTTCCGCGCCCCGCGCGGGATCACACGCGCACGCAGGGAGCGCTCCAGCATCGCCATGTCGAGGCACTCGACAGAGGCGATCCGCTCGACGTTTGCATCGATCAGGTCGGCGAGCCGGCGCAGCAACTCCGACCGCCCGGCCACGCCGAGCGCGGCCCAGCCGGGGAACGCAGACGCGGCTGCCTCGACCGCCTTCTCGACCTCGTCCTGGCCGCCGCGGGCGACTTCGGCGAGTACCTGCTCGTCGATCGGCGAGCGATCCTCGAACCGCTCGCCGCCCGCCACGCGCTTCCCGGCGATGTAATGGTCGGGCGAGACCTCGACGCCGGCGACGACCGCTGTGGCGCTCACGCTACGAATTCCGAGGCGCTGGCGTCCACGATCACGTTGCCTCCGTCGACCACGAGGATGCCGCCGGTCATGAAGGAGGCCCCCGGGGAGGCGAGCCAGGCTACCGCGTCGGCGATCTCCTCGGGCTCGCCTGGACGGCGGAGCGGCACGTGCGAGGCGACGAGCGCGTAGGCGCTCTCGCGCTCCGTCTTCTTCGCCTCGGCGAGCTCGTCCATCGAGGCATCTGCCATCGGCGTGCGCACCCAACCAGGACAGACGCAGTTCGCGCGTACGCCGCGCGGGCCGTAGTCGAGCGCGATGCACTGCGTGAGCATGATGAGCCCCGCCTTTGCCGAGCAGTAGGCAGCCGAGGCCGGGCCGGCCCGAAGGCCCGCATCCGAGGCGATCGTCACCAGCGAGCCCCGCGACCGGGCGAGCGCAGGGAGCGCTGCTCGTGCAGCGAGGAAGGCGCCCGTGAGGTTCGTCCGCAGCACGGCCTCCCAGCCCTCCACTGACTGCTCCTCGACTGTTCCCCCGGACGAGACGCCGGCGTTGCAGACGAGGAGCTCGAGGCTCCCGAAAGCCTCGAGAGCGGCGCCGACCGCCCGCGCCGCGTCCTCGGGATCGCCGGTGTCCGCCACGACGGGGAGGGCGCCCGTCTCGGCGGCGAGCGTCTCGAGCGGCTGGCGCCGGCGCCCCGTGATGCAGACTCCGAACCCATCCGCGGCCAGTCGGCGCGCGATCGCGGCGCCAATCCCGCTCCCGCCGCCGGTAACGACCGCGCCGCCGCTCACGTCTCCGCCGTTACCCCCACCCGGGCCGGCGTGTAGTCGCGAACGGTCTCGAGGTCGTCGACCGTGTAGCCGAACGTGAAGCGGAAGCCCTTGCCCACCTTCACGGGCGCGAGCGCGGCGAGCTCCTCGTTCGGGGCCGGGTAGAGCTCGAGCTCCGCGCTTCCCTCCCAGATCGGCGAAATCGCCCGGTCGCGGCTGCGCGCGCGGACGAGCTCGTGCACGGACGGGTCTGCGTGACGGCCCGCCTCGAGCCGCGGGAAGTGGCGCACGTTGACGAGCGGGGGGTCGTTGTGGGTCGGCCCCACGTCCGTTTCGCGCTCGAGCGTGACTGCACCGTGGGCGAGCCGGCGGTCGCCCGCGGCGAGAGTCCCGACGAAGCGACCTCCAGGCGCGAGCGCCGGCGAGGCCTTCCCATCCAGCTGGAAGTGGCGCGTCATGTTGATCGAGCCGAGCTTCTTGGGGAACCCCTGCACCCAGCCGCGCGCGAGAGCGAAGTCGCGGTCGACCCAGATGTAGGGGCAGGTCGTGACCGCCTCGCCGTCGAGGAGGGCGTTCACGACGACGAAGAACTCGTGGTACTGGCTCCTGACCGGATCGTCGAGCTCGGTGCCGGAGCTCGAACAGGACTGCCAGTCGACGAAGAGCGCGGCGGAGCGGCCCGGGTCTGGAGGCGGCTCGAGCCCGGGCGGCAGCAGCGCCGCTACGGCGCCCGGGTCGGCCCAGTATTCGAGTACGAGGAAATCACCGACGTAGTGCCAGGGCGGGGGCGGAACGAGCGACGAGCGGCCCTCGGGCGAGCGCGGGACTGAATAGCCGCGCAGCATCAGTCCCCGAGGAACTGCTCCACGAGCGACTCGGAGAACGACTTGTCCGCGATCGAGTAGGCGAGCGCCGTCATACGCCACGAGTCCGAGAGGTAGAAGCGCTCGTAGAGCTCACCGCGCCCGCCCAGGTCGGAGCCGAGGTAGTCCCAGGCGAGCCGGAAGAGCCGGATTCGCCTCTCCGCGTCGGCGCCGGCCGCCTGGTAGAACTTGTCGATCAGCGGGCGCAGGGGCCCGTCCAGGTCGGCCCGGGAGGGCGTGGCCATGTAGCCGCCGCCTCCGATGAGTTGCAGGAGCTCGTTCGCCCGCGGGAGCCATTTCGGCATCTCCCCGCGCAGGGCGAGGAACGGGCGATCGTCCGGATACCAGACCCCGCCCTCGTCGAGGGAGGAGCCTGCCTCGGCGGCCACGATCGCGGAGCGCGTCAGCTCGGACATGTTCCAGATCTGGCCCAGCTTCTCCTGGATGTGGTCAAAGCGGACGACGCCGATCGTGTTCGCGATGACGTGGCCGAGCCCGAAGGCGAAGCAGAGCTTCACGTAGGCGCGCGTGAAGGCCTGGTGCATGATGTGGCCGCGCCAGCCGGTGTCTGTGATGACCTCCGAGTAGCTGACCGTATCGCCGTCCAGGAAGACGCGTTCCCTCGGCACCTCGACGTCGTCGAAGACGACGACGCAGTCCATCTCGTCGAAGCGAGAGGAGAGCGGATAGTCGTAGGCGGGCCGCTGCTTCGAGTAGCTGTCTCGGCAGATGAACTTGAGCCCGGGCGTGGCGATCGGGACGGCGAAGGAGAGCGCATAGCGCCCGTCCTGCGGGCGGATGTCGGAGCCCGGATAGATGAGCAGGTCGTCGGCGAAGGGCGCGAGGGTGGCGAGCATGCGCGCCCCGCGGACGACGATCGCGTCGTCGGTCTCGCCGATCTTGTGCAGCGAGATCTCGCCTGAGGCCTGCTCGGCCTCGGGCTTCGAGCGGTCGACCTGAGGGTTCATGAGCGCATGCGTGGTCGAGAGATCGGCGTCCCGCATGTGCCGCTGGTAGGCGACGACGTTCTCGGCGCCTTGTACGTTGCCGCGACGAGCCCAGACGTCCGACCTCCCCGCGAAGCAGGCGAAGGTGACGTTCAGGTAGTCGGGCGTCCTGCCCATCATCCCCGCGGAGAGCGACGCGGTGAGCTCGATCGCCTTCCGGCGCCGCTCGAGGTCCTCCCGCGAGCGCGGAATGACGTGGGTGACGTTCACGAGCCGGCCGTCGTCGGGCGACGGCATGAGCATCTCGTCCGAGTGCTCGTGTTGGAGGTCGAAGACGCGCCCCATTGAGCACGCCGCCGCCTCGAGGTCGGGGTGGTCGAGCGGGTGCGTGATCTTCTCGCCGTTCAACCAGATCTCGCGCTCGCCGCTCGCGAGTCCGGCGAGGAACTCCTCGCCCGTCCGGGCCGCGACGGGCCGAGCCGCCTTGCCGGCCTCCGTACGCACTGTCGCCATCAGGCTCCTCTCTCCTTGAGCGGAATTCCGAGCGCCTCGAGTCCGTGCCGCTCGGACTCGATCGCCTCGGCGTCGAAGCGAAAATACGACCGAGGAGGCAGGATGCCCCAGACGTTCGACGAATGGGCGTCATCCGGCCACTCGCGCGGCTCGTGATCGGGCTCGAGCTGCTCCATGTCGGCGAAGATCTCGACGAAGCAGTCTTCCTCCGGAATCCGCACGTAACCGCTCAGGTTGCGCCCGAGCCCGTGTCGCAGCGGTCCCCAGGCGAGCCAGCGCCCATGCTGGGCGAGGTGATCGAAGGCGACCCGAAGCTCACCCCAGTCGACCATCTCGAGCGCGATGTGGTGCAGATGGGCGCCGCCCTTCTCGACGAACGCGAGCACATGGTGATCAGCGTTGACGTGCAGCCAGATCCCCTCGTTCCCGAGGCGGTCGGTGATCCGCATCCCGAGGACGTCGGTGTAGAACGTCGTCTGGGCGGCGAGGTCGCCGGTGAGGAAGTTCGTATGCCCCAGCCTCCGGGGACGGAAGCCCGGCAGCTCGGTCGTCGCGCGGGCGACGTCCGGCCAGAGCTCGTCGGCCGGGCGGTAGGAGACGAGCTGAACGCCGTTTCCCTCCGGGTCGGCCAGATGAATGCCATCGTCGCACAGGTCGAAGGAGGCGCCCGAGCGCTCGAGGTGGGCAGCCGCCTCTTCGAGCGCGACTCCACGCGCGAGCTCGAAGGCCTGGTGGTCGAACCCAGGCTCCCCGTCTTCGATCAGCTCCAGGGAGTAGGGCTCATAGCCGCAGCGCAGGAAGGCCCTGCCCTCCTCGCGCGCGCTCTCCGTGAAGCCGAACTGGACGCACCACCGCGGCACCGCCTCGTCCAGATCCGCGACACGCAGGCCAACGTGATCGATCCGGCGGAGTCCTACCATGGCCGCGCTCTGCTGCGACTTGCCTCCTGGACGCGCATGAGTTGCATACAATATCCCGTCCTCGTCCCGAGCGGCAAGGAGTACGCGTGACTGAAACGGACCGGAGAGAGCGTGGGCTGACCCGGCTGGCCGAGCTCGGTGATGAGCCCGGTGGCGAGGAGTTCCTCGCCCGGATGGGCGCCCTGGGCGACTGGATCGTCGACTTCGTGTTCGGCGAGGTGCACGCCCGTCCAGGCTTGACGGCGCGCGAGCGCGAACTGATCATCGTCGCCGTGCTGACGACACTCGGAAGCTCCGATGCACAGGTGCAGGCGCACGTGCGCGCCCTTCGTTCGATCGACGTTCCCTTCGAGGAGATCGAGGAGACGATCTTGCAGGCGGCCCCCTACGCGGGCTTCCCGCGCGCCATCAACGCGCTCAAGATCCTCCGGGCCGAGCAGGAGGCGCAGGCTTGAGGGCCGTCAGGTTCGCCACGCCCGGCGGTGGGGCGCGCATCGGCGCGCTCGAGAACGGCCGTGTGCGCGACGCCGGGCCCGCAGGACCACAGGGATTCGTCCCAACTCCCGAAGCGTGGGAGGACCTTGCTGCCGCCGCCGGCCCTGAGCACGAGCTCGCCGACGTCCGGCTGCTCCATCCCGTCGTGCCGCAGAAGATTCTCGCGATCGGCGTCAACTACCGTTCACACGCCGACGAGTCGGAGCTCGACGTGCCGGACGCGCCCGTCGTCTTCGCCAAGTGGCCGTCCGCGCTGGTCGGCCCGGAGGAGGAGATCGTCATCCCGCGCGAGGAGACGCGCCCGGACTTCGAGGGCGAGGTCGCGGTGGTGCTCGGCGAGACCGTCTACCGGGCCGATGAGGAGTCCGCCCGCCGCGCCATCGGCGGGATCACCGCTATCCACGACGTCTCCGGCCGGCGCGCTCAGCTCGAGACGCCGCTCCGGCAGTTCACGCTCGGGAAGAGCTTCGACACGTTCTCGCCACTCGGTCCCTGCATCGCATCGCCGGACGTCGTCGACTTCGACGGCATCCGGCTGACGACGACGGTCTCGGGCGAGCTCATGCAGGACGCCTCGACAAGCGACCTCGTCTTCGGCTTCGTCGACCTGATCGTCTACCTCTCGAAGGGGCTCACGCTCGACGCGGGCGACGTGATCGCGACGGGAACGCCGGGAGGCGTCGGGGACTCGCGCACGCCTCCGCGCTACCTCGAGGAGGGCGACCTCGTCGAGATCTGGGTCGAGGGCGTGGGCGCGCTCCGAAACCCGGTGCGCCGCGAGCGCGGCTGAGCTCTATCGCTCGGGCGGATAGGCGGCGATGTGCTCGCGCGTCAGGCGCTCCGCGCGGCTCGGGCTGCCCACGGCGACCGCTTCCGCGATCGCCTCGTGGTCGTCGGCCCAGGCGAGCACCTGCTCGCGCTCGCGGGCCTGACGGGCGAAGATGGGAACGCCGATTCGCGAGAGCCAGAGGAGCTCCGAGAACTGGAGCAGGTGCGTGTTCCCGGCCGCCGCGACGAGCGCGAGGTGGAACTCGCGGTTCAGGGCGAAGCTCGAGGTCACATCGTCGGCGACCGAGCGCTGGCGAAGGACGGTCTCGCGCATACGCTCGATGGCGGCAGGATCGCGCCGCTCGGCGGCGAGCCGCGCGGCACCCGGCTCGATGACGAGGCGGGCGCGCCAGGCGTTCTCCATGTCGGTGAAGTCCCGGCGGGCCACCGTGGCTCCCCGGTTGGGGACGAACTCGACGAGGCCTTCGCTCACGAGACGCGCGAGCGCCTCGCGAAGTGGCGTGCGGGAGACGCCGAGCTCCTCGGCGAGCGCTTCCTGGCGGAGCCGCGCTCCCGGAGGGAGCTCGCCCGCGACGATGCGCTCGAGGAGCTCTGCGTGCACCTGGTCGACGACGCTCTTGATCTCGAGCTGGCGGCTCACGACTTCGGCGCCCGGAGCTCCGCCTCGTCCTCGGGCACGGCGAGCGCCACGTGGAGGGTGTTGGCAGTCACCGCCGGCTGCTCGCCGACCGGCTCGAGGTCGCGATCGAGCTCGACCACGGGATTCTCGAGGCGTCCGATTCCCTCGACCTCGACTGCGACCACGTCGCCGGGCTCGACGGGGCGGGAGTTCGCTGGCGTTCCGGTGAGCAGAACGTCCCCCGGCTCGAGCGTGATCAGACGTGCGACGTCGGCGATCTGGTAGGCGAAGGAGAAGAGCAGGTCCCGCCCCGTATGCCCTTCCTGAGCCAGCTCTCCGTTGACGAACGTGCGGATCGTCAGGTCGTCCGGGTCCACGTCGTCGGCATCCACGACGGCGGGCCCGAGCGGACAGAAACCGTCCTGGCCCTTGACGCGGAGCATCGATCCGCGGTCTGCGTGCCGGAAGTCGTGCACGCCCCAGTCGTTCGCGACCGTGTAGCCGGCGACGTGGCGGAGTGCGTCCGAGACCGAGGTTCCGAGGCAGCGCTCGCCGATCACGACTGCGATCTCGCCTTCGTAATTGAGATAACGGCAGCCGCGCGGGCGGGCGACCGGCGCGCGGTGGGAGGACAGCGAGCTGGGCGGCTTCAGGAAGTAGGACGGCTGGGACGGCAGCCGCGCCATCCGGTACTCCTCCGCCCGGCTTCGATACGTGAGATGAGTGGCGACGATCTTCGTCGCCTCGGCGGGTGGCAGGTACCGCGCATCCGCTGCGGAGACCGCGCGGCCGTCGGCGAGCACGATCTCGTCTCCGTCGAGCCTGCCCCAGCTCGGCCCGCCGTCGATCTCGATGCGCGCGCGTCTCATGGAGCGACTGTATACATTCGCCGGATGGAGATCGTGGCGCTCGTACACGGCGACGGCGGCGGCCCCTCGCTCTTCCGTGAGATCCTCACCCGGCATGGCGTAGCCCTCACCGACGTGCGCCTGCATCGCGGCGAGCGACCCGAGCGGCCGCCACAGGGATACGACGCCGTCATGAGCTTCGGCGGGACGATGCATCCGCACGAGCATGAGGCGCACCCCTGGCTCGGCGTGGAGATCGCGTACCTCGAGGATGCACTCGCCGCGCGCGTCCCGACACTCGGCGTTTGCCTCGGCGCACAGCTGCTCGCGCGCGCCGCGGGGGCCGAGGTCCTCCTCGCACCCGAGAAGGAGATCGGGTGGGTTCCCGTCGAGCTCACGGCCGCTGCCGCAGACGACCCGCTCTTCTCAGGGCTGCCCAGCCGTTTCAGCTCGTTCCAGTGGCACGAGTATGCGGCCGGCGTGCCGCCGGGCGCGGTGGAGCTTGCCCGCAGCGAGGTGTGCCCCCAGGCTTTCCGGCTCGGAAACGCCTGGGGCGTCCAGTTCCACCCCGAAGTCAGTCTCGACCAGCTCATTCGTTGGATCAGGGCGTACGAGGATCCCCCGGTCGCGCCCGAGCCCTACATCGCAGCCGCTCACGAGCACATCGTGGAGTGGAACGAGATTGGACGCGTCTTCTGCGAGCAGTTCTTCGCAGCGGCCTCAGCCCGTTGAGGCCCCACACCCTTAGAGGCGATCCGGCTCGTCGTAAGCCTTAGACCCGCTCGATCAGCTCGACCCTGTAGCCGTCGGTGTCGCGGATGGAAGATGGCTCGTCTCCCGTTCTTGTCGGCGCGAACCAGGTGGAAGTGGGAGGCGGAGGCGACGAAGCGCCCGGAGGCCGAGACCGCCGGCGCCAAATCCTCATACCTACGCGCACAGCTCCCGCCAGCGTCAGCGCCGCGCATCGGAGGAAGCGCACTCCTCGTGTCCGCGCCGTAGGGCGAGCGAAACACCTTCCGCCGGTTTTGGCACAAGGCGGTTGCCTGTCGCCACCCGCGCCGCCAGCGCTGAACAGCGGAGGCTTGAAAGGTCCCGACCCGGACGGGCGGGCCGGACGCCGAGAGAACGTTTCTCGCGGCGCCCGACCGGAGGAGGTGACTTGCGTGGCTCCCCAGCCACCAAGCACTCCAAAAATTACTCCTCGGTCATGAGCCCGACAAGACCAGGCCCGCCGAGGGACCGAGTTCAGTCGGGCCCGGGGGCGCGAGGGAGAGGTCCCGCGCCTCCCTGTTCTTATTGGCTGCGCAAGTTACTCGCCGAAGCACACCTCGAGTGAGTCGATGCCCTTTCCGTCGCAGTTGTGCTGAGCGCCGCCTTCGCGCGCCGGAGGCAGAACGCCGCCCGGGGCGTGAAGAAACGTCGACACGGTGATGTTCCCGTCGGTCAGCGCGATGAAGGCGCCGTGGGGGTGCTCATCCGTTCCGAAATTTGGCTTCAGCGGAGTGAAGTCGTCGGTCGTGATGTCAACGAGTCCGACTGCGCCCGCTGTCGGCGGTTTCTTGGCGACGTAGCAGTCAAACGCAAACGCGGGCGCGGCGATCGCAAGAGCAAAAACGACCGCAGCCAGAACTGCAAAGAATCTGAGCCGCATCCTCTCCCCTTCCCTAGGTTTCGGCCGCCCCTCAAGCGGCTGCCTACAGGGCCAATCTTAAGCACGAGGGGTCTAGTTGTTTCAAGGCAGGGCAGACCGTCCTCGCTGGGGTGTCGCGGTCGTGTCTCACCGTCCCGTCGGCGCGCGAACCTGCCCTGCAATCGGCATGTAGGCGCTTCCCAGCGCGGGTAACGGGCGCCAACCGCGTCGCCGCGCATTCGACCGACTCCGTGTGCCGTCCGGGGGAACCCTGTGAACGACCCCTGCGATGCGCAGGCCGCAAAAGAACGGCGGTTCGCCACGATCCGAGGCCGAGAGGTCCGGCCCGGAGGATGGTCAGGTCGTAAATGTTGCGCCGGTCGGCGACGGCGTCGAGGAGTCTTCGGATCGACGCCGGATCGTTTCGACGCCGCCGAGCTGGATCACGAGGCGCGCCTCATTAGGCGAGCTGTTGGAGAAGCGCGCCGTACTGGTCGAGGTGGCGGTCGCCGAGGAACAGCTCGCCCGCCCGCACCCGCGCCTGTTCTCCCAGCTTCCTGGCTCGCTCGGGGTCGCGCAGCAGGGCGCTGACCGCGTCGGCGAAGGCGCCAAGATCCTCGGCGTCACGAAGGAGGACACCATTGACGCCGTCGTCGATCTGGTCACTGATGCCGCCGACGGCGCTCGCGACGATCGGACGGCCCTTCCACATCGCCTCCGCGACGGTGAGGCCGAACCCCTCGGCCAGGCTCTTCTGGACGACGACGGCTGCGTGGCGCTGGACGGCGTTGACGATCGCAGCCGCCTCGTCTGGGTCGGCCATGGGCGTGCAAGCGAGGTGAACGCGCGAGCGTGTGTCGTGTGGGAGCGCCCGCCAGAGCGCCATGCACTCGTCGAGGACCTCGGCCGCCTCAGGGTCGTCCGCGACACCCGTGACGGCCGGGCCCGAGAGAAGCAGGTGCGCGCCGAATGAGGCATCGACGCCCTCCGCGAAGCCGCGCAGGACGCCCGTCATGTCTTTCATCCGATCCCAGCGCGAGACCTGCACGACGAGCGGGGCCTCAGGCGCAGGTGGTGGGCCCGTTTGCAGAACGTCGACGCGGCGGTTGATGCGACCGGGGGAACCATCGCGACGCGTGAACGGGACCGCGGGCACGGCGCCGTCCCCTGAGAGGAGCCCCGCGTACGTGAGCACTTGGCGGCTGTTTCGGCGCGACATCGGCTCGTTCTTGGCCGAGAACGGATCGATCGAGGGCGCAATGACGTGAGTCCTTGCCTCGTCCATCCAGGGGGGCGCGAACGCCCGGCGGGATACGACGAACGCGTCGGCCGGCTCGACGTACGGACGGAGGAACTCCCAGGCGCGCTCCGTCCACTCGTTCGGCTCGTCACGACCAACGTGGCAGCGCCAGATCACGTGCGCACCCGCACGCTTCATGTCCTCGATCAGCCCCGCGGGTTGCGGGTCGTGCACCAGGACGACGTCGCCCGGGCGAACGAGGACGCGCAGCTCCTCGGCATTGCGTCGCGTCACCGTTTCGTAGAGCGCCCGCTCAGCCGTCCCGAGCTCGCCCCTGTCGCCGGGTGAGCCGTACAGCCCGTTGTGGATTCGCTTCGTAATCGCGAAGAACTCCGGATCGCCCTCGATAACGAGCCAGCGCACGTCGAGCCCAGCCCCGCGCCCGTAGGCGAGCAGCGTCTGCAGCATCTCCGCCACGCCGCCACCCGTCGCCGTCGAGTTGACGTTGAGGACGGTGCGACCTACGAGCGCCGTCTGCGTTGCCTCCGCGATCGCCTCGTAGCGGGCCATCCGTTCCTGCCCGATCAACGGCTCAAGCCGCGCAGCATCGAGCGCCTGCACCTCCACCTCGCGAAGCCGCACCGAGCCGATCATCTCGCCGCGAGCGTCTCTCGCCCTTCAAGCGTCGCGTCCGCCGGCGGCCGCCGGGACTCGGCGCGACGCTTGATCCCACGAAGCATCGCACCCGCGTTCACGAAGTCGCCGGGGCCGATCACGAGCTCGACGAACCAGGCCGCCGAACGCGGCGTGTAATGCGAGCGCGCGCGAATCAGCAGGCGGGTTCTCCCACCGTCGAGCGGGCGCAAGACGAACGCCCAGGTGAAGTCGATCGTCCGGATCGGCTTGATCACATGGTGGGTCGAGTGCAGCAAGAGCGCGTGCGGCGGATCGACGGTGACGACGGTGAAATACGCCGACCAGTCGTCACTGTCAGGAAGACGGTCACCGGCTTCCAGGTGCTGGAGCTCGGGGCGGATCTCCTCGGCGCTCGAGGCGCGAATCCCGAACGTAAGGCGGTCAAGCCAATGTGGCGTGTACCAGCCCGCGCGATGCGACGGGAAGCCCATCTGGACGATCCACGGCCACACCTCTTCGGGAGGCGCGTCGATCGTGATCGCTCGCGTCGACTGCCACATCGGCTCGTGCACCAGCTCGTCGCCGGGCAGCTTGGACGCCACCTCTTCGGAGGTCGCGCCAGAGCGCCGGCCGACTCGATGAAGCAAGTACCCGGCAGCAACCACTGCGGCAGAGACGTGAGCGCGCGGCTTGAGCGCGAGCCTTCGCGTGCGCCGCAATGCAAGCACGAAGAGGAGACGGTGATCTCCAACTCGCTTGTTCACAACGAGCTTCGTGGCCCCTCCTTGGGTCGCGATGAGGCAAGGGCTGTGCCAGGGGACCGCGGGGGCTGGTCACGGCCGGTGGCAGCGCTGCTTTCAGCGCGCGTCTTCAGCCCGTGCAGGACGCCGGTCTCCATGATGAAGTGGGCCGGGTCGAAGACGATCCACTTGAATGCTGTGTGGGCCGCGCCGCGGCTGCGGAACCGCCACCGAGACAGCAACCGCGTACGGTCGCCCCCGCGCTCGAGCGCGAACGCCCAGCTGCTGCTGATAACGCCGCCCCGCTCTGGCTCGTGGACGACGAGCGTCCGCCGCGGGTCAACTACCGAGACGATCCAGCCCAGCGGCTCGAAGCGTGGCATCGGCCGATAGGTGCGTACGAGGTCGCCGACGGCGACGCGCTGCCACTCGGGATGAATTTTGTCTGCGTTTCGGATCGCCGCCCCGAACAGCCGCTCGATGCGGTCGTGGGTGTAGAAGCCGGCGCGCCCCTGACCCATCTGCACCAGCCAGCGCCAGACGTCGTCGGGCGGCGCGTTGATGGTGATGCCATGCGTTTGCTGATCGGCGTCGGGGACGAGCTCGTCGCCGGGTAGCGACCGGGTCCGCTCCGCTTCCGTCGACCCCCAGCGCTCCATCCATGGGCGCGCAGCGAGCGCGACAGTCGCATAGAGGGCGCCGGCCAGCGCGACGGCCCGACCGACACCAATGCGAGGCACGCGGCGGCTCATCGTGACACCGCCATTCCGGCAGGACTCGACGGCGTCGGAACATCGCCTGGTGAGCGCGCCGCAACGACGAGGCAGGCGTGCCAGCCCGGCGCCCGCCCGCCGGTCGGCGGATGGACTTCCTCGAGATCGACACCCGCACGTAAGAGGATCCAGGAGGCGGTCATCTCTGCGAGTTCTGAGGGTATCTGGGACCGAGCGCCTGGATGTTGGCCATTCGTCTCATGCCCGAAGAAAAACCGCCGTCTGCGGCGGCTTTTATGGAGCTAGCCGGACTCGAACCGGCGACCTTCTGGGTGCGATCCACTCACCCTGGATAGCCGCAAACCGCGAACCGTTGACCGCGCGACTAGGCAGTCCTCCGGCCTTCGAGCAGCTCTCTGGCCGCTCGAGCAGCGACGAGGTCCTAGTCCGGGACCACCATCAGAGCCGCCTGCGATCGCCACCGATCCGCAAGACTAGCGTCGCCCGCTCGACCATGAGGAGGAGAGAGATGACTGAGAGCCGTCGAACCTCGCCCGAGGATGCGCAACGGGTCGGCGACGCAATCGGCGTCGACTGGAACCGCTTCGACCTCGAGCAGTTTCGGATGGGGATGGACGTGGAGTTCGAGCACGGCAGCCACGACCCCCAGACCGACGTCACTCACGACGACCCGATCATCACCGGCAAGATCGCGCTCGCGCACATGAAGGAGTTCCCCGACTACTACGAGCGCCTCGAACGAATGGAGCGCGAAGCCGAACGCGAGTGGGCAGACAAGTAGCACTGATCGAGCCGGCCGGTCTCTGGTGAACCGACCCACGGCCGGTTCACTTCTTGAACGCGGGCATACATATAGGAGCGGCTCAGTAAAAAGACCCCCAGCGCGGAGACGAACACCGCTGCGCCCGCGAACATCCCCACCATCATCGCGAGCGCCATCTCCAGCAGGTGGCGAAGGAGGTGAACCTGACTGCGGCCTCTTCGCTGAGTGAAACCCCCGACAGTCATAGCTCCTCCGTTCGCGAGGTCCACAAGGTTGCACCGCCTCGCGAAACGACCATCGGAGAATCCCTGGATCAGACTCGGTCGTAGGCCGCAGAAGACCCCAACAGCTACTCGCCGACACGGTTTGGTCATACGCTTGTGGGCCGCGGCGGCGGGCGATGCGCGGCACGAACTACACGCGCACTGGAGGCGTGAGTCGCTACGGACGATGTGCGTTCGCCGCGCTCGCGCGCTCGACGACGGCGGCAAGCTTCTCTCGGACCTTCTCGGCGATCGGGGCGAGGGCCTCATTGCCAACGATCGAGAGCATCCGTTCGGCGTCAATTGCCGAGATGCGCGTTTCGCCGTCGCGCTCGTACACGACGACGTTGCAGGGCAGAAGCGTGCCGAGCTCGGGTTCGGCGGAGAGGGCCTGGTGGGCGAGCGGCGGGTTGCAGGCGCCGAGGATCGTGTATGGCTCCTGCTCGATCCCGAGCTTCTCGCGTAGCGTCGCCCGTACGTCGATTTCGCAAAGGACGCCGAAGCCTTCTTCCTCCAGTTCGGCGCGGACGCGCGCGACCGCCTCAGCGAACGGAGCGGTGGTCGTGGTGGTCAGTGTGAAGCCGGTGGCGGTGGGCATTCGCATTCCTCCTCCAGGTAGCGGCGTCGCGCCTTCTCGGCCTTCAGCCGATGGGCACGCGCTTCCGCCGGCATGGGTTCGTGGGTGTCGAGACGGCTGAGGATCGATTCTTCTCCGACGAGGATCTCGCCGTCAGGCGCGATCAGGACGGGGATCGTGTCGGTGCCGGTGCGCTCGCGGAGAAAACGCCGTTCGCCCTTCTCGACCGGCACTTGCCGGCTGATGTAGTCGATGCTGAGCTCGGTCAGCCGCTCCCGGACACGCCGCGATGCCGGGCACCACTCGGTCTGCCAAAGCTCGTGCATTAGGCGTGGCCGAAGCGGATGTCGGGGAGGACCCTGTCGAGCCAGGCCGGTAGGGCCCAAGCTCGGTGCCCGAAGACACGAAGCAGCGTCGGCATGAGCACGAGCCGGATCAGCATCGCGTCGAGCAAGACGGCGATCCCGAGAATGAGGCCCATTTCCTTCGGGGGCAGCGGGCCGGAGAGGGCGAACGTAAAGAAGACGGCGACCATGACGGCCGCCGCCGCGAAGATGACGCGGCCCGAGTGGGCAAGGCCACCCACGACGGCCTCCTTTGGGTCGGTGGTGCGGTCGTAGTGCTCCTTGGCCGAAGAGAGCAAAAAGACGGTGTAGTCCATCGAGATCGCGAACACCATCGCGAAGAAGAAGACCGGCGCCCAGGCGTCCATGAACCCCTGGGACTCGAAGCCGAGGAAACCCGCGCCGTGGCCGTTCTGGAAGATCAGGCGTCCGATGCCGAAGGCGGCCCCAACGGCGAGCAGGTTGGTGAGCACGCCGAGGGCGGCGATCAACGGCGCCTGGAGTGCCAAGAGCAAGAGCAGGAAGCCGAGCACAAGGACGACGCCGATCACGAGCGGCGTCTTCGCTCGAAGCGCCGACTCGAGGTCGTGGTTCTCGGCGGCCGCCCCGCCGACGAGGACGCCCGAAGGAAGAGCGGCCCTCAGCCGGTCGATCGTCTTGCCGACGGCCGGATTCGACGGATCGGCCGACGGAACCGCTTGGACGAGCGCGAGACCACCCTCTCCTTCCTGAGGCGGGACTACGCGTGCGATCCCGGGATCGTGAGAGACGACAGCGGCTGCGGCGGCGGCCTGATCTTTGGGACCGACGAGCTGGAGCGCGCCGGGAGCCCCTTCACCAAACGCCTGCTGCACCTGCTCGTACCCGACCCGTGAGCCGTCTGCTGGCGGCACGACCTTGATCGAGGGCATGCCGGTCTTCAGACCGATTACGGGCAGGGCGAGCAAGACGAGAACGAGCGTCGCAGCTGGGCCGAAGACGTGCGGGCGGCGCCAGAGAAGCTCACCCCAGCGGGCAAAGGCCGGCGAGCGGTGCTCGCCCGAGTGCACCCAGCGCAAGGCGAGCGAGTCGACGCGCGGGCCGAGCTTGGCAAGAACGGCCGGAAGCAGGGTCAGGGTCGCGAGCAGGACGAAGACAACGCTCAGCATGATCCCGAGCGCCATCGAGCGGAAAGCCGGGCTGGGAACGAGCATGACCGCCGAAAGCGAGATCAGCACGGTGAGGCCCGAGAAAAGGACCGCTTTGCCCGCCGTCTCCATCGTGACCGCGACGGCATCGGCAACCGGAAGCCGAGAGCCGAAGTAGGCAGCGCGGAAGCGGTGGACGATGAAGAGCGCGTAGTCGATCCCGAGCGCGAGCGCGAACATCAGCGCGAAGTTCATCGCCCAGATCGAGATGTCGAAACCGTGAGTGAAGAGCGTGAGCATGCCCGCGCTGGCGACCAGGCCGAGGATCGTCAACATGAGCGGCAACCCCGCCGCGACGAGCGTGCCGAAGGCGACGACGAGGATCGCCATCGTCACCGGCCAGGAGATGAGCTCCGATTTGAACATCGCCTCCTTGTTGGCGGTGTTGAAGTCCGACCACATCCCCGAGGCCCCCGTGAGGGAGACCGAGACGTCCTCGCTGCCGAGCCGTCCCAGCTGCCCCTTGAGCGTGTCCGCGGCGGCGACGGCGTCGGTCGGCGTCCCCGTAGCGCCAGCGGTCACGATCGCCGTGTGCCCGTCCGCCGAGATCGTTTGACGAGGTTGCGGGGGGACGACCCTCGTGACGTCGTCGCTCGCGCGCAGGGTAGCGCCCACGGCTGCGACCGTCGAACTGAACGCCGGATCGGATGTCGTCCTCGTCGGTGAGTGCACGACGACCATGAACGCCTGACTGGAGAGGCCGGCGAAACGCTCCTGCACGAGCTTTCGGGCCGCGACCGACTCGGAGCCCGACGCCTCCCAGCCGGCACCCGAGAGTGCGTGCTCAACGCGGGGAGCATAGGCACCGAGGCCGAGCGCGAGGACGACCCACGCGAGCGCGACGATGCCGACGTGCCCCGCAGTCCAGCGCCCGAGGCGCCCGAGCGGTCCGACCGCGCGCGCGGCTCGGAGCTCGTCCGGCGCGCGGAGGCGAGTCGCCTCGGCGACACTCACCTGCGACACCCCCGCTCGAGACCGGTCGCGCGCTCAAGCAGGAGCGAGGCCGGGCAGCCGCCGGCGGCCACGAATAGCCACTGGTTGATGCCGACGAAAGCGGCGAGAAGCAGGAACCAGGAACTGACGAAGGCGGTGAGGAGCACGGCGGTCAAGGTCACCGTTCCGGCGAGCACGAAGAGAACTCGCTCGAGTGGCCATTTGCTCATCGGCCCACTCCCTCGATGAGCTCGCTCAGCTCCGCAAGCTGACGTTGGAGGCTGCCGCACACCTCTTCGCAGAGAGCAAAAACACCTGGGTCCGAGATCGAGTAGTAGGCACTGTTCCTGTCCTTCCGCCGGCCCACGATCCCCGCTTCGAGCAAAACCTGCAGGTGCTTGGAGACGTTCTGTTGCGAGGCCCCAAGGGCATCGGTCAGCTCCTGGACGGACGCCTCGCCCTCGCGAAGATGGTCGAGGATGCGAATGCGCATCGGCTCGCCGATGACGCGAAAGCGACGCGCAATCAACTCGACAAGCGGATCGGGAAGCGGGTGAGGAAGAACCATCTGAGTAGTCGATCTATACAACTATACGGTTGTATAGCACAAACCACCGGACTGAGCCCGCACCTTCGTCGCTGAGTCGCGCGAGCCGGGGACGAGCCCCCTCGATCAGTGCGGTGCGAGGCTCGGGGCGTGCGGCGTTGCCTGGCTTCGAACTGAAACCCCCGCACTTGCGGGGTTTCATGGAGCTAGCCGGACTCGAACCGGCGACCTCCTGGGTGCGATCCAGTCGTGCTCTCACGTCGAAAGTGCCTCGTCTGCAGCGCTTTATGGGCGAGCGCCGGAAGTGCCGCACCATCTCCCGCAACAGTCTGCACCGCGTCCGCAGAGTCACGAGATCCTGGACAGGTCTGCCTGCGCCATCGAAAGAAGCGCGCGACACCTCGAATCACCGAGGCTCAATGGGCACTAGCCTAAATCTGGGAGCCGAGCCAGACCGTCGCGGCCGTCCCGCCGCCCGGAGCGGGATCGAGGCTGATCTCGGCTCCATGCTGTTCGCAGATCGCACGTGCGATCGCTAGGCCGAGACCGCTCCCTTCAATGCCGTGGGCCGCGGAACCGCGGAAGAAGCGGTCGAACGCCCTCTCGCGATCCTGCTCGGAGAGACCTGACCCATGGTCTCTCACGATGAGCCGGGGAGTCTCGCCACCCTCGACGGAGACCTCGACGACCTCGCATGACGGGCTGTACTTGAAGGCGTTGTCAACCAGGATCCGGACGAGTTCCCGTAGTCGACCCTCTTCGCCCACGAGCGTCACCGGCTCGAGGTGGAGCTCCAAGGGTCGGTCGCGGTCGACCGCCCGGAGATCGTCGCACGCCTCTTCGGCGATCCGGTCGATACGCACGGGCCCGCGCTGTCCGTCCGTCCTGTCTCCCTCGGCAAGCAGGAGCAGCTCGCGCAGCATCAGCGCGAGGCGACGGCCCTCAACGAGCACGATCCCAGCCGACTCTCGCGCCTGGCGAAGGTCGCCGCGGTCGAGCGCGCGCTCAGCGATACGGGCGTGGCCCTCGATTGCGGTCACGGGGGTCTTCAACTCATGTGACGCGTCAGCGACGAAGTGCTCCTGCTCGATCGAAGCACGCTGTGCGCGCTCGAGCAGCCGGTTGAACGCCCGCGCGAGGCGGCCGAGCTCGTCCGGGCGGCCCTCGGCCAGACGACGCTCGAGCTCGCCGCCGGGGATGGCGTCGGCCTCCTCGCGCATGCGATCGACGGGCCGGAGCGCGCGGGCGGCGAGCAACGCGCCGAGCAGCCCAGCGAGTAGAAGCCCGCCCAGTCCCACCCCCAACAGAGCCCACCTGAGCGTCGACAGGGTCTGCACAAGTGTGTTCTCGGTCTGGGCGACGATGGCGACTCCGCCCTCGGACCTCGGGGCTTCCGCCGTGACGGCGTTAGATTGGGAAGCGGCGATCGCCTCAACCTCCTTGCGCGTGCCCCCGGGCGCATGAAAGGTTCGAGCGACTACGGCTCCGGATGGGCCTGTGAGCCAGATCCGGTCGCCCGGCTGCGCTAGCCGGTCGAGTGCGATCTCGTCCGGCTCGGCTGCCGCGGCGGCGCGTGCCAGCGCCACAGCGCCGCTGCGGGCGGTGCCGCGCAGCTGGGAGCGGACCGTCAAGTACGTCGCGAGCGATAGTGCAGCGACCAGCAAGGCCATCGCGGCCAGAAACCACACCGTCAGGCGCCAACGGATGCTCAAGGGCGCATGGCGTAGCCGACGCCGCGAACGGTGCGAATGACATCGTCGGAGCCGAGCTTGCGGCGAAGCGCCGACACGAAGTAATCGATCACCTTGCTTTCACCGAGGAACGTGTAGCCCCAAACCCCCTCGAAGATCTGGTCACGGGTGAAGACGCGCCCTGGCGCGTGCATCAGGAACGCGAGCAGGTCGAACTCGCGGGCCGTCAGCTCGACGGGCTCGCCGTTTGCGGTCACGTCGCGAGTCAGTGGATTCAACCGCACCGAGCCCGCCTCGAGCCACTCGTCGTCGTCCGCCAACCGCCGCGAGATCGCGCGCAAGCGGGCGAGCAGCTCCTCGATCGCAAACGGCTTCGGCAGATAGTCGTCGGCGCCGGCGTCCAGGCCCAGCACCCGGTCTCCGACCCGGTCGAGTGCGGTGAGCATCAGAATCGGCATCCGGTGGCCGCTGCGCCGAACCTGACGGCAGACGGCGAGACCGTCGAGGTCTCCCAGGCGTACGTCGAGCACGACGAGATCGGGGGGCTCGCGCTCAATCGCGGCAAGCCCTTCTCTCCCACTCGCCACCGCCTCGACGAGGTAGCCGGCCTCCGTGAGCTCGACCTCGAGCATGCGCGTGATCGATGCGTCGTCTTCGACGACGAGAACGCGCTGGCTCCTAGTCGTCATGGAATGCACGATAGCCCGCTCGGTGCGGGCGATCGAGCACCCTTGACGGATGCTTACCGAACTCGTCCCGGCGGCTCACCCGTCGCCGTCGGGAGCCTCATTCGCTCGGCCTAGGCTCCACTCATGTCCGCTACCGAAGGAGGAATCATGACTTCCCGCCGCACTGCGTTCGCGCTCGCCGCGGTGCTCGCCGCAACCGCCGTCACCGGTGGCGTGGCAGTGAGCGGCCTGGCCCGCAGCGCACAGCATCCCGCTTCGCCTTCGCCCCCCACCCCTGTCGTGCAGTCGATCACGCCGGCACAACCGGCACCGCCTCCCACGGAGGAGCAGGACTGATGCGCCGCGTTTGGGCTGGGATAGTCACTGTCTGGGTGTTCCTCTCGCTTGTCGCGGTGCTCGCGTGGACGCATGTCTCGCCCGCCCAGCCTCCGCAAGCGACTTCAAACGTGCTCGTCGTCAAAGGACACGGCAAGGCCGCCCACAGGGTCGCCCTCGCACCCGCCCCCGCTGCCATCCACGCGACCACGCAGACGTCGCCACCGCCTCCATGATCGCCCGGCTGCATCGTGAGACCTTTGAGGCCATGGGCACGACCTGCGAAGTTGCAGTAGCCGCCGGGCGCGGGGATGCGCGCCGCGCCCGGCAAGCGCTCGCAGCGGCACGGGCGGAGATCGAGGCCTGCGAGGGCGTGCTGACGCGCTTCGATCCCGGCAGCGACCTTTCGCTCCTGAACGCCCGCGCCGGCGAATGGGTGGCCGTCGACGAACGCGTGGGCGGCCTCCTGCAGAGCGCGCTCCGCGCCCGCTCGGCCACGAACGGCAAGTTCGATCCCACGATCCTTCCTGCACTCGTCGCCCTCGGCTACGACCGCAGCTTCGAGGAGCTTCGTCCACGACGCGCGCGCCGCCCACCCGGCTGGCGCGCCGGCGGCCGCATCGAGCTCGACCCCGACGCAGGGATGGCGCGGCTCGAGGAGGGGGTCGCCGTCGATTCGGGCGGCAACGGCAAGGGCTATTCGGCCGCACGAGCCATCGAGGCGATGCTCGGAGCCTGGGACTGGCTGCCCGGCGCGCTCGTCGACCTCGGTGGCGACATCTCGTTCCACGGTGTCCCTCCGGGCGGGGGTCCATGGCAGGTCGGCGTCGCCGACCCGCGACGGCCGGGCCGCACACTTGCCGTCCTCGGCCTCGCCGGCGGCGCGGTCGCCACGTCGGGACGCGACCGCCGTCGCTTCGGCCCCCAGGGTCGCCATCACCACCTGATCGACCCGTTGACGGGCAATTCCGCCGTCGCCGGACCGCTCGCCGTTACGGTGGTCGGCGGTGAGGCGACCGAGGTCGAGGCGTTCGCGACTGCGCTTGCGATTTCAACCCTCGCGGAGAGTCGCACACTCGTTTCCAGGCGCTTCGGCCTCTCCGCGCTCGTCGTTCCCGATGTCGGGACACCGACCGCGGTCGGCGACCTTCCTCTCGTTGCCGGCGGCCCGTTCGCCAGGGTGGCGGCGTGACTCTCCTCGCCGGAGTTCCCCTCGCATGGATCATCGCCCGCGCCGCCGGACTCGTGGCCTTCGGGCTGCTCACAATTTCAGTTTGGCTCGGGCTCGCCATGAGCACTCGACTCCTGGGGCCCCGGCGGCAGAAGGCGCTCCTGGGCTGGCACCGGACGCTCGTCTGGACCGGCCTTTCGATGCTCGCCCTCCATGTTGGGGCGGTCTTGCTCGACCCGGTTCTCCATCTCGGCCTGCTCGCAGCGCTGGTTCCCTTCACGGCCCACTGGCGTCCCGGGGCGATCGCCGCCGGCGTCGTCGCCGGCTGGCTCTCGCTCATGCTCGCGGTCTCGTTCCGGCTGCGGAAGTGGATCGGCCAGAAGGGCTGGCGCCGCCTGCACTACGCGAGCTTCGGCGCCTTCGCCCTCGCACTCGGGCACGCGCTCGCCGCCGGGACTGACTTGGCCGGTATCGGAGCGCCGATCCTTACGATCGTCGCCCTCGGCCCGGTCGTCTGGCTCGGCCTCGCGCGGATTCTCCTTCCCCGGAATGCACCGCCTCGCACGACCAGCGCAGCAGCCGGCTAGCGCCCGCCCTCCGCGGCTCGAACTATGCAGCGTGCGAGTGCGCCTGAGCGAGCTCTCGCCGAAGCGCAGCAGTCTCTCGAGGGCGGTTCGCGAGCAGCGCCGCGACGAGACGGCCGTTCCGATCGACGTAGCGAGCGCGGAATGCATCGACGCTGCCGTCGAGCTCGACCCGCGCGCTGCTTTCCGGATGACCGACACACTGGAGTCGCAGGCCGAATTGATCTGACCAGAAGTAAGGCGGCTCGTCCGCCGGGAGCTCCTGGTTCATGATTGCCGCCGCAACGGTTGCTCCTTGCCTTCCGGCGCTGGTCCAGTGCTCGATGCGGAGCCGCCGACCGAGCGACGGCCGGTAGCTCTCGGCAACATCTCCGCAGGCGAAGACGCAGGGCAGGCGCGTTCGGCCGGCAGCGTCGGTTGGAATCCCCGACATGGCCTCGTCGAACAGCTCGGCGGCCGGGGTGACGCCGGCGGCGACGAGGGTGGCATCGGCGCGAAGCTCTCCACCTCCGGTCAGCGAGACGACCGTCCCCCTCCTCCCCGGACGCACGCCCATGACCCTGCTTCCGACTCGGAGGTCGATTCCGTGGTCGCGGTAGCGGGCGGCCAGCATCTCCCCCACCTCCGGCCCCAGCATCCCCGCGAACGGAACCGGAGCGGGATCGAGCAGGATGACGTCGGTGCCGAGGGCGAGTGCGGTGGAGGCGACCTCGGTGCCCACGAACCCCGCACCGATGATGGCCAGCCGCCGGCCGGCGCCGAGCGCGCGGCGAAGTCTGAGCGCATCAGAGAGTGTTCTCAGGAGGTGGACGCCTCTTGACGCGGCGGCCCCGGGAAGCGTGCGCGCCCTTGCGCCGGTGGCCAAAACGAGCACGTCCCAGCGCAGGCTCTCTCCGACTTCGGTGAGCGCAAGCCGTGCACGCGGGTCGATCTTTGCGACGCGTGCGCCGAGCCGAAGCTCGATGTCCCGGGCACGCCACGACTCAGGCGGGCGCAGCCAGACGTCAGCGGGGGTCCGAACGGGGTCGAGCAAGCCCTTCGAGAGCGCCGGCCGCTCGTAGGGGGGAAACGGCTCCTCTCCGACGAGGATGACGCGGCCGTCGAAGCCGCGTGCCCGCAGGCTTTCGGCGCAACGGGCGCCAGCGAGGCCGGCGCCGACGATGACGACGGTGCGCGGGGTCAGGGGGCCACTTCCTCGCCGGTCTCGGCGTCGAGGACGCGGATCGCGCCCATCGGGCAAGTGAGGGCCGCTTCGACGACGGCTTCGGACTCCGACTCGGTCGCGAGCGTCTCGACGAGACCGTCCGGGCCGAGCCGGAAGACGCCCGGGACGAGCTCCACACATGAGCTGAACCCGCTGCAGAGCGAGCGGTCGACCTCAATGCGATACATGGCTGGAACCTCCTTGTGCTGCTGTGATTCGAGCCTACGCCGGCCGATTGAGCCGACTTCGAGACTCCTTGAGGCTGGGAAACGAGTTCGGTGAGGATCTGGCAAGGGCCGGGGGGGCGCGAGCGAGCTGAGGTCATTGCCGCTCCTCGCCGTTGGTTGTCGAGCGCAACGCGTCGCCACGCTCGTCCAACGAGCCGAGCTTGCGCGAGTGGCCGCTCTCCCGGGCGGCCTTCGTGTTTCGGCCGGTACAACTCAGCGCATGCGGATTGCCGCTGGCCGAGCAACCACCTGGGTTCCCACCGTGCTGGGGATCTTCGCGCTCGGGCTGCTTCCCTGGACGTTCCTCTACATCGCCGCGCTCCCGACGCATCACGAGACGAGGCACTGGGACGTCATCTGGGTCGGATTCGACCTCGTCATCGCCGCGATGCTCGCCACCACGGCGCTCGCCGTGCGCTACGGACGGGTCTGGCTGCCGCCTGTCGCGGCCGCCACCGCCGCGCTCCTCTTCGCCGACGCCTGGTTCGACCTCGGCACAGCGCATTCGGGCCGCCCGCTGGTCATCGCCGGGCTCGAGGCCGGGCTCGCCGAGCTCCCGCTCGCGGTCGTCTGCGTCTGGCTTGCCCTCGACGCCACCTGGGCGACCCGCGGTCGCGTGTCCGCTTAACACAAGCGCAACCATCCCCTAACCCGACATAGCCGATCCCGGCCGTAGTGTCTTTCTCAGAGTCGAAGTGATGGGCCGGCGAAGGGCAATCATCGGGCGCTTGGAGCTCCATGAGCTCGGCCCGCGCGTCTATCTCTTCGACCGGCGGATCCACGAGTACCAGCTCGGCATCGCCGTCTCCGCGGGCACATTGGCGGCCTTCCTCACTGGGCTCCTGCCCGCTGACCCATGGGGGCTCCTGCTCTTCGCGATTGGCGCGTGGCTCTTCGTCAAGGACTGGCGTGACGTCTTCGCCAGGACCCGCGACACTGCCCGCTGGCGGCCGGGCATCCACAGGACGAAGGTCGGGCTGCAGCGGATGCGCCGCGGCGAGCGGCTGCCGCTCCTAACCGCCCTGTTCGCCGCGATGCTCGGTCTCGTCAATCTCGTGTCCGCCCTCACGCCCGACATCGCATGGCGCGGGCACCTGCTACTCGCGATCGAGCCGGTCAAGGCGGTGCCGATCTTCCACGCGCTCGCGGTGCCGCTCAGCGCGGGGCTGCTCCTGACCGCCTTCTATCTCGCGCGCCGTCGGCAGCGCGCCTGGCAGGCCGCCTTCACGCTCCTGCTCGCGCTCGCCGCGCTCAACGTCCTCAAGGGCCTGGACGTAGAGGAAGCTTTCGCCAGCCTCGCCGGCGCGGCGCTTCTCTGGTGGGGCCGCGGAGCTTTCTACGTTCGCCACGCCGCGCTCACGGTTCGAGGCGCGCTGAAGCGGATCGCGCTCGCCTCTGTCGCGGCGGCCGGGCTCGCGCTGGCCCTCGTCGCGGCGGCGGCTCCTCACGCGGGGCCGCTCGTCATCGGCAGGGAGACCTTCGCGCTGGTCTCGTGGAGCCACGGCCCGATCCGCTTCCGCGACGAGACCGGCGTCCTGCCTCCCGCGATCGGCCTGGTCGGCCTCGCGTGGCCCGGAGCCCTGGCCTGGATGCTCTTCCGTCCACTCGCGGGGCCGAGGGCGCTGCCGGATCACCGAGCGCGACGCGCTGCGGCGAAGCTCGTGGTCGCTCACGGCCGCGACACGCTCGCATTCTTCAAGCTGCGCCGAGACAACCAGCTCTTCTTCGGCCCGGACGAGGGCGCCTTCGTCGCCTACCGCATCTCCAACGGCGTCCTCCTCGTCTCCGGGGATCCGGTCGGTCCGCCCGAGGCGCTGCCGGGACTCATGCTCGGCCTCCGCGCCTTCGCCGAGGAGCGCGGCCTCCGACTCGCCGTGCTCGGTGCCAGCGAGGAGTACCTGCCGGTCTACGCCGAGCTCGGCCTCCGCTCGATCTACATGGGAGACGAGGCGATCGTCGACACGGAGTCCTTCTCTCTCGAGGGTCGCCCGATCAGAAAGGTGCGCCAGTCCGTGACCCGTCTGGAGAAGGCCGGCTACACGGCATCGCTCGCCCGGCTCGACGAGATCGGAACCGTGGATCTCGCCGAGCTCGAGGCCGTCGCCGAGCGCTGGCGCGGCGGCGCGCCCGACCGCGGCTTCTCGATGGCCATGGACGGCCTCCGGGGTGAGGGCCGAGGCGACACGCTCCTCGTCATCGCGCGGAACGGGGAAGGGCGGCCGCGCGGCTACTTGCACTTCGTCCCGGTGTACGGGCGTCCGGCGGTGTCCCTGGCCGCGATGCCTCGCGACCGGGACACCCCGAATGGCCTGTCCGAGTTCCTCGTCGCGCGCGGGATGGAGCTGCTTCGCGACGACGGAACCGAGGAGGCGTCGCTGAACTTCGCCGCCTTCGCGCGCCTCATGCATGCGCCGCGCAACCGGGCCGATCGCGCGCTCGGCCGGGCAATCCGCTTCGGGAACCCCTACTTCCAGATCGAGAGCCTCTACCGATTCAACGCGAAGTTCTTCCCGCGCTGGGCGCCGCGCTACCTCGTCTACCAGAGCGCGCTCAGCCTCCCGCGGGCAGGCATCGCGGCTCTCCTTGTCGAGGGTCAGGTGACGCTCCCTCGCTTCGCCGCCCGGCGCGCCTACGTCGAGGACTGACGCCGTACAGGATCAGTCGACGATATCCGTCGCCGAGCGACTACACGCTCTCCGGGTACTAGCCGGCGCCATTTCCCAAGGACAGCCTTACGACGTCATGCTTACCTGCACGCTCAGGCGTCCGAGGAGCTGTTTGGGCTGCAACGTTCGCGATCCGCGCCTGATCATCGTTGTCGCTAGGGCCGAAGCTCTCCCGATTATTCCGCGCGTCCTCCCGGGAGTTCAACAAATCACGCCGGCCGGCCTTCAACGGCAGTAACGTCCTGGGACGAGTTCCGCAAGTATTGGAAAGGCGCGTTACTGCTGGTACGCGTAGACCGAACTCGTACCGCCTCCAACGATGACGATCTTGTCGCCGACGGCGACTACCGCCGGGTCCTCGAGCCGGTGGGGCAGGCGAGCCACGGTCGAGACCTCGCCCGAGAGGAGGATCCGGAGGATGCGCGTGCCGCCCACGTAGTAGAGCGCTCCTCCAAGGGCGGCCAGGGCGCCGTGCGCCTCGGGACGAGGAAGCGTCGCAACCCTTTGAGGCTTGCCTCCCGGCCGGATCGACCAGACCGCGTCGCTCGGCCCTCCGGGCGTCAGACCTCCGGCCACGTAGATCCGACCGTCGAGCCCCGCAACACCCGCGTACCGGGTCCCCTCCCGTAGGCGCGATACCGTGACCGTCTTCCCGTTCGCGTAACGGAGTACGGCGGAGGCGTACTGCGCGCCGGTGTAACCGCCCACGAGGTAGGTCTGCCCATCGAGCGTGACGCTCCCGAGGTCGGACAGCGGTTCGTCCAGGGCCCCGGCGCGCCGTGCGGCGCCTTTGGGTGATACGGCGACGATCGTGTTCGTCGAGACGCTCTCGCCGCCCCCGAAGAGGAGCGCCTTCCCGCCGTCGGTGGCTGCGGCGGCGTCGTGGGTCGGCGTGGGGAGCGACCCGGCCGCGCGGAGAGACGAAGGCGCACCGGCCAGTATCTGGTCGGTCGAAGACCCGTTCACGAGCCCGCCGAGAACGAGGAGTTCACCATTCGCGAACGCGACCGCGGCCGCCTTCGAGAGCGGCCGCGGAAGAGTGCCGATGCGCGTTACGAGCCCAACCGCAGGTGGCGCCGGCGCGGCCGGCTTCCCGGTGACCGCGGCGGGCAGCAGGTCGAGGCCGTCCGGCTTGTTCAGGTAGCCGGGCACCGTGCCGGGCTGGTTGAGGTGACCATACGACCAGACCACTTTCTTCGTCCGCTTGTCGACGATCAGCACGCGGTGGTGCCAGTCGTCCGTGATCGCGATCTTCCCATTCGGCCAGCGCACCGCCAGTGAGGGCCGGTCGAGCGACCAGTAGCCCGTCGGCGCGAAGGTCCACACGACGCGCCCCTCCGGCGTGATCTCGTCCACCCGCCCCGGGGTGTTGAACCCGGCGACGAGGAGGTTGCCGTTCGGAAGGAGCTGCGCATCGGAGGGGTAGTTCGTCGGTGTCCGCACTGCGTAGAGGAGGCGTCCGCCCCGGCCGATCCTGTCGACCCAGCCACCGATCTCGGTGACGAGCACCCCTCCGTCCGGGAGCGGCGCGGCTCCGTTGGGCGAGGAGAGCGTGGCGGGAGGATTGTGCGTGCAGTTCCCCGCATGCCCGATCTCGCGAACGATCCTGTGGTGCCCGTTGATGAAGAGGACGCGGCAGTTCTGGATGTCCGCGACCATGACGAGCCCGTTCTGCAGCACGTAGGCGTCGTCGGGGTTCGAGAGGTACCCGGGCGACGACCCACGGACGCCTGGATGGCCGTAGCTCCAGACGAGCGAGTGCTTCTTCAGCGAAAGCAGCTTGATCGTCTGGTCGTACTCCTCGTTCGTCGAGATCCGGCGGTAATCGGGGGTAAAGAACGCATCGTCCGGATCTTGCAGCCCGGTGTAGCGCCAGACCACTCGCTTCTTGGTGGGCGAGACGAGCAGGATGCGGCCGTTGTTACGGTCGGCGATCAGCACGTACCCGGGCACCGGGCCCGACTTGATCGGTGGTAGGCCGAGCGCCATCCGGGCAGGCGACTCGGGTGCCTGTGGGTGCTGGCGCTCTTGCGCCTGCGTTGTGGTCGGCGCGTCGTCTCGTGGTGCGACCCCGGTGTCGTCGGCGCTCCGATGGGAGCCGCTGCATCCGGCGAGCGCCAGCACGACTGCGACGGCGAGGACGGCGCTTCGCACACGGCGGATTGTTCCTGCGGCGCCAGCGCGCCGCCGGAAGAACCGACTCGGCAGCGAACAGCCAGATGCGCTCGATGGTAAGGAGATGGTCGAGGTCGCACTTGCGAGCGAGCGATGGGAAACTCGGCACGGCCGCAACGATCGAGCTTTGGTCTCTCTCGCACTCGCGGCCGGCTCGCTGGGCCAGCGCGCGCTTTTCGACACCGAGCCCCACAGTGGCAGTTCGGGCCGGTCTCTTGCCGGAAGATTGAGCTGCGGTTAAGCCGACGCCGCTCTCATCGATTTCTTAGCCGCCGCCGGTTCACTGTCAGCGTGGTCAGATCCGAGGGCCCGCCTGAGTCGCGACGGATCGCGGCGCGACACCGATCGCGCTTGGCCAAGCGATGGATCGTCGCCATCGCCGCGGTTGGCTTCGGGGCAACGATGGCGCTGGCGCGCGTGACGTACGCCGGGCACCCGAAGCGTGGCGTGGGTTCCCTCGCGATCCCGCAGCCGCTGTACCAGGCCGTCCGCCAGAACCTCCTCCAGGCGGGCGTTCTCGCGCCCACGACAGCGCCTCCCGATGCCACCACGAGCACGTCGTGACCACGCAGCGTTTCACATCGATGGGTTGTGAGATCGTGATCGGCGGCGCTGACCCCGAAACGCGCGAGACAGTGGAGGCGCTCTTTGCTGCGCGCGATCGGATCTTCAGCCGCTTTCGCGACGACAGCGAGCTCAGCTCCGTCAACGGACGTGCAGGACGTCCGCTTCACGTTTCCGCGGGGTTTGCCTCGATGCTCGGGCTGGCGCTCGACGTCGCGCGCGAGAGCGACGGCCTCGTCGTACCGACCGTCGGCGCTGCGCTCGAAGAGGCCGGCTACGACACGGACTTCGGACGGCTCAGGGACGATGGACGCGCTCCGCGGACGGCCCCCGTCGGCGACTGGCGAGCCGTGCGGCTGGTCGGGCGGCGGGTCTTCTTCCCCTACGGCGTGCTGCTCGACCTCAACGGTGTCGTGAAAGGCAAGACCGTCGACGACGCCGTCGCACTTCTCCCGGGCGCCGGATTCGTCTCGGCGGGCGGCGACATCGCCGTACGCGGCGGCGCAGTCGTCGCGCTGACGGACGGAGAAGTCGTGCGGCTCGTCCGCGGCGCGCTCGCGACGAGCGGAACCGATCGACGCCGGTGGC
Source organism: uncultured Actinomycetes bacterium (assembly GCA_963841425.1). Taxonomy (GTDB): domain Bacteria; phylum Actinomycetota; class Thermoleophilia; order Gaiellales; family Gaiellaceae; genus DATEOR01. Next base: position 13,721 of record CAWJCL010000004.1, on the reverse strand, counting down.
GCCGCGGCGGTCTCGCCCAGCATCACCTGATCGATCCACGCACTGGGCGACCCTCGCAGGCGCGGTGGAAGCAGGTCAGCGCATGCGGCGCGAGCTGTCTCGCTGCCGACGCCGCCGCGAAGGCGGGATTCTTGCTCGACGGCGAGGGGCCGGACTGGCTCGACGAGCAAGGGATTCCCGCACGGTTCGTCGCCCTGGATGGTGAGATCGTCACGAATGCGGCTTGGCGCGCATTCGTTCCGGAGCACGCATGCACGTGACATCGAACCCTCTCGACTGGTACGCGGCGCGTGCGGCCGGAATCGCGGCGTACGTCCTGATCAGCTTCGTGGTCGTACTCGGCTTGACAATGGCCCGAAACGCGCGGCTGCGCCGATGGCCAAAGTACGCCCTCGAGGACGTCCACCGCTTCGCGGGACTGCTTGTCGGAACGTTCCTCGTCATCCACGTCGTCACAATCGCGATCGACGCTTGGCTGCCGTTCTCGTTTGCGTCGATAGTGCTGCCCTTCGTCTCGCGCTACCGGCCGGTGTGGGTTGCTTTCGGGATCGTCGCGGCCGAGCTGTTGCTCGCCCTCGCGATAGCGAATCACTACCGCGACCGCCTTCCTTACCGCTTCTGGCGTCGCACGCACTATCTGAACTTCGCGGTTTGGACCTTGGCGACGATCCACGGAATCGCGAGCGGGACTGATCGCAGCGCACCGTGGTTCCTGGCCCTGTACGCCCTTTCGACCGCGGCCGTCGGCGCGGCGACCGCCTGGCGGTTCGGGCGAAACCGACTGTCGGCTGGGAGGTCGGCCCCTGGGGTTGCAGTCGTCGGTGCGGCTCTTGCCACGCTGGTCGTTGCGCTCGGCGTCGGCCCGTTCCGCTTCCACACGAAGCCCTGGAACGCCGCCAGCTTCAGCGAGCGACTCGAGGGGCGCATCTCGGAAGTGACAGGTGTCACGCGCGGGATCGTCTCGATGGTTGGAGAGGGCACAGGGAGGCAGCGTGTGCTCGTGCGCGCCGACCTGCTGGTACAACCGGGGCACATCGAGCGCACGGCCTTTCAGATGGAGTACTTGCCGAGCGGCACGCGCTGCACCGGCACCGTCACGAGAGCCGAATCCTTCGGCTTTGACGCCGTTTGCAGGCTCCCGAACGGCGCTCGCCGCTTCGTCAGGGCGCAATGGCAGGGAACGGGCGCCAACCGGATCGCCGGCACGATCTCCGCGCGACCGTGAGCTTGAGCCCTATGGCTCCCGTCTCTTTCGCGCCCCGGGCATCCCTATATGACGGACGGCGTCGCCCAGGTTTCCTTTCCGACCCGGGGCGTCTACAGGTTCACGACCCGACACTCGGGATGCCCGGAATGGAGGAGGTTGAGACGATCGGGCCGGGTAACCATCTCAGGGTCACGGTCGACATGGCCTGACCAAGTCCGCGATGACAGCCGACGTCGCGCCACCGACGCGAAAGAAGGTCATCATCGCCAGCCCGGCCGGCTGCCGCTGGTCGCGGAGGTGCCCGCGCGCGAGCTCGGCATCGAACTCTGGCGCCCTCGCGACAGCGAGACCGAGCCGCGCCGACCAAGTCGCCGTAATGACCGGCGCCGGCCGCGGTTCCCCCAACATCTTGCGGAGCCGAACGTCTCGTCTAGCGAACAGCGAGCGCTCAACTCGCGGATTTCCAGGAGAAATCGAGTTCTGCCGCCGAACGAACCCTGACCGCCTCCTCCACTTCCAGGCGCTCTTGTAATCAGATCAGCAAACAAAAACCGCGTGTGCAGGTCTTTCATGGAGCTAGCCGGACTCGACCCGGCGACCTCCTGGGTGCGATCCAGCCGTCCTCTCACGTCGAAAGTGCTTCGTTTTCAGCGCTTTAAGCCAACAGCTGGTGGGCGCCGATGAACCCCACACCCGCGTGGGCATGGCGCCTCGTGCGAGAGCAGCATGTCGTTCACGGTCGCGGTCCGACTATGCGACGTGCGCGGGTACCACCGGTTGGAACGGGTGCAGCTCGTCCTGACCGGGTTGGACGATCCCGTAGCTCGCCTCAGGCACTTCGTTCCAGACGCCAGGCAGATCGCCGAGTGGCTCGGAAACGACCAGCCGCGTCTCCTCGTCGAAGAGGGCGAGGCGCTGGTCGTCGGGGTAGAGCTCCTTGAGCGTCTCGTACGTGCTCGAGTAGAAGAGCGAGCGCGACCTTCCCTCGCTTGAATAGCGAAACGCCCACAGCCGCTCGCCGTTCGTCGTCACGATCGTCCCCTGGAACGGGAACTCGACGTCGTGCTGGTGACCGACTTCCTCGACCAGCCCGAGCGTGCGGGCGACCGCGGCGGGCGGATCCTCGTTGAGACCAAGCGTCAACGCGAGGAAGAAGAGCACCTCGGAGTCGGTCGTGCCCTCGATGAACGGATAGAGCTCAGGATCGACCGCGAGCACGAGGTCGCGCTTCACCTGCAGCCAATCCGACACCACGCCGTTGTGCGCCCACAGCCACTTGCCGTGACCGAACGGGTGGCAGTTCGTCTGCTGCACCGGCGTTCCCGTCGTCGCACGGACGTGGGCGACGAAGAGGTGCGACTCGACGTGGCCGGCGAGTTGGCGCAGGTTGCGGTCGTTCCAGGCCGGTTCCATGCTCTTGAAGGTGCCCGGCCCGTACCGGCTGTACCAGCCGATCCCGAAGCCGTCTCCGTTCGTCGGCTCCGCGCCCATGCGCGACTCGAGGCTCTGCTCGATCAGTGAGTGCTGCGGCCCATAGAGGACCTTGTCCATCAGGACCGGCTTTCCGGAGTATGCAAGCCAACGACACATGATCCGTCTCCCTTCTCAATGGCCAATGTCGAGGTCCGCGCGTCTTGAAGCGGACAGAAGCGCGAGCAAACGACTGCGAGGCCTCCTCCCGTAGGTCCAGTCGGTTCTAGCACCGGCCGGGTAACCCAGCCTCAAGGTGGAGACGCTGACGCGACGATCACGGCAAGTTGCCGCCGTGACCGCCGCGCCCCAATCGTCCTCAGGCATACGCGCCCGTGGTTGGCCGCATGAACGCCCCGAGGATCCAGAGGAACGGGAAGACGATGCCGAAGAAGAACATCCACCCATGCCTATTCCTCAAGGTCATGAAGCCGAGCGTAAACGCCAACACCAAGTACAAGAAACCGCCGATTCCAAACCACATCCACATCTTGTGCCTCCGCTTTCGGGGGGTCATTGCGGGTGGCGACCAGTCGTTTGCCGTGCCACTCGCCTCCAGCATTTCAGCTCGAGCAGGGCGTGCCATCAGGCGCCTGTCTGATCGCAACTGCGGCAAATTACCGAGGTGGCGCGCCCTCTCCCGACGGAATAATCGTTTGCGGTCCATCGGCTCCGCGCGGGTTTAGACTCGGAGGTCGAACCGCGGTACCAGGCTTCGAGGCCGCAGTAAGAGACGACCGGCTGTGTGCCTATCCCGTTGGAACACCCCCGAACGTCAGCGCCCGCAGCTCGATCGATCCGTACACAACGGATACCGGCCCGCAGCGGAGCGATCGAGGGCCCCGGGTCGAGAGCCCGGCCAGTCGTCGATTCCGGCGAGGACGAACACCCGGCCCCCCGCAACGAGCACATAGGAGACGGGCCCGCCGAGGGTCCTCGTCCACGCATGTTCAAGTGGAGGCGCTGGTCCGCGCTCGCGGACAAACGCGTTTTGTGAGGCGTGCTGCAGATATGAAACTGCGTCCTGCTCAGCGGCGCTCGCCGGCAAAATGAGAAGCGCAATAGCGCCGGCAAGGCCGAGCGCCTTCAATCGGCCGGTTCGCAGCGAGCCGAGACCCTTCCGCACCAGCACTCCCCCGCCCTCCCTGTCGCGAGCGGTCAATAGGACAGTACGACCGCATGCATTTCCCTGCAAAGGACGACGATTTCGCGGCCAGACGGCGTGCGCAGAATGTCTTGTGGACCGAAGCGGTCGCCGCGCGGCTCGCCTCTGCGCATCGGTCGAATACGTCACTCATGCGTGATCAAGGGAGGCCGGAGGCGGGAGAGAAAGCCGACAGATGCGGCCGCTGCCGACCAGGGGTCCCCCGGCCTCCACCCTCACTCTCCTCCTGCGGCCCGCCCACCGCATCGGGGGAAAGCACTGACGTGACCAACGACAAAAAGCCGGGGCCAGACCTCGCACCTTCGCCGTAGAAGGCGCTAGCAGGGTTCCCCCCAACCCTGCGAGCCTGGCCTGACCCCGCGGTCGTTATTGCCATGACGGCTGCTTCGGAAACGTGCGCGTCCTGCGGACGGACATGAGAATTTGGGCGGGGTCGGATCAGTGACTTCCCCGATGGCTCCGGATCCGGTGGCTGAGACGATGGAATTGACTCAGAGAAGAGGTGATCGAGTTGAAGGCTCCTTCCTCCGATCAAAGGACGCCCGACCGAGCTCTCATCCGCGGGGTGAACGAGCACATCGCCAGCGTCGCCTGGGCCACCGACCTGGAGGTCATCGACGTGCTCTGCGAGTGCTCGGATTCCTGCTGCATCCAGGAGGTGACGATCACCCGCGTGCGCTTCGAGGAGATGGTTGAGGCGGGCGAGCCGGTGTTCGCGCACGGTCACCGGGTCGAACGCCCCGCGGAATTCCCCTAACCCTGTCTCCCGTAGCAGCAGCGTGCGGCCCTCCGATGTGGCATGGCGCCCCGAGCGCCTGGAGAAAAAGTCAGGCGGTCACCACTCCTAGCTACGAACGGAAAACCCCCGCATAGACGAGCTTTTAATGGAGCTAGCCGGACTCGAACCGGCGACGTCCTGGGTGCGATCTCGGCGCTCTCTGGGCCGGAATTCGGCTTGACTAGCGGCTTCCCGAGCCTGCGAGTCAGTTCCCCCAACACCTTTCCCAACACTCTGCAGCCAGTTCTCCGGCCGCGGCGACAAAGAGATGCCGTCTTCTCATCGCTCCTTAGCGCTGCACCCGTTGACCAGGCGAGCATCGACCGCGACCCCACGGTGGACGGCGTTGGCCACGAGGGCCATGTGGTGCGCGTCAAGGCATGACGCACGAGCGTGCCCCGTGGCCGCCGCTCCAGGGATGGCGGCAATGACGGTAATCAGCGAGAGCACTGCAACGAGAAGCGTTCTGCGCAGCTTTCTGGCCATGATCCACCTTTCACATCGTGGAGAAGTCACGCCCACGCTAGGCTCGGCGTGGCGGCCCCGGTAGGTGGAAACCCCCTGACTTTGATCCGGCTAGCTCTTTAGCGCGAAATGGCGAGCCAACTCGGTCCGCGAACGGACGCCCAGTTTGGCGTAGATACGAGAGAGATGGCCTTCAACGGTGCGATCGCTCACGAAAAGCTCCGCGGCGACTCCCTTGTTCGTCAATCCCGCCGCGACGAGCTCGGCCACGCGGGTCTCGGTCGCGGTTAACTCGGTTCCGCTCTGCTGGCGCCCGCCGATGCGCGCCAGCTCGAAACGCGCTTTCTCCGCCCACAGTCCAGCGCCGAGCTCCTCGAAGATCCCGAGGGCGTACTGCAGAGTCTCACGCGCTTCTCGTCGCCGTCCGGCCCATCGCTGCACCTCACCGGCCACGAGCAGCGTTCGGCCATGGTCGAATGGCTGAGGCAGCTTCGTCACGTGAGCCGTTGCCTCGGTGACCGCGGCTTCGGCCCCTCGCAGATCGCGCCGTGACAGCGCGATCAGGCCACGACTCCGAGCGGCAGCGGCCAACGCCCACGCTCTCTCGCGAGCACGTCCCTGCTCCTCCAGCCGGTTCACCAGAGGCTCCGCCTCATCGGCGCGACCGACCGTCACAAGCGCGTCGATGTAGTCGGGCAGGCAAGGAATGATCGCCGGCTCTGCCGCACCCATCTTCTCGAGGTACGCAACGACGGGAGCCAGATGCGTAAGCGCGCGGTCGAAGTTCGAGAGCGAGAGCTCGAGGAACCCGAGAACGGCCCTGTTCGCGTTCGCGTAGAAGAGATCGTCGTTCGAGAGACCGAGCCGCATGCCCTCAGTGGCCGACTCGCGCGCCTCTTCCGCATATCCGCGGTGGGCCGCGGCGAGAGACTGCGCGAAGAGGAACATCGGCAGGCTGAGGGACTCCCGGCCTGACTCGAGGAGGTTCTGCATGCCTTCCGCCGCGTGGTGGGCGGCCTCGCCCCAGCGACCGGCCCTCGTCTCGACCTCCGAGAGGTAGCAGAGCACCTCCTGAATCGCCGTGTACGCTCCGTCCCGTTCGTACTCGGACAGCTGCTGCTCGAACACCTGGCGGGCCTCGTCGAGCCGCCCGGACCACAGGAGCTCGAGCCCGAGGGTGGTTCGGGGCGCAGTGAAGACCGATGCCTCGGTCCACGAGCCCGCGGCCATCGCCTCCTCGAGCTCGATCGCCTCAGAGATGAGGTTCTCGCTCGGCCGCCCACGGAGGAACTCGACGAAGCTGAGCGTGGAGAGCGCGTCGGCTCGCGTGCCGGGATCTGTCGCGTCCGTGGCGTAGTCCGCCGATCTCCGTGCATGCTCGTACGCGCCGTCGAGATCGGCCTCATAGAAATGCACCCAGGCGAGGGCGTCATGAAGCCTTGACCGGAGCTGCCGATCGTCGCCTGCCTCCTTCAGCGCGCGCAGAGCGGGATCGCGGACGCCTTCGTTCAGGTTCATCCAACTCATGGACAAGAGGCGATACAAGAGCTCAGCTCGCTCGGGCCCGGGCGCCGAAGCTTCGATCACCTCGCGCAGAAGACCGGTAGCCCGCGTGGCATCGCCGGCGTCGAAGTGGTAGTGGGCAGCTTCCACTCCGCGTTTTCGCAATGCCGGTGCGTCATCAGGCGCCGTACGCTTTCTCGCGAGCTCGGCAAGCGCAGCTGCGGCTTCGGGAGCGCCACGAGCGCGTGCGGTTCGCGCCGCGACGTCGAGTGCCGTCGCCACGCCTTCGTCCGGCCCGGCCGAGGCGAGTGCAAGGTGCCGGGCCCGCTCTTCCGGATCCGAGACGAGCTCAGCCAGCCGCCGGTGCAGCGAGCGGCGGCGCCGAGGGGCGATCAACGCGGCAGTCCCCTCTGCGAGGAGCGGATGCGTGAAACGAACCCGGTCGCCTTCCACCTCGATGACCCCCGCTGCGGCGGCCTCGTCCAGGTACGTCCCGACGACAGCCGAGCTGCCCTCTAGGCGCTCGAGCGTCGTCGTCGCCGGACTTGCAAGCAGGGCCGCAGGCTCGAGAACTCGGAGCACCGGCGGGGCGAGGCGACGAAGCCGCTCGCTCGTCAGTCGTTCAAGGGCCGAGGGGAGGGCGAAATCCGGGCCGGAATGGTCAGGCAACGACCGCGCGAGCTCGAGCGCGTAGAAAGCGTTGCCACCCGCCACTTCGTGAATCCGGAGAAGCAGCGGCCGAGGCGGCGTGCGACCGAGATGAACCCGAATGGCTCGGTGCAGCGCGGCTGCACTCAAGGGCCCGACTCGCACGCGCGTCGTGACGTCCGGCCCGAGTGCCTCGATCAGCGGCGATGAAGGCGGAGTCGGCTCGAGCCGGACCGAGGTGATCAGGCGTAGTGAACTCGCGTCAAGCCGACGAAACGCGTACGCAAGAGCCGATGCCGATTCACGGTCGAGCCACTGGATGTCATCGACAGCGACGACGACAGTGGATTCCTCGGCAAGAGCTCGGAGAGCGTTGAGGAGCGCGAGCGAGAGCAGACGCGGAACAGGCGACGCATCCTCGGGCTCACGGCGGGAGAGGGCGATCTCGAGCGCGGCCGACTGGAGAGCGGGCAGCTTTGGCGCCAGTGCGTCGAGCTTGAGGTCGACGAGATCGGTGAGCCCGGAAAACGCAAAGCCTGCCTCGGCGGCCGAAGGGCGCGTCTCTAGGACGGTCCACTTCTGCTCCGCGGCGCCGGCGACCGCCTCACGCCAGAGCGTCGTCTTGCCGATTCCGGGCTCGCCCTCGATCAGGAGTGCGGCCATGCCGGCGTGGTCGGAGAGAAACGACGAAATCTGCGCCAGCTCTTCGTCACGCCCAGCAATCTCGGCGCGTTGCACGCCCACATCCTAGGAGAGCCGCTGCCGTCTGCAGCGGCACTGATCGAGAGGAGGCGAAGGAGCTACCTAGTCCATGTTCACGAACTGTCCCATTTGCGGGTACTTTCGGGCGTGAGTATTGAGCCCTTTCACGGATCGCCAGGCTGATTCTTGGTCAAGCTGTGTCATACTTGTATCATCCCTGATTGCCAAGTCGGGCAACATAGGATCCGCTCTGGGCGGGAGCGCGGACGCGTGACTCATCGCCTGAGCCCAAAACGACTGAGGGCCGCTCTCGCGGCCCTCATCCTTGTACGGGTCGTGGACGTCATGACCGGCCATCGCGACGCCGAGCGGGCTCAGCCGATGCTTCACCGCACGGAGTCGGCGTCAGCGGCGAGAACATCCGGCAGGCGCTTGTACGCCTCCGGTGCCTCATCCGGCCGTTTCGAATCTGATCCTAAGGCGTGACGAGCAGATCGGCTGCCCCGTCTTCACGCCCATTGATGCATGGGAGGCGCGCCGGGCACCATGAAGTCTCAGTGACAACAGTTGAGGGTGCTCTTGCACAGGAGAGCTGATTGCCCAACGGATAGGTACGGCGCGCGCGCCTCGCCAACAAGACAAAGAGAAACCCTCGCATTTGCGGCGGTTTTCATGGAGCTAGCCGGACTCGAACCGGCGACCTCCTGGGTGCGATCCAGGCGTCTTCTCACGTCGAAAAGTGCTTCGTTTGCAGCGCTTTATGGGCGAGCAACTGGAGTGCCACAACATCTCCCCCAACAGTCTGCACCGAGCTTTGCGCTCGGCGCGCGCACGCCCGCCGTGGGACTCCAACGTCAGAGGGGCCGCATTTGGCGGGCCCTCTGACCTCTGCGTGTCGGCGAGACTAGACGGCTTCGCTCGCTGGCCGGGCGGCCGCGGCGCACGAGGAAGGCGATCGCCAACGCGCCCAGCACGAGCACCAGCGTGACGCCGGCCCCACTCGCCGCTGCATCCCAGGCAAACCCGGCCTCGCCGGCCGGCTCGGTGGCCTTTGGCACCGCGTAGACGTCGTTGAGAGCCTCGCCGCGCTTGGTCAACGCCGACTCGAGCTCGCTCCGCGCGCGCGCCCGCTCGACCTGCTCCGAGAGCGCCGCGCCCGCCTGTGCCCGCTCACCCAGCACGCGCGCGCCTCCGGGACGAGCTCGTCTCTCGGAAGCAGCCGTGCCCTCTCCTGGGCATTCGAGCCCTACCGGTCCATTCCAGGACGGGCCGCGACGGCGGCAAGCCCGTACACGACTGCGAGTGCCGCAACCATGCGCGACACGCTCGGCGGGCGGAGCGGCGGCATCGCCCCGGACGTACCCGAATCAACATCGCGATGAACCGACTTCGATCGGAACGACTCACCGACTTCGCGTCCGTAGGTTTCCGCGCTCGCGCTCGAGCGTGCGCTTCAAGTTCTTCCAGATCGTCTCCATCTGTCGGCGCGCGAGGGGGCGAAGGATCGGCCTCAGCAGGGTGAGCAGCAGGCCGCGCGGTTGCAGGTTGGAGATCCAACGAATGCGCGTTTCATCCTCTCTGACAGCCTCGAACGTGATCGAACTGTCGATATCCATCCCGCGCGTGCTCGTGTGGGAGGCAAGGTGATGCGGTCGGTCGTAGGCCCTGAGCTCGACGAGCATGCTGATCGTACGACGGCCTTTCTTGGTTTCCGTACGAAAGCGTGTTCCCCGGCCGATCGGCCCCGGCGAGACTTTCTCGGCGCCGACCGTGCGCGGGTCGTACAAGTTGCGCTCGTCGGCGACGAAGTCGAAGACCTCCTCCAAAGAACGGCGGATGACAATCGCACCCTCTACGCGCAGCACCGGCTCCCCAACGCGCAATCTATCCGCCCAAGGACGAGCCACTGCCCCTCGATGTCGTCGTCGTGCCGAATCGCCTCTCGTTGCTCCATCCACACGTCGTGATCCCCCGTCGGCGGTTCAAGATCGCCCCGAAGGGCGTGACGTTGTCCTCGGAGAGGCTCGGCGCCCGCTTCTCCGTTTGGAGCCAGTCACGAGCGAGCCCAATTGACGACGAGCCAGGGCGCGATCGAACGGGTTGCGCCCTAGTTCGCTTCCTTTCGTCTACACGGGAAGGTGCGGGCGAGGCGGCGAGTTGAACGCGCGTTGGCGAGCGCCCTCGCCCCTTGCAGCCGTGCGTGCGACCATGAAGCAGAGCGCCGCAAGCACGATTGCGACTGGCGCGAGGAGGTAATTTTCCCACGGGCTCTCGGAGGCGACGTTCGCGACCGCCGCGAGGCCGAGCATGCCCACGAGCGCCCAAGTCCCCCAGCGGTAGAGGCGTTCCGGCCGGCCGGCGGTGCGCCCGCGCACGATGTAGATCGCGGCTAGGTAGACGAAGACGGCAACCCCGCTTCCGACTCGCTGCCCCGCCGTCAACTGCATGTGCGCGCCGCCCCACGCCGCGTCCCCGAGAGGGGCCCCGGCCGCCAGAGCGGCCTGGAAGGCTGCAAGCCCAGCGAACCCAATCGTTATGGCGTTGGAAACCCGTCCCATGCCTGGCTCCTTTCCCTCGCCCCACGAGCATCGGTCCAGCGGCGACGATCGGCATCCGCAATCGTCCGCATGGCGTTTTCCGCGAACTACGGGTTCTTAGCGACCAGGCCGGCGTCAGGGCCACGCTCATCCACGACCCCCTGACGGTCGTGTTCTGCACCTGGCGCGTTTGGCTGACATCGGTTCTATCGAACTCCCACGTTGCCGGCGCTGTGGCAATCGCGCATCGGGTATGAAGCGCACTCCTCGTGCGGCTTTGCGCGCGGCGAGGGGGGCGAGCGAGGCGGCCTGCCAGATGCCCTTCGGCCGGTTTGGCACAAGGCTGTTGTCGGTCGCCACCCTTCGAGAGGATGGGAGGCGACCCCTGCGCCTCGATGAACCGAAGAGCTCGATTGGTCGAGTCTGAGTCACAACGGCTCGAACGTCACGCCGCGCCGATCCGCGCGGCGATCGAGTCGATGAACGGTGTGCAGGGCATCCAACCGCTGCTCCGGCCGTCAATGGTCAGACGGCGGAGCGCCGAGAAAAACATCGGAACGTGCCTCGCGTCGGCCTGCGTGCCGGATGAAGCCCGAAGCTCGCCGTCTGTCGTCGCGGGTTCCGCCTGCGGCCATCGCCACTGAATCACGATTCGGTCAGTGTGTTCCGCAGCTCCTGTTGCCCGGACTCATCAATGCCGAGCCCGTCAGCGAAATAGCTCGAGCAACACGTATGACATAGCGGCCGTCGTCCTCGACGCGAGTCCGGGCGTGACTCCGGCGACTCTGCCGCACGTGGGTGTGCTCAGCCAGCTCAAGGCGAGCGGAGCGATCTACGGCAAGACATTCACGGCCGTTGTTACGGGACCGTGCGTGAGATCAAGACGACGGGACCGAACGCCTTCTTCTTCGACGGTGTTCGACGCTTTGCGCTGCAGAGCTTCCTCTCGCTGCAGAAGGCGCGGCTCACGCTCGACATGAATCCATCCGCAGGAGTGGAGGCACCTGTTACGGGGACTCGGGCGGCCCTCACTTCCTCGGTGGCGTGAACTCGAACCGGATCGTCTCCGTCACGGTGACCGGCGACGCCGTCTGCCGGGCGACCGACACGACCTACCGAATCGATACGCCCTGGGCTCGCGACTTCCTCGAGCGTTCCCGGGCGTCAGCTACCCCGACGAAAGAGCTCGTCAACCGGAGGGACCGGCTGTCGCTTCTGCCGTCCCCTCCGTCGCCCGGCTTGCCATCGGGATCGTTGTGACGGATACTGGCGTCGGGATACGAAGGGGGTAACCCTGGCGTCGTTCACGCGCAGGCGGCTCCTCGAGTATGGAGCTGTTGGTGCCGCGGCTTGGCTCGTGCCTTGGCATCTCAAGACCGCGCAAGCTGCTTCGGTGGCCCGGCACTTGCGGAAGTACATCGACGAGGTTCCGCTTCCTGGGCACGGCATCGTTGTCGCCGCTCAGAGCTCGACGGGTGCGTACTCGTTCAGAGAGCGTCCTCTTTCGCGGCGTCTCCACCCGGACTTGCCGCCGACGCCTTTCTGGGCTTACGACGACGGCAGTGGGCTCTCGGGTCAGTCGGGGTCCTTCGGGCTGGCGGTCGTCGCCCAGAAGGGGACGCCGTTGACCGTCAGATACACACATGATCTTCCGTCGACCTATCCGGCCTGGATTCCCATCGATCCGCGCCTCACGCCCCTCGGCGACGAGGTGCGAACGATGACGCACCTGCACGGCGGCTTCGTAGCTGCTGCCAGCGACGGCAATCCAGGCGTCACGCCGACGGGCTTCGGACATGGAGAAACGCAGACCGTCGACTACCCGAACGAGCAGCCGGCGACGCTCCTCTGGTTCCACGACCACGCGATGGGGGCCACGCGCCTGAATGTCTTCGCCGGACTCGCAGCCGCCTACCTGCTGCGCGACGAGTTCGACACGGGCGGGCCCGACAACGCGAACGGCCTCCCCAGCGGCCCGTACGAGCTCCCGCTCGTGATCCAGGATCGCCAGTTCAACGACGACGGCACCTTCCTCTACCCGGTGAGCGACATCCCCGGTGTCACCTGGATCGGGGAGTACTTCGGCGACACGATGCTCGTGAACGGGAAGGTATGGCCGTACCTCAATGTCGAGCCGCGCCTGTACCGTCTACGCGTCCTGAACGGGTGCAACGCCCGGATCCTCAACCTCCAATTCGCCGGCGCGCCGATGTGGCAGATCGGGGCCGAGGGAGGGCTCTTCGACAGGCCGGTGAGAGTGAAACGGCTCGCCCTCGCACCTGCGGAGCGTGCGGACGTCCTGATCGATTTTGCCCCCATGGCCGGAGCCGAGTTCGTCGTCACGAACCACCGGCCTCCGCGGCCCGTCGTGACTCCGGCGGCCCCGCTTCCACAGGTGATGCAAATCCGGGTCTCCCCCGGCTCGGGCACCTCAGCGACGATTCCGGAGACGTTGACCGGCGGCCGACGGGCGGAGTTGCCGAGCCCCGATCGGAGACGATTCATCACTCTCAGCGAGGTAGGCGTCGATACGCCCGACTGGGAGTTGACGCTCAACGGGAGCGGCTTCTTCGAAGAAGATCATGTCCTTCCTCCGACGGAAGTGATTCCGGTCGGGTCGGTCGAGGACTGGTACTGGGTCAACCTGACCGGCGACACCCATCCCATGCACACACATCTCTTCATGCACGAGGTCGTCGGCCGTGTGCCGTTCGACGTCGGGGCGTACACGCAGGCGGCGATCGCGGCAGGCTTCGGTGGCCCGGACGGCCTCCTCGGTGGGTTCGACCCCCGCCCCTTCGCAACAGGACCGCTCGAGCCCCCGCGACCGAGCGAGCGGGGGTACAAGGACACCACGAAGGCCGACCCCGGACAGTTCACGATCATCCGTGGACGATTCGACCTGCCTGTCGGCGTTTCGGCACCGCAGGACTATGTCTACCACTGCCACATCGTCGAGCATGAAGACAACGAGATGATGCGACCGTTCAGCGTGGTCGCCTAGAAATACGGCCGCGCGGGCCTCCCGATGCGCGGGACCGGACGTGGCCTATCTACGAAGTCCGTGTCCGAGACGTTCTGAGCCCAACCCTGCTTCGGGCGTTCCCATTGTGCTGAGCGCATCTGAGTGCATCTGGGGCCGAGCGCCTGGATGTGGCGCAGTTGGCTCGCGCTGAAGAAGAACCGCCGCTTTGCGGCTGGTTCTTCATGGAGCTAGCCGGACTCGAACCGGCGACCTCCTGGGTG
>CAWJCL010000003.1:0-315226 GCA_963841425.1 uncultured Actinomycetes bacterium | reverse complement strand
CATGAGTGACTGGAACCAAGCGATCATCGACGAGTTCCGCGCCAACGAAGGCCGCGTCGGCGGCCACTTCGAGGGACGGACGCTCTTGCTCCTTCACCACCGCGGAGCAAAGACTGGCGTCGAACGGGTGAACCCGCTCGCCTACCAGCGGCTCGACGACCACTCCGTTGCCGTGTTTGCCTCGAAGGGCGGCGATCCGAAAAACCCTGATTGGTATTACAACCTTGTCGCGAACCCTGACGCCGAAGTCGAGATCGGCACCGATCGCTTTCCGGTACGCGCCCGCGTTGCGGAGGGTGAGGAGCGCGAGCGCATCTTCGAGAAGCAGAAGGCCGACTGGGACGGGTTTGCCGAATACGAGGGGAAGCTCGAGGGGATCCGTGTGATTCCGGTCGTCGTTCTTGAGAGGGTTTAGCCGCGCAGCTGTCCATTCGCGGGCAAGGTCCACGGCATCCCGCACAAATCCGTATCCGTTTTCCACTTAGGCAACTAGCTCATCCCGCGCTGATCCCGCATGAGGCTCCCGGAAGCCCCCGTCCGCAGCCGCGAATCCCCGCAACGACAAAGGCGCAAAGCCCTGCTCTCGGGGCGAATCCCCGCAGATCCCCGCTCAGCCCGGAAGCGCGCTGACCAAGGAGCCGGCCGCAGCCGGTAATCCCCGGAGAAGGATCACCGGCCGCGGAGGGCCGGCGGTCGATTGAGGCGCTGACCTGACGGCCAACAGATACGCCCATCCGTCCTGTGCGCCAACCGCCGCGCCACGACGCCTTGAAGCAGCTCACGTCCTCGAGTCAACCAACCGGTTGCCATAGTTGACTACAGGCTGAGTCAGATCGGCGACCAACGCGTCTCGCCGCGCGGATCCAGCTCAACCTCGACCGATATCCCCGCATCGCGCAGCGGGCCGGCAGGGGTCTCGCCGAGTCCCGCCTTCGCAGCGAGAAACGGGGTCAAGTAGCGACCGACGATCTTGGCCGGCGGCCACCAGAGCGGTTGGACATCTAAGCTCGGCCGTGTTCCCGCTTCCGCGCGCAGGTAGCGCGACGTCATACCCGTGAGAAGGAGACCCCGCAGGATCGGTCTGAAGGGCGTCGGTTCGATCGGAACGCCTGAGCGGGCGGCGATTGCGGTAGCTGCTGCATCCGCCTGCTGCGTTGCGATTCCGCCTTGCTTGAGCGGGAACTGCGTCATGTCACCCGCGGCGTAGATGTCCTCCTCCGACAGCAGGCGGCCGAAATCGTCCGTCGAAACGAAGCCGTCTCTGTCGTGCGGGATACCGGGGAGCCGAGGACCATCCAGGCGGGGCAGTGCGACGACGCGGTCGGCTGGGAGCGAGGCCTTGGGCGCCACCTCGAGCGCGCCCTCCTCAAAGCGGAGGGGGACGGTACGCAGCCTCAGCTCGATGTCGCGAAGCTCGAGGAGCTCGCGGATGGCGCTGCTTGCCTCGGCCCCGAAAAGCGCAAGCGGAGCGTCCTCGGGCGTAACGAGCGTAATGGAGACATCCCTCGTGCCACGATCGGTCAAATAGTTTCCCGTCAGGAACGCGAGCTCGTAGAGGGGCAAGGGCCAGCGCGCTTCGACCGGAATCGCAAACACGATTCGTCGCACGGAGCCCGTTAACGAGTCCTCGAGAAGGTCGCTGAAGGCGGCGTCGTCTTCTGGCCCGCGGAAGGTGAGCGCGTTCGCCACGGATGGGCGGGGGCGCGCTCCGAGCGCAAGCAGCAGCACGTCATAGGAGATCTCTTCGCCGCTGTCGCATTCGACGACGTGCCGTGCGGGATCGACTGCAGTGATCGTGCCTTGCCGCAGCTCGGCTCCGGCGTCCTCCGTGAACATGCCCAGCGGGAAGCGCCGAACATCTGCCACTCGAAATGGCTCGGCCACGGCGAGCGGCCGATACACGAAATCGGGCTCCGGTGCGACAAGCTCGAGCGTCACGCGGTCTTCCGCAAGTGCGTGCAGCGCGAGGATGGCTTCCAGGGCCGCCACGCCGCCGCCCGCTACGACGACGCGAAGGCAGTGACTCGATCTCGACGGCGTGTCCATTCCGCGTCGGCTGCAGTCTTACACCGCCTGTTCGAGCCGGGCGCGTTTGCGCACGCGCAGCACCCTCGGCCACGCCGCCCGGGCATCGTGGTCGGAACGTTTGGCGGGGCGCTGGACGCTTCGGGGGCGCGGCTCTGGGGACGGCTGGTGAGAACCGACGAGTATGAGGAAGGGCCCATCTCTGGGCCCTTCCTTTGACCTTCGCTAAGTCGTCTGTCGCCTTCGTCTGCTCTATCGGAGAGGCGTTTCGGGGAGTCTTCGTCGCGCTTCTTCGGTAGAGCTTCCTTCTCTTGGCGATTTCTCCTTAGCGCAGTCTCATCATGCCGTCACGCTCCACACCATTCCTCAGCGCAATCTCTGACCTTGCCTCCGTAATTTCTACGGATCGTTCACGGAGCCGTGACGTCGCGAGCGAGTCGGGTTCGAGCGCGAAGGACTACCGCGAGCTCTAGCTCTTGTACAAGCCCTGCGGCGTCCAGGTGCCGGACGGACTCATTGAGCGCGTCCGCGCTACAGGGCCGTGAGACTGCCTGTCGCGAAAAAAGGCCGGAAAAGGAAGTACGGCCTTAGAAAGGACTGACTCTTGCCGCTGGCCGTGGTGGTGACGTCGATGATATTGCCTCGCGGAGAGCTGCGCCTTGTCGAAGGCGCCGGCCACATGCCCTGGTTCGACGACTCGACCCGAGTCGCCAAGGAGGTGGGCGAGTTTCTGTCCGAATGACATCCGAGGACAAGTGTGCTCGCCTGACCGCGCGCGCCGGTACCGCCTCAAAACTTCCATGTTTGCGGCCTCGCGGCCGATGGGAGCAAGAACATCGCCGTCACCGCCGACATCCACGACATCGACGCCGCGCAGGCGCTGATGGTCTCCCCGCCACCCGAGATGGCGGCACAGATCGAGGCGCACGGCGTCATTCCTCCCTCCACGGCCCTACATCGAAGTGCCGTAACAGACGGTCATACCCCCGCACGGACACTTCGCGTGGTTGCCGCAAACGCGTCCCACGCCCTGTCGCAGGCATCCGATAACAGTTAGCGCATCACAGGATCCGTGGGAGAGCATGATCTGGGCGGCCTGAAATCGCCGCAAGAAGCCGGCCGTAGCCGGTAATCCCCGGAGAAGGGTGACCGCCCGGGTAGACCGGCGTTCCCGATCGCAAGTGCTTTTGCCCGCCTCGTGAGTCGCGCACGTTTTGAACGTCTGGAGGTCGCTGATCACGCGGCGCCCGAGCCGGTTGGCGCATGGACCCCCACGTCACCGAGCTACTGGAGATGTGTTGCTGCGCGGTGTATGAAGTGAGTCCGGTGCGCACGACAAGCCTCCCCACGGGAACCCTCACCTTGCTCTTCACTGACATAGAGGGGTCGACGCAACTCCTGAAGACGCTGGGTGCACGGTACGGCGATCTCCTTGCCGAGCATCGGCGGATTCTTCGCGCGGCCGCGCAGGATCACGGGGGCGAGGAGGTCGACAACCAGGGTGACTCGTTCCTCTTTGCCTTCCGACGTGCGGACGAGGCTGTGAAGGCGGCGATCGACGCCCAGCGCGCGCTCGCGACGCACGAGTGGCCGGAAGCGAGCGAGGTGCGTGTCCGCATGGGCATACACACCGCCGAGCCGAGCGCGTCGGACGAGGGCTACTACGGCCTCGGCGTGCACCGCGCCGCGCGAATCATGGCGGCGGCCCATGGCGGGCAGATCCTCGTCTCGCTGGCGGCATCGTCCGTCCTCGAGGACGCCGAGCTCGACGGCGCACACCTCCACGAGCTCGGCGAGTACTGGTTGAAGGACCTCGACCGCCCAGAGCGTCTGTATCAGCTCGAGGCGGCTGGTCTGCAAAAGATCTTCCCGTCCGTCGCTGGCCAGCGACCCGCATCCGTGATCGAGCCGGGCCTCGAAGATGCCGGCGATGCCCTGCTCGAACGTAACGAAGCGACCTCTGCGCTCGCGGAATCGCTCGGGGACGTCGCGCGCACCCGTCGCGGCGGCCTCGTGTCCGTGACCGGCGAGGCGGGCGTCGGCAAGACGTCGCTCCTGCGAAGGTTCTGCGCCGATCAGCACGATGCGCCACGTTTGCTCTGGGGCGCCTGCGATCCGCTCTTCACGCCGCGTCCGCTGGGGCCGCTCGTCGATGTCGCGGAGGCGACCGGCGGCGAGCTCCTTCGGGTCGTGGACGAGGGCGGGAAGCCACAGGCCGTTGCCGCGGCGTTGATCCGCGAGCTCGCAGCGCGCGGGCCGACCGTCCTCGTGCTCGAGGATCTGCAGTGGGCAGACGAGGCGACGCTCGACGTGATCGCATTGCTCAGTCGCAAGATCGAGTCGGTCCCCGCTCTTGCTGTCCTGACATACCGGGACGACGAGCTCGACCGCCGGCATCCGCTCCGTATCGTGCTCGGCACTTTCGCAAGGGGTCGCACGCTGCGTCGAATCGACCTGACGCCGCTCTCACGAGACGCGCTCGCTCGCCTCGCCGCGCCGAGCGGAATCGACGTGGACGAGCTCTATCGCAAGACGGGCGGAAACCCCTTTTTCGCAACGGAGGCGCTCGCTGCCGGCGACGCCGAGGTGCCCGCCACGGTGCGCGAGGCCGTTCTCGCGCGCGCCGCGAGCCTCTCGCCGCGAGCGGAAGCGTTGCTCCAGGCTGCCGCGGTGGCGCCCCCACATGTGCCGCTTTGGCTGCTCGAGGCACTGACCGAGGGCGACCTCGACGCCTTCGACGAGTGCCTCACGTCGGGGATGCTCGTGCATAGCGTTGAGGGCGTCGCGTTCCGGCATGAGCTGGCCCGGCTAGCCGTCGAGGACTCGCTTTCGCCTACCCGGCGGCTCGCGCTGCACCGCAGGGCGCTCCCCGCACTGGCCGAGCCGCCGACGGGTTCCCCGGATGTGGAGCGGCTGGCTCACCACGCCGAAGGCGCGGAAGACGCGGTCGCGGTGCTCCGCTACGCGCCCGCGGCCGGCGATCGTGCGGTCACGGTCGGTGCCCATCGTGAGGCCGCTGCGCAATACGGACGTGCGCTGCGCTTCGCGGCAAGCCTCGAGCCGCGTGAGCGTGCGGAGCTGCTGCACAAGTACTCGCACGAGTGCTATCTCACCGACCAGCAGCACGAAGCGTTCGACGCGCTCGAGCGCGCAGCCGCAGCGTTTCGCGACATCGGCGACACCCGTGGTGAGGGAGACTCACTGCTCCAGCTCGCAGACATCCTCTGGTGCCCTGGACGCACCGCCGATGCCGACGAGACAGTTCGTCGGGCGATAGCCACCCTCGAGCAGGTCGAGCATGGGCGCGAGCTCGCGATGGCGTATGCCGTCTTGGCAGCACTCCGGAAGGATGACCTCGACACGGAGCACGCAATTGCGTACGCCGCGCACGCGCACGCGCTCGCCGATCGTGTCGGCGACACCGAGACCAGTATCAGGGCGTTGAGAACAATCGCGATGGCGGAGGCTCTCGCGGGACAGCCCGACGGGCTCGACAAGCTCGAGCAAAACCTTGCGATGAGCGAGGCGGCCGAGATGCCGAATGCTGTAGCGGGCGCGTTCATCCATCTCCTGCACACGGCCGCCTTCCTCCGTTCCTACGAGATCGCAGACCACCACCTCGAGCGCGGACTGGCATACACCGGCGAGCGCGGCCACATCCTGTCGGAGAGCTACCTCCAAGCGTTCGGCGCGAAGATCGAGCTCGACCGCGGCCGCTGGGACGAGGCCGACGCGCTCTGCACGCTCGTCTTCCAGAAGCGGCTGACGTCGATCTTCCCGCGCGTCCTCGCACTCACCGTGCGCGCCCTCGTAACTGTGCGCCGCGGCGAGGCGGAGACCGACTCGCTTCTCGATGAAGCGCTCGAGCTCGCTCAGCCGTCGGGTGAGGTGATGCGGATCGCGCCCGTCGCACTCGCGCAGGCGGAGGTGGCGTGGCTCGAGGGTGACCGAGACGGAATCATCGCGGCCACCGACCTCGTGTTCGCGGATGCGCGCGAGCAACGCGGCCCGTGGCCGCTACCCGAGCTCGCGTTCTGGCGCTGGCGCGCGGGGCTCGAAGCTCCACCGCTGCCCGATCTCGAACATCCCTACGCACTGCAGATTGCGGGCGCCTGGGCACGAGCCGCCGAGCGCTGGACGGCGATCGGTTGCCCGTACGAGGCGGCGCTCGCGCTCGCCGACGCCGACACCGAGGAACCGCGTCGCTGCGCGCTCACCGGCCTTGACCGGCTCGGCGCCAAGGCCGCTGCAGCTCGTGTGGAGTCGCGCTGGCAGCGGGCTTCGCAGGAACCCTAGTGCCCGATGAGCGCCACGCGAGATGAGCCACGGGCTCGTTTTTGTTTCGACAACGATGCATCCCGCGCTGATCTCGAACGACGCGAGCGCATGATCCGCCTCGCGCTCGTAGATGACACCGAGGTTGGTGTCGCAGAGACCGCAGAACACCGGGCGGGACATCTCGGAGGATCCCAACGCCCTTCGGGACGCTGGCGGGTCCGAGCTCAGGCTGGGCTTGCGGAGCGCTCTTGTAATTCCGTGAGTGCGCACAACCGCGCTTCGGTGCGAGCGAACACCCACCCCTGAAGCACGACGATCTCGAGATCCGCGAAGTCGTCTCCGATCGAGCTTCTCACTAGCTCGCTCACCTGGCTCTCGGTGGACGCCGCCACCGTCTCGAGCCCACCGGGAATCCGCTCCACCAGGCGGGCAGCCAGGAGGCCCGGCGAAGACTCGGCCGGGAACGCCTGCAAATAGGCGCGGCCGACCACCGCTGCGCTTTTCGGATGCTCGAGGAGCCCGGTCAGCCGCTCGATTGCGGTTGGGGGTGGCCCGAGCGCCGGCCAGAACCCGGACGACCGCCACAGCCAGGAAAAACCAACTCCGCCGGCGGCGAGGAGGAACGTGCGGCGCCTCATCGTCCGTTCCATTTTCAGGCCAGCACCTCGCGCTTGAGATGGTCTGCGAGCCGCAGTGCGAGCGCCACGAGCATCAGGGTCGGCGTCGCTCCGCCTGCGGTCGGAAAGACCGAGCTTCCCGAGACGAACAGGTTGGACATCCCGTGCACGCGGCAGTTGCGGTCGACGACGCCCTGCTTCGGATCGTCGCTCATCCGCGTCGTCCCCATGAGGTGCTCGCCTCCGCCCATGTCGTCAGGCCAGCCCGACTCGCCCTCGTCCTGGTCGTAGGTGATCCTCAGGCGCCCGACGCCAGTCCGCGCGATCTCGGCCCCGAACACCTCGAGCGTTCGGCGCACGTTTCGCTTGTCGATTTCGCTCAAGCGCCAGTCCAGCGCCACGCGCTGCATGCCGAGCTCGTCGCGTTCTCCGACCAGCAGGATGCGGCTGTCCGGGTTCGGGGCGGGCTCGATCCTGGTGGTGATGCCGATGTTGTCCACCTGCCCTCGAAGGTAGATGTACGTGTCGTCGGGCGAGTCCAGTGCTTTCCGGATGACGTCTAGGAACGGCACAGGGATCGGGGTGCCGGGCATCGCAAGCCTTTGCCAGCTCTCGAGATCCTTCCCCAGCGTGACCACGTGGCGGGCGAAGTCGCCGACATCCTCCGGAGGTTCCCCGTAGTCGAGCTCGACGCGGAGCTGGAGGTCCAGCAGGCCCTCGGCGAGCTGGAAGCTCTTGGAGGAGGCCAGATAGCCACGGATGTCGGCCTCGGCGATGCGATGGCTGTCATAGAACGCCAGATTCGGGGCTCGATCGAGGGGCACGATCGAGGCGGCGAGGAAGCGGGGGTGCTCGAGGAAGAACCTGCCGACGAGATCGTGCTGATTTCCCAGTCCGTTGGGACGCCGATCGTTGGAGACGAGGAGCTGCCTTACGTTCTCGACGGCGCCGGTTGCGAGCACGAACACCTTGGCGACCACCTCGAAGGCGTTGCCCTCGAGCGTCCGCACGGGAACGGACGTCGCGTGCTGTGCCGTTTCATCGGCGTGAACGCCCATCGCGTTGGCGTGCAAGAACACCGTCACGTTCGACGCGAGTCGAAGCTCGTCGCGGTAGTTCCGCCCGAAGCTCCGCAGCCCCTCGTCGACCACCTGAGTCACCCTGGTTTCGATGAGATCCCGATTGAGCGCCAGCGGCCTCGGCGCGTGGCCGGGGCTCCAATCGTCGAGTGTCCAGTCATCCGAATGGAGGCGGACGATGGGGACAGCCCGGGCGTAGAACGGGTCGACGTCGGCCTTGCCGATCGGCCAGCCTGTGAACGGAATCCCCTCCCGCGGCTCGAAGTCAGCCTCGTCGAACGGCCTGCAAATCCCGCCCCAGTGGTTGCTCGTACCGCCGAAGAAGCGCAAGCGCGGGCCCGAAAGGTCCGGATAGGGCAGTCCGATCGAGCCGCCCTCGTAGAGCTCCTGGGTCTCCTGGTCGTACTGCAAGCCGCCGCTCTCGAGAACGGCGATCCGGAACGAGGAGCCGATGAACTCGCGCGCGAGCGTGATCCCCGCAGGCCCTGCACCGATGATGCAGATATCCGTGTCGAGACGGGTGTCCTTCGGAACGGAGCGAGCGTCGGCGAACATCGTCCTCTCAGCCGGCCGCCACTCGCTTCTTGGACACGACACTCCGCGCAAGGCGGTCGTGGAGCCCCTGTCTCGTCACGCTGCCGACCGTACTGAGAAAGAGGATGGCATACCACACCGCCGCACCGCCCCAGAGAAACCAGCCGAGAAGAGGCACGCCGGTCGTGAAGGCGGACACGGTCGCGAAAGGAGGGAAGAGGAGAACCCAACGCGCGGTCGCCCGCCCGACCGGAAGCGTCTTGTCGCTGCCGGCGCGGCGAACGCGGATCCGGAGAGCGCGTTGCCCGAGCGAGGCCCCCACGAGAGCCCACGGCACGACGAAGTAGGCTGCGCTGAGTCCCGTTGCCACCACGGCATCGACGACCAGCCTGGCGTGGGAGACCGAAACGGTGCCACGCAGCGTGGGCGCGTCCGGCCGAATCTCCACGGCCGGCCCGACCGCCACGTCCACCAGGCTGACCGCTGAGAAGATCAGCGCGGTCACGACCACGAGGTCGATCAGCCAGGCGAGGAATCGCCGGGGGACACCCGCGAAGCGCTCGCCCGCCGCAGCGGCCGAGGCGGGCCATCGACCCTGGGCACCGCCAATCTCCATCTGCCCCCCGCTCAGATCTGACGACGGGGAAAATCCTCGTTCGCCCTCATCAGGCTGTCAAGCGCGCCGATGCGCGCCCTTCCCGGCATAGATCAGCACGGCGCCACCGAGGAGGGTCTTCACCTCGCCTTCGACCGGTCGCGATGCCTTCAAATCGACTGCGGTGCCTGGTTCTCTTTCACACGATCACACACTGCGCAGCACCTCCCTGCTCAGCGGTCCTTTTCGTAGAGGTGCAGCGTCAAGGGGGCGAAGACGGCGGTGAGAACGGCCGACGCGACGAGGACCCAACCGATCTGGGTGGCCGTGGCCGTGCCGTCGGTGAGGCCGCGGGTCGCGGTGACAAGGTGGCTGACCGGATTGACGTCGACGAACGCGCGAACCCAGCCGGGCATCGTGTGTGGGTCGACGAAGACGTTGCTTGCAAAGGTGAGTGGGAAGAGGATCAGTAGGCCGATTGTCTGCACCGAGCTGGGAGTTCGCAGGACGAGGCCGAGGCTCGTCCAGATCCAGGAGAGACTGAGCGCGAAGACCAGCACTAGCGCTACCGCTTCGAGGAGGCCGGTCGCGCCCCCGCCGGGGCGAAAGCCCATGGCGAGGCCGAGCAGGATGACGAGCGCGGCGGCGAGCAGGTAGCGGCCGATGTCGCCAAGCAATCCGCCGACGATCGGAGCGGGCCGCCATATCGGCAGCGACCGATAGCGGTCGAAGACGCCGCTTGTGATGTCGGTGTTGAGGGTGATCCCTGTGTAGACGCTGACCAGCAGGACGGCCATCACGAGCGTCCCGGGCAGCAGGAACGTGAGGTAGTGGCCGGTGGAGCCGGCGAGGGCGCCGCCGAAGAGGTAGGTGAACATGAGCGTGAAGATGATCGGGATTCCGATCACGTCGCCGAGCTGCTCGGGGACGTGCTTGATCTTGAGCAGGCCTCTCCAGGCGAAGGTGAACGAGACCGACACGGCGCCGGGGCGGGCAGGCCGCGTGCAGGCGCCCGCCAGCCTCTGCAGCGGGTCGTCGATCGTCGTCTTGGGTGGGACGGCCGTTTCGGTCACGCGGCTTCCTCCTCTGCGGTGACGCTGACGTCGGTGGGGTGTCCGGTGAGGGTGAGAAAGACCTCGTCGAGACTCGGCTGGCCGAGTGCGAACCCGGTGACGGCGATTCCCGAGAGGGCGAGTTGTCCGAGCGCGGACGCGACATCGTCGGGGTCGGCGACGCGACCCGAGAGCGCGGCCGGGTCGCGCTCTCGATGCAGTTCGATGCCGAGGGCTTTCGAGAGCAGCCGCTCGGCCTCGGGTCGCTGGTCGCGATCGCGCAGGCGCACGCGCAGGCTCGCGTGACCGACCGACGCCTTCAGCTCGCCGGGGGTGCCTTCGGCGATCACCTGCCCCTGGTCGATGACCGCGATCCGGTCGGCGAGCTGATCGGCCTCGTCCAGGTACTGCGTCGTCAGCAAAACGGTGGTGCCGTCGGCGACCAGCGAGCGGACAATCTGCCAGACCTGGTTACGGCTGCGCGGGTCGAGCCCGGTGGTCGGCTCGTCGAGGAAGAGCAGCTCGGGAGCGACGACCACGCTGGCGGCGATGTCCAGCCGGCGCCGCATTCCGCCCGAGTACGCTTTCACCTGACGCCCACCCGCGTCGGCCAGGCCGAACGCCTCCAGCAGCTCCCCCGCCCGGGCCCTGGCGTCGCGACGCGAGTAGCCGAGCAGCCGGGCGAGCAGGACGAGATTCTCACGTCCGGTCAGGTCCTGGTCGACCGAGGCGAATTGGCCCGTCAGCGTCACGTGGCCGCGAACCGCATCCGCCTCTCGCACGACGTCATGCCCGAAGACGCGCGCCGTCCCCCCGTCCGGACGAAGCAAGGTCGCGAGCACCCGAATCGTCGTCGTCTTGCCGGCCCCGTTCGGCCCCAGCAGCCCGTAGACGAGACCCCTCGGCACGCGCAAGTCGACGCCGTCGACTGCACGCGTGCTTCCGAAGAGCTTGACCAGGCCGGATGTCTCGATCGCAGCGGCGTTGAGATTCTTCATCGGACAGTCACTTCCTTTTGCTAGTTACATTCTCTTCGGCACTGTAGCTGACAGTGACTAGCTTGCGCAAGTGACTTTCTAAACTCCCGTGCCAGCGGTACGCTTTGGGCGATGGCCAGCGAGACAGGACTGCGGGAACGCAAGCGGATCGCGGCGATGCGGCGAATCCAGGAGGTCGCGCTCGACCTCTTCGACGAGCGCGGCTTCGATGAGGTCACGATCGAGCAGATCGCGGAAGCGGCCGAGGTCTCCCCCAGCTCCGTCTACCGCTACTTCGGGACCAAGGAGCAGCTCATCCTGCACGAAGAGCTCGACCTCCAGCTGCTCGACGTTCTCCAGACCGAACTCGCCGCCCATCCGCCGGTTGAGGCCGCCAGACGCGCGATAGAAGGGGTCATGACCCGGTTCTTCGGCCGAGACGAGGAACTCGCCCGCCGCAAGATCCGCTACTGGGCCGACGAACCCGCGATCCAAGCCGCCGCTGCAAGGCTGAGCGAGCAGATGGCACAGCTCGTCGCAGCCGCACTCGCCGACGCCGTCGAACGCCCACCCGACGACCTCGACATGCAGGTGATCGCCACCACCCTCGTCTGGGCGATGAACGCCGCCGCGCGACACTGGTACGCAAGCGGCTACGTCCAGCCGCTCGAGCACGAACTCCAACGCGCACTCACCCTGGTCGAGAATGGGCTACGTCTCGAATGAAGGGCGGATACGTCAGCACGCGCGCGAAAAACCGCCTCGTGCTCGCTTCGTGCATGACCTCGAGGACTTCGCGTGATCATCGAAGCTGCACGTGTCGCAAAGGCACACCCCGCGCAGATACCGCGCCAGAAATAGCCGCCCGTACCGTCTGGAGCCGCAAATCCCGCCAGGTGGATGACGGCCGGAGCGACCGATGACTCTGTGCCGGTAGTCTCGACCGCGTGCGTGAGATCTGGGCTCGGGTCGACGGTGTGGGGCCGGACAGCGAAGGTGGCCTGGGACGGTGAAGATCAAGGCTGCTGTCCTCGAGGAGTTCGGCCAACCGCTCGAGGTACAGGAGGTCGATCTCGCCGAGCCGAAGTCCGGAGAGGTGCTCGTCCGGCTGACCGCCTGCGGGGTCTGCCACACCGATCTCTACACCGCCTCCGGGGCTGATCCCTCTGGCTACGCGCCGACGGTGCTCGGCCACGAGGGCGCCGGGATCGTCGAGAAGCTGGGCCCGGACGTCGCCTCTGTCGCGCCGGGTGACCAGGTCGTGACGCTCTTTTCGCCCCAGTGCCGGGAGTGCATCCACTGCCTCAGCGAGCGCACGAACCTCTGCCTCGCGATCCGCGACACGCAGGGAAAGGGGTTCCTCCCGGACGGGACTACCCGGCTCGGCCGGGAGGGCGAGCCGATCCGCCACTTCATGGGGACGTCGACGTTCGCCGAGTACACCGTGATGCCGGAGATCGCCCTTGCGAAAGTCAATCCAGAGGCGCCGCCGGAGCACGCGTGCCTCTTCGCTTGCGGCCTCTCGACGGGTCTCGGCGCCGCGATGAACACCGCGAAGGTGGAGGCCGGCGCGACCTGCGTCGTCTTCGGTGCAGGCATGGTCGGACTGGGCGCAGTCGCAGGGTGCCGGCTCCAGGGCGCCGAGCGCATCGTCTGCGTGGACCTTTCGCCGGGAAGGCTCGAGCTCGCGACGGCCCAGGGCGCTACCGACACGCTGGTCGGCGGTCCAGACATCGTCGAGCGGATCGTGGAGATGACCGCGGGCTTCGGGGCCGACTACACGTTCGAGGCGACGGGCAACGTCGCCGTGATGCGCCAGGCCGTCGAATCCGCCCGCATGGGCTGGGGTCTCTGCACCGTCGCGGGCGTCGCCGGTAAAGGCGAGGTGCTCGAGGTCGTCCCGCGCTATCTGATCACCGGCCGGCGCGTCGCGGGCTCGTCGTTCGGCGGCGTGAAAGGCCGCGATCAGGTGCCGCAGTACGTCGAGAGCGCGCTGGCCGGCGACATCGACGTCGCCGCATTCGTGTCCCACCGGATCACGCTCGACGACGTCAACCGAGGGTTCGAGCTCATGGAGGCCCAGGACGGCATCAGAAGCGTGATCGAGTTCGCATGATCGTCGAGCGCGTCGAGCACCCCGAGTGGCTTTCCAACGCCTACCTCGTCGCCGAGGGCCCGGGCGGGCACGGCGTCCTCATCGACAGCAACGGGCTGACCGAGACCCTGGAGGAGCGCGCCGAACGCGACGGCATCACGATCACCCATGTCCTCTGCACGCACGGCCATCCGGATCACGTCGTCGCGATCGAGCAGCTCGCCGGTCGGCACGGCGTGCCACTGCTCGCGCAGTCGCAGCTCGCCGACGGAGAAGAGGTCGAGAGCGGACGGCTCCGCATCCGGGCCCTCTACACGCCGGGCCACTGCGAGGACCACGTCGCGTTCCTGGTCGACCAGAGCCACTGCTTCACCGCCGATGTGCTCTTCCGCGGTACCGTCGGCGGAACCTCGGCTCCGGACGGCGATCTCGCCAAGCTGAAGCACTCGATCCTCGACGTCCTCCTAGGCCTCGACGACGCGACGCAGGTCTTCCCCGGCCACAAGGAGGAGACCACCATTGGAGACGAGCGTCGCTCGAACCCCTTCATCCGTGCGTGGCTCGACGGCGAAGGGCTCGTCGACGAGCCGTGCCGCGTGAACGGGGAGGAGGCGACGCTTCTTCTCTGGGCGCCCGACTACGACGGAGGCAACAAGGCTCTTGTGAGGCTCGGCTCGGGCCTGGAGACGATCGTCGGCGGCTCGCGTGTTGAGCGGCGCCCACGTGAGACATCGACGTGACGCGAGCGGTGGCCGCGCGGGGAGGCCGGCACGCGTGAGGCTTTCGGCGATTCATGGTGGGCTCCAACCTGTCGGCCAGGGCCTGCGCCGCCTGGAAGAGGGGCTTCCCGCCATCCTCCTCTTCGCCCACGCCGACTGCCCGACCTCGGTACTCGCGCTTCATCGGCTCGCCGGTCGGAGGAACGGCATCGTTCTCATCGCCGAGGAGATGCCCGCCGACGCGGCGCGACTCGCCCGCCGGACGGGTATCGAGTTTCCGGTGTTCGCGCAGTCGCCGCCGTACGAGGCGTCGCGTGCGTTCGGGATCGACGCCGTGCCGACCGCCGTGCGGGTGGGGGCCGACGGTGAGGTCGAGGACCGGGTCGTCGGGTGGGACCGCGAGGCGTACGAGCGATTGCTCGGCACCTCGCTCTCGACCGAAGAGCCGACCTGGAAGCCGGGCTGCGCCTCGCGAAGCGTCTACGACTGGAGCGCAGGCGAGGGACTCGGCGAGCTCGAGGACATGTTCGAGCGCGGCTGGACGGACGGTCTGCCGGTCGTGCCGCCGACGCCGGAACGCGTCGAGGCGATGCTCGGCGGCCGGGATCCGGCGCGCTCGCTCGGCCCCGTGCCGCCGGCGCTCGGAGAGGGGACGTTGGAACGGGTCGCCGCCTGCGCCGTGCTCGCAGGGTGTCGCCCCGAGTACTTCCCGGTGGTGGCCGCCGCCACCGAAGCCGCGCTGGACCCCGCCTTCAACCTGAACGGCCAGGCGGTGACGACCCAGCCTGCGGGGCAGGTCATCGTCGTCAACGGGCCGATTCGAGACGCCATCGGCCTCAATTCGGAGATCGGGGCGCTCGGCCCCGGCTTTCGCGCGAACATGACGATCGGCCGCGCCCTTCGGCTCGTCGTCTCCCTGACTGGCGGCGGCTATCCCGGCCGACTCGATCGTGCGACGCTCGGCCACCCCGGCAAGCTCTCCTTTTGCATCGCCGAGAACGAGGAGGCGAGCCCCTGGGAGCCGCTCCACGTCGAACGCGGCCAAGCGCCCGGATCCTCGGCGGTGACACTCGTCGCCGCCGATGCGCCGCTGTCGGTCTCGGATCATCGCTCCAGGACGCCCGAGCACCTGGCCGCCACGCTCGGCTGGGCGGCGGCGGCGAGCTGGAGCCCGTTCTGGTGGCCGCTCGACACGCACTCGCTCTACGTTGTCTGCCCGGAGCACGCGGACCTCTTCCGCGCCCACGGGTGGGAGAAGGAGCGCGTCCGCCAGACGATTTACGAGGCGGTGCGCCGCCCGGCCGGCGAGCTCCGCGGCCCCGGCGAGACCACTGGGCAGGTGCTCGCCGCACCCGCCGACGCCCCGATCCGGCGCTGGGACGACCCCTCGCGCATCCTCCTCGTCGTCGCCGGCGGGCCGGCCGGGCGCTTCTCCGCCGTCCTCGGTCCATGTCTCGGCATGGACTCAGCAGTCGTCACGAGGGAGGTCGAATGGAGTACGTAAGCCCGATCGACACACGCACGCTTACGCCCGAGAAGCCGAGCGCCCGTCCCTCGACCCTTGCGGGCAAGCGCGTGTGGCTGCTCGACATCGCGAAGAACCGGGGCGCAGAGTTCCTCGACCGCGTCGAGGAGCTCCTGGAGGCCGAAGGGGCGCACGTCCGGCGTACGCGCAAGCCGACCTTCTCGAAGCCGGCGCCCGAAGAGGTGATCGAGCAGATCGCGCTTCACGGCGACCTCGCGATCGAGGCGCTCGCCGATTGAGGCTCCTGCGTGTCGTGCAGTGTGCACGACGTGATTCGACTGGAACGGCACGGCATCCCCAGCGTCGCCGTGGCAACGAGGCCCTTCGTCGACGAGGCGGTCGAGCAGGCCGAGAGCCTCGGCATGCCCGGCATCTCCGTCGTCTATGTCCGCCACCCGGTGCAGCTCCTCGAGCCGAGCGAGTTGCGAGCGCTAATCGACGCGGCCTTCCCAGCCGTCGTCGAGGCCCTGACCGCTTCGCGCTAGCCGGGGCGGCGGCGACAAGGTTCGCCCTCCCGCCCTTCGCTCACCGCTTGCGATTCACGGTGATACTGACCTGGCTGCTCGTCGTGACGGCGCCGGCGTTGTCGGTCGCGCGCGCAGTCAGCACGTGTGTTCCGACCGGGACATTCCGCCACTTGAAGGAGTAGGGCGCAGAGGTGTCCGACCCGAGGAGGGTCGTGCCATCGCGGAATTCGACCCTCGTCACGGTGCCGTCGGTGTCCGAAGCCGTTGCGGTCAACGTGATCGTGGGCTTCCAGGGGAAGATCGCGCCGTTTGCGGGATAGGTGAGGCTTACCGCCGGCGGCACGTTCGTGCTGGCGGTGACTGTGATGTGGGATGCCGCGCTCGTGGCGGTGCCGCCGACATCGTCCGTGGCGCGCGCGGTGATGGTGTAGGTCCCGCCCGAGACACCGCTCCAGGTGAAGCTGTACGGGGCGGTGGTGTCCTCCCCCAGCTTCGTCGTCCCGTTGAAGAACTCGACCTTGGTCACCGTGCCGTCGGTGTCGGAGGCCGTTGCCGCGAGGTTCACGCTCGCAGGCGCCGTGAAAGTCGCCCCGTCAGCGGGTTGCGTCAGGTTCACGACGGGCAGCGAATTGCCCTGAACGCTGACCATCCGCGCGACGGAAGGCACACCGTTCGCGTCGACGACGAAGAGCATGTAGATCCCCGGAGGAGCGATGTTGGCGTTGGCCGGTGACGTCGCCGTGAGGCTCGTCGCGCCGGCGGTGAAGGACAGCGGGATGTAGCGCTGCTCCATGTTGTTCGAGTGCGTCACCGCGCCGAGCCGGACGAGAGCGACCTTCTGGATCGCCGCCGGATCGGGGGTCCCGATCGTCATCGTCGCGCCGTAGGTCGTGGACCCCGGTGCGGCGCTGATCGACGGGCGTGGAGCAAGCGTGCCGTCGGCCTGGAAGAGATAGGGCGGCGAGAAGACCTCGGCGTTCTTCGCCAGATACCCGACCGTGTCGCACGTGCCGCAGATCCCGCCGCCTGCGGAAAGGACGCGCCCGTCGGGCAAGAGGAGTGCCGTCGAGTGGTACTGCCGGGTGACCTGCATCGAGGCCAGCGTGCGCCATTGGCCGGTGCCGGGGCTCCAAAGCTCGGCGGGATAGACGCCGGCGTTTAGGTCCACGAGCGATGCGCCGGAGGAATTGCCTCCCGTTGCCAGGACCGACCCATCGGCGAGGACGGTGAGGTTGTGCTGGCGGCGCCCGAATGTCATCGGCGCAGTCGATGAGACTTGCGGCGTCGGCCCGTTGAAGTCGACGACGCGCGCGTCCTTCGTCGAAGGGCCTCCACCCGCAACCAGCATCTTCCCGACGTCGAAGATCGCGTGACCGCCGTAGTCGCGGTTGATCGAGTCTCGCTGCCCGAACGTCTGCCAGGCTCCGGTGCCGGACGGGTTGAGCGACCGAAGCTGCTGGTCGGGCCCGGAATAGAAGGCCAGCCCGTTCGGCGCGACATCCATCCAGGGGTACAGCGGCAGGCTGAGCGACGCGGTGCTGAGCGAACGGAGGTTGCCGGCCAGAGTCCGAACCTCTGGCGTGTTCACGCGTCCAGAGGTGATCAGCATCTCGCCGTTGTTCAACGGCGTGACGGTCGGATACCAGCGGCCGGCTGCCATGTTCGGGCCGAGGGTCCAGGAATTCGTCGCCGGATCGAAGAGGTGGGTCTGCACGATGCCGTTGAGCGCCTGGTCCTTGTTTCCACCCGCCATGAACATCCGGCCGTCGATGAGGTGGGCCAATCCGCTGCAGAAGATGTTGAAGCCGGTGTCGACGTTGACCGGCGTCTGGGTGCCCGTGACCGGATCCCACACGGTCGCGCGTGAGTGATCCTGCACGGGATACGACTCGGTCGCGTTGTCGCCGATCGAGTCGTACGCGAGAACCTTGCCGTTCGGAAGCAGTGCCACGTGCACCCCGACGACGGGCCAGTTGACGACCGGCCCCCACTCGCCGACGTCCTGAGGTCCCCCGGCAATCATGGCGGCGGCGGCCTTCGCGTATTTGGCGCTGACCGCGCGCGTGTGGGCGTTCAGCGTCCTCTCCTGCTTCGCCGTCAGGACGACCGCGTCCTCCGCCGCGTGCTCGGCGGAAGTCATGCTCCCGTCGTGCGCGCCGGCGCCGGGCGCGAGGAGCGCCACCATGACGACCGACGCGATGAACAGGACGCCCGGTCGGTACATGTGCCTGCCTCCTCTCCAGCGGGGTTCGTAAGGACGCTAGAGCCCAGCGAGCCCCATTCCTACTGGCTGAAGGGCGAGGAATCGGCTAGGCCGCGAACCGGCGGGCGGCCGCTAGCGGACCGTAGATTCCCGGCCGACACGCAAGCACCACGACCGGCTTGTCACGCCGGAGATGGATACTCGCCGCCGCGGCAATGATCAGTGCCTGCGGGACGTTCGCTCAGGTCGCGAGTCGGTAGACGAGCCACCCGATTGCGGCCCACGCTGCGGCCGCGACGGGAATGAGCAAGACGATGACCGCGGCGAGCCTGCTGTGATCGGGATCGACGGAAACCCGTTCTTGCAGCCCCGGCGCAGATCCGGAGGTCTTCGGTCGAACGGCGAGCGCCTGTCTCCAGACCGCAAATCGTTCCACATCCACATTCTGGAAGGCCGCCAGGACGTTGGCAATCGTCCTATTTGGGGGGTGGTTGGAGGGATTCGCCCGCTCCATGGTCGAGACGAAGGATAGAACGGTCCGCGGTTAGCAAGTGGAGAACGGTGGGTGCCATTTCGGTGATCCGCTGCTGCGGCTTCGGCTTCGCCTAGGGCTGGCCCGGAGGGACGACCACCGTCTGAGTTTCGGTCTCGACCACCGTCTCGGTCACGACGACCGTCTCCGACTGGGTGACGACATCGGTCTCCACAACCGTCACCGGCTGGATCTCGGTGACGACCTCGGTCTCCGTGCTGTGGCGGACATGCGTGATGACCTCCGTGTCCGTCGGCGACGGGCCGGTCACCGCTATCGTCCTCACGCCCTCCGGTCCCGTCACCGTGCGAAGGACTCGCACCGGGACGACCTTCGTCGTTCCTTGCTTCGTCGTGGTGACCGCCACGGTTCTCGTTCCCTCCGGTCCGGTGATCGTCACGATCCGAACGCCGTTGGCCGGGGCGGCAACGCCTTCCTGCGGCACGACTGCGTACGCGACGACGATGCCGAGCACACCGGTTGCGAGCGCTGCAGCGGAGAGAATCAGCGCTCGGAGGGGGCCAGGATTGCGCAGGAGCAAGACAAGCCTGCTGAAGGAGATTGCGACGAGGCTGGTTCGCGCCCGGATGCGAAGCTGGGCCCTCCGGGCAAGCATTGCGAACGCTCCGGCGTGAAGCCCGGCGCGCGAGAACGAGCGGGTCCGCCCGCCTGGCTGACGCGATGGCCTCCTCGAGCTGGCGCCTGTCCATCGTCGAGCGTCCTTCGATGCCGAGGCGCCGGGCCTCCTCGTAGAGCGCCGCTCTCGGCTCGGAGCGCGCTGGAGCGGACGTGGAACGGCGGAACCAGTGGAGGAGTCGCCTCATTCGCCCACACCGAGGGCGTGCCGCAGCAGACTCGGTCTTCCTCTCGATGAGATTCCTTGCCGCAACGCGCCGCTGAAAAAACCTTCCGATCGCCCGAAGAGCGAACGCCATCGGGCACGAGCGAGGATTGTAGCGCGGCCGGCGTCAATCGGCTGGCCTGCGCACAGACGTCACAGGGAGGTCACGCCAACCTTCATGTCACACTCGAGCGTTCCGGAGGTCGACCGCCACAAGGAATCAAGCCAAATCTAAGCGTGACTCAAACTATAACCCTCAAGGTGACCGTGAGAGTTTCGCGAATGCGGGCGAGCGGGTCGAGAACATTCTGTCGGTGGGCCCTTCCAGTTATCCCCCGTCCCCCACGGCCTCCACCGCTCGGAGGCCGGCGAACGAGGACTCCGCCCGATTTGACAGTGCGGAACCCATCGGTAAGTCTGCCTACGGAGGTTCGCACGACGGCGAGCTGGGAAGAGGGTAGTGAGATCTACGAGCTAGAACCGGGTAGCGAGGGGGGAGACGAGTGGGGGGAGACTCTGCAGGTCCTCAGGACGATTAGGTACGAAGAGGGGATCCGCGTAGTGGCGACCCGCAGCTCCGGTGCATGGATGTGCCGGTTCGTGCTCATGTTCGCGACCCTCGCCTTCTTGTGGCTGTTCGCGTTCGTCGCCGAATCGCGTGCGGATGACCTCGCGACCGCTCAGGAGGAGACGAGCGCGGTGATCGATCCGGAATCGTCGACGGCGGCCGAGGAGACTCCGCCGGTCGAGCAGGTCGATCCGACCGCGCCGGCCGAGGAGACTCCGCCGGTCGAGCAGGTCGATCCGACCCCGCCGGTGGACCAGGTCGATCCGACCCCGCCGGCCGAGGAGACTCCGCCGGTCGAGCAGACGCCGCCAACCCCGCCGGTGGACCAGGTCGATCCGACCCCGCCGGTCGACCAGACGCCGCCGACCCCGCCGTCGACCCGACGCCGCCAACCCCGCCGGTCGACCAGACGCCACCGGTCGCCACCCCTCCGACGGAGACGCCGGCCCCTTTGCCGCCCCCTGCGATTCCATCCCCGGCGATCCATGATTCTCCATCCGGGGGGATGAATCCGTTCGCACCGACGGGTTCCTCAGGGACCACTGACGACACGTGGATCTCCCCCGGCCCGGTCGATCTTCTCAGCAGTCTCGGTGCGGCGCCCGTGACGGCTGCCGGCGACGGCGGGACGTCTGGAACCGACGGAGCCACGGGCCCGTCGGACGCCGAGAAATCCGTCTCACCCGGCCCGTCGCCGCTCTTCCCGTGGGCGCCGCGGCAGGATAAGCCCTTCGGAGGTTTCGGAGGAGGCGGTATCTTCGGAGGGTCGACGGGCAGCGGGGGCGGCGGGGCGCCCATGGTGCTCGCCGCCTTGATGGCCGTATTTGCTTTCGCGCAGCTTTTCGGGAGTCGTCTCTCGACGAGCACGAAGCCGCTTTGCGGCGCGGCTCCCGCCTATCAGCTGAAGCGACCCGGATAGCCCTTCCAGCGCTGGTTCGTGCCTGCTGCGAGGTCCAAGCTCGCATGCAGGAAACGCGAAGTTCCAACGCCGAGGGAGGTCAACCGTGTTGCGTTTTGTGGGAGCGGATGAAGGAAGATCTGAAGGACTGAGAGCCGAGAGCTTGAGCACTCGACTCAAGCTCAGCGTCCCGCCGATCAGGCGGCGCGCGCGTGCACGACGGACAGGGAGTGAACTGGTCTCCGAGCGCTGGAGCCCCTCTGACGAGGTTCGGCTCGAGCTCGAGCGCAGCCGAAGGTTCGGCCGGAATTTCGCGCTCGTGTGCTTTTCCTGCCGCCGTGAGATCGAGGATCCATGGACGTATGTCCGCGAACTCGCATACGGGTTGAGCTCGCTACTGAGACGCGTCGACCGGGTCTGGATCGAGGGGCCCCGCGTCTACATGCTTCTCCCGGAGTGCGACCGCACGATGGTCGCGGCGATGCTCCTCCGGATCCGTGAACCCTTGGAGCGCCTGGTGGGCGAGCACGTCCCCGACGTCTCCCTCGCAGTGTTTCCGGAGGACGGCCTCACGAACGGGGCGTTGTACAGCGCTCTCAGGAGCGACCGAACGACATCGAGGCCGGCTTCGAGGCGGCGGGGTGTGCCGACGGCGTGATCACCGGCGAGCTCAGAGCCGGGATCGCCCGGACAGGCCAGGTGAGCCGACGCTACCTGGTTGCCAAGCGAGGCTTCGATCTCGCGCTCTGCATCTGGCTTTTGCCTGTGGTCGCCATCCTCATGCTCCTGCTGGCGCTGACCATCCGGCTCGATTCGCCGGGCTCGATCCTGATCGCCCAGGAGCGGACGGGTAGGGATGGGCGGCGATTCCGAATGTACAAGTTCCGCACCATGGTCAGGAACGCCGAGGAGCTCAAGGCCGGACTCGCGCACCTCAACGTCCTGCCCCCGCCGGACTTCAAGATCCCCAAGGACCCGAGGATCACGCGGGTAGGCATGATCCTGCGTCAGACGAGCCTCGACGAGCTGCCCCAGCTGTTCAATGTCCTTCGCGGTGACATGTCGTTCGTGGGTCCTCGGCCGACGTCCTTCGCGCCGACGACGTATAGCCTCTGGCACACCCGCCGGCTCGAGGTCACCCCGGGCATCACCGGACTCTGGCAGGTGAAGGGCCGCAACCTCACGACCTTCGACGAGAGGCTCCGACTCGACATCGAGTACATCGAGCACAGGTCCTTCTGGCTCGATCTGAAGATCCTTCTGCAGACCGTGCCCGCAGTCTTCCGTCGCTCGGGCGCGTAAGCGATGCGCGCGCATCTCCCAACGGACGCGCCTCGGCGAGGCACCGTCCTGGCGGGATCATCCGGCGTCGCTTCCGCCGAGCCGCATCCGGCGCCCGCCGCGACCCAGGCTCACGCCATTCGTCCCGCTGTCGCCCGGGCGCTGTCTGCTCTGGAGCGGCCCGGCATCGAGTGGGCACTGCTGCGCGGCGAGTCGGAGCTCGGCTCGCCCGAAGGCGACGTCGACATCCTCGTTGCTCCCACGGACCTTCCGCGCCTCGCAGAAGAGCTCGCGCAGCTCGGGTTTGGACGCCTGCATCGCCACGGTCGGGGGCCGCACACCTTCTTCCTCGCATACGACGCCGCCGAGGACTGCTGGGTCAAGCTCGACGTAGTCACCGACCTCGCTTACGGTCCATACCAGGAGCTCACGCTCGGGGGCGGCGCCGGGTGCCTGGAGCGGCGTCGGTCGGCCGGAGGCCTCGTGGTCCTCGCGGCGGATGATGGATTCTGGAGCCTGCTTCTGCACTGCCTTCTCGACGGGAGCGGCTTTTCGGATACGCACCGCAGGGCGTTGCACTCTCTCGGCGACAGCGCCAGCGCGAGAGGCCCGCTTGCGCAGACCATCGGCCGTGTGCTCCCAGAGACCTACGGAGCGGACACACTCCTCGAGCTCGCGAAGGCGGAGGAGTGGGTGACGCTCGAGCGTGCGGCGCCGTTCATCCGGGCCCACTGTCTGAGTCGCCGTCGACTGACCGGACGAGCGAGGGCGCTGCGAAACAGGGCGATGCGCCGGCTGGGACGAGTCCCTCCGCTATGCGGCCCTGGACTGACCGTCCACACCGCGCCGGAGTCCGGACTCGCCGCGGCGGTGGCCGAGCGCTGGGCCTTGCCGCACCGGCGGCTGCGGCTGGAACGTTCGCTCGCCGCTCGCATACGGAACGTCGCCCTCACACGCTGGCATGCCGCCTGGGGCCGTTTGGTGATTCTGGAGCTCTCCGAGCACGTGCCACCATCGAGGCTGCTCGGGCGCCTGGTCGGCGGGGGCGATCTCGGGGCCCTGGCCTTCACAGGCCACGATTCAGCGCAAGAGGCAACGGCCGAGATCTGGCGGCGCTACGTCGAGAGGTCCCGCGGGTGAGCATCGCTCGCGCAGAGGCGGAGGCCCCGGCAAGAGGTGCCGGCGTTCTCGACTTCGACCTCCACGGCCTCGCGGCGATCCGGACGGTAGGCGCCACCTCGGCCGACGCCGCGGCTGTCAGACGGCAGCTCGGACCGTTGGAGGCCATCGTCGACCGGGCGCCCGACGTCGTGATCAGGTTCGTCGATCGAAACCAGAGATCCTCACGGCTTCGCTACATCGGCCTGGACGATGCGGCCTTCACGGACGATGCGTTTCTCGTTCTGCGCAGCAAGCACAAGTCGTCGGCGCGGGTCCGCATCGACTTCAGACAGATCGGCGGCCCGGCTGAGATCGTCTGCGAGCGCGGACTCGCGGCGGTTCCGCTGCTGATCCCCATCCTGAATCTGACGCTCCTCGCAAAGGGGATCCTTCCCTTGCACGCGTCGGCCTTCGTCCACGAGGGCACCGGCGTCGTCGCCACGGGGTGGTCGAAGGGCGGAAAAACGGAAGCTCTGCTCGCGTTCGCCGCGCACGGGGCGGAGTACGTCGGTGACGAGTGGGTCTATATCCCGGCGAATGGCGCGCACGTCTACGGGATTCCCCAGCCGATCCGCATCTGGCAGTGGCAGCTCCGGCAACTGCCGGAGTACGCGCGACTGCTCCGGGCCCGCGAGCGTGCCCGCTTGAAGACCCTCGACGTGCTGCTCGCCGCCGAGCGAGTCCTGCGGCCCGCGGACGGGAGGGTGACGACGCTCCTGAAACGACAGCGCTATGTCGACGTGGCACCGGAGCGCCTGTTCGGCCGGCTCGGGCCGATGTCCGCTCCATTCGATCGGCTCTTCTTCCTCATGAGCCACGAGAGCGACGAAGTGGTCGTCGAGCCGGCAGACGCGTCCGAAATCGGACGTCGCATGGCGTTCTCGCTTCGGCACGAGAGCTTGGATCTGACCGCGGCGTATCTGAAGTTTCGCTTCGCGTTCCCGGAAGCGTCGAGCCACGTCGTCGACCATGCCGCGACACTGGAACGCGACGCGCTTTCGCACGCGCTCGCCGGCAAGCCCGCGTTCGTCGTGCGCCATCCGTATCCGGTATCGCTGGGCGCTCTCTTCGATTCCATGAAGCGGTACTGCAAGTGACGCAGACGCACCCGGTGAAGACGGTCGCTCACGAAGCCCTGCTCCAGGCATCGCGGCGCATCGACTGGAGATTTCTTCTTCCCACTCCCGACCTCGGCCGCGTTGCGTGCATCTGCGTCACCGACGCCGACCTCCTCGAGTCACTCGCACTCTTCAGCGCCTCACTGGACGTGGCGGACTCGACGTCCGCGGCAGGCCTCGATGCGCCCTACGATCTCGTGGTTCTTCGAAATCCACGTCGCGAGGTCATCGAGGCCGTCCCCGGGTTGCTGCGCCCGGGCGGCTGGCTCTACGTCGAGGTCGAGACGTCGATTCCCTCGAGGCATGCTGACGCGCCTCGCTCCGCGCGAGGATGCGCGAGGACGCTCAGGAGAATGGGGCTCGTCGAGGTCGACACCCACGTTCACTGGCCCGACTTCGCCTCGTGTCGCGCGATCATCCCCCTCGACGACGTGGCTGCGGTCCGTCACGGGCTGGCGCGAGGACGGACGAGCGGCGCGCGCGTGGTGACGCGGCTGGCTCCCCTTCTCGCGGGAACCCGGCAGCTCGCGCTGTTCGTTCCCTGTGCGAGCGCGATCGGACGTCAGCCCGAGGAGGCCGGAGAGGGGCGATGAACACAATTCTGTCCCGGGTGGAAGGGCTGCGGAGTCGGCACCTCCTCGAGCGATTCGATCTCGGCGAGAGGCCCTCCTGCGTGGTGCTCACCCCTCGCTTCCGAACGTCGCGCCACGTCGTGGCCCTTCTGATTCCGACCGGTGCGGGCGAGCCGAAGCTCGTCGTCAAGATGCCCCGGCTGTCCGGTGACGACGACGGCATCGCCCGGGAAGCGCGTGTCCTGACTGCCCTGCGGGAGCAGAGTCCGGGGGCGAGCGAGTCGATTCCCGAGGTCGTTGCGTGCGAGGACGGCGACCGGCCGTTCCTCGTCGAAACCGCTCTCGTCGGGCCGCTCATGACTCGCCGGATTCTCCGTGCCGATCCCTCGCGGTGCGTCGACACCGTTGTCAGCTGGCTCATAAGCCTGCCGTGCAACGACCGCGGGGGAACGTCGTTCGAGCGACTGATCGTCGAGCCGCTGAGCCTCTTCGCCGAATTCTTTCCGGACGCGGCGACGGAGCGAGATCTCGTATCCCGGACGCTCGAGATCGTCGAGCCGCTCCGCGACGCGTCGTTGCCGCGGGTCTTCGAGCACGGTGACCTCAGCCACCCGAACTTGATTCTCCTCTCTTCCGGGCGGGTCGGGGTGGTGGACTGGGAGCTCGCGGAGGAGGACGGCTTTCCGCTTCACGACCTCAGCTTCTTCCTCGCGTTCGCGACGTTCGCCCTGCGGCGCACACCGACCCCGGAGGAATACGTCACCGCCTTCGGTCAGGCGTTCTTCGGCCGAGCAGGCTGGGCTCGGTCGAGGGTGCTCGCCTATGCGGCGGGGCTCGAGCTGGATCCGGTCTTGCTCGCCCCGCTCTTCCTCGCTTGCTGGGCCCGCTACACGGCCGGCCTGGCAGTGCGAATCGCCGACGACCGCTCGCGCCTGGACGAGGAAGGCGCTGCTTGGGTGCGCCGCAACCGCTACTACCGGCTCTGGAGCCACACCCTCGAGAACCTGGGAGATCTCGCGTGGGCTCGCTGACGAGACCGGGCTTCACGGTCGCCCTCATCGGTCCGGACGGGGCGGGGAAGACGACGGTTGCCCGCGCGCTCCAGAGCGCGTTGCCCTTTCCGGTCGAGTACCTCTACATGGGCGTCAATCCCGATTCGAGCAACCATCTCCTCTACACCACGCGCGTCGTGCACGCGCTCCGTCGTCGCCGTGGAGCGAGACCGGACACAGCCGGACCGCGGGACTCGAGCGAATCCGAGGCGATCGCCCCCAGAGGATTCGCCCGTCGCAATCTTCGATCGGCGCGCTCGTTCGTCCGCCTCGGCAACCGCCTGGCCGAAGAGTGGCATCGCGCGATCCTCGCGACCCTGCATCGTCGGCGCGGAGACGTCGTGGTGTTCGACCGGCACTTCTTCGCCGACTACTTCGCCTACGACGTCGCAGCCAAGCCGCGACGCACCGCGAGCAGGCGCCTGCACGGATTCGTCCTCTCGCGTCTGTACCCCAAACCGGACCTCGTCATCTATCTCGACGCTCCCGCAGAGGTCCTGTTCGAACGCAAGGGCGAGGGAACCGTCGAGTCCCTCGAGCGACGCCGGCGAGAGTATCTCGAGCTCGGAAAGGTCCTCGACGGATTCACAGTCGTCGACGCGAGCCGCCCCGTCGAGGCCGTGACGCGCGACGTGGCCGCCAGGATCGAGGCGTACTCGCGAGGTCGTGGTTTCGCCGTGCAGGAAGGGGTCCGTTCCTGAGGCGACGCATCCTGGTCACGGACGCTGCTCGGGGGGCGGCAGTCACGATCATCCGCTCGCTCGGGCGAAGCGGCGCGGAGGTGATCGCGGCCGACTGTGAAGCGCGTAGCCCGGGCTTCTATTCTCGCCACGCAGCGGATCGCCTGCGTTATCCGTCGCCGCGCACGGATCCGGAGGGCGCCCTCAGCGTCCTCCTGCGCGCGGCCGAGCAGCGCCGGGTCGACCTCATCGTTCCTTGCGGTGACGAGCTGACGCTCCTCCTCTCGGAGGAGCGCGAGCGCTTCGTCGACACCTGCGCGCTCGCGCTGCCGGACAGGGATTCCTACGCGACGACCCAGGACAAGCTCGCGACCATCGAGCTGGCCCGCAAGGAGGACGTACCCGTGCCGCGGACGACCGTCGTCTCGACCGTCGAGCAGGCACGTGAGGCGGCGGAGTCACTCGGCTGGCCTCTCGTCTTGAAGCCGAGGGCGTCGAGCGTTCGACCCGGCAACGATGTCGTCGAGCATCACGAGGTCACCTATGCAGAGGATCGAGCGTCGCTCGACGCGGAGGTCGCGCGCGCGGAAGGCCGCTTCGAGATTCTGCTCCAGGAGTACCACAGGGGTGAAGGTCACGGAGTCGAGCTCCTGCTTCATCGCGGCCGCCCGCTGGCGGCATTCCAGCACCGTCGCCTGCACGAGGTTCCGATCACCGGCGGTGCAAGCTCGTTTCGTGAGAGCGTGCCTCTGGATTCGACGCTCTACGAGTACTCCAAGCGCCTCTTGGCCGCGCTCGAGTGGACCGGACTCGCGATGGTCGAGTTCAAGCTCGGAGAGAACGGCGCGCGCCTCATGGAGATCAACGGGCGGATCTGGGGCTCGCTTCCGCTCGCGGTCAAGAGCGGCATCGACTTCCCGGTGCGGATGGCGGAGCTCTACCTCACGGGCCCTCCCGAGAACGGACGGCCGCCGGACACCGCCTACGAGCTCGGCGTCCGTTCCCGCAACCTCGATCTGGAGGTCGTCTGGATCGCGTCGACGTTGCGGGGCCGCCAGGGTCGCCGACTCGTTCTCGTGCCCCCTCGCCGTGCGGGGGTCGAGGCGGCCATGCGACTCGTATACCCGAGGGACGGGTTCGACATCCTCGCCTGGGACGATCCGCGGCCGGGCGTCGCCGAGATCGCAGGGATCGCGGCCAAGCTTCGACGGAAGGCTCGATCGTGAGCGGGAAGGGTTTCATCCGCCGCTCCGCTCTCGCGGCCACGCGGACGAGGGGGTTCGAGCTGTTCGTCGCGGCGCTCGAGCGGATGATGCCCGCCCGGCCCGGCGGATTCGCGGTCCTCACATACCACCGAGTCGCCGATCCGGCGCTTTCGCCGCTCTGCTACCCCGGCCTCTTCACCGACCCTGCCGAGTTTGCTGCTCAGATGACATTCCTGGCCTCCCGCTACCGGCCGCTCTCACTGGCCGAGCTGCTCGGTGCGCGCCGCGGAGAGCACGCGCTGCCGCTCCGCTCCGTCCTCGTCACGTTCGACGACGGCTACCGCGACTTCGCAGACCACGCCTGGCCGATCCTCCGACGCCAAGGCATTCCGGCCGTTCTCTTCGTTCCCACGGCCTATCCGGGAGACCCAGGGAGAGCATTCTGGTGGGACCGGCTCTACAGCGCAGTCAGCCGGGCGAGCGCGACCGGGATCGACACTCCGGTCGGGGAGCTTCGCCTCGAGTCGACATCCGACCGCGTGGACGCGTATCGGCTCCTTCGGAGCACGGTGAAATCGTTGCCCCACGAGGAGGGAATGAAGCTCGTGGACGAGGTCTGCGAGACGCTCGGGGCTCCTCCGGCCCGATCCGAGGTCCTCGGCTGGCCGGAACTCCGCCGCCTCGGGTCTGAGGGCGTCGACCTGGCGCCTCACTCTCGAACTCACCCACTCCTCGACAAGGTGCCGGTCGAGAGGGCGCGCGCCGAGATCGTCGGATCGCTCGAGGATCTCGAACGTGAGGTCGGTAGGGCGGCACGCGTTTTTGCCTACCCGGCCGGGGGAGAGAGCCCCGAGGTCGCGCGCATTCTCGTAGAGGAGAGGTTCGAGCTCGCGTTCTCGGCGAAGCGAGGGACGAACGACATCCGCACCGCCGACTGGCTGCGGCTTCGGCGCATCAACGTTGGCCGAGCATCCGCCGTGCCGCTCGTGCGCGCGCAGCTTCTGCCCCGGTGGCACAGGCCCAACTCGCGAAGGGAGGTGCACGAACACCAAACACGCTTGGACGGACACACAGCGCTTCGAAATCGATAAGTTGCGAGCCCGGGACCGGGTAGGGCGTCACGCTCGGCCTGGCTGCAGACAAACACAGACCTGCGGAAAGGGAGAGTGAATTGAAGAGACGAACAAGCCTCGCTGCATGCACGATTCTTTGCGGCCTCACGGCCGCCCTCGTCGTCCCCGCCGTCGTCCATGCGGACTCGGGTCACCGAGACGGCGCCTACACGGCCGGCACGAGCGGCGCGCCGACGACGGCGAAGCCCGAGAGCAAGGTGTGGTTCAGCCACGGGGCGTGGTGGGCCGTCATGGCCAAGAAGGTCGCCCCCGGAAACAACACGTACCTCATCTTCCGCCTCAATGCTCACAAGCAGAAATGGGTCAATACCCACGTCGCGGTGGACACGCGAGACAGCACGCGGCAGGACGCCCTCTCGGTGGGGAACAAGCTGTTCATCGCCTCGCACAAGCATGTGGACGTCAGCCACAACATCGCCTCGCCCGACCCGAAGGACCAGATGCGGCTCTACCTCTTCAACTGGAATTCGGGGACGCACAAGTACGCTCCCGCCGGGAACGAGGTGATCGACGGCCAGAAGAGCGAGACGCTCGTCATCGACCGCGACTCGACCGGAGCCATCTGGGCGACGTGGGTGCAGGCGACGAGCGGCGGCCAGCACCAGGTGTACGTGAAGAAGACGGACGGCGACTGTGTCGGCAATTTCGCGAACTGCACGTTCGGCGGGGGGACTCTCGACCTCGGCGACGTCTCCCCCGACGACATCTCGTCGGTGGTCCATTTCGGCAGCAACATCGGGGTGATGTGGAGCGATACGAGGGATGTGGCCCACGACCAGATCCTGTTCGCCGTCCACCAGGACGGTGATCCATTCAACACCTGGTTGTCGACCGAGACCGCAATCAATGACCGCAAGATGGCCGACGACCACATCAACCTGAAGGCCGACTCGAAGGGACGCGTCTTCGCGGTGACGAAGACGAAGTTCGGGGGGGAGACGAAGCCCGGCACGATGCTCCTTCGGCGGACGACCGACGGCAACTGGAAGCGCTTCACCGTCTCGCGGGCCTCGCTCGACCACACCCGCCCGATTGTCCTCCTCGACCAGCGGCACAACCGCATCCGGGTCTTCGAAGGCTCGATCCACAATAAGGCGATCTTCATGAAGAAGACCCGCCTCGGCCATCCGTCCTTCACGCAGTTCAA
Source organism: uncultured Actinomycetes bacterium (assembly GCA_963841425.1). Taxonomy (GTDB): domain Bacteria; phylum Actinomycetota; class Thermoleophilia; order Gaiellales; family Gaiellaceae; genus DATEOR01. Next base: position 284,872 of record CAWJCL010000003.1, on the reverse strand, counting down.
GGCCGGAGCCCGCGTGATCCGCGACAGCGACAGCGAGATGGGCAACCCCACGTCGACGAAGCAGGGTGTCGGCGCGAGGAGCCACTTCCCGGTCCTGGCCACGAACGCGGCGACGAAGCGCTACTGGCATGCCTGGGTGCGTACCCGGCACTGACGACGAGCACGGAGCCTTCGCCGCTCGGATCGCGGTGATCTCCTAAGACGCAGCGCCCGGAGGGGGCCGCTTCCTCCCCTCCGGGGCTCTGCGCTCGCGCGTCGCACTACTCTGCGGGCATGGGCAATCGGCGTATCGGGCTCGGTCCGCTCCTGCGGAGATGGTGGGTGGCCGTTTTGCTCGCAACGATCGGAGGCGCATTGGTCGCGTACGCGTTCGGCTCTCGCATCTCCGCCACCTACGAAGCGCGCGCCAAGGTCTTGGTCGGGCACCCGGCCGGGCTCTCTCCCACCTACGCCGAGCTCGTGAAAAGCACCCCCGTGCTCGCATATGCGCTGCGCGACGCAAAGCAGGACATCTCTCTCGCCGAGCTTCGCGACAGCGTTCGTGGGGAGTCCGATGCGGACACCCGAATCGTCACGATCGAGGTCGACACCCGGAAAGGGGCAGAAGCGATCGCGCTCGTGAACGCCGTCGCGGCGGGACTGCGACGCTACGCATCCACCCAGCCGGCCCCCTCGGCCTCCGCTGGCCCGCTCGCATCGGAGCCCCGGCTCGAAGTCGTCGATCCTGCCACGTCTGCGATGCGGATCCGGCCGCGCCCCGCCCTGCTGCTCGAGTTTGGCGCCTTCGCCGGGCTGTTCGCAGGCCTCGCGTTCGTCCTCGTGGCCGAGGCTCGTACACCGAGGGTGAATGGGAAGGAGGACCTGGCGAAGACCAGTGGCCTGCCAGTGCTCGGGACCCTCGACGGAAGTTTGCGCGCTGAATCGTTCTCCCCGGCATCGGCGGTCCGCGCCGCAGAGCTGGCGTCGTACCGGCGGCTGGCCGCACGAGTTGCGCTGGCGGCCGGTTCCGTGACACCACGAAGCCTGGTCATCGTCGGCGCCGACGGAGGGCACGGCAGCGGCGAGGTCGTTGTCGACCTCGGTCTCTCGTTGGCCCTCGACGGGCACCGCGTCGCGGTCGCCGACTTCGAGGGCAACGGCGTCCCGCGGTACCTGCAGATGGATGGACGGGAGCGTGGCGCTTCGCTCGTAAGGCGGCTGGAGCCGGTCGCGTGCGCGGGAATCACCCTCGACCGTTTCACGCTGCGCTCGGGACCGCCACTCATGCTCGCCCGGCCGCGGACCCGGCCGCCGGGCCTGACTGTCAAGGACGCGGAGGCGATCGTCTCCGCACTCTCGGCCGACGCCGACGTCGTGATCGTGCACGGACCTGCACCGACCCGCTCGCGGGGTGCGCTGACGTGGGCGCGAGCCGCAGAGGCGACCTTCCTCGTCGTCGGAGCCGGACAAACCAAGCGCGCAGACGTCGAGAAGGCGGTCGAGTCCCTCGAGCCCGTGGGCCCCAAGCTCATCGGCGCGGTGCTGCAGGCCGCGGTGACCGGTACGCCGGGTCCAGCCGACGAGCCGCCGACGAACCGGACGAACACGAAGCGCCCGCGTGCCGGCGGCCCGACCACCGCGCGCAGCCGGGCGCTCTAGCTCAGCGCCAGGAGGTGAGGTCGAGGCCGGTGAGCTCGGCGAGCCGCTCGTTGAAGGGCTCGAAGTATTCCTCGAGAGCGAGGAGGGTCTCGGCATCCGCGGAGGTTCGCGATCTTCGCGCGGGCTCGACGTTGATCCGGGCGTAAGCGGAGGCCGTGGATGCCTTGATGCGCTTGCGCGTATGTGCTGGGACACGTCTCCCGACCGCTCGGCGGAACCGATGCATCCAGGGACGTCGGATCCGAAATGTGGTGTTCTTCCGCGGAAACGAGTAGGAGCCGTAGAACGACGGCTCGATATGGAATTCCCGGGCTATCGACTTCATGAAGGTCGCCGGATCCTGTTGGAGCTGCTCGAACAGGAAGAAATGCAGGTGGTCGCGGGGAAATCTCTCGAGCCAGGCGGGGAGGTACTCGACGTACCGGCTGTGCGCGATGACGTCCTTTGCGTGGCCGTACGGAGGGATATCGGGATCGCCGGCCCGAACTTGTCCGACGAACTCGTCGAATGGGAGGCGGCTGTCGATGCGAGCGTGGCTGTCGCGCAGGAAGTGGAAGTGAGAGTAGACGCGCTCCGAGGGCTTGCGAAACATGAGGACCAGGTGCGGCTGGGGCTCGATCCGGGACAGGCCTTCCGGCGCCACCTTCTGGTAGAGATAGACGGGCGTCGCTTCGACGACCAGCTCTCGGTGCACCGTTCCGCACGGCTCGAAATACTCCTCGTACCCGCCGAGACCATGGTCGCGATAGTTCGAGGACCGCTTGAAGAGCGGGTCGTCCGGATCGAGGAAATATCGGGCCTCCTTGACCTTCGAACCGCAAGCACTCGGATGCTCAGAGAGCCACGCGAAGAGCGACGTGGTTCCGCACTTCGGTGCCCCTACGATGACGAGGTTCGGAAACATGCCCCCCTGACGTCCAATCGCTTGCAGCCGGATCGACCGCGAACCGAGCCCCGACTCTACTCGACTCCATTGTGATCGTACGCCGAGTGTGAAAGGGTGCGAACTTGGTGTCATTGCGGTGAGGGGTCGTGAGCCAAAACGGTCGGTCGGTAGGGGCGTCGTCCGGCTGGCCGCCCTTTGCCTCACGGTCTTCGCGGTCGGCGCGGTTGCCTCCATGCGCGCCCCCGCGGCGCAGGCCGCTACCGGCGACATCGGCTACGAAGGGCCCTCGACCTCCGGAGCCCAGGCCGCTCTCACGGGCGAGAAGCCGGAGAGCAAGCTCTGGTGGAACGACGGGATCTGGTGGGCGAGCATGTGGTCGCAGAGTGCCTCGGCCTACCACATCTTCCGCCTGAACCTCGGCTCCCAGAGCTGGGTCGACACCGGGGTGGCGTTGGACAACCGTTCCAGCTCGCGGGCGGACACGCTCTGGGACGCGGCCTCGGGGAAGCTGTACGTGGCCTCGCACGTCTTCTCGACCGGTTCGAGCTCTGGGAACCCGGCGCGCTTGTACCGCTACGGCTACAACGCGGCCACGGAGACGTATTCGCTGGATGCCGGGTTCCCTGTCCAGATCGGCAACTACAAGACGGAGGCCCTCACGATCGCGAAGGACTCCACCGGGCAGCTTTGGGCGACGTGGAAGCAGGGAACGACATTCGTGGTCAACGCGAGCGTGTGCAACCCCGTCTGCAACGACGCGATCTGGGGTACTCCGTTCACGCCCAACGTGCCAGGGACCAAGACGATTTTCGACAGCGACGACAACTCCGCCGTCATCGCCTTCGCCGGGAAGGTGGGCGTCTTTTGGAGCAACCAGACGAACGGGACCGATTATTTCGCCATCCATGGCGACTCCGATTCCGACACGACCTGGGCTGGCGAGACTGCGCTGTCGGGCACCGACATGGCCGACGACCACATGAACCTGAAGACCGACTCGAGCGGACGCATCTACGCCGTCGTCAAGACGTCCCGTGGCGGCTCGACGGATCCGCTCGTCATGCTGCTCGTTCGCAGCACGTCGGGCAGTTGGACGAGCACAACGGTCGGACAGAAACGGGACCACCATACGCGCGCGATCGTCGAGCTCGACGAGGTCGACCAGATCATCCACGTCTTCGCGACGTCCCCGGAGTCGGGCGGGAGCATCTACGAGAAGACATCGCCGATGGGCTCCATCTCCTTCCCGGGCGGCAAAGGAACGGTCGTCATGACCGACGCGGACGGCAAACTCAACAACTCCACCTCGACGAAGCAGAACGTCGGCCCGGCCACAGGGCTCGTCGTCCTCGCCTCGAGCGGCCAGCACGTCTATTTCCACCAGTACTTCTCGCTCGGCGGCGGCGGGGGAGGCGGGATCTCGCCCGCGGCTGCGTTCTCGGCCACGCCCACGAGCGGCGCCGCTCCTTTGAGCGTCCACTTCACGGACACGTCGAGCGGGGGCCCCACTGCGTGGCAGTGGGATTTCCAGAACGATGGAACGGTCGATTCGACGCAGCAGAATCCCAGCTTCGTCTACACGAGCCCGGGCACGTACTCGGTAAAGCTGACCGCCTCGAACTCGTCCGGCGACGACACCGTGACGAAGTCCGGCTACATCACCGTGACGGCGGCCGGGCCGACCCTCACGTTCACGCCGACCGACGACTCGTTCGTCCGCTCGAACTTCCCCGACGAGAACAACGGGAGCGCGGACAACCTCCGCTCGTTCAAGAAGATTGCGGAAACGGACACCTATCTCAAGTTCACTGTCCGGGGCGTGACCGGCCCGGTGACGTCCGCCAAACTCAGGCTCTACGTCGTCGACGCCAGCACGAGCGGTGGGATCTTGTACTCGGTCGCCGACACGACGTGGACTGAGGGCACGATCACGTGGAACACGAAGCCGCCTGCTTCAGGGGCGGCCATCGGGCCAGCCGGAAAAGCGGCACTCGGAACCTGGGTCGAGATCGATCTCGGCTCCAAGATCAACGGGAACGACACGTATAGCCTCGCCCTGGTCGGATCGTATCCCGACGCCGCCTGGTTCTCGAGCAAGGAAGGCACACACACCCCGCAGCTCGTATTGACTCAAACCTAGCGCCTGGCGTCGGAGCTGCGAGCTGCCGGTGGCCACGCACCCCAGTCCGATGCAGGGCTAAAGTCTGACGATCGTGGGGTTCCAGTCGACGCACGGCGGGACGGTGCGGGACATGCTCATCGCGGGTGGCGGCGGAGGAAGCCATCCGTCGCGGAGATTTCCGTCGAGGACCGAGCTGCCGCCCAGCGAAGCGAGATGACGATCCGCACGTCGACAGCCTCTACGGCCGCACACGGGGAAAGGCCGGCCGCGCACGAGGCGACGCGGAAGCAAATCCGCGGCTCGAGCCTCCTGCTCGGCGGCCGCTTCATCTCGCTCGGGATCAACTTCGCGATCCAGATCCTGATCGTCCGCTATCTCTCCAAGGCGGATTATGGGTCGTGGGCGTACGCCGTGTCGCTCGTGAGCCTCGGCGTTAGCGTGGCGACCTTCGGCCTGGACCGCTCGATCACGCGGTTCATCCCGATCTACGACGAGGAGAAGGCGTACGACAAGCTCTGGGGCACCATCGTGATGGTCACGAGCACGGTTCTCTCAATCAGCCTCGGGCTGATTTTGCTCGTCTACGGTTTCCACAACCTGCTCGCCGGATCTCTCATTTCGAACGAGCAGGCGATTTCACTATTGCTCATAATGATCTTCTGGGTTCCAGTTCAGGCGTTGGACGGCTTGACCACGGGCCTCTTCGCGGTGCTCGCCAAGCCGCGGGCGATCTTCTTCCGCAAGAACATCCTCGGCCCGATCCTCCGACTTACCGTGGTGCTCCTTCTCGTGTTCTCCGGGGCCAGCGTGACGTTCCTCGCCGTGGGGTTCGTCACCGCCGGAGTCATCATCGTCGGGCTGTACAGCCTCTTCCTCTACCGCACAGTGCGCCAGGAGGGGCTGCTCGACCGGTTCAACTGGGCGACCCTGGACTTGCCGTGGCGCGAGGTGTTCGGGTTTACGGTGCCGTTGCTCGCATCGGACCTGCTCTACATGGTCATCAACACGACCGACGCAATGCTCGTCGGGCACTACAACGGCGCCGAGGCGGTCGGATCACTCCGGGTCATCCTGCCGGCCGCGACCCTGAACCTGCTCGTGTTCTCGAGCTTCACGCTGCTCTTCACCCCGGTCGCCGCGCGTCTGTTCGCGCGCGACGACACCGATGGAATCGGCCATCTGTACTGGCAGACCTCGGCATGGATCGCGGTGCTCACGTTCCCAATCTTCGCGCTCACGTTCTCACTGTCGGAGCCCCTCACCGTCACACTCTTCGGCGAACGTTACGGCAGCTCGGCGACCTACCTGACGCTGCTCTCGCTCGCGTATTACGTCAACGCTGCGCTCGGTTTCAACGGCCTGACGCTGAAGGTGTTCGGCAAGGTCCGGTTCATCGTCGTCATCAGCATTTTCGCCGCGGTCGTGAATCTCGCGCTGAATTTTGCGCTCGTTCCTTCATACGGTGCCCTCGGCGCGGTGATCGCGACATCTTCGACGTTGATCGTCCACAACCTCATGAAGCAGTGGGGCCTCTGGAAGGGAACTGGTATCGCCTTCTTCGAGCGTGAGCACGCCCCGGTCTACCTCTCTGTCGCGCTCACCGCCGGCGCCTTGTTCGCGCTGCACGAGGCGCTCCGCCCTTCGATCTGGGTCGCGGTGCCGTTGGCTGCAATCGCATCTCTCATCGTGGTTCTGACGAGCCGGAGCATCCTTCGGGCGGGGGACACGTTCCCCGAGCTCGCACGCTTCCGCGTCATCCGGCTGATACTCGGCGGCGAGAGTTAGGCGTGGCTCGGCGCACGGCGCGCACGACGTTCTGGAGCTCGTTGGCATGGCTCACCTACACCTATGGCGGATTCCCAGCTCTCGTCGCAGCGCGGGGGCTGCTCCGCTCACGGCCCCTGGCCGAGGGCGAGGCCCGACCCGCGGTCACGGTCGTCGTCCCCGCGTACAACGAAGCCGCGATCATCGTCGAGAAGCTCGAGAACACCCTCGCGCTGGATTATCCCGACGAGCTCGTCGAGGTGATCGTCGCGTCTGACGGCTCCGACGACGGCACGAACGACCGCGTGGCCGAATTCGGCCAAGGCGTCAAGCTTCTCGCGCTTCCGCGAGTCGGGAAGAACATGGCGATCACGCTCGCGGTGGAATCGGCGACCGGCGACATTCTCGTCTTCACGGATGCCGACACGAAGCTCACGGAACGAACGCTCATACACGTCACCGCACCGTTCGCCGATCCCACCGTCGGTGGAGTTGCGGGCGAGCGGCGGCATGACTCCGCAGCCAGGCCCGGACGTGGCGTCGCGGCCGCGGGCAAGCGCCTGCTCAGGGTCCTCATGAGCCGTGCCGGGAGCGTCACCTCCGCGGAGGGGCAGATCTACGCTGTGCGCCGCGAGCTCTTCGAGCCCGTGCCCCAGAACGTGCCGGACGACTTCTGGGTCTCCACGCGGGTCGTTGCGCGGCATCGACGCCTCGTCTACCAACCGGACGCCGCCTCGTATCCCTTCGCGGGCGCGACGGTCGTCCGCGACCCGTTCGAGCGCAAGGTGCGCATGGTCGGACCGCTCTTTCGAGCGTTCTGGGTCGGCCGCGATCTTCTCGATCCGGCCGAGTACGGCTTCTACTCCGTTCAGCTGATCTCGCACAAGCTGCTTCGCCGGATGGCGTTCGTGCCCCTTCTCGGTCTGGCGCTGACGACTCCGGCCCTGCTCGGAAGAGGACGGCTCTACCGCGCCGCGGGGCTCGGTCAAGCCCTTCTCCACGGAGCTGGCGCGGCCGGCTTTCTTTTGCGCGGTACGCGCTTCGGCGGCCTTCCAGCGCTCAAAGGTGCGCTGCGGTTTGAACAGAGCTGCGCCGCGTCCGCGGTCGCCCTCTTCGAACAGGCACGCGGGCGGCGGTCTCGAGACGACATGTGGGAGCCGCAACGGGTCAAGCCGGAAGCCGGCGTGCGCGGATAACGGTTCACGCCGCGCGCGACCAACGTCTTGGCTGCGACCGGATCGGGACGACCGAGGGTACCTTCCTGGCACGCTCTCGCGTACGCGCCGAAGGATGAGCCTTGGAAGGGAATCACCGCCAAACAGAGACAGAATCGTCGGACGTCGAGCCGAGCGGCAGGCACGAGCCGCGGAGAACGAGCCAGCGCCGCCCTTTTCGCTTCACGCGGAAGCACGCCTTACTCGTCGCAGCCGCAGGTGTCGCGGGCTACCTTTTCCGGACGGATTCGATTGCGCGGGAAGCGGCGCCGGTCGACGTGGCCGAGCCGCCGTCGCCGCCTCCCTCGTCTCCGGGAACCGACTCCCCCCGCGAGAGGGTCTGGATCGCGCCGGACGAGCTGAAGAGCCTTTCGATGAGCGGCTCCGCCTGGGAAGCGATGCTCGCCGTCGCCGAAGGTGACCTCGGCCAGGCGGACGTCGCCGACCAGGACTCCACGCACGACACCAGTACCCTCGCCTGTGCGCTCGCCGCAGCCCGAACCGGAAGCGCGGAGCTCCACGGGAAGGCGATGGACGCAATCACGTCGGCCATCGGCACCGAGGAGGGCGCCCGCTGGCTGGCGATCGGACGCAACCTCGGCGCGTACGTGATCGCGGCCGATGTCCTCGGCGTCCGCTCCGGTCCGATCTACGAGTGGCTGGCCGGCTTCCTGACCCGGACGCTCAGGGACAACAACACAGACGAGCAGGTCGTGGCGGGCAACTGGTCGTCGGGCTCGAACGCCTCCGCGCAGATGGGCTTCGTCACCGCCGCGCTCTGCGTCTACACGAACGACTCCGCTCGCCTCGCAAGCTCCTGGGACGGCTACCGGCGCTACTGCGGCGATCGTACGAGCCCCGTCGGGGAAACGTCGAACTCCGACGTCTGGCAACTGGTTCCAGCCGACCCTGTCGGCATCCAGGACAAGCACGCAGCGAAGGACGGTTGCCGCCTCGATGGAGCGATCGGGAACGACATGTCCCGTGGGGGAGACGACGTCTGCTCGCCCGTCTGGACGCAGTACCCGTGGGTCGGGCTGGAGGGTGCCGTTCCCGCGGCGCTCGTCTTCGCCCGGGCTGGCTATCCCGCCTGGGAGATCGCCGACGCAGCGATCCGTCGGGCGCTGGACTATCTGTGGTTCCTCCGTCAGACGACGGGAAACTCGGACTGGTTCGACGGGACCCGCTCGAACGAGTGCGTATACCTGGTCAACCGGGCCTACGGGACGACTTTCCCATGTTCACGGCCCGTCGCGGGCGGCCGGACGATCGGCTTCTCCGACTGGACTCACGCTCCTGGAGGTGCCGCACTCCGCGGCGCCGGGGACCGTCGGAGCTGACGCCGCTAGGCTGACGCTGCCGTGCTGTCCGATGCCCAGGAGTCGTCTCTTCCTGGTCACGACGGAGGGCCCAGATCGCTGCGCTCCCGAGGGCGAGAATCGCCCAGAAGAAACGTTGGTAGGAGAGGTGGAGGAACATCGCGCTCGCGAGGTAGGCAACGAGCGCGAACACGAGCGAGCTGGCGACAATGGCTCGCTCCGAGTCTCTGTTCCGCCAGTACCGCGCCTGTCTGACGAGCAGCACGATCGGAACACCCGCCATCACGAGGAAGGCGGTGAGACCCATGATGCCCGTGTCCGCGGCCATCTCCAGGTAGAGGCTGTGCCCACGCCGTTCACTCGCGAGGTACCTCAAGCCAAGGCGGTTCGCGTAGTCGCGCGAGTAGTCGTGAAAGTAGACGCCGGGCCCCACCCCGGTGAAGGGATGGTCGATGAACACGTGCAGCGCGGCGAGATTCTCGGTCTCGCGACCCACGAGGGCCGAATCGGGTTTGTTCGCGGAGTCGGTCGTACCCGAGGAAAGCGCCGTCACGCCCCCAAGCGTGCTCAGGCGAGTCACGTAATCGGGGACGACGAGGACGACGATCGCGGTCAGCACGGCGAGAGCCGGCAGAACCTGTCGAACCTTGAGCTCGCGCAGCAACAGGGTCAGCACGATCGTAAGTCCCACTGCGACAGCCGCCCCGCGGGAGAACGTGAGGAAGATCCCACCCGCGATCAGAATCGACGCCGCTCCGCCCGCTAGCCGGCGGCTGCGTCGAGGGTCGCGGAACGCGCGTATCAGCGCCAGCGGAAAGACGACTGCGAGAATCTGCGCATAGCGGTTCTCGCTGCCAAGCGGGCCCCCGAGCCTCGGCCGCAGTTCCTTCTGCGTCGCGTCTGCGGGTGCGATGTTGAAGCCACCGCCGGTGTCGAGCCGGTCGACCTGGGCAAAGCCCTCGTACTCGTTCGCGTAGGTGTGGGTCAACTCCTGGAAGACGGAGAGCCCGCCCAAAAGCGCTCCGGCGAGAATGAGCGTCCACAGGGCCGCGGTCAGCACGGGGATGGTCCTCACCGCGTTCGAGACGAGGAGATAGAGGAGGAGGCCTTCCGTGAGGTAGAGGCCGATGTTGCTCTGAACGACCGACGGCTCCGGCGACCTGATGCCTGCGAGGAAGAGCGTGCCGAGGAAGATCAGGACCAGTGGAAGAACGGGCGTGACGACGAGCGCCTGGCGGTCGACGACCAGGGCTCGCACGACCGGGATGAGGAGCAGGACGACAACCGACGAGCCGATCAACTGGGGAACTCCATGGACCTGGGTCAGAACGACGGCCAGGTTCGTCCAGAGGAAGAAGAAGAAGAGGACGACGGGAAGCATTCCGCTACGGGTGCTCGCGTCCGTCGAAGTCGCCTTTTCTCGCCGGCCGGGTGCCGGTACCGAGATGCTCGTCATCGCATCGGCGCCCGGTGGTACCACGCATCGCGGCCGCGGCCGCTCGCGATCATGCGCACGTTGTACCCGAGCCGATAGACGAGATAGCGGAAGAGCTTCAGCCATCCCCCTTGGAACCTTCGTCCGGAGGTGAGCACCTGCAGCGAGCGCGCACCCGAGTAGACGATCTCGCCGCCCGCAGACTTCAATGCCGGCCCGACGTTCAGATCGTCGGCGAGCAGGTGCCGCTCGTACAGGGGCAGAAGAACCTTTCGGTCAATCGCGTAGTTGTTTCCGCGGGTGGTGGGAATGCGAAGTGGCACGCGCTTGATCCAGCGTGCCGCATGGTGAGCCGCGATCCGGGCGCGAACGGACCAGAGTGGGAGCAGGTCGTAATGACCGACGTGGGTGTATGCACCCGCTGCACCGCGCTCGAACTGGCGCACGTACCAGTCGAGGAGCAACGACGCGTTGGGGACTCGTGAGTCCGCGTCGAAAGAGATCACGCGCTCACATGATGCGGCTCTGATTCCCATCATCCGGGCCGAGAAGCAGACCGCTTCTCCCTGACGCCACACATTCGGGATGCTCTCGACGCGAATCCCCAGCCGTTCGAAGGCCTCGGTCTCCGGGGGCGGATCCTCGGGCGGGAAGTTGTTGACGAGGAGAACGACCTCGAACGTGTGTGGGCCGTTGTAGGAGATCACGTCGCCCAAGAGGGTGAACACGCGCTCGAGATCGCTCTGGGCATTCACCGGCACCACGATGCTCGCGTCCGGCGGTGCCGACGGATCTCCTCGCAAGCGCTCGGCGCCCAGGCGGACGGCCTCCAGCGATTCGACCCCGGCGGGGAGCCTCATTCTGCGCTCCCTGCGGGAATTCCCGTCTCCGCTCGTCCAACCCGGTCCAAGCTCGAAGCTCTTCGAGGCTCCCAGCGATCGATCCGCCGGCCGCGGGCGAGGTTCCACGCGGCTCGAAGGGCGGCCGCGTTCACGAAGCAGAAGAACGCCGGAAGGGCAAGGAGCCTCCGCCGCCCGAGCGGCTTCTCGGCAAGGACAAGACCGAGAGCACCCAGTCCGTAGAGAACGGTTTGCGCCACCGTCGCGGCACGGTAGATAGTGCCTCGTCGCCAGAGGAGTGGGCTCGTCAGGGCGATGGCAGCGAGGGGGAAGACCATGAGCCTGCGGAGGACCTTGTGCGCGAAGAGCTGGGCCGAATAGATCCCATGCACCCGTGGGTCGAGGAGCGCTCGCCGCAAGACGACCGCACGCAGGCCGCGGGTGATCACTCGCACCTTCCGGCCGAACTCGAGGCCGGCGCTGCGAGCCACCGGCTCGAAGGCGACGGCGTCCGGGGCGAACACGAGGCGAAACCCGCGGGCGATCACTCCCGTCGAGGTGTAGAAGTCGTCGGTCACACCCTCCGGCACCGGACCGACGAGCGAGGCGCGGACGGCGTAGATCGCCCCGGTGGCGGAGATGACGTTGTCGGCGAGGCTCTCTGCTCTCTTCATCGTCCGGTCGAAGTCCCAGTACCCCTGCTCACCGGATCCAGCCGCGTCGAGGTCGGGATCCGCGACGTAGCGCTGGTCGCCTGCGACTCCGCCGACGTTCGGATCGGCGAAGGGCCTCACGAGCGCAAGGAGGGCGTCGGCGGCGAAGGCGCTGTTCGCATCCGAGAAGACGAGCACCTCGCCGCGTGCCTCATTCATCGCGGCGTTGAGCGCGGCAGCCTTGCCGACACGAGGCAGAGACAGGAGGCGAACGTCGCGCCCGGAGAAGCTGCGGACGATCTCCTCCGTGCCGTCGTCGCATCCGTCCGAGACGACGATGACCTCGAGAAGATCTGAGGGGTAATCGAGCGACGGCGATGTTCTCGAGCTTCGCGCCGATGTCCGCCGCCTCGTTGTGGGCGGCGACGATCAGCGTGAGCGAGGGTGTGATGTCGGCCCAGAAATGGGGGCGCGGACGAAGCCGCGCACGTGCGAGGACCAGGAGCGGAAACACGACGTAGGTGGCCGTGACTGCACTGACGGCAGACCAGAAGACGATTCGCCGTTTCATGCCGCCACTCTCGCACGGGCGAACTGACCGACGAGCTCGGCCGCGCTTTTGCGAAGGTCGAACTCGGCCTCCACCTTGGCGCGCCCGGACAGCGCGAGCCGCTCCCGGAGCGAGGGGTCGCCCTGAAGTCGGGCGAGCGCGCTTGCGAGACTCTGCGCATCGCCGGGCGGCACGAGGAGACCGCTGACGCCGTCCTCGACGAGCTCCGGGATCCCCGAAAGGCGACTTGCGACGACGGGCACTCCGCTCGCCATCGCCTCCATGAGGACGATCGGGATTCCCTCTCGCTTGCCCCGTTTGGTGGGAACGCTCGGTGCTGCGAGCACGTGAGTCGCCCGTAAGAGCTCGCAGACGGCGTCCCGGTCGCGGGCTCCCAGCAGCATCACGCGGTCCTCGAGCCCGGCCGCAGCGATCTGGCCGGTTAGAGCCTTGCGGTCGGGCCCGTCTCCGATCAGCTTGCAGACCACGTCGATCCCCTCCTCGCGAAGGAGGCGGCATGCCTCGACGAGGTACCGCTGCCCCTTCACCTCGTGAAGGGTGCCGACGGAGAGGATCTCCAGGCGCCCGTCGTCGGCCACCGCGTCGACGGGTCGGAAGAACTCGGTGTCCACACCGCTGTGGATGACCACGAGCTTCTCGCGAATGCCTTCGCCGCATTCCTCGATCATCAGGTCTCGGTTGTAGCCCGAGATCGGCACGACGAATGCGGCCTCGCGGATCTTCTCGCACAGCATGTGGCGGTCGACATGGAGGTCCGAGCCGTGCGCCGTGAAGCTGTACGGGATCCCCGTGAGCCCATGGATGACGAACCCGGCAGCGGCAGGATGACTCGCGAAGTGGCAGTGGACGTGGTCGACTCCCTCAACTTGCATCAGCCGGGCGGCGTGCGCGACCTTCGGAAAGATCCCGAGTGCGCCGACGAAGAAATTGAGACTTCCCCACGTGCCGGAGAGCACATCGCGAAGCGCCCCGAGATAGCGGCGAGGCGAGCGGCGGAGAAAATGGAGCTGGCTGCGGAGCACCGGCAGGGAGAGGAATGGTTGGTACCGCGCCCTGGCGGAGAGCTCGAGCGCCTCGGGATGAACCACGTCTCCCCGCTCATGGATGAGAGGAAACAGCTGGACGTCGATTCCCTGCTCCTCGACGGCGAGTATCTCGTAGAGGACGAAGGTCTCGCTCAGGCGCGGGAAGCGGGACATGATGTACGCGACCTTCAGACGCCGCCGCGGCGTATGCCCGTCTCGAGCGACTCCGTCGGAATGCGACTCGACCTCGCCGGAGGATGCGGCTGCGGAATCGCGAGCTCCCGTCCCGGTCGGCATGGCTGAGTCATAGCAGGGGCGGCGATCGGCCGCCGCAGCTCTTCACGAAGAGCTGAAAAGCGGATAGTCTGCGGCGGCCGGCGAATCGTATGACTAGCGTCGCTGACACCGGGATTCGGGGACGGGCGGGGTCTCTCTGGAGTCACCTGGGCAGCGAGGCGACTCGTTGGAGCATTGCGCCCGTCGTCGCCGAGGTGCTTTTCATCCTCCCGCTTGTCGGGGCCGTGGGGATCGTCCTCCTGCGGGCCGACTCGGGCGCATATCGCTTCGTGACGGACGAGGACCGGGTGCTCGAGTGGCCCCAGTTCTTCGGCTTCGCGGCAGCCGCCCTTCTCGCGTGTCTCTGTGCGTGGCGGCTCCATCGGTCGGGACAGCCCGTTCTCGCCGCGGCCTACCTCGCGTTCGGCATCGGCTGCTTCTTCGTCGCGGGAGAGGAGATCGCGTGGGGGCAGAGGGTCATCGGCTACGGGACCCCCGAGCGGCTCGAGGAGATCAACGAGCAGAAGGAGACGACGGTCCACAACATCGACCTCGTGCAGCACTTCACGAACATCATGTATCTCATCGCGGGGCTGTACGGCTCGATCGGAGCCTGGATCGTCCGCGGAAAGGGCCTCTGGCGAGGGTCCGGCCTCGTCGACCTTCTGCTGCCGCCGATCTTCCTGACGATGGCGTTCTTCGTCATGTTCGGCTACAAGGCCCTCCGCTTCGCGTTCTTCCCGGAGTCGGGTTTCACCGTCACGCGGGCGGGCGAATGGGCCGAGTTCTGCCTGGCCCTCGGCTTTTCCGTCTTTGCCTTTCTCCAGTGGAGGCGATTGGGGCGTGGCGGCGCTGCCGACCTATGAGCAGTCGGCCCTCGGGGGGGCGGCTCTCGCCCGCTCCCAGACCCGGACATAGCTTTGGGCGACTGCCCCCCAGTCGTGCTGCGAGCACACGTAGGCGCGTCCGGCGGCACCGAGCCGCGTCGCGAGAGTGTCGTCTGTGAGGACGCGGCCGACCTCCTCCGCCAGCTCGTGCGCATCCGCGCCGACCAGGACCTGCTTGCCGGGGACAGCATCGATCCCTTGAAGTGCAAGCGGCGTCGCGATGCACGGAGCACCACAGGCCATCGCCTCGAGGAGCTTGTTCTTGATCCCGGTTCCGCTCGTCATCGGACAGACATAGACACGACTTTCCCGAAGCCAGGGACGGAGGTCTGGAACTTCGCCGGTCACCTCGACTCCAGGGAGCTCTCCCAGCGCCCTGACGGCGCCGCCCGGCGAGCGCCCAACGATCGCGAGACGCGCGTCGGGCCGCGCTCGCCGTACGCGCGGGAAGACTTCACGAGCGAGGAATTCCGCCGCGCTGACGTTGGGGGCATAGCTCATCACCCCGGTGAAGACGATGCGTGCATCATCGACCTGCGCCTCGGGATCCGGAGCGAAGAAGTCGACGTCGACGCCGTTCGGGATGACGTCGATCTCGAGTGACGGGTCGATCTCCAGCAGGGCGGCGCGATCGGCTTCGCTGACGACCGTGACGCGGGCGAACCGGCGGTAGTCTGTGGACTCGAACCTGCGCACCCGGCCGACCTCCATCCGCAGGAGGCGCCGGCGCAACCCCGACGCGATGAGCGCACGGGCTTCGGTGTTGAGATGCATCGCATCGAGCGCCCCCAGCACCGCCGGGTGGCCGGCGAGGGTCCGCCCGAGACCGGCAAGCCTGCCGGAAGTCACGTGGACGACCTCCGGCGTGAACCTTGCCATTTCCGCGCGCAGAGGATCGACCATCGGCGCGGCCAGCCGGTCCGCCCTGAGCGGTCGCCCCTGCGCGACGGCCCGTGCCGTCCGCAGGACGGAGACCGGGAAGCCGTCCTCCGGTTGCGGAAGAAGCCGCAGACTCTCGTCGGCCGAGGATCGGACCTGGTCGGGAGCGCGAAAAGCGAGCACCCGGACGTCGTGCTTCCGCCGCAGCTCGCTCGTCACGGCGGTCAGCATGCGCCGGAACCCGTTCACGGGCGGAAGCGGGGCCTCCGTCGCGCAGATGAGAATTCGCATCGAAGGCTCAGGCGCCGGATGCCAACGAAAAGAGCCGTTGCAGCCCAGGTGCATCCCTGCGGGCGCACTGCGAGCTTCAGGAGGTTGAAATAGCGGCCCGTCTCCAGCTCTTCCCGCGGCAAGCGGGAGGCCTCCTTGACCGCCCGATGGACCCAGCAGAGGTAGAAGAGCGGCTCGACGAGCCGCGTGGATAGGCCGGTTTCGTCGCAGAAGCGCTTCGTCGTCTCGACGAGGAGCCGGTTGAGCCCGGACGTCGCCAGGATCTGGTCGACGAAGCTCGCGCCCGGGTCACGCCTGCCCGCCTTCTGCGAGACCGCGAGCCCGAAGCTGCGCAGGAAGTGGAAGAGATCCCAGAGGGGCATGCCGTCCGGGTCGGCCGACTCCCAGTCGAGAAAGCCAGGGCTTCCGTCCGCGGTCACGACGAGGTTCCACGGCCCCGGATCTCCGTGCTGGAAGACGAGCCGCAGCGCGTCGACGCTCGCGGCCAGCGCCGACATCTCGCCCTCGAGGAGCCGGCCGGTCTCGCGGTCGGGCCGGTAGAGCTCGTCGAAGCGCTCGAGGAGAGCCTCCATGCGCCCGACGGGCTCGGTCGCATCCTGAACGGCGTGGGCGGTGGAGACGCCGAGCTCGAGGAGCCACTCGACGACGGCACGTGCATGGGGGCAATCATCCGTTGCCTTCGTCCGGTCGAGGAACGGCGCTCCGACGACGGCCGTCTCCCCCAGGACCGCGAGCCCGGCATGGCGTCCGAAGAAGAGCGGCGCCGGGCGTGTCCGCTCGTCGCCGATTTCCCGCTCCCGAAGAAGGCCGAGCGCCTGCCATTCGTTCTCCAGCCGAGGATTGTGCCTTCCGTCGCGCGTGATCTTGACGACGGACTGGGGCTGGGTGTCCTCGCCCTCGAAGAGGAAGAAGAGCGACTTCTGGGAGCTGTACTCTCCGGGCGCTGCGAACGCCCACCGATGGCTCTCGATCGTCGTGCCGGCCTTGGCGGCGATCTCCCGGACGTAGGCCGGCGGGCCCGTCGCCGCGTTCTCCTCGTCTCCCGTGACGATGAGCGCGCGGCGGCGCACGAGGCCATTCGCGAGCGGTGTCCGCGCGGCAACCTTTCCCGGGCGCTTGAG
This sequence comes from uncultured Actinomycetes bacterium, assembly GCA_963841425.1. GTDB lineage: Bacteria > Actinomycetota > Thermoleophilia > Gaiellales > Gaiellaceae > DATEOR01. Next base: position 267,952 of record CAWJCL010000003.1, on the reverse strand, counting down.
CAGCTGGCGGCGGAAGAGCGGCTTGAGGAAGCGCCGTTCGACGTAGGCGACGGCCGCAGTGTCGCCTGCCGGAGCCGCGAAGCGCAGCTCCCCCCAGGCAGGAGCCGCCCAGAGGAGCTCGCGCCGCCGGAATTCGTCGGGCAACGTTTCGACGCCGTGGCGGCGGCGGAGGTCGAGGTGAGGGCGCTCGAGATAGAGGGCGCCGTTCGCCTTCAGCACTCGCGCGAGCTCCCTCCAGGCACCGGCCGAGCGCGCGAACCGGGCGCTCGCGACGACCACCACGTCGAGGTCGCCGTCGGGGAGCGGAAGCGGTCCGCCCTGCTCCGCCGAGAGGATTCTGACGTTTCCCAGGTTCCGCTTCTCGATCACCTTGCGAAGGGAGTCGTGATCGGCGACCCTGGCCCATACGACCACCTCGTCACCCAGCCTCGCAACCGTCGCGAGGGACGACGGCGCAAGGCACCCGACCGTGAGCACTCTTCCAAGCTCGAGACGAGGCAGGAGGAAGCACCAGTTCGCGCCCTCGACCGAGCCCTTCAGGTTCGTGCCGGGAGCGGATTGCGCCTCGAGGGCCTGCTCGAATGCCGTCACGGCCTGCCGGGCCAGCGGGTGCTCGGGCTCAAGACAGAACCGCGCCGATCACGTTTGCGTCGGCGACCCGGAGGCTCTCGAACGTCGGAGTCATCTGCTCCCGCTTGGTGTGATCCTGTTCGGCGACGACGACCGTGGTCTGCGCTGCGCGGGCCCAGATGAGGGTTTCCGACGACTGGTCGGCCGGCCCTGCAGTGACCAGGACGAGGTCGGCGCCGGCGAGTAGGTGCTCGATGGTCTCGCTCGCCTGCTCGAGGTCGATGGGCTCCGACGTTCTTCGCGGTCGGAATACGATGAGCCGAGGCCGGCGGATGCGGAAACGGTCGAACATGAGCCTTCCGATTCGCAGCGGTCGGGCGCGCTGAACGACATCGGACGACTCGGACTCCCTCGTGAACAGCCTCATGAGGCCACCCCGCTCGTCACCGTCGATGATCGCGACCCGCGTGCCGTCCTCGGCGAAACCGGCGCCGAGATTGGCGGCGACCCTGGCGCTCGAGCGACCTCCGTGAGCATCGACGAGGAGGAGGCTGCGCAGCGGCCCCTCACCGTTGGAAAGCTCGATCTTCGTCGTCAGCACACGGTAAGACGCTGCGGCCGCGGAGTCGGGGTCGTCCTCGATGACGAGCGGTTTCTCTCGTCTCCAGGCCGGCGACCCGTTCACCGATCCCAAGACGGGAGCGAAGGGAGCGAGGTCGTCCTCGGAGCGCATGACGTTCGTGAGGGAGTCGAAGAGCGCGGCGATGCCGAACGCGCCGAGCAATCCGACGAAGGCGGTGAGGACCACGATCAACGCCGTGGAAGGGCCGATTGGGTTGTCCGGTGGCGTCGCTCGCTCCACGATCGTGAGCTGTCCCGTGGGGGGTCCCCCCGCCGCTCTTCTCACGAGGACCCCCGCGAGAGCATTGGCGATTGCAGCCGCGCGCACGGAGTCGCCGTCGCGTGCGGTGATGGAGATGAGCCGCGTGACGTCGCTTGCGTTGACGCTCGCGATCTTGTGTCGGACGCTCGTCAACCCCACGCTCCGAGCCGTCGCGTCCAGAACCGGAGTCGTCGTCGCGAGGGCGGCGTACGTTCGCGCCTGCGCACCGGCTGCGTCGAGTGTGTCCTTGTCCGCGCTCAACGGACCCACCAGGAGTTGCGCCCTGGCTTCGTACGTGTCAGGCAGGCGGTTCGCGACGAGATACCCCATCAAGGCGGCCACGACTGCCCCGATCACGAGTAGCCACCACCACCGCTTGACGATTGTGTAAACGCCGGTCACGACACGCCCCTTGCCTCGTAGCTTAGGCGCCTTGGCGCCTCTCCTGTGCAGGGATCCGCAGCGCCTTTGCTCGTGCGGGACGACGCTAGACTGCAATCCGGACGGGCGCGGCGATGCGGGGCTCGCCCTCGACGGAATGTTCCTGTTTCAGAGCGGCCACTCGGAAGAGCTGAAAGAAGCGTTGAGCGCCGGGCTCCCGGTCTACTTCGCCGCGCTCACGATCTCCCTGTTCCTGGTCGTGCTCGCGGCGCTTCCACCATCCGCCCTCCCAGCTTCGCCGCTCACGGAGTTCGTAGCATCGCGCCGTCGGCAACTGGCGCTCGTCGGTGGAGCAATCCTGCTGAGCGCCGCAATCGTGCTGGCGATCGTTTTCTGGACGCTCTAGCGGGCCGTGCCCACGGCCGCTCTCGCGGCCTCGAGCTGGAGCGCGAGGCCGCGTGGGAGCGGTGTCTCGGGGCGCCAGCCGAGCTCGGTGCGGATCCGGGTCGTATCCGCACCGGTTCGGCGGACATCTCCCCGGGCCGCAGCCTGGCTGATCACCTCGAGCCCAGTTCCGGCGAGCTCCTCGCACACCCCGATTGCGTCGTTGAGGGTGGTTTCGCTACCTCCGCCGACGTTGTACGTCGTCCCGCTCGACCCCGCCTCCATCGCGGCGATCGTCGCGGTGACGGCGTCGTCCACGAACGTGAAATCACGCGACTGCTCACCGCTCCCGTAGATGGTGAACGGCTTTCCGCCGAGCAAGGCGTCGATCACTCGCGCGAAGGCCATGTCCGGACGTTGGCGGGGACCGTAGACGGTGAAGTAGCGTAGGAGAACCGCCTCGAGCCCGAAGCATTCCGCGTAGGTGCGCGCGAGGGCTTCGCAGGCGAGCTTCGTGACGCCGTACGGGGAAACCGGGCGCGGCGTCGCATCCTCGCGCGTCGGGTACGTCTCGGCGTTCCCGTACACCGAGGAGGTGGACGCCATGACGACGCGAAGCCCTCGCGCCGCCACCGATTCGAAGAGGCGTTGAGTCACGACGATGTTGTCGCGCACGTAGTCGGCAAAGGTGTCTCCCCAGCTTCCGCGAACCCCCGGCTGGGCAGCAAGATGGAAGACGCCGTCGACATCGGCGAGGAGCGGCTCGAGCGCCCCGGTCGACAGGTCAAGCTCGACGAGCACGAGATTTGGATCGCCTCGCGCTCCCTCGATGTTGGACTCCTTCGCCTGACGGGCGTAGTAATCCGTGAAGGCATCGATCCCGATGACCTCGTCCCCGCGCCGCAGAAGCGCTTCGGTGAGGTGCGATCCGATGAAGCCCGCGCAGCCCGTGACGAGATAGCGGCTCACGGCTGGTGGCAGGTACCGGTGCCCGAGTCGGAGTAGCTCGATCCCGGAACCGGGAGAAATGTCCAGTCGTATCCATCGGTGCGAAGGTCGAGCTTCAAGACGCCCCACGAGTCGTCTTGCCGCGTGGCCGTCGTCGGCAGCGGCGGGTTTTCGAACGGCCGCAGATTGCCTCCGCCCGTCCCGACCACGAACAGGCGGACTCCGCTCGCCTCGTCGGGCCGTCCCTCTGCGTCCATCGGCGCAAAACGCTCGTAGCTGTGTTCGTGTCCCGTGAGCAGGATGTCGACTCCCTCTTCGTTCAGCACGCGCCAGAGCGGCCGCACCCGCGCCGTCTCGCTCGGCTCGCCGTAGCGGCCGGAGGTGAACGGCGGTCGGTGCCAGTAGGCGAGCGTGCAGATCGACTGGTGCTGCTCGAGATCATCTCGGAGCCATTCGGCTTGCGGGTCGTCGATCGCGCATCCGTCGACTCGCCAGCAATCGGAGTTCAGGACAACCACGTGCCAGCTGCCCAGGTCGTACGCGTAGTAGTACTTGTCGTACGGCCCGCCGGTCGATCCGAAGTAATCTGCATAGCCCTGCGCGTTCTTGGTGGAGTGGTCATGGTTGCCCGTCGCCGGCCTGGTTCGCTCCTTGAACTGGCCCCATGACGGGTCGTAGCAGTTCTCGAACTCTTGCAGAGTGCCCTCCTCGTACGCGTTGTCCCCGAGAGTGGCGATGGTCGCGCTCGGATAGGCCGCGATGATCCGGGCAGTTGCCTCGTCGCCCTGGTTGTCGCACTCGGCGATGTCGCCGGCCGCAAGGAGAACGCCGCTCTCACCGGCTGGGGGCGAATCCGACACCTCGCCGAGAATCTCGCCGAGGGCAAGGCCTGTGCCCACGATGAGGACGGCGACCGCCGATCCGATGATGATCTTGAAGCGCACCCTCCCGAAGCGTTGATACTAGCCGCCTGCCCGAGTCAACAGCCTGAAAGCGGCATGCCCGCTCGGGGCAAGGTGTACTCACTCCCGGCGGACGGGTCTAGGCGTTTCTTTGCGCTCTCCGTTCGGATGCCAATGCACGCTCGGCTGCTCGCTCATACGCCCCGAAGGCGACGTCCCATTCATCGGAGAAGTCCTCATAGCGACCCACGGTGACGTCGTCGTCAACCATGATCTCGGCGATCGTGCGGGCATCGGGTTCGATGCCGAGCGCGCGGCACTCGAGGATCATCCGCTCGACCCTGAACTGAGTCGTCATCCTGTCCACCGAGAACCTCCTCGCTCGCGGCGAATCATTATCGCGCTTTGCACTGCATGCGTCTCATGATCGCAATCCCATGGATCCATGAAGGCGAACCCTCGGGCCAGCTTACGACATGGCCTTGACGAACTTCGTTCCTTCGTAGGGGTAGAGGCCGGAAGACGCCCAAGCGTGCGGGAGTCCGGCGCCACAAGTGCGCCGCTCGTGGGGATTTACCCCCGCGAGGTCCAAAGCGCTGCGACGCCGACCATGGCCAGGCCGAAGCCGATGATTTCCGATGCGTGCAGTCCGTGTCCGCGGCCAGGAAAAGTAGCGACCACGGAGTCCCACCGCGTGCCGTCGAGTGCGAGCAGCGAGCAACCGAAAATCACCAGTGAGGCACCAAGATACCCCCGCATTGAACCGGGCAGGCTACCCGTGGCCAAGACCAGCGCGCTCCGAGGTTGGAAGGATGGCTAGGTGGTGATCTTGCGGACATGCACGCCCGCGCCACGAGCGACGGGTGGCTCACAATCAACGAATCGGAATGCACGCCGACGCTGAGAACACGACTGGGGGCGGCCGCCGGAGATTCACGTGGCGGCACGCGCTCGGCGTAGGCGTGGGAGTCGCGGTCGTCGTCGCGACGTTCGCATTCATCCTCCCGAAGATCGCGGATTATCGCGACGTCTGGGGAGTCGTCAAGGGACTGTCGTGGAAGGACATCGCGCTCCTCGTCGGAGCGACGATCCTTAATCTCGTGACGTTCGCGCCGCCGTGGATGGCGGCGCTCCCGGGCCTCCGCTTCCGCCAGGCGTTCGTCGTCACCCAGGCCTCGACCGCCTCGACCTACGTCGCTCCCGGCGGCGTCGCGGTCGGCATGGCGCTCTCGTTCGCGATGCTGCGCGCATGGGGCTTCGTCAGCGCCGCCGTCGGGCTCGCGGTCGCGTTGACGGGTGTCTGGAACCAGCTCGCCATGCTGGCCTTCCCGACCCTCGCGCTCGTGCTGCTCACGTTCACCGGGGACGCCCACACGGCGCTCGACACGGTCGCCTTCCTCGGTCTGGCGATCTTCCTCGTCTTGATCGCAGCCTTCGCCGCCGCGCTCAGCACCCCGAGGCTCGCCCGCCGCCTCGGCGACCTCGCGGCGCGGATCGTGTCATGGGCCAAGCGTCTGATCCGCAGAAATCCGGTCGGGTGGGACGGGGAGTCGTTCGTCCGCTTCCGAAACCGGACGAACGCGCTCCTCAAGCGCCGGTGGCATGTGCTCACGCTCGCCACGCTCGCGGGCCACTTCACGGTCTTCCTCGTACTGATCACATCGCTTCGCGTGCTCGGCGTCTCCGGAGGCGAGGTGAGCGCGGTGGAGGCCTTCGCCGCCTGGTCGCTCGTCCGCCTGCTCGGGTCGATCCCGATCACGCCGGGCGGGCTCGGCGTCGTGGAGCTCGGCCTCACGACTGCCCTCGTGGGCTTCGGCGGCGGCCAGGTGGAGGTGGTCGCCGCCGTTCTCGTCTACCGCTTCCTGACGATCGTACCCACGCTGGTGATCGGGCTTCTCGCCGGCGTGACGTGGAAGCGCTACCGGCCGGAAGAGCTCCCGGTTGACACCTCTCCCGGGATCCCGCCGGCTCCACCCGGCTCGGCGTAGAGCAGCCCCCGGGGCCGAAGACCCGGGGGCTGACATCGTCGTTTCAGGCGGAAACCGGGGTCGGCTTGGCCTCGGAGGAGAGCTCGGGCTCCGACGAGTCGAGGTGCGGGAGCCACTCGAGCCAGCTCGGCAGATACCAGTTCCAGTCGCCGAGCAGCTTCATCGTGGCCGGCAGAAGCAGGGCCCTGACGATGGTCGCGTCGAGCAGGACGGCAACGGCGAGGCCGACGCCAAACTCCTTGAAGAACAGCATCGAGAGCGTCGCGAAGACCGCGAAGACCGCGACCATCACGATCGCCGCGCTCGTGACCACGCCCGCCGTCGAGCGGATCCCGTACGCGATCGCCTCGTCGCTCCCCATCCCACGATTGAAGGCTTCGCGGATGCGGCTGAGGATGAACACGTGGTAGTCCATCGAGAGCCCGAAGAGGATCACGAAGAGGAGCAGCGGGATGACCGGGTCGATCCCCGCCGTCGAGCTGAACCCGAGGATCCCCTGGCCCACGCCGTGCTGGAAGACGAGCACCAGCACGCCGTACGACGCGGCCACCGACAGCAGGTTGAGCGCAATGGCCTTCGCCGCGATCACGAGCGACCGGAAGGCGAGCAGCATGAGGAGGAACGCGAACGAGAGCACGAACGCGAACACGACCGGCAGCTCCGACTTGATCTCGTCCTTGAGATCGGTCCACTGGGCCGTGAGCCCGGTGACGCCCGCCTCGACACCGGGGAGCGCGCCCACGGTCTCCGGCACGATCTCCTCACGCAATGCGCTCAGAGACGCCGTCGAGACCGAATCGGTGCCCTGCCCCTCGGCCGGGATGGAGATGTTCGCCACCGTCCCGTCCTGGTTCACGTCAACCGTGATCGGGTTGTGCATTCGACCGGTCGCGAGCGCCTGCTTCTTCAGCTCTTCGATCGCCGTCTGCACTGCCGGCGCGTTCACGTCGGCCGCCTGCACCACGACGTTGGCCGGCAGGGTCGAGCCGGGGAAGGCGTCCTGCATGCGGGTGTAGGTCTGCACCACCGCGAGCGACTGCGGGAACGTGTCCGGCCCCGCCGTCTGCAGGCGGAGCTGGGCCGCGGGAATCGCAAGAGCAATGAGGAGCCCTCCCGACAGAACCGCCCAGAGAACCGGCCGGGCCATGACCCGGTCGACGATCGCGCTCCAGAACCGGCCGCGGCCGTCGTCGCTCCGGAGGCGGCCGATGAAGGGGACGCGCAGCCGCTCGACGCTGTCGCCGAACCTGCAGAGCAGCGCCGGAAGCACGGTCAGCGACCCGAGCACCGCCATCGCGACCACGGTGATCGTGGCGATCGCGAACGAGGCGAAGATCTTGTCGCCGGTCAGGAACATCCCCGCCATCGCCGTCATGACGGTGAGGCCGGAGATCAGCACAGAGCGCCCCGAGGTCGCGGCGGCGGCTTCGACGGCGGCGTGGATGCTCCGCCCGGCCGCGCGCTCCTCACGGGCGCGCTTCAAATAGAACATCGAGTAGTCGACGCCCACCGCGAGCCCGATCAGAAGGACGAGCGCGGGAGCCTGCTGCGCAGTGGGCAGCATGTGACTGAAGAGCGCGACGAGGCCGAACGTGCCGAACACGGCCGTGAGGGCCAGCACCAGCGGGATCCCGGCAGCGATGAGCGAGCCGAAAGCGATTACGAGGATCAGCAACGTGATCGGGAGCGAGAGCTCGCCCGCCTTGCCGAGATCGTCCGAGAACGCCGTCGAGACGGCATCTTGCGCGCTCGCGTCGCCGAACTCGCCGATGAAGTACCCCGGATGCATCTGCTGGGCGACGTCCACGCGGTCGAGGACAGGTCCGATCTTGTCCACGGCGTCGTCGGGATCGCCGCGGATCTCGAACTCGACGAGCGCCGCGTGACCGCTTGCCGCGATCTGGTCAGCGTTCGCCGAGTCGAGCGGCGACTCGACGTTCTGGACGTTGTCCAGCGACTCGATCCGGCGGACGACGTCCTGGATCACCGCGGCATACGCAGGATCGGGCACCTGCAGCGAGGCGTTCTGGATGAAGATGCTCTCTCCCGCGGGCTGCTTGAAGCCCTCGTCGAGGATCTTGTCCATTCGGCCCGATTCGCCGGGCCCAGGCTCGTTGTCGTCGATGGTCTTCGTCCCGGCCATCGCGCCGAGAGCGAAGGCAACGAGCGCCAACGCGAGCCACCCGAACGTCGCCGTCTTCCAGTGGCTGGCGCTCCAGCGCCCCATTCGCGCTGCCAAGTTGTGAGACTTGCCCGCCGTGTTCATGCCGTTCCTCCTTCGCGGTTCGTAAACGTTTCGCATTGCCTTTGAAGGTAGGACCCCGGAGCCCGAGCCGCGTCGTCGGAAAGCCTCATTCGCCCTCACCCGCGACGACGATTGCGGCTCCTACTCAGGTAGGAGGCGGCGGGTGTGAGGGTGGAGTACCTTCCGTGCGTGAGCCGGCTCAGGGACGTCGCCCGGGAGTACTGGTTCGAGCTCCTCATCGGGGCTCTGGGCATCGCTGCCCTGTGCGAGGTCGTCATCGCCACCGGGTTGGAGTCCTCGCTCTGGTTCGACATGCCTGCGGTTGCGCTCGCGATCGTTCCGCTCTTCGCCCGCCGGCGCTTCCCGTTCGCCGCTCCGGCCGCCTACTGGCTCATGGCGACGGCGATCTCGTTCGTCGACGGAGCGCTGATCCCGTCGATCGTCAGCCTCTTCCCGGTCGGGCTGGCAGCAGCGTTCCTCCTGGGGAACGCCCGGAACAGGCTCGCGTGGGCGGGCCTCGCGATCGTGCTCGGCGGAATCACGACGGTCGTCTACAACATCCCGGGCCACGCAAGCGCCGAGCTCCTCTTCATCCCGGTGGACTTCGGGATCGCCTGGGCTGCGGGCTTCGCCCTCCGCGAGCGCGAGCAGAAAGCAGAGGCCGCGCAGGTCCGCGCGGAGATCGCCGAGCGGGAGCGAGACGCGGCCACCCGTGTCGCGGTCGCCGAGGAGCGCGCCCGGATCGCGCGGGAGCTGCACGACATCGTCGCCCACGCGGTCAGCGTGATGGTGCTTCAGGTAGGCGCCGTCAGGCACAAGCTGCCCGACTCCATGGCCGAGGATCGCGACGCGCTCGCGGGAGTCGAGCGCGCGGGGCGCACCGCGCTGACCGAGATGCGGCGGCTGCTCGCCGCCATGCGCTCGGAGGGAGACGAGGCGGAGCTCCTGCCCGCGCCAGGCCTCGACGGCCTCGACTCGCTGGTCGGGGAGATCGGCCGCGCCGGCCTCCCCGTCGAGCTGCACGTCGACGGCGACCCCGTTCCGCTGCCGCGGGGAATCGACCTCTCCGCCTACCGCATCGTGCAGGAGGGGCTCACCAACGCCTTGAAGCACTCGCAGGCGCGAACGGTCGACGTGACTGTCCGCTACCTCCTCGACGAGCTCCAGATCGAGGTGCGCGACGACGGGGTCGGCAGCGCGACCACCGACGGGCACGGCCACGGGCTCGTCGGCATCCGCGAGCGCGTCAAGATCTACGGCGGCGAGATGAGCGTCGGCTCGGAGAACGGCGGCTTCGTCCTCGCGACGCGCCTGCCCTACCGGGGTGAAGCGGAATGAGCATCAGCGTGCTCGTCGTCGACGACCAGTCCATGGTGCGTGCCGGCTTTCGCATGTTGCTCGGCGGCGAGAAGGACATCGAGGTCGTCGCCGAGGCGAGCAACGGGCTCGAGGCCGTCTCCAAGGCGGCCCGCTTTCATCCGAAGGTCGTGCTCATGGACATCCGCATGCCCGAGCTCGACGGACTCGAGGCGACCAAGCGCATCCTCGCGGCGGATCCCGACGCGCGGATCCTGATCCTCACGACGTTCGACCTGGACGAGTACGTGTACGAGGCCCTGCGCGCGGGGGCAAGCGGGTTCGTCCTGAAGGACGACCCGCCGGAGCAGCTCCTCGCGGCGGTTCGCACGGTCGCACGCGGGGACGCCCTGCTGTCGCCTGCGATCACGAGGCGCGTCATCAGGCAGTTCGCCCGCCTTCCCCGCCCCGCCCCGCCCAAGGAGCTCGACGAGCTGAGCGAGCGCGAGCGCGGCGTCTTCCGGCTGATGGCCGAAGGGCTCTCCAACGGCGAGATCGCCAAGGAGCTCTACATCAGCGAGACCACCGTGAAGACGCACGTCACGCACATCCTCCAGAAGCTCGGCCTCCGCGACCGCGTCCAGGCGGTCGTGCTCGCCTACCAGACCGGGGTCTTCGAGGGCGGGACGCAGTTGCAGGCGAGCCACGACTAGATCGCATTGCAGTGGCCGGGCGCTCCGATGAGCGCCCGGCCGTTACGTCAGTCGTCAGCGTCCACTCAACGCCCTTCGGGTGCTCACGTAGACGTCGCTCATGCCCTCGGGGCCGGGCGCGCGGCCGAACAGGAGCTGGCGAGCATCCTTCGACAGGGAGGGCCGCGTCTCTGCGGCGGCGGTGTTGACCGCGCCTCCCAGGTTGACGGGCGCTGACCAAGGCGAGCCGAAGTTGCCTCGCGAGGAGGCCCAGATGTCCTGGGCGCCCAGCGTGCCCGCTCGATTCGAGGAGAAGACGACCTCGAGCCCGTCCTTGCGCACATTCGGCTGGATGTCGTTCGCCGCTGGGTCGTTCAGGCCGGCCACCGGCGTCGATCCGCTGAAATTCCATCCGCTGAGCTTCCTGCTCATGTAGATGTCGCCCGGAACCACCGCCGAGCTCGACGAGAAGAACAGGTAAGCGTCGTCATCGTTTTCGACGTATGAAGGACCCTGTTCGTCGAGCGCGGTGTTCGGCCCACCCGGGGCGCAGCCCAGGTTGCGCGGCTCCGACCACCCGTGAACCGGGTTGTCGCGCGTGAAGTAGATGTCTCCCAGCCCGCAGCTCCCCGGAAGCGCCTCCCTGCTCACGAAGAAGAGGCCGCCGCCCCGAACCGGCGTCGGGCAGAACTCGTCGGCCGCCGAGTTGATCGGCTCACCGAGATTCTCCGGCGCTCCCCACGGATCGCTCTTCGTGTCCCGGCGCGCGACCCAGATGTCCAGCAGGCCGAGGCCGCCCGGGCGGTTCGAGGCGATGTACAGACTGAGCCCGTCCGGGGACTGGATCGGACAGCCGTCCATGAACGGCGTGTTCAGCTCGGAGCTATTGCCCCCTATCTCGTCGATCTTCTGGGCCCCTCCCCAAGCCGCGAAGTTCGTCGCCTGCGCCGCAGCCGCAAGCGCCAGAGCGCTCACGAGAACGGCGAGCAGCGCGACTCTGGTGTTCAGCCGCATGTTCGCTCCCTTCCTTCGCTTGGTTTGAACTCCACGACGGGGAGCGTCACAGTGGAGCGTGTGACGACGCGTGTGACGAGAAAAGGCGGCCGATGGGCCTGAGCATCCACCTTTTGGGCTCGCCCAGAATCGAACGGGATGGCGCTCCCGTGGCGCCCCCGCGGGGCCACAAGCCGTGGGGCCTGCTCACGTATCTCCTGCGTTCGCGCCTGCCTCCGTCGCGCGAGCGCCTCGCGAGCCTCCTCTTCCCCGAGGCGGACGACCCGCTGGGAACGCTCCGCTGGACGCTCTCGGCTCTCCGCAGCCGGCTGGGCGACGGCGCGGAGCTCGGCGGAGACCCTCTCCGACTGACACTGCAAGCGGGGACGTTCGTCGACATCGATGTGCTCGAGCGGGGCTCCTGGATGGAGGCCGTCGCTCTCCCCGGCCTCGGCCACGACCTTCTGGACGGGATCGGTTTCCGTTCGAGCCCCGGCTTCGAGCTCTGGCTCGAGAACGAGCGCCGGCACGTCGCAGGGATGACGAGCGCGGTCCTCCACCAGGCCGCGCTTGCGCATCTGGGGCGGGGCGAGACGGACTCCGCAGCCCGGCGCGCGTCGGAGCTTGTGCGGCTGAACCCCTACGACGAGAACGCCCACGTCCTGCTCGTGCGCTGCCTGCGTGCAAGCGGCGACCACGAGGCCGCGGTCCGCCACGTCGCCTCGTGCACGGAGCTCTTTCGCCGAGAGCTGGGCCTCGACCCGACACCGGCGCTGAGCGCCGCCGTCGCCGAGTACACGTCTCCGGCCGGCAAGCGAGTCTCGGGGAGAGCCGCCGTCCTCGCCATCCTCGAGGCAGGCGGGGCGGCGCTCGGGGCGGGGGCGGTCGAGACCGGTGTCCAGCGGATGCGCGAGGCCGTCGCAGCCGCTCGCGACGTCGGCGATCGCGAGCTCCTTGCCGAGGCACTTGTATCTCTCGGCGGCGCGCTCGTGCACTCGGCGCGCGGAACCGATGAGGAAGGCGCGGCGGCCCTCCACGAGGGCACGACGCTCGCCGAGGCGGCGGGCCGGGACGACATCGCCGCCACCGGGTGGCGCGAGATCAGCTGGGTCCAGTTCCTGCGCGCCCAGTACGAGCGCGCAGAAGACTCGCTGCAGCGGACGACCGACCTGGCCGCGGGTCGAGAGGAGGAGCTGGCGTGGGTCGACGTGATTCGCGGAGCCTCGCGGCACGACCTCGGCGACCACGTGGCCGCCGGCGAGTCCCTGCGCTCGGGGGTCGAACGCGCGCTGCGGCTCGGAACCGGCCAGCCTCTCGGACAGGCGCTCACCCTCCTCGGCCGCTATCACCTCCTGCGCGGGGAGATCGAGGACGCGCTTCACCTCCTCGACCGGGCCTTGGCGGAGACCGAGGCACGCGGGATGACCGCCTTCGTCCCATGGCCTGAGGCCTTCCGCGGCGAGCTGGATCTAGCCCTCGGCGACCTCGACACCGCTGAGGCGCGCTTCGAGCACGCCTTTGCCCTGGGGTGCCAGGTCGGGGACGCGTGCTGGGAGAGCGTCGGAATTCGAGGGCTGGGCCTGGTCGCTGCGGCCCGCGGAGACGTCGCGCATGCACTCGACCTCCTTGTCGACGCGCCGAGGCTCTGCCGCCGGCTGCCGGACACCTATCTCTGGATCGAGGTCTACGGCCTCGACGCCCTCTGCGCGGTGGCGGTCGACAACGGGGCCAAGGGTGCGGTGGGGTGGATCAACGAGCTCGAGCGGATCGCCGCGCGACGAGGAATCCTCGAGCTCCTCCTCCACGCCACCGTCTACCGGGCCCGACTGGGCGAGCGCGGCGCGTTCGACGCGGCCCGCTCGATGGCGACACAGATCGACAACCCCGCACTCGACCAACTGCTGGGCTTCGAGCGCGTGCCGGCGGGCTAGGCAAGCTCCTCCTGGATCATCGTCGGCGAGGCGTGGATGCAGGCGATGTCGAGTCGCTCCTTGCCCACGTTCTTGAACATGTGCGGCGTGTTCGGGCCGACCACGGCGATGTCGCCGGGGCCTGCCTCGAACGCGTGGCCGTCCATCGTCAGAAGCGCGCGCCCGCTCCGCACGATCCAGGTCTCGGAGTAGGGATGGCGGTGCAGGTCGGGGCCCTCACCGGGCTGGTTGTGGACGAGGAAGAAGGAGACGCCTGAGCCGTACTCCTCTCCCTCGAAGGTCAGCGTCCCGCGAGGGCTCCGTTCGATCTCTCCGTCGGGGATGACGCGGTACATGGCTAGCCGCTCAGCTTCGCCATCCGCATCTGGTTCCCGGACGGGTCGCGGAAACCGGCGTCGCGCCCGTACGGCTGGTCGGTCGGTTCCTGCGAGAACTCGACGCCGCGAGACCGGAGCTCCTGAAAGGTTCCGTCGACGTCGTCCGTGGCGAAGAAGAGACCGCCGGCGGCGCCCTTCGCGACCAGCTCCTTGAGCTTCGAGGAGGTCTCCTCGTCGAAGACGGGCGGGCCGGGGACAGCCATGAGGACGATGTTGACGTCCTTCTGCCCGGGCACGCCGACCGTGAGCCAGCGGAAGTTGCCCATCTCCGGCAAGGTCGTGTCGTTGCGAAGCTCGAGGCCGAGCTTCTCGGTGTAGAAGGCGAGTGCCTCGTCCTGGTCGTGCACCCACACGTTCACCGTGGTCAGGCTCTTGAGCATCGTTCCTACCTCCATGTGAGTCGTTGGATCAACTGCGGCCACGCTATCCAGCGACTACGAGGCTGTCTTCTCCAAAACTGCTGTCGTGGGCCGCGTCCACCCGAGGAGCACGCAGGTCGGCACCTGCGCCTGGCTGGATGCCGGCGGGAAGGCCGCGCGGTAGGCGGCCGGAGAGGCGCCGAAGGCACGACCGAAGCTCGTCGTGAAGGAGCCGACGCTCTTGAGCCCGACCGTGAAGCAGATGTCTGCGACGGAGCGGTCGGTGTTCCGGAGGAGCTCGGCGGCTCGCTCGAGCCTGCGCTCGAGGAGGTACTGGTGCGGGGTCTGGCCGAACGCGCGGCGGAACTCCCGGCTGAAGTGCGCCGGCGAGAGCCGGGCGGCGCGCGCCAGGGCGGGCACGTCCAGGGGATCGCGATAGCGGGCGTCCATCAGGTCCTTCGCGCGCAAGAGGTGGCGCGCCGGCGGGGCCGGCGTGATCGTCACTTCGGCCGGTAAACGAGGACGAGGACGCCCTCCGCGCCGACCGGCCTCGACTCGACGAGCTCGAGCGCCTTCGTCCCGCTCGTGTCACCGAAGAGCTGCTTGCCCTTCCCGAGGACGACGGGGAAGACCATCAGCCGGAACTCGTCCACGAGGCCCTGATCGACGAGCTCATCCACGAGCCGCCGGCTCCCGTTGACGAGGATGACCCCGTCCTCGTCGTCTCTCAGCTTTGCGAGGTCATCAGTGCCGATCACCGTCGAATTCGACCATTCCGGATCGGAGAGCGTCGAGGAGACGACGTACTTCGGCATCGTGTTGAACTTGTCGGCGAAGTCGCCCTCGCGGCTCGGCCACGCCGCAGCAAAGCCTTCGTAGGTCTTGCGGCCGAGGAGGAGCGCCGAGCTCTCCATCACCTCGTCCAGCTTGAACTTGTCTCCGTCCTCGCCCCGGTTGAACTGAAAGGCCCAGCCTCCACGCTCCATGCCCTCGGAGCCGCCCGGGTCCTCCATGACCCCGTCGACGGTCACGAACTGGGATACGACGATCCGACCCATGGCTACACAGTAGAGATGAAGACGTTCTTCAGCTCGGTGTAGTGCTCGAGCGCGAAGGGGCCGAGCTCGCGGCCGACGCCGGACTGCTTGAACCCTCCGAACGGGGTCGTGACGCGCACCGAGGTGTTCGAGTTGACCGAGATCGTCCCGGTGTCGAGCGCTCGCGCGACCCGAAGCGCGCGGGCCCCGTCACGCGTCCAGACCGAGCCGGAAAGCCCGTAGATCGTGTCGTTCGCGATGCGGATCGCGTCGGCCTCGTCGTCGAAGGGGATGACGGCGACGACCGGCCCGAAGATCTCCTCGCGCGCGGCGCGGTCGTCGTTCGAGACCGGCGAGAGGACGGTAGGCGGAAACCAGAAGCCGGGCCCGTCGGGCGCCGAGCCGCGGAAGGCGATCCGCGCGCCGTCGCCCACGTAGGAGGCGACCTTCTCGCGGTGGTCGGCGGAGATGAGCGGGCCCATCTGCGTGGCGTCGTCCAGCGGATCGCCGACGCGCAGCGCCTTCACCTCGCGCTCGAGCGCCTCGAGGAACGGCTCGACCGCAGGACGCTCGACGAGTATGCGCGAGCGCGCGCAGCAATCCTGGCCCGCGTTCCCGAAGACGGCGAGCGGCGCCGAGGCAGCGGCCTGCTCGAGATCGGCATCCGCGAAGACCACATTGGCGGACTTGCCGCCGAGCTCCAGCGTCAAGCGCTTGATCGACCGGGAAGCGATTTCGCCCACGCGGCGGCCGACGTCCGTCGAGCCCGTGAACGCGACCTTGGCTACGTCCGGGTGCTCGACGATCCGCTCGCCCACGGTCCTCCCAGGGCCGTTGACGACGTTCAGCACGCCCTCCGGGAACCCCGCCTCGAGTGCCAGCTTTCCGAGCTCGATCGCCGTGAGCGGCGTGAGCGCGGCAGGCTTGAGGACGATCGTGTTCCCGGCCGCGAGCGCCGGCCCCACCTTCCAGCTCGCGATCGGAAGTGGGAAGTTCCAGGGCGTGATGAGCCCGACGACGCCGAGCGGCTCGCGGAATGTGACGTCGACGCCGCCCGACACGGGAATCTGGGAGCCGAGCAACCGTTCCGGCGCGCCCGCGTAGTAGTCGAAGACGTCCACGACACTCCCGACCTCGCCGCGCGCGTCGGAGATCGGCTTGCCGACGTTTCGCGCTTCGAGCTGCGCGAGCTCCTCGAGCTTGTCTTCGACCACGCGCGCGAGGCGGCGAAGGAGCCTGGCTCGGTCGCCCGGGGCGACGTCTCTCCAGGCGGGGAAAGCGGCCTTGGCGCGCGCGACGGCCTCGTCGGCTTCCTCGGCTCCTGCGCGCGGGAGCTCGGCCAGAACCTGCTCTGTCGCAGGCTCGAAAACCTGCATGGTTTCAGTGTCCACGGCCATTTCGGCGAGCCTATCACCGGCGAACTAGACGTCGGGAGGCGCGGGTGCCGTCCGCGCCCCGCGCGCCGCACCTGCGCTGGCGACGACGACGAGGGCGATCGCCGTCACGGCCCGAATCCCGAGCCGCTCGCCGAGGACGACGAAGCCGACGAGCGCCCCGATCGCAGGCTCGACGCTCATGAGCACGCCGAAAACGTGCGTGGGCAGGCGGCGGAGCGCCTCGAGCTCGAGCGACCACGGGATCGCGGAGGAGAGCATCGCCACGCCGAACCCGGCCGCCAAGAGCGCGGGCTCGAGCAGCGACGAGCCGGCGCTGGCCACCCCGAGCGGGAGCGCCACGCAGGCTCCGACGCCCATGGCGAGCACGAGGCCCGTCGGCCCGGTGTAGGCCCTCCCCACTTGGACGCCCAGCAGGATGTAGGCGCCCCAGAAGACACCTGCAGCGAGAGCGAAGGCGACACCGGCCGCATCCAGCCCGTCCCCGATCCCCGGCACGAGGAGCGCGATCCCGGAGGCGGCCATCGCAACCCAGAGGAAGTCGCTCGAGCGCCGCGAGCCGATGAGCGCCACCCCGAGAGGCCCGACGAACTCGAGGGTTACGGCGATCCCGAGCGGTATCCGGTCGAGAGCCTGGAAGAAGCAGAGGTTCATCGAGACGAGGACGAGGCCGAACGCGACGGCGAGCCGAAGCTCGGCGCGCGGCCGGTTCCGTATCCGCGGGCGGAAGAGCAGACCGAGGACGAGCCCGCCGAAGAGGAGCCGAACTGCGACGACGCCGGTCGGCGTCAGGTCGTCGAAGAGCGACTTGGCGACCGCCGCCCCGAGTTGCACCGACAGGACGCCCACGATGACGAGCGCGGACGCGGGGACGCGGTCGAGCTCAGCCGCGTGGCTGCGGTTCACGAACCTGAGTCATACCGGCCCGGGCGACCGGGGCAGAGGGCTCGGTCTGGCAGTCGGCCTCGCCCTCGCAGCAGCCGATCTTGAAGCGGCAACGCGGGCACTGCCAGGTCTGGTGGCGCCATTCCATTGCGGCGCCGCAGCGGAGGCAGCTCTCGGTCACGATCGCAAGTCTGGCCCACGACCAGGACGTCTCCTGAGCGGGCTGAGGCGGCTCACGCGACCTTCTCGAGCGCGGACGATTCCGACTCCTCGAGCAGGTCGAGGACGGCCTCCTCCACCGCGCCCTGCGTCGCGGGCTCGCCGAGGTCGACGTCGCCGAGCCGCTCGAGGGCGCCGCCGATCGTGATCCCGTCGCGGTAGCGGTCGAAGACCCGTGGGTCGATGTACGAGGCGCGGCACACGGCCGGCGTGTTGCCCAGGTAGTACGCGACCTCCTTGACCGCGCGCGAGATGGCCCGTTCCCGGGCCGTCTTCGACCCGGCGGCGCGGCCGGAGACCGCAAGGGCGACTGCGGCGAGCACCGTCCCGTGCCAGGTCCGGAAGTTCTTCGCGGAGAAGTCCTCGCAGGCGATCGCCTTGATGTAGTCGTTGATGTGGTCGGAGCGCACGTCCACCCAGGAACGGCGGTCCTTGAAGGCGAGGAGCTCGCGGCCGCCTCGCCGCTCCTTCAACTTCTTCACGACCGCGTACACTTTCGGGTCGACGACCGATTGGACGCGCTTCTTGCCGCTCTTGGCGACGTAGTCGAAGACGAGGAGCCCCTTCGGCCCGAGGGTGACGTGGCGTTTCTGCATCGTCGCGAGGCCGTACGTGCGGTTCTGCTCCGCGTAGTCTTCGGTGCCGACGCGGAAGAAGCCGCGGTCGAGGAGTCGCACCGAGCACGCGAGCACGCGCTCCCGCGTGAGCCCACGCCGGGCAAGGTGTCGCTCCGCCGTCCGGCGGATCCGGGGCAGCGCGCGCGCGAACCGCAGCATCTCGTCGAACTTCTCCTGGTCGCGCCGGGCCCGCCACTGCTCGTGGTAGAGGTACTGCCGCCTGCCGGCCGCATCGGTGCCGACCGCCTGGATGTGCCCGAACGGATACGGGCAGATCCAGACGTCCTTCCAGGCCGGAGGAATGACGAGCTCGCGTATGCGCTCGAGGATCTCGTCGTCCTCGATCCGCTCCCCCTCCTCGTCCAGATACTCGAAGCCGCGGCCGCGCCTCCGCCGGACGATCCCGGCGCTCGAACAGTCACTGCGGCGAAGTCGCGGCATCAGACCGCCGTTCTTCCCTGCACGTGTCCTCGCCCAAACAGGCGGGCTAGCCTAACGCCGTGCCTTCTGGCCGCGTGATCCTCGTCGGGCTCGCCGCTCTGCTCGCAGGTGCAGCCGCCGCGGCGTCCGCGGTCGTGCTCGTCGGACACGACGACGGCCGCGCCCCGGAGACCGCCGCGACCGGCGCGAGCGAGCCGCTCAGCGGGCCCGAGGTGCGCTTCAGCGGCACCGACGTCACGAGCGGCGCGACCGTCGGCCTGGGCAAGCTCGAAGGCAAGCCTGTGATCGTGACCGTCTGGGCATCCTGGTGTGCGGCCTGCCCGAGGCAGGCCGCGCCGCTCCGCCGGTTCGGCGCCGCCCACGAGGAGACCTCCCTACTCGCGGTCGACACCCAGGAGAACGCCGAAGCTGCGCGCGCCTTCCTCGAGGCCAACGAGCTGAGCCTGCCGACGATCTCCGACGAGGACGGGCACGTCGCGGCGAAGCTCGGCGTCCGCGAGCTTCCGACGACGATCTTCCTCACGAACGAGCATCGGGTCGCGGGCATGTGGGAGGGGCTCGCCGGCGTCGGCCGTCTCAAGGCGGGCCTGGCCGCTGCCCGCTCCGGCTAGCCGCGCGGCTCGAATCCGTGACGCCGAGCACACGAATGCGTGCCCCAAATGCCCTAGTAACAGACTGTTACGAGCGTTTCTTTCGACGGCGCGGGCAAAAAGGGCACACAGAACTGGCCAAGTAACAGTCTGTTACTTGGCCGCTCCGGGGACGGGCCAGCCGCCGCAATCAGCACACTTTGTCCGTGCGCGCGATCGTCCTTCTCGAAGAGGAGCCGCGGTTCCGGCCGTTTCCGTTCGCGCTCCCGGGCACGCCGGCTCTCGCGAGCTCGATCCGAAACGCAGAGCGGCTCTTGTCCCGCTCGCCGGGTCGCTTCGACGGCCCCATCGCCTTCTGCCACGGCGTCTCGCCCGACGGCGCGGTGCTTCGCCGCTCGGGCCGATACGCGGAGGCGATGGTCGTCTTCGAGGAGCCGACGC
Organism: uncultured Actinomycetes bacterium; assembly: GCA_963841425.1. Lineage (GTDB taxonomy): Bacteria > Actinomycetota > Thermoleophilia > Gaiellales > Gaiellaceae > DATEOR01. The sequence goes on along the minus strand of CAWJCL010000003.1, from coordinate 248,379 downwards.
TCGCCTACAAGCTCGGCTTCGCCCTGGGCGTCCAGCTCTTCGTCGAGCGAGAGGAAGGCGTCGTCCTCTTCCAGCTCCGCGCAGCGTCGACCGGGCGCGACCCGCTCCTCTGGACAGCGTCCGCGTCAGGAGGCCTGATGCCTCGCGAAGAGCCCCGCTCCGCGGTGCTCGCCGACGCCGCCGAGGAGGTCGCGCTCGGCGAGGACGACCTGGAGGGCTTCCGGCCGGTCGCGGTCTGCCTCAACGACGACTCGGGCTCGGCCCTCGTCGTCTACCACGCACGGCTTCGCCCGGGAGCGGAGCCGATGCCCGACGAGACGAAGGTGGCGGAGCTGCACTGGGCTGCGTCCCCGTCCGAGATCGGGGCGCAGGTGTCGGGCGACACTGTCGCCTGCTGGGCCGCGCTCGAACGCTGGCGGGAGTCGCCCCGCGAGGGCGCTTCCGCCTAGCCTGGGCGGAGCCGCGCTTCGCCCGACGGGAACCCTGCCGCGGAGAGGGCTCAGGCGGCTTCTTCGGAGTCGGGGTCGCCGGTGACCTTGTTCCACCAGGTCGACTCCCGGTCCTTCAGCTGGCTCTGGATCTGCTGGACGTACGTGGCGAGCTCGCTCTCCTTGTTCGCGAGCTTCTCCTCCAGCTCCGCCAGCTCGGTCTCGCGGCGCTCGAGCTTGTCCTCGCGGATCTCGGTGTCCGCCTCGACGCTCGCCTCGCGCTGCTCGACGCTCATCTCGCGGTCGTCGAGCTCGCGCATGCGGTCGCGGATCGTCTCCTCCATCTCGCCGAGGCGCTTCTCCTTGCGCTCGAGGCGCTTCTTCGCGGAGTCGGTGAGGTGCTCGCTGTTTTGGAGCTCGGCCTCCTGCTCGGCCAGCTCGCGTTCGCGCTCCTTGAGCCGCTCCTCGTACTCGTCGAGGTCGCGGCCGCGCGCACCTTCGGTCTCGACGCGGCCAAGATGTGCCTCACGCCTGCCGAGGTCGGCCTCGCGAGCGGCGAGCTCGAGCTCGCGGGCCTCGAACTCCTTGAGCCGCGCGACGGCGTCCTCGGTCGCCTGGCCCTGGCCTGAGAGCTCTGCCTCGAGGCGCTGGGCGTCGCCGCGCAGGCGCTCCTGCTTGGCGAGAACTTCCGCCTCCCGCTCCTCGATGACCTCCTGACGCGCGGTCAGGGCGGCCAGCTGCTTCTGCAGCTCCCGCTCGCGGTGGGCGACGTTCTGATCGGCGGAGCCCGTTGCCTTCTCCTGCTCGCGAACCGCCGCCTCGCGCTGGGCGAGCGCCTTCTCGCGCGCCTCCTGGCGCGCCTTGGCCTCGGCCTCGCGGGCGTCGATCGCCGCCTCGCGGCGGGCGACCTTGGTCTCCTGAGCGGCGAAGCTGGAGGCTTGCTTCTTGAACTGCGCCTCGCGGCGCTCGAATTCCTTGGTCGCTTCCTTCAGCTCGCGCATGCGCGCCTCGACCTGAGCCTCGCGCTCGGTCGAGAGCGTGTCCTGGGCCACGACGCGGTTCTCGAGCTCGGAGAGGCGCTCCTTCTCGGTGCGCACCATGCTCAGCTGCTCGTTGACGCGCCGCTCGCGCTCCTCGAGCTCTGTCTCGGCGGCCGCGAGCCTTGCGGCCCGCTCGTCGAGCTCCCCGGAGCGGCCGCTCGTGTCCACCTGGAAGTCCGTCATGCGCGAGCGGGAGGACGCCTCGAGGTCGGCCACCGCGGCCTGGAGGTCGCGTTCCCGGGCCAGCGCGGCGGCTAGCTCTCCGCGGAGCGCCTCGACGTCGGAATCGGGCACACCGTTCGCGGCGGGAAGCGGGGGCGCGAAGCCGTCCTCCCCCGCCGGTGCCGGAGCCTGGGCCTCGGCCTCCCCTTCCGAGGCGCGGCCGAGCTTCGCCCGCAGGCCGGTGCCGAACCCGGTCTCGGTGTCGTTCGTGTGCGTCTCCTCGGCCATGTCTTCCGCAGCTGCCATCGGCTAGAAGAAGATTCCCCTGAAGTTCAGGAAGGCCGGCCCGAGGATGATGATGAACATCGCCGGGAAGATGAAGAGCGCGGTCGGGAAGAGCATCTTGATCGGCGCCTTCATCGCCTTCTCCTCGGCCGCGGCCTGACGCTTGTTCCTCGTGTCGGTCGCCTGGACGCGGAGAATGCGACCCAGGGAGATACCCAGTTGGTCGGCCTGGATGATCGCGCGGACAAACGACGCGAGCTCGGATGCCTCGACGCGGTCGACCATCTTCTGGAGCGCTTTCGCCCGCGTCTCTCCGATCCGCATCTCGCCGAGTGCGAGCGCGAACTCCTCGATGAGCGGCCCCTCCATGTGCTCTGTCAGCTTCTGGATCGCCGCGTCGAAGCCGAGGCCCGCCTCCACGCTGACCGCGAGGAGGTCGAGCGCGTCTGGCATGGCAGCCCTGATCTGGTCGCGCCGGGCGCGTGCCTTGAAGGACACGACGACGTCCGGGAGCATGAAGCCGAGGAGCGCGAAGACGACCGCGAGGAGAATCGGGAACGCTCCGCCGACGAAGCCGCCGACGACGAGACCGCCGACGACACCGCCGATCGCGGCCGCAGCCTTCGAGGCGAGGAACGTGGTCGGCGAGATCACGCGGCCGAGGCCGGCGCCCATGAGGCGGGCGCTGACCGCGTCAACCGTCATCCGCGGGCTGACCTTGAGGACGCCGTGCGCGAGGCTCAACTTCATCGGGTCGACGACCCGGGCGCCGAACGACTCCTCCGGCCGGCCGCTGGACCGCCGGCGGGACTTGCCGTAGGTGGCGGCCCGGCGGATCGAGCCGTGGCGCTCGCGGGCGGGCAGGGTGGCGGCCTCGCCGATCAAAAAGACGGCGGCGCCGAGAGCTGCGATTGCGAGGAAAAGAACGAGGACCATGGCTCCTAGCCTTTGAAAGAGACGATCTTCTTCAGGACCGCCGAGCCGATGCCCATCATCACGAGGAGGAGGATGATGAGCTTGTGGCCGGTCGAGGTCCAGAGGAGCGGCTCCATGTATTCGCGGTTGATGGCGTAGATCGCCGTGCCGACCACGAAGGGCAGGCCGACGAGGACGTAGGCTGACATGCGGCCCATCGCGGTGAGGCCGCGGATCTTGCGGTGGAACTGCTGCCGCTGGCGCACCGTGTCGGCCACCATGTCGAAGAGCCCGGCAAGCGAGCCGCCGACCTGGCGCTGGATGGTGACGGCGCTCATGACGAACTCGAAGTTCTTCGAGCCGATGCGAGCGGCCATCTCCGTCAGCGCGTCGTCCATCGGGCGGCCGAGGCGGGCCTCGGTGAGAACGCGCTTGAACTCGCGATGGGCGGGATCGACGCCCTCGTCGACAACGCTCTGCATGCCCTGGCGGAAGCTGTGCCCCGCCTTGAGGGAGGCCGCCATCGTCACGAGGATGTCCGGAAGCTGGTCCTCGAAGGCGTTCAGGCGCCGCCGTGCCTTCTGCAGAACGACGAGGTAAGGGATGGACGCGCCGCCGACGAAGGCGAGCGCGATCCCCCACACCGGCGGCTCGAAGAGCGCGGCGACGAACCCCCCGACGAGGCCGGCGGCCAGCATGATGTACGCGAACTCGGCGGTCTTCAGCGGCACGTCGGCGCGCTGGAGGACCTGGTCGAGCTTCTTCCAGTGCCGGAACTTGCCGAAGACGCTCTCGGTCGCCTTGAAGAGCGGCATGAAGATCGCCGTCTTCCGACTCTCACGCTCGCGCTTGATCACCTGGCGCTTGTGGCTCGCGACGTGCGGCTCCAGGCGGCCCTTCAGCCAGGTGCCCTTCGGCGCTGCGAGCGCGAACGCCACGGCGATCAGGGCGAGGAGGCCGACGACGCCGGCGAGCACCGGCAGGCCCCAGTCGCTCGTGTAGAAGAACGCCGGGAGAACGGGGGACGCTCCGGCGGGCGCGGGGGGCGCCTGGCCGGGGGCGGTCACGGTCCGCGTGACCTCGTCGCCGCCCGGGAACTTGACGGCCAGCTCGAGCTGGTCGCCGGGGCGGGCGTTCGTCAGGTACTCCATCTGCCACGTTCGGCGAAGATCCTGGGCGATCGAGTTGTAGACGTCGGAGAGGACCTGGGGCGAGGCTGCAGCGTAGTACTGGCCGTTCGTCTCCGAGGCGATCTGCTTCACGGCATCCGGAGAGAACTGGTTGCCCTCGATGCCGATTGCATACACGGCGACACCGGCATCCTGCGCGGCCTGGATCGCGTCGTCCACCGTCGCGCCCTGAGGAGACTCGTTGTCTCCATCGGTCAGGAGGATGAGGACGCGGGCCGGCAGCGTCTCGCCACCCAGGAGGTGGGAGCCGTCGACGACGGCGTCGTAGAGCGCGGTGCCGCGCACGGTGTCGGGCGTGATCGTCCGCAGAGCCGAGTCGGCGTCGATCGTCGACGTCGAAAAGCCGGTCAGCGAGAACGCGGTCGACCCGAACGCGAGGACGGACACGCGGTCGGCCGGCGGCTTGGCGGCGACGAACGCACGCGCGGCGGCCGTGGCCTCTTCGAGCGCCTGGCCCGCCATCGACTGCGAGCGGTCGATCGCGATCACGACGCTCTTGGAGGCGCCGATGTTGGTCGCCGTGAGCCCGGCCACCGGCGCTCCGTTCTGGGTCAGGCCGGGCGGCGTCGTGGTCGTCGAGGGCGCGAGCACCGTCACGCTGATGCGCGGGAACTCGCTCGTGTCGACAGCCTTCACCTCCCCCGCCGCGTATGCGGCAGGGGCGAGGACGAGGACGGCGAGGAGTGCGAGAAGCGCTCGTCTCACTGGAACCCGCCGAAACTCGCCGTCGTGAAGCTGGGCCTGAAGTTCGGGTCCTCCTGCTGGAAGAACGTCGCCGGCAGGGTGACCCCATTGGCGGCCAGCTTGTCGAGGAAGTGCGGCTTGAGCCCGGTGCAGCTGAGCGGCGAGAGCAGGCGGCTGAGCTGCGCTGCGGCGCTCTCCTCATCGGGAGGCCTCGCAAGGAAGATGTCCTGCAGCGTGATCACGTCCGACTCCATCCGCAGCACCTCGGTCACGTGGCTGATCCGGCGCGAGCCGTCCACGAGACGGGTGATCTGGATAAGGAGGTCGAATGCGCTCGCCACCTGCTCGCGGATCGCGCGGAGCGGGAGCTCGACGCCGGCCGTCAGGACGAGAGTCTCGAGACGGGCCAGCGCGTCGCGCGGCGAGTTGGCGTGGATCGTGGTGAGCGAGCCCTCGTGGCCCGTGTTCATGGCCTGGAGCATGTCCAGGGTCTCGGGGCCGCGGACCTCGCCGACGATGATCCGGTCGGGGCGCATGCGCAGGGCGTTCCGGACGAGCTCGCGGATCTTGACCTCGCCCTGGCCCTCGATGTTGGGCGGGCGGGCCTCGAGCGTGATCACGTGATCCTGCTGGAGCTGGAGCTCGGCGGCGTCCTCGATCGTGATGATGCGCTCGTCGCCGGGGATGTAGGCGGAGAGCGCGTTCAGGGTCGTCGTCTTACCGGTACCAGTACCGCCCGAGACCAGCACGTTCAGCTTGCCCTGGACGCAGGCGGCCAGGAAGTGGGCCGACTTCGCCGTGAGCGAGCCGAAGTTGATGAGGTCGTCCATCGTGTACGGATCGCGGGAGAACTTCCGGATGGTGAGCGTCGGGCCCCGCAGCGCGAGTGGCGGGATGATGGCGTTCACACGGCTGCCGTCCGGCAGGCGCGCGTCCACCATCGGCGACGCCTCGTCCACGCGGCGGCCGACCTGGGAAACGATCTTGTCGATGATGCGCAGGAGGTGTGCGTCGTCGACGAAGGTCGTGTCGGAGAGCTCGATCTTGCCGGCGCGCTCAATGTAGATCCGCTCGCCGCCGTTGACCATGATCTCGGTCACGGAGTCGTCGCGGAGGAATGGCTCGAGCGGGCCGTAGCCGAGGATGTCGTCGGTGATCTCCCGGACGAGCTGGCGGCGCTCGTCGCGCGTCAGCGGCGTCCGGTCGAGGGCGAGCTGCTCCGTGACGGCCCGAAGGACGCGCTCGGAGAGGTCGCCCGTCGTCTCGGCCGTGAAGAGCTCGGGGCCGAGCTTGGCGATGCAGGCGTGATGGACGCGGGTCTTGAGCTCCGCGTACGGGTCGGCGACGCCGCGTTCGGGCGGCGCCGCGGCGGCCAGAGGCTCTGTGCGTGAGGCAGTGGTCTCGGCGAGGCTGGAGCCCGAGCCGTTCCCGCTACCGCCTTTGAGGCGATCGTGGAGTCCCATGGCTATGCCCGGCTGAAGAGCCGTCGCTTCTGCACCTTGACCGCCTCGACCGGCGACAGGCCCTTCGCCATCTCACGCATCGCGCGCGAAAAATCGGCCTTGTCGTCGGCAAGGACGAGCGGGGTGCCCCGGTTGACGGCAAGCGGGACCTTGCCGTCGCTCGGGAGCTCGAAGCGAACCTTGACCTCGAGGGCGCCTTCGACCTCGCCCGGCTTCATCCCGACCTTCGAGTTCGCGCGGTTCAGGACGACGCGAATCCGGTTCTGCGGGAATGCGAGCAGCTCGAGCGTCTGCAGGCTGAGGCGGACGTTCTTCAGGGTCGGGACGTCGAGCCCGCAGACGAGCAAGAGCTCGTCGGTGCGGTCGAGCGTCGCGAGCATCGGCCCGTGGAAGAACGGCGAGGTGTCGACGACGATCACGTCGTACGACTCCCGCGCAACCTCGAGCAGACGGGCGAGCTTGGCCTCGGTGACGAGCTCGGCGTCCTCCGGGCGCAGCGGCGCCGGCAGGATGTCGAGCCCCGACGGATGGCGCGTTGTGTACCCGGCGAGCTTCTCGGAGTCGAGCTCGCCCGGCGCGACGACCAGGTCGTAGATCGTCTTCTCCGGCTCGAGGCCCAGCATGATCGCTGCGTCCCCGAACTGGAGATCGAGGTCGAGGAGGAGGGTGTTCCTGCCCTCGAACTTCGCGAACGTGGACGCCAGGTTCGTGGCCGTGACCGTCTTGCCGGTTCCGCCCTTGGGCGAGAACACGGTCACGACCCGGCCGCGGCGAGGCGCGTGGCCTCCGCCGCCGCCGCCGGCCTTGCGGCCGGAGTGGCTGGCCTTGCGAATCGCGAAGACGACGTTCTCGGTCATCTGCGGCAAGAGGAGGACGTCGGACACATCAGCCTCGAGCGCCTGCTCCAGCAGGGCGGATGCCTCGCCGGAAGCGAGCAGGATGACAGGCGACTGCGTGTGCTCGCGGATCGCCGCGAGCTCGTCCTCCGGCAAGCCGGAGCTGCGCGTGCCGTGGAGCACGACTTGCAGGTGGCCACCGGTCAGCGTCGCGGCGGACTCCCCGGCCCCTTCGCTCCAGCCGACCATCTCGATCTCCGAGTGGCGGCCGAGAGCCTCGCGGAGCTCGGCGAGACCGTCGCAGCTGCCCGTGACGAAGACGCGAACCTTCTCGCGCGTCGTGACAGGAGTCTCGAGGCTCATGGCTGGGGCGTCCTTTCGGTCTTGAAGGGATCGACGAGAAGCTTGCGCAGCTGGGCCCTGGTCATCCCGTCGGCGAGGACGGTGCCCGACCACTCGAACCCTTCCGGGCTATCGGCAGCATCGGTCGTCGGCCTGAGGCTCAAAGACCAATCGCCGGTCGTGAAGATCCAGAAGAGCTTCTGGGCCTGCGCATCGGTGACCGCGAGCACGATCGACTCGCCGCCCTCGCGGCTCGTGACACGGCCGCTCGGGTCGCCGACCTCCGGCGCCTGGAGCACCAGGATGTCGCGGAGGATGATGCGGGCGACGTTCTGGTTGTCCGCGCCCTTGACCTCCCACGCACCGACCACGTCGACGTGGTCGCCCGTCTCGAGCGTGCCCGCGAGAAGCTGGTTGGCGTCGCCGGGCAGCTGGTACGCGCGGAGGTTGCCGGTCAGCTGGGCCCGGATCCCCTGCTCGCCTTCGGTGGCGAAGCGCAGGAGCGAGACCTGCTCGCCGGCGTAGATCGGCTCCGACGAGACCTTGTCCGCCAGATCCTCCGGCTCCACGATCGCGCCCGGAGTGACCGAGGACTTCGCGACCTGGGTGCTCGCGACCTGGGCCGCGATGTCGTCCCCGGCCGTCCCGGCAGGAATGTCTGACTTGGCCACCCAGACAGTGGTCAGCACCTGACCCTGCTGGATGTCCTGCTTCTGCTGCTTCACGTAGAAGCTGGTCATCATCGCCGCGAGCACGGCAAGCGCCACGGCGATCGCGATGTTACGAAGGCGATAAGTCATTGCACCACGTCTTTCTCAGTTCGAATTTGGGTCTATTCCACGAGCGAAACGTTCGTGACGCCGAAATCGGGCGGCGCGTCACTAGCCTTTTCGGCCTGAATGCCGTCCCACGTGACACTCACGAACTCGCCGAGGAGAATCTCGTTCGAGCCGTGGAGATCGAGCCCGCTGAGCCGGAAGCCGGCCCAGCCGACGATCTGGTACTTGGCTCCCGTGCCGGTGCCGGTCAGCTTGCGGTAGATCGGAAAGAGCAAAACGTCGCCGATCCGCGCGTCCAGCACGTCGCCGATGTGCGACGAGCTGAACATGTTTCCGGTCACGGCGTCGTAATCGCCGAGATCCATGTACTGGTCCCAGCCGTTCTCGATCAGATCGCCGAGGTCGCTCGTCCCCGACGAGCCGCCGGTGAGGTTGATGAAGCCGAAATTGCCCGAGCCGTTCGGCGATCCGTTCGCCTTGAAGTGCTGGTAGACGAGCTCGGTCGCGCCGGAGCACGGGTTCGGGTTGCACTGGAGCTTTTCGTGCGCCTCGTCGACGACGATCGGCACGACCCACTTCGCCTGCGTCGGGTAGCCGGCGCGCGCCGACGCGGTCGCGTGCACGGTCACGGACTTGACGCCGAGCATCTTCGAGAAGAAGCCCGGTGCCGGACGCGACCCGCTCACGACGATGGTGTCGTTCGGGAAGACCGCCGTCTTGAAGGTGACGTTCATCGTCCCGCCGCCGTTCTTCGCGGCGTACTGGCCGGCCAGCGTCGAGGCGCTCGACGTGCTGTCGGGGAGCGCCTGCGCACCTGCGAGCGCCGCCGCGTCGACGGTCGCCTGCAGGCTGCGGTCGGCGCGGTACCAGGAACCGATGTCGAGCACCGCGGCGGCCATCGCCAGAAGGACGGCGAGGAAAAGGATCGTGATGACGTACGCCTGGCCGCAGCTCTGCTTCTGCCTGGTCATTCCACACGCTCCGTGGTCGAGCTCGTGAGCGTTCCGGACTTCACAACGACTCCGAGCAAGCTGATCGAATAGGGATAGGTCGCGCGAACCGTGACGTCCGAGCCCGGATCCCAGGTAGCTGACGTCGGCGTGACGAAGACCTGGAGCTTCGACTGGTTCAAGTTGTTCGCCGAGGCGCGGACCTTTGCCTCGACCTTGGGCTGTCGCTCCGAGGCGGGCAGGTACCGCGCGACCGAGGCCTGGCGCGAGCCTGCGCGCACGGCGTCCGTGAGGGCCAGGTAGTTGTTGAACGCGATGCCGAACTGGATGACTCCGAAGAGCAGGATCGCGAGCACGGGAAATACGAGGGTGAACTCCACCATCGTCTGGCCCTGCTGTCGCTTTCTCCGAAACTTGGTGAACACTGGAATTTGCTCTTTTCTTTCGGTCGCGTTACGTGATTTCTGCAGCTCTGCTTTGCAGGGCGAAGGGCGGGCGCTCTTACGCTGCGAGTGCCCGCCCCCCGCCGATTCCTCAAGCGATTAGAGGACGCTGACCACCGACATGATGTTTCTCTCGATGCCGGAGGACAGGAACAGGAGAGCGCCGATGATGAGCACCGTGATGACGGCGAGAATCACGCCGTACTCGGCCATCGTCTGACCCTCTTCCCGCCTGCGAATGGCGGCGAACAGCTCGGTGAGGTAGGTCATTTTGCGAGGTCACCTCCCTTCGTCATCCCGGGCACGCATTGGATGCGCACACAACTGCGAAATGTGGAGTGCGAGAGTGGAACTTCTTGCTGCATGTGGGCCTCGACAATCGGGCGCACGCTTATGGTCACGACGATGAAACCTCCGCTTCGCTTCGGCGTGACCGCTCCGCCGTTTGGCTCCACAAACTGGACGGAGCATCGTCGCTAGTCCGAGCGCGGAGAATCCCCCTCCCTGGGGATTCGACGTCGATGGGCGGCCTTTGCCCCGGAAGGGGGATGACCCGCACCTCGATCGCCGCTTCGCTCAATGAGTCCGTCGCGGAACGGATGACGTCTGAAAGTGATCCGCGCCGAAGTGGCGGCCTCGGCGCCCGACAACGGGAGCAAAGGCAATGCCACAAAGCACGAACTGGCGGGATCTGATCCGCCTCGTACTCTTCACGTTCGCCGCCTGGGCCCTCTGGGCTCTCGGCAGAAACGATGCGAAGCCCGGTGCCGTCGTCGAGACGGAGACCGTCGAGACGACGCGCAAGCGGAGCGGCTTCTCCAAGCGCCGCCTCGCGACGAGCCTCGCGTTCGCAACCCTCTTCTTCGCGGGCGCGGCTTTCACGGCCGGCGCAGGCGACCAGGCCGCTTGCCTCGTCGACAACTGCACCCCTGCTGCCGAGACGGACACGACGTCCACGGAAGCCTCGGAGCCCGCAGAGCCGCCGGTCGCAGAAGACCCGGTGGTGTCCGAGGACTCCGCTCCGGCAGAGCCGGTCGCCGAGGATCCTCCCGCCGAGGATCCGGCTCCGGCCGACGACGGCGCAGCCGGTGGATCGGACGACGGCCAGTCTGCCGACCAGGGTGACTCCGCCGATCAACCCTCGGACGACGGCGCAGCTCCCGCGTCGGGCGACGAGGACGGTTCTTCGGCCGGCGGCGACAACGGCTCCGGTGGCGGCGACCAGCCTGCCGAGGAGCCCGCCACCCCGTCTGCCGGCCCCGGCTCCCAGAGTCACGCCGGAGACGACCAGGCGCAAAGCCATGCAGTCGCCGCCTCGCCGGTCGACGTCGACGCGGCGCACGATGCCGCCGTCGACGCCGAGAACGCGAGCTCCTTCGGGACGTTCTGGCTGCACCGAACGCTTCCCGACCCGACTCCGCCGGCCCGGCGTCTGGAGCCCCGCTTCGCGCGGAACCTCGTGTCGGTCTCGCGGAGCCAGCACGTCGACTGGGCTCTCGTGCTCGGCGTCGTGCGCGCCCACGGCCATCGCACGTCCGTGCCCGCGACGAAGGTAGAGCTCCGGACACTCGCCTCGAGCCTCCGCCGCCTGCATGCGTCGCGAAACGCGTGGCAGGCCGTGCTCGCCCTCGAGGGCCGCACGGGCTTCGCGGACCGGGCGATCGCGCTTCGGAACTACAACCGCGCAGTCGGCCTGCGGACACTCGTCCGCGGTCTCGTCGCCTCCAAGGCAAGGCTGCAGGACCGCGTGCTGGCCGACCGGAGGATCGACATCTACGCCGGCGGTCGCGGCGACATCGCGGCCGGTCGCGAAGACGTCCGCATCCTCGCGCTCCTTCGCTACCTCGCGGAGGCGCACGGCCAGGTCACGGTCTCGTGCCTGATCAGCGGTCACGGGCTCTACGCCCGCCCGGGTGTCGTCTCGGCCCACATCTACGGTGAGGCCGTGGACATCGCAGCACTCGGAGGCGTGTCCATCTACGGCAACCAGCAGCCCGGCGGCCTGACGGAGAAGGCGGTTCGGAACATCCTCCTCCTCCCGGTGGAGCTTCGGCCCAAGCAGGTCATCTCCCTGCTCGGGTTGGGCGGCCCGTCGTTCGCGCTGGCCAACCACTACGACCACATCCACGTCGGGTACTAGATGGCTCTGTCCTGGTGAGCCAGGACGAGGCCCAATGTGTGAGCGGTGTCCTCTGGCGGGACGCCGCTCACACTGCTTTTGCGAACGTGCTTCTCGGCCCGCACCTCGCTGATCGTCCGTTCACCCTCAAGCGCCGGGCGCCCGCGGCCGATCCGAAACTCGTGAGACGCGCAGTCGCCGCCTTCGTCTCGCCGCTCGAGAGCTCGCCGCAGGCCGTCCTCCGGCGGACAGTCGCCGGCCTGCTCTTCGTCTACGCAGGCGTGCTCCTGCTCGAGGGCACGGTCTCGGGCCACGGCGTCTCGCCCGTCGCGATCCTGATGATGGCCGTCTGCGCCGCGATCTGGCGCGAATGGGGCGGCCGGAGCGTGCGCGACTGGGGCCTCGTTCTCGTCTGCTTTCTCGGCTACGCCGCCGGTGCGAACGCACTGCCGGACATCGGCGCCGGCGTTCACTTCACGCCTCAGATCGACGCCGAGCGGTTCCTCTTCTTCGGCCACCTGCCGACCATCTGGCTGCAGGAGCACCTGCATCACGGGACAGGGGCGCTCGAGATCTTCTCGATCCTCATGTACCTCTCGCACTTCGTCGTCCCCGGGCTCCTCGCGTCGCTCATCTGGCTCTACTGGCCGGGCCGGGGGTTCGGCGACCTCCTCTTCGGGATCTTGCTCGTCTCGCTCCTCGGGGAGATCACGTTCTTTCTCGCGCCGACCGCGCCCCCGTGGATGGCAGGCGACATGGGCTACATCCCGCATGTCGACCACGTGATCAAGCAGGGGCTCTCCGACCTCGGCCTCGGCTCGGTCGCAGACCGGAAGGACGCGGCGGGCTCCTACAACCTGGTCGCGGCGGTGCCGTCGCTCCACGCGGCCTGGCCGGTGATCGGCCTGCTCGTCATCCGCAAGCACCGCCTCCCCAACTGGCTTTTCGGCGCCCAGGCGCTGCAGGCGCTGGGCGTCGCGTTCGCCGTCGTCTACGCCGGCGAGCACTACGCCGTCGACGTCGTGGCGGGTGTGCTCTACGCCCTCGTCGCCTGGTGGATCCTCGGCCGGCTCCTCGCGCTCGGCCACGCCCACATGGAGAAACGGGGGCAGACGGCGTGAACGGCCTGCGCGTGCTCCTGCGCCCTCTCGACCGGCTGGCGCTCTTCCTCGACTCGGGAGGAGCCGCTCAGCAGCCGGGGGCGGTGCGCCTGCGCCGAGGCCTCGCCGTCGTCACCCTCGTGTTCGCACTCGCCGCCTCGTTCCGCTCGATCGACCGGGGCGGCATGCTTTCGCCCGGCGCGCTCCTCCTCGCGGTACTGGCCTTCGCGCTCTACTCGAACCGCGGCGGCCGCTTCGTGCGGGACTGGCTGCCCGTCTTCCTCGCCTTCATCTGCTACGGCCTCGTGGCGAAGGCCGTGCCGGACCTCGGCCTGCAGGTGCATTACGCTCCGCAGATCGACGCCGACCGCGTGCTCGGCTTCGGCCACCTGCCGACGACCTGGCTCCAGTCGCACCTCTACCACGGCGAGACCGGGCCGCTCGAGGTCTTCTCGCTGCTCATGTACCTCTCCCACTTCGTCGCCCCGGTCGCCCTCGCATGCCTGATCTGGCTGCGCTGGCCGGGCCGCGGCTTCAACGAGCTTCTCTACGGCGTGGTCATGGTCTCCTTCCTTGCGGAGATCGCATTCCTGCTCGCGCCGACGGCGCCTCCCTGGCTCGCGGCCGAGCACGGACTCATCCCCGCGGTCGACCCCGTCCTCAGAAACGCGCTCACCGACCTCGGCCTGAACGAGCTCGCGCAGGCCAAGGGAGACGCGGGGCTCTACAACGTCGTCGCGGCGGTACCGTCGCTGCACGCGGCCTGGCCTCTCATCGGCCTTCTCGTCATCCGCAAGTACCGCCTGCCGCGCTGGCTCTTCTGGACCCAGCTGCTCCTCACCCTCGGCGTCTGCTTCGCGATCGTCTACACGGGCGAGCACTACGTGGTCGACATCCTCGCCGGCTTCGCGTTCGCGCTCGGCGCGTGGTGGCTCGTCCAGTGGGCCCTCTCGGCCGGGCGCTCCCAGCTCCCGGTCACTGCGCCGGGGGCGGAAGCAGCACACGCAGACCGCGTGGCCTGACCTCGAAGTCGAACGGCGCCGCGAGGAGCACCGGCTCGCCGTCGACCGCAGCGTGCAGATGGTCACGCGACGCCTCGAGCCGGAACCTCTCGGCCGCCCACTCGCTCCATCCCTCCGCCTGCTCGAGACTGCCGGCGACCGCGCGACCCAGGAGCCCCAGCAGCGCGCGGCGGCTGACCGCCTCGATCACGTAGGCGTGGAGCCTGCCCTCGTCGAGCTGCTCGCGTCGGCCCAGGTCGGCCATGTTGTGCATCGTGTAGCCGTTGTTCGCCACGAGAATGACGAGGGCCGAGCGATGCTCGGGCCGGCCATCGACCTCGAGTGAGAGGTCGAGCGGCGTCCGGCTGCGGCCGAGCGCCGCGGGAAGCATGCGGACGAGCGCGACGAGGCGGTTCCTCGTCTTCTTCGCCGGGTCGTGGACGAAGCTTGCGTAGAGGCCGAGGGAGATGTTGTTCACGAACCAGTGCTCTCCACCGCGGCCGATGTCGACGCGCCGCTCTTCACCGCCGAAGGCCGCGAGCGCGGCGATGGGATCCTCGACGTCGAGGCCGAGGTCGCGCGCGAAATGGTTCCGCGTCCCGAAGGGGATGCAGACGAACGGTCTGCCGTCCTCCGCGGCCACGCCGGCGACAGGTCCGAGCGACCCGTCCCCTCCGGCCATGCCGACAGGGCCTCGGGCCTCGCGGGCCAGAGCCGCTGCATCGTCCCCCTGCGTGAGGAGATGGACCTCCAACCCACGCTCCCGCGCCGAGGCGGCGAGCTCCTCCGCGGACGGGCTCTGGTCCCCCGACCGCGGGTTGATCAGAAGAACGCCGCTAGACAGCGCCTTCGATGGCGTGCAGCGTCCAGGCCGGCCCGATGCGCACCAGGTGGCCGTCCGGGTCGGCGAGGTCGTAGACCTCGGTGCCGAAGCGCGTCCTCGTCACCATGCCGGCGATCCCGTGGGTCTCGAGCCGCTCCACCTCGCTCTCGATCTCCTCCGCGGCGAGCTCCAGCCGGACCGCCCCGCCCACCTCACGGCCGCGATCCGTATCCCACGTCAGCACGAGGAACGTCTGCTGCTCGAGGACGAAGAAGGCGCTGTGCGCGTTCTCGCCCTCGTCATAGGCCGCCGCGGGCCCGTAGCCAAGGAGCCGCGAGTAGAAGTCGATCGACCGGTCCAGGTCGGTGACGTAGAGGTGCACCGCCGTGACGAGCCCGGTCATTTCGCCTTCTTCTCCGCCGCGCGCCGGCGGTCGCGCTCCTTCTTCTTGCGCTGGCGGTCGTTTCGCCACCGCTTCAGAGGCCGAGATCCGCGTCCCATCAGGCCTGGGAGCTTATAGAGTTGCCCGCCGTGGCGCTCGACCCCAGCCGCACGATCGAAGAGCTGAACGAGCTCCGGGAGCTCACCGGCGACGAGGAAGGCGCGCAGCGCGTCGCGTGGACGGAGACCTGGGTTCGCGCGCGCAAGTGGCTCTCCGCAAAGCTCGAGCCGCTCGGCGTCGAGGAGGAGAGCGACGAGGCCGGGAACCAGTGGTTCACCCTCGGAGATGCCTCCGACCGCGCGCTCTTGATCGGCGGGCACATCGACTCCGTTCCGAACGGCGGCTGGCTCGACGGGGCGCTCAACCTCCTGGCGGGCGTCGAGGTGCTCCGCAGGATCGCGGAGGAGGGACAGCCGCCCGTGACGGTCCGCCTGGTCAACTGGGCGGACGAGGAGGGAGCCCGCTTCGGCCGGAGCCTCTTCGGGTCCAGCGCGGCCTCGGGCTCGATGTCCGACCAGGACGAGCTCAGGAGCCGCCGCGACGCGGACGGCAATCCGCTTCCCGACGCGCTCGCGCGCCAGGGAGTCGACCTCGACGCAGCCGTGAACGCACGCAGCCAGCTGGAGAACGCCGCCGCCTACCTCGAGCTCCACATCGAGCAGGGGCCGGTGCTCGAGTCGATGGACCTGCCGCTCGGCGTCGTCCTCGGCACCTTCGGAGTGGAGCGGCACCAGATCACCTTCCGCGGTCAGGCCGCGCACGCGGGCTCGACGCCGATGGACAAGCGCCGCGACGCGCTCGCCGGGGCGGCGAAGCTCGCGCTGGAGATCCGCGAGATCGCCAAGCGCACCGGCGAGGGCGCGGTCTGCACGATGGGTAGCTGCGTGACGCGGCCCGGGATCGTCACATCCGTCGTCGAGACCTGCACCGTTCTCCTCGACCAACGGCACCTGGAGGCGACCAGGCTGGCCGCTATGCTCGGGGAAGCCAGGGAGGCGAGCGAGCGCTTCGCGGCCGAGGAAGACGTCGAGGTGGAGTGGGAGAAGGTCTGGAGCATCGACCCGATCCTCTTCGACCCCGCGCTGATCGAGCTCGCCGACGAGTCAGTGCGCGAGGTCGCCGGCGCCTCCCACCGGCTCCCGAGCGGGCCGCTCCACGATGCGGCCGAGGTTGCGCGCGCGGGAATCCCGACGGTGATGCTCTTCGTCCAGAGTCTCCGCGGCCTCTCGCACACGAAGCTCGAGGACACGAAGCCGGAGCACCTCGAGCAGTCGGTCGAGGCGCTCGACCGTCTGGCTTCGAAGACGCTCGCAAAGCTCGCGAGCTAGGCGCCTGGGCGGCTAGCTCTTCCTTCGCCGCAGACCCCCGAGGAGCGCGCGCGGAAGGCGCCGCCGCGACGTGGCGAGGGCCTCCCGCAGCGCCCCGGCCGCGGCAGACCCGTGGACGCCGGCCCCGTGCCCGCACAGGATGTGCTCCGGCTCGAGCTCCCCGAGGTCGCGCGGCGGGCGGAGCCGAAGAAGCGGATGGACGCCGACGGCCTCGCCGGACGCGACGAAATAGCCGACGGTCCCGAGGGCGTCC
This sequence comes from uncultured Actinomycetes bacterium, assembly GCA_963841425.1. Lineage (GTDB taxonomy): Bacteria > Actinomycetota > Thermoleophilia > Gaiellales > Gaiellaceae > DATEOR01. The sequence continues at coordinate 231,796 of CAWJCL010000003.1, read as the reverse complement.
GCCACGACCAGCACTCGCCGCTCTGGATCCCAGAAGGCGACCTCCTTCCAGACGCGGCTCCAGACGATGCGGACGAGCCGGCCTCGCGCGTCGTGCACTCCGAGCTCCATCCGCAGATGCGGAACGCCGAGCCGAGCCGCGACCGCCGCAGCATCGCGCTCGTGCCGGTCGAGCAGCTGGACGACTGCTTCGGGCTCGCCGAGTGCCCGGATCGGCTCGTCGATCCCAGGCATGTCGACCGGGTCGAAAACGAGCACGCCCCCGCCCACTTCGAGGGCGTGCGAGGTCCGGGCCAGGAACCCGGGCTCGGTCCAGCCGATCCCGCCCTCGAACTCGTCGCAGAGCTGGAGGCTCAACCGCCGATGAACGTCTCGTACAGGAGAAACACGTTCAGGCTGATGATGACTCCTGCGATCGCCCAGGCAGCGACGTTCGTCGGCCTCGTGTTCACGAGCGAGCCCATGAGGTCGCGGCGGCTGGTGAAGATGACGAGCGGGACGAGCGCGAACGGGATGCCGAAGGACAGCACGACCTGGCTGAGCACGAGCGCGCGGCTCGGATCGACGCCGATCGCAAGGATGATGAGCGCGGGCAAGAGGGTGATCGCACGTCTGAGGAAGAGGGGGATCTGCCGCCGGATGAAGCCCTGCATTACGACCTGGCCGGACATCGTGCCCACCGACGACGACGAGAAGCCGGAGGCCAGCAGGGCGACGCCGAAGAGGGCGGCCGCGCCGCCGCCGAGCTCCGTGTCGAAGCTCGCGTAGGCGTCCTCGATCGACTCGATCCCGAGCCCGAAGAACACAGCCGCCGCGATCGTGAGCATCGAGAGGTTGACGAAGCCGGCGATCGTCATCGCGATGATCACGTCGATCCGCTCGAATCGCTGGATGCGCTTCTTCTCCGTCTCGTCCCGGCCGACGACGCGGTTCTGCGTCAGGGCCGAATGGAGGTAGACGACGTGCGGCATGACCGTCGCGCCCAGGATCCCGGCCGCGAGCAGGACCGACTCGGAGCCCTCGAACCCCGGCACGAAGATGTGCCTGACGGTTTCCCCAGGGCTCGGCTTCGCGAGGAAGACCTCGAAGGCGAAGGCGACGACGATGACACCGACGAGGCCCGCGATCACCGCTTCCAGTCGCCGGAAACCGTAGCGCTGCAGAGCGAGGATCCCGAACGCACCCGCGCCGGCGAGAAGTCCGGCCGGGAAGAGGGGCATGCCGAACAGGAGGTTGAGCCCGAGCGCCGCGCCGAGCACCTCGGCGAGATCTGTGGCCATGGCGATCGCCTCGGCCTGGACCCACAGGCCGAAGGAGACCGGTTTGCGAAAGTTGTCGCGGCATGTCTCGGGCAGGTTCCGGCCCGTCGCGATCCCCAGCTTCGCCGAGAGCGTCTGCACGAGCATCGCCATCAGATTCGCGGAGACGACCACCCAGCAAAGGAGGTAGCCGTACTTCGCGCCGCCGGCGATGTTCGTCGCGAAGTTGCCCGGGTCGATGTAGGCGACGGCGGCGATGAATGCGGGCCCGAGGAAGGGCCAGAGCCCGCGCAGCCCGCGGCTTTCCCCCGCGAGAGAGGCTTGCGCCGCGCGCAGGGTGGCAGCCTCGCCCGGAAGCACGTCGCCAACCTCGACAGCGAGCCTCGCTCGCTCTTCCCGATCCTTTACCTCAGTCATCGAAACTCAAGTTTAGATATGTCGAAATCTTAGACGGAATCCAGGCCGAACGGCAATCAACCCCCCGAAGGGGTGATACCTCCTCCCCACCCGTCACCGATAGTCGGAATAGGGCGGAAGTCCTCGCCCCCAAATGAATCTGCGGCCTATGAGCACTCCGTTGCGAGAACGTCCCGACGCCCCCCTTGGAACCCTGATCTTCCGCGCTGGACTCCTGCCCGCGGAAACGATCGAAAACGCCCTCGAGGAGGGCGTGAAGACGGGTCGGAGGCTCGGCGAGATCCTCATCGAGCGCGGCCTTCTGCAGGAAGAGGACCTCACGCGGCTCCTCGCCGGCCAGAAGGGGCTTCCGTTCGTCAGCCTGCGCTCCGAGCCGATCGATCCCGCGGCAACGAGGCTTCTGAGCGAGGATCAGGCGCGGCTCTTCAGCGCGCTTCCAATCGGCTTCGAGGAGGGCCTGCCGCTCGTCGCGGTCGCCGACCCGACGAATGACGTCTTGAACCGGAACATTCGCGAGGCCCTCGGCCAAGACGTGCGCTTCGTCGTGGCGGGCCGAAGCGAGCTCAACGAGGTGATCGGCGAGGCCTATTCCGGAACCCTCCGCGCCGCCCCTGCCTCCGAGCCTGCGCTCGAGGCCGTTTTCGAGCCGGAGCTCGAGCCGGAGCTCGACGCGCCCGCTCTGCGGGTCGACACCAGCATCGCATCCGCGGCCGAGGAGCCTTCGCTTTCGGCCTACGAGCCCGAGCCGGAGCCCGAGCCGCAGCAGGGCCCGGAGTCGGAGCAGAGCCCGGAACCGGAGCAGGGCCCGGAACCGGAGCTCGAGCCGGAGCCGCAAGCAGCGCCCGATCCCACACCGGTCTTCGAAACGCCCGAACCCGAGCCCGCCTTCGAGACGACCACGTTCGAGACTGCGCCTGCGCTCGAGGCGAAGCCCGCGTTCGAGGCGGCGTCTGCGCTCGAAGCGGAGCCCGCGTTCGAGGCGGAGCCCGACCCGGAGCCCGACCCGGAGCCAGTGCTCGAGCCTGCTGCCGCCTTTGACGCGCCCGCCCCCGCGACCGAGTTCGAGTCGCCTGCGACAGCCTACGAGGCACCGCCCGCACCTGAGCCGGCCGCGCCGCTCGCCACCGAGCCGGCCCCCACCGAGTCGCTCCCGGAGACGAACGGCCAGGTGCCCCACGATCTCGAGGACGATCTCCTCCCTCCGGAGCCCACCGCTCCAGCTGCCGAACCTGTTCTCGCAGAAACGCCTGCCGACGAGCCCGCGCCCGCACCCACGAACGGATCGGGGTTCACCGTCTTCGTCCGGCTGACGAGCGGCGAGCGGCTCACGGTCGCCGATTGCGGCGAGATCGGCGAGGCGAAGGGCTACGCGAAGGCGCTCACGAAGCAGCTCGGCACGACCGACCCGGACGACTGGCCCTTCGTGAACGGGCGCTTCCTCAAGCCCGACAGCATCGTCTCCGTCGATATCGAACCCAGCTAGCCGCCCTGGGGCGGCCACGGCTCGCTCACTCAGCGGGCAGCAAGCTGGACCGCGGCCGCTTCGCCATCCCGCGGCGCTCGGCGAGCGCCTCGAGCACGATGACCGTGTCCGCGACCGGGATGTTCTCGAGGTATGCCTCCCGAGACTCGAAAGACGCGAGCACCGCGGCGCAGCCGGCCGCGTAGGCTCCGGCGTCCCCGGCTGCGAGGCCGGCAATGGCTTCCGCTACCGGAACCGGGAACGCAACCTCGCCCGCGGCCCGGAGAAGCTCGGCGAGCTCGGCCGCCTGCTGGTCTTCCCCGAGGACCAGCAGGGCGAGTGCCGCGGCGTAGGCACCGACCGGCGAGTCGCCCGTGGTGGAACCCTGGTCGAGCGCCCAGCGGGCATCGCTTTTCGCGCCCTCCCAGTCTCCGGCCAGGATCCGCGCCTTGAGAGCACCGATGAGCCTTCCCCAGCTTCCCGGAGGCGCGTCGGGCCAGCTTTCCCGGTAGCGCTCGGCCGATCGCGCGAACCAACCGGTCGCTTCCCCGGTTCGGCCCTGCATGAGACGGGCAAGCCCGGCCCCGCCGGCGGCCATCGCGGCGCGGACGAGCTGCTTCTGCCTGGGATCGGGCTCGTCGGGCAGGCGTGCGAGAGCGTCGACGTAGCGTCGCTCCTCCCGCTCGGCGTGCTCCTCCCAGCTCACGCGCGGAGCCTAGCTCGGCAAAGGCCAGGTTCCCCTTTCGAGGGACGGCAGGGTCGGGGTTTCCGCCGACAATTGTCATAGCCGTTGAGGCTCAGGAGCCCCGCCGCCGCAGACGGGGCTCCTCTCCGTTAAGGGCGGACCAACGCCCCTCCGGGACCCTTGTCGGCGGGGGGCGAAAGAGTGACAATGCCGACGAGGCGCGACGAGCGTCCTCGTTCGAGGGGTTGAAATGTCAACAACAGGCGCCGTAATGAAGGGAGATAGGTGGCGGGAAGCGAACTCCCCGCCACCGCGGCGAAAGATCACGCTATCGGCGTTCTACCACCAGGGAGTACCAGCGACAAGAGCCGCAAGTGTCCCAAGCCCAGCGCAAAGCGCCATCAGCTTGAGTCGCATGGAGCCATCCTTTCTCGAACGATTGACAGCTCCTGGGCCCCAGGAATTTGACAACGAGAGGTTATAACGGGTTCCGGATGCCAAGACAAAAGTCAACCCATGTGGACAGCCCCGCTGCCGTAGGCGAGCGCCTCAAGGTCGCCCGCGAGAGCGCCGGCCTCAGCCAGCGCCAGCTCTCCTTTCCGGGTTGCTCGCCCGCGTACATCTCGCGCATCGAATCGGGCGATCGCATCCCCTCGCTCCAGCTGCTGCGCGAGCTCGGTCGCCGGCTCAGCGTTTCGGAGGACTACCTGGCGACGGGTTCCGACGTTCGGGGGGACCGAGGCGGAGTTCTCGTGGAGGCCGAGGTCGCGCTTCGCCTGAACGAGCTCGAGGAGGCCGAGCGCCTCTACTCGACGCTTCTCGAGGGCACGCCGCCGGTTCTCCGCGCCGAAGGACTCGCCGGACTGGGTCACATCGCGTTCCGCCGCGGCGAGCCGCGAACAGCGATTCCGCTCTTCGAGGAGGCGCTGTCCCTCCTCGGGGTGGACGAGACGAGCCATCCCGATCTGGCCGACAGCCTCGGACGCTCCTACGCAATGGTGGGAGAGCTCGAGTCCGCGATCGGTGTCTTCGAGCGTTACCGGGAAACCGCAGCGCGGCAGGGAGATGCCTTCCAAACGATTCAGTTCTCGGTTCTCCTCGCGCATGCGCTCATCGACAGCGGGAACCTCGGTCGCGCCGAGGAGCTCCTCGGCTCCGCGCTCGCGCTCGGCAGCGGCCTCCAGAGCCCGAGTGTCCGCGCCCAGCTCTACTGGTCGCAGTCCCGGCTCCACGCTGAGCGCGGCGACCCTGTCACTGCGGCGCGGTTTGCCCGGAGCGCCCTCGAGATCCTCCGGCTGACCGAGGACACCTATCGCACCGCGCGGGCACATCAGCTGCTGGCTCACCTCGAGCTCGACCGAGGCAACGCGCAGGACGCCCTCGACCTGCTCGAGCAGGGCTGGCCCCTCCTGGAGGCGAGCGCCAACGGCCTCGAGCGGGCGCAGTACCGCCTCGAAGAGGCGCGTGCACTCGCCCGGCTCGGCCGAAGCGAGGAGGCTGCTGCCCTGGCGATGCAGATCTCCGGCCTCATCGCCGACGCCCACCCGGAGGACGCCGCGCGCAGCTATTCCGTCCTCGCGGGCGTATTCGACGACCTCGGCGACAGGGGCCGTGCCCGGGAGCTCTACGAGCTCGCCGCCGAGCTCCTCGAGCCGCGCAACCCGAACCGGTTCCTCATCGACGTCTACTCGCGCCTGGCCGACATCGCCGAGTCGGAGGGCCGAAAGGAAGAGGCGTACGAGCTGATGAAGAAAGCCGTGGGCATGCAGAAGGCCGTGACGGAAGCCACACCGTCGTAGGCCTGCACAGGCTGAACTAGGGTATATTTCGACCAGCCGCGCGCATTACTCGCGCGCCGCATCCTCGTTTCTCTTGCAGCGCACCGCGCGCTGCACCCTATGCACGAAGCAATAGACCAACGGACCCTTCCTGGGGTGGAAGCGGACGGCTTGGCCGCCGCAGCCCGACGCGCCGAAGCATGGGCGGGTGAGCCCTTCCTCAGGCCCGACGAAGACCCGGCCGAAGCGCTCGCGGACGGCCGCGCGCGCCGCCGCGCCCTCGACGACGCCCTCGCGGAGATGGAGGCGGGGCGGCGCACGCCCTCGCCCTCCTGGAAGATCCGCTACGCGCTCATGCTCGGTCTCGAGCGCGAGCTCACCGACCATCCGCCCCGCCTTGCCTCGGGCACGGAGCTCCGCCGGCACCAGATCGACGCCCTCGCCGGGATGCTCACGGAGCTGATCGCGCGCCACGAGGACGAAGCCGAGAACGGGAACGGGAACGGCCACCCGCTCGAAGAGCCCGAGGAAGACGAGGAGCGCGAGGACGACGACCTGGAGGGCGAGGAGGGCGAGCTCGACCGACAGGACGACCCCGGCGCCGTCCGCCGCTTCCGCTTCCGCCATCCGACGGCCTCCGGCAAGACGATCGCCGCCGCGGGCTTCGTCGAGGCGGCGCGCACGATGGGCATCCTCATCCTCACGCACCGCCGGCTTCTGGTCCAGCAGTTCACCCGCGACCTGACCACCGAGGGCTACGGAGACCGGCTTCGCCCGGCCATCGAGGACGGGCAGGAGCCGCTTCGCGGCAACCCGATCACGATCCAGACGTACGCCTGGTTCGCCCGCCACGTCGACTCGATCTCGAAAGGCGCCTACCAGCTCGTGATCTGCGACGAGGCGCACACGGCTCTCGGTGAGAAGACCAGCGCGGCGATCCGCCGCTTCGCCGACCCGATTTACATCGGCATGACGGCGACCGAGCAGCTGATCGCCAAGCAGGTCTCGGATGTCTTCCCCGCCTCGGTCGACGACCTCCCGCTCGCAGATGCCGCCCGCCGCGGCCTCATCGCCCCGCTCCGCTGCCTGCGCGTGCCGCCCGCCGCAGCCGTCGCGTCGGTCCCGATCGTCGGCGGCGACTACGACCAGGATGTCCTGGCCCGCGTCCTCGACCACACAGTCATCAACCAGGCGGCCGCGAGCCTCTACCGCGACCGATTCGGCGAGACGCCCGGAATCGTGTACGCAGCCGGCGTCGAGCACGCCTACAACCTCGCGCGCGAGTTCCGGGCGGCGGGCTTGAAGGCCGAGGCCGTGAGCGGCAAGACGCCGCCGCTCAAGCTGGCCGAGACGCTCGCCGCCTACGAGCGCGGCGAGATCAACATCCTGATCAACGCGATGTTGCTCGCGGAGGGCTGGAACTCACCCCGCGCCACGGTCTGCATGCATCTCGCGCCGACAGCAAGTCGCCGCGTCTACCAGCAGCGCATCGGCCGGATCATGCGGATGCATCCGCGCAAGGAAGCCGGCGTCGTCGTCGACTTCGTCCCGGACGCCGCGACTCACAACGAGCGCACGATCACGCTCCACTCGCTGCTCGACGCCGACTTCTACCGGCCGGGCGCGCGCGTGACACCGGCGCCGCGCAGACGCGTCCAGCGGCGCGCCCGCCGCAAGCTCTCGCCGGCTCCGTGGCTCGTTCCGGTCACGCCGGACGTGCGCCGCCGCGTGGCGGTGATCACCCGGGAGTGGGAGCGCGTCGACCCGAGCAGGCTCGCGGACGACGAGCAGCTCCTCTGGGCCCGGATCGCCGGGCGCCAGCTCCGCTTCGAAGAGCGACAGCATTTCGCCGAGAAGCTCGCCAAGGCCTCCCGCGAGTGCCGCGAGGCTTTCCTGATGAGCTGCGCCGCCGAGAATCCGAACCGGCGGCTGCGTCTCTCGGCCCTCGGCGACCGCGTCGCCGTCAGCGTCGACCGCGCGAGTTTCGACGACCTCGTGACGATGATCACCTCGGCGCCGACGTGGGAGAAGGACCGTGTGCAGGGCGTCCGCATCCTCCTGCGAGCGATCGGCGAGGGGAAGGTGGACGCGCCTGAGGAGATCCTCTCCCGCTGGACCTGGCGGCTCGCCCGCGCCACGCGCAAGCTGCAGGACCGGCGCGCCGGCTCGGACCTGCCGGAGGCCAAGCGCCTCCTCGGCGCCCTGACGAACTCACGTGGGCACCGGCACGAGGAGAATGCGGCGCGGCTCGTCAACGTCGCGCTCGAACAGCCGATCCACGTGGCCGTCGCTCTGCTCGCCTCCGCGGAGGCCTATACGCCGACCGCGCAGCAGCTCGTCGACCGCATGCGCGAGCGCCTCGGGACGATTCAGGAGGTCGCGAACGCGCTGGCGGACAATCTGCCCGCTCCGAAGCAGCATTCCGGCAAGTCTCGACGCCGGCGGCGCAAGCGCAAGCAAAAGGTCGAACAGCAGAAGGCCGAGCAGCAGAAGGAGAAGGACAAGGCGCCGGGCCGGAAGGGCGACGAGAAGAAGGGCGAGAACAGGAGGCCGGGGAAGGCCGGAGTCGCCGCCCGAAGCGACTAGGCCCCGTCCTCTTCTTCTTCTTCTGCGCGGCGAGCCTCGTGCTCGCGCAGGAAACGCGTCAGCTCCGCGGCGAGCGAATCTCCGGAAGGAACGTCGAGCTCGTCCCCGAGCGCGTCGCGTCGCGCCTCGAGCTCCTGGACGTAGGCCTCGGTCTCCTCGTCGGCCGAGACGGCCTCACTGACCTGCTGCTCGTAGGCCGCCGAGGCGCGTTCGAGGTCTCCCAGGTCGAACTCCGTGCCGAGGAGGCCCCCCAGCCGTTCGCAAAGGGCGAGCGCCGCCCGCGGGCTTGCCGCGAGCGAGGCGTAGTGGGGAACCGCTGCCCAGAGGCTTGCGGACGGGAGGTCGGCGCTCCGGCAGGAGTCGTGGAGGACGCCGACGATCCCGGTCGGCCCCTCGTAGCGCGAAGCGGCGAGCCCGAGCTCTTCGACGAGCTTCTGGTCGCTGGCCGAGCCCGTCACGGGCGCGGGGCGCGTGTGTGGCACGTCGGCGAGGAGCGCTCCGAGCGTGACCACGAGCTCCACGTCGAGCTCGCCCGCGAGCTCGACGATCTCGTCGCAGAAGGTGCGCCACCTGAGGTTGGGCTCGATGCCGAGCATGAGCACGGCATCGCGGTCGGTTCCCGGAATCGGAGCGTGATAGAAGACCGTGTCGGGCCAGTCGATCCGGCGGGTGATCCCGTCCTCGAGCGCGACGTGCGGACGCGTTGCCTGAAAGTCGTAGAACTCCTCGGGATCGACGTTCGCGAAGCGCCGTGCCTCCCACGCCTGGGCGAGGAAGCTCGTCGCGAGCGACGCGGCTTGCGCGCCGTCGTTCCAACCCCGAAAAGCCCCCACGAGCACGCCGCGGCGAAGGGTCGGGCGCCGCTCGATGCGGACATGGCTACCGATGAGGAGAGTCTACGGCAGTACCGGGTGCGACCTGAGTAAAAGCCTGGCGGCAAGCGCGACGACGCCCACCCACACCGCGGTGGCGAGCGTCACGTGCACGAGTACGAGGGGCCAGGGCAGGTGCTCGCGCCACTGGATGTCCCCGATCGTCATCTGCACGAGGAGCAGCCCGAGGACGCCGACAGCGAACATGAGGTCGCCGCGCGCCTCCCTCCGGTGCCAGAGCAGCGAGGCAACGATGCCGACGAAGGCGATCGAGAAGATCCCCGTGGCCCCCACATGGAGGTGGAGCGCGTCCGGGAGAAGCCCGTAGCGCTTGATCTTCTCGCCGCCCGAGTGCGGGCCGGCGGCCGTGACGAGAGTTCCCGTGACGATGAGGGCGAGCGCGCTCGGCAGGAGGACGACGGCGAGCCAGTTGGCCGCGAGCGGCGGATGCTTGACGACCCCGCGCACGAAGTCGTGCGCGCCGAGGGCGACGACGATGGCCACCCCGAGGGCGAGCAGGGAGAGGAGGAAGTGGGCCATGACGATCAGCGGGTGGAGCTCGACGAGCACGGTGATCCCGCCGAGGACACCCTGGAGGAGCACGGTCACCGGCAACGCCCATGCCGCCCAGAGAAGCCAACGCGGAAGCCGCTCGACGCGGATCGCGCCGATTGCGGCCGCGAGCGTGACAAGACCGACGGCCAACCCGACTCCGCGGTTGGCGTACTCGACAAGCGCGTGGAAGTTCTTCTCCGGAAGGAAGGACGAGCCGCAGCGAGGCCAGTTGTCGCAACCGAGACCCGATCCCGTGAGGCGCACCGTTGCGCCCGAGACGACGATGAGGAAAAGGGCGGCGAGCGCCGCGTAGGAAAGCAAGGCGAAGGTCTCCGCGGAGATGGCGAAGCGCGTCCGCGAGACCTGCGTCGTGTCGGCTTCCATCAGGCGAGGGCCAGGCCGGTTCCCTCGACGACCTGCCCGAGGCGGGCGAGCGGGAGCCCGGCGTCCGCGAAGGCTGCCTCGAGGACGGCGCCCTTCCCGGCGGGAAGGGAAACCAGGAGGCCCCCGGCCGTCTGCGGGTCGAAGCCGAGCGTGCCGAGCTCCTCGGGGAGCCCCTCGAGCCGGGCCGCGCCGGCGACGAACTCCCGGTTCCGCGCGTCTCCCTGAGTGCGAAGGCCGCGGCGCGCGACGTCCAGCGCCCCGGGGAGAGCCGGAAAGGAAGCGGGGTCGAGCAGGATGCGCACGCCGCTTCGCTCGGCCATCTCGTGCGCATGGCCGAAGAGTCCGAACCCGGTCACGTCGGTGACGGCGGTCGGCTCGAAAGCACGCAGGGCCTCGGCGGCGCGGTCGTTCAGTTCCGTCATCGCCGCAGCAGCCGCCTGCAGCTCCTCCTCCCCCAGGACCTTCTTCCGCACGCCCGTGAGCACGAGTCCCGTGCCGAGCGCCTTCGTCAGGTACAGGACATCGCCGGGCCGGGCGCCGTTCTTCCGCCAGATCGCATCCGGATGCGCCGTCCCGACAACGGCGAGGCCGTACTTCGGCTCGTCGTCCCGAATGGTGTGGCCACCCGCGAGCAGGGCGCCCGCCTCCTCCACCTTGGCGGCAGCCGCGTCGAAAACCGCCCGCACCGACTCGATCGGGAGCTCCTCCGGGAACGCCGCCACGGAGAGCGCAAGAAGCGGCTTGCCTCCCATGGCGAAGACGTCGTTCAACGCGTTGACCGCCGCGACGGCCCCGAAGAGCGCGGGGTCGTCGACCATGGGCGGGAAAAAATCCGTCGTGAAGATGAGCGCGCGCTCGTCGTCGAGCCGGTAGACGGCCGCGTCGTCCGCAGGCGAGAGCCCGACGAGCAGATTCTCCGAATCGGCGGGCGCGAAGCCCGCGAGCAGCTCCTCGAGCCGGCCGGCTGCGTACTTGGCCGCGCAGCCTCCTCCGGCTTCGAGACCTGCGAGTCGCGCAGTAGTCTCCACGCGGTGGAGGTTACCCCCCGCACGTTTGGGTGTCAGAGCATGACCGGACGGCTCGAGCGCGTGCTCGTCAAGCCGCCGGCGGCGGGCGCCTGGGCGGCCTGGCGCGCCTACGGCTGGAGGGCGGAGCCCGACGCGGCCGGTTCGGAGGCCGAGCACGAGGCATTTCGCGCGCTTCTCGAGGAGGCTGGCGCGGAAGTCGTTCTCGGTCAGACCGGCGGCAGCTCGAATCCGGACGCCATCTACGCGTACGATCCCGCCCTCGTCGCCGATTCGGGCGCCGTGCTCCTCATGCCCGGCAAGGAAGGTCGCCGCCGCGAACCCGAGGAGATGGGCGTCGACTTCATGGAGGCAGGCGTGCCCCTGGCCGGCCAGCTGCGCTTCCCCGCGACCGCCGAGGGCGGCGACACGGTCTGGCTCGACCAGCGCACGCTGCTCGTCGGCCGAGGCTACCGGACGAACGACGCGGGCATCCAGGGCCTCCAAGAGCTCCTCCCGGACGTCGACGTGATCGGCTTCGACCTCGCCCACCACCACGGCGTCGGCGAGGTGCTCCACCTCATGTCCTTCCTGTCGCCGCTCGATCTCGACCTGGCCGTGGTCTACCTCCCGCTCATGCCCGTGCGGCTCGTCGAGCTCCTACGTGAGCGCGGGATCGAGTTCGTCGAGGTGCCGGACGAGGAGTTCGAGTCGATGGGCCCGAACGTCCTCGCGGTCGCGCCGCGCGTCGCTCTCGCGCTCGAGGGAAACGACGAGACGCGGCGGCGCATGGAGGCGGCCGGCGTCGACGTGCGCACCTACAAGGGAGACGAGATCTCCCGCAAGGGCGACGGCGGCCCGACCTGCCTCACGCGCCCGCTCCTGCGCTCCTAGCGGAGCAGGAAGCCGGTCCCGAGCTCGTCACGCTCGTCGAGCACGAACTCGTGCTCGCCCGTCCGGCGCGCGCTGCCCTCGACCTCGGTGACCACCGCAGGCCGCCCGGCCACGTCGGCGTCACCGACGACGCGCGCCGAGAAGACCGTGCCGACGATGCTCTCGTGCGCCAGCTCCGCGCCGCGCGCGAGCTCCCCCTTCGCGTCGAGGAGGGCAAGACGCGCCGACGTGCCGCTGCCGCACGGGGAGCGATCGACCTCGCCGTCGGCGAAGACCGTGACGTTGCGCTGGCGGAGCGGGGGACCAGAGTCGATCCGCTCGAAGAAGATGACGCCGTAGATGTCGCGGAGCTCAGGCTCGAGCGGGTGGACGAACTCCTGCCCGGCCTCGAGCTCGCGCTTGAGCTCGCGGCCGAGCTCGATCAAGCGCGGCAGGGAGCCCTTGCGCACGGGAAGGGGCGCCTCGACGGACGCGTAGAACGCGCCGCCGAAGGCGACGTCCACCGCGAGGTCCGCGACCTCGAGCCCGCGCGCCTCCACGTAGGAGGGCACGTTCGTGAAGCGCACGCGTTCGACCTGTCCGCCGCGCACGGACGCGACCGTCTCGACCCGGCCCGAGGGCACGTCCACGACGACTTTCGTCTCCGGCTGCTTGCTCGGAAGCAGTCCGGACTCGAGGGCCCACGTGACGAGGGCAATCGTCCCGTGGCCGCAGGCCGTCGAGTAGCCCGCGTTGTGGAAGAAGACGACGCCCAGGTCGGCACCCGCGTCGTTCGGCCCCGTGACGAAACATCCATACATGTCGGCGTGGCCGCGCGGCTCGTGGACGAGCAGCTTGCGCACGTCGTCGAGCCGCTCGAACGCGAAGCGGCGCTTGTCGAGGATCGTCGCGCCCTGGAGCGGCGCCACGCCGCCGGTAACGATGCGAAACGGCTCGCCGGCGGTGTGGTAGTCGGTCGTCGTAACCCGCAACGTTCTCCTGGCGATCTGAGGCGCCGCTGGCAAAGGAGGTACGCGAGCGGCGGTGAGACAGTACAACCAGTACGGGGAACCGCCGCGAGCGCCGCATCCTGCCGCCAGCGGCGTCAGGCGGCATAGGCCGGGCTCTGCCCGGCCTACCCGCCGCTCAGATCGTCAGGAGCCCTTCTCGATGGGCACGTCGACCAAATTCCCCCACTCGGTCCATGAGCCGTCGTAGTTTCGCACCCGCTCGAAGCCGAGCAGCTCGCTGAGGACGAACCACGTGTGCGCGCTGCGCTCGCCGATGCGGCAGTAGGCGGTCACTTCCTTCTCGGACGTGATGCCCTTGCCGCCGTAGAGCTCACGGAGCTCGTCGGCCGACTTGAATGTGCCGTCGTCGCGGACGGCGCTCGCCCACGGGATGGAGACGGCCGAGGGGATGTGGCCGGCGCGCTGGGCGCCTTCCTGCTCGTAGCCGGGCGGCGCGATCAGCTCGCCCGAGTACTCGCCCGGAGAGCGAACGTCGACGAGCCCGCGGTCGTCTGCGCCGAGCCACTCTCCGACCTGGTCGCGGTACGCGCGGATGGACTCGTCCCGCTCCTGTGCCGAATAGCTCTGGGCGGACGGTGAGGGCACGTCGGTCGTCAACTCGCGGCCCTCGTCGATCCACTTCTGGCGGCCGCCGTCGAGGATGCGGACGTCGCCGTGGCCGTACACCTTCAGGTACCAGTAGGCGTAGGCCGCGAACCAGTTGTTCTTGTCCCCGTAGACGACGACAGTGGTGTCGTTCCCGACGCCGAGGCCGCCGAGCAGCTTCTCGAAGGTCTCCCGGTCGACGACATCGCGCTCGACGGGATCCTGCAGGTCCTCGCGCCAGTGCAGCTTCACGGCGCCCGGGATGTGGCCCTCTTCGTAGAGGTCGGCGTCCTCGTCCACCTCGGTGACGACGACGTTGTCGTCGTCACCATGCTCCGCGACCCAGTCGCTCGTGACGAGGGCGGGCTTCGCGTATCCGTTCTCTGCCATTGCTACCTCCCGATTACTTCAATTGTTGAAGCGATCCTACACCCTGGTCGCGGGCTCGGCTATCCTCGGCACATGGCGAGCATCGGCGATGTGATGACGGGTGAGATCGTCGCAGTGGCCCCCGAGGACACGCTGGGGGAGGCTGCCGAGCGGATGGCCGAGCAGGGCATCGGATCAGCCATTGTCCTCGATTCCGGCCGCCTGATCGGGATCCTCACCGAGCGCGACCTCCTGAAGGCGGTCGCAGGCCGCGTGCACACGAGCGAGGCGCGCGTGCGCGAGTGGATGACCGCAGACCCGATCACCGCGTCGGAGAGCGACTCGGCCGACGCAGCGATCAGGACGATGCTCGACAACGGCTTCAGGCATTTGCCTGTCATCCTCGCCGGGAGGACCGTGGGCGTCGTCAGCCTGCGCGAGCTGATGCGAGCCGCGCTGCAGGTCGACGCCTAGCCGACGGTAACCCCGGGTACGGCGCTTTCCCGCTTTATAGGAGCTGCGCCGCGATCAGGCCTGCCGCGCCGAGCCAGAGCGCGGCGAGGGTTCCGATCAACGGTGCGAGTGGGCGAAGGGAAGGACGCGGTTCCATGTCGAAGAAGAATTCTCGGCTCGCGCGCCGCAATACTTCGACGCGGAACTCGAGCATCCTTCCCCCCGACTAATGGCCGTCGAAGAACCCGACCCAGTGGCCCTTGCCCAGGAAGGCCGCCACCATCACGAGAAGAACGAGAAGCTGAACTTGACGTGCCGTCACGCGATTCACCTCCTTTCCCTAGAACCGGAAGTCCTGGAGTGCCTCAGCCGCGCGCCGGTACAGGTGCGCCGCCTCGAGGTCCTCGCCGCGCCGCACGGCCAGATCGCCTTGCGCGATCCACGCTGCCGCACGGTGGCTCGCGGAGGAGAGCTGTTCGAAGCTGCCCTCCGCCTCCTTGAACATGGTGTCTGCCTCGTCGAGCCGCTCCTGGTCGAGGAGGGCCCGGCCGAGGACGAGCTGGGCGTTGCCGATCTCGTCGAGGTGATCGACACGGCTGCCCAGTAGTTCGAGGGCATGCCGCGCCTGCTCCTCCGCGAGCTTCGGCTCGCCCGTGCGCAGATGAACCTGCGCGAGGGACGAGACGACGTGGCCGGCATCGGTGTTGTCGCCGACCTCGAGGAGAACCCGGTAGGCATTCTTCAGGTGTTTGATCGCCTCCTCGGGCTTCCCGAGCTGGAAATTGAGTCCGCCGAGGTTGTTCAGGAGCTTGCCGACGTTCGACTGGTCGGCGAGCTCCTCGTACTGCGCCTTGGCGCGCTCCGCGTACGAGCGGGCAAGCACCCAGTGCCCGGTGCGCTCGGCGATGAGCGAAGCCTGGAAATAGTGGTGAGCGACCGTGCGCCGGTCGTTCAGGCTCTCTGCGAGCTCGAGCGCGCGCTCGACGTCCTCACGCGCCGCTTCCCAGTCGCGCTGGCGCCGGTAGCAGCGTGAGCGCCAACCGAGGGCGTTCGAGCACAGCCGATCGGCCGGGAGACCGGAGCGCTTCGAGAGATCGAGTGCCTCGCTGAAGAGCGCGATTGCGGTGGCGATCGATGAAAGCTTGTAGCGGCAGACACCGAGGCGGTAGAGCACCTCCGCCCGGTCGACCTCGCTGAACGTGGGCGACTCCGTGAGCTGCCGCGCGCGCTCGAGGAGGCCGATGGCTGCGCGAACGTCGCCGAGCGACATCCGCGCCCAGCTCTCTGCGAGGAGAGAACGGAGCTCGAGCGACGGGACCGCGACGGTCGTGAGCGCGACGCCGAGCTTGTCGATCTCGGCGACGACCTCGTCGTAGGAGTTCGACTCGAGCGCTGCTTCCGCGCGGGCGACGACGCTCTCGACGCGCTCCCGCTCGCTCGAGGAAACCCCGGTCTCGAGGAACGAGGGGTCGACGCCGAGCCTGCTCGCGAGCCACTCGACTGTCTCGCCGGTCGGGCGGGTCTTCCCGCGCTCGATCTGGCTGACGTACTCCTTCGAGAAGCGCTCGCCGGCGAGCCCGGTCTGGGTCAGCCCGCGCGCGATCCGCAGCTGGCGGACGCGCTCGCCCATCGAGGTGCGGGCGGCTGAGGCGGTGCGGGCGGCGGTGAGTTGATCGCGCATCTAAGGTGAACTATACGAGGAAAAATCTACTTCACAAGGCTACTTGACTTCTTGTTCCGCTTGGCTATAGTCCGATCTACCTCGCATTCCTGCCGGACGCCAGGCAGAGGGGTGCGGGAGGCGCGCCAGATTCCCGGCGACACCAACCCGGAGGCATCGGCTGGGCCGCAGAGCCGGAGCTTCCGGGTTGTCGCCTGGAAGGACGCAAAACATGATCGAAGCGTCGGCCCTCGGGGCCGATTCGTCTATCCCTCTAACGGGCGGGGCATCACGAAGCCTGAAGCCGCCCGCTGAGCCAGGCGATCCTGCTTTCGCGGATCGCGGGCCACGTGTCCTGAAGGAGCGCGCCGACGACCTCGTCCGCCATCGTGAGAAGCCCGAGGGCGATGAAGATCCAGGCTTCAGCGTCCGGATTTCGTTCGGATGGCACACCGCCGGCCTCCTGCGCGCGCCGGATGACGGCGGCCACGTACTCGTGCACCTCGTGCATGTGCCCCCGCATGTAAGCCGCGATCTCCGGATCCACCGAGGACTCGGCCACGGCCTGCACCCAGAGCGGCGAGCTGCGCGGCCGTTCGGCCTCCGACTCGACGAACGCACGCCCGATTGCGGAGAGCCAGAGCCCTGGATCGGGCTCGGCGGCGAGGCGCGCGGCCCAGAGCCCCTTCACCTGCTCCCAGCTCCAGTCCATGCAGGCGAGATAGAGCGCGCGCTTCGACGGAAAGTGGCGGTACAGGACCGGCTCGGTCACACCTGCCGCGCGGGCGATGTCGGCCGTCGTCGTCCCGTGGTAGCTTCGGCCGGCGAAAAGGTGGCAGGCCGCGTCGAGGAGCGACGCGCGCCGCTCGTCGGCGGGCAGGCGGATGGTGCTCACGCGCCTTCGAGAATCGGCTCTTCGGCGTGCCGATACTTCCGCACCGTCGCGACGGAGAGGATCGCTCCGACGAGCGCGATGGCCGCGGCCACCTGGAGCGCGTGCTGGTAGCCCGTGACGAACCCTTCCACCGCCCCGGGTGTCCCGGGAACACCCGTCGCCGAAGCGGCGACGATGGCGCCCATGACGGCGATCCCGAGCGCGCCGCCGACCTGGCGCATGCTGTTCAGGACCGCTGAGCCCACGCCGGCCTTGTCGATCGGGACGGAGCCCATCGCGGCGGCGGTCGTCGGGGTCATCACGATCGCCATCCCGAATCCGCCGACGAGGAGGCCGGGTAGGACATCCCAGAAGTTCGAGGTAGCGTCGAGCCGCGAGAAGATCAGGAGCGACGTCGCGAGCAGGATCATCCCGCCGCCCATGAGCCAGCGCGAGCCCACGCGGTCCGAGTATTTCCCGGCGGCCGGGGCCACGAGGATGATGAGGACGGTCATCGGCAGGAACGACGCGCCTGTCTGGACGGCCGACCAGCCGAGGATGTTCTGGATGAAGAGCGAGTTGTAGAAGAAGACGCCGAACATCGCGAGGCCCACGAGCAGCATCACGCTGTTCGCGCCCGCGAAGGTGCCGTTCTTGAACAGGCTGAGGTCGAGCATCGGCGCGCGCTGGTGCATCTCGAGCAGGATGAACGCGACGAAGCCGACCGCGGCCACGGCGAAGAGCCCGAGGATCCGCGGCGACGTCCAGCCGTAGGTGTTCGCCTCGATCAGGCCGTAGGTGAGCGCGAAGAGGGCGATTCCCGAGCTCAGAAGCCCGGGAAGGTCGAGGCGCTGCTCCGCCGAGGTGTCACGGGATTCGTCCACGACGAGCCGGGTGACGATGATCGCGAGAATCCCGATCGGGACGTTGATGAAGAAGATCCAGTTCCAGCTCCAGTGCTCGGTGATGAGCCCGCCGACGAGGGGCCCGATGGCGAGTGCCATCGCCGAGACCCCGGCCCAGATGCCGATCGCCATGCCCCGCTGCCGCGGCGGGAAGGTGGCCGTGATGATCGACAGGGTCGCCGGGTTCATGAGCGCGGAGCCCATTCCCTGCATGACCCGGGCGCCGATCAGCCAGCTTGCGCTCGTCGCCAGGCCGCAGAAGAGCGACGCGACCGTGAAGATGACGAGGCCGGCGATGAAGATTCGCCGCCTGCCCATCAGGTCGGCGAGCTTGCCGCCCGTGAGCATGAGGACGCCGAAGGTGAGCGCGTACCCGTTGAAGACCCACTCGAGCTCGGAGATGCCGATGTTCAGGTCGCTCTGGATCGACGGCAGGGCCACGTTCACGATCGTGTTGTCGAGCATGATCATGAACAGCCCGAATGCGACCGCCCCCAGCGTCCACCACTTCCTGTTCTCCGGGTCGAAGATCCTCGCCCTCATCAGCGCCTCCTCGAAAAGTTAGTGCGAACTAAGCTAGCAGTAGCCCGGCGGCTCGTACACTGATCGCGCATGGCTGACGTCGCCTGGCGCCCCGACGCGCGCACGCTCTCCCGCGCCAACGTCTCGCGGCTCATGCGCAGGCACGGATACGAGGACTACTGGGAGCTGGTGCGCCGCTCGCAGGCGGATCCCGAATGGTTCTGGCCCGCGGCGATCGAGGACATGGGACTCGACTTCTCGACCCCCTGGAGCCAGGTCATAGACCTTTCGCGGGGGCCGGAATGGGCGACGTGGTTCGTCGGCTCGAAGCTCTCGATCGCGTGGAACTGCGTCCATCGCTGGGCAGAGCGGGATCCGGACCGCGTTGCCGCCGTCGGGCTCGGAGAGGACGGCGTGCGCTGGGAGTACACCTTCGCCGAGCTTTCCTCCCAGGTCACCCGCCTGGCGGAGGGACTCGTCGCGCTCGGCGTCGAGCCCGGCGACCGCGTCGCGATCTACATGCCCATGTGCCCCGAGGTCGCCGTAGCGTCGCACGCGTGCGCGCACGTCGGAGCCGTGCAGGTGCCCATCTTCTCCGGGTTCGCGGGGCCGGCGGTGCGGGAACGGCTGCAGGACTCGGAGGCGAAGGTAGTCGTGACCGCCGACCGGTCGCTGCGGCGCGGCAAGCGGCTGGACATGCGGGCCACGGTGGACGAGGCGGCGCGGGAGGCCCCGTCCGTCGAACACGTCGTCACCTGGAACCGGGACGACCGCTCGTGGGGAGGCATCGAGCTCGGCCCGGGGGCGCTCGCACCGCTCGAGGTCGACTCCGAGCACCCCTACCTCCTCACGTACACGTCGGGCACGACCGGGAAGCCGAAGGGCGTGCTGCACGTCCAGGGCGGCTTCCTCGTCTCGATCGGCCGCGAGCTCGCCTACCAGGCCGACGCACACCCCGACGACGTCGTCCATTTCGCCACCGACATGGGCTGGATCATGGGCCCGTGGACCGTCGTCGGCGGCGGCGCGATGGGAGCGAGGCTGGTCTTCGCCGAAGGCGCTCCGGACTACCCGGCCGACCGGTTGTGGCGCACGATCGAGGCCGAACGCGTGAGTATCCTCGGCTGCTCTCCCACGCTGATTCGCGCCCTCATGCAGCACGGGGACCCTGAGGCCGACCTCTCGTCCCTGCGCGTCATCGTCACGACCGGCGAGCCGTGGAACCCGGATCCGTACCACTGGCTCTTCGAGCGCGTCGGCGGCGGCCGCTGCCCCATCATCAACTGCTCGGGCGGGACGGAGATCGGCGCGTGCTTCCTCTCGCCAACCCCGGCGATTCCGATCAAGGCGTGCTCCCTCGGCGGCCCCGCGCTCGGCATGGACATGGACGTGGTCGACGAGGAGGGCAACTCACTCGTCGAGAGCGGAGAGGTCGGGGAGCTCGTCTGTAGGAAACCGTTCCCCGGGATGACACGGGGCTTCTGGCGCGACCCCGAGCGCTACCTGGACGCCTACTGGCGCCGGCTCCCCGGAATCTGGGTGCACGGCGACTGGGCATCGGTGGACGAGGACGGCTACTGGTTTCTGCACGGCCGCTCCGACGACACGCTCAACATCGCGGGCAAGCGCATCGGCCCGGCGGAGATCGAGTCCGCCGTGGTCTCCCACCCGGCCGTCTCCGAGGCTGCGGCCGTCGGGGTCCCGCACGAGGTCAAGGGCGAGGTCGCCTGGGTCTTCTGCGTCCTCGGACGCGGACAAGAGGCCTCCGACGCGCTCGCAGCCGAGGTCGCCGAGCAGGCCGCCTCCGAGCTGGGGCGGGCATTCAAACCAGATCGAGTGGTGTTCGTCTCGGCCCTTCCGAAGACCCGCAGCGCGAAGATCGTGCGCCGGGCGGTACGCGCCAAGGCTTTGGGGAAGGATCCCGGTGACCTTTCATCCGTCGAGAACCCGGAGTCGCTCGAGGACATTGCTCGCGCCGTCTGAATACGAAGGCTCGCCGACCCGCGGCTACCTGGACACGGCCACCTACGGGCTGCCGCCGCGCTCGACGCTCGCAGCCGTCGAAGAGACGCTCGCGAGCTGGCGCGGACGCGGCTCGTGGCTCGACTGGGAACAGGATGGAGAGGCGTGTCGCGAGCTCTTCGCGCAGATCGTGGGAGCCCAGCCGGAGGAGATCGCCTACGTGGCCGCCGCGTCGGTCGCGGCGGGGATCGTCGCGGCGAGCCTGCCGGCGGAGCCAGGCGCCAACGTCGTCCTCTACGAGCGTGACTTCGACTCCGTGCTCTTCCCCTGGCGACCGCTGGCCGAGCGCGGCGTCGAGCTGCGGATGCTTCCTCTCGAGCGCCTCGCGGAAGGGATCGACGAGCGAACTGCGCTCGTCGCGGTCAGCCTCGTGCAGTCCTCGGACGGGCGCATGCCCGACCTCGCCACCATCAAGGCCACCGGGACACGCCTGTTCCTGGACGGTACGCAGGCCGTCGGCTCGATTCCCGTGAGCCTCGAGGGCGTCGACTACCTCGCCGCCCACTCCTACAAGTGGCTGCTCTCGCCACGCGGCCTCTGCTTCTTCTACGTGCGACCGGACCGGCTGGCTGAGATCACGCCGTGGCTCGCCGGCTGGAAGTCGCGCTCCGATCCCTTCGAGGACTACTACGGCGCGCCCGAGCTCGCGCCCGACTCCCACCGGCTGGACGTCTCGATTCCCTGGTTCTCGGCGGCGGGAGCCCGCGCGAGCCTCGCGCTGATCGCGGGACTCGGCCCTGAGGCGATCGGCGGGCACAACCTCGCCCTCGCGCGCTCGTTCGCAGCCGAGCTGGGGCTCGCCGAGCCCCCGTCGCCGATCCTCCGCGTCCCGGTCGAGGATGCAGAGGCCGCTGTCGAGCGCCTGAAGCGCGCGGGGGTCGCGTGCTCGGCGCGATCCGGCTCGATTCGCTTCGCGTTCCACCTCTACAACGACGAGGAGGACGTCGCTCTCGCGCTCGAGGCTCTCCGGCCTGCGGCCGCGGTACGCTCCGACGCATGATCCGCTTACTCGTCCGCACCCTCATCGCCTTGGTGGCAAATACCGTCGGCCTGCTGGTGGCGGCGGGCCTGCTCGACGGGATGCACGTGGACTTCGGCTCGTTCGTCCTCGCGGTGATCATTTTCACTGTCGTCTTCGCTCTCATGCAGCCGTTCCTCGTCTCCCAGTTCCGCCGCGGGAACTCCGCCGCGCTGGGAGGAGTGGCCCTCATCGCCACCCTGGTCGCGCTGATCATCACCGACCTCATCTCCGACGGCTTCTCGATCGACGGGATCGGAACATGGATCGCCGCGACCGTGATCGTCTGGCTCGCCGCGCTCCTCGCGGCGTTCATCCTGCCGTTCCTCGGCCTCAGGAAGTACATGGAAGAGCGGCGCGACTAGTTTTCGTCTCTTAGACGCAAACAACTAGAATTCATGGCGTGAGACTCGCGCTCGCGCAGATGAATACGGTCGTCGGTGACCTCGAGGGAAACCGGGCGCGCATCGTCGAGCGGCTCGACGAAGCCCGCGACGCCGGCGCCGAGCTCGTCCTCTTCCCCGAGCTCGCGGTGACCGGCTATCCGCCCGAGGACCTGCTCCTTCGGCCCGGCTTCCTGCGCGCGGCCGCCGACTCGCTCGGGGCGATCGCGGCCGAGACCAAGGGAATCGCGGCACTCGTCGGGACGCCGCACCTCGACCGCGACCTCTTCAACGCGTGCGCCGTCTGTGTGGACGGCGAGGTGAGGGCGATCTACCACAAGCAGTTTCTTCCGAACTACGGCGTCTTCGACGAGGACCGCTACTTTCAGGCCGGGCGCGAGCTCGTCCTTCTGCGCTGCGGCGAGACGCTGATCGGGCCGACGGTCTGCGAGGACATCTGGCAGCCCGGCCCGCCGGCTACCGACCTCGCGCTCGCCGGCGCCCACGTGGTCGCGAACATCTCGGCCTCGCCGTTCCACCTCGGCAAGGGCGAAGAGCGCGAAAACATGCTCGCGACGCGTGCACGGGACAACTCGTGCTGGATCGCGTTCGTGAACGCCGTCGGCGCCCAGGACGAGCTCATCTTCGACGGGCACAGCCTCGTCCTCGACGAGCAGGGGCAGATCGTCGCCCGCGGGCCGGCGTTCGAGGAGGCGCTCGTCGTCGTGGACGTGGATGCGACCACCGCGGTCAGCCGCCGCCTGCGCGACGCACGGCGCCGGGCGCTCGCACGCGCGCGCCGCGAGCTCCCGAGCCCGCCGGTCGTAGACGTGCCGGAGCGCGCGTCGGGCGGGACCGTGGAGCCCGTGCTCGCTCCCACCCTCGACGAGCTCGAGCAGATGCGGCGCGCCCTCGAGCTCGGCCTCGGCGACTACGTGGAGAAGAACGGCTTCCACGATGTCGTCCTCGGGATCTCGGGCGGGATCGACTCGGCGCTCACCGCGGCCCTTGCCGCAGAGACGCTCGGTCCCGAGCGAGTGCACTGCGTCTCGATGCCGTCGCGCTACAGCTCCGGCGAGACGCGTGCCGATGCGAAGCGGGTCGCCGAGTCGATCGGCGCTGACTACGTCGAGATTCCCATCGAGCCGATCGTCGAGTCCATCAGCGGGGCACTCGCCCCCGTGTTCGAGAACACGGAGCCCGGCGTGGCCGAGGAGAACGTCCAGGCCCGCGTCCGCGGCCTCCTCGTGATGGCGCTCTCGAACAAGTTCGGCTGGCTTGCACTCGCCACCGGAAACAAGAGCGAGCTCTCGGTCGGTTACGCAACGCTCTACGGAGACATGGCCGGCGGGTTCGCGCTTCTGAAAGACGTGTACAAGACGGACGTCTTCCGGCTGGCCCGGCACCTGAACGAGCGGGCCGCCCGTGAGATCATCCCGGAGAGCGTCATCGACCGCGCCCCGAGCGCGGAGCTGCGACCCGATCAACGCGACGAGGACTCGCTGCCGCCCTATGCCGAGCTCGACCGGGTGCTCGAGGCCTACGTCGAGCTGGACTCCTCGCGGGAGGAGCTCGCCTCCGACGGCTTCGACCCGGGCGTGGTCGAGCGCGCGCTCGCTCTCATCGACCGCGCCGAGTACAAGCGCCGCCAGGCGCCGCCCGGCGTGAAGCTTCGCCCGAAGGCCTTCGGGCGCGACCGGCGGATCCCGATCACGAATCGCTGGCGGGGCTAGCTACCCCGTTTTGAAGAAGAAGCCCCCCTCCGCTTCGCTGAAGCCTCCCACGTCAGGCGGGCAGCACTCGCCCGGGAAGAACACGGAGATTTGCTTGAAGCCGCTGATCACCTGGTCGAAGACCGTGTCCTCGTGATCGGCGACGTTGAGGCCGCGCCGGCCCGTGAGGAGCTGGGCAACGAGGACGTTGTTCGGCTGACCCTCGAAGCTCGCGAGGAGGTCGTCGAACGTGTCCGGCGTGGGCCCGCATCCGCCGAAGAACGGATCGCAGCCCGAGCCTCCGCCGACGGTCACCGCGGCACCGTGGCGCGCTCCGGGAGGAATCGTCAGCCGGAAGTTGACATTGACGTTGGCCGAGCCGTCCGACGGCTTCAGGATCGCCCTGAACCTGAGCGTGCGACCCGGCTGCGCCCGAATCGACCTCGCCTTCTCACATGACCCCTGGTGACACCAGAGCACACTGAGGAGCTCGTACTGATGGACCGTCTCTTCGAGGTTGATCGTCGCCTCGAGGTTCGTGAAGGCGATCTTCTCGTTCGGGTAGTTCGCGATCTCGAACAGCTCGCTGTAGATCTCGGACGCCGACTCGAACGAGAGGTCGAACTCGGAGACGTACATGTTCGTCTTGTGGAACTCCCAGGGACTGCCGTCCTCTCGCGTGCCCTCGATCGTCCAGTCGTACGAGGCCGACCCATCGCCGATCTTGTCGAAGACCGAGTCGATGCTGGAGAAGATGTGGGTGAAGGCCATGTCCGGATAGGCCTCCTTCTGGACCACGTCGGTCTCGCCCACGTGCGAGTTGGCGCTGTCGAGCGACGTGATCGCCGTCGAGACCGGGATCGACGGTGGCTCGCCGTCCACGGCGCGGACACCCGCCAGGCGGTCCTGATCCAACGTGCCGAGCGGGCCGCCGACATTCGCCAGCTTGTAGGGGCCGAGCGCGTCGGGGACGATCGCGACGGCGTCGGCCGAACCGGCGCCGAGCTTCGTCCGCCCGGAGAAGAGCATCGGGTGGCCGAACGCGAGGGCCTGGCCGTCGCACACGTAGGTCGTCGTACCGACACCCGCGGAGGTGAGGTCGCCGTAGGAGATGGCCGCGGAGAAGTTCCCGCCCGGGACGAGATCGTCGACCACGCCGGCGAGGCTTGCGCCCGCCGAGGCGCCGGGCGTGAACTTCATCATCGGCCTGTACTTCTTGAAGAAGGGGAGTTGCCGCATCTGCCGGAAGCGCCCGGCGGAGACGCCGGAGACGCTGACCGGAAGCTTGAGACGCACGAGACTGCCGCCGACGGTCGGGAGCGCCGCGCCGATTTTTGCCGCGACCGAGCGCACCACCGAGCGGGGAAGGCGGATGCGCGCGGGCACACGCGGCGCAACGGCAAGCCCGTTCACGTGCAGCATGTCCTCGGCGGGCGTCAGGCCCGCGATGTTGGTCGCTCCGAACGAGAAGCCGTATGCGAGCGCGCCCGCGAGCTCCTGGCCGCCTCCATGGTCGATGTAGACGGGCGAGCCCGACATGCCGGCCCAGACGCCGCCGCCCGCGTCGACGGTCGGGCCCGAGATCTCGACGATGATCACGTCGCGCCCCGGCGCGATGAGGTCTGGCATGACGCCGAGGACCTCGGCGTCGAACGGCTCGGGGTCGGTGCCCTGGACGACGGTCCACCCCTCTCCGATGTCCCCGGTTGCCACCGAGGAAAGCGGCATCACGTCGGCGCAGGGACCAGGGGCTGCGACCCCCGCCCCCGTCCAGATCAGTCCTGTCGTCATTCCAACGAGGACAACTGCTGCGAGCGTTCGTAGCTCGGTCATGTCGGGCCCCCTCTGCGGCGTGAACGGGACCGCTCCAACATACGCCCTTCGCCTGGATGTTCCTAGAGCGCGAGCTCGGCGCGAAGCGCTCGGAACCAGCGGAGCCTTTCCTCGTATGACACGGCGGCGTTGGCCGGCGAGGTCGAGGGGAGGACGAAGAGCCGCGTCCCGCCGAAGCAGCGCTCCTGGAGCCCGTGCCCGGGCCTCTGGCGGAAGACGCCCTGGTAGGCCGCCTTGCCCACGAACGCGATGATTTGCGGCTCGAGCTCCTCCGCGAGTCGCTCGAACCGCTCGGCGGACCCGGTGAAGTCGCCGCGGCGCAGGTCGCCGCTTCCCCTCGTCGTCCGGTAGGCGGCGTTCGTGAGGCCGTAGCCGAGGCCGAGCACCTTCCACTGCTCCTTCGGTACGAGGAGCCGCGGCGTGAGGCCCGCGTCGGCGAGGAGCCGCCAGAAGTCGTTGCGCGGGTTCGCGAAGTGCGCCGACGCAGCCGCCGAGCGAAAGCCGGGGTTGATCCCCGAGAAGACACAGCGCAGGCCGGGAGCCAGGATGTCCGGGACCGCCGACTCCGCCACGGCGTTACTCTACGACCGAGACTAAGGGAGGAAGAAGATGGCGCAGGCCGAGACGGCGACGAGGACGATCAAGAATTACATCGGCGGAGGCTGGGTCGACACGGAGGCGAGCGAGAGCCTCGACGTGACGAACCCGGCAACCGGCGAGACGCTGGCGCAGCTACCCATGTCGAGCGAGGCGGACCTCGACCGGGCGGTCGACGCGGCGCGGCAGGCGTTCCCCGGGTGGCGCGCGACGTCGCCGGTCGAGCGCGCCCGCGCCTGCTTCCGGCTGAAGAACGTCCTCGAGGAGCGCAGAGACGAGCTCGCCGAGATCGTCTCCCGCGACAACGGCAAGGCGATCAAGGACGCGGCGGGCGAGGTCCGGCGCGGGATCGAGTGCGTCGAGGTGGCCACCGGGATCCCGTCGCTCATGCAGGGCTCGAATCTCGAGGACATCTCCCGCGGGATCGACTCCGACATGATCCGCCAGCCCATCGGCGTCTTCGCGGCCATCACGCCGTTCAACTTCCCGTTCATGGTGCCGCTCTGGTTCCTCCCGTTCGCGATCGCCTGCGGGGACACGTTCATCCT
This sequence comes from uncultured Actinomycetes bacterium, assembly GCA_963841425.1. Classification (GTDB taxonomy): domain Bacteria; phylum Actinomycetota; class Thermoleophilia; order Gaiellales; family Gaiellaceae; genus DATEOR01. Next base: position 205,410 of record CAWJCL010000003.1, on the reverse strand, counting down.
CAAGCCGTCGGAGCAGGACCCCCTTGCCTCCGAGATGCTCTTCGAGCTGCTCGACCAGTGTGAGATCCCGGCCGGCGTGGTCAACCTCGTGAACGGCGGCAAGGACACGGTCAACGGAATCCTCGAACACCCGGAGATCAACGGCGTCTCCTTCGTCGGCTCGACTCCGGTCGCGCACCACGTCTACGCGACGGCGGCGAAGCACGGCAAGCGCGTCCAGGCGCTCGGCGGCGCGAAGAACCACGTCGTCGTCATGCCCGACGCGGAGATCGAGTCGGCCGTGGACGGCGTTCTCTCCTCCGCCTTCCACGCCGCCGGCCAGCGCTGCCTGGCGAACTCGGTCTGCGTGGCGGTCGGAGATGCCTACGAGCCGCTGAAGAAGCGCCTGGTCGAGAAGGGCGACGCCATGATCGTCGGCGAGGGCATCGACCCCGAGACCGAGGTCGGCCCCGTCATCTCGGCGGCCGCGCGCGAGCGCATCGGCGAGTTCATCGACCGCGGCCTCGCCGAGGGCGGCGAGCTCGTCCTCGACGGGCGCGGCAAGGGCCAGGTCGACGGCCACTTCCTCGGGCCGACCATCATCGAGACCGACCCGGGCTCGGAGATTGCCACCGAGGAGATCTTCGGGCCGGTCCTCACGCTCGTCCGCGCGCGCGACCTCGACCACGCGCTCGAGATCGTGAACGCCTCGACGAAGGGCAACGCGGCCTCGATCTTCACGACCTCGGGCGGCGCGATGCGCAAGTTCCGCCACGACGCCCAGGCCGGGATGATCGGCGTGAACATCGGAGTCGCGGCGCCGATGGCCTTCTTCCCGTTCACCGGATGGAAGGACTCGTTCTTCGGCGACCTGCACGCCCACGGGCGCGACGGCATCGAGTTCTACACCGAGAAAAAGGTCGTGATCACGCGCTGGCCGGACGCGTGACGACCCCGAAGCGGCTCGAGTACTCCGTCAGCGAGCGCAGCGGGGCCCTGGCTCACGCCGAGCCCGACTGGACGGCCGAGCATCTCCTGCTCGCGGCGCTCGCGCGCTGCAGCCTCTCCAGCCTCGAGTACTACGCGAAGCGGGCGAACATCGGGGTTTCCGGAACGGCGGATGCGGACGGCGTCGTCACACGGCGCGACTCGGACGGACGCTACGCGTTCGTCGAGACGCGTGTCGCGCTCGACATCGAGGTGCGGCCGCCGCTCAGGGGCGAGGGGCTGGGGAAACTGCTCGATTCGGCAGAGTACGGCTGCTTCATCGGCGCCTCGCTGACTGCGACGCCGACATACGAGTGGCGCGTGAACGGAGAGCCTGTCTCCCGGTGAGGGTGCTCGTCCTGGGCGGGACGCTCTTCCTCGGCCGCCACGTCGTCGAGGCCGCGCTGGAGCGAGGCGACGAGGTCGCGGCGTTCAACCGCGGCGTCACGAGCCCTGACCTCTTCCCGGAGGTCGAGGACCTCCGTGGGGACCGCGACAGCGGCGAGCTCGTCGCGTTGCGCGGGCGCGAGTGGGACGCCGTCATCGACACCTCCGCGCGCGTGCCGCGATGGGTGCGCGACGCAGCGCGGCTTCTCGCTCCCACGGATGCCCACTACACCTTCGTCTCGAGCATCTCCGTGTACCGCGACTTGTCGGAGCCCGGGGTCGACGAGGCGGCGCCCGTGCACACGATTCCGGACGAGACCGTCGAGGAGATCTCCACCCCCGAAACGTACGGGGCCCTCAAGGCTCTCTGCGAGAGCGCGGTGACGGAAGGGCTCCCCGGCCGCGCTCTCTCCGTCCGAGCTGGGCTGATCGTGGGGCCCTACGACAACACGGGCCGCTTCACCTACTGGGCACACAGGATCGCCCGCGGTGGTGACGTCCTCGCGCCCGAGCCGCGCGACCAGCCTGTTCAGCTCGTCCATGCGCGCGACCTCGCAGACTGGATCCTCGCCGCGGCCGAGCGCCGGCTCACCGGCGCGTTCAACGCCACGGGGCCGGAGACGCCGACCACCCTGGGGGAGGTCCTCGACACATGCAGGCAGGCGACCGGCGGGTCCGCGCGCCTCGTCTGGGTGGACGAGCGCTTCCTCGTCGACCAGGGCGTGGAGGAATGGAGCGACCTCCCGCTCTGGCTTGCGCCAGGAGTACACAGCGAGTACGCCGGGATGCTCGCTGTCGACAACTCGCGCGCGCTCGCCGAAGGACTTCGGTTCAGGCCGCTCGAGGACACGATTCGGGACACGCTCGCGGGGGCGCGGGAGACCCCCGAAGCGGGGCTCACGCCCGAACGCGAACGGGAGCTTCTCGCCGCATGAGCATGGTCGCTTTCGACGTCGCCGCCGTCCGGGCGCGCTTCGCCGCGCTGCAGAGGACGACCGCGTTCTTCGACGGCCCCGGCGGCACGCAGACCCCGGACTCCGTGATCGAGGCCGTGGCGTCGTACCTGCGCGAGGCGAACGCCAACCTCGGCGGGCCTTTCGCGACGAGCCGCCGCAGTGACGAGGTCGTCAACGCGGCGCACGAGGCGGCCGCGCGCTTCCTCGGCGCCTCACCGGCAGAGGTCGGCTTCGGGCAGAACATGACGACGCTGAACTTCGCGCTCACCCGCACGGTCGGCCGCGAGCTCTCCGCAGGCGACGAGATCGTCGTCACCCGGCTCGACCACGACGCGAACGTCTCGCCCTGGCTCGAGCTCGCGCGCGACCGCAATCTCGTCGTGCGCTACGCCGACCTGCGTGAGGAGGACTGCACGCCCGACTACGCCGATCTCGAGGCGCAGATCTCGGAGCGGACGAAGGTCGTTGCATTCCCCTGGGCCTCGAACGCGGTCGGCTCGCTCACGGACGTGCGGCGCGTCGCCGATCTCGCGCATGAGGCGGGCGCGCTCACCTGGGTGGACGCGGTTCACTTCGCGCCCCATGGGCCCATCGATGTGGCCGCAGCCGGCGCCGACGTTCTCATCTGCTCGCCTTACAAGTTCTTCGGACCGCACCTCGGGCTCTTCTTCGGCAAGCGCGAGGTGCTCGAGCGCTGGCGCCCGTACAAGGTGCGGCCGAGCGCGAACGAGCCTGTCTCGCACCGCTTCGAGACCGGCACCCTCGCCCACGAGCTCCTTGCCGGGTGCACCGCCGCGGTCGAGTACGTCGAGTCCATCGGCTGGGACGCGATCGTCGCCTGGGAGCGCGAGCTCGGCCAGCGGTTCCTCGACGGGCTCCCGGAGGCGTACCGCCTGCACGGAATTCCTTCGATGGAAGGCAGGACGCCGACCTTCGCGCTCACGCACCCGTCCCGCTCGCCCGAGAAGCTCGCGGATGAGCTCGCGCGGCGGGACATCGCCGCATGGCCCGGCAACTACTACGCGCTCGAGATCATGGCGCGGCTCGGCCTCGCGGACGGCTGCCTCCGGGTCGGGATGGTGCACTACAACACCGTCGAGGAGGTCGACCGCCTCCTCGCGGCTCTCGCGGAGCTCGCCTAGTGCTCCGCCTCTACTGGGCGCGTAACGACGGCATGACGGGCCATGTCTTCTTGGACCCGCTCGACCGCCTCGCGCTCGAGCGGGAAATGGCAGAGCAAGGAATGGGCGGGTGGATGTCGGGCGACGAGCTCGTTCCCGGAGCACGGATTCCGCCGGGGCAGATCGATCTCGCACTCGCGAAGGCCTCCCCGGAGCCGCTCACGCTGGACGACCCGAAGCTCTGGGAGGACTGGCTCCGGTTCCTCCATGGCGCCGCCGAGAACGGCGGCCTTGTCGTTCAGTAGCCGCGCGCCTCGCGTCTCAATTCGTGCCAGATGAGCCCGCCGGTCGCTTGCTCCTCCACGGGCACGGGCGGCTCCTCCACAGCGTCGAAAGCCCTGTCGATGGCGAATGGCGAGCCGGCGATCGCCGCTCCCCACGTCTCCGGCGTCCAGGCGGTCATCTCATGGTTCTCGACCACGACCAGGCCTTGGCGCGGGCCGGCGAGGATCTCGATCCGCGAGCGTTGGAGAGCGCGCCCCGCAGCCGGGTCCACTTCCTCAGTCGTCCAGTCGATCCGGAGCGAAAGATCTCCTCGCGACTCCTCCCAGCTCGACGATGGAAGGCCTTGGCGGCCGCTCGGGTCATACAGCGCCTGCTGGACCATGTAGCGGGAGTCCTCGGCCAGATGCCGGGCCATGCACAAAAGATGTCGACCGAGTTCTTCCCGAGTGAAGTGCTGGATCGTCGCTATGGCGCAGACGGCACCGTCGAAGCAGCGGCCGAGGTCGAAGTCCGTCATGTCGCCCAGGACTGCTTCCCCGGGAAGCGACGACTTCGCCAGACGCGTCCTCGCGAGCTCGACCATGACCGGAGAGCTGTCGATGCCGACGACCTCCAGCCCGTGACGCGCGAACGCCGCGAGGTAGCGGCCCGAACCGCAGCCCGGCTCCAGCACGCGTCGGCACGATCGACCCAAGCGACCCACCAGCCATTCAGCCTCCTCGCCGACATCCCAATCGAACGCGACGTCGTAGAGGTCGGCATGCTCCTCGTAGAGCCTGGTCGCGGGATCCTCCTACGAGTACGACTGCCGCGCGGCGTCCCAGCGGGGGTCGTCCCAGCGGATCTTGTCCGGGTCGACCCCGCGGCGCTCGGCCAGTTCCACGGCAAGCATCTGGAAGCGGACGATGTCCACCACGGGGTGCGTCGTCGGCACGAGGGTCGTCTCGGCGCCGATCTCGCCGAGTGCCTTGACCACGTCGGCTGCACGTTCGGCCGCGCGGCCCTCCCCTTCGAGGACGAAGACGCGCACCTTCTCGTCGATCGCGGCCAAATGGCCGTGGAGAATCTGCTCGGCCTCGTGCGCCTCGGCGGCGATGTAGGCCCCTTCGCGGAGCTTCAGAACTGCCTCCTGCGCCGTGGGCCAGTCTCGGCCGGCGCCGATCACGACGACGCGATCCCAGTCCCCGCCCGCAAAGGGATCAGAGAGGACCCCGTCCACGGCCTGGCGAAGCCAGCGCACGTCGTCCCCGCGCAACGCGGCGAGAGCGGCCACCGCGCAGGTATAGCTGGCCGTGTGGCAGTACGACTCCTCGACCGCGGGCGTGACGACGATGACCTCCTCGGCGAGCTCGGCGATCGGGCCCTTCTCCGTCCCCGTGACGAGCCAGACGGGGCCGTCGAAGGCCTGTGCCGCCTCGAGCGTCACCGTCGTCTCGCCCTCGTGGCTGACCGCGACCATGAGGTCGGCCTGGGGCGGCGCCAGCACCGCCTCGAGAGCCTGGTAGGCCTCGCCGCCGGTCTGCGCCGCATGGAAGGAGGTGCCGCAGCCGGTGAAGACGACACGACCCGCCGGGAAGCGCCGGTCGCCCACGCGCTCGGGGACCGCCCGAATCCATTCGGGCTGGAGTTGGATCGCCGCGCGTGTGAGCTCTCCGGCCATGGTGAAGGGCGAAGCTACCATGCGCGCATGGAGGGGTACCGCTACGTCTACGCGCAGGAGGTCGCGTTCCGCGACCTCGATGCTTTCGGCCACGTCAACAACGGCGTCTACCTCACCTACATCGAGAACGCCCGCATCGGCTATGCACGCGACGTCATCGGGATCGAGTCGCTCGAAGGCCTGCTGATGATCGTGGCGAGCGTGAGGATCGACTTCCGCTCGCGGGCGAACCTCGGTGACACTCTCGAGATCGGCGCGCGAACGACGCGCGTCGGCACGAAGAGCTTCGATCTCGAGCACGAGATCCGCGCCCAGGAGGGGCGCCTCGTCGCGGAGGCGCAGACGACGCTCGTCGCCTTCGACTACGACGCCGACCAGACGATGCCCATCCCGCCCGAGTGGCGGGAACGGATCGAAAACTACGAATCAAGGAGCGCTGCGGCCACGTGAACGCTTTCGAGAAGACCCTCCTCCCCAACGGCCTTCGGGTCGTGACCGCCCCGATGCCGCAGGCGAAGTCCGTCGCCTGCTTCGTCATGCTCGCCGCCGGGTCCCGGTACGAGACCAAGGACACGAACGGGATCGCCCACTTCGCCGAGCACATGTTCTTCAAGGGCACCGCGAAGCGGCCGACTGCCCGGGAGATCGCCGGCGAGATCGACTCGATCGGCGGCGAGTTCAACGCCTTCACGGGCAAGGAGTACACGGGCTACTACGTGAAATGCGCGGCCGAGCACCGCGACACCGCGCTCGACGTGCTCGTCGACATGCTTCGCCACTCGAAGTTCGACCCCGAGGAGATCGAGCGCGAGAAGGGCGTGATCGTCGAGGAGATGAACATGTACTACGACACTCCGCGCGACTACGTCGACGGGGTCTACGACGAGCTTCTCTACAAGGACACTCCTCTGGGCTGGGACATCATCGGCCGCAAGGAGACCGTGCGCGCAGCCGAGCGGGAGACCTTCTTCGACTACCTCGATCGCTGGTACCGCGCGCCCCGCATGGTCGCGGGCGTGGCCGGCAACCTGGGCGACGGTCTGAACGAGCGCCTGCAGGAGCTCCTCGGCGACGTGCCAGACGGCGAGACCGGGCAGCCCGAGCCCGCGACGTGGTCGCAGGACGCGCCGCAGGTGAAGCTGCACACGAAGCAATCCGACCAGGCGCACATCCGGGTCGGAGTGCACAGCTACCCACTCGACCATCCCGACCGCTACGCACTCAGCCTGCTCGCGACGGTGCTCGGCGGCGGTATGTCCTCGCGCCTCTTCACCGAGGTGCGGGAGCGCCGCGGCCTCGCCTACTACATCTACGGGCACAACATGGCTTACACGGACACGGGCACGCTCTACGCCCAGGGGGGCGTCGACATCCAGCGGATCGACGACGCTGTCACGACGGTCGTGAAGGAGTTCGGGCGCATCGCCGCCGAGCCGGTCGAGGCGGACGAGCTCGAGAAGGCGCGCAACTTCGCGAAGGGCCGCCTCGTCCTCTCTCTCGAGGATCCGAAGGGGATGATCATGTTCGGCCTGCGCAACGAGGTGCTCGAAGGCAACCTTCGCGAGCCGGACGAGGTGCTCTCCGCCCTCGATGCGGTCACGCTCGAGGACATCCAGCGCGTCGCGCAGGACATCATCCGCGAGGAGCGCCTGAACCTCGCGGCGATCGGCCCTTTCGACGACCCGGACCGCTTCGAGAAGCTGCTCGCGCTCTCGGCCTAGACCGCCAAGTCGTACGGGAAATCGGTGAGTGTCTCGCCGCCGTCTTCGGTGACGAGCACGAGATCCTCGAGCCGGCAGCCGCCGAAGCCCTTGCGGTAAAGGCCCGGCTCGACCGCGAGCACATCGCCGGCGACAAGCTCGGTCCCCAGCCGGCCCAGGCTCGGAAGCTCGTGCACCTCCAGGCCGACGCCGTGGCCGAGGCTGTGGAAGAACCCGTCCTCGAGCGGCGTGTCGGGGTCCTTCGTCAGCTGCGTCGGGAAGCCGTGCTCCTGGAAGAGCTCGCAGGTCATCCGGTGCAGCTCCTTGCCCGTGATCCCGGGGCGGACGGCCTCGACGACGCGATCGAGCGCCTCCTGCACAAGCGCGTGGTAGCGGACGAGCTCCTCGGGCGGCTCCCCGAGGCAGAAGGTACGCGTCATGTCCGCGTAGCAGCCGGAGACGGGATCCTGGGGATACAGGTCGGCGATGACCGCCTCGCCCTCCGAGACTGGGCCGTGGCCGGGCTCGTGCCCGATCGCGGTCTGCTCCCCGTGCGAGACGATGACCATGTCCGGGGCAATCACGCCGTCCTCGCTGAAGGAGCGGAGCGCGATCGCCTGCAAGTCTTCGCACGTCACGTCGCTCTCCCGCAGCCGGTCGCGGATCTTTCCCATCGCATTCTGCGCAGCGGCCTGCGCGCGGCGGATCCCGGCGAGCTCGGCCTGGTTCTTCACGCGCCGCCGCTCGTCGAAGAGCTCCCCCTGGGCTTTGAGAGCGATCCCATTCGCGCGCAGATGATCGGCTGCGTCGAGGGGGAAGCCCCGCGGCGTCACCGCGTCCTCCACGCCGATCTTCCTGCACGCTCGGAGCACGAGCTCACGCTCGGCCTCGTACCACGGCAGCCCCCGCGAGTAGACCTCGTCGATGCCGAGGTCCTCGAGCGGGACGGTGACGATCCCGTTCAGGCCTTCGATCCGTGGGATCTCGAGCGAGCCCACGAAGACGTAGCGGGCGCCGTCCTTCTCCGCGTAGACGAAAGCGTCCGGAACGGGCACCGGAACCTCATGGCGGAGCTCCGGGGAGCGAATCGTATCGGCGTAGATGAGCAGGTCGGGCACGGTCCTTGAAGCCTAGCTGGGGTATGTTCCAAAAGCGGTGCAGGACGCTTTGGAACGAGCACAGAGACTCGTCGCCGTCTACGACGACGAGGTCGCCGCGCTGCTTCCGACGGACGCCGAGCTCTTCGACGCGCACGTGCATGTCGGCACCGACATCGACGGCTTCGTCTCCACGCTGGATGACCTGCTTGCCTTCCTGGGAAAGGACGGCGTCTCGCACGCGTTCGCGTTCTGCCTCGACGAGCCCGACCGAGAGCCGGCCTTCCGCGCTGCGAACGACCGCACGCTGGAAGCGGCGAGGGCTTCGAACGGCGTGCTCGTCCCCTTCGCACGGCTCGATCTCGCCGAGCAGCCGGTCGTCGAGGCGACCCGCGCGCTCGACGCGGGGGCGCGTGGGATCAAGCTCCACCCGCGCGCGCAGGCGTTTCGCCTCGACGACGAGCGGCTCGCCCCCGTCTTCGCGCTCGCGGCCGAGCGGCGCGTCCCGATCCTCATCCACGGGGGACGAGGCCTGCCGCCGATCGCCGAGCACCTGCGCCTGCTCGTGGACACATATCCGGCCGCGCAGCTGATCGTCGCCCACGCCGGGATCGCCGACCTCGCGCGCCTGTCGGAGGAGTTCGCCGGCCACCCGGGCGTGTTCTTCGACACCTCTGTCTGGAGCCCGCTCGACCTGCTCGACATGTTCCACCGCATCTCGCCGGAACAGGTCCTCTACGCATCCGACCACCCGTACGGCCAGCAGCCGGGCTCGCTCTTCATCGTGCTTCGCACGGCGCAGCTCGCCGGCCTCTCCGAGGATCAGGTCCGCGACCTGCTCGGGCGCTCGGCCGCCGGCATCGCGGACGGCAAGCCGCCGGCCCCTCGTACGCCGCCGAAGGGTCGCAGGAACATCGATCAGCCGATCACCTTGGCGCGGATCCACCACTACCTCGCCATGGCGACCCCGCTCCTCTGGACGCGGCAGCGCGACACGATCGGCGTCCTCGGGCTCGCCCTCAACACCTGCGCGGAGCGCGACGGCTTCGTCGAGGAGCGCGAGCGGATCGCCGAGCTGATCGCGGGCGCGCAAGAACTCTGGGCCATGCTGCCGGACATCGAGGACGACCAAGAGCGGCTGGTGGCGAGCCGCTACACCTTCCGCCTCGTGCACCTCGCGGACATCCTCGCGGTCACAACCAGCTCCGCGTGATCGCGGGAATCGTCCTGGCCGCCGGCGCCGCGAGCCGGTTCGGCGGGCCGAAGCAGCGTCTGCTCCTGCCACATGTGCTGGCGCGGCTGGGAGAGACCTCGCTGGACGAGATCGTCGTCGTCTCGGGCGCCCATGAGCTCGACCCCGGCGCCGCGCGGCTCGTCGCGTGCCCGGAGTGGGAGCGCGGTCCCGGAGCCTCCCTCCGCTGCGGGCTCGCAGCGCTCTCCTGGGACACGGAGGCTGCGGTCGTCTGCCTGGCGGACGGCCCGAACCTGGCTCCCGCAGCGGTCGAGCGCGTCGTGAAGGCATGGCGAGCGGACGGGGGCAGCGTCGTCGCTGCGAGCTACGGCGGAACCCGGGGCCATCCTGTCGTGATCGGCCGAAGCGCCTGGGCGTCCGTCCCGGACGAGGGCATGCGCGCCCTTCCGGCGACCCTCGTCTCCTGCGACGACCTCGGCTCGCCCGGAGACGTCGACTCGCCGGAAGACCTGGCATGAAGCGGCTTCTCCGCCCCGCGATCGTCATCCCTGCCATCGCGATCCTTCTCTTCGCCGCAGGCATCGTCTACGCGGTGACGAACGGGCTCGACTCCGGCGCCGTCGACGAGAACGAGCAGGTCCTGGCCGAGGCGGGGGTCTACGCGGGCTCGAAGGAGGTCGGGCGAAACAGCGAGACGTTCGCCGGCGAGGAGGCCGCCCTGCCGGTGCCGAAGGGCATCGTGACGACTGCCGCCTACGCCCCGCCCGAGGGCACCGACCAGATCGAGATCGTGAATTACTACGTGAGCCGGCTCCGGCCGGACTGGTCGGCAGAGGTCGAGCGCTCGCTGGCGGGCGCAGCCGGGACGACCACGGAACGCTCCTACCGCGTGACGTTCTCCCGGGGGGACCAGTGCCTCATCCTCGGCACCGCAGGCATGGTCGCCGACCTGGCGCAGCCGGTGTACACGCTCTCCGCCTACGGGCGTGAGGACGACTCCTGTTAGCCCTCAAGCGCGCCCGCGGAATGCCGATGGATAGAGGGTTGCAAGCCGTTTTCGCCGAACTCTGAGCCCGATGCCAGTCTCTCCCCTTGGAGCCGCCCGCCTACGCCGGCGCCTCACCGTCGAGGAGGCTGCCGCACGCGCGCGGATGGAGGTCGACCAGGTCAAGTCGCTCGAGGAGAACTGCATGTACCGGTTCGGCTCGAACGCCGACGCCCTCGCCGCCGCGCTCGTGTACGCGACCGCGCTCGGCATCTCCGAGCGCGAGGCCCGGCAGATCGCCGGCTTCCCGGTCGCGAGCCGACTCGTCGAACCTTGGTCCCTCCGCAGGTCGATGGCGATCTGCGCGTTCCTGGCGGCCGTCGGCACGCTCGTCTGGTTCGGCTTCCGCCCTGAGCTCGGCTCGGAGAGCCCGGCAGCAGCGGCTCCGGCCGCGAGCCAGGCCGCGGGCGACCCGACGACGGCGCTCCCCGAGCCGTGGGAGATCCAGGTCGACGTCTACAACGGCACCGGCGCCGGCAACGCCGCCGCGAGCATGGCGAACCGCGTCGCCGGCCTCGCGTACCAGATCGGCAAGGTGGGGAACGCGAAGCGCGACGACTACCGAAGGACGCTCGTCTACTACCCGCCTGGCGGACAGGAGATCGCCGCGCGGCTCGCACACGAGCTTGGCGTCGGCACCGCCGCACTCCCGGGCGGGGACAGCGCCGACCGCCTCGTCGTCATCGTCGGCGGTTAGACGGCTCGCAGGATGAGGGCGGCACGGGAGCCGCCCTCATCAGGTCCTCCTCTCGCTAGGGGCGATGCGACTGACCGGCCGCGGCGTTGCCACTGCCTGCCGAGCTGTGACCACTGCTCGCCTCGGCCGCGGTGGCCCCGCCAGTGTCGGAGCTCCCTTCCCCGGACGCCTGGCCGTCGCCTGCGCTCGTCTGGCCGTGCTTTCCAGCCTGACTCATCCCGCCACTCGCGAGCGTGGAGATTGCCGCACCCTTCTCGACTCCGGCGAGGGTGGTCGTGGTTGCGAGACGCGAGATCTCGGCGCCCTTGGCCGAGCTCTCCTCCTTCGCCGATTCCTTGGTTCGAGATTCTTCGGACTTGCCCACCGAGACGTTGCCCGACTGGCCGCGCACGCTCGGGTGCGTGCCGGCGTGATCGTCGGACCCCGGAACGGTGATGCCCGCGACGTCGAGCACCGACGAGGCGACGTCCTGCGCCGCTCCCGGCAGGCTGCCCGCGAAAGCGAGCCCGGTCGTGCAAACGAGCGCTGTCACCGCCAGGGCTCCGGCAAGCTTGAATCGGTGCACGGAAGACCTCCTGGCCGATGTGGACGGTCGAGACGAGCGCACGGCAGCTACGAGCATCGACACCGCCTGGTCCTCGTTCAGAGGAGGGTGGTGTGGCTCCCTCGCGGCCGCGAGCAGCGAGGCGAGTCTCCCGTAGCCCGGAGGGGCATCTGGCGGGGGGATCAATCCCCCCAGCAGCCTGTCGGCGGTGTCGAGGTCGAGCGGTAAGCGCTGCATCTCACTCTCCAGATCGCGCCAGGAGGTCATTGCGTTACAGCGCTTTCGTCCTCAACGGGCAGAAGCGCGGCGAGCCGCTCCAGGGCTCGTTTTTGGATGAGCCGGACGTTCCCCGGTGTCTTCCCCGTGACCGCGGCCACCGCGTTCGAATCCAGCCCTGCGACGACCCGCAGCAGCACGACCTCGGCCCAGTCAGCCGGTAGAAGAGCCAGACTCGAGAGGGCGTCTCCTCCTTCGACGGCCTGCAGGGGCTCGGTGGGCTCCGGTTGGGACAGAAAATGCGCCGGGTGAGCGGGCTGAGTGCGTCGCCGGGCTCTCTTTCGCCGGAGGTCGATTAGTCGCCGTCGGGCGATCGTGAATGCCCAGCTGCGGAATGCGCCCTCGTCCCCTTCGAAGGTGCGAATGCCGCGGCCGATGTCGAGCCAGACGTCCGAAGCCAGATCCTCGCCCTCGGCGGGATCCTGAGAAACCAGGTAGCGGAGCAGGGACGGCTGCAGGCCACGGTAGAGGTCGCCCAGGGCCCACTCGGCGCCCGTCTGCGCCGCCTCGAGCGTCGAAGCGAAGTCGTGCTTCGGAACCATGGGCCCGTTTGTACCAGGGCTCTATTACAAATTTGTCAAGCCGAGCAGTACCGCTCAGAGCGGCGTTCGCAGCGCCGCGAGCTTCTGCTTCAGCTCCGGCGGCATCTCCTCGGCGACTGCCTGGCGCACGTAGCGCCTGAGCGTCTCCTCGAACTTGTAGCGCTTGCGGCAGTAGCCGCACTCGTCGAGGTGGGCCTCGGCGATCGCGTACTCGTCCTCGGAGAGCTCACGGTCGAGGAAGGGCTGGAGCATCTCCTCGCACTTCGCGCATGGATCGGAGCCCATGTAGACCATCAGCCGCCGTCCCCCACACTAGCTTCTGCGAGCTCCTTCTTGAGAATCCTTCTCCCGCGGTGCAGCCGGGACATGACCGTCCCGATCGGGATGTCGAGGATCTGCGCCGCGTCCTGGTAGGTGAAGTCGCCGATGTCCACGAGAACGATGACGTCACGGAAGTCGTGCGGCACCTCGGAGAGAGCCTGCACGATCTCGTCCTGGGAGAGGCGCTCGACGATCCGCGCCTCGTCGTCCGAGCCGCCGTCGGCCTCGAGCCGGTTGTAGAGGAAGTAGTCGCCTTCCTCGAGGGGCTGCGTGGACGGCGAGCGCTGCTCGCGGCGGCCCCGGTCGATGTTCAGGTTCGTGAGGATCCGGAAGAGCCAGGCGCGGAGATTCGTGCCGGGGGTGTACGAGCGCCGGCTGCGGAAGGCGCGGGCGTAGGTCTCCTGGACGAGATCCTCGGCCTCTTCGCGCGTCGACACGAGCCGCCGGGCGACGCGATAGACCTGATCCGCCAACTCCAGAACCTCCTCTTCGAACCGCACGCGCGCACGCGCGTCCTCCGCGATGCCGCGTGCATCGGTCTCGGGCTGGACTTCGCTCATCGGCCCGGACAGTAACAGTTCAACGAACGCAAAATCCCCGCTATTCCGGGGCGGCGACCGGGGTGAAGCCGCCGCGGGCGAGTGCCTCGAGGATGTCCGTCCTGGCGAGTCGCTCGTCGTCCCAGGCGAAGGTCACCTGGCCCATCAGGTTCGCGTTCGCGGCCTCGAGACCGTCGAGGCCCTCGAGGGAGGCGCCGAGCCGCATGACGCAGCGCTCGCAGCGCACCCCCGTCACCTGGATCGTGTCGGTCTGCACGGCCACGCTTCGATCCTACGTGAGCTCGACGAGGCGACGGCACAGGGGCTCGAGCCCGTCTGCGCGGCCGACGTCCAGCTGCTCTCGGGCCTGGTCGGAGACGCCCGCGACCTCGCTGCCGACACGCTTCGCCAGCTCGCCCAGGAGCCCGGGCACCGGCACGAGCCTCGAACCGTCCGGATGGACGAGCTCCGCCTCGTGCCCGAATCGGAGGGCGGCCCAGCGGTTCTGCGCGTAGAGGCCTCGATCGGCCGGCCCGTCCGCCTCGAGCCGGGAGGCCATCGCCTGCAGGAGGGCCGCGAGCGCCCCGGTCGTCTCGAGCCGTGTCGGCTGGTCGGCGATCCGGACCTCGAGCGTCCCGAAGCGCGGATGCGGACGCGCGTCCCACCAGACGCGGGTGATCTCGTCGGCGAGGCCGAGATCGACGAGACGCTCCACGAAGCGCTCCCAGTCCTCGTAGCCGGCGAAGGCCGGCGGGGCGGCGCTGCGCGGCAGGAGCGCGAGGATCTCGGCACGGGCCGAGCGCAGGCCGGTGTCCTCCCCCGCGACGTACGGCGAGTTGGCGGAGAGCGCGAGCACGAGCGGTAGCCACGGTAGGACCGCCTCGAGCGCCGCCATGCATGCCTCGGGGCTCTCCATGCCCACGTGCACGTGAAGGCCGGATACGTACTGTCGCCGCGCGGACGGCCCCGCATAGTCGACGAACTTCTTGTACGCCGGGCTCTCGCCGACGGGCTGCTCCTCCGGCACCGCGGTCGGCCAGGTGCCCGCCGCGGCGAGGACGAGACCGGCCTCTCCCGCCGCCTCCTTCGCGCGAGCGCGGAGCGCCGCAAGCTGCTCGACCGCCTCCGCAGCGGTCCGGTGGACATCGGTATTCAGCTCGACGACGGAGGCGAAGAGCTCCTCCTTCAGCCGCGCGCCGTCGAGTGCCTCGCGCGGAAACGGCCGCGGCGCGAGCGTTTCGGCGTCGAGGCAGAAGAGCTCCTCCTCGATCCCGACGGAAAAGGGCGCCGACGAACCGAATGAGTGGGGAATCACGCGTGGACTTTAGAAAATGAGTTCCCGACTCCGGCGATGCTTCCCCGCAAGCGGGTGCTGACGCGCACTGGGCAAGGACGCAGGGTGCGCTCGTATCCGGAGGATACGGATCCGACTGAGGATGCAGCATGGCGCGTCCAGGACGCGCGACCGGCTCAAGCGCTTACCCCGGTCGGGACTCAATAAAAAGGTCGGAGGCCCGGGCAGGCGGGCGGGCCTCCGACCGGTACTTCCGGGAGCCAAGCTGGCGATGCGGCTTCCGGAAGCGTGCCCCTTGGGGTAAGGGGCCAAGGGCGCCGTTATCCGACTGGGGTGCTCGGTTGGCGCCCAAGCTCAACAGTTACGCTCAAAGTCTCCTGTCCGCGATGCACCTCGAGGTCGAGGGAATCGCCTGGCTGCTTCGAAGTCACTACGGATGCCAGCTGATCACTGGTTTCCAGGGGTTGCCCGTCTGCCTTCGTGATCACATCTCCGCCGAGCCAGTACGTGGTGCCGGCGAGGACGATCTGCACGCTGCCGCCCCTGAGGCCCGCATCCGCGGCCGGGCTGCCCTCGCGAACGTGCTGGACGAGGACGCCCTTGTCGACGGGCACACGGAAGTTGTCGGCGAGGTCCGAGCTGATGGTCGCGATGTCGACCCCGAGGTATGCGTGCTCGACCTTGCCGTTCTTGATCAACTGGCCCGCCACGTCCTTGACGGTGTCGATCGGGATGGCGAAGCCGATGCCGACGTTGCCGCCGGACTCGCTCTCGATCTGCGCGTTCACGCCGATCACGTCGCCGTTCGCGTTCAAAAGCGGGCCGCCGGAGTTGCCGTGGTTGATCGCTGCGTCGGTCTGGATGGCCTGGTCGATCTGGAAGCCGTTCGGCGCCTGGATCCGCCGCTGCAGCGCGCTGACGATACCGGCGGTGACCGTCCGCTCGAGTCCGAAGGGATTGCCGATGGCGACGACGGCGTCCCCGACCTTGACGGCGCTCGAGCTCCCGAGATTGAGCGGCGTGAGCGAGCGGGCCCATGCGCCCTGGATCTTCAGGACAGCGATGTCGGTCGAGGGATCGGTGCCGACGACCGTCGCGTCCTTCTTCTCCTCGTCCGAGAAGCTGACCTGCACTTTCTTGGCGCCCTCGACGACGTGGTAGTTCGTGACCACGTGGCCGTCCTTGTCGATGACGAAGCCGGAGCCCTGGGCCTGTTGTTCCTGCGCTCCGAAGAAGTTGTCCGAGACGACCGACGTCGAGGTCACCTGGACGACGCCGTGCTTTGCCGAGTCGTAGATGTCGGAAATCTTCTTGGCACCGCTCGACGGGAACGCGGCCGGCTCGGTCGTCTCGCCCTGCACTTCGCGGATGACCGTCGTCGTCGAGCCGCCGTCCACAGTCTGGCCGATGCCGGCGGCGACCGCACCGCCGAGCAGAGCAGCTGCCACGAGCGCGCCTGCCTTCGCCCACCCGGATTCCATGGGTCGGTTATAGCCACGGGCCTGTGAAGCCCTGGTTGCGCCGGGTTAAGCAGACGTTAAGCCAGGCAACACGCGCTCAAGCCGAGCCTCTGGAAATCGGCGGGTCGCGGGGAAGCTGCGAGGGCCGATCGGACGCCGAGTGGGGTCGTCTCTCGACGCCCGACCGCAGAGGAGGCGACCTGGTGAGCTCCCCAGCCTTCAGGCCACCGCAGAGCATTGAACGTACTCGCTTCCCCCGAGGACATCAATAGGTCTACCGGCCCATCTTCCAACCCCCATGCAGGCTCCCCGAGCAGCCGAGCGACGATGGCACGAAGCAAGCTTGCGCGGCGGGCGCGGGCCGACGCGGCACAAAGACGGAGTTACAGCGTGGCGGGACTCTCAGGGGTAAGGTGTCAGCGTGTCTGACACCCGCGAAGAAGCGGAACGAGAGATCGTCTCTTCACGGCTCCGGGAGAACAAGCAGCGCCGCGCCCTTATCGAGGCCAAGTCGCGTGAAATCCGTGCCGAACTTCGCGACTTGCTCGCGCGCGGTTCAAATGTCGCCCTAAATGTTGCCGAAATGGCGCGACTAGCGGGCATCAGCCGCGATACGGCGCACCGCTATTTGCGCGAGGTCGACGAAGTCTCGTCGCGCCGCGCGCGCAAGGAGGGAGGAGATGACTAGTGCATTCATCGTCGCCCGGCTCACGCTTGACATATCGATGCCGCTCGATATATTGATGCCCATCGATGCATGACGTGACCGTGATCGCCTGCTGTGCCCCGCTCGGGGCGCGGACGCTCACCGACGAAGAGGCGGAGGCGAGCGCTGCGCTCTTCGCTGCGCTCGCCGACCCCGCCCGGGTGCGCATCGTCAATTTCGTCGCGACGAGCGACGAACCGGTCTGTGCGTGCCACCTGATCGAGCCGCTCGGTCTTTCGCAACCGACCGTTTCCCATCACCTGAAGCGACTGGTGGACGCCGGCCTGCTCGAGCGTGAGCAGCACGGCAAGTGGGCGTACTTCTCACTCACCCCCGAGGCGAGCACGCGCCTCGCCGGGCTCGTCGACCTGACTCGCGACGGAGAGGAGGCTCTTCGATGACCACGTCCGACTCGGTGCGAGACGAGGTACGGCGCAAATACGCCGAGGCCGCGGTCTCCGTGGCCGAAGGATCCGGGTGCGGCTGCGGAAGCGGCGCCTGCTGCGAGGGCGACGCGAGCGAGGACTTCGGCACGTCGCTCTACACAATCGAGCAGCGCGACGAGCTTCCCGACGCTGCCGCAGTTGCTTCGCTCGGCTGCGGCAATCCGACGGCGGTCGCCGAGCTCAGGGAGGGCGAAACCGTCCTGGACCTCGGCTCCGGCGGAGGAATCGATGTCATCCTCTCGGCGAAGCGGGTCGGGCCGAGCGGACTCGCGTACGGGCTCGACATGACCGACGAGATGCTCGCGCTCGCGCGCAAGAACGCTGCAGACGCGGGGATCCGGAACGCCGTCTTCCTCAAGGGCCTGATCGAGCAGATCCCGCTGCCCGCCGACTCCGTCGACGTCGTCATCTCCAACTGCGTCGTCAACCTCTCGACCGACAAGGCCGAGGTCCTGCTCGAGATCTCACGCGTGCTCAAGCCGGGCGGCCGGCTCGGCATCTCCGACATCGTCGCCGAGGACCGGCTCACGGAGGAGGAGCAGGCGGAGCGTGGCTCCTACGTCGGTTGCATCGCGGGCGCGCTCTCGAAGTCCGAATACGAGGTCGGCCTCCAGGCGGTGGGGTTCGAGGACATCTCGGTCGGGTTCACACACGAGGTCGCCGACGGCATCCACGGCGCGATCGTCAAGGCGGTGAAGACGAAGAACCCCGCGGCGAAAGGCCTGCCCGTCGTGCAACCCGCCGAGCGCGCGGGCTGCTGCTGATGGCCGTCGAGTCGGCGCCGACGACGATCGAAGCCCTGCGGCCCGAGCACTGGCCCGGAGTCGCGCGCGTGTACGAGGAGGGGATCGCGACGAGAAACGCGACCTTCGAGACGGACGTACCGGCCTGGGAGGAGTGGGACTCGTCCCATCTCGCCGAGCATCGCTTCGTCGCCCATCGGGACGGCGAGGTCGTGGGATGGGCTGCGGTCGGCCCCGTCTCCGGTCGCTGCTGCTATCAGGGAGTGGTCGAGGACAGCGTCTATGTCGCGACGAGCGCCCGTGGCCAGGGCGTCGGCCGGCTCCTGCTCGAAGCGCTGATCGCCTCCACCGAAGCCGCCGGCATCTGGACGATCGAAGCCGGCATGTTCCCCGAGAACGAGGAGAGCGTCCGCCTGCACGAAGCGGTCGGCTTTGCGACGGTCGGGACACACAAGCGGCTGGGGAAGCTCGACGGCGTGTGGCGGGACGTTCTGCTCCTCGAGCGCCGGAGCGAGACGATCGTCTGATGGCGCTCGCGACCGCACGCGTCCTCGCCGCCGAGGCGGTCGGGACCTTCGCGCTCGTCTTCGCAGGGGCAGGCGCGGTCATGGTCGACGCAAAGACGGAGGCGCTCGGGCACGTAGGGGTCGCCATCACCTTCGGCCTGGTGATCATGGTGATGATCTATGCCGTCGGGCACATCTCGGGCGCGCATTTCAACGGGGCGGTCACGTTCGCCTTTGCTCTCACGCGGCATTTCCCCTGGCCGCGCGCCGCCGGCTACTGGTCTGCTCAGCTTTCGGGCGCCATCGCCGCCGCTCTCCTGTTGCGGGCCTCGCTCGGGGACGTCGCAGACGTAGGCGCCACGCTTCCCGCCGGCTCGCAGGCGCAATCATTCTTCTTCGAGCTGGTGATGACCGCTTTTCTGATGTTCGTGATCCTCGCCGTCGCGACCGACACGAGAGCGATCGGCGAAGCGGCCGCAATCGCGATCGGCGGGACGATTGCCCTCGACGCCATGTTCGGCGGGCCGATCTCGGGCGCTTCCATGAATCCGATGCGCTCGATCGGTCCCGCCATCGCCTCCGGAAACTTTCACGCCCTGTGGCTCTACGTGGTCGCGCCCCTCCTTGGGGCTTCGCTGGGCGGACTCGCGTACCAATTCGTCCGAGGAGAGCCGAAGCCGCCATGAGCCGAGTCCTCTTCGTCTGCGTCCAGAACGCCGGCCGCTCGCAAATGGCAGAGGCGCTCTTCACCGGAATCGCCGAGGGGCGCCACGAGGCTCGCTCGGCCGGGACGGCGCCGGCGGCCCACGTGCATCCCGAGGTCGTTGCAGCCATGAGCGAGCTGGGCGTCGACCTCGAGAGCCGCGTGCCCCACGAGCTCGACCAGGCGGACGCCGAATGGGCCGACGTGATCGTGACGATGGGTTGCGGAGACGCCTGCCCCTACATACCCGGCAAGCGCTATGTCGACTGGGAGCTCGAAAACCCGGCCGGACTGCCGCCGGACGAGGTGCGCCGCATTCGTGACGAGATCGCCGAGCGTACTCGTGCGCTAGCTCTCGAGCTCGAGTAAGGCTTCGACCGACCGGCGCACTTGGTCGGCGCGGAGGTTAGATTCACATCCTGGACGCGGCCTCCCTCCTCGCCAGCACCCTTCCCGACGGCGGGACCATCGGCGTGGCCGCGCCTG
Source organism: uncultured Actinomycetes bacterium (assembly GCA_963841425.1). Taxonomy (GTDB): domain Bacteria; phylum Actinomycetota; class Thermoleophilia; order Gaiellales; family Gaiellaceae; genus DATEOR01. Next base: position 185,738 of record CAWJCL010000003.1, on the reverse strand, counting down.
CGAGCCCGTGGGAGAACCGCTCCGACCTTCTCCGCGGAGTCGAGTGGTGGGAGGCTCAGGGGTACCGCGTCAAGCTTGCGCCCGGGGTGGACGGACGGGACGACTTCGTCGCGGGCCCGCCCGAGCAGCGCGCCGACGACCTGAATGCGCTCTTCGCCGACCCCGAGGTCGACGTCGTCCACTGCATGCAGGGCGGCTACGGCTCGGCGCAAGCGATTCCCTCTCTCGACTTCGACGTCATCGCCGCGAACCCGAAGCCGTTCATCGGCTTCTCCGACATCACCGCCCTTCACGTGGCTATCCGACAGCGCACGGGTCTCGCCACGTTCTACGGCCCTGGTGTCGCAGGCGTGGGCGACAAGGAGGCGACGGCCTTCACCCGCGCGCGCCTTCTCGAGGTGCTCCGCCACGGCGGCGCGGGCGAGGTGCCGCGCGATCCGGACGACCCCTATGTGCGCGCGATCGCGGGCGGGAAAGTCTCCGCGCCGCTCGCAGGCGGCTGCCTGTGGCTGCTGATGCAGACCATGGGAACCCCCTGGGAGATCGACCTCGACGGCGCCATCTTCTTCGTCGAGGAGGTGGGCGCCCCGCCCTGGTACATCGACGGGGCTTTCGTCCAGCTCGGCCACGCCGGCAAACTCGACCGGGTCCTCGGAGTCGTAGTAGGCGAGATGCAGAATTGCGACTGGCGCGAGGATAGGCCCGAATGGCCAAGGACGAAGTCCCTGGAGGACGTCCTGGAGCAAAGGCTGGAGCCGCTCGGGGTTCCCGTGCTATACAAGCTGCCCTTGGGCCACGGAAAGAACCTTGCGACGCTCCCCCTCGGCGTCCCCGCCACGCTCGACGCCGATGCCCGGACACTCACGATCGACGAGCCCGCGCTGACCGAGCGCGGGAAGTCCCTCGCGACGACGAGGGAGAAAGGGAGGACGGCATGAGAAGGACGATTCCCGTCGTCGTCGCGCTGCTCGCGGCGCTGGCGTTGGCGCTGACCGCTTGCGGAGGAGGCTCGGGCGGAAACGCCACCGGCTCGGGCGGCGCCGAGACCGGCGCTGTCACGGAGGGGGGCATCCTCCGAGTCGGCTCGATCAACTACATCGACTCGTTCAACCCGTTCCATTTCATCGAGTCGCAGTCCTACAACGCCTTCATCATGCTCTACCCCCAGCTCGTCCAGTACGACTTCGAGAACGGGGCGTACGTCATCGTCGGCGACCTCGCCGACTCCTGGGACACCTCGGCGGACGGGAAGGATTGGACGTTCCATCTCAAGTCCGGGACGAAGTGGTCGGACGGGCAGCCTCTCACCGCTGAGGACGTCGCCTGGACGGCGAACACGACGGCCAAGTACGCGAGCGGCCCGACCGCCGTCATGGCTCCCGCCCTCGCGCATCTGAAGAGCGCCGAGGCGACCGACCCGACGACCGTCGTCCTCCACTACAAGACGCCGGTCGGAAACGTCCTCGCCCAGCTCGAGCAGTTCTTCATCGTTCCCGAGCACGTCTGGAGCAAGTTCGCCGTGGGCGACGGGAAGGGCCTGAAGACCTACGCGCCCCAGAGCGACATCTCCTCGATGGTCACGGGCGGCGCTTTCACTCTGAAGCAATACGAGAAGAAGGGGACGACCGTCTTCATCCCGGACCCGAACTACTGGGACGAGAAGCCGCACGTGCAGGCGGTGGCGCTGACCTACTACACGAATGCGGACTCGATGATCGCGGACATGAAGTCGGGCCAGGTCGACTGGGTCGACCAGGTGCCGTTCAACGCCGTCGACGTCCTCAAGAAGGACTCGAACCTCGTCGTCCAGCAGATTCCCGGCGCGGAGACCACGAACATCACGTGGAACTCGAACCCCTACAAGGACGAGAACCGAGAGCTCCTCGATCCACAGGTGAAGAAGGCGCTCTCGATGTGCGTCGACCGCGACAAGATCATCGAGGTCGTCTTCAACGGCTACGCGGACAAAGTCGAGAGCCTGCCCGGCAAGATCTCGCTGTACGAGAACAAGGACCTCGGTCCCCTCGAGCACGACTGCGACGCCGGCAACGCGATGCTCGATCAGCTCGGCTACAAGCGGGGGCCCGACGGCATCCGCGTCGCACCCGCGACGACCGGCAAGTACGCCCAGCCGGCACACGAGATGCAGTACGAGATCATGCAGCCCACCTCCCTCGACTTCAACGGCCCTCGGGCCTTCGACATCGTCAAGGAGGGCTTCGCGGAGGCAGGGGTCGACGTGACCCTGAAGATCGGCGGCGACTCGACCGCCGCCTACGAGATCGAGACGACCGACCACTGCGACCCGAAGACGAACTCGGGCTACACGGGCTGGGACATCGCCATGTGGGATTGGGTCGGCTACGTGGACCCGGACTTCATGCTCTCCGTCGTCACGAAGGGTCAGTGGTGCTCCTGGAGCGACACCGGCTGGGACAACCCCGACTATGACGCGCTCTACGAGAAGCAGGGCACGACCGTCGACGAGAACGAGCGCGCATCGATCGTCCAGCAGATGGAGCAGATGATCTACGACAACTGGGTTTACACCCAGCTCGTCGAGGAGCAGTACATCGACGCGCACACGACGGGATGGGACGGCATGGACCCTCACCTGAACGCGTACGCGAAGATGTACTGGACGCGGCCGCACAAGGTCGGATAGGAGGGAGCGAAGCGGAAGAGGACGGATGAGGGGCTTCGACTACGTCGGCAAGCGCGTGCTCTTCGCCGTGCTGACGATCTTCGTCGCGATCACGCTCAACTTCGTCCTCTTCCGCACCCTCTCGGGCGACGCCGTTTCGGCGCTCCGCTGCCGCCAGTGCACGCAGGCGTTCAAGGAGTACCAGCGCGAGCAGCTCGGCCTCGACAAATCCAAGTGGGAGCAGTACAAGCTCTACCTCGAGGACCTTGCCCACGGAAACATGGGGAAGTCCCTTCGTTCGGAGCAGCCGGTCACCCATGAGCTCTGGCCGCCGCTGAAGAACACCGTCGCTATGGTCGCACTCGGGACGGTGTTCTCGATCGTCTTCGGCGTCCTCGTCGGCGTCGTCTGCGCGTGGAGACGCGGCACCTGGGCCGACAAGGGGGGCCTCTGGAGTGGGCTCGCGTTCTACTCGATGCCACCCCAGTGGCTCGGGCTCCTGATGGTGCTCTTCGTCGCCGGGTGGTTCGGCCTGCCGACGGCGGGGATCAAAGATCCCACGCTCGGGATCCTCGGAGACGCGTCCTGGTGGGACGTCTTCGTCGACCGCCTCCGCCACATGATCCTTCCGGCGCTCACGCTCGGGCTCGTCCTCTACGGAGAGTACGCGCTCGTCGTGCGCTCGGCGATGCTGGAGACGCTCGGGGAGGATTATGTGCTCACCGCACGTGCGAAGGGGCTCTCGAACTGGAGGACCGTGCGCACGCACGGCCTACGGAACGCCCTGCTCCCCATCGTCACGCTCGTCGCCCTCTCGCTCGGCTTCATCATCGGCGGGTCGATCACGATCGAGTATGTCTTTTCGTATCCCGGCATCGGCCTCGAGGTGGTCGAGGCGATCGACCAGCGTGACTACCCGATCCTGCAGGGCGCCTTCCTGCTCTTGACGCTGGCGGTGATCGGGGCGAATCTCCTGGCCGACCTCCTGTACTTCAAGCTCGACCCGAGGGTCTCGGGATGAGCCTCGCTCGCCTTTGGCTCCCTCCCGTGGGGGAAACCATGTTTCCCCCACGAGCCCCCTTCTTCGATCCAGTGAGGAAACCTCCCGGTTCCGTCACACACCCTCCACACCCTCCTCGGCCGGAGGCCGGCCGATGAGCGCGTCCATCCAGGGCGGCGCCGCAGCCGCCACCGAGGGCGTCGACGTCGCCGCGGCGAGGCGGCCAGGGTCGATCCGCCACGTCGCCCTTCGCGAGCCGACCGCCATCGCGGGGCTCGCCATCATCGCGTTCTTCGTCCTCGTCGCGCTGCTCTCGCCCATCCTCCTCACCGGCGATCCAAAGGCGAAGGTCGGGCCGATCTTCGAGCCGCCGAGCGCGTCCTACCCGATCGGCCTCGACGGCGGCGGCGCGGACATGGTCAAGCTTCTGATCGCCGGTACGCGCGTCTCGCTCCTCGTAGGCTTCTGCGCCGCGCTCGTGTCGGCGTTCATCGGCGGCACGGTCGGTCTCCTCGCCGGGTTTTACGGGGGAAAGACGGACGTCGCGCTGATGCGCATGACGGACTACTTCATCGTCATCCCGGACATCCCGCTGATGATCGTCGCCGCGGCCCTCTTCGGCCGCAGCCTGACGAACATCATCATCATCATCGGGATCATCTACTGGACGACGACGGCGCGGCTCATCCGCGCACAGGTGCTCAGCGTCCGTGAGCGCGTCTACGTGAAGCGGGCGCGCGCGCTCGGCGCGGGCAACAGGCGGTTGATCTTCAAGCACATCCTTCCGCAGGTGGCGCCGCTTCTGGTGGCCAACACGGTGCTCCTCGTCGCGTATGCGATCTTCGCGGAGACGTTCATCACCTTCCTGGGGCTCGGCGACCCGAGCGTCATCTCCTGGGGGCGCCTCATCGAGAACGCCTTCAACGACGACGCGATCCTGAACAACGCCTGGTGGGCGATCATCCCACCCGGCCTTTGCGTCACACTCGTCGTGCTCGGCGCGACCCTCTTCGGCCAGTCGCTCGAGGATGCGCTCAACCCCCGCTTGCGCGTCGGCCATCTCTCCGTCCGCAGGTTCAAGGTCAGGCCTTTGCGCGGAAAGCTCGACTCCGAATGAGGACGCCGCTTCTCGGGGTCGAGGACCTGAACGTCTGGTTCGAGCTTCCGGGGGGCGGCGAGCTGCATGCGGTGCGCGGGGTGGGCTTCGAGCTCGAGGCGGGCGAGCGATTCGGCCTCGTCGGCGAGTCGGGCTGCGGCAAGACCACCGCGATGCTCTCGATCATGGGCCTCCTGCCTCCGAACGCGACGGTGGCGGGAGAGGTGCGCCTCGACGGCGAGAACATCCTCGCGCGGGGGGAGGAGACGGTGAGCCCGCACCGCTGGGACGACATCGCGATGGTCTTCCAGGGGGCGATGAACGCCTTCAACCCGGTGCAGACCGTCGGCTCGCAGATCGAGGAGCCCATGCGCCTGCACGGAATTGCCGAGGGCAAGCGTGCGCGACGGCAGGTCGAGGAGCTGCTCGAGCGCGTCGGCATCCCGAAGGACCGCGCCGCCCGCTATCCCCATGAGTTCTCGGGCGGCATGCGCCAGCGCGCGGCGATCGCCATGGCACTCGCGTGCGAGCCGAAGATCCTCCTCGCGGACGAACCCACGACCGCGCTCGACGTGATGGTGCAGGCGCAGATCCTGGAGCTGCTCGTCTCGCTCGCGTCCGATTTCAACCTCGCGCTCATCCTCGTGACCCACGACCTCCCGGTCGTTGCCCAGGTCTGCGATCGCGCCGCCGTCATGTACGCGGGCGAGGTCGCAGAGTCCGCCTCGATCGACGCCCTCTTCCACACCCCGAAGCACCCGTACACGCGGCTGCTCTTCGCGGCCACGCCCGACCTCCGCGCGGGCGGCGCGCGCGTTGCGTCGATTCCCGGCGCACCCCCGCGGCTCGACAAGCCGATTGTCGGATGCCCCTTCCAGCCCCGCTGTGACCGCGCGTTCGCGCCGTGTCCGACGGAGACGCCGATCCTCAAGTCCGTCGGGGACCGCCACGTGGCCGCATGTCATCTGAACGACCATGTCCGCGAGGCGGCGCCTGCATGAGCACGAACGGCTCACAGCCGCTCCTGGAGGTGGAGGATCTCGTCGCGCGCTACCCGGTTGGCCGCGGGCTGGTCGGCGCTGCGCGGCGCGAGCCGAAGCTCGAGGTGCGCGCGGTGGACGGCGTCTCGTTCTCACTCCGACGCGGCGAGATGCTCGCGCTCGTCGGCGAGTCGGGGTGCGGAAAGACCTCGACGGCCCATTCGGTGCTGCGGCTCATCGAGACGAGCGGCGGCTCGATCCGCTTCGACGGCCAGGAGATCGCCGGGCTCTCGTCCAAGGCGCTGCGCCCCCTGCGCCGGCGGATGCAGATCGTCTACCAGGATCCGTACGAGTCGCTCGACCCGCGCTTCCGCGTCGGCGCGACGATCGAGGAGCCGCTCCAGGTGCACGGAATCGGCTCCAGGGAGGAGCGGCGCGAAGAAGTCAAGAGCGCGCTCGAGCTCTCCGGCCTGACGCCGCCGGAGCTCTACATCGACCGCTACCCACACGAGCTCTCCGGCGGCCAGCGCCAGCGGGTGGCGATCGCGGCGAGCCTCGTTCTCCACCCCGAGCTCCTCGTCGCCGACGAGCCCGTCTCCATGCTCGACGTCTCGGTGCGCGCCGGAATCCTCTCGATCCTCGACGAGCTCAGGGACAACGGTCTCGCCGTTCTGATGATCACGCACGACCTCTCTACGGCCGCCCACTACGCCGACCGGATCGCCGTCATGTACCTGGGGCGGATCGTCGAGGAGGGGCCGACGCGCGAGGTGATCGAGAACCCGCAGCATCCCTACACCCGCGCGCTTCTCTCGGTGGTGCCGAAGCGCGACCCGCGCGAGCGCGGGACTCCTCAGATCCTCCGCGGAGAGACGCCGAACTCGATCCACATCCCGCCCGGCTGCCGCTTCAACCCCCGCTGCCCGATGGCGATCGCCGAGTGCAAGACGGTCGATCCGGAGCTCCGGAGGCCGGCGGCGAGCGAGGATCCCGAGCACCGCGCCGCCTGCATCCGGGTCTAGGTCTCTCCCCAACGCCTGATCACGAGTGCGATGACGGTCGCGACGTCGGCGATCGACTCGAGGTCGACCCACTCGTCCACCCCGTGCAGGTTCTCGCCGGTCGGGCCGTAGCAGACCGCCTGGCCCTCGAAGAAGCGGAGGTCGGTCGTCGCGCGTGAGGGATCCGGTCTGGGTCGCCCGCCCCGCACCTCCTCGTGGCAGTCGCCGAGCAATCGCACGAACGGGCTCTCGGGGTCGAAGGAGTAGCCGCGGGCGCGAAAGCCGCGGAACTCAACCGACGCGGACGGGTCGGCCGCGCGCACCGCGGCGGAAAGGCGCTCCTGCGCCGACGCGGGCTCCATCCGAATCGGGAAGCCGAGCCGCACGTCGAGGGTGGCCCGCCCGGGGGTCATCGACGCCCAGTCGCCGGCGTGCAGCGCACCGACGTTGAGGAGGTACGGCCGGTCGAGTCCGGCGAGCTCCGGCTCAGGATCCTCGTTCAGCTCCGCCTCGAGCGCGTGCAGCGCCTCGATGACGGGGTACGCGGCCTCGATCGGGTTCGAGCCGCGGTCGGCGCTCGAGGCGTGGCGGGAGTCGGCTTCCAGGGTGATGCGGGCCCAGACGACGCCGACGGCGACGAGGTCCATGCCGCCGTCGGTCGGCTCTGCGATGAGCGCCGCGTCGGCGGGCGGCCCGGCGAGGACGGCCGCGAGGGCACCGTTCCCGCCGCACTCCTCCTCGATCACGCTCTGGTAGACGAGCCGCGCGGGGAGCGGCCCCGCGGAGAGCGCGGCCTCGACGCCGAGGAGCATCGCGGCGACGCCGCCCTTCATGTCGCAGGAGCCGCGGCCGTACATGCGCCCGCCGGCGACCTCGGCGCCGAACGGCTCCCTCGTCCAGCGGTCGACCGGCTCGGCGCTGACGACGTCCACGTGCCCGTTGAGGACAAGCGAGCGCCCGCTCCCCTCCCCGGTCGTCCCGACGAGAGTGCGGCGCCCTTCGTACGACATGAGCGGGATGCCGCTGTCGGGCCGCTCGGCGAGCTGCTCGGGGTTCGGCACCACCGACTCGATCTCGAAGCCGAGCTCTCGGAGCCGCGCCTCGACGAGCTGCTGCGCCGGCTCCTCCTCGCCGAGGAGGCTGGGGATGCGGACGAGGCCGGCGAGGAAACCGACCGCGTCGTCGAAACCGCGCTCGACCGCGCGGCGCGCGTCCGCTGGTGAGAAGATCGCCACTCGCGATGGACCCTAACGCCGTCGATCTGCTCCTTCGAGGGGGGCGCGTGCACACCGTTTCGGGCGGAGACGCCGAGGCGATCGCGGTGCGCGGCGGCCGCATCGCCGCGGTCGGCTCCTCGGCCGAGCTCGGCGGACTCTCGGCAGCGCGCGTGGTCGAGCTCGAGGGCCGCACCGTCCTCCCGGGCTTCCAGGATGCTCACCTGCACCCGTTCAGCGGCGGCATGCTCGCGATCGTCTGCAACCTGCACGAGACGGCTTCGGTCGAGGACTGCGTCGTCGAGATCAAGCGCTACGCCGCGGAGAACCCCGACCGGGAGTGGATCTCGGGCGACGGCTGGTCGATGGACTTCTTCCCGGGCGGTAACCCGCTGAAGGCGCAGCTCGACGCCGTGGTGCCCGGCCGGCCGGTCTACCTGGAGAATCGGGACGGTCACACGGCGTGGGTGAACAGCCGTGCCCTCGAGCTCGCGGGGATCACCGCGGACACCGCCGATCCTGGGGACGGCCGTATCGAGCGCGACGGCGCCGGCGAGCCGTCGGGCGCGCTCCACGAAGGCGCGATGTCGCTCGTCGGCACGCTGGTTCCGCCGCCGAGCGCCCCCGAGCAGGAGCAGGCTCTCCTAAATGCGCAGGCCGAGCTGCACGGGCTCGGGATCACCGCGTGGCAGGACGCCGTCGTCGAGCCCGAGACGCTCGCCGCCTACCTCGCCGTGGCCGGGCGCGGGCAGCTGACGATGCGCGCCGAGGGCAACCTTCTGTGGGTTCGCTCACGCGGCGAGGAGCAGATCGACGACCTCCTCGAGATGCGGGAGCGCGGATCGCTCGGGCGTCTGCGGATCCGCGGGGTGAAGATCTTCCAGGACGGCGTGCTCGAGAACTTCACGGGCGCCCTCCTCGAACCGTACGAAGGCACGGACAACCGCGGGATGTCGATGCACGAGGCCGACGAGCTCCGGCGCATGCTCGTCCTCCTCGACTCGCACGGCTTTCAGGTGCACCTGCACACGATCGGCGACCGCGCGGTTCGCGAGGCGCTCGACGCCGTCGAGGCGGCTCAGCAGGCAAACGGCCGGCGCGACGCACGCCACCATCTCGCGCACATCCAGCTGATCCATCCCGACGACCAGCCGCGCTTCGCCGAGCTCGGCGTCGTCGCGAACGCGCAGCCGTACTGGGCCGCGCACAGCGCCTATGTCGACGATCTCACCCTTCCGTTCATCGGCGAGCGCGCCTCCTATCACTATCCATTCGGGAGCCTCGTCCGCGCCGGGGCGCAGCTCGCGTTCGGAAGCGACTGGACCGTTTCGACGGCGAACCCGCTCCCGATCGTCGAGGTGGCCGTCAGTCGAGTCCAGCATCCCGAGCGTGACCGGGAGCCCATGCTCCCCGAGGAGCGTCTCGACCTCGAGACCGCTCTCGCCGCCGCGACGCACGGCTCCGCCTACGTCAACTTCCTCGACGACGAGACGGGCACGATCGAAGAGGGGAAGCTCGCGGACCTCGTCGTCCTCGACCGCGACATCTTCGACCCCGGGGCCGGCCCGGTCGGCGACGCGCGCGTCGTGCTCACCCTCTCCGAGGGCGAGCCGGTGCACGACGAGCTTTAGGCCACCGCGACCGACGCCGAGCCGGGAACGCCGTCGTCACGAACGGACACCGACGAGCCAGCCGACGATCGGCCCGCCATCTCATATGTCAACGAGCACGCGACCGTCCTCGGCCTTGGCGTCGTAGACGGCCACCCGCATTGAGTCGTCGTCGAGACACCGGCCGGTGGCCGGGTCGAACTCCCACCCGTGCCAGGGGCAGCGCAGAACGCTCCGGCCGCCGAGCTCGTAGCGGCCGGGCTGGCCGGCGACGCGCTCGCGGACGGTCCCGAGGCAGAGCGGGCCGCCGTGGTGCGGGCAGCGATTTCGGACTCCGCGCAGGCCGCCGGCGACCGCCACGACCCCGATGTCGCGCCCGCCGACACGGGCGATCACATGGCCGTCGCGCTCGAGATCGGCGACCGAGCCGACGTCCCGCCAGGTGCTCACGCCCGCGCCAGCCCGAGGCGCTCGCCGTAGAGCTCGGCAGCGTTCTCGTGCAGGACCTTGTCGTGCCACGCCTCCGGGAGGCGCTTGAGCATGAAGCCGGGGTCGTCGAAGTCCCAGTGGGGATAGTCGGACGCAAAGCAGAGGTTGTCGGGAGCGCCCGCCGCCTCGAGCATCTCGAAGAGCGTCCCATCGTGGCCGTCGGTGTGCTCGAGCGGCTGCGTCGAGAAGCGGACGTGCTCGCGGGCGACCTCGCTCGGCTTACGCTCGAGCCACGGTGTCTCGCTCCGAAGGGCGCGCCAGTTCGTGTCCAGACGCCACAGGATCCCGGGCAGCCAGGCGATTCCACCTTCGACCAGGAGCACCTTCAGGCTCGGCAGGCGCTCGAAGGTGCCGTGGCAGAGAAGCGAAACGAGGTGGGACATGATGCTGCAGGCCGAGCCGAGCGTGTGCCACTCGATGTAGAAGGTGACCGGCCCCGCCCCGCCGGGAGGCGCGGCGATCCCCATTCCCTCGCCTCCGGAGTGGATGGCGACAGGAAGCCCGCACTCGGCGGCGGCCTCGAAGATCGGTAGATAGCGCGGCTCGCCGTAGGGCCGGTCGGCGCCCCCGCAGAGAAGCACCTGGACGAAGCGCTCGTCGTCGGCCATGCGCCGGATCTCGGCCGCGGCCGCCTGCGGGTCCTGGGCCGGGCAAAGGATCGAGGCGCGCAGTCGCGGCTCCTCGGCGAGCCAGCGCTCGCGGAGCCACTCGTTGTGCGCCCGGGCGAGCTCGGCCGCGCGATACGGGCTCGGCATGAGCGAGACGAGCACCGCGTCGTCCCCGTTCAGGATCCCGACGTGGGTACCGCTGGGATCGAGGAGCTCGCGGCGCACCATGTCCACGTCGGAGGCCGGCGCGTGCTCGTTCTGCTCGATGTCGGCCCGAAACCAGGACGACGGGTGCACCCAGGAGTAGCCGGGTGTCCCGAGTGACGGGCCCTGGCCGCGGAACCAGTCGCGCTGGGCCGGATCGACGTAGCCGAGAAACTCCTCGACGTCCCCGACCTGCGGGTGGATGTCGCAGTCGATCACGAGGAAGACGATAGTCCACGTCACATGGACTTCTCCACCGAGGACTGGCAGTGGCTGGGCGATTTCCTCAAGCGGCGGGGCCTCCCGGGAATGGCGATCGCCGTCACGGACCGGGAGGAGCTCGTTTTCTCCCACCGCGTCGGCTGGGCCGACCTCCGCAGACGCGCGATCGACGAGGACACGCTCTTCGAGCTCGGCTCGATCGGCAAGACGTTCACCGCCGTGCTCGCCGTCGAGCTAATCGACGTGGAGGCGCCGGTGACGGACTATCTGCCGTGGTTCCACGTTCGGTCCGCGTACGACCCGATCCTGATCGGGCATCTGCTCACGCACAGCTCCGGGCTCATCCGCGGCGCGGACATGACCGCCGACTCCCGCTTCGACGTCTGGGCGCTCCGCGACACCGAGGCGAGCTTCGCGCCGGGCGAGCGCTTCTACTACTCGAACGTCGGCTACCGCACGCTTGGCTACGCGCTCGAGGCGGCAACCGGAGCGCGCTACCCCGACCTTCTGCGCACACACATCCTCGAGCCGATCGGGCTGGGCAACACGGAGCCGGAGATCACCGTGAAGGTGCGGGACCGCATGGCGGTCGGCTACGACCGGCTGCACGACGACCGCACGCCTTCGCCGGACGACCCGCTCTATCCGGCACCGTGGCTCGAAACCGGGACCGCCGACGGCTCGCTCGCCTCGACGGCCGCCGACCTGGCGGCATTCGGCGGCGCGTTGCTCGCGGGACCGGCACACGCGCTCACGACGGGGCCACTGCTCCACTGCGGCGACGGGTGGAGCTACGGCTACGGGCTCGAACGCAAGGGCGACTACGTCCGCCACGGTGGCTCGATGCCCGGCTTCAGCTCGACATTGCTCGGCGATCTCGAATCGGGAATCGCCGTCGCCGCGCTCATGAACGGGCCCGACGAACACGACGTCACGGAGCTCGTCGCGCAGTTCGGCCTCGACCTGCACCGGGGTACGAATCCGGGACCTCCGGGCGTCGCCGAACCGTGGCCTCCCGACAGCCCGGCGGCCGAGCCGCTCGCCGAGTACTCGTCCTTCTACGGCCGGTACCGGAGCTACAACCCGTGGCTCCCCGGCTTTCGCGTCGAACAGCGGGAGCGCGGGCTCACGGCTCAGATGGCCTGGGGAGACGAAAAGCCGCTAACCCGCCTCGCCGAGGCCGAGTTCCGTGTCGGCGAGGAGGACTGGTCGCCGGAGCGGCTCCGCTTCGACGCCGTCGTCGACGGCCGCGCCCTGCGCGCGAACCTGTCGGGCGAGATGTACTACAGAAGCGACTTCGAATAGCCACGAAAGACGCCAAGTAACAGTCTGTTACTTGCTTCGAGATCGGGCCAAGACCCGCTCGCCGCCCGGCTTCGAGTCCTCAGGAGTGTGACGAATCAGGCTTAGTAACAGTCTGTTACTAGGCCCGCTTTAGACCTGGTCGCGAGGGAAGTCGAACTTCCACGAGCGCGCGAAGACGACCTCACCGTTCTCGTGGACGTCGAGCGTGCTCTCGACGTGGAAGGTGACCGCGTCGCAGGTCATCGAGCTCATGACCTCGGCCCGCGTCTGCCAGTCGCCGCGGCCCATGTCGGAAGCGGCGTGGAACCGCACCTCGGCCGACAAAGGATCGCCCTCGACAATCGAGTAGACGCAGTGGCTCGTGTCCCCGGAGTCGAGGTCGATGTCGAGGAAGCGGAGCGACCCGCCCAGCGCCCAGTCGAAGATCTGCTCGACGCGTCCCGTCGCGTGCTCCTTGCGGAGGAAGCGGCCGCCGGGGTCGCCCTCGACCTCGCGGACCGCAAGCGGCGCGGAGTGCTCGGGCTCCTCGAACGGCCGCAGGTCGCCGTCTTCCGCGCGCGGCTCCCGCACCGGAAGGTCGAACCGCCCTCCGTGCAGAGTCAACGTCACCGGCTCCGGCGAGGGCCACGCCCAGGGCCAGTAGGTCGGCGAGACGGCGACGCGCAGCCGGTGGCCGGCGGCGAAGGAGTGGGCGATCACGTCGAGCGGCACCGTGATCTCGTAGCGCCGCCCCGGCTCGAGCGGCTCCGGATGCTCATGACTCTCGCGGTGCGTCAGGTTCAGGACGCCCCGTGTGACGAGGAGGGAAGAGCCGTCCGGCGCTACGTCGGAGAGCCGGACGGCGACGAGCGCCTGCGGCCGGTCGACCTCGAGCTCGAGAACCGCCTGCGGGTGCCCGAGAATCTCGAGTGGCTCCGCGAGCGGCTCGAAGTCCCATGCGAGAGAGAGGGCATCGTCGACGCGCTGGTCTCCAGCCAGGTCCGCGGACCCGCCTTCCGCCGTCCACACGCCCGCCTCGACGCCGCACGTCTGCACGCCGAGGATGGAGCACGGCCCGCCCAGCTCCAGCGTCTCCGTGCCGAGGTACGGTGACGGCCACTCCGGCTCGGCCACCCACCGCCCCTCCCGCACCTCGTAGAAAGGCCGCGGGGTCACCGAGCCCTGCATCCAGGCACGGAGCATCGGCTCCTCCATGATCCCCGTGTCGATGCCCTTGAGCCAGTGGTCCCACCAGCGCACGCATTCCTGGAGGAAGCCGATGCTCGGGCCGGGGAGCGCGTCGTCGGGAAAGGCATGCGCCCACGGCCCGATGAGGCCCTTGCGCGGCACGGACAGCCCCTCCAGCATCCGCGGCACCGCGTTGGTGTAGCCGTCCACCCAGCCGCCGACCGCGTAGACGGGAACGTCGATAGCGGAGTAGTCCTCGCAGACCGAGCCGTGCTTCCAGTAGGCGTCGCGCCGCTGGTGGCCCAGCCAGGGCTCGATCCAGTTGGTCGCGCCTTCGAGCCGACCGAGCCAGGCTTCGCGCCATCCATCGCCGTAGAGCCGCGGATCCGGCGGGCGCGCGTTCCAGACCAACATCGAGGAAGCCCAGTGGAGCATGTCGAGCGCCTCGACGCACCCGCCGCGGTAGTGGACGTCGTCGGCGTAGCGATCATCCGTCGACATCAGCGTCATGATCGCCTTGAGGCCGGGAGGGCGGAGCGCGGCGAGCTGGAGGGCGTTGAACCCGCCCCACGAGATCCCCCACATGCCGAGGTTGCCGTCGCACCAGGGCTGCTCCCGAAGCCAGGCGATCACCTCGAGGCAGTCGGCGTGCTCCTGCTCCGTGTACTCGTCCGTGATGAGGCCGTCGGACTCGCCGGTGCCGCGCATGTCGACCCTCACCGTCGCGTAGCCGAAGCCCGCGACGTAGGGCTGCCGGCGCGCGTCGCGAGTCGCCGTGCCGTCCACTTTGCGATACGGGAGGAATTCGAGAATCGCGGGGACGGGATCTGTCTCGGCATCCTCCGGCAACCAGATCCGCGCCGCCAGGCGGCAGCCGTCCGAGACGGCCAGCCAGGTGTGTTCGATCTCCCGGATCGGGCGCGGGAACTCGGTCCGGGTCGTCACCCGCCGGATCCTCTCATGCGGCGGGATAGGATCGGGCGGTGAGCGAAGCCGTCCGCACGCGCATCGGCGGCCACGTGGTCGTGGACGCCCTCGAGGCCCTCGGCGCCGAGACGGTCTTCGGCCTGCCCGGGGTCCACGCGCTCGGAATCTGGGAGGCGCTCCGCGGAAGCTCCGTCCGCTACGTCGGCTTCCGCACCGAGCTGAACGCCGCCTTCGCGGCCGACGGCTACGCCCGCGCGGGAGGCAAGCCGGCGGCCCTGCTCCTCTCCACCGGCCCCGGAGCCCTGAACTCCCTCACCGGCCTCATGGAGGCCTCGAGCGCGCACGTCCCGCTCGTCGCCGTCGCGAGCCAGATCCCGCGCGACCTGATCGGCCGCGGCCGCGGGTACCTCCACGAACTGCGCGACCAGCGCGCGTCGTTCGAGCCGATCGTGAAGTGGTCGGCGCGGGCACGAAGCGCCGAGGACGTTCCCGAGCTTCTCGCCGAGGCCTGGCAACGGGCGCAGACGCCACCGAGCGGCCCGGTCTTTCTGGAAATCCCTGTGGACGTGCTCACGGGCGAGACCGATGTGCGTCTGGGCGAGCTCGACGGAAGCCCGTCCGCGCCGGTCGTGCCGGACTCGTCTCGCCTCGACGAGGCGGCGCGGGTGCTCGCGGGGGCGGAGCGACCTCTGCTCTGGGCCGGGAGCGGCATCCTCCGTTCCAGAGCCTGGGAGGAACTGCGCGCCGTCGCGGAGACGCTGCGCGCACCGGTCGTGACGTCGTACATGGGCAAGGGCGCCTTTCCCGAGGACCACGAGCTTTCCGCCGGCTCGGCGTGCGACGAGGCGGCCTTCCGGGAGCTCGTCGAGGGCGCCGACGCGGTGCTCGTCGCGGGCTCGGAGCTCGGCGCCGAGACGACGCAGCAGTACATGCTCCAGTTCGGCGGCCAGCTCGTCCAGATCGACGCGGACGAAGAGCGGATCGGCACCACCTTCCCCGCCCTCGGGCTCGTCGGCGACGCGCGGGCGACACTCGCGGCTCTGCACGAGCGCCTGCCGACGCGGGAGCCGGACGGCCGCGCCGAGGCCCGCGCCCGCGCCGTCCGGGAACGGATCGCCTCGGGCCTCGACGAGCAGGGCCGAGAGCTCGAGCGCGGCCTGCTCGAATCCGTACGCGGCGCGCTCCCACGGGAAGCGGCAACCGGATGGGACATGACCATCCTGGCGTACTGGGCCGGCGCGCACTTCCCGGCCTGGAGCCCGCGCCGGTTCCTCTACCCGCTCGGCTCGGGCACGCTCGGCTACGCCTGGCCCGCGGCGCTCGGAGCGGCGGTCGCGCTCGGGCAACCGACGCTCGCCGTCGTCGGGGACGGGGGCTTCCTCTACGGCGTCCAGGAGCTCGCGACGGCACGCCAGTACGGCCTGCCGACGACGCTCTTGCTCGTCGACGACGGCGGCTACGGGATCCTGCGGGAGTACCAGCGCGACGCCTACGGCGAGACCTTCGCGGTCGACCTCGAGCAGCCGGACTTCGCCGGGCTCACGCGCTCCTTCGGCGTCCCGGTCGAGTCGACGACCCCCGATGCGCTCGGCGACGCCCTCGGCCGCGCGCTCGCCACGGGCGGTCCCGCGGTGGTCCATCTCCCCGCCCACCTCGAGATGTGGACGCCGACGAGCTAGTGCTGCATCCAGCAATAGACAGGACGTCTCTGGCGGCGCCAGAAACGAGAGACCATCACTGGATGGAGCACTGATGAACGACTGGAGCAGCCTCGTGCGCCCGTCGCTCGTCGGGCTCGAGCCCTACCGCCCCGGCCCCAGCCTGTCCGAGCTTCGGCGTGAGCACGGCCTCGACGAGATCGCGAAGCTGAACTGGAACGAGGACCTGTTCGGACCGCTCCCCGGAGCCCTCGACGCGGTCACGGACGAGCTCGCGAATGCGTGGATGTACCCGGAGCAGGCGTACAGCGACCTCCGGGAGGCCGTGGCGGGCTGGCTCGAGCTTCCGCCGGAGACGATCGTGCCCGCACACGGGATCCAGGCGCTGATCGCGGCCGTCGCGCACACCTTCATCCGGGAAGAAGACGTCGTCGTCGTGCCACAGCCGACTTACGGGCTCTACGCCCAGGTATCCGCCGGCGCGGGCGCGCGGGTCGTCCGCGTCCCCAACCGGGACTCCCGCCTCGACCTTCCTGCGCTGGCCGACACCGCACGCACCGAGAAGGCCAAGCTCGTCTGGGTCTGCGACCCGAACAACCCGACCGGGTCGCTCGTCGAGGCCGGCGAATGGGCCGAGTTCCTGACCGCCCTGCCGGACGGCGCGGTCGCGGTGGTGGACGAGGCCTACCGCGAGTACGCCGACCCCGAACGGCGTGTCGCCAGGGAACCCGACGTCCTCGTCGGCCGGCCCATCGTCCTCCTTCGCACCTTCTCGAAGATCTTCGGCCTTGCCGGGCTCCGCCTCGGCTACGCGGTCGCGCACCCAGAGCTGGCGCCGTTCCTCGACGTCGTCCAGGAGCCGTTCAACGTGAATCGTGCCGCGCTCGCCGCCGGACGCGCCTGCCTCGCGCACCCCGAACAGATCGACGAGCGCCGCCGCCAATCTGCCGAAGCGCGCGGCCTGCTCGCACGGCTCCTGGCCGACGCGGGGATGGAGTCGCTTCCGTCCGAGGCGAACTTCCTGCTCGTCGAGGTCGGCGGAGACGACGCGGCGCTCGCCGCCGAGCTCGTCGTCCGCGGATTCCTTGTCCGGCCCGGGAGCGAGTTCGGCCTCGACGGCTGGGTTCGCGTCACGGTCGGGCCGCCGCCGCTGATGGAGCGCTTCGTAGCCGAGCTCGCAGCCGTTCGGGAGGGGGTGCGAAGGTGAGCCTCGTCGACGTCCGCCGCGAGGACCAGGTCTGCGTCCTCACGCTGCAGCGCGAGAAGAAGCTGAACGCGCTCTCCGGGGCCATGGAGCGAGAGCTGCTCGACGCTCTGTCGGCGGACGACGTCCGCGGGAGTCGCTGCGTCGTCGTTACGGGAGCCGGGAAGGCGTTCTCGGCCGGCGCCGACATCAACGAGTTCGCCGAGGCGGACGCCGCCTCCGTCGCCGCTTACTACGCGGACACGGGCGACGTCTACGAGCGCATCGCCGCGCTCCCGATGCCGACGATCGCGGCCGTCCACGGCTGGTGCCTCGGCGGCGGGCTCGAGCTGGCGCTCGCGACGGACTTCCGCATCGCCGACGAGACCGCGGCGTTCGGGCTCCCCGAGGTCGAGCTCGGCATCCTCCCGAGCTCCGGAGGCGCCTACCGGCTCGTCCGGCTGCTCGGGCCCGGGAAGGCGAAGGAGTTGATGCTTCTGCGCCGGCGCTTCGACGCGGCCGGGGCCCTCGCAGTCGGCGTCGTCACGGAGGTCGTTCCGGAAGGGAAGGCCCTCGAGCGCGCTCTCGAGTGCGCGGCGGAGCTCGCCGTCCTGCCGCCGCTCGCCGTCGAGACGATCAAGCGTGCCGCCGATCTCATCCCGGAGGCCTCGCGGGAAGCGGCGATGCTGATCGAACGCCTCGGCTACGCGGCACTCGCGCAGACCCATGAGGCCACGAACGCCGTGGAGAGCTTCAGAGCCCGTCCCAAGAAAGAGACCTGAACCTTGAGGACGCGCTCGGATCGCGGAACGGGCCCTAGACGTCGAGACCGCCGTCCATGACGACGGTCGTTCCCGTCACGTAGGCGCCGCCGGGGGAGGCGAGGAAGGCGATGAGCGCGGCCGCTTCCTCGGGAGTCCCGAGCCGGCCGAGCGGAACCTCGCGCTCCCACTCTGCCACGCGCTCGGGCCCGTAGCCGTCGAGCCCCTCGGTGGCGATGTTGCCGAGCGCGACGCACACCGCGCGGATGCCGTGCTCGCTCCATTCGAGCGCGAGGCTTCCCGCCAGGTTCTCGATCGCCGCCCGCGCCGCGGCCGCGTGCGCCATCTCGGCCATTCCACGCCTCGGGCTGAAGCCGATGAAGACGATCACGCCGTCCTTGTTCGGGATCATCGAGCGCTCGGCCACGGTGCGCGTGAGATCCCAGACGGCGTCGACGGCGAGCCGGTGAACGGCCCGCCAGCCCTGCAGCGAGATCTCCTCCGCCGGCGCGAGGAATTGCCCGCCCGCGTTGTTCACGAGCACGTCGATCCGCCCGAAGCGTTCGAGCGCCCGGTCGAGGAGCGCGGCAACCTGCTCCGGCTCTCGCACGTCGGTGGAAACGGCGAGGCAATCCTCCCCGAGCTCGGCCCGGACTGCCTCCAAAGGTTCCGGCCGGCGGCCGCAGACGACGATCTTCGCGCCCGTCCTCGCCAGCTCGAAAGCGGTCGCGCGGCCGATCCCGGTGCCGCCGCCGGTGACGAGCGCGACCTTGCCGGCGTTCGCATCCGCAGCCAGTGGAGAGCGGAAACTGCTCACGGTGCCAGCGCGTCCATCGGCCGCAGCCCCTCGAGCGCCTCGCGGACCGAGACGGCCGGCCGCCGGTAGGCCTCGTGCTCGGTCGCGGGGCTGTACCAGCCCGCGTGCGGGTTGACGATGAGCGTGGGCCGCTCCGGTGCCGGTGCCTCCGCGCTCGGAGGCTCGACGGGCAAGACGTCGAAGGCGGCGCCCCCGAGGTGGCCGGAGTCGAGCGCCGCGAGGACGGCGTCGAAGTCCACGAGGGCCGCGCGCGCCGTGTCGACGAGGAGCGCGCCGCGCGGCATCTTCGCGATCTCGTCGGCGCCGATCATCCCGCGCGTCTCGTCCGTCAGCAGCGAGTGGAGCGAGAAGGCCTCGCAGCTCGAGAGCGCCTCGTGGAGGCTCAGCGGATGCACGCCGTAGCCGGAGACCGCCTCGTCGGGAAGGTTCGGGTCGACCGCGCAGACCTCGAACCCCAGCGCGAGGGCCCGGGTGGCGAGCGCGCGGCCGATGCGCCCGAAGCCGATGACCCCCAGCCTGGTTCCGCGGTTCGTCCGCAGCGGCCCGGCGACCGCGTGGTCCCACTTGCCTTCGCGGACGCTCCGGTCGAGGGCAACGACACCACGCATGAGCGCGAGGAGGAGGGCCAGCGAGCTGTCCGCCATTTCCTCGACGCAATAGTCGGGGACGTTGCTGACCCAGATGCCGCGATCGGACGCCGCCGCCGTGTCGATGTTGTCGTACCCGACGGAGCACGTGGCCACGATACGAAGAGCTGGCAGCCGGTCGAGGTCGGCCACGCCGACGGGCTGGTCCGGGCTGACGAGGAGCGCGACGACGTCGTCCCCCTCCCACGGCGCGCCGGCCCGCTCGACCTCGGCGAGGCCGCCGACGATCTCCGCGACCTCCTCGAGCGAGTAGTAGGGATCGGCGACGAGAACCCTCATGCGAGCCCTTCGCCGTAGCGCGAGTCCCGCCACGCAAGCGCAGCCTTGAGGCCCCGCTCGACGGCGATCCGGTCGAACTCCTGCTGCTCGGGGGTGTCCGCGGCGTTGAGCATGGCGGAGATGTCGAGGTTCGCAGCAACGGCCGTGCGGAGACCCATTGCCTCCTGCGCGCGGACGAGCGCAAGCTTCGTCAGCCGGAGAACGGGCAGCGGCGTCGGGGCGATCTTGGCGACGAGCGCGTTGACGGCGTCCTCGAGCGCATCCGGTGCGACGACCGCGTTCACGAGGCCGAGCCGCTCGGCCTCGGTCGCCGAGATCGTGTCACCGGTGAAGAGGAGCTCGTTCGTCTTCTTCTGCCCCAGCACGAAGGGCATGAGCAGCGTGACGGGCCCCGACCCGTAACGGATCTCCGGCTCGCCGAATTGCGCGTCGTCCCCGGCGACCACGAGGTCGCACGCCATGGCGAGCTCGCAGGCGCCGGCCAGGCACCAGCCTCTGACGGCGGCGATCGTCGGCTTCGGCAGCGACCAGAGCTCCATGGTCAGGTCGACGTCCTCCGCGAGGACCTCGTGCCAGCGCTCGGCGCTCTCGATCTGCTGCTCGACCTCCTCGGCGATGTCGTACCCGGCCGAGAACGCCCGCCCCGCCCCGGTGAGCACGACAACCTTCACCCCGTCGTCGTCCGCCGCCTCCCGCCACGACTCGCGCAGCCGCCGGACCACCTCGCCGCTGATCGCGTTCAGCTTGCTCGGGCGGTTCAGCGTCACCCAGGCCGCCGGGCCGCGGAGCTCGTACAGGACTACGTCACTCACTGGCACTAGCTTCCTCCCTCTACGACGACGAGCGCGTCGACGGCAACCGCACCGTCCGCGCTCAGGATCAACGGGTTCACGTCCACGGCGGCGATCCGAGGGTGGTCGACGGCGAGACGGCCGAGAGCGACGAGCGTGGCCGCGAGAGCCTTCTGCGCTGCGGGGGTCACCTCGAGCCCGGGCGCCTCGGCGACGAGCTGCAGTGCCTCCTCCTCGCCGAGCGGCGCGAGCGAGACCGCAGCCAGAGAAAGCGACTCGACCGCACGGCCTCCCGGGCCGACCGCCAGGACGGGGCCGAAATCGGGGTCCCGCGTCATCCCGCAGAAGGCCTCGGCGCCGCCCTTGGCCTGGCCCGCGACGAGGACCCGGCCGCCGAGTCGCTGCGTCGCCCCGCGGACCCCGTCGGCGTCTCCGAGCCCGAGCACAACCCCGTTCTGCACCGCCTTGTGCGCCGGCCCGTCGACCTTCACGACAACAGGGAAGCCGAGCTCGGCGGCGGCCTCGGCGGCCTCGTCCGGAGATGCCGCCCGGCGGCGCGGCGCGAGCGGGACGCCGTAGCGCTCCAGCACGAGCGCCGACTCGAACTCCGGCAGCGGGCCTTCCTGGAGCAGGTCGGTCAACTCGACCGCCGCGAGCCCGTGCTGCGGGAAAGGGGGGGCGGCGCGATGCGCGGCCGCCGCCGCGAGCGCCCGCATCGCGTCGCGCGGGCCACGCAGGAGGGCGACATCGTGCTCGAGCGCGTACTCGGCCACCTCGGGCCGCGGGTCGACCGCCGAGACCGTCGTGACCGCTGGGAAGATGTCGGTGCCGGCCGTCGCCTCCGCGAGGGCCTTCACGATCATGAAGCACCACTCGTGCTCCTCCGCCCCGCGGAACTGCGACTGGTCGGCCTGCGCGACGACGATGTCGAAGGCGCCGGACCGGGAGAGGACCTCGATCGACCCGGGAAAGACAGCCTCCGCCGCGTCGATCGCCCAGGCGTCAAGCGGGTTCCCGGGCGCCCGATAGTTCGGGAAGCGGGCGACGAGCTCGGCGGCGACTTCGTCCGGTAGGGGCTCGAACGGAATTCCCGCCGCCTCTCCCTGGTCGGCGAGAAGCGCGCCCTCGCCGCCCGACTCCGAGATCGCTGCAATCCGCTTTCCCCGTGGCCGGCGCGCGCGGCCGAGAACCTCGAGGGTCTCGACGAGCGCAGTGAAGTCGTCCACCTCGATCGCGCCCTGCCGGCGCAGGAGTGCGGAGAACGCGCGCTCCGAGCCGACCACCGCGCCTGTGTGGGCTAGCGCGGCGCGCGCGGCCGCCTGCGAGCGGCCCACCTTCAGGCAGACGACCGGCTTCCCCGCATCGGCGCAGCGCTCGAGCGCGGACGCGAACTCGGCCGGCCGGCGGACGGTCTCCAGGAAGAGCCCGATCGCACCGGTTCCCTCGTCCTCCGCAAAGAAGCCGAGAACGTCGGCGGCGTCCGTGACCACCTCGCCGCCGGACGAGACGACCAAGCGGAAGCCGACCCGCGGGCCGATCCCGAGGAGCGCCTCCGCGATCGACCCCGACTGAGAGACGACCGAGACGCGGCCCGGGCGGAAGGTGTCCGGCACGGTCCCGATCCAGAGCGAGACCTCTTTCGGCGCCGCGACCCCCATGCAGTTCGGACCGAGCAGTACGGCGTCCTCCGCACGTGCCCGCTCCGCGATCCGCGCAGCGACCTCCGGCCCCGCCGCCCCGGCTTCGTTCCCGAGGCCGGGGAGAAAGAAGGCGCGCACGCCTGCCACAAGCGCCTCCTCGAAGACCGCCTCGACGCGCTCGTGGCCGACCAGAAGGGCGGCGAGCTCGGGCCGCTCCGGAAGCCCGGCGACACTCTGGAAACAGGGGAGGCCGAGCACCTCCTCCCTCGTCGGATGCACTCCCCAGGCGGGGATTCCCGACCGCACGACCTCCTCCACGATCCGCCCGTGCCGCGGCGACGCACCGACGACGGTCACCGAGCGTGGGAAGAGGAGGGGTCGGACGCGGTTGTGATCGGCCATCGCAGCCTCTTACCATCCTCTCCACTCGGAAGGCAACGTGCACGAGAAGCAGATCGAAATCCGCTGGCGCGACCAGGACGCCTACGGCCACGTGAACAACGCGGTTTACCTCACCTACCTCGAAGAGGTACGCGACGAGTGGCTCGAGCGGGCACTCGGAGACTCGGGCGATGCATGGGGCTACGTGACGGCGCGGGTGGCGATCGACTTCCGGCGCGAGCTGACGCAGGACGACGACGCGATCGTGGCGCGGCTCTGGCTGACGAGGATCGGCAAGTCGAGCGTGACGACGCGAGAGGAGATCGCCACGGTCGGCGGCGAGCTCGCCGCGGAGGCGGAGGCCGTCCTCGTGGCGCGCGACACGGAGAGCGGGCGCTCCCGCCCGCTCAGCGACGCCGAGCGGGCGGCCCTCGAGCGCGAGCTCGGTGCCTGAGCTCCCACACCTCCTGAGCCCGCTCGGGCTCGGCCCCGTCGAGCTCCCGAACCGGATCGTCTCGACCGCACACCAGACCACGCTCGTCGGGGACCACCTGCCCACGACCGAGTTCGTCGCCTACCACGAGGCGCGCGCGGCGGGTGGCACGGGGATGATCGTCCTCGAGGCGACCGCCGTGCACGAGTCCGGTCGGCTGACCGCCCACACCTTGGCCGGCTACCAGCCCGAGATCGTCGCCGGCTACCGCCGCGTGGCCGAGGCCGTCCACCCGCACGGAACCCGCCTGTTCGTGCAGCTCTTTCACGGCGGCCGCGAGCTGATCGCCTCGCCGCCCAGGCCGGCGGCGGTCGCGCCGTCGGCGATCCCGAGCCAGCGCTTCCACGTCGAGCCCCGAGCCCTCACCTCGGCCGAGATCGACGAGATCGTCGCCGGGTACGCGCACTCCGCCGGACTGGCCGCCGAGGGCGGGCTCGACGGGATCGAGCTCTCGGCCGCGCACGGCTACCTCTTCGCGCAGTTCTTCACGCCTGGTCTGAACCTCCGCGAGGACGAGTGGGCGGCAGGCCCGCAGCTCCTCGTCGCCGTCCTCGAGGCTGTGAGGCACGCGGCACCCGAGCTCGCGCTCGGCGTCCGGCTCTCGGCCGACTCCGAGGCCGCCGCGGCCGTCGCGCCGGAACTGGCCGGCCTCGTCGACTACCTCTCGATCGCCCTCGGCGACTCCTCAACCTACCGCGGCTCGACAGGCATCGTCCCGCCCCCGCCGGTCGAGGAGAGCGTCATCGCAGGGTTCGCGACGCCGTTCCGGGTCGGGTCTCCGTTGATCGCGACCTCGCGCATCGTCGACCCGGCTGCCGCCGACCGGCTCATCGCGGACGGAGTCGCCGACGCGGTCGGGATGACCCGTGCGCTCATCACGGACCCCGACCTGCCGCGCAAGGCTCGTGACGGGCGCGCCGACGACGTTCTCCGCTGCATCGGGTGCAACACCTGCATTGCGCACTATCACGCAGGGGCGCCGATCGCGTGCGCCCAGAATCCACGCACGGGCCGCGAGCTGACGTGGTCGTGGGTTCGCCCCGGGCGGCGGCAGCGAGTCGCGGTCGTGGGCGGCGGCCCCGCGGGGATGGCGGCAGCAGCGGAGGCGAATGCGGCCGGACACGACGTCGTCCTCTACGAGTCGAGGATCCGCCTGGGCGGACAGGTCGAGCTCGCCGGCGCTGCTCCCGGCCACGCCGAGCTCGCAGCGTCTCTTCTACGGAATTACGAGCGCCTGCTCGAAGGCGTCGACGTGCGCCTCGGAGAGCACGTGGAAGAGCCGCTGGATGCCGACGCCGTCGTCCTTGCCACCGGCGCCCGGCCATACGTCCCCGACGTTCCCCTCGCGGACGGATTCATGACCGCCTGGGACGTGCTGCGGGGAAGCCGCCCCGACGGGAAACGGATCGTCGTCGCCGACTGGGGCGGAGACGCCTCGGGGCTCGACGCGGCCGAGGTCCTGGCGGCGAGCGGCTACCAGGTCGCGCTCGCGGTGGGATCGGCCGCCTTTGGCGAGACACTGCACGCCTACCGGCGCAACCTGTATGCCGCACGCCTCTACCGGGCCGGAATCGAGGTGTGGCACCACCTGGAGCTGGCTGCCTGGGACGGCGGCCGCGCGAGCTTCACGAACATCTTCGCCCCCGAGCTGGAGGCGGCCCTCAACGCCGATGCGCTCGTGCTGGCCCTCGGACGCGTGCCCGTCCGCGACCTCGAGGTTCAGGGCGCGGTCGAGGCGGGCGACCGGCTCGCGCCGCGCTCGCTCGAGGAGGCGATCCTCGAAGGGTCGCTCGCGGGCCGGGCGGTCGTGTAGAGCTCGGGACGAAGGTCTCCACGGACGTCGTTCCGCGCGCCCCACGCCTTCTCCCGCGCCAGCGCGAGATCGCAATCGGCATGGAGGATCCCATCGCCGTAGCCCTCCACGGGGCCGGCGGCGAGCCAGCCGTCCGGGTCGACGATGCAGCTCGCCCCGGTCCACTCGACGCCGCGTTCCGGTCCCGTCCGGTCGCAGACCGCGACCCAGACCTTGCTCACGTGCGCGGTCGCCTGGGCGAGGGCGATCTCCACGGGGCGCTCGCCCTCCGGCCGCGGGAAGAGCGGTAGGTTCGCCGGCAGCGCGATGAGATCGGCGCCGGCAAGCGCAAGCCCGCGCGTGAGCTCCGGGAAGTAGAGGTCGTAGCACACCGCCACGCCGATCCGGCCGAACGGCGTCTCGACGACCGGCGCCGGCTCGCCGCCCGGCTCGAAGCAGACCTTCTCGCGGTCCCAGAGGTGCGCCTTCCGGTAGACGGACAGCAGGCCGGCAGGCCCGATGACCGCCGCCGAGTTGTAGACGGCGCCGTCCGCGCCGAGCTCCGCGAAGCCCCCCACGACCACCGCTTCGGCACGGGCGGCCTCCTCCGCCCAGTCCGCGAGGGCCGGGCCGTCCGCGGGCTGGGCGAGTGCCCTCGCCTCCCCCGCCGACTCGAAGACGTAGCCAGACGTGACGAGCTCGGGCAGAAGGACGATCCTCGCTCCCGCGCCGATCGCTTCCTTCAGAGCCTCGCGCGCACGCCGTCGGTTCCCCTCGGCGTCGCCCACGACCGGGGCGACCTGCATGCAGGCAATTCGGACGCTTGTCACCGACCCCGGTTTACCTCGACCCCTCCGACACGTCAAGATCACCCACCATGGTCGTCCCCGAGCTTCCCCCTGACATCGCCGAGCTGAAAGACCGCGTCGGCCGCTTCGTCGCCGACGAGGTCTTCCCGCTCGAGGAGAAGATCGCCGCCGCGGGCGAGATCGACTTCTCCGCCGTCGACGCGGTGCGCAAGAAGGCGCGCACCGCAGGCTTCTCGATGCTGAACATGCCAGAGGAAGCCGGAGGCGCCGGCCTCAGCATGCTCGGCCAGGTGGCGCTCGAGGAGGAATCCGGCAAGGCCACGAACGGGCTCGGCTTCGCCGTGGTCGACCGCGGCCCGGCCGAGCTCTGGGAGATCCTCACGCCCGAGCAGCGCGACCGCTGGGTCGTTCCCATCCTGCGTGGCGAGTACCGCGAGGCCTGGGCGGTAACGGAGCCCGGCGCGGGCTCCGACGTAAGCGCCGTGGCCGCGAGCGCCGTGCGCGACGGAGACGAGTGGGTGCTGAACGGCGAGAAGTGGTTCGTGACGAGCGAGGGCGATCCGGGCTTCTACATCGTCCTTGCGGTCGTCGACGGCGAGCAGACGCTCTTCATCGTCGAGCCCGGCACCCCCGGCCTCGAGCTCACGCGCGTGCCCGGCTTCCTGCACGACCCCTACCTGGATCACCACCCTGAGCTCGTCCTGCGCGACTGCAGGGTGCCCGACGAGAACCGCGTGCCGGCGGGCGGCAACGAGGGTGCGAAGGAATGGTTCCTCGTCGAGCGCCTGTTCATCGCGGCGCGCTGCTGCGGGGCCTCGGAGCGCGCGCTCGCGATCGCGCGCGACTGGGCGCTCGAGCGCGTCGCCTTCGGGAAGCCCATCGCCGAGCACGAGGGCGTCTCCTTCCAGCTCGCAGACTCCCTTGCCGAGCTTCTCGCAGCGAGGCTCCTCACCTATCACGCTGCTCACGCGTTCGACTCCTACGAAGACCGCAAGATCGTCCACGGGAAGGTGGCTGCGGCGAAGCTCTTCGCCTCCGAGGCGGCGGGGCGCATCGTCGACCGCTCCCTCCAGATCCTCGGCGGTCGCGGCTACATGACCGAGAACCCGGTGGCCCGCTTCTGGCGCGAGGTCCGTGTCGACAGGATCTGGGAGGGGACGAGCGAGGTCCAGCGCCTCATTCTCGCTCGCGGCCTGCTGAAGCGCGGCGTGGAGCCCTATGTCGACTGAGCCACGCGGCTGGCGGACGGCGCGGATCGCGGACATCCCTCCGGCCGGGCTCACCGGCGGCTCCGACTACTGGAAGGAGTGGACGGACGACGCGGGCTACGGGGCGCGCTGGCACTCGGTGCGCGAGCACTTCGGCATCGAGGCATTCGGGGTCAACGCGTGCCACGGAGAGGCCGGCGAGGAGGTCGTCGTCCCGCACGAGGAGGCCTCCTTCGGCGGGCAGCAGGAGCTCTACGCGGTCGTACAGGGACGCGTTCGCTTCACCTGCGACGGAGACGAGGTCGAGCTCGGCGCAGGCGAGCTCCTCTTCCTCGAGCCTGACGTCCAGAGGGTGGGCACGGCGCTGGAGACGCCGACGCTCGTCCTCATGATCGGCGGCGTGGCAGGAAAGCCGTTCGAGCCCGACTGGGACCCCTTGGAGCCCTGAGCTACCGCCAGGTTGCGGGTTATGCTGAGCGGGATGTTCAGCGAGATCAGCGAGCGCTTGGACGCCGGCTACACGCTGCCGGCGGGCTGGTATTCGGACAGCGCCATCCTCGCACTCGAGCGCGATCGGATCTTCAAGCACACCTGGCAGTACGCCTGCTCGACAGCCCAGGTGAGCGAGCCCGGCGACTACTTCGCCACCAAGGCGGGGAACATCCCGGTCGTCCTCGTCCGGGACAAGGAGGGCGAGCTCGGGGGCTTCGTCAACGTCTGCCGCCATCGCGGCCACGTCGTCATGCAGGGCTCCGGGCACCGCGAGACGCTGCAGTGCCCTTACCACGCATGGACGTACGGGCTCGACGGCTGCCTGCTCAAGGCGCCGCGCTCCGAGCGCGAGCCCGGCTTCGACGCCGACAACTACTCGCTCTTGCCCGTGCAGGTGGACACGTGGGGGCCGTTCATCTTCGTGAACGTCGACCTCGAGGCCGACTCGCTCGGCGAGACGCTCGGCATCCTGCCCGAGACGGTCGCCGAGACGGGCATCGACCTGGACAGCCTCACGTTTCACCACCGCGGCGAGTACGTGATCGAGGCGAACTGGAAGATCGCGGTCGAGAACTACCTCGAGTGCTACCACTGCCCGGTCGCGCACCCCGGCTTCTCGTCGGTGATCAACGTCGATCCGGACTCCTACGCGCTCGCCTCCTCCGGCTACGTCTCGACCCAGAAGGGCCCGGTGCGCACCTCTGTGCTCGAGGGCAGGAAGGCCGCGCCCTACGACGCGACCGGCGAGATCGCCCGCAGTACGTCGGTCTTCGTCTTCCCGAACTTCACCGTCGACATCATCCCCGGCCCGCCGAACATGAACGCCGGCGCCTGGTTCCCGATCGACGAGCGGCGCACGCTCGGCACGTACGACTACTTCTTCTCCGAGGACGTACCGCAGAAGACGATCGAGGAGATGATCGCCTTCAACGAGCAGGTGGGCCTCGAGGACAACGGGCTCGTCGAGTCGGTGCACGCCGGCCTCGAGTCGGGCATGGTCGAGCACGGCCGGCTCCTGCCGACGAGCGAGCACCTCATCCAGCACTTTCAGCGCCTGATCTACAGCTATCTCAGCTGATCGGTGCGCGTCTCACTTGAAAGACGCACACTTCCCGTGAAACAGTGCCCCACCCCCGGCGGCCACCGAACTCAGGAGGGGACTCGATGACGCACCACCCGAAGGAACGGCCCGGCTACCTGAGCAGGCGCGACTTCCTGGCGCGCGCCGCCGGAGCCGGGTTTGCGGTTTCGGGGGCGGGCAGCCTCCTCGCCGCATGCTCGAGCTCGACGTCCGTTGCCCAGGAAACGAGCACGACCGGCGAGCTCCTCGGCCCGGGCGGCCTTCCGCTCGCGCGGCCCGACAAGCGCGTGACGCTTCCCTTCTACGAGGATCCGATCGAGTCCGGGCTCGAGCCCGAGACCGGAGGCACCTTCACGGTCTTCAACTATCCGGCCTACTTCTACAAGAAGCTGCTCAAGGAGTTCGGGGCCAAGTACGGCGTCGACGTTCAGGTCACGCCGTTCGACAACATCAACTCGGGGCTCTCCCGGCTCGCCTCCGGTGCCGTCAATCCGGATGTGATGGAGATCACCCCCGACACGCTGGATATCGGCGTGGCCGGCAAGCTGATCAAGCCACTCAACCTCGACTACATCCCCAACCTGCAGAAGAACATCTGGCCACAGCTCGTCGATCCCTTCTACGACGGCGAGTCGCATTACACGGTGCCCTACACCTGCTACGCCACGGGCATCGCCTGGCGCACCGATCACGTCACCGAGGACATCGCCGGGATGGAGCAGCCCTGGGACATCTTCTGGCAGTCAGACGCGTACAAGGGGAAGGTCGGGCTGCTCTCGGAGAACCGGGAGACGATCGGCATGGCGCTGCTCCGCAAGGGGATCACGGACATCAACACCGAGGATCCCGCGCTCGTGAACCGGGCCGTCTCAGACCTCAAGGAGCTCTACGGCGTCTGCAACATCAAGGTCGACGACATCCAGTACCAGACGATTCCCGAGGATTCGAGCTGGCTCCACCAGGCGTGGTCGGGCGACATGATCGCCGCCTACATCTACTACCTGCCGAAGGGGACGCCCGCGACAGCGCTTGGGTACTGGAAGGCCGACAAGGGCAAGGTGCCGGTGCAGAACGACTGCTTCGCGGTCTGCTCGACGACGAAAAAACCGGTCCTGTCGCATCTCTTCCTCAATTACCTGCTCGACAACGGCGTCGCCTACTCGAACTTCGTCAACTTCAACGGCTACCAGCCGCCGCTGAACGAGATCGATCCCGACTCGCTGATCAAGGACGGCGTCGTACCGGAGAATCTCGCGAACAGCGTGCTCACGAACGACGACCTCGGGCCCGACTCGCTCCAGTACGCGACGCTCACGTCGAAGGGGCAGCAGCTCTGGGAGGACGGCTACTCGAACTTCCAGGCCGGCGGGAGTTGATGCGCTTGGCCGACGAACGGTAGGAATCGGTGTATCGCCGCTGGCTCTGGCCGAGCTTCGCCTTCCCCGGGGTCCTCTGGCTCGTCCTTCTGTTCGTCGTGCCGTTCTACGCGGTGCTCGGGGTCGCACTCGGCACGGTCGACCCGATCCTCTTCCAACCGGTTCCCATCTGGAATCCGCTCGAGTGGAACGTCGGCTGGCTGAACGAGGTCTTCGCTCGACTCGCGCCGGGGGGAATTTGGTTCGACGTCGGGATCCGGACGATCATGTACGTCGCAATCTCCCTGGGCCTCTGCCTGCTGATCGGCTATCCGGTCGCGTACTACACCGCTCGGCACGCGGGCAAGTGGAAGGGCTTGATCCTCATACTGATCGTCCTGCCGCTCTGGATCAGCTACATGATGCGGATGCTCGCCTGGGTGAATCTCCTGCAGTCGAACGGCTACGTGAACCGCTTCCTCGTGTTCACGCACGTCCTGAGCCATCCGAGAGACTGGCTCGGGGGAAGCGCGTCCACGGTCATCTTCGCGCTCGTCTACGGGTACATCCCGTACCTGATCCTGCCGCTCTTCGCCTCGCTCGACCGCATCGAGCGTAGCCACGTCGAAGCGGCGCGAGACCTCGGCGCGAGCCCGTGGTCGGCCTTCCGGACGGTGACCCTGCCGCTCTCCAAGACCGGCATCCTCGGCGGCGCCGTCCTCATCACGCTTCCGATGTTCGGCGACTACTACACGCCGAACATCGTCTCGTCCTCGCCGAAGACCTCGATGATCGGCAACCAGATCGACCTCTACTTCCACGGAGGGCCGCAGCCCACCATCGGCGCCGCGCTCACAATCGTCCTCGCGGCCTTTCTAACCCTCTTGATGCTCTACTACCTGTGGAGCATCCACCGGGCCCAGCGCGACGTCGGGACGGTGGGAGCACTGTGACCGCGGTCGCCGAACGACGCACGGCTACGCGGCCGTCGGCGTTCGTCCGCTTGCGCGGCTGGTTGCGCAACCCCTGGGGGAAGCCGCGCTTCCTCGTGGTCTTCACCTGGGCCTACATTCTCTGGTCGATCGTGCCCGTGCTGATCGCCGTGCAGTTCTCTTTCAACGCGACGCGCTCGCGGACGATCTGGGACTCGTTCTCCACGCGTTGGTACTGGGGCGACCCGGTCGATTCGGTGTGGCACGACGCGACGCTCCGTCACGCCCTCCTGCAGAGCTTCAAGCTTGCGGGAGCCGATGTCCTCATCGCCGTACCCCTGGGCGTCCTCCTCGCCCTAGGTCTTGCCCGCTGGCGTGGCCGCGGCTCGGGCACATCGAACTTCATCATGCTCTTCCCGCTCGTCACGCCCGAGATCGTCATGGGGGTGTCGCTCCTGCTCGTCTTCAGCCACATTTTCACGTTCATCCACACGGGAACATGGGCGCAGATCCTCGGCCACGTGACGTTTTCGATCTCGTTCGTCGTCGTCATCGTGCGAGGTCGGCTCTTCTCGATCGGCCGGCAGTACGAGGAGGCGGCCGCCGATCTGGGTGCCTCGCCCTTCGTCGCGCTGACACGGGTGCTTCTGCCCCTGCTGATGCCGGCGATCGTCGCAGCGGCAGCTGTTGTCTTCGCGATCTCGGCCGACGACTTCGTCATCAGCCAGTGGCTCTCGAGCGGCGGCGGCACGGACACCGTTCCGATCCAGATCTACGCCGCGACGAGGGCGGCTCCGCTCCCTTCCGTCAACGCGATCGCGACGATCATGATGATCTCGACACTCCTGATCGTGACCGCCGGGTTCCTCGTCTGGCGGCTCTTCACGAGAGGCGAGCGCCGCTCGGGGAAAGTGGCCGAGGACCTCGGCGGCGCCTTCAACCTGACATAGGCTCTGGAGAGCGATGGCACGCGGCGAGATCGAGCTGACCAAGCTGACCAAAGAGTTCGCGGAGGTGACTGCCGTCGCCGGGATCGATCTCCACATCCCGGCCGGCGAGTTCTTCTCCCTCCTTGGGCCCTCGGGCTGCGGAAAGACAACGACCCTGCGCATGATCGCCGGCTTCGAGCAGCCCACTTCGGGCGAAATCCTCCTCGACGGCACCGACGTCGCCTACACGCCGCCGCATCAGCGCAACGTCAACACGGTCTTTCAGAACTACGCCCTCTTCCCGCACCTGAACGTCTACGACAACATTTCCTTCGGGTTGAAGCGCGCCAAGCGGCCGAAGGCGGAGATCCGCGAGCGCGTCGGCAACGCGCTCGAGCTCGTGCAGCTCTCCGGGTACGGCCGGCGGAAGTCCTCACAGCTCTCGGGCGGCCAGCAGCAGCGGGTGGCGCTCGCCCGCGCACTGGTCCTGAACCCGGCCGTTCTGCTGCTCGACGAGCCGCTCGGCGCCCTCGACGCAAAGCTCCGCAAGGCGCTCCAGATCGAGCTGAAGTCGCTTCAGCAGGAGGTCGGCATCACCTTCCTCTACGTCACGCACGACCAGGAGGAGGCGCTCACGATGTCCGACCGCCTCGCCGTCATGAACGGCGGCAAGGTCGAGCAGGTCGGCAACCCTCGCGACGTCTACGAGGATCCCGAGACGCTCTTCGTCGCGGACTTCCTCGGCGTCTCGAACCTCATGGCCGCGCGGATCGTCAGCACCTCGACGAGGGTGTGCAAGGTTGCGGTCGACGGCTACGAGCTCGAGACACGCGGCACCGACCTCGACGTCACCGGCGAGGCGAAGATCGTCATCCGCCCCGAGCGGATCGAGCTCGAGCCGCACGGCGCCGAGTCCGGTCCGAACCGCATTCCGGGAATGGTCGAACGCGTCGTCTACGTCGGCTCCGCGATCCAGGTGATCGTCCGGGCAGCGACGGGTGAGTCCCTCCAGGCCCTCGTTCAGAATACGGGTGGGACGGTGTCCCCACGACCAGGGAACTCCCGTCCAGCTCCATCTCCCCGCCGACGCACTGCGCGTGCTCCCCTCCGGGATCGGCGACGCGCCGTCCCTCAAGGGCGAAGAGCCGGATCCGGAACCGGCCACCGCCGGCTGAGCCCTACCGCGGCGTCTTGCCGAGCGCGGGCATGTAGGAGTCCTGCTCGAGCCAGTGCCCGCCGTCGATCGTGAGCGTCTCGCCGGTGATGTAGTCGGCGTACGGCGAGCAGAGCGCGGTAGCCCACCAGGCGACCTCCTCGGGCGTGGCCAGCCGGCCCGCCGGGACCGTGGCCGCGACGCGCGCCCGGTCCTCGTCCGTTGGCCAAAGCGCCTGGCCGGCGCCCTCGGTGTCGGCCGGCCCGGGACAGATGCAGTTCGCGCGGATTCCGTGAGGAGCCCACTCGACGGCGAGCGTCCGGGTCATGGCGACGATGCCGGCCTTTGCCGCGGCCGAGTGGATGGTGCCGGGCCCGCCCGTCCACGCATAGCTCGCAATCACGCTGAGGATCGCGCCTCCGTCGCCCTGCTCGATCATCAGCCGGCCTGCCGCACGCGAGCAGAGGAAGCTCCCGTCGAGGACGATCGCGACCACCGCGCGCCAGCCGTTCGGCGAGAGCTCCTCCGCCTTGACGACGAAATTGCCCGCCGCGTTGTTCACGAGGACATCCACCCGCCCGAAACGGTCTACCGCCGCGGCGACGAGGGCGTCCACCTGCTCGGGGTCGCGGACGTCGGTCGGCTGCGCCAGCGCCGTGCCGCCCTGGGCTTCGATCAGGCCGACGGTCTCGTCCAGAGGCTCCGGTCGCCGGCCCGCGACGACGACCCCGGCCCCGAGGCGCCCGAACTCGAGCGCGAAGGCGCGCCCGAGGCCGCTGCCCCCGCCGGTGACGAGCGCGACCTTCCCGTCGAAGGTTCCCTCAGCGAGCATCGGCGCCATTCTCCCCGCTCAGAGCGCGCGGCATCGAGGCCAAGCGCTCCTTCAGGGGTCACGAGCAACGGGTTGATCTCGATCTCGGCCAGGTCGGCGCGGGACGCGGCAAGGCGCGAGAGGGCGGCGACCGCCTCGGCCGCCGCCGCCACGTCCACGGGCGGCCGTCCCCGCGCGCCTGCCAGGATCGCCGCGCCGCGGAGCGAGCGGATGAGCTCCTCGGCCTGCGCCGCGTCGACGGGCGCGAGCGCCACCGCGGTGTCGTCCAGCAATTCGGCGTAGACGCCGCCGAGGCCGACGAGGACGACGGGGCCGAAGCGCGCGTCCTGGATCGAGCCGGCGATGAGCTCGACGCCCTCGCCCGCGGGCGCCATCCGCTCGACGGAGTACCCTTCGGCAGGCAATGTTGCCATTCTTGCCAACGCATCCTCGAGAGCCTGCTCGCCCTCGATGCCGAGCGCGACGCCGCCGGCGTCCGACTTGTGCAAGAGCCCGAGCGCCTTGACGGCGACCGGGTAGCCGAGCTCGGCTGCAGCCGCGCGCGCCTGGTCGAAGTCCGTCACTCGCCGGGCGGACGGAAACTCGACGCCCGCGGACGCGAGAAGCTCCCGTGCCTCCCAGTAGCCGTCGGCCCGGGGCCCGTCAGCGGGCGGTGGAAGCTCGGGGACTCCACGAGGAGGCTGCTCCGCCTGGTCCGCGAGCCGCGCGAGAGCCCAGGCCGCCGCCTCGATCTCGCGGTAGACGGGCACTCCGGCCTCCCGCAGCGCGACGAGCGAGGGCGAGCGCGGATACATCGACTGGACGACGAGCGCACGGCCGGCTCTTCGCTGCCGCGCGGGCCATCCCGAGCGCGATCTCGGTCTCCTCCGCCTGGAACTCGTGCGAGAACTCGCTGTAGCCGCCGAAATAGCCCGTCACGAGGGCCGCATCCACCTCGCCCGACTCGAGGATGATTCTCGTCACGTCCTCGAAGATGGTGAGGAACTGTTCACCGGCACCGGCGAAGTCGACGGGGTTGCGCGTGGGCGCCGCGTCGGGAAGATGCGGGGCGATCTGCCCCTGCAGGCCCCCCGAAAGCGTTGGAAGCTCGAGGCCTTCGGCGGAGGCGACGTCGGAGGCGACGATTCCATGGCCGCCCCCGTCGCCCACGATGACGACCCTACGCCCGCGCGGCCTGACCCGCCCGAGCTCGGCCTGCGCGAGGTCGATGAGCTCGCGCGGCGAGCGCACCCGCTGCATTCCGGCCGCGCGGCAGGCGGCTTCGACTGCCGTGGCATTGCTCACCAGGGCGCCCGTGTGGGACCTGGCCGCCTGGGCGCTGACCTCGCCGGCTCCGACGGTGAGGAGCACGACGGGCTTCCCGGCCTCGACGGCTTCCTGCGCCGCGCGCGCAAAGGCCCGTCCGTCGCGGAAGTCCTCGCAGTAGAGGGCGATCACGCGGGTCGGCTCGTGGTCGATCAGGCTGCGGACGAGCTCGGCCGCCTCGAGGTCGGCCTGGTTCCCCAGGGAGGCGAAGCGCGAGAAGCCGAGCCCGTAATCCTCGGCGAGCAGGGCTAGCTCGAGCGCGAGGTTGCCGCTCTGGGAGACGAGGCCGATCGAGCCACCCTGCAGCTCGCTCCAGCCGAGGTCGAGGCTCGTCGCGGAGTCGAAGATTCCGAGGCAGTTCGGCCCGAGAAGGACGGCACCAGCCGCGCGAACGCGCTCGACGATCGCGGCCTCCCGCGCCCGGCCCTCATCGCCTGTCTCTCCGAGCCCGGTGGTGATCCCGACGAGCGCCTTGGCGCCGGCTGCGAGCGATGCGTCGACCGCGTCCTCGAACCCGTCGGCGGGAACCGACAGCACGACGAGCTCCGGCGCCTCGGGCAGGTCTGCCAGCGTGCGGTAAGCCTGCCGCTCGAGGATCTCGCCGCCGTTTCGGTTCACGAGGTAGACCGCGCGGCTCCCCTCGCCGCGAAGCGCGCCGAGCGCGAGACGGTTGCCCCACTTCGCCGGGTCGTTCGAGGCCCCGAGAATCGCGACGGAGCGGGGATCGAACAGCGCCCGGAGGTCCCGGCTCAAGACTCGAGGAGGCGTCGCGAGATGATGAGGCGCTGGATGTCGGACGTGCCTTCCTCGATCTCCTCGAGCTTGGCGTCCCGCATCCACTTCTCGACGGGGTACTCGCGCGAGTAGCCCCAGCCGCCCAGCGTCTGCACCGCGGCCCAGGCGCACCACATCGCGGTCTCGGAGGCGAAGAGCTTCGCCATGGCCGCCTCGAGCGATGCGGGCTCGCCTGCGTCGACCTTGCGCGCCGCGCGCCAGACGAGGAGTCGGGAGGCGTCGACGCGCGTCGCCATGTCGGCGATCCGAAAGGCGACGGCCTGGTGCTCGGCGATGGGCTTCCCGAATTGCTCGCGGGACTTCGAATACTCGACGGCGTATTCGAGCGCCGCGCGTGCGAGGCCGGTCGCGGCCGCGCCGAGCGTCACCCGCGAGCGGTCGAACGTGTGCATGAGGCCGTAAAAGCCCCGACCCTCGTCGCCGAGTCGGCGATCGGCAGGCACCTCGGCGTCCTCGAGGAACATCTCCGCGTTGAGAATCGCCCGCTGGCCCATCTTCTTCATCGGCGCGCCGAAGCTGACTCCCTGGTCGCCCTTCTCGACGACGAACGCCGTCACGCCCTTCGAGCGCGTGCCCGGAGCGACGGTCGCGAAGACGACGTAGAAGTCCGCGACGCCGCCGTTCGAGATCCAGCTCTTCTGCCCGCGCAGGACGTAGCCCTGGCCCGACTTCGTCGCGGCAGTCTGGATCGAGGCAGCGTCCGACCCGGCGCCCGGTTCGGTGGTGGCGAGCGCAGTCAGCACCGGCTTCTCACCGGTCAGCGGCTCGATCCAGCGGCGCTTCTGCTCCTCGCTTCCGAGCGCGAGCACCGGCTCGGCGAAGAAGCCGCCGGATGTGACGAGGTTCCCGATCCCTGAGCAGCCCCAGCAGAGCTCCTCCTGGACGATGCAGCCGGTGAGGCAGTCGGTCATGCCGCCACCTCCGTACTCCTCCGGGAGCATGAACGACGTGATGCCGACCTCCGCGGCCTTGTACCAGACCTCCCACGGCATCTCGGTGTCCGCCTCGTCGACGGCCTGGGAAATCGGCCGGATCTCGCGCTGCGCGAACTCGCGGCAGAGCGCCTGAATCTCGCGCTGCT
Source organism: uncultured Actinomycetes bacterium (assembly GCA_963841425.1). Lineage (GTDB taxonomy): Bacteria > Actinomycetota > Thermoleophilia > Gaiellales > Gaiellaceae > DATEOR01. The sequence continues at coordinate 148,857 of CAWJCL010000003.1, read as the reverse complement.
CGTCGGACAGGCCGAACGGCTCGGAGGCGACCTCGCTCACGGGCTCATCCTAAGCCGTGGGATTTCACCACAGGCCGCCGAGCGCGACGGTGATGCCTTCGCCGTTCACCCCGCTCGCCCCGTCGCTCGCGAGGAAAGCGATCGTCGCGGCGATCTCCTCCGGGGTCACGACACGGCCAACCGGATACTCGGCGTCGCGCTCCGCCCAGACCTCGTCCACCGTGATCACGCGCCGCTCGGCCTCGATCCGGGCCGAGCGCTCCGCCATCTCCGTCCGCACCCAGCCCGGCAGGACCGCGTTGCACGTGACCCCGTGCGGCCCGAGGTCCTGAGCGACGGAGCGCATGAGGCCCATGAGGCCGTGCTTCGAGGCAGTGTAGGCGGAGGTTCGCGGCGATCCCTTCTCCCCGGAGGTCGAGCTGACCATGACGATGCGGCCCCAGCCTTGCTTCTTCATGTCCAGCGAGGCCGCACGGCAGAGATAGAAGGGCCCGTCGAGGTTGACCGCTATCGTCTCCCGCCAAACCGCGGTCTCCTGGGCCCAGATCTCGCGCTCGTGGCCCGACCCGATCCCGGCGTTGAGCACGAGGATCTCGACGGGGCCGAGCCGGCTACGGGCCTCGGCGACGATGCGCTCGCAGCCCTCTTCCGTCGCGACCGACTCCGCGAGGACCTCGATCGGAGCCTCGTCGGCGAGGGCGGCGAGCTCGTCCTCGGTCCGGGAGACGCCGAGCACGCGGGCACCTTGCGAGGCCAGCGCGAGCGCCGTCGCGCGGCCGATTCCGCGCCCCGCACCCGTGACGATGGCGACCCGCCCCTCCATGACCGGGTGACTCTAGCTAGTCAGGCCGCGCGTCTATCTACGGTTTGAGCGTCTCGATGTAGGCGACGAGCGCGCTGTAGTCGGCATCAGTGAGGATCCCGCCCCAGTGCGGCATGCTCACGATCGGCGCACGCCCGAGGACGCTGCCCGTGCGGATGATTTCCGTGATCTTCTCCGGCGTGTCGAACTCGGCGCGGAAGTCGGCTCCGGACAGGGGCGGAATCGCCTGATCCGGCGACTGCGGGTTGGGGACGCCACCGAGCCCGTTTGGCCCGTGGCAGTTGATGCACCCGAACTTCACATAGAGCGCTGCGCCGGCGACCGCCTCGCCCTGGCCTTGCGGCACGGCGACCGGGACCGCGTCCGGTACCGCCGGAAGGCCAGCGCGCAGGTAGGCGACGAGGTCGGAGACCTGCTGCCTGGAGATGACCTCGCCCCAGACCGGCATGTATGGCTTCGTCGGGTTCGTCGACTCTCCGAGACCGTGATCGATGATGTGGCGGAGCTCGGGGACGGTCAGCTCCTTGCCTACTTCGGTGAGCGCGGGCACGTCAGGCGAAACACCGCCCTGCCCCTGCTCTCCGTGGCACTGCGCGCAGGCGAACTGGACGAAGTCATGGGCGCCCGCGGCGACGGCGGGATCGACCTGTCCGATCGGAGCGGTCGCCGTGCCGCCCGACGACGACGTCACGGTGACCGTTGTCGTCGACCGCGTCGAGTGCCCGGCCGCCCACGCCACGATGCCCACGGTGACAACGATCGCGAGCGCGAGGCCGACGAGAACGCCGAGCAATCCGCTGTCACCTTTGCGCATGGGAGCACGGTAAACCTTCAGTTGGCGCCTTTCATCAGGGAACTGTCGCATGCCGTTCGCGGAAAGACCGCAATGCCCGACGTCACTCGTCGCGGCTCATCGGCCGACAAGGCGTATAGCCTCGCAGAGTCCACCAATGCCAGGAGACTCGGCTCAAGTCGTCATCGTCGGCGGAGGTGCGATGGGCTCCAGCACCGCCTTCCACCTCGCGCAGCTCGGCGTCACGGACGTCGTGCTCTGCGAGCGGGAGACCCTCGGGAGCGGGTCGACGAGCAGATCCGCGGGCGGCATCCGAGCGCAGTTCGCCGACGAGATCAACATCCGCATCGCGCTCATCTCGCTGCTCGAGTTCCGCAACTTCGAGCAGAGGGTGGGAGTGGACATCGACTTCCGCGAGACGGGGTACCTCTTCCTGCTCGACGCGGACGACGACGTGCGCCGCTTCCGCGAAGCCATCGGCCTGCAGGGCTCGCTCGGCGTGCTCTCGACCGAGCTGACTCTGGACGAGGTGCTCGAGCTCGTCCCGCAGGTGAGCACTGAGGGCCTGCGCGGCGCGACCTACTGTCCCCGCGACGGGTTCGCCACGCCGGAGGCGGTCGTCCAGGGCTATGCGGCGGCGGCTGCGGCCAAGGGCGTGCGGATCAAGCAGGGCGTCGACGTGACGCGCATCCCCGTCCTCGGCTCGAAGATCCTCGGAGTCGACACGACCGAGGGCCGAATCAAGACCGACACGGTCGTCTGCACCGCGGGGGTCTGGTCGAACGACGTCGCCGCACTCGTCGGGATGAACCTGCCGGTCGACGGGGAGGTGCGATGGATGCACTACACACCCGAGGCCCCGGGCCTGCCGGACGTCGTCCCGCTCACCGTCGACTTCTCGACCGGCTTTTACTTCCACCGGGAGGGTCCCGGCCTGGTCTTCGGCGGCCGCGAGCCCACGATCGAAGGCGTAGCGACGCAGGGGACCCGCCGGCTGCCCATGCTCGACGAGCTCCCGATCCAGTCGTCCTGGTGGGGCTACTACGAGATGAGCCCGGATCACAACGCGATCGTCGGGGAGGCGTCCGAGCCGTCGCGCTTCCTCTACGCGACGGGGTTCTCCGGCCACGGCTTCCAGCAGAGCCCAGCCATCGGCGAGCACCTCGCCGAGCGAGTGATCGGCGCCGAGCCGACACTCGACCTCTCCGCGTTCTCGGCCTCCCGGTTCGACCACGGCGAGCCCCGGGAGGAAGCGTTTGTGATTTAGCCTCCCGGGCGTGCGGCTCTTCGTCTTCGCCCGGCACGGCGAGTCAGTGCTCAACCTCGAGCGGCGGGTCAACGGCGATCCGTCGGTCGACGTGCCGCTCACCGAGGAAGGGAGGTCACAGGCGCACAGGCTCGGCGTCGAGGTCGCGAACATCGGCTTCGACGTCTGCCTCCACACGCGCTTCTCCCGGACAAGGGAGACCGCAGAGATCGCGCTCGCGGCGCGCGACGTCCCCCTCATGGAGGAGCCGCTGCTCGATGACATCGACATCGGCGACCTCGAGGGCGAGACGCTCGATGCCTACAGAGCCTGGAAGCACTCGCACGCGCGCGCAGTCTCCTTTCCCGGCGGGGAAAGCCTGGACGACGCGGCGCTTCGGTACGCCCAGGCCTTCCGCCGCGTCCTGGCGCTGCCGCACGACACCGTGCTCGTCGTCACGCACGAGATCCCGATCCGCTACGCGCTGAACGGAGCGGGCGGCTCCGACTCGCTCGACGGGCCGGCGCACGAGGTCGAGAACGCCGTGGTGTACCTCTTCGACGACGAGGCGCTCGCGCGGGCCGCGGACGGCATCGAGACGATCGTGGCCGGATAGACTCGCCGCGTAGCGACCGGGGAGCCGCATCGCGGCTGAGAGTGGGCGAAGCCCTGACCCGAGAACCTGATCTGGGTAATGCCAGCGAAGGGAGCGTATGGAGAACGAGCGAACATGGGGCGTCACACCGGTTCCCGACCGACTGCGCACGCTTTCCCTCGGCGACCTCACGCTGCTCTGGGGGAACCTCGGCATCAGCCTGCTCGTCCTGGTCGCCGGCACCTACCTCGCCGGCCTGGGCCTGCAGCGGGGACTGCTCGCCATCGTGGTCGGCGCCGTCCTCGGCTGCGCGCTCCTCGGCTTTGCAGGCTACATCGGGGCCGAGCGCCGTCTCCCGGGGATGGTGCTCATGCGGGAGCCGCTGGGGGAGCGCGGCTCGTACGCCCCGACGGTCCTCAACGTTGTGCAGAACCTCGGCTGGGCGACCTTCGAGCTCATCGTCATCGCCGCCGCGGCGAACGCCCTCGCCGGCCGCGTCTTCGGCTTCCGCGAGCGCTGGGTCTGGGTCCTCGTCTTCGGCGCGATCACGCTTGCCCTCGCGCTGGCGGGCCCGATTACCTTCGTGCGCACGTACGTTCGGCGGTTCGCGATCTGGGCGGTTGCCGCGTCCGTCGGCTACCTCACGTGGTGGGCGCTGGACGGCGCCAGCACCGGCGACCTCTGGAACGCCGACCCTGCGGGCGGGCTCACGTTCTGGCAAGGCGTCGACCTCACCGTCGCGATGGCGGCGTCGTGGCTGCCCCTTGCCGCCGACTACACGCGCTTCGCTCGGCGGCCCCGCCACGCCTTCTGGGGCACCGCGGCCGGCTACTTCGTCCCGCTCGTCTGGCTGTACGGTCTCGGCGCGGTTCTCTTCCTCTCCCGCGGGACGAGCGACACGACCGCGCTCCTCACCTCGGTCGCGGGCGGTGGAATCGCCAGCGCGCTCGCCCTCGTAGCCCTGACCTTCGACGAGACGGACGAGCCCTTCGCCAACGTCTACTCGGCAGCGGTCTCGGTGCAGAACCTCCTGCCCGAGGCCCCTCAGCGCCTCCTCGTGCTCGGCATCGGCGGCCTCGCGATCGGCGGCGCGCTCATCATCGACCTCGGCCGCTACCAGAGCTTCCTCTTCCTGCTGGGATCGTTCTTCGTCCCGCTCTTCGGCGTGCTCGCCGCCGACTTCCTCTACGACCTGCGCGAGCCCGTGGGAATCCGCTGGAGCGGGATCTCCGCCTGGCTCGCCGGTGTGGCGCTCTACCAGTGGATCCAGCCGACCGGCCCGGCCTGGTGGGTGGACGCGGTCGAGCGCGTGCCCGGGGCGGGCGTCTTCACGGGCGGCGCGTCACTCCCGTCGTTCGCGCTCGCCTTCGCCCTCGTCGCGGGCTTACGGTACGCGCATGCGCCAACTCGGCGTCGTCGGGCTCGTCTCGCTGGATCGCGTTGACGGCGGCCTCCCGCGCCTGGGCGGCGCGCCGTTCTACGCGGCCAAGGCCCTGCGCCTGCTCGGCCAGCCCTCGTTGATCGCCACGAAGATCGCGGCCGAGGACAGCGGGCGAGGCCTACACGCGCTCGGCATTCCGGTCTACTCGCGCCCCGCAGAGCGCACGATCACCTTCCGGATCGAGAACTACGGCGACCATCGGACGATGGAGATCGAGGAGCTCGGCGAGCCGTGGACGCCCGAGGACGTGCGCGGATGGCTCGACGACGCGCTCAGGTCGGCCGACTGGTTGCACGCGGGAGCGCTCACGAGAGCCGACTTTCCGGCCGAGACGCTGGCGCTCCTCCGCCGAGGCCGCGTCCTCTCCTACGAGGGACAGGGGCTCGTCCGCCCGGCCGAGAAGGGCGAAGTGCGCGTCGACGCCGACTACGACCCCGAAGTGCTGCGCCACGTAAGCATTCTCAAGCTCTCCGAGCACGAGGCGGAGGCGCTCGGGCTCGAGCTCGACGACAGGTCGCTTGCGTCGCTCGGCGTGCCGGAGCTGGTCGTCACCCTGGGGAGCCGCGGCGCGGTCGTCTTCTCCGACGGGCTGGCGGAATACGTGCCGGCGCGGCCGGTGGATGCCCGCGACCCCACCGGATCCGGCGACACCTTCATGGCCGCCTACCTCACCTACCGGCGCCGGCGCCACAGCCCGCGCTCGGCCGCCGGGCTCGCCGGCGAGGTCGTGCGGGCGCTCCTCGCAACATGAGGGCTGAGATCGGCTGCGACGACGGCATCTACGTCGTCGAGATCGGTGGCGGCGCCGAGGAGGACGAGCTCCTCGAGCGCGATGAAGGAGCCGCCGTGGAGCGGACGCGGCCGCTCGACCTCACGCCACCTTGGGCCGCCGCCCAGGCGCTTGACATCGACGCCGCGGGCTCGACCATCGTCCTCCTCCTGGACCGCCGCCCGCCGCTTCTGGTCTCCCACGACAGCGGTAGCACGTGGAGCGAGCGCGGCGCCGGGCTCTCCGCGGGGCGGGCCATCGCGCTCGGGGAGAGCCCGGACGAGGTGCTCTACGCGGCGCGGAACCGCGTCTACGTGTCGCGGGACGGCGGCGTCTTCTGGCGCGCGGTCGCGGTCGAGCTGCCCGAGATCCGCGACATCGCCTGGGCCGACTGACGCAGCACCAAACCAGCCTTGTGTTTCACGCGCACAAAGTCTCCATGTGCGTATTCATCACGGCTTCACGCTCGGCCGGTTGTCCCGAAGGGACGTGTTGAACCTCGTGACTGAGAAACACAAGGCTTTGTTCGCGACGGGGACTCGCTCGAGGACGTTCGCGACGGGAGCGTCGCCGCTCGCACTCTGGGCCGACGTGAACTCGCCGCTCTAGCCGAGCTTGAACTCGCCGCGGGCGACAATGACGGCCGAGCCGCCGACGTCCACGCCCTCGATCTTCTCCGCCGAGCCCGTGACCCGGGCGTGCAGCGTGCTCGGGCGCCGAATCTCGGTCCCCTGCGAGATGACGATCTCCCCGCCGAACGAGATCCGCCCGTGCCGGGCGAGGTGGCAGGCGAGCGGGCCGGCGGCAGAGCCCGTGGCCGGATCCTCGGGGACGCCGTCCGCGGGAGCGAACATCCGCGTCTTCCAGCGATCGCCTTCGCCTGCGAAGCAGTTCGTCCCGACGATCCCCTGCAGGCGCTTCAAGGCCTGGAGGTCCGGCTCGAGCGCCTCGACGGCCTCGGCGCTCGGGAGCGCGACGTAGACGTGCCGAGCGCCGTTGTCGTAGAGCTCGACAGGGAGCTCGGAGCGCTCGACGCCGACGGCGGCGAGGAGCTCGTCGGCGGCCGCGAACTGCTCGACCGTTGGAACCGGCTGGCTCATCCAGCCGAAGCTGATCCGCCCTTCCTCGCGCTCGAGCCGCACCGGAATGGGGCCCATGCCGGTCTCGAGCACGATCTCCGGGAGCTGGAGCGGCGCGGCGAGCACGAAGGCGGTCCCGAGGACGGGATGGCCGGCGAACGGCAGCTCGTCCATGGGCGTGAAGATGCGGATGCGCGCGTGGCCGCCCGCCTCGGCCGGGTAGACGTACACCGTCTCGGACAGGTTCAGCTCGCGAGCGAGCGGCTGCAGGGTCTCCTCAGGGATCTCGCGCGCGTCGGTGAAGACGGCGAGACCGTTGCCTTCGAGCGGCGAGTCCGTGAAGACGTCGGCGAGTACGTAGCGAAAGGCCGGCATTGCTCAGTTCCGCAGCTCGAACACGTGCTCGAGACCGTCCTCCGGATCGATGTGCTGGCCCGTGCGCACGAAGCCCAGCTTACGGATGATCGCGAGTGAGGGCTCGTTGTCGGGAGAGACGGACGCGACGAAGTGACCGATGCCCTGCGTCCGGGCCCACCCGATCAGCCCTTCCACCGCCTCCGTTGCGTAGCCCTGCCTCCGGTGCTCGGGCTGTAGCCCGTACCCGATCTCGAGCGCGTGCTCGTTGCCCGCCGCGTTGACGCCCGGCTGCCCGTGGAAGCCGACGTTCCCGATCATCAAACGGCCTCCCTCCTTCCTGACGATGGCGCGCGCCAGCCACCGCTGGACATCGGGCTCTTCCCGCAGCTGAGCGACCCTGCGACCCAGGAAATGCTCTACGGCCGTGTCAACGGGCTCGGCCGGGAGCGCTGCGCCGAGCAGCTCTTGCGCTTCCGCAAGGCGGCCGGCGAGCACAGCCTCCATGAACTCAGGCGTCATCGACACGAGTTCCAGCCGCGCGGTGTGAATGGGCGGCACGTCCATCGGTCGAATGGGCGGAGTATCCTCGATCCGCGATGAGCGACCCCACCTCGACCGAGGAATGGCGCCAGATCCTCATGGGCGAGGTGCGTGGGCTCCGGACGTTCCAGTCGCTCTGGAAGAAGATCCCCTCGGAGCCCCGCTGCAAGCTCTGTTACGCGCCGTTCGGCAAGCCGGGCAACTTCCTCATTCGCGTGTTCGGCGGCAAGCCTTCGCCGCTCAACCGCAGGCTCTGCACGTGGTGCATCAAGTCGGCCCACAAGCACCCCGGCGGCGCCGAGGTCGAGATCTCCGCGATGTTCGCCGACGTCCGCGGGTCTACCGGGCTTGCCGAGCAGCTGCCTCCCGGCGAGTTCGGCCAGCTGCTGACCCGCTTCTGGGGCACCGCCGCACGGGTCGTCGACCGCTGGGACGGGATCGTGGACAAGTTCGTCGGCGACGAAGCGGTCGCCCTCTTCATCCCGGGCTTCGCCGGTAAGGATCATGCTGCCCGCGCCGTGAAGGCCGCGCGCGGGCTCCTCATGGAAACGGGGCACGGTGACGGCGAGCCATGGGTCCCGGTCGGAATCGGCATCCACACCGGGCTCTCCTACGTCGGTTACATCGGCGAGGACGACGCGCTCGACTTCACCGCCCTAGGCGACACGGTCAACACCGCCGCGCGACTGACCTCGATGGCGAAGGCCGGCGAGATCGTCATCAGCGACGCCGCCGCGGCGGCGGCCGAGCTCGACACCACGGCGCTCGAGAAGCGCACGCTCGATCTCCGAGGACGCGAGCAGCCGGTCGAGGCCTGGGTTCAGCCCGCGAGCTCGTCGGTGGAGACGACCGCCGCGTAGCCGTCCGCGAGCGCGGCGAGAAAGGCCGCGTGCACGGAGGCGGCGGGAATCGCAACACCGCCGAAGTCGAGCTCGCAGGTGGCGCACGCGTCGTGGGCCACCGTCGTTTCGAAGCCGAGGTCGACGGCGGCGCGAACCGTCGCATCCACGCACATGCTGGTCATCATCCCGCAGACCACGAGGTCGTCCACGCCGGCCTTGCGGAGCTCGTCCTCGAGCACGGTGTCGCGGAAGCTGTTCGGATGCTCCTTCGAGATGACGGTCTCGCCGTCCTTCGGCGCGACGCTCTCGTGAATCTCCGCGCCGTCCGTTCCTGGCCGCATGAAGGTCGCCTCCTCCTCGTCCCAGATGTGGCGGACGTGGAAGACGGGGTCGCCGGCCACCCGGAACGCGGCCAGAAGCCGCGCCGCTGACGCCGCAGCGGCCTCGGGCCCCTCGAGCGGGTGGGCGCCGCCCGGGAAGTAGTCCTTCTGGATATCGACGATGACGAGACCGCGCGCCACGGCGGAAGTAAACCAGGGCAAACCAACCGCGCGCGGGCTCGTCGTACCCGGCAGTGAGGCGGGCGCTTCCGATCCTGTTGGGACTGGCCATCCTCGCCGCGGCCTGCGGCGGCGTCGACGACGGCGGAGGGGGCCGCGGTGACGTTTCGACCTCGCCCGCAACGGTCGACCCCGATCTCCTCGGCCAGTTCGACTACGACGCCGCGGCGCCGCTCGACGTCCAGGAGGTGAAGTCGGAGGTCAAGGACGGCGTGGTCGTGCACGACATCACCTACGCGGGCCCCGAAGGACGGATCGACGCCTTCCTGATCACCCCCGAGGAAGGCGGGGGGTATCCCGCGGTCGAGTTCATGCCCGGCGCCCCGGGCGCCAAGTACACCTTCTACACCGAGGCGATCGAGCTCGCGAAGGCCGGGGTGGTCTCCCTGCTCCCCAACCCGCCCTACGCCCGGCCGCCCATCGAGGACGTCGTCGTCTTCGAGCCGTCGGACAAGGACGGGATCGTCCAGGAGGTGAAGGAGATGCGCCGCGGCATCGACCTTCTCGTCTCGCGGCCGGAGGTCGACCCGAGCCGGCTCGGCTACGTCGGGTTCAGCTGGGGAGGCTCGCTGGGCGGAGTCCTGTCGGCAGTCGAGCGGCGCGTGCACTCGTTCGTCCTCATGTCCCTGGTCCCCCGCCTCTCGAGCGACATGCGACAGCTCGCCGACGATCAGGGCGTGGAAGGCGACCTCCCCGCCTACGAGGAGGCCATGCAGTCGATCGACGCGGTCAACTACCTCCCGTACGCAGCGCCGAGCGCGGTCTTCCTTCAGGCCGGGAAGCTGGACACGCGGCCGAGCCCTGCGGACACCCGGGAGGCCTTCGCGGCGACGAGCGACCCGAAGAAGCTCGAGCTCTACGGCGCCGAGCACGACCTGAACGCGGAGGCCAAGGCCGACGCGCGCGCCTGGCTGCTCGACCAGCTCGGCGCGAGCTAGCCCCCGGTCGTCGAGAAGTGCTGGTAGTCCTTGGTCCCGCCCGACCAGGAGCCGCCCCACCCCCAGCCGACGGAGGCGAACGCGCGCACGACCGTGTCGCCGGCGTGGACGATCGCCCGGTGGCAGCAGCGGTCGGCGTACTTGGCGCCTTTCTCCGGTGAGACGTGGCTCCCCGAGACGTAGGGGTTCTCGACCGGGTTGAGGTCGATCGCCTTCCCGTAGGCGTGCAGCGACCAGCCGTCCGTGCCTGCGACGAAGCGGCAGTTGAAGGCGGAGGTGTTGTCGGCGTTCATCGAGCGGTCGTCGTCCGCTCCGTAGGCATCGACGAGGCGCATGCGCCGGATCGGATAGTCGGCGCGCCAGAGCTTGTGCATCACCTTGACGACCTTGTGCGCCTGCGTTCGGTGGACGATCAGCCGCGCCTGCTGCTTCGACCCGTCGAACTTGTGGATCGAGACGCGGACGAGGCGGAGCTTTCGCAGCGGGACAGGGCAGCCCGGGCGCCACGATGAGCCGACGACTCGCTCCCGTACGTCGGGCGGAATCCGGCTGACCGAGGACTGAAAGGCGGCCGAGGCATGCCCCACCCCGACGGCGAGCGCAAGAACGCAGGCTCCGGCGGCCAGGGCCTTCACGGCCGCAGTGTAGGCGCGACCCGCGCTGAGGCGGTCAGTATTCTGGCCGCGTGAGCGCGATCGAGGTCTCCGGCCTGAGGAAGTCGTACGGCACGCGCGAGGTCCTCCACGGAGTCGGCTTCCGCGTCGAGGCAGGCGAGGTGTTCGCCCTCCTCGGGCCGAACGGCGCCGGCAAGACCACCACTGTCGAGATCCTCGAGGGCTACCGGGACCGGGACGAGGGCACCGTGCAGGTGCTCGGCACCGATCCGGCCCGAAGCGGCAGCGACTTTCGGGCGCGCATCGGCATCGTCCTCCAGTCCTCCGCCGTGTACCCCCTCCTCTCCGTCAGGGAGACCCTCGAGCTCTTCGCCGGCTACTACGAGCGGGCGCGAGACGTCGGCGAGGTGATCGAGCTCGTCGGGCTCGGCGAGAAGCGCGAAACGCGTGTGCGCACGCTCTCCGGCGGACAGCTGCGCCGTCTCGACCTTGCTCTCGCGCTCGTCGGCGATCCCGAGCTGATCTTCCTCGACGAGCCAACGACCGGCTTCGACCCCGCCGCGCGGCGTCAGGCCTGGGAGACCATCCGCGACCTGCGGGCGCTCGGCAAGAGCATCCTCCTGACCACGCACTACATGGAGGAGGCGCAGACCCTCGCCGACCGCCTCGCGATCCTCCGCGACGGCCGCATCGTCGCCACCGGCTCGCCGCGCGACCTGCTCTCGGAGGCGGCTGGCGTCGAGATTCGCTACCGCCGCGACGGCGAGGAGCTCGTGATCGCGACTGACGAGCCGACGCGCGTCCTCCACGAGCTGACCGGCCAAGCGCTCGCCGAGGGCCTCGAGCTCGAGGGCATCGAGGTGCGCCGCCGCTCGCTCGAGGACCTGTATCTCGAGCTGACGCGGGAGGAGGCCGAGGTCGGATGAGGCTCTTCTTCCACGAGCTCGCCGCACAGCAGAGGATCTTCTGGCGGAGTCGCGAGGCCGCGTTCTTCACGTTCCTTCTCCCGATCATCTTCCTCGTGCTCCTCGGGTCGATCTACGGCGATCGCGACACCATCGGCGGCGTCAACGCAGGCACGTACCTGCTGGCGGGGCTCCTCGGGTACGGCATCGTCTCGACGGCGTTCGCGGGACTCGCGATCCAGCTAGTCGTGCGCCGGGAGTCGGGCGTCCTGAAGCGGGTGCGCGGCACGCCGCTCCCGCCGCGGATCTACATGAGCGCGGTCATCGGCTCGACGCTCCTCGTCATCGGGCTCGAGGCCGTCATCCAGCTCCTCATCGGGCGCTTCCTGATCGACGCCGACCTCCCGCGGTCGCCGGGCACCTTCGTCTTCACGCTGCTTCTCGGCACGGTGGCGTTCGCCGCGCTCGGCCTCGCCCTGACGGGGGTCGTGAAGAGCGCAGAGGGTTCTTCGGCGATCGTGAACGCGATCTACCTGCCGATGGTCTTCATCTCGGGAGTGTTCTGGTCGACGGAGTCCATGCCGGCCTTCCTCCGCGCGATCGCAGACGTCCTCCCGCTCACGTACCTCCTCGAGCTTATGCGGAGCGTGTTCCTCGACGAGAACGCCCTCTCGGAGTCGCTCGGGGCCATCGCCGTCGTCGCCCTCTGGGGCGCGGTCGGAGTCGTGCTCGCACTTCGGATGTTCAGATGGGAGCCCCGAGAGGGTATGAGCGGCGCGTGACCCGATTCCACGCCCGTCTTCACGGGGGAAGGCCGTGCCGGCAGGCGGCCCGTCGTCACTTTCGGCGCTCATTCCGGGCGCGAGGCCACCGATCCTCGCCCCGGGGTCTAGCTTTCGCTCCTTGAAGGACACATTTGGCCGACCTGATCTACTCATGCTCGCTTCGCTGGACGGATACATCGCCGACGTTCGATCCGGATGTCGTACGCGCCCTCAAGGACGACGCCACGGCCGACCTCTCCATCGGCGGCCCGGAGCTAGCCGCCGCAGCATTCGCGGCGGGGCTCGTCGACCATTGCCATCTCTTCCTCACCCCGGTGATCGTCGGCGGGGGGAACCGGGCTCTCCCGCAGGGCGAGCGTCTCGCGCTCGAGCTGCTGGAGAGCGGCGCTTCCGCGGCGGCACGGTCCACCTCCATTACCACGTTGGAGCGAACGAATGAGCCTGGTCGGCCCGCTACGCTGACGCCGAGCCCCCGTAGCTCAGTGGATAGAGCAGTGGTTTCCTAAACCACGTGCACAGGTTCAATTCCTGTCGGGGGCATCCCTTTATTTGAGGCGATTAGCAGGACTTCAGAATCTGCGTTCGTGTGGACAACTTCCGCAGGAGAAGCGCGAGAAACTGCGTCTTCGTAAGAGCTCCTAAAGCAGCGGGACGAACGTCGAGGCTGCGGGCGCTGAGGAAGGCGAGCGAGAGGACGGAGTGGTTGCCGTTCACGGCGAGATTACCCCGACGATTGAGGTCGGGGGTTCAAGCGCGTCACCGCCCACTCAATCGAGCGGGGATGGGCAGCCGTCCTCCATGTACTTCGCCTTGGGCGCACAGAGCGCGACTGACTGGTGGAACGTCGCCTCGTACCTAACTCCCCCACTCGTGTAGCGGAGACGCACGATCGGAATCACGTGCCGTCCAGGGATCGTTGCGCTTAGACCAACGACGATGTCGTAGACATCGTGCGGTGGAATATCGAGCCCTTCGACTGCGCGTCCACTGCCAGAAGCATAGCCCGACATCAAGCCGATTCCCGCATTACGGGGAACGGCGTAGGAACCAAGGACTCGCAATCCGAGCGGCACCTGACCGAGATCTGCCGCGACCAGGTGCGCAGTCCGGTCACTGTTGTTGTGCAGGTAGATGAGTCCCCACGAGTACGGAGCATTTAGATCAACCGGACCTGTCACAGCATCGCTGTAGCCCTTTGGGGGAGCAAGTGGACCGCCAGGATGCACCTGCCCGTCATCCCCCCGTGCCCGCACGAGGAAGAAGATGCCGAACGCGAGGACGAGGACGGCGAAGGTCAGGAGCAGGAAAACGAACCTCCTGCTCCTGATCGAAGACCCGCTGCTAGGCGCCTGCGTAGATGCGGCGCGAGTGCATGGCATCGTTGTCGTTTCCACACAGGTAGTAAGCCGGATACTTGTTCCCGAACCTCCAGTGCAACTTCACGTACTTCGAAGCGCCGCTTTGCAATGAAAGGCCGACGCCAAACACCGTCAGCGCTGCTTTGCACCGAAGCGACAGGGTTGAGTGTTTGCTGGCCGCGGCATTGTTCTCGTCGTAGAGGTAGACGGACACCCCCGCAACGGGATTGCCGTTCGCGTCCACCACCGTTCCGGTCGCGACTGTCGCGCCGTAAGCGGTCGCGCTCACAGCTTGGCCGATCGCGGAGATGGCGACGAGGATGAGCGTGCGCAGATGGAACATGGTTTCCCTTTTCCGCCGCACGTTGGACTTCAAGTTCGACGCCGGTTCTCAACCTATGCCGACAGTGACCGCCGCACAAGTGTCTCGTAGAGCCACGTCACTAAGCGACGGCTGCTGAGCAAGTCCGCAAGGCCGACCCCGCCGTCCGAGTAGTCGGAAGCGCCGCGAGCTTCAATAGGCGACCATCGAGGCTCACAGCCACGGCGTATCCGCAACCGTCATAGCGCGAGTCGCAGGTCTAAGCTGGCAGCGCGTCAATCAGATCGTAAACGCTAACCGCCTACCGGTACGTCGGCTCTTGCACTACGTTCCCAGCCCGGTTTCCTAAACCACCTGCACGGGTTCAATTCCTGTCGGAGGCACTGGTTTTCCGTCAAAGTCCAAGGCGTAAGCCGTCTGGACGTTCGACGGCAGACAGATTCAATTCATGTCGGGGCACTACCTTTGTGGCGCTAGACGAGCGGGGCGCCGCCGTATTCCTCGTCCGTGACGTGGTCGCCCCACGTCGCCGGAACGCCGTCGTCGCCCACTTCGAGCATCGCGAGGTGCGTCATGAAGCGGTTCCCCGTCGCGCCGTGCCAGTGGTCTTCGCCGGGCTCGAAGAAGACGCGGTCACCCGGTCGAATGAGCTCGATCGGGCCGCCGCGGCACTGCGCCAGTCCGATGCCTTCGAGAACGTAGATCGTCTGACCGTTGGGATGGGTGTGCCACGCCGTTCGCGCGCCGGGTGTGAAATGCACGCTGCTCGCGCTCACGCGCGAGTCGCCGGAGGGCACCGCGACTGCGTCGACGTAGACCGAGCCGGTGAACCACTCGGGCGGGCCGGGCGTGGTCTCGATCGAGCTCCTGGTGATCTGCATGGCTTCTCCCGGTGATCGTTGTCGAGGCGGCCGAGCGTCAGAGCTCGATCATCACCTTGATCGCCTCGCGGTCGTTCATCGCACGGTAGCCGTCCGGCACCTCGTCGAGCGACCCGACGCGGTCGAAGACACGGCCGGGCTCGATCCGCCCCGCGAGGACGTCTGCGAGCAGCTCTTCCATGTATGCCCGGGCCGGGGCGGGGCCCCCGCTGATCGTCACGTTGTCGAAGAACGTCGACTCACCTTCCGAGATCGACTCCTCCTGCGGCACCCCGACGCGGCCGACGGCTCCGCCCGGCCGGGCACTGCGGAGGGCCGTGCTCGTCGCCTCCTCGAGGCCGACGCATTCGAGCACGGAGTGGGCGCCGAGGCCGTCGGTCAGCTCCCGGACCCGCTCCACGGCCTCCTCCCCACGCTCGCCGACGACGTCGGTCGCTCCAAACGCTCTCGCGAGCACGATCCGGGGCTCGTGGTGACCGAGGATGATGATCTGCTCGGCGCCGAGTCGGCGCGCCGCGATCACGCCGCAAAGGCCGACAGCGCCGTCACCGACGACCGCGACACTCTTGCCGGGACCCACGCGGGCGCAGAGCGCCGCGTGGTGACCGGTCGCCATCACGTCCGTCAGGGCCAAGAGCGACGGCATGAGCACGTCGTCTGGCTCGACCGGGAGCCGGATGAGGGTCCCATCCGCCTGCGGAACGCGCACGGCTTCCCCCTGGCCGCCGTCGACCCCGTCGACGCCGTAACGCCCTCCATGCAGGCACGAGGGCTGCATTCCTTCTCTGCACAGGACGCAGGTCCCGTCCGACCAGAGGAACGGAGAGGCGACGAGGTCGCCGGCCCGAAGCGAGGGGACGTCTGCGCCCACCGCGTCGACGATGCCGATGAACTCGTGCCCCATGCGTTGCCCGGCGGCGCTCGGCTCCATCGACTTGTACGGCCACAGATCACTGCCGCAGATCGCGGCGCGCGTAACGCGAACAAGTGCGTCGCCCGGTTCGAGCAGCCGTGCATCAGGGACATCCTCGACGCGGACATCCTCCGCGCCGTACATCACAGTCGCGCGCATCTACAGACCACCTTTCCTATTCCGGGGGAAGGAAACGTCAGGCTCATCCCGTCGTCCCCGTCTTTTCCGCAACCAAGGCGAGCTTGCGCACGCGTCCCTCCCTGAGCCAGTCGCTCCAGAGCCGGTGCGCGGCCAGGAGGTCCTCCAGTGCCCTGCGCCCGATGTGTCCGGCGATCGCCGTGGCATCGGTGGCGAACGCGCCGGTCAACGCAGCCGCCACAGCACGGTGGGACTCGCTGCAGTCCTGCTGCCAGCGGACACGCAGCCCGACTCGCTCCAGACACGTGAGCATCTCCCCGAGCGGCGTGAGCCAGACGGTGTCGGCGTCGGGCATGTGCTCGCGCTCCGCCTCCGTGAGGGGAAGCCCCTCCTCCATCGTGAAGGCGAACCGCCCGCCGGGGAGGAGTGCCCGGGATATCTCCTCGAGCAGCGTTTCCTTGTCGGGAAAGGCGAGCATCGTTTCGAAGAGAAGCACGACGTCGAAGGGGCCGAAGGAAATAGGAGGAACTCGCGCGACCTCGAAGCGGCAGGGAAGGGCGCCTGCGTTCTCTCGCGCGATCTCGACGGCACTGGAGCTCACGTCCACTCCCAGGTAGGTGCAGCCGAGCTCTCGCGTGATGAAGCGCCCGGGCCCTGCGATTCCGCAGCACAGGTCGAGGACCGAGACCCCGGGCGCGATGCCGGCCCGCCCGGCCAGGTCCCGAATCTCCGCGGCGCCCATGAAGCTCTCCTGCCCGACGAACTCGCCCGGCGCGTAGGCGGATGCGCGGGCTCCCTGCAGCGCCCGGACGAACGGAGCACGCTCATCCTGGATCATGGCCTCAATTCAACCGGCCGCCGTATGAACCGGGGCAACACGTCTCCCGTACCTATCCCACGTATCGACAAATACGGAGGCACGGTGCAAGCGGTTCGGACCTTCCTGGCAACCGGGGTCATCGCCCAGGTCGCAACGGTTGCCGCCCTCGCGGCGATCATCGGCCTGAGCGGAGCCGGCTGGGTCGTCGGAGTCGCCTGCGGCGTGGCCCTGAATGCCGCACTGGCGCGGGGCGTCCTCCACTGCCGAATCAACCGGCTGGGCCCGGCGGATTGGGTGACTCTTGCTCGGGCGACGCTCGCGGTCGGCGTCGCGGCGCTGGTCGCCGACTCCTTCGCGGGACCCGCGCAGGTCACGGCGCTGGTGACACTGTCGGCGCTCGCGCTCGCGCTGGACCTGGTCGACGGATGGGTCGCACGACGCAGCAGCACAGCGTCGAATCTGGGCGCGCGGTTCGACGGCGAGGTCGACGCCTTCCTGATCCTCGTTCTCAGCGTGTACGTCGCCCGCTCGACCGGTATGTGGGTCCTCGCAATCGGCGCGGCGCGCTACGCGTTCTTCGCAGCCGGATGGTTTTGGCCGTGGATGCGTGCGCCGCTCCCGCCCCGCTACTGGCGAAAGGTCGTCGCCGCGACTCAAGGCGTCGTCCTGACGGTGGCGGCCGCAGAGCTCGTGCCGGCAGCTGTGACCCGGGCTGCCCTCGTCGGCGCGCTCGCCCTGCTCTGCGAGTCGTTCGGCCGCGACGTCTGGTGGCTTTGGAGCCACCGACACACCGTGCAACCCGGTGTGACGGCGACTGCGGGCCGAGTGCGGACGAGTATCGCCGTAGCGCTCACGATCCTCGCCATTGTGCTCGTCTGGATCGCCCTGGTCGCTCCGGACCATCCAAGTCGTCTCACCCCCAGTGCGTTCGTGAGACTCCCGCTCGAGGGCATCGCCGTCATCGCTCTGGCTCTTGCCCTGCCCGCGACTGCTCGACGCGCCCTGGCCTGGGTCGTCGGACCCGTTCTCGGTCTGCTGGTCATCGTGAAGGTCCTCGACATGGGTCTCTACGCGACCTTCGACCGGCCGTTCGATCCCATTGCCGACTGGAGGTACACCGGGATCGGCCTCGAGACGCTGCGGGACTCGGTCGGATCGAGAAACGCGGACCTGGTCGTGGCCGGCGCGGCGGTGCTCATCGTCGCCGTGCTCGCCCTCACGACCCTGGCGGTGCTTCGCCTGACCCGGGTCGCGGCGGGCCACCGCCGGAGGTCGCTCAATGTCGTCCTGGCGCTCGGCGCGGTCTGGATGCTTTCTTGGGCGTTCGGGGCGCAACTCGTCTCGGGCGTGCCGTTCGCCTCGACGAGCGCCGCCAGCTTGGCCGTCGGCGAGGTGCGCGCGGTGCGCGCCGGCATCAAGGACCGCGCGCTCTTCGCCGACGAGATCCGTCGCGACCGCTTCCGCGACACTCCCGGCGACCAGCTGCTCACCGACCTGCGCGGCAAGGACGTCATCGTCGCATTCGTCGAAAGCTACGGAGTGGTCGCGCTCCAGGATTCCTCCATCTCTCCGGGCGTCGATGCTGCCCTCGCCGAAGGGACGGAGCGACTGCGGGCCGCCGGTTTCGAGGCACGGAGCGCCTTCCTCACCTCCCCGACGTTCGGCGGAGCCAGCTGGCTCGCGCACTCCACTCTCCATTCGGGGGTGTGGGTCAACAGGCAATGGCGCTACGACCAGCTCGTCGCGAGCGACAGGTTCACACTCAGCCAGGCGTTCGAGCGGGCCGGGTGGCGGACCGTCGACGACGTGCCGGCGAACAACCGGGACTGGCCGCAGCGGTCGTTCTACCGCTACGACAAGGTCTACGACCAGCGCAACCTGGGCTATCTCGGCCCGACGTTCGCGTACGCTCCGATGCCCGACCAGTACGTCCTCGAGGCGTTGCAACGCCTCGAGCTCGGCAAACGCGACCGGCGTCCCGTCTTCGCGGAGGTCGACATGGTTTCGAGCCATGCGCCCTGGACACGCATCCCCGAGCTGATCGACTGGGGCGACGTCGGCGACGGCTCGGTCTTCGACAGCCTTCCGGTGAGCACGGTGACGACGACTGCGCTCTGGGGCGACCACGACCGGGTGCGCGCGGCGTACGGGCGGTCCATCGAGTACTCGTTGAACACACTCGTCTCCTTCGTGCGGCACTACGGGAACGACGACCTCGTGCTCGTCGTCCTCGGCGATCATCAGCCTTCGACGATCGTCACCGGGCTGCACCCGGAACTGAGCCACGATGTGCCGGTCTCTGTCATCGCCCACGACCCGGCGGTGCTGGACCAGATCGCCGGGTGGGGCTGGGAGGACGGCCTGCGGCCGAGCCCGCAAGCGCCGGTCTGGCCGATGAGCGCCTTCCGCGACCGCTTCCTCAGCGCCTTCGGCACGCAACCGGCGGGGGCTAGCCCGAACGTGCGGCTCTCACCCGGCTGACAGCCCGACGTCGAACGTGTGCGCGCCCCTGCGAGCCTTCGCGGCCAGGTAGCGACCGTTCGCGGCGGACAGGTGCACGCCTGTCGGCACCTGCGCGGCAACGCTGACCCCGCACCGGCGTAGCTGCTGAGCCTTGTCCGGGTTGTTGCTGAGCAGGGCGACCCTCGACACCCCGAGCGCGTGCAGCATCTGCGCAGCGGCGATGTAGCTGCGCTCGTCCTCGCGGTGACCGAGCGCGAGGTTCGCTTCATACGTGTCCAGTCCCCTGTCCTGCAGCGCATACGCCTCGAGCTTGGCGTAGAGGCCGATGCCCCGTCCCTCCTGCCGCAGGTACAGCAGAAAGCCACCGGAGTCGGCGATTCGCTCGACAGCTTCGCGTAGCTGAGGCCCGCAGTCGCAGCGCTGACTGCCGAACACATCGCCAGTGAGGCACTCGCTGTGCGGCCGGACCAGCGGGATCCGGCGGGATCCGCCCGGCGAGGGGACGGCCAGATCGCCCAGACCGAACGTGAGATGCTCGCGGCCGTCGACGAGACCGTCGAAGCTGAACACCCGAGCCTGCGTGACATAGCCGTCGGCCAGACGTAGAGGCACCGAGACCTGCGTGCGGATCGTCGCGGTGGGCACTCGCATCAGCACCGCTCCCGTCCCTCAGTCGTCCTCGAACCGGGACGAAAGGGCGTAGCGCAGCAACACCACGTCGCCCATCTGGCGGACGGCGGCGAGCGTCGCCCGCCGGGCCGGATTCCAGGGGAAGCAGCCGTCACGCACGAACCTCGGAGCCTGCGAGTCGCCGACGAACACCGGGGCGACGACGAGTTGCAGCTCGTCGACGAGATCGGCGGTCAGAAACTGCGTGTGCACGGTCCCGCCCCCTTCGACCATGAGCCGCTCCACGCCGCGTGCCGCGAGGTCGTTGCTCAGCCTGCACATCTCCACGGTGTGGCCGCCGTCGACGACGGTTGCGACCGGCCCCAGGCGCGCGCGGGCGTCGCGTAGCCGGGGCCTCGCGCAGTAGACGAGCTTCTCCGCCTCGCCGGTGGTGAAGAAGTCAGCGCACGCGTCGAGCTCTGCCCTGCCCGTCACCGTGACCTTCATCGGCGACGGCGCGAGCCCATGGGCCGTTCGCTCGTCTCGGCGCGCCTGCGAGCGCACGACGAGCCGGGGGTTGTCGTTCCGCACCGTCGCGGCGCCGACCAGGATCGCGTCGCACGAGGCGCGAACGGCGTCGACCCGGTCGAAGTCGGCATCGTTCGACAGCAGAAGCCGCGTCGCCGCGCTCGCGATGTAGCCGTCCATCGACACGCTGCAGGAAAGCAGTGTGTAGGGGCGGTCAGGCATCCGCGGCTCCATCGGTCTGGGCGATCGCGGCGCGAGGTACCCAGGCGGTCACGAGGACGAGCGCACCGGGCAGGCTCGCGACGAGGACCATCACGCCGTAGACGACGGCGGTGGCGACGCCCAGCTCCGCGCCCAGGCCCGCCGCGGCGAACGCCCATGCCGTCGCACCCTCGCGTGGCCCCCAGCCGGCGACGCTGGGGAGCACCATGGCCAGCATGGCGAGCAGGGCCAGGGGCACCATTTGGGCGAGTGGTGCCGCCGCGCCCGCGGTCCGCGCCGCGATCACAAAGGTGATCGCGTGGCCGGTGACGACTGCCAGAGACGCGAGCGCGATCACCGGCCACGCCCTCCGCGCCAGGAGCGCGTCGCGAATGTCGCCGGCGATCGCACGTCGCAGGCGCGCCGATCGCGAGCGCCCTTCGCCTCCTCGAGCCCGGCCGACGAGCGCGAGCACGATCACGACGGGTACCAGCGCGGCAACCACCAGCGGGATCGGCGGCACCGGCGACGGCAGCGCCACCAGGACGGCGACTGTCACAACGGCCGCCACGAACTGCCCGGCCGTGCGCTCCCATGCGACGGCCCGCAAGGCGAGGCCGACATCACGCACGTCGCGGCCGTGGCTGACGCCGCGATGAACGTCGCCGACGACCCCGCCGGGAAGGGTGAGGTTGAGGAAGACCGACCGGTAGCACGCCGCGACGGCGGCCGGAAACGAGAGACGGAGGCCGAGGCCGCGCGCCACAGTCGTCCACCGCCAGGCACAGCAGGCTGTCGTCAGCACGCCAATCCCGGCTCCTGCCGCCAGCGCCGCGCCGTCCACCGCGCGGACACCGTCGAGGAAGGGGCCAACGCCGAGGCGCCAGACGACGACGGCCAGCGTCCCGACGGCGACCACAGGCTGCGCCCATCTCCACAACGACGTACCGGTCGTCATGGCAGCACCAGCAGGTCGGCGTGGCCCACGGTGACGGCGAGCTTGCCGGCTCGCGCCTGCGCCAAGCGTCGGCGCGTATATGCACCGGTCTCGGAGGCGAGGTCGACGGACTGCTCGCACGCGGCGCCGATCCAGCCGGTGAACCACTCCGCCGCCAGGTCCGCTTCGGCGGCGCCGAGCCGCCAGGGGGTCGGGCGGACGAGCACCTCAGCCCCCCGCCCGCGGAATCCGTCGGCGACGACGGCGACGGCATCGGGGCCGAGCAGGCGGCCGCGTGCCGTCGTGCGCCGTTGGTGGGCGTCGAACGCGGCCGCCACGCGGGAGTCCAGCGGATCGGCCGGGGTCAGCTCGACGCGACCGACGACGGAGAGGCTCAGCAGGACCGGGCATGCTGCTTTGGCACAGATGTCGATCAGCCCGGTTAGCTCATCCCGAGTCAGCAGGTCGAGCAGTGCCGAGGCGGTGATGAGGCTGGCATCCGCGAGATCACCGGGACGCAGCTGGGTGACGTCGGACGGTCGCGTCTCGACCACGACTGGGGCACCGTCGGCGGCCGGACCGGGGAGCTCGGCGGCGACGTGCAACAGGTCCTCGTCCCGGTCGTGCAGAACCCAGTGCTGGGGCCCCGGCAGAAGCGGAGCCAGCCAGCGGCCCATCGACCCGGTGCCGCACCCGAGATCGTGGATCACCCGGCAGCTGGTCGGGGCAAGATGCCGGCGGAGCTGCTCGACGAGCTCGGGGTCGCGCGCCGCAGCGTCGGCAGGCTCGCGAAGGTCGAGCCATTCCCCGCCGGCCCGAGTGCGCTCGACGATCATCGCGCCGCCCTTTTCAGCACACCTGCCAGGACGGACGTCGTTGTCGACCACCCGGAGAGCGACCCGCGCCGCTCGCGCGCGGCGCGGCGCCAGGCGCGCCGCACCTCGGCATCGCCGAGCCAGGTCCGCAGGGCCGCGGCGAGCGCAGCAGGGTCGCCGGGGGCAACGAGCAGTCCCGGCCGGATCCCGTCGGCCCCGTGACCGAGGGCCTCCGCGACTCCGCCGACATCGGCTGCGACGACCGGCAGACCATGGGCCAGCGCCTCGGTGACCACCATGCCGTAGGTCTCGGAGCGCGACGCCAGCACGAGCAGGTCGGCGGCCTCGTAGCTTCGATCGAGATCCGCTCCCGCGCGCGGCCCCGGGAAGCGCACACGGTCACCGAGCTCGTCGTTCGAGAGACGGCGCCTGAGACTCTCTGCGAACGCCGGGTCGCGGTCGATGCTGCCGACGCACACACAGTCCCAGGCGAGGTCCGTCATCGTCGCGAGCGCATCGAGCAGCACGTCGTGTCCCTTGCCGGAGATCACCGCAGCGACGCAGAGCAGCGCACCCGCGGACGCCGTTCCCGGCGAGAGAGGGGCGGCATCGACCCCGGGCGTGGCGACATGCACTCGGTCACCCGGCAAGGAGTACAGCTCGAGCAGCGTTCGCTTGCTCCACGCGCTCGTCGTCACGACGGAAGTCGCGGCCGACAGAACGGCGGCTTCCCGCGCACGGGCGTCCCCAGCTGCCGCGTCCTGCCCCAACGGCATGTGCACGAGCGGGACGAGACGCAGCCGGTGCGCCTGGGGCACAAGCACTTCCGGGGCGGTCGAGGCGACAAGTCCGTCGAGCAGCGCGAGAGAGCCGTCAGGAATGTCCTGGACGACACCGGCGAGCGCTGCGTACGCCGCTGCATCCGGTCGCGGCCAGGAGCCCGGGACAGCGTGGACGTCCACCGGCCAGCCGATCTCGGCGAGCGCGTGGCAGATCCGGCGGTCGTAGGCGTTGCCTCCGCTCGAGCGCGCCGGATCGTCGATTCCGTCCGGTACGACGACGTGCAGCGCCCTCACAGCGCTCGCTCATAGCTGGCCCACGCCACGTGGGACTCGTGCAGCGTGACCGACAGCCCGTCGAGCTCCCGGGCGACGCCGCCCAGGGCGCCCGCTTGCACGGACTCCGCGAGTCGATCCGCGATCATCCTGGCGAGCGCCTCCGTCGTCGTGTTCATGCCTGCGAACACCGGCTCGTCGTCGAGGTTTCGGTAGTTGAGGTCGGCCAGGACCGAGCGCAGCTCCTCGGTCGCCCGGCCGATGTCGACCACGATGCCGTCCGCGTCGAGCTCGCGGCGCCGGAAGGTCGCGTCGACCACGTACGTCGCTCCGTGCAGTCGCTGCGCCGGCCCGAACACGTCACCGCGGAGGCTGTGGGCGACCATCATGTGGTCGCGGACGGTCACGCTGAACAGGGTCTACCCCTCGCCGTAGGTGATCGTGTGACAGAGGGCCGGCAGGCTCCCGGCGGCCAGCCGGGCCATCACGTCGGGCAGTTCGCCGAACCGGGACTCTCCGGTGACGAGCACGTCAAAGGCAGGGTCGCGCAAGAGGTCGAGCGCAAGTGCCAACCGGTCGGCCGTCGTGCGGCTCCCGCTTCGGGCCGGCGAGATCGTGCCGACCTGGCTGGCGCGGAGCCCGAGGCGCCGCGAGTGGAACGCGCCCCCGAGCGACAGCCGAACATCGGCGTCGCCGTACCAGCTGAGGTCGAGGACCGTGCCCTCGGGGCCGAGCAGGTCCAGTGACCGCTGGAGGCCTGCAGACGTCGCGCTCGTGTGCACGACGAGGTCGCGACCGCACGCGGCATCGGCCGGCGCCGCGAAGTCGACGCCGAGCGCACCCGCCACATCAGCCCTGCCGGCGTCTATGTCGACGAGCACGACCTGCACGGCCGGGAACCGGCTGAGCAGGCGTGCGACGGTGCAGCCGACCATCCCGGCGCCGACAACGGCGACTCGGTCGCCCACCAGGGGCGCGGCGTCCCACAGCGCGTTGACGGCGGTCTCGACGATGCCGGCGAGCACGGCCCGTGCGGGTGGCACGCCCTCCGGCACCACGGTGACGGCGCCGGCCGGAACCACGTAGGCCGTCTGGTGCGGGTACAGGCAGAAGACCGTCCGGCCGTGCAGCTCCGGCGGGCCCTGCTCGACGACGCCGACGCTGAGATAGCCGTATTTGACTGGCCCAGGGAAGTCCCCCTCCTGGAAAGGCGCCCGCATCGCGGCGTACTGGCTCGGCGGCACGCCGCCCCGGAACACCAGCGCCTCGGTGCCGCGGCTGACGCCGGACCGAACGGTGCGCACCACCACGTCGTCCCGCCCCGGCTCGCGTAGCGTGGCCGGCCGGATCTCCCCGCAGCCGGGCGCGCGCAGCCAGAACGCCTGTGCGCCGTCCTGCACGCGCCTCACCTCGCCAGACCCGGGATCGACGGGATCCGTCGAGCAGCGTGTTCAGCCGCGCCCGCCGGGAGAACAGCTCTCATCGAACGGACCTACGCAAAACGGGGAGGCCCGGATTGAAGCAGGGACCGCGCAGCCGTTCGCGCTCACCGAAGCCGGCGCCGGGGCACCTCAGTGTTCCAGGGGAAAGCCCCGGGCGTACGCCGTCTGAACTTTCGCCGGCAGAGCACGGTCGAAGAAGCCGATCACCCGGCGCTCGTACTCCTCAGGCCGAGCCTGGAAGCCACCCACGTGGCGGGCGTCCTCGATCTTCCAAAGAGTGCTCGAGGCGGAAGCGTGCTCGAAATACTCACTGTTCAACTCCTCGCCCCCTCCACCACGGCCTGCATAGATGAGGAATACGGGGCGCGGTGCAATGCGCGGAACGAGCTTCTCGAGCGAGGGAGGGGGCGGCGTGCCGCTCATGACGGTGAGCGCGGCGGTCTGGACTGCGGCTGCCGGGAGCGCGAACCATCCGCGGGGCCCGCGAAGCAGGTCCTCGCGGACCGACCGCACTCCCGCCCCTTCCGACACCACAGCGCGAAGCCCCGGGTTCGAGGCCGCAGCCTCGATCATCGCCTCGCCCCCGACGGAAAAGCCGATGCCGCCGATTCGCCCGTCCACCACGTCCGGCCGTTGCTGCAACCACGCAACGGCAGCGTCGATGTCTTTCGCATCGTCCCAGCCGAAGAGGTTCGGGTCGCCCTCGCTGCCGTCGTACCCGCGTGCGTCGAGGAGCAGGACGCCGTACCCGTCGCGAACGAGCATCCGCGCCTGCGCCAGGTCGCCCTGACGCGTTGGATACGAGATGACTGCGCTCCCGTTGCGCGAGGGCACGTACCGAGCAGCAAGCTCGAGGCCGTCGCTCGTTCGCAGCGTGACCTCCTGATACGGCCTCCCAAGGTCGGCCGGCTGGGCAGCTGCTCGCGGACGGTGGGTTGCGAGGAGAGCCATTCCGACAGGCACGACGAGCCAATAGGCCACGAGAACCGTGCCGAGCGCCAGGCCGAGTCGGCGAAGCCAGCGGAAGCGACCCGGCTTGCGAGAACGCCAGAGCAGAAGCAGGCCGAGAGAAACGAGGACGACACCGACCGGCACGAGCAGGAAGCCCGTCCAGTCTTCCCCGCGGGGCCCGACGGCCAGCGCCCCGGCGACCGCCAGGGATGCGCCCTCGAGCGCGAGCGCGCCGAAGGTTGCGGCGAGGGCCGCGCGTCCACCCGCTGGAAGACGCGGATAGACACCGACCGCCAGGCCCAGAATGGCGATCGAGACCGACCCGCGCAGCAAGTGGTCAAACGGGCCCGTGCCCGGCTCGGGCGCGACGAACGAGTCGATTGCAGCGTGCAGAGCGATGACTGCGAGTGCGCTCGAGAAGACCAGGGCGTCGTTCCGGGTCGTTCTTCCCCGCGCCCACGCCTGGCGCAGTGCTCGACTCCGCGCTGCCGAGCCGGGCGTCGGGGCGATCCGCACTGGGATGATGGAAGGCACTAGGCCGCGATCCAGTACGCCCAAGCCGTTTGGAACCCGACGGAGCCGCCGAACGCTCGGCGGGCGGAGTAGGACCGGCCGCCCGCCTTCGGGTAGGCCCGCCCGAGATTGGCGAAGACAAGCGCGAGAAGCATCGCGCCGAGGCCCGTGAAGAGCAGCGAGAGAATCGACGCAAGGGCGGCCGCCCTGCCGTTTCCATTGCTCTTCATGGCTCCTCCTTTCGAGAGCCAACGCTTCCGCGGATCAGATGCGGGTCTCGATCTCGAGAGTGCGCGCTGCGCTCCGCGCCAGGCGCGGGGCTTCCACCCTCAAAACGCCGGCGTCGAAGCCGGCGTGGATCAGATCGAGGTTCACATCACCCGGAAGCTCGAAGATGAACGTGAACGGATGGGGATGAAGGTCGCTCGGGCTGCCGAGCACCGTCACCCTGTGCCCATCGACCTCGACCTCGAGGTCGTCGGGCCCACATCCCGGCGTCTCCACTACGATCTCGAACTTCTCGTCGGTCTTGTGGAGCTCCGCGCACGGATAGTCGTGCGGCTTGACCGGGCGTTCCAGCACTGCAGTCATGGCGACTCCTTTCGTCGTTTCCTCATCAATTCTCGGATCCGGAGGAGCTGCAGACATCAGGACGAGCGCCGATCCGGACGGTGGAAAAGCCGACGCGCCGCTGCGGTCGTCTACGTATTCGCGAGTGAGGGGTGAAGGGGCGCCGAAGCGCCCCTTCACCCGGTCTGTCGTCTACGCCGGTGGAACGGAGAGGACCGGACACGAGGCAACGTGGAGCAAGCGCTGCGTCACGCTTCCCAGGAGGAGCCCTGAGATCGGACCTTGCCCGCGCGTCCCGACGACGATCAGATCCGCGCCGGCGTCCTTCGCGGCGTCGGCAATCGCGTGGGCAGCGCCTCCCGCGGTCGCCCCCAGCTGCTCGTAGCTGGCGTTGAGACCGGCGTCGTTCAGATCGTTCACCTGGGCCTGGATCTTGCGCTCGACCTCCTCCTCGTCCACCTGCACCGGGTATCCACCGGATCGACCCACCGTCATCTCCTTCACATGGACCGCGAGAAGACGTGCTGAGTCTGCCTCCGCGAGCCCGCGCGCGCAATCGAGGGCACGATCCGCGTTCTCCGAGCCGTCACTGGCCCAGATGATTACCTTGAACATCGATCCCTCCTCTCGTCCCCCCGGCGCGCCGATTCTGCCGAGTTGCGCCACGCCCGTCAACGCGCCTGGCAGAGTGCCGGATGATGGCTCCCATCATCCGCGCCGAGGGACTGACGAAGTTTTACGGCGCGCAGCTGGGTGTCTCGGACCTCGAGTTCGAGGTCGGCGAAGCGGAGGTTTTCGGCTTCCTCGGGCCAAACGGCGCCGGCAAGACGACCGCCATCCGGCTCATGCTCGACCTGATCCGGCCCACACGCGGCCGGATCGAGCTCTTTGGTCTCGATCCTCGAAAGGACGTGCGTCTGAGGCGGCGCGTGGGCTACCTGCCGGGCGACCTGCGCCTCTACGCCCGCCTAACCGCCCGAGAGCTCTTGACGTACTTCGCCCGCTTGCGAGGCCTGCAGGACCTGGGATCTTCAGCAACCCTCGCCGAGCGGCTGGGTCTCGAGCTCGACCGGCCGATTCGCGCGCTGTCGAAGGGAAACCGGCAGAAAGTCGGCCTCGTCCAGGCGTTCATGCACCAACCGAAGCTCCTGGTGCTCGACGAGCCGACCTCCGGGCTCGACCCCCTGATCCAGCAGATGTTCTACGAGCTCGTAGCCGAGGCAAAGGCCGGCGGGGCAACCGTCTTCCTCTCGTCACACGTCCTGTCCGAAGTGCAGCACGTTGCCGACCGCGTCGGCCTGATCCGCGAAGGTGCTCTCGCGCTCGTGGCCACGATCGACGAGCTCCGCGCTCATGCGGCGACGAGCGTCGAGGTGACCTTCGCCGATCCGCCGCCGGCCGACGCCTTCGCCGGAATTCCCGGCGTCCACGAGCGCGAACGTCGGAGCCGGCGCGTTCGCCTGTCGCTTCGCGGCGAAGCAGATTCACTCGTCAAGGCGCTGGCCCGCTACCACGTGCTCGCGATCGACAGCCACGAAGCAGACCTCGAGGACATCTTTCTCGCTCTCTACCGCGGAACGGAGGGCGATGCTCCGTAGCGTGTATCTCAAGTCGCTCCGCGACATGCGGCGCTCGATCGTCTGGTGGAGCCTCGGGCTGATCGCGATGACGGCCTTGATGGTCGCGGTCTACCCGACGGTCCGCGACAACCCGGATCTCAACAAGCTGGTCGAGAGCTATCCCGAGGCATTGAAGGCGTTCATCGCCTTCGGCGGCGACCTGGACTACACATCGGGAGCCGGGTACCTCGGCAGCGAGCTCTTCGCCTTCATGGTTCCCTTGCTGCTCTCCATTGCAGCGATCGGTGCCGGCGCACGGGCCACTGCGGGCGAGGAGGAGGCGGGGACGATCGACCTCTTGTTGTCGAACCCCGTCTCGCGCCGGCGGCTCGTCTTCGAGAAGACCGCCGCTCTCGCTACTGAGATCGTGCTGCTCGCGCTCGTCCTCTGGATCTCGCTCCTGGTCGGCGTCGAGATCGTCGGCATGGACGTCTCGGCTGCGAACCTGGCCGCCGCCACGGCTGCCGCCGCGTTGCTCGCGTTCTCCTTCGGGGCCGTCGCACTCCTCGCGGGAGCGTTCAGCGGCCGCCGTGGCGCGGCGATCGGAATCCCGGCCGCCCTCGGCGTCGCCGCGTATCTCGTCAGCTCGCTGGGCTCGCTCGTCCATTCCCTCGAATTCGCGAGCAAGGCCTCCCCCTACTACCACTATGTCGCCTCCGATCCGCTGCGGCACGGTCTGGGGCTCGACCACGTCGGCTTTCTTCTCGGGGTTGGATTCCTCGCCACCGGCCTCGCTGTCCTCGCCTTCGAACGGCGCGACCTCGCGTCCTAGGGCGCAAGCTGTAACAAGCCGCGATGCAGGAACGCCCGACCGCCTCGGTGGCGCGATCGTTCAAGAGCGGCAGGCGGAGCGGGCCGTCGAGACCCTCAAGCGCTACCTCCCAGAGTGTGTGACGGTCATTCGAGACGACGCCTCAGGAGATCGAGGCTCATTCCCTCGCGCCGGGCGCCATCTCGGTCATCGCCGAGGGCGGTCGGATCTCGGCGGACGGGCGCCTGCTCGAGGGAGCGCTGGAAGTGGACATGTCTGACGCTTACGGGTGAGTCTCAGGCGGTTCTTTCGCTCGGCCGGGCTGACAGACACCGACGGGATGATTGGGCTCGATCGCTCCCTCCGTGAGAACGAGGAGCCGATCTTCGCGCGTCCCGCTCTCCTCGAGGCGAAGCGACCATGACCTTCGCCGGGAGCGTGGCCTGCAGATCGGAACGGTACTCGCCGAGCCCACCGAGCGCGCTTCCCTCCGCTCGGTCGGCTTCTTCAGCAACCGCCCACTGGTCTGGGCGATCCTTTCGGAGATTCTCTCTTCGCCGCGGCGCTGATCTATGTCCCACCGCTTCAGGATCTGTTCGGAACGGCTTTCCACGGGCCGGTGGAGCTCGCGATCCTGGGAGCCTTCCCTGTCGTGGTCTGGAGGGCCGATGAGCTCCGAAGGGCGCATCTGCGGACCCGCTTCGACCGTTTCGCGTCGGCGCTTGAGGGGACGCGTCCGCACGCGGAGCGGCGTGCGGCGTTGCCCTCAGTCCCGGGTCGGACGGAGGTAGACGAACCAGTAGACGGCGGCCACCATCACGGTCCCGCCGATCAGGTTGCCGATCGTGACCGGAACGAGGTTGTCGACCAGGAAGTTCGGCCACGTGAGGCTCGAAAGATCGGGCACGTTCTCGCGACCCGCGAGCCACGACGAATCCTCCTTCACGAAGAGCCCCATCGGGATGAAGTACATGTTGGCGACGGAGTGCTCGAAGCCGGCGGCGACGAAGGCCGCGATCGGAGGGACGATCGCGAGGATCTTGTCGGTCGTGGTGCGGGCGCTGTACGTGAGCCAAACCGCGAGACAGACCAGGGCGTTGCAGAAAGCTCCGAGCGCGACTGCCTGCGCGAAGCCCAGGTCGGTCTTCGAGGCGGCGATCGCGAGCACCTGGTCGCCGACCGCGCCGTCACCGAACCGGTACTGCCGCGTGACGTACATGAGCCCCGCGGTCGAGATCGCACCGGCGAAATTCGCGACGTAGACGAGCACCCAGGTCCAAAGCAGCCGCCGCGCGGTCACCCGCCGGCTTGCCCAGGCCATCACGACGAGGTTGTTACCGGTGAAGAGCTCCGCTCCGGCGACGACGACAAGAATGAGGCCGAGCGAGAAGGCCAAGCCGGCCAGGAGCCGGGAGACTCCGTAAGGCAGGTCGGCTCCGCCGGCCGTCACGGTCGTGGCGAAGATCGCCCCCATTGCAATGAAGGCCCCGGCCAGAACGCCTAGCGCAAGGAGCGTGTCAGCTCGAAGCGCCGCCTTGCGAGCTCCGACCTTCTCCGCCTGACGCGCCATCTCGGGTGGCAGAAGCGCGTCGAGACGCGCGGCATCGAAACCCGCCGGGGGGGACGCGGGCGAAGGCATCACGCGTGGGTCCACACGGGCCTGAATCCGGAGCGAATGGAGTTGACGCGCGCGCGCAGCTCTTCCGGCGGAAGCTTTGGGTTCAGGAGCGGGCTGTTCGCGACGTCGCTCAAGAGTCGCATGCAAGCAACCGCCGCGGCCGGATCGACCCGGAGCGCGGGGTTCTCGAGATCGCGGGCGAGTGACTCGAGCTCACCGGCCACGACATCGACTCGAGGCTCACGCGGCTCGTTCAGCCCG
Organism: uncultured Actinomycetes bacterium; assembly: GCA_963841425.1. GTDB lineage: Bacteria > Actinomycetota > Thermoleophilia > Gaiellales > Gaiellaceae > DATEOR01. The sequence continues at coordinate 117,805 of CAWJCL010000003.1, read as the reverse complement.
CTGCGGATCAGAGCGGCGAACGTCCGCCGTCTGTCCATCGTGGTCTCTCGCAATGCGTACGACAGCACATCGGAGATGACGTACGCATCTCGTTCGCCGGCGAGCCGGTCGACGATGTCCCAACGACGCCAGAGGGCTCTGAGCCCACGAAACCCGACCGCGAAACCGCCGACGAAGCACGGAATCGCCAGCGCGGGGTAGAACTGAGCCGCGGCGACCGCGCTTGTGAGCGCGACGGCTCCGAGGCCGAGGTCTTCCCACTCCTCGCGACGCAAATCGCGAAGCTCCGCTGCGGCATCATTGACGGCTCGTGCGTACACGAGAGAAAGAATGCGGTCTCTCGCCCTACTCGCCATCCGCGCCCTGACGGACGCGGGTCGCGGTTTATCCGCAATGTGGGGATCGAATTTGACCCGTCCGCAATTTCCCCGACCGGAGATCCGAGTTCCCCCGGATGGCCCCGTCTCGTGCAGCGACGACTCTCCCAGCACCGAGGGACTTCCGTGCACCGCGGGAAGTCCCGAAAACACCGGACAGGAGCAGTACCGTGAGCGCCAATGGAACGAAGATCGTCGTCGGAGTGGATGGATCAGAGCATTCGGCCCGTGCCCTCGCGTGGGCAATCGAGGAGGCCAAGCTACGCAAGGCTCGGCTTCAGATCGTCTCCGTCTGGCACGTCCCGGCTCACATCTACGGGGCACCGGGCTTCACGCCTCCGATCGGCCCAGACATCGACAAGCCCTTCGAAGACGTCGCCGGCGAATCTGCGTCGGCAGCTGCGCGAACGGCTCGAGAGGCCGGCGTCGAAGCCGAGGTGGAGGTGGAGCACGGCCAGACGGTCGAAAAGCTGCTCGAGGCAACTGAGGGCGCGGACATGCTCGTGGTCGGATCACGCGGCCACGGAGGCTTCGCGGGGCTGATGCTCGGATCCGTGAGCGCGCAGTGCGCTCATCACGCTCCTTGCCCGGTCGTCATCGTTCGACCCCGAACCTGAGCTTCGCCGCAGAGCCCCGGAACGGCTCCACCGGCCGGGTGCGAGTGGCCTGACGAACCTTTACCTCGACTGAAGGAAACCTTTCCCCCGCCTTAGCCCGCGCTCGAGAGAGCGGCGCCTACCTTGCGAGTGTCTCACTCGGAAAAGGAGCCCCTCATGAACCGCCTCCATGCAGTCCTGCTCGCCGCCCTCTTCGGTGTGGCGATCATCGCAGCCAGCTTCGCCGCCCTCGAGACAACGTCCCTCGGAGCGCGGGCGTCGGTGAGCGGACCCTCCAGCAGGGAGATTTCTGCTCGCGCAGCCAAGCTCGACCGGGCCGAAGGAGCGCTTCGCCGCGCCTTGCGCAAGAAGCCCCCTGCCCTTCCGAAGATTCCGAACCGGATCTCCGCACCGTCGAGGGTCATCAGCTCACCTGCAGCTGTCGCGGCGACTGTGGTCGCCCCACCCCCGACGCTCTCGACCGGAAGCGACGATCATGCTTACGAGTCCGAAGACGAGGACTCCGGCGGGCGCGAAGGCGGCGACGATGACTAACCACGCCGCGCGCCTCTACGCCGTCGCCCTCACCATTCTCGTCTTCTTCCTCACCTGGGCCGCAGTCAGCGCCCGGCCGTGGGCGACCACGGAAGCGACGAAGGACCCGCGCGTCGCGATGCTCGACCGGCGCGAGGCACGGCTCCACCGAGAGAGCATCCGCGTGCGCCGCATCGTCGCGCATCGCTATCACGTCTACCGCGTGACGCTCCGCGAGCGCAGGAACGAGATCGCCGCCGTCGAGGCCGCGAATGCACACGCGCGCCAGACGGCGGCGGCGGCCGTGGCGGCCCCTGTCCCAGCTGCCGCGCCCCCCGTCAGCGTCGTCAGCGCACCGCCGGTCACGAGCAGCCACAGCTCCTGATGGAACGCCACTCCTTTCACGCCATGGGCACAGAGGTCGAGGTGCTGGTCGAAACGGACGCTCGCGACGAAGCCGTCGCTGCGTTTGCCGGGCTGGAGGGCGAGTTTCGCCGGCTGGAGAGCATCCTCACGAGGTTCGATCCCGCGTCCGAGCTGTCGCGCCTCAACGCGAACGGGGCCCTCGAAGCCGGGCCGGAGCTGCGCGAGGTCGTCGAGCTGGCCCTCGTCGCACGGGAGCACTCGGGAGGCCGCTTCGATCCCACCGTCCACGACGCTGTCGTGGCGGCGGGCTACGACCGGTCGTTCGAGCTCATCGGCGCTTCGGCCGCGGTCACCGAAGCGCCCGCTCCCGCCGCGGGTGGGGTGCGCGTGCACGAGTCGCTCGTCGAGCTCGATCCCCGCGTCCGGCTCGATCTGGGCGGCATCGGCAAGGGCTATGCCGTCGACCGGGTCCTCGGTTTCGTCGGGGCTCTCGGGCCGGCGCTGGTCAACGCGGGAGGGGACCTGGCCGTGTCGGGGCCTCAGGAGACCGGCCCGTGGCCGGTGGCTGTCGAGACGCCAACCGGATCCCTCTGCCTCGGTCTCACCTCCGGCGCGCTCGCCACGTCGGGCAGCGACCGCCGTCGCTGGCAGGCGGGCAAGGGAAGCAGCCATCACCTCATCGATCCTACGAGCGGACGCCCGTCGGAATCTGACCTTCTGCGAGTCACCGCCTTCGGTTCGAGCGCGGTGGAGGCCGAGATTCGCGCCAAATCCCTCTTCCTCGCGGGCGAGGCGGATGCGGCACTCGAGGCCGACTCCGAGCGTACCCCCGCCTTGCTCGTCACCGTCGACGGCCGATGCCGCCTGGTGGGCGGCCTAGGATGAAGCAGGATCCGACTTTCTGGATCTTGGCTCGGGCCGCGGGCCTGACTGCGTACCTTCTGCTCACCGCGTCGGTGCTCGTGGGGCTCGTCGTCAAGTCGAAGCCATTCGGCCGCGCGCTCCGAGCCGCCACCGCAGTCGACGTCCACCGAACGCTTGCACTCCTCGCGCTCGGAGCCCTCGCGCTCCACGGCACGGCGCTCGTGCTGGACAGTACGGTCGAGATCGGAGTCTTGGCGCTCGTGGTTCCGGGAGTCGCTTCGTACAGGCCGCTCTGGACTGGTCTCGGCGTCCTCGCGGCAGAGCTCATGCTCGCGGTCTACGCGTCATTCTCGGTGCGCCGCCTCATTGGACAGAAGGCTTGGCGACGCCTTCATTGGGCGACGTATCTCCTCTTCGTGCTGGCGACCTTGCACGGCATCGCCGCGGGCACGGATTCCGGCCGCGGGTGGGCGCAGGCCCTCTACGCAGGCTCGCTCGGGGCCGTCGCCAGCGCAGGTGCCTGGCGGGCGCTCGCGCCGGCCGGTCGCCCGAGCAACCCACGCCCGATCAGAGAAACGAAAGGAGCATCGTGAGTACCTACAAGATCGTCATCGACCGGTCTCTTTGCAGTGGCTTTGGGTCGTGCGCCGAGATGGCGCCCGAGATCTTCAGCGTGGAGCCCGATGGCCTCGCAGAGGCCCGCGTGGGCTCCTCCGACGATCCGAGCGTCGTCGATGCCGCCCTCGGCTGCCCGATGGGCGCGATCGCCGTCTACGACCTGGCGAGCGGAGAGCAGGCCGCTTGACTCGGCGGGTCGTCATCGTCGGGGCCGGCCTCTCCGGGTCGCGCTGCGCAGACACTCTTCGTGCCGAAGGGTTCGATGGAAGCATCGTCCTCATCGGCGAGGAGTCACGCGCGCCCTACGAACGGCCTGCCCTTTCGAAGGAGTTTCTCGCCGGCGCGAAGGACGAGCTCGACCTCAGGAGTGCCGGTTACTGGCGCGAGCGCGGGATCGAGCTCGTCCTCGGCCGCCGCGTGAACTCGGTCGACCTGCTGAACCGCACGGCGGACGGCTTCTCCTGGGACGCTCTCGTGATCGCCACGGGCGCAAGGCCGCGCCGCCTTCCGCTCGAGACGCCCGGCGGAACCCATGTGCTTCGCACTGCCGCGGATGCCGATGCCCTTCGCGCCGAGCTCTTGCCCGGATGCAGGCTGGTGATCCTGGGGGCGGGATTCGTCGGCGCCGAAGTTGCCTCGACGGCGAGAGTCCGGGGGGTCGATGTGACGCTGATCGACATGGCTCGTTCCCCGCTGCAGCGGGTGCTCGGTGCGGAGGTCGGTGACCTTCTCGCCGATCGCTACCGGGAAGCCGGCGTCGATCTTCGGCTCGAGACCGGCATCCGCCGTTTTCTCGCGCACGACGGCCGGATTCGAGGCGTCGAGCTCACAACGGGAAGTGTGGTGCCGTGTGACGTCGCGCTGGTGGCAATCGGGGTCGAAGCGGCTGCCGAGCTCGTCGGCGAGAGCCCTGCCGGGATCCTGACCGACGCGTGCGGCCGCACCGAGATTCCGGGGGTCTATGCCTGTGGGGATGTGGCGCGGTCGTGGCGGCCGTCGCTCGGCGACCACATTCGGGTGGAGCATTGGACCTCTGCCGCCGGCCAGGGAGTCGCCGTCGCCCGAGCGATCCTCGGCGAGGAGCGGCCTTACGACGACACGCCGTACTTCTGGTCGGATCAATTCGGGCTTCGCCTACAGCATGTGGGGCACGCCGAGGAATGGGCGGAGGTCGAGCTCGTGCGCGACGCCGAGACGCTTTGCGTTCGCTACCTCGACAGTTCCGGGCGCCTGCTCGCTGCCTTGCTGGGAAACCGGCCCCGCGACGTCGCGGCGGTCAGGCGCGAGCTCGCCTCGTCTCCCCGCCCGCCTACCGGTTGATCCGCGCCTGACATCTGGCCACGGTCAGGCGAGCGCCAGCTCTGTCGCGAACCTTGCTCAGCGATCCGTCTTTTCGCGCCCGAACGCGTGCCTGGCCAGGACCCACGTCGCGAGGAACGCGAAGAGGGACCCGACGACTGCGGTCGGAACGCTCGAGATATCGCCGCCCGCGCTCCTGGTCTCGATCGCGGGCGCGTAGATAGCCTCGAACAAGACGGAGAGCCAGATCACGCTGATCGCGAGCGAGGCCCACATCTCAGTGGCCAGAAAGTCCGAAAAGCGCTTCGCAGGGGTTTCCCGCGCCGACTCGTGTGTAACGACGGTCATCACACACCTCCTTTCCTCCCAGAGCATCCGTCCTCGGCATCGAAATCGCATCCGCGTGGGCGCGGATAGGCAGTACGTACTTGGGAGCAGAGACCGCCTCGAAGGCGGTCTCCCGCGCCCGGTGTGAAAATCTGGCGCGATGATGCGTTCCTCCATCGTTCGCGACGTCATCCTCCGAGAAGGGGAGACGCTCAGATTGCGGGCGCCCGGAGCGAACGACGCCGCCGGGCTGAAACTGTTTCTCGAGCAACTGTCGGAGCACAGCCGCTACCTCCGCTTTCACGGCATCCGTGTTCCGAGCGCGGGCCTCGTGGCGACGTTTCTCGATCCCGACTGGGAGGAGCGAGGCTCGCTCGTCGGCACGATGCAGGCAGAGGGAGAAGAGCAAATCGTCGCCCTCGCCAGCTGGGCCCGTTTGCGCGACCCGCGCTCAGCCGAGGTCGCATTTGCGGTCGCAGATGCCTTCCAGGGCAGGGGAATCGCGACGCGCCTTCTGGAGCAACTCGCCGAGCTGGCCGCAGAGGCGGGCATCGAACGCTTCGTCGCCGAGGTCCTGTTCGAGAACGTCGCCATGCTCAGCGTCTTCACCGAGGCGGGATTCGATCTCTCTCGCCACCTCGACGGTGGCACGGTCGAAGTGGCCTTTCCCATCGCTCCGACCCAGCGCTACCGAGAGACTGTCGACCGGCGCGACCACGCCGCCGTCGTCTCCTCCCTGCGGCCGTTCTTCGAGCCCCGGAGCCTCGCCGTCCTGGGCGCCTCGCCACGACCCGGTTCGATCGGCGAGACCGTCTGCCGGAACATCGTCGCAGGCGGATTTGCCGGAGCCGTCTATCCGGTCAACCGTTCGGGCGAGAGCGTCGCGGGCCTCGAGGCGTATCGGGAGGTCGAGGCAATCCCGGGCGAGATCGACCTCGCGATCGTTTGTCTTCCGGCGGACGTCGTCCTCGCCGGCGCCCGCTCGGTCCTCGCCCGCGGCTGCCGAGCCCTCTGTGTCATCTCCGCCGGCTTTGCGGAGGTGGGACCCGAGGGACGTACGCGCCAGGACGAGCTCCTCGACCTCGTCCGGGGAAACGGGGCGCGGCTCCTGGGGCCCAACTGCCTGGGGCTCGCAGTGACGAAGTCGAGTCTCAATGCAACGTTCGCGCCACGTTCCTTCCCACCCGGCAACATCGGTTTCTCGTCGCAGAGCGGGGCGCTTGGCCTCGCGCTTCTGGAACGAAGCGTCTCGCGAGCGCTCGGCTTCTCGTCCTTCGTCTCGATCGGGAACAAGGCGGACGTGTCGTCGAACGACCTCCTCGAGTACTGGGAGGACGATCCGGCCACGGACGTCGTGCTTCTCTACCTCGAGTCTTTCGGGAACCCTCGCCATTTCGGCCGGATCGCCGGGCGAGTCGCCCGCCGCAAGCCGATCCTGGCGATGAAGAGCGGCAGCACCCGGAGCGGTGCGCGCGCCGCGGGATCTCACACGGCCGCCCTGGCCGGATCGGAAGAGGCTGTGAACGCCCTGTTTCGCCAGGCAGGTGTCATTCGCGCCGAAACGGCCCAGGAGCTCGTCGACCTCGCCGCTCTCCTGTCGGCCCACCCCCTGCCACGCGGCCGCCGCGTCGCCATACTCACGAACGCAGGCGGTCTGGGCATTCTCTGCACGGACGCCTGCGAGTCCGCGGGTCTCGAGCTTCCGGAGCTGACGGCAGACACGCGCGCAGCGCTCGCCGAGATCCTTCCCCCCGAGGCGAGCCTCTCCAACCCGGTCGACATGCTGGGCTCGGCCTCCGCGGAGAGCTATCGCCGGGTTCTACCCGTCGTGCAGGCCGACCCCGAGATAGATGCGGTGATTGCGCTTTTCGTCCCCGCCGCGACGGTCAGCGCCGAGGACGTCTGGGCAATCCTTCGCGACGTAGACGAAGGCGGAAAGCCGGTCCTGCCCGTCGTGCTTGCATCGGAGACTCCATCCGGGTCGTTCCCGTATCCAGAGTCCGCTGCCCGCGCCCTGGGACGAGCGGTGGAACGAGCCGACTGGCTGAGGCGCCCCGCGGGCGCCGTTCCCGGCCTCGAAGGGGTGGATAGGCAGGCGGCCGAGGAGACGGTGGCACGGGCGCTCGCACGTGGCGAGGAAACGTGGCTCACTTCCGCCGAGACCCGCTCGCTCCTCGAGGCGTACGGGGTTCCGCTCGTCGCGGAGGAGGTCGCCCCGGACCCTCAGGCGGCAGCCGCGGCGGCGGCGAAGCTGGGCTTCCCGGTTGTCGTGAAGACGGCCGAGCCGGGAGCGCACAAGACAGAGAGCGGCGGCGTCGCGCTCAACCTCTTGACGAATTCGGACGTCGAGAAGGCGGCGGCCCGAATCGGCGGCGCCGTCCTCGTGCAGCCGATGGTCTCGGGCGGGGCCGAGCTCCTCGCAGGCGTCGTGCAGGATCCCTTGTTCGGGCCCCTGGTCGCCTTCGGGCCCGGCGGAGTCTTCGCGGAGTTGATCGGCGAAGCGGTCTTTCGCATCGCGCCGCTCACCGACCAGGACGCCGAAGAGCTCATTCACAGCGGCAAGACGGGTCAGCTCGTAGACGGATTTCGCGGCAGGCCGCCGAGCGACGCGTTCGCCCTCGCCGATCTCCTGCATCGACTGTCGCGTCTGGCAGATGACCTGCACTCGGTCGCGGAGCTCGACCTGAACCCCGTGCTCGGCCTCCCCTCGGGGTGCGTGGCCGTCGATGCGCGGGTCCGGGTCGCCCGCGCGCAGGCGAGCCGGCGAACGAAGACGTGGTAGCGGTCCTCCGGCTCTCCGAGCTCCTCGGTCGGCGCGTAGCGGATACCGACGGGCGGGTGATCGGCCGACTCGTAGGGCGTCGTCACGCGGCTCGAGCCACATCCGCGAGCGGTACGGCTTCGAATCGGGCGGCGGCGAGGAGCGGCGATGGACGTCGACTGGGGAGAGATCGCCTGCGCTGAGCCCGCCGGGGCTCGCATCCGCCCGGGGCGAGCGCCAGACCTGCGATCGTGGCCGAGCAGGAGCTCTTGCTCGAACGCCACGTCCTGGACGCGCAGATCGTCGATCTTGCAGGCAAGCGCCTCACGCGCGTCGGCGACGTCGAGCTCGTGATCGACGACGGAGCTCTCACGGTCCGTGGAGTCGAGGTCGGGTTGGCGCCGCTGCTCCGCCGCCTCGGCCTGCGCTTTCTCGTCAGCCGTGCTGGGAGCTCGTCGATCCGTTGGACTGACCTTCGGCTCACGTCCGAGGGGGCTCACCGGAATCGTGCGTGAGCGCTACGGCATCCGAATCGCCTCTGTGGCGCTCCTCTCTCTCGTGCTTGCGAACGTCGGACCACCTGCGCCGAGTTTGACGGCGGCGCCGGCGCCGGCGATCTCGCCGGGATCCCGCGGTACGTGAGCGCTCCCGTGGCCGCGCTCGCCGTGTCCCTCCTCGTCCTCAGGGGAAGCTTCCACCGGGTCGAGCACGTCCTCCTCGCGCTGAGCGCGGTGTTCATCGCGTACATCGTCTCGGGGCTCCTCGCGCGACCAGATTGGGGGGCCGCAGCCAGGGGGCTCGCGGTGCCCTCGTTGCCTCTGACGCGCGAGGGGGTTCTCCTCGCGACCGCGACCGCGGAACGACCCTTGCCCTGGGGGCTGGCGTTCATCCAGTCCTATGCGGCCGACAAGAGACTCTCGGTCACGGATCTCGGGCTCGAGCGAATCGACGTGGTCCTCGGAGCCGTCATGACCGGCGTGATCGGCTTCTTCGTCGTCGTCTCCTGCGCGGCGACGCTTCATGCCTCGGGACGAGAGATCGAGGACGCAGGGGATGCGGCGGCCGCGCTCGAGCCGCTTGCCGGACGGGCTGCGGCGACGCTGTTCGGCATCGGTCTCCTCGGAGCAGCTCTACGGAACGTATGGGGGGTTCGCGGTCGCGGCCGTTGCCGCTCTTGCCGTCGGCGCATTGGCCTTTCTCTCGCTGCTCGACTAGGCCGCGGTGCCCGGCTCTCTTGCCGGGCACCCGCGGCTGCCGCGAGCGTTGGGAGGCAACGCTCGGCTGATCGGGTCTCGAGGAGACCCATTCCTATGGCCTCTTCAGCGTGTGATACTCGGCCAAGAGGATCGTCGACGAGCCACGGAACGGCATCCGGGGTCAGCCCGATCGTCCCTACGGCTTTTCCGCGATGTCGTTCAGCGCAGTCCCCGATGGCCGGAGGTCACCGGCGCGAGGAAGATTCGCGTGCTGTCTTTACGAGACACCTGAAGCGCACCTGTGGGAGGTACGGCGTGTTCGAACGAATCGTCATCGGAGTCGAGGAATCTCCGGAAAGCATGGTCGCGGTCCGTCAAGCTGCCCGCTTGCTCGAGCCGAACGGACAGCTCGTCCTCACGGCTGTTGCGGAAATCGCGCTCGCCGTCCACGCAGGCTGGGCGGCGACCCAGGTGTTGGAAGACATCGGCAGCGAGGCTCGGAAGGCGCTCGACGCCGCCCGTGCGGAAGCTCCCGGCGCGGACACGGTCCTGCTCGACGGCGCGCCGGCTGAAGCGCTGTTCGCGACGGCACGCAGCCGAAAGGCGGACCTCGTGGCCGTCGGAACCCACAGCGGATCGCGAGCGATGGGAATTCTGCTCGGCAGCGTCGCCACCGTCATGCTGCACGACGCGCCCTGTTCGGTGCTCATCGCGAGACCGTCCAAGAACGATGGGGGCTTTCCACGGAGCATCTGTGTGGGCGTGGACGGATCGCCGAGCTCGGCCCGCGCTGCGGAGATCGCCCGCAAGCTTGCCCAGCGTTTCGACGCTCCTCTCGCCACGGTAGCTGCCTGCGGCGGGATGAAGATCAATCTGGACGACCTCTGGTCGATCGAGCCCGACGCCGGCTTGGATCACCGACCGCCGGTCGAAGCCCTCGTCGAGCGAGCCGCGGAGGTGGATGCGGACCTGCTCGTGGTCGGGAGCCGGGGGGTGCATGGCATGGCCGCGCTCGGAAGCGTCAGCGAGCGAGTCGCCCACCGCGCCGGTTGCTCGGTGCTCGTCGTTCGGGAGAACGACTACGAAGACTGATGGATGCCTTCAAGCGAGCTCGGCCGCCGGCATTCCTGCTCATGCCCTTGACGTAGAAGAAGTCGCCCGCCGGTTCGACGCCGACGTGGTTCGCGGCCTCAGCGAGGAGGACGCTTCAGATCGCCTCCGTCGCACCGGCGCCAACGTCCTGGAGCGCGCTCGTCGCCCGCCCTACGCTCAGATCGCGATCCGCCAGGTCAGGGACCCGCTGGTCGGCCTTCTCATTGTCGCGGCGTCAGTTTCGGCCGCGGTCGGCGAGGGCTTGGACGCAGCCGTCATCGCCGTGATCGTCCTTCTGAACGGAGCGCTCGGCTTCTTCGAGGAGCTCGGCGCAGAACGAGCGCTCATTGCCCTGCGCGAGTCGGTGCCGCTCGAGGCTTCGGTGGTTCGAGCCGGTGCCGAGCGGGTCATCCCGGCTGAGGCGGTCGTCACGGGAGACCTCGTCGTCCTTCGCGAAGGAATGCGCGTTCCCGCTGACGGGCGGCTCGTCTCCGGAGAAGGCGTCTCGGCAGACGAGGCCCCGTTGACCGGCGAATCTGTCCCGGTCGAGAAGAGCACCGCGCCGGTCGCCCTGGGAACGCCGCTCGCAGAACGAACAGCAATGGTCTTCGCCGGGACTGCAATCACCCGGGGACAGGGACGAGTCTTGGTGACGGCGGTTGGGCCGGCGACCGAAATGGGCCGAATTGCCCGCCTGGCGTCGGCCGCCAAGCCTCCACCCACACCACTCCAGAAGCGGATCGGCGGGCTCGCTCGCATCACGGCGGCCGGCGGCGTGGTCATCACCATCGTGCTCGGAGGGGCACTGCTCGTGCAGGGATCGCCGCTGCACGAGGCGTTCCTCGTCGGGGTGTCCGTAGCCGTTGCCGCCGTGCCGGAAGGCCTCGCGGCCACAGTGACCATCGCGCTCGCGTTGGGGGCCCGAGCGATGGCGAAACGCGGCGCGATCGTTCGCCGCCTGGGAGCCGTCGAAACGCTCGGGAGCGCAACGGTCGTCGCGACCGACAAGACCGGAACGCTCACCGAGAACACGTTGCAGCTCGCCGCGCTCGACCCCGTCGCGGGCGTCGAGGAGAGCCGACTGCTCACAGCCGGGGTGCTCGCTTCAACGGCAAGGCTCGTCGATGTCCAGGGCTCCGTCGAGATCGCCGGCGACCCGATCGATGCGGCTCTCCTCAGAGCGGCGCTCTCGGGCGCCGCCTCGCTCGAAGAGCCCCGTGCCGACGGCACGCTCCTGCGCGAGATCCCGTTCGATTCCAACCGGCGCAGAATGACGCTCGTGTACAGGGACGCGGAGCGGATCCACGCCTACGCAAAGGGTGCGCCGGAGGCGATCCTGAGCCGCTCGAAGCTCGGCGACCGGGAGAAGTCTCGCCTGGAGGAGAAAGCGGCCGACTGGGCGCGCGATGGTTTCCGTGTCGTCGCGGTCGCGGAACGCGACCTCGGCACCGAAGATCCGCTCACGGACGACGAGATCGAGACCGACCTCCTGCCGCTCGGCTTGGTCGCGCTGCACGATCCACCGCGGGAGACTGCCGTGCCCGCGGTCGCTCTCGCTCACGAGGCAGGTCTCCGCGTCGAGATGCTCACCGGAGACCACCGCTTGACCGCGCTGGCCGTCGGGCGTTCGCTCGGACTTCCTGCCGAAGCAGTGCACGCCCGCGTCACGCCGGAGGAGAAGCTCCGGCTCGTCGAGCGCCGCCAGGCGGAAGGCGAGATCGTCGCCGTGACGGGTGACGGCGTCAACGACTCGCCTGCGCTCCGGCGGGCGGACGTCGGCGTGGCCATGGGGCGCTCCGGGACGGAGGCGGCGCGGGAAGCCTCCGACCTGATCCTCACGAACGACGATTTCGCCACGATCGTCGCGGCGATCCGGGAGGGGCGCAGGATCACCGACAACATCCGCAAGTTCGTCGCCTTCTTGCTCTCCGCCAACCTCGGCGAGGTAGTCATGTTCACCATTGCGATCTTTGCGGGCCTCGGAGCACCGATGACAGTCGTTCAGGTCTTGCTCGTGAACGTTCTCACGGACGGACTGCCGGCGGTGGCCCTGGCTCGGGACCCGGCCACCTCCGACACGATGAGCCGGGGGCCCGAGCGAACCACACGGCTCTTTCCGGCGGTCGACTGGGCTGCGCTCGCCTTGATCGGGGCCTTGGTGGGGTCCGCCGGGCTCACCGCCTTCATCGTCGGCCCGGACGGCGACGCGGCGCAGACACGCGGATTCGCAACCGTGGCGCTTGCCGAGCTCTTCCTCGTCTTCTCGATGCGATCGCGTTTGGAGCATGCGTGGCGCGAACCCCGTAACTCCTATCTCCTCGCCGGAGTCGGATCGTCGCTCGCAATCGTCGGCCTGACGCTCTTCCTCCCGCGGCTCGGCGAATCGCTCGGCATGGTGCGGCCGTCTCCGGCCCAGCTCGGCCTGGTCATCGGCCTTGCGGCCATTCCGGCAATCGCCGTCGAGGCGCTCAAGGCCGCCGCGCGCCGCGGTTTGCTGCCTGGAGCAATCCGTTGAGAACCGTTCGGGGAAGCGACTATCCGGACGCGTCCGCGCTGCGCAAGGCCCGGATCGGGCACTACCTTCCCGATCTCGTTTATGGCGCGAACGACGGCATCATCACGACCTTTGCCGTCGTCTCGGGTGTCGTCGGCGCCGACCTGTCGCGCACGATCATCCTCATTCTGGGCTTCGCAAATCTCTTCGCGGACGGGATCTCCATGGGGGCGAGCAACTACTTGGCCCGACGATCGACCGCAGAGGTCGAGGAGCGGGCGAGCAGGGAGGACGCGTTCCGCCATGCCTCGGCGACGATCGCCGCGTTCGTCGCCGCCGGTCTCGTGCCGCTGGTCGCATACCTCGTCCCGCTACCCTCGGACAGCCGGTTCGTCGCAGCCATTGCCCTGACGGCAGCGACGCTTTTTGCGGTCGGAGCCGCGCGCTCGTTCTTTACCGGGCTCAGCCCGCTGCGGAGTGGGCTCGAGATGCTGCTCGTCGGTGCGCTCGCCGCAGTCGCCGCCTACCTGATCGGCGCGTTTGCGTCGCTCTTCACGGACACCGATCTCGGCTCGAAGCACATTCAGTAATTCGCCGCAGCCATGATCGGCGCGTTTGCCGATTGGCGCGATCCTTCCGGCCGGGAAGATCGAACCAGGTCTCGAGTCTTGGAGGAGACATGAACCGTCTAGCCGTCATTGCAACCTTGAAGCCCGGAGCGGAGGCGAAGGCGGAGGAGCTCGTCGAGAGCGGGCCGCCTTTCGATCCATCTGGGCTCGGCTTCGAGCGCCACTCGGTCTATTTGACCGGCGACCACGCCCTGTTCGTCTTCGAGGGTGGCCGCCTTGATCAACTCATGCAGTCGATCATCAAGAAGCCGAGCAGCGTCGCTGCCTTCCGCGCGTGGGAGGGCCTTCTCGACGGGATACCTCGGGTCGCCCGAGAGGCGTACCACTGGGAGCGCGAGGGCGGCTGGAGCGAGGGCTGGGGCGAGTAGCCCCCGGCCGGCGGAAGGACCTGCTGCCAGAAAACACTGAGCGGAGATACGAGATCCCGCCGATGCGCTCGCTCTCCGCAACGACGAGCATGGTCTCGGAAAGGAGGTGATCCTCGTGACGACTCACCCCTTGGAGCGTGGCGCGCCTGCTCGCTTTCACGTGGACGCAACGGCCCGTCTGCAGCTCGCCTGGCTGGCCGCGGGCCTCGTAGCCGGATTCGCGATCCCGTTCCTGTTCGCGGACACGCTCGGGCTACGGCGTGACCTCTACTACGGCATCTACATCGCCTTCGTCGCGATCTTCTTCGCGCTCTGGGCAAAGGGGACGGGGCAGTCTCTGGCAACGATGGTGCGCCGGCGTTGGTTGCTATCCATCGGCCTCGCGCTCGCCGCTTCGGCAGTTCTCGGGGCGATCGTGCTCGGCAAGGATGCGACTCCGCGTCCGGACGGCATCGAGCTGATAGCTGCAGTGCTCTGGCGGGGTGTTGCCTACGGCCTGGCCGACGGTTTATTTCTGTCCGCATTTCCGATCCTCGCCGTCTTCGCGATGTTCGAAGGCACGCGGCTCAGGAAGCGGCTCCTCGGCACGATCGCGGTGGGACTCGCCGCGCTCGCTGCTTCGATGGTGATGACGGCGACCTACCACGCGGGCTACAGCGAATTCCGTTCCGAGAACGTACGGCAACCGATCGCAGGGGATGTCGTCTGGAGCGCTCCGACGCTCCTGACCCTGAACCCGATCGGGGCCCCCATCGCCCACGCAGGGATGCACGTGACAGCTGTTTTGCACAGCTACGAGACGGATCTCTTTTTGCCGCCTCACGAATGAAGGAGAGGAGGTGTAGAGCGATGCTGACTGCCGAGCAATACAAGAAGGCCGAGTTCGACCTCACACTTGCCGACCAGCGCCGTGGCTTCAGGGTTCACGCGTGGGTGTACGCAATCGTCAATACGGGGTTGATCGTGCTGAACGCCCTCCTGTGGGCCTTCACAAATGCCGACTTCCCCTGGGCGATCTTTCCGCTCGTCGGCTGGGGTATCGGCCTGACGTTCCACTACTTCGACGTCATCCGCCATGAGGGCCGCTCGATCAGAGCGCGCCAGGATGAGGTGGAAGCGTATGCGGAGCGCATGAAGGAGCTCGTCTAGGCCTCTGCGCTGCACGCACGACGGGCCGGCGCGGTATTCATTCCACGCCGGCCCGTTCGCTGTCCGCGAGGCAGCCGGACTGCAAGAGTCCGAGCACCTCGCGCGCAAGGCCCGCTCCGGTAGGAGCAATTGCCAGGACCCCGTTCTTCAGCGTCAGGGCGACCGTGGGCCGCCCCCCGACGCGCGCCGCTGAAGCGGCCATATCGGCCTTCAGCACATCCCGATACAGGACGCGCAGCACCGTGACACGACCGCTGCGACGGCTGCCGCTCTCCAGCCGCAGTCCGCGCGATCCGGGCTCGAGGCGCCCCGAACGGATGAGGCCGGCTCGGTCGCGCCAGGTGACTGCGTAACGGGTCATCTCCCTCGTAGCGTGCTCTGGATCCCACGTCCACGCCTCGGATGAAGCCCCCCAGATCGCTACGGGAATGTACGTATCGGCGACGGGTGCATGACCGCAACGCTCTTCAGAGCGCGCCCTGATGGCCGGTCGACGAGGTCCCCGCACACTGCGGGGCGAAAGGTCGAACGAACTTTTCAGATCGGCCGCGAGTGAAGGGAGTGACATGCGCAAGGCATTTGAAATCGGAGGTGTGGTGGCCGCCGTGGTCTTGATCGCGTTCGGCATCACCACGATCATCATGGGCTTCAATGCGCGCTCGACGGTGAGCGACAGCCTCAAGCAGGAGCAGATTGTCGGATCGCCCGACATGACTCCGGCAGCCATCGCCGCCGGGGCGAAGGATGCCGGTCTCCCGGCGAACATCGCGCTGCCGACGAAGTCGGTGGCCGACGAGCCGATCACGACCGGTGCCGAGGCGCGGACGTTCGCCAGCTACATGCGGATCCACGCGCTCGAGTCGACCGGAGGGCTGACCTACGCGCAAATGGGCCGGTTCGTGTCGGCGGCAAATCCGGAGGACGCGGCGGGCACGAACGACGAAGCAGCCGCCGCGAAGGACGAGAACGGACAGCCGGTCGCAAACGGCGCCCGCAACGTCTGGGTGACCGAGACGGCCTTGGCCACGGCGCTCAACGTAAGCTACATGGCCGAGCAGCTCTCCCTCTTCTCGATCATCGTCGGAGTGGCCCTGCTGCTGGCAGGAGTCGGATTCGGGATCCTCGCCGTCGGCGGAGCGCTGCGGAATCCGGAGACCGCCTTTGGCTTCCTCCACAAGCGCGGCAAGGAGACTCACGCTGAGGCAGTGCCGAACGTCTAGAAGCTGGGCAGTCCTCACCTGAACGGGCCGCCTTCGGGCGGCCCGTTTCGTTGCGGTTAAACCGAAGTGAAAATCCGCAACTGCTCCGATGCCGGCACCCCTTCGAGCAGACACAGTGCGGGTCATGGCCGGACACGACAAATGCAACGTCATTGTCGCCGGAGGAGGGGTCGCGGCCCTCGAGGCGATGGTGGCTCTGCGAGCTCTGGCGGAGGAGCGCGTCGACGTGATGCTGGTCGCCCCCGACGACATCTTCACCTATCGCCCGCTCGCCGTTGCGGAGCCGTTCGGCCTCGGAACGATCGCGCGCTTTTCCCTCCCCGACCTGGCGGCGGGCTGTGGAGCGATGTACGAGCGGGGGGCGGTCGTGCTCGCCTCTCCGGACGCCCACCAGGTCTACACGAGTCGCGGCCGCACGCTCGACTACGACGCCCTCGTCGTCGCCCCGGGAGCCCGGGCCCACGAGGGCTTCCCGGGCGCGACCACCTTCGGGGGCCCGGCAGACGTGCGAGCGATCGACCTGCTGCTCGAGGATCTGGGCAGCGGACTCCTACGGCGCGTCGTCTTCGCCGTGCCGACGGGGGTGAGCTGGACGCTTCCCCTCTACGAGCTCGCGCTGCTCACGGCCGACCGCTGCGCGGCCGAAGGCACTTCGCCCGAGCTCACCGTGGTGACGCCTGAGGAGGTGCCGCTCGGGATCTTCGACGGCAAGGCGAGCGCAGCGATGCAAACACTCCTCGAGGATCGAGGCATCGTCCTTCGCACCGGGGTGCATCCGACGTCCTTTGCGGATTCCCGCCTGGAGGTCGTCGGGGGCGATCCGATCGAGGCCGACCGGGTCGTCGCTCTCCCCAGAGTCAGCGGACGGACCATCGAAGGCATCCCCCACGACGATGACGGCTTTGTCGCCACCGACACGCTGGGGCGTGTCGCCGGTCTCGACGACGTCTACGCAGTCGGGGATGTCGCGAACTTCCCCATCAAACAGGGCGGGCTCGCAGCTCAGCAGGCCGACGCAGTCGCGAGCGCCATCGCGGCCGAGGCCGGGGCCGACATCATCCCGGTGCCCTTCGAGCCCGTGCTTCGCGGCCTGCTCTTGACCGGCGGAGCACCCGCGTACTTTCGCGCCGAGATCAAGGGCGGCAAGGGCGCAACGGCCGTCGTCGACGACGAGCCACTCTGGTGGCCGGCAGGAAAGATCGCCGCCCGCCACCTCAGCCCTTACCTGGCCGAGCATGCGAGATCGGCATACGGATCGCGTTACGGGGCCGGTCGCCTACTCGTCTAGCAAGCCGTGCGCGATCGCATAGCGCACGAGCTCCGCGCGCGTGCTGGCGCGCAGCTTCTGCATGATGTGCGCGCGGTGTGTCTCGGCCGTGCGAACCGAGATGAAGAGGCTCTTCGAAATCTCCTGATTCGTGTGGCCAAGTGCCAGCAGCCGCAAGACCTCACGTTCACGGTCCGACAGAGGATCCTTGTCTCTCGCCCGCTCGGCCTCGGCGTCTGAGGCGGCGATCCTTGCGCCCAGCGCGGGGTCCACGTAACGAGTTCCGCCGGCGACCTGGCGAACCGCCGTTACCAGCTCGCTGTCAGCCGCTTCCTTCAGCACGTAGCCGCTCGCGCCGGCCGCGAACGCCTCCCTGACGTACCTCGGGTCGTCCTGCATCGACAGCATGAGGACCTTGGCAGCGGGCGCATCGTGGAGGACGTCCGGCAGGGCCTCGATGCCGCTCTTGCCGCTGCCGAGTCCCACGTCCATGAGGATCACATCGGGCTTGCTCGAGCGGACCTCGAACACGGCTTCGCGAGCGTCGCCCGCCTGTCCAACCGTCTCGATGTCGTCCTCAGCGTCGAGAAGAAGACAAAGACCGGCGCGGACGACGGCGTGGTCATCGACGACGAGGACTCGGATCACGCGACCGGCACCTCGACGATCAGGCTCGTCCCCGCGCCTTCGCTCGACTCGATCTCGAAGCGCCCATTGACGAGCTCGATTCGCTCTCTCATCCCGATCAGTCCAAGCCCCCCTTCGCCCTGCTCACCGGCTGCAAATCCTCGACCGTCGTCCTCGATCACCGCGGCAACGGCCGAATCCCTTCGCTGCAGCACGATGCTCACGTGGTCGGCGTGCGCGTGTTTCACGATATTCGTCAGCGCCTCCTGGACGATCCGGTAGAGCACCGTTTCGACGTCGCTCGGAAGCCTCTCTTCGGCAAGGCGCGATTCGAACTCGACTGCCGTCCCCGTTTGCTCCTCGAACGTGCTCGCCAGCCGCTCGAGTGCTGCGGCGAGCCCGAAATCGTCCAGCGCCGACGGTCTCAGCTCAACGGCGAGGCGCCTGACGTCTTGGAGAGTCTGCACCACGAGTTCGCGAAGACTACCCACTGCTTCTCGCACGCCTTCGCCGCCTGTCTCTTCGAGGGAGCGGAGCCCGAGGAGGATCGAGGTCAGCGCCTGTCCGGTCTCGTCGTGGAGCTCTCGAGCCAGGCGGCGGCGCTCGAGCTCCTGGCCCTCCACGGCTCGCTGGAAGGTGTCACGAGCAACGCGCGTCGTCGTGTCCACCGCGATCGCGGCTTGCGCCGCGAACATCTCGGTGACGCGCAAGTCGTCGTTCGAAAACCGCCGGTCGGCAGCGAGCTTGTCGAATGCCTGGATCACGCCGATCGCTCGGTTCGCAACGACGAGAGGAGCGAACAGCCCAGCGCGCATTCCCATCCGGCGCGCGAATTCCGGGTCGACTTCGGGGTCGTCGATGAGAGAGTCGAGCCGCTCACTCCGGCGCCGGTCCAGAACCCGTCCGCTCTTGGACGCGGCCCGGTCGAGCGTCATGCCGATGAATTCCGCCGCATCCTCGCCATCCGCGGCCTCGATGCGAAGCGTGTCAGGGGCGGACGGAATCGCGATCAGCACGAGCCGTGCCCCGATGAGCTGACGCAACCGTCGCGTGAGCAGCTCGAGCAGCTTCGGCAGCTCCGGCTCGCGCGCAAGCGCCACGCCGACCTCCATGAGAGACTCGAGCTGCTGCGACCAGCGCGTCGCCGATTCGTAGAGACGTGCGTTCTCGATCGCGACAGCGGCCTGGGCGGCAAGGAGAGTGACGAGCTCCTCATCCTCCTTGCTGAAGTCCGCCCCGTTTGCCTTTTCCGTGAGGTAGAGATTTCCGTACGCGACGCCGCGGAGATGGAGGGGTACGCCGAGGAACGTGTGCATCGGTGGATGATTGGGCGGAAACCCGACCGAACGCGGATCGTCGCTCAGATCGTGTAAGCGGAGAACCTCGGCGTCTCGAATGAGCACGCCGAGGATGCCCTTCCCACGAGGCAGGTCGCCGATCGCCGCGTGGGTCTGGGGGTCTATCCCGGTCGTGACGAAGCGCTCGAGCTCGGTTCCGCTCGCGTCGATCACCCCGAGCGCTGCGTAGCGCGCCTCGGTCAGCTCGGCGGCAAGCTCGACGATCCGCTGCAGCAGTGACTCGAGAGAGAGCTCAGACGTCAGGGCAACGCCGGCCTCGAGCAAAGCCCTCATCCGGTCTGGCATCGGCGCTAACGCTAATCCGGAGAAACCCGCAACGCAAAGGCGTGCATCTTCGGATGGCTCCGCACCCGGCTGGTGCGACGGTGAGAGGAGCCAAGCAAAGGAGGAGCGATGAAAGACATCGTTATCGCAACCGACGGCTCGGCCGGCGCGGCAGAAGCTGTCGCGGTCGGTCTCGAGCTCGCAGCTGAGCAGTCTGCGAACGCCACGTTCGTCCATGTCCTGCCGGCCGACGACTACATCGTCGCCGGGCGTGGGGGGCCCGCGTTTCCGAAGCCCCATCACGTCGAGATCGACGAGTCGGAGACGGCGCTCAAGGATGCCGCCGAGGCCGCAGAGGCCGCCGGGGTCTCGTATGCGCTCGAGCGCATCTCGGGTGACACGGTGGGTGAGATCGTCGCGGTGGCGAATGCGAGGGACGCCGACCTGATCGTTGTCGGCTCCCGCGGCCGAAGGGCCGTCGCCTCAGCGCTGCTCGGCAGCGTCTCCCACGGCGTGCTCGACCAGGCAAAGCGGCCGGTTCTCATCGTCCGCAGTGCCCACGCCGAAGTCGAGGCGGCCGCCTAGAACGCCGGCCGTCGACACGTCAGCTTCCTGTCGGGCCAGCCTGAATTCGGAGCGGCGGAGGAGTATCGTGCGTAACGAAGGAGATGACGTACCAATCGGATCGCAGGTCGCTCTCGAGAGAGCTTCTTCGCGACGTGAACGAGCGCGTTGCCTCTCTCGCCCGCCGTGACGACGAGATCATGTCCTTCCTGTGCGAGTGCGCGGATGATTTCTGCGTCGACCAGCTGGTCCTCCAGCTCGCCCGCTACGAGGAGATCCGCGACAGCGGCGGCTACGTCCTCGCGCCGGGCCACCGCGCCCGCCTGGCCTCGGTGGACTAGCGCGACTCACGGAGCGACGCGCAGGAGCGCGCCGAGTGTCTCACGCGTGGCTCCGTCGCCGTTCAACTCCAGGTACGTCACGCGCGGGCCGTGTGAGACTGCGGCCGTGATCGTCGGGGCCGCGCGGTGGCAGGCGCAGGCGGCCGGATCGATCACGTAGCCGGTCCGACCCGCTTCCTCCAGGGGCTCGGCGGTCGTGCCCACTCCGTAGAGGTCGGCGACGTGCGTGCGCAGGAGCTCGACGTAGGCGCCGGCCGCCTCGGGGCTCTCGAACTCGAGCGTGCGCGAGACGACCCGGTCGAGATCGTGGGACTCCCCCTGGAAGACGCGCTCTGTCCCCGAGACGAACCCGTCGACGGCGACGTTCGTCCCGAAGTCCGCGACGAGATCCTCGCCGGTCACGGGCTCAGTGGTCGCCTCGAGGCCGGGGAGCGCATCCTTCGAGAGCGCGGGCTCGGCTTCGGGCGGCGAGCTCGAGCCACAGCCGCCGAGCGCGACGAGGACAAGCACGAGAAGGGCCCAACGCATCGCTTGACCCTAGATTCCAAGCCGTCTGAGCGCTAGTGTCGGCCATCCCCTTCAGGAGGTCGCACTGATGGAGCGCATGGATCGCAGGAAGTTCCTCGCGAGCGCAGCCGTGTTCGGAGGCGGCGCCGTGCTGGCGGGCTGCGGGGGCGGAGCAGGCTCGCAGCCGAGCGCGGGAGGAACCCCGACGGAGACCACCCACCCGCCGATCGGCCAGGAGCCCGGCACGCTCAACATCCTCGAATGGCCGGGCTACGAGGCCGGCGGCACGAAGGCGCAGACCTACGGAATGATCGCCGGCACGAACTACACGGATGAGTTCGGCGCCGACGGCCTCAAGTACACGTACATCGTCAACGACACCCAGGCCGTGAACAAGGCGCGCCAGGTCGAGTTCGACGTCATGCACCCCTGCATCGAGAACGTGCAGGACTACGTGAACTCGGGCGTCGTGCAGCCGTGGGACACGAGCCTCCTGCCGAGCTTCAAGAACCTGAACCCTGCGCTGACCGAGCGCGGGATGGTGAACGGCCAGCAGTACTTCATCCCGTGGGACTGGGGCTACGCAAGCATCCTCTACCGCACCGACATGGTCGACGCGGCCGATGCGACCGGCTGGGAGCTCTTCTGGAACGAGAAGTACAAGGGCCGGATCTCCATGTGGGACGGCGCCCAATCCAACTTCGAGGTGGCCGCCCTCAAGCTCGGATTTCCGGAGATGGACAACCAGACCTCCGACCAGGTGCAGCAGTCGAAGGACGCGCTGATCGAGCAGAAGCCGCTGAACAAGTTCTACTGGAAGAGCACGTATTCGGACATGCAGCCGGCCTTCAAGGCGGGCGACATCTGGATCGCCTACTCGTGGCAGGACGGCTATGTCAACATGAAGGCCGAGGGCCTGGCCGTCGAATTCATGCAGCCGAGCCAGGGGAAGCTCGGCTGGGTTTGCGGCTTCATGCTCGGCGCGAAGACGAAGAGCTATCGCCATGCGCACGCCTACGTCGAGTCGTTCCTCGACCACGAGGCGTGCGTGGATCTGGTCAACCTCTTCTACTACGGGAGCGCGGACGCGACCGTGCAACCGAGCGACGTCGAAAACAAGGCGCTGGCCAAGAAGCTCAACATCGGCGATCCGGAAGCGCTGAACGGTGACGACGTGAACATCCAGAGCTGGATGCCGAACGAGGACGAGGTGGCATTGGCCTGGCAGGAGGTCTCGGCCGCCTAAACACGATGGCTGTCGCGTCCTCGGCGAGTCCGCAGCCGGCCGGCCTCTTCGGACGCCTCTTCTCGGCGCCCGGCAGGGGCTGGCTCACGTTGCCGGTCGTCTGCTTCCTGCTCGCTGTCTTCGTCTTCCCGCTCGTCCTGATCGGGCTCTACAGCGTCAACCTGCTGACGAACCTGTTCGGGGTCCCGACGAACTTCTCGCTCGTCAACTGGGAGAGCTTCCTGCCGCCCGGCGACAACGTCTTCTGGGACCGCTTCAAGATCTCGATGGTCATCACGCTGCTCGTCTCGGTGCTGGCGGTGGTCGCCGCGTACCCGCTCGCGTACTTCCTCGCTTTCGTCGCGAGGAAGCGGCGCTACACGCTGCTGCTCCTCATCCTCGCCCCCTTCTTCACGAGCTACCTGCTGCGGGTGATCGCGTGGAAGGTGATCCTCGCCAACAACGGGGTCATCAACTCGGCGCTCTGGGAGCTCGGCATCCGCGAGCACGGTGACGGGATCCCGTGGCTCATCTACTCCTGGTTCGCGGTCGCGCTCGTCCTCTTCTACTCCTGGGTGCCGTTCGTCGCCCTTCCGATCTACGTCGTCCTCGAGAACATGGACCGCCGGCTGCTCGAGGCCGCCCAGGACCTCGGCGCAGGAAGACTGCGAACCTTCTTGCGCGTCACGCTTCCCCTCAGCCTCCCCGGAGTGATCGCGGCATTCGTCTTCGTCCTCATCCCGACGACGGGCGAGTTCATCGCGCCCCTTCTGGTCGGCGGACCAGACAACTCCATGTTCGGAAACTCGATCCAGGCGTTCTTCTCCGACACGCCCAACTGGAACTACGGCGCGGTCCTCGCCGTGTGGCTGATCGCAATCGTGCTCGTCCTCGTGCTCCTGTTCGGCCGCTTCCTGTCCACCGACCTGCGGCAGGGGAGGGCGACCGCATGAGCAGCGTCGCTGCGTCGAAGACGGGCGGGCGCCTTCTTGGCAGCTACTTCCTCCTGCTGGCGATCTTCCTCTATGCGCCGCTCGCGGTGATGATCATCTTCGCCTTCGACGACAGCTTCGTGCAGACGTTTCCCTGGTCGGGTTTCACGACGAAGTGGTTCCACAACGCCTTCTCGAACAACGAGCTGATCGACGCGCTCGAGCGCAGCCTCTGGATCGGGATTGCGGCGGCGATCGGCGCGACGCTTCTCGGCCTCATCACCGCAGTGGGCATGACCGCGCGCAAGCTGCGGCTGCGCGGGCTCGTGACGGCGCTCGTGCTGCTGCCCCTCGTGATCCCGTACATCGTCCTCGCGGTCGGGCTGCTGATCCTGCTCAACTGGCTCGGGCTCGAACGGTCCCTCTGGGCCGTGCTGCTCGGCCACATCGCCGTCTCGATCCCGTATTGCCTCCTCATCATCCTCCCGCGCCTTCGCACCCTCGACCAGGCGATCGTGGACGCGGCGCGCGACCTCGGCGCGGGGCCCTGGACGGCGTTCAGACGGGTGACCCTGCCGCTAATCGTGCCCGCCCTCTTCTCGTCCGCGCTGATCGCCTTCACGATCTCCTTCGACGAGTTTGCGATCGCCTCGTTCCTCGTCCCGGCCGGCGAAGGAACCTACCCCGTCTACGTCTACTCGGGCGCGAGAACGCCGGCGCTCCAGCCACAGATCCTCGCCCTCGGCTCGGTGGTCGTCGTCGCCTCGCTCGTGATCGTCACCGCCGCGGAGCTCTTCCGCGCGCGCGCAGAACGCCGGCTGGCCGTCTAGGTCTCGGAGGAGACGGCGCCTGCGAGCACGTACGCCTGCCCGGCGGGCCACGTGAGGGTGACGCGCTTCCCGGGCTCGAGCACGGCCGCGACCTCGTCGTCCATGCGGTGGCTGACGAGTCTGCCGGCGGCGTTGGTGTCGACGTGGAACTGCGTCAGCCCGCCGAGATAGACGAGCTCGGCGACGGTTCCCTCCACCGTCGAGCCGCCCTCGGGCGCGCGCCCGTTCGTCGGCTCGATGCGGACGCGCTCGGGCCGCACGGCGACGCGGAGCTCGTCGCCCGCTTTCGTCCCTGCCCCCACCGGGACGACGAGGCGCTCGCGCTCGCTCACGCGCATGACCGCGAACCCGTCCGCGACCTCGTCGACGCGCAGGTCGAAGGCGTTCAGCGAGCCGACGAAGTCCGCGACGAACGGTGTCTGCGGGTGCTCGTAGATCTCCTTTGGGCCGCCGACCTGCTCGATGTCGCCGCCG
The DNA here is from genome assembly GCA_963841425.1 of uncultured Actinomycetes bacterium. GTDB lineage: Bacteria > Actinomycetota > Thermoleophilia > Gaiellales > Gaiellaceae > DATEOR01. The sequence continues at coordinate 93,526 of CAWJCL010000003.1, read as the reverse complement.
TTCATGACCGCGATCCGGTCGGACATCGTCAACGCCTCTTCCTGGTCGTGTGTGACGTAGACGAACGTCGTGCCGAGCTCGGTCTGGATCCGTTTGAGCTCGAGCTGCATCTGCTTTCGCAGCTTGACGTCGAGCGCGCCGAGCGGCTCGTCCAGGAGGAGCGCAGCCGGCCGGTTGACCAGGGCCCGGGCGAGCGCGACGCGCTGCTGCTGGCCGCCCGACAGCTGCTGCGGCTTGCGCTTCTCCATCCCTTCGAGCTGGACGACCTGCAGCATCTCCTTCACCCGGTCGCGGCGCTCTCCCCGAGGCACGCGCTTCAGCTCGAGGCCGAAGGAGACGTTGTCGGAGACCGACATGTGCGGAAAGAGCGCGTAGTGCTGGAAAACCGTATTCACGTTGCGGTGGTTCGGCGGCACGTTGGTCACGTCCGCCCCACGCAGAACGATCCGGCCCTCGTCGGGCACCTCGAAGCCCGCGATCATGCGAAGCGTGGTCGTCTTGCCGCACCCGCTCGGGCCGAGCATGGAAAAGAACTCGCCGTCGAGGATGTCGAGGTTCGTCTCACGGACCGCGACGACGTCTCCGAAGCGCTTGCCGACGCCCTGGAGACTGATCGCGATGCCGCCGTCCTCCGGCACCGGCCGATCCTAACCTAACGCGTTATTGGATCAGGTCGGAATAGGCCACAACGAACTCCTCGGAACCGACGACCTCGGCGCCCGCGGTCGCGGCCATCTGTCCCCGGAGGCTCGAGCGTGACGCGCGCGTCTTGACCACGGCTTCCTCGTTCTCCCAGAACGTGACGAAGCATGCGGTACCGGCCGTCTCGTCGACGAGGGCGAGCAAGCCGCGGTAGCCGTCGATCTGCTTCAGCCAGTCGAGCATGGCCTCGCTGGCCATGCGGGCGGTGGCGGGAAGATCCTCGATCTCACCCTTGAACGTGGACATGCTCACGTGCACGACTGGCCCTTTCCGTTGCAAAGAGAAGGGCCGCCCGTGGACGGCCCTTCGAGCACAAACGATGGTAGCGGGTGGATCAGGCGGCCATGGGCAACGCGTCTGCGTTGACGAGGTCCTCGCGCCTGAGCGTGACGAGCGTCGCGAGCAGGGAAAGGACCGCGAACCCGACTCGACCCAGAAGGCGAGCGCGAAGCCCGAGGTCAGCGCCTCGGAAGGCGCGGTCCCGCCGGCGAGCAGGTTCTCCGTGTGGCCGCACCGCCTTGACCGATGTCCGGAGAACGACCAGGATCGGTGAGTGCCTGCAAAGGTCGCACTCCTCGGATTTCCGGGCATGGAGCCCGCGCTTCTCGACCGCTACATGGCGGACGGGACCGCGCCTGCCTTCGCCGAGCTGGCGCGCCGCGGGCGGGCGCTCGATCTGGAGAACCGGCTCGACCACCTGCCCGACGTGGTGTGGCCGGAGATCTTCACGGGGCGAAACGGCGCCGATCTGGGCTGGTACCGCCTGCCCGCACAGCTCTTCTCGGGCGAGACGCGGGCGCGGGCCGTCACCACCGATGACTTCGATCTCACCGCCTTCTGGGATCACGCGAGCCGGGCGGGCAGGCGCGTGGCCGTCGTCGACATCCCCTACAGCGGCCCGTCGCCCGACGCCAACGGCCTCGTCGTTCGCGGCTGGGGCACGCACGACAAGCCCTTCGGAACGGCGTCCGACCCCGACCCCGCCGTGATCGAGCGCCTGCTTGCCGCGCACGGGGCACACCCGGTGGGCCACATCCACGCCGAGCACACCCGCTGCGACGACCACGACGACACGGTCGAGTCTTTGAGGGCGCTCCGCGACCGGTTGCTCGAGGGGGTAGACGTGAAGGCGGGGCTGCTCGAGGACGTGCTCGGCGAGGACTGGGATCTCTTCGCCGGCGCGTTCGAGGAGGCTCACTGCGCAGGGCACCAGTTCTGGCACCTGCACGACCCGGGCTCCCCCTGGCACGACCCGGACACCCCGCAGGATGTGCAGGACGCCACGCGGGACATCCACGCCCGGCTGGACAGTGCACTCGGACGCGTGCTCGAGAGTCTCGGAAGCGAGACGACGGTGCTCGTGGCCTTGAGCCACGGGATGCACACCACAGGGGGCGGCTGGCAGCTCCTCCCCGAATTCCTCGTCCGTGTCGGCTACGGCTCGGGAAGCACGGCGGCCGGACGGGCGCGCAGCCGGCTGCCCGCTCCGGTGAAGGCCTTCGCCCGAGCCGTCATCCGCGGCCGCGCGCGGAACTCCCTGCAGCGCGCCGCGGGCTCCCTGCCCGATCCTCTCGCCTCGAGCGACACCCGGGCGGTCGCCCTCATGAACAGCCCGTGCGGCGCGATCCGGCTCAACGTGCGCGGACGGGACCCGTATGGCGCCCTCGACCCGGGCGCGGAGTACGACGGCGCCTGTGACGAGCTGGTCGAGGAGCTCCGCGCGCTCATCGACACGCGGACGGGCCGGCCGGCCGTTCGACAGGTCGTCGTGGCGCGCAGGCTGTACGGGGACGCGCTCCATCCGAACATTCCCGACCTCCTCGTCGACTTCGACACCGACGCGGGGCCGATCGAGGCGGTCTCCTCCCCGAGGGCGGGGACGATCTCTGTTCCCGTACGCACGCCGGCGCTGCCGCGCTCGGGCGACCACACGCGGAACTCACGCCTCTTCGTCGCCGGGCCGGAAATCGCCCCGGCGGCATCTGCCCGTCGCGGCAACGTCGTGGACATCGCGCCCACGATCCTGAAGCTCCTCGGAGTCGAGCAGCCCGAGAGCTTCGACGGACGCCCGCTCGACCTAGTTGCGGACGTGTCGCCGCTGGGCGAGCCGGCGGCGTAGCCCGACCCGCCCACGAAGCGCATGGGCCAGCGCCATGCCTTCCGTCCGCGCCCGTTCCAGGCTTGCGAACGGACCGCTCCGAAAGCGCAGCGGCACCTGCTCGGACCTCAGGCGCATCGCAACGTCGTCCGCGAGCAGAAGCCGCGGCAGAAGCCGGGAGTACGCATTCGCCCTGGTCGCCGAAACCCATGGCTTTCGCTCGACGTGATGCAGGAAGAACGGGCTGTGCCCATCCGTGTCCGCGAACGGCGGATGTGGCGCGAGCTCGGCAGGGAGGATGGAACGATCGTGCGACTCGACGCACGAGGCGAGCACTGCATTCCACACGTCCTGGTCCAGGTAGTAGAAAGGGCTCGTCGCAGGGGCGCCGGCGTACCGGGTGGAGTCCAGGTCGACTCGCGTCTGCTTCTCGGCGACGAGATCGAGGATCGACAGGCCGACGTCGCCGCCGAGGACGAAGAAGCCGCTGTTCACGTAGGGGCCCCTGCGAAGCGGGGGAAGGTCGAGCAGCTCGGGCCATTCGGGATGGAACCGATGTGCGACCGGGTCGGCGAAGGCGACGACGCCGGCCCGCTCGTCGAGGAGCGGGGTGAGCGGACGGAGCGCAATCATGTCGGCGTCGACGATGACCATCTTTTCCGCGGGAAGCTGGCGGGGAAGGAGAGGTTTCAGGACGTACGGCGGAACGTCACGGTCGATTTCGACGACCTCCGCATGGGGGGCGAGCAGGGCCCGCTGCCAGTCGGCGAGACCGCAATCGGCCACGCGCAGCGGCTCCTCTTGTCCTTGCAGGCGGAGAGAGTTGAGCAGCGCGACGAGCCCGAGGAAGTGCGCCTCGTTCGCGACGACGTAGAAGGCGACCGGAGTCACGGCCATAGTTCATCGGTGTGCGGATGATCCAGGTCGGAGTGGGCGCGTGGGGCGCGAGCTGGGCGTCCGAGGTCGCCTCCTCCGCGCACTGGAAGCTCGCGGCCCTCGTCGACCTCGACCGCGAGCAGCTCGCGCGCGTCGGTGACAGGGCCGGCGTCGCGGAGACGAGCCGGTTCGAGACTCTCGCGGCCGCGCACGCAGATATGCAGGCGGACGCCGTCCTCGTCGTGGCGCCTCCAGCGCTGCACGGACCGCTGGCGCTCGAGGCGCTGGAAGCCGGAATGCATTGTCTCGTCGAGAAGCCGCTCTCACCCAGCATCGGCGAGGCGCGGGACTTGGTCAAGCGTGCCGACGAGACCCGCTGCCTCCTCATGGCGAGCCAGAACTACCGGTTCGGCCGGGGCTATCGCACCGTTCAGGCCCAGGTGCGAGGCGGCGCGCTCGGCCGCGTGGAGGCGATCCAGGTGGACTTCAGGCGCACACCGCTCTTCCACGGTTTCCGGCTCGAGCTGGAGGAGCCGCTGCTCGTCGATATGGCGGTCCATCACCTCGACCAGGTCAGGGGGCTTCTCAACGGGCAGCCGGTCGAGGTCCGGGCCCGGTCCTTCAATCCCTCGTGGAGTGCGTTCTCCGGAAACGCAAGCGCGCTCGTGGAGGTCGTCACGGACGACGGCGCGATCGTCGCCTACTCCGGCACATGGGCCGGTCGGGGGCCCGAGACGACGTGGAACGGAGACTGGTTCCTGCAGGGAAGCGGCGGCGCACTCTCGTGGTCCGGCAACGAGGTTCGCCTCTTTCCTCCGGTCGCCGGGCCGCAGGGCAAAATCGCGCGCCGCCTGAGCCGTCCGGCGGGAAAGCGGATCCCGCTGCAAGACGTCGCCGAGACGGAGCGGGCAGGAGTCCTGGCGGAGTTCGCGGCCGCGATTCGCGAGGGCCGCGAGGCGGAAACGAGCGGGCGGGACAATCTCCTGACGCTCGAGCTCGTCTTCGCCGCGGTGGAGTCGGCCGCAACCGGCCTTCCCGTTCACGTCTGAGCGATTTTTCTGGCGTCCGGAGAAGCCCGAGCCCGCGGACCCGTAACCTGGGCCCTCCGGCTCACGTTGGCAGGACATGGCAGACACGCCTAAGGGCATCGTCTTGCGGCGACACCGCGACCTGGAAGGCAGACGGCATCAGGTCTGGGTGCGGCGCGCGATTCTCACGGCGATCGCCGTCGTCCCGGTTCTCGGCCTCCTGAACGTCTTCGGCCAGCAACCCTCCGAAACGGAGGTGTCGGCGCCTGCCGCCACGCTCTCGCTCAACGCTCCCGAGCGGGCGCGAGGAGGCCTCCTCTTCGAGGCGCACCTCACGATCGAGACGCGGAGCGAGCTCGAGCATGCCGCGCTCGTCCTCCATCCGGACTGGCTGCGAGGGATGACCATGAACACGCTCGAGCCTGCGCCGACCGAGGAGACGAGCGAGAACGGCGCCCTGCGCTTCGAATACGGGAAGATCCCCGCAGGGAAGCGCTTCGACGTCTTCCTCCAGTACCAGGTGAACCCGACCGCGGTCGGCGAGCGCAAGCAGTGGGTCGACCTCGTCGACGGCGAAACCACGGTCGCGTCGATCAGGCGCAGCCTCTTCATCTTCCCGTGAGGTAGCCATGGACCTCGTCCTCCGCGCGATCTTTCTCTACTTCTTCGTCTTTGCAATCACGCGCGTGATCGGCCGCCGCGAGCTGTCGCAGCTGGCTCCTTTCGACATCATCCTGCTCATCGTCGCGGGCGACGCGATCCAGCAGGGGCTCACCCAGGACGACTACTCGCTGACCGGAGCCGTGCTCGTCGTCGGCACGTTTGCGGTTCTGCAGCTCATCACCTCGTACTCGAGCTTCAAAGTCCAGCGGCTGCGCCCGCTCCTCGAAGGCGAGCCGATCGTGATCATCCAGAACGGCAAGATCCTCGACCGCAACCTGAAGCGCGAGCGGCTGACCGAGGAGGAGATCGCCGAGGAAGCCCGACAGCAGCAGATCTCTTCCCTGGACCAGGTCGAGTGGGGCGTGCTGGAGAACAGCGGCAAGATCAGCTTCATCACGAAGAGCTAGACCAGGTCTCGCGGCACGGTGAAGGTTCGCGCCCGCGAGAAGATCAGGTCGCCGTTCTCGTAGGCGTCCACCTGGTGAACCAGGAGGAAGTTCTCGGCGTCGGCAGTCATCGAGCTCGACGCTTCCACGTGCGCGGACCAGCCGTCGCGGATCATGCCCATTCGGCGCCGACACTCGACCTCCGCCGAGAGCGGGTCGCCCTCCTCGATCCGGTAGACGTCGGTCTGCGCGCCCTCGATCTCGAGCGTGCCCGGCGGGACGTGCCGTCGTCCGCGCGTGCGCTCGACCTCGAGCGTGAAGCGGGCCGGGCCCGGGTCGCCGTCGTGGATGAGCCGGCGAATGCTCCCGCCGTGGATCTCTGCCTGCACCGGCGGGGGCAGAAGCCCCGCCGGGAAGGAGTCGCGCTTCCCCGGCGGGCGCACCGGCAGGTCGAAGTGCGACCCCGGCCCGGTGAAGAGCGTGAGGCCCGCGGGCCTCGGCGAGGGCCAGGCCCACGGCCAGTACGCTGAACTGACGGCGACCCGGATCCGGAAGCCGGCCCGAAACGTGTGCGCAATCGCCTCGAGCGGAACCCGGACCTGCTCGCGCCGCCCGGGCTCGAGCGGCTGCGGATCGGCGCTGCCCGCGCGATGCGTGAGGTTCAGGAGCCCGCGCGTGACGAGGCGCGAGGATCCGTCGGGCGCGACGTCGCAGAGCCGCACCGCGAGAAGCGCCCGCGGCTCTCCGGCGGAAACCTCGACGGTCAGAGCGGGCACGCCGAGGATCTCCACGCTCTCCTCCAACGGCTCACTCGTGAACGCGAGGGCAAGGTCGTCGTCACGGCTCTGGTCGCCGGCGAGGTCCGAGTCCGTCCAGGGACACCATCCGCCCGCGTCCAGGCCCGTGCTCTCGAGCGAGGAGAGCTCGAGGGCGTGCTCGGGCTGAGGTGCGAGCGAGAGTGTGCGGTCGCCGAGCGCGTAGTCTCCCGCGACGGGGCGAAGCGGAGGCCACATCTCCTCCGAGACCCAACGCCCGCCGGCCTCGCCGTCCACTCGCGGCTCCGGCATCCACGCGTGGAGCATGGGCTCGTCCATGACACCGGTGGGCTCGCCCTTGAGCCAGTGGTCCCACCAGCGGACGCACTCTGCGCGGAAGTCGAAGGCCGGGCCGGGGGTCCCTTCCTCCGGATACCGGTGCGCCCAGGGGCCGATGAGCCCCTTGCGGGGGCAGGAAAGCGAGGAGAGCAGGTCGAGGACCGCCTGGCGGTACGGGTCGGCCCAGCCGCCGACCGCGTAGACGGGGCACTCAACGGCTGCGTAGTCCTCGCACGGCGAGCCGGTGTGCCAGTACTCGTCGCGCCGCTGGTGGGAGAGCCAGGTCTCCGCGAAGGGAACGGCCTGCTCGAGGCGCTCGAGCCAGAGCTCCCGCCAGCCCTCGCCCACGAGGTCGGGGTCCGGCGGGCGGACGCTCATCGCGAGCATCGTCGAGGACCAGGGAAGGAGCTCGCAGCCGAGCACGCAGCCGCCGTGGTACTTGACATCCGCGCCGTAGCGGTCTGCGCTCGCGCAGAGCGCGATGACGGCCCGGAGCGCGGCGGGGCGGCGGGCGGCGGCCTGCAGTGCGGCGAATCCGCCCCAGGAGAGCCCGATCATCCCGAGCGAGCCCGTGCACCAACGCTGCGCTGCGACCCACTCGAGTGCGGCGCAGACGTCCTCCTGCTCCTGCTCGGCGTACTCGTCCAGGAGGACGCCGCTCGAGGCGCCGCTCCCTCGGATGTCCACGCGGAGCGAGGCGTATCCATGCTCGGCGAAATAGGGGTGGCGGACGGCGTCGCGACGGCGGGTGTGGTCCTCGTGCCGGTAGGGCGACACCTCGAGGACCGCAGGCACCGGAGCGGTTTCCGCGCCGGGCGGCAGCCAGAGGTGCGCGGAGAGCCGCCCTCCGCCGGGCAGGGGGATCCAGAGGTCGTCGACCTCCCTGACGGGATCGGGCTGGGGGAGGCGCAAGGCCATGCCCGCCTCACGTTGACCGGTGCCTCGGCTGGAAACGTCCATCCACAGAGGAATTTCGACCGAAAAGAGGCGGGTGTTGAGCGTTTCCTTGGCCGGGCCGCCGGAGACAGCCGAAGAGCGACGCGCCGAAGAGCCCTAGACCGCTTCTCCGTCGCGCAGCTCGACCACCCGGTCGGCCACGTCCAGAAGCAGCGGGTCGTGCGTGGCGACGATCGCCGAGACGCCCGCGCTGCCCACGAGCCCGCGGATGACCTCCATGATCGTGTGCGCGTTCGAAGAATCGAGCTGGCCCGTCGGCTCGTCGGCGATCAAGAGCTGGGGCCGGTTGGCGAGCGCGCGCACGATCGCGACGCGCTGCTGCTCTCCGCCCGAGAGCTCGTAGGGGCGGTGGCGGGCGCGGCCGGCGAGCCCGACGAGCTCGAGGAGCTCGCCCACACGCTTCGTCCGCGCGCCGGGGTGCTCGTTTCGCAGGCGAAGCGGCACCTCGATGTTCTCCGCGGCCGTCAGGATCGGGACGAGGCCGAACGCCTGGAAGACGAAGCCGATCTTCTCCCGCCGGAGACGAACGAGCTCGTCCTCCCCCATCGCCGAGACTTCGGCGCCGTCGACCCAGACGCGTCCGTGCGTCGGGCGGTCGAGGCCGCCGATCATGTTGAGCAGGGTCGTCTTCCCGGAGCCCGAGCGCCCGTGGACGACGGTCAGCTCGCCGCGGCCGATGCGCACGTCCACGCCCTGCAGCGCGTGGACTACGGCGTCGCCGGTCTCGTACTCCCGGTGGAGCGCCTCGGTGGCCGCGATTGGCTCAGTCACCGTTCTGCTCCGGGTCATGGGTGTCCGGCCAGACGCCGATGTGGTCCGGCTCGAGCTCGAGACGGACTCGCCGCTCCAGCTCGAGCGCGTCCATGTATTCCTGCGGAAGCTGGAGCCGCCCGGCGCGGTCGAGGACGGCGAACTCCTCGGCGATCACCTGATGGTCGCCGAGCTCGTCGATCTCGCTCCGGCGCAGCGTCTCGGTGCTCGTCCGCCCGTCCCTGATCGCGATCGTGCGGTCGACCTGCTCGGAGACGAGCGGGTCGTGGGTGAGGACGACCACCGTCACGCCGAGCTTCTCGTTCGCGGTGCGTAGGGTGGCGAAGATCTCGGCCGCGGTCTCGGTGTCGAGCTCGCCCGTCGGCTCGTCCGCGAAGAGGACGCGCGGCCTGTTGGCGAGGGCGATCGCGATGGCGACCCGCTGCTGCTCGCCGCCCGAGAGCTGGTCGGGCTTGTGGCCCGCCCTCTCGCCCATCCCCGCGAGCCGGAGGAGCTCGACCGCGTATTCCCGCCGATCGGCGCCGCGCATGCCCTCAAGGATCAGCGGCAGCTCGACGTTCTCCTCGGCGCTGAGATACGGAAGTAGATTCCGCGTGGTCTGCTGCCAGACGAAGCCGACGATGCTGCGGCGGTAGATCGTTCGCTCCTTCGGCGTCAGCGAAGTCAGGTCGAAGCCGGCGACCTCGGCCTTGCCCGCCGACGGCACGTCCATTCCTCCCAGGATGTTCTGCAGTGTCGACTTCCCGCTGCCCGAGGCGCCGACGACGGCGATGAACTCGCCCTGTTCGACGGCGAGGTCGAGCCCCTGAAGCGCCACGACCTCGAGGTCGGCGACCTTGTAGATCTTCACGAGGTTGTCGCAGACGATCTGGCTCATCTCTCTCCCATCCTGAGTGAACGGCTGAGGCTCATGCGCCGGACGACGGCCGCGGTCGCCCAGATCGCGGCCGCGGAGACAACGATGAGCGCGATTGCGAGCAGGAGCGGTGCGACCGGGTCGAGGTGCAGGCCGACGTCGCGGCCGCCCGCCGCGAGGGCGCTCAAGTCGAGGCCAGGCTCGACAAGATAGGCAGTCGCGACGCCGAGGGCGATGCCGACGACGAGCGCGACGACGAACGGCGGGGCGAGCTCGGCCGCCGTCACGGCGACCGCCTGCCGGCGCGAGAGCCCGAGCGCGCGCAGGTAGGCGAGGTCGCGCAGCCGCGATCTCGCGGTCAGGAGCAGCGCCAGCACGATCACGGAGGCAGCGTAGGCGGCCCCGAGCACGGCTCCGGCTCGAAACGCGTCGAGTGTTCCCGTCGCGAGCGGCGAAAGGGCGGCCGCGCCCGTACCTTCCTGCGCGTGGTCCAGCGTCGTCGCCATGACCGTGGCGAAGATCGACACGGACACGCCGAGCAGCAGGACGAGGAGCGGCGCCGCGGTGACTCCGGGCTGCCGCGCGACACGGCGGAGGGCGAGCGCGGGAACGAGGTCGCGCCGCCGCGCGGCCGCCGCGGCGAGGAAGCGCACCGGCAGCGGATAGACGCGAAGAGCAACGATCCCCGCCGCGAGGCCGAGGAGCAGCGGCACCGCCGCGAGATATGGATCGAAGCCGTTTGCGTCCGCAAGACCGCGTCTCCGCAGGAGGTACACGCCGACGAGCGACGAGACGACGATCGCCGCCTCGACGGCCAGCCGGCGCGGCGACAACGCGGTGACGGCCACCTCCTCGCGCCCATGGGCGGCGAGCCCGCTGCGGGCCGCGCCGGAGGCTGCGGCGGCGAGGATCGCCCCGGTCGCCAGCACGATTCCGGCCACGAGGAGGAGCGGGGTCACGACACTGCGGCCGTCGACGAGAACGAGGGCGAGCACGTATCCGAGGAGACCGGCCGGAAGGGCGACCGCGATCCCTTCGACGGCCTCGGCGCCGAGCACCTGCCACGATGCGCCGCCGCGCGAGCGGACGAGCGCGATGCTCTCGCCGCGGCGGTTCGCCGCGAGGCCGCCGAGGAGGGCGACAACGGCCAGCGCGAGTGCCAGAAGGCCGACCGCGCCGATCGCGATCACCGCGGCGGCCGCGTCCCGATCGGCCCGGTAGTCCGTCAGCACGCCCGAAAGCCCGGTGCGAACGCCCGTCCCGAGCCGCTGGCCGAACGTCGACTCCCCGAAGCTCGCGTCCAGCTCGCGCACGTCAGAGTCGAGCCGGTCGATCGTGCCCGCGTCGAACCCGCTCGCGTCGACGTCGTAGCGCCAGGAGTAGCGCAGCGGCAGAGGAACCGTGGCGTCCGCCACCTCGCCGTATGCCGAGGGCGCGAAGAGCCCGAAGCCGTAGACGTAGCGACGCTGGTCCGTGTCCCGGATGACGGGCGCTCCGAGTCGCGCGTCGTCGAGCCAGGCAGTGTCGGCCTCCGTCTTCGGCGAGAAGATCCCGGTCACCTCGGCGGCGATCATCCGGCGCTCGCTGAGCGGGACCGCCCCGACGAGGACGTCCTCGAAGTCCGGCTCCAGATAGAGCACGTCGCCCACGCGCAGCGAGAGCTCGTTCGCGCCCGCAAGCGGGACCGCCACCTCGAGGAGCGGCGCCTTCGGCTGGCCGAGCCGGAACGGCAACGGGACGATCTCGTCGCGCTCCTCGGGCAGTCGGCCCGCGACCAGGCGGACGCGCTCAGCCGCTCCCTCCACATATTCCATGGTCATGAGCCGCGTCGTCCCTGCAGGCCCCGGGACACCGGGCGCGTCAACGGCTGTGTAGCGGGTCGTCTCGACGGTGTCGCGGCGGTTGCGCACCACCTCTCGCACGGACTCCGGAAAGCTCTGTGCCAGCCGGGTGCCGGCGGCGCTCACAGCCTCGATCGGATCCTGGCCCGACGGAGCGATGCGGCCTGCCCGGGTGATCTCGACGTTCCTCTCGAAGGGGCTCGCCTTTGCAACGGCGAAGCGCAGGCCCTCGTCCGCATTCGATTCGAAGGCCCGCGGTGCCCCCGCGAACACGAAGCTCGTGACCAGCACGACCCCGAAGATGGCGGCAGTGAGCGGCAAATCGGAGCGGATTTGCCCGGCCGCCAGGACGACCGGCGTAAGCAGGGAGCGGAGGCCGCTCATCGGTCCTCTCCGGCGCGGAGGGCCGGCGCCAGCCGCACGCGCGCAAGGACGCGAATCTCCACGGCGACGACCACCGCGAGCGCGATGAGCAACGCTCCTTCGAGGAGCAGGGCCGTCCGCCACGGGAAATGGACGACGACCTCTGGGAACGGCCGGCTGCCCTCCCCGCTCAGGGAGACGTACGGCAGGACGAACCAGGCAAGGAGCACGCCGAGCGCGGTGCCGGCGGCGAGCGCAAGGCATGCGGTCAGCCCGCCTTCGATGGCGAGCGCCCCGGAGAGCTGGCCTCTGGAGAGCCCCACCGAGCGCAGAACCGCGAACTCGGTCTTCCGCTCGGCGGCGGAAATCGCAGAGCTGACCGCGAAGCCGATCACGGCGAAGATCGCCGCGACCGCGAAGCCGATGTAGAGCGCGCCGCTGATGCCGAGCGCGACCGGGTCGGTGGAGAGCGCTCGCGCCCGCGCCGCACGGTCGACGACGACGGCGCTGGAATACGGCGGCGCGGCGAGCCTGGCAGCGACCGGCGCCGCCGGCCCGTCCACGTCGAGCCACCACTCCGTCGGCTTCAGGATCGTGCCGTCGGTGAGCCACTCGGCGGCCGCGTACGTCGGCAGGTCGACGACCGCGCCACCGGTCGAGCTCTCGAGCGTCGGGAATCCCTTGGCGGAGCCGGCCAGTGCGAGCGCGGGCCCGTCAGGGCCGAGGGGGACGCGGCCGCCGACGGAGGTCCCCGTGTCGGACAGAAAGCGGCTGGTGGCGATTGCGGGGATCGCCTGCACCGGCGCGTTCCGGCCAGGCGAGGCGGTGAACGTGACCGAGCCCCGACTCGGGAACGTGGCCACCGAGCCCGACAGGATGTCCAGCGAAAAGAAACCGTCGGTGCTCACACGAACGACGCGAGGGGGTTGGTCGGCATCCTCTACCTGGCTCGAGCTCACCTGCCAGGGCGCGGCCGGCGGGTCGATCCGCGTGAAGGTCCCGGAGCCGTCGCCCACCTCTACGGCGTGCACGTCGACCGACACGGGCCGGTTCACGCGGAAAGATGGGACCACGCTCGTCTCCACTCCGACGAGCGAGAGCGGATAGCGCGGCGCCTCGCCGCGCGGCCCCGAGAGGTCGTAGACGATGCGCTTCCTCGCGCCCGAGACCCCGAAGCCGGTCGTGGGCAGCCGGTAGAGAAGGCCGCCTGCGTCCCTGATCACGACGGCGAGCGAAGGCCGCGCACCGGTTCCGAAGAGGGCGCGGTCCCCGGGCAGACGGGCGACCTCCACGTCGACGTCGAGCGCAAGCTGCGTGGGCCGGCCGGGAAGCGGGACCTGGGCGAGGCGCGGACGGCTTTCCCCGAGGGGAGCGAGCATCGCGGCGAGCGGGCGGCTCGCCAGGTCCCCGCGGAAGCTGACCGCTCCGGCCGTCCGCTCCGCGTCGATCCCGAGCAGGGTCGCGGGCCCCGACGCGTCCGAGAGGTCGAGCGAATCGCGGTAGACAGGGAGTGCAGAGCGCACGCCGTTCAGGCCTGCGTAGGCACCCGGAAGCTCGAGCGCGGGGATCGACCCCGAGCGCTCGCTCGGCTCGACCCGAACATCCGCGGCGGCGGCGTAATCGGCCTGGTCGCGCTGGGACGCGAGCCAGGTGCGGCTGTAGGCGGACGCGAAGAGGCCGATCGCGAGCGCGAGTGTCAGAAGGAGAGCGGAGCGCGCGTACCGCTGCGGCCGTCGCGCCAGCTCCCGCGTCCCGAGCGCGGCCACCATCCCTCTCGCCGAGCTCGCGACCCGCTCGACCAGCGAGGCTACGGCTGGAACGACACGCAGCGCGAGAACCGCGCCGGCGAGGAGACCGAGCGCAGGTGCGGCGATGAGCAGCGGGTCGATGCCGAGCCTCCCCTGAACGCTCTCCACCACGGGCCCGCCGTAGCGGCGGAGCTGCCAGTAGGCGACCAGAGCGACCGCGACGAGAATCAGGTCGAGGCCCGTGCGCTGGACGAAGCTCTTCGGCCGCGGCCGCCCGCGCCCGGCCACGGTGGACGTCACCGCTCCCGAACGGAGCGCGGGAACGGCGAGCGCCGCGACGCAGAGCAGAGCGGCGAGCGCCGCGAGGACGTACGACGTCGTCGTCACGTGGGGATCGAGCCGCAAGCCGATCTGCGCCAGCGGTCCGACATGGTTCAACGCCTGTAAGCCGAAGGCGGCGACCCAGGGCGCGAGGATCGCAGCGGGCACGGCCAGGAGCGCTCCCTCCATCACCGCGAGTGCCGCGACGCCCTCGCCGCCCGCTCCGCGGGAGCGCATGATCGCCGACTCGAGCCCCCGCCGCTCCGAGAGGAGCCCTGCGAGGAAGAGGAGCGCCGCGCCGGCGAGGATGGCGAGCTGCACGGAGGGGATCAGCACCCCGGAACGCGTGACCGTCAGCAGGTGGTCGGTGCGGTCGAGCACGGCGACGAGCCCGGTGTCGACCGACACCTCCCGCGGCGAGCCCTCGTTCAGACGCCGCTGCAGCGCCGAGACGTCCTCACGGAGGCCCGGGAGCGAGGCGACGGTGATGCGGCCCGGGCTGAGGGCCGCCCGCCAGGCGAGGTTCGCCTCGGCACCCGCGACCGGCGCGAACTCGCCCTCGGTGACGACGAAGGGCCCGTATGTCGTGAAGTCGATCGTCCGCTCGCCGCCCGTCTCGAGCCGGTGGCCCCACCAGAACGGATCGCGCGGGTCGTCGACGCGGTACGTGCCCGTGAGCCGGACGTCGACCTTCCTGGTCGCATCGCCGACGGCCGCGAGCGCGATCTCGTCGCCGGGCGCAAGGTCGAGTGCCTCCGCCGCCGGTGCCGGGAGCGCCGCCTCGACGACGCCCGCCCCTCCCGAGGACGGCCAGTCCCCGGCGACCAAGCTCGCGTGCTCGGGCAGGTCGTCGTAGAACCCGAGCACGGCGAGCGCGTCCGCCGGGCGGCCGCCCCCCTCTGGGACGGCGTAGGAGTCGGACATCCCGCTTCGGTAGACGGCCACGTCCTCGCCGAGCACGCCGCGGATGCCGCCCTCGACCCGGCCGCCCGTCGCGCTCGCGTCGGCAAGCGGGATCCGGCCGGAGACCTCGAGGCCGGAATCGCGCGCCGGCGCGTCCTCGAGGGTGCGCTCGAGACCGCTGAGCGCGACCGCCTCGGAGTAGATCGGCCCCGCGGCGAGGAGCGCGGCGGCCAGGAGCACGGTGACGAAGGCGGCGCCGACGATGAGGCGGTCGGACGCCGCCCGTTTCAGAACCAGGCGCCAGGCCGCGAGAAAGAGTCCGCCCACCGAGATTTCGACGCCCTAGGCGATTTCCGGTTAGCTCGGGCTAGTAGACCGCAAGCGCTTCTCGGGCGATCCTGTCTTGCTCGAGGGCGTGCGCGGTCGGGTAGCCCTCGCTCGGGCTCGCGCGCCACGGGCGGCCGACGTAACGGAGCCGCACATCGTCCGGCAGGCCTTCCTCCAGCCGGTGGCGGATGGCGCGCCAGGCGCCCATGTTCTGCGGCTCCTCCTGGGCCCAGACCAGCTCCGTGATGTTGGGGTACCGCGAGAGGAGCTCGTCGTAGGCAGCGACCGGAAACGGGTAGATCTGCTCGAGGCGCGCGACGGCGATCCCCTCGGCTTCGGCGTGGGCAGGATGGCCGGCGATGTCGTAATAGACCTTGCCCGAGCAGAGGACGAGCCGCCCGGCGCGACGCCGCCCTTCCTCGTCGAGGCCCGGGTCGTCGAGCATCTGACGGAAGCTGCCGCTTGCGAGGTCGTCGAGCGTCGACGTCGACTCCTTCAGGCGCAGGAGCCCCTTGGGCGTGAGGAGGACGAGCGGGCGAGCCTTCGGATGCAAAGCCTGGCGGCGGAGGACGTGGAAGTACTGCGCTGCAGTCGTGCAGTTGACGATGCGGATGTTCTCCTGGGCGGCGAGCTGCATGAAGCGCTCGAGCCGCGCGCTCGAGTGCTCGGGCCCGTTGCCCTCGTACCCGTGCGGGAGGAGCAGCGTCAGCCGCGAGCTCTGGTGCCACTTCGAAAGACCGGAGACGATGAACTGGTCGACCATCACCTGCGCGGAGTTGACGAAGTCGCCGAACTGGGCTTCCCAGAGGACGAGCGCGGCCGGACAGGCCACCGAGTAGCCGTACTCGAAGCCGACGGCGGCCATCTCGGAGAGGGGCGAGTTGTAGACCTGCACGGGAGCCGAGGCCGCCGGAAGGTGGGCGAGCGGCGTATAGACGCCCCCGGTCTCGTAATCGTGCAGGACGAGATGGCGGTGCGAGAACGTGCCCCGCTCGGTGTCCTGGCCGGTCAGGCGGACGGCGGTGCCCGCGACGGCGAGGCTCCCGAACGCGAGTCCCTCGGCCTGCGCCCAGTCGATGCCGCCTGCTTCGCCGAAGGTCTCCCGGCGCCGCTCGAGCTGCTTCAGGAGCTTCGGATGGACGGTGAAGCCCTCGGGCACCGCGAGGAGCTGCTCGTTCAGCTCGCGGAGGATGGCAGCGTCGACGGCGGTCTCGATCGGGACGTCTGAGCCGCGGCCGAGACGCTCCTTCTCCCGCTGCGCCGGCGCGGTCCCGGCCTCGATCGCGGCCTTCAGCTGCTCGTGCGCCTGTCTCATGGCCGTCTGCACGGCTTCGTCGAGCTCGGCCGCCTGCTCCTCGCTGACGACGCTCTCCTCGACGAGGCGCGCGGCGTACTGCTCGCGCAGGCTCGGATGGGACTCGATCGTCTTGTACATGAGCGGCTGCGTGTAGCCGGGCTCGTCGCCCTCGTTGTGGCCGAAGCGCCTGTAGCCGACGAGGTCGACGACGAAGTCCTTGCGGAAGCGCTCGCGGTAGGCCATCGCCAGCCGGATGGAGAACACCGCGGCCTCGGCGTCGTCGGCGTTCACGTGGACGATCGGGATGTCGAAGCCCTTCGCGAGGTCGCTCGAATAACGGGTCGAACGGGCCTCCTCCGGGTCGGTGGTGAACCCGATCTGGTTGTTTGCGATGAGGTGGAGCGTGCCACCGGTCGAGTAGCCGGGCAGGTTCTCCAGGTTGAGCGTCTCGGCGACCACGCCCTGGCCCGGGAACGCCGCGTCGCCGTGGATGAGGACGGCAAGCGCGCGCCTCGGGTCGTGGTCGACCTCGGGAACCTTGTGGTCGGTCTGGATCGCGCGGGTCTCGCCCTCGACGACCGGGTTGACGTATTCGAGGTGGCTTGGATTCGACGCGAGCCTCACCCTCACCTCGCCCGCCTCGGTGTGGCGGCGACCCTCGGCGCCGAGGTGATACTTCACGTCTCCGGAGCCGCCTTCGGGATCCAACCCGACGGCCTCGAGCTGCCGCTCGCCCTCGAACTCGCGGAGGATCACGTCGTAGGGCCGCCCGACGATGTACGCGACGACGGTCAGCCGGCCGCGGTGCGCCATGCCGATGACGACGTCGCGGGCGCCGTCTCTCGCGGCGAGCTCGATCGCCTGGTCCAGCATCGGAACCATCGCGTCGAGCCCTTCGATCGAGAACTGCTTCTGGCCGAGGAACGCGCGCCGCAGATAGCGCTCCATCCCCTCGACCTCGGTCAGCCGCCGGAGCAGCGCATGCCGCTCGTCCGGTTCGAGGGGCGTGCGGAACCGGCCCGACTCGATCGCCGTCCGAAGCCAAACGCGCTCCTCGTGCTTCGAGATGTGCTCGATCTCGTAGGCCATCGTCCCGCAGTAGGTCTCGCGGAGAAGGGGGAGCGCGTCGGCCAGCGTCTCGCCCGGGACGTGGACGCGCAGAACCCGCGCGGGCACTTCGGCCTGGAGCTCGGGGGTGAGCCGCGGCTCGAGGCGCTCGGGCTCGAGCGCGGGATCTCCGGACGGCTCGCTGCCGAGCGGGTCGAGGCGCGCGGCGAGATGGCCGTGCATGCGATGCGCCTTGACGAGCGCCATCGCGGCGGCGACCGCACCGAGGAGCTGCTGCGGGGGCGCGGTCGGCTCGACCGCGGCATGAGCTCCGGCAGGAGCGCCGTTGCCGCCGTTGGCGGCTCCGGGATAGAGCTCGCGGAGCCGCTGTACGACCGGGCTCGACTCGAGCTTCTCGGGGGCGTGCTCGAAGAGGGCGCGCCATGCCGGATCGACCGACTCGGGCGCTCTCAGGTACTGCTCGAACAGCTCCTGGATGAAGCCTGAATTGAGGTCTTCGAACTGCTGCTCGGGCACTCGGTTCTCTCCTCTGAGGATAGCGACTGCGCCTGTCCGCTCTTTGGTTCGTCATTCGGCATGCCAGGCCTCCGGGTTGACCGCGTTCGCTGGCAGCTCGTCGCGGAGGAGGACGGCTTCGAGTGCGTCCGCGCAGAGCATCCCCATTGCTTCGCGCGCCGCGTGGGTGGAGCTGCCGAGATGCGGCGAGAGAACGACGTTCTCGAGCTCGAGCAGCCCGGCGCTGACCTCCGGCTCGCGCTCGTAGACGTCGAGTGCGGCGCCGGCGATGCGTCCCTCCACCAGCGCGTCGACCAGGGCCGCCTCGTCCACGACCGGGCCACGCGAGACGTTGACGAGCACGGCGCTCGGACGCATCAGCGCGAGCTCGCGAGCGCCGATGAGATGCAGGGTCTCCGGCGTGAGCGGCACGTGGAGAGAGACGGCGTCGGCGTCGGCAAGGAGCCGGTCGAGCGGGAGCTCCTCGTAGGGGCCCGAGCCGCGCGTGTGCACGACACGCATTCCGAACGCCTCGGCGAGCCGGGCGACCTCGCGCCCGATGCGGCCGAGGCCGACGATCCCGAGCGTCCTCTCGGCGAGGCTCTCGCCGAGCATGAACGTCGGCGCGAGCGCCCACTCGCCGCCTCTGCGGAGGAGACGGTCCCCTTCCGCCACGCGCCGGAGCAGGGCAAGCAGAAGCGCGATCGCCAGCTCGGCGGTTGCCTCGGTGAGCACGTCGGGGGTGTTGGAGACCACGATGCCGCGCCGCGTGGCCTCCGCCACGTCGACGCTGTCGTAGCCGACGCCGAAGTTCGCGACGACGCGAAGTTCCGGGCCGGCGGCGTCGAAGAGCTCGGCGCCGACGTCGTCGGCGGGGATGGTCACGAGGCCTCCCGAGCCCGCGATCGCGTCGGAGATCGCGAAGGACGCGTCGAGGCGCGCAAGCACCGGGTCGGGCACCCGCCTCGTGAGAAAGACCTGCGGTTTCACGTCTCGCGCGGAGGAATGATCGGGAGGGCGGAGGCAACGCGCCTCTGTCCGCCGCTCTCGTAGACGACGTCGACGCTGTCGTTCTTCCGGTAGGTGCCGGCAATCCCGAGGAAGATCGAAAGCCAGCGGATCGTCCCGAGCCGCCCCTCCTTGGCAAGCGGCTTCTCGAAGCGAAGCTCGCGGCCACTCACCTCGTAGTCTTGCCCGCGGGCCTGGAGAACGCCGTTCACGAACACCTCGAACGGCTCCTGCACCGAAGACGGAAGGGGCACGATCCAGGCTTCATCCACTGGGGCTGAAGCCTAGACCGCTGCCCCTCCACGGCGCGCGAACCCCCACAAACCCTACTTCCGACTCCCGGCGAAGCACTCGAACGAGGGATACCCGTGTTTTGTACTGAACCACAAAACGGGTGAAAGGCAACTCCCCCGTTCGGGTGATCCGGCCGAATAGAATGCCCTCGCTTCATGCGTCCGAAGCTTTCCGCCGCGGTTCCCGTTGCCTTGGTCCTGGCCCTCGCCGGTTCCGGCTCTGCGTTCGCGGCCCCCGGCGGAGTCGGTCCTCCGAGCCCCAACACCCCGAGCGGGGAGGCGATCTCGCGCCTCTACTGGATCCTCATCGGGCTGTGCGGAGTCGTCTTCGTCCTCGTCGAGACAGCGCTCATCCTCTTCATCGTCCGCTTCCGCCGCCGGCGGGACACGCCTGAAAGCGCCGAAGGGCCGCAGATCCACGGCAACACCCGGCTCGAGATCATCTGGACTGCAATCCCGGCGCTCATCCTCGTAGCGCTCGCGATCTTCACCTTCACCCAGATCCCGGCGGTGCAGGCAAGGGGGGTCGAGGACGTTGCGCACATGACGATCCGCGTCGAAGCGCACCAGTTCTACTGGGAGTACCGCTATCCGGGCGGTGAGACGACCGTGAACACGCTCTACCTCCCGGTGGACGAGCCCGTCGCGCTCGAGCTCACCGGCATGGATGTCATCCACAGCTGGTGGGTTCCCTCGCTCACCGGGAAGATGGATGCCATCCCGGGCCGCATCAACACCCTGCGCTTCGTCCCCGAGACGACCGGCGACTTCGAGGGCAAGTGCGCCGAGCTCTGCGGCGTCCAGCACGCGTTCATGCCGACAACGGTCACGGTCCAGAGCCGCTCCGACTACGAGTCGAGCCTCGCCGCTGCTCAGCGTCCTCTGGCGCTCGGCCAGGCGACGTGGGAAGGAGCCTGCGCGACGTGCCACGGCCTGGACGGGCAGGGGGACGTCGGCCCGGCCATCGCCGGCAACGCCACGCTGTCCAACCCCGAGGGGCTCAGCGATCTCCTGCACAACGGGCAGAACACAGCGCAATTCGACTACTACATGCCCCCCGTGGCGCGCGGGTGGCCTCCCGGGCAGCTGGACGCCCTGGTGGCGTACATCGAGTCCAATAAGACGCTCTCGACGGCACCCGCCACTACCACGACGGGAGGGGGTGGCTAGTGGCGACGCGGAGCGAGGCAATCGCGCCGACCTGGAAGGAAGGCTCGGTCACGAGCTGGCTGACCACCGTGGACCACAAGCGGATCGGGGTCCTCTACCTCGTGACGTCGTTCGTCTTCTTCGGCGCGGCGGGCGTGATGGCAATGCTCATGCGCATCCAGCTGTCGCACGCCAATTCCGGCTTCCTGACGAAGGGGTCATACAACGAGGTCGTGACCATGCACGGGACGGCGATGGTCTTTCTCTTCGTCGTGCCCGTCCTGGCCGGGTTCGGCAACTACCTCGTCCCACTCATGATCGGCGCGAGGGACATGGCCTTCCCGCGCCTGAACGCGGCGTCCTACTGGCTCTTCCTCCTCGGCGGGCTCGTACTTCTCTCGAGCTTTCTCGCCGACCAGGGCGGGGCCCAGTGCGGCTGGACCTCCTACACGCCCTGCTCGTCGGAGGAGTACAGCCCCGGCCACGGCCAGGACCTCTGGATCCTCGGCATCCACCTCACAGGCGTCGCCTCGATCCTCGGCGCAATCAACTTCATCGTCACGATCCACAACATGCGCGCTCCGGGGATGACCTGGATGCGCATCCCGCTCTTCACGTGGGCGATCGAGGCGTACTCCGTGCTGCTGATCCTCGTCCTGCCGACGATCGCCGCGGCTGCGACGCTCCTGCTCCTCGACCGCCAGGCCGGCACGACCTTCTTCGCGCCCGAGGACGGTGGGCCGATCCTCTGGCAGCACATGTTCTGGTTCTTCGGGCACCCCGAGGTCTACATCATGGTGCTGCCCGCGATGGGGATCATCTCGGAGGTCATCCCGGTCTTTTCGCGCAAGCCGATCTTCGGCTACAAGGCCGTCGCGTTCTCGACCGTCGGCATCGCCTTCGCGAGCATGCTGGTCTGGGCGCACCACATGTTCACGGTGGGGTTGCCGACCTACTTGCAGGCGTTCTTCGCGGCCACCTCGCTCGCAGTCGCCGTGCCGACAGCGGTCAAGATCTTCAACTGGCTCGCAACGCTCTGGCGCGGGAACCTGATCTTCCGCGCGCCGCTGATGTTCGCGCTCGGGTTCATCGGCCTCTTCACCATCGGAGGCCTGACGGGGATCATGCTCGCCATCTTCCCCGTGGACTACCAGGTGCAGGACTCGTACTTCGTGGTCGCACACATGCACTACGTCCTCTTCGGCGGAACCGTGTTCGGCGTCTTCGCGGGCGTCTACTACTGGTTCCCGAAGATCACCGGCCGGATGTACGACGAGCGTCTCGCGCAGATCCACTTCTGGCTGCTCTTCCTCGGCTTCAACCTGGCCTTCCTGCCGCAGCACCTGCTCGGCCTCATGGGCATGCAGCGGCGGATCTACACGTACACCCAGGGCGGGATCTTCGAGTGGTACAACGTCATCTCGTCGATCGGAGCTCTCCTCATGGGCGTGGCCATGCTCGTCTTTCTCTGGAATGCAGTCACCAGCTGGCGCAGCGGACGCCGCTGCGGGCCCGACCCGTGGAGCGCGGACACGCTCGAGTGGTACGCGAGCTCGCCCCCGGCACCGAACAACTTCGATCGTGTCCCATACGTGACGAGCGCGCGGCCGCTCCGCGACCTGCGCCTGCGGCTCGAGGAGCGTGAGACATGACGGCCGGCCCCTGGCTCCGGCTGCTCGCGATCGCGTCCACGGCCGGCGTGGCGGCAGTCGTCGCGACCGGCGAATGGGGTCTGGCCCACGACATCGTCGCGAACATCACGCTCGTGCTCCTCGCAGCCGTCGTCCTTTGCGCGCGGCTCGCACACCGGAACCGGAGAACGCTGCTCGTCGCATCGGGCTCGGCCTTCGGCCTCTTCGCGCTCGCGGGCCTCTCGGCGCTCGCAGGGGCCCCGGCGGCCGTGCATCTCACGCTCGGCGCCGCTGCGCTCGCGGCGTCGGCCGTGGCCGCTGCGGTCTGCGCTCGAGGCGGCGAGCCCGTCCGCCGCGCCGCCTGGCGGGACTACCTCACGCTTACCAAGCCGCGCATCATGGTGCTCCTCCTGCTCACCGCGGCCGGCGGGATGTTCGTCGGCTCAGAAGGCGTGCCGCCCGCCGGCCTCTTTGCCGCGACGATGGTGGGCCTGGCGCTCGCGTGCGGCGGCGCCAGCGCGCTGAACCACGTCCTCGATCGCGACATCGACGTGCACATGCGGCGCACCGACAAGCGCCCTGTCGCAGTCGGCCGTATCTCGGTGGAGCGCGCCCTCGAGTTCGGTCTCGCGCTCTCCGCCCTCTCCTTCGTCGTCCTCGCCAGCTTCGTGAACGTCCTCGCGGCGGCCCTCGCGCTCGCGGGCGGATTGTTCTACGTCCTCGTCTACACACGCTGGCTCAAGCGCTCGACACCGCAGAACATCGTCATCGGCGGCGCTGCCGGCGCCGTCCCTCCGCTCGTCGGCTGGGCCGCGGCGACAGGAAACCTCACGCTGCCGGCGCTCTGGCTCTTCCTCATCGTCTTCTTCTGGACGCCGCCCCACTTCTGGGCGCTCGCGCTTCTCATCCGGCGCGACTACGAGGCGGCGCGAGTCCCGATGCTGCCGGTGGTGAGGGGCGAGGCGCAGACCGCGCGGACGATCCTCTCGTACTCTCTCGTGCTCCTCGGCATCTCGCTTCTGCCCTTCCTCTCGAATACGCTCGGCGTCTTCTACCTCGTCTCGGCGCTTACGCTCGGACTCGCGTTCGTGGCCCTTGCGGTCGTCTTGCGCCGCCACACGACTCCCGCGAACGCACGGCGGCTCTTCTCGTTCTCGCTCGCCTACCTCGCGCTCCTCTTCGTGGCCATGGCCCTCGACCCGATCCTTTTCTGATGGACCCCGAGCTCTCCCGCAAGAACCTGCGGCTCGGCCTCCTGCTCTTCGGGCTCGTGGTCGTTCTCTTCGCGGGGTCGATCCTCGTCGCCGAGATCTGGCACGCCGCGTACTGAGACGGGCCTGAACGCCTTCATCACCGAGGTCGAGGAGCCCGGGGACGGGATCCGCCTCGGCGTCAAGGACCTCTTCGACACGGCGGGCCTCCGGACGACCTACGGGTCGGCGATCTTCGCCGAGCACATCCCGGAGCAGACGGCCGCCGCCGTCTCGCGACTCGAGGCCGCGGGCTATTCGGTGGTAGGGAAGACCAACCTGCACGAGTTCGCCTACGGGATCACCTCGGAGAACGAGCACTTCGGCGACGTGGGCAACCCGCTCGCGCCGGACCGCTATCCGGGCGGATCGAGCGGCGGCTCCGCTGCGGCGCTCGCGGCGGGGCTCTGCGACGCGGCGCTCGGCACCGACTCGGCCGGCTCGATCCGCATCCCGGCCGCCTCCTGCGGGGTCGTTGGCTTCAAGCCGACGCACGGCCTCGTGCCAATGGACGGCTGCTGGCCGCTCGCTCCGTCCTTCGACACCGCCGGGCCGATGGCGCGGGACGTCGCCGGCTGCGCGGCGATGATGAAGGAGCTCGACCCGAACCTGCCTTCGACACCGCTCGACCTGGCGGACGTGCACGTCGCGGTCGCCTGGGTCGCCGATGCGGAACCCCCCGTGGCGGAGCGCGTTCGGAAGACCGCAGCGCTCTTCGGGAGCAGCGAGGAGATTGCGTTCCCGCTCATGCCGGCCAACATCGACCCATCGTTCCAGCGGGAGGTCGCCGATGTACACCGCGACCTTTTCGCCGAGCACGCCGAGCTCTATGGCGCCAACGTCCGCTGGAAGGTCGAGCGGGCGCTCGAAGTGACGGACGACGAGTACGAGACGAGCGTGGCCGCGCGCGAACGGTACCGAGCTGAGGCCTTCAAGACGCTCGAGGGTTTCGACCTCCTCGTGGTGCCGACGATCGGCACGGTAGCTCCGCCGCGCACGGTTGCGGAGCGCGACCTCCGCAGGCCAATCCTGCGCTTCACGGAGCCGTTCAACGTCCTCGGCTGGCCTGCCCTCGCGCTGCCCTGCGGGCCTGCCCAGATCGGGCTCCCGGCTTCGATCACGCTGGCCGCGCCCTGGGACGGCGACGACTACGTCCTCGACGCCGGCCTCGCGCTCGAGCGCTACGCAGGCACAGCGGACAGCGCGCCCACGGCCTCTTCGTAGATCCGGTCGCGGCCGAAGATCTCGAGCTGGTCCGACAGGAGGTCGCTCGACGAAATGCGCTTCGCGCGCGGCGGGGGGACATCCTCGCCGTCGATCGCCACGAGCTCGACCTCGCCGGCGGGCTCGTGCTCGAGCTCGACCTCGCGCCGGAGGCGCGCCCGCAGCCAACCCCAGAGGAGCATCGTCTCTCCGCGCGGGCCCGCGACCCTGAGCGAATCGGCCTCTCCGATCTGCGGCCAGAGTGCGGCGCAGGTCTCCCGCCAGGGCTGCACCTTCGCCCACGCGATGTCGGAGACGGCGATCCGGTCGAAGAGCTCCGGCAGGCGCATGAGCGTGGCGTCGCACTCGCTCCACTCGTCCGAGTCGAGCACGAGCCGGTCGGCGATCTCCGTCAGCTGGTCGAGTGCGGGATCGCCGAACCACGGCTCGCCGCGCCAGCGGAGGAACACCGGGAGGTCCGGGATGAGCAGCGGCACGGCGACGCTTCCGGGCGCCTTCGCCCGCGGGCCGCAGAGGCCGATCGAGATGACCTCGGAACAGACCTGCCCCTGCTCTCCCGCGCGGACGAAGCAGCGAAGGTCCACCTCTCCGTCGAGAGCGTCGCGCGGGTCTTCGGAGCGGGGAAAGAGGAGGATGGTGCGCGAAGGGTGCCGCTCGCCCATCCCGGCGAGCGTGTCCGTCGCCGCGTCGACCCAGCGCTCGGGCACCCACGCGAGGTGGGTCATCACGCTCGTGCGCAGGTTCGGCGCGCTGCCCGGAGCCGCGGCCGCGTGCCTCAGGCGCCCGAGCTCCTGCTCGATCTGGCGGATGGTGACGCCCTCGGTCAATGCCGCCTCCAGGAGCGCCCGTCCCGATGGATGAGCTCGTCGGCGGCGACGGGCCCCCAGGTTCCGGCCGCGTAGTTGGGGAAGTTCGGGCGGTCGCGCTTCCAGGGGGCGACCATCGAGTCCACGAGCGCCCATTGCTCCTCGACCTCGTCCGAGCGCGTGAAGAGCGTCGCGTCCCCGAGCATGCAGTCGAGGATCAGGCGCTCGTAGGCCTCCGGCAGCCCCGTGCGGAACGAGCCGCCGTAGAGGAAGTCCATGTGCACCGTGCGGATGGACATGCCCTGGCCGGGCACCTTGGCGCCCACGGCGAGCGAGACGCCCTCGTCCGGCTGAATGTGGACGAGCAGCACATTGGGACGGAGTACGTCGTCCGAGTCGAGCTCGAAGGGAGGATGCGGGGCGCGCTTGAACTGGATCGCGATCGTCGTCTCCCGCCGAGGGAGCCGCTTACCGGTGCGGATGTAGAACGGCGTGTCCGCCCAGCGCCAGTTGTCCACGTAGAGCTTCGCCGCGACGAAGGTCTCCGTCATGGAGTCCGGCGCGACCCCCGGCTCCTCGCGGTACCCCGGCACCTCCCCGCCCTCGATGTAGCCGGGCCCGTACTGGCCGCGGACGACGTGCTTGGGACCGGGCGTGTGCAGTGCCTTCAGCACCTTGACCTTCTCGTTTCGCACCGAAGCGGCGGTGAAGTCGATCGGCGGCTCCATCGCGGTCAGCGCGACGAGCTGGAGCAGGTGGTTCTGGATGATGTCGCGGACAGCGCCGGCACGCTCGTAGTAGTCGGCGCGCCCTTCGATCCCGAGCGACTCGGCGACCGTGATCTGCACGTGGTCGATGAACTGGCGGTTCCAGATCGGCTCGAAGATCCCGTTCGCGAACCGGAGAACCAGCATGTTCTGGACCGTCTCCTTGCCGAGGTAGTGGTCGATCCGGAAGATCTCCTCTTCGGCGAAGTGCTTGTGGACGACCTCGTTCAGGTGCTGCGCGGTATCGAGGTCGTATCCGAACGGCTTCTCGACGATCACGCGGGTCCAGCCCTCGGCCGTGCGGCGCTTGCCCATCTCGACGAGGATCATCTCGATCGCCGAGGGAGGCACGGCGAGGTAGTAGATGCGGTTGGAGGCCGTGCCGAACTTCTCGTCGAGCTCGTTGAGGCACTTGACGACGTGCTCCTTGCCGCTCTGGTCGGCGAAGTCGGTCGCCACATAGCGGATCGACTCGGCGAACTCGTCCCAGATGTCCTGCCGGAACTCGTCGCGCGCGTGATCCTGGATCGCCTGCTTCATCTTCTCCCGGAACTCCTCGTCGGCCATCTCGGTGCGCGCGACGCCGACGACGCCGAACTTCGGCGGCAGCAGGTCGCGGACCGCGAGCGCGTAGAGCGCGGGGAAGAGCTTGCGCTGCGTCAGGTCGCCGGACGCGCCGAAGATCGTCAGGGCGCACGGCTCGGGGATGCGCCTGCGGCGCAGCCCCTCCTCGAGCGGGTTCGGCACCTCGACTCTCTCCGAGATGCTCATTCGCTCTTCACCGCGTGGCCGCCGAACTGGTTGCGAAGGGCGGCGTTGATCTTCGCCGCGAACGACTCGTCCTCGCGTGAGGCGAAGCGGGCGAAAAGCGCGGCGCTGATCACCGGGGCGGGCACGCTCTCGTTGATCGCCTCGAAGACCGTCCAGCGCCCTTCCCCCGAGTCCTCGACGTAGCCGGCGATGTGCTCGAGCTCTGAGCCCTCGTTCTCGAGCGCCGTGTGCAGGAGCTCCAGAAGCCAGCTGCGCACGACCGATCCGTAGCGCCAGATTCCGGCGATCTCGTGCAGGTCGAGGTCGAACTCGGAGGAGTTCATGATGTCGAACCCTTCCGCGTAGGCCTGCATGAGGCCGTACTCGATCCCGTTGTGCACCATCTTCACGAAGTGGCCCGCGCCGGACGGGCCGACGTGCGCGTAGCCGTCGTCGGGCGCGAGGGTCGTGAACGCCGGCTCGAGGAGCGAAACGGAGTCGTCCTCGCCGCCGACCATGAGGCAGTAGCCGTTCGCAAGCCCCCAGATCCCGCCGGAGACTCCGGCGTCGACGTAGCCGATGCGCTTCTCCGCCGCGAGGCCGGCTCGCCGCTGCGAGTCCCGGAAGTTCGAGTTGCCGCCGTCGACGATGACGTCGCCCGCGTCGAGGAGGCCGAGGAGCTCCTGCACCGCCTGTTCGGTCGGCTCGCCGGCCGGGATCATGAGCCACACGGCCCGCCGCGGCTCGAGCTGGCCGACGAGCTCCTCGAGGGAGCTCGCGGTTCCTCCTCCGCTCCGCGCGTAGGTCCGGACGACGTGGCCGTCGTTCTCCAGCCGCTTCGTCATGTTGCCGCCCATGCGGCCGAGACCGACCATGCCAAGCTTCATGAGGCCATCTCCTTCAGGTTGACGCGAACGATAGGCCTGCCGCGCTCGCGAAGCGAGGCGAGGTCGCCGTCGGCCTGTGCCCTGATGAGCCGGCCGAAGCCGAACGGACGGCCCGGGATCGCGAGCTCGTCACCCGGGTCGTCGACGACCTGGATGAAGCGGCCCTCCGGCGGCCCGCCCTTGTGCAGCTGGCCGGTGGAATGGAGATACCGCGGCCCGAGGCCGTGGGTGACGACACATCCGGTCAGCGCCGCGCGAACGGCGAGCGGCTCGAGCTCGGCCTCGTGCGCCGGGTCGATGAAGGCCTGGACGCAGACGTAGTCGGGCGGCGAGGACGACTCGAGGAGCTCCTCGAGGCTCGGCCCTCCGTCGTCGGGCGGCGGATCCTCTCCGGCGAGAACCTTGTTCGTGCGGTCCTTCGCCTCCTGCACGTTCGGCTGGTCGAACGGATTGATGCCGATGATGGCCCCGGCGACCGCGGTGGCGAACTCCCAGCGGTAGAACTCCTGCCCGAGCTCGTAGGGGTCGGTGACCCGCGCCTCCTCGGCCTGGCGGTCGGAGCCGTCCGCGGGCTCGTCCACGGGGACCGGAACGAGGCCCTTGCCCTGCTTCCCGGTCGATTCCGCGATCAGCTGCTCGACCCAGAGCCCGAAGCCACCCGCGACCGGGCTCACCTGAACCTTGTCGCGCCCGTCCTGCCAGGCCTGGCCCATCCGCTCGCCCAGCTCGAGCCCCGGGTTGCCGTCGTCGAGGCGGCAGGCCTCCACCATCTCCTCGACGCGAAGGAGAAAGCGCTCGAGGTCGACGCCGATGAGCGCCGCAGGGACCAGCCCGAAGGCCGAGAGCGCCGAGTAGCGGCCGCCGATGGTCGGCTCGCCTGCAAAGACCGCGCGGAAACCGCGCCTGCGGGCAAGCGACTCGAGCTCCGAGCCCGGATCGGTGATCGCCGCGAACGATTCACCGCTTCCACCGGCCCACTCCCAGAAGAAGTCGAGATGGCAGCGCGTCTCGAGCGTCGTGCCCGACTTGGAGGAGACGAGGAAGAGCGTGCGCGCTGGGTCGAGCGACTCGGCCGCGCGGCGGACGGCCGCGGGATGGGTCGTGTCCAGGACCTGCAGATGATCGCTCTCGAACGTGCGCCGGAGCACCTCGGGCGCAAGGCTCGACCCGCCCATGCCGAGAAGGACAACCGAGTCGAACCTGCCCACGGTTCCGGCGGCGAACTCCTCGAGCGCGGAGACGCGCTCGCGCATCCGGAGCGGCTCGTCGAGCCAGCCGAGCCAGCGGTTCTCGTCGCGCCCGGTCCAGAGCGTGGCGTCGCGAGCCCAGAGGCGCTCGACCAGCTCGGCGCGCGCGAGCGGGGTCATCCGGCTTGAATTGCCGGGAGAGGCACTACTAGGCGGGGACGAGCTCGCCCGACTTCGCGCGAATGCCTTCGAGGAGCTCCGCGAAGGAGTCGGCGAACTTCTCGACACCCTCGCGCTCGAGGGTCTCGGTCACGTCGTCGTAGTCGATGCCCGCCTGCTCGAGGTCGGAGAAGAGCTGCTTCGCCTCGTCCAACCCCTCCTCGAGGGTGTGCGCCACCTTGCCGTGGTCCTGAAAGGCGCTGATCGTCTCCTCGGGCATCGTGTTCACGGTCTCGGGCCCGATCAGCTCCTCGACGTACATGACGTCGCGGTAGTCGGGGTTCTTCGTCGAGGTCGACGCCCAGAGCGGCCGCTGCGGCGTTGCGCCCTTGGAGACGAGGAAGTCCCAGGTCTCGCCGGAGAAGAGCTCCTTGTAGCGCTCGTAGGCGAGCTTGGCGTTGGCGATCGCGAGCTTCCCCTTGAGCTTCTCGTGTCCGCCGCCCTCGTCGAGGCGCTTGTCGGCCTCGGTGTCGACGCGGCTGACGAAGAAGCTCGCCACGGACGCAACGATGCTCGGGTCGCCGCCCCCGGCCACGAGCCGCTCCAGACCGCGGATGTAGGCGTGGGCGACCTCCTCGTAGCGCTCGAGCGAGAAGATCAGCGTGACGTTGATGGACTTGCCCTTGGCGATCATGTCCTCGATCGCCGGCAGGCCCGGTTTCGTCGCCGGGATCTTCACGAAGAGATTCGGCTTGTCGACGAGCTTGTGCAGGCGGACGGCCTCGGCCGTCGTCGCCTCGGTGTCGTAGGCGAGGTTCGGGTCGACCTCGAGCGAGACGTATCCGTCCTTGCCGGAGCCCTCGTCCCATACGGGTCGCAGCAGGTCGAGGGCCTCGTTCACGTCCTGTACGGCAAGCCGGAGGAAGATCTCCTTCGGGTCGCGCTCCTCCGCGAGCACCTCGCGCAGCTGCTCGTCGTAGGCCTCTCCGGCCGAGATTGCCTTCTGGAAGATCGTCGGATTGGAGGTGACGCCGACGACGGCGTCCTCCCGCATCATCCGCGCGAGCTCGCCCGAGTGGAGCATGTCGCGCGAGAGAAAGTCGATCCAAACGCTCTGACCGAGCTCGGAGAGCGTGTGCAGTTTGCTCTTTTCAGCCATGTCCTTCCTTTCCTCAGCCGACGCGCTGCCGCTTGCGCAGGAGCGCCTGGGCGCGCGTGGCGACGTTCTCGGCCGTGAAGCCGAGCTTCTCGAGCACCGTCGTCCCCGGGGCCGAGGCGCCGAAGCGCTCCAGCGAGACGACGTCTCCCTCCTGCCCCACCCACTTCCACCAGCCGAGCCCGACGCCGGCCTCGACGGAGAGGCGAGCCTCGGCCTCCGGCGGGAGCACGGAGTCGCGGTAGTCGACCGGCTGCGCCTCGAAGAGCTCCCAGCACGGCATCGAGACGACCCTCGTCGCAATGCCTTCCTCCTGCAGCCGCTTCGCCGCCTCGAGGGCGACCCAGACCTCGGAGCCCGTGGCGATGACGATCAGGTCGGGAGTGCCGTTGCCGTTCCCGTCCCAGAGGACGTAGGCGCCGCGCTCCGCCCCGGAGGCGTCGCCGAGCTCTGAGCGGTCGAGCACCGGCAGGTCCTGCCGGCTGAGCGAGAGCCCGACCGGGCCGTCCTTTCGCTCGAGCGCGACCTTCCACGCGTACGCGGTCTCGTTGGCATCGGCCGGGCGGAAGAACCAGAAGTTCGGGATGGCCCGGAGCGCCATGTAGTGCTCGACGGGCTGGTGGGTCGGGCCGTCCTCGCCGAGGCCGACCGAGTCGTGCGTCCACGCCCAGACGACCGGCAGGCCCATGAGCGCCGAGAGGCGAACGGCGGGCCGCATGTAGTCGCTGAAGATGAGGAAGGTCGAGCCGTAGGGCTTCACGATCCCGCCGTGGACGGCCAGGCCGTTGACGATCGCGCCCATTGCGTGCTCGCGGACGCCGAACGGGATGTTTCGCCCGGCGAAGTCCTGCGCGAAGACGCCTGCTCCGTCGAAGTTCGTCTTCGTCGACTCGACGAGGTCGGCCGCACCGCCGAGCATCGTCGGCGCGTAGCTCTTGAAGGCCTCCATCACGACTGCGCCGGCGGCGCGCGTGGCCATCTTGTCCTTCTCGGCGGGATCGAACTCGGGAAGCGCCTCGGCCCAGCCGGGGCGGAGCTCGCCGGCAAATGCGCGGTCCCAGTCCTCGGCCATGTCGGGATAGGTGTTCCGCCAGTTCTCCCAGCGGCGATGCCACTCGTCCTCGAGCTCCTGGCCCTTGTCGCGGAGGTTCATGTGCTCGTAGACGCCCTCCGGGACGACGAAGTGCGCGTCGGGATCCCAGCCCATGATCTCCTTCGTGGCGCGGACCTCGTCCTCGCCGAGCGGCGAGCCGTGCGCCTTGGCGGTGTCCTGGGCGTTGGGGGCCGGATAGGCGATGTGGCTGCGGACGACGACGAGCGACGGGCGCTCGCCTTCTTTCTGCGCGTTCGTGAGGGCGCGCCGAAGCGCGCCGAGGTCGTTGACGTCGGCCACGTGCTGGACGTGCCACCCGTAGGCCTCGAAGCGCTTGCCCTTGTCCTCGGAGTCGAAGGAGAGAGCGGTCGTCCCGTCGATCGTGATGCGGTTGTCGTCGTAGAAGAAGGTGAGCTTCCCGAGCCCGAACGCGCCCGCGAGCGAGGCGGCCTCCTGGGAGACGCCCTCCATCAGGTCCCCGTCGGACGCGATCCCGTAGACGCGGTGGTCGACGACGGTTTGGCCGGGGCGGTTGTAGCGCTGGCCGAGGAACTTCTCTGCCATCGCCATGCCGACCGCGTTCGAGATCCCCTGGCCGAGCGGGCCGGTGGTGGTCTCGATGCCGGGGGTGAGGAAGTGCTCCGGGTGTCCGGGTGTGAGCGACTCCCACTGGCGAAAGCGCTTGATCTCCTCGAGGGCGAGGTTGTACCCGGTCAGGTGCAGGGCGGCGTACTGGAGGATGCAGGCATGTCCAGCGGAGAGGACGAAGCGGTCGCGGTCCGGCCAGTCGGGGTTCGACGGGTTCGCCCGCATGACATCTCGGTAGAGGACGTAGGCCACGGGAGCGAGCGCCATCGCGGTCCCCGGATGGCCTGCGTTGGCCTGCTGGACCGCGTCCATCGCGAGCGTGCGAATCGTCTCGATCGACAGCTGCTCGACCGTTTTCGTGTCCTTCGCCACGTCACTGCAACCATACCCACATGGCTGTTCTTATCGCGTCTCGCCTGAGAAAGGAGATTGCGGGCGACGCGCTGTTCGACGGAGTGAGCTTCAAGGTCGATCGACGCGACCGGCTCGCCCTCTCCGGGCCCAACGGGGCCGGCAAGACAACCCTGCTCCGGATGCTCACCGGCGAAACACGCGTGGACGGCGGCGAGCTCGCCTTCGAGAAGGGAACGCGGGTCGCGCTACACGACCAGCGCCCTCCGCTCGAGCGCGGGTTGACCCTGCGCGAATACGTCCTCGAAGGCGCCCGCGACCTCGTCGCGGCCGAGGAGGAGCTGCGGCGGCTCGAGTCCGCGATGGCGGCCGGGGACCACGGCGCCGACACCCTCTCCGCGTACTCGGCGGCGCAGGCCAGGCTCGAGCACGCGGGCGGCTATGGCTGGCGCGACCACGCCACAGCGGTCGTGCGCGGGCTTGGATTCGCTGACGACGACCTCGACCGCAGTCTTCGCACCTTCTCGGGCGGCGAGCTGACACGCGCCTCGCTGGCGCGCGCTCTCGCCGGCGACCCGGACCTGCTCCTCCTCGACGAGCCCACAAACCACCTCGACGTGACGAGCATCGAGTGGCTCGAGCGAGAGCTCTCGTCGCTCGACGCGGGCGTCATCCTCGTCGCCCACGACCGCTGGTTCTTGGAGGCGGTCACGAACGCGACTCTCGAGCTCGAGGCGGGCAAGGCGACCTATTTCGCCGGCCCGTGGCACGCCTGGCGGCGGGAGAAGGCAGAGCGCGCCGCCCACGCTGCGAAGACCGCCGACCGTATCTCGCTCGACATCGACCGCCTCGAGCGGTTCGTGGCGCGCTTCCGGTACAAGAAGTCGAAGGCCAAGCAGGCGCAAGCCAAGCTGACGCAGATCTCGCGCCTGGAGAAGGAGCGCTCGGGCGTCCGGGCCGAGCACGACCTGCTCACGCGCCGCTCCAAGCGGCTCGGCTTCGATTTCGGCGACCCGAAGCGGAGCGGGCGAACGGTCCTCGAGATCGCGCACGCCGACGTGGGTATCGCCGGCCGCGAGCTCCTCCATGACGTCTCGCTCGCGCTCGAGCGGGGCGAGCACGTCGCGTTCGTCGGCCCGAACGGCGGCGGCAAGACGACGCTCCTCGAGCGGATCGTCGCCGAGGACTTCAAGCTCGGCTACGGCGTCGAGCTCGGCTACTTCCCGCAGCAGGAGGTGCACCTCGACGAGCGCGGCAGCGTCCTCGACTGCATGCAGGCGATGACCGGGCTGACGAGGCCGCGCGCGCAGTCGCTCCTCGGGCGGTTCCTCTTCTCCGGCTGGGAAGCGCACGAGAAGCCCGTCACCGCGCTCTCCGGCGGGGAGCGGCGGCGCCTCGCGCTCGCCGTCCTAGTCGCCTCGGGCGCGAACTTCCTCGTCCTCGACGAACCGACGAACCACCTCGACCTGGAAAGCCGGGAGGCGCTGGAGGCGGCGCTGGAGGCGTTCCCCGGAACCGTGCTGATCGTGTCACATGACCGCGCGCTTCTCGACGCGGTCGCGCACCGGACCGCTGCGGTCGAAGACGGGACCGTGCGCGTCTACGACGGCGGCTGGGCCGATCTCCTGCGGGCACGGGAGGAGCGCGAGGCACCGCCTCCCGAGCCCAGGCCGAGGAAGGAGCCGAAGCCGCGGCGGCAGAAGGCGTCGCAGAAACAGGAGCCGCTCGAGCTTCTCGAACGCGAGATCGAGGAGCAGGAGGCGCTCATCGCCCGCATCGAGGGCAAGCTCGCGGAGGACTGGGGCGATGCCGACACGGTTGCCGCGCACCGCGCGGCCCGCGAGGAGCTGCAGAGCCTCCTTGCGCGCTGGGAGCAGATGCTGGACGAGGTCGCCGGCTAGGTGTAGTTCCTAAGCACGTTGGTTCATCCGGGCCACCTTGGAGGCTGAGCGCTGTCCAGGCAGCTCAGTCCAAGGAGGCACCGGATGAAGCTTCACCGTAACGCGAGGCTCAGTTGGAGCGGTCGGCGGCTGCTCGCCGAGCGGGTCGTCGTCGAGCGATGGACCCTGACCCAGGCGGCCGCGGCTGCCGGCGTCAGCGTCCGCTGCGCGCGCAAGTGGGTCGGCCGCTACCGGCGGGAAGGCGAGGCGGGGCTCGAGGATCGCTCGTCGGCGCCCAGGCGCGTGGCCAACCGCACGCCCGCCGAGCGGGTCGCCACGATCATCGCCTTGCGCGGCCTGCGCATGAGCGCGGCGGAGATCGCCGAGACGCTCTCGATGCCGCTTTCGACCGTCTCGGCGGTGCTGCGACGAAGCGGTGTCGGACGTCTCGGCCGGCTCGGACTCGAGCAGCCTCGTCGGTACGAGCGCTCGCGCCCGGGCGAGCTCGTCCACGTCGACGTGAAGAAGCTCGGACGGATCGAGCGCGGAGCCGGCCACCGTGTGCTGCGCAAGCACTACACCCCTCGCCTCACCGATCGTGCCGGGCGACGCCGCGGCACGGCGGGCTGGGAGTGCGTGCACGTCGCCGTCGACGACTACAGCCGCCTCGCGTACGCGGAGGTGCTCGCGGACGAGCGCGCGGCGACGGCCGTCGGTTTCCTGCGCCGTGCGCTCGCCTTCTTCGCCCGGCACGGCATCCGCGTCGAACGCGTGCTCACCGACAACGGCAGCGCCTACGTCTCTGCTGTGCACGCCCTCGCCTGCCGGCGGCTTGGCATCCGCCACCTGCGCACGCGGCCCAGACGACCACAGACGAACGGCAAAGCGGAGCGCTTCATCCGCACGCTCCTCGCCGGTTGGGCCTACGGGGCCGTCTACCGCTCGAGCGCCGAGCGCACCGCTGCTCTTGACGGCTGGCTCTGGCACTACAACCATCGACGCCGACACTCAGCGCTCGGTCGCCAGCCCCCGGTCAGCAGAACCAATGTCCTTGGGTTCTACAGCTAGGCGGCGACGAGGTCGTCCAGGACGTCGTCCGCGGCTCCCGTCTCCGCAGCGAGGTAGGCACGCACGTCGCGAAGAGCGGCCTCGAGAGGCGTGACGCCCTCGGCGTCCGCTGCGGCCAGTGTTCTCGTCACCGTTTCCGCGACCAGCTCTTCGATCTTCGCGAGCGCCGCCTCCGGCTCGTCGTCCTGCTCGACGCTCTGGTAGAGGTGCACGCCGCCGGAGTTGGAGATGAAGTCGGGGATTGCGACGACCCCTCGTCGGTGCAACGCCTCGACGGCGCCGCGCGCATACGGGATGTTGGCCCCCGGCGAGACGACCGTGCAGTGGACCCGCTCCGCCACCTTCCGCGTGATCGAGTCGGGGCGGGCACCGGGGACGAGCACATCCACTTCCAGCTCGAAGAGCTCCCCGCGCGGCCGTGCTTCCCGCGCGGCGTTCTGGACGAGACGGTCGCCGAAGCGTCCGCGTAGCTCGAGCAGCTCCTCGACGTCGAGGCCGTCCGGGTCGGCGAGGAGACCGTGCACGGTGCTGATCGCGACGACTCGCGACCCGGCCCGTGCGAACGCACGGGCGGTTCCGGCGCCGACCTTGCCGAAGCCCTCGATCGCGACTGTCGCTCCTTCGAGCGTCCGCCCGAGGTGGGCGAGCGCGCCCGCCGCCGCCGACTTGACGCCGTGTCCGGTGGCCAGGTCGTCCATCCCCAACCCCTCGTGGCTCTGCGCCCAGAGGGGCAGGTCCTCGAGGTCCGGAGTGACGAAGTCGGAAGGCCGGGTGCCCATGTCCGGACCGGTCAGGAAAACGTCTCGGAAGGGCGCGAGAGCGCGCCAGTAGGCGGCGAGGACGGCATCACGGTCTCCCCCCTCGAAGCGGATCCCGGCCTTTGCTCCAGCGTAGCGGACGCCGCAGACCGCGAACTTCCAGGTCATCGCGCGGGCGAGGCGCGCCACCTCGGGCGCATCCACATCGGGCAGCATCCGGGTCCCGCCGGCCGAGACCGGAAAGAGGTCGTGATCGATGACGACGAGGGCGTCCAGGCCCGCCGCTTCGTCCCGAAGCTCGATCCGCCGCACGCCGAGGAGCTTAGTCGTCCGCCGGTAGGCGCAGCGTCCAAAGACGGGATCGGCCGCCGTCGTTCTCGGCCCAGGAGATGTGCCTCCCGAGCAGGCGCGCGCCGAGCCGGGCCTCGGCAGGTCGCCACACGGTCCAGGTGCGGCCCGATCCGGCGGCGAGAGCTCGCAGCGCGTGCGAGGAGCGGTAGAAGATCCAGGGCTCCCGGATGGAGAGTGAAGGAAGCGTGGCGGCGGCGACCTTCCTCTTCCCGAGGCGCTCTCCGGTCGAGATTCGAAACCACTCGAGCCACGTGCGCCCCGCCGAGCCGTCCGAGAGGACAGCGGCGAGGCGGTCGTCGAGCGCGACCGCGGCCGCGACCCCCGACGCATCCAGGGTCCGCTCGACGACACACGTGTCCGGATCGAGGAAGTCGATCCTGCCTCCTGCGCCGGCCGCCAGGCGTTCTCCCCCCACCGCGAGAACGTCTGCGCTCACCGAGCAGTCGGGACCGCCCACGGTCGACACGTCGCTTCCGTGCGCATAGGCGAGGGCTTCGCCGTTCGCAGCGAGAGGTCCGAGCGGATCCGAGGAATCGAAGTCGCCGAGGAGGGAAGACGCCGGGGACCCGTAGTCTGCGGCGGCCAGGTGCGACTGACCGCCGTCCGGCCAGGACCAGAGCGCCCGCGAGCCAGCGGCGACGAGCCGAAAGCCGGAGCACGAAGCCGCCCCGGTGGCGAATGTGCGCTTCCCACCCTCGTTCCGGCGGATCGTCACGGCGGCGCAGCCGGGTTGCGCCGTCACGATCGCCTGCCGGCTCAGCGCGACGCGGCCGGCGCGAGGAAGGCGGCGGCCCGGAGCGGGCACGCCGTGGAGCAGACGGGTGGCGAGGCCGCGCAGCGTCTCCTTCCCGTACTCGTGGTCCGGGTCGAAGCGCGTGAAGAGGGCGAGCGAGAAACGCTCGCCGTCTGCGCGGTAGAGCGCCACCTGATGGTCGACGAGCCCGGTTCCCGAGCCCCAGCCTCCCTTGAAATAGAGCTTCCAGAGCCCGTGCGGAACGCGCCCGACACCCCAGCGCTGCGACGGGACGACCGTCGCGAGGAGGCGCATCGCGTAGCGGCGGTGCCTCGCCGGCACGAGGCGGTCGATCCGGTGGAAGAAGAGCGCCTGACCGCGCGGAGTGATCTCGGACTGGCCCCAGATCGGCCAGTGCAGCCGAAAGTGCTCCATGCCGGCCGCCTTCGCGAGCGCGTCCAGGCCGGCTTCGCCGACGAGGCCGACCATCCGGGTGGCGGCAGAGTTGTCCGACCGCCGAATCATCGGCGCGAGCAGGTCGCGCTCCCATTGCTCGAGCTCGCGCCCTCGGACGTCCGCGCGGCGGAGGTAGGCGACGAGCAGCATCGCCTTGAGCACGCTGGCGGACGGAGCGACGTCGCGGGCGTGATAGCCGTGCGGGCGGCCGGCCTCGTCGACCAGCGCGAACGTGATCGTTCCGGAGCGCGCCTGCGCGTAGCGCTCTGCGGCGGCGATACGGGACTTCCAGGTCGCAGGCGCGGCGGCTAGGGCGGGCGCCGCCGAGACGGCGGCCGCGACAGCGACGGCGAGCGCGATGCCACGGGCGGCGATGCGCGCGTCAGTCACTGTCGAAGGTTGCGATGACCGCCTCGGCCACGATCCGCAACGGCCTGCCCGCCGACTGGCTCGCACGGCGCAGGCGCACGAACGCGTCGTTCTCGGAGAGGCCCTCGCGCTCCATCAGGATCCCCTTTGCCCGCTCGACGACCTTTCGAGTCGCGAGCGCCTCGGCCAGAGACTCCGCTTCGTCGCGCATGGTCTCGAGCTCCGCGTGGCGCGCGCGCGCGGTCTGGATCGCCGGGAGGAGGTCGGTCTCCCGAAAGGGCTTCACGAGGTATCCGAAGACGCCCGCCTCCACGGCCCGCGCCACGAGCTCCTCCTGCCCGTAGGCGGTCAGCATCACGATCGGAATCGGGCGCTCGGTGAGAATCCGCCGCGCTGCCTCGATCCCGTCCAGCCGCGGCATCTTGACGTCGAGGATCGCAAGCTCGGGCTGCTCCGTCTGTGCCAGGGCGACCGCCTCCTCGCCGTCGCGCGCCTCGGCGCAGACCTCGTGCCCGGCGCGCTCGAGCACGTCGCGCAGGTCGAGGCGGATGATCGTCTCGTCCTCGGCGATGAGGATGCGAAGACGCGGCGTAGGATCGACCGGCACGGATTCGTGACGCTCGCGTGTCACCCGCGCGCGGCCGCGAGGGTTAGGCTGAAGCCATAGGGCCGGGGAGGTGGGTCTCCCAGGTTGTCTACCGCGACCCTCACGGCGGGAATGTGACCTCGGCCGTGAGCCCCGCTTCGCCCTCGAGCGACAGTTCCCCGTTCAGCTCGTCTCGCACCAGCGCGCGCACGATCGAAAGCCCCGTGCCCTCGTCGCCCGGCTCCCACGTGCCGTTGTCCGCGACCGTGAGGCTGACGGCCCCGTTTCGCCTCACGAGCTCGACATGCACCTCGTTGCCGCCGTGCTCGAGCGCGTTCTGGAGGAGCTCGCTGAAGACCAGTGCCAGCGCCGTCGCCCGCGCGCCGTGCAGCTCGATCGGCTCGACGCGGGAATCGACGCGCTTTTCCCCGGCCAGCCCCTGGACGATCATCGCCCGCAGCCGCTCCACGAGCTCGCCCAGGTCGACCTCCTCGTCACGGCGCTCGGTGAGGACCTCGTGCACTGCGGCAATCGCAAGGATGCGGTTGACGGAGTCGGAGAGCGCCTTCTCGGGATCCGTGCCCGGCGCGCGGGCCTGGAGGCGGAGGAGCGAGGCGACGGTCTGGAGATTGTTCTTCACCCGGTGGTGGATCTCCTGGGCGACCACGCCGCGCATGACCGCCCGCCCGTGCTCGAGCGCGACCGCCGCGTGCCGCGCGATCGAGGCGAGAAGCCGCTCCTCCTCGGCGCTGAAGGGCGCGTCGCGGTCGCACACGAGCTCCCCGACCTGACGGCCGCGCCGACGCAGCGGAAACCTGACCGCATGCGTGCCGGCGCGGCCTTCCGGCCAGGCAATCGTGCCGTCCTCGAGCACGAGTGCCGCGCCCGTCGCGTCCACGGCGGCCATCGTGGTTTTCACGATCGCCTCGAGCGATTCCTCCAGATAGAGGGACTCGGCGACGGCCTCCGAGATAGAGGCCAGAGCCTCGAGCTCGGCGACACGGCGCTGCGCATGGTCGTAGAGCTTGGCGTTCTCGATCGCCTGCGCGACCTGGCCCGCGATCGCCATGAGCAGGTCGACCTCGTCGGGCCCGAATTCCCGCGGGGCCTCGGTGCGGACGTTGAGCGCGCCCTCGAGGCGGTCCTTCGCGAGGATCGGCACGGCGAGGATCGACTCGTACTGCTCCTCGCGCAGGTTGGGAAACCTCTTGAAGCGCGGGTCGAGATGCGCTGCCTTCGGGATCATCACCGGAGCCCGGTCGGCAGCGGCCGTCCCCGTGATCCCCTCGCCGGGCCGCATCTTCGGGACCCTGGTGAGCTCCTCCACCCTCGTCCCGTGGGAGGCGCGCAGGACGAGCTCGTTCGCCGCCTCGTCGTAGAGATAGACGAAACAGGCGTCGGTCTCGAGCGCCTCGGCGACCTTGCGCGCGATCAACTCGAAGACCTCGCCGAGGTCGAGCGTCGAGTTGACGGCGGCGATCGTCTCGGTCAGGAGCCGCAGGTGTCGGGCGGAGCGATCCACGAACCAAGCTTAAGCGAGCCGAACGAGGCTCCGATAACGAGTTTGTGAGCACAGGCACCCCCAAGCCGCGGCTCATCCTGCGCTTCGCGATCTACAGCGCCCTCGCGCTCGTCGTAGCGGGGGTCGGGATCCTCTCGGTGGTCAAGCACGAGACCCGTTCGCACGCCGAGCAAGACGTCGCGGCGCGCGCCGAGCGCATCTCCGAACGGGCCGCGTCCGTGCTGAACCCATCGGACCTCGCCGCGTCCACTTCGGATGCGCGGCAAAGGACCCTCGGGGAGTCCTTTGCGGTCGAGCTTACAGGCGGCCTCATTCGGCTGAAGATCACGAACGAGAGCGGCCTCGTCACGTACTCGAACGAGCCGTCGCTCGTGGGCACGCAGGCGCCGGACCGCAAGGAGCTCGCGGCGGCGCTTGCCGGCAAGACGGTTCAGGAAGTGAGCGATCTCAACGAGGAAGGGGGCCACGGCCCGAATGTGCGCGTGATCGAGACCTGGGTCCCGCTGCGCCTCGACGGCCGAGGAGAGCCGGACGGCACGCTCGAGATCTTTCAGGAATATGACCCGGTGGCCGATCGCGCGAACGCGGTCATGGTGCCCGTAGCGGTGGCGCTCGGGCTCGGGCTCTTCCTCCTCTACGCGTCCCTCTTCCCGATCCTGCGCCAGGTGGCCGGCGCGCTCGAAACGCGGACCCGTCGGCTGCAGCAGCAGAGCGACGAGCTCGAGGGATCGATCGCGGAACGAAAACAGGCCCTCGCCAGCCTGCGCGAGGCGGACGCGCGCTACCGCGCGCTCGTCGAGGAGCTTCCGCTCGTCAGCTACGTGAGCTCGCTCGACACCCCAGGGCTCTCCACCTACGTCAGTCCGCAGCTCGAGGACCTGCTCGGCTACACGCCGGAAGAATGGCTTGCCGCGCCCGGCCTCTTCTGGGACGTCATCCATCCCGACGATGCCGAGCGCGTGCGCAAGGAGCACCGCATCGGCTACGCGGACGCCGAGACCTTCTCCACGCAGTACCGGCTGCGGGCGAAGGACGGCCGGGTGATCTGGGTCGAGGACCAGATCCGCGTGATCCACGACCGCGATGGGCATCCGGCGCTGGCGCAGGGATTCCTCATCGACATCACAGCGCGCAAGAACAGCGACCTCGCACTGATGGAGAGCGAGGCCCGGTTCCGCGGGCTCGTCGGCAACATCCCGGGCGCGGTCTTCCGCTGCCGGATCGACTCCGACTGGACGATGGAGTTCCTGAGCGACGCGATCGAGGAGCTGGTCGGATATCCGTCGTCGGACTTCATCGACAACCGGGTCCGCACCTTCGCGAGCGTCGTCCATCCCGACGACCGCGCCCGGCTCGAGGCCGACGTCTCGGCGTCGGTCGAGGACGCGCGGGCGTACACGACCGACTACCGGGTCTTGCACCGCGACGGGTCGACTCGCTACGTGATCGAGCGGGGACAAGCGGTGACGGCGGGAGACGGACGAATGTGTCTCGACGGCGCGAT
The DNA here is from genome assembly GCA_963841425.1 of uncultured Actinomycetes bacterium. GTDB lineage: Bacteria > Actinomycetota > Thermoleophilia > Gaiellales > Gaiellaceae > DATEOR01. Next base: position 52,206 of record CAWJCL010000003.1, on the reverse strand, counting down.
CTTCGACGTCACCGAGCACAGAGAGGTCGAGAACGAGCGGCTGAAGCTCGCAGCGATCGTCGAGTCGTCGGACGACGCGATCATCTCGGCGCAGCTCGACGGCGTTGTGACGAGCTGGAACAAGGGGGCCGAGGTCCTGTTCGGCTACGTCTCCAAGGAGATGGTCGGTCGGTCGATCTCCATCCTCGCCCCGCAAGGCCAGGAGAGCGAACCGCTCGAGAACGTCGCGAGCGTCGTCGAGGCAGGCGAAGGCCGGTACGAGGCCTCGCGCCGACGCAAGGACGGAACCCTCGTCGACGTCTCACTGACCGTTTCCGCCGTCCGCAATCCCGCAGGCGAAGTCGTCGCGGTCGCGGCGATCGCGCAGGACATCACCGATCGCAAGCGAGTCGAGCAGGAGCGCGCGGAGTTCACGCGGGAGCTCGAGCTCAGGAACGAGCGGCTGCTCGAGCTCGACCGTCTCAAGGACGAGTTCGTCGCCCTCGTCTCGCACGAGCTGCGGACGCCGCTGACCTCGATCCGCGGCTACCTCGAGCTCGTCCTCGACGGCGAGGCCGGGGAGGTCACGGACGAGCAGCGCCAGTTCCTGGGTGTCGTGGAGCGAAACGCGAACCGCCTCCTCGACCTTGTCGGCGACCTCCTCTTCCTCGCCCAGATCGAGGCGGGCAAGCTCTCCCTGGAGGTCGGCGCCGTGGACCTCGCAGCACTTGCGGCCGAGTCGGTCGAGACCGCCCGGCCGCTCGCCGAGGACAAGGAGATCACCCTGACCCTGGCGACGAGCCCGCTGCCGCTCCTCGCAGGCGACCGGGCTCGGCTCGCGCAGCTGCTCGACAACCTCGTCTCGAATGCGGTCAAGTTCACGCCCGAGGGCGGCCGGGTGGACGTGCGTGCAAGCTCCTCGCGCGGGAACGCGATTCTCGAGGTGCGCGACACCGGCATGGGCATCCCGGCGGAGGAGCAGGAGCACGTTTTCGAGCGCTTCTTCCGGACCTCGCGCGCGACGGAGCAGGCGATTCAGGGAACGGGGCTCGGCCTGGCCATCTCCAAGGCGATCGTGCACGCTCACGGCGGGCGGATCACGCTCGCGAGCAGTGAGGGGGAAGGCGCGGCCTTCCGCGTCACGATCCCGATCCGGTCGGTGCAGGCGCCGGCGCCCGCGCAAGAAGAGATCGCCTCATGAGGGGCAGGCCTCTCGTCCTCGTCGCCGACGACGACCCGGACATTCTCAGTCTCATCACGCTGCGCCTCGAGCTCGACGGGTTCGAGGTGATCGGCGCACCCGACGGCGAGCGTGCGGTCGAGGCGGCGCTCGAGCGCACGCCTGACCTCGCGCTGATCGACGTCACCATGCCGAAGCTCGACGGCTACGAGGTCTCCGAGCGGTTGCGGCATGACGAGCGGACGAGCGCGATCCCGATCATCCTGCTCACCGCGCGCGTCCAGGACTCGGACGTGGCGCGCGGAATCGAGGCGGGCGCGGACGACTACGTGAAGAAGCCGTTTTCGACCGCGGACCTACGGATGCGGGTTCAGGCGGCCCTCGGGCGGTAGCGGTATCCGAAGCCGCGTACGGTCTCGATCAGGGACTCCTCCGCCCCGGCCTCGGCGAGCTTCTGGCGCAGGTAGCCGACGTAGAGCTTCGCGCGTGCGCGCGAGCCGCTGAGCGCATCGCCCCAGACGAGCTCGAGGAGCTGCTCGTGGGAAAGGACCTGGTTCGGGTGGCGGACGAAGACGGTGAGGAGCTTGAACTCGAGCGGGGTCAGCGCGGCCTTGTTCCCACCGACGGTGACCTCGCGCTGGGTGAAGTCGATGGTCACGAGCCCGTCGCCGTAGGTCGTCGGCTCCTCGCTCCGCGGGCCCGAACGCCGCAGCAGCGCCTCGACACGCGCGAGCAGCTCCTGGCGTCCGAAGGGCTTCGTCACGTAGTCGTCCGCTCCGCCCTTCAACCCGCGGACCTTCTCGAGCTCGCCGGCGCGCGCCGTCAGCATCATCACCGGCACCTCGCTGAGATCGCGGATCCGCTCGAGCGTCTGCCACCCGTCCAGCTCCGGCATCGAGACGTCCAGAAGGACGAGATCGGGCGGCGAGGCGTAGAACTCGCGCAGGCCGGCCTTGCCGCTCTCGGCCTCCGCCACGTCGTAGCCGGCGCGCGAGAGGAGCTCGCGGACGAGCCCGCGGATGTCGCGATCGTCGTCCACGACGAGGATTCGGCTCCGCTTCATACCCGTTCCATACCAGATGCAGCCGACATTCGACCGGCCTCGGACGATGGTCAGGGTGTGGCACGAGTGCTCATCTGCGAGCCCCACCCGGAGGTACGCGAGCTCCTGAGACGCATCGTTTCCCGGTTGGGCCACGAGCCGGTGCTCGACGACGCCGACCTGGGCGGCGTCGAGGCAATCCTCCTCGAGCCCGCCCACGCGCCCTCCGTCGAGCGCGCGCAGGCCTTTCGCGCCGTCTCCGGTGGCGCCTCCCTCATCTGCGCCAGCATCGATTTCCCGAACGCCGGTACGCGCCGCCTCGAGCCAGTCGCCCACCTGGTCAAGCCGTTCACACTGCCCGAGATCGAAGCGGCCCTCGGGCAGGCGCTCGCAGTCCAACCGGCCGCTTAACGACCACGAGCCGCTCCGAGGGAGAGGCTCGCGGTCGGCCGTCAGTCAGTCCCCCGCTTCATGAAGAAGCGGCGACACCGGTGGGAATCATACGACTCCGAGGAGGTTCCTACAACACGCCTAGGTAGTTCTCCATCTCCCACGGAGTCAGCTGGACGCGGTAGTCGTCCCACTCTTGGCGCTTGAGCTTCACGTAGCTCGAGAAGACGTGGTCGCCGAGCGCCTTCCGCGCGAGCTCCGAGCCAGCGAGCTCGTCGATCGCCTCCCCGAGGGTCTCCGGCAGCGCGACGATGCCGCGCGCTTTCCGCTCCTCGGGGGAGAGCTTGTAGAGGTTCTGCTCCATTGGCTCCGGAAGCTCGTAGCGCTGCTCGATCCCCTCGAGCCCCGCGTGCAGAAGGGCAGCGAAGGTGAGGTAGGGATTGCAGGCCGGATCCGGACAGCGGATCTCCGCCCGCGTCGCCTGCTCGTTACCCGGTTTGTAGAGAGGGATCCGGATCAGGGCCGAGCGGTTGCGCCGCGACCATGCGACGTAGACCGGTGCCTCGTATCCGGGGACGAGTCGCTTGTAGGAGTTGACCCACTGCGCGAAGACCGCTGAGATCTCGCGGGCGTGGCGGAGCTGGCCCGCGATGAACGCCTTGCCGACCTCGGAGAGGTGCCATTCGTCGTCGGCGTCGAAGAATGCGTTCTTCCCTTCGGCGAAGAGCGACTGGTGGGTATGCATGCCCGAGCCGTTCTCGCCGAAGAGGGGCTTCGGCATGAAGGTCGCGTGGTAGCCGGCCTTCTTCGCGATCTCCTTGACGACCAGCCGGTACGTGACCGTGTGGTCGGCCATGTCGAGGGCGGAGGCGTAGCGCATGTCGATCTCGTGCTGCGACGGCCCGACCTCGTGGTGGACGTACTCGATCGGGATGCCCATGGACTCGAGCGCTTTGACCGTGTCGTGGCGGAGGTCGCTCGCGGCGTCCATCGTCGTCATCGCGAAGTAGCCGCCTTCGTCGAGCGGCACGGTGCCCTGATCGTCCTTGAAGAGGAAGTACTCGAGCTCGGGGCCGACGTTGAAGGTGTCGAAGCCCATCGAGTGCATGCGCTCGAGCGCGCGTCGCAGGACGTTGCGGGGATCGCCGTCGTAGGGCTGCCCGTCGGGCGTGACGACGTCGCAGATCATCCGCGCGACGCGGACGTCGCCGTTCGGCATGAGCTGGAAGGTGGTGGGGTCGGGAATCGCGACCATGTCGGATTCCTCGATCGCGTTGAAGCCTGTGATGGACGAGCCGTCGAAGCCCATCCCGTCGTCGAGCGCGCCCTCGAGCTCTGCGGGCGTGATCGAGAAGCTCTTCAAGTGGCCCTCGATGTCGGTGAACCAGAGGTGGATGAACTTCACGCTCTGCTCGTTCACCTCTCGCAACACTCGCTCTCGCTCCGACGGAATACTCGTCGCCCTGCCCTTCCGCTCAACTGTCGCCATCGCTTTCCTCCTTTAAATGCAAAGAGCCCCGGACGGACTCGTCCGAGGCTTCGTCGCCTCCGTACTCCTTTCAGTGTAGACGATGGGGCCGACGTCCGTCCACGGTCAGGCCGCAGCGGTGGACGTGGAGGTCCCGAAGGCGGTGAGGTACGGCTGCCAGACGTCGGGAACCTTGGGCGCGGCCAGCGTGACGAAGAGCGCGGGGGAGGGCGGCTTCGGCGACGAGACCAGGCGCATCTCGACCTCGTCGAGGAGGCGGTTTCCCTTCTTCAGGTTGCAGGGCGCACACGAGGTGACGACGTTCTCCCACACGGAATCGCCTCCCCGGCTCCGCGGTACGACATGGTCGAGCGTGAGCTTGCCCGACGAGCCGCAGTACTGGCAGCGCCAGCCGTCGCGCGCGAAGAGGGCCCGGCGCGAGATCTTCCGCTTCACCGCGCGCGGGACGCGCACGTAGGAGACGAGCCTGATCACGTGCGGCCAGCGAAAGGTGTCGCTCGCGGAGCGCAGAGGGCGCGGGAGGTCTTCGAGCACCTCGGCCTTCCCCTTGAACACGAGCACGTGGGCACGCCGCACCGAACAGACGTTGAGCGGCTCGTAGCTCGCGTTCAGAACGAGGACTTGCTGCACCGATCCAAATCGTAACTAAGAGATCGACCCTGGAAGCTGCAGCGCGAGCAGGTTCTCGCCGGCCTCGGTGAACCCGCGGCCGCGGTAGAAGTCGAGCGCGCGCCGGTTTCCGGCCTCGACGACGACCTGGAGCCTCGCGGCCCGCTTGGAGATCGCGTAGCCCTCGGCCCACTCGAGCAGCTGGCGGCCGATGCCCTCCGCCTCGTGCTCGGGGCTGACGAAGAGCTGGTCGATCCGCACCGCGTCCTCGGCGCGCGCGAGAGCGACGTAGCCCGCGGGCGAGCCTTCGAGCTCCGCTACGAAGACGGTCTCGCGCTCGAGGACGGCGATCGTCCGCGAGTCGGCGCCGCGGTCGAGGCGTGCGAGGCCGAAGAGGACGGCCTCGTCCTCCTCGCGGAAGGGACGGATCTCGGCCTTTCGGTACGGCATTAGTGCCTCTTCCATTGATGCTGCCCCGGTTCTCGATCGCGAGCACCAAGCGCTACAAGGACACAAGGAGACCCGGTAACGGTGATTACCGGGGCGACCGAGGATGAAGTAGCGCGCCGCGTGATCGCGGGCGAGAAGTAGGCATGTATTGCTGGGAGAGGCACTTAGTAGGCCATTGCCCGGTCGACGGCCTGCTGCTCCTCGGGCGAGAGCGCGATCGAGGCGCGGCCGCGGTCGAGCTCTTTCACGTAGATCCGCGCGTAGTCGCGTCCCTGGATCGCGCTGACGATGACTCCCGAGCGCGCCGCGTCGAGGAACGCGAGCGAAGCGGACTGGTGGCCGCCCGCGTCCTCGTAGGCGTCGTAGCGGACGATCGACGTGTGTGAAAGGCAGCCGTCCACGCGCTTGTCGATGCGGGAGAGCCCGGCGGCGACCTCGTCCACGGCGCGGTGCAGGTCGTCGATCCGCGCCTGCAGGGAGACGGCGAAATCGACGAGGTCGTCAGTGCCGTTGCCGATCATCACCTTCTGCGCGCGCCGCACGTTGCGAAGCTGCACGAAGAAGGTGATCGCGAGGGCGAACGTCACGACCGAGAGGGCGGCCGCACCGATCGCGATCCAGGCTGCGGCGGAGATACCAGACATCGTCTATCCGAGGCTGAAGATGACCGGGTATTCGTAGCTGTTGTTCGAGGTGTTCGTCTCGCCGTGAACGGGATCGACGCTCACCTGGACGTTGACCGGCGAGCCGAACGTCGGCGCGGGCAGGTCCTTGAAGATGACGGTCTTCGTCTCGCCCGGGCTGATGACCGAGAGCGTCTGCTTCCGCGCGATGACCGGGTCCTGCTTGATCGTCAGCGTGACGAGGACCTGGGTCTCTTGACTGTCCCCGGAGTTCTTCACGTTCACCTGGAATGAGAGGCGGTCGGTCACGAGCACCGTGTTGTCCTCGCTCGTCGAGAGGCGCTGGTTCCCCGGCTGGACGACCACCGACGAGATCTGGTTTCCGTGCAAGCCGCCCGCCTGGGGGCTCTGCGTCAGGCGGTCGACGGTCTGCTTCCAGAAAATCGGGCTGCCGAAGTCCAGATTCGTGACAAAGACGGACACCGGGACGGGCACGCCTGTGACGCCCTCGTTGTGCATGACCCCTTCGGAGGGCAGCTTGAAGAGATCCAGATAGACGACGTCGCTCGCGATCAGCCGCTGGGCCTGGATGGCGAGGTCCTCGCCGGACTTCGCCGTGCTCTGTGTCCCCTGGACGTCGCCAAAGGCGGCGGAGAGGCCGGTAAGGCCGTTGACGCGGAACTGCATGGCCTCGACCAGGCTCTGCTGCTGCTCCCGAAGCGGCCCGGGCGCGTCGAGCCCGCTCGCGTTGGACACGATCTGCGCCTGCCGCTGACGAAGGCCTTCGAGCTGCGACCTGAGGTCTGCGAGCTTGATGCCGGGGGTCGTCAGGAGGTCGTTCAAATCCTTGCCGACCTGGGCCGACTCGGCGGCGGGGCCGCCGACCGACTCCATGTAGTCCTGGTACTTCGCCTTCTTCTGGTTGCCGCGGCAGTTGTTGATCGTCAGGACGAGCACGGCGGCGAGCAGAATCGCGCCCGCGATGAGCAACCCGAGCCGGAGGAGAGACGAGTTCGACCCGCCGGGCGGCCGGGTCGGCATCTTGCGGCGCCTGCGCGGCGGCGCGCCCTCGCCACCGCGTTCGCCCCCCTCGACCGTCGGAGACTCGTCGAAGAAGTCGAACTCGATATCTGTTTGGGGATCGGGGTTCTCGCGCTCGAACATGACCGCGAAATGGGGGCCGGAGAACGCCGGAGTCTAGCACCGTGCCCGGAGATTGCAGGAGTTTGCAGCCGAAAAGCCAAGGAGCCTGAGCCGTGGAGCACGCCGTCGCCCTCCATCACGATCACCTCGTCCTCGGGCGATTCCGACCCCTGCGGCCGCTCGGCAGCGGAGGTTCGGGGTCGGTCTGGCTCGTGAGGGACGAGCGGTCCGCACGCGACGTCGCGCTCAAGGTCGTCCCCCGAGAAGGCAAGGCCGGGTCGCGGGCAGAGCGGGAGGTGGAGGCCGCGGCCCGGCTGCGACACCCTCGCTGCCTCCGCGCCCTCGCGCTCGAGCGCGACGACCACCATGTCTACGTCGCCTACGAGTACGTGCCCGGGAAGACCCTTCGCCAGTGCCTGCGAAGCGGCGATCTCGACGACGCTGCCGCAGTCGAGGTCGGCGCCCAGGTCCTCGACGCGCTCGCCCACGCGCACGGGAAGAAGGTTCTCCACCGGGACGTGAAGCCCGGGAACGTCATGGTCGAGGACTGCGAGGAGCTCTCCGTCCGCCTGCTCGACTTCGGCCTTGCCCAGCTCGAGGAAGCCGAGACGCTGACGGCGGCCGGCGACGTCCCCGGCACCCTCGCCTACATCGCCCCCGAGCGCCTCGCCGGCCGAGAGGCGAACGGGGCAGCAGACGTCTGGTCGGTCGGCGTCCTCCTCTGGGAGTCCCTGGCCGGCCGGCACCCGTTCTCGTCCTTCTCGCCGCTCGAGACCGCCAAGCGCGTCCAGGAAGGCGCGCCGCCTTTGGCGTCGCTGCGCCCCGATCTTCCCCGCGCGCTGACCGCGACGGTCGACCGGATGCTCGACCCCGCTCCCACGCGGCGTCCGGGAGCGAAGGAGGCCGCCGGGCGCCTGCGGGTGGCGTGGAGCGAGGTGGGCGAACGGCCGCGGGCCGTGATGTCGCGGACGACGCTCGCCGAGCGGGCAAGCCACGCAGGTCTCTCCGCGCTCTTCGCCGGAGCCGCGGCCTGGCTCGTCCCCTTCTACCCGGCCGGCTGGCCGTTTCTCCTCGGCGCCCTCGTCTTGATGGCCGCGCTCCTCAACCCCAGCGCCGGCCTGGCGCTCGCGCTGGCCATCCCCGTCCTCCCCCTCGGGAACGCGTCGCTCGGGCTCGCCGTCGCGTACTCGGGCTTCGCGGCGCTTTGGCTCGCCCTCTTTTGGCGAGACCCGCGCTCGAGCTTCCTCTTCCTGGCGGGCCCGGCGCTCGCGGCCTTCCAGGCGCTCCCGCTCGTCACGATCGCGTTCTCGGAAGCGCGCGGAGCCCTACGCCGAGGCGCCCTCGCAGCGGCCGCCGCGCTGTGCGCCGCCGCCGTCGCGGGCATCCGCACCGGCGCGTCGCTCGACCTGAACGCGACCTCCTCGCCGCGCGAAGCGCTCGCGGCGCTCGCGGACTATCTGACGGCGAGCCCGGCGATCTGGATCGGAGCCGCGGTTCTCGCCGCGGCGACGCTCGCCGTCCCGTTCGCGCGAAACCGCGGACTGTGGGGGATCGCCGTCTGGGGCTCCGCATTTCTTGCCGCCGCGCTCATCGCCACCGGCGGGGCAGTGGGGGCGTTCCCACTCGTCCTCTGGGTCTGGCTCGCCGCCGCGATTCTCGCGCTGCCGCTGCTCCGCACGCGTTAGACGGGCCGCTCAGGGCAAAATGCCCTCCATGAGCGTTCTGCGGAGCATCGAGCACCGCATCGAATCACTCGTGGAGGGAGTGTTCGGGCGTGCGTTTCGCTCCCACGTGCAGCCCGTGGAGCTCGCCCGCAAGCTCGCGAAAGAGATGGACGAGCACAAGACCGTTTCCATCTCGCGCGTGTACGTGCCCAACGAGTACGTCCTCTACCTCGCCCCGAACGACCGCAAGGAGTTCGCGACGTACGAGACCTCGCTCCTGACCGAGCTCGCCGACTACCTCGCCGAGCACGCACGGCGCGAGGGCTATTCGCTCCTCTCCACCCCCAAGGTGCTCATGGAGGAGGACGAGGACCTCGAGATGGGCGAGTTCGGCATCGCCACCCGGCTCGTCCAGCCGCCTCGCGAGCAGGGGCAGCCGGCGCCCGAGGAGGCGCCCGGGCCGGTCCTGGGCGGCACCAAGGTCTTCGCGCCGCCTCCCTCGGCCACGGCCGCGGTCTCGGCCACCGAGGCGGAGGAGCTCGGGCTCGCGCACGAGCCCCGCGCGCGGCTCAAGGTCGATGGAAAGCCGTATGAGCTCTCCCGCGACGTCGTCGTGCTCGGCCGCTCGCGCGAGTGCGACATCACACTGCACGACGCCAACGTCTCGCGACGCCACGCGGAGGTGCGGCGCGAGAACGGCAACTGGTTCGTGGTCGACCTCGGCTCGACGAACGGCATCGAGGTGAACGGCAAGCGCACCGATCGCGCGAAGCTCGAGCACGAGGACCGGATCCTGCTCGGCCAAACCGAAGTCACGTTCGAGAAGCTATGAACGTCGAGCCGGTCCTGCTGGCCCTCCAGGCGGCCTTCCTGATCCTGCTCTACGTCTTCATCTGGCGCGTCGTGCGCTCGGCCGGCCGCGACATGCAGGTCGCGCCGCAGGAGAGCTTCATCCTCGCCCCTTCGCAGCTCGCCGCCGAGCACCACGTCGCCGATCCCGGGCGCCTGGTCGTCGAGCGCAGCAAGGCGGTCGCGGTCGGCAAGACGTTCGATGCGGGGCCGGTGCCCGTGACCGTCGGGCGCAGCGGCGACAACACGATCTCCCTCGACGGCGACGAGTTCGCCTCCGGGGAGCACGCGCGGATCGAATCTCAGCGCGACGGGGTATGGATCCTTGATCTGGGCTCGACGAACGGCACCTTCGTGAACGGCGAGCGCGTCGAGGGCCGCCGCCAGCTCCACCGCGGCGATCTCGTCCAGGTCGGCGACACCGAGCTGAGATTCGAGCGATGAGAGTCACGGACACAGCCGGATTCACCGACCCCGGCCGCAAGCGGCGGCGAAACGAGGATTCCTTCGTCATCGACCCCCCGCTCTTCGCCGTCGCCGACGGCATGGGCGGGGCCCAGGCCGGCGAGGTGGCATCACGCCTGGCGGCAGCCGCCTTCCGGGAGTTCCACGACGCGGACGACCTCGATCCGGATGAGCGCCTCGCGGCGATCATCCAGGAGGCCAACCGGCGGATCTACGAGCGCGCGGCAGGCGACGCGCAGGTGTCGGGCATGGGAACGACGATCACCGCCGCCCTCGTCTCCGCCGACGCGCTCGTCATCGGCCACGTCGGCGACTCCCGCGCGTATCGGCTACGCGGCGGGAAATTCGAGCAGCTCACCGACGACCACTCCCTCGTCGCCGATCTCGTGCGAAGCGGGCGCATCACCCCGGAGGAGGCCGACGCCCATCCCCAGCGATCGGTGATCACCCGCGCCCTCGGCACGGACCGTGAAGTCGACGTCGACACGTTCACGGTTCCGGCCGAGAGCGATGACCTCTTCCTCATCTGCTCCGACGGGCTCACCACGATGGTCGACGACGAGGAGATCCGCGACCTCGTCACGCGAGCGCGCGACCTCGAGCAGGCGGGGAAGGGGCTCGTGAAGGCGGCGAACAAGGCCGGCGGAGAGGACAACATCACCGTCGTCCTCTTCCGGGTGGCCCGAAAGCACGGCGAGCTCGAGGACACGATGGTCGCCTCCGGCAACGGTCGCGGCCAGGACGAGGACCTCGAGGACACGCTCACCGGCCTCGAGGCCCCGGCGATCGCGGCTCCCGCTCCGGCTGCGGCCGCGGTCGCGGGGCGCGAATGGGGTCCGGCGCTCGACGAGGAGGAGCCGCCGCGTCCAGCGCCCAGGTCGGCAGGCGAGCCCCGCTGGGGCCGGCGCGCGGTGCTCGCCGCACTCGGCCTGGCCTTCGTGGCCGCCATCTTCGCCGCCGCGTTCTGGGCGCTCACGCGGGCGAACTTCATCGGCGTGGACGAGGACGGGAACGTCGCCGTCTACCAGGGGGTGCCCTGGGATCTTGGGGGCGGCGTCCACCTCTACCGGCCGCGCTACGTGAGCCGGCTCCAGGCCGTGCAGCTCGCGCCGTCCGAGCGCGCGGTCCTCCTCGACCACAAGCTCTCCTCCTACGACGCTGCCCGAGACCGGCTCGACCCGTACGAGCAGGAGGCATCGCCTTAACCCTCCGCAACCGAGAGCTGGTCAACCTGCTCCTCGTCGGCCTGCTGACCGCGGCAGGCTTCACGGCCGTCTACATCGCCCGCCAGGACGTCGTCTCGGCCGGGTCTCTCTCCTACGCGGCGTTCTTCCTCGCGGTCTTCGTGGCCGCGCACGTGATCCTCCGCTTCGCGCTCCCGGGCGCGGACCCGTTCCTCCTCCCGCTCGGCGGGCTCCTGACCGCGGTCGGGCTGACGATGATCTACCGGATCGACCCCGGCCTCGCCCTGCGCCAGGGGCTCTGGGTCGTCGTCGGGCTCGCTGCATTCGCCCTCCTCGTCGTCTTCCTACGCGACTACCGAACGCTCGACCGCTACAAGTACGTCCTCGGCCTGACCGCGATCTTCCTCCTCGCCCTGCCCGCCGTCCCGGGCCTCGGGCGGACGATCAACGGCGCCAACCTCTGGGTCGGCCTCGGCGGGCTCGTCTTCCAGCCGGGTGAGTTCGCCAAGGTTCTTCTCGTCATCTTCCTCGCGGGCTACCTGCGCGACAACCGCGAGCTGCTCTCGATGGGAACCGGCCGCTTCAGCATGCCCTCGCTGAAGCACTTCGGCCCGCTGCTCGTCATCTGGGGAGGAGCGATGCTCGTCCTCTTCCAGACGAACGACCTCGGCGGCGGCCTCCTCTATTTCTCGATCTTCCTCGCCATGCTCTGGGTGGCGACCGCGCGTTGGCCGTACGTGGCCGTCGGGCTCGGCCTCTTCGCCGCGGGCGCATACGCCCTCTACCACGTGACACCGCACGTGCGGGAGCGGGTCTCGATCTGGCTGGACTGCAGCTGGGCATTCTCGAACGCCTGCCCGGTCTACGACCAGGGGTACCAGCTCGCCCAGTCCATCTACGCGATCTCGGGCGGCGGCTTCTTCGGGCAGGGCCTCGGGCGCGGAGTCCTCCTGACCGCGGAGGGGAACACGTACATCCCCTACCTGGAGACGGACTTCATCTACGCGGGCATCGCCCAGGAGCTCGGCCTTGCCGGCGCGGCGGGGCTCGTCCTCCTCTACGTCGTCTTCTGCTACCGGGGCTTCAAGATCGCGCTGCAGGCCGCCGACGGCTTCTCGAAGCTGCTCGCGGTCGGCCTTACCGCGGCGATCGGGATCCAGGCGTTCATCATCATTGGCGGCGTCAGCGGCCTGATCCCGCTGACGGGCATCACGCTCCCCTTCGTCTCCTACGGCGGGTCGAGCATCGTCGCGAACTTCGGGATCCTGGCCCTGCTCTTGATGGTGTCCGACCGCGTGAATCGGGAGCGCTCGTGAACGCGCAGGTCCGCAGGCTCTTCTTCGTCCTCGTCGGCCTCTTCGTCGCGCTCATCCTGATGACGACGTACTGGCTCTGGAAGGCGCCCGACCTGGAGGCGCGGCAGGGGAACCCGCAGCTGATCGTCCAGCAGCTGACGATCGACCGCGGCTCCATCTTCGCCTCGGACGGGAAGACCGCCTTCGCGAGGAACCGGAAGGTACGGAAGAAGCAGCTCGGGCGCACCTGGTACCTCCGCACCTATCCGACGGACGAGCTCGCGGCACGCCCGGTCGGGTACTCGACGATCGAGCGCTCCCGCACCGGGCTCGAAGAGTCGCTGAACGACTATCTCACTGGCTCGAACGCGAACCTCGACACCCTCCTCAACAACACGCTCGACAAGCTCCGCGGGATCACGCAGCGCGGCAACGACGTCGTCACGACGATCGACGCGAATGCCCAACGGACGGCGCAGAACGCCCTCGCCGGCCACTGCGGCGCGGCGGTCGCGCTCGACCCGAAGACGGGGAAGGTGCTCGTCTGGGCCTCGCAGCCGACCTATGACCCCAACCTCGTCGAGGGCCACTTCAACCAGATCCAGCGGGACGCGGCCGGGGCGCCCTGCACGCCCGCCGCGCCGCTCCTCGACCGCGTGTCCCAGGGGCTCTTCATCCCCGGCTCGACCTTCAAGGTGGTGACGGCGACGGCGGCGCTCGAATCGGGCAAGGTGACCCCGTCGACGACATTCGACGACCCGGGCTACTGCATCGAGTACGGCAAGAAGGTCTTCAACTTCGCCGACCAGAGCGGGCCCGAGGTCTTCGGCACGGTCACGTTTGCCGAGGCCCTCGAGAACTCGATCAACGCGGTCTTCTGCGAGGTCGGGAAGCGGTTCGGGGCCCGCGCCATCCTCGACCAGGCGAAGAAGTTCGGTTTCTACGAGAAACCGCCGATCGAGCTTCCGTCGGACGAGATCTCGGTCAGCGGCCTCTACCAGAACGGCCATCTGTACGACCCGAAAGACCCGAACGCCGTCGACCCGGGCCGCCTTGCCTTCGGTCAGGAACGACTCCAGGTGACGCCGCTCCAGATGGCGCTCGTCGCCGCCGCAGTCGCAAACGACGGCACGATCATGCAGCCGACACTCCTCGACCGCATCGTCGCTCCCGACGGCAAAGTCATCCAGCGCTCCGAGCCCGACACCTGGAAGGAGCCGATGAAGCCGCAGACGGCAGCCGAGCTGACCGCCATGATGACCGCGGTGGTTCAGGGCGGCACCGGCGTCGCGGCTCAGATTCCCGGCGTGCAGGTCGCCGGCAAGACCGGGACCGCGGAGACCGGTCGCACGGGAGAAAACGACACGTGGTTCATCGCCTTCGCCCCGGCCGAGAACCCCCAGGTCGCCGTCGCCGTCGCGCTCTCCAACCAGAGCGGCACCGGCGGCGCGACTGCAGCCCCCATCGCCAAGGAGATAATCGAAGCGCTCCTGCGCTGAAGTACCTAGGCTAAGCCGAAGATGTCGACCTCCGACACGCTCATCAACACGCTTTTCGACGGCCGCTACCGCATCGTCCGCAAGCTCGGCTCGGGCGGGATGGCGAACGTCTATCTCGCCGAGGACGAGGACCTCGGACGCCGGGTCGCCATCAAGATCCTGAACGAGCGCTACGCGAACGACGAGCTCTTCATCGAGCGCTTCCGCCGCGAAGCCAAGTCGGCCGCGGCGCTGTCGCATCCGAACATCGTCTCGGTCTACGACCGCGGCGAGGCCGAGGGTACCTACTACATCGCGATGGAGGTGATCGAAGGCCGGAGCCTCAAGGAGCTCATCATGACGCGCGGCCCGCTCCCCATCGCGCAGGCGCTCGCGTACACCCACGAGATCCTCGAGGCGCTCCGCTTCGCGCACCGGCACGGGATCATCCACCGCGACATCAAGCCGCACAACATCCTCATCGGAGAACGGCTGAAGGTGACGGACTTCGGCATCGCGCGCGCGGGCGCGTCGCAGATGACGGAGGCGGGCTCGATCATGGGCACGGCGCAGTACCTCTCCCCCGAGCAGGCGCGCGGCGCCCCCGTCACAGCGTCCTCCGACCTCTACTCGGCCGGGATCGTCCTCTACGAGATGCTGACCGGGAAGGTGCCCTTCACCGGCGACTCGGCGATCGAGATCGCGATGAAGCATCTGAACGACGCGCCCAGGCCGCCTTCCAAGATCCGCCCGGAGATCCCCGAGGAGCTCGACACGGTCGTCCTGCGCGCGCTCGCGAAGAATCCCGAGGACCGCTACCAGACCGCCGAGGAGTTCTCGGAGGACCTGCACCGGGTCGAAGCGGGCCTCCCGCTCTCGCCCGAGACGTCGGAGGCGGCGACGGCCCTCCTCGCCGGAGCGGCGCTCGTGGGAGACGGTCGCTCCACCGAGGTGCTCTCGGGGACCGCCGTCACGACACCGCAGGGGGTGCCGCCGCAGGCGCCGCGGAGGCCGCCTCCCCCATACGGGCCGGGTTACTACGACGAGCCTCCGAGGAAGCGGCGCCGCTGGGGACCGTGGCTCTTGGTCGCGCTCCTCCTGGCCGCGGCCGGTTTCGCCGGCTGGTACGTCTTCTCGCAGATCCAGGACCAGCTCGCAGCCAACGAACCGGTCGCCGTGCCGAACGTCGTCGGGCTGAAGGAGGCGGCAGCCGTCAGCCTCATCCAGGAGCACGGGCTCGAGCCGGAAGTGCAGCGCACGGCGAACGCCGAGGTCGAGAAGGGACGGGTGTTCGACCAGAACCCGAACCCCGGCAACCGGATCCAGAAAGGCGACCGGGTGACGCTTCTCGTCTCGACTGGACCGCCGAAGACGTCCGTCCCGGACGTAGTCGGGATGGACTACGCCGACGCCGTCCAGGCGCTGGACGACGCCAGCCTGAACGCGAAGAAGAACGAGGTCTTTTCGCAAAAGCCGGTCGGCCAGGTCATCGCGCAGGACCCGCCCGCCGGAGACCGGGTCGTCGAGGGCACCGAGATCGTCCTCGACGTCTCCCGGGGCACCAAGCAGGTCGCGGTGCCGAGCGTCGTCGGGTTGTCCGGGGACGATGCGACGACGACGCTTCAGCAGGCCGGCTTCGAGGTCTCGTCCACGAGCGCCCCCTCCGATTCGACCCCCGAGGGCATCGTCTCCGACCAGAGCCCCGACGGAGGAACCCAGGCGCCCAAGGGCTCCACCGTCACAATCACGGTCTCGAGCGGCCCGAGCACGACGACCGTCCCCGACGAGGTCGGCCAAGACAAGCAGGTGGCCATCGACGACCTGAAAGCAAACGGGTTCAAGGTCGACGTGCAGAACGTCGCCTGCGGCGACCCGAACCAGGACAACATCGTCCAGGATCAGGACCCGGCCGGCGGCAGCGACGCCCCGTCGGGCGGCACGGTCAACATCTTCGTTTGTAAGTTCTGAGCCGATGGCCCGAGTTCGGGTGGCGGTGATCATGGGCGGGCGCTCCAGCGAGCACGACATCTCGGTCGCGTCGGCGCGCTCCGTCGTCGACGCTCTCGATCCCGAGCGCTACGACGTCCGCGCCGTCGAGATCGCCCAGGACGGGCGCTGGCAGCTCGAGCCCGCGGACGGGCAAGGCCGCCTCGGCGAGGGTGGCGAGAGGCTCCCCGTCCCTGCGGCCGGCTCGCCCTCCCCGTTCGACGGCGTGGACGTCGTCTTCCCCGTCCTGCACGGGCCGTTCGGCGAGGACGGCACGGTGCAGGGCTTTCTCGAGCTCGCGGACGTCCCCTACGTCGGCGCCGGCGTCACCGCCTCGGCGCTCTGCATGGACAAGGATCTCTTCAAGGCGGTCATGCGCGACAAGGGCGTGCCCGTCGTGGAGAGCGTCACGGTCCTCGACCGAAATCGCGACCGTGTCGAGAACCCCTTCGGCTTTCCCGTGGTCGTGAAGCCGGCACGACTCGGATCGAGCGTCGGCATCTCGATCGTGAGAGAGCCGGAGCAGCTCGGCCCGGCAATCGAGCTCGCACTCGAGCACGACGAGAAGATCCTCCTCGAGGAGTTCGTCGCCGGTGTCGAGGTGGAGTGCAGCGTGCTCGGGAACGAGGAGCCGATCGCCTCCATCCCCGGCGAGATCGTCCCGCTCTCCTCCGACTGGTACGACTTTTCCGCGAAGTACGACGAGGGCGGCATGGAGCTCGTCGTCCCGCCGCACCTCGACGAGCGCACAATCGCGAGGGTGCAGGAGTTGGCCGTCGCCGCCTTCGTCGCGAGCGACTGTGAGGGCATGGCCCGCGTCGACTGCTTCGTGCGCGAGAACGGCGACGTGGTCGTGAACGAGCTGAACACGATCCCGGGCTTCACTGCAACGAGCGTCTACGCGAAGCTCTTCGAGGCTTCGGGGATCCCGTACGCCGCGCTTCTCGACCGCCTGGTCGAGCTCGCGCTCGAGCGCCGCGACCGCCGCGCCCGCCTCAAGTACTAGGGCGCATGAGCGTGTCCCGCAATGCACGCGAAAGTGCCCAAGTTACAGTCTGTTACTTGGTCGCCATAGCCGAGGAAAGGCGCTTGGTTACTCGGATTTCGTCGAGCCCGAGTTCCCACCAGGTGTGACCAATCAGGCCTAGTAACAGTCTGTTACAAGGCCGAGGGACTAGCTCTTCGCCCACACGTCGTTGACGTGGGCGCGACTCTCCAGGCTCGTGATCCAGATGAGGTAGTAGCGGTACTCCCCGCCCCTGAGGTCGAATGTCGTCTGCTCCTCGACCGCCTGGCTGTCGGAGACGACCTTGAACCCGCCGTCAGAACGGTTCGACGCCTCGATCACCGCCGTGTACCCAGGCGTGTCGGTCGTCACGGTCACCTCGGAAAGATCGACGCCGTTCCTCGCATCGAGCACGATTCCGACACCCCCCTTGTCGAAGCTCGAGTAGGTCTCCGTCGTCCAGCGCGTCGTGACGCTTCCGTCGGTTGCGGCTCGCACGGCCTCGGGATGCTCCGTCCCGTCCCCGTCCGGATCGAAGTCGCTCAGCGCCACCAGGCGGACCCGGTCGCCACTACCGCCGCCCCCGTTCCCGGTGAGCGAGTCGGTTCCACCGCCCGCGATCACGAGCGCGACCACCCCCGCGACGACGAGCCCGACGACAATCGAGAGCGAAAAGCGCTTCCGCGAGCGTTGGATCGAAGGCGGCAGCGGCCCGGGGACCGGGATGCTCTCCGTCGCCCCGTCGTCCGGCCTCGAGACCGGAGCCGGAGCAAGGGCGCCGTCGGTGTCGGCACGCACGGCCTCGAGAGCCGCCATCATCGACTCGGTGGACGAAAACCGGTCCTCGGGGCGCTTAGCCATGGCGCGGGAGACGATCGCGTCGAGCCGCGGGGAGACGTCCGGCCGGGTCTCGCGCACGCTGGGCACCGGCTCCTGGATGTGCTTCATCGCCACGGCCATGAAGTTGTCACCCGTGTACGGCGGCGTGCCGGTGAGAAGCTCGTAGAGAACCACGGCGAGCGAGTACTGGTCGGAGCGCTCGTCGACGCGCCGCCCGCTCGCCTGCTCCGGGGCGACGTACTCGCTCGTGCCGAGGAGCGTGCCCGTCTCGGTGAGGCCGTCCGCAGGCTCGAGCGAGCGCGCGATGCCGAAGTCCGTCACCTTGGCCACCCCATCCGCGTCGATGAGGACGTTGTGCGGCTTCACGTCGCGATGCACGACGCCGTGCTCGTGCGCAAACGCAAGTCCGCGCGCGACCTGATGGACGAGCGCAAGGGCCTGGTCGACCGGCAGCTGCCCCTCGCGGTCGACGAGCTCCTTGAGGTTCTCGCCCTCGACGTGCTCGAAGACGATGAACTGCCGGCCCTCGAACTCGCCGCGGTCGATGACCGTGACGATGTTCGGGTGGTTCAGCTGCGCGAGCGCGCGCGCCTCACGACGGAAGCGCTCGACGTACTCGGGGTCGTCCGAGTAATGGTCGTGCAGGATCTTGATCGCCACCGTGCGCTCGAGCACGGCGTCGTGTGCCCTGTAGACGCTCGACATCCCACCCGAGCCGGCGACGTCCTGCAGCTCATATCGTCCCGCGAGCAGCTGCCCGATCATCGTTGCGGGATGATGCCCGCTTCCACCGGGCCTTATGCGGAGGCTTCCTCGAGCGCCTCTTCCCAGGCGCCCAGCGCCTCGTCGAGCTCCGAATCGCCGATCACCAGTGGAACGAGCACGCGGATGCAGTTTCCATGGATGCCCGCCTTGAGGATGAGGAGGCCGCGCCGCGCCGCCGCGTCGGCGACCGCGGTGGCGAGATCGGCCGCCGGCTCGCCGTTTTGGCGCAGCTCGATGGCGAGCATCGCCCCAAGCCCGCGCACCCCGGCGACCGAGTCGAATCGCTCGCGCCAGGAATCCATCCGGGCGCGGATCGTCTCGCCGACCTCCATCGCGCGGTCAGCCAGGCCGTCCTCCGCGATGGTGTCGAGGACGGCGTGGGCAGCCGCGATCGCAACGGGGTTGCCGACGTAGGTGCCGCCGACGGCGCTGTCTCCCGGCGCGTCCATGATCTGCGCCCGCCCGACGACGCCCGAAAGTGGAATGCCGGCGGCGATCGACTTGGCGATCGTCATCAGATCGGGCTCGACGCCGAAGTGCTCCATGGCGAAGACCTTGCCCGTGCGGCAGAAACCCGTTTGCACCTCGTCGGCGACCATGACGATGCCGTTCGCGTCGCAGATCTCGCGCACGCCTTCGACGAACTCCTGCGAGGGAACGATGAAGCCGCTCTCGCCCTGTACGGGTTCGAACACGATCGCCGCGACCTCCTCGGCCGCGATTCGCGTCTTGAACGCCTTCTCGAGCTCGTCGAGGTCGTCGAACGAGACGCGGTAGACCTCGGGCGCGAACGGGCCGAGCCCGGCCTTGTACGGATGCGTCTTCGACGTGAGGCTGAGGGCGAGGAGCGTCCGCCCATGGAAGCCGCCGTCGAATGCGATGACGGCCGGCCGCCGCGTGTACGACCGCGCGAACTTGATCGCGTTCTCGACCGCCTCGGCGCCCGAGTTGAAGAAGGCCGCGCGCTTCTCGCCCCCGATGGGGACGAGCTCGAGCAGGCGCTCGGCGAGCGCGATGTAGTTCTCGTACGGGACGACCGTGAAGTCGGTGTGCGTGAACCGCTCGATCTGCTCCTTCGCCGCCTCGACGACGCGCGGGTTCGAGTGCCCGACGTTCAGGCAGCCGACGCCACCGGTGAAGTCGATGAACGTGTTGCCGTCGACGTCGGTGATCGTCGCGCCGTGCGCCTCCTCGATCACGATCGGGAGGTAGATCGAAAGCGGCTCCGCGATGACGCGCGCCTTTCGCTCGAGGATCTCCCGGCTGCGCGGCCCGGGGATCTCGGTCTTGAGGTCGATTGCTCGTGTCGTGGCCATGGGATCGTGAGCTTATACATTGCAGCGAAGCTCATGGTTCTCTCCGACCGCACGATCCGCAGGCTGCTCGACGAGGGCCGCATCGGCATCGAGCCGTACGCCGACGAGCTCCTCCAGCCGTCCAGCGTGGACGTGCGGGTCGACCGGCTCTTCCGCGTCTTCCGCAACTCCCGCTACCCGTACATCGACGTCAAGGAGCCCATGGAGGACCTCACCGAGCTCGTCGAGGTGGCGGACGAGGAGCAGCCCTTCATCCTCCACCCAGGAGAGTTCGTCCTCGGCTCGACGCTCGAGCGCATCCGCCTTCCGGATGACCTCGTCGCGCGCCTCGAGGGCAAGAGCTCGCTGGGGAGGCTCGGCCTCCTGATCCACTCCACTGCCGGGTTCATCGACCCTGGCTGGGACGGCCACGTGACGCTCGAGCTCTCGAACGTCGCCAACCTCCCGATCACGCTCTACGTCGGCATGAAGATCGGCCAGCTCTCCTTCGTGCAGCTGACCGAGCCCGCGGAGAACCCCTACGGCGCCGCGCTGCTCGGCTCCAAGTACCAGGGCCAGGCCGGGCCGACGCCGAGCCGCTACTGGAAAAATTTTTCTGACGCGCAGACGAGCGGCGCGGGATCTGCCGCCGAAGGCGGCACTTCACGGGCCAGTTCGGATGTGCGGCGGGAAAGCCCCGAGGGAGATGCCGCTGAAAGCGGCGTCTCCCGAAGGAACTTCGAGTGACCGTCCTCGTCGTCGGAGGGACGGGGTTCGTGGGCGGCCACGTCGTCCATGCGTTCCGCGCGGAGGACATGCCGGTTCGGGTGCTCGCGCGACGTCCGGAAAAACAGGGGCGCTTCCAGGCCTGGGGGTGCGAGCTCGTCCAAGGGGACATGACGGACGCAGACAGCCTGCGACGTGCGACCGAGGGCGCCGACACCGTCGTCCACCTGGTCGCGCTCCCCCCGTTCTCCAAGCCCGACGCGATCAGGCGGGTGATGGAGCAGGGCACGCGCGACCTCGTCGCCGCGGCCAGGGAGGCGAGCGTCAAGCGGTTCATCCTCATGAGCGCGCTCGGCACGAGCGAGCGCAGCAAGGATCTCGCCCCCTACTACCACGCGAAGTGGGCGGAGGAGCACGAGGTCGCCGGCTCGGGCATCGACCACACGATCTTCCGGCCGAGCTTCATCTTCGGGCGCGACGGCGGCATGCTGCCGGGCCTCGTTTCGCTCGTGCGCTATTCGCCCGTGACTCCGGTGGTCGGGACGAAGAGGCTGCAGCCGATCTGGGTGGAGGACGTGGCGGCCTACTTCACGAAGGCCCTCTCGGCGCCGGCGGCCGCGAACGCGACATTCGAGCTCGCAGGCCCCGACGTCGTCACCTTCGCCGAGCTCAACGAGCGCATCCGGCGAGCGCTCGACAAGAAGCGCCTGGCCTTTCAGATGCCGACCGGGCTCCTCAGGGCCGGGGCGGCCGTGGGCTCGCTGCTCCCGCCCCTGCGCGGCGCGCGTGACGGCGTCGCCATGCTCGAGTTCGAGGACAACGTCACGGACATCGGCCCGGCCGTGGAGGCCCTGGGCGTCACGCCGCTCGGGCTCGACGAGATGCTGCGCCGCGCCACCGCGAGCGCGTAGCGCCTCTACTGCCGCTCGATATCAGCGCCCGGGCCACCGATCAGCATGTCCGTGCCGGCGCCGCCGATGAGCTTGTCGGCTCCGCCCTCACCCCGGAGGATGTCGCTCCCGGCCTGGCCGCGGAGCGTGTCGTCGCCAGGCCCGCCGCAAATGACGTCATCACCGCCGAGGCTCTCGACGAGGTCGTCGCCGTCGCGCGCGACGATGACGTCGGGGCCGGGAGTCCCGGTCAATGTGTCTGCCTTCTTCGTCCCGACGATCGTGGCGAGCTCGCGTCCGCACCACGCCGTGCGAGCCGTCCGCTTGGGCAAGGGCCGGCCGTCCCGGCGGCTTATGCCGGTAATCGTTGCAATGTCGACGAGAGATCCGGCGGGAAGTGGCCTGGTGCACTCGTACGTCCATGTCTCGCCCGGGTCGATGAACGAAGGATCGGAGATCGTCGTGTCGCCACCGGTGAAAACGAGCGGCGAACAATGGTCGTCCGTCACGCTGACGTCGCCGATGGCGGGCGTGGGGTTGCTCATCTCGCCCGCCGGATCGGAGGGGCTGTCGTTCTCGGCGCTGTAGTCGTACGTGACGGTGAACGGAGGAATGACCGAAACTGTCGGCGAGACGCCGAAAGTCACGTGGGGCCTCGAGATGACCAGGGGCCTGCCCAACGCACCGACCATCCCGGACGGCGGATCAGGATCGGTCGTGTGCCAGACACCGTCGAGCTCGATCCACACGAAGCCACGGAAAACTCCGTCGTCGAAATGAATCGTGTGCGTGGCAGCCGGGAAGGTCTTTGTCTTGCCCGCCAGAAGCGTGACGTTCGTGGCGACCACGGTGGGTGCCCCCTTCGAACCATCCGGGTTCGGGAACGCGACCGTGACTGTGCCATTCGTGACGTCACACGCGTTGGCGGCCGTGTTCCCGAATGTCGGAGCGGCCGTGATCTTGTCCCCGTTGCGCTTCACCGTGTTGACGCCGCTCATGTCCATGAAGAGCGAGTGGTCGGCGGCGCAACCCCCAGGATGGATGTGGCCCGACGCGAGCGGCGCCGCCAGCAGAAAGAGGGCAAAGAAGAGGACGACGACCCCACGACGCATTGCACGGAAAATAATCGCAGCGTCGGATTAAGCAACCAGGGCGGCCCGGAGGCCGCCCTGGAAGACAGTAGATCGCCTGGATTAGGCAGGGGCGCTGGGTGGTTCCTGGTCCCCCACGCTGGCTAGGCGATTCCCCGTAGGTCCTGGGGACACGCCCCTACCTGCGATTACCTCCACTGCCCGAACAGTCACTTATCAAGATCGGACCACCTCCTTTCCGTGGTGGTTCGATCATAGCGAGCCGCCCAGGACGAACGCTAGACGCGAACCTTCACCAGGCCGTCCTCGACGACGACCTCGAAGGTCTCCACGGGCTGGTAGGCCGGAAGGCTGAGCGGGCGACCGGTGCGCACGTCGAACTCGGAGCCGTGCCGCGGGCAGATGGCGACGCCGGCCTCGGCGTCGAAGTCGCCCTCCGCGAGGGGCCCGTCGTCGTGGGAGCAGCGGTCCTCGATCGCATAGTAGGAGCCGTTCAGGTTGTAGACCCCGATCGCGAGCTCGCCCGCGCGGACGATCTTCACCTCCCCGGGCGGCAGCTCCTCGACCGGGCCGACGATCAGCTCGGGCACAGTCCTACGTGAGCTCGAGATCCTGAGCCAGGCCGGCCCATTCCTCGGGCAGCGGCGTGCCCTTGCCCTTGTGCAGCGCAAGCTTCAAGACCCCGAGGCCGAGCAGCGCGCACTTGAGCCGCACCGGCGTGAGCGGAATGCCGACCTCGTCGAGGAGCTCCTCCTTCGACATGCCGGCGACCTCTTCCGCGGTCCGGCCTTTGACCATCTCCATGAGCATGGAGGTCGACGCCTGGCTGATCGCGCAGCCGCGGCCGCGGAACTTGATGTCCTCGATCTTGTCCCCGTCGAAGCTGACGAAGATCGAGACCTCGTCGCCGCAGAGCGGGTTCTGCCCCTCCGCCTCGACGTCGGCGCCCTCGATCACCCCGTGCCCGCGCGGGTTCTTGTAGTGGTCGAGGATGACCTCGCGGTAGAGCGACTCCAATTCGCTGCTCATGAGAACACCTTACGTGCCTTCTCGATACCCGCAACGAGCCGGTCGATCTCCTCGGGAACCGTGTACAGGTAAAAGCTCGCGCGCGTCGTCGCCGGGACGCCCAGCTTCGCCATCAGCGGCTGGTTGCAGTGGTGGCCCGCACGGACGGCGACGCCCTCCCAGTCGAGAACCTGCGCGACGTCGTGCGGGTGGGCGCCTTCGACCTCGAAGGAGACGATCCCTGCGCGCCGGTCGGCCGGCGGGCCGAAGACGCGCACGCCTTCGAGGGCCTCCAGCTTCGGGAGCGCGTAGTCGAGGAGCTCGCGCTCGTGGCGCTCGACCGCCTCGAGCCCGATCCCGCCGAGGTAGTCGATTGCCGCGCCGAGGCCGACCGCCTCCGCGATGGGCGCGGTGCCCGCCTCGAACTTGTCCGGGAGCTCGTTCCAGGTCGTCCGGTCGACGGTGACCTTGCGGATCATGTGGCCGCCGAGCTCGAAGGGCGACATCGCCTCGAGATGCTCCGCGCGTCCCCAGAGGACGCCGATCCCGGTCGGCCCGCACATCTTGTGGCCCGTGAAGGCGTAGAAGTCCGCACCGAGCGCCTGCACGTCCACCGCTCGGTGCGGGACGGCCTGCGCTCCGTCGACGACGACGATCGCACCCTGCTCGTGCCCCCAGGCGATGAGGCGCTCGACGGGATTGACGGTGCCGAGCGAGTTCGAGACGTGCGCGCAGCCAAGGACTTTGACGTTTCCGCGCGCCGCGATCCCGTCGAGCTCGTCGAGCTGCAGCTCGCCGCTGGAGTCCACCGGGACGACCGCGAACTCCGCGCCCGTACGGCCTGCGATGAACTGCCACGGCACGAAGTTGGAGTGGTGCTCCATCTCCGTGACAACCGCGAGGTCGCCCGGGCCGAGGTTGTCGAGCCCCCAGCCGTACGCGACGAGATTGATCGCCGCGGTGACGTTGTGCGTGAAGACGACCTCACGGGTCGATTCGGCGTTCACGAACGCGCGCGCCTTCTCGCGGGCTCCCTCGTATGCCTCGGTCGCGCGCTCGCCGAGGTCGTAGACGCCGCGATGGATGTTCGCGTACGACGTCTCGTAGAAGCGCGTCATCGCCTCGAGGACGGGGCGCGGCTTCTGCGCGGAGGCGGCCGTGTCGAGGTAGGCGAGCGGCTGGTCGTGGATCAGCTGGTCGAAGATCGGGAAATCATCGCGCAGCTTGCGCGCGTCGAGCCTCGGCGTGGTGCTCACAGCCACGCTCTCATCGTACCGAGGCCCGGAAGCGCTACTCGGGAATCCGGGCTTCGAGAGCGGTCTGGAGTGCTTCCCGCACCGGCTCGAACTCGATGCGGTCGAAGATCTCCTGGTAGAACCCGCGCACGATCAGGCGCTCGGCTTCGCCGCGGGAGAGCCCGCGAGCCATGCAGTAGAAGAGCTCGTCGCGGT
Organism: uncultured Actinomycetes bacterium; assembly: GCA_963841425.1. GTDB lineage: Bacteria > Actinomycetota > Thermoleophilia > Gaiellales > Gaiellaceae > DATEOR01. The sequence continues at coordinate 27,308 of CAWJCL010000003.1, read as the reverse complement.
CGACCTGGCTGACCGTCGCGCCGTGGGTGCAGCGCACGTCGTTCGCCTCGATCTCGAGACCGGGGATCGAGTCCGCGTGCGCCTGGTCGGAGAGCAGGAGGTTGCGGTTCTCCTGGTAGGCGTTCGTCTTCTGCGCGTCCTCCGCCACGCGAATCATCCCGCGCCAGACAGCCGTGGCGTGATCGCGAAGCGCGCCCTTGAAGGCGAAGTCCGAGGTCGTCGAAGGCGCGAGATGCCTCTGCAGCGTGTCGTAGTCGAGATGCTGGTGGCCGTCCGCGAAGTAGGCGCCCGTCACGCGCGACGTCGCGCCTTGGCCGGCGAGGTCGTTCTCGATCCGGACCTTCCCTCTCTTCGACCCGAAGCCGCCGGCGACCCAGTCGAGCTCGGCATCGCGCTCGACGCGCGCGCGGTGCGAGGCGAAGTGCCACGTCGCGGGCGAGAGGCTCTGGATGGAGACGTATTCGAGCTTCGCTCCCTGCTCGACGAAGAGCTCCGTGACCGTGTTCGAATAGCCCGCGAGCTCGGAAGACTCGGACACGTATTCCTCGATGAAGCTGAAACGGCTCCCCTCCTCGGCGACGACGAGCAGTCGCCAGAAGAGCGCGCCCCCCTCCACCGAGTTGACGATCCGGACGTAGAGCGGCTTCTCGAGCTCGACGCCCTTGGGGACCCGCACGAGGAGACCGTGCTTCCACTCGGCCGCATTGTGGGCGGCGAACTTCTCGTCTGTCCCGACCAGCGTGCCGAGCAGCGGGTCGTCCTCGAGGGACTCGAAGACGATGCCCTTGGGCGCGCGCTCGATCTCGATCCCACCTTCGCTCACATGGGCGACGGCGGCCGCGGCGACGTCGAGCATGCCGCTCGCGCGCTCGACGCTCGTCGCCCCGTTCGCCGTGAAGGCGTCGGGGTCGAAGCCGCGCAGGTCGGTGAAACGCCAGTGCTCGTCGTTCGTCGTCGGCAGCGGAAGCGCCTGGTAGCGCGCGAGGGCCGCAGTCTTAGCCACGGGGCGCGTACCTCCGGTGGAGGATGACCGTGTTGCCGTCGGGATCGCGCACGAAGCCCATGTTGCAGACGCCCGTGTCCTCGACGCCGACAACCTCGGCGCCACCCATCCGCGCTTCCTCGACCGCCTCCGCGACGTCGTCGACGCGCAGCGCGAATCCGGAGGTGTTCGGCGCGAACTCGACGCCCTGCGATTCCGGGTTCCAGAAGGAGAGCGTCACGTTCGGCGTCTCGACCTCGCCCTTCGAATGCTCGCTGCGCGGAAGGCCGAGCACATCCGTGTAGAAGGCAATGGCCCTATCGAGGTCTCGGGTCGGGATGGTGACGAAGTCGACCTGCTCGACCCGCACTAACCGACGGAGCCTTCCATCTGCAGCTGGATCAGGCGGTTCATCTCGACGGCGTACTCGAGCGGAAGCTCCTTCGTGATCGGCTCGACGAAGCCGGAGACGATCATCGCCGCCGCCTCGTGCTCGGGAATCCCGCGGCTCATCAGGTAGAAAAGCTGCTCCTCGCCGATCTTCGAGACCGTCGCCTCGTGGCCGATGTCGACCTTGTTCTCGTCGATCCGGATGTACGGATACGTGTCGGAGCGCGAATCCTCGTCGAGGATGAGCGCGTCGCAGACGACCTTCGACTTCGACCCATGCGCGCCCTTCGCCACCTCGAGGAGGCCGCGGTAGCTCGCGCGCCCGCCGTCCTTCGAGATCGACTTCGACGTGATCACGGAGGTGGTGTTCGGCGCCACGTGAACGCACTTGCCGCCCGCATCCTGGTGCTGCCCCTCTCCCGCGAACGCGATCGAGAGCACCTCGCCGTGGGCGCCTTCGCCCATCAGCCAGATGGCCGGGTACTTCATCGTCAGCTTCGAGCCGAGGTTCCCGTCCACCCACTCCATGGTCGCGTTCTCGTACGCCACCGCGCGCTTCGTGACGAGGTTGTAGACGTTCTGCGACCAGTTCTGGATCGTCGTGTAGCGGCAGCGCCCGCCCGGCTTGACGATGATCTCGACGACCGCCGAGTGGAGCGAGTCGGTCGTGTAGATCGGGGCGGTGCAGCCCTCGACGTAATGCACGTAGGCGTCCTCGTCGACGATGATCAGGGTGCGCTCGAACTGGCCCATGTTCTCCGCGTTGATGCGGAAGTAGGCCTGGAGCGGCATCTCGATCTTGACGCCGGGCGGCACATAGATGAAGGAGCCGCCCGACCAGACGGCCGAGTTCAGCGCCGCGAACTTGTTGTCGTTCGCCGGGATGACCGTGCCGAAGTACTCCTTGACGAGCTCCTCGTGCTCCCGCAGGCCGGAGTCCATGTCGAGGAAGAGGACGCCCTGGCTCTCGAGGTCCTCCTTGAGCTTGTGGTAGACGACCTCGGACTCGTACTGCGCGCCGACACCGGCGAGGTACTTCTTCTCGGCCTCGGGAATCCCGAGCCGGTCCCACGTGTTCTTGATGTCGGCCGGCAGGTCTTCCCAGGAATTCGCCTGCTTCTCGGTGGGCCGGATGTAGTAGTACATGTTCTCGAAGTCGATCTCGTCGAGCTTTCCGCCCCACTGCGGAAGCGGCCGGGCGCGGAAATACTCGAGCGCCTTCAGTCGACGCTCGCGCATCCACGCGGGCTCGTTCTTGTGCTCGGAGATCATCGCCACGACCTCGGGGTTCAGCCCGCGGCCGGACTTGAAGAAGTACTCCTCGGGATCGTGGAAGCCGTAGGCGTACTCGTTGCCGAGCTCCCTGACGACCTGGGTTTCGGACGTTGCCACTACTCAACACCTCCCACGGCGGCCGGTGTGAAGGCCTCGTAGCCCTCGGCCTCGAGCCTCTGCGCGAGCTCCGGTCCGCCTTCCTCCACGATACGCCCGTCGACGAAGACGTGCACGAAGTCCGGCTTGATGTACTCGAGGATGCGCTGGTAGTGCGTGATGACGAGCGCACCCATGTCGGCGCCGACGAGCTGCTTGACGCCCCCGGCGACGATGCGCAGGGCGTCGATGTCGAGGCCCGAGTCGGTCTCGTCGAGAACCGCGATCCGCGGCTTGAGCATCGCCATCTGCAGGATCTCGACGCGCTTCTTCTCGCCGCCCGAGAAGCCGTCGTTCAGATAACGGCCGGACATCTCCTTCGGCACCTTGAGCATCTCCATCGCCGCGGTCAGGTCCTTGCGGAACTCGGGGATCTTGACCGGGTCGTCCTCGCCGCCGGCCTTGGCCTTGCGCACGGCGTTGACCGCGGAGCGAAGGAAGCTCGCCACGGTGACGCCCGGGACTGCATGCGGGTACTGGAAGGCGAGGAAGAGGCCGCGCTGCGCGCGCTCGTCCGCCCCCATGTCGACGGCGCTCTCGCCGTCCATGACGATGTCGCCCCCCGTGATCTCGTAGGCGGGGTGTCCGGCGAGCGCGTAGGCGAGCGTGGACTTGCCCGAGCCGTTCGGGCCCATGATCGCGTGCACCTGGTTCGTGTCCACCTGAAGGTCGACTCCACGGACGATCTCGGTGCCGTCCTCAGTGGCGACGTGCAGGTCCTTGATCTCGAGCAAAGCCAAGTTAGTAACAGCCTTTCACTAGGGCGCATCTGGCCAAACGCCGGACGCTCGTGACACACCCAGTGTAGCGACTACCCCTCGGTCTCCCCGGCTAAGCCACCGTGCTACCATCGCTGCATGGGTCCCCTCGGATGGCCTGAGATAATCATCATCCTCGTCGTGCTGCTCCTCCTCTTCGGAGCCAAGCGATTGCCGGAGATGGGGCGCTCCCTGGGACGCGGCATGCGGGAGTTCAAGGACGCGGTCACCACGAGTGAGCCGGAGTCCAAGGAGCTGAGTCCGACTCCCACGCCCGCGACGCAGGCCTCCACGACCGAGGCCCCGGCGCAGCAGCCCCCGCCGCAGCCGAAGAGCGAGAACGCCTAGCCCACGGCCATGGCGCGGCTCCCGCGTCGTCTGAAGCACGAGGACAGCGTCACCCTCGTCGAGCACCTCGACGAGTTTCGCTCGCGCCTCATCGTCTCGATCCTCGCCGTCATCGTCGCGTTCGCCGGCGCGTACATCTTCAACGACGAGATCCTCCGCTGGCTGGCGCAGCCCCTGCCCGCAGCACGCGACGGTCAGCTCGTCACGTTCGGCGTCACAGAGCCGTTCTTCACGACCGTCAAGGTCGTCTTCATCGCCGCGATCGCGATCTCCCTGCCGGTCATCCTCTGGCAGCTCTGGAGCTTCCTCGCGCCCGCCTTTCAGGAGAACGCCCAGCGCATCGTCGCGGTCTTCGTCCTGCTCGCCACCGCGCTCTTCGCCACCGGCGTCGCCTTCGGGTACTACATCGTGTTGCCCCGCGCGCTCGGCTTCCTCACCACCTACAACGACGAGTTCTTCCAGATCGAGATCCGGGCGAGCTACTACTACACGTTCGTCGCGTACACGCTGCTCGCCATCGGGCTCGTCTTCAACTTGCCGATCTTCGTGCTCGCGCTCGTGCGGCTCGGCGTGCTCACGTCAGGGACTCTGCGCCGGAACCGCCGCATCGGCATCGCCATCGTCGTCGTCGGCGCGGCGCTGCTTCCGACAGTCGACCCCGTATCGCTGCTCTTCGAGACGATCCCGCTCCTCATCCTCTATGAGGGCTCGATCTGGGCGGCGGTGTTCTTCGAGAAACGCTGGCGCGAGCGCGGCCTGATCGGCGCGCCGCTGATCGGGACGGACTAGGCCGTCGCCTCGGCGCCCACGGCCGACCAGTCGTAGGCCTCGCCGATCTCCCCTAGCCGCGCGCGGCTCTCCTCGCTGCAGAGCGCGCCCTCGACTCCGGCCTGGTAGAGCACCTTCGGGTCGATCCCGATCGAGAGTGCGGCGTCGTACTCGCGCGTCAGGTCCGTGTCGAACATCTCCGGGTCGTCGGTCGAGACCGTGCACGGGATGCCTGCCGCGAGGAGGTCGGGCAGCGGGTGCTCGCCGAGCGACGGAACGACACCGGTGCGCAGGTTGGAGAGCGGCGTGACGTCGAGGACCACGCGCCGTTCGGCGAGCTCCTCGAGGAGAGACGCGTCCTCGACGGCGCGGATGCCGTGGCGGATGCGGTCCGCGTGAAGCGAGTCCAGGGCGCCGCGAACCGATTCCGCGCCGGCGAGCTCGCCCGCGTGCGGAACCGAGCCGAACCCTTCCTCGCGGACGAGTGCGAAGACGTCGGTGAACTTCTCCGGCGGGTAGTGGGCCTCCTCGCCGCCCAGTCCGATGCCGACGATCCCCCGCTCCTTGTACTTCGCCGCCTGGCGGACGAGCTCGAAGCCGTCCTCGACTGGAGCGGCGCGGGTCACATCGGGGGTGAGCAGAACCTCGATCCCGTGCAGCTCCCGCGCTTCCTGCGCGCCGTCGCAGTAGCCCGAGAAGAGGTCGTCCCAGGAAACGCCGCGCCAGGTGCGCTCGATCGGCGAGAAGATCCCCTCGACATAGACCGCCCCATGCTTCCTCGCCTCGGCCGCGTAGTCGACGACGACCTGGCGGAAGTCGTCCGCCGTTTGGAGCGCGTTCGTGGTCAGGATCCAGACCTCGATGAAGTGGTCGAAGTTCCGGTAGCGATAGAGATCGCGGATCCCTTCCGGGGTATCGGCCGGAAGCGCGAAGTCGTTGCGGCGGGCGATCTCGAGGAGGGTCTCCGGCCGCACGGTGGCCTCGAGATGCACGTGCAGCTCGACCTTGGGGAAGGGGTGGGCCGCGTTTTTCTCGGTATCCTCCACAGTCGCGGAGCGTACAGAGTCGCCCGCCCCCCGAGGCACCGAAGGAGAATTCACTCGTGGCACGAGCACAGGCACAACGCCGCAAGACATCGCGCACGCGCGCGCGCCGTAGTGCTTCGAGCGTCGAAGACCTGATGTTCTTCCCCAAGCTTCGCCGCAAGGCGAAGTGGGTCTTCCTCCTCCTCGCGATCGCCTTCGGGGTCGGCTTCGTCGCCTTCGGCGTCGGGACGGGGGTCGGCGGGACGAGCATCGGCGACGTCCTGCGCGACATCTTCACGAGCTCTGGCAGCGGGACGGACCTCGATTCGCTGCAGAAGGACGCTGCAAAGAACCCCAAGGATCCGAGCGCACAGTTCGCGTACGCGAACGCCCTGCAGGCCACCGGCCAGACCGCCGCCGCGGTCGCCGTTCTCCAGAAGTACACCGCCGCGAACCCGAAGGACGCCGACGGGCTCCGCCAGCTCGCGGCTCTCTGGGGTGCGCAGGCGACCAGGGCGCGGAACGAGGCTCAGGCCGCCGCGGTGGCGTCGGCGCAGGCCTCGGCCGGTCAGACCCAGGCTCCGACGGACTCGCCGTTCCTCCAGCAGGTGCAGGGGAACAAGATCGCCGAGGTGATCGCGACCGAAGCGAACAACCGGGCGACGGCCGCCAACAGCCGCGCGCAGAACGCCTACCGCCAAGCGGCAAAGGTCTACCAGGACCTCACCCTGCTCACGCCGGACGACCCGAACGCGTTTCTCCAGCTCGGCATCGCGTCGCAGAGCGCGAACGACATCGACGCGGCAGTCGCGGCCTACCGGCAGTTCCTCGCGCTCGCCCCCGACGACGCGAGCGCCCCGCTCGTGAAGCAGCAGCTCAAGATTCTCGCGGCGCAGCAGAAAGCAGGTTCCTCGTTGCTGCCGACCGGTTAAGCTCCACCTGCTCCGAACGACCCAAGGGGACACATGAACTTCGACATCAAAACCGAAGAGCTCGCGAACGACGCGTACGTCCTCGCCCTCACGGGCGAGGTCGACCTCTACACGGCGCCCGAGTTCAAGCAGCAGCTGCTCGAGGTGATCGGCCAGGGCGCGAAGGAGGTCGTCGTGGACCTCTCCGACACGACCTTCATCGACTCGACCACCCTCGGCGTGCTGGTGGGCGGGGTCAAGCGCCTCCGTCCGAACGGGGGCAGGCTTTCGCTCGTCTGCAACGACCGGAACATCACGAAGATCTTCGAGATCACCGGCCTGAACAAGGTCTTCCCCATCTACGAGTCGCGCGCCGAGGCCGTGGAAAGCGTCGGCCAGGAGGCTCAGGCGCAGACCTAGCCTATTGACGTTTCGCGCACTTCTCCCCCTGGCGCTCGCAGGAGCCGCGCTCCTGGCTGCGGGCTGCGCCGGGCGGGCGGTCGATTCGAGCTCGGCCGACGCGAGCGCCGGCAAGACCCTCTTCTCCCAGAACTGCGGTGGTTGCCACACGCTCGCCGACGCCGGGACGACGGCGAACGTGGGGCCCAACCTCGACGACGCTTTCCGCGCCTCGCGGACGGAAGAGGGCGGAAGCTTCGACGAGAGCACGATCTTCGACGTCACGCTCGACCAGATGAAGCTCGCGGCTTCACCGATGCCGCGCTTCGACACGGGCCCCCAGGAGCTTTCCGAGGAGGAGCTCCAGAACATCGCCGCCTACGTCGCCTCGGTCGCGGGCCTCCCGCCGCAGCCGGCGGGCGGCGCGACGGGCGCGACCGGCGCCGCAGGGGCGACGGGCACCTCGACGACCCCGTGACGATGACGCTCCGCGGGGAGCGCGTGATCCTTCGTCCGCTCGAAGAGCGCGACCGTCCGCGCGTGGTCGGGATCCTGGAGGAGCCCGACGTCGCGCGCTGGTTCGGCACCGGATCGGCGGCGGAGTCGGCCGACGAGTTCCTCTCGGACCCGGAGGTGACCGGCTTCGCGATCGAAGCCGGCGGAGCGCTCGTCGGCGTCATCGGCTACCACGAGGAGGACACCCCTGACTATCGACACGCCGGAATGGATCTCTTCCTCGCCGCCGAGAGTCAGAACCAGGGCCTCGGCCGCGAGGCGCTCCGCCTCCTCGCACGTCATCTCTTCGAGGAGCGCGGACATCACCGGCTCGTGATCGACCCGGCCGCCTCGAACGCGCGCGCGATCAGGGCCTACGAGGCCGTTGGCTTCAAGCCGGTGGGGATCATGCGCTCGTACGAGCGCGGCCCCGACTGGACCTTCCACGACGGCCTGCTCATGGACCTCCTTCCGGGCGAGCTGCGTTAGGGGTTCGGCTCGCCCCGGCCCCGGCCCCGGCCTCGGCCTCTGCCTCGAGGTCGACAACGACGTGCGTGATCGGGAGGTCGAAGCGCTCGCTCGCGCGCTCGACGATCCCGCGCTCGAGCCAGTTCGAGCGCCCGGGCGGGTGCGTCGAGACCACGATCTCGTCCGCCGGGAACATCCGGAGCGAATCCTCGATCGCCTGAATCGGGTTGTCGTCTCCGACGGTGCCGCGCGCGTCGATGCCGTCCTTGGAGAGGGCGGCGAGAGACTCGTCGAGCCGCATCTGCGCGGCGGAGCGCGCCGTGTCCTCGTCGGACGTCCAGTGGCGGATCCGCGTGTTCAGGGCGGGCGTGACGACGAGAACCTCCACGTTACCCTCTTGCGCCCGGCGCACGACCTCGTTGCGGAGCGACCGGCCCGCGACGGTCTCGTTGGCGACGACCAGGATCCGGTGGCGCCCGTCCGCATCGCGGCTCCGGTCCCAGACCGCGGGCTCGACGACCTTGGGGTCGCTCCGGAAGTAGCGGTAGCCGACGATCGGGGCGAGAACGACGAATGCGATCAGCGCGGCCCAGCCGTTCAGAAAGATCCCGACGAGCGCCACCGCCACGAAGAGGGCGAGCGCGGCGATGACGAAGCTGAAGGCCTCCGCCTCCGTCCGCACCGGGTTTCGCATGGGTACCCCCCTGGGCTAGAGGACGTAAACGGTGGTGTACACCACGATCCACATTACGTCCACGAAGTGCCAATAGATCCCTGGGATCTCGACGCCCAGGTGATCGTGGGCCGACGGCCCGTAGTGGCCGCGTAGCGAGCGGACGAGCGCGATCCCGAGCAGCGTCAGGCCGAGAAAGACGTGACAGCCATGCAGGCCGGTCAGGCCGAAGAAGGTGCTCCCGAAGGCGAGATCGTGCGGGCTGAAGCCGATCCGGGTGTACTCGCGCGCCTGGATCAGGAGGAAGGTGAGGCCGAGCCCGAAGGTGATCGCGAGACCGGCGATCAGCCCCGCGCGGTTGTTCCGCTTGATGGACTGGAGAGCCCAGTGCATCGTGAAGCTCGAGGACACGAGGATGATCGTGTTCAGGAGCGCGAGGTAGACCGGAAGCTCGTACGGATGCGGCGGCCACTCCTCGTGTGGCACCGCGACGCGCGCGAAGAAGTAGGCCGAGAAGAACGAGCCGAAGAGCATGACCTCCGAGGCGATGAAGAAGTAGATGCCGAGGAGCCGCGAGTCGACCCGCGAGCTCCGGTTGGCGACGGGAGGATGCGCCCCGTGGGCTTCGGCGTGGGCGCTCACGCGACCGCCGACTCCTCAGACGCCTCGGCTTCCTGCTGCGTCACGACCACGTGCGTAACCGGGAGGCCGAACGACCGGATCCGTCCGAGCACATCGCGGCGGAGCCAGCCCGACGTCGCCTCGGGGAACGTGGAGACGAGCACCTCGTCGACCTGCTCGTCGTGGATCGCGTTCTCGACGGCGACCACGGGGTCCGGGTCGCCGAGGTGGCCCGTCGCCTCGATGCCCGCGTCGGCCATGAGGCGGCAGATGCTCTTGAGCCGGCGCTCGGCCCCAACGGCGTCGGCCGGGATGAGCAGCGTGAACTCGGCGGGACTCGCCGCGCTCCGCTCGTGGATCGCGTCGACGAGCGGCTGGCCGAGGACCGTCTGGTTGGCGAGGACGAGGACATGCGCTCGCTCGCGCGGGGACTCGAGATCGACCACGACGTGCTCCACCGGCTTGTCCGTCACCTTGCGCGCGCGCTCGATCAGGTTCGCGCGGAGCCAGCTCGACTTCAATTCGCCGGGGTGCGTGGAGACGATGATCTCGTCGGGGTCGTACTCGTAGACGGCGTCCTTGATCGCCTGCAGCGGATCCGGGTCGACGACCGCCCCGCGCGCGGCGATCCCGGCCTCGTGCAGGAGGTCGAGCGTGCGGCGCAGGCGCCGGTCGGCGCTCGAGCGTCGGCTGTCGGCATAGACGACGAAGCCCGCGCGCGGCTCGTTCTGCGGGCAGATGACGGTGACCCGGATCGGGCCGTCGGCGGCACGGCTCCGCAGGGCGTCGATGAGCGACTTCCCCGCCACGGTCTCGTTCGCGACCACGAGGATGTGCCGGGGCTCGGCTGTCAGTGCGAGACCACCTGCTCGCGCTCGGGCAGCTCGGCGCGGTCGCCGTTCAGAACCGCGTGGCGCGCCCCCCGGACGCCGTACTCGTACGGGCTCCCGACAACCTGCGGGATCTCATCGAAGTTGAAGACGGGCGGCGGCGAGGACACCTGCCATTCCAGCGTCAGCGCGCGCCAGGGATTTCCGGGCGCGATCGGGCCACGGCGCCACGAGACGATCATGTTGTAGAGGAAGACGATCGTGGAGGCGCCGAGCGCGAACGACGCGACGCTGATGATGAAGTTGAGGTTGCCGAAGCGGTCGGCGTAGTCCGACACGCGGCGGGGCATCCCCTGAAGGCCGAGCCAGTGCATCGGGAAGAAGGTGACGTTGAAGCCGACGAACGTGAGCCAGAAGTGGATCTTCCCCAGCCGCTCGTCGTACATCCGGCCGGTCATCTTCGGGAACCAGTAGTAGATACCCGCGAAGATCGTGAAGAGCGAGCCGCCGAAGAGCACATAGTGGATGTGGGCGACGACGAAATACGTGTCGCTCGCATGAATGTCGATCGGGATCGAGCCGAGATAGATGCCAGAAAGGCCGCCGATCACGAACATCGATACGAAGCCCAGTGCGAACAACATGGGCGTCTTGAAATGGATGCGCCCCTCCCACAGCGTCGCGAGCCAGCTGAAGACCTTGATGCCGGTCGGGATAGCGATGAGCATCGTCGTCGCCATCATCGGGATCCGGAGCCAGGGTGACATCCCGGAGACGAACATATGGTGCGCCCAGACCGAGAACCCGAGCACGAGGATCGCCATCAACGAGAGCGCCATCAGCCGGTAGCCGAACACCGGTTTCCGCGCGAAGACGGCTATCACCTCGGAGGCGATCCCGAAGCCGGGCAGCATCATGATGTAGACGGCCGGGTGCGAGTAGAACCAGAAGATGTGCTGATACCCGAGCGCGTAGCCGTCACCACCGGGCTCGAAGAAGTTCGTGTGCAGGACGCGGTCGAGGAGAATGAAGAACTGCGAGCCGGCGATGAACGGCGTCGCGAGCACGACCAGGGTCGAGGTGGCGAAGTTCGCCCACACGAGGAGCGGCATACGCCAGAACGACATCCCCGGCGCGCGCATCGTGACGATGGTGACCAGGAAGTTGAGGGCGGTCATGATCGAGGACGCGCCCGCCCACTGAACCGCCATCTGGAAGAAGAGGTTCCCCGGCGGCTGCTGCACCGACAGCGGCACGTAGTTCGTCCAGCCGGCCGCGAAGGCCCCGCCCTCGGGGACGAGGAAGCTCGCCAGCATGATCAAGCCGGCGATCGGGAGGAGCCAGAACGAGAGCGCGTTCAGGCGCGGGAATGCCATGTCCGGCGCGCCGATCATGAGCGGGATGACGTAGTTCCCGAGGCCAGCGAAGGCCGGGATCACGAACAGGAAGATCATGAGCGACGCGTGCACCGAGAAGAGCCCGTTGAACGTGTTGTTGTCGACGAACTGCATCCCCGGCCGCGCGAGCTCGGCGCGCATGAACATCGCCATCATGCCGGCGACGACGAAGAAGAAGATCGTCGTCACGAGGTACTGGACGCCGATCACCTTGTGGTCGGTGTTGACGCGGAAGTAGTCCTTCCACGAGCGAGCGCCGTGACCGGAGTGGTCCTCAGGCCGCGTGGGCCGGCCCGACGCCCAGTAGAACCAGTAGTCGAAGCCGCCGATGCCGATGAGGAACCCGATCGGGACGATGATCATCCAGGCGGTGAGGAGCACCTGGAACTCGTTCAGCGGGTGGTAGTCGAGCCAGGCACGGCAGCCGATGACGAGGAGCGTCGCGAGGACGAAGGCGAGCGGCGTCACCCACGCCGCGCGGATCCAGCCGCCCGTCGTCAGCCGCCGGCGCCACTTGCCCTTGGGCGGCGCGGCCTGCACCTCGGTGTGTTCGTGTCCTCGAGTCTCGAGCGCCATCAGCTCTTCCCCGCAGTCTTCACCAGGTAGTCGACGAGGCTCTGGAGCTGGGCATCCGTGAGCGACTCACCGAAGGTGCCGGGCATCACGTCTGGCTGGTATCCGGGTGCGATCTCGGCGTTCGGGTTCACGATCGACTCGTGGATGAAGTCCGCGTCCTTCCCGACGAGCACCTTATCGAGATCGGGCCCGACCTCTCCCTCCGTACCCGCGTCCGCGAGCCGGTGGCACGAGCCGCACTGCTGGGTGAAGAGCGTCTTGCCGGCGGCCGACCCCGAGGCGGCCGCCCTCGCCTTCTCGTCGGTGACCCACTTCTCGTAGTCGGCCTGCGAAAAGACGAGCGCCTGCGCACGCATGACCGCGTGGCCCAGCCCGCAAAGCTCGGTGCAGATGACGGTGAACGTGCCTTCCTTCGTCGGCGTGACGAGGACGTTGGTCGTGATCCCCGGAACCGCGTCCTCCTTCATGCGCCACTCGGGGACCCAGAAAGAGTGGATGACGTCCTTCGACTGCAGCTCCAGCTCGGCGGTCTGGCCGACCGGGAGAGCGAGCACGCCGCTCGTGACGTCCGAGTCCGGGTAGTGGAAGGACCACGCGAACTGCTGTCCGGTCACCTCGACCACCCGGTGATCCTTCGGAACGGTGTCGATCTGGTTCAGGACGACGCCGCTGTAGATGGTGATCGCGGTGACGAGCGCGGCCGGGACCGCCGTCCAGACGACCTCGAGGCCCGTGTGCCCGTGGATCGGAGCGCCGTCGTCCATGTCGTCGGGGGCCGCCCGGAACTTCCAGACCGCGTAGAGAGAAACACCTGCGACGAGCGCGAAGATGACAATGCAGATGATCGTGACGAACCAGTAGACGTCGTCGACCTTGATCGCCTCGGCCGAGTCCGCGGGGGGCAGCCACGGAATGAGAACGGCGACGAGGGCGAGTGCCACGCCCACGGCGGCGCCCACCAGCACCATCTGAATGATCGAGCGTTTACGCACGAAATGGCGCGAAATAACGAAGCCGCAGAACCCTAACGCAACCGTATCCCGGCAAGGGGGTCGAACGTTGAAGTCTGGACCCTCAAGGAGGCTAACTACATGGGACTTGGTGTGAGCATCTTCCTGATCGCGGTCGGCGCGATCCTCGCCTGGGCCGTGAGCGTGGAGACGAACGGCATCGACCTGAACATGGTCGGCGTCATCCTCATGATCGTCGGCATTCTCGGTCTACTGCTCTCGCTCATCTTCTGGACGACGTGGGGCGGCTTCGGCGGCTGGCGCCGCGACACCGTCTACCGCGAAGGCGGAGACCCGTACTACGATCGTCGGCCGATGCCGTAAGCACTCGGCACCGATGAAGAAAAGGGCGGCCGGAGCCGCCCTTTTTCGTGCCTGGATATGCCACGCGCCCGTTTTCACGGGCGCGCGCCTGCCGTTTTAGAAGAGCCAGATCAGCAGGAGAATGATGAGGATCAGGGCGATAACGCCGCCACCGATGTACATACGTCCTCCTCGTTCGGTTGCTGCGTTAACGACGAAGGCGCCGCCAAAGTTACGGCCTCAGCCGAGGCGCACGACGAGCTTCGCGCCAGGCCCCTTCATCTGACGCTCCCAGGCCTCGGAGGCCCCGTCGAAGGGATACGTCTCGATCGGGAAGCCGACCTCGCCGCGCGCGGCGTGCGAGACGAGCTCCGCGTAGGCGGCTCGCCGGGCCTCGTGGGGCACGGCGAAGTTCGAATAGCCGTAGATCTCGAGCTGCTTCCCGCGAACGACGCCCGAGGCGAGGGTCGCGGCCGGCCCTGCCGACTGTCCGATCTGGACGATGCGAGCTCCGGGTGCTGCAGCCTCCGTCGCCGCGACGAGCGGCTCGCCCCAGAGCGGGTCGACGACCACGGTCGGGCCCTCGCCGCCCGCGGCGTCCTTCAGCGCACCGGCGAGGTCGGGCTCGTCGAGGCGTACGACCGCATGGGCGCCGGCCTCTCGGGCTTGCTCGAGCCCTTCGGGGCGGCGGCCGGCCGCGACGATCCGCTCGGCGCCCCTGAGCCGCGCCGCCTGCACCGCCGCGAGGCCCACAGTGCCGGTTCCACCGAGGACGAGCACGCGATCCCCGGCACCGACCTGCGCGCGCCAGACAACGGGGAGCCATCCCGCCACACCGGCCGTCCCGCAGGCCGCTGCGAGCTCGTCCGTAACGCCGTCGGGAAGCTCGAGCGCCTCCTCTTCCGCGACCGTCGCGAGCTCGGCGAGCGTCCCGTCCCGTCCCCGGCCGCCGAGCCCGTCATCCGAGACGTACACGCGGGTTCCCGGCTCGAGCGCTTCGGCCTCCACGATCGTCCCCACGCCTTCCGAGCCGGGGACGTACGGCGTCTTGGGCGGGCCCAGATAGTGCGTGCCGCACGCGAGCGCGACGTCCAACGGGTTCAGCGGCACCGCATGGATCCGAACGAGCACCCGTCCGGGCTCGCGCGCGGGCGCGTCGGTCTCGGCGAGCTCGGGGAGGCCGCCGATCTCGCGGATGAGCGCCGCCTTCACAGGCGGAGCCTAACGTCGCTGCCCGACTAGCGCCGCGGCTCGCCGGGCCAGCCGCCGCGGCTGTCTCCGCTGCGCGAATCCACGCCGTACACATAGGCGAGCGGACCCAAGAGACAGAGAAACGCGATGAGGAAAAGCTCGACCATGAGCTCACCGTGGCACACCATGTCCATAAGGGCAAATCGAGTTATGATTCGAGTCGATCATGAGACCTGATGGATGGCTCGGGGTCGAGTTGCGCCATCTGGCGGCGCTCCAGGCCATCGCGCGCGAGGGCTCCTTCGGGGGAGCGGCGGTCGCCCTCGGGTACTCGCAATCGGCCGTCAGCCAGCAGATCGCGGCGCTCGAGCGCATCGTCGGCGAGCGCCTCGTCGAGCGTCCCGGGGGCCCCCGCCCCGTTTCCCTCACCGACGCCGGCAAGCTCCTGCTCGGCCACGCCGAGGGCATCGTCGCGCGCCTCGAGGCCGCACAGGCCGACCTCGCCGCCTACTCGGAAGGGTCGGCGGGCACGCTGCGGGTCGGTACCTACCAGAGCGTCGGCGCGCGTGTCCTCCCGCGCGTGATGCTCGAGTTCGCGGCAGCCTGGCCCCTCGTCTCCATCCAGCTGACGGAGTCCACGGATGACGCCGAGCTTCTCGGCCTCGTCGAGCGCGGCGAGCTCGATCTCACCTTTGTGATGCTCCCGGTGCACGACGGGCCGTTCGACACGCGCATGCTCATGGACGACCCGTACGTGCTGCTCGTCCGCCCCGACTCTCCGTTCGCGGGCGCGAAGAATCCGCCCAGCCTGAAGGAGATCGCCGCGGTCCCGCTGATCGGCTACCGCCAATGCCGGAGCATCCACGCGGTCGAAGAGCGTTTCCGCGGCACCGGACTCGACCCCGAGATCGTGTTCCGCTCCGACGACAACACGACCATCCAGGGCATGGTCGCCGCCGGCGTGGGCTCGGCCCTCGTCCCACGGCTGACGGTCGAGACCCGTGACGACAGCGTCCTCGCCCTGCCGGTCGACCCGCGCGTCCCTCCGCGCGAGATCGGCATCGCCTGGCACAAGGAGCGCTACCACGCGCCGGCCGCCCGCGCGTTCGTGGCGGTCGCCGACAGGGTCTGCAAGGAGCTCGCGGCCGAGCTCGAGGGCCGGCCGGCCCTGGTCGCCTAAGTCAGCGCGAAGAGCACGGCCAGGCCGGCGACGAAGAGGATGAGCACCGCCGTCGCGAAGATCGCCCACGGGTTGACCGGCGAGGCGTTGTCCTCCTCCCACTTCGTGCGACGCTCGGCCATGGGGAGAGCGTAGCGGGATCGCGTTTGAGGATCCCCGTGGGTGCGCATCAACGTCTCAGATGGCCTACGTCCAACCCCGCGGGACACGACACGACATCGGCGCCGCGGCGCTTCGCCAGGCCACCCGGTTGGTCGCCATTGCGGCGTATGCCGGCGCCGTCGCGGTTGCGTTCATCCTGCTTTCGCCGGTGCTTCCGAGCCGCGGCTCCGGGGCCTCCGCGGTCGTCCCAACCGGCCCTGAGCCCGTGCTCTACACGGTGGCGCCCGGCGACACGTATGCGGGCATCGCGGCGAAGCACGGCATCTCGCTCGCCCGGCTCTTCGCGCAGAACCCCGGGCTGATGCCACTGACCGACGCCGACCAGAAACAGGTTGTCGTCGGGCTGGGTCCCTAGCCGGGCACGAGCTTGACCAACTCGCCGGCCAAGGACAGGACGTAGAGCTCGCCGCGCGCGTCCTCTCCGAACGAGCTGAGTGAGGAGACCGGGATTGCATCGCGCCTGACGTCGGCTGCCTCGCCGCCGCGAAGGAGAAGGCTCCACATGCGATCGCTGCAGTAGTCGGCGAAGAAGTACCGGCCGCGAGCAGCGGGGATGTCCTCGCCGCGGTAGACGAACCCGCCCGCGACGGAGCAGCCGAGATCGTGGCTGTACTGGAACACGGGCATGACGAGGTGGCCGGCCGGGTTCGGGTCCTTCTCCTCGTAGATGTGGGTGCCCTCGTAGACGTCCCAGCCGTAGTTCTCGAGGCCGGGGCTCTCCCTCGGCGTGCGGTCGATCTCCTCCCACTCGCCCTGGCCGACGTCGCCGATCCAGAGGTCGCCGGTCTCGCGGTCGAAAGAGAACCGCCAAGGGTTGCGAAGGCCGTAGCCCTCGATGCGCCAAGTCCCTGAGCCGTGCGGATCGATGGAGAGGAGCTTCCCGAGCCGCTCGTCCAAGTTCTGGGCACGGTTCTCGGGATCGCCGCCCGAGCCGCCGTCGCCCATGCCGACGTAGAGGCGTCCGTCTGGCCCGAACGCGAGCTGCCCGCCGTTGTGGTTCGCATAGGGCTGGTCGACGAAGAGGAGCTCGCGGCGCTTCACCGGACCCGAGCCGCCGGCCTCGTACTCGACGACCCGCGTGTCTCCGTTCGTATCCGTGTAGTCGACGTAGAAGAGCCTGTTGGACTCGTAGTCCGGATCGAAGGCAAGGGAGAGGAGGCCCCGTTCGCCGCCGCTCTCGACCTGGTCTTGCACATCGAGGAACGCCTGGGGAAGAAGCTTGCCGTTCTCGACGATCCGCACGAGACCCGGCTGCTCGACGATGTAGAGGCGGTTCGGCTGGCTGGCCGTGGAAGCCATTCCGACAGGGGTGTCGAGCCCGTTCACGATCGCTTCGAGCCGGATCCGCAACGGCTCCTGCGCGCTTTCGGTCGCTGTGCCATCCGTCGCGGGGGGCGACGTGACAGCCGGAATCGTCCCCTCCGACCCGCGCGGCTCGGAGCTACACCCGGCGAGGAGGGCGAAGGCGAACAGCACGAGGAGCGCTCGACGCACGTCCCCTATACACCTACCGGGCGGGCTCCGTGCCCGGTCGCATCTAGAACCCGATCGCGGCCGACTCGAGGACAATGCGCTCCCGTGTGTAGGGAAGCGGCGTGGCCGGGTCGTCGGAGTCGATCTCTCGGGCGAGGCGATGGCCGTCGTAGGACGCCTCCGCGACGATCCTCGGGGCGACGCAGTCGCCGATCCGGTAGACCGCCTCGATGCCTTCGGCGCGCAACGCGTCGGGATCCTCGGCGAGCTCGAGGTAGAGCGAGTCGTTGGAGAGTCGCTGCGTCGCGAGGACGACGGCATCGGCCTCCAGCTCCACGGGCTCCCCGAACTCATCGGTCCCGCGGATCAGGCCCTCGCGGATCTCGGCGGCGAGGAAGCCGGCGCGCTGGCGCACGCCGACGTCGTGGAGGTGCTGGCGGAGCATCGGCCCTTCGAGCGTCTCGTCCGTCACCGGTGCAATACGCTCGAGGCAGGTCGCCAGCTCCACGTCGTGGCCCTCCCCGGCGAGCTTCTCCGCCAGCCCGGCCGCCGTGAAGTAGCCCTCCGCGTCGTAGACGACCACGCGCTTCCCGGGCACGGCCTTCCCTTCCAGCATGATCTGCTCGGGAGTGAGGACGTGCGCGAGAGACGCATCGGCTCCCGGGATCGGAGCGTGCGTGTAGGCGTTCAGCCCGTCGGTCGACCAGTGGGCCCCGGTGGCCACGACCACGATCTCGGCGCCGTACTCGCGAACGTCCTTGGCGGTCTGCTCCGTGCCGACGATCACCTCGACGTTCTTGAGCTTCTCGAGCTGCACCGCCCGCCAATTCAGGAAGCGCGCCCACTCGCCGAGACCCGGAAGCCGCGGGATCCACCGCATGACCCCGCCGATCTCGGGCGCGGCGTCAACGAGATGGACCCGGCGGAACCCGCGCTTCCCGAGGACGATCGCGCACTCCATCCCCGCCGGCCCGGCTCCGACGACGAGCACGTCGTTGTCGGCGTTCGCGGCCGGCTCGAAGCGCTCCGGATGCCAGCCGCGGCGGTACTCCTCGCCGGCGGTCGCGTTCTGTGTGCAGCCGATGTGGTTGCCCCACTCGGCCTTCATGATGCAGACGTTGCACCCGATGCACTCGCGGATCTCCCCGTAGCGCCCCTCCTCGATCTTCTTCGGGAGGAAGGGGTCGGAGATGGAGGGGCGGGCCGCGCCGATGAGGTCCCACGCGCCGCTCCGCACGATCTCCGCCATGCGGTCCGGGCTCGTCATGCGCCCGACGCCGACGATCGGCTTCGCGGTCACCTCGCGCACCCGGCCGGTCCACTCGAGCTGGTAGCCCTCGGGGAAGAAGCGGGAGGCGCCGGAATCCTTCGACCAGTCGGTGATCGAGCCGACGTTCACGTCCCACAGGTCGACGAGGTGGTCTGCGAGGACGACGAAGCCGATGCCTTCGTCGAGCTCGACTCCGGCCGGTCCGAGCGCCTCGACGCAGAAGCGCACCGCGATGGCGCAGTCGTCTCCCACTGCGGCGCGGACCTCCTCCAGCGTCTCGATCCAGAAACGCGCGCGGCTCTCGAGCGAGCCTCCGTAGGCGTCCGTGCGCTTGTTGTAGAAGGGCGAGAGGAACTGCAGCGGCAGATAGCTGTGACCGCCGTAGACGTAGATGATGTCGAAGCCCGCGTCCCGCGAGAGCTTCGCGGCGCGCACCCAGTCCTCGCGGACCCGCTTGATGTCGCCGGGCTCCATCGCCTTCGGGACGACGAAGGGGTGGTAGTCGCTCGCGAGCTGGGACGGCCCGAGCGAGGGGCGCCGCGACTCGCGTCCGTCGGCGTGCACACCGCCGTGCGTCAACTCGATGCCGGCGAGCGAGCCGTGCTTGTGCGCCTCGTCGCACATGAGCGAGAGGTTGCGCAGGTCGTCCTCGTCCCAGACCCGGGTCGAGACGACGGGCCAGTAGTCCGTGTCGCTCGAGATCAGCGCCTCTTCGGTGTTCACCGCCGCCCAGCCGCCCTCGGCCTTCATCCCCCGGAAGCGCGCCTGCGAGCCCGGCTTCTCGGCGCCGAAGCCGGTGCAATGCGGCACCTGGTAAAAGCGGTTGCGAAGCGTCTTCGGCCCGATGCGGACGGGCTCGAACAGGATGTCGTGCTTGGGATCGCGCGTCATACTCTGGGCATCATCCCCGGCGCCGAGCCGGCGATTCAAGCGAGAAGGGAGCGGAACCATGTTCAACGACCCGACAAGGCACGAGGGCCACGACCGATTGTCGGAGGGCAAGGAGGGCAAGGAGGCCCGTCCTCACAGCGAGCTGGAGGCGGAAGAAGAGATCCTCGCCGAGCTCGAGGCCAAACCCGAAGAGGGCGAAGAAGCTCAGTCCTGAAAGCGGCGCAGGCCGTACCAGATGCCGTTGCCGGTGTCGAAGTCGAAGTACTTCGTGCGCTCGACGCGGATGTCGCCGCCGTCGTGCAGCTTGCCCGCGATGGAGCCCTTGTGCAGGCGCACATGGTAGTAGTGGCCGGGCGAGATGGAGACCGCACGCCGGTGCACCTCGTCCCGGTACCACTCCGGGGGGACGTCAGGCGTCGCGAAGAGGATGAGGTTGCCGTACTCGCCCTTGACGAGCTCGACGTCGTAGTAGCTGAGTAGCCCGGCTTCGCCGTAGTGGCCCATCCGCTCGATGAGCTCGTCCTCGAGAGAGAAGAGGATGCTGTGGTCGACGTCGTCGCGCGGGGTCCCGAAGAAGCCGACGGCGGTGAGGTCCTCGGTCTCGAGAAGCCTCCCCGTGTCCGGGATGACGATCAAGTGCCGGTGCCCCTCCTCGTCGTGCTCGCGGATGACGTGGCTGCCCGGGTCGATGTCGACCCACTGGAGTGCGCGCTCGCGCTCGTGGAGGAGCATGTGCCGCATCACTTCGACCTCGCGCATCGTGTTGGCCGCGTCGGTGAACGGCTTCTCCGAGAGGACGTCGTCCGGCCCGAGAACGGCTGAGTACTCCATCAGCGGAAGATACTAGAGGCGCCCTGCGGCGATGATGCGCTGCAGGAACTCCTGCGTGCGCGGGTTGGAGGGGGAGCGAAAGATCTCCTCGGGCGGCCCTTCCTCGAGCAAGACGCCCTGGTCGAGGAAGCAGACGCGGTTCGCGATATCGGCGGCAAAGCCCATCTCGTGGGTGGCGATCACCATCGTCATCCCACCCTCCGCGAGCTCGCGGATGACGCTCAGCACCTCCGCGACGAGCTCCGGGTCGAGCGCGCTCGTAACCTCGTCGAGGAGCATGAGCTGCGGCTGCATCGCCAGCGCGCGCACGATCGCTACGCGCTGCTGCTGGCCGCCGGAAAGGCGGTCCGGATAGTCGGAGCGCCGGTCCTCGAGGCCGAAGCGTCGCAACAGCTCGAGGCCTTGCGCGTCGGCCCGCCCGCGGTCGACGCCGAGCGCCTTGCGCGGCCCGAGCGTGACGTTCTCGAGCACGGTCATGTGGGGGAAGAGGTTGAAGGACTGGAAGACGATCCCGATCCCACGCCGGATCTCGTTGACGTCGAGGCCGCGCTGGGTGACCTCCCTCCCGCCGACGACGATCCTGCCCGCGTCGATCGGCTCGATCAGGTTGATGCAGCGGAGGAGAGTGGACTTCCCGGAGCCCGATGCGCCGATGAGGCAGACGACCTCGTGCTCGGCGACGGCGAGGTCGATGCCCTTGAGCACCTCCCTCTTGTCGAACGACTTGTGGATGTCCTCGAGAACGAGGGCGGGCGCCGGGCTCATGGCGCGATACCGGCCACGAGGCGCCGGCGGCGACTGCGCTCGTTGAGCCAGTCCGTCAGCCGCGCGAGGGGGATCGTGAAGGCGACGAAGATCAGCGCCGCCGCGACGTAGGGCGTGAAGTTGAAGGTCGCCGAGGTGTCGATCTGCGCCTGGCGGAAGGCCTCGACCGGGCCGATGAGCGCGACGAGCGCGGTGTCCTTCTGCAGCCCGATGAAATCGTTGAGGAGCGGCGGTACGACACGGCGAACCGCCTGCGGAATGACGACGTGGCGCAGCGACTGCGCGCGTGTCAGGCCGAGCGAGCGGGCGGCGGCGTCCTGGCTCGGGTGCACCGACTCGATTCCCGCGCGATACACCTCGGCGACGTAGGCCGAGTAGATGATGATGAGCGCCACCGTCGCCCAGACGAGCGCGGAGGTCGGAACGCCCGAGAGCCCGAGGGCCGGCACGCCGAAGCCGAGGATGAAGATGAGGAGGATGGTCGGGATTCCCCGGAAGAAATCGGTGTAGACGATCGCGAGCGCACGGATCGGGAAGAAGACCGGGCCCGGCAGGCTGCGGAGAACCGCGATCACGAGGGCGAACGCGAGGATGAAGACCTCCGCGACGCAGAAGATCTTGATGTTGAGCCAGAAGGCGCGGAGCACTTCCGGGAAGGCGTCGCGGAAGACCTCGCGGTTGAAGAACGCGGTCTTGACTTCGGGCCAGCCGGGCGAATTCGTGATCACGAGGACGAGCGCCGCGAAGACGACGACGGTGCTGACGAGCGCGATTGTGACGCTGCGCGCGTCGCTGCTCATCCCGCCCAGGATTCTCGAGCGGCGGTCGCCTTCCATGACGCTAGAACTCTGGCGCTACTGGAGGACGGGAGCGCTCACCTTGTCGGAGAGCCACGTCTGCTGGATCTGGGAAAGCTCGCCGGAATCCTTCAAGTGGGCGAGCGCCTCGTTTACGCACTCGGTCAGCGGGCTGTCCTTCGGAAGCACCATGCCGAAGTACTCCTGGGAGCCGATCGTCGGGAACTGCCCGACGATCTTGCCGTTGGGCACCTGGACTGCCGTGATGAAGAAGGCGGTCGGCAGGTCGACGACGAGCCCGTCGATCTGCTTCGCCTTCAGGGCGGCAACGCCGGCGTCGAGCGTGTCGTAGACCTGCGGCTGGGAGCTCGGCTGGATGTTCTCCGTGATGTAGTCGTAGCTCGTCGTGCCGACCGGGGCGCCGAGCTTCGCGTCCTTCAGGTCGGCCAGCGAGGTCGCGTTGGCGATCTTCGAGTCGTTCAGCGCCACGACCGACTGGTTCACGTCGTAGTACGAGTCACTGAAGTCGACCGCCTCGGAGCGCCTGGGCGTGTAGGAGATCTGGTTGATGTCGAAGTCGAAGTCCTTCGGGCCGGGCTTGAAGGAGTTGTTGAACGGGACGACCGTCCACTCGACCTCGGCGTTCGTGAACCCCATCTCCTTCGCGACCGCGTAGGCGACGGCACTCTCGAAGCCCTTGCCGCTCTCGGGATCGGAGATCTTCCACTGGCCCTGCGGCGAGCCGCCGAACCACGGCGGGTAGGCGGGGTTGTCAGTGCCGATCGTGAGCGCGCCCTCGTTGACGAGCTGGAGCTGATCCTTCGCGCAGGGATTGGTCTCGACGGCGCCGGTCGGCGACCCGCCCGGACCGGTCATCGTGTCCTGGGCGCTCTCGCTCGAGGTGCCGCAGCCGGCCGCGACGAGCGCGAGTGCCAGAACGAGCAGAGCGAGGGGGAGTCGAAGCCGCACGGAGCTTGCGAAGCTACCACATTCGCGGAAGCGCCACTTCACTTCTGGAAGCTGAGAGCCGCCGCCATTCGCATGCGCGCCCAGTGCCCGTTTCGGGCCGGTCACCCGAGGGGTGGTAAGCGATCTACATGCCGACTCGCGATGGCCGCCGAGCCGAGAATCAGTATCGCTTCAGAAATGCGAACGACCGCGTGCGCGAGCTCGTCGAGGACGAGGCCGAACCCGACCAGAAGATTCCGTCCTGTGCGAGTGCGCAGATGACTCCTGCCTCGCCAGGGTCGAGCTCGAGCGCCGGGAATATGAGGACCTCCATCCCGACGACAGCATCTTCGTGATCGTCCCTGGCCATGCTCGCGTAGACGGGGAGGTGCTCCTGGAGCGCAGAGAGAGGTTCGAGCAGGTGCAAAAGAGCGGCAAATGAGCGAGCGTCTATCCCGCAACGAAGCAGATTCCTGAGATCGAAGACGTCGTCACGCGCGGGAGCCGGTTCCTCGCCGTGCGCAAGCACCCCGACGAAGCGGAGATCGCAGAGGAGACCGATCCTCGCTCGTAGTGCCGAGGACGTTTGAAAGCCCTCGCGCCTCGTTGTCCGGGAAACCGGAGTGGGCCGTGCAGGATTCGAACGCTCCTGCTATTGAATCTTTTCTTGCTCACGTGGGGGCACCGATGGGGGCACGCTGTGTGCCCGAATGGTCGCGATTGACCGTTTTGAGTTGCAGCCGACGATGGGGCCAAACCGGACCCAGGCTGTCAATCACGTATCTCGCGTGGCGATTACATTCACCAGTCGCCCCGCAAGCACGGTTCTGTAACGCCTCGGAGCGGGCAACCCCAGGATTCGAGGGCTCGCTGCAGGTATGCACAGCCAAGGGCACAGCCCTGCCAGCCGCAGTTCACGTCGTCGTCTCCGTGCTTCCGGGGCCGCTCAGTCCTCGACCGGCTTTACGACTGACGGAGGCGCATAGAACGTAGGGCCGAGCGTTCCGGCGTCTCGTAGAGTCGTATGAATCCGCGCGGGTTCGATACCAGAATCGTCGAAAATCGAGATTATTACTTGCCCGCCCATGGTGCTAGGTGCTAAGCAGAGCCAGCCCGAATCCGAGACTTCGGCATCCCGACATAGCCCACCGCTTTCGACACGAACCGCTCGGATTTTCCCCCCATCGGACTCAAACGCGCCAGCCAGGATGAATGGCCCCTCTATTTTCGCCCGCACGGACACCACCGCCGCCTCCCCGACCCTAACGAAGAGAGGCTTGTCGTCTTCGCTTCGTACCCAAAGGGCGTTGTCGCCGTCAAGATGCAGAGAAGCAATCACGCCCTCAGCACGCACTTCCAGCATCGGAGGTCCTAGCTCTCCAGAGGGCTGCACATACAAATGATCGAAGTCGCTGACGATTTGCCCGGCCCTCAGGGTTATCGGCTCGACGAGCAACTCGGGATGCGACTGCGTCTCCGCTGGTCGCGCTCAGCTAGTGACACTTCGTCTGCACCTCTTTGCTGAGGTCGTATCCAACATACTCCACGCCATTCCTAATCGCGTAGCCCTGTGTCTCAGCTCGGTACCGGCGATAGCTGTTGGGGTGGTAGCAGTCGAACAACGTATTACATTGTTGCGACGTGGCGCCGTAGTAGGGACCTCTGGTGCAGCTGTCCAAGTTGTTCCATCTGCCGCTGCCGTAGCGCTGCACCCATCCCCACATTTGCATATACGTGACGCCTACACCGTTCGTGCAGAAGTGTTCGTGGTGCCCGGTCGCGTTGTAGTAAACGCCAACCGTGGCCAGCAGAGCGCATGCCGATCCCTGAGCGGCGGCTTGCGGATCGGTGGAGTCAGTCGCGACACCCTGCGCATCATCCAGCGGAACGTACTCCGTCGCTGCCGAGCGCCCGGTAGGTCGTCGACGCGGTGGTCGCAGCTGATATGCGTGGGCCGAGACCGCATGACCGGGTGTGCGATCGGGAGCGGAGGCGCCCTCTAGGGTCGAGCGTCGCCCGGGGCTGCTCGTAGCCTGTCTCGCGGGTCGCTCCTCGCGTCGTCGCCGGGGCGCTCTGCTCGCCAAGCCGTTGAGAGGCGCGCCACGTCATCGTCGCCAGCGCCGAGCAATGGGCGGCGAAATCGCGGGCGACCGCGACGGCGACGATCGCCCGACGTTTGCCGTGGCGCTCGAGCGCGTGCCAGCGTCGATGGAGGCGGAGAGCGCTCTGGTCGGCACGAGCGCGCACCGCGACCGGCTGTCCTTGCCGGCGCCGCTCGAGTGCGACGCTCGCCCGCAGCGGCCGGCGCTGTGCCAGGCGGCCTCGACGAGGAGCCGGCGGGCATGGGTGTTGCCGGTATTCGTGATCGCGTCCTGGCGGCGCCGCTCGCCCGAGGAATGCTCGCTCGGCACGAGGCCGAGGAAGGGACCGAGAGAGCGCGGCCGGAAGCGCGCCCAGTCCCCGAGCTCGACGCTCAGGGCGACCGCGGTCAGAGTGGAGACGCCGCGCAGGCAGACGAGCCGGGCGACGACGTCGGCGAAGGGCGGCTCGGCGGTGAGCTCGCCGACCGCGCGCTACGAGCGCCTCGCGGCGTGTCTTCACCTGCAGCATCGCGCCGTAGCACTCGCCGAAGGCGAGCGAGAGCGGTCGGCTCTGGAAGCGCTCTCGCCGCAGCTAGGCGTCATGGGCGAGCGTCCAGGCCGAGCCCTCGTACACGAGTCCGTGCCGCGGCAAGAGCTTCGAGAGCAGGTGGCGGGCGCGCACGAGATCGCGGGCGGTCGCCTCGACGGGATCGGGCACCCGTACTGCGACGAACTCGCCCAGGCGCAGGAGGCGCGCGAGGGGCTCGCCGTCGCGACGGTCAGTCTTCACCCGCTCGCCCGGCGCTAGTGGAATCTTTGAGTGCGCGGCGACCGCGTAGGCGACCCTCCTGCGCGCAGGCGCGCGTGATCCGTAGCCGGTGAGTCCCCCTCGTAGGCCACCCGCAACCGGTTGCGGCAGGCTCAGAAGCCACGCGACCGTCTCCTCGCTTCGCGGCGCGACGCGCTGCACACGCAGCTCCCCGCTCGCCGCATCTAGCACGCCCACCAGCGTCGCGCGGACGTGCACGTCCAACCCGACCCAGCTACGTTTCGCTCATGCCGGCGGCTCCCGTAATTTGCGGCTCTACCGCCGGGCTCACCCCGACGGCAACCCCGCGCCAACTTACGAGCGAGGTGCCGGGCACTCCGTACGTCTAGAGGTGCCTGCTATTCGTCACCATCATTACGAAGCCACGCCGCCCGATAGCCGATCCCAGAAGCGTTGCAGATGCTGGTCTTGTCGAGGCTCTTCACGACGAGATACCACCTGCCACCAGCGGTATACGGCTCGTCCCAGTAGGCAACGTAATCCTCGGGGCAATCCGAAGTTACCGATATCAGGCGTGGCTTCTCGCTGCTAGACGCCGTCGTCCACGTTCCGATTGCATACGTGGTGGTGCAGTTGCTGCAGGTCGCACCATCGAATCCAAGAAAATAGCTCTTCATCGAGTAGTAGGATGCGCCCAAAGCGGGGAAGTAAAGGGCAATAGCTGCAGAAACCAGCGCGGTGCAAAGGAATCGGCTGTAGTGGCGGTCGCTCATGGCTCTCCACGAACGATGTCAGCGCCGAGAATAACTAGCTCGGCGTTATCACTCGGCGTCACAACGGTGTACGAGACGCGAATGACATATTCTCCCTCTTGCTCCTCAACCAATCGGGCATCGACATCAGAAACATCAGCGTCTCCGATTACGCGGTAGCTCGTCCTCACGACATCCGGTGGGTTAGCCAGACGGAGAGCATCCGAGGTCCATTCAAAAATGCCGGCCGAAGCCAAAGGCAGCCGGATGTCACCACTCACAAAGCTTGCAACCACTGGAGAAGTGACGCTCCCTGCATTCCGCGATGTCGCTCGAACATCTTCAGGTGACGTTCCACAGCCACTCGATGCCAGCATGGCGAACACTAGGCAAAGCACGAGAGAAAGTCGCCTAAATCTGAGGCCCACGACCTAAAGTATCGACTCGTACGATCTTAGCGTCAAGAGCTTCTGAGCTTCGTAGCTCCAGAGCTTGTGTACTCGCGACTGGAGCTTGTCTTAATCGGTCTGGGTTGAACTCGACCCAAAGAACCCTCGTGGATCAAAAGAGTCGATGCCCGGACTCGAACCGCGGGGCCGCGATTGCGCCTGCGACTTCCCCGGTCCTCTCAGCTCACGATCTGCTCCACGCTGTAGCGCCTCGGGGACATCGCTGGCCTCTATTCCTACCTTCTCGGCAGGTCCCACACTCAAAGTGGACCAGATAACCGGGGGCCAGACAGGAGCATAAGCGGATTCACGGATTGCGAACGAAGCGCGTGCCTACTCACCCACGTAACTCGCGAGACGCAGA
>CAWJCL010000002.1:0-1326388 GCA_963841425.1 uncultured Actinomycetes bacterium | reverse complement strand
TGCATCCTTTTGATGCATATGTGCCCCCGCTGTCTTCTGCGGCTGGTACGAGCGGTCGACGGGCGGGGTTCGGAGGCGGCTGCTCAGCGCCCGAGGCCGAGGCCAAGCTGGCGCTCGAGCTCGATCAGGCGGCGGACGGTTCGCAGCTCGGCGGCGTCCTCATCGCGGCCGAGGGCGGCGAGCATGCGCGCGTGGTCGCCGAGCGACGCGACCGAGGGACGGAGGCCGGAGCCGAGCGGCTCGCGCGTGGCGGCGCGGCGCAGATCTTCGTAGCCGCGCGTGCCCGCCGGCTCAGGGACGATCTTGAGCTCGCCGGCGTCGGTGGCGAGTTCGACGAGTGGCCCCCTCGCCAGGTCTACGTCGAGTCGGAGCCGTTTGCCGTCGCTGCGGCGGGCGTTCAGGTCTTCGAGCGCGAGCGCGAGCTTGGGGACGTTGTCCTCGCGCATCCACGGGACGATGTCGGTGCCGTCGGTGAGCCCGGGGCTGCCCTGGATCACCCGCCCCAGGCCGCCGATGACGATGTAGGCGACGCGGCGGCGGTCGAGCGCCCTCAGGACGGTGATCGGGTCGAATGACTCGTCGGGAGGCATCAGCGGCGGCGGGCCTTCAGCATCGCGTTCAGGCGCTCCTGGGGCGTTCGCAGCAGGCTCTGCCGCAGCTCCTTGGTCTCCTGCTCGTCGAAGGCATAAGGAACGAAGTCGAGCTCGAGATCAAAGCCGCAGGCCCTGATCAAGTCACGGAGCGTCTCGAGGCTCGGCTGCACGACGTCGGTTTCCCAGCGGGCGATCTGCGCACGGTCCTTGCCGCTGCGCTCGGAGAGCTCGGCCTGCGAGAGCCCGGCTCGCAGCCGTGCCTCGCGGATCAGCGTTCCGCTGGTCATGATGAGAGTCTAATGCGATAGCTACTGTCCACGCACTCGTGAGCTATTTGCTACACTCGCCGTGTGGCGAGTGGGGAGCCGCAGCAGCTGGAGCTCGAGGCGATCGACGTCGAGCCGCCCCCGCTGCCGCGGCGAGGGACTGGAAAGGAGCAGGGCGGCGTCCCGCGCCGGCCGTCGCCGACCAAGCTCCTTGCCACGCCGGGCGCCCTCTTGACCCGCTCGCACCTGCGCGAGCTCGGGCTCGAGCGACGCGCGATCGACGCCGTCTTTCGGCGGCTGCCGGTCGTTGCAATTCCCGGCTACTCGCGGCCGCTCATTCGCGCCGAGCACTACCTCGAGCTGGTCGAGGAGCACACCTACCGCGACGACCGGGTACGGCCTTCGCATGCCTAGCGTCTGGATCGAGCGCCGCCGAAGCGGGAAGGGCGGGAGCCGCTATCTCGTCAAGTACCGCCTCGGCGGCCGCGAGAGTGCCCACCGCTACGCCGGCTCCTTCCTGACCAGGCGGGAAGCCTTGGCGCGGCAGCGCTGGGTCGCCGGCGAGCTCGCCGCCATGCGCGTGCCGCGAGTTGGAAGCCTCGAGGTCGGTTCGCCCTCCTTCCCCATGCTCGCCGAGGCCGCAGAGAGCTGGCGCGCCTCGCGCGTCGACGTCGCCGAAGCCACCGCCGTCGGACATCGCGTCCAGCTCGGCCGCCTCCTGCCACTGCTCGGCGCCCGCCGCGTCGACGAGATCTCGCCGGTGGATGTGGCCGCGCTCGTCGCGACCCTGCACGCCGCCGGGCGCAAGCGCGAGACAATCCGCAAGAGCGTCAGCGTACTCGCGCAGGTGCTCGACTTCGCAGGCGTCAAGGACAACCCCGCCCGCGACCGCGTGCACGTGCGCCTGCCGCGTGAGGAGCGCGAAGAACCGACGCCGCCCACCGCGGCGCAGATCGAGGTCATCTTGCCGCTCATGCCCACCCGCTATGCGCTCGCCCTCCTCGTCCTCGACGCCACCGGCATGCGCGTCGGCGAGCTCGAGGAGAAGGGGCTTTGCTGCGGCGACCTCGACGAGCCCAATACGCGCTGGCGCGTCCGCCGCGCGCTCGAGAAGGGTCGCCGCGGCCGCTGGGTCTCCCTCCCGCCTGACCTCTACGCCGCCGTCCTCGCCACGCTCCCCCCGCGCGAGGACCGCGATCCTGACCGCCCCGTCTTCCCCGGCCTCACGCAGGAACGGCTACGAACGGCGATAGCGCGCGCCTGCAAGGCCTCGGGAACGCCCACCTGGTCGCCGCACGACCTCCGCCATCGGCGCATCAGCCTCTGGCACCGCCAGGGCGAAACCTGGGCCCTGATTGGCCAGCGCGTCGGCCAACGCTCCCTCTCCGTCACCGCAGACACCTACACCCACGTCCTCCTCGACGACCGCGAGCTCAACCACGGTGACCTCGTCGGGCAGCTCGCGGGATCGGTGTAGCGAGTACTTCCGCCTACCCCGCTCGCTCCTCGCCTGCAGTTGCCTAGCTGGCGGGATCTCGTGGGGGCACCGGTGGGGGCACGCCACGCGCATCGGGGGCACCTGCGACACAACTGACCCGCGTAACCATGCGGCATCCGCGCAACGGGCTCATGTTGAATGGGCCGTGCAGGGATCGAACCTGCGACCTTGGGATTAAGAGTCCCCTGCTCTACCAGCTGAGCTAACGGCCCAATCCTGACGCGCGCAGCGCGGCAGGGAGTGCATTGTAGCGAGGGGTTCTCGGGCGTCAGACCCGCTCGAGGCGCCAGTTGACGTACCAGACGATGGTCTTCCCCGTCATGACGCCGCGGGCGATGAGCGGTGCGCCGGCTAGCAGGATCTTGAGAGGCATGGGTCAACTAGATTCGCGGTCGGCATGCAAATCCTTTCCGTTGTCGGCAACCGTCCGCAGTTCATAAAGTCCGCTCCCCTCTCGCTCGCGCTGCGAAACCGAGCGGACGAGGTCGTGCTGCACACGGGCCAGCACTACGACCACGACCTCTCGCAGGTCTTCTTCGACGAGCTCGGCCTCGAGCCGCCCAAGCACCGCCTGGAGGCCGGCTCCGGGAGCCACGCAGAGCAGACGGCCCGCATGCTCCCCGGGATCGAGGCCGCCGTCCTCGAGGAGAAGCCCGACCTCGTGCTCGTCTACGGGGACACGAACTCCACGCTTGCGGGCGCGCTCGCCGCGTCGAAGCTCCGAGTCCCGGTCGCCCATGTCGAAGCAGGCCTCCGTTCCTTCGACCGGACGATGCCGGAGGAGCTGAACCGCGTCCTCGTCGACCGAGTGTCGAGCCTCCTCTTCGCGCCCTCCGAGACCGCTGTCGGGAACCTGAAGGACGAGGGCATCACCGAGGGCGTCCACGAGGTCGGAGACGTCATGCTCGACGCGAACCTCCGCCTAGCGCCAATCGCGCGGGAGCGCTCGCAGTCACTGGAGCTCGCCGCAGTGGAAGCCGGGGCCTACGCACTGGTCACCGTGCACCGCGAGGCGAATACGAGACAGCCTGCGCTCGGCCGGATCGTCGATGCGCTCAACGCACTCGAGGACTCGGTCGTCTTCCCGCTCCACCCGCGAACCGCCGGTGCGATCGAGAGCCAGGGGCTACGCCTGGCGGGTCACGTGCACCCGCGGCCACCGGCCGGCTACCTCGACTTCGCAGCGCTCGCCTCCCAGGCGCGTGTGATCCTCACCGACTCGGGCGGCGTCCAGAAGGAGGCCTACTGGTACGAAGTCCCCTGCGTCACCCTGCGGGAGAACACGGAATGGTTCGAGACAGTCGAAGCTGGCTGGAATCGCCTCGTGGGCACGGATCCGGGCGCGATCGTCGCCGCGGCCCGCGAGGCTGGGCCCGGCCTCGAGCACCCGCCCCTTTATGGCGACGGCCACGCGGCCGATTTGATCGCTGACGTGATTTGTACGATGGAGCACGCGTGGTGAAGCCAGAAGTCGCCATCGTCGGCGCGGGCTACGTCGGCCTACCCCTTGGCCGCTGCTTCGCGGAGGCGGGCATTCCTGTGGTTCTCGTCGACATCGACGCGGAGCGCGTCGAGACGATCAACCGCGGCGAGAGCCACGTCGAGGACGTGCCCTCGGAGACGCTCGCGACACTCCTGGCGGCAGGGACCCTCTCGGCGACCACCGACTACGACGCGGTCCGTGACGCCGACGCGATCGTCGTCGCGTTGCCGACGCCACTCTCGGCGAACCGCGAACCCGACCTCTCCATCGTCATGAGCGCCGCGCGGGAGGTCGGAAGGCGGCTCCGGACGGGCCACCTGGTCTCGCTCGAGTCCACCACGTACCCGGGGACGACGAGGGAGGAGGTGCTGCCGATTCTCGCCGGCGGCGGCCTCGAGGTGGGCAAAGACTTCTTCCTCGCCTTCTCGCCGGAGCGAATCGACCCCGGTCGCGTTGACTGGACGGTGAAGACGACTCCGAAGGTGGTGGGTGGCGTCACGCCCATCTGCACGGAGAAGGCGGTCGCCTTCTACGGGCGCGCGATCGACACCGTCGTCAGCGTGTCCTCGCCGGAGGCGGCGGAGCTGACGAAGCTCCTCGAGAACATCTTCCGCTCGGTCAACATCGCGCTCGTCAACGAGCTCGCGCAGCTCTGCGACCGGATGCGCGTCGACGTCTGGGAGGTCGTCGAGGCAGCCGCGACGAAGCCCTTCGGTTTCATGAGCTTCAAGCCGGGCCCCGGCCTGGGCGGCCATTGTCTCCCGGTCGACCCCTTCTACCTGGCCTGGAAGGCCCGCGAGTTCGACTTCTACACCGAGTTCATCGAGCTGGCCGGCAAGGTCAACGAGAACATGCCGTACTTCTGCCTGGAGAAGATCGCGCGGGCGCTCAACTCCCAGGAGAAGGCCGTCAAAGGAAGCCACGTGCACCTCGTCGGCGTTTCCTACAAGGCCGACGTCGGCGACGTGCGCGAGTCGCCTGCGCTGAAGCTCGTCGAGCTCCTGCGCGATGAAGGCGCCGAGGTCTCGTACCACGATCCGCACGTGGCCGAGCTCCCCGACCACGCGCTCGCCTCGGTCGATCTCGACGGCTCCGTCGGCAAGGCGGACTGCGTCGCAATCGTCACCGCCCACTCGGGGATCGACTACGCCGCGCTCGCCGAGAAGGCCCAGCTCGTGGTCGACTTCCGCAACGCCACGGGCAAGAACGGCTCCGCGAACGGACGCGTGTGGAAGCTCTGAGGCTAGCCGCGGTGGGCCTGGGGTATTGGGGGCCCAATCTCGCGCGGAACCTGGACGAGCTCGAGGGCGCCCAGCTCACCTGGATCTGCGACCGGGACGCGGCGCGGCTCGAGCGCTATGGCGCCCGGTTCCCAGAGGCCACGAAGACGACGAGCTACGAGGACGTGCTCGCGGATCCCGAGCTCGACGCCCTCGCGATTGCGACTCCCGTCGTCACGCACTTCGAGCTCGCGCGGAAGGCGCTCCTGGCCGGCAAGCACGTCTTCGTCGAGAAGCCGCTCGCGCTCTCGTCGGCCCTGGGCGAGCAGCTGGTGGCGCTCGCCGAGGAGCGCGCCCTCGTGCTGATGCCCGGCCATCTCCTCCTCTACCACCCGGGGGTGGCCAAGCTGAAGGCGCTCGTCGACTCGGAAGAGCTCGGCCGCCTCCTCTACGTCTACGGGAACCGCCAGAACCTCGGCCAGATCCGCAAGGACGAGAACGCCCTCTGGAGCCTCGGCGCGCACGACCTCTCCGTGATCCTCCACCTGGTCGGCGAGGAGCCCGCCGAGGCGTGGGCGCGCGGCGAGTCGTTCCTGAACCCGGGGGTCGAGGACGTCGTCTTCTGCTATCTCCGTTTCCCCTCCGGAGTCGTCGCGCACATGCACCTCTCCTGGCTCGACCCGCACAAGATGCGGCGGATGACTGTGGTCGGCGACAGGAAGATGGCGGTGTTCGACGACATGGAGCCCGAGCGCAAGGTGACCGTCTACGACCGCGGAGCGCAAGAGCCCGCCGACACCTGGGGCGAGTGGCAGACCCGCTCCGGCGACATCTCGATCCCCAAGGTCGCAAACGACGAGCCGCTTCGCCTCGAGTGCGAGCATTTCCTCGCCCTTCTGCGCGGCGAGGGCGACCGGATCGCGGCAGCCCGCGAGGGGCTCGCGGTCGTGCGGGCGCTCGAGCAGCTGCAGAGCTCCCTCGAGCGAGAACGCGTGTGAGCAGGATCGCGGAGACGGCGGTCGTCTACCCGGGCGTCGAGTTGGGCGACGACGTCGTGGTCGGCGACTACGCCGTGGTCGGCAAGCAGCCCGTCCTCGGCAAGCGCTCGACGGCCTCGAGGGACGACCTGCCGCCCCTCGTGGTGGGGGACGGAAGCGCCATCCTCGCAGGGGCGGTCGTCTTCGCGGGGACGACGCTCGGGGCGGGAGTCATCGTCGGCGACCAGTCCTGCGTTCGCGAGCGGTGCGAGGTCGGAGACGAGGTCGTGATCGGGCGCGGCTCCCACGTCGAGAACGACACGTCGATCGGCGCCCGCACGCGGGTGCAGGCGAACGCCTACGTCACGGCCTACTCCACCGTGGAGGAGGACGTCTTCATCGCTCCGTGCGTCGTCACGACGAACGACAATTACATGGGCCGCACCGAGAAGCGCCATGCGCTTCGGCGTGGCCCGACCATTCGCCGGGGAGCAAGGATCGGCAGCGGCGCCGTCCTGCTTCCGGGCGTTGAGATCGGCGAGGAGGCCTTCGTCGGCGCCGGCGCGGTCGTCCTCCACGACGTGCCCGCGCGTGCAGTGGTCGTCGGGAATCCGGCGCGGAAGATCCGCGACGTGCCCGACGACGAGCTTCTCAGTTGAAGTTGAGCTCGCCGGTCGATCCCGGGACGAGCCCGGTCGAGGACGGCGGCGCCAGCCGCGCGCGGTAGGTCCCCGAGACGGCGTTGAAGTGAGCGTGCCACTTGCCGTCGGACTGAACGACGGCGCTGCCGACGTTCTTCGCCCAGGTGCCGTCCTTGCGCTTGCGGTCGACGTGCACCGTCTGGCCTGCGAGCGAGACCGGGCGCACCGAGCCCTTGAGGCCGTCGTTCGCGGGCTGCGTGCCGGAGAAGACGATCTTCGGCGCGACCTTCACCGCGACCGCAGAGGTGTTCGCGGCCGCGGAGTGCAGGCGGTAGGACGTCGCTCGGCACGGCTTGTCGATCCCGTGGTAGTGGGCCGCGTCGTCCTTCGTCATGGACATGTCGGTCCAGGACGACGAGCCGCTTCGCCGGCGCTGGAGCGTGACGCCCGCTGCTTCCCTCGCCAGAACGTTGACCCGAAGTCGGGCGCTGCAGACGGTCTTCGTCTTCACCGGAGTCGCGTCGAGGACGCCGAGGTCGAAGCGGCTCGAGCGCACCCCGAGCGCGCCGCGAAACCACTCCGGACCGAGCCCCGACGACGGGACGATCCGGGACCAGGAGCCTCGCTCGAGACGGACCCGGTCGACGCGTCCGGATTTCCTCGACGTGACGATGGCGTCGGCGGGCGTCCGGCCCGCGCCGAGCCGCTTCTGTAACGCGCGTGGGGAGAGCACCACGGTCCAGCTGCGGTTCGGATTGTCGGCGTTGAGGTCGAACGCGTCGTGCTTGGAGGCGAGGTAGGGAAGGTCGCCGCCCCACGTGTCCACCGAGGCCGCCGTCCTCCCGCCGTTCGAGGAGGAGAAGTACGCGCTGATGACGCTCCCGCCGAACTTGAGCACCTCGCCGGCGGTCGCCTTGACCGCGGCGGTCGAGCCCGGATCCTCGCCGCTGCCGAAGTCGAGGCCGCCGTAGACCTGGTCCCGCGTATCGTCGTAGATGTCGTATCTGGGGTCGGGCCGGTCCGCGCGCACGGCGTAGCCGCGTGCGGCGACAGCCTGAGCCCTGAGCGCCTCGGGCGGCCAGCTCGACGGCATCTCGCGCGGGACGACCGAGTAGAGGTAGCCCTGCAGGCCGACGACGTTGACAACGTCGAGCGAGCCATTGTGGTTGTAGATCTTCAGATCGCCCCGATAACGAAGCCCGTCGACCCGCAGGAAGCCGTCGCCCGGCTTGGCGGTGGCGGGGCTGGCGAACTTCCCCTTCCCGACCACGCGCACCTTGCCGCCGCTCGTCGGCACGAGCTTCCAGTCCGTAAGCCGGGCCAGCGTCTTGTCTCCGACCTTGAAATCCTCTGACGACCGGAGCTTCACCGAGGAACGCCCCTCCGTCAGCAGCACGTGGATCTTGTGTTGACTCGTCTGCCCGACGTTCGTGCCGTCGTAGTAGAAGCCGAGGATCTGCTTGTAGTCCTGGTTGTCGTTCGCTCGCCCGAGCGCCCCGTACTGGCTCATCCCGACGCCGTGACCCCAGCCGTGGCCCTTGAGGACGAACACGGAGGACGCCGCGGCGCCCGCAGCGGTAGCGAGCGCGAACAGAATGGCGACCGGGAGGGCGAGTCGTCGCATCGAGCTTTCCAGGGACCCCTTCGGCAGGAACGTAACCGGACCCCAGTAGGAAAGCATGAATTACGCGTCGCGGCGGGCGTACTGCTCGTGGGGCGAGGGCGTCTCCGTCCTCGATCTGATCGGCTCCCACCAGTCGCGCCTCGAGCGGTACCACTCCACGGTCTCTGCGAGCCCCTGCTCGAGCGTCCGCGCCGGCTCCCAGCCGAGTGCGCGAACAGCCTTGGCGTCCTCCCCGACCCGGTAGACCTCTCCGGGTGCTCCTCGGCGGAGGACGAGCTCGACCGCAGCGCTGTGATCGTCCACGTGCACCCATGCGCCCGGGAGGGATTCGACAGGCGGCCCGCCTTCGTCGAGCGCGCGCACGATTGCTGCGGCGGGCTCGGCCGCCGGATGCTGAAACGCCCCGTACGCGCCCACGGCGCGGGTGACGGAGGCATTCAGGCCGTTCGCCCCTACGTAGGCCTGCACCTGGAGGTCGGCGCCGGCTTTCGAGGCGGCGAGCGGGGTCTCCGGCCGGTCCGCCTCGCTCGTCGAGACCTGGACGAAGCGGATCCCCGCGACGCGGGCGAACTCGAGGAGCACGTGGGTGCCGTACACGTCCGTGACGATGAATCCGCCCGACGCGAGGCCGGACGAGTCGGGATTCGTCTCGGCCGCGAAGTTGACGATCGCCTGGCAGCCGTCGGCGGCTCCGGTGGCGGTGACCGCGTCTGCGACGTCGCCCTGCACGAACTCGTGGGGGATGCCTTCGAGCCGCGCGAGGCTCCCGAAATCCGTCAGCCGGTCGAGCACGACGACCTCGTCTCCGGCCTCCACAAGGCGCTTCACGAAATTGCTCCCGAGAAAACCGGCGCCGCCGGGCACGAGGACACGCACGCCGCGACCCTAGCCCATCATGAGGCGCGCGCACTCGATGTGATCGGCAAGGGGCCGGACGCCTTCGAAGCCCCACGCGAGCGCGTGGGCGATTCCCCAGCCGCGCGCCCGCTCCCGATCGAGTTCGAGCCGGTCGCTCAGAAAGTCGAGGCGGCGCTGGATCCGTCCGGCGGCGTCCGGGTCGTGGACGAGCTCGTCGCGCCGGTCCCGGAGCAGCGAGGCAACGTCGAACGCTCGCTCGCCGACGAGGGGCTTCGGGTCGATCGCGAGCCACCCGCGCTCCGAGCGCAGGACGTTCCCACCGTGGAGATCCTGGTGCAGGAGCGCGGCGTCTTCCCGCGGCGGAGCCGCCCGTAGGAACTCGACGGCCTCGTCGAGGAGCGCCCGCTCGAACGGGCGCCCGGCCTTCTCCCAGGTCGCGGGGAGGCCCTCGGCCCAGCGCGCGGCCTCGTCCGCGAGCGAGCGGAGCTCTCCCGTGGGCCGTGCCTGCCAGAGCTGCACGAGGACGCCCGCCGCGATCTCGTTCGCCTCGTCCTCCTCCACCTCCCATAGAGGCGAACCCGGAACGCAGCGCTCGACGAGCAACGCGCGCCGCTTGTCGTCGCGCGCGAGCAGGCGCACGGCGCCGACCCCGTCCCAGCACGCGAGCGCGTCGCCCTCGTGCTCGCTCTCCGGCTCCGGAAGGTTGACCTTGAGCACAGCCGCGGTACCGTCCTCGCAGCGCGCGGGCACGACGAGGGAGATGTGCGCGGGCTCGAAGGGCGGCGCGAGCTCGAGCGACCACTCGTCCACGAGCTCGGCCACGAGCCGTGGCAGGCACTCGAGCCAGTCCGCGCCGCCCGGCTCGCGCCGCCACCACTCGAGACCCGGAGGAACGGTGAATACCGGGCGTTTTATTGGCCGACCGCGGCCCGGAAGGCCCGCTCGGCGTCGTGGCCGAAGACCGCGAAGACCACCCGCTCGAGGTTCGCAGGGTCGAAGGCGCGCGCCTCGGTGACCATCAGCTCCGCGCACCGCTCGATCGGGAAGCCGCCGACCCCTGTGCCGAACGCCGGCATCGCCAGCGAGCGGGAGCCCAGCTCGTCTGCGACCTCGAGTGTCCGCCTCGTCGCCTGCGAGATGAGCCCCGCCGAGGTCTGCAGGTCCTGGCCCATGACGGCAGCGTGGACGACGTGTTTTGCGCGCAGGTTCCCCGCGCGGGTGGCGATCGCCTGGCCAACGGCGATCGGCGCCTGCGCGACCGCCTCCTGCTCGATCTCGGGCCCGCCGGCGCGCTTGATCGCCCCGGCGACACCCGCGCCCATCCAGAGCTGGTTGTTCGCGGCATTCGCAACCGCATCCACGTCGAGCTCAGTGATGTCCCCCTCCACGACCTCCAGTCTCATGCGCGAAACGCTAGCGGCCGCCGCTCGCCGCCGGATGCGGGTCGGGGCGCCGAAGAGGCGAGGGCTTCACGCGGAAAACCCGGGCAACATTCGTCGGTAGCCACCAGTTCCAGCGCCCGAAGAGCTTCATGGCGCTCGGCACGAGAAGCGCGCGCACGATTGTCACGTCGATGAGGATCGCCGCCGCGAGCCCGAACCCGAACTGCTGCAGGCCGACGATCGAGCCGGCGACGAAGCCCATGAACGCTGCGAACATGACGAGGCCTGCTGCGGTCACGATCCGGCCCGTCTTCGCAAGCCCGGCCGAGACGGCCTCCTCGTTGGTGCGGCCGGCGTCCCACTCCTCGCGCATGCGGCTGACGAGGAAGACCTCGTAGTCCATGGAGAGCCCGAAGACCATGGCGAAGACGAAGACCGGGATCCAGCCTTCGATCTGGTCGAAGCTGATGAGCCCGACCGCCCCGGCGCCGCCCCACTTGAAGAACATGACGAGGAGCCCGTATGCAGCGCCGATCGAGAGCAAATTCAGGATGATCGCCTTCAGCGGCAGGATCACCGAGCGGAATGCGCGCAAGAGCAGGATGTAGGTCAAGAGCAAGACGCCGAGGACGAGCCACGGGAACGCTCCGTAGGTGAGGTCGAGGAAGTCGACGCCGCTCGGCGGGCCCCCGCCCGCGTAGACGTTCACGCCGTCCGGGAATCCCGCCGCCGGGACGATGTCGTCGCGCAAACGGTCGACGAAGTGGAGGGCCGGCGGCGAGCCGTACTCGCTCGTCCCGATCACGTCCAGGTGGAAGTAGCGCCCGCTCGGGTCGACGTACTGCGGGCCCTCGCCGAAACGCACCGCGGCCACCTCCGGATCGGCGCGGAGACCCTGCTCGAGCTCGCCGATCGCGGCACGAACCGCGGTCGAGTCGACACCCCCTGCCTGACCGGTGTCCGCGACGATCGCCGTCGGTGCGAGCGCGCCCTCGCCGACGGCGTCCGCGATCACGTTCAGGCCCTCGACGCCTTCGAGGTTCTGCGGGATCCCCTTGTTCGAGCCCGGCCCGACCTCCAGCCACAGAACGGGCAGCGCGAGGAGGAGCAGGAATGCCGTCGTCGCGGCGGCCACTGCCCGCGCGTGCCGCATGACTCCGCGCGAGAGCCGCCACCAGAAGTTGTACTCCGAGTTCCTCTGGTCGAGGACGGCCTTAGGCACGATGCGCACGCGGTCGAGCCCGTTCACGCAGAAGTAGACGAGCACGGGCAAGAGCGTCAGCGCGCAGGCGACGGAGACGAGCGGGATCGCGAGCCCGCCGATCCCGAAGCCGCGCATGAAGGGCAGCGGCATGAAGAGCATGAGCGCGAGGCCGATCCCGACCGCCGAGCCGCTGAAGACGACCGCGCGTCCTGCGGTCTCCATCGTGCGGACGATGGCGTCCTCCTTAGCCTTCCCGGACCGGAGCTCCTCGCGGTAGCGGTAGACGATCAGGAGCGAGTAGTCGATCGCGATGCCGAGCCCGATCAGCATGACGAGGTTCTGCAGGTAGGTCGTCAGCTCCATCACGTGCGCGAAGAGCCAGATGATGGCGAGCGTCGTGGGGATCGCGGCCGCCGCGAAGATGAGCGGCAAAAGGAAGGCGAGCGTCCCGAACACGAAGGCGAGGATCAGCGCCGCGATCGGAATGGCGATGAAGAGCTCGCCGACCTTGAGATCGTGCGCGAAGACCGGGTC
Source organism: uncultured Actinomycetes bacterium (assembly GCA_963841425.1). Lineage (GTDB taxonomy): Bacteria > Actinomycetota > Thermoleophilia > Gaiellales > Gaiellaceae > DATEOR01. The sequence continues at coordinate 1,314,108 of CAWJCL010000002.1, read as the reverse complement.
GAGATCGTGCTCGATGGCGGCCTGGCCGGAGACGTAGACCGTCGCGCCGGGTATCTCGCCGGCGGCGGCACGCATGTCGTCCGTGTAGCCCTTCGCGTCGGCCGGCTCGAGGTTGGAGACGATGGTGGCGCTGACAACGGAGTCCGAAACGGCCTGGACGCCGGCGAGCTGGCCGGTCGGGAGCTCCTTTGCGGCCGCTTCAGCGCGCAGGCGGACGACGGGCAGGAGCTGCTCCGCCGATCCCGCCTCTCCCTTCACGACGACGGTGAACGAGCCGACCGTCTTCTGCCCGAAGTGGTCCTCGAGGATCGAGTCCGCGCGGGCAGTGTCGGTGCCGGGGAGCGTGAAGCGGTTCGTGAGGAGGTCGCTGAGCCCGGAAGTCGCGTACATCCCGGTGAGGAAGAGCGCCGCCCAGATCACGACGACCCACCACCGATAGCGGATCATCGCCCGCGTCCAGCGCTCCACCTAGTGCTCCTCCCGTTCGTCGGCGTCTACTGACTTAGCAGCCCAGCGGGCCCGCTTTCGCGACGTCACCCGGTCCACGTTTCGAACACCCGCGACCCAGATATACGCGAGAAAACCGAGCCCCAGGGCGGATGCTTTGAGGATGCGGCCCATCGGTACGATTGTGTCATGACCACACGCAGGGAAATCGACCGCATGAAGTCGGAGATGGAAGAGCTCTTCGCCGACCTCTGCCAGGTTCCCCGGCTCGTCGCCAGGCGCGCCGGCTTTCGCCCTGCGCTCGACGTCTACCGGACCGACGACCCACCGGCGGTCACCGTGGTCGTGGAGCTCGCCGGGATCGACCCGGACGAGGTCGACGCCGCGGTCGTGGACGGCGTCCTCGTCGTCCGCGGCCGCCGCTCGCGCCCCGCCGGCGACCGGCGCTCCTACCAGCACATCGAGATCGACTACGGCATCTTCGAGCGCCGCGTGCAGTTGAACGAAGAGGTCGACTCGCAGGCGGCGAGCGCGACCTACGAGAACGGCCTCCTCTCCGTCCACCTGCCGCTCGCCCGTAAGTCCCCCGCGGCGGTCAAGCTGACCATCCAGTCGACGGAGGACGCATGAGCACGGTCGAGGAAACCGTGCGTCCCGACGAGGACCCCGTCGCCGAGGTTCTCCCGATCCTGCCGCTCAAGGAGACGGTCGTCTTCCCCGACTCCATGACCCCGCTCGCCGTGGGCCAGGAACGCTCCATCCAGCTCGTCGACGAAGCGGTCGCAAACGACTCGACGATCGCGCTCGTGACGACGAGAAACGCCGAGGAGGAGCCGAACGGCGCCGAGGACATCTACGACGTCGGAACTGCCGCGCTCATCCACAAGATGATTCGCGTCCCTGACGGGACGCTCAGGATCCTCGTCCAGGGCGCCCGCCGGGTTCGGCTCGACCGCCTCGTCCAGACCGACCCGTACCTCATCGGCGAGTTCAGCGACTTTCCGGACGTCCATGGCCCGGAGACCGAGATCGAGGCTCTCGCCCGCAACGTCGAGGCGCTCTTCAGCCGGATCATCGGCCTCGTCCCTTATCTGCCCGACGAGCTGCAGCTCGCCGCCGTGAACGCCGAGGACTCGAGCACGCTCGCGAACCTCATCGCGACGACGATGCGCCTGAAGACGGCCGAGAAGCAGGAGCTGCTCGAGGAGGCGGACATCGAGGCGCGCCTCCGCAAGCTCACCGTCATCCTCAACCGCGAGCTCGAGGTGCTCGAGCTGGGCACGAAGATCCAGTCCCAGGTGCAGTCGGAGATGGAGCACTCGCAGCGCGAGTACTTCCTCCGCCAGCAGCTGAAGGCGATCCAGGAGGAGCTCGGGGAAGGCGACGAGCAACAGGCCGAGATCTCGGAGCTCCGCGCGCAGATCGACGAGGGCCACCTTCCCGAGGAGGCCGACCGCGCAGCCCGCCGCGAGCTCGACCGGCTCGCCAAGCTCCCGCCCGCGGCCGCCGAGTACGGCGTCATCCGCGGCTACCTCGAGTGGATCCTCTCCCTGCCCTGGAACGAGACCACCGAGGACAACCTCGACCTCGAGCACGCGCGAAGCGTTCTCGACGAGGACCACTACGACCTCGAGAAGGTGAAGGACCGCATCATCGAGCAACTCGCCGTCTCCAAGCTCAAGGAGGACGTCTCCGGCCCGATCCTCTGCTTCGTCGGCCCGCCCGGAGTCGGCAAGACCTCACTCGGCCAGTCGATCGCGCGCTCGCTCGGGCGCAAGTTCGCCCGCATCTCCGTGGGCGGCGTCCGCGACGAGGCAGAGATCCGCGGCCACCGACGCACGTACATCGGCGCCCTCCCGGGCACCATCCTCCGCGCGCTTCGCGACACCGGCTCCCGGAACCCGGTCTTCATGATCGACGAGATCGACAAGATGGGCTCCGACTGGCGCGGTGATCCGTCGAGCGCGATGCTCGAGGTGCTCGACCCCGCGCAGAACTCGAGCTTCCGCGACCACTATCTCGACCTCCCCTTCGATCTCTCGAAGGTGCTCTTCATCTGCACGGCCAACCAGCTCGAGACGATTCCGCCGCCGCTCCAGGACCGGATGGAGATCATTCGCCTGTCGGGCTACACCGAGGAGGAGAAGCTCGGCATCGCCAAGCGCTATCTCGTCCCCAAGCAGCTCGAAGCGCACGGGCTCGCGGCGGAGAACGTCAAGTTCGGCGACAAGGCGCTCCGGCTCATGATCTCCGAGTACACGCGCGAGGCCGGCGTTCGGAACCTGGACCGCGAGATCGCCGCGATCTGCCGCAAGGCCGCCGCGGAGATCGCGTCGGGAAAGCGGACGACCGCCCGCGTCGACGAGCGTCGCGTGCGTGCCTGGCTCGGCCGCGCGCGCTTCCGACAGGAGATCCGCAAGCGCACGTCAGACCCCGGCGTGGCCACGGGTCTGGCCGTGACGCCGTTCGGCGGCGACATCCTCTTCATCGAGGCGACCACCGTTCCCGGCGAAGGCCGCCTCGTCGTCACGGGCCAGCTCGGAGAGGTCATGCGCGAATCGGCGCAGGCCGCCCTCTCCTGGGTGCGGGGGCACGCGAAGGATCTCGGGCTCGAGGAGGACTGGTTTGCGCACCGGGACGTCCACATCCACGTTCCTGCCGGAGCCGTCCCCAAGGACGGACCGTCCGCCGGAATCGCCCTGGCGACGGCGCTCGCGTCGCTCGCGATGAACCGGCCGGTCTCGGAGGAGGTCGCCATGACAGGCGAGATCACGCTCACCGGCCAGGTGCTGCCGATCGGCGGCCTGCGGGACAAGGTGCTCGCCGCTCAGCGCGCGGGCATCAGCACGGTGATCCTCCCGAAGGAGAACGAGGCGGATCTCGACGATTTGCCGCGCGACGTGCGCAAACAGATGGCGTTCGTGCTGGCCGACCACGTGGACGAGGTGATGGAGGCGGCATTCCCGGGCGGAGATGTGCTCGAGTTTTCCTCGGCAGCACGCGGGTAGTAGTGTCTGAAGGACGACGCTAGAGACGAAAGGACCGACTGATGGCGAAGGCAAAGGAAATGGTGGGCGACGCGGTGGACACCGCACGGCCCTACGTCGAGCGGCTTGCGCAGGACGAGGAGCTGCACGACCACGTCAAGAAGGCATACGAGTCGGCCCGCACGATCTACAACGATCTGCTGGGCGACCGCGGGACGACCGGCATGGCGTTCAAGGTCGCGCGCGACAAGGACATCCAGAACGAGCTCAAGAGGACCGTCGAGGAGCTTCGCAAGGCGGGCGAGCGCGCCCAGGGCAAGCAGTCCCACACCGGCCGCAACATGACGCTGCTCATGGCCGGCATCGCGCTCGGCGTCCTCTTCAACCCGGCCACCGGCCCGGACACGCGCCGCTGGCTCAAGGACAAGCTGTTCGGGCCCGAGCAGCCCTTCGACTCCGTGCCCTCCGAGGGCAACGGCGGAACGGGCAGCTAACCCCGGCTAACCCGCGCCGCTCTCGAACCCGGGGGCGGCGTAGACGATCTTCGGCCCCGGCGGGCCCTCTCCAAAGAGCGGCTCGCCGGTGAGCACGGCCTCGAAACCCGCAGGATCGAGACCTGAGACGGCCGAGATGTCGTCTGCCTGCAGCAAGACCGCCGCGGGCGGCGGAGCTTTCTTCCCGGGCGGCGTCCAGCCGGTCGCGTCGAAGCTCGCGTCGTCGAGCCGCTGCCAGGCGAGCAGGTAGGGATACGGGTCGACGACCCCGTCGTAGCCCATGCCGAGAAGGGCGGCAGGGTGGACCTCGAAGTGCAGGTGCGCCGGGGTGCCGGCGGCATCGCCGGTGGCGCCGACAAAGCCGATCACGTCGCCCGCCTTCACCTGTGCTCCGTCCCGGGCGGCCGGCGTGAACGCGGACAGGTGGGCGTAGTAAAACTCGTTCCCCTGCAGGTCGCGGAGCCAGAAGCGGTTGCCGCCGATCGTGTTCCAGCCCACGAGGAAAAGCGTGCCGTCGGTGACGGCGAGGACCGGTGCGCCGAGCGGCGCGAAGACGTCGTTCCCGTGGTGCCAGCCGGTGTCCGCGCGCCCGGCGCCGAAGTCGTCGGAGAACGACGCCGGCCCGTACACGGGGAAGACGTAGCCGCCCGCCGTCAGGTGCGGGCGCACCCCCGGCGGCGGGCTCTGCACCGGAGGCGGCGTCGCAGACGGCGCTCCCGCCGGAGGGGGCACGGGCTCGTGGTGATGGTGGGTTGACGGCGGGCTCGAGGGCGGAGAGCTGGGCGGCGGAGGCGCCACGGCCTTCGGTGCGGTCGCGGCGGCCTCGGCATAGCCGATGAAGATCTCCGTTCCGGCAGGCAGCCCGCCGTGCGCGGCGGTGAGGTGGACGTGGAGGCCGGCGACGAAGCCCCGGTGGCCGCGGCGCTCGGTCGTGTTCTGGTCCGTGACCGCCTGCTCGAGGGCGATCGCATAGCCCCAGTCGCCGAGCGGAACCTTCGCGTTCGGGGTCGCAGTCACGCTCGCGCCAAAAACGACGAGGTTCGCGACCCCCGAACCGGAGAGATCGCCGCCGGCACTCGACGGGGAGGCCCGCGAAACGGACTTGGAGGTCACCGCGTCGGCGGTCACCTCGCCTCCGAAGAGTGAGACCGAGCCGACCCGGACGATTCCTCGCCCGACGGCGCGGTCGTCGTCGACGGTCGCGTTGGTCCCGCCCGTGATCGGGCCGGTGGTCACGGCCCCGTCGCCGTAGGACCAGCCGACGAGCGACGCGGCCGACTGGGGCGGCGATGAGATCGACCCCGCTGAGACCGGCGTCTTGCCCGGCTCGACCACCCTGACGCCGAAGGCGCTCGCCGAGGACGCGGGCGAGGGCACCACCGCTCCCGAGGAGCCGACGGAGACGAGCGAGACAAAGAGGAGAGCCCCGAGGACGACCCGCAAGCGCACGGTTGAGAGGTTAGCGTTGCGCGCGGCTCGATTGCTATCGGTCATATTCTCCGGTCATGGAGACCGAGAGCACACACGCCGCCATCGAAGCCCTGCTCGACGAGCAGCGCACCTTTCCGCCGCCCGAGGAGTTCGCCGCCCAGGCGGTCGTCAACGACGACTCTGTCTACCGTCGCGCCGACGAAGATCCCGAGGGATTCTGGCGGGGCCTCGCGGACGAGTTCATCGACTGGTTCAAGGAGCCGACCAAGGGGCTCGAGTGGGAGCCGCCCCACTGCACCTGGTTCGCCGACGGCGAGCTGAACGTCGCCTGGAACTGTCTCGACCGCCACGTCGAGGCCGGACGGGGAGACCGCGTCGCCTACCACTGGGTGGGCGAGCCCGAGGGCGAGAGCTCCGATCTCACGTATGCGGAGATGCTGCGCGAGGTCTCGCGCCTCGCGAACGCGCTGCGCAGGCTCGGTGTCTCCAAGGGCGACCGGGTCGGCATCTACATGGGCATGGTTCCCGCGCTTCCGATCGCGATGCTCGCGTGCGCCCGCATCGGGGCGCCGCACGTGGTCGTCTTCGGCGGCTTCTCGTCGGAGTCTCTGGCCGAGCGGCTCCGCGACTCCGGCGCCAGGCTCCTGATCACGCAGGACGAAGGCTGGCGCAAGGGGGGCAAGGTGCCTCTGAAGGAGAACGCCGATGCGGCCGCCGATGCGGCGACGAGCGTCGAGCGCCTGGTCGTCTTCCGCCGCACGGGCGACGACGTCCCGTGGAACGCCGAGCGCGACCTTTGGTGGCACGACGTCGTGGAGGGCGAGCCCGACGAGTGCAAGCCCGAGCGCATGGGGGCCGAGGACACGCTCTTCCTCCTCCACACCTCGGGGACGACCGCGAAGCCGAAAGGAGTCCAGCACACGAGCGCCGGGTTCCTCCTTCACGTCGCCGTCACCCACAAGTGGATCTTCGACATCCACGACGACACGATCTGGTGGTGCGCGGCCGACGTCGGCTGGGTCACCGGCCACAGCTACATCGTCTACGGGCCGCTCGCGAACGGGACGACGAGCGTCCTGTACGAAGGCGACCCCGCCTACCCGGACTGGGACCGCCACTGGGAGATCGTCGAGCGCTACAAGGTCAACTCGTACTACACCGCGCCCACCCTCATCCGCTCGTTCGTGAAGATGGGCGGCGACTACCCGGCGCGCCACGACCTCTCGTCCCTCCGCCTCCTCGGCACCGTCGGCGAGCCGATCAACCCCGAGGCCTGGGTCTGGTACTGGAAGGTGATCGGCCAGGAGCGCTGCCCGGTCGTGGACACGTGGTGGCAGACCGAGACGGGCGGCATCCTCATCACCCCGCTGCCGGGCCTGACCACGCTCAAGCCCGGTTCGGCGACGGTGCCGTTCCCTGGGATCAAGCCGGCGATCCTCGACGAGCAGGGCGACCCCGTCCTACAGGGCCAGGGCGGCTTCCTGACCGCGAAGCACCCGTGGCCGGGGATCTTCCGGACCCTTTGGGAAGACGACGAGCGCTACGTCGAGAACTATTTCTCCAAGTACGGCGCGGAGACGTACTTCACCGGCGACGGCGCCAAGCAGGACTCCGACGGCTACTACTGGCTCATGGGCCGGATCGACGACGTCATCAACGTCGCCGGCCACCGGCTCTCGACGACCGAGATCGAGTCCACGCTCGTAGAGCACGAGGCAGTCGCCGAGGCGGCGGCCACCGGAGCGGCCGACCCGGACCGCGGCCAGTGCATCGTCTGCTTCGTCCTCCTCAAGGGCGGCTACGAGCCCTCGGACGAGCTCGCGGAGGAGCTGCGACAGTTCGTCGCGGCGAAGATCGGCAAGATCGCCCGGCCCGCCGCCGTGCTCTTCGGCGACGACCTCCCGAAAACCCGCTCGGGAAAGATCATGCGCCGCCTCCTGAAGGACATCGCCGAGGGTCACGAGCTCGGAGACACGACGACGCTCCGCGACGCGGCCGTCGTCGACGACCTCAAGCAGAAGGCCGACGCAGCCCTTGGTCGCGGCGGCTAGCTCGCGTCGAGGCCGCGGGCGAAGGCGCGGAAGCGCTCCCGCGCGGCCTCGTCGCGCCCGAGCGGGGTGTCGTCGGCGAGCTTCGGGTCGGCGGCGACGTCGCGCGCCACAGCGCGAATCTCGTCCTCGACCGCCTTCCGGTGCGCGGCGTCGGCGAGGAGCTCGTCGATCCACGTGCGCGAGCCCTCGTTCCTCACGTCGTGGTCGACGAGCAGCGAACCGAGCAGGATCCCGGCGCGCACGTAGGCGAAGGTACGAAAGGCGAGTTGCCGCCGCGGCGAGTCGACCAGCGCGGCGATCTGAGGATCCTCCGCCTGCAGGCGGGCGACGAGCTCCCCGATGGGCTCGTCGACGAGAGGAAGCCAGAAATCTTCCTCGGCCATGCTCAGAAGTTTAGTGGCGACTAGCGGCGCGCCGACCAGGCAAGCCGCGCCGCGACCACCAGGAGCAGGCACGCGAAGAGCCTCTCGAGGGCGCTCTCGCTGAGCCACGTGGCCAGCGCGACGCCGGCCGCGACCCCGCCGGCCGACGTCATGCCGATGACGAGGGCCGGCCGCCAGCGCACGTTGCCATAGCGGTTCTGCTGCCACGCGCCCACCGCCACCACCGGAATGATCGCGGCCAGGGAAGTCGCCTCTGCGGAGAGGTGCGAGAGGCCGACGACGAGCGAGAGCGTGGGGACGAACAGGATCCCGCCGCCGACCCCGAACATCCCCGACAGGATTCCGGCAGCGAAGCCGAGGATGAGGGCGTAGACGACCGTCATCCGATGAAAAGCCTGCCCGCGACGCCGAGGAGCACGAGGCTGAAGAGGATCGTGAGGACGCGGGTAGGCACTTTCTGCTGCGCCCACGTCCCGACGAAGGTGCCGAGCATTGCCGGAAAGCCGACCAGCGCCGCGTCCGGCCAGCTCACCTCGCCGAGCGCGCCGTAGACCGCCATCCCGAAAAGCGAGGTGAGCCCAATTGCTGCGAGCGACGTCCCAGTCGCCCACCGCGTGGAGTAGCCGAGCAGGAGGATCAGGAGCGGGACGACGATCACCCCGCCGCCGACGCCGAAGAGGGCGCTGAAGAACCCGGCCGCCAACCCGATCGCAGGTAACGCGACCACCGGCCGGACAGTCGAGCTCACGCTCGTATCCTAGTGCCGTGGATCTGCTGGCCCCGCTCCGCGAGGCGCCCGAGGAGACGGCACTCCTCTTCGACGTCGACGGCACGCTTGCGCCGATTGCGCCACGCCCGGAGCTCGCTCGCGTCCCGGCCGAGACCCGGGCCGAGCTTGCCCGCCTGGCCCGCTCCTACCTCCTCGTCGCGTGCATCAGCGGGCGCCCCGGCGAGGAGGCGGCTGCGCTCGTCGGCCTGGACGGGATCCGCTACGTGGGCAACCACGGCCTCGAGCTGGACCAGCGAGCGCCGGAGCTCAGCGCACGGATCGCAGCCTTCAAGGACTCCGTCGCGCTTCCGGTCGAGGACAAGGGGCTCTCGCTCTCCTACCACTACCGAGGGGCCGGGGACGAGGATGCCGCGCGCGCGGAGCTCGAGCAAGTCGCCGAGCGCGCCCGCGAGGAGGGGCTCGACCCCCGCTGGGGCCGCAAGGTGCTCGAGGTCAGGCCCTCCGTCGCGGCCGACAAGGGAACCGCCGTCCGGGCGCTTCTCGCCTCTGTGCCGGCCCGGCGAGGGCTCTACGCCGGGGACGACACGACTGACCTGGACGCGTTCCAGGGCCTGGCGGCCGCCGGCCTCGACCACGCCGTCCGGATCGCGGTCGAATCCGACGAGGGACCCCGGGACCTCGCCGCCGCCGCGGACGTGACCGTGTCCAGCCCCGAGGCCCTCGGGCGGCTCCTAGCGACGCTGTAGGCGTTTGGCGCCGAAAGGCACCCGGTAATACTCGCTTCGTGCGGTTTCGGAAAGGCGCCCGGCTCGATCCAGGCCAGGTACGGGACGTTCGCGGGCGCCGAGTGGGCGGCGCGGGCGGGCTCGCGGTCGGCGGCGGCGGGATCGGCGTCGTCATTCTCGTCATCTATCTGCTCGTGTCCGCGCTCTCCGGAGGCGGCGGAGGGCTACCCGGACAGCTCGGCCCGCTCGACAACCGGCGCGTCGGCGAGGACTCGACGCCCTCGCAGGTCTCGCAAGAGTGCAAGACGGGCGAGGACGCGAATCAGCGCGAGGACTGCCGCATCGTCGCCGTCGTGAACAGCGTGCAGAAGTTCTGGGACGAAGTCTTCACGAGGAGCAACCAGCAGTACCAGCCCGCGGACACCGTCTTCTTCACCGACCAGGTGGGCACGGGCTGCGGAACGGCGAGCTCCCAGGTCGGCCCCTTCTACTGCCCGGCGGACAAGCTCGTCTACATCGACCTCGGCTTCTTCGACGAGCTGTCACAGTTCGGCGCAGAGGACACGCCGTTCGTGGAGGCCTACGTGCTCGCGCACGAGTACGGGCACCACGTCCAGGATCTCCTCGGCGTGCTCGACCGTGTCCGGGGCGACTCGCAGGGGCCGGAGAGCGCCTCCGTGCGCTCGGAGCTCCAGGCCGACTGCTACGCGGGCGTCTGGGCGGCGCACGCGACCGAGACCGGGCTCATCGTGGGCCTGACCCAGCAGGACATCTCGAGCGGCCTCGATGCCGCAGCCTCGATCGGCGACGACCGGATCCAGGAGAAGACCCAGGGCCAAGTGAACCCGGAGACCTTCACGCACGGCACCTCGGAGCAGCGCCGCCGCTGGTTCTCGCGCGGATACGAGACCGGCAAGCCTGCCGCCTGCGACACCTTCACCGGCTCGATCTAGGCTGCGGCCTCCTGAAGCGCAGCCCAGGCGCGGCGCACATCGTCCTCCGTGCTGCGCGCGTTGCCGATCGCGAGGCGTAGGGTGAGGCGGCCATCGAGACGTGTGTGGCTGAGGAACGCCTCGCCGCCTCGGTTCACGCGCTCGAGGATCGCGGCGTTCTCCTCGTCGGAGCCTTCGCGCCGGAAGCAGACGACGGACAGGGCGTGCGGCGCCGCGATCTCCCAGCCCGGCTTCTCCTCGACCCACGACGCGAAGAGCTGCGCCAGCCGGACGTGCTCCCGGATGAGCGCCTGGAGGCCGTCCCGCCCATAAAAGCGAAGCACCGCCCAGAGCTTGAGCCCGCGGAAGCGGCGGCCGAGCGCGGGCCCGTAGTCCTTCAGGTCGGTGACCGTACCCTCGCGCTCGGGCATGTACTCGGGGCTCGCGCTGAAGGCCCGAAACACTGCATCCGGCCGGCGCGTCCAGAAGCACGAGCAGTCCATCGGCGTGAAGAGCCATTTGTGTGGGTTGATCACGATGGAGTCGGCGAGCTCGGCGCCGTCGAGCGTCCACCGGAATTCCTCGCACACCGCGGCCGAGCCCGCATAGGCCGCGTCGAGATGGAGCCAGGTGCCCGCGTCCTCGCAGAGCGCGGCGATCTCGCGTACCGGGTCGACGGAGGTCGTCGACGTGGTGCCCGCAGTCGGGACGACGGCGGCGGCGCCCTCGATCTGCTCGGCGAGTGCGTCGACGCGCATCCGGTACTCGCCGTCCACAGGGACGAATCGGCACTCGAGCCCGAGGAGACGCGCGGCCTTCTCGACCGAGAAGTTCGCGTGCTCGGAGGTGAGCACGTGCCCGCCCGGGCGCAGCTCCCGCGCGGCGGCGAGAGCGACGATCGTCGCCGTCGAGGCTGTGTCGTCGATGTGGCCGTGCAGCCCTTCCGGGAGGCCGAGCAGCTGCGCCAGCCAGTCCAGCGCGAGCTCCTCCACCTCGGTCGCCGCCGGCGACGTGGTCCAAAGCATCGCGTTCACGTTCAGCGCGGCGACGACGAGCTCCGCGAGGATCCCCGGCTCCGAGCCCGTGTTGGCGAAGTAGCCGAAGAAGCGCGGATGGTTCCAGTGGGTGATCCCGGGCAGGATCGCCGCGTCGAGGTCGCGGAGGACCGCAGCGAAGGGCTCGCCGCGTTCCGGAGGCGACGGTGAGAGCTTCGCGCGGACATCGCCCGGCGAGACCCTCGACGCGACGGGCAGCTCGCCCACGCGTTCGAGGTAGCGGGCGACCCAGTCGAGCGCCGCTTCGCCGTCCCCGCGAAAGTCGCTCACTGCTTCTTCATCAGCTTCTTGACCTCGCGCCAGGGCCGTGCGTTCACGATCTGCTCGGGGCCGATCCAGCCTCGCCTCGCCTGCGCGACGCCGAGCCGCATGTTGGCGAGCTCGTGAGTGCGGTGCGCGTCCGTCGAGATGACGAGCCTGACGCCGGCCTCCGCGGCCGCCCGCGCATGGTTGTCGTCCAGGTCGAGGCGGTCCGGCTGGCAGTTGATCTCCAGGAACGTCCCTGTCTCGAGGGCTTTCTCGAGCAGCGCCTCGAAGTCGACGTCGTAGGGGTCTCGGCGGTTGATCTTTCTTCCGGTGGGATGGCCGATGCAGTCCACGTGCTGGTTCTCCATCGCCGCGGCGATCCGCCGTGTGAGCTCCTCCCGCTTGCGGTCGAAGCCGGAGTGGACGGAAGCCATGACCCAGTCCAGGCCGGCAAGCACGTCGTCGGGCATGTCCAGGGAGCCGTCCGCGCGGATGTCGACCTCGATCCCGCGCAGGATCTGCAGGCCCTTGGTCCGGCCGCCGACCTCCTCGATCTCCTCCGCCTGCTGCTCGAGCCGACCCTCGCGGAGGCGGCGCGCATGGTCACAGACAGCGAGGTAGACACGGCCGAGCCCTTTGGCGGTCGAGACCATCGCGTCGAGGGACGCGCGGCCGTCCGACCAGGTCGTGTGCGAGTGCAGGTCGCCGCCGATGTCGTCCAGCTCGACGAGCTTGGGCAGCCTGCCTTCGCGCGCCGCCTGGAGCTCGCCGCGGTTCTCGCGGAGCTCGGGCGGAATCCAGCCGTAGCCGAGAAACTCGTAGAGCTCCTCCTCGCCCGCGGCCGTGAAGACCTCGCCTGTTTCCGCGTTTTTGACGCCGTACTCGGAGATGGAAAGCCCGCGCGTGACGGCCTCCTCCCGCATCGCGACGTTGTGCGCCTTCGAGCCGGTGAAATGCTGCAAGAGGTTCCCGTAGCTCTCGGGCGGGACGACGCGGAGATCGAAGCGAAGCCCGTCGTGCGAGACCACGGTCGCCTTCGTCCCTCCGTGCGCGAGGACCTCGGCGACCCAGGGCTGCGCGACGAAGTGAGCGGTCAACGCGGCCGGATCGTCGGCCGTGGCGATGACGTCGAGATCGCGCACGGTCTCGCAACGCCGGCGAACGCTGCCGGCCGCGGAGACCCGCACCGCGGCGGGATGCGAGCGCAGCTCCTCGACGGCCTCGTCCACCGCGGGCAGGACGCGCCCGAGGAGCGTCTTCTGCTCGACCGCCTTCTTCGGCTTTGCGAGGGAGGCGAGCACCTTCTCCTGGGTCTTCGGCCCGAGCCCCTGCACCTCTGCGAGCCGGCCCTGCTCGGCGGCCGCACGAAGATCGGCTGCGGACTGCACGCCCAGCTCGACCCACAATCTACGCGCGGTCTTCGGGCCGAGACCGGGGACGTGCATGACGTCGACGAGCCCGGTCGGGAGCTTGTCGCGGAGCTTCGCGAGCGCAGCCAAGTCGCCGGTTTCCGTGTATTCGACGATTTTCCCCTCGATCGTCGAGCCGATCCCGGAAAGGCGCGTCGCCTTCTTGTCGAGCGCGAGTTGCGCGACCGGAACCGCCGACTCGCGGATGCGCGTCGCAGCGCGGCGGTAGGCGCTCAGACGGAACGCGTCGGCGCCGTCGAGCTCGAGCAGGTCGGCCAGAAGCTCGAACTGCTCGGCGAGCCGGGCGTTGGACGGCAGCGTCTGGGCCACGCGGGCGATGATACGCGGGTGCGCCTGGTCATCTGCCTGCCGACGTACAACGAGCGTGCGAACCTCGAGCCCGTCGCCCGCCGGCTCGGCGAGGTGCTCGCGGGCGTCGAGGCCGAGCCGCGCGTGCTCGTGATCGACGACTCCTCTCCCGACGGAACCGGCGAGCTCGCCGACCGGTTGAGCGGCGAGCTCCCGTTCGTCTCCGTCCTCCATCGCAGCCGCAAGGACGGACTCGGGCCGGCCTACGTCGCGGGCTTCCGCTGGGCGCTCGAGCACGGGGCCGACCGGATCGTCCAGATGGATGCCGACTTCTCGCACGACCCCGCCGACGTGCCTCGCCTTCTCGGCGCGACCGAGAGCGCCGGCCTCTCGCTCGGCTCCCGCTACGTCGAGGGCGGCGGCACGAAGAACTGGGGCAAGGGAAGGCAGGCCGTCAGCCGCTTCGGCTCGTTCTATGCGCGGACGATCCTCGGAGTTCCTGTCCGCGACCTCACGGGCGGTTTCAAGTGCTGGCGCCGCGAGGCGCTCGAGGCGCTACCGCTCGATCGGATTCGGACGAAGGGCTACGCGTTCCAGATCGAGACGACCTACCGCGCCCTCCTCGCCGGCTCCGAAGTCGCCGAGCTTCCAATCGTCTTCGCGGAGCGCCGCGCCGGCGGGTCGAAGATGACACGCGGCATCGTCCTCGAGGCGATGTGGAAGGTGCCCGAGCTCCGCCTGCGCGCGGCCCTGAATCGTCTGTAGTCACGGCTATAGTGGGAACATGGTCGGCGACGTCACCGACGCGGACTTCCAGGCGGAGGTCCTCGACTCCGAGCAGCCCGTGGTAGTCGATTTCTGGGCTCCCTGGTGCGGGCCCTGCCGCGTAGTCAGCCCGATCATCGACGACCTCGCCGAGCAGCACGGCGAACGCGTCAAGTTTCTGAAGATGAACGTGGACGAAAACCTGCAGACGCAGTCGCGCTACAACGTGCTCTCGATCCCCACGGTCATCCTCTTCGAGCGCGGCGAGGCGCAAGAGATCGTGATCGGCGCCCGTTCCAAGAGCCATTACGAGTCGGCCTGGGAACGCTGGCTCGGCCGCGCCGCCTGACGGCCCCCGAGAGCCTCCCTTCTACCCTGGCCTCGGTCGCCGGCCGGCCGAAATCAGCCTAGTAACAGACTGTTACTAGTAATGGCACGGCACAAAAATGTGCTGCTTCGTAACCTCTCCGACGCTCCCCGAAATCCCAGATCCGACCAGGGTTCCAGCTACTCCCGGCGCGCGAGGACAATCCAAGTAACAGACTGTTACTTGGCGTCTTCCGATACAGGCAGGGCACGCTCACGTGACGAAGGAATCCCAGCCAGGAAGATCGGGCTCGACGCCGGAACCCTGCTCGCAGCGGCCGACGACGGTGAATCCGCTCGCCCTCGCATCCTCCGGCGCCAGAGCAGCCAAGAGCTCGTAGTCCTCGCCCAGCGTCCAGAACGGCAGGGCGGCGACTTCCTCGATCCGCGGCGCATGGGGAATGGCCTCAGTATCGAGGACGACCTTGCACCCCGAGCGTTCGGCGATCCGCGCCGCATCCGAGCCGATCCCGTCGCTCAGGTCGACCAGCGCGTGCGCGACGCGGGCCAGCGCACGTCCCTCCACCACGCGAAGCGGAGGCCGGCGATGCGCCTCGACGAGCTCGTCGAAGCCCTCGAGACCGCGCTCGAGGACGTGGCGGCCGGCGGCCGACCCTCCCAGCGGGCCGGTGACGACGAGCGCGTCGCCGGGTCGGGCGCCCGCACGGCCCGGCACCCGCTCGCTCGTGCCGAAGGCGGTCACCGACAGGAACCAGGACGGCGCCCGCGTGGTGTCCCCTCCGACAACCGGCACGCCCGCCTCGTTCAGCCCTACGTAGAGCTCGACGGCCTGCTCGACCTCCGCGTCCGCGGGCGCGCCGAGGCCGACGAGCAAACCCTCCGCCTCGGCTCCCATCGCGGCGAGATCGCTCAGGTTGACTGCAGCGGCCTTGTAGCCGAGGTCGCGGAAGGACGTCCAGTCGAGGCGGAAGTGAATCCCCTCGGCGAGCACGTCCACGGTCGCCACGCGCCCTCCGCCGAGGATTGCGCCTTCCGCGTCCTGGCCCGTCGCCAGGCCACGCTCTTCGAGCTCCCGCAGGAGCGCGAGCTCACCGGCTACGTTGAGCTTCAAGGTTCAAGACGTCGACGGGCCCCGAGCCGGCGCCGATCCCGGTCAGCCCGGCCCGTACGGCCTCGGACGCGATGCGGGCGGCGACGCGCGCCGCATCCTCGAGGGTCTCGCCGCGGGCGAGGAGCGCGGTCAGGCTCGCCGAGTGTGTGCAACCGGCGCCGTGCGTCGAGCCCGACTCGTGGCGCTCGACCGGAATCGGAAGATGCTGCTCGCCGTCGTAGAGCCAGTCCACCGCCTCGGCGCCATGCCCGCCGGTCACGATCACGGCCGAGGCTCCGAGCGCGTGGATCTTCTCGGCGAGCCCCTCGCGTTTCGCATGGTCGGAATACGGCACGCCGGCAAGCGCACAGGCCTCGTGCAGGTTCGGCGTCACCACCGCGGCGAGCGGGAGAAGCCTGGCGACGAGCATCTCCACCGCATCGTCCTGCAGAAGCTTCGCGCCGGAGGCGGCAACCATCACGGGGTCGACGACGAGCGGCACCGGGTGGTCGGCGAGAAAGCCCGCAACGGTCTCGATGGTCCGCCGCGAGAACAGCATCCCCGTCTTCGCCGCGTCCACGCCGATGTCGTCGAACACGACCTCGAGCTCGTCGCGGACGAACTCGGGCGGAGCCTCGTGAACGGAGCGCACCTCGGTGGTCGACTGCGCCGTCAGCGCCACGATCGCGCTCATGCCGTGGCATCCGAGCGCGGCGAAGGCCTTCAGGTCGGCCTGGATGCCCGCGCCGCCGCCCGAGTCCGAGCCCGCAATCGTGAGGCACCTTGGTACCACGGGCGATGAGGCTAGCATCGCCCCTGTGGCGATCGTGACCTGGGACGTGCTCCTCCAGGGCGAGGAGCTCGCATACCGAACCGAGATCCCGGCCCGGCGGGCCGACGTCGTCCCCATTCCGGACGGCCTGCATCCCCGCGTCCTCGACTCGCTCGCAAGCCTCGGCCTCGACGGCCTCTACCGCCACCAGGCAGAAGCCTTCCACGCGGCCGAACGGGGAGAGCACCTCGTCGTCTCCACGGGAACTGCGAGCGGCAAGACACTGGCCTTCAACCTGCCCGTGCTGAACGCGCTCGCGGAGGAGCCCAAGCTCCGCGCGCTCTACCTGTATCCCACGAAAGCCCTCGCCCAGGACCAGGCGCGCGCGCTCGCCGCCTTCAAGCTCCCGCGCCTGCGCCCGGCGATCTACGACGGCGACACAGAGACCGAGCGGCGCTGGCAGATCCGCAAGTGGGCCAACGTCATCCTCACGAACCCGGACATGCTCCACGTCGGGGTCCTCCCGCACCACGACCGCTGGGGAGACGTCCTCCAGAATCTCCACTACGTGGTCGTGGACGAGGCGCACGTCTACCGCGGCGTCTTCGGGTCGCACGTCGCCAACGTCCTGAGACGGCTTCGCCGGGCCGCCGCGATCTACGGAGCGAAGCCGCAGTTCCTCCTCGCCTCCGCCACGATCGCCAACCCGGAAGAGCTCGTCGAGTCCCTGCTCGGCGTCGAGGCGACCGTGATCGAGCAGGATGCCGCGCCCCATGCGGCTCGAACCGTCGCCTTCTGGAACCCGCCGCTCCTCGACGAGGAGCTCCAGCTCCGCGCCAGCGCGCTCGGGGAAGGCGCGAAGCTCCTCGCCGACCTCGTCGAGCGAGGCCTGCGGACGATCTGCTTCGCCAAGTCGCGGAAGGCGGCGGAGCTCATCCACCGCTTCGCCTCCGAGCGCGTGGGGCCGGAGCTGGCCGCCCGCCTCTCGCCCTACCGCGCGGGCTACACACCGGCGCAACGGCGAGACATCGAGCAGCGCCTCGTCGACGGCGACCTCCTCGGCGTGACCGCGACCGACGCGCTCGAGCTCGGGATCGACATCGGGCTCCTCGACTGCGCGCTCTCCGTCGGCTTCCCGGGCACCGTTGCGAGCCTGCGGCAGCAGTGGGGACGTGCCGGGCGGCGAAGCCACGGGCTTGCCGTCCTCGTCGCGAGCGAGGACGCGCTCGACCAGTTCTTCATGCGCGAACCGGAGACGCTGATTGGCCGCCGCGTCGAGGCCGCCATCCTCGACCACTCCAACCCGCGCGTGCTCGACGGACACGTCCTCTCGGCGGCGTTCGAGGCTCCCCTCGACGAGCAGGACACCGTCTTCCTCGGCGAAGAGGCGCTCGCCCGGGCCGAGACGCTCGCGGCAACCGGGGAGCTGAGGAAGACGAAGGCGGGCTTCGTCTGGTCGGGCCGCGACTACCCGGCCGCGCGCTTCTCGCTCCGCTCGACGAGCCCGGAGTCCTATGCCGTCGTCGAGGCCGACTCGGGCTCGGTGCTCGGCCTGGTCGAGCAGGAGCGCGCGTACTCCACGGTTCACGAAGGCGCCGTCTACCTGCACATGGGCGAGGCCTACCACGTCCTCGGGCTCGACCACGAGAGCCGCACCGCCCTCGTCGAGCCGTTCAGCGGCGACTTCTACACGCAGGCGAAGAAGGAGACGATGACGTCGATCGAGGAACCCGAGCTCGTCGAGATGCGCCTGGGGATGGAGATCTCGTTCGGCCGCGTCAGCGTGACGGAACAGGTGATCGGCTACCAGAAGAAGTCCATCCGGGACCAGGCCACGCTCGACCTCGTGCCTCTGCTCATGCCCGAGACCACCTTCGAGACGGAGGCGGTCTGGTACCTCCCGGAGGACTGGATGCTCGACGGCGTGAACGAGATGCCGCGCCTCCTCGGGACGCTGCACGCGGCCGAGCACTCGATGATCGCGCTGCTCCCCCTCTGGGCGATGTGCGACCGCTGGGACATCGGCGGGCTCTCGACCAACCTCCACCACCAGACCGGGCGCCCGACCGTCTTCGTCTACGACGGCCACGCAGGCGGCGTGGGGATCGCCCGCCGCGGGTTCGACCAGATCGAGGGCTGGGTCGGCGACACGGCGGCGCTCCTCGCCGGCTGCCCCTGCGAGAGCGGCTGCCCGTCATGCGTCCAGTCGCCGAAATGCGGGAACCTGAACGACTTCCTCGACAAGGCGGGTGCGCTAACGCTCCTCGAGCGCATGCTGAAGGGAGCCGCCTAAGTGCAGCATCGCCATGCGAAAGGCGGGACGCTCGTCCTCGGCGGCGGGTTCGCGGGAGGCTATGTCGGCCGGCTGCTCGGCAGCGCCGGCTGCACGATCGTCAGCCGCGAGAACTTCATGCTCTACACGCCGACGTTGCCGGAAGCCGCGTCGGGCACTCTCGAGCCGCGCCACGTCGTCGTCCCGCTCCGGATGATGTGCCCGCACTCCGACCTCGTCCTCGGCGAGATCACGCAGGTTGACGAAGGGTCGAGGCAGGTCACCGTCGAGACCGAGGCGGGCGGCATCGAGCTCGAGTACAAGGACCTCGTCGTCGCGCTCGGCGCCGTGGCCCGCACACTCCCCATCCCAGGCCTGGCCGAGCACGCGCTGGGCTTCAAGGACCTCGCCGACGCGATCGCGCTTCGGAATCACGTCCTCCGCCAGCTCGAGGCCGCGGACGCGGTCGTCGACCCGCAGGTCGCCAGGCGCCATCTCACGTTCGTCTTCGTGGGAGCGGGCTATGCAGGCGTGGAGGCGCTCGCGGAGCTCGCCGACCTCGTCCGCGACGCACTCCGCTACTACCCGCGCCTCCGCGGAGTCGAGCAGCGCTGGGTGCTCGTGGACGCAGCGCCCAAGATTCTCCCCGAGATCCCCACGCGGCTCGGCGACTACGCGGCGAGCCAGCTCGAGAAGCGGGGCGTCGACATCCGGGTGGAGACGACTTTGGATTCCGTGGAGGAGCACGCCGCAACGCTCTCGGAGGGCGAGCGCATCGACACGGACACGCTCGTCTGGACGGCGGGAGTTCGCGCGACCCCGGTCGTCAGCGCGTTCGGGCTCCCGGTGGACGAGAAGGGGCGCGTCAAGGTCGGCCCGACGCTCTGCGTCGAGGAGCGCGAAAACGTGTGGGCGCTCGGCGACTGCGCCCGGGTGCCCAACGAGGCCACGCCCGGCCGGTTCGATCCTCCCACGTGCCAGCACGCGCTCCGCCAGGCCCGCCGCCTGGCGAAGAACCTCCGCGGCGAGCCGAAGCCCTACCGCTACCGGATGCTCGGCCAGGTGGCGACCCTGGGCCGGCACAAGGGGATCGCCGACGTCCTCGGCCTCCGCTTCCGCGGCTTCATCGGTTGGTTCATCACGAGGACGTACCACCTCTACCAGCTCCCGCTCGCCACGCGAAAGCTGCGCGTGGTCACCGACTGGACGGTCAGCCTCTTCTTCCGCCGCGACATCGCCGAGCTCTCGATGCTCGGCCAGGCAAGCAAGCGCGGCGATGAGTGAGCTCGAGCGGGCCGCCGCGTTCGAAGAGCTCATCCGCGACCGGTGCGTGGAGCGGGTGGTGGAGACCCGCTTCGGCCCGGCGCTCTTCAACGACGCGTGCTCGACGATCTGGTTCCTGAACGTGCTGCGCGCCGAGCGGCCCGGCGACGCGACCGCCGAGGAGATCGCCGGAGAGGCCGACTGCGTCCAGGCCGAGCTCGGCCACCGGCGCGTCATCCTTCCGCCGGGCACCACGGATCTCGAGGACGGCTTCCGCCGGCTCGGCTGGAAGCCCGACCACTTCCTCTTCATGGTCTACCGCGGCGGTGGCGAGCTGGCCGACACCGCCCGTGTGGAGGAGGTCGAGCCCGGGCGGCTTCGACGGCTGCGCGAAGCGATCCTCCGCGAGTGGCAGCCGGACGTGGACGAGAAGACCGTCTCGGAGATGAACGCGGCCGACATGCTCCAGATGAAGGCGGCTAACTCGCGGATCTTCGGCATCGTCGAGGACGGCGAGGTCGTGAGCTCGGCGCAGCTCTATTCGGACGGAAGCACGGCGCAGGTCGAAGACGTCGCCACGCTCCCGGCATATCGGGGCCGTGGCCACGCCAAGGCGCTCGTGACGCGTGCGGTCGAGGAAGCCATCGCGGGCGAGCACGAGTTCATCTTCTTGGTCGCCGACGGAGACGATTGGCCGAAGATGCTCTACTCGCGGCTCGGCTTCGAAGAGGTCGGCTCGCGCTTCGCCTTCCTCAAGCGCGGCTAGCGCAGCTTGTCGAGCGCCTTCCCGATCGACTGCTTCCCGTGCAGGACCGGCTCGAAGAGGTCGCCCTGCTTCTCGATGCGCGCGAGCACGGCGTCGGGCGTGAAGTCGAGCGGATCGAGCTTCTCGTTCACCTCGTCCCAGCGCAGCGGTGTCGAGACGGGCGCTCCCTCGCGCGGCCGCACGGAGTAGACGGAGGCGATCGTCTTCCCCTCGCCGTTCTGGTTCGCGTCGATGAGGACGCCACGCCGCTTCTCTCTCGACCACTCCGTCGTGACAAGGCCCCGATGAGTGCGCTCGAGGGTCTTCGCCACGATCTCCGCGAACTCACGGGTGTCGGCGAACGTGTAGCGGCGCCGGATCGGGACGAGCACGTGCATCCCGTCGGAGCCACTCGTCTTGGGCAGGCCTTCGAGCCCGAGCGCGTCGAGCACGTCTTTCACGAGGAGCGCGACCTGTACGACCTCGGGAAAGCCGACGTCCGGCGACGGGTCGAGGTCGAAGAGGACGAAGTCCGGCCGCTCGGGCTTGTCGACCCGCGAGTACCAGACGTTCATGTCGATGCAGCCCATGTTGACCATCCAAAGCAGCGCGAGGTCGTCGTTCACGAGCGGGTAGGTGATCATCCGCTTCTGACGCGACTCCCTCGACGTCGCCCTGAACGCCTTGCGGTCGATCCACTCGGGCATGTGCTTCGGCGCGTCCTTCTGGAAGAAGAACTTGCCGTCGCGCCCGTCGGGATAGCGCTTCATCGTGAACGGCCGGCTCTTCAGATGCGGGACGAGCGTCGGCGCGACTTCGCGGTAGTAGGCGAGCAGGTCGCCCTTCGTGAGGCCGCTCTCCGGGAAGAAGACCTTGTCGAGATTGGAGAGCTTGAGGGCGCGCTTGCCGCGCCGAATCTCCGTCTCGATCGGCAGCTCCCGGCGCACCTCCTCGGCCTCCTTGTCCTCACGGAGGCCTTTGTACGAAGGCGCGCGGAGCCGGCCGTCGTGCGTCCACTCCGCGAACTCGACCTCGCAGACGAGCTTCGGCTCGACCCAGACGATGTCGTCGCGGCGCACCTTCGGCATCTTCGGGACGAAGCCGAACGGTGAGCTCGCCTGCTCGAGCGGCCGGAGCTTCGTGAGGAGCTTCTCGATCTCCTTCTCCGTGAAGCCCGTGCCGACGTTGCCGACGTATTCGAGGCCGTTCCCACGGCTGACGGCGAGAACGAGCGAGCCGAGCGTCCCCGAGCGCCGTCCCTTACCTCGCGTGTAGCCGGCAACGATGAACTCCTGGCGGCCGTGTGCCTTGATCTTCAGCCAGTTGCGCGAGCGGCGGCCCGCCTCGTAGCGTGAGCCGGCCTTCTTGGCGACGATGCCCTCGAGCTCTTGCTCCGCCGCCGCCTTCTTCAGTCCGGGGCCGTCGTCGAAGGCTTCCGAGAGAAGGACCGTTCGGTTCCGGCGATCGAGGAGGCGGACGAGCTCCTCGCGCCTCTTCTCGAGCGGGCGGTCGACGAGCGACTCGCCCTCGACCTCGAGAACGTCGAAGACGTAGTAGACGATCGGCCCGCTGCCCTGCTGCATCGCGGAGAAGCTCGAGCGGCCCTGCTCGTCGAGCGCGCAGACCTCGCCGTCGAGGACGCAGTCCGGAGTCTTGATCGCAGACGAGAGCGCCCGCGAGACGTCCTCGAAGCGTGTGGTCAGGTCGTTCCCGTTCCGGCTGACGAGATGCGCCTCGCTTCCGTGCAGGTACGCGAGCGCCCGGTAGCCGTCGAACTTGACCTCGAAGCTCCAGCCCTTCCCGGTTGGCACGTCCTCGGTGAGCGTGGCCAGCATGGGCGCGTACTCGGTCCTTTTCCCGCGTGCCTTCGGCGGCGCGTCCTCGCGTTTTCGAATGATGAGCCAGTTCTTCTCCTCGCCGGAGAGATGCGCCGGCACGAGCGTCCACACACCTTGCAGCCGCTCGCCGTCGAGACGGACGGTCAGGCCGCCGTCGCGCTTCTCCTCGAGGAGCTCGTACGTGCCCGAATCCCAGATCTCGACTGTCCCCGCCCCGTACTGGCCCTTGGGAATCTCGCCCTCGAAGCCGGCGTAGTCGAGCGGATGGTCCTCGACGTGGACCGCGAGGTTGCGCTGGCCGGTCTCGAGCGGCACGCCTTTCGGCACCGCCCAGGAGAGAAGGACGCCTTCGCGCTCGAGCCGGAAGTCGTAGTGGAGCCGACGCGCGTCGTGGCGCTGGACGACGAAGATCGGGTTCTTCGGGCGCTTCTTCCGGCTCCCGAAGGGCTCCGGGGTCTCCTTCCGGTCGCGCTTTCGCTCGTAGTCGCGGAGGCTCGCCATAGACAAATGTTTATCCGACTAGACCCCGGGTAGAACCTCGTCGCGAGAGGCTCCTTAGCGACTTCTCTGCCGACCAGGGGGGGTTGGCACTCAAGGCCGGTGCGAGCCGGCCTTGAGGCCTTGTGTAAAGGTCTTGTTTGGGCGGGGAAAACTCTGTGGATGCTGTGGGAAACAGGGCGCGAAACCCGCTTCACTCAAGGAAGATCCCCATCCGGCGGAATTTCTCGCTTCGCTCGCGCCTCCGCGCCCCGGAATCCCGCTTTTTGACGTCGTCGAGCGCGATTCCGAGCGACTCGCCGAGGAGTGCGGCGGCGGCCTCGGGATTCTCGTGCGCGCCGCCCGGAGGCTCCGGGACCACACCGTCGATGACGCCCAGCTCGAGGCAGTGGACAGCGTCCGGCTTGAAGGCCGCAGCGGCCTTCTTGGCCTCGCCCGCGTCGCGCCAGAGGATCGCTGCGCAGCCTTCCGGCGAGATGACCGAGTAGATCGCGTTCTCCTGCATGAGGACGCGGTCTGCGACGGCGATCGCGACGGCCCCGCCCGAGCCTCCCTCGCCGATGATGCAGGACACCGTCGGGACGCCGAGCCTGAGCATGAGGAGCTGGGAGCGCGCGATCCAGCCGCCCTGCCCGTGCTGCTCCGCGACCACGCCCGGGTAGGCCCCCGGGGTGTCGACGAGGGTGAGCACGGGAAACCGGTGCCGGTCTGCGAGCTCCATCACGCGCATCGCCTTCCGGTAGCCCTCGGGGTAGGTCATACCGAAGTTTCGGTGCGTGCGCTCGCGGATGTCGCGGCCCTTCTGGTGCCCGACCAGGGCAACGGTCTGGCCGTTGAAGCGGCCGATGCCCGTCACGAGCGCGGCGTCGTCCGCGAACGAGCGGTCACCGTGCAGCTCGATGAAGTCGTCGAAGATGCGCTCGACGTAGTCGAGGGTGTACGGCCGGTCCTGATGGCGGGCGAGCTCGACGGCACGCCAGACGTCGTCCGCACTCGGTTCTTCCTCGATCCGGTCGATTTGATGCTGGAGCCGGGCCAACTCCCCCGAGACGCCGACCCCGCGCAGTAGCGGGAGCTCCCGGAGCCTGGCGAGCCGATCGCGCAGCCGCAGCTGCTCGACCGTTCCCTCGGTGCTCTCAGCCGCCATCTTCGAAGAGGGCGAGCACGCGGCCCAGGTAGGGCCGGAGCTCCGGCCGCGGGACGATCGCGTCGACGTGGCCGAAGCGGGCGTTCGACTCGGCGAGCCCAAAGTCCTCGGGCAGCTTCTCCCGCGTCGTCTGCTGGACGACTCGCGGGCCGGTGAACGCGAGCAGCGCCCCGGGCTCGGCAACGATCACGTCACCGAGGCTCGCGAAGCTCGCGAGCACGCCCGCTGTGGTCGGGTGCGTCATCACCGAGATGAACGCCGCCGGTTTCTGGTGGAGGAGGTCGACTGCCGCCACGGTTTTCGGCAGCTGCATGAGCGAGAGGATCCCCTCCTGCATGCGGGCACCGCCCGAGGCGGTCACGCAGACGAGCGGCGCGCCTCTCTCCGCGGCCCGCTCGCACGCGCGGGCGAACTTCTCGCCGACTGCGCTGCCCATCGAGCCGCCCATGAAGGCGAAGTCCATGACCGCGAGCTCGCAGGGCCTGCGCTCGATGCTGGCCCCACCGGCGATGAGCGCGTCTCCGAGCCCCGTGGCCATCTCTGCTTCAGCGATCCGCTCCGTGTACGCACGGAGATCGAAGAAGCCGAGCGGATCGGCAGAACGCAGATTCTTGTCCTGCTCCTCGAACGTGCCCCGGTCGGCGAGCTGTTCGACCCTGCGGCGCGCGCGCATGGGGAAGTGGTGCCCGCACTGCGGGCAGACCCAGAGGCTCTCGTCGAGCTCCTCCTCCCGGTAGTGGGAATGGCAACCCGGGCAGGTGTTCGGGTGCTTCCCGAGCGGCTCCGGCTCGGGCCCGCGGTGCTCGATGGAGACGTCGATCCGGCTGGCCATGACCGGCCTATCTTACGGGGAGGAGGTTCAAAGCCCCACGGCACCGCAGAAGCGCGCGAGCCCGGCGACGTTCTGGGGATCCGCGGCCAGGCCGGAGAACCCGAGCCCGGCGATGGGCTTGTGCCGGGCCAGGTCCAAAAGCACTGCCTCCGCGGCGGCGGGAGTCATCCCACCCGGCTCCGGCATGAACATGGAAACGCCGCAGTCGGGCTCGAGCACGTCGCAGTCGAACGCGACGTAGACGGCGTCCACGCCGTCCAGCGCTTGCGCGACACGGTCCTCGCCGAGGCGCAGGCCGCTCTCGGCGATGAATTTCTCCTCCGGAGGGTCAAGGCTGCGGGCCCCGACCAAGGCCACGTCCTCCGCGGCCACCGTGTCCGAGTCGATCAGCATGCGAAGCGGCATCCCCCACAGGTTCCCGCTCGGCGACGACTCAGGAGTGTTGAGGTCGCCGTGCGCGTCGAACCAGACGATGCCGAGCCGGCCGACCCTCGTGGCGAGCGCTTCCACGGCGCCCACATGGGCGCAGCAGCAGCCGCCGACGACGAGCGGCCGCTCGGGAAGCGAGCAGGCGATCGCAAGCGTCTGCTCGGTCAGCGTGTCCTCGTCGACGACTCCGGCTTCGGGATAGGGCAGCTCGAGGAACGCGGCCTCCACCATGGACTCGCCGTCCTCGCCCCAGGCCTTCGGCACGCGCACGAGCCCGGCGCGAAAGGTGCGCCCGCACGAGTGGCATTCGTACTCCCCGCCCTCGAGAGCCACCGCGGTCAGCGTCCGGCAGTCGGGACAGCGCGCCCGGAGGGTCGACACGCCTACAAGGTAGCGGGGACCAGCTCGTCCAGCAGGTCGGGAAGCCGGGAGAGGTCCTTCAGCTCCGCGGCCCGCGGCAGGTCGCTCGCCTCGCCGAGCCGGTTGACCCAAAGAGCGCGGACGCCGAGCCCCTCCGCCGGGGCGATGTCGTGGAAAAGGCTCGCGGCCACGTGGACGTGCCTCTCGCGCTCGGCTCCGTAGCGCTCGAAGAAGCGCTCCCAGTGCCCGGGAGCGGGCTTGTAGGAGCCCGCGTCGGCCGCGGTCACCTGGCCGTCCACCGGCACGCCGATGCGCTCGAGCGAGGCGGCGAGGAAGTCGGGGTCGGTGTTCGAGAGCGGGACGAGCTTGAACCCGCGGCTCCGCAGGTCGGCGAGTGCACCGGGAACCTCAGGAAACGGCTTCCACGAGGGAAGGGAGTCTCCGAGCGCTCCCTCCTCCGCGGCAGGAACGGTCAGCCCCTCCTCGGAGGCGAGCCGGGCAAGCGTCTCTGCGAGCACGTCCCGGTACGGGATCGCGCGGCCTTCCTGAACCTGCGGCTCGAGCTCGTGGTAGCGCTCGAGCAGCCGCTCGGCGTCCGCCTCCGGCCAGATCCGCGCAAGTTCTGATCCGATTCCGCCGCGCCAATCGATGAGAGTGCCGTAAACGTCAAATGTCGCCCACCTCGTCATCAAAAAAGTGCGCGTCAGCGAAACTTTTTGATCACCAGACAGGCGTTGTGGCCCCCGAACCCGAAGTTGTTCGACAGCGCCACGTCGGTCGTCCACTCGCGCGACTCGTTGGGGATGTAGTCGAGGTCGCACTCCGGGTCGGGATGCTCGTAGTTGATCGTCGGCGGGACGACGTCGCGCTGCACCGCGAGGATCGAGGTGATCGCCTCGATTGCGCCGGAGGCGCCGAGGCAGTGGCCGGTCGCGCCCTTCGTCGAGGAGATCGGCGTCTTCCGGGCCTTCTTTTCACCAAGCGCGACTTTGATCACGCGTGTCTCGCTCGCGTCCCCGAGCGGCGTCGACGTCCCGTGCGCGTTGATGTAGTCGATCTCGTCGGAGTCCACGCCGGCGTCGTCCATCGCCATCCGCATCGCCCTCGCGGGATGCTGCCCGGTCGGGTCGGGCTCGGTGATGTGCTGCGCGTCGGAGGAGATGCCGTAGCCACCGAGCTCCGCGTAGATCTTCGCGTCCCGCTTCTTGGCGTGCTCGAATTCCTCGAGGACGATGATGCCGCCGGCCTCGCCCATGACGAACCCGTCGCGCTCGGCGTCGAACGGCCGGCTCGCGCGTTCCGGCTCGTCGTTTCGGCGCGAGAGCGCTCGCATGGCCCCGAAGCCGCCGATGCCGACCTTCGTGATTCCGGCCTCTGTTCCGCCGGCGAGCATGACGTCGGCACGCCCGAGCCGGATGTCGTCGAGGGCCTGGCCGATCGCCATGTTGGAGGCCGCGCAGGCCGTGCACTCGGACCAGAGCGGGCCGCGCGTCCCGAGCTCCATCGAGACCCAGGCGGCACCCATGTTGGGGATGATCGCGGGGATCGAGAACGGATTGACGCGGTCGGGGCCACGCGCGAGCAGCTGGTCGTAGCAGTCCTGGAAGGCCTTGAGGCCGCCGATTCCGGTCGCCACGGAGACGCCCACGCGCTCGGTCTCCGGCTCGATCTCGATACCGGAGTCGGCCTCCGCCATGCGGGCAGCGGCGACGATCATCTGCGCGAAGCGGTCGAGCTTGCGCGCCTTGCGGTGCTCGATCCAGTTGGTGGGCTCGAACTCCTTCAGCTCGCATGCGAAGTGGACGGCGAAGCCGGACGGATCGAATTGCTGGATCGGAGCCGCACCGCTCTTTCCCGCCGTGAGGTTCTTCCAGAACGTCTCCGCGTCGTTTCCGAGCGGCGTCACCGCCCCGATTCCGGTCACGACAACCCGCCTGCGCCCGTTCATGCTCACGCTCATCCTCTCCCTACATGCCTAGGCCACCGTCGACGAGCAGCACCTCGCCCGTGATGAACGCGGCCTCGTCAGAGCAAAGAAAGCGTACCGCACGCGCTACGTCCTCCGGCTCGCCGAGACGGCCGAGCGCGGTGTTCGCGAGGATGAGCTGGCGCATCTCCTCAGAGATGACATCGGTGAGCGCGGTCTTGATATAGCCGGGCGCGATCACGTTCACGCGCACCCCGCGAGAGCCGAGCTCGCGGGCGAGCGCCTTCGACATCCCGATGATCCCCGCCTTCGAGGCCGAGTAGTTCGCCTGGCCCGGGTTTCCGTGTAGACCGACGACCGAGGACATGTTCACGATCGATCCGGCGCGGCGCTTCAGCATCTTGCGCGCGACCGCGCGGCACGTGTTGAACGGCCCGCGCAGGTTCGTCTCGATGACGGTCTCCCAGTCCTCGTCGCTCATCCGCGCGATGAGAGTGTCGCGCGTCACGCCCGCGTTGTTGACGAGCGCGTCGATCGATCCGAGCTCCGACTCCACCCGCTCCACCAGCGCGACGGCCTCCTCCGGGACCGAGACGTCGGCCTGCACGACGACCCCGCCGATCTCGCCGGCGATCTCCTCCGCGGCCGCCTGGTCGGAGCGGTAGTTCACCGCGACCTTCGCGCCCGCCGCGCCGAGCTCCCGTGAGATCGCCGCGCCGATCCCCCGCGATCCCCCGGTGACGAGGGCGACCTTCCCTTCCAGAGACGCAAAGGCGCTAGGCGGCAGAGAGCGTCTCCTGCAGCCTCTCGAGCGACTCCGGGTCTCCGACCGAGATCGTGCGGAGCGAGCGGTCGCAGCGCCGCAGGAGCCCGGTCAGGACCTGGCCGGGCCCGATCTCGACGAACGTCGTCACGCCCTGCTGGACGAGCTCGCGGACGGCCTGCGTCCACTTCACCGGGCCCGTCAGCTGCTCGACGAGCAGGCTGCCGATCCGCTGGGCGTCCTCGACCCGCGCGGTCACGGTGGACATGAAGGGCGTCACCGGGCTCGAGAAGCTCACCCCTGCGAGCGCCGGGCGAAGGATGTCCGCCGCGCCCTCGACGAGCGGGCTGTGGAAGGCGCCGCTGACGCGGAGCTTCACCGTCTTCCGCGCGCCGCGAGCAGAGGCCTTCTCGATGAGCCGGTCCACGGCGGCGTTCTCACCGGAGACCACGACCTGGCCCGGGCAGTTGTAGTTCGCCGGCCACACACTCTCGATTCCGGCGCAGAGCTCCTCGACGACGGCGTCCTCGAGCCCGAGGATGGCCGCCATCGCGCCGGGATGCCTGTCGGCCGCCTCGGCCATGGCCCGGCCGCGCTCGCGGACGAGCGCGATCGCGTCCCGATCGGCGAGCGATGCGGCCGCAGCGAGCGCCGAGTATTCGCCCACCGAGTGGCCGACGACGAAGTCGGGCTCGATGCCGAGGGTGTCGACTGCGCGCAGGCACGCGAGCGAGGTCGCGACGAGCGCCGGCTGCTGGACATCCGTGCGCGTGAGCTTCTCGATTGGGCCCTCGAAGCAGACCCGGGCGACGTCGTAGCCGACCGCCTCGGAGGCTTCGTCGTAGACGGCGCGCGCCTCGGGGAAGCGCTCCGCGATCGCGCGTCCCATGCCGACGTCCTGTGAGCCCTGGCCCGGGAAGCAGAAGGCGATCTTCATGGGGCCCCGGTACCCCAGACCGTGTAGGTCGATCCCCACGTGAGCCCGGCGCCCATGCCGGTCATGAGGACGCGCGTCCCGCTCTTCAGCCGCCCTTCGCGCACGCCCTGCGCGAGACAGAGCGGGATCGAAGCCGAGGACGTGTTTCCGTAGCGGTCGACGTTCACTAAGACCTTCTCCTCCGGGATGTCGAGCTTTGACGCCGCGTGGTCGATGATCCGCTTGTTCGCCTGGTGCGGCACGTAGAGATCGATGTCGTCCACGCCGAGGCCGATCTCGCCGAGGAGCTTCTCCGCGGACGCGACGAGCACCCTCGTGGCGAACTTGTAGACCTCCCGGCCGTTCATCTGCAGAAAATGCATTTCTTGTGCGACGGTTTCGGCGGTCGAAGGGTTGCGCGAGCCGCCTCCCGGAATGGAGAGCTCCTTCCCGCCCTCGCCGTCCGAGCCGAGCTCGAAGCCCAGAAAGCCGCCCTCGGGCACGCGCCCGATCACGACGGCGCCGGCGCCGTCTCCGAAGAGGACACAGGTGGACCGGTCGTGCCAGTTGATGATCTTGGAGAGTGTCTCCGCGCCGACCACGAGCGCGTTTCGCGCCAGACCGCCGGCCACGGTCCCGTAAGCCTGGGCGAGCGCGTACATGAAGCCCGTGCAACCGGCGGAAAGGTCGTACGCGGCGGCATCCGTCGCGCCGAGCGCGGACGCGAGCAGGGAGCCGGTCGACGGGAAGAACATGTCCGGGGTCACGGTCGCGACGACGACGAGGTCGAGCTCGGCGGGGTCGACGCCCGCCTGCTCGAGCGCCTCGCGCGCCGCGGGGAGCGCCAGGTCGCTCGCTGCCTGCTCGGGCTCTGCAATGTGCCGCTGCTTGATCCCGGTGCGCTCGGTGATCCATTCGTCGGAGGTCTCGACGAGCTTCGACAGCTCCTCGTTGGTGAGCACCCGGTCCGGCACGTACGACCCCACGCCCACGATTCCGATCGAGCCGTTCTGGGAGACGTTCGCGAGCATCAGTGCCCCTTCCAGTGATGCTGCCCCGCTTCCGGGTCGCGAGCACCGAGGCGGAGGCGGCAGTCGCTTGCAGCCAAGGCCGGCTGCCTTGGCAAGAGCGAGGGGCGGCTCTGGCGATGTGTGATCGCGGGCCGGAAGCAGGCGTGTGTTGCTGGATGGGGCACTACCCGTCGGTGACGGCGAACATGAGCGTCGCGCGTGCCGCAAGCTCGCCGTCCACCGTGGCCGTCGTCTTGCCGCGCCCCACGGGCCCTCGCATCCGGTCGACCTCGCAGGTCAACTCGAGCTCGTCGCCGGGCAGCACCATGCGCTTGAAGCGCACGTCGTCGATCCCGGCGAACAGCGCCAGCTTGCCGCGGTTGGCCTCATCGGCGAGGACCGCAACCGCGCCGCACTGTGCCATCGCCTCGACGATGATCACGCCGGGCATGATCGGCCGGCCGGGGAAGTGGCCGGTCAGGAACCACTCGTCCGCCCGCACGAGCTTCCGTGCGACGACACGGGACCCGGGCTCGAGCACGCTGACCTCGTCCAGGAAGAGGAACGGGTCGCGGTGCGGCAGAATCTCTTCGATCTGCTCGCGCCCCAGGGCGACGCTCACGCCGGTGTGTACTCCTCGAGCAGCGTCCTGAGCCGGGCCCGCGCGCGATGGACGTAGCACTTCGCCGTCCCGACGGGCATGCGCGCGACCCGGGAGATCTCCTTGTAGGAGAGCCCGAAGGAGTCGCGCAGGACGACAGCGATCCGCTGGTCGGCCGACAGACGCGAGAGGGCGTCCGCGAGGTCGCGGCGTAGATCGGTGAGCATCGCGGCATTCGACGGATCGTCGTCGTCCGAGACCGCGTGCTCGTCGAGCTCCAGCGGCTCCGCGCGACGCACGCGCTGGAACGCCATGCGGTCGCGGCAGGTGTTCACGACGAGCCGGTGAAGCCAGGTCGCGAACTGCGCCTCGCCACGGAACTGCTTCAACCGCGTGCAGACCTTGACGAGCGACTCCTGCGCCGCGTCCCTCGCCTCCTCGAGGTCGCCCATGAGCTGCGAGGCGAGCCGGTTGACGCGCGGTGAGTAGCGCTCGACGAGCGCGTCGAGGGCGCGCCCGTCGCCGTTCGTGGCCTTGTCGACGAGCTCCGAATCCGTGAGCTTCGAGTACAGGACGAGCGGCGGGGCCGGCGGCTTGAACTCGCTCTGCAAAGGCTTGGCGGCTGACGACTGCACGGCGAAGATAGTCTAGTGCAGTGACCCGGGAGGACTCGCTTGCGCCGGAGCATGTCGAGCGGTTCTTGACCGGCCGCTTCGGGCATCCGTACCTCTACGAGGCGAGCTGCGACTCCACGCAGGAGCTCCTCGGGGCCGACCTGCCCGAGGGGGCGATCGCCCTGTGCGAGAAGCAGACGCAGGGGCGCGGGCGGCTCGGGCGTAGCTGGAACGCGCCGCCGGGAACTGCGATTCTCTGCTCGCTCCTCCTGCGCCCCCCACGAGACCGGGTCGTCTCCGAGCTCTCCCTCGTCGCGGGAACCGCGGTGGCGGAGGCGATCGAGGGAGCCGTCGCGCTCGCCGTCCAGGTCAAGTGGCCGAACGACGTCATGCTGAACCGGCGCAAGGTGGCCGGCATCCTGGCCGAGGCCGCCGAGGGCGCGGTCGCCTTGGGCATCGGCGTGAACGTCAACCAGGAGCGCGGCGACCTGCCCCAGGACGCGAACGTCGCTGCCGGGAGTCTCTACACGAGTGACGGGATCAAGCGCGAGCGCGGACCACTTCTCGCGGCGATCCTCGACCGGCTCGAGAAGAACTACGACGCCTGGCGCGAGCGCGGCCTCGACGGCGTCTACGACAGCCTCGGGTCGCGCGACTTCCTCCGCGGCCGGCGAATCGCCGTCAACGGAGAGAGCGGCGTCGGGGTCAAGATCGACCGGGACGGCCGTTTCCTCGTCGACGTCGGCGGCGAGCAACGTGCGGTCGAGTCCGGCGAGATCGCGTTCGAGCGCTAGTCCACGACCTTGACCGTCACGCGGGCGCCCAGGTTCGCGGCGGCGTCGTCCGCCTGAGCGCGAACGCGCGTGGCACGCGGAAGCGTGAGGTGCGAGTAGCCGGCCTGCCGCTTGACCTCGCGAAGGCCGACGAGCACCGGCGAGCCGTAGCGGAGCCGGAGGGACGCCGCTTCGCTCAGCCAGAGACGAATCGCCGTGCGCCCGTCCTTGCGACGGTGCGCCGAGACGATGTGGACGGCCGGGGCTCGAGTGTCGATCCGGAGCGGAACCGAGAGCGTCCGGGTCCCGAGCGTCGTCGTCGCCTCGACGAGCGCGCGATACACACCGTCCGCGACCGCGCCGTTCCGGTTGCGCCCGCCCCAGGAAAGCGATGTCGCGCCGGCCGCAACTGTCCCGAGCTTGTGGACGGTCGCCACGGTCCGGTCGCCGTCCATGATCCGCACGCGAACATCCGCCTGGCGGGCGAGCCGAAAGCCGATGGTGGCCGCGTCCAGGCTCCCGTCGCCATTCGGCGAGAAGGGCGTAGGAGCGATCTCGAGGTGGCCCAGGGTTCGATCGACCACAACTCCATGGCTCTTGCGTGCCTGTTGACCCGGTGAGGTCGCCCTGATCCGGACGCGGTAGCGGCCGTCCTGAACCAGCCGCCCGGACGCGTTGCGCCCGTTCCAGACCATGTTCGCCCTGCCCGCGCTGTACGAGAACGAGCTCGCCAGCGTCCGAACGACCTTCGATGAGGAATCGAGAACCTCGACCGCGACGCTCGCACGGGTCGAAAGCGCGAAGGAGACCGACGTCGACTCGCCGATTCCGTCTTTGTTCGGAGTCACGACGTGCGGGCTGGCGGTCAGGCTCGTCACCGCGAGCGGCGGCGGGCCGCGGACCGCCCCGCGGGCGGGCCGAAGGTCGGGGCCAGCCTCGATCGCGTACGAGAAGTCTCCGAACGGGGTCGCGGACGCATCCCACGTCCAGTCGACCGCCGCGCCCGTCCCGCTTCCGGTGGCGACAACCGCGCCGCCCGCATCACGGATGGTGACGGTCCACGGCAGCGCCTCGGTCAGCGTCGCCGTGAACCGCACCTGGCCGCCGAGGCTTCCGTTGACGACCGGGTGATAGAGCTTGGGCAACCCCGTTGCCGCGACGTCGCTCGCAATCCCGTTGAGCCGGGCGTAGAGGGAGCCGCCCGGACAGCTGGTCGGCCCCGTGTCCCGGTGCCCCGAGATCGCGCGCAGATTGACCTTCGTCCCGGCCGGGAAGCGCGGGTTCCCGCCGGACGTCCACATGAGCTTGCCGAGCGGGTCCACGTGTGCGACGTCGAGGCGCCAGGCGAGTAGCTTCACGAGCGAGGCGCGCGCGGCGGATGAGATCGCCTGCGACTCGTAGTTGCCAATCACCGCGATGCCCGTGCTGCCCGTGTTGAACCCCTCGGCATGGGCGCCGACCACGTTCTTCGCGATCCCCCCGCCCCGACCCTCGAAGACCTGGCCGTACTTGTCGACGAGGAAGTTGTAGCCGATGTCGTTCCAGCCGTTCGCGAGCACGTGGTAGCGCTCAATGCCCCGAACGATCGCCGCCGATTCCGAGGCCGAATAGGAGTTCGACCCCGCGGTATGGTGGACGACGGCGAAGCGAACCGCCGAGGCGTAGTAGGGCTTCGCGCGCACGATCGACTCATCGGCCCGCCACTCCGCGCGCCGGATGATCGTCGGCTGTCCGGCGCGGGCGGCGAGGGGTCTGGAAAGAGCAGTGGTTCCCGCTCGAGGGTCGCTCCAAAGGAAGTACGCACGCAGCCTCGAGACGCGGCCGCTGAACCGGTATTCGATCGACGCCGCCGGGCCCGTCCAGTACGGGCTCCCGAGCTTCCAGCCCCGGCGCGCCGAGCTCTCGGCCGAATCGGCGTCCGGCGAGTCCTCCGCCTCGGCCCCCGCCTCCCGCCACGAGCTCCACCCGCCGGCCCGCGAACGGGTTCGAAACGACACGCTCCCGCGCCCCTTCCAGTGCAGCCCGACCAGGTTGAACTCGAGCGGCGCCTGCCGCGCGCGAAGCCCGCTCGCCGCGGAGACAGGCTCGTCGCGCACCACGAACCGATCCGCTCCATGGGCGAGAGCCGGAACGGCCAGAGCGAGCGCGAGCGCGGCGAGGGCGGTGCGAAACAGGGTCATCACTGTACGGCGGCCTTCTCGGAAGGCAAACAAAGGCCTTCTCGGCGCTCAAGAGCGAAAGCTTGACCCTGATAGAATACTTACACTCGAAGATGCTGCTCCTGCGGGGTTTTTCCGCGCTTCTCTGTGCCCTCGCCGCCACCCTCGCGCTGGCTGGGACGGCGGCTGGAGCCGATCCTCCGCGGGTTCTCGCGGTCGAGTTCGAGAACGACATCAACCCGGTTACCGCGGACTACCTGACCGGGGCGATCGACCAGGCGAAGGAAGACGGCTACGACGCCGTCGTCATCCTCATGGACACGCCCGGGGGGCTCGACTCCTCGATGAGGGACATCATCAAGAAAGAGCTCGAGTCGACGGTCCCGGTCGTCGTCTACGTCTACCCACAGGGATCCCGGGACGCCTCGGCGGGGGTCTTCATCACGATGGCCGCGGACGTCGCCGCCATGGCGCCGAACACGAACATCGGCTCGTCCACACCGATCTCGACCGGCGGCGGCAATATCCCGAGCGACCTTCGCCGCAAGGTGATCAACGACGCGGCCGCCTACATCCGCGGGCTCGCGGAGACGCACGGGCGCAACGCCGAGTGGGCCGAGCAGGCCGTCCGCCGGGCATCGAACCTCACCGCGGAAGAGGCGCTCGACCAGAACGTCGTCGACGTCGTCGCACCCGACCTCCCGACCCTTCTGAACGACATCGACGGAATGAAGACCGAGCCGAAGGGCCTCGTGCTGCACACCGCGGGCGCGGAGGTCACGACGATCCACATGTCGCTCTGGAAGCGGATCCTCGACACGATCATCGACCCCAACATCATCGTGCTGCTTCTCTCGCTGGGAGCCCTCGGGATCACCGTCGAGCTTTTCAACCCGGGCCTCATCTTCCCGGGGACTTTCGGCGCGATCTCGCTGATCGTCGCCTTCTTCGGCCTGCAGGTGCTCCCAGTCAGCGCGGCCGGGATTCTGCTGATCCTCCTCGCAGCGGCCTTCTTCGCCGCGGAGCCGTTCGTCATGAGCCACGGCGCGCTCGCGCTCGCAGGCGCGGCGTGCTTCGTCATCGGCTCCCTCATGCTCTTCGACCCGGCCGGGCCCGGCTACCAAGTGTCGATCTGGGTCGCGCTTGCCATCGCAGGCACCTTCACGCTCCTCATGGTCTTCGCCCTCACGAAGATCGTGCAATCGCGGAGACGGAGGCCGGTGACCGGCCAGGAGGAACTGGTCGGCCAGATGGGCGTCGTGCGCAAGGCGCTCGACCCGGCCGGGCTCGTGTTCGTCCACGGCGAGCTTTGGCAGGCGCGCTCCGACGCGGAGCCGATCGCCGTCGGCGAAGACGTCGTCGTCGAGAGCATCGACGAGGGCCTCGTCATCCACGTGCGACGGGCAGAAGCCGCGATACCCGTCACGGCGTAGGATAAGAAGCCCCGAGGAAACGGAGCCCAATGGTCGCTGCGCTCATCGCAATCGCAGCAGTCGTCGTCATCATCCTCTTCCTGCTCTCGGCCGCGATCAGGATCACGCGGGAATACGAGCGGGGCGTCATCTTCCGGCTGGGGCGCCTGCATTCGCCGCCGAAGGGACCGGGCCTCTTTCTCCTCATCCCCATCGTCGACAAGATGGTGCGTGTCGACCTCCGCACGGTGACCCTGAACATCCCGCCGCAGGAGGTGATCACGAAGGACAACGTGCCCGTACGGGTGAACGCGGTCGCCTACTTCAGGATCATCGACCCGGAGAAGGCGATCGTGCAGGTCGAAAACTTCATGGTCGCCACCTCGCAGATCTCCCAGACGACGCTGCGAAGCGTCCTCGGCCAGCACGTCCTCGACGAGCTCCTCTCCGAACGCGACAAGATCAACGCGATCCTGCAGGAGATCATCGACGAGGCCACCTCGCCCTGGGGGATCAAGGTCTCCATCGTCGAGGTCAAGGACGTCGAGATCCCGACCGGGATGCAGCGCGCGATGGCCCGCCAGGCCGAAGCCGAGCGCGAGCGCCGCGCGAAGGTCATCGCCGCCGAGGGCGAGTTCCAGGCGTCCGAGCGCCTCAAGGACGCGGCCAACGTCATGAGCGAGAACCCGATCACGCTTCAGCTCCGCTTCCTGCAGACCATGCTCGAGATGTCCTCGGAGCGCTCCTCGACCCTGATTCTCCCTCTCCCGCTCGACCTCTTCCGCCCGTTTCTCGGCGGGAACGACAAGTCCAGCTGAACGCCGAGACTCCTCCGGAGCTTCGCCGCGACCCGGTCTCCGGGCGCTGGGTCGTCATCGCGCCCGCGCGGGCGCATCGCCCCGGCGCGGCGAGGCCTGAGGCGGACGAATCCGGCAACGACGTCGCCGGCTGTCCGTTCTGCGCCGGCCGC
The DNA here is from genome assembly GCA_963841425.1 of uncultured Actinomycetes bacterium. GTDB lineage: Bacteria > Actinomycetota > Thermoleophilia > Gaiellales > Gaiellaceae > DATEOR01. The sequence goes on along the minus strand of CAWJCL010000002.1, from coordinate 1,277,426 downwards.
GAATCGGCCACACCTCCGGAGACCTTCGCCATCGGGCCGGCCGGCCGCCCGGCCGACGCCCCCGGATGGTGGGTGCGGGTCGTCCCCAACAAGTTCCCTGCGTTCGGCCCCTGGTCGGACAAGGGCGACAAGACTGGCCTCTTCGCCAGACGGGCTGCGCGGGGCAGGCAGGAGGTCGTCGTCCACTCGCCGCGACATGTGCGCACGTTCTCCGATCTCACCGGCCGCGAAGTCGGGCACGTCGCCGACGCGTGGCAGAATCGCGCGGCCGCGGCGCGCGAACAGGGCTTCCCCTATGTCCAGGCGCTCGTCAACGAGGGCCGCGCCGCCGGAGCCAGCCTCGCGCACAGCCACTCGCAGCTCTTCTGGCTCGAGGAAGAGCCGCCGCTCGTCGCCCAGGAGCGGGCCGCGCAGGAGGCGGAGGAGGGCTGCATCCTGTGCCGCGTCCTTGCCGAAGAGCTCGAGCAGCGCATCCGCATCGTCGACGAGCGTGACGGTCTGGTTCTCCTCTGCCCCTTCGCCAGCCGGCAGCCGTACGAGATGGTCGTCGCGCCCCGCGAGTGCACCCGAAATCCCTTCGAGGGGCCGGAGCTCGCCGCCGCTTTGCGCCTCCTCTCCGAGGGAATCCGCCGGCTCCATGTCGCGGAAGGAGCCGTCCCGCTGAACGCGTGGCTGCACGCGTTCGGGCACTGGCACCTGGAGATCGTGCCCCGGCTCTCGGTCCTGGCCGGGCTCGAGCTCGGCGCGGGTTACTTCGTGAACACGCTCGCGCCCGAGTCGGCCGCCGGCGTCCTGCGCGAAGCGTGAGCCTCGTCAGGCGGTGGCGAGGCCGGGCTTTGCCCGGGGCGAGCGCTCTTCCTTGAACTTGCTCGCCGCCTCAATCGCCGTCGAGAGATTGAGGCCCTTGTCCTTCCCCTGCTTGATGAGCATGACCGTCTCCAGCGCGTCGATGTCGTAGATGCGCTGTTTCTTGCCCTTCGTCGGGATCTGGGCCTTGTTCGTCCAGTAGTCGAGCTGCATCTTCGAGATGCCGGCGACCTGGCACACCTGACCGAGATAGAGCTCGACCTTCTCCAGATGCTCGGACAGGTTTATCGGTTCAAGCAGGTCAACGTGTCGTGGAACCGCCATGGAGACACTCGTTTCGAATCGGGAGGGACGACTCAGGGGAAGCTACCACCGTGCCGTGGCTTTGTGAAGTCAATCCTGCCGAAATCTCCCCTTAGGGAGAGGTAGCTACCCGCTGGCTTCGGGCTCGGCCACGGCTTCGGCCTCCACGGGAGCCTCGGCAGATGCCTCGTGAACCTCGTCTTCGCCCGCTTCGGGCACGTCGGCCTGGTCGACCACCGGCGCGAGGGTCGAGACCTCCTCGCCGTCACGGGTGCGCATGACGATGACGCCCTGCGTCGAACGCCCGAGGCGCTTGACGTCCTCGACCGGGACCTTGATCACCGTGCCGCCCGTGGACATCAGCATGATCTGGTAGCCGTCGCGAACGACGAGCGCGCCTGCCAGCTCCCCACGCGCCTCGGTGAGCTTCACGGTCTGGACGCCCAGCCCTCCGCGTCCCTTCACGGGATAGTCGCGAATCGGGGTGCGCTTGCCGAAGCCGTTGCGAGTCACGACGAGCACGTCGGCCTCGTCCTCGGCCAGGCTCGCCGCGATCACCTCGTCCCCCTCTCTGAGAGTCATCCCGCGCACGCCCTCGGTCGCCCGGCCCATCGGCCGCGCGGCGCTCTCGTGGAAGCGGATCGCCTGCCCCTTGCGCGAGACCATGAGGATGTCGTCCTCGCCGGAGGAGTGCAGCACGGCCACGAGCTCGTCCTGGTCGCGCAGCTTGATCGCGATGATTCCGTCGGCCTTGAGCGGGGTGTTGTACTCCGCGAAGCGTGTCTTCTTGACGACGCCGTTCTTCGTCGCAAGCACGAGATACTCGGCTTCGCCGAAGTCCCGGGTGGCGATCAGCGTGCGGACGCTCTCCCCCTGCGCCAGTGGGAGCAGGTTCACGAGCGCGCGGCCCTTGGACTGCCGGCTTCCGAGCGGGAGCTCGTGCACTTTCAGCCGGTAGATCTTCCCCACGGAGGTGAAGAAGAGGAGGTAGTCGTGGGTGGAGGCGACGACGAGATGCTCGATGTAGTCCTCGTCCTTCAGCTCCATCCCCATGACGCCGATGCCCCCACGTCGCTGCTCGCGGTAGGTCGTCACCGGCAGGCGCTTGACATAGCCGGAGCGCGTGATCGCGATGACCATGTCCTCCTCGGCGATGAGATCCTCGAGCTCGAGGTCGCCCTCGGCGGCCACGATCTCCGTGCGCCGGTCGTCGCCCCTCGCGTACAGATCCTTGATCTCGGCGAGCTCCTCGCGGATGAGACCGTCGATACGGACTTCGTCGGAGAGAATCGAGCGGAGCTCGGCGATGCGCTCCTGGAGATCGGCATACTCCTCCTCGATCCGCTTGCGCTCGAGCCCGGTGAGACGCTGGAGGCGGAGGTCGAGAATCGCCTGCGCCTGAATCTCGGTGAGCTCGAAGCGCTCCTGCAGACCGGTGCGCGCCTCGTCGGGATCGGCCGATCCGCGAATGAGCGCGATGACCTCGTCAAGGTTGTCGAGAGCGGTGAGATAGCCCTCGAGGATGTGCGCGCGCTCCTCGGCTTTGCGCAGCTCGTACTTGGAGCGCCGGGTGACGACCACGCGCTGGAAGTCGAGATAGTGCCGAACGAGCTCGAGGAGCGAAAGCGTTCGCGGCACCCCGTCCACGAGCGCGACCGCGTTGTAGCCGAAAGTCGTCTGAAGGGACGTGTGCTTGTAGAGCTTGTTGAGGACGACCTGCGGAATCGCCTCGCGCTTGAGCTCGATCTGAATCCGCATCCCCGACTTGTCCGAGTGGTCGGCGAGGTCCGAGATCTCGGGAAGAACCTTGTCGTTCGCGAGCTCGGCAACCTTCTTGATGACGCCCGCGTCGCCGCCCTTCTTCACCCCGAACGGGAGCTCTGTGACGATGATCGCGGTCTTGCCGCCGCGCAGCTCCTCGATGTGCGCCCGCGCACGCATGACGATGCGGCCACGGCCGGACCGGTACGCCTCGCGGATCCCCTCGCGGCCGAGAATGATCCCGCCGGTCGGGAAGTCGGGGCCCTTCACGTACTTGCTCAGGCGTTCGACGTCGATGTCGGCGTCGTCGATCATCGCCACCACCCCGTCGATCACCTCGGCCAGGTTGTGCGGCGGAATGTTGGTTGCCATGCCGACGGCGATCCCCGCGGCTCCGTTGACAAGCAGGTTGGGGAACCGCGACGGCAGGACCGAGGGCTCGCGGCGGCGCTCGTCGTAGTTGGGGACGAAGTCAACGGTGTCGGCGTCGATGTCGCGGAGAAGCTCGGTCGCGATCCGCGCGAGGCGGGCCTCCGTATAGCGCATCGCCGCGGCCGGGTAGTCGTCGATGTTCCCGAAGTTCCCCTGCGGGTCGACGAGCGGATAGCGCATCGAGAACGTCTGCGCCATGCGAACGAGGGTGTCGTAGATCGCCGAGTCGCCGTGCGGGTGGTAGTTCTTCATCACGTCGCCGACGACGCTTGCCGACTTGACCCGCGGCCGGTTCGGCTGCAGGCCGCCCTCGTCCATCGCGTAGAGGATCCGGCGGTGTACCGGCTTGAGCCCGTCGCGCACGTCGGGAAGGGCGCGCGAGACGATGACGCTCATCGCGTAGTCCAGGAAGCTCGAGCGCATCTCCTGCTCGAGCTCGCGGCCCTCGATGCGGCCGGCGCCGAGGCGTTCGAGGTCAGACATCGAGGAACCTCACGTCCTGCGCGTTCTCGGCATGGGGGAACCCATGGTTCCCCCATGAGCCCCCTCCTTCGAAACCGTTCCAGCGACTACACATCGAGGAAGCGCACATCCTGGGCGTTCTGCTCGATGAACTCGCGGCGCGGCTCGACCTGGTCGCCCATCAGCATCGAGAAGATGCGGTCGGCCTCGGCGGCGTCCTCGACCTCGACGCGCATGAGCATCCGCCGGGCGGGATCCATGGTCGTGTCCCAGAGCTCGGCCGGATCCATCTCGCCGAGGCCCTTGAAGCGTGCGACCTGGAGGCCCTCCTTCGCCAGCTCGAGCGTCAGGGACTTGAGCTCGTCGAAGGCCTCGGCCCGCCGCGACTTCTTGCCGAGCGTGATCGTGAACGGAGGCAGCCCGACGACCTCGGCGGCCTTTTCGTAGGCCTTGCGCAGGCTCTCGTAGCTCGGCGAGCCGAAGAGCTCCCCGGGCATGTCGACGTGGTTTGCCGCGCTCGTCGAGCGCTCGGTCACCTTGAGCCGGAAGCTGTTGTCGATCCGCGCCTCGACCTCCTCGAGCTCGTAGCCGTTCGAGTTCAGTTCGGGCAGCGTGCTTCGAGCGGTGTCGACGTCGTGGATGGGGTGCTCGACGAAGCGATGCGCGACGGCGAAGGTCGCGGGCGCGGCATAGTCGCGGAACTCGGAGTTGACCTTGGCGAGCCAGCCGTCGAACTCGTTGAGCGCCTTCGCGAACTTGCTCCACTTCGCCTCGGTGAACGTGAGTGTCTGGCCGGCGCGGTCCACGACCTCGATGTCCTTCACGCGCTCCCGGACGAGCAGGTCCTCGAACTGTGACTCCTTCTCGATGTAGAGCTCACGGCTGCCGACCTTCACCCGATAGAGCGGCGGCACGGCGATGTAGACATGGCCACCCTCGACGAGCTCGGGCATCTGCCGGTAGAGGAAGGTGAGGATCAGCGTACGGATGTGCGATCCGTCGACATCGGCATCCGTCATCACGATCACGCGGTGATAGCGGAGTTTCGCCAGGTCGAACTCGTCGCCGATGCTCGTCCCGACCGCGGTGATGATCGACTGGATCTCCGCATTCGAGAGCACCTTGTTGATGCGGTTCTTCTCGGAGTTGATGACCTTGCCGCGCAGCGGCAGGATCGCCTGGAAGTGCCGGTCGCGCGCGTCGACTGCCGAGCCGCCGGCCGAGTTTCCCTCGACGAGGTAAAGCTCGGCCTCGGCCGGGTCCCGCGTCTGGCAGTCGGCGAGCTTCCCGGGGAGCGAGGCGCTGTCGAGCGCGCCCTTGCGGCGCGTGAGCTCTCTCGCCTTACGCGCCGCCTGGCGCGCGTTTCGTGCCGCGATCGCCTTCTGGATCACCTGGCGCGCGTCGGTCGGGTTCTCCTCGAGGAACTCGGCGAGCTTCGCGTTCACCGCCTGCTCGACGAGCCCCCGCACCCAGGGGTTTCCGAGCTTCGTCTTCGTCTGGCCCTCGAACTGCGGGTCGCGGAGCTTGATCGAGATGACCGCTGCAAGCCCTTCGCGCACGTCCTCTCCCTCGAGGTTCTCCTCCTTGTCCTTCAGGAGCCCCTTGTCGCGCGCGTACTTGTTCAGTGTGCCTGTCAGCGCCGCCTTGAAGCCCGAGAGGTGCGACCCGCCCTCGTGCGTGTTGATGTTGTTCGCGAACGAGAACACCGACTCGACGTAGGACGAGTTCCACTGCATGGCGATCTCGACGGTGCCGTCGTCGCTCTCGCTCTCGAAGTAGACGATCCGCTTGTGAATCGGGTCCTTGCTGTCGTTGATGTACCCGACGAAGTCGCGGATGCCGCCGTCGTACTTGAACTCGTACCGGTCGTCGCCCTCGCGCTCGTCCACGAGGACGATCGCCAGGCTCTTGGTCAGAAAGGCGGTCTCACGCAATCGCTGGACGAGCGTCTCGACCGAGAAATCGATCTCCTCGAAGATGTCCGCGTCGGGCAGGAACGTGATCGTCGTGCCGGTTTCCTCCGTCTTCCCGGTGACCTCCATGTCGGCCTTCGGGGCGCCGCGCTCGTACTCCTGGCGGTAAATCTTTCCGTCGCGGTAGACCTCGGCGACGAGCCATTCGGAGAGCGCGTTGACGACGGAGACGCCGACGCCGTGCAATCCGCCCGAGACCTTGTAACCGTCGCCCCCGAACTTGCCGCCGGCGTGGAGCTTCGTGAGGACGACCTCGAGAGCCGGCCGTCCCTGGTCGGCCATGACGTCGACCGGGATGCCCGAGCCGAAGTCACGGACGGTGACCGAGTTGTCGGGGTGGAGGGTGACCTCGATGCGGTCGTTGCGCCCCGCGAGGGCCTCATCGACGGAGTTGTCGACGACCTCGTAGACGAGATGATGGAGCCCGCGGGCTCCCGTCGACCCGATGTACATGCCAGGCCGAAGCCGGACCGGCTCGAGGCCCTCCAGAACGGTGATGTCTTTGGCTGTATAGGTGGTCTTTGCCATCAAAAAAGCCCTGCTAATGGGCTACTTCCGCGCCCAATGAAGTCTATCAGATCGAGCGGTTGGTGCCCGCCGCCAGACTGGCCTCGGCGGCCCGTGCAACTGCCTCTCGGAGATCCGGGTTCTCGATTCCCGCGGCGATCCGCGCGCCCTCCGCGCGGTCGGCCTCGCTGGCCTTCGGCACGGTCCGTTCCGAAGCTTCCACAGGTTCCGGTCCCGCCTCCGGAAGCGAGCCCGGGGCGAAGCGCAAGGCGGCGGGCGCGGACTCGCCCAGGCGCTTCTCCAACCGTTCCAGAATCGAGGGCGCGAGCTGGGTGAGCTCGAAGGCCCACGCGCTCGAGCTCGTGGACACGTGGAGGCTCCCGTCCCGCGCGAGGCGTGCGGGCCACGCGTTGGCGGCGATTCCCGCTCCGACGCACTCGGGCCACGTCTCGACGATGTCCCCGAGCCCTGCAGCCGGCCCGAAACGGGCGAGCTCGCGGCGCACCTCGTCTTCGATCGGCCGAAGGGCGCCGAACCTCAAGCCGCCACCTTGGCTTCTCCCGGACTGACTTCGACGATCAGGCCCGGGTCGGCCACACCCGGCTTGTGCGTCGCAGTGATCACCGTCTGGCCGCCCGCCGGAAGCTGGGCGAGGAGGGCGCTCGCGCCGTTCGGTATCGAGCTCGCTGAACACGTCGTCGAGGAGGAGAAGCGGCGGCTCGCCCCTGCGCCCCGCCAGGAGCTCCGCCTCGGCGAGGACGAGCGCGAGCACCGCAGTGCGCTGCTCCCCCTGCGAGCCGAAACCGCGCAGCTCGCGGCCGCCGGCGGTGATCGACGCGTCGCGCAGGTGAGGCCCTGCACCGGTCACGGCTCGCTCGAGATCGCGTGGAAGCCGCTCCTCCAGCTCCTCGACGGTCAGGCCCGCACCGGGGTAGGCGAGCAGGGCTCCTGCGAGGCCGAGTGACTCGGAGACTCTCGAGAACCCGGGGCGGAGAAGTGCAACGAGCTCGGAGCGGGCCGTGTCGAGCTCGGTTCCGAGAGCCGCCGCCTGCGCCGTCCACGGCTCCACAGAATCGAGGCCCGCGTCGCCGGCGCGCACCCGCCGAAGTGCTGCATTGCGCTGCGCCACCGCGCGGGCATAGTTCGGCGAGATCTCCGCGCGGCTGGGAAAGACCCGCCCGAGCATGCGGTCGAGATAGGCACGGCGGACGATCGGCCCGCCCTTCACGACCGCCAGGCGGTCGGGCGTGAAGACGAGCGCTGCGAGCCTCGAGCGGAGCTCTTCGCCGCTCTGAAGCGTGGCGCCGTTGAGGCGCACCTCCTTCGCGGATCCGGGCACGACGTCGACCTGGGTCTCGAAAGAGCTTTGCGCAGAGGTTCCTTGCAGCCGCACACGAGCTGCCTCCTCGCCGAAGCGGACGAGCCGTGGCTCCGCGCGGGTGCGCGGGGAGAACCCCTGCGCGCCCACATGCAGCCCCTCCAGCAGGTTCGTCTTCCCGACACCGTTAGGACCGGTCACGAGAACCAGCCCGGGCACCAGGTCGAGCTCGAGCCCGGCGTAGGAGCGGAAGTTCCGGAGCGAGACGTGCCCGACGATCAGCCGGCGAGCCGGATCGGCATGATCAGGTACAGGAAGTCGTCCGACTCCCCGAGGATGAGTCCCGGCCTGAGCGGGCTGATGAGCTTGAAGCGCACCGCATCGTCGCCGACCGATTCGAGGCCGTCGCGAAGGAACTCGGCGTTGAAGCCGATCTCGATCGTGTCGCCCGAGTACGAGATGGGGAGCGACTCCCGCGCTTCGCCGACGTCCTGCGTCTGCGCGGAGACCGTGAGCTCGCCGCTCTCGAAGCGAAGCCGCAGCGGCGACTTGCGCTGCGCCATGAGCGACGCGCGGCGGACGATCTCGACGAACTCGTCGCGCGGCAGCTGGATCTCGGCTTCGAAGGTCTCGGGGAGAAGCTGCTTGTAGTTCGGGAACTGGCCGTCGATCCGCCGCGCCGTGAGCCAGACGTCGTCGACTCCGAAGACGATCTGATTCTCCTGCACGCCGATCGAGATCGTCCCCGGCTCCCCGCCTTGGCCGATGCGCAAGAGCTCGGAGAGGGCGCGTGCCGGCACGATCGCCTCGAGCTCCGGCCCCGGCCCCTTGTCGAGCGCGGTCTCCTTCACGCTCAACCGGTAGGAGTCCGTAGCGGCCATCACGAGCTTTTCGCCCTCGAAGCGGACGAGGATTCCGGTGAGGACCGGTCGCGACTCGTCGCGGGAGGCCGAGCGGCTGACGCGGGCGATGGTCTCGACGAACGCCTCCTTGTCGACCGTGAACGCGGTCTCGGGATCGATCTCAGGAAGGCGCGGGAAGTCCTCGGCCGCGTACGTGTGCAGCTTGTAGGAGGCCGAGCCGCAGGTCAACTCCGCGACTCCCTCCTCGGCGCGATGCCCGATCGTCACCTCGCCGGCAGGAAGAAGGCGAACGATGTCCACGAGCAGCCGGCCTGGAACGACCACGGCCCCTTCGTCCTCGACCTGTGCATCGAGGGCAACCCGAAGCGAGATCTCCATATCCGTCGCGGACAGGTGCAGTTGGCCCCCGGTGGCACGCAACATGATCCCCCCGAGGATCTGAACGCTCTGTGTGCGAGTCGACACCCCGCGGCCGGCGAGTTGAAGCTTGTCCGCGAGCTCGTCCCGACCGCACATGACCTTCATCGTCGTGCCGACAACGGTATCGATACTTGTCATTTAAAAAAACCTCTTCGTAGTCATAGGGAGTGTGGACGACGGGGAAGACGCGGTGTTTCCGCATGGCTCTTGGGAATCGCCGGTGGACGACTTTTGTGGACAAGAGCGACTTGTCGACAGGGCGACCCGGCCTCGCGGCGATTTCCCCAGCTTTCGTCAGGTGTGCACAGGGCGTTGTTCACCGGGGCTGCTTGATCCTCGCCGTGAGCTCCTGGACGAGGTTGTAGACACTTCGGTCTTCCTGGATGAGCTTCGCGATCTTCGACGTTGCGTGGATGACCGTCGTGTGGTCGCGCCCGCCGAACTTCTTCCCGATCTTGGGCAGGGAGCTGTCTGTGAGCTCGCGGCAGAGGTACATCGCCACCTGGCGGGGATAGACAATCTGCTGCGAGCGGCGGTCGCCGGTGAGCTCCTGCATCGAGATGCCGAAGCGCTCGACGACGGTCTCCTGGATCCGCTCCACGGAGACCTCGGGCAGCTCGCCCTGTGGAAAGACGTCCTTGAGCACCTCCTGAGCCAGCTCCACGGTCATCGGCCGGCCGGTGAGCGACGAGAACGCGACCACGCGCGTGAGCGCCCCTTCGAGCTCGCGGATGTTCGTCGAGATGCGGCTCGCGATGAAGGTGAGGACCTGCGTGTCCGGCACGTGGATCGCATCCGTCTTCACCTTCTTCCTGAGAATCGCGATGCGCGTCTCGAGATCGGGCGCCTGGATGTCCGTGATGAGGCCCCATTCGAACCGCGAGCGCAGGCGCGCCTCGAGGGTCGCGATCGCGCGCGGCGGTCGGTCGGAGGAGATGACGATCTGCCGGCCGGCCTCGTAGAGCGAATTGAAGGTATGGAAGAACTCCTCCTGGATCCGCTCCTTGTGCTCGAAGAACTGGATGTCGTCGATGAGGAGGACGTCGTAGTGGCGGTAGCGTTGCTTGAAGCCCTCGATCCGCTTGTCGCGGAGCGAGTTGATGAAGTCGTTCATGAAGATCTCGCTCGTCACGTAACGCGCGGAGAGGTTGCGCGAGTGCTCGCCGATGTAGCTCGCGATCGCCTGGAGGAGATGCGTCTTCCCGAGGCCTGTGCCGCCGTAGATGAAGAGGGGGTTGTAGGCCTGGGCCGGCGCCTCGGCGACGGCGAGTGCCGCCGCGTGCGCGAAGCGGTTCGACGATCCGATGACGAAGAGGTCGAAGGTGTACTTCGGGTTCAGGCCCTCGCCGAAGCGAGCCGGCGGCGGGGACTCGAATTGCTGCGACTCGTCGAGCTCGCGCACCGCGAGACGCACGGTCCGATCGCTTCCTACGGACTCGCGGATCGCGGCGCGGATGAGATCGAGGAAGTGATCCTCGATCCACGTGCGCGTGAAGTCGTTGGGTACGGCGAGAACGAAGTGCTCACTGCTGAGCTCGATCGGCTCCGTGTCGGCGAACCACGTCGTGAACGTCGATTCGCTCAATGCGTCCCTGAGGCGGTTCGATACCTCGGTCCACAGTGATTCCGCGCTCAGTTCAGCAGGGCGTTGCACGCCGGCTTGTTGCTCCCTCCGCCAGACTCCGGGAAGCGGCGATCATAGCAACGCCGCCGAGGGCCCTCAACGCTTGAAAACATGCGGACCGAAGTACGGGAAAGGGGGTCTGAGCAGGCAAATTCTTCCTTTCCACAGCAGTCTCCACAGCTGTGGAAAGGTGGGGTGAGGCTTGTAGCCATGCGGTCTTTCGCCTGTGGATTTCCGCACGTGCAGATTTTGCGACATTGCTCGCTGCGACGGTCGAGAGTCCCGGTCTCGCTCGACCGAACCACCCGGCCGGGAGGCGGCCTTCTCTATACTGGCCCGGTGGCCGGCAGGCGCCGGTCGCATCGCGCACATCGTCTTCTCGCACCTCCCTTGAAACGTACCTTCCAGCCGAACGTTCGACGCCGGAAGCGCCGGCACGGATTCCGCGCGCGGATGTCGACCCGCGCCGGCCGCGCAATTCTCAAGCGCCGCCGCGCCAAGGGGCGCAAGCGTCTCTCGGCCTGAGCCGGGTTGAAACGCCGCCACCGTCTCTCTCGCTCACGCGACTTCGACGCCGTCTACCGGCACGGCCGCTCCACGGCTACGCGCTACCTCGTTCTCTACGCCTTCCCGCGCGAGGAGACCGAGGGCCTCGGGCCGCGGCTGGGCCTCGCCGTCTCGCGCCAACTCGGGGGCGCGGTGGAGCGGAACCGGATCAAGCGGCGCCTGCGGGCGGCGTTCGAGCAGATCGAGGCAGGCCTCCCCGCGGGCAACGACTACGTCCTGATCGCGAGGCCGGGCCTCGGCGACGCGATCGAGAGCCGCGGGTTCGAGTGGCTGAGCGAGCGCGTCTCCGAGGTCTTCCAGAAGGAGCGCGCGACGGCGTGAGCTCGATCGCGGTCCTCCTCATCCGCGGCTACCGAAGGATCCTCTCGCCGTTCGCCGGGGCGACGCCGCTCGGCAATCCGCGCTGCAAGTACCACCCGTCCTGCTCGGCGTATGCACTCGAGGCCTACCGCGAGTTCGGCGTCCTGCGTGGGACTGTGCTCACGATGTGGAGGCTCCTGCGCTGCAATCCGTGGAGCCACGGCGGCGTCGACTACGCGCGCGACCAACGGGTCTTCCCGCTCAGGGGACGCTCGTGATCCTCGCCGTCGCCAATCCGCTCCGCCCGATCGAGAACGTCATGACGACGGTCCTCGAGTGGATCCATTCCACGATGGGCCTCCCGTGGGCGTGGGCGATCATCGTGCTCACGCTGATGGTGCGGATCGTGATCGTCCCGCTGACGGTCAAGCAGATCCGCTCGATGCAGCACCTCCAGGCGCACGCCCCCGAGCTCAAGGCGCTGCAGCAGAAGTACAAGCACGACAAGCAGCGCATGAACGAGGAGGTCATGAAGTTCTACCGGGAGAACAAGATCAACCCGGCGGCCTCATGCCTCCCCATTCTGATCCAGATCCCGGTCTTCATCTCGCTCTACTACGTGCTGCGGGACTTCGAGAAGGAGGTCTTTCCCCAGTACCCGGGCTCCGACCTCGGCTGGCTCGGGATCGTCCCGAACATCACGACGAACATCACGGACCACTGGTCGGGCTGGCTCCTGCTCTCGATCTACGTCGTCAGCCAGGTGGCTTCGACGTACTTCATGTCCACGACGATGGACCCGCGCCAGCGGTGGATCTTCATGGCGCTGCCGCTCGTCTTCGTGCTCTTCATCGTCAACGCGTCGTTCCCGGTCGGGCTTCTTCTCTACTGGGTGACGACGAACCTCTGGACGGTCGGCCAGGGGCTCGTGACCAGGCGGCTGATGCCGAAGCCGCAGACGCCGTCCAAACGGTCGTCGCGGACGCCGCCCAAGGACGACGGTGGAGCGGACGGCGGAAGCGCGGTCGGCAAGGCGGCTCAGCCCTCGCGGGCAACAGCTTCGGGGCAGCAGAGGGTCAAGCGCCGGAAGAAGAAAGGTCCCCGGTCGAGGCGATGAGCGAGATCGAGCGGGAGCTGTCCGAGACCGAGGTCGAGGCGACCGGCGAGACCGTCGGAGAGGCGAAGTGGTCGGCGCTCCGCGAGCTGGAACGGCGCTTTCCCGGGATCGACAAGTCGTCGGTCAGCTTTGCGGTTCTCTCCGAGGGCGAGCGCGGCTTGCTCGGCGTGGGCTACGCGCCCGCGCGCGTGATCGCGAAGGCCGGCGCCGTTCCTCCCCCCGCGGAGGCTGCCGACGAGGAGCCCGACTCCCCGCCTGCGCGGCTGCGTGAGCTCCTCGACCGCGTGTGCGCCGCACTCGGCGCCCCGGTGCGCATCGAGATCAACGAGGACGGCGAGGAGCTCGCCGCCACGCTGACCGGCCCGGATCTCGGGCTCGTGATCGGCAAGCGTGGACAGACCATCGACGCGATCCAGTACCTCGCAACCGCGATCGTCTTCCGAGGAACGGACGAGCGGAAGAGCATTGTCGTCGATGCGGCCGGCTACCGCGATCGGCGCCGCGCGACGCTCGAGCAGCAGGCAGACCGCGCAGCCTCGGACGCGATCGCAGCCGGCGAGCCGGTCGCGCTCGACCCGATGTCGGCGGTCGAGCGGAAGATCGTGCACGTGCACCTCCAGGAGCGCGAGGACGTCGAGACGGGGAGCGAGGGCAACGAGCCCAACCGCTTCGTCGTCGTTCGCCCTGTCTGACGCGCGGCTCGACCGCTGGCTTGCGGCGCTCCTCGCGACGCCGGGCCTGACGGCGATCCGGGACCATGCCGAGGCGCGGGCGACGCTCCTCGAGGGAGCTCTGCCGGCGGCCGGGCTGCTGGGCAACGGGCCGGTGGTCGACGTCGGCTCGGGCGGGGGCTCTCCGGGTATTCCGCTCGCCGCAGTTCGTCCGGACCTGCAGTTCGCCCTTCTCGAGGCGAACGGACGCAAGTGCGACTTCCTGCGGGAGGTCGCAGCCGGGTTCGAGAACGTCTCCGTGCTCTGCGACCGCGCCGAGGAGCATGCAGCCGGCGAAGGCCGGGACGCATACGGGACGGCGGTCGCAAGAGCGCTCGCCGTTCCTCCGGTGGCAGCCGAGTGGTGCCTTCCGCTGGTGCGCCCGGGCGGGCGGGCGGTGCTCTTCGTCGGGCCGAGCGCCGATCTCGAGGCCGCCGCGAAGACAGCCGCCGAGCTCGCCGCCGAGGTCGAGGAGAGCCCTTCGGGCTTCCTCGTGCTCAGGAAGACGGGGCCCACTCCCGCGGGCTTTCCGCGCCGGCCCGGCGTGGCGAAGAAACGTCCTCTCGCATGAATAGTGTGCGGGCGTGGGGACGGTCCTTGCACTCGCCAATCAGAAGGGTGGAGTCGGCAAGACGACGACCGCCGTGAACGTCGCCGCCTGCCTCGCCGAGGCGGGCGCGAAGACACTCGTCGTCGACCTCGACCCGCAGGCAAACGCGACCTCGGGCCTCGGCGAGCGCGCGAACGGCACGTCGTCCTACGACCTACTCGATGGCGCGCCGCTCGAGGAGATCGTCCACTCGACCCGCTTCGAGAACCTCGACGTCGTGCCCTCGCGCCCCGAGTTGGCCGGCGCTGCGGTCGAGCTCGCCGCGCACGGCGACGGCGAGTCGTTTCTCGCAGGCGCTCTGGAGCCCGCGCGCGAGAAGTACTCCTACGTCTTCGTCGACTGCCCGCCCTCCCTGGGGCCGCTGACGGTGAACGGTCTCGCGGCCGCGGATCGCGTTCTCGTCCCCGTGCAGTGCGAGTACTACGCGCTCGAGGGGCTTGCCCAGCTCCTCCACTCCGTCGAGCTCGTGCGCGCCCGCCTCAACCCGAAGCTCGCGCTCGCGGGGATGCTCCTGACGATGGTGGATGGACGCACCAGGCTCGCGGCCGACGTCGCCGCGGAGGTGCGGCGCCACTTCGGCGAGCTCGTCTTCGAGGCGGTGGTTCCGCGGAGCGTCCGACTTGCCGAGGCGCCGAGCCACGGCCTGCCCATCACCGCCTACGACCCGGCCTCCGCCGGAGCCGATGCCTACTATCGAGTCGCGAGCGAGCTTGTCGACCGCACCTAGCAGGAGGGGCCTCGGCCGCGGCCTCGAGGTCCTCATCGGCGGAGGGGTCTCCCCGGCCGAGCTTCTGCAGATCCCGCTCGGCTCGATCCGTGCGAACACGCGCCAGCCGCGCAAGCACATCGACGCGGAGGGGATCAGCGGCCTCGCCGACTCGGTGCGGGCGCAGGGAGTCATGCAGCCCGTCGTCGTCCGGCCGACCGAGGGCGGTGGTTACGAGCTCATCGCCGGCGAGCGTCGCTGGCGCGCGGCGCGCGCAGCCGGGCTCGCGACCATTCCCGCGCTCGTGCGTGAGAGCGACGACCGCGAGTCGCTCGTTCTCGCGCTCGTCGAGAACGTCGCGCGCGAGGATCTGTCTCCCATCGAGGAGGCACGCGCCTACGCGGTGCTCATGGACGAGTTCTCGCTCTCCCTCGGCGAGGTCGCCGAGCGGGTCGGCCGGTCGAAGCCCACCGTGTCGAACCGCGTGCGGCTGCTCGAGCTTCCGGAGGACGTCCTCGGACTCCTGGAGCGCGGCCTTTTGACCGAGGGTCATGCCCGCGCGATCCTCTCCGTGTCCGGCCACGACGACCGGCGCGCGCTCGCGCGGAAGGTCGTGGCGCAGGGGTTGTCGGTTCGCGCGACCGAGCGCGCAGCCCGTTGGGCGGGCGCACGGACGAAGCCGCGGAAGACGTGCCGGATCGACCCGGCGGTCGCGGACCGCGCGCGGACGTTGCTCGAGGCGATGACCGGGGCGGCGGTGAAGGTCACCGACACGCGCATCGAGGTCCCGTTCGCCGACGAAGTCGCGCTCGCGGAGATCGTCGAATCGCTCGAGGCACGTAACTGACCTCCTCGGCGGCTCGTTATGCGTAGGTGCGGCCCTGGGTGCAGGACATCGAGTCTCTCGAAGCCATCAACCAGGACGAGCAGGTGCGCCGGCTCGTCCTTCGCATGGCTCGCCTCGCCAGGAGCGGCAGGCTCCCGGGCTTCGTCGCAGCCGTCGGCGCGGACGCGGAGCTCGATGCCGAGACGAAGGCGACGGTGCTCGAGCTGGCACGCGACGAAACATTCCTCCTAGCCTGCGAGGACTACCTGCGCGCCACCGCTTACTACCACTGAGCGATCTGGGCCGGCGGACTACCGCCGGGCGGAGCCCTGTTTCGCCTCCCCTGACGCCAGAACGCTCAGGGCCGTCGCTACAATGCGCCCGGCTCGGGCGATTAGCTCAGTTGGTTAGAGCGCCGCTCTGATAAGGCGGAGGTCCCTGGTTCGAATCCAGGATCGCCCATCTTCTTCGTGCGAGCTCGCGTTTCTCGAACCCACGGCGGGGCAACGAAGGTACCGGGCTAGAATCAGAGCGAGGCCGAGACGCGATGCAGGAGATGGTCATCTACGGGGTGAGCTTCGACATGGTCGGCAAGCAGCCGATCGTGCTTCTGAAGACGGCCGACGGAAACAAGTTCCTGCCGATCTGGATCGGCCACCCCGAGGCGGCGGCGATCCTCATGAAGCTTCAAGGCGCCTCCACGCCGCGCCCGATGACGCATGACCTCCTCTCGGAGGTGCTCGCGAAGCTCGAGGCCCGCGTCGTCAAGATCGCGGTCACGGAGCTCCGCGAGAACACGTTCTACGCTCTCATCACCGTCGCGGTGAACGGGAGCGAGATCGAGATCGACTCGCGTCCGAGCGATGCCATCGCCCTGGCCGTCCGCTCCGACGCGCCGATCTTCGCGGACGACGCGGTGATCGAGGAGAGCGCGATCGAGTTCGAGCACGAGGACGACGTGAACGAGGAGCAGATGGTCGAGGAGTTCAAGAAGTTCCTCGACGACGTCAAGCCCGAGGATTTCAGCTCAGAGGCCTAGACGCTCTGGCCGGCAGGCTCGCCCGGGCAAAGCCCAACGCTTCGCGTCTTAACGGACTCGCGGCAGGATCCTGCGCCCGCAGGCTCTCGCCGTACCCTCGTACTGTCTCGAGTCTGCTCGCTTGCCTCCTTTGCGAGCCCCGCCTCAGACCCGCCTAGGACACTCTGCCTACGTTCAGAGGCCTAACCCAGCTCGCGCTTGGTGAGGGCGAGGAGCTCCGCATGGAGCTTCCGCAGGCCGTCGGTCGAGAGCGGCCCGCCGTTCTCCCGCTCGAGCTCGGCGAGGAGCGCGTCCTCACGGCCTTTGTCCACGAAGTCATAGCCCATCGCGGTCTTGTGCTCCTTCAATTGCCGGACGAGGTCGAGCCGCCGGTTCACGGCGCGGACGATCTCGTGGTCGCTGGACGTGATCTCTGCCCGCAGCACCTGTACGCGGGGGTCGGACCCTGGGTCGCCGTGCATCAGGCGAAGATATAGACCGTCGCCCCGACTGCCCAGCGGTCGTAGAAGCCGGGCGCGAACCACAGCGGTGTCCGGACGCAGCCGTGGCTCGCCGGGTAGGGCGGCACGGAGTGGTAGCCGTGGATGGCGAAGGCTCCGGTGAAGAAGAGCGAGTAGTACATCCCGCTGCCGTTCAGTCCCGGGACCTTGCCGTACACATGGAACGTGCCCACCGGCGTGTTCCCGGTCGCACCGGTCGAGACGTGGACGATACGGACGACCTTGCCCTTCCGCACCTCGTAGAGAACCTGCAAGGTCTTCGAGACCTCGACGTGGTTCCCCTTCGGAATGCGCGCCTTGGGAACCTCTGCCCGCGCGAGCACCCGCCAGACGTCGCGTGAGACCCGGCCCGTGCGAGCCATTCCATGCACCTTCTGGAAGGCGAGCACGGCTTCGTACGTGTCGTAGGCGTAGTAGCCGTTCGGGCCTCCGCGCACGATGTGGCGGAGTCGGGCGAGCCGACGTTCGAGCGCGAGCACGGCTGTCCCGTGCGCGCCGGTGGAGAGCGCCGGCGCGAAAATGCGGTAGTGCTTCCGCACCGTGAAGCCCTTGTAGCCGGCATGCGGCGCGAGGACGAGGCGCGCCCGGTGCCGCCCGAGGCGGTCGGTCGGGAGGACAGCCGTGTAGTGGCCACCCGGTTTGATGTGCACGTGCCAGTCGCGCGCGCCGACCTTCAGGGTCAGCGACCCTGCCGACGCCGGGCGCAGGCGTCCTTTCAAGACGAGGCGGTTGCCCGGATAGCGGAGGCCGTCTATGCGCCTCGTGAGGATCGGCCTGAGCCTCAGGTCGACCGGCTCGGAGACGTCGCCCGCGGTCTCGACGTGGTAGGCCCCCGGCTGGATGGCAGCGAAGGCAAAGCCGAACTCCCCGCTCGTCGCGTCGGCGTGGGCCGTCAGTCCGGTCGAGGCGCCGTTGTAGAAGAGCTCGACGACGTCGCCGGGCGGGGCTGTCCCACTGAGCGTCACCTGTGATCCGTACCGCGGCGCCGAGGGGTGGGCGTCGAACGGAATGGTCGCACCTGCGGTCGCGGGCGCTGCGAGGACGAGAACGATGACGGCGAGAGCCCGGCGCACGGGCGAAATCTGACAGACGACCCGGTTAGAACGCCAGCTGGAGATAGACGATCAGGATTCCGACCCCGTTGTAGAACCCGTGCGCCATGACGCCGGGCCAGATGCTGTCTGAGCGGAGGCGGACCCACCCGAGTGCGATGCCGAAGAGGACGAGCGGAGGAAGTGCGCCGAGAATCCCGTGGCTGAAGCCGAAGACGAGCCCGGTGATGACCACCGCCGACATCCCGCCGAGAAACTGGAGCGCGCGCACTCCGAGTCCGCGGAAGAAGAGCTCCTCCGTGAAGGGCACGACTGTGCTGATGAGGATGCCGTTCAGGAGGAACGCCCTTGCGTGCTCGGGCTGCCACTCGTCGGGGGCGAGCCCCTGATCGCGGCCTCCGTGGAGGAGCGGCTCCATGAGGACGCTGACGATGAGCACCCCGACGATGAGGCCGATGGCGATGCCGGCCCAGCGCGGGCGGAACGGGTTCAGGCCGAGCGCGCGCGGGGTCCGCGGGTACGGGATGGCAAGGGCGAACGTGAGGCCGACGAGGATCGCGTAGTAGACGATCGTCGTGACCGCGAAACCGTAGTCGAAGAAGATGTCCTTCGTGTCTTCGGCGCTGATCTCGCGGCTGGCGAAGCTCCCCGCGATGAAGAGGACGGCCAGGATCGACCATCCGAAGAACGGGACGGCTCTATAGTCGCTCGAGGGCGTTGCCGAAGTCGGCGACGATGTCGTCTGCATCCTCACACCCTACGGACACGCGCAGAAGCCCTGGCGTGATTCCCGCGGCCGCGAGCTGCTCCTCGGAGAACTGGCGGTGGCTCGTCGAAGCCGGGTGCGAGACCACCGTGTCGACCCCGCCGAGGCTCGTCGCGCGCTTGCAGAGCTCGAGCCCGTTCATCAACGCCTCGCCCGCCTCACGGCCCCCGTCGAGCTCCGCGGCGAGCATCCCGCCAGAGCCCCCGAGCTGGCGCTTCGCCAGCTCGTGCTGGGGATAGCTCTCCAGCCCGGCGTAGTAGACGCGCGCGGCTCGGGGGTGGCCTTCGAGGAAGCGGGCGAGCTCGAGCGCGTTGGCGCAGTGTCGCTCCATCCGGAGTGCGAGCGTCTTCAGGCCACGACGAAGGAGGTAGGCGGGGAAGGCATCGAGCACGGCGCCGGTGTCGATCTGCCACGTGCGTGCCCGCGCCACGACTTCGGCGCTTCCGGCGAACACGCCCGCGGTCACGTCGTGGTGGCCGTTCAGGTACTTCGTCGCCGATTCGCAGACGATGTCGGCGCCGAGCTCGAGCGGACGGCAGAGAGCCGGCGATGCGAACGTGTTGTCCACGATCATTAGCCCATCGCCCTTCGTTGCGGCGATCGCTCCGAGGTCGGCGACCGGGAGGCCGGGGTTCGACATCGTCTCGACGTAGCGAACCTCAGCGGGACGCTGCCAGGCCTCGTGGTCGGTGACATCGAGATGGACGACCTCGACCCCGAGCGGCTTCAGGCGTTGCTCCGCGAAGGCGTAGGTCGCGCCGTAGAGCTGCTTGGCGCAGAGCAGGGTGTCCCCGGGCTCGAGCGTCGTCATGAGCGCAGCTGAGATGGCGGCCATCCCGGAGCCGAACGCCTGGGCGGCCTCGGCGCCCTCGAGGTCGGCGAGCACGCCGTTCAGCTCCTCGACGGTCGGGTTGCGGAGGCGTGAGTAGAGAAATCCGTACACATCCTCGCTCATCACTCGTCCGAAGGTGGCGGCGTCGTCGAAGGAGAAGGTCGTGGCCGTGACGATGGGCTGGACGACAGGCTCGCCCGGAGCGTCGGGGAGCGCGCGACCGTGAATCGCGCGCGTGGAGAAGCCGCGGTTCTTCATAGGCCCAGCCGTGCGGGGAGCGTAGCGAGCGGAGGAGGCTCGAAGCCGAGCCCCGCGGCGAGGGCACCGGCCTGGTCGGCCTCGTCGTCTCCGATGTGGATCGTCCGCTCGGGCCCGACGCCGAGGCGCTTCACGGTCTCCTCGAAGACGCGGGGATCCGGTTTCTCGGCACCGGCCTCCGCGGAGCTGACGACTGCGGAGAGGTACGAGGCGAGGCCGGCCCGCTCGAGCTGCTCGGCGACGCCGACGTCCCAGTTCGTCACACAGGCGAGCTCGAGCCCTGCCCGTCGCAGCCGGCGGAGCGCCTCCAGGACTCCGTCAAGCGGGCGGAAGACGAGCGCGTCGACGAAGGCCGGCGCGAATTTCTCCGCGTCGAGCTCCGGTGCCACGCCCTGCAGGAAGACGCCGGAGCAGCGCCGCCTCAGGTCGAGGAGCGTCGCGTCGTCCCTTCCCTCTCCCTTGTGGACGAGGTAGTAGTCGACCTCGGCGGCGAAGGCCGCCGCGACGGACTTCTCCTCTCGCTCCAGGCCGCGCTCGGCGAGGGCGCCCTGGAGCCGGCCGACCGGGTTATCGAGCTCGACGAGCGTTCCGAACGCGTCGATGGTGACCGCGTCGACGCCCGCGCCGCTACTGGAAGGCATCCGGGTGAAGCGCCCGGGCGATCGCCTCGAGCCCCCGTGCGACCCGAGGCCCTGCGCGGTTGACGAGCTCGGCCGGGATGACGACCACATGCTTCTTGCGCACTGCGGCGAGGTCGGAGGTGACCGGGTCCGCGCGCAGCGACTCGAGCGTCGTGTCGCTGTCGGAGGTCGCGAGGAAGACCTGCGGGTCCGCCTTCCGGAGATCGGCGAGCGGGTACGGGCCAGGCCCGGGGCTCGAGCCGGCGATGCTTGCTCCCTTGGCGCGCTTCACGAGATCGCCGAGGAGCGAGCGGTCCGAGACGGTGATGAAGAAGCCGGTGTCCACGAAGACGGAGACGGGCGGCACGTCGGCGAGCTTCTGCTGGATGGTCGCCACGTCCTGCTGGATCCGGCCCACGAGCCGCCGCGCCTCCGATGCCTCGCCGACGAGGAAGCCGAGGTCGATCGCGCCCTGCTCGACGTTGAGGAGCGACGCGGCGGGCTGGATGTAGACGGCCGCGTCGGTCGCTCTCTGGATCCGGGCGACGTCGAGCTGGTCGGCCGTCTGTGTGGCCACGACGAGGTCGGGCTTCAGGTCGATCGTCCGGTCGACGTCGATGGTGCCGGTCCGGCTGACGATCTTTGCCGGCTTCGCCTGCGGGATCCGGACCCCGGTAGGCACGCCGACGAGCCGGTCGCCCGCGCCGAGAGCCGCGACGAGCTCGGCCGAGCCTGGATCGAGTGCCACGATCCGCCGCGCCTGCTCCTCGAGGACCGTCGGCTGGTCGCCTGCGCCCTGGACGGTGACCGGGTACGGCTGCGCCAAAGTCCCCAGAGGCTCGCCGCGCTCGCCGCAACCTGCGCCCGCCAGAGCGGCGAGGAGAAGGGCGCAGGGCAGGAGCCGGGGGAAACGCACGACCGGCACTATTCAACATGTATGCGGTTCTTCAGCGAGCAGGAGGCGAACGACGCCCTGGACATGGTCGAGCCGCTCGTCGAGCGGCTCGTCGCCGCGCGCGGGCGCTTCGTCGCGGACGGGCAGCGCCTCGCCCGGCTTCGGCGCAAGGTGACCGGGAACGGAGGCGGGCTCGATCCGGTGCGCGTGCAGGACGCCCAGAGTGCCGTCGAGGAGGTCGCGAACGAGATCGGGCTCCTCGTCGCAGAGCTCGAGTCGGCCGGCGTGCAGGTCGAGGACCTCGACCGCGGCCTCGTCGACTTCCCGTCGCGCCACCCCGAGAGCGGGGACCTGGTGCTGCTCTGCTGGCATCTCGGGGAGGAACGTGTGGCCTTCTGGCACGGACTCGAGGAGGGCTTCGCGGGCAGGAAGCCGCTTCCGTTCTGAGAATCCCCGTCCGTGAGCGATTTTTGGCAGCACGTCCTGACGGCCGGCATCGTCGTCCTGATCACGCTCGTCCTGGCGAAGCTTGCCGACCGGTGGCTGGTCCGTCGCCTCAAGCTGAGCCCGGACGTGATGACGCGCTACAGCGTCATCCGCCGCGCCGCCGTCGCCGGCGTGGTCATCGTCGGCGTCCTCTCGGCGCTGCTCGTGATCCCCGAGGTGCAGGCGGTGGCGGGCTCGATCCTCGCCTCCTCGGCCGTGATCGCCCTCATCCTCGGCTTCGCTGCCCAGTCGACGCTTTCCAACGCGATCGCAGGGATCCTCATCGCCTTCACCCAGCCACTTCGCCTCGGCGATCAGGTCGAGGTCGGTACGGCGGCCGGAACGGTCGAGGAGATCGGGCTCGTCTACACGCTGCTGCGCACCGGCGACGGTGCGCGCTTCTATGTGCCGAACACGCGCATGGCCTCCGATACGATTCGGAACGCGACGCTGCAGAGCTTCGAGCACCGAGCCCAGATCACCATCGGCGTCCCGGTTGGAAGCGACTTCGAGCGGGTGCGCGACATCCTCGTGGAGGAGGCCCGGCGCGCACCGGAGGCCATGCCTGACAAGAACCCCGTAGCGACTTTGAGCCAAGTTGACGCGACCGCGGCCGTCTTCACGGTCGAGGCGTGGGCGCGCAGTGTGGGCCAGGCCGCGAAGCTCGCCGCCACGCTGCGTGTCGGCGCCTACAGGCGGCTCCTCGCCGAGGGGATCTACGCCTGATGGCCACGAACGGAAACGGAAACGGCAAGCGGAACGGGAACGGGCCGCTCTATCCGGCGCACAGGCGCCGCCGGCGGAGGCAGAGGCGGAAGCGCGAGAAGGTCACGTCGCGGCGCTTCGCCGTCCTCCTCGCGCTCGCCGTTGTCCTCGGAACCGCCGCGACTTTCGTGGCTGCGACGGTGACAGGGGCGGCCGGAGTCTTGAACAACTGCGACCTGAACTCGCTGAAACCGGTCGCGATCGGCGCGAACTCGTTCGTCTACGCGGCCGACGGCACCGTGCTCGGCGCGATCCCCGCGGAGCGGAACCGCCAGCCGGTCGGCCTCGACAGCATGTCTCACTGGGTCACGAGCGCGACGGTCGACGTCGAGGACCGACGCTTCTACGAGCACGGCGGGATCGACTGGGAGGGCGTCGTCCGCGCGGCGGTCGAGAACGTGAAGAGCGGCCACATCGTCCAGGGCGGCTCCACCATCACGCAGCAGCTCGTCCGCAACCTCTACATCGGCAAGGAGGTCTCTCTCGACCGCAAGATCAAGGAGGCCTGCCTCGCCCAGAAGCTCGAGGACGTGCACACCAAGGACTGGATCCTCGCGAGCTACCTGAACCAGGTCTACTTCGGAAACCACGCCTACGGCGTCGAGGCCGCGGCGCAGACGTACTTCTCCAAGCACGCCGCCGACCTCAACCTCGTGCAGGCGGCCCTGATCGCGGGGCTCCCCCAGGCGCCGTCGATCTACGACCCGTTCCAGCGGCCGGCCGAAGCCGTCGCCCGCCGGAACGAGGTGCTCGGCGCCGTCTACGCGGCCGGGGACATCACGGCCGACCAGTATCAGAAGGCCGTTTCCGCGCCGCTCAAGCTGCATGCGGGCCACCTCTACACGCGGATCCGGGAGCCGTACTTCTTCAGCTACGTGCGCGAGGAGCTGATCGCCAAGTACGGGGCCAATACCGTGCGCGGCGGCGGCCTCAAGGTCTACACGACGATCGTTCCGAGGTTCCAGAAGCTCGCTGTCCAGGCGATGCAGAGCACGCTGAACCTGAAGACCGACCCGGCCTCCGCGCTCGTCTCGATCAACCCGAAGAACGGCGCCATCCGGGCGATGACGGCCGAGATTCCGGGCAAGAAGAACAACCAGTTCAACCTCGCCGCCCAGGGCCGTCGCCAGGCCGGCTCCTCCTTCAAGACCTTCGTGCTCACCGAGGCGATCAGGGAAGGCATCAACCCGGACACGACGATGTACATGTCCGCGCCGTTCCACTGGCAGCCCGACCCGTCGAGCGAAGCCTGGGACGTGAGCACCTATGACGGGAGCTTCTACGGCCCGTCGTCGATCACGCAGTCCACCCTCCGCTCGGACAACAGCGTCTACGCGCGCCTGACGCTCGACCTCGGGCCGGAGAAGATCGTCACTCTCGCGCACCAGATGGGGATCAGGACGAAGCTCGAGCCCGTCGCCTCGATCGGCCTCGGCTCGAACTCGGTCGGCGTTCTCGAGATGGCGTCGGCCTACGCGACGATCGCGGCCGGCGGGATCTACTCGGAGCCGATGGCGATCCGGAAGGTCATCCTCCCGAGCGGCGAGGTCGACCGCGGAGCCGGCTGGGGCAAGGTGAAGCAGCGGCGGGTCTTCTCCGACGGGGTCGCCTACCAGGTATCCCGCATCCTCAAGATGAACGTCCAGGCCGGCACGGGGGTCGGCGCCAACCCGGGCTTCCCGGCCGGGGGCAAGACCGGAACGACGGACGACTTCGGTGACGCCTGGTTTGCGGGGATCACGACCACCGCCTCCACGGTCGTCTGGGTCGGCTATCCGAATGCGAAGATCCCGATGACGGCGGTGCACGGCATCCGGGTCGCAGGCGGCACCTTCCCCGCCACGATCTGGCGCCTCTTCATGGTCGGGGCATTCGCGAACAACCCGCCCTCGGACTGGCCGCTCCCGAAAGACCCGGTCGTGTGGCAGCCGTTCCACGGCCAGTACGAGTTCTTCGGAGCACCCTCCACATCGTCGGAGTCGACCGACACGAAGAAGCACGGCAACGGCCCGCCGCCGCCGTCGACCGAGCCGACGACGACCGAGACTCCGCCCACGACGACTGACACGGGCACGGACACCGGCTAGCGGCGCGTTCGTCTGGGCCGCCGGCGGCGCCTGCCTGCTCCTCCTCGCCGCCGCCCTGGCTTGCGCCTGGCCCGGCGACTCTCTCCTCACACCCGACCACACCGACGGGACCACCCGCTGGTCCTGGCTCTTCCTCGGTTTCCTTTCCGCGGCCTTTCTCGCGTATCTCACCGGGCTCTTCCTCATCCGACGCGGAGCTCCGGCTCTCGTCCCGGTCCTCGCCCTCGCCGCGGCCGTCCAGCTCGCGCCCCTGGCGTCGCCGCTCCTCCTCTCGACCGATGCGTACACGTACTGGGACTACGGCCGCATCGGGGCGGTGCACGGAGGCAACCCGTACTCGGACGAGCCTTCGGCCTTCCCGGACGACCCCGCCTACGCGCGCATGGGAGCCAACTGGCGGGACACGACGACGGTCTACGGCCCCGTGTTCACGCTCGCCTCGGAAGGCCACGCGGCGGCCGTCGGAGAGTCTCCAGCGGCAGCCGCCTGGGTCTACAAGGCCCTGGGTGCCCTGGCCATGCTCGCGCTCACAGCGCTGGCCGCGTTCCTCGGCCGGGAGCGTGCGTTCGCCGCAGCCTTCGTCGGCTGGAACCCGCTTCTGGCAGTCCACTTCGCCGGGGGAGGGCACAACGACGCGTGGATGATGGCGCTCGTCCTCGGCGCCCTCGCGCTCGGCACCGTCGGGAAGAGGCAGTGGGCGGGCGCCGCGTGGGTCGGCGCGATCGCGATCAAGTGGGTTGCCGTCGTCTTCTTGCCGCTCCGCGCGCTCGAGGCGCGCGCCCAGGGCCGGCGGGTGGGACATCTCGGCTTTGCCGTGGCCGCTGTGGTCGTTGCGGTGCTTGCCAGCTGGCGGTACGGCACCGGCTGGCTGGAGGCGTTCGGCCCTCTGGCCAAGAACCTCCGCGAGGGGGCGCATTACAGCCTGCCTTCCAGACTGTCGTCGCTGGGTATCCCGCACGACGTTGCCGTCGGTCTGCTCATCGCCCTTTTCGTCCTGGGATACCTCTGGCTACTGCGACAGGCATGGCGGGGCCGCGCCCGGCTCGCGCTCTGCGCCGATCTCGTGCTTCTGACGACGCCCTGGCTGATCGCCTGGTACGCCGTGTGGGCGGTGCCGCTCGCCGCCGTGGAGGAGGATCGGGCCGCGCGCATCCTCGCCCTCGGTCTCTGCGCCTACCTGCTCCGAAACGCGGTGCCCCTATAGCCTTTCGTCGGTGAGCACGGCGACGAAGTTGATCTCGGTCGCGGAGGCACAGCGCCTCGTCCTCGGGCGCGCGCAGCGGCTCGACGCGGAGCGCGTCCCGGTGGAGCGCGCGGCCGACCGCGTTCTCGCGGAGCCGGCTTCCTCGCTCGTCGACCTGCCGCCGTTCCCGAGCTCGGCGATGGACGGCTTCGCGGTCCGAGTGGAAGATGCAGGAGCGGGTGCCCGCCTCCCGGTCGTCGCCAGGATCGCCGCCGGGTCGCCCGCCGAGCGGCCGCTTGCGGCCGGGGAGTCCATGGCCATCTCCACCGGTGGCGCGGTTCCCGAGGGGGCCGACGCGGTCGTCCCGCTGGAGCTGGTCGAGGACGCGGGCGACTCCATCGAGATCCGGGACGCAGTCTCGGGCGGCGCCAACGTCAGGGAGCGGGGCAGCGACGTGCGAACGGGCGACGTGGTCCTCGAGCCCGGGATTCGCCTCGGGCCCGCCCAGGTCGGCGCGCTCGCGGCAGCAGGCGTCCACGAGGTGCAGTGCGCCAAGAGGCCGCGCGTCGGGATTTTGGTCACGGGGTCGGAGCTGAGGCAGCCGGGGGAGGAGCTCGGTCCCGGCGAGATCTACGAGTCGAACGGGCTTCTGCTCGCCACCGCGCTGCAGCTCGCCGGTGCGGTTCCGGCCCAGCTCGGTGTGGTGGGTGACGACTCGGGCGAGCTCGAGCGCGCGATGGAGCGCGCCCTGCTCGGCTTTGACATGCTCGTGACCTCAGGAGGCGCCTCGGTCGGGCCGCACGACCTGGTGCGGGAGACGCAGGCGGGCCTCCGGGTCGAAGAGGTCTTCTGGGGAGTCGCCGTGAAGCCGGGGAAGCCGGTCGCATTCGGAATCCGGCGCGACCATCTGGTCTTCAACCTCCCGGGGAACCCGGTCTCGGTGCTCGTGACCTTCGAGCTCTTCGTTCGCCCGGCGGTGAACGCGCTCCTCGGGCTGCCGGAGCCCGAGCCGGCCTTCCGCCGCGGGCTCCTCGACGCGTCGGTGCCGCGTAACGCCGAGCGCGACCAGTACATCCGGGCGCGTACGCGGAGAGAGGGGGACGACGTCGTCCTCGAGCCCATCGCGGGCCAGGAGTCGCACATGATCGCCCGCGCCGGCCGCGCGGATGCCCTCATCGAGGTCGAGGCCGGGGACGGCGAGCTCGCCGCCGCCTCCCCCGTCCGATACCTCCCTATCTAGCTGTCCCCGTCGGCCGACTCCGGTTCGTCCTTGCGCGTGGGCTGCGCGCGCATGCGGCGGCTGAGCAGAACGGCCTGGCGGATGGATTCGCGAATCGGCCCGCGCCGCGGGTGCTCGTGACGAGCCGGGTAGGGGGCGTAGCGGCCCGCCGCGACTGTGCTCACCTGCGCGGCGGCAGCTCCCCAGGCGAGAAACGCGATCACGAGGATGACGGGCACGTAGCCGACCGACGTGAGCGCGACGAGGTACCAGATCGCGTCGAAGCCGAATCCGTAGCGAAAGGCGAAGGAGCCGAGCAGGAGAAGCGGGCCGACGAAGCCGATCGCGAAGACTCCGAGTGCGGCGGCCCGCCCGCGCTCCGAGGCGTGAGGCAGCCAGAGCCAGGCGTGGAGCGAGGGGAGGATGAAGATGAGCGCGAACGGGTTCTGGGCCGCGATCACGAGCGCGACGAGCCCGAGCGCGAGCATCGCGGCGAGGTGGCCTCCCAGCTCGTCCGTCCGTGAGGCCGGTCCGATCGGGATGAGCCGGGGCCTCGTCACGAGCCAGCCGAGCGCGACGAGGCCCGCGAAGACGCCGATGGCGGCGGCAGGCCAGTCGGTCGCGACCGTCGAGCTCGGCGCGATCGGGCGCGACTCGCCGTTCGGGAAGATTCCGGTGAATGAGAAGAAGAGGAGGAGAACGCCCGCCCAGAGCCAGAGGCCGAGGCGGCTAGCGAGGCTTCGCAGGGCCGGCTGCAGGGCGATGTGCCTTCGCCGGCATCGTGCGAAGAGGTCGATCGTCGCGGCGAGGAAGGGAAGGAGACAGCCGAGGAGGACGAACTCGATCGTCCAGCCGCGGATGAGGCGTGATCCGGTCCACACGTACGATTCGGTGCCGCTCGCGACGTCGGCGGCCGAGTCGAGCGAGCCGAGGAGGACTTGCGCCGATCTCCCGAGCTGGTCCATGTGCTCGTGGTTCAGCGCGACGATGGTGTCGCCGGTCGCGGGGGGCGTGCGGGCGCCGGCGGTGCTGAGCGTCACGGCGGGCGTGCCCTGCGCGATGAAGGGCGACTGGCCGTAGAGGCTGAACGGGAAGGCGAGGTCGATCAGCTGGGAGAGTGCGTTGGGGCGCTCGGGAGTCGTCTGAGCCTGGCTCTGGACGCTCGCCTCCGCGGTGGCGACGAGTGTCGAGACGGGCGTCCGGGGCGTGTCGCCCGTGAAGTGGAGATGAGGAGCGCCGTCGCCTCCGATCGCGTCGAGGTCGATGACCGCCGCCAGACGGTCGCGAAAAGCCCAGTGCTCCGCGAACTCCGTCGCTCCGAGCGAGCCGAACACGTCCCCGTCGGTGGAGACGAGCACGATCGTGTGCGAGAAAGCCGCGCTGCCCGTGTCGCGTGCGAGCTCGAGGAGCGCGCCCGTGCTCGACGCGTTGTAATCGGCGCCGGGGGAGCCTCCGATGTTGTCACGATGGGCGACAATGGCGATCGCTTCCTGCGAGCGGGGCACGTTCGTCGCCGAGGTCGGGGGCGCTGTTGCGATCAGGTTGACGAAGCGCTGCGTGCCGAGGCCTGGCACGTTCGTCTCGAACTCCTGGCGCTCGACCGTGAAGTCATACTCGCGGAAGCGGCCCGTGACCCAGTCGGCAGCGGCTTGCGAGCCGGTCGTCCCTGGGCGGCGGTCGGGGTAGTCGCGCGCGAGCTGGGTTGCGAACTGGACGGCCGTGGTGCGGTCGAACGAGGGCGGGAGCCGCGGCTGCTGTAAGGCCACCGGTTGCCCGACGCTGAAGGCGGCGACGAGCAGGGGCACGGCGACGACGAGCCAGGCAGCCCGGTAGATACGGCCCGAGATCGGCCGCTCGAGCGACCCCCGTCGGGGCCGCCGGCGTTCAGGAGGAACGGCCATAGCGCCCGCGCCAGTCTAGTGCGGTCCGGGACGTGCCTATCCTTTGCTTCATGCCGGAAAGCGCCACGATCCTGCTCGTCGACGACGAGGAGTCGATCCAGAAGCTGCTCACGTATCCCCTGGAGCACGAGGGGTTCAATGTCGTGCAGGCGCGTGACGGCGAGGAGGCGCTGCAGCGTTTCGAGGAGAACGCGGTCGATCTTGTGATCCTCGACATCATGCTTCCCAAGCTCGACGGGCTGGAGGTCTGCCGTCGGCTGCGGGCGCAAAGCGCGGTGCCCATCCTGATGCTGACTGCTCGCGACGACGAGCTCGACAAGGTCGTCGGCCTGGAGCTCGGCGCGGACGACTACATCACCAAGCCCTTCTCGATCCGGGAGTTTCGCAGCCGTGTCCGTGCCGCGCTCCGCCGCGCGCAGCTCCCGCCGGCGGGTGCGAGGAGCGACGCCATCGAGGCGGAGGGCGTCCGTATCGACCTGGCCAAGCGGACGGTCGAGGTTGCCGGGGAGCCCGTGCAGCTCACATACCTCGAGTTCGAGCTCCTGCGCACGCTGGCTGCGAATCCCGGTCGTGTCTACTCGCGCCAGGCATTGCTGGACGCGCTCTGGGGCGGCGCCGAGTACCGCGACCCGAGGACGATCGACGTCCACGTCCGCCATCTGCGGGAGAAGATCGAGCCTGACCCCAGCGAGCCGCACTACCTCTTCACGGTGCGCGGCGTCGGCTACCGGTTCCGCGAGGTGGCGTGAACCAGTTCCGCCACCCGCGGCTGTCCGTCAAGCTCGGACTCGTCGTCCTCGCGATCGTCGCGGGCGCACTCGGCATCGTCTACGCCGCGGTCGTCCCGCGTCTCGAGGATCGCCTGGTGGGCGACCGCCTCGACGAGCTCGTCATGAGCGCCCAACCCGTGGCGAGCCAGATGAAAGCGGCGGATCCGTTCAACTACGACGCGCGGGCGGGGAACATCCAGGAGAACCTCGGCGCACGCGTGGTCGTCATCGGATCGCTGGGGAACAACACCTACGTCCCGGTCGGGGACTCGAACGAGATCACCGCGCCGGAGGTGCTCAACGACCCTGTCGTGCAGGCCGCGTTCGAGTCGCCTGTGGGCGAGGTCCAGCGGGGGCATGTGGAGCGAAACGGCGAGCGCGCCGAGGTCGCGGTGCGCTTCAACCAGGACACGGTCGTGCTCCTCTCGGCGTCGCTTCGCGACACGCTGGCAAGCGTCCGCCTCGTCGAGCGCACGCTGCTCCTCGCGGGCATCGCCGCCCTCCTCATCGCCTGGTTCGCGGGCTCCCTTGCCGCGCTGCGGCTCACGCATCGCATCAGGCGGCTGGAGGAGGCGGCCGGCCGGATCGCGGCCGGCGATTTCCAGCAGGAGATCGTCGACCCGGTCGAGGACGAGGTCGGCGAGCTGGCGCGGGCTTTCGACCGCATGCGCCTCCGCCTCGCTCACCTCGACCGCGCACGGCGTGAGTTCATCGCCAACGCCTCCCACGAGCTTCGGACACCCCTCTTCTCCCTCGGGGGCTTTCTCGAGCTGATGGCGGATGAGGACATCGAACCGGCGGTGCGCAACGATTTCGTCGAGGAGATGAGCGCCCAGGTGACGAGGCTGACGAGGCTTGCGACCGACCTGCTCGACCTCACGCGTCTCGACGCCGGGCAGCTCTCGGTCGAGCAGGCCGCGGTGGACATCGCCGAGAGCGCGCGCACGGTCTGCGAGGAGTTCCGTGCCGTCGCCGAGGCCGAGAAGCACGCCCTCTCGGCGAGCGTCGACGGGCCGGCGATCGCGCTCGCGGACGAGCAGCGCGTCTTGCAGGTGGCTCGGATCCTCGTCGAGAACGCCACCCGCCATACACCGGCGGGCACGAGCATCGTCGTCTCCGCAGATGACCGGAACGGCTCGGTCGCGCTCTCGGTGACCGATGACGGGCCCGGGGTCCCGGAGAGCGACCAGGAGCATCTCTTCGAGCGCTTCTACCGCGCCGAGGGGGGCCAGGCCTCGGGCAGCGGGCTCGGGCTCGCGATCGCGTCGGAGCTCGCGGGGCGGATGGGCGGGTCGATCGAGGTCGCCTCCAGGCCCGGCGAGACCGTGTTCACGTTGCTCTTGCCACGAGCGAACCGCGTTTTCACGTCGAAACGCTCCGACGGCGAAGCCTGAGCGCGCCGCCACTACTATGAGACCGCGGTGCGCCCGGGATCTCTAGCCGTCATTGCGGTGGTCTGCGCCCTACTGGGCGCGTCCACGGCGCTCGTCGTCGCCAAGGCGGCGGGCTGGGTCGGCGATGAGGGCCCAACGCGCACCGTCGTTTTGACCGCCCCGGGCAGCCACACGCCGGCGGCGAACCCGATCGACGAGGAGGCAGAGGCCAAGCCGCTTCCGGGCAACGACTTCGATCCCGCCGCGATCTACCGGGAGCGAGCCGCGGGCGTCGTCACGATCCTCGCGCTCTTCGGCCCGAACGACTCCGTCGCAGCAGCGGACGCGGCTCAGGGCTCCGGCTTCGTCGTCTCCTCGGACGGCTACATCCTCACCAACTCGCACGTGATCACGACGGCCGGCGAGGGCGACCCGACGGCGGCTCCGGAGGCGGCGAACACTGTCTTCGTCGAGTTCCGCGACGGCGACCGGGTGCGGGCGCGCATCGTCGGGTGGGACATCTACGACGACGTCGGGCTCCTCAAGGTCGACCCGGCCGATCGTCACCTGACGGTGGTGCCGCTCGGGGACTCGACGCACGTCGTCGTCGGCCAGCCCGTCGCGGCGATCGGAAGCCCGTTCGGCAACGAGAGCTCGCTCAGCGTCGGGGTCGTGTCGGCAACCGAGCGCTCGATCGCCTCGTTGACCTCGAGCTACGACCTCGTCGATGCGATCCAGACGGACGCGCCTATCAACCGCGGTAACTCGGGCGGCCCGATGTTCGACGCACGTGGTCGCGTCATCGGGATCAACGCGCAGATCAACAGCAACTCCGGAACGGCGGAGGGAGTGGGCTTCGCCGTGCCGATCAACTCCGCACGGCGGTCGATGGAACAGCTGATCGAGAACGGCGAGGTGCGCTATGCGTGGCTCGGCATCTCCACGCAGACGCTGACCCCGCGGCTCGCCGAGCACTTCCACTACTCCGTCGACGCGGGCGCGGCGGTGCAGACCGTCGTCGCAGGGAGCCCGGCTGCCGCCTCCGGCATCGAGGCCGGCGGGCTCGAGAAGGAATTCACCGGGATCCCCTTCCGCCCGGGCGGCGATCTGATCGTGGCGATCGACGGAGTCCCCGTCGAGACTGCTGAGGACGTCGTGCGCGCGATCACGGAAGGGCTTTCGCCCGGCCAGACCACGCGCCTCTCGCTCGTCAGGGACGGGAAGCGGCTCGAGGTCGCCGTCGAGCTCGGCGAGCGTCCCTCGGCTCCGCCCGGGAGCGACCGTTAGCTCCTCTACAGTGGGCCGCGTGGAGCCGCCGGCCGACGACCTCGTTCTCCTCGGCGACAACCTGGACGTTCTGCCGCGCTTCGCGGACGAGAGCTTTCAGCTCGTCTACGCGGATCCGCCCTTCAACACGGGGGGGCGGGTCACGCGGCGCACTCTCGCCGTCGTTTCCGACGAGGCCGGCGACCGCGTTGGCTTCAAGGGCCGTCGCTACGCCAGCCGGCTCCTCCGCGAGTCCTCGTACCCGGACTCGTTCGACGACTATCTGGGCTTCCTCGAGCCCCGGGTTCGCGAGCTCCGCCGATTGCTCTCGCCGCGCGGCACGCTCTACCTCCATCTCGACTACCGCGAAGCGCACTACGCAAAGCTCCTCCTCGACGACCTCTTCGGCCGTGAGTGCTTTCTGAACGAGATCGTCTGGGCCTACGACTACGGCGCCAAGCCGAAGCGCCGCTGGCCGGCGAAGCACGACACGATCCTCGTGTACGTCAAGGACCCGGAGCGCTACTGGTTCGACTCCGAGGCCGTCGAGCGGGAGCCGTACATGGCGCCGGGGCTCGTGACCGCCGAGAAGGCGGCTCGCGGCAAGCTCCCAACCGACGTCTGGTGGCACACGATCGTCTCGCCGACCGGCAAGGAGAAGACCGGCTACCCGACCCAGAAGCCGGAGGGCGTCCTCCGGCGGATCGTCCAGGCCTCGAGCCGCCCGGGCGACTGGTGCCTCGACCCCTTTGCCGGGAGCGGCACGCTCGGGGCGGTCGCGGCGGCACTCGGACGCCGTTTCGTCCTCGTGGACTCGAGCCCCGAGGCGGTCGCGGTCGCCCGCGAGCGACTGGCGCGGTTCAGCCTGGCCGCTGAACGGGTACGAGAGGCGGAAGCGAGCTCGGCAGAGAGGATTCGTCAGATTGAGGCAGGTTTAGGATGAGTTTGGGCCGGGGACTAGACTCCGAGCCCATGGGTCGAGACTCCCGCGAGAACGGCGACGGCGTCGTCGCACTCACCATTCCTGCGCGCGCCGAGTACATCGCGCTCTGCCGCCTCGCGCTCACCGGCATCGCACGCACCAGGGCTTTGCAGGAGGAAGTCGTCGCCGACCTGAAGCTCGCTTTGACCGAGGCGTGCTCGAACTCCGTGCGCCACGCCTACGAGGAGGGGCGGGACGGGATCGTCGAGGTCTCCTACCGGCTCGCTGCGGATCGGATCGAGGTCGAGGTGGCCGACGACGGAGCCGGTTTCGACCCTGCCGTGCTCGAGCGCGCGCAGCAGGAGCTCGACGAGGGCGGGCTCGGGATCGCCATCATCCGGGCGGTGACCGACGAGCTCGACATCGGGCGGAACCCCAACGGCGGAGGCTCGCGTCTTCGCTTCGCGAAGTACCTCAACTGATCCGCCGAGCGCGCCGATATTCTCCGCCGCCGTGGAACTCCAGCAGGTAAACGTCGGCCACAAGTCCCTGGCGGACTACGCGACGATCGTGAGCCGGGGCCTGATGGAGCAGCTGAAGGCGCTCGCCGAGCCGCTCGCGGGCAAGCGCGTTCTCCATCTCTCCGCGACAGCGTTCGGCGGCGGCGTGGCCGAGATCCTCTACACGCTCGTCCCGCTCATGCGCGATGCCGGCCTCGACACCGAGTGGCGCGTGATCTACGGGCAGGACGAGTTCTTCGACGTGACGAAGGCGATCCACAACGCCCTCCAGGGCGCACCACGCCCGCTCTCGGACGAGGAGAAGGAGATCTTCCGCCGCTATAACCTCGGCAACGCCGAGGCGGTCGCGGACTCCTTCGACTACGTGATCGTCCACGACCCTCAGCCCGCCGGCGTCATCGACCACGCGCATGCCTGCGGCCGTCACTGGATCTGGCGCTGCCACATCGACCTCTCGACGCCGAACGAGGATGTCCTCGACTTCCTGCTTCCCTGGCTGCACTCGTACGACTCGATGGTGTTCCATCGCGAGGAGTACGTTCCGCGCCATGACGCCCTGCCGCCTGCGTACATCTGGCCGCCCGCGATCGACCCGCTGACGCCGAAGAACATGGCGCTCTCCTCCGAGGACGCGGCCTACATCGTCGACCAGTTCGGGATCGACGTCGACCGCCCGCTCGTCACCCAGGTGTCCCGGTTCGACCCGTGGAAGGACCCGCTCGGCGTGATCGAAGCGTGGCGTGCCCTGCGGGAGAGTCACGCGCGCACCCAGCTCGCGCTAGTCGGCTCCATGGCGCACGACGACCCGGAGGGATGGGACTACTACAACCAGACCGTGGCGGCGGCCGGTGGCGACCCGGACATCTTCATCCTTTCCAACCTGAACAACGTCGGGTCCGTCGAAGTGAACGCGTTCCAGGTCCACTCGGACGCTCTCGTGCAGAAGTCCATCAAGGAGGGTTTCGGGCTCACGGTCACCGAGGCCCTCTGGAAAGCAAGGCCGCTGGTCGCCGGGCGCGCAGGCGGGATCGTCGACCAGATCCAGAACGGCGAGACCGGCTTTCTCGTCGATTCCGTCGAGGAGTGTGCGCGGGCGCTGCAGTCGATCCTCGACGACCCGCCGGACGCGCGCCAGATGGCGCTCCGCGGCAAGGAGTACGTGCGCCGCAACTTTCTCTCGCCGCGGCTCCTGCGGGACTGGCTCGCGCTCTTCAACCGCCTCGACGGGAACGATCTCGGCGGCGGTGAGCTCGTGACCGCCTCGACAGCGGTCTAGTCGCAGAGCCGCCGGTAGGGTGTCCGCCATGGTGGGTCGGCGCAAGCTCATCGTCGTTGCCAACCGGGCACCGGTCACGTTTTCACGGGAAAACGACGGCGCGCGCAGCGCTCGCAGGGGCGGGGGAGGCCTCGTGACCGCGCTGCGGAGCCTGATCACCCACCAGGACGTGACCTGGGTGGCGAGTGCGATGAGCGCCGAGGACCACGTCGTGGCGTCCGAGGCCGGCTCCGAGCCCCTGGAGGAGAGCGCGGGCGACGGCTCTCCATACCGGCTTCGGCTCGTCTCTCACGACCCACAGGCCTACGATCTCTACTACAACGTCGTCTCGAACCCCGTCCTGTGGTTCGCGCAGCACTACCTCTGGGGCCTCGTCGAGGCGCCGAACATCGACAACGGCCTGCACCTCGCCTGGTCGGAGGGCTACCTGGCCGTCAACCGCGCGTTCGCGGACGTGGTCATCGAGGAGCTCGCGCGCGAGCCGGATGCGGACGTCTTCTTCCACGACTACCACCTCTACGTGGCGCCCGGTCTCGTGCGCGAGCGATTCCCGGACGTGACCATGAGCCACTTCGTGCACATCCCCTGGCCGCAGCCCGACTACTGGCGGGTGCTTCCCGACAACATCCGCCGCGCGGTGCACGAAGGGCTTCTTGCCAACGACCTCGTCAGCTTCCACACCAGCCGCTGGTGTCGGAACTTTCTGCGCTCCTGCGAGGACGTGCTCGACGCGAAGAGCGACTTCAGCGCCAGCCGGGTCACGTACGAAGGCCGTCCCGTCGCCATCCACCCGCGGCCGATCTCCGTCGACCCGGCCGAGTTCGCCGGCCTGGCGGAGAGCGAGCGCGTGCGCGACCAGGAGTCGAAGCTCGAGGCCGAGCGCCCGGAGCTCCTGATCGTGCGCGTCGACCGCACGGATCCGTCCAAGAACATCGTCCGCGGCTTCCGCGCCTACGAGCTGCTCCTGGAGGACCACCCCGAGCTGCACGGCCGCGTGGGGATGCTCGCGCTCCTCGACCCGTCGCGCCAGGACATCCCCGAGTACTCCGAGTATCTCGGCGCGATCCAGCGTGCCGCGCGCGTGGTCAACGACCGCTTTCGTATCGAGGGGTGGCTTCCGCTCGAGGTCCGGATCGAGGACAACTTCCATCAGGCCGTCGCCGCGTACAAGCAGTACGACGTCCTGCTCGTGAACGCGATCTTCGACGGCATGAACCTCGTTGCGAAGGAGGCGCCGCTCGTGAACGCGCGCAACGGCGTCCTCGTCCTTTCGGAGAACACGGGTGCCCACGACGAGCTCGGCGACTGGGCGCTGACCGTGAATCCGTTCGACCTGTCAGGCCAGGCGAGGGCGCTCTACGAGGCGCTGACCATGGGCGAGGACGAGCGGCGGCGGCGACTCGGCGCAATCCGGGCTCATATCGGAGAGCACGACATCGCCGCCTGGATCGAGGCGCAGCTCGCCGACCTCGACGCCGTAGAACACGGGTCGGGAACTAGACTCCCTGTCTGAAATGCCTGGAAATCAGGGTCTCAGCCACGTCGACGCGGAGGGCGGCGTCCACATGGTCGACGTGGGCAGCAAGCCTCACGAGCGCCGCCGCGCCGTGGCGTCCGGCCGGGTGGCGATGAGCCCCGAGACGGCGGCGACCCTGCGCTCGCTTCCGAAGGGTGACGCCCTCGCGACGGCGCAGCTCGCCGGGATCATGGCCGCCAAGCGAACCTCGGAGCTCGTTCCGCTCTGCCATCCGCTGCCGCTGACGCGCGTCGGCGTCGAGCTCGAGGTGGGCGAAAGCGGGGTGCAGATCGTTGCCACCGTCGAGACAACGGCGCAGACGGGGGTCGAGATGGAAGCCCTGACCGCAGTGAGCGTCGCGGCGCTGACGGTCTACGACATGGCCAAGGCGGTCGACCGCGACATGGCGATCGAGGACGTCAGGCTCCTCGAGAAGACGAAGGGGTGAGAGCGGCCGTGCTCACCGTCTCCGACGGCGTGTCGGCGGGCGAGCGGGAGGACGAAAGCGGGGACATCCTCGCCGAGGCTCTCGCCGAGGACGGGTGGGAGGTCGAGCGCCGTGTCGTCCCCGACGACCCCGACGAGATTGCCAGGGCTCTCCGCGAGCTGGCCGGCACGAGCCCGCTCGTTCTCACCACCGGGGGCACGGGGTTCGGGCCGCGCGATGTGACGCCGGAGGCGACCGCGGACGTTCTGGAGCGCAGCGCGCCCGGGATCGCCGAGGCCGTGCGGGCGGACGCCGTCGCCAGGACGCCGCACGGGATGCTCTCCCGCGGCACTGCAGGCCTCGTCGGCTCGACGCTCGTCGTCAACCTCCCCGGTTCGCCGGGCGCCTGCCGCGACGGCTGGGCCGTGCTCGCGCCCGCGGTCGGCCATGCCGTCAAGCTGTTGGCAGTCGAGACAACGGAGCATCGCCAGACATGACCGTGGCAGCGCTTCGCTACCCACGGCTCTTCGCCTCCCTGGTGAAGATCGAGCACACGATCTTCGCGCTCCCCTTCGCCTACATCGGCGCGTTCCTTGCTGTCGACGGGATCCCGAGCGCGCACGACCTTCTCTGGATCACCGTGGCGATGATCGGCGCCCGCAGCCTCGCGATGGCGCTCAACCGGCTCATCGACGCGCACATCGACGCGCGGAACCCGCGCACGGCGGGACGGGAGATACCGCGCGGGGCCCTCACCCCTCCCCAGGTCGTCCTCTTCTGCGTGCTCTCGCTCGTCGTCTTTCTCGTGGCCGTCTTCCAGCTCGCGCCCATCGTTCACTGGCTCTGGCCGATCCCCGTCGCTGGCTTCGTGCTCTATCCCTATCTGAAGCGCTGGAGCGCGCTCTCGCACTTCTGGCTCGGCGCCGTGGACGGGCTCGCGCCGCTCGGGGCGTGGGCTGCGATCACGAACACGCTTCCCTGGGAGGCCTGGGCGCTCGGCGGCGCGGTTGCTCTCTGGGTTGCGGGCTTCGACCTTCTCTATGCGCTCTTCGACCTCGACGTCGACCGCGCGCAGGGACTGCACTCCGTACCCGCGCGCTACGGCATTCCGGCCGCCTTCTGGGGCGCGCGGGCCTGCCACGCGCTCACCGTTCTCCTCCTCGTCCTGACCGGGCTGGGCCTGCCGGTCGGCGGGTTCTACTGGGCGGGCGTCGCCGCGGTGGGCGGGCTCCTCGCCTACGAGCACTCGCTCGTCTCGCCGGGCGACTCGAAGCGGCTCGACATGGCGTTCTTCACGATGAACGGCGTCATCAGCGTGACGTTCTTCGTCTTCGTCCTCCTGGATGTGATCGTGTGATCAGTGCCCGGGCACTTGGACGGCGGTTCGGCTCGAAGCGCGTCCTTCGCGACCTCGACCTGGACGTGCGTGCGGGAGAGCTCCTCCTCGTGACAGGCCCGAACGGCTCGGGGAAGTCGACGCTCCTTGCCCTGATGGCGGGCCTTCTCACGCCCACGGAGGGCGAGATCGAGGTCGAGCTCCCGCGCGGGCGGATCGGGTACCTCGCCCACGAGTCGCTCGTCTACAAGGAGCTCACCGCACTCGAGAACCTCGACCTCTACGGGCGGCTGTATCACGTGGCCGAGCGGCGGGAAACGATCGGAGCGCTCCTCGAGCGCTTCGGGCTTTGGGATGCGCGGCACGAGCGGGTCGGCTCGTTCTCGCGCGGGATGCAGCAGCGCCTTGCGCTTTGCCGCGTCCTTCTCCACGGCCCGGAGCTTCTGCTCCTCGACGAGCCGTATTCCGGGCTCGATGCCGACGCAGCGAGCCTGGTCGACGATCTTCTCTCCGAGTCGGCCGGCCGTACGACCCTCGCTCTGGCGACACACGACCCCGATCGCATCCAGGGCTTCGCGACCCAGGCGCTCGCCCTCGCATGACCTATTTCGCCGATGTCGCCGCTCTCGCGCGGAAGGACATCCTCCTCGAGCTGCGCTCGCGGGACACCTTGCCGGCGATGCTCCTCTTCGTCGTCTCCGCGCTCGTCGTGTTCCACTTCTCGCTGCCGTCGGAAGCCTCCGAGACGGCCTCGACCGGGCTCCTCTGGATCGCGCTCCTCTTCACCGCGCTCCTCGGGCTCGGTCGCGCCTTCACCGCCGAGCGGGAGCAGCGCGTCCTCGACGGGCTCGTCCTCGCTCCGTGCGACCGAAGTGCGATCTGGCTCGCCAAGAGCCTCGGCGTTCTGGTGTTCCTCGGAGTGGCGGAGGCCATCGCGCTGCCTGCCTACGCCCTCTTCTTCGAGCCCGTCGGCTGGGAGCTCGTGGCGGCCGTCCTCCTCGCCGACCTCGGGCTTGCCGCCGTCGGCACCCTGCTCGCCGCGATGGCCGCCGCCAGCCGCGCGCGGGAGCTTCTGCTGCCGCTTCTCTTCCTGCCGCTGGTCATCCCCGTCGTCGTCGGCGGAGTCGGGGCAACCGTGGCCGACGACCCCGGGCGCTACCTCGGCTTCCTCGCTCTCTACGACCTGATATTTGCGATTCTTTCGTGGGCGAGCTTTGAGTATGTCGTTGCGGAATAACCAGGCCGTGCTGCTCGCCGCGGTAGCCTCGGTGCTGCTCGTGGCAGGTCTCTCGCTGGCCCTCTACTGGGCTCCCGAGGACGCCGACCAGGGCTTCAGCCAGAGGATCTTCTACATCCACGTCCCCATCGCGCTGACCGCCTACGCGTGCTTCGCGTGGGGAGCGTGGAAGGCGCTCCGGCTTCTCTGGACGCGCGAGCCGCGCTACGACCTCGAGAGCTACACGGCCGTGCACATGGGCCTCATCTTCGGGATCCTGACGCTCGTCACGGGCTCCATCTGGGCGAAGATCTCCTGGGGCGTCTGGTGGACGTGGAGCGAGCGGCAGCTGACGCTCTTCCTCGTCCTCTTCCTCTTCTACTGCGCTTACTTCATGCTGCGCTTCTCGATCGAAGCCGGGCCGCGGCGGGCGAACCTGTCGGCCGTATACGCGCTCTTCGGCGTCGCCCTCATTCCCGTCAGCTTTCTCGCGATCCGGCTGGCCGAGAACTTCATCCATCCCGTCGTCTTCACCCGCGACGGGCCCCAGATGTCGGGAAGCATGTTTCTCGTCTTCTGCGTCTGCCTCGCTGCGATGCTCGGCCTCTTCGCCTCGCTCTACACGAACGAGCTCGCCGGGAAGCGGCTCGACGCGCGCCTCCGCGAGCTGCGGGAGGCACTCGAATGACGACCTCGGAGAAGTACGTCACCGCCGCCTACCTCGTCGTCCTCGCGGTCGTGCTCCTGTACGTGATCCTCTACTCCTTCAAGCTCTCGCGGCTCGAGCGCGAGGTGACCGAATTGACCGAGCTCGCTCAGCGGCGCAAGGCAGCGTGATGGGCGAGCTGGCCGTCATCCTCGTCTGGCCCGCCCTGGCGGGCTACCTGGAGGCGGCGGTCGCGTATGTCGGCGACGGAATGCGGCCCGGCCGGCTCTCGCGCTTCGCCATCTGGGGCGTGCGCATCGGCTGGCTGGCGCAAACGGCCCTCCTCGTCGCGCAGGCCGCGCAAGCCGAAGGCTTTCCGTGGGGGACCTGGGCCGGGTCGCTCAACCTCTTCGTCTGGCTCGTCGTGGGCACCTATCTCATCTGGGGCTGCCGCGCGCCGTTCCGGCTGCTCGGGCTCGTCGTCATGCCGCTTGCCGCGGTGCTCTTCGCGGTCGCCTGGCTGAGCGGCGGGGCCGGGGACGGGGGCCGCAGCGAGCTCGGCGACTTGTTCCTCGCCTTCCACGTCGGGCTGATTCTCGCGGCCTTCGCGGGCTTCACGCTCGCCGCCGGCCTCGCAGGGCTCTACCTCTGGCAGGAGCGGAGGCTCAAGGCTCACGCGCCCGGAGTCCTGCGCCAGCGCGCGCCGTCGCAGATGGCGCTCGACGCCCTTACCGGGCGGACGATTCTCGTCGCGCTGCCGGCGTTGACCCTCGGGCTCGCCGTCGGCCTTGCGCGGCTCGGCTCGGAGGGCGGCGGGTTCGACGCCCTCATGGCCGTCGCGCTGCTCACCTGGGCGGCCTACGCCGCCTTCCTCTTCCTTCGCTACGAAGCGGGCTGGCGCGGCCGCCGTACGGCGTACCTCGCGCTTGCCGCCTTCGCCCTCGTCGCCGTCGCCCTCGTCCCCGTCGCTCATTTCTGATGCACCTCGTCCTCGTCGGCACCTCGCATCACCGGGCCCCCGTCGAGCTTCGCGAGCAGCTCTACGTGAGCGCGCCGGAAAACCCGGAGCTCGTCCGCCGGCTGGCGGGCGGGGACGGTGAAGCGGTCGCGCTCTCCACCTGCAACCGCACCGAGCTCTACGTCGTGGACGAGGATCCTGAGGCCGCGCAGGAGCGGGCGTTTGCGGAACTCGCCGCGCTCGGCCGCCTGAGCGAGAGCGAGATCGCCCCGTCCCTCTACACGCTGACCGACGAGGCGGCTGCGATGCACCTCTTCCGCGTGGCGGCGAGCCTCGACTCGATGATCCCCGGCGAGGCGCAGATCCTCGGGCAGGTGCGCGGCGCCTACGAGACTGCGAAGGAGGCGGGAACGGCCGGGGGGCTGGTGCACCGGCTCTTCCGCCAGGCCCTCCGCGTCGGCCGCCGGGTGCGGAGCGAGACGGCCATCGGGGAGAACCCGGCCTCCATCTCCTCTGCCGCGGCCGAGCTCGCAGAGCGCGTGTTCGGGACCCTGGAGGGGCGGCGCATCCTCGTGCTCGGCGCGGGGAAGATGAGCGATCTCGCCACCGTGAACCTGATCTCGCGCGGGGTCGAGGGCGTTTTCGTCGCCAACCGCTCCGTCGAGCGGGCCGAGCGGCTCGCGCGCCGCTTCGGCGGACGCGCAGCGGGCCTCGACGCCGTGGAGGCCGAACTCGAGCACGTGGACATCGTCGTCGCCTCGACGGGCTCACGCGGCCATGTCCTCTCGGCCGAGCAGGTGGAGCGTGCGATGCACGAGCGCAAGGGCCGACCCATCTTCTTCGTCGACATCGCCGTCCCGCGCGACGTCGATCCCGCCGTGAACGAGATCGAGGGCTGCTACCTCTACGACGTCGACGACCTCGAGCGGGTTGTCGAGGAGAGCGTGGCGGGCCGGCGCGAGGAGGCCGTGCGCGCCGAGGCGATCGTCGCCGAGGAGGCCGAACGCTTCCGCGCGTGGCAGCTCTCGCTCGACGTCGTCCCGGCCATCGCGTCTCTCCGGGCGCGTGCCGAGTCGATTCGGACGAGCGAGCTAGAACGTGCCGAAAGCCGCCTCGGTTCACTCAGCCCGAGCGAGCGGCGTGCGGTCGAATCTCTCACCTCGCAGATCGTGAACAAGCTCCTCCACGCTCCCACCGTTCGCATGAAGCAGGCGGCCGCGGCCGCCGACGGCGTCGTCTACGCCGACGCGGTACGGCACCTCTTCGACCTCGACGACCGTGATTCTTCGGCTCGGCAGTCGGGGGAGTAGGCTCGCGCTGACGCAGGCGGAGATCGCCGCCGACGCGCTCCGCTCCGCCAATCCCGATCTCGACGTCGCGCTCGTCCCCATGACCACCGCGGGCGATCGTGACCGCTCGAAGCCGTTCGGCGAGATCGGCGAGCGCGGAGTCTTCGTGAAGGAGATCGAGGAGGCGCTTCTCGCCGGCCGCATCGACGTGGCCGTTCACTCCGCCAAGGACATGACGTCGACGGACGTGGACGGGCTCGCGGTGGCGGCCTTCCTCGCGCGCGAGGATCCGCGCGACGCCCTCTGCGGCGCCGGCGCGCTCGCGCCGGGCATGCGGATCGGCACGGCATCGGTGCGCCGCCGCGCGCAGCTCCTCGCGCTCGAGCCCGAGCTCTCGATCGAGCCGCTGCGCGGAAACGTCGACACGCGCCTGCGGAAGCGCGGCGAGCGGGGGCTCGACGCCGTCGTGCTCGCGGCCGCCGGGCTCGACCGGCTGGGGCTCTCGGCCGAGGTTGGACACCGCTTCGACCCGGACGAGCTCGTGCCGGAGGCAGGGCAGGGCGCCGTTGCCCTCCAGGTCCGCTCGGGCGACGAGGAGCTCGCCGCCGGCGTGGACGACCCGGAGACGCGGCGCCGGGTGACAGCCGAGCGCGCCTGCGTCGCGCGGATCGGAGCCGGCTGCCTCGCTCCCGTCGCGGCCCATCACGACGGCGAGGTGCTGACCGCGTTGATCGCTGCCGAGGACGGCGCGTGGATCGCGCGCAGGCGCGGCGACGATCCGCTCGCGCTCGCCGACGAGCTTCTCGCCGCGGTGCCGTGAGAGTCGCCGTCACGGGGACCGACGAGCGCCTGGCCGAGCGCCTCCGCGCGGGCAGCTTCGACGTCGTCTCGGCGCCGCTCATCCGCATCGAGGAGATCGACGGGCCGCCCATCGAGGCGGAGCGCTACGACTGGATCCTCGTCACGAGCCGGAACGCCGTCGGGCCGCTTCTGCGGCGGCTGCGGGGCCGGCCCGGTCGGGTCGCGGCGATCGGCCCGGGGACTGCGGAGGCGCTCGGCGCGTACGGCATCCAGGCGGCCTTCGTCGCGGAGCGCTCGACCCAGGAAGGGCTTGCCGAGGAGCTTCCGAAGCCGTTCGGCCGCGTTCTCCACGCGGCTGCGGAGGGCGCCCGCGACGTGCTCGGCCGGGAGCTCGGGGCCGAACTCGTCCCGCTCTACCGCACCGTCGAGGCAGAGGTCGCGTCGTTCCCCGACGCCGACCTGGTCGTCCTTGCCTCGGCCTCGGCGGCGCGGGCCCTCGGCGGGCTGCGCACGGACCTCGCCTGCGTGAGCATCGGGCCCGTCACGTCGGCGGAGGCGCGCGACGCCGGTCTCGAGGTCGTTGCGGAAGCCAAGAGCCATGACCTCGACGGTCTCGTCGCAGCCGTTAAGCTTCGCCGCATCGCACGCCAGTTCATCACCCTCCTGACCGACTTCGGCCTCGAGGACGACTTCGCGGGAACGTGTCGCGGCGTGATCAAGCGCATCGCGCCCGACGTCGAGGTGATCGACATCACGCACGGCATTCCGCCT
This sequence comes from uncultured Actinomycetes bacterium, assembly GCA_963841425.1. Classification (GTDB taxonomy): domain Bacteria; phylum Actinomycetota; class Thermoleophilia; order Gaiellales; family Gaiellaceae; genus DATEOR01. Next base: position 1,233,429 of record CAWJCL010000002.1, on the reverse strand, counting down.
CAGCACGTGCTGCAGGGTGCGCTCGTCCTCGCGAGCACGCTGCCCTACATGCCAACGGGCGTTCACGTCGCGATCGTCGATCCGGGCGTCGGCGGCGAGCGGAAGCCGATCGCACTGCGGGGAGGCGACGAGCGCCTCTACGTCGGGCCGGACAACGGGCTTCTGCTCGTGGCCGCAGAGAGGTTCGGCGGCGTGGCAGAGGCAGTCGAGATCGCCGAAGAGGCCTACATGCTCGATCGAATCTCCCACACGTTCCACGGGCGCGACATCTTCTCGCCGGCCGCCGCGCACCTGGCGAACGGCGTCGAGCTCGCGAAGCTCGGCCCTGCGCTCGACCTCGCCGTGCTCCACCGGCTCGAGGTCCCCGAGCCGTCTATCGGCGAAGCGCGGATCCGGGCCACGGTTCTGTACGTCGATCGGTACGGCAATGTGCAGCTCAACCTCACCGCCGAGCAGGTCGCGCGGGTCGGAATCGAGCCCGGCGCACGCGTGGAGGTCGAGGTCGGATTCGAGCGCTACTTCGCCGTTGCCGCGCGCACGTTCGCGGACGCGCGCGTGGGTGACATCGTGCTCTACGAGGACGCGTACGCCAATATCGCCCTCGCGATCAATCACGGAGACGCGGCGCGGATGTTCTCCGTACGGGTCGGGGACGAGCTGCGCCTCACGCCGGCATGAGGGAGCGGCTGGAGGCGGCCGGACGGCGGTTCGCCCGCCTCGCGACGCAGGTCGTCGTGGCGCGCCCTGTCCTGTGGCGGCTCTTCCGCGGTCCCATCCGCCGCCAGTTCGGGTCCCTGGCCTCGAGCTGGGAGGGGCGCATCGGGCCGGAGGGCCTCTTCCCGCTCGTCGCCGCTCTCGACCGGCTCGCCGAGCCTCCGCGCAAGGCGCTCGACCTCGGCACGGGGACGGGGAAAGCCGCCCGCGTCGTGGCGGAGCGGTTTCCGGGCGCCGAGGTGGTCGGCGTCGACCTCGCGCCCGAGATGGTGGAGGAGGCCCAGCGTCTGCTTCCGCCCGAGCTCGCCGAGCGGCTCTCGTTCCAGGTCGCGGACGGGGCGAGCCTGCCGTTCCCGGACGGGGCGTTCGACCTCGTCGTCCTCCAGAACATGATCCCGTTCTTCGAGGAGCTCGCCCGGGTCACGGCCCCGGGCGGCCGGACTGTCTTCGCGTTCTCGCGCGGGGCGGAGACGCCGATCTGGGTCCCGCCCGAAAAGCTTCGCACCCGTCTCGGCGAGGTCGGCTTCGGGGACGTCCAGGAGCTCGAGGCGGGGGCCGGCGTCGCCGTCCTTGCCGCTCGGGCCGACCCCGTCTAGGATCCTGGCCAAGCGACGTCCGCGGCGCGGTTGCACCGGCCCGGACGTCGTTTTTCGCGTTCTCGTGACGGCAGGGCCGAGTGGCGAGGGCCGGAATCGAACCGGCGACACCACGGTTTTCAGCCGTGTGCTCTACCAACTGAGCTACCTCGCCGCGCCGTGTTGCGAGGACAAGGGTATCGGACGGCGGCTCGTTCTCACGCCGTTCCGCGGACTGGGAAGCGAATAGCCTTCGCGCGGGTGACGGAACGAAAGCTCGCAGTCATGGGCGCCGCGCTCGACCTGGGCGCCGGCCGCCGCGGCGTGGACATGGGCCCCTCGGCGATCCGCTACGCGGGGCTGGACGACCGCCTGACGCGCCTCGGGCTCGAGTGCGCGGACTGGGGCAACGTCGAGACCGTGGTCCCGGAGGCGACCGCGTCCGGCGACCCGAGAGCCCGCTTCCTCCCCGAGATCAAGGACGCCTGCGAGCGGATCGCCCGTCGTGTCGCGGCCGCGGCCGCCGAGGGCTCAATCCCCATCGTGCTCGGCGGCGACCACTCCATAGCCCTGGGGACGCTCGGCGGGCTGGCCGCGACGCACGGGGCCGGCGGGGTGCTCTGGTTCGACGCCCACGGCGACCTGAACACGCCTGAGACATCGCCGAGCGGAAACGTCCACGGGATGCCTCTCGCAGTTGCGCTCGGGCTGGCAGGGGACGCCTTCGGCAGCGATGCGTGGCCTCTCCCGGCCGTGAAGCCGGAACACGTCTTCCTGATCGGCGTTCGCTCCCTCGACGAGGGTGAGCGCGAGTTGGTGCGCCGGCTCGGCGTGTCCGTCCACACCATGACCGACCTGGACCGGCACGGCGTCGAGCCCGTCGTCCGCGAGGCGCTCGACCGCGTGGCCGGCGCGGCCTTCGTCCACGTCTCCCTCGACATGGACGTGGTCGACCCCGACGTGGCTCCGGGGGTGGGGACGCCCGTTCGCGGCGGCTTGTCGTACCGGGAAGCGCACCTCGCGATGGAGCTCGTCGCGGAATCGGGCCTCCTCGGCTCGATGGACGTTGTCGAGGTGAACCCGATCCTCGACCGCGAGAACGCGACCGCCCAGCTCGCCGTCGAGCTCGTTGCCAGCGCCCTCGGCGAACGAATCCTCTAGCGGGCCGCTAGGCCTCGAGGAAGGCGTCGATGGCCGCGGCGGTCTCCTCGAAGGCATCCCAGAGGACGCTGTGCCCGCCGGGCACGACCTCGAGCGTGAGGAGATCCCCGAGCGCCCGCTTGTAGAGCTCGATCTCTCCGGCGCCCACGATCTTCGAGAGCGAGCCGACGACGACGAGAGTGGGGATCCGCAGAGCGTCGAACGGCGGGGGCGGCGTTGCCAGCTCCAGGTACGCATCGCCGACTGACCTCTCCGAGTAGCGATAACCGATGCTTCCGTCCGGACGTTCGATTGCGTGGACGGCTACCTCCTCCTCGAGGATTTCGCGCGGGGTGTGTGCGAGACCGCTGCGGACGATGCGCGTCTGGATCGCCTCGTCCACCGAGGCATAGGACTCCTCCTTGCGGGCGTCGGCGGCGAGGTCGTGCGCCCAGAGCGGAGGAATGAAGATCGCCGGGTCGAGCAGAACCGCCCGCCGGACGAGGTCGGGACGGAGAGCCGCTACCTCCATGATCAGCCGACCGCCGAAGCTGTGCCCGATCCAGTCGGCCGGCTCGGCGAAGGTCTCCAGCAGATCGGCGCCGTGGGTCGCGATGTCCCACGGTTCGTCCCAGGTCGAGTGTCCATGCCCGCGCAGGTCGGCAGCGACTACATGGAAGCGATGAGCAAGCCGCTCCTCGGCCAGCTTGCGGAAGCGGAGACCGTGCCCGGTGACGCCGTGGAGACAGACCACGAGCGGCGTGCTCTCGTCGCCCCACTCGTACGTGTTCAGCTTCACGAGTCTTCCTCGGGCTCGTAATACGTGCGGCCCTTGAGCTCGTCCGGGAGGTAGCCGACGTCGTAGCCGGACGGGTCGTTGGGCGGATAGACATACCCCTGTCCGTGGCCGAGCTTCTTCGCACCTGGATAGTGGGCGTCGCGAAGCGCCTTCGGCGGCTGGAGAGCGCCGTGCTCGCGCACGTCCCGGGAGGCCGCGCCGATCGCCTCGATGACGGCGTTCGACTTCGGCGCCCGCGCGAGGTAGATCGTCGCGTGCGCGAGGTTGAGCCGCGCCTCGGGGAGGCCGACGTGCTCGACTGCGTGCGCCGCCGCGACGGCGACGAGGAGCGCCTGCGAGTCGGCCATGCCGATGTCCTCGGAGGCGTGCACGATCAGGCGCCGTGCGATGAAGCGCGGGTCCTCGCCGCCCTCGAGCATGGACGCGAGGTAGTAGAGGGCGGCGTCGGGATCCGAGCCGCGGATCGCCTTGATGAACGCCGAGGTGAAGTCGTAGTGAGCATCGCCACCCTTGTCGTAGACCACGGGACGGCGCCGCGCGGCGTCCTCGACGTGGCGCTCCTCGAGCGCGACCCCTTCCGCCGCGGCGGTCTGGGTGGCGAGCTCGAGGGTGTTGAGGGCGGCGCGGGCGTCACCGCCCGCCCGGCGGGCCGCGAGCGCCACCAGTTCGTCCGAGAGATCGAGGCCGAGGTGCTCGGCTCCCCGGCGAACGATGATCCCTAGCTCCTCGTCCGACAAAGGCTCGAGCTCGTAGATCTGCGAGCGCGAGAGGAGGGCCGAATTGACCTCGAAGTACGGGTTCTCCGTCGTCGCCCCGATCAGCGTGATGAGCCCGCTCTCCACGGCGGGCAGGAGCGCATCCTGCTGGGCCTTGTTGAAGCGGTGGATCTCGTCGAGGAAGAGGATCGTGCGCGTGCCGCTCGTTCCCAAGACGCTCGGTCGCGCGCTGGAGGACAGCGCGGACGTCGGAGACCGAGGCCGACACCGCCGACAGCTCCTCGAAGTCCGCGCCGGTCGTCTCGGCGACGATCCGGGCGAGCGTCGTCTTCCCGCTCCCCGGCGGCCCGTAGAAGATCGCCGACCCGATTCGGTCCGCGGCGATCGCGAGGGCGAGCGCCGAGCCCGAGCCGACGACGTGTTCCTGCCCGACGAAGTCGTCGAGCCTCCGCGGCCGCAGCCGGGTGGCGAGGGGCGCGAACTCATCGAGGCGCCCGCGCGCAGCATCGGAGAAGAGATCGCTCACGGTGGGAAGTATGCTCACGCGATGGCCACGGTCTCGGCGCGTGACGAGGCGACGGAGCTCCTGCAGGAGCTTCTGCGCGCCAACACGGTCAACCCGCCGGGGAACGAGACCCTCGCCGCCGAGCTCCTCCGCGCATATCTCGAGGACGCAGGGGTCGACTGCGAGCTCTTCGCCAGGGTCCCGGAGCGGGCGAACCTCGTCGCGCGCATCCCGGGCCGTGGCGGCCCGACGCTCGCGCTCATCTCCCACACGGACACGGTGCGCGCAGATCCCGAGGAGTGGACCCTCGACCCGTGGTCGGGCGAGCTCCGCAACGGGGAGATCTGGGGACGTGGGGCTCTCGACATGAAGAGCCACGTCGCGGCCGCGGCCGTCGCCGTCGCCACGCTGGCCCGGGAGGGCTTCGTGCCCGCCGGCGACGTGATCTTCGTCGCCTCGGCCGACGAGGAGGTCGGCGAGGACTTCGGTCTCTCGTGGCTCTGCGCCAACCATCCGGACGCGATCCGCGCCGACTATTGCGTCAACGAGGGCGGTGGCGACCGGCTGATGATCAACGGACGGCCCGCCTACCTGTGCGGGACGGCCGAGAAGATGAGCTCGCCCTTCGTCCTCCGCGTGCACGGCCGGAGTGGGCACGCGTCCATGCCGGGGATCGCGGACAACGCGCTGGTGCGAGCTGCGCGGCTCATCCAGCGCCTGGCGGAGTACAAGCCGAAGACCCGCGCGTTGCCCGAGGCAGAGGCGTTCCTTCGGCTCGTCGGGGCGAGCGACTCCACCGAGCTCGAGCAACCGCTCCGCGCGGTCGTCGAGCCGATGCTCTCGCACGCGATCTCGCCGACGATCATCGAGGCGTCCAAGCAGACGAACGTCATCCCCGCGCTCTGCACGGTGGTCTGCGACTGCCGTCTGCTGCCGGGCGAGACGCAGGCCGACGCCGAGGCCGAGATCCGGGCGGCGCTCGGCGAGGACAACTACGACTTCGTCTGGGTCGAGGGAGTGGGCGGCACGGCGTCGCCGCTGGACACGCCGCTCTGGCGCGCGATCGAGAGCTTCGTGGAGGCGGAGGAGCCGGGAGCCGCGCTCGCTCCCATCGTCAACGCCGGGTTTACCGACAGTCACTTCATGCGCGCGGCCTTCGGGACCGTCTGTTACGGGTTCTTCCCCATGCGGACGATGGAGTCCGACGTCGCGGCGGCGCTGATCCACTCCGCCGACGAGCGCATCCCGGTGGACGATCTCGAGCTCGGGACCCGCTTCCTCATGCACGTGGCACGTACACTCGGAGAGTGAGCAGGGACAAGGTTCGGCTCGGGGGCATGGCGCTCGCCAACGGGGTTCTGGTGCACGGGCCTCGCTACTGGGCGTGCGCCGTCCGCCTCGAGGACGGTGGACTGGAGGTGGCCTCCGGGCTCAAGCCGCTGCGCGCGGCCGAGATCGAGAACCGCCTCATCCGAGGCCCTGCTCGGATGGCGGAGATCTTCGCGCTCCTGCCCGAGATCCGGCGCCGCCTCCCCGCGGCGCAGCTTCCCTTCCAGCGTCCCGCGGTGGCGGCTGCCATGGTCGGGAGCGCGGCTGCGGTTCGGCTCGTTCGCGGGAGCAGGCTCTCCACCGCTGCGCAGGAGGTCCTCGCGGCTGCGCTGGCGGTCGGCCCGGCCGCAGTTGCGATGCGCGGCTCCAACCTCGCCTCCTACCACGGAGCCGAGCACATCTCCATCGGGAGCTACGAGCACGGCGAGGAGCGCGCGAAGGAGCACGAGCGCTGCGGCTCGCATCTCCTCGGCCCGCTCCTCCTCACTTCTGCGGTCGGAAATGCGCTCGCCACGCGAGCGCCGTCGTCCCTGCGTCCTGCGGCCCGCGCGGCGGCCGGTCTCGGCGCGCTCGCGGCCTCCGTCGAGCTCTTCTCCTGGATGGTGCAGAACGAGAAGAATCCGATTGCCCGTGCGCTCGCGATGCCGGGGCACGAGCTCCAGCACCGCTTCGTCACAGCCGAGCCCACGCCCGAGCAGCTCGAGGTCGCAAACCTCGCCCTCAAGGAGTGCCTCCGACTGGAAGTAGAATCGCCTGCAAATGGCGACAACGGAGCAGCGGAGGAAGCGCCTTCCACCTGAGATCTTCGACCTCCCCCTCGAGAAGATGCGGGAGGGCTGGTACACCGACGCCTACTTCAACCACGCCCGCGAGACGCTGCTCGCGGACGGCCGGCGCCCACGCGTGGTCATGCAGGTCTTCCAGAAGAACGAGGCTGTGCTGGGGGGAATGGACGAGGCGATCGCCGTCCTCAAGCTCTGCTCGCACGACTGGGAGGCGCTGACCGTTCACGCCCTCTATGACGGCGACGAGCTCGCGCCGCGTGAGACGGTGCTGACGATCGAGGGCGACTACACGCTCTTCGCGCACCTCGAGACCGTCTACCTCGGGGTCCTCGCGCGCCGCACCCTCGTCTCCACGAACACGCGTCGCGTGATCGAGGCGGCGAACCGCAAGCCGATCATCTTCATGCCGGCGCGCCATGACCACCACAGCATCCAGACCGGTGACGGATACGCGGCCCACGTCGCTGGCGCGAGCATTGACTTCCCGATCGGGATGACCACGGACGCCCAGGCGTCCTGGTGGGGCGGTAAGGGCGTCGGCACCGTGCCGCACGCGCTCATCTCGGCCTACGGCGGCAACACCGTGCTCGCGGCGACGAAGTTCGCCGAATGGGCAGCACGCGAGTCGCCCGACATCAACGTCACGGTCCTCGTCGACTTCGAGAACAACTCTGTCGAGACGGCGCTCGAGGTCGCCCGTGCGCTCGGCGACCGGCTGTGGGGAGTCCGGCTCGACACCTCGGAGACGCTCGTCGACCGCTCGCTCTGGGAGGAGATAGGCGACTTCAAGCCGACCGGGGTAAACGAGCGCCTCGTGTGGAAGGTCCGGAACGCTCTCGACGAGGCCGGCTTCGAGCGAATCAAGATCGTCGCCTCGGGCGGCTTCGACGCGGACAAGATCCGGTCCTTCGAGGAGCGTGGCGTGCCCGTCGACTCGTACGGAGTCGGCTCCGCTCTCATCCGCGGACAGAACGACTTCACCGGCGACATCGTCCTCACGGACGGCCTCCCATCCGCCAAGGTCGGGCGTCGCTACAGGCCGAGCGAGCGGCTCGAAATCGTGGTTTAAGCTTTCGGCCCTCGCGCCGATGAGGGTCGGGGTGGAGGTGATCGTCGACTTTCTGAGTTACCTCAAGGACCAGCTGTTCACCTGGCTGCCCTTGATCTTCCTCGGGCTGCTCGTCTACTTCTTCTGGCGGATGCTCGCGTTCATGCCGCGGGTGAAGCCAACCGAGGTCGAGCCCGACTCGAAGTCGGCGGTGGGCTGGGACGATATCGCGGGTGTCGACGAGGCCGCCGCCGAGCTCCAGGAGGTTGTCGACTTCCTCCAGCACCCGAAGCGCTTCTCCGTACTCGGCGCGCGCGTCCCGAAGGGCATTCTCATCTACGGGCCTCCGGGCACCGGGAAGACGCTGCTCGCCAAGGCGGTCGCCCATGCCTCGGGCGCGACCTTCTATTCGCAGAGCGCCTCCGCCTTCGTCGAGATGTTCGCCGGTCTCGGCGCCGCCCGCATCCGCAAGCTTTTCGACAAGGCGCGCAAGAACGCGCCCGCGATCGTCTTCATCGACGAGCTCGACGCTGTCGGCATGCGCCGCTCAGGCACGAGCTTCAATCGCGAGCACGACCAGACCCTGAACCAGCTCCTTGTCGAGCTCGACGGCTTCCGCGGCCCTGACGGCGTGGTCATCATCGGTGCCTCGAACAGGCTCGAGGATCTCGATCCCGCGCTCCTTCGGCCGGGCCGGTTCGACAGACAGGTGCTCGTGGCTCCCCCCGACCTTGCGGGCCGCGAGGCGATTCTCAAGGTGCACACCCGCGGCAAGCCGATGGCGCCGGACATCGACCTCGAGGCGATCGCGCGCCAGACCGCGGGCCTCACCGGCGCCGATCTCGCGAACATCTGCAACGAGGCGGCCATCTTCGCGGGCCGCGCCGAGCTCGGTCACATCCGCCAGCTCGACTTCGAGAACGCAATGGAGCGGGTCGTCGCCGGCCTGCAGCAGCGCCGTGTCGTGACCGAGAAGGAGAAGCGGATCCTCGCCTACCACGAGGCCGGGCACGCTCTCATGTCCCATCTCGTCGGCAGCCCACAGCCGGTGCAGAAGGTGACGATCGTCTCGCGCGGACGCGCGCTCGGGTACACGCTCAATACCCCGCAGGAGGACCGCTACCTGCACACGAAGGAGGAGCTCCTCGACTTGATGAAGGTGCTGCTCTCAGGCCGTGCCGCCGAGCAGATCGTCTTCGGCGCGGTCACGAACGGGGCCGCCAACGACCTCGAGCGTGTCACCGATCTGGCCCGCGAGATGATCTTCGAGTTCGGGATGGGCGAAGAGGTCTCCTCGCGGACGATGCGGGCGGACAACTACGCGCTCTCCGAGCACACGAAGCGCGTGCGCGACGAAGAGCAGGCCCGCCTCTGCGACCATGCCTTCGAGGAGGCCATCCGCCTCCTCACGAAGCACCGCAGGTCCCTCGACGTCGTCGCGGCCGCGCTGCTCGAGAAGGAGACGATCATGCGCCCCGAGCTCGAGGCGCTCCTCGTCGACGTGCGGCCCGAGTCGGACGCCTCAGAGCGCGTCGGGACGCCGCAGGTCATCTCCCAGGCCGAGCTGCACTAGCCGCGGCCGCCCCGGGGCTCGCCCTGGCACGATCCCCCGGCCGATAGGATCGGGGCGTGGACGTCCGTTCCGTCCATCACGTCGCCTTCGCCGTCTCCGACCTCGACGCTGCCGTCGGCACCTACGAGCGTCTCTTCGGCGCGAAGGTCGAGCTCCGCGGGCGCATGGAGGACCAGGGCGTCGAGGCCGCCTACCTGCGCGTGGGGTCCGGCCGTGTCGAGCTCATGAGCGCGCTCGCGGAGGACACACCGGTCGGGCGCTTCCTCGCCAGGCGCGGCCCGGGGATGCACCATGTCGCCTACGAGGTCCCCGATGTGGCTGCAGCCGTCGGCGAGCTCGCCGCGGCCGGCGCCGACGTGATCGACCCGAAGCCCCGCACGGGGCTCGACGGCCACGCTGTCTCGTTCGTCCATCCGGACTCCGTGCACGGAGTGCTCGTGGAGGTGATTGGTGGCTGAGAACGACCAGATCCGGCTCGAGATCGCCTTCGAAGGCGGTCAGATCATCGGCGGAACCGTGAGCGCCTCCGTTTCGAAGGCGTTCCACGAGGCGATGGCCGGTAACGGCGCCGTCTTCGAGCTCGAGGCGCTCGAGGGCAATTTCCTGGTTGCGCTCGGGAAGGTCGTCTACGTCAAGCGCAGCTCGCGCGAGATGCAGATCGGCTTCGGCTCGACGGCGTAGCTTGCCGCCCGAGACCGACGACGTGCGCGCGCTCGTCGAGCGCGCGCAGCAGGGCGACCGTGAAGCCTTCGAGGACCTCTACCTCCTCCACTTCGACCGGATCTACAGCTACCTGCAGCTCAGCGTCGGCAACAAGCACGATGCCGAGGACCTCACCAACCAGACCTTCGTGAAGATGATCGAGTCGATCGACCGCTTCGAGTGGCGCAAGGTTCCGCTCTCGGCCTGGCTCTTTCGCATCGCCCACAATCTCGCCATGGACCACTTCCGCTCGCGCAGGCGCTGGCAGCCGGAGGAGGAGCCGCCCGAGCCGCCGGGGAGCGAGGAGCGTTCGGCCGAGGACGAGGCCTTCCGCGCCATCGGGGAGCGGAGCATGTTCGAGCTGATCGAAAACCTCTCCGAGGACCAGCAGCAGGTGCTCACCCTCAAGTTCGCGTTCGACTTCTCGAACGCGGAGGTCGGCACGATCCTCGGCAAGAGCGAGGGCGCGGTGAAATCGCTGCAGCATCGTGCTCTCGGTTCCCTCCAGCGCCAGCTGGCCAAGGCGGGCTGATGGCTGTCGAGATCGGAATCGTGGGCCTGCAGAACGCGGGCAAGACGACGCTCTTCAGCGCGCTCACCCGGGTCGGGGCGGGAGTGCCCGGCAAGGAGCACGTGGGCATGGCGTCGATTGTGGACGATCGCCTGCCGCAGCTCGCCGAGGTCGTGAAGGCGAAGAAGGTAACCCCCGCCGCGATCCGCGTCGTCGACGTCCCGGGAACGGGCGCCCGGCTCCTCGGTAACCTGCGCCAGGTGGATGCCCTTCTCGCCGTCCTCGACGACTGGTCGGGTACCCGTGCTCCCGCGGACGATCTGGAGACGCTGAAGCTCGAGCTTCTCGTCGCCGACCGCGATCACGTCGAGCGGCGCCTCGAGCGGGTGCAGAAGCAGGCGAAGTCGGGCGACGCCGGCCTCCGCGCCGAGGTCGCCGAGCTGGAGCGCGTCCTCGCCTACCTCGAGACGGGACGGCCGCTCTCCGAGTACGAGGGCGAGCTTCCCGCGGAGCTCGAGCCGCTGACGACGAAGCCGCTCGTCGAGATCCGAAACGGACCGTCAGGGGTGGACGTGAAGCTCGAGGCGGAGCTCGCGGACCTTCCGGAGGAGGAGGCGGCGGAGTTCCGCGACGGGCCCTCGGCGCTCGAGGACGTCGCGCGCCGGGTCTTCGAAGCGGCGGGCCTCCTCACCTTCTTCACCGCCGGCGAGAAGGAGACGCGCGCCTGGACGCTGCAGCGCGGCCGGACCGCGCTCGAGGCCGCCGCGAGCATCCACACCGACATCGCCCAGGGGTTCATCCGCGCCGAGGTGATCCGCTGGAACGACCTCGTCGAGGCCGGCTCGCACGCGGCGGCCGCGAAGCGCGGCCTTCAGCGCCTCGAGGGGAAGACGTACGTCGTCGAGGACGGCGACGTCATCAACGTCCGTTTCAACGTCTAGGCCGGGTAACCCCTACCAGGGAATCGGCTCGCGGTTTCGGAAGAAGCCGCCGCGCGGGCCGTCGTCCGGGAGCGTCGCGAGCCAGACCGGGGTGTCGGCGCCCTCCTCGACGGACAGCCGCGCCGACTGCGTGCCCATGTCGGTGCGCACCCAGCCCGGGCACACCGAGTTGACGAGGATGTTCTCCTCGCCGAGCTCGGCGGTGAGCATGCGGGTGAGGACGTTGAGCCCGGTCTTCGAGACCCGGTAGCCGGGCGAGTGGCCGCCCATGTCCGAAAGCTGCCCCATGCCGCTCGAGATGTTGACGATGCGGCCGTAGCCGTTCTTCCGCATGAGCGGCAGCGCCTCCTCGGTCAGCCTCCAGGCGCCGAAGAGGTTCGTCTCGAGCGTGCGGCGTACTTCGTCGAGGTCGGCGTCGACCGCGTTCGTGCTCCAGCCGCCGCCCGCGATCCCCGCGTTGTTCACGAGGACGTCGAGGCGGCCGAAGTCCTCGGCGACCGAGGCGGCGCAGCGCACGATGCTCTCCTCGTCCGTGACGTCGAGCTCCCGCGCGGTCACGTTGTCGCCGAGCTCGCGGGCGACCTCCTCGCCGCGCTCGAGGTCGCGCGAGCCGATCAGGACTCGGTAGCCCTCGCCTGCGAGCCGCCGCGCGACCTCCCGGCCGATGCCGCGGTTTCCGCCCGAGACGAGCGCGACACGCTCCATTGCGCCATTATCGCCACCGATGCAGGGTCGAGCCGAGGTCGGCGTCGTCGGCGCCGGGATCGTCGGGCTGGCCGCGGCCGACGCTCTCGCGCGCGCCGGTGTGGACGTGCGCTGCTTCGAGGCGGCCGAGCCGGGAAGCGGCCAGTCGGCGGGCTACACGCGCGTCTTCCGCCACGTCCACGACCGGGCCGACCTCGTGGAGCTCGTGAGTCACGCGCGGCGGCGCTGGGACGACTGGAGCGAGCTCGCGGGCCGCCCGCTGATCGGCGACGAGGGCGTCCTCTTCGCCTCACCCGATGCCGAGGGCGTCGCGGCCCTCTTCGCGGCTGCGGGGGTCGAGCACCGTCTCGTGGACGAGGACGAGCAGCGACGGCTCCTTCCCATTCTCGCGCCGCCCGGCGGCGCGGCGCTCTACGACGTGCGCGGAGGGGCGATCCGGGTGCGGGAGACCGTGGCCGCGCTCGTCGCGCGGCTCGAAGACCGGCTGCTCCGGCAGGAGGTCTTTTCGGCCCATCGAGACGGTGATGTCGAGACGGCGGCCGGCGCTTGGCGCTTCGACCGCGTACTCGTGTGCGCCGGTGCGAGGACCCCGGAGCTCGCCGTGCCGCTCGGCGTCGACCTGCCGCTGGAGATCCGCGACCACACGCGTGCGACCTTCCGCTCCGGTGAGGTGCACCGCCGTCTCGCCTGCTGGATGGACCGCACGAGCGCCTATGGCGCAACGGTCTACTCCGGGCCGGTGCCCGAGCTCGGCGGGTTCGCGGTCGGGCTCGCGACGGAGGACTCCGACCCGGCCGGCTCGGTGGCCCGCGTGCGAGGCTACGTCGAGCGCGCCCTCCCCGGCCTCGATCCGGAGCCGATCGACACGATCACGCGGCCGCTGACCATTCTCCCTTGGCATCCCGACGCGTTCGCGGTCTGGGAAGCGGGCGCAGTCCTCGTCTTCGCCGGGCACAACCTCTTCAAGTTCGCGCCGGTCCTCGGCGACCTGCTCGCGGACGCCTGCCGCGGCCAGATCGCCCCCGAGCTCAGGCCTCGGGATCCACCGACCGCGTAGCTGCGACGGCGTCGAGCTGGTTCGCGTGATAGAGGACAGCCGCCTCCGCCGTCCTCGCGGCCCGCGCGTCGTGGTGCGAGCCGATGGCGTGCAGAAGCTCGGCGAGAACGGCGCGGTCGATCCCTTCGGCGCGCTCTTCGATCAGGCGCAGGCCGAGGTGGACGTGGCCCAGGAGCTTGCCCTCGGAAGTCGGGAGGAAGAGCGGGCCGCGGTCGAGCTCCCGCACCCGGCCGGCGTCGTGGAGAAGTGCTGCGACAACGAGCAGATCCGAGCGCAGGCGCGGGTGGAGCTGCGCAGAGTCGCGGCTCAGCGTCGCGACCGCAACCGTGTGCTCGAGGAGGCCGCCGGAATAGGAGTGGTGGGAATCGGGCGTCGCCGGGAGCGTACGCAGGCGCTCGCGAAAGACTGCGTCGCCGACGAAGCGGTCGACGACCGCGCGCAGCCCGGGATGGGAGATCTCCGCGGCGAGGAATTCGAAGAAGCCGTCGAGCTCCTCGACGTCGCGCCTCGCCTCGGGGACGAGCGTCGCCGGGTCCGCCTCCGCCGGCTCGAGCGAGCGCACCTCGAGCTGGAGCCGGTCGCGAAACCGCTCCACCCGGCCGAGCACCCGAACGGCGTCTCCCTCCCGGAAGCGCTTGTCGAGAAGGTCGACGTCGTTCCAGACGCGTGCATCGATCCGTCCGCTCGAGTCTACGAGCTCGAGCGCGAGATACGGATTCCCGCCACGCGTCCTCAGACGCTGCTTGCGGGCGACGGCGAACAAGCCGTCGACCACGCGATCCTCGGCGAGCTCGGCGATCACGGGGCGATTCTAGGTCCGCGGACGGATGGTAACGTGCTGCGTCGTGCCGCATTTGAAGCCGTTTCGGGCGCTTCGCTACGACCCTGGAACGGTGGGGCCGCTGGATGCGGTCGTCTCGCCTCCGCACGACGTCGTCACCCCCGACCGGCGAGAGTCTCTCGTCACCGCGAGCCCCTACAACGCGGTGCGGCTCCTCAACCCTGAGTCCCCCGCGGAGGCGGCCAGGCTGATCGGCGCCTGGCAGGCCGACGGTGTGCTCGTCCGCGAGGCGGAGCAGGCGGTCTGGCTCCTCGAGGAGACCTTCCCGGGTCTGGACGGGGGAACGCGGACGCGGCGCGGCCTGGTCGCGCGCGTGGAATTGACGCCCTACTCGGCCGGCCAGGTGCTCCCGCACGAGCGCACCTTCGAGCGGCAGAAGGACGCGCGCCTGGAGCTCCTGCGCGCCGCGCGGACGAAGCTCTCGCCGATCTTCCTCGTCCACGGGGGAGCCTCGCCGGCGATTCCCGACCGCGCGCCGGACATGGAGGCGACGCTCGACGGAGTGACGAGCCGTCTCTGGCGGGTTGCGGGCGACGATGCGATCGCGGAGGCGATCGCCCGCGTCGAGGGCCGCCTGCTCATCGCCGACGGACACCACCGCTACGAGACGGCGCTCGCCTACCGCGAGGAGCAGGGCAGCGAGGAGTCCGGCTACGTCCTCGCCACGCTCGTGAGCCGCGACGACGACGGCCTGGAGATCCTGCCCACACACAGGCTGGTCGCCGCCGAGCCGCCCGAGCTCGACGGCTCCTTCCGGCTCACCGACATCGAGCCGAGCGCGGAAGCCGGAACCGCGGCGCTGGCGGGACTCGACCGCGACCATCCCGCGTTCGTCCTCCTCCGTCGAGACTCGGCACAGCTCGCGGAGAGCGAGGGCGCCGAGCTCGACACCGCGGTCATCGACCGCCTGCGGCTCGAAAACGTGCGCTACACCCCGAGCGCGGTCGCGGCCGAGGAAGCGGTGCGAAGCGGCCGTGCGGAGGCAGCATTCCTCGTGCGCGCGCCGACGCTCGAGCAGGTCACGGCCGTCGCCCGGGCGGGCGCGCTTCTGCCAGAGAAGACGACCTACTTCTTCCCCAAGCTGACGAGCGGCCTCGTCTTCTCCCCCTTCGACGAATGACCGACTGGCTGGCCTTCGCCCGGCAGACCGCCGCCGACCTGGACGTCGTCCTCGCCGACCACCCCACCAGGCTCGAGCGGGAACCGGTGGTCGGAGCGGGCGAGGGAGGCGATGAGACGACGGTCATCGACGCCGCCTCCGAGCGCGCGGTCGTCGCGCGCCTGGAGGAGCTCGCCGAGACCGGCGTCGAGTTCACGCTCGTGTCCGAGGAGCTGGGGGAGCGGTCGTTCGGCGCGGACACCCCGCGGCTCGTACTCGACCCGATCGACGGGAGCATGAATGCGAAGCGAGGCGTTCCCTTCTTCTCCGTCTCGCTCGCGGTGGCCGAGGGCCCGACGATGGCCGACGTCGTCTTCGGCTACGTCTTCGACTTCGGGACGCGCGAGGAGTGGACGGCGCGTCTTGGCGGGGGAGCCTTCCTCGACGGCGCGCCGCTCTCGGGCCCGGGGCCGAAGGAGGACGTGGAGATCCTGTCCTTCGAGGCGACCAGGACGGACTCGATCGCCGAGCAGATCGGGGACATGGTTGGGTTCGCTCCGCGGACGCGGGTGATGGGGTCGCTCGCCCTGACGCTCTGCCACCTCGCGGCCGGACGGGTCGACGCCGTGTGCTCGCTGAAGCCGGCCCGAAGCGTGGACATCGCGGCGGCCCAGCTCCTCGTCCTCGAGCGAGGCTTGGCCATCGACCTGCCTGACAGGCCGCCCTACGCGGAGGCGCCGCTCGACGTCAGTCCGCATTCGCGGGTGGTCGCGGCCGCGACTTCGGAGCTCTGCGCCGAGCTCTCCCGCCGCCTCAGCGCGGGCGGCTGAGCCGGTCGAGCAGGTTCTGCCGAACGGCGGGCCACTCCTCGTCCGTCACCGCGTACCAGGCGGAGTCTCGTAGCGCACCGTCCCGTACCAGCATGTGCTTGCGGAAGATGCCCTCGAACCGGGCGGGGAGAGCCTCGAGCGCCGCGCGCGAGCGCTCGTTCAGCGCGTCCGTCTTGAACTCGACCCGCATGCAGGCAAGCTCGTCGAACGCGTGGCCCATGAGGAGCAGCTTGGCCTCGACGTTCGCGCCGGTCCCCCAGGCGCTCGTCGAGAGCCACGTCCAGCCGATCTCGAGGCCCCGATGCTCGGGTCGGAGGGCGAGGTAGCGCGTGCTTCCGATCGGGGTCCCGCTCCCGGAGTCCACCACCGCGAAGGCCTGGTCGAGCCCGGCGGCGGTCCTCTCCTCAGCCTCGGCGAACCACGCGGCGAACATCTCCCGCGACTCGATCGCGTTCATGGGCATCCACCGCCAGATCCGCGGGTCGGACGCGGCCTGCCAGAGACCCTCCTCGTGCTCGGGGGCGAGCGGCTCGACGACGACGATCTCGCCCTCGAGCCGGGGCGCGATCCGCTCCCAGGTCACGCGGGGACGATGAAGACCGGAGTGCCGACGGAGACGTGCGCGAAGACCGTCTCCGCGTCAGGGATGCGCATGCGGATGCACCCGTGCGAGGCCGAGTAGCCGATCGAGGCGGCATCGGGAGTTCCGTGGATCCCGACGCCCGGCGCGGAGAGGCCCATCCAACGCGTGCCGAGGGGATTGCCCGGCCCGGGCGGCACCGGGCTGAGGCCGGCCGCCCAAGGCGAGTCAGGCGGATACCACCACGGGTTCTCTTGCTTCGTGACGATCTCGAACCGGCCGAGGGGGGTGGGGTAGATCGCCTGTCCGGTGGCGACGCCGAAGGTTCCCCAGTGATGCTTCCCGTCCCAGACGACGAGGCGGTTCGAGCTTCGCTCGATCACGATCACGGATTTGAAGCTCGACGCGGTGACCGCCGGCTTCGTGTGCTCGAAGGGGATGCGGACGGGCGTGCGGTCGCCGGCGGTGAGTGCGGTGTCGAGCTCGGAGAAGAGAGTGCGCTGGCGGATCGAGAGGCCCTGTTCGTCCGCCTTGACGACCGGCCGCAGCTTGACCAGGACGACCTTCGCGTCGCGCGCCGGCCGCGCGTAGCGCTCGTTCAGGGAGGCGATGTAGCGCTGGAGTCGGGCGTGGTCGACGTCGACCGCCAGCTCGACGTTCTCTCCGGGTTTCGCGCGGAGCGCGCCGGCGACGGCATCGGAAAGGAGCGCATGCGCGCCGAGCTTCTCGGGGGCGACGAGCCGGATGCGGCGGTCGGTCGTGAGGACGAGGCGCTCGGCGAAGGCGTCCTCGGTCGCGGAGGCAGCCTGGTGGGCCGTGTAGCCGCCGACCGGGACTCCCGCGATCGTCACGCCGTCGGCGATCACGCGCTCGCCGTTTCCCGTCGCGCCCCCACCCAGCGGGTCCCCTGCGCGGGCCACCGCGACCGCGGCGACGAGCCCGACGAGCACCAGGACGAGCGGAGCGCCGGCCCGGAGCCAGGATCGCCGCGTGCGGTATTTCCGATAGCCCATTTCTTCGGTCATATCACGAGGACGGTGTCAGAACGACCGGAATCCGGACTTCGTGCGGGGGTGTTCCGGTTCCCGCTGCGTCGTCGTCGTGGACGATGATTAGACCACGCGTTGCCGACGTGACCTCATACGGGACCCTGACGGAAAAGGTTCCGCGGCAGCCCGTCCCGCAGGTGGCCGTCGTGAAGGCGCTGCCGACGACCTTGCCGCCCGCGTCGACCACCTCCACGATCACGTTCGCCTCGAACACGTTCGCGGTGCCCTGGACGACGACCGGGTTTTGGACGCGCACTCCGATCTGGGGATCGACGACGAGGATGGCCGGAAGGAGGTCTCTGTAGTCCTTGCGGGTGACCGGCTCGTCCACGACCACTCCCTCGCCGCCCAGCACGTCGACCCGCTGGCCGTCGAGCTCGAAGAGGACGCCCTTGACCGTGGGGAACTGGGTGAGCGTGTAGACGACCTGCGCGATCCGCATGTTCATCGAAGCGGAGCCGCCGCCGGACTCGAACTCGGAGGTGAGGTCGACGGTCGCGACCCCGTCCTGGATAGTCAGCCCGAGCAGCTGTGTGCCCGCCGGGATCTGAGACCCGACTGCGGCCGCCTGCTCGCGCGGGCCGGGTCCCGCCAGGAGCGATTCCATCGCCGCGGTCGCGATCCGGGGAGTGGAGGGCTCGCCGCGCCTCACCATGAACAGGGATTCCCCGCGCGTGAACCAGGTCTCGTACCTGACGATCGTTGCCGTGCCGCCCGAGGTCGACGAGCCGCCCTCGCTCGCCACGCTCGTCGTCCCGGCCGAGGTCCCCGCGATGTCTTCGCCGGGCGCCGCGGTCGGGACCGGGCCGGCCGACTCGGCGCCGCGGCCGGCTCCGCAGCTCGCGGCGACGATGCCGAGCAGCGCTGCGACGATGACTGCGAGGGTTCCGATCACGACTTTCATGGCGTCTCCTTGCTGGGTACGCCCTGGATCGTCGACGTCCTGCGCAACCGGCCGCTTGCCGCCGGGTAACGATCAGGTCACGGGGTTTCGCAATGCAACGCGCCGGAGACCGGATCGGGGTTCAGACAGTGGTCGTTTCCGTCCCCGCCGTCGTTCGTGTTCGCGCCCGTCCCGCCGTTGAGGTCGTCCGCCCCGGGCCCGCCGAAGATCGTGTCGCTTCCGCCTCGCCCGACGCCGGTGTCGTTCCCCTTGCCGAGTTTGAGGACGTTGTCGGCGTCGTTGCCCTTGACGACGTCGTCGAACTTCGAGCCGACGACGTCCAGGACGGCGAAGAGGAGGTCGGTCCCGAAGCCGTTTGCCTGCCCGCTCGCGAGATCGATGTTCAGCGGGCCCGGGGCGTTCTCGTAGTGGACCCACTCGTGCCCCCCGGTGCCCCCTCCGCTGACGATGTCGTTTCCGGACCCCGGCCAGAAGGAGTCGACGGAAGGGCCGCCGTAGAGCGAGTCGGCGCCCGCGCCTCCCTTGAGCACGTTGCGCCCGCTGCCCCCGTCGAGCTTGTCGACTCCGGGACCGGCAAGGAGCCTGTCGTTGCCGCCGTTGCCGCAGATCCGGTCGTCGCCTCCGAGGCTCGAGATCGTGTCGTCCCCGCCCAGCCCGACGATGACGTCGCGGCCGCTCGTCCCGCGGATGTGGTCGTCGTGCTTCGTGCCGACGATCGTCGCCGGGAGGCCGAGGCAGTTGGCCGCGGAAGCAGCCTCTGCGCCCGCGAGCAGTGCGCCTCCGAGCAGGGCGGCCACGAGGAAGATGCGCATGCTCGCAGCGTACGCTCGCCCACCGGATGCGCTATCCACCGAAGGGGTCAAGCGGGCAGTCGAAGGGTGAACCACGTCCCACGCCCTACCTCGCTCCACACCTCGATGTCTCCGCCCAGAAGGCGGGCATTCTCGAGCGCGATGGCGAGCCCGAGCCCGCTTCCCGGGCCGGCGCGGGCGGCGTCCGCCTTGTAGAAACGGTCGAAGACATGGGGCAGCCGGTCGGGCGGGATGCCTGGCCCACGGTCGCTCACCTCGAGGAATGCGCCGACGCCGTCGCGCCCGACGCGCGCGGTGACCTCGCGGCCCCCGTGCTCGAGCGCGTTGCCGATGAGGTTCGAGGCGATCCGCTCGAGGCGGCGATGGTCGGACTGGAGGACGACTTCGTCACCCTCCACCCGGACCCTGTCCTCCCAGGCGCGTGAGCGCACCGCCGAGCGGACGAGCGAGGCCAGGTCGACCCGCTCGTCTCGCACCTTTGCCTCGCCCGCGTCGAGACGCGAGATCTCCATCAGATCCTCGACGAGGTCCCGGAGCCGGGCGACGTCGCTGACCAGGAGCTCGGCCGGGCGACGCGCCTCGGGAGGCATGCGGTCGAGATGCTCGGCGAGGAGCGAGGCCTCGGCGACGAGGGCCGTGAGCGGCGTGCGGAGCTCGTGCGAGACGTCGGATGTGAATCGCCGCTCGCGCGCCTGAGCCTCCGAGAGAGCGCGGATCTTTCCCTGGAGCGCCTCCGCCATCTCGTTGAAGGACGCGGCCCAGACGCCGAACTCGTCCCCGGACTCGACAGGGAGGCGCGTCTCGAGCAGGCCTTCGGCGAGGGAATGAGCCGCCTGGCTTGCTCGCCCGACCGGCGCGAGAATCCGTCTCGCCAGGAGCGCGCCGACGAGCGCGCCGGAAAGCGCCACGACTCCCAACGCGGCGAGGAGCACGTTGCGGAGCTGGGCGAGCTCGTCCCAGAGCCGTTCCTCCGAGTAGAAGTAGTACAGCTCCGTGTCGGCTCTCTTCACCTGGCCGCCGACGACGAGGTAGGGCGTCCCGCCGACGCCGACGCGCTCGTACCCGAGCTTGCCCGTCGTCACCAGCTCGCGAAGCGCCGGCGGCACTTCCTGCACGCTGAGGGAGACGCTCGAGGAGAAGCGGCGCGGGCCGGCGCTCCCCACGGTCTCGAAGCCGCCGCGGCGCTCGTAGGCGGCGAGGAGCTGGTCGATCTCCTGCACGCTCGGGTTCGGCGTGAGCGTCTCGTTGGCGAGGATGAGATTGAAGCGGCTCTGCTCGACCGACCGGTCGACCGAATCGGAGAGGCGCGCCTCCCGGACGATGGCGTACGAGGCGACTGCGAGCGCGGCAGCCGACAGTCCGGCGACGAGCAGGAAGGCGATCGTGAGGCGCCGTCGCAGTGATCCCGGCCGGATCGCGGGTCGGTCGGGCAACGCCTACTCCACGTCGAAGCGGTAGCCGACTCCACGCACGGTCTTGACGTGCTTCGGCTCCTTCGGATCGTCCTCGACCTTGGCGCGGAGGCGCTGCACGGCCACGTCCACGAGGCGCGAGTCGCCGAGGTACTCGTAGTTCCAGACCCGTTCGAGCAGAAGCTCGCGTGTGAAGACCTGCCCGGGCCGCCGCGCGATCTCGAGCAGAAGCTTGAACTCGGTCACGGTCAGGTTGATCTCCTCGCCGTTCTTTCGCGCGACGAAGGCGGCCGGGTCGATCTCGAGGTCTCCCCGCGCGAGGACGGGATCCTCGGGGACCGCCGACGCGCGCCGGAGGGCTGCCCTGGACCGTGCGACCAGCTCGGGGAGCTCGAACGGCTTCGTCACATAGTCGTCGGCGCCCAGCTCGAGCCCGACGACGACGTCCACGGTGTCGCTCCTTGCCGAGAGCATGATGATCGGCACCCGGCTCTCGGCCCTGATCTGCCGGCAGACCTCGTAC
Source organism: uncultured Actinomycetes bacterium (assembly GCA_963841425.1). Lineage (GTDB taxonomy): Bacteria > Actinomycetota > Thermoleophilia > Gaiellales > Gaiellaceae > DATEOR01. Next base: position 1,212,279 of record CAWJCL010000002.1, on the reverse strand, counting down.
CCGTCGAGCTCGGGCAGCATGATGTCGAGGACGACGAGGTCGAAGCGCTGGTTCCGGAACTGGATGAGGCCGTCCCGGCCATCCCCGGATGTCGTCACCCGGAAGCCGGCCTGGGAAAGCCCAAGTCCCGCCACCTCACGGATCGACGGGTCGTCCTCGACGAGAAGAACGCGTTCGTCCATCTCTTCATCCTGACGGACGGGAGGTCGGATTTGTTTTCGAGAGGCTTGGTAGCCTTGATTTCGTGGGAGTTTCGCGCGAACACGTTCTCAAGGCGCTCGAGGGCGTGATCGACCCTGAGCTCGGCCGCTCGGTCGTCGAGCTCGACATGGTCCGCGACGTCGAGATCGACGGCGGCCGGGTCGATGTCACCATCGCGCTGACCGTTCCCGGCTGTCCGCTCCGGGCCAGTTTCGAGGAGCAAGTGCAGAACGCGCTCGCGCCTGTCGCAGGCGTCGAGTCGATCGGCCTCGGGTTCGACGTCATGACCCCGGAGGAGAAGTCCGCGCTCACGGAGCGCCTGCGCGGAGGCGTCTCGGAGCGCACGCCCGGGATCTCGGTCGGCGCATCCACGCGGGTGATCGCGGTGGCGAGCGGCAAGGGAGGCGTGGGCAAGTCGTCCCTGACCGCCAACCTGGCGGCCGCGTTTGCGGGCCTCGGGCACAAGACCGGGGTTCTCGACGCCGACGTGTACGGCTATTCGATCCCGACGATGCTCGGGATCAGCCAGCGCCCCGTGGCGGTTGACAAGATGATCGTCCCGCCGGTGAAGGGGGACCTGAAGGTCATGTCCATCGGCTTCTTCCTCGACGAGAACACGCCGATCATGTGGCGCGGGCCCATGCTGCACCGGGCGCTCGAGCAGTTCCTCACCGACGTCCACTGGGGCGACCTCGACACGCTCGTGGTCGACATGCCGCCCGGCACGGGGGACGTGGCCATCTCGCTTGGGCAGCTTCTGCCGCGCGCCGAGGCGGTTGTCGTGACGACCCCGCATCGAGCCGCGCAGCAGGTCGCGGTGCGTGCGGCGCAGATGGCGCGGAAGACGAACATGCGCCTCCTCGGCGTCGTCGAGAACATGTCCTATCTCGCCGGCTCGGGCGACGAGCTCTTCGGCTCCGGCGGAGGAGAGGCGCTCTCCCGCGAGGTCGAGGCGCCCTTGCTCGGCAGGATCCCGTTCGACCCGCGGCTCGGCGCCCGGTCGGACGAAGGCGAGGCGATAGTCGAGACCGATCCGGAAACCGAGGTTTCAGAGGCGATTGTCGCGCTCGCCCAGGCGATCGCGTCCACCAAGCGCGAGCAGGGAGTGGGCATCGTGAAGCCCCTTCCGCTCGTCTCGGCCTGACCGCCTACGACCGGCTGCGCGGGCTCGGCTTCACCGAGGCCGACGCGCGGACGCTCGCAGACCACTTCGAGGACGCCGACCGCCGGAACCGCCCCGCGCACGGCACCTCCCGCCTCGAGTGGCTCTCCCAGCTGCCCGACCTCGATCCCGCTGCGGCGCCGAAGCGCGTTGTCGTCGAGCACGGCTACGAGCGTTGGGAGGGAAACGGCGCGCTCGGCTATCTCACCCTGGCCCGGATCGTGGAGTCGCAGCTCTTCGACCCGCCGGCCCGCGCACGCGTCATCGTCGCCTCCCGCTGCTTCCCGACGGGCTACCTCGGCTACTGGGTGCGGAAGCTCGCGGAGGACGGGCTCGTCGCTGCGCTGACGGCGACCTCGCCCCCGCGTCTCGCCCACCCGGAGGGCGGCGAGCCTCTGGCCGGGACGAACCCGCTCGCGATTGCGGTGCCGAGCTCGGAGGGCCAGCCCCTCGTCGCAGACGTCTCGATGGGGAAGGTGACCTACGGGGACGTCCTCGTGGGTGCGGCGCCGCCGGAGGACCTCGTCCCCTTCGGCGGAGGGCAGGCACACAAGGCCTTTGCTCTCGCCGTCGGCCTGCACATGCTCGTCTCCTCCCTCGCAGGCGAAGAGCACGGGGCGGTCATGCTCGTCGCCCAGCCCGAGCACGATCCCGTCCCCGGCCTCCGCGCCCGGGCCGCAGGCGTCAGACTCCCGGGCGATGGCTAGCCAGCTCGGGCCGGTGCTCGAGGCGCTCTACAAGGGCGACCGCGACCGCGCCGGAGAGCTCGCCGCGGAGGCCGGGTCGCTAAACGTCTTCGAGGCCGCCGCGATGGGCGACGCCGCGCGGCTCGAGGAGGTACTTCGCGAGGACTCGGAGCTGGCGACGGCGGATAGCCCAGACGGGTTCAGCGCTCTCCACTACGCAGCGTTCTTCGGCTCGCCCGAGACCGTCCGCGCCCTGGTCGCCGCAGGGGCGGACATCGAAGCTCGGTCCACGAACGAGGAGTTCGCGCCCGAGGCGACTCCCCTCCACAGCGCCGTGGCCGCCGGGCGGATGGACAACGCGGAGGCACTCCTCGAGGCGGGCGCCGACCCGAACGCACGCCAGCACGGCGGCTTCACGCCGCTGATGGAGGCCGAGCAGCGGGGCGACCTCGACCTCGCAGAGCTCTTGATCCGCCATGGCGCCTACGCGGGCGGCGGCGCCTGACGGCACCCACGCTTGTGTTTCTCACTCCCGAGTCGAAGGGGCACGTCCCGGAAGGCTGAAAGGCCGCGCTCTTTCCGAGCGCGGGACTTTGTGCGCGTGAAACACAAGGTTCGTCTAGCGGTTGCGAAGCTCGGCCAGGACGACGGGGTCGATGCGGTCGATTCCCTTCACCCGCTCCTCGAGGTTCTCCGTGCCCGCCCACTCGAGAAAGGCGCGCTCGAGGTCCGCCCCTCCGTAGCCGAGCGCGTCGAGCCGCTCGCGCAGCTCGAGAGCGATCTGCTCGTCCACGTCGAGCCACTCCTCCTCGGGCGTTTCGCCGAAGAGGAGGTCGTGCATGGCGTAGATCCGGCGAAGCTCCTCGATCGGCGCCGAGTGGTCGTCGACGCGCAGGTCGGCGACCGCGTCCGTCGTGCCCATGTAGCCGCCGTCCTTCGAGACGACGAGAAGCGCGGCCGATTGCTGCCCCCGGCGGTCGCCTCCTGCGGCCTGCGCGGCCGCGAGTGCGTCGAGTAGCCGCTCGGCGAGCGGCTTGCCGTCCGACTCCTCGAACGTTTGCCCCAGCGTCGTGACCGTCTCCTCCGAGACGAGGATGTTGCCCTGGGCGGCGTAGCCCTCGCCCGTGACCCCTCCCGCCCACTCGAGGCAGCCCTCGCCGGTGTAAGTGGCCGCACGCCCCTCGGCATCGACGACGCCGAGCTGCCGGTCGGCACGGCCGTCGTCGGCCTCGGTCAGCCGCCGTACGACCTCCTGGGCAGTGAGCCCCTGGCGCAGGAGGGCCAGCCCGTCGGGCCCGTAGCGCATGTTGGCGAGCGCCTGCGTGGCGAGCGCGCCGACGTGGGGTTCCGCAGCGGGGACGCCGGCGCCGACGGCGAGGAACTTCGACTGCACCGCCACTCCCCACTCGGCCGCCTCGAGGTCGCAAGCGACGATCGAGTAGGTGGAGGGTCTAGGAGACATCGGCGGGACTAGCCGTATTTGAGCCGGCGGAAGTCGAGGTCCAGGAGCCCGCGCTGCTCCGGCGGTACGAGCACGCAGGCTACCTCGGGGCGCTCGAGCGCCGCGCCCACCGCCTCGGCGTTCGCGGCTCGAACCACCACCGGGACTCCCTGCGCGTGGGCCTGCTCGAGGCGGCCGGTGTCGTCGACCCCGTCGAGGAGCAGCGCGTCATCGAGGGGAATGTCGTCCTCACCCTCGACCGCGATCTCCGGCACGCGCCGCCCCGTTGCCCCGAACCAGCGCTCTCTCACAGCTCGTACGAGTCGCCCGGGGAGATCGCGATGACCTCGCAGTCGGTCGTGAGGGCCTCGCGGCACGCTTCGGGCGTGCCGGTCAAGAGCGGGAAGGTCCCGTAATGGCAGGGGAGGCACCGGCCGACGCCGAGGAGCTCGATGGCGACCGCGGCCTCCTTCGGCCCCATTGTGTAGTGGTCACCGATCGGCAGCACGGCGAGGTCGGGCTCGTAGATCCGGCCGATGAGCTCCATGTCGCCGAAGACGCAGGTATCGCCGGCGAAGTAGACCTTCTTGCCGTCCTCGAGCTCGACGATGAGGCCGGCCGGCTCGCCGACGTAGGTCCCGTCGTTCGTACTCGACGAATGAAAGGCGTTGACGAGCGTGACCTTGACCCCAACCTTCTCGATCGTCCCGCCCTTGTTGCCGCCTTCGGTTGCGTCGTCGGGCAGTCCTTGTCCGGAGAGCCACTCGCGGAGCTCGATCATCGCGATGACGGGGCACTCGAACTGCTTCGCGAGCGCGACGGTGGAACCGACGTGGTCTCCGTGCCCGTGGGTCAGGGCGATGAGGTCGACGCGCTGGGGCGCCTTCTCCGGCTCGGGGCACTTGGGGTTGTCCAGGAACGGGTCGATGTAGACGCGCTTGCCCCCCGGAGTGTCGATCCTGAAGGCCGCGTGTCCGAGCCAGGTCAGTGAGCCATTTGCCATCTTCCTCCTCCGGGTCGCTGAGTCGAGCGTAACGAAGGACTTCTTGCCGCGCGCGCGAACAGGGAAAACATGTGGCAGTCCCGTACGGGCGCCTCGGCCATGGCGGTGGAGCTCGCCGCCGTCCTCATCCTCGCCACCGCCGTCTCGGATGCGTTCGGCCTCGCCTCGGCCTCCTTCTACCTGCTCGTTCTCGGAGTCCCGATCACGGCGGCGGCCGGCCTCATCTGCTTCGCGCGGGTCGTGGACGCGGTGAACGGCGGACGCATGGACGCGCTCGGCCGGCTGCAGGCGACGCTTTCCGCGCTCCTCGTCGCGGGGATCGTCATCGGTGCCGCCGTTCGGGAGCCCTTCATTGCCGCGGGCACGGTTCCGCCGGAGGCGAGCGGCGTGCTCGCCTTCTGCTTCGCGCTCCTCGCCCTTCAGGCGCTGATCGCACTCGCGCCCTCTAGGCGCCCAGGCGGCGAAGAACGAAGGCCCGCACGGCCTCACTCTTCCCTTTCACGCTGAGGGGCTCGAGCTCTTCGACGTCGGCTCGGCCCCCGAGAGCCGCGCAGGTCGTCTCGGACACGACGACCTCGCCGGCCCGAGCCTGGCCTTCGAGGCGGGAGGCGAGATTGACGGTGTCGCCCGTGGCCGTGTAGCCGCGCTTTCCGGGGGCGTCGATGACGCCGAGGACGGCAGCGCCCGAGTTCACGCCGGCACGGAAGCGCGGCCAGCCCGGGTGCGCGTCTGCGATCCGGGTCATGTCGCGCTGGAACTCGAGGGCTGTGCGCCCTGCGCGAAGCTCGTGCTCTGGCCCGCGGAAGACGACCATGAGCGCGTCGCCGATGGTGTTGTAGAGCTCGCCGCCGTGTGCCTGCAGGACCGCGGCCGCCGCCGGGAAGTACGTGTCCAGCATCGCCTTGATCTCGGGCTCCGGCGTTCGCTCCGAAAACGCGGTGTAGCCCTGCAGGTCGGCGAAGAGGACGCTGACCTCCTCCAGGTGGCCGCGTGTCTGCTCCTCGTAGATGTCGCTGAAGATTTCAGCCGTTGAGCCTTCGAGCCGCCATTCGCGCCGCGCCGCGAGCGCGACCACGCCGAACGCGACGAGCATGAGGAGGTGCCACTCCCACCACGTGGTCTGCCAGTTCCGCGCGAAGGCGACCGCGAACATGGCCTCCGAGAGTAGAACGAGCGCGACGAGGATCGCGAGCGGAAGCGGCCGCGAGCGCGCGCGGTAGAGCTGCCAGTAGCGCCAGACGCCGAAGCCGTAGGCGATGAGCCCGACCACGGCGAGCGCGGCAAGCGGCCCGCGGGTGTCCTCCGGGGTGACGGGGTCGTCGAGCGGCGGCAGGGTCGAGAGCGAGACCGCGGCCCAGACACCCATGTGCAGAACGAGCAGGCCGTAGAGGATTCCGCGGTAGCGGACGAGGAACGCGGAGGTCTCGGGGTGGAAGCGGACCGCGGAGGCGGCAGCGAAGAGCCCTGCCTCGAGGAGGCCGATCGCCGAGGCGATCTGGAAGCCGGCGTTCTTCTCGGTGAGCAGGACTCCCGGCGTGGCGAGCGCGTGTAGGACGAGGAACCCGGAGGTGGCGAGAAACGCGAGCCCGACGAGGAGCAGGCGGGCGTCGGCGCGCCGCGCGGCCGCCTCGGCGAGCAGAAAGCCGAGCGCGAAGGAGAGGGCGCCGACGAGAACGACGAGCCAGAAGTGCGCTGGGTGGTTCTCCCAGACGAGGTCGAAGCTCGGCTCGGCGAGGAGGACGAGCAGGCCCACGAGCGGGATGACGCAGAGCGCACCCCAGCCTGCCAGTCGCCTCACAAAAGGCTCTCCAGCGCGGCTCGGTACTCCGTTCCGCCGAAGTCGTTCAGTGCATGGGGCGGCAGTTCCCGCTCGTCGATCTCCTGGCGCGCGCGCCTGTACGTCACCGGGTGGATCTCGCCCTCCGCGTTCATCTCGATCGTGACCGCGACCGAGCCCTGCTCGCAATGGTCGAGAAAATGCGCGAGGGGGACGATGCCGGTGCTCCCATCCGGATAGACCGCCCGCGCGAGGTATCCCTTCTGCGTCCAGATCTCTGGTCCCCCGCGGAGCTCGGAGAGGAGAAACGGGACGATGTCGTCGCGGCCGAGCCGGTGCCACTCCTGGGTGTGGTGCAGTCGCTTGGCGATCTCCCGGGCGAGAAGGCGGGCGTTGTAGCGGAAGCCGCTCACAGTTCCCGAAGCGCTGCCGACGCCGTTCTTTCGCAGGCCGGCGGCGCCCTGCATCGTGTTTCCTGCGAAGTAGACCCCTTCGAGCGTCGTGCTCTCCCAGTACGGCGTCAACGCAGGGATCCGGCCGTCGGCGACGGTGCCGAGACCGAGCTCCCGCAGGTCCTGGAGCGGCGTGCGGAAGCCGGTCGCCGCGATGGCCGCGTCCGCCTCGAGAACGATCGGCCCGGGATGGGTCGTCCCGGCCGCCTGGAGCTTGAAGCCGCCGCCCTCCGTGCGCTCGATCCGCTCGACGGCGGCATCGAGCGCCAACGTGCCGCCGCCCCAGGCAGCGTCCTCCAGCGGCTCGAAGTAGCGCACGCGGACGGTTGCGTTGGCGAGGACCGAGGTCTGCACCGGCCGCGGCGAGACGAGGAAGATCTGGCGCGCCCACGGCTCGAGGCCGTCGGCGATCTCGAAGCCCGAGTTGCGCTTGCCGATGATGAAGATGCTCTTGCCCTCGAACTCGCGCGGGACGGGCGTTTCCGCGTAGTGGGGGACCTCCTCGATCCCGGGGATCGGCGACTTCCACGGGTCGGTCACGCCGAGGGCGAAGACGACCGCCCGGCAGCGGTATTCGCCGTCGGAGGTGACGAGGACGTAGCTGCCTTCCTCCCGGCGCGTGGACTCCCACCGGCAGTCGTAGCGAACCTGGACGCCGCCCCGCTCCGCGAACGCGGCCAACCCGCGCTCCATCTCCGCGCAGGAGGGGGTCATGTACGTGCGGTCCATCTCGGCGGCGACGGTCGCCCGCAGGTCGGGCTCGTCGGCGAGCAGGCTGTTGTGGTCGTACCACTCGTACTCGCGCGCGGTGCGCTCGTAGGGCGCGTCCGGCTTCGTCCAGGAGAGCAGTCGCTGGTAGACCGGCCACTTGCGGAACATGCCGCCCGGCGAGTCGTCCTGCGAGATGACCGCGTGCTCGACGCCGAGCCGCGAGAGCGCGTAGGCGGTCTGGAGACCGCCAGGCCCGCTCCCGACGACGACGACCGGATACTCGCCGGGCGGATGGACCCCCGTCAGCTCCGCCAAGCGAGGACTTCCTGCAGCCGTCGCGCCTCCGTGACGAGCATCCGCAGCATCACCTTCGGATAGCTGAGCAGGAAGGCCTCGAGCCGCGGGCCCGGGATCTCGAGCACCCGCACCGGTGTCTCCGCGGTGATGTCCGCGGTCAGCGGCTCGTCGAGCAGCGTCGAGATCTCGCCGAAGAACTCGCCCTGCCGGAGGCGGTTCAGCTCCTCCCCGCCGAGCGTGACGGTGGCTTCGCCGTCCAGGATGACGTAGAAGCCCGACCCGCTCATGCCGCGTCTGAGGATGCGCTCGCCGGCCGCGAAGCTCCGCTCGCTGTCCGGGTCGGCGATCGCCTCGAGCTGGGCGCGGTCCAGGTCGGCGAAGAGGTGGAAGCGCCGGAGGGTGTCGACCAGGTCTTCGCCGTTTTTCATTCTGGAGCGACTCTACAAGTCGAGCTCGCGTGCGGCGAAATAGACGACCTCGGAGAAGGTCGGGAACGGCTGGATCGTGTCCCGCAGCGTGGCGACGGGGACCTCGGCGCGGATCGCGAGCGTGATCTGCCCGATCCACTCGCCGGCCTCGGGCCCGACCGCGACGGCGCCGACGACCACCTTCCGCTCTGGGTCGGCGTAGAGCTTGAGGAAGCCCGGCCGCTTGGGATCCTGGTACGTCGACGCGCGCGAGACCTTGTCGACCCCCCACTTGCCGACGGCGGCGCCCTCGCCGCTCGTGTCTCCGACGGTCGCGACCTGCGGATCGGTGAAGACTGCAGCGGGGATGGCCTTGTAGTTGGCGACGAGGTCGCGCCCGGCGATGTTCGCCGCCGCGACGCGTCCCTGGTACTTGCCGAGGTGCGTGAAGAGGGCGATGCCCGTCACGTCTCCTGCCCCCCAGACGTGCTCGGCCGCGCGCAGCCGCTCGTCCACCTTGATCCCCGACTTGCCGATCTCGACGTCGAGCCTTTCGAGCCCGAAGCCGTCGACGTTGGGCTTTCGGCCCGTGGCGATCATCAGGTGCGTGGATTCCAGCGCCTCGCGGCCCTCGAGCTCGAGCCGGTAGCCCCCCGGGCCACCCGTCACCTTCTGCGCGCGCGCGTTCAGGCAGAGCTCGATGCCCTCGTCCTGAAAGACCTCGCCGAGGAGATCACCTGCCTCCCGGTCGCTCCGCGGCAGGAGATACCCGCCGCTCTGGACGATGGTGACCCGCGCTCCGAGGCGGGCGTAGAACTGCGCGAGCTCGCAGCCGACCGCACCGCCGCCCACGACGACGAGGCTTTCGGGAATCTCGCTCGCGTTCGTGCCCTCGCGGCTCAACCAGGGCTCCACCGAGTCGAGACCTTCGATCGGCGGCAGCGTCGGCCGGGATCCAGTCGAGACCATCAGCTCGTCGTACGGAAGCTCGCGCCCGTCCACCTCGACCTTGCCCGGCTCCGCGACGACGCCCTTGCCGCGTACGAGCTCGACGTCGAGATTCGTGACCCACTCGACCTGGCTCGAGTCGTCCGGGCCCGCGTTCTTGTCACGCCACCAGAAGATCTGCTCCGGGTCGATGGTCGCCTCGACCCCATGGGCGCCGCGCGCACGAAAGGCGATCTCGACGGGGCGAAGGAGCGTCTTCGACGGGATGCACGCCCAGTAGGAGCACTCGCCGCCGACGAGCTCGTTCTCGACGAGGGTGATGCGCACGTCCTTGTCGAGGCGGCGCAGCGCGGCGATGAACGCCTCGCCGCTCACTCCTGCACCGAGCACGACCACGCGCTTCGGCATCAGTGCGGGAAGGACAGGAAGGAGACGGCGTCGGTGGCGATGTCCAGGAGCGGTTGAGCGGCGACGAAGCTTCCGATCGTGACGACGACGGCGAGGAGGACGGAGGTGCCGAGCGCCAGCTCGCGGGGAGGCGAGCCCCCGGCGGGGGCGACTCCGACGGCGGCCGGCTGGAAGTACATCGCCCGAACGACGCCGAGGTAGTAGTAGATGGAGACGACCGTCGCGATCGCGCCGACGACGGCGAGCCAGGCCCAGCCGCGGTCGACGGCCGCCGAGAAGACGTAGAACTTCCCGATGAAGAGGCCGGCCGGCGGCAGTCCGATGAAACCGAACATGAAGAGCGTCATCGCCGCTCCCATACCCGGACGCTCCCAACCCATGCCGGCCATGCCCTCGAGCGTGACCGGACGCGCGAGCTCGCGCTCCCTCGCTGCGACGACCGCGAAGGAGCCGATGCTCATCGCAGCGTAGGAGATCAGGTAGTACATCAGCGCCCGGCCGCCCAGCGGGCTGGCCACCGCCACCGGCATGAGCAGGAAGCCCGCGTGCGAGATGCTGGAGTACGCGAGCATCCGCTTGACGTCTGTCTGGACGAGGGCGCCGAGGTTCCCCCAGGCGAGCGAGATGCAGACGATCACCGCGAGCGAGATCGTCCAGAGGTGTTCCTCCGAGGGGAAGGCGGTCACGAGCAGGCGCATTGTCAGGACGAGGGCGGCCACCTTGGTCGCCGCGGACATGAACGCGGTGACGGGCGTCGGCGCTCCCTGGTAGACGTCCGGCGTCCACATGTGGAACGGGGCCGCCGAGGCCTTGAAGCCGAGCCCGACGATGATCATGGCGAGCCCCGTGACGAGAAAGAGCCGGTCCGCGTCGCCCGAGGCGGCGGCGATGTCCTCGAAGCCGATCGCGCCGGTGGCCCCGTAGACGAACGCGCTTCCGAAGAGCAGGATCGCCGAGCCGAAGCTCCCGACGATCAGGTACTTGAGCCCGGCCTCGAGCGAGGCCGGCTCCTCGATCGCGATCGCGCAGAGGATGTAGAGCGAGATCGAGAACCACTCGAGCCCGAGGAACATTGTCATCAGGTCGTTGGCGGCGACGAAGAAGCACATCCCGGCCGCCGCGGTCAGAAGGAGCGTGTAGTACTCGCCCATCCGCTCACGCAGGACGTAGGTGTAGGAGACGCCGACTGCGAGAAGGCCCGAGCCGGCGATGAGCACCTGGGCGAGCTCGGCGAGGCGGTCGCGGCGGATCGCGTCCGCGACGACGGCGGTGCCGGTCTCGTCCATCTGGAACAGCACGATCGCCGCCGCGCCTGCGCCGAGGAACGAGAGGACCGAGACCGAGGCGCAGAAGTGCCTCCGCCACCCGTGCGGCATGAAGAGCGGGAGGAGGAGGCAGACCGCCGCCCCGCCGAGCAGGACGAGCTCGGGCGAGAGCGCAGCCCAGTCGATGGACGGCGTCGGGAACTTCGTCACGGCGCGGCCTCTCCGTGGACGATGTGGTCGAACTGGACGTTCACCGAGGCCGTGGGCTCGCCGCCGAAGGAATGGTCGGTGATCGCCGCCGGCCAGAACGAGAGCGCGAGCAGAACGGCGACGAGCGGGACGATCACACCGATCTCGGCCGGGCGGAGGTCGAGCGCCGCGTCGCTGACGGCCGGGCCCGGATCCCGGTGGAGGACCGCGGAGACGAGGCGCAGCATGTACATCGCCGCGAGCACGATCGCCACAGCGCCGGCGACGGCCCAGCCCCAGCCGCGCGTGAAGATCCCGTTCAGGATCAGAAACTCGCCTGCGAACGCGCTCGATCCGGGCACGGCGAGGGCGATGACTCCGGCGGTGATGAGCGTCGTCGCCAAAACGGGGCGGCCGCGCGCCATTCCGCCGAGGCGGCCGAGGTCGCCCGTGGCCGCGCGCCGCTCCACCGACCCTGCGAGCAGGAACAGGGCCGCGGAGACGAGACCGTGGGTGATCATCTGCAGGAGCGCGCCCGAGATGCCGGAGTCGTTCACGGCGAAGAGACCGATGACGATCAGGTTCACCTGTGCGAGGCTCGAGTAGGCGATCACACCGCGGATGTCGGGCGCGCGGAATGCGAGGAGCGAGCCGTAGACGAGCCCGATCGTCGCGAGCACGAGGATGACCGTCCGCCAGTCCGCCACCACTCCCGGGAAGAAGACGAGCCCGATGCGCAGGAAGCCGTAGGTCGCCGCCTTCGAGATGACGCCCGAGAGGATCGCCGAGACTTCTGCGGGCGACTCGCGGTAGGCGTCGGGCAGCCAGCCGTGGAAGGGCCAGAGCGGCGCCTTGACGGCGAATGCGGCGGCGAAGCCGAGGAAGATCCACGTGCTCCCGCTCTCGCCGATCGCCCGCATGTCGAAGGTGCCGGCCGAGAGCCCGAGCGCGATCACCGACACGAGCATGAGGAGCGAGCCGGCGAGGGTGTAAACGACGAACTTGATCGTCGCGCCGATGCGGCCGGGCCCGCCCCAGACTCCGATGAGGATGTAGAGCGGGATCATCATCGCTTCCCAGAAGACATAGAAGAGGAGGAGGTCCTGGGCGGTGAAGACCCCGACGGTCGCGCCTTCGAGGAAGAGGAGGAGGCCGAGATAGACGTCCATGCGCTCGCGCCCCGACCAGAAGCCGTAGGCGACCGCGGCCGTCGTGACGACGACTGTCAGGCCGACCAGCCAGAGCGAGAAGTCGTAGAGGCCAACGCTGTACGAGACGCCCAGGTCGGAGAACCACGAATGCGACGCCTCGTCCTGGAGGCCGGGGTTCCCGTAGTCGAAGTTGAGCGCCCGGTTCACCCAGAGGATCAGTTCGGCGAGTGCCACGAGGAGAGCGGCCCCTCCGGCCGCCCGCGGCGTCGGCCAGGGGACGATCCAGAGAAAGAGCGCGCCTGCGATCGGAAGGAAGATGAGGGCGGTCGTGAGCACGGCTACGTGACGAGGATGAAGACGATGGCGAGGACGGCGAGGCCCGCGGCGAGAGCGAAGGCGTACTCACGGACGTAGCCGGTCTGCAGGGAGGAAAGGCGCCGCGAGGCCGCGCGTACGCCCGCTCCCAGCTCACCGAGCGAGGCGAGGAAGAGCGGCTGCTCCACGAAACGCGTGAGGAAGACGGCCTCGCGGGACGCCGGCTCGTAGAACGCGAGGTCGTACGCCTCGTCGAAATAGAACTTGTGCTCGAGGGTCCGGGCCGCCCACGGCAGGCGCGTGCGAGCCCGCGCGGGCACATTGCTCGGCCGTCCATACCAGCGCCAGGCGAGCCAGATACCGGCGACGGCGAGGGCCAGTGAGGCCACCACCGAGAAGGTGAGCGTCGCGCCGGTGGCTTCTGCCGTCGACTCCGCGATCGGGTCGATCCAGTCGGTGACGAGCTGCCAGCCCCACGGCACCTGCAGCCAGCCGCCGACGACGGAGAGGACGGCGAGGATCGCAACGGGCCACGCCATGGCGAGCCCGCCCTCGAAGCGCTTCAGGTGCAGGTGCTCGCGGGCGAATGGCGTCGGCTCGCCCCAGAAGACGATGAAGAGGAGTCTGAAGGTGTAGAGCGCGGTCAGGAAGGCGCCGATCGCGCCCGCCGTCCAGAGGATCCAGCCCAGCGTGCCGCTGTTCGCCGCCGCTCCGAGGATCGAGTCCTTGGAGAAGAAGCCGGCGAAGGGCGGGATGGCCGCGAGCGCGAGCGCGCCGACGACGAAGACGCGGTAGGTGAACGGGAGGGCGCGTCCGAGCCCGCCCATCCGGCGGATGTCCTGTTCGTCCGAGAGCGCGTGGATGACGATGCCGGCCGCCATGAAGAGCAGCGCCTTGAAGAAGGCGTGGGTCATCAGGTGGAACATCCCGGGCCCGTACGCGCCGAGGCCGACGGCGACGAACATGTAGCCGATCTGGCTCATCGTCGAGTAGGCGATGACGCGCTTGATGTCCGTCTGCACGAGGGCGATGAGCCCGGCCAGGAGGATCGTGATCCCGCCGAGGATCCCGGCGAGGTCCTGGATCGCGGGGGCGAGCTCGAAGAGGACGTTGGTGCGCGCGATCAGGTAGACGCCCGCGGTCACCATCGTCGCCGCGTGGATGAGGGCGGAGACCGGCGTCGGGCCCTCCATCGCGTCCGGGAGCCAAGTGTGGAGCGGCACCTGCGCGGACTTGGCGACGGCGCCGCCGAGGAGGCCGAGGGCGATCAGGACCGCCGCGGCGCTCCCGTGCTCGACCACGTCGGAGCTGAAGACCGCGTCGAACTCCACCGAGCCGGTGCGCTGGATGAGCAGGAAGATCGCGAGCACGAAGGTCGCGTCGCCGAACGCGTTCATGATGAACGCCTTCTTGCCCGCCGCTACGGCGGTCGCGCGCTGGTGCCAGAAGTTGATCAAGAGGTAGGAGCTGAGGCCGACCATGCCCCAGCCCGCCAGGAGGAGCACGAGGTTCCCGGCCTCGACGAGCAGGAGCATCGAGAAGACGAAGAGCGCCTTGTACGCGTGGTAGCGCCGCTCCTCGGCGTCACCGTTCATGTAGCCGACGGCGTAGGCGAGGATGAGGAAGCCGACGCCTGAGACGATCAGCATCATGAAGACCGAGAGCGGGTCGACCTGGATCTCCGCTCCGATCTTGAGGTCGCCGGCCGAGAGCCAGGTCCAGAGCGTCGAAGAGTGCGTCCGCTCCTCCGGCTGCTCGCCGAGCAGGATGGCGAAGACGACCACGGAGGAGATGAAGGAGACGAGCGCCGACCCGGCCGCGAGGAAGCCGGCGGCGGTGCGCGTGATGCTCGTCCCTGCGAGGGCGATCGCGACCACGGCTGCCGCCGGGGCGAAGAGCGCGATCCAGGCGGCGGCGGTCATCCTCTAAGGGTCGTGAGCTTGTCGACGTCGAGCTCGACGTGCCGGCGGGAGACCGCGACGATGAGGCCGAGTCCGACGACCGCCTCCGCGGCGGCGACGACCATGACGGTCAGCGCGAAGATCTGGCCGGTGCCGGTTCCGGTCTGGCGCGCGAAGGCGATGAGGGCGAGGTTCCCCGCGTTCAGCATGATCTCGAGCGCGAGGAGCACGATCAGCGGGCTGCGGCGGATGAGCACGCCAAAGGCGCCGGTGGCGAAGAGGATCACCGAGAGGATCAGGTAGGCGGCGACGCCGGGGCCGGCCATCAGGAGCGAGACTCCTTGGGAACGGCGCTTCCGAGGATGACTCCTCCGACTGCGGCGACGAGCAGCACGATGGACGTCACCTCGAACGCGAGCAGGTGGTCGCCCAAAAAGAGGCGCCCGATCTCGGCCGGCGAGCCGAAGCCGTCCTCGATCTTGGCGGGCGTCGAGAGCTCGTCGCCCGCCTTCATGGCGATGACGACCACGATTTCGACGGCGATTGCCGCCGCGGCCACGATCGCGGCGAGGGACTGGGCGCTCGGCTTGCCCGCCCAGGGCGCGTCCGCCCGCCCACCGAGGTACGCGATGACGAAGAGGAACATGACGACGACGGCGCCGGCATAGACGAGCACCTGCGCGGCGGCCACGAACTCCGCGGCGAGTAAGAGGTAGAGGACCGCGAGCGAGGCCAGATTCCCGATCAGCGCGAGGGCGCTGTAGAAGGGGTTCTGGAAGAGGACGACGGCGATCCCCGAGCTGAGGAGCGAGAGCGCGGCGAGGATCCAGACCACCCAGACGAGGAAGTTCGTCACGCCGACGCTCCTCGCCGCCCGTGAAGGGCCGGCCAAGCCGTCCCATGGCGCGGGCTGACGACGCTCAGAAACCTGGGACTCATGAGTCCGATCTCCACACCGGGATCGGCGTGTCGTAGAGGTCGCGGTCGGCGACCGGCACGCGCTTCACCGGCGGGGCGAGCAGCATGTCCTTCGTGTAGATGAGGTCGTCGCGCGAATATTCGGAGAGTTCGTACTCGGCCTCGAGCGTGATCGCGTCGAACGGGCACGCCAGCTCGCAGTAGCCGCAGAAGATGCACCGCGAAAGGTTGATCTCGTAGATCCGCGCGTAGCGCTCGCCCGGCGAGACGCGGTTCTCCGCGGTGTTCTCGTCGGCGACGACGCGGATGCAGTCGGCCGGGCAGGCGGCCGCGCAGAGCGAGCAGCCGACACACTTCTCGAGGCCGTTCTCGTGGCGCCAGAGGCGGTGCCGCCCTCGGAAGCGCGGGTACACCGGACGCTTGTATTCCGGGTACTGCTGCGTGATCGGCTTCTTGAAGATCTGTCGGAATGTGACGGCGAATCCCTTGAGGCTGTCGAACGGCTGCGGGCTCATGTGCTCACACCAGCGCCACCAAGATGGCTGTCACGAGGGCATTCAGCGTGGCGACCGGAAGGAGCACCTTCCAGCCGAAGCGCATGAGCTGGTCGTAGCGCAGGCGCGGCAGGGTGGCTCGCAGCCAGATGAAGACGAACAGGAAGGCGCCGAGCTTGAGCAGGAACCAGATCGGCCCGGGCAGCCACGGCCCGCCCCAGCCGCCGAAGAAGAGCGTCACGGCGAGGCCGGAGAGCGTGATCATGTTGATGTACTCAGCTGTTGAGTAGAGGCCGAAGCGCATGCCGCCGTACTCGGTGTGGTAGCCGGCGACGAGCTCCTGCTCGGCCTCGGGGAGATCGAATGGGGGCCGGTTCGTCTCTGCGATCCCGGCGATGAAGAAGACGAGGAGCCCGACGAACTGCGGAGCGACGAACCAGATCGTCGCCTGCTGCTTCTCGACGATGTCGACGAGCGAGAGCGACTGGCCCATGATCACGACGCCGAGCACCGAGAGGGCGAGCGAGACCTCGTAGGAGACGAGCTGCGCCGCTGTCCGCATCGAGCCGAGGAGGGAATACTTCGACTCGCTCGCCCAGCCGCCGACGAGGAAGGCGTAGATGCCGATCGCGCCGAGCGCGAAGATGAGGAGCAGCGCAATCGAGACGTTGACGACCCAGCCCGTGATGTCGTAGCCGCCGACGTGCCAGACGGGTCCGAAGGGGATGACGCTGAAGGCCGCCAGGGCGGTGAAGCCGGCCACCGCGGGGGCGGCGATGTAGAGGAAGTCGACCGCGCTCGCGGGGGAGAAGCTCTCCTTGCGCAGGAGCTTCACGAGATCCGCGATCGGCTGCAGGAGCCCGAACGGGCCGGCGCGGTTCGGCCCGTAGCGGAGCTGCATGCGACCGAGGAGCTTGCGCTCGAGCCAGGTGGAGTAGGCAAAGGCGGCCATGACGAGGTTGATGACGACGAGCGCCTTGATGACGTCGATCCACCACGGCTGGTTCAGGTTCTCGTGCATCAGCCGCCTGTCACCTCGACCTCGTCGAAGAGTCCCTCGGCGTGCTCGGCCGGGATGCGCACGACCCCGGCGCGGAGCCGGCGGTTGACCCGTGCACGGAGTGTCCGGCTCGTTCCGTTGGAGCGGACGGTGACACTCGCTCCGCCTGTGATCCCGCGCGATTCGGCGTCCTCGTAGGAGAGCTCGACCTCGGCGACAGGCCGTTGGAACTGGAGCTGTTCGACGCGCTCGACCGCCGGTCCGCTGAAGAGCGACCGGTAGCGGACGAGGGTGAGGCCCTTGCCGCCGTCCTTGCGAGCCGGCGTCTTGGGAGCGGACACCGCGCCCTCGGACCTCTCGGCTTCGGGAAGCGCGGCATGGTCGGCGGGCAGCATCGTGGGCCACGGGTCGACCTCGACGCCGAAACGGCCCGCGAGCCTCGCAAAGAAGGCGAGCTCGTCCTCGGCGGGAGGCGCGACTGCGCGCCGCTGGCGCTGCGGCCGCCCCTCGAGGTTCACAGTCGTCCCATCCCGCTCGAGGTAGCTCGTGCCCGGGAGGACCAGGTGTGACCACAGCGTCACCTCCGACTCGAACATCGCCGTCGTGAGCACGAACCTCGCGCGCTCCGCGAGGTCGCGGACGTCCGAGCTTCCGGCGGCCTCGTCGCCCGAGACGATGAGCGCGCCTATCGCGCCCTCGGGCACGGCGCCCGGGTCGCCCCAGGCGTCCGCGACGCCCCTGCCGTTCGGCGTGCGCGGGACGAGGTAGACGGACGCCTTGTCGCCGACGCTCTCGGCCAGGGCGAGCGCGTGCGCTCCACCCGTTGAGTCGTCCTCCGACCAGACGATCGCGACGCGCTCGGCGGCGTCCAGGCTCCGCTTGGCGTCGCGGAGCTCAGGCGCGGGGTTTTCGGCCTGCAGCTTCGCGGCCGCCCAGGCAGCTCTTCCCGGTTGCAGCGCGACGGACCCCGCCGTGTTCAGGATGATGACCTCGGCGCCGCCGCGGCGGGCTGCACGGAGCCAGAGGTCGAGAACGGGGGCCCGCTCGACGACAGGCTCGTCCCCGAAGACCAGGCAGAGGTCGGCGTCGCGAATCGCCGAGATCGGCGCGCGGAAGCGCTCGAGGGCGGGATGGAAGGTGTCCGGGAGAAGCGCGCTGCCTCCGCCGAGGCCCTCCTTCACCAGCCGTGCGATCGCGGTGGCCGTCTCCACGGTCTCGCCGCCGGAGAAGGCGACCACCACAGGACCGTCGGCCTCCTTCAGGCCGCGCTCGGCCTCGTCGAGCGCCTCATCCCAGGAGACGGGCTCGAAGCCACGGCGGCGCGCCCGGCGCCGCGGAACCGAGAGCCGGTCGTCGGCCTTGAGGTGCGCGTAGGCGAAGCGCCCCTTGTCACAGAGCCAGCCTTCGTCCACCTCGGCGTGGTTTCTGGAGAGGATGCGTGCCACCTTGCCCTCGCGGGTCGTCACCCAGGTGTTGCACCCGACCGGGCAGAGACCGCAGACGGTGGGGACGTTCTGGATCTCCCACGGCCGCGCGCGGAACCGGTAGGTCGTCGAGGTGAGCGCGCCGACCGGGCAGAGCTCGAGGACGTTGCCGGAGAAGTGCGCCCGATAGGGCTCGTCCTCGAAGGTGGCGATGACGGAGCCCGCGCCACGGTTGATCGCCACGAGCTGCCCATCCTCGGCGACGGTCTCGGAGAAGCGCGTGCAGCGGTAGCAGAGGATGCAACGCTCGCGGTCGAGCGCGATCAGCGGCGAGACCGGGATCGGCTTGTCGAAGGTGCGCTTCGGGAAGCGCATGCGGGTCGAGCCCGGCCCCCACCGGAAGGTGAGGTCCTGGAGCGGGCACTCGCCGCCCTTGTCGCAGTCCGGGCAGTCGAGCGGGTGGTTCAGCAGGATGAACTCGAGGACGGCGTTCTGGCCCTCCGCGGCCTTCGCACTCGTCTGGGCGGTCGAGAGGGCGAGGCCGTCCTGTGCCGTCATCGTGCAGGCTGCCTGGAGCTTCGGCATGCCCTCGACCTCGCAGAGGCACATGCGGCAGGCGCCGACCGGCGCGCCGAGCCTCGGCTCGTAACAGAAGACCGGGATCTCGATCCCGGCCTCGAGCGCGGTCTCGATCATCCCCTGTCCCTTGGGAACCTGGATCTCGCGGCCGTCGATAGTGACGGTGACGAGGCCGGGGCTGCTCACGCCGGCACCTCGATCTCAGCGCGAATGCGCGCGTGGTGCTGGTCGACCGGCGCCATGACGTGATCGAGCGTGGAGTCGCCGTGGAACGGGCAGCCGCCCTCGTCGATGTGGCGCTGGTACTCGTCGCGGAACTTGGCGACGTAGCTCGCCACCGGCATCGCGGCCGCGTCGCCGAGGGGGCACAGGCAGTTGCCGAGGATCCGGTCGCAGACGTTCAGGAGGAGGTCGAGCTCTCCCTGCGAGGCCTCGCCGTCCTCGATTTTCCGGAGGATCGAGACCATCCAGCGCGTCCCCTCGCGGCAGGGGGTGCATTTCCCGCACGACTCGTGCATGTAGAACTGTGCGACCCGCAGGCCGAGCTGCACCATGCAGCAGCGGTCGTCCATGACGATGACCGCGCCCGAGCCGAGCATCGTGCCGCGCGCGGCCATCGAGTCGAAGTCGAGCGCCGTGTCGACCTCGTCTGCGGTCAGCACGGGCACCGACGAGCCGCCGGGGATGATCGCCTTCAGCTCGCGCCCGTCCGGGATCCCGCCGCCCATGTCGTAGACGAGCTCTCGCAGGCTCGTACCGAGCTCGACCTCGTAGTTGCCGCCGTTGGCCACGTTGCCAGAGAGCGAGAAGACCCGTGTGCCGGTCGAGTGCTCGACCCCTAGCTTCGCGTACTCGGCGCCCCCGAGCTCGAGGATCTTCGGCACCGTGGCGAGCGTCTCGACGTTGTTGATGAGCGTCGGCGAGGCGTAGACGCCCGAGATCGCCGGAAACGGGGGCTTCGAGCGGGGCTGGCCGCGCTTCCCCTCGAGGGACTCGAGGAGCGCGGTCTCCTCACCGCAGATGTAGGCCCCTGCGCCGCGGTGGACGACGACGGTGAGATCCCAGCCGGAGCCGAGGACGTTGGGCCCGACCAGGCCGGCGTTCCGCGCCTCCTCGAGGGCGTCCCGCAGGATCTCGAACTCGGCCAGATACTCGCCGCGGATGTAGATGAAGGCCGTTTTCGCCCCGATCACGCGCGAGGCGATCACGACTCCCTCGATGAACGTGTGCGGGATCCGCGCAAGGATCTCGCGGTCCTTGAAGGTGCCCGGCTCGGACTCGTCCGCGTTCGAGACCAGGTAGATCGGCTTCGCGCTCTCCTCCGGCTTGGGGAGGAAGCTCGCCTTGCGCCCCATCGGGAAGCCGGCGCCGCCCCGCCCGCGCACGTCCGCGGCGAGAAGCTCGTCGAGGACGGCCTCGCGCTTCATCTTGAGCGCCTTCTTGAGGGACTTGTAGCCGCCCACCTTCTCGTACTCGCCGAGCCTGGTCAGGTCTCGCCCCTCGGTGTCCACGAAGAGGAGCTTCGTCAGCGCCTTCTCACTCGGAGCCATTGCGGAGCTCCTCCACGATGGCGGGCACGTCCTCTGGCTTGACCGGCTCGCGGTAGCGGTGGTCGACGGAGACGACGGTGCCCCAGCCGCAGCCGCCTGCGCACTCGATCGTGCGCAGCGTGAACTCGCCGTCCTCCGTCGTCTCGCCTGCCTGGACGCCGAGCTCCCCCTCGAACGCCTCGAGGACCTGCTGCGCACCGACGAGCGCGCACGAGACGTTGGTGCAGACCTCGATCATGTGCCGGCCGACGGGCTCGAGGTGAAACATGTCGTAGAAGCTCGCGATCGCCTTGCAATAGGCCGGCGTGAGGTCGAGCGCATCGCCGACCTCGCGGAACGCGTCCGGGGGCAGCCAGCCGTAGCGCTCCTGTGCGAGCCGGAGGGCCGGCATGACCGCCGAGCGCCGCTCCGGGTAACGGGCGGCAATGGTCTGGATCTCGTCGTAGAGGGCGGGCGGCGCCGTCAACGGTCGCAGTCCCCCATGACCGTGTCGAGGGAGCCGAGGATGGCGATCAGGTCGGCGACGAGCGAGCCCGCGACGGTGGTCGCCGTCGCCTCGAGGGCGACGAAGGAGGGGGCGCGGAACTTCACGCGCCAGGGCTTCGACCCGCCGTCGGAGACCACGTAGCACCCGAGCTCGCCGCGCGCGGACTCGACGGCCACGTAGACCTCGCCCGCGGGCACCCGATAGCCCTCGGTCACGAGCTTGAAGTGATGGATGAGGCTCTCCATCGACGTGTGCAGCTCGTGGCGAGGAGGCAAGACGATCTTGCGGTCGTCGAGGATCCACGGCCCTTCGGGCATCCCGTCGAGGCACTGCTGGACGATGCGCGTCGACTCGCGCATCTCGTCCATGCGCACCTTGTAGCGGTCGTAGACGTCGCCGTTGAAATAGACGGGCACGTCGAAGTCGACCTGGTCGTAGGCGAGGTAGGGCTGGACCTTGCGCAGGTCCCAGTCGACGCCCGAGGCGCGCAGCACCGGCCCCGACTGGCCGAGCGCGATCGCGTCTTCCGCCGAGAGGAGGCCGACGCCCTTGGTCCGCTCGAGCCAGATCGCCTGCCGGTCGAGGAGGGCCTCGTATTCGTCGACGCGGCCCGGGAACATGTCCGCGAACTTCCGGCACTCCGTGAAGAAGCCGGGTGGGATGTCCTCGGCGAGCCCGCCGGCCTGGAAGTAGCGCGTGTGCATGCGGACGCCGGTGACGAGCTCGAAGAGGTCGAGGACGGCGTCTCGCTCGCGGAAGCAGTACCAGAGGAGCGAGATCGCTCCCAGCTCGAGCGCGCCCGTGCCGAGCCAGATGAGGTGCGAGTGGATCCGGCTGAGCTCGCAGAGGAGCGTGCGCATCCAGGTCGCCTTCGGCGGCGGCTCGACGCCGAGGAGCTTCTCGATCGCGAGGACGAAGGCGAGCTCGTTGATCTGGAAGGAGAGGTAGTCGATCCGCTCCGGATACGTGATCGCCTTCCACCAGGTCTTCTGCTCCATGTTCTTCTCGAAGCCCGTGTGGAGGTATCCGATGACGGCCTCGACGCCCTCGACCCGCTCGCCGTTCAGCTCGACGATGAGGCGGAGGACGCCGTGCGTAGAGGGGTGGTTGGGGCCGAAGTTGACCTCGAGGATGTCGCCCTCCTCGCGCAGGGCCGGGTCGACCTGGAGCACCGTCGGGATGGGGCTCGGGATTCTTGTCCCGGTGTAGATCGGCGCCTGCCTGCGCGCGGCGCTGGTCGCCATCGGGGGCACTTACTCGGCTCCCGAGAACCGCACTGGCTCGCCGCCCACCGGATAGTCCTTGCGGAGGGGGTGGCCCTCCCAGTCGTCGTCCATGAGGATCCGCTTCAGGTTCGGGTGGCCGTCGAACTCGATTCCCATGAGGTCGTACGCCTCGCGCTCGTGCCAGTCGGCGGTCGGCCAGACGGAGACCACGCTGGGAACCGGCTCCCCGTCGTCGCACCAGACCTGGAGGCGGACGCGCGGTGCCGCCCGGGCGCCCGACACCACGGCGAGGAGGTGGTAGGAGACCGAGAAGCGCTTCGCCTTCGGCTCGGGCTTCTTCGCAAGCCCCCACGAGCCGGGCAGGTTGATGTCGCGTCCGCCGCGGTGGCCCCAGTAGCCGGCCACCGTGCGCTCGTTCCAGCCGAGGTAGTCGGCCGCGGCGATGTCGGAGAGGAAGTTGAAGCCTCGCTCGTCGCGCATGTGCTCCGACGCCTCGCGCAGCCGCGTCGTCTCGACGACGACGGTCGTCTCGCCGCGCTCTTCGGTCATCGACGCGAACCCCGGGACGTCGGCGAAGGTCACGACGCCACTCCGCGGATCTCGTAGGCGGGCGGGACCCCGGCGAGGATCTTCTCCTGCAGCCGGACGATTCCCTCGAGCAGTGCCTCGGGCCGCGGCGGGCAGCCGGGCACGTGCACGTCGACGGCCACGACCTTGTCCACGCCCTGGAGCACCGCGTAGTTCGAGAACATCCCGCCGGAGCTCGCGCAGGCGCCCATGGCGATCACCCACTTCGGCTCGAGCATCTGGTCGTAGATCTGCCGGAGCGGCGCGGCCATCTTGTGGGAGACCCTGCCCGAGACGATCATCAGGTCGGCCTGCCGCGGCGAGGAGCGGAACACCTCTGCACCGAAGCGTGCGACGTCGTAGCGCGAGCCGACGATCGCGATCATCTCCATCGCGCAGCAGGCGAGGCCGAACGTGTCCGGCCAGATCGAGTGCCCCTGCGCCCAGGCGACTGCCTTCTCCACCGTCGTGAGCCCGAGCTTGGACTCGAGATCGCCGAGCTCCTGCTCGAAGACGCCCGGCCCCTTCCTGCGCATGAGGATGCGCTCCGAGTGGAGGCCGTAGTCGGCGAGGCGCTTCTTCCGTTCTACGTCCGCCACTCCAGTGCCCCCTTCTTCCAGACGTAGACGTAGGCGACCGCGAGGATCGCGATGAAGAAGCCGAACTCGGCGAGCGCGAAGCTCCCGAGCGCATCCAGCCAGAGCGCGACCGGGTAGAGGAAGACGATCTCGATGTCGAAGACGATGAAGAGCATCGCTGTCAGGTAGAAGCTGATCGTGAAGCGCTGCTGCGTCGGCGGGCCGACCGAGACGCCCGACTCGAAAGGGATCGTGCGTTGGCGGGAGCGGGTCTTCGGACGGGTCGCGAGGATGAAGGAGGCCGCGATCAGCGAGGCCGGGATCGCCAAGGCGAAAAAGCCGTAGACGAGGAAGGGAAACCAGTCGTCCAGGACGGCCAGCGGCACGCCCGCATACTAACCGTCCTCGGGTCAGTGAGACTTGTCACGAACTGTGCGCTCTTTCCAGCGTTTCCGGCGGCTTCCGTGTCACAAGGTCAGGGGGTGTTTGACCGGAGAGGCCGTTGGTACACTGAGACCTGATGGTCACCGTCACCGAGTCTGCGGCTTCGAAGATTCGCGCTCTCATGGACGAGGAGCCCGAGGGCGAGGTCTCCGTGCTTCGCATCGCGATCCAGGGCGGGGGCTGCTCCGGCTTCCAATACGCCCTCGGCTTCGACCGCGGGCCCCAGGACGGGGACAACGAAATCGAGATGAACGGCGTTCGCGTCGTCATCGACCCCTTCAGCGCCCCGTATCTCACCGGCGCGGAGATCGACTACGTGGACGCGCTGATGGGCGCCGGCTTCGCGATCAACAACCCAAACGTCCAGGCGGCGTGCGGGTGCGGCTCGTCCTTCCAGGCGAAGGAAGGCACGGCCGAAGGCGAGGCCGTGCAGGCGCATGCGGGCGGCGGTTGCGGCTCCGGCTGCTCGCACTAGCGTCTCCTCACCCCGGGTAGCATCGAGCCAGGCGTGAGCGAAGGCGTCTGCGACATCACGGTGATCGGCGCGGGCCCGGTGGGTCTCGCAGCCGCGTACTACGCGGGCCACCGCGACGCGAGCGTTCGCATCGTCGAGAGCCTCGGGCAGCTGGGCGGCCAGGTGGCCGCGGTCTACCCGGAGAAGCACGTCTACGACGTTGCCGGACACCCGAAGATCAAGGGCCAGGACCTCGTCGAGCTATGCGTCGAGCAGGGGCTCCAGTTCGGTGCCGATATCCACCTGGACGAGGAGGTCGCCGATCTGACCCGACTGGCGCAGGACGGCGAGGAGCTGCTCGCGCTGACGACCGAGTCGGGGAAGCAGTTCCTCTCTCGTGCGCTCATCGTCACGGCCGGCCACGGCGCCTTCGAGCCGAGGAAGCTCGAGCTCGAAGGGATCGACGACTGGGAGGGCCGCGGGCTCCACTACTTCGTCAAGCGCAAGGACGTCTTCGAGGGCAAGAACTGCGTCATCGTCGGCGGCGGCGACTCCGCGCTCGACTGGACGCTCGGCTTGCAGGACACTGCCGACCTGCCGATCACGCTCGTGCACCGGCGCGACCGCTTCCGCGCGCTCGAGACGTCGGTGAACGAGGCGCGCCGGCTCGCGGACGAGGGCAACGTCCGCATCTGCGCTCCCGCGGAGGTGCGCGCGATCCACGGTGACGGCTCCATCCAGGCGGTCACCGTCGAGGACATCGGAAGCGGTGACACCTACCGGCTCGACTGCGAAGCGCTCATTCTCCTCCTCGGCTTCCACTCCCACCTCGGCTCGATCGCCGATTGGGGGCTCGAGCTGCATGGAAAGCGCCAGATCCTCGTCGACCCGATGACGATGGACACCTCTATCTCAGGGGTCTACGCGGCGGGTGACGTGGCCGGCTACGAGGGCAAGATCACCCTGATCACGATCGGCTTCGGCGAGGCTGCGATCGCGGCCAACAACGCCATTGCCCGCATCCGCGGCGAAAAGGTTCAGCCCAAGTACTCGACCGATTGAGCGGGACTCCCCGGAAGGGGGAGAATGGGCGGGCCGCGACAGCCGAAGAACGTAGTGTGAGCGAGAAGCACGCTGTCGAGTGCCTCCATTGCGGCATGTTCAGGACCGTCGAGCGCGAGCGCACGCAGCGCCTCGATCCCGGCGAGTGCGGCACCTGCGGCTACCTCGGCTGGGCACTCGTCGCCGACCTTTCCGAGTCGGTGCGACGGGGACTCCGGGAGCGTCCACTGGAACGGCGCAGGCTGCGGATTGTCTCGTAGATAAACTCGCCGGAAATGCACAGCATTTCCGGCGAAGAAGAGCTCTGGGGCACGGAGACGAAGAAGGCTGTCGAGAACTTCCCCGTCTCCGGCGAGCCCATCCCTGTTTCGGTGGCACGGTGGCTCGGCCGGATCAAGGCGGCCGCCGCGCGCGTCAACGGCGATCTCGGCCTGCTCGACAAGGAGAAGGCCGACCGGATCGCTGCTGCGGGCGACCGCATCGCGAACGGCGAGTTCGACGACCAGTTTCCGATCGACGTCTTCCAGACCGGATCGGGCACGTCGTCGAACATGAACGCCAACGAGGTCATCGCCGCGCTCGCAGGCGAGGACGTGCACGCGAACGACGACGTGAACATGGGCCAGTCCTCGAACGACGTGTTCCCCTCGGCCGTGCATCTCGCCGCGCTCGACGAGCTCGTGAACGGGCTCCTGCCGGCGCTGGATCAGCTGGCCGGGTCGCTCGAGTCCAAGTCGCGAGAGTTCGACGATGTCGTCAAGTCGGGCCGGACGCACCTGATGGACGCCGTGCCCGTCACCCTCGGGCAGGAGTTCGGAGGCTACGCCGCCCAGGTCCGGCAGGGGAAGGCGCGGGTCGAGGCCGCCCTCGGGCGGATCGGCCAGATCCCGCTCGGCGGGACCGCCACCGGGACCGGCCTGAACACGCATCCCGAGTTCGCCGACCGTGTGCGCGCGGTGCTCGGCGCGCAAACCGGCCTGACCATTTCGGCGCCTGCCGACCCCTTCGAGGCGCAGGCCGCCCGCGATTCGCTGGTCGAGGCCTCGGGCGCGCTCAAGACCCTGGCGGTCTCGCTGACGAAGATCGCCAACGACCTCCGTCTCATGGGCTCGGGCCCGCGGGCCGGGCTCGCGGAGATCGCGTTGCCCGAGCTCCAGAAGGGAAGCTCGATCATGCCCGGCAAAGTGAACCCGGTCATCCCGGAGGTCGTGACCCAGGTCTCGGCCCAGGTGATCGGGAACGACGCTGCCATCACCGTCGGCGGGCTGCAGGGACATCTCGAGCTGAACGTCTTCGTCCCGCTTCTCGCCCGGAACCTTCTCCACTCGATCCACCTCTTGACGAGCGCGTCGCGGCTCTTTGCAGAGAAGTGCGTCGACGGCATCGAGGCGAACCGGGAGACATGCGAGCGCTACGCCGAGCTGACCCTTTCCGCTGCGACGGCACTCAATCCTTACATCGGCTATGACAAGGCTGGCGAGATCGTCAAGGAGGCGGCGGCTTCGGGACGTTCTTTGAGAGAAGTGGCCAGGGATGCCGGTGTCGGGGAGGACGTGCTCGACAAAGCGCTCGACTATCGCGCGATGGCGACGCCGCACGACACGTAGCCGGCATCCTCGATGGTTCGCCTTGCGATCCAATAAATTCGCGCTACTCTGTTGCCCGCTTCCGGCGGACTCCCGTCGGGAGGCAGGGGAAACCGACAGAGGGGGAGTAATGAGGAGACGCGTCTCCATGGCCGTCTTGATCGCACTGGCAGTCGCCCTTGCGACGACGGTCGCGGGTGCCGCGGGCGCTCGCACAGATGCCACCGGGGACCCGCAGGTCAGGCAGCACGACCTTCGGAGTCCGTTGAGCGAGAAGCAGCGCGCCCTGCGTGCACAGGCTCTCGAGCTGCAGGCGAAGGGCAAGATTCCGAAGGGCGCAACGGTGGGCAAGGTCGCCAAGGGCCAGTACGTCGAGCTCGCCCGCACGGGTGAGGACTCGATCTGGACGGTCCTCGGTGAGTTCAGCGATCTCGCGCACAACCAGATCGCAGAGCCCGACCGAAGCGTCGACAACACGACGATCTGGGAGCCGAACTTCAGCCAGAGCTACTACAAGAATCTGCTCTTCAACGACAGTTCTGGCGCCAACTCGATGCGGAACTACTACATCGAGCAGTCGTCCAATCGCTACACGGTCAACGGCGACGTCACCGACTGGGTGAGGGTTCCCCAGACGGGCGCCTACTACGGCTCGAACAGCAAGCCGGATTCTGCTACCTGGCCGTTCCTCCGCGACACGGTCGATGCGTGGTACGCGAATCAGCAGGCGGCCGGCAAGACCGACGCCGAGATCGCCGATTACCTGTCTCAGTTCGACGTCTGGGACCGCTACGACTATGACGGCGACGGCAACTTCGACGAGCCGGACGGCTACATCGACCACTTCCAGGCCATCCACTCCGGTGAGGGCGAAGAGGCCGGCGGCGGCACGCTCGGCGACGACGCCATCTGGTCACATCGCTGGTATGCCTGGTACGGCGCGAACGGCCCCGACGGAGCGGGTCCGCATGGCTTCGGCGGTCTTCGAATCGGGAACACCGACTACTGGGTCGGCGACTATACGGTCGAGCCCGAGAACGGCGGCGTCGGCGTGTTCTCGCACGAGTTCGGACACGACCTCGGGTTGCCGGACGAGTACGACACGAGCGGCAACAGCGGCGGCGCCGAGAACTCGACCGGCTTCTGGACACTCATGTCGAGTGGCTCGTGGGGCAACAGCGGTGACCCGGAGGAGGGGATCGGGGATCGCCCGTTCCACATGAACTCCTGGGACAAGGTGCAGCTCGGCTGGCTGAACTACAGCATCGCCTCGCCGGGCGACGCGACGCAGTCCGTCAAGCTCGGACCTGCGGAGACCAACACGAAGCAGGCGCAGGCGGCGATCGTCGTCCTGCCGGATCGTGAGCATGAGGTCTCCGTCGGCGACCCGTACGCGGGCAGCCAGTTCTACTACTCGGGCGCTGCCAACGACCTCACGACGACGATGACGAAGTCGTTCGACCTGCCCGCCGGGACGACCCTCTCCGCGAAGGTGCGGTACAGCATCGAGCGGGGCTACGACTACGCGTACGTGACCGTGGACGGCACGAAGGTGTCGACGAACCTCTCGAACTCATCCGTGGTTGCCGAGGGGATCGACGGGCATTCGAGCGGCTGGGCCACTCTGTCGGCGAACCTGCCCGCGGGTGCCCATACCGTCGGGTTTGGCTACTTCACGGACGGTGGAGTCCAGGGCGACGGCGGCGGTCAGCCGGGTATCGCGGTCGACGACATCGCGATTACAGGACAACCTGTCGACGGTGCTGAGTCGGACGCCGGCTGGACGTTCGCGTCGAACTCGGACACCGGCTTCCACGTAACGAGCGGTACGGAGACGTTCAAGACGTTCAACTTCTACGTCGCCGAGAACCGCCAGTACCTGGGCTATGACGCCAACCTGGACACGGGGCCGTACAACTTCATCACCGACAAGTGGGCGGAGCGGTTCGCGTACCAGGACGGCATGCTGGTCTGGTATTCCGACTACTTCTGGTCTGATAACAGCGTCGGGGACCATCCCGGCCAGGGCCTCGTGCTGCCGGTGGACGCCCGTCCTGATGTGCTGCACTGGAAGGACGACGGGACGAACATGCGCGGACGGTTCCAGCCGTTCGACGCGACGTTCGGCACACCGGCCGACTCGATCACGTTGCACCACAACGGCGTGGCGACGACGATTCCGGCGCAGAAGGCCGTTATGGTCTTCAACGACAACCTGAGCTACTACCGGGCGAGCGACCCGGCAGACGCCATCAGCCACTACCAGGCTGGCTGGTTCAGTGTCGACAACCCGCACTCGGGCACCAAGATCCGCGTGAAGAGCGTCACACCCGGCGGCTTCATGCAGATCGAGGTCACCCCGCCTCCCGCGGGCTGAGCAAGAGCAGCATCCGAAGACAGGACGGGGCCCGCCGAGCGGGCCCCGTCTTTTTCGTGGGGCGCGGGGTGCCGGTGCCGTCGAAGAGCGTGCTGTAGGAGCGCTCGACGACCGCGCCATCGCAAAAGCCGCACGACTCCGAGGAGCCGGAGCGCTTGACAAGCGACGCGGAACGTGGATTGATGCCGGGCCGAAAGCCTTGGTTTTCGTCCGGACTTGGGGAAACAGGGAAAGGGGAGCCCTCATATGCAACGCCGTCAGGCTTTGGGACGTGCTGCGCTTGCAGCCGTCCTTTTGTCGTTGATCCTTGTCGTCGCGTCGGCAGCGCCCGGCGCCGGGGGGAAGGCTCCGCGCCCCCAGGCGGTCAAGTCGAAGTCCGACTCGGCCCGCACAAAGCTCGACAAGAAGCTGCTCGCCCTCGTCGAGAGGGGAGCCTCCAAGCGCGTCTTCGTCTACGCGACGGCGAAGAGCGCCGCCGCGGCTGACGCCGCTGCGTTCATGCGCAACGGCCGGTACGCGGATGCGGGCGACATGTCGCTCGTCGTCGGCTCGCTTCGCGTCCCCGAGGCCACGAAGCTGGCCGGCCTGCCGGGAGTCATCTCGGTGAAGCTCGTCGAGCTGAAGCAGACAGCTTCTCCGCTCGGGATCCCCGAGCCCAACCTGGACCAGACACTTTCGAAGTCCTCGCTGCAGTCCCTCATGAACGACCTGCGGGAGAAGGAAGTGCCCTACCCGGCCGCGCCCGCGCCGAGGGGCGGCAACTTCGACCGCCTGAAGCAGCTCGGCGTCCTCGACGCGAAGACGCACAGGTTCGCGGACGCGTGGAACCAGGGCTTCGCCGGCGAAGGCACGACCGTCAGCATCCTCGACGGCGGCACCGACTGGGCGCATCCCGACCTCCTGAACACGTGGCAGACGTGGCAGGGCGCGACGGACACGGTCGTCACGGATGACGGCTGGAACGGGTGGCCGAAGGCGTTCGACCCGTACGACACGCTGGTCTGGCTCCTCGCGCCGAACTTCGTCGACCAGGGGCTCACCTGGTACACGCCGACGACGGCGAAGAGCTCGTTCACGCAGAACTCGCAGGACGCCAAGCACGGGCTCTACCGCGTGAGCTTTGCGACCCGCATCGGCCCGTCGCGCAACTTCAGCGCGCCGGACGCGACGCGTTCGCACTCGTACACGTTCCCGAAGGCCTGGACGAAGTCCGGGACCGTCCGCATGGCGAGCCATCCGGACGACCATCTGCTCCAGCTCTTCGGCGAGCGCCCTGCGATCCTCGTCACCGACCCGAACACGGCCGGCGTCTACGACACGGTCTACGTCGACCTCGACGACGACTACCGGTTCGGCGACGAGAAGCCGGTCACGAAGGAATCGCCGGCGTCGTACCGCGACATGAACGGGGACGGCTACAACGATCTCTCGGGCGGCCTCCTCTACTTCATCTCGGACGGCGAGACCGCGCTGCCGGGCGGCATCATGCGTTTCACGGACGGCACGCAGGAGTTCCGTGACGCGTTCACGTTCGGCGCGGGCGAGATGCTCGCCTGGAGCGGCGACTACGACCCCGCGATCGAGGGGCACGGGACGCTCACCGCGTCCAACATCCTCGGTCAGGGCGTCGTCAACGGTCTTGCGCCGTGCTTCGCCGACCTCGCCGGCCGGCCGGGCGCCCAGCCCTGCTCGGGCGGCGGGACGTACCCGGGCGCCGTCATCGGCGGTGCGCCGAAGGCGAAGGGGGCTCCGTTCGGAGACATCTACTTCTCCTTCGAGTTCTCCACACAGTTCGGCTACCTGCTCGCCTCGAGGAGCGGGATCGACGTGACTTCGAACTCCTACGGCTCCTCCGCGGCCGACAACGACGGCTACGACGCGGCGAGCCAGGAAGCCGATCTCATCTACAACGGCACGCGCACGACCCCGGTCTTCTCGACGGGCAACGGTGCGCCCGGCTTCGGCACGGCCACCGCGCCGCAACCGCTGGCCGGCATCGCGGTCGGCGCCTCCACGCAGTTCGGCGGCACCGGCTGGGACTCGATCAAGAACGAGAGCCAGATCACTGACAACGACGTCATGGTCTGGTCGAACCGCGGGCCGCAGGCCACCGGCGGAAACGGCGTCGACGTCGTCGCCGACGGTGCCTTCTCGCCCGGCGACCTGACCCTCAACTCGTCCCTCGACGGCCGCGTTGCCTGGGAGACGTGGGGTGGCACGAGCCGCTCGACGCCGGTGACGGTCGCTGCGACCGCGCTCGTCTACCAGGCGTGGCGCCAGTCGCACGGCGGCACGATCCCGACGAACTTCTTCACGACCGCCAAGCGCATCGTGAAGTCGTCGGCGCAGGATCTCGGCTACGAGAGCTGGATCCAGGGCAGCGGCTCCGTGGACGCGGGCCGGGCCGTCCGGGTCGCCTCCGGGACCGATGCGTTCGTCGCCCCGGACAGCTGGCGCCCCGGCAACTACCGCGGGACCGAGTATCCGGTCTTTACCCGGACGCTCTCCCCCGGAGACAGCGACTCGCAGTCCTTCACGGTCGACGGGCCGGGGACGTGGACGGTCTCCGACCGCTACATGAAGCGGACGGCGTCGCAGTCCATGTCGTTCACCAGCTCCAAGGTGAATAAGGAGTCCACGTACAACTTCAACGCGCCGGACTACCTCGTCGACCTGACGTCGCTGGTGCAGTCGCACCCGGACGCAGACCTGATGGTCGTGAGGGCGAACTTCCCGCGCAACGAGTTCGATCCAAACGGGGACTACTCGGCCGACCAGGCCTGGCGTCTCCTGACGTACAACTGGACCGACCAGAACGGCGACGGCAACCTCTGGACGGATGCCGACGGCGACGGCGTCGTCGACCACACCGCGCTCTCGAAGAGCTCGAAGATCGACGGCGATCCAGACCTGAACTTTGCTGCGTCCGAGATGGACAAAGGGGAGTACATCCGCTTCATGTACCACCGGGCCGGCTCGAACGCGCTTCAGTCGTTCGTCCGCGACCCGGCGGCGCGCACGGCGGACGGCATCTTCCTCGGCCTCCAGCACAGCGAGAGGACGAAGGCGATCCCGGTCACGCACTTCGACATCCGGATCGACTTCTACGACAACGTCGACTGGCCGTGGGTGAGCACGACCCCGGTCGTGGGCGGTGCGTTCACGGCGACGATGAACGTCCCGGCCGACGCTCCGTACGGCATGTACGACGGCGCGGTCGTCCTGAACG
The DNA here is from genome assembly GCA_963841425.1 of uncultured Actinomycetes bacterium. Classification (GTDB taxonomy): domain Bacteria; phylum Actinomycetota; class Thermoleophilia; order Gaiellales; family Gaiellaceae; genus DATEOR01. Next base: position 1,179,990 of record CAWJCL010000002.1, on the reverse strand, counting down.
GCGGCAGTGAGAACATCGTCGTCCCCGTCTCGGTGACAGTCGGCGCGACCGCGACGCAAGACGCGGACGGCAAGCTGACCGGCCAGCTCCACTTCGGTGGCGCGGACACGGCGGAGAGCCAGTCCGACCTGCTCTACAACAACGGCTCCGTCTTCGGGGCCAACGACTGGACGTGGCGCGAGGAGTCGGGCGACTGGCGCTTCTTCTACGTCGACGTCCCCGACGAGCCGGCTGAGGGCTCCGTCTTCCTCAGCGACACGACGTGGGAGGACGCTGCGCCGTACACCGACCTCGACACGCTCGTCTTCGGTCCCTCGGCCAACTCGTACCAGCTGCTCGGCGGATCGGCTCCGTTTGGCGGGCCGTACATCCTGGACACGGTCGGCGCGAGCGCGCGAGCCTATCTGGGCTCGGGCACCTGGGCGTTCAACACCGCCACGGGCGGCGCCGAGGACGTTGTGACTGCGCCGGTGCAGGAGGGTCTGCACGCGGTCGTCCAGCACGGTGTCAGCTACGACGGCGGGAAGCTCGACGTTCCGTTCGAGACGACGCTCGGCTCAGCCGTCGTCAACCCGACGGAGGTCGAGCAGATGGTCTCGGGCGACAGCGGCTCGTTCGACGTGACGTTCGAGTCGACGGTCGACCTCTCCGGCCTCGAGGCCGAGGGCTTCGGCCTCAGCCAGCCGGTGACCAGCACCGAGACGGCTCACCAGGACGACCCGAACGACCCGTCGTCGGCGAGCGTGAAGAAGACGTTCACGATCGCGCACGCGTCGCGGGCCACGTTCGAGGTGCACCTGCCGAGCAACGACATTGACCTCTACGTCCTCAAGGACGGCCAGGTGATCGGCTCCTCGACGAGCGCGACCGGCGACGAGTCCGTGACCCTGATCCGGCCCGCCGACGGCACGTACGAGGTGTGGGTGCACGGGTTCTCCGTGGCAGGCACGCCGACCTTCCCGCTGACGTTCGACGCGGTACAGGGTTCGGACTTGTCGGTAAGCGGAGTCCCGTCCGGAGCGGTTCCCGCCGGCACGCCGGTGACCCTCCACGTGGACTTCGCCAAGTCCATGACCGCCGGTCAGGACTACTTCGGCGAGCTCCTGCTCGGGCCGGACAGCGCCCCGACTGCGCTGCACGTTCCGATCACGATCCACCGCAACTAGCAAGCGGGACGAGCAGGTGACGAGAAGGCCGCCTCCGGGCGGCCTTCTTCGTTGGGAAGGAGAGTCGCGGGATTGGCAGAAAACGTGCCGGCGTGACGACTGTTACGAGACCGCTCGTGCTCGCGGCTCTGGCTTTGGCCGCCTTTGCCTTCCTCTATCCGCAGGTGCGCGACCGCCTGCCCGACACGCTGCGCTACGAGCGGTCCTCGGCGGCGCAGAGCTCGTCGCAGCTTTCGCCCTCCGAGTTCGAGCAGGTGGACTCCTATTTCACGCCGGCACGGCTCGGCAGCTTCGCCGGGGAGCCCGCGACGAAGACCAGTGCCTCGGTCGAGGGCGTCGACCTCGAGTGCTGGTACTACGGCGTCGCCGGCGCGCGCGGCGCGTACCAGATCTGCTTCGAGAACGGGAAGCTGAGCACGAAGGCCCGCTTCGGTCAGTAGGCGGCCGCCCCGCGGCCCGTCTCGGCCGCGCGGCGCTGCTCGTCCGCCCTGTAGGACGAGCGCACGAGGGGGCCCGAGAAGACCGAGCCGAACCCGAGCTCCTCGCCCTGCTCGCGGAACCAGCGGAACTCGTCTGGATGCACCCAGCGGTCGATCTGCGCGTGCTTCGAGGACGGCTGCAAGTACTGGCCGATGGTGACGACGTCGACGCCGTGTTCGCGCAGGTCGCGCATGGTCTCGACGACCTCCTCGTTCGTCTCCCCGAGGCCGACGATGATCCCGGACTTCGTCAGGACGGGGTAGTCGGCGATCTCTCTCGCGCGCGCGAGGAGCCAGAGCGCCTTGTCGTAGGAGGCCTTCGCGCCGCGCATGCGAGGATGGAGCCGGCGCACGGTCTCGATGTTGTGGTTGAAAACCTCGGGCCGGGCGGCGAGCACCGTGTGCAACGCCTCCTCCTCGACTCCCAGGAAGTCGGGCGTGAGCACCTCGACGGAGGCGTCCGGCACCTTGTTCTTGAGGGCGCGGATCGTCGCCGCGTAGTGGCCGGCTCCCCGATCCGGTACGTCGTCCCTGTCCACGGAGGTGACGACAACGTGCTTGAGCCCCATCTGCGCGGCGGTCTGGGCGAGGCGTAGGGGCTCGAGGGGATCGGGCGGGTGGTCCGGCTTCCCCGAGTTGACGTAGCAGTAGCGGCACGCGCGCGTGCAGGTGTCCCCGAGGATCTGGAAGGTGGCGGTGCCGCGGCCCCAGCACTCGGAGATGTTCGGGCAACGGGCTTCCTCGCAAATCGTGTGGAGGCTCTGGCCGTGGATGAGCTCTCGCACCTCGAAGTAGCGGGAGTCTGCGCTCGGCGCACGCACCTTCATCCACTCGGGGCGGCGCGGCCTCTCGGCGACGGGCAGCGAGCGTTCCATCTCTCCTAGTCTATGGACGATGGTGCCCGAAGCCACACTCGAGAGGACGGAGCACGGCGTCGTTCCCCGGGGCGCCGGGTGGTTCGTCGTCAACGCACGCGACGCGCAATGGTTCGACCGGGGCCCGCGCGGGCTCGTGTGCCGATTCGAAGGCGAGGGCGAGGCGGAGTTCACGCAGTTCGGCGTCACCCTCTTCGTTCTTGGCCCCGGCGAGACGATGTCCATGTACCACTGGGAGGCCGACCAGGAGGACTTCCTCGTCCTCTCGGGCGAGGCGATTCTCCTCGCCGAGGGTGAGGAACGGCCGCTCCGGGCGTGGGACTTCGTCCACTGCCCGGCCGGAGCCGACCACACGATCGTGGGAGCCGGCACCGGACGGGCGGTCATTCTCGCAACCGGCGCGCGGGTCGACTCGGTCGGCGAGAACTGGGGCGGCTATCCGGTCCACGAGGTTGCCGTCCGCCACGATGCGAGCGCCGAGCGCGAGACGACCGACCCCAAGGAGGCCTACGCGCGCTTCCCCGACCGGCGCCCGGCTTCCTACGGGGATGGCTGGCTGCCGTGACCGGGGTTCCCGAAGCACCGCTCGACCGTACGGAGAACGGTGTCGAGGCTGCCGCAGACGGCTGGTTCGTGGTCAACGCGCGCGACGCCGTCTGGGGTGAGTCCGACGAGATGGGCGTGTACACACGGCTCGGCGAGAGCAAGGCCGCGCGCTTCCCGCAGGTCGGCTTCAACATCGGCGTCCTCTGGCCCGGCCAGCCCGCGTGCATGTACCACCGCGAGCCCAACCAGGAGGGCTTCCTCATCGTCGCCGGCGAGTGCATCCTCTTCGTCGAGGGCGAGGAGCGGCACATGCAGCAGTGGGACTACTTCCACTGCCCGCCCGACACCGACCATGTCATGGTCGCCGTGGGCGACGAGCCCTGTGTCGCGGTCGCGGTCGGCGCGCGCCTGAGCCGTGACGTCGTCTACCCGGAGTTCGAGCCGGCGCGCCGCCACGGCGGGGCCGTGGAGAAGGAGACGACCGATCCAACGGAGGCCTACGCGGGATTGGAAGTGCGCGACGCGCCGTACAAGGACGGCTGGCTCCCGGACTTCTAGGCGCCAAGTAACAGACTGTTACTTGGTCTTTTTCGTTTCATTTCGCGCGCCACGCGTACGTTGAGAGGGCGCATCCTTGCCGATGTGCTCCAGTTCGCTCCTCGCATCGACTCGCGCCTCGTCGCGGCTGCCGAGCGTCTCGACAACCCGAGCACTCCGATCGCCGAGACCAACCGGCGCGTCGGGGCAGTGGCGGTCGAGCTCGGCCTTCTCCGGCCGAGCTACGAGCAGGTTCGCAGCATCGTCGCGCGGGCGAGACGGCGCGGCCGGCAGCCGTCCGCAGGAGATGTCTTGCTCGACATCGCCTTCCGTACGAGGCCTCCGACCGCGCTCGTCGACCACCTGGTCGGGACCCTCCCTCCGAGTCGCTGAACGGCTCGACGACGACCTAGTAACAGACTGTTACTAGGCGTTCTCGACACGATTGCGTGACAGCTACTCGTCAGGAAGCCCAGTTGCTTGGCAGATGCGCAGTCCCTTGGCGCAAGCGCAGCTCCTTGGCGCAAGCGCAGGTGCTTGTCGGCAAGCGCGGTTACCTGGGGGAAAGCGCGGCGTGGACGGGCTGTGCCCACAGCCCCGCGCCATCCTCGGCCGGTAGCTCCCCCAGCTCGAGGTCGAAGACATCGGCGAGGGCAGCCGCCGCCGGAACCCGCACGTCGTCCACGCTCACCTGGCGGCCGAGCTCGCGGGCAAGCGTCGTGAAGGCCGCGTCCTCGAGGCCGCATGCGGTGATCCAGTCCGTGAAGGGAGCCGGGTCGAGGTCGACGTTGAGCGCGTAGCCATGCGTGGTCACCCAGCGCGAGATGTGGACGCCGATCGAGCAGAGCTTCCGCGGCGGGCTCTGGAGCCACACGCCGGTGAGGCCGTCGATCCGGGTCGCCTCCACCCCGAACGTCGCCGCTGTCTGGATGACGGATTCCTCGAGATCGCGGCAGTAGCGCTTGACGTCGCGGCCGTGCCGGTTGAGGTCGAGGATCGGATAGCAGACGAGCTGGCCCGGGCCGTGGAAGGTTGACTTGCCGCCGCGATCGGTCTCGACGACCTCGACCTGCGCGTCCTCGGGCACATGCAGCTCCTCCTCGTCCGTGCGCCGGCCGAGCGTGACGACGGGCGGATGTTCGAGCATGATCACCGTGTCCGGCATCGCACCTTGCGAGACGGCCGCGGCGATCGAGCGCTGGAGATCCCAGGCCTCCGTGTACGGCGTCAGGCCCAGGTTGAGCAGGTAGCCCGGCCGGGACACGCTACTCGCCGGATTCGGACCAGGACTGCAGGCGCTCGCGGAGGTCGCGCAGGAAGCGGCCGGCGAGGGCGCCGTCCACCAGGCGGTGGTCGTACGTGAGCGTGACGTTCATCATCGAGCGAATGGCGATCGCGTCCTGGCCGTCCTCGTCCTCGACCACCCACGGCCGCTTGACGACCGCGTAGGTCCCGAGGATCGCCGCCTGCGGCTGGCTGATCACCGGGGTGCCGTGGAAAGTGCCGTAGCCGCCGGGGTTCGTGATCGTGAAGGTGCCGCCCTGGACGTCGTCCGGAAGAAGCTGCTTCGAGCGCGCCCGCTCCGCGATGTCGGCGATCGCCTTCGCCATTCCGAGCAGGTTCATCGTCTCGGCGTTTCGCACGACCGGCACGATGAGGCCCTTTCCGTCCGTGAGCTCGACCGCGAAGCCGAGGTTGACGTAGTTCCGCGTCACGATCGAGTCGCCGCGGATCTCGCCGTTGATCCAGGGGTAGTCCTTGAGCGTGTCGACGACGGCACGCGCGACGAAGGCGAGAAAGGTCGGATTGACTCCGTACGAGCTCGCCCAGTCCTTCTTCAGCTTCTGCCTGAGCGCCGCGATCTTCGTCATGTCGACTTCGATGGAGCTCGTCACGTGCGCCGAGGTGTCGAGCGAGCGGCGCATGTGCTCGGCGATGCCCTTGCGCATGGCGCTCATCGGCTCGACGGTCTCGCCTTCCTGGGCCTCGGCGGCGGGAGCCGGCTGCGAAGCGGCCGGTGCAGGTGCAGACGGCGCCTCCGGAGCCGGAGGCGGGGTTTCGGCCGGAGCCGCAGCCGCCTGGCCTTCCTGGCCGGACTCGATGTAGCCCAAGATGTCCTTCTTCGTGACGCGGCCGCCACGGCCGGTGCCCTGGACGCTCGCGATGTCGACGTTGTGCTCGGCCGCGATCCGCGCGACCACCGGGGAGACGAACTTGGCCTCGCGGCGACCGTTGTCGTCCTCGGCCTTCGGCGCAGCCGCGGGTGCCGACGCCTCCGGCGCGGGTTCGCGGGGAGGCTCGGGAGCGGGGGTGTCCTCGGCCTTCTCGGCCGCGGGCCCTTCGCCCTCCGCGCCGGAAGCCTCCTCGGCTTCCTGAGCGGCCTCCTGAGTCGGGGGCTCGGGCGGAGCCTCGGCCTCGACCTCGGCGCCCTCGGGGGCGATGACCGCGATCTTCGTCCCGACCGCGACCGTCTCTCCCTCCTGGGCGAGGATCTGCTGCAGGACTCCGCTCGCCGGGCTCGGCACCTCCGTGTCGACCTTGTCCGTCGAGATCTCGAGCAGCGACTCGTCCGCGGCGATCGCCTCGCCCTCGGACTTGAGCCACTTCGTGATCGTCCCCTCCGAGACGGAGACGCCCATCTGGGGCATGACGACGTCGACTGCGGTTCCGGTGGTTGCCATCAGTACTCCGCGAGCTCCTTCAAGCCTGCCACCACATCTTCGACCTGCGGGATGAAAGCCTTCTCGAGCGGGGGCGAGAACGGCACCGGGGTGTCGGGCGCGGCGATGCGGCGCACGGGCGCGTCGAGGCGCTCGAAGGCTTCCTCGGCGATCGTCGCCGCGATCTCTGCACCGAAGCCGCCGGTGAGCGTGTCCTCGTGGAGAACGAGCGCCTTCGACGTCTTCTCGACGGAGCGCAGCACTGCCTCCTTGTCCCATGGGGCCAGCGTGCGGAGGTCGAGGATCTCGACCGAGACGCCCTCGCCCTCCAGCTTCTGCGCGGCCTCGTCGGCGGTGTAGACCATCGCTCCCCACGTGATCAGCGTGATGTCGCCACCTTCGCGGTGCGTCCGGGCCTCGCCGAAGGGAACCGTGTAGCGCTCGTCCGGTACCTCGTCCTTGATGCGCCGGTAGAGATGTTTGTGCTCGAAGTAGAGAACCGGGTTGGGATCGTGGATGGCCTCGATGAGAAGCCCCTTCGCGTCCGCCGGCGTGGCCGGGCAGACGACCTTGAGCCCGGGGATGTGCGCGAAGCTCGACTCCGGGTTCTGCGAGTGGAAGGGCCCGCCCGAGAAGCCGCCGCCGGAAGGGAGCCGCACGGTGATCGGCACCGGGGTCCCCGCGCGATAGCGCTGCTTGGCCGCAACGGTGACCAGGTGGTCCCAGGCGCACGAGATGAAGTCTGCGAACTGCATCTCGGCGACCGGCCGCATGCCCATGATCGCGGCGCCGGTGCAGCCGCCGACGATCGCGGTCTCGGAGAGCGGCGCATCGATGACGCGCCACGGGCCGAACTCCTCCTGGAATCCCTGCGTCACCTTGAAGGCCCCGCCGTAGACGCCGACGTCCTCGCCGATGATGAAGACGCGCTTGTCGCGCTGCATCTCGGAGCGGAGCCCGTCGGAGATCGCCTGCAGGTACGTCTTGACTGCCATCAGAGAGCCACTTACTTGTGGTGCGGTGTGTCGAGGTCCTCGGGTGTGGCGTACACGCCCTCGCGGAGGGTGTCCGGATGGGGATCGGGGCTCTCGTCCGCGCGCTGCACCGCGTCGTTCAGGAGCTTCTTCACGTGGCCGCGGATCTCGTCCTCTTCCTCGTCCGTGAATTCTGCGTTCTCGCGGAGCCACGTGCGGTAGCGCTCGAGCGGGTCGCGCTTTGCCCATTCCTCGAACATCTCCTTCGGGACGTAGGAGGCGTCGTCGTGGACGGCGTGCCCCTCCATCCGAAGCGTGAGGCATTCGATCAGGGTCGGGCCGCCGCCTTCGCGCGCCTTCTCGATCGCCGCCTTGGCCTCGCGGTAGACGGCGAGGACGTCGGTGCCGTCGACGAGGACGCCGTCGAAGCCGTAGGCCTTGGCGCGGTCGGCGAGGTGCTCGCACGCGTACTCGAGATGGGTCGGCGTCGAGTAGGCCCACTGGTTGTTGTCGCAGATGAACACGACCGGGAGGCGGCGAACTCCCGCGAAGTTCATTCCTTCATGCGTGTCCCCGCGCGCGGAGGCACCTTCGCCGAACCAGGTGAGCGCGACGCGCTTCTCCTCGCGGATACGGAACGCGAGCGCGCAGCCGACTGCGACCGGCAGCATCGCGGGCAGGTGGCTGACCATGGCGATCAACCCGAGGCGGTCGTCGGCCATGTGGACGTTCCCGTCCTTGCCCTTGGTCGGCCCGTCGGCGCGGCCCATGAACTGAGCGAAGATCCGCCATGGCTCGACGCCGCGGACGATATGCACGCCCATGTCGCGGTGGAGCGGCGTGCCGACGTCATCCGGGTCCATTGCGGTCGCGATCCCGATCGACGCAGCTTCGTTTCCGCGGCCGGTGTAGAAGCTTCCGGGGATCTTCCCCTGCTTGTAGAGGATGTGGCCGCGCTCCTCGATCCCGCGGGTGAGGAGCATGTGACGGTAGATCCCGAGCAGGTCCTCGCGGTCGAGGCCCGCCTCCTTGATCTCCGTCAAAGAGCTGACTGGCTCTGCTTCCCTGGCAACGGCCATGCCGGATCGAACTGTAGCCGCTCGACTAGGGTTGGAGCGTGGGCAAGGCCTCCGACTGGCTTCGGGAAGAACGGCGCAAGACCCTCGGCGACTGGGTCTCGTTCTGCCTGGCCTGCGGGCACACCCAGCGCTACTTCGAGGAGTCCGAGGCGAAGCTGCCCGCGTCGTGCCCGGCGTGCGGCGGCGAGATGCGGGCGCGCTGCCCGGAGTGCGGCGCCCGGTTCTCCTCCGCGTTCGCGGTCGACTGCGAGGCGTGCGGCGCGGCGCTGCGCCGGGCCGAGGCCTTCGGCGGCCCGATCCGCAAGCCCGGCGCCTGAGCAATCGCCAAGTAACAGACTGTTCCTGGTGTCTCGCGACGCCCCTTGCATCGGTTTCGAGGCAGGCGTAGCCTCTGGCGGCCAGGAGAAGGGAGGCCAAATGCGGAGAATGCTTTGTTTCGTGGCGGTCGCGGCGGCGATGGCGCTCCTCGGTGGGGGCTCGGCTACCGCCGTCATCGGGGGTACGGATGACACGACGGGCCGGTTCCCCAACGTCGGAGTCCTGCAGCTCCAGGACGGCGGGGAGTGGTTTGACTACTGCTCGGGCACGCTCGTTGGGTCGAATGTCGTCCTGACCGCTGCGCATTGCGTCGACTTCCTCGACCCGGGGGACGTGAGAGTCTCGTTCGACGCCGCGCCCGACGAAGGATCGACCTACTACGAGGCCGACCACTTCTCGATTCCCGCGGCGTGGTTGACCGCGAGCCCCTGCTTCGGCAACTCGAAGCACGCGTGTCTGTCGCCGGGTCATGAGGACATTGCCTTGATCTGGCTGAAGACGGGCGTGACGGGAATCGCGCCGGCTCAGGTGGCCGACCGCGGGTACCTCGACGGTCTACGCCTGACCAGTCAGACCTTCACCGTCGTCGGGTACGGAGTCGACGACTTCATCACGGGGAGCCTGCTCGCGAATCATCCGATCGTGGTGGTGGACGGCGTCCGAAGCTACCGGAACGTGACCGCGATCACGAAGCAGGACGCGTTCCCAGACCGATTCCTCAAGGTCACGAAGAGCGTCTGCTTCGGAGATTCCGGTGGCCCGGTGTTCCACCGCGGGATCGTCGTCGCGCTCAACACGTGGACGTTCAGCACGCGGTGCGACGGGCCGAATCTCGAGTACCGCGTCGACTCGGCGCCCGCCCAGGCGTTCCTCGACGCGAATCTGTGAACGGAGGCGGGGGCTCACTGCCCCCGTCTCGCCCTATGTCCCCTGGATCTCGGAGAAGCGGATCAGCGTGACGATGTCCTCTTCGGTCACGTCACGGTTGTAGAGCTGTCCGAGGAAGCTCGCCATGTCCTCGGGGCGGCGGATCTCCGGGTTGTCGTGCTCGATCTCCCGCGGGGAGAGCTCCATGAGCCGCTTCACCTCGACCTTGTCGATGACGGCGTCGAAGATCTTCTCGCGCGTCCCGTAGCGCTGGCCGACGAGGATCTGCACGACCATGCCCTTCTTGTACTTGCCGGACTTGTCGCCCAGGCGGATCGTTGCGGTCTTCCGCCTGCTTCGCAGCTGGTCGGCGACGATCGGCGAGTAGAAGTTGAGTGCGTACATGGCGCTGGGGTCGAGCGGCGTGGGGCCGCCGCATCATAAGCCCCGCTCGCCTATTAGTTGAAGAGCCTTCGCCGCCATCTCCCGCTCGCCCTTGTACGTAAGGAGGCGTGGAGCCTTCTCGAGCGGGAGCCAGCGCGCCTCGGCGACCTCGTGGCGGAACTCGTCCGTGATGTTGCCGAGCCGTCCCGCGGAGTAGCGGACGAGGTAGAAGCTGACGATCTTGAAGACGCGCTCGCCCTCCCAGATGTAGACGTAGCGGATATCGCCGAGCTTCTCGACGAGGCGCCCGCGGACCCCCGTCTCCTCGGTCACCTCGCGGAGCGCCGTCGAAGCCGGCGGCTCGCCTTCCCCTACGAGGCCCTTCGGCAGAGCCCAGACCTTCTCCCGCCCGCCGGGCCGGATCGCGGCCATGTGCCACGCCCCCCGGATCTTGCGGACGACGACGCCGCCTGCGGAGAACTCTCGCCGCACGAGGTGAAGCTAGCATCGGCCACGTGCGCCGCCTGCTCCTGCTCGTCTGCGTGGTCATCTTCGTCGAGACGATGCTGTATTCGGCGCTCGTCCCGCTCCTTCCGCACTACAAGGACGAGTTCGGCCTCTCGAAGTCGGCCGCCGGGCTCCTCGTCGCGGCCTACGCGGCGGGAGCTCTGGCCGCTGCGCTGCCGGGCGGGATCGCGGCGGCCCGCTACGGGCCTCGCCGCGCAATGCTCATCGGCATCGCGCTCATGGGCATCGCCAGTCTCGGCTTCGGCTTCGCCGGCGACGCCTGGACGCTCGGGATCTCGCGCTTCGCACAGGGCGTGGGCGGCTCGCTCGCCTGGGCGGGCGCACTCACGTGGCTCATCGCCGCCTCTCCCGTCACCCGGCGCGGAGAGATGCTCGGGACCGCGATCGGCTCGGCGATCTTCGGAGCTCTGCTCGGCCCGGCGATCGGCGCGCTTGCCGACCACGTCGGGCCGCGCGAGGTTTTCGTCGGCCTGGCCGGCCTGACCGTCGTGCTGGGTGCGTGGACCCTGCGGACCCCGGCCGCCGCCGCCGAGCCGCCCCGTCGCGGCGCGATCGCGGGCGCACTCCGGAACGTCGAGATCCGCCAGGCGCTCTGGCTCATGAGCGTCCCGGCGCTCGTCTTCGGGATCGTGGGCGTCCTCATTCCACTCAAGCTCGACGAGGCCGGCTGGAGCGCGACGGCGATCGCGATCGCCTGGATCGTCTCGGCGGCGATCGAGATGGTGCTCGCGCCGCTCATCGGCCGCGTCTCGGACCGCCGCGGACGTCTCCTTCCCCTCCGCATCGCGCTCATGGGAGCCATCGCCGTGCTCGTCGGCTTTGCCTTTGCCAACCGGCCGGCGGTGATCGTTCCGATCCTCATCGTCTCGGGGATCACGTTCGGCGGTTTCTGGGCGCCGGCGATGGCGCTTCTCTCGGACGCGGCCGATCGCATCGGCCTCGCGCAGGGGCTCGCCTTCGGGCTCATGAACGTCGCGTGGGGCGCGGGGAACGCGCTCGGGCCCGCGCTCGGCGGGACGATCGCCGACGCTGCCGGGGACGCCGTCCCCTTCCTGATCATGGCCGTCTTCTGCGCGGCCACCCTGGCGAGCATCGGCGTCGCCGGCACTCGGCGCGTCCGAGTGCCGGAAAGTCCTTGATCCAATCCTCCGCGATGCGCTAGCATGGCCCTGGCACTCCGCACCGGAGAGTGCCAAGTACGTACAGTCAGACGCTGCAACGCAAGGAGGAACGCTGAATGGACCTGCAGCCACTGGGTGATCGGCTGATCGTCGAGACCCTCGAGGAGGAAGAGACCACCTCGAGCGGGATCGTCCTGCCGGACACCGCGAAGGAGAAGCCGCAGCGGGGACGCGTCCTCGCCGTCGGCCCGGGCCCGCGCGACGAGGACGGCAACTACGTCGCGATGGAGCTCGCCGCGGGCGACGAGATCATCTTCTCGAAGTACGGCGGCACCGAGATCCGGCTCGGCACGGACGACTACCTGATCCTGCGCGAGTCCGATGTTCTCGCCAAGGTCGTCACGAGCGGCAAGAAGAGCTCGAAGAAGAAGGAGATGGCAGGCGCAGCCGCTTAAGGCCCCTGCCGGAAAACCAACGGAGGAAGCTGAATGGCACACAAGGAAATCCTGTTCGACGAGGAGGCGCGACGCGCTCTCGAGCGCGGCGTGAACGTCCTCGCCGACGCGGTCAAGGTCACCCTTGGCCCCAAGGGTCGGTACGTCGTGCTCGACAAGAAGTTCGGCGCGCCGACGATCACGAACGACGGCGTCACGATCGCTCGCGAGATCGAGCTCGAGGACGTCTTCGAGAACCAGGGCGCTCAGCTCGTGCGCGAAGTCGCCACCGAGACGAACGAGAAGGCCGGCGACGGCACGACGACCGCCACGGTTCTCGCCCAGGCCATCGTCCGCGAGGGCCTGAAGAACGTTGCCGCGGGCGCGAACCCGATGGGTCTCAAGCGCGGCATCGAGGTGGCGGTCGAGGCCGTTGTGGCGAACCTTCAGACACAGTCGAAGGAGATCTCCGGCAAGGAGGACATCGCCCGCGTCGCCACGATCTCTTCGCGTGAGCGCGAGATCGGCGACGTCATCGCCGACGCGATCGAGAAGGTCGGCAAGGACGGAGTCGTGAACGTCGAGGAGGGCCAGACGCTCGGCCTCGAGCTCGAGTTCACCGAGGGCATGCAGTTCGACAAGGGCTATCTGTCCCCGTACATGGTCACCGACGCGGAGCGCATGGAAGCGGTGCTCGAGGACCCGTACGTCCTCGTCGCCAACCAGAAGATCGGCGCCGTCAAGGATCTCCTGCCCATTCTGGAGCAGGTCATCCAGGCCGGTCGTCCGCTCCTGATCGTGGCCGAGGACGTCGAGGGCGAGTCTCTCGCCACCATCGTCGTCAACAAGCTGCGCGGCACCTTCCAGGCCGTCGCCGTCAAGGCGCCGGGCTTCGGTGACCGTCGCAAGCGAATGCTCGAGGACATCGCCATCCTCACCGGCGGCGAGGTGATCACCGAGGAGATGGGCCTCAAGCTCGAGAACACGAAGCTCTCGCAGCTGGGCCACGCCCGCCGGATCGTCATCGACAAGGACTCGACGACGATCATCGACGGCGCCGGCGAGTCCGACGCCATCAAGGGCCGGATCAAGCAGCTGAAGGCGGAGATCGAGTCGACCGACTCGGACTTCGACCGCGAGAAGCTCCAGGAGCGTCTCGCAAAGCTGTCCGGCGGCGTCGCAGTCGTCAAGGTCGGCGCCTCGACCGAGACCGAGATGAAGGAGAAGAAGCACCGCGTCGAGGACGCGCTCGAGGCCACTCGGGCCGCACTCGAGGAGGGCATCGTCCCCGGTGGCGGTGTGGCGCTCCTGAACGCCGGTTCGGCGATCAAGGTCGACAAGTTCGAGAGCGACGAGCGCACGGGTGCCAACATCGTCGCGCGGGCGCTCGAGGAGCCGATCCGCCAGCTCGCCGACAACGCCGGGCTCGAGGGCTCGATCGTCGTCGACAAGATCCGGAACGGCACGAAGGGCCACGGGCTCAACGTCGACACCGGCGACTACGAGGACCTGGTCAAGGCCGGGATCATCGACCCGACCAAGGTCACGCGGCTCGCGCTGCAGAACGCGGCGTCGATCGCGAAGAACATCCTCACGACCGAGGCCGTCGTCGCCGAAGTGCCCGAGAAGAACCCGGCCGGCGCCGGTGCGGGCATGCCCGACATGGGCGGGATGATGTAAGAAGCCGCAAGGCTTCTGGCAGGACGAAAGGGGCGCCTCGCGGCGCCCCTTTCTCGTTTCGGAGTTCGGTTTCGCTACGGCGTGTAGTCGCCGTAGATGTTCTGGTCGAGACCGCCGTCCCGCGGGCAGCGGTCGCCGCTCCACGCTCCATTCTCGAAGACGCGGCACTGGTGGACGTCAGCGGTTGCCCCGTCCTCGTCCTCGGGATCCTCGCGTGGATCGGTGCCCTGGACGGTGTTCCGCCAGTCCGTCCAGACGCCGTACGAGAAGTCGTTCACGGAGCTGACATAGAGGTAGTCGCCCGCGAACGGCACGGTGCGGTCGGCGAACTGCTCGTAGTTCGGGTTGGACGTGACGTTGCTTACGCGCGTCGCCGTCCAGCTCGTCCCGAAGTTCGTCGAACGCGCCGCGAAGGCATCGAGCGACGGGACCGTCGAGCGGTCCTGACAGTTGCCGATCGGCCTGCGTGACGCTGTAGCAGCCGTCGTTTCGGCTATCCCACCAGATGGTGTGAACCGTGCCCCGCGTGGCCGCCGACGGGTTGTCGGCCGAGATGTCCGGGAAGATCTGGTGCCCGGTCGTCTCGTTGTCGACCAGCGTCGGCCCGACCTTCGACCCGTTCGCGCCGTTGACGCGCAGGAAGAAGATGGCCGCCTGGCTGCCGACACCGGACTCGATCGTTCCGTACGTCGACCCGGTCGGGGCCTGAGTGCCCGGCTTCGTCGCGTCGTAGACGACGTAGAAGCGGTCCGGGTTGGCGGTGTCGAACTGGTCCGCCGTCGCGCGAGGCTGCGTGTCGCGGCGGAAGAACGTGTAGCCGGACTCGCAGTGGGCGCCGAAGTCGCCGCAGTCGCGGGCGTCGCCCGCCTCCGCGGGCTCCTCCTCGCCGGCCGGATCGTCGGGCTGGGACTGCGCCGGCGCCGCCTCGGGCTCGGCCACGTCCTGTGCGTCGTTCGGGATGAAGTCCTGCAGCACCTTCGGCCGCGTGAACGTCTTCCCGCAGTCGGTCGACTTCACGTAGTAGATGGTCGAGCCTTCCGGGCCGCGTCCGGACTCGAAGCTGCGGAAGACGAGGTAGATGTTGCTATTCCCCGTCACCGCGATGTCCGGGAACTGGACGTCGGAGATCGTCTGCGAGACCTTGAGCGGATGGCTGAAGGTGACGCCGTGGTTCGTCGAGCGCGAGAAGTAGATCCCCACGCCTCCCGCGTTGCCGCTGAAGCGGGACCACGAGAAGTAGACGTTGTTGTCGCAGCGGGCGTCCGAGTTGTGGTCGGCCTCGATCGTCGTCTTGTCGTTGAAGATCCCGAGCAGGTTCGGCGCTGAGGAGCCACGGTTCACGACGACGGTCTGGCGGTAGCGCTTCCCGTCGTTCTGCAGGCTGCCCCCCGGCCCGTTCGGGTTGTCGTAGGTCGCGACCCAGACGTCGCCGAAGGTCTTCGGCGTGCCGGCCGGATCGTCCGAGCTCTCGGAGCCGAAAAAGGCGCGGCCCTGGGCATCCCACGCGATCACCGGGTCTCCGGCGCTCGCCGTCCGAACCTGGTGCTTCGCGGTCTGGCCGTACGGCGACGTGTCGTCCGGATAGCCGGGCACGAGCGAGCTGACGAAGCTCGACCCGCTGTTCTCGGAGCGGTAGTAGCCGAGCCAGATCGGCCCGACCGGGATCGGATTCCCGGCGGCGTCGTTCGCGTTGTAGACGCCGCAGTAGTCATTCGAGCTCCCCAGGATCACGTTGGTGTTCCTCGGGTCCACTGCCACTGCGGGCTCGTTTTGCCGGCCCCGCGAGCGCGAGCACTCGGCGAGCGTCGCGTCCGTGTACGGCGTCCCGGTCGCGATCGTGTACGAGCTGACGTAGCCGGGATCGTTCGCGTCGTGCGTGAGCCTCACGTCGGCTCCCGGCGTCGAGGCGGCGGCCACACCGACCAGCATTCCGAAGGCGAGCGTGAGCGCGCCCAAGACTGTCCATCTCCTCATGAATTCCCCCTATGTCCGGACGGATGGAGCGCGGCGACTATACGCCTCGCGCAACCACTTTGCTGTCGCAACCTCTCGAGGAAATGAGAAGACGGTCCGTACACTGAATCCCATGGGCCCCAAAGCGCCGAACGGCAAGGCTTTTCGGATCGACCGAGGCTATGTCGAGGTCTCGGGTCCGGACGCTTCGGACTTCCTCGAGCGCATGCTTTCGAACGAGGTCGCCACCCTCGAGGCCGGCTCCGCGAGGCCCGCGCTTCTGCTGACGCCGAAGGGACGGATCATCGCGCCGCTTCGGGCGGTCAGAACCGCTGAGGACACGTTCCTGCTCGTCACCGACTCATCCGACCTCGCAGGCCCGGTCGCAGATTCGCTTCTGGCTTCCCGCTTCGCCTCCAGGTGCGAGATCGAGACGCGGCAGTGGGTCGGCTTCGTCCAGCTCGGCGGCGAGCGCGAGGAGCCTGCAGTCCCGATCCCCGACTTCGGCGTCGAGGCCTGGGAGGCCTGGGGCGACGGAGAGGGCGACGTTGAGGACGCGAGGGAGCTCGAGCGTTTGCGGATCGACGCGGGCACGCCCGCCTGGGGCAAGGAGCTCGACGAATCGATTCTCCCCGCCGAGGCAGGGCTCGACGAGACGCACATCTCGTTCACGAAGGGCTGCTTCCCGGGCCAGGAGCCGATCGCGCGCCTGCGGCACCGAGGGCATGTGAACCGCCGCCTGCGCAGGCTCGAGGTTCTCTCGGCCAAGGTCGGCGACGAGATCGTCTGGAACGACAAGGTGGTCGGCCGGGTGACGAGTGCCGCCGAGGGCCGCGCGCTCGGCTACGTGCGCACCGAGGTCCCGGAGGACGGGCTCCTGATCATCGGCGGCGCGCAGGCGAAAATGCGCCCGGCATGATTCGAACATGCGACCTCTGCCTCCGCAGGGCAGCGCTCTATCCCCTGAGCTACGGGCGCGGGGGCTAGTCGACTAGTGTAGCCGCGCTCGTCAGGCGGCCGAGCGGAGCGACGCGACCACGTAGTCCACGCGGCCCTCGCGGACGACCTCCCACATCCGCGGCCCGCCGACCCCGGCACGGCGGTTCAGGAACGCATCGAGCGCGGAGTCGTCCATCCCGGCTTCGCGGGCGGCCGAGAGGAGGTGCTCGACGACGGGAAGCGGCTCGCCGTCCGGGCCGAACTGCCAGGCGGGATAGACATGCTCGAAGCCGCCGTCCCTGGGGACGGCGAAGAGCTCACCGGCTCGGCGGCGCGCTTCGATTACGGCCGGGTCGGCGCCGAGGCGCGCCGCCAGCCAGGAAGCGGTGAAGGTGTTGGAGTCCGATCGCATGCGGTCGAGCTACGGGCGGCCCGCTGGGGAGTCGCCCCGTGACGTGGACTCAGTTTGACGCATCAGGCGGCGACAGTCGCGGACCGCGGAGCCGCCGGAGTGGGAAGTCTGTCCGGTGCAAATCACGCGAGGCCGGCCGGGTCGATCGGGGTGGGGGTAACCCGCGCTCGCTAGTGTGGCTGGGTGCGCATCTGCTCCCTCGTCCCGGGTGCCACCGAGGTGCTGTTCGCGCTTGGCTTGGGGAAAAGCGTGGTCGGCGTCACCCACGAATGCGACTGGCCGCCCGAGGCGGAGTCCCGCCCGCGCGTGACGGTGTCCCACCTCCAGGACGGGGACCTCTCGAGTGCCGAGATCGACGCGGCGGTGGCGGACGCCGCCCGCGAAGGCAAGGCGCTCTACGGAGTCGACGAGGCGGTGTGGGAGGAGATCCAGGCGGACGTCGTCGTCGCGCAGGAGCTCTGCGACGTCTGCGCGGTGTCGGGCGGCGAGGTGCGCCGGCTCGACGTCGAGGTGATCGACTACTCGCCGGCGACGCTGGACGGCGTGCTCGGTCACATCACCGCGCTCGGGTGGAGGCTCGATGCCGAGGGCGCGGCCGACGAGCTCACCAACGGGATGCGCATACGCCTCGAGCGAGTGCGGGCCGCGCTCGCCGAGAAGGAGGTCTACCCCCGTGTCTACGTGTCGGAGTGGCTGGAGCCTCCGTACGCCGCCGGCCACTGGGTGCCCGACATGGTCTCGGCCGCGGGCGGCATCGAGATTGCCGGGATCGCCGGGGAGCCCTCGTTTCGGATGCGCTGGACGGACGTCGCCGGGCTCGAGCCCGACACCGTCGTCCTCGCCCCATGCGGCTTCGATCTCGACAGGACGCTCAGCGAGGTCGTCACGCTCGACCTCAGCGCGCACCTCCTCGGCACCGCAGCGCGCCAGGAGAGCCGCGTCTTCGTCGTGGACGCGAACGGCTACTTCTCTCGCCCGGGCCCACGGCTCGTCGACGGCGTCGAGCTGCTCGCCTACCTCCTCCATCCGGACGCGTACTCCGACCCGGGCATCCCCTGGTCGCGCGTCAGGATGTGACGACGACCCCGTCGCCCTGGATCTCGGCCCGGAACACCTGGGCGGGCTCGTCGCCGAAGAGACAGGCGCCGGTGCCGAGGTCGAACTTCCAGCCGTGGTAGGCGCACGTCAGCGTGTCGCCCAGGATCTCGCCCTCGTGCAGCGGGTTGCCCTCGTGGGGACAGGCGTTGGCGAATGCATGAGCCCTGCCGTCGACCACGAAGACGGCGACCTTCGTGCCGTCGACCTCGACGAGCGCGCGGCCGTCTGTGTCGAGGCTCGAAAGAGGGATCCGCACGGGGTCCACGCGACCTAGACTACTGCGCCCCGATGCCCCTCTATCTCCGTGAATCCGAGGTTGCCGATCTCCTTTCGCCCGAGGAGGCCGTGGAGGCGGTGGAGGGCTGCTTCCGTCGTCTGGCAGCGGGCCGCGTCGAGCTCCGCCCCCGGTTTCGGCTCGGTCTCGATCCCGGCGTCATGAACGTCATGGCGGCCTCCGACCTCGACCTAGGCGTGGCCGGTCTGAAGACCTACGGCGCCTCCGAGGGCGGCGTCCGTTTCGTCGTCGTCCTCTTCGCGGCCGATCGCGCGGAGGTGCTGGCGATCGTCGAGGCGGACAAGCTCGGCCAGCTCCGGACCGGCGCCGCGAGCGCAGTCGCCGCGCGGCACCTCGCCAAGCCGGGCGCCAAGTCGCTCGGGATCATCGGGACGGGCTGGCAGGCCGAGAGCCAGGTGCTCTGCATGCGCGCGGCCCTGCCGGAGCTCGAGCGGGTGGTCGCCTACTCCCGAAACGAGGAGGCGCTCGCCCGCTTCTGCGAGCGGTTCGACGCCGAGCCAGGAGAGTACAACAAGGACGCGGCCGAGATGGATGTCGTCGTCACGATCACGAGCTCCAAGGATCCGGTTCTCCGAGGAGAATGGCTTGAGCCCGGTGCGCTCGTCTGCGCCGCAGGCGCAAACCGCATCCAGTCGCGGGAGCTCGACAACGCCGTCGTCGAGCGCGCCGCGTTCGTCTGCTGCGACTCGACGGAGCAGGCGAAGATCGAGGCTGGCGATCTCGTCGAGCCGGTCGAGCGCGGGGTCCTCGACTGGCTGGAGGTGCACGAGCTCTCCGAGGTCATCGGCGGCGAGGTGCAGGGCCGCGCCCAGGACGACGACATCGTCCTCTTCAAGAGCCTCGGCATAGCGGCGGAGGATCTCGCCGTGGGCGCTCTCGTCCTCGAGCGGGCGCGCGAACGGGGAGTCGGGACCGAGCTTTAGCTCTCGCGGACCTGCTCCGCCGCCATGTTGGCGACGTCTTCGCCGACGGCGCGGATGACGTCGGGGCGCTCGAGCAGCCGCAGGCGCTGCTCGTCGGTCGCCCGGTTCTTCAGGTACGGGTCCTCGAGAATCTCCTCGAGCGGGCGCCCCGAGCGATGCTCGCGGACGACGTAAGCCGCGAGGGAATCCATCTTCGTGAGCGACTTGTGCTGGTCGGAGTCGCCCCCGCCGCCGAAGATGCGCGAGAAGAACCCGCGCTTCTTCGGCTCCTGCCCCTCGGTCTCGGACACGGGGCGATTGTATCCTGGCGTCTGTGCCGTCCGAGCCAGCGGGCACGCGCTTCGCCGAACGGGTCTTCCATGGAGTCGGGGAGGACGGTACCCGTGAGGAGATCGTGATCTGGATCGAGCGGCGCCAGGGAGCCCTGTGGGCGGTCGGCCGCGCGATCGACCCGAAGAACCGCTCCATCCCGGTCGCGCGCCCGGACGACTACATCTTCGAGGGCTACGAGCTTGGCGACGCGCTCGAGGCGGCGAACAACGCGCTCTCGGACGACCTCGAGGTCTCCGCCGAGGACGGCGTGCAGGAACGCGTGCAGCGCTTCAACGAGGAGGAGCTCCTCAAGCCGCTCGAGCGCTGGTTCTTCGGCCACCAGACATAGCCTCGTCTCGCTCGTCGAGCTCAGCGACGACGTCCTCGACGAGATCGGCGCGGTCGTATGCACCCACGGCGCGCGCGATCTTCGCCACGGAGTCCGCGGCCTCGACGACGGCGGATGCGACGCGAGGCTCGCCTCGGGCATGGTGCGCTACCTGGCGGAGGCCAACGTTGACGAAGTCGTCGAACTCCCGCCTTCGCGCGACGAGCGAGACGGAGTTCAGCCGTCGCACCCGAGACGGGAAGGCGCGTCCACCGAGGCGCTCGATGACCGCGCGCGTGTAGCCGAGGCAGGTGATCGCCGTCGTCGGGTCGTTCATCGAGGGAGAAAGGGCCCTGACCGCGATGTCGGTCAGCTGACGGATGCCGTAGAGGGCGTCCTGGGCGAGATCGCGCTCGTTCTCGACGGTGACCAGCGTGGAGACCGTGTCGACGACCGTCTGCTCGGCTGTCGCCGGCGCCCAGACTTCCGCAAGGGTCGTCATCGGGGTGACGAAGTCGCCGGGGGCGACGGTGACATGCATTCTCCAACCCTCGTGATCCTCGCTCTCGAGGACGCCGTCGAGCTCGACTGTGCGAACGAAACCTGGGCGGTCGGCGTTCACGACGACTGGCTCGCCCCCGCTGTGCCAACGCTGGACGAGCTCGTCCGGACGCTCCTCGGTGGGAGTACCGAAGGCTTCGGGATAAAGCTCGTCGACCGCTTCGAGCGTTGACCGGCCGATCTTGGAGGCAATCGTCGAAACCTGAATCGACCGCGACATGTGGTGGATGAAGACGAGCAGGAGCCCGAGGGTGAGGATGCCGAGCGCGATGGCGAGCGTGACGGCCGCGGCCGGGACGAAGCCGTCGAACGTGCGGCTCGTCCCGGAGCTGTCCCGAATTGCTCGCAGAACCAGCAGGCAGTACGCGAAGATCCCCACGAAGCAGCCGGCCACGGTCTGGTTTAGGCGGTCGCCCAGGAAGTTGCGAAGCGCTCGTGGTGTGAACTGCTGCGAAACGAGCTGCAGCGAGACGATCGTGATCGAGAACGTCAGGCCGGCCACGGTGATGAGCGAGGTGGCGATGGTCGAGAGAACCGCGCGTCCCGCCGACGCGTCCCCTCCGAACCCGACCCCCAGCCCGTGCACGCCGCCGAGGCGGTCGATGCGCACGACGATGAGCGCGAGCGCGATGAACCCCGCCGCGATCAGGCCGGGTAGAAAGAGGAACCCGTAGCGCAGGTCGCTCCAGTGGGATTTCAGCGTTGCCCTGAGCTTCATTCCCGGGTCCTATCCACCCGGGCCCGAAAAGGAACCGGCTAGGAAACCCCGATGCGCTCGGCGAGCTCGCGCGAGATCGCGTGCTCGCTGCCTTCGACGTCCACGGTGAGCGGGCCGCCGAACGGCTCCGACCTCCGCATGGTCACGCGCTGGCCGGGGACGAGCGTGAGTCCGGCGAGGTAGCGCAGGAGGTCGGCGTCGCCGTCCGGCACGCGGCGCACCGTCGCTACTTCCCCGGGCTCGAGGACGTCGAGCGAGCGCAGGTCCTGCAGGGCGACGTTGAGGCGCGCGTCGGGGATGGGGTCGCCGTGCGGGTCGTGGGTGGGGTAGCCGAGCTGCTCGTCGATCCGCGCCTCGAGCTTCTCCGAGATGACGTGCTCTAGCCGGTCGGCCTCGTCGTGCACCTCGTCGATCGGGACCCCCAGCGTCTCAGCGAGGTACTGCTCGAGGAGGCGGTGGTGGCGGATGACCTCGAGGGCGATCTTCGTCCCCGCGTCCGAGAGCTCGACTCCCCGGTAGGGCGCGTGGTTGGCGAGCCCGAGCGCCGCGAGCTTCTTGACCATTGAGGTGACGGAGGACGGCGCGACGCCCATGTCTTTGGCGATCGCCGTCGTCGTCGCGCGCTGGCCGGACGACTGGAGCTTGTAGATCTCCTTCAGGTAGTCCTGGATCGCGACCGAGAGCTCAGGTTTAGGCACGTCTCAATTTTAGGCGAGTAGACTGAGGACATGCTGGAGCGGGTCACGACCAAGGCTCTGCCGCTGGCGAACCGCTACGCGGAGCAGGCCCCCATGGCGGCGACATGCTGCAACGCCTGCCGAACCTGCGTGCAGACGAACGCGCTCGCCGCGGTGGCAGCCGGCGGTCTCTGGCTCTTGTCATTCGCGGGCCGCCTGGTCAAGCGTTCGGGCTGACGGCACCCGGCACACGGCGGCGGCGGCGTTGTTACCCTCGCTGGCTTGCTCATCCGACTGGGGCATAGTCCGGACCCGGACGACGCGTTCATGTTCTGGGGGCTCAGCGCGGGAGTCGTCGACACAGGCGACTTTTCGTTCGAGCACGTCCTCGAGGACATTCAGACGCTGAACGAGTGGGCCCTCGAGGGCCGTCTCGAGGTGACTGCGATCTCGCTGCACGCCTACCCGTTCGTGCAGGATCGCTACGCCATCCTCCCGCACGGCGCGAGCATGGGGTCGGGCTATGGGCCGATCGTCGTCTCGACCGGGCCGATGACGCGGGACGACCTCAAGGATGTCGAGATCGCAGTGCCCGGCCGCATGACGACGGCCTTTCTCGTCCTGCGCATGTTCCTCGGCCGCGACTACCGCTTCCGCGAGGTTCCCTTCGACGAGATCATCGACGAGGTGAAGTCCGGCCGCGCACAGGCGGGCCTCCTGATCCACGAGGGCCAGCTCACGTACGAGACCCACGGGCTGCAAAACGTCGTCGACCTCGGCGAGTGGTGGCTGCTCGAGACGGGGTTGCCGCTTCCGCTCGGGATCAACGTCGCCCGCCGCGACCTCGGCGGCAACATGCTGCACGACCTGTCCGAGGTGCTCCGCGCCTCGATTGCGGCGGGCCTCGAGTCGCGCGAGGAGGCACTCTCCTATGCCCTCCAGTACGGCCGCGGGCTCGACCGGCGCCTGGCCGACCGCTTCGTCGGCATGTATGTGAACGGGCTGACGGAGGACTACGGCGACGAGGGCCGCGAGGCCGTCGGCGAGCTCCTCCGCCGCGGCGAGCAGATCGGCGCCTTCGAGCAGCCCGTCCGCGTCGATTTCGTGAGCTAGACCGCCGGTAAGCTGGCCTCGTGGCTGAGGCGGTCATTCTTTCCGCGGTCCGGACGCCCATCGGGCGCTACGGAGGCGCCCTTTCCGGGGTGCGGCCGGACGACCTCGCCGCGCTGGTGATCGAGGAGGCCGTCGAGCGAGCGGGCGTCCCGCCCGGCGAGATAGAGGACGTCTACTTCGGCGCCGCCAACCAGGCCGGGGAGGACAACCGCAACGTCGCGCGCATGGGCGCGCTTCTCGCGGGGCTCCCGCAGGAGGTCGCCGGCGTCACGGTGAACCGCCTCTGCGCGTCCGGGCTCTCGGCGGTCGTCGGCGCGGCGCATGCGATTCGCGCGGGAGACGGCGAGCTCTTCGTCGCCGGCGGCGTCGAGTCGATGTCGCGCGCGCCGCTCGTGACGGCGAAGCCGGAGTACGGCGACGGCACGACCTGGGACACCACGCTCGGCTGGCGCTTCCCGAATCCGCGGATGGAGGAGATGTTTCCGCTCGAGTCGATGGGGGAGACCGGCGAGAACGTGGCCGAGCGCTACGGGATCACGCGCGAGGACCAGGACGCCTTCGCCCTGCAGAGCCACCGCCGCTGGGCGGCTGCCCAGGAGGCGGGCCGCTTCGCCCACGAGCTCGTTCCGGTGGGCGAGGTCGACCGCGACGAGCATCCCCGGCCCGACACGAGCCTCGAGAAGCTGGCGGCGCTCAGGCCGGCCTTCCGGGAAGGCGGCACGATCACGGCCGGGAACGCGAGCGGAATCAACGACGGGGCCGCCGCCCTCGTCCTCGCGAGCGAGGAGAAGGCGCGCGACCTCGGTGTCGATCCGCTCGGCCGCTTCGTCGCGAGCGCCGTCGCCGGGGTGGATCCACGCTACATGGGGGTCGGGCCGGTCCCCGCCGTGCAGAAACTCCTTGCCCGCGCAGGGATCGAGGCCGCCGACCTCGACCTCGTCGAGCTGAACGAGGCGTTCGCCTCGCAGAGTCTCCAGGTGATCCGCGAGCTCGGGCTCGATCCGGAGCGCGTGAACGTGAACGGCGGCGCAATCGCGCTCGGGCATCCGCTTGGCATGAGCGGCGCGCGCCTCGTCGTCAGCCTGCTGCACGAGCTCCGCCGCCGCGGAGGACGCTATGGGCTGGCTACGCTCTGCGTCGGCGTCGGCCAGGGGCAGGCTGCCATCTTCGAACGAGACGGAGGGAACTGATGGCGATCGCGACCGAGGACTACGGGCTCTTCATCGGGGGAGAGACCGTCGAGGCGGAGGAGACACGCGAGCTTCAGGAGCCTGCGACCGGGGCTCCACTCGGGCGCGCGGCGATGGCGTCGCCCGCCGATGTCGACCGCGCCGTCGAGGCGGCGCGGGCTGCACTGGAGGGCCCGTGGGCGAAAACGCCGCCGAACGAGCGCTCGCGCCTCATCCATGCGCTCGCCGATGCCGTCGTCGCCAACCGCAAGGAGCTGACGGAGCTCGAGACGCGCAACGTCGGCAAGGCGGTCACGTCCGTGAAGGGAGAGGTCGCCGTCTCGGCCGAGTACTTCCGCTGGTACGCGTCCGCGATCGCGACGATCGCCGGCCGCGCGGTGCCGATGGGCGGATCCGTCCTCACGTACACCCTTAAGGAGCCCGTCGGCGTCGTCGCCCAGATCGTCCCCTGGAACTACCCCTTAATGATGACCTCGTGGAAGCTGGCGCCGGCTCTGGCCGCCGGGTGCACGGTGGTACTCAAGCCTGACCCCGCCACACCGCTGACGGCGCTCCGCCTCGCCGAGCTCGGCGTGGAGGTCGGCATTCCCGCCGGGGTGATCAACGTCGTCCCCGGAGACGGCCCGACGACGGGCTCCCACCTCGTCACCCACGCCGGCATCGACAAGGTCGCCTTCACGGGCTCGACGAGAACGGGATCGGAGATCATGCGCCTCTGCGCGGAGCCGGTGAAACGCGTCTCGCTCGAGCTCGGCGGCAAGAGCCCGAACATCTTCTTCGCCGACGCCGATCTCGACGCCGCGATCCCGAGCTCGGTCTACGCCGTCTACTACGCGGCCGGCCAGAGCTGCGACGCGCGCTCGCGCGTCTTCGTCGAGAACACGCTCTACGACGAGGTCGTCGACCGCTTCGCCGAGACGGCCGGGCGGATGAAGACGGGCGACCCGCTCGACGAGGAGACGCAGATGGGCTCGCTCATCTCGCAGATGCACCGCGACAAGGTGCACGGCTTCGTCGAGGCGGGGCGCGAGGAGGGCGTCGAGGTCGTCACCGGCGGCCATCCGCTCGAAGGCGACGGCGCCTTCTACCCGGCGACGGTGCTCGCGAAGGTCGACAACACGATGAGCGTCGCGCAGGAGGAGATCTTCGGGCCCGTCGTCACGGTCACCCCGTTCGAGGACGAAGCCGAGGCTGTCAGGCTCGCGAACGACGTCCAGTACGGGCTCGTGGCATCGGTCTGGACAGGGGATCCGGCACGCGGGCACCGGCTCGCGCGCCAGATCAAGGCGGGCACGATCGGGATCAACTGCCCGAACACCGCGTTCCCGGGCCTTCCGTTCGGCGGCTACAAGCAGTCGGGCTTCGGGCGCGAAAACGCGCTCGAGACCCTGGAGATGTACCTGGAGACGAAGAGCGTCCTCACCTGGACGGGCGCGAAGCCCGTCAACCCGTGGGGCCTCTAGCCCGCGCGGCATTTCTCGTCGCGGTGCTGGTCGCCGCGGGGTGCGGGTCGGCGAGAAGCAGTGGCTCCTTCGGCGACCCCGCGCAGTGGGACCTCCAGATCACCTACTGGCCCGAGGGCAAGGACGGCGAGAGCCGCAAGGCCACGCTGACCTGCGACCCGAACGGCGGCACCCACCCCGATCCCTCGAAGGCCTGTGCCGCGCTCGACGCCCATCCGGAGGCGCTCCATCCGGTTCCCATGGACATGGCGTGCACGGAGATCTACGGCGGCGACCAGGTGGCGCTCGTCGAGGGCTCGGGCGTCCACGCGATTCTCAACCGCTCGAACGGCTGCGAGATCGCGCGCTGGGACGCTCTGGCGCCGGTGGTCGAAATCAGCGGCTAGTGTCAAGCCTTGTGTTGCACGCAATCCCGGGACTCCGGGTTGCGAGCCCTTTTTCGAAGGCCGTTTGACTTTGTGCGTGTGCAACACAAGGCCATGCTTGTGAGCCGTGGTGGCGCTCACCGTCCTGGTGCCGGCTAGCGCCTCAGGACGAGCAGCGCGCCGCCCGCGAGGAGCACGAGGCCCACGATCCGCGCCGCCGAGAGCGGGATCTTGTCGAGGCCGAAGAGCCCGAGGTAGTCGATCAGGACGCCCATCGCGAGCTGTCCTGCGATGAGGAGCCCGATCGTGGCGAAGGTGCCGATGCGCGGCGCCGTGAAGGTAATCGTGAGGATGACGATCGCGCCCATGACGCCGTTCAGCCAGAGCCATGCCGGCTCCCGAAAGCCGGCCGTGACGCCGCCGAAGCCCTGCCGCGTGACGAGCACGATGGAACAGACGATGAGCGCCGCACCGAGCGAGCCGAAGGCCGTCGCCTCGAGGACGCCGATCCGCTTCCCGAATGCGCCGCTGACGGCGACCTGAACCGACCCGGCCACACCGGCCACGAGCGAGAGGAAAATGGCGACGCCGCTCGCGGACACGGCGGCGAGCATAACCGCCCCGTTTCCGCCACGAGGGCCGAAGAAAGGCATTTCCAGCAGTTGTAAACTCCGCGAATGTCGCTGCAAGAGCGGAACGCGACCGAGAAGGTCATGGACGCGCGGGAGCGCTACGTCGCTGCCGGCGTGTCCACTCCGCCGCTCGTGGTCGCCCGGGCCGAGGGTGCGCGCATCGAGGACGTCGACGGCACTACCTACATCGACTTCGCCGGCGGACTCGGCTGCCAGAACACCGGCCACGGCCTGCCCGCGGTGGTCTCAGCGGTCCACGAGCAGGCCGACCGCTATCTCCATCAATGCTTCATGGTCGGGATGTACGAGCCGTATGTGGAGGTCTGCCGCCGCCTCGCGGAGCTCTCGCCCTGTCGCGGCGAGCAGCAGAAGAGCATCCTCCTGAACTCGGGCGCGGAGGCCGTCGAGAACGCCGTCAAGATCGCGCGCGCGGCGACCGGCCGCCCCGCGGTCGTCGTCTTCGACCGCGCCTTCCACGGACGCACGCTCCTGACCATGACGATGACGAGCAAGGTCGTCCCCTACAAGCGCGGGTTCGGGCCGTTCGCACCCGAGGTCTACCGGGCGCCGGCGCCGTATCCGTACCGCGGTGTGACGACTGAGGACGCCATCCACGAGCTCGAGACCCTGTTCAAGGCCGACGTCGACCCGCAGTCCGTCGCCTGCGTCGTGCTCGAGCCGGTGCAGGGCGAAGGCGGCTTCGTGGACATGCCGCTCGACTTTCCCCCACGGTTGCAGGAGCTCTGCGAGCGGCACGGGATCCTCTATGTGGACGACGAGGTGCAGGCCGGAGTGGGCCGCACCGGGCCCGTGTGGGCGATCGAGCATTACGGGGTCGAGCCTGATCTGCTTGTGTCCGGCAAGTCGCTCGGCGGCGGCCTTCCGCTTGCGGGCGTCACAGGGCGGGCAGAGATCGTGGACGCCGTCCCCGCCGGCGGTCTCGGCGGCACCTTCGGGGGCAACCCGCTCGCCTGTGCGGCGGCGCTCGCCGTTTTGGACGAGGTCTCGAGCGAGGACTTCCGCCGGCGCGCCGAGGAGGTCGGCGAGCGGATCCGTGCGAGCCTCGAGGCGATTGCAGGGCGCGTCGACTCCGTCGGCGAGGTCCGGGGGCTCGGCTCGATGCTGGCGATCGAGCTCGTGGAGGACCGTGGGACGAAGGCGCCGGCTGCGGCCCTCGCGAGCGCCACGACTGCGGCCGCGCGCGAGCGCGGGCTCATCCTCCTCTCGTGCGGCCTCTACGGCAACGTCATCCGAATTCTCGTCCCGCTCGTCGTATCCGACGAGGATCTCGACCGAGGCCTCGAGCTCCTGGAGGAAGCGCTTGTCGACGCAGGCACGAGAGCGACCTAGCGAAGCCGGCGAAGGCGCGCCTCAACCGGCGGCGGACGTCCGCCTGGAGGGAGTGCGCAAGAGCTTCGGGGACGTCGTCGCAGTCGCCGGCGTCGACCTGGAGATCGACCAGGGGGAGTTCTTCTCCCTCCTCGGCCCGTCCGGCTCGGGGAAGACGACACTCCTGCGGATCATCGCCGGCTTCGAGCGCCCGGACTCCGGGCGCGTTCATCTGCGCGGCATCGACGTGACCTCGCGGCCGCCCTACGCGCGCCAGGTCAACACCGTCTTTCAGGACTACGCACTCTTCCCGCACATGTCCGTGCAGGAGAACGTGGAGTACGGCCTGCGCGTCCGCGGCGCGGGTCGCAGGGAGCGGGCCGACCGGGCCGGAACCGCGCTCGAGATGGTGCGACTCCCCGGGTTCGGGAACCGTAAGCCGAGCCAGCTCTCCGGTGGCCAGCGGCAGCGCGTCGCCCTCGCGCGCGCGATCGTCAACCGGCCCGAAGTGCTGCTCCTCGACGAGCCCCTCGGAGCGCTCGACCTCAAGCTCCGCGAGGAGATGCAGGTCGAGCTCAAGCGCATCCAGCAAGAGGTCGGCATCACGTTCGTCTACGTCACCCATGACCAGGAGGAGGCGCTCACGATGAGCGACCGCCTCGCCGTCTTCAACCACGGAAGCATCGAGCAGATCGCCACGCCCGCCGAGGTCTACGAGCGCCCGGCGACAGCCTTTGTCGCGGGCTTCGTCGGCGTGTCGAACATCCTCGAGCGCAACGGCCGCCGCTTCACGGTGCGGCCCGAGAAGATCCGCATGCTCGCCGACGGGGAAACGCACGACCCTGGCGCGAGCGTCGAGAGCGGCCACATCGCAGAAGTGATCTATGCGGGGATGGTCACCCGCTACATCGTCGAGCTCGATGCAGGGGACGCGCTCGTCGTCGTACGGCAGAACCTCGAGACGACCTCCGCGGAGGCGCTTCGAGAACGGGGTAGGCATGTTCGGCTCGAATGGCGCCCAGAGCACGCATTCGAGATCGTGGGGGGAGAGACGGAGGAAAGGACCGAATGAAGAACGCGCGGTATGTGATCTGGGCGGCGCTCGCCGTCCTGGTCGGAGCCATGGCCTTCGCGGCCGCCGGCTGCGGCGGAGATGAGGGCGGAGGCGCAAGTGGCGGAGGGGACACCACGGCGTTGCCGACCAAGGTCGGGCCCGGAGAAGGCGCGCTCAACCTCATCGCGTGGGAGGGCTACACGGAGGACCAGTGGGTGAAGCCCTTCGAGCAGGAGACAGGCTGCCAGGTCAACGTGAAGTACGGCGGCTCCTCCGACGAGATGGTGACGCTCATGCGCCAGGGCGGCGGAGGCCAGTACGACATGGTCTCGGCCTCGGGCGACGCAAGCCTCCGGCTCATCAAGGGCGGCGACGTCCAGCCCGTGAACGTCGACCTGATTCCCGGCTACGCCGACTTCAGCGAAGCGCTCAAGTCGCCGCCGCACAACACCATCGACGGCCAGCACTACGGTGTCTCGTACGAGTGGGGCCCGAACACGCTCCTCTACGACACCGAGAAGGTCACTCCGACGCCGACGAGCTGGGAAGTGCTCTACGACCCCAAGTACCAGGGTCAGATCACCGTCCCGAACAACCCGATCCAGATCGCCGATGCGGCGCTCTATCTCTCGGTGGCCCAGCCGGATCTCGGCATCACGGATCCGTACGAGCTGAACCAGGAGCAGTTCAACGCCGCGGTCGATCTCCTGAAGCAGCAGAAGCCGCTCATCAAGAAGTACTGGTCTCTCGCTTCGGACGAGATCGATCTCTTCAAGAACGGCGACGCGGTTCTCGGGGCGTCCTGGCCGTACCAGACCAACACCCTCCAGGCGGACAACGTGCCCGTCAAGGACCTGGTCCCCGAGGAGGGGGCGACGGGCTGGGCGGACACGTGGATGTTGTCGGCGAAATCCCAGCACCCGAACTGCGCCTACCTGTGGATGCAGCATGTGAGCACCCCGCTCGTCCAGGCGCAGCAGGCGATCTTCTTCGGCGAGACGCCGGCCAACACGAAGGCCTGCGCCGAGATGGACAAGATCGATCCGGGGTCGTGCGCGAAGTACCACGCCGATGCAGATGCGGCGTACTTCGACACGATCAAGTTCTGGAAGACGCCGCAGGCCGATTGCGGCAACGGCGAGACGAACTGCATGGACTACACGGCCTGGCAACAGGCCTGGACGGAGATCACCGGCTAGTAGCGCATGGCCGCCGGTGCTGATACCGCGGGCCGCCCCTCGTGGGCGGCCCGCCGCCGTCTCTCGGCGGCGTTCTGGCGGCGGGGGTGGCTTCGCGGCACCTTCCTCCTCCTGCCGCCCCTCGCATGGTTCGCGCTGCTCTACCTGACGGCGCTCGTCGTCCTCCTCGTCTCGGCCTTCTGGAAGGTCGACCCCTTCACAACCGAGCTCGTCCACGACTGGAACCTCGACAACTTCAAGAGGATCTTCACCGAGCCCGTTTACCGCACGATCGCCTTCCGGACGATCGGGATCGCAGCCGCGGTCACGATCACGGACGCGATCATCGCGGTTCCATTCGCCTACTTCATGGCCCGCCTCGCCTCGCCGCGGACCCGCGCGGCGCTCTTCGTCCTCGTGCTTCTGCCGCTGTGGGCGAGCTACCTGGCGCGCGTCTACGCCTGGCGCCTGATCCTCGCCAAGGAAGGCGTCCTCAACTGGACGCTCGAGCAGCTCGGCCTCCCGACGGTGGGGATCGCGTACTCGAACTGGGCGATGTGGATCGTCTTCTCGTACGTCTGGCTGCCCTTCATGATCCTGCCCGTCTACGCGGCGATGGAGCGGATCCCGGACTCGTACCTCGAGGCCTCGACCGACCTCGGCGCCAAGGGCTGGAGGACGACGAGGAGCATCGTCCTGCCGCTCGCCTTCCCCGGCATCGTCGCGGGCTCGATCTTCACCTTCGCGCTCACGCTCGGCGACTACATCACCCCCACGCTCGTCGGCGGCGCGAGCTCGCAGTTCATCGGGAACGTCGTCTATTCGAGCGTCGGCATCGCGAACAACGTGCCGTTCGCCGCGGCGTACGCCGTCGTCCCGCTCGCGGTCATGGGCGTCTACCTGCTCGTCGCGCGCAGGCTCGGCGCATTCGAGGCGATGTAATGGAAACGAGGGCAACCCGCTTCGGCCTCTGGACGTGGACGGTGCTGGTCGTCCTCTTCCTCTACGCCCCGATCGGGATCATCGTCCTCTACGCCTTCAACTCCTCGAACATCCAGAGCTGGCCCATTGCGGGCTTCTCGACCAAGTGGTTCAGCTCGACCTGGCACAACCAGGAGGTGCGCGAAGCGCTCGTGCTCTCGCTGAAGGCAGCCCTCGTCGCCACCTCGATCGCCCTCGTCCTCGGATCGGCCGGCGCGTTCGCGGTCAGCAGGTTCCGCTTCTTCGGCCGGGAGACGATCTCGTTCGTCTTCGTTCTCCCGCTCGCGCTGCCCGGGATCATCACCGGGATGGCGCTCAACTCCTACTTCGGCTTCTGGGGCTGGCAGCTGAGCATCTGGACGATCATCGTCGGCCACGCGACCTTCTGCGTCGTCATCGTCTACAACAACGTCATCGCGCGGCTGCGACGCACCTCGCCGTCGCTCGTCGAGGCGTCCATGGATCTCGGCGCGGACGGCTGGCAGACCTTCCGCTTCGTCACGTTCCCGGTCATCTCGACTGCGCTCGTCTCGGGAGCCCTCCTTGCCTTTGCCCTCTCGTTCGACGAGGTGATCGTGACGACGTTCACGGCGGGCGCTCAGAACACCCTTCCGCTCTGGATCTTCGGGAAGATCCGGCTCGGCCAGCAGCTCCCGCAAGTCAACGTCGTCGTTGCGGTGATCATTGCCCTGACGATCATCCCGGTGTATTTCGCCCAGCGGCTTTCGCGCGAATCGGGAATCCTTCGCAGGCGATGATCAAAGCGTTCGTCCTCTACGAGCAGGAGCCGGACCCTGCCCGCTACGAGCAGCACGCCGAGCTCTGCAGCCGGGTGGAGGGCGGCACGTTCCGCCACGGCAAGGTCTTCGGTGCGCCCACGGGCCAGCTGTACGCGTACTACTCGGAGTGGGAGTTCCCTGACATGGAGGCCTTCAAGGCGGCCGCGAAAACCGACGAGTTCGCGGCCACGGGGCGCGACGCTGCAGAGATGGGCATCCCCTTCCACGTCCACTTCGCCGAAGTCGAATGACCGAACCGGACCGGCCGACCCCGGTCGACCCAGCCGACCTCGGCTTCCAGGCGATCGTCTACGAGAAGGCGCCGCCGCGGGCGACGATCACGCTCAACCGCCCGGAGGTCCTGAACGCCTTCGACTTCCGCATGCTGCGCGAGATCGCGCGCGCGTGCGAGGACGCCTCCTGGGACGACGAGATCCGCGTCGTCGTGGTCACCGGTGCGGGGCGCGCCTTCTGCGTCGGCGCCGACCTGAAGTCCTGGAGCGAGGACTACCTCGGCAAGCCGGGCGAGTACTGGAAATGGTTCGGCGCCTTCAAGGATATGCACGACCGGCTGCGCGAGATCGGCAAGCCCACGCTCGCCCGCATCAATGGGATCTGCGTGGGCGGCGGCAACGAGCTGCAGATGGCGTGCGACCTGGCGGTCATGGTCGACGATGCCTTTATTCGCCACGTCGGCCCCGAGCACGGCTCCGTGCCCGCCGGCGGCGCGACGCAGTGGCTTCCGATCATGGTCGGCGACCGCCGCGCCCGCGAGATCCTCCTCCTCTGCGAGGAGATTTCCGCCGCGAAGGCGGCCGAGTGGGGCCTCGTCAACTCGGCCGTTCCACGAGACGAGCTCGACTCCGAGATCGACCGCCTCGCCGAGAGCATGGCCGCCAAGCTGCCCCAGACCGTGCGCTACACGAAGCAGCAGCTCAACTTCTGGCGCGACCTTTCCTGGCACGAGACCGTCAACCACGCGCGCGACTGGCTCGCGCTCTCGATGGCGACGGACGAGCCCCGCGAGGCGGTGGAGCAGTTCTTGCGGAGGAAGAAGTGACCGTCCTTCTCGAGCGCGCGGAGCCGATCGCCGTCGTCCGGCTGAACCGGCCGGAGGCCCTGAACGCTCTTTCGAACCAGCTGATGTCCGAGCTCGTCGGCGCGCTCGAGAACCTCGACCACGACGAGGCGGTCCGCTGCATCGTCATCGCCGGCGACGAGAAGGCGTTTGCCTCGGGCGCGGACATCGGCGAGCTCTCCGACTCGGCTCCGCTCGAGCTCTACTTCGGCGGCCGCATCGACAAGTGGGACGCGATCCGCTCCGTGCGGACGCCGATCGTGGCCGCCGTGTCCGGCTACTGCCTGGGCGGCGGCTGCGAGCTGGCCATGGCGTGCGACCTCATCGTCGCCTCGGAGACCGCGCAGTTCGGGCAGCCGGAGACGAACCTCGGCGTCCTCCCCGGCGCCGGCGGAACGCAGCGCATGACCAGGGCGATCGGAAAGTCGAAGGCGATGGACGTCATCCTCACCGGCCGCTTCCTCACCGCGCGCGAGGCGGAGGCGGCGGGTTTGGTCGCGCGGGTGGTTGCCGCCGAGGCGTGGCTCGACGAGGCGAAGCGGGTCGCTCACGCGATCGCGGCGAAGAGCCCCGTCGGCGTGCGGCTCGCGAAGGAGGCGGTCAACCAGGCGTTCGAGACGAACCTCCGCGCGGGGCTCGACGCCGAGCGCAAGGCGTTCCACCTCGCACTCTCGTCCGAGGACGCTCAGGAGGGGATGAAGGCTTTCCTCGAGAAGAGGAAACCGGAGATCAGGGGGAAGTAGCTACACCTCGAGCTCGACGGGGACGAGCTCCACGTGCGAGCGCTTTCCTCCGCGCACGGTCTCGAGCGTCACCGACTCGCCGATCAGCTCGCCGGCCATGAGGCGCTGGAGGTCGTCCACGCCATCGACGGGGATCCCGTTCAGCTCGACGATGAGGTCCTCGGCGCGGAGCCCAGCGTTCGCGGCCGGGCTGCCCTCGACGACGTCGACGATCTCGACTCCGGTCTCCCGGTCGAGCTCGCGGGCGAGTCGCGGCGGCAGCGGGCGCGGGCCGCCGGCGATGCCGAGGTAGGCGCGGCGGAACCGGCCTTCGCTCATGAGCGCGCCGATGATCTTCCTCGTCGTCTCGTTGATCGGGACCGCGAGGCCGAGGCCGACTCCCGCAACTGCGGTGTTGATCCCGACCACGTGGCCGCGGCCGTCTGCGAGCGCCCCGCCGGAATTACCCGGGTTGAGGGCTGCGTCCGTCTGGATGACGTTCTCGACGATCCGGCCCGCCGCGCGTGAGCGCACGGGCAGGGAGCGTCCGAGCGCGGACACCACGCCCGCGGTCACCGAGCCGGCGAAGCCGTGCGGGTTCCCGATCGCGACGACGAGCTGGCCGACGCGAAGAGTCTCCGCGTCGCCGAGCACTGCCGGCGTGAGGTCGGTTCCGTGGGCACGCAGCACGGCGAGGTCGGAGAGCGGGTCCGTCCCGACCACGTCGACACCCACTTCGGAACCGTCCACGAAGGAGGCGCGCACACCCGACGTACCGCTTGCGACGACGTGTGCGGAGGTGAGCATGAAGCCGTCAGGCGTGACGACCACGCCGCTTCCGCCCCCGTCGAGCCGCTGGCCGCCGCGGACGCGGCGCGAGACGCGGAGGTTGGCTACCGACGGTGAGAGGCGCTCCGCGACCGCGATGACGGCCCGGGAGTACGCGTCGTGGACGTCCTCCTCGGCCGGAACTTCGTGCGACGAGATGAACGTAAGATCCACGGCTCCAAGGTACCTGCACGAGGGAGGTCTACCGAGTGGCCGAGGTCGAGACGCAGCGCGAAGGCGGCGTGATGACGATCACGCTCAACCGGCCGGACGTCCTGAACGCGTTCGACCGGGCGATGCAGGACGGATTCCGCGCGGCACTCAGGGAGGCAGCCGATCCCGAGGTGCGCGCGGTCGTTCTAACCGGAGCCGGTCGCGGCTTCTGCGTCGGGCAGGACCTGAAGGAGTTCCAGGACGGCGCGGGCGACATCGGCGAGCGGCTCCGCGCGACGTACAACCGGAACGTCCTCTCGCTGCGCTCGCTCGAGAAGCCCGTCATCGCCGCGGTGAACGGGCCCGCGGCGGGCGCCGGCCTCGCGCTCGCGGCCGCGTGCGACATCCGTCTGGCCGCGGACACCGCGGTGTTCGTTCCCGCGTTCGTCACGATCGGCCTCGTGCCGGACACGGGCGCGAGCTTCTTCCTCTCACGTCTCCTCGGCTACGGCCGCGCCTTCGAGTGGCTGGCCTCCGGTAAGCAGCTGACCGCCGGCGACGCGCACGCGTGGGGATTTGTCACCGAGGTCGTCGAGGCGGGCAAGCTCGCCGATCGCGCGTCGTCGGTCGCCGCCGAGCTCGCGGCGCTTCCCACGCGTGCGATCGGGATGACGAAGCGCCTGCTCGACCGCGCTCCGAACGCGACGCTGGAGGAGCAGCTCGAGCTCGAGGCGCAGCTTCAGGCCGCGGCCGCGGCAAGCGAGGACTTCGCCGAGGGCGTCGCCGCCTTTCTCGCGAAGCGCGACCCGCGCTTTACCGGCCGCTAGCCGTTAGCCCTTGCACGCATCGAGGCCGAGCTCGGTGGAGAGCTTGTCGGCCTCGTCGCTTGCCGCGTTGCCGGCGTTCAGCGCATCCTGCACGGCTGCCGCATCGCCGGCCTTCGCAGCAGTCGAGAGATCGTGGGCGGCCTGCTTCGTCTTGTCCGCCGCCGCGAGCATCGCGTCGAACTGGCCTTGCAGCTCTTCGGGCGGGCTCAGCGCAGAGACCTCGTCGATCTCCTTGTTCAGGATCACGAGGGCCCGGTCGACCAAGTCGGGGATCTCGTCGATGCTCGAAGGGGCGCCCAGTGCCTTGAGCTGCTTCTGATACTTCGCGCAGATCGCGTTCGCCTGGCTCTGGAACTCCTCCTGGCTCAGGCGCTCTCCTCCACCCCCGCCGCAGGCGGTGGTGAGCAGGACGAGAAGACCCGTCAGTACCACAAGTGCAGCCCGCATCGCGGCGAGTCTAGCCGGGCTCGCGGTCGAGCAACTCGATGTGCAGGTCGGCGTCGAGCGCGTTGGCGATCCGAAGAAGCGTGTCGATCCGCGGTGGCCGCCCACCGCTCTCGAGGCGGGCGATTGCCGACTGGGTGGTGCCGACGAGCGCCGCCAGTTCCGCCTGGGAGAGTCCCCGCTCCTTGCGGCGATCCGCGACCTGCCCCGCGATTTGCGCAAATAGCCAGCCCTCTTCGGCTCCGGCGAGCCGCGCACGGACTCTCTCCATGGGTTGACTCATATCTCAATCATGCTATACATAGCAATAGTGCGATACATGGAAAGCATAGCCGTCTATGTCGTCGGCGTGTCGGCATTCATCGTGTACGTAGCGCTCGCGCCAGACTCGCAACCATCGTTCCTCGCTGCCTTGCTCGTTCTCGCGGCCCTTCAAGTGACCACCGGCTACGTGATCGGAGGCCTTCGGAGTGATCATCTTCGTCGCTCCGTGCGCAGTCCTGATGACCGTGGGCGTGGGGATCCGAGCGCTCGTACGCCGGCACCGGGGAGCTGAATCACGCCCGTGAGATTCGTCGCGGCCCTCGTCTATCTCGCCGCTGGCGCGGCGTACAGCTTTCTTCTCTGGGGCCCGTGGGAGGGGACTGACCCGAACCCAACATCGTGGTGGGCACTTTCGGCGCTCCTTCTCTTCCACGTCGTGATGGGAGCCGCGATCGGTCGCTGGTGGGTGATCCTGCTTCCACTGGCCTGGTCGGCCCTTTCGATACCGGCCGAGGGGTACGACACACCGGTCTGGATCATCGTCCTCTTTCAGACGCCTTTCTTCTGGGCGCCCGCATTGGCCCTCGGAGTAGCCGCCCGGAAGCTCGTGCGGCGGACTGCTACAGCGTCTTGAACTGCTCGAAAGGCTGGCGGCAGGCGTTGCAGTAGCGGATCGAGCGGCACGGGGTCGGGCCGAAGAGATTGTCGAGCCGCGTGTCGGTCGAACCGCAGTAGGGACACGGATGCGGTCGTGTCTGGATCTGCACCAGCGTGGCGGGCGCCCTGCCCGATGGAGGTGCGAAGCCCGCCTCCCGGAGCTTGCGGTGCCCTTCCTCGGTGATCCAGTCGCTCGACCAGCCTTCGCTCAGGACCTCAACGTCCGGCTCGGCGCCGAGCTCGCGGATCCGCTCCGCCATCTGCTCGCGCATGACCTCGAGTGCCGGGCAGCCGAGAAAGGTCGGGGTGAAGCCGACGTGCACGCGCGCGCCTCTCACCTCGACGTCGCGGACGACGCCGAGGTCGACGAGCGAGAGGACCGGGATCTCGGGATCGGGGATCTCGGCGAGCGCCTCCCAGACCCTTTCCGCGGTCACCATGACGCCCCCGCAACCGAGCGGCGCACCATCGTCATCTCCTCCCAGAGTGGACGGAAGTCGTCACGATGCTGACCCCGCTCCTTTCCTAGTAACAGACTGTTACTAGGAACTTCTTTCCCGACGACTGTGGCGAGGGTGGAACGCTGGTCGGGCGGAAGGAGCGCGGCGGCGGAGGGCCACAGCTCGTCCACGGCCTCGCGGAAGCGCGGGTCGTCGCGGAGCCGTTCCTCCCACATCGCCGCGTGCATGCGGTGGTAGGCTTCCTCGCGGTCGATCTTCTCCGCCAACCCGGCGATCTCCGGATCGCCGGACTCCTCGAGGACGCCGATTCGGATCGCGTCCGCGCTCTCGTAGAGCCAGTGGCGGGCGATCGTCCGCGCCCAGTCGTCGACCATGCGCATCTCGACGAGCGGAGCGCACAGGTACTCCTCGGGCGCTCGGTCGAAGGCGAGCGTGTCGGCGTCCGTCCCCAGCTCCTTCGCCGCGAGCTCGTACCAGGCCCGCGCGTGGCCGATCTCGGTCTGCGCGATGGAGGAGAAGGCGACGTCTTCCTCGAGGAACGGCGCGATGCCGGTCCACTCGGAGTTGCGCCAGCCGAGGATGAGCTCGTCGTCAGCCAGCTCAAGAATTCCTGCGACGGTGGGGTTCATGTCAGTCACCGCGAGCGATGCACCGCGTCAGCGCCTGGCCTTTTTCGCGGCTAGCTCACGTGCCTCCTTGAGCTTGACCTTGAGCGAGTAGCCGTCCACCCGGCGGTAGTCGCGGTCGAAGACGTCGGCGACGTACGGCTCACGAACTTCCGCGACGGACTTGCGCGGAACGATCCAGAGGGCGAACGACTCGCCGCGGCGGCCATAGAACTCCCGGGCGTAGGCCTCGGCGAAGACGAGATTCGGCGCCTCGAGCGAACCGCCGTGCTGGAACGGCTGCCCCTCGCGCTCCTGGCGAAAAACCTCCCAGATCACGCCCGCACCCTGGCCGGCGCGGCTTTTGCCAGGCGAAGCCCGGCTTCGCCTGCGCCTGACGACGCTCGCTTCAGGAACCCGTGCTCGCGACGCTTGCCCGCACTCCTCGTGCTGTGCCGCGCGTCGCTCGCTTGCCTCCTCTGCGAGCACCGGCCCAGAACGCGAGCGGACTTCACGCCGCGTCCGCGAGCACCGCTTGCCGCACCCACGCGGTCTCCTCGCGCGAGGCCTGGCGGAAGCCGAGCCGGCGCTCGGTCTCGGGCCCGTGCCCGGTGACGACCCATTTGAGCTCGTCCCAGTCGGGCTCGGAGTAGGCCCAGACCCCGTCCTTCCCCTTGCGGAGATCTGGGTCGGGCACGGTGAGGCCGAGCTCCCAGATCTGCGGCACATAGCCGTCGAGGAACTGCTGGCGTGCCTCCTCGTTCGCCTGGCTCTTGATCCGCCAGCGGTACATGGGGTCGTTCTCGGCCGGGATGGGGTTTCCGTGAAACTGCATGAGCGGGCCCCACCACCTGTTCAAAGCCTCTTGCACGAGCTCCCGCTGCTCGTCGGTCCCGTTCATCAGCGTGAGGATCACGTCGCGCCCGTGGAGGATGTGGAACGACTCCTCCCAGCAGATCTTCTTCATGATCCGCGCGTACGGCGCGTAGGAGCACTTGAGGAGCGCCTTCTGGGAGATGATCGCCGCCGCGTCCACGAGCCACGCGATCACGCCCACGTCGCCCCAGGTCTTCGTCGGGTAGTGGAAGACGTTGTGGAACTTCGTGTTGCCAGCGACGAGGTCGTCGAGGCAGGCCTCCCGCGGTTTACCGAGATCCTCGACGACGCGGTAGATCAGCTGCGCATGACCGACCTCGTCCTGCACCTTGGACGTGAGGGCGAGCTTCCGCTGCAGGGTCGGCGCGCGCAGGATCCACTCACGCTCCGGGAGGACGCCCATGAGCTCCGAGTTGCCGTGCATCTCGATGAACTTGACGAGCGCCTTGCGGTAGTCCTCCGGCATCGCATCGCCGGCCTCGACCTGGCCCCCGTTCTGGACGTACGCTTCGAATTCGGCTTCGCTCATACCCAAACGATCGTTAGGGTAACGGTACACGATGTCACGGAAAGAAGAGCTTTCCCGCCAGGCGGCACGCCTATTCGCCGAAAAGGGCTACCACGGGACGTCGATCGGTGACCTCGCCGATTCGATGGGCGTGCAGAAGGGCTCGCTCTACGCGCACATCGAGGGCAAGGAGGACCTGCTCTACGAAACGATGCGCGGCGGCGCGGCGGCCTTCCATGGCGCGCTCGACTCGGTGCCCGACGACGCGCCGCCTGCCGAAAAGGTGCGGCTTGCTCTCCGCGCGCACCTGCGGGTCGTCTCGGAGCAGCTCGACGTCGCGACGGTGTTCGTCCAGGAATGGCGCTACCTCGAGGGGGAGCGGCTCGAGGAGATCGTCTCCGAGCGGCGCCGCTATGAGGAGCGCATCCGCGAGCTCTTCCGCGAAGGCCGCGACCTCGGGGAGCTCCGCGCCGACCTCGATGTCACCGCGGCCGCGCTCGCGTTCCTC
Organism: uncultured Actinomycetes bacterium; assembly: GCA_963841425.1. Taxonomy (GTDB): domain Bacteria; phylum Actinomycetota; class Thermoleophilia; order Gaiellales; family Gaiellaceae; genus DATEOR01. The sequence continues at coordinate 1,140,111 of CAWJCL010000002.1, read as the reverse complement.
TCGGCGGCGAACTGGGCCTACACCTGGCTCGCACCGGGCACCGACACGGACGCCCTCGCGGACCGTTTTTACGCGCTTTTCCTCGACGGATTTCGGGGCTACTCGACGCCGAAGTAAGGACTCTCTTGCGGCTTCCCGGGAGGAGTTAGGGCGGGGCCGCCTCACTCCTTTTCTAGAGTGCGGCCGTGCCCTCCGCCGTGCTCATCGTCAACCCGAACGCCTCAGGGGTGACGCCCGACGTCACCGTCGCGGTCGAGGAGGCTCTTCGGGTCGCAGGAGAGCTGGAGACTGTGCTCACCGAGCGGCCGCTCCACGCCGCGGAGATCGCCGAGGCGGTCAGCCGCGGAGAGGCCGAGCGCATCTACGTGTTCTCGGGTGACGGCGGCTTCAACGAAGTCGTCAACGGCCTCGAGGCCGACCTTCCGGTCGGGTTCATCCCCGGGGGCTCGACGAGCGTCCTCCCGCGTGCCCTCGGCGTGCCGCGCGATCCGGTCGCCGCGGCTCGTGCGCTGGCGGTCTCGCCCGCCGAGAGGCGCATCTCCCTCGGGCGTGTGAACGGCAGGCGCTTCACCTTCAGCGGCGGCTTCGGGATCGACGCAGAGCTCATACGCCGGGTCGACGCGCTCGGCCGCGCGAGCGGCAAGCGAGCGGGCGACCTCGCTTTCGCGCGCGCTCTCGTGGGGATCTTCGCCGAGCGTCGTGCACGCTTCGCGCCGAGCATGGAGGTGCAAGGGCTCGGCCGCGTCGCCTTCGCGCTCGTCGCGAACGCCAACCCGTACAGCTACGTCGGCCGGATCCCCTTGCGAATCGCACCGAAGGCCGAGTTCGAGCTCGGGCTCGACCTCGTTGCCCCGCGGGAGCTCAAGGCGAGGCGTCTGCCCCAGGTGGCCGCCTGGGCCTTCGCGGGCAAGGGCCAGCAGCGCTCCCCGCATGTCCTCTACGTGCACGACGCCGACGAGCTGGTCGTCCGCGCGGACCGTCCGATGCCGCTCCAGGTGGACGGCGAGGATCTCGGCGACGTGGAGGACGCGCACTTCGAAGCGGAGCGCTCCGCGCTCCGGGTGCTCGTGCCGGAATAATCCCGGTATGGCCCAGGTAGTTCCCGCCGAAGGGGACATGCGGAGGGTGATCGGGGACGGGGAAGCTCAGCCGGACGGAGAGGTCGAAGGCCTTACCGACCAGGACATGCTCGAGCTCTACCGCGCGATGGTGCTGCTGCGGACCTACGACGAGCGCTCCGTCGTCTACCACCGCCAGGGACGCATCGGGACCTACGCGATCTTCTGGGGGCACGAGGCTATGCAGGCCGGCTCGTTCCACGCGCTCGACCGCGGGGACTGGATCTTCCCGTCGTATCGCGAATCGGCGATCGGCCTCCTTCGCGGCATGCCGCCGGAGACGGTGCTTGCCTGGTGGCGAGGCCACCCCGCAGGCTGGTGGGACCCGCGAGAGTACGGCGTCGCGTCCATTGCGGTGCCCATCGCGACCCACGTGCCGCACGCGGTCGGCTTCGCCTGGGGGAAGAAGCTCCGCGGCGAGGCCGCATGCTCGATCGCATACTTCGGCGACGGGGCGACCTCGGAGGGCGCCTTTCACGAAGGCGCGAACTTTGCCGCCGTGATGCGCGCGCCGGTGGTTCTCTTCTGCAACAACAACGGCTGGGCGATCTCGACTCCTGTTGCGGCCCAGACCCGCGCAGCGAGCCTCGCCGACAAGGCGGTCGGGTACGGGATGCCGGCCGTGCGCGTGGACGGCGGCGACGTGCTCGCCGTCTACGAGGCCATGCGCGAGGCGGTCGCCCGCGCGCGGGCCGGAGAGGGCCCGACCCTCATCGAGGCGGTCACCTACCGCTGCGCGCCCCACGCGACCGCGGATGACCCGAGCGCCTACATCGACCCCGAGCGGGTGGAGGCCGAGCGCGCCAACGAGTGCGTCGGGCGGTACGAGCGCTACCTCCGTCGGCTGGGGCTCCTCGGAGACGACTTGGCCGAGTCGATCGCCGCCGAGGCGAAGGAGGCCATGCGGGCCGGGATTGCCGCGGTAGAGGCGCTCCCCGAGCCCGACCCCGAGCTGGTGACCAGGAACGCGTATGCCGAGTAGGACCCTGGTCGAAGCCGTGAACGACGCGCTACACGTCGAGATGGAGCGCGACGAGAGCGTCATGGTCATGGGCGAGGATGTCGGCCGCGCGGGTGGAGTCTTCCGGGCGACCGCCGGGCTGCTCGACCGCTTCGGGCCGGACCGCTGCGTCGACACCCCGCTCGCCGAGGCCGGGATCCTCGGCACCGCCGTCGGCCTCTCGATGGCCGGCTGGCGGCCGGTCTGCGAGATGCAGTACGAGTCCTTCAGCTACCCCTGCCTCGACCAGCTCATCTGCCACGTGGGCCGCTACCGCTGGCGGACGAACGGGGCCATGGAATTCCCCATCACGATCCGCATGCCGACCGGCGGGGGCGTCAAGGCGCCGGAGCTCCACGAGGACTCCCCGGAGGCCTACTACGTGCACACCCCGGGGATCAAGGTCGCCATCCCGTCGACGCCTTCCGACGCCAAGGGCTTGCTGGCGGCGGCGATCCGCTCCCCGGACCCGGTCGTCCTCATGGAGCCGAAGGTGCTCTACCGCAGCCCGCGGGACGAGGTGCCCGACGGCGAGCACATCGTGCCGCTCGGCAAGGCGCGCATCGCGTGCGAAGGCGATGACGTGACGCTCATCGCCTACGGCGGCATGGTCGCGGTCGCGGAGCAGGCTGCGGACGAGCTCGAGGCGAGCGCAGAGGTGGTGGACGTCCGCACCCTCAAGCCGCTCGACGAGGAGACGCTCCTCGCCTCGGTGGCCAAGACGGGGCGGGCGGTGATCGTGCAGGAGGCTCCGCGCGTCGCCGGCTTCGGCGCCGAGATCGCGGCGCTTCTCGCGGAGAAGGCGATCCTCGACCTGCGCGGCCCGGTCCTGCGCGTGACGGGCTACGACGTCCCGTTCCCCTTCTGGTCGATCGAGGACGAGCACATCCCTTCGCCCGCACGGGTCGTCGAGGCCGTCCAGCAGGTCCTCAGCTTCTGATGGCCTACGAGTTCAAGCTTCCCGACCTGGGCGAGGGCGTGCGCGAGGGAGAGATCGCGCGGTGGCTCGTCGAGGTCGGGCAGGACGTCGCCGAGGACGACCCGCTCGTCGAGATCCAGACCGACAAGACGACCGTCGAGATTCCCTCACCCGCCGCGGGGACGGTCGCGGAGATCCTGGTTGGCGAGGGCGAGCTCGTCCCGGTCGGCACTGCCCTGGTCCTGATCGGCTCGGACGGCGAGGCGCCCGCTCCCCCGCCCGAAAAGGTGCAGGCGACTCCGCTCGTCAGGCGAATTGCGGAGGAGCTCGGCGTCGATCTGGGCACGATGAAGGGCACGGGCCCCGGGGGGCGGATCACCGAGGACGACGTGCGCGGGACGGCGGGTCCGGCCGAAGGGGAGCGGCGCGAGCCGCTTCGCGGCATCCGGCGCCAGATCGCCGAGCACCTCACGCGCGCCCACCGCGAGGTGCCTTCGGTCACCGTCGTCGAGGAGTGTGACTTCACCGCGCTCTCGCAGGCCCGCGGCGAGCGCTCCTACCTGCCCTACGTGCTCGCGGCGGCCGTCGAGGGGCTGAAGGCCTACCCGGAGCTCAACGCAACTCTCGCTGGGAACGAGATCGTCTACTGGGAGCGCTACGACATCGGGCTCGCGGTGCAGACCGACGAGGGGCTTCTCGTGCCGGTTTTGCGGGCAGCCGACGAGAAGTCCCTTGACGAGCTCGGCGCCGAGGCCGCCCGCCTGGCGGAGGGCGCCCGTGCCGGGACGCTCTCCGCGGAGGAGCTTCGCGGCTCCACGTTCACGGTCACGAGCGCGGGCCGGCTCGGCGGGCTCTTCGCCACGCCGCTCGTCAACCATCCGGAGGTCGCAATTCTCGGCCTCCACCGCATCGGCCCTCGCGCCGCCGTGGTGGACGGACAGGTGGTGCCCCGCGAGGTCGGCTGGCTCTCCTGCACCTTCGACCATCGTGTGGTCGACGGCGCGCGTGCCAGCCAGTTTCTGCTCGCGGTCATCGAGCGCCTCCAGTCCGCCTGAATCCGTTTCCGCCGTGACCGCGTAGGTCCGGCAAAGGTCTTTCACCGCCGCAGCGGGAAGGGAGGCAGGCATGCAAAGAGGGATTCGGCTCTGGGTCGCGGCGACCGTCGCCGTGCTCGTCGCGGCCGGGCTCGCCGTCGCGGCCGTCTCGATGAACTTCAACTCGCCGATGGAGGGTGCGCAGGAGGCACCGGTGCCGAGGGACACGCAGGCGCGCGGGAACGCCGTCTACAAGCTCTCGGACGACGGTACCCGCGTCGAGTACAAGGTCATCGTCGCGAACATCGAGAACGTCTTCATGGCCCACATCCACATGGCGCCCGCCGGGGTCTCCGGCCCTATCGTCGTGTGGCTCTACCCGAGCACCACGCCCGGCGTCACGGCGCCCCTCGGCGGGGGCCGCATCGACGGCGTGATCGTTCGGGGGTCGTTCGGGGCATCCGACCTGGTCGGTCCCCTGGCGGGCCACCCACTCTCCGAGCTCGTCGAGCTCATGCGGAGCGGAGGTGTGTACACGAACGTCCACACGAACGACGGCGACCTGGTCGTGAACGAGGGACCCGGCGATTTCCCCGCGGGTGAGATCCGCGGTCAGATCGAGGAGAACGGCGCGAGCTAGGGCTGAGCCCGAAGCGCGTAGATCAGGAGAGATCGCACTCCGGGCTCGAGAGGGACCGATGGGCGGCGGGGGAGAGGGAGGGGCGTGACCCGCCGCCCTAGGTCCGCTAGGCGACTGCGGGTTCGGCCTCCAGCGGGTCGAGGTAGGGGGCGAGCATCCGCTCGATCTGCGGGGCGCTCACTCGCCCTTCCAGACGCTCGACGGGCCGTCGGTCCTTCAGGAGGACGAGCGTCGGGACCTGGGTCACGCTGAGCCGGTCGACCCACTCGGGCGATGAGGCGACGTCGATTCGGGAGATCCGCAGGCGCTCTCGCTCCTTGCGGGCGAGATGTGCGAGGAGGCTCTCCATGCGCCGTGCGGGCCCGGACGTCTCCTGCGTGAAGAAGAGCAGGGTGGGGGTGGGGGTGGTCTCTGGCAAGAGCTCTCCGGTTCCTGGTGCTGGAAGGAATTCCCTCCCGCCGGGCAGGAGAAACCCCGGCGTTGGGTATCGGGGCGGGGTATTGAAAGCGCCATGAAGTCGTAGACCTCGTCCACCGCTTCATCGACATCGAGGACTCGGAAAGGGCTCGCGCGCGGCGCACGTCGAGGAGGCGTGTGAGAGGACCGGGACGACGAGGAGCAGGAGGAACAAAAGCCCGACGATGCTCCCCGGATCCACCGCGCGAGGACGGCCGAAGGGGGGTGGCTAGACTGGGAGCGATGGATCTCTTCGACTGGTACTGGCTAGGCGTGAGCGCCGGTCTCGGCGTCGCGGCCGGCACGGCGGCGGCCTGGATCCAGTCCGCCGCCCCCCGCCTCCTCGGCGCGCTCGCGTTCGCGATCGCCGCGCTGGTCGGGATCTTCGTCGCGTTCTTCGTCGCCGGGTGGGGCCCGGCGGTTTGGGCGGGGGCTGCGACGGCTTCCTGGCTCGCGCTGCGGCGGCTTGTCCGTGCCGCGTTCCCGGCCGCGTTTCTCGCGTTCGCCCTGCTCGCGTTCGTCCCGTTGGTCGGCTACCTCGAGGCCGTGACGGCCCCGCTCGTGGGCGGCCGCCTCCGGCGCCGCGCGGGCGAGAAGTACGCGGGCCTCCGCGTCCTCGCAAAGGACTAGTGCCCCTCCAGGCAATCAATGCCAGCCACTCTGGCGGCTGCAAAGCCGCTCAGGGCGTCGTCCTCGGTCGGCCGCGTATTCGCGATACGCGGCCTCCCTGCGTTCTCGCCCTGAGCACTTTTCGCTCGCCAGAGCGGGGGCACGACTACCTGAAGGGGCACTAGCGCCGATGAAGAAGCTCGTCCTCGCCGTCATCGACGGCCTCACGCCCGCCATGCTGGAACGGGCGCTCGGGGAGGGCCGGCTCCCCGCTCTCTCGTACCTGCGAGAAGCGGGGTCGTACGTCCGGGGCACGACGACGTTTCCTTCGGTCACCCCCGTCTGCCTCACCTCGATCGCCACGGGGGCTCATCCCGACACGCACCACATTCCGCATCTCGTCTGGTACCACCGACAGGAGCGCCGCGTGGTCGAGTACGGCTCGTCCTTCTCGGCGGTGCGCGCGGCGGGCGCGCGGCGCTCCCTGCGGGACTCGGTCTTCGCGATGACCCACGAGCACGTCTCGCCCCGGGCGCTGACCGCCTTCGAGGCCCTCGACGACGCGGGACTCGAGACCGCGGCCATCAACTTCACGTGCTACCGCGGCCGCACGCGGCACCCGATCAAGCTTCCGCTCCGCTCCGGGCGTAACCGCTGGTACGAGGCCGCGTACGGGCCGCGCCGGTTCTTCTTCTTCAACCTCTTCGAGTCGGACGTGACCGGCGCGCCGCTCGCGATTCGCTCCAGGCCGGAGGGCTCCGTGGACGCCTACGCCGCCACGATCGGCCGCTGGCTCGTCACGCGCGACGGCTTCGACTTCCTCGTCTTCTACCTGCCGGACTACGACTACGCGTCCCACATCTCGGGACCGGACGCCGCGGTGCAGGCGCTCGAGCGAGCCGACGCCGCAGTCGGCGAGCTAATGGCCGCTGCCGGCGGCCACGAGGCCTTCCTCGACCGCTATGCGATCGTCGTCTGCTCCGACCACGGCCAGATGCACGTCGACCGGGTCGCCAGGCTCCATGACTCCTTCGCCGACCTCGCCGTCTTCACGGGGCGCCGCGGCACCGTGGCGGAGGGCTGCGACGCCGTCGTCACCGCGTCGAACCGCTCCGGAATGGTCTATGCGCTAGACGGCCGTCCGGCCCGAGAGCTGGCCGAGCGCCTCGACGGCGCGGCGGGCGTCGACCTCGCCCTGTTTTTGGAGGACGGCGAGGCGGTCGCCCGCAAAGGGAGAAGCGAGGTCAGGTTCGCACCCGACGAGAACGGCGGCTGGACGGTCTCGGGAGACGCGGGACTTCTCGTCGGCGACGAATATCCGAACGCCCACGAGCGCGTCTGGTGTGCCCTCGCGTGCCCGAACGCCGGCGAGGTGATCGTCTCGGCCGCGGAAGGATGGGAGTTCGAGGACCTCGGCGGCCGCCACCATTCGGGAGGCGGAAGCCACGGCTCGCTCCTCGCCGGCGACTCGACGGTGCCGATGCTCTCGGCGGGGTTCGACGCCCCGTCTCTCCCGCGCGACGCGAGCATCACGGATCTCGCTCCGCTCGCGCTCTCCCATTTCGGGGTGCAGCCGCCGCCGTCCATGCGGGCGCGCGTCTCGGCCGGTGTCTGAGCCCGCCGAGGAGCGCCAGGCCATGGTCGCCGAGCAGCTCGCCGGCCGCGGAATCACCGACGAGCGCGTCCTCGAGGCGATGGGCCGCGTGCCCCGCGAGCTCTTCGTCGGAGAGCCCGACCGCCGCAAGGCCTATCGGGATATGCCCCTCCGGATCGGCCACGGCCAGACGATCTCGCAGCCGTACATGGTCGCCGTCATCTGCCAGGCGGCGGAGGTGCGGGAGGGCGACAGCATCCTCGACATCGGCACCGGCTCCGGCTACCAGGCCGCCGTCCTCGCGGAGCTCGGCGCGAAGGTCCACACCATCGAGCGGATTCCGGAGCTCGCCGCGCGAGCGGGCGAACGTCTCGCCGAGGCCGGGTACGAGCACGTGGACGTGCATGTCGGGGACGGGTCGCTCGGCCTGCCGGAGCATGCGCCTTACGACGCGATCGTCGTCGCGGCGGCGGCTCCGGCCATGCCCGAGTCGCTGTACGAGCAGCTCCGCGTGCGCGGCAGGCTCGTCGTGCCCATCGGCGGGCAGGAAGGGCAGCGCCTCGAGGTGATCGTCAGGAGCCCCGAAGGCCCTGCCGTCGCCCGCTCGGTCTCCTGCCGGTTCGTGCCGCTCGTCGGGGCGGAGGGCTTCTAGTTTCGTCCTCTCTGGTCGGGGAATTCACCGGGGCGATGGACGGGGGTCTTCGCGCAGGCGCGGTCGAGTCTCGACCCGTCTGCTTCGCCGACATCCGCCTCGGCGTCGTCGTGGACGTCCTCCTCGACGACGAGCTGCGGCGCGTGCTCGGTTTCGACGTGCTCTGCGGCGACCGCGCCCACCGGTACCTCCCGCTCGCGGCGTGCGAGATCCTCGAGCACTCCATCGCCGTCCCGTCGGCTCTCGTCCTGATGCTGCAGGAGCTGGACTTCTACCGTCAACGCGCGCGGGCGCTCACCGCGGTCCGCGGCTTCCCGGCGCGACGGGAGGGCCGGACGCTCGGCAACGTCGTCGACCTCGTCTTCGCGCCGAACGGGGAGCTGGTCGAGCTCGTCGTGGAGGCCGAGGACGGCCAGGCGGCCGCCGCGGTAGGCCCCGGGCTCGTGGTTGGCCCGGATGCCCTGCGGCCAGCCGTCTAACCTTTCTCTGCACGTGGCCACGCAGCCGGACACTGTGACGGGACGAGCGAGCGCGATCTCGGACGCCGCCGGCGAGGCGCTGCGGAGCCGGGCCAACTGGTTCCAGCTCGCGAAGTTCTGCATCGTCGGCGCGACGGGCTATGTGATCAACCTCGCCGTCTTCGCGGCGCTCGTCCATTGGGCGGACATGCACTACATCCCCGCAGCGGTGTGCTCATTCCTCGTCGCGGTCACGAACAACTACACCTGGAACCGGGTCTGGACGTTCCGGCACCAGCGGGGGCACATCGCCCACCAGGGGCTGCGATTCCTGGTCGTCTCGACGGTCGCCCTCGCGGGCAATCTCGTATTCCTCGCCATTCTCGTCGGCATCGGCGTGCCGAAGATTCCCGCTCAGGCGATCGCCATCGCGCTCGTCACGCCGTGGAACTTCGTCGCGAACAAGCTCTGGAGCTTCCGACGCCAGCCCGCCGTCTAGCTCTCCTTCTCGCGCTCGCGGCTCTCCTCGTTCCGGCCTCGGCCGCCGCCGACCCGAAGGCGCCGGTCTACGACTCGCACGGCAATCTCACCGGGACGCCGTTCGTCCCCCAGGACGAGCCCGGCCCGGCCGAGCTGACCGACAAGCAGGCGATCGCTGCTGTCCTCGCCGACCCGAAGGTCGCCGACTGGGTCGAGCGCTACCCGGCCGGCGGGCTGACGAAGCAGGCGACTCTCGACGAGGACGCCGGCAGCTGGTCGGTGAAGATCTGGTCCGACCTGCCGGACGCGGGCCAGATCGTCGACGCCAGGGTCGACGACCAGACCGGGGAGGTCACCGAAGCGTGGACCGGCCCGCAGGTGGCGTGGAAGATGGCGCGCGGGTACGACGGTGCCTTCGGCCGAGAGATCAACCGGCTGTGGGTCTGGCTCGTCTTCTCCGTCGTCTTCTTCGTCGGGCTGGCCGACTTTAGGCGCGTCGCCTCCGTTCGGAACCTCGACCTGCTCGTCCTCCTCTCCTTCTCGGCCTCGCTCTACTTCTTCAACATCGGCGACGTCTTCACGGCGATGCCGCTCGTCTACCCGGCGCTCGCGTATCTCCTCGGACGGATGATCTGGATCGGCGCGCGCGGACGGGGCGGGTCGTCGCGGCCGGTCTGGCCGGTCTGGGTCCTGCTCGCGGGCACGGTGTTTCTGCTGGGGTTCCGCACGACCCTGAACGTCTTGGATTCGAACGTGATCGACGTCGGCCTCGCGGGGATCGACGGCGGCCAGCGCATCGTCCAGGGCGAGATGCCGTACGGCCACATGCCGACGGACGACGGGAAGGCCTGCGGGCTCCCGGACGGCGAGGGCTACGTGCGCGAGCACGTCCAGACGAACGGGCGCTGCGAGTCGGCGAACGAACGCGGCGACACCTACGGCCCCGTCAGCTACCTCGCCTACGTCCCCGCCTACCTGGCGGTCGGCTTCAGCGGGAAGTGGAACGGGGGCTCGAGCACGTGGGACGGCCTGCCCGCCGGCCACCTGACCTCGCTTCTCTGGGATTTCCTCGCGCTCGTCGGAATGGGTGTGCTCGGGCTTCGCTTCGGCGGGCGGATGCTCGGGGCGACCCTGGCATTCGCCTGGGCGGCCTACCCCTTCACGCAGTACGTCTCGAGCTCGAACTCGAACGACGCGATCATGCCTGCGCTCCTCGTCTGGGGCCTCGTCTTTCTGATCTCGCCCCCGGCCCGCGGCCTCTTCCTCGCACTTGGTGCGTGGACGAAGTTCGCCGCCCTCCTCCTCCTGCCGCTCTGGGCCTCCTACCCGGACTGGCGCGGAGCTCTCCGGAGCAAGGTCACGTACCTCGTCGGCTTCGCGCTCGGCACCGCAGCCGGGTTCTGGATCCTCTTCCTCGAGCCCGATCCGCTCCACGCGGCGCGCGTCTTCTGGGACCGGACGTTCGGCTGGCAGCTCTCGCGCTCGTCCCCGTTCTCGATCTGGGACTGGGACGAGTACCCCGGGTACCCGAACCTCCACCACGTCCAGACCGGGCTCAAGATCGTGCTCCTCTTCGGCGCGCTCGCGGTGTACTTCGTGCCGCGGGTGAAGAACGAGCTTCAGATCGCCGCGCTCTCGGCCGCGCTCCTGATCGGCTTCGAGGCGGTGCTGACGCACTGGTTCTACCTCTACATCCCGTGGTTTTTCCCATTCGTCGCCTTCGCCCTCTTCGCGCCGGCCCTCTTGCCGGTCCGTGCCGCGGAGGCGGCCGAGCCGCCACCCGAGCTTGAGCACGAGCCGAGAGCACTCGTTCCCACGAGCTGAGTCGAGCCGCGTCGGTCAGGCGGTCGCGCTCGGGATCGTGCTCCTGACGATCTCGTGGGCGCTCCTGCACACGGGCTTCTGGAGCCGGACGCAGATCGTCGACACCCCGGTCTACGAGCACTACGGTGAGGCGATCCTCGACGGCCAGGTGCCCTACCGGGACTTCGGCCTGGAATACCCGCCCGCCGCCCTCCCGGCGTTCGTGCTCCCCGCGCTCGCGCAGGAGGACGACTACGACTCCGTCTTCGAGGTGCTGATGTGGGCCTGCGCGGTCGCAGCCGTGGTGGCTCTCGGCCTCGCGCTCGCGGCCGTCGACGCGGGCACCGCTCGGCTCTACGCGGCCGTGTGCTTCCTCTCGCTTGCCCCGCTCGCTCTCGGAACAGTGATCCTCTCGCGGTACGACCTCTGGCCGGCCGCCCTGACGATCGCGGCCCTCGCGGCGCTCCTCGGGAGTCGGGAGCGGGTCGGCTTCGGCCTGCTCGGGCTCGCGGTCGCGGCGAAGATCTATCCCCTCGTACTTCTCCCGGTTGCGCTCGTCTGGGCGGCAAAGCGGCGCGGGACGCGCGAGCTCTGGCTCGGCCTCGGCTGCTTCGCGGCCGTGCTCGCCCTCTGCTTTGTCCCGTTCCTCATTCTCTCCCCGGGGGGAGTCGCGCACAGCATCGGCACCCAGCTCGGGCGGCCGCTCCAGATCGAGAGCCTCGGTGCCTCGCTCCTGCTCGCGGCCGAGCACCTCGGCATCTACGACGCGACCGTGACGAGCACGCATGGCTCGCAGAATCTCGCCGGCTCGCTACCCGACGCGATCGCTTCCCTCTCGACCGCGTTCCAGCTCGTCGCCGTCGGGGTCGTCTGGGCGCTCTTCGCCGCGCGCGACCGGGGGCGGGAGGGCCTGCTGACCGCGGGCGCCGCCTCGGTAGCCGCCTTCATCGCGTTCGGGAAGGTGCTCTCGCCGCAGTTCCTCATCTGGCTGCTTCCGCTCGTCCCGGCCGTGGCCGGCGCGGGCGGGCTCGCGGCCTGCGGCGTGCTCCTCGTCTCGCTCGTCACCACGCAGCTCTGGTTCCCGTTTCGCTACTGGGACGTCGTTGCGCTCGAGCCCGTCGGGTGGCTCGTCCTCGTCCGCGACCTCCTGCTCGTCGCGCTCTACGCGATCCTGCTCGTTTCTCTCAGCCGACGGCGACCCGAAGCGGCTCGCACCGCGTAGCGCGGCCTTCGGCGTCGCACTCGACGACCGCGCCCTCGATGCGCACGCCGCCCTCGGCGGGATGGAAGCGCACGGGCATGGACGTCCGCATCCGCTCGATTGCGAGCTCCGCGCGGACGCCGATGACGGAGTCGTGAGGGCCCGTCATGCCCGCGTCCGTGATCGCGGCTGTGCCACCCGGCTGCACCCGTGCGTCATTCGTCTGCACGTGGGTATGCGTGCCGATCACCGCGGTCACGCGGCCGTCGAGCATGCGGGCGAGCGCGACCTTCTCGCTCGTCGCTTCGGCGTGGAAGTCCACGACGACGACCTTGGCCTTGCGCCGGGCTTCCTCGACGAGCTCGTCGACGACGAGGAACGGGCTCTTCGGCGGCGAGAGAAAGAGGGCGCCCTGGAGGTTGAGGACCGCGACCGGCGTGCCGTCGGCTGCCGGCTGCACGGTGAGGCCTCGTCCCGGGCCGCCGAGGTTCTCGGGGCGGATGACGGGCCCGTTTCGCTCGAGGACCGGGATGATGTCCCGCTGTCGCCAGACGTGGTTTCCGAGCGTGATCACGTCGGCGCCCGCGGCGAGGATCTTGTCCGCGAGCTTCGCGGTGATCCCCACGCCGTCGGCGGCGTTCTCGCCGTTCACGATGCAAAAACCGGCGCCGAGCTCCTCCTTGAGCGAAGGCAGTCGAGCCTCGAGCGCCCGCCGGCCCGGCGGGCCGAAGACGTCTGCGATGAAGAGGATGACCAGTGCTCTGACTGCTACGGGATGGCGAGCGAGCCCGCCGCGTGCACTTCGATGTGAACGTGCTGGCCGCGGTCCTGCGTGTAGCGGGCGAGCGCGGCCTGCTCGACCGAGGAGAGGTCGATGATCTGCCCGATCTTCGTCCGCCCGGCCGAGACGGTCATTCCGACGGTCAGCGCCGGGTCCGGCCGGAGGTTGGTGAGCGTGACGACGACCCCCGGGTTGCCGGATGGCTGGATGTCGATTCGGACCCCGTATGGCTTCCCGTTCACGATCTGATCCGAGACGGCCATGACGCTCCCGTCCACCGGCGCGTAGACGTCGGTGTTCGTGGGCGCGCCGACGTCGAGGCCGCCCGTCTCCGGGCCCACGCCGCCGCTGATCTGGTAGTAACGGATACCCGAGCTCGAGTCGCCGAAGAAGCGGGTGACCATCCGCTTCAGGAGGCCGGCGTTCGCCTGCGTCCCGATCGGGTCGAGCGCGAGCGCGCTCGCGCCGGACGAGTGGTAGCCGATCGCGGTGACCCGGTTCTGGTTGATCGGAAGCTGAAGGCGGAGGGTGTCCTGCAGGGCGATGATCTGCGCCCGCGGCGGGCCAGCGGGCAGAAGCCGCGCGGTCGGCGCCGGGCCGGTGTTCGTGACCTCCGAGGTCCTGCCGGAGCCGAACGCCGTGAGCATGAGCACGACGAGGCAGACGCATGCCACGACCGCCAATGCGGCCGTGCGTCGCGCCCTGCGGACCCTCGCGCGCATCGCTTGCCGTTCAGCAGCGCGGTAGGCGAGCCCGGGAGCCTGGGGCTGGGCCATCCGCGGCACGCTAGCGGAGGTGCCCACTGCTTTCAAACGGATACCGCGGTTTTCGTCCGGCTCCGGCTGGAGGGCGAGGGAGCCGTCCGTCTCGAAGGACCAGTCCCAGGGTGGAGGGCGGAGCCCGACCACATTCCCGGGATTTGCAGGACTTTCATCCACCTGATCGTAAGGGCCGGGCGCTCTGGGCATGGTGAGCTAGCCTTGCGGCGTGGTAGCCGTCCTTCGCTCTCACCCTGCCAGGGGCGTCGGACGCTGAAAGCGCCGCTCCTCAGCGCGAAGGGGGTGTCGCGGCGGTACGGGCGCATCGTCGCGCTTGCCCCGACGAGCCTCGAAGTGCACCCCGGAGACGCCCTCGCGCTCATCGGGCCGAACGGCGCCGGCAAGTCCACGCTGCTCTCGATCCTTGCGGGCGCGCTCGATCCGAGCGACGGTTCGGTGGCCGCCGCGTCCGTGAACCATCGCGGCCCGAAGGTCGGCTGGGTCCCGCAGAGACCGGCGCACTACCAGCGGCTCTCGCCGCGCGAGAACCTCGAGCTCTTCGCCCGGCTCGAGGGAGTTCCCGAGGCGAACGAGGTCGCGAACCGGTACCTCGGCCTGCTCGACCTCCCGGACGACGGCCGCCTGACAGCCGAGCTCTCGGCCGGAAACCAGCAGCGCCTCAACGTCGCGGTCGCCCTGCTCGCCGGCCCGGACGTGCTTCTCCTCGACGAGCCGACCGCGTCGCTCGACCCGCGCCAGCGGCGTCTCCTCTGGGAGGTGGCCGCCCAGGTCCGAGAGCGTAAGGGCGCAGTCGTCTTCGCGACGCAGAACCTCGAGGAGCTCGAGCGCTTCGCGACCCGCGTCGCCGTCCTCGTCGGAGGCGAGCTCGTCTTCGACGGCAGCCTCGAACAGTTCAAAGCTTCGCCCGAAGCGGATGTATTCGCGTGAAGAAGATCCGCCTCCTTCTCCGAAAGGACCTGCGGATCCTCGGCCGCTCGCCGGTGCTCGTCGCCGCGCTGATCGTCTACCCGCTCGTCTTCGCCGCGCTCGTGGGCGCGGTCGTCCGGTATGCGGGAGACCGGCCGACGATCGCCTTCGTCGACCTCGACCGCCTTCCCGAAGAGCTCACCGTCGGCGGCCAGACGTTCAACGTCCCCGAGGTCCTCGACCAGGTGAACGAGAACGCCGAGCTCGTCCCGATGGGCCAGGAAGAGGCCGACCGCAAGCTGGCCAACGGGGAGGTGAGCGCGGAGATCATCGTACCGCGCGGGTTCGCGTCACGGCTGCGCGGGATGGTGGAGAGCCCGCAGCTCGAGCTGAAGACCGCACGCGGCGGGGTCGCGACCCGGGTCGAGCAGCAGACTCAGGCCCTCGTCTACGAGCTGAACCAGCGGCTGCAGGAGGCGTACATCGAGGCGAACCTCCAGTACGTGAAGCTCATCGTCGAGGGCGGCACGGGGACCTTCCTCGGGAACGAGTTCGACGTCGTCGGGCTCCAGCGGGCGGGTGAGCTTCTCGCCGAGATCGAGCACACGACGAAGGATCCCGCGATCGCCGAGCGGGCCCGGGAGCTCTCCAACTTCGTCGGGCAGGCACAGCTCGCCCTCGGCGCCTCGGACGAGTCGCTCCGTGCGACCGCGAACCCGATCCAGCTCGAGGTCGACACCGGGGCAGGGCGTTCGTGGCTCCTCTCCGCACAGCTCCAGGCCTATGCGCTCGCGCTTACGCTGGCCTTCATTTGCGTCCTCCTCGCCGCGGCGGCGATCGCATCCGAGCGGGACGAGAACGTCATCGGCCGGCTGGCCCGCGGCCTCGTGGGCCTGACCAATCTCGTCCTCGTGAAGGTCGTGCTGGCGGCGCTCGTCGCGGTCGCGCTCGGGCTCGTGATCGCGCTCGTCTTCGGAGTTCTCGCAACCGTCTTCGACGTCACCGGCGGCGAGCCGTGGGCGAGGCTGCCGCTCCTCGGCCTCGGGCTCGTCATCGCGGGAGCGGCGTTCGGGGCCTTCGGCGTGCTCGTCGGCGTGGTTGCGCGAGAGGCGCGGACGGCGGTGCTCGTCGCCTTCCTCGTCGCGCTTCCGCTCGTCCTGCTCGGACTTCTTCCCGAGGGGACCGTCGCGGCCGCGCACGTGATCTCGAAGGCATTTCCGTTCTCGCATGCCGTCGACTTCTTCCAGTCCGCGCTCTACGACAACAACCCCTGGCCGACCCTCCTCCGCGAGGCCGCCTGGCTCTTCGGGCTCGCGGCGGCCTTCGGGGCGGCGGCTCGTCTCGGAATGCGAAGATTGCTGGCGTGAGCGCCTTTCCGGCCACTCGCCTCCGACGCTTCCGGCGCACGGGCGCCCTCAGGGAGCTCGTCCGCGAGACGCGGCTCGACCTGCGCGATTTCGTGTATCCGCTCTTCGCCTGTCCCGGCTCCGGAGTCGAGAAGCCGCTCGAGGGCCTCCCGGGCATCGCCCAGCGCTCGGTCGACCGCCTCGCCGACGAGGCCGAGGAGCTCCTCGGGTTGGGCATCGGCGCTGTCCTCCTCTTCGGGATCCCGGAGGAGAAGGACGACGCGGCCTCGGGCGCCTACGACGAGTACGGCATCGTCCAGCAGGCCTTGCGCGCCCTTGCGGAGCGAGCGCCCGACATCGTGCTCCTCACGGACGTCTGCCTCTGCGAGTACACGTCCCACGGCCATTGCGGCGTGGTCGACGGCGACGAGATCGTGAACGACCTCTCTCTCGAGCTGCTTGCGAAGACCGCGGTCAGCCACGCCGAGGCGGGCGCTCACGCCGTCTGCCCGAGCGACATGATGGACGGGCGGGTCGGCGCGATCCGGGGTGCGCTCGACTCCGAAGGCTTCGAGCACGTGCCCATCGTGTCCTATGCGGCCAAGGCCGCCTCGGCCTTCTACGGGCCCTTCCGTGAGGCGGCCGAGTCGGCGCCTGCCTTCGGCGACCGGCGCAGCTACCAGATGGATCCGGCCAACGCCCGCGAGGCCCTGCGCGAGTGCGAGCTCGACCTCCAGGAGGCCGCGGACGCCCTCATGATCAAGCCGGCGCTCCCGTCGCTCGACGTCATCGCCGCGGCGAGGGCGCGCTTCGACGTGCCCATCTTCGCCTACAACGTGAGCGGTGAGTACGCGATGGTGAAGGCCGCCGCGGCGCGCGGCTGGCTCGACGAGCGCGCCGCCGCGATCGAGAGCCTGACGGCGATCAAGCGCGCGGGGGCGGACGTGATCGTCTCCTACTGGGCGAAGGAGCTGGCGGGCTGGCTGTAGAACCTCGCTCGGGACGGTGCCCCGTTGCCGGAGCGTGCTGGCAGGCGCGAGGCAAGGACGCAGGAAGCGCGCCTACCGAACTGAGATACGCGCGCGACCGAGGACGCCGCATCGCGCCTCGGCAGGGAGCTCCGGCGGCCCAGGTTCCGTCTTGAGCGAGGTTCTGAACACGAGTTTGTTCCGGCGTGCCCGGGCGCTGATCCCGGGCGGCGTCAACTCGCCGGTGCGCGCGTGGAAGGCGGTGTCCGCCGGGGAGCCCTTCTTCGCCCGGCGGGGGGAAGGCGCCTACCTCGAGGACACCGAGGGCCGCCGCTACGTCGACTGGGTGATGTCGTGGGGGCCGCTCGTCTTCGGACACGCCGACCCGGAGATCGTCGAGGCCGTGCAGGAGGCGGCCGCCGACGGGACGACCTTCGGCGCGCCGACCGAGCGCGAGGTCGAGCTCGCCGAGGAGATCGTCGACGCCGTGCCGTCGGTCGAGAAGGTGCGGCTCGTCTCGTCCGGCACCGAGGCTGCGATGAGCGCGGTCCGGCTCGCGCGCGGGGCGACGCGGCGCGACCGGATCCTCAAGTTCGCGGGCTGCTACCACGGCCACGCCGACGCGCTTCTCGCCGAGGCCGGCTCCGGACTCGCCACCCTCGGGCTGCCGTCTGGCCCGGGCGTGCCGCGCGGCGCGGCCGGCGACACGATCGTCAGCGCCTACAACGACCTGGACGCCGCTGCCGCCGCGGTCGAGCGCTACGGCGAAGGCCTCGCCGCGGTGATCGTCGAGCCGATCGCGGGCAACATGGGCGTCGTCCCGCCCGCACCGGGTTTCCTCGAGGCGCTCAGGGCGCTCTGCGACGCATCCGGCGCCCTCCTCGTTTTCGACGAGGTGATCACCGGCTTCCGCGTCGCGCGCGGTGGCGCGCAGGAGCTCTACGGGGTCAAGCCGGATCTCACCTTGCTCGGGAAGATCGCGGGTGGAGGCCTCCCCCTTGCCGCCTTCGGCGGACGTGCCGACGTCATGGACGAGCTCGCGCCGGCCGGGCCCGTGTACCAGGCGGGCACGCTCTCCGGGAACCCGCTCGCGACGGCAGCCGCTCTCGTCGCACTGCGGCGGCTGCGAGATCCGGAGGTGTACCGCCGCCTGGAGGAGACGGGCGCCGCCCTCGAGGCGGGCCTGTCCGTGCCCGGCGTCACCGTGCAGCGCGTTGGTGGGATGCTGACCGCCTTCATGCACGAGGGGCCGGTCTGGCGCTTTGCGTCGGCACAGGAGGCGGACACCGAGCGCTACGGAGGGCTCTTCCGCCACCTGCTCGAGCGCGGCGTCTACGTCGCCCCGTCGCAGTTCGAGGCCATGTTCGTCTCGACGGCGCACGGCCCGGCCGAGGTCGAGCGCACGGTCGAGGCGGCCAGGGAGCTCCTTGGCGCCTAGCAGGCACTCGCTCTGGGAGACGATCGCCGTCGAGGCCGGGCGCGAGAGCGAGCTCTGGGCCGCCGCCCTCCGGCCCGAGCCGGAGCGCGAGGAGCAGGCCGTCTTCTCCCCGCTCGCCGAGGAGCGCTTCGCCGTCGGGCTCGAGACCATCTACGAGGGCTATCTGCTGCACTACGGCAAGCCGCGCCTCTTCCGGGCCGACGACCGCGACACACGGATCCTGCTCGGCGACTACCTGTATGCGCACGGTCTGGTCCGCGTCGCCTCGCTCGGTGACGTCGATGCCGTCGGCGCCCTCGCCGAGCTCCTTTCCCTCTGTGCCCACCTGCGCGCCGAGGGCCTTCCCGGCGACGGGGAGGCCTGGGCCGCGACCGTCGCGGCGCTCGACGGGGGCGCCGACGGGAGCGACCAGGCGCGCGGCCTGGCCCTCGCACTCCACGCCGAGCGAGTCGAGTAGGATCCTGCCCGCATGAGCGCGCTCGCCACAGCGATCTTGCTTGCAGCGGAGAAGACTCCGGCGGAGGAAGGCCGGGACGTCGTCCTCGTCATGCTCGCGACGGGGGCCGTCTTCCTCGGGGTCATTCTGTTGGGCCAGCTGTTGCGCTACATGGGCCATCGCCGCAAGGAACGCCGCGCCGCGCGGCGCGCATATTAGGGCGGCCAGGAGCGGACCCCGGGTGCAAGGGCTGCTGACGGCGCCCGGATAGACTCAAGTCGTGGCCGCGGCCGACCTCCGCTCCTGGATCGACGAGCTTCGCCGCGCGGGCGAGCTGGTCGAGATCGAGGCCGAGGTCGACCCGTATCTCGAGGTGACGGAGATCGTCGACCGGACGGTGAAAGCAGGCGGCCCGGCACTCCTCTTCAAGAGCCTCAAGGGCTCGGAGCACCCGCTGCTCGCCAACCAGTTCGGGACGGAGAGGCGGATGGCGATGGCCTTCGGCGAGCCCTCCCTCGACGCCGTCGGCCGGAAGCTCGGCGACGTGCTCGAGATGCAGCCGCCGCAGGGCATCGTCGAGAAGGTCAAGGGCCTCGGGAAGCTCAAGCGTCTCGCCGACTCGATGCCGAAGTCGGTCCGGAGCGGCCCGGTGCAGGACGTGGTCCTCGAGCCGGACCTCGATCTCCTGCCGATCCAGCACTGCTGGCCCGGAGACCCGGCCCCGTTCATCACGCTGCCCGCGGTGATCACGAAAGACCCGCGCACGGGGACGCGCAACGTCGGCATGTACCGGATGCAGAAGATCGACTCGCGCACGACCTTCATGCACTGGCAGATCCACAAGGACGGCGCCGCCGACTGGCGCGGCATGGGCGAGCGGCTGGACGTTGCCGTCGCGCTCGGCTGCGACCCGGTGACGACGTATTCCGCGAGCGCGCCGCTCCCGAAGCACATCGACGAGTTCATGCTCGCCGGCTTCCTCCGCGGCGAGCCGGTCGAGCTCGTCTCTGCGAAGACCGTCGACCTCGAGGTGCCCGCGAACGCGGAGATCGTCCTCGAGGGATATATCGAGAAGGGCGAGCTCGGGACCGAGGGGCCCTTCGGCGACCACACGGGCTACTACTCGCCGCCCGAGCCCTTCCCGATCTTCCACCTCACCTGCATGACGATGCGGCGTGACGCTGTCTACCCCTCGATCGTCGTCGGCGTCCCGCCGGCGGAGGACGCGTGGCTGGGCAAGGCGACCGAGCGGATCTTCCTGCCGGCGATCAAGATGACGGTCCCGGAGATCGTCGACTACGACCTTCCGGTCGCGGGCGCGTTTCACAACTGCGTCATCGTCTCGATCCGCAAGGGCTTTCCGGGGCACGCGAAGAAGGTCATGCATGCGATCTGGGGGCTGGGGATGCTGTCGCTCTCGAAGTCGGTCGTCGTGGTGGACGACTTCGTCGACGTGCACGACTACGAGCAGGTCTTCTTCCACGCCTGCGCGAACGTCGACCCGGGCCGGGACCTGGTCATCTCCGAGGGGCCGACCGACCAGCTCGACCACGCCGCGTCCATGTACTGCTACGGCGGCAAGGTCGGGATCGACGCGACCCACAAGTGGGAGAGCGAGGGCGCTCGGGAGTGGCCGGAGCGCATCGAGATGTCTCCCGAAGTTCGTGACCTGGTCGACCGGCGCTGGAGCGAGTACGGCCTCGCGCCGCCCGAGGCTCGAAACGGCGGAATTTCCAGGGTCTTGCGGCAAACGGTACGTCGTTGACACATGCGCGGAAAGCCGGGAAGAATGCCGGAGCTTGTGACAGGGGCCGCGCGATGAAGGGAGCTGGGTGGCGGACGATCTAGAGCGGCCGGCTGAGCCGGCCCACGAGGATTCCGAGCAGCACCTCCCGGCCCCGTCGATCCTCCCTTTCGCCTTCGCGGGCGGAATCGCCCTCATCCTCGTCGGGCTGATCATCAACTGGTGGCTCGCCGTCGCCGGCGGCGTTCTCGCGCTCCTTTTCGGTTTCGCCTGGATCCGCGAGGTGACCCGCGACGTCCGTGCGGCCCCCGAGCCCGTCGTGGCCGGGGAGCCCGTCTCCGAGCTGGCGGTCGACGAGGAGGAGGGCCCCGGGGAGCCGGAGCGCTATCCGCGCAGCGTCTTCCTCGAGCTCTCGACCCTCGGCATCGGCGCGGCGATCGGCGCGCTCGTCACGGTCCCCGCGCTCGGCTTCATGATCGCGCCCGCCTTCGTCGACCAGGGCGACGACGACGTCGACATCGGACCACTCGACAATTTTCCCGAGCAGCAGTACGTCATCGCGCAGTTCAACTCGAAGAAGGACGAGCCGGCGGACGTCGGCCGGCGGGCGGCCTTCATCCGAAACAACGGGCGAGAGAACGGCGTCCCGAGCTTCACGATCATCTCGAACCGCTGCGCCCACGTCGGCTGCCCGACTCAGCCGCAGGGCCTTCCCGGCGACGCGAAGGATGTCGATACCGACTCCGGGCCGGTGACGATCACGCCGGTCGCGAGCGTCTCCGGCTTTCAGTGTCCCTGCCACGGAGGCGCCTACGACGCCGAGGGCAACCGCGTCGCGGGCCCGCCCGTGCGCGCGCTCGACCGCTACCAGTTCATGATCAGAAACGGCAACCTCGTCCTCGGCAAGCGCTACAGCGTCGGCAAGGTCACCGGGCAAGGCGCCGAGGCGAAGATCTACACGTACAAGCGCTACGACCCGGGCCAGCACGTCGACGGTCTCGAGCAGTACCTCTGGCCGGTCCCGCCGTATGAGGGCGGCTGATGGCTAGGACGAAGTCGAGGCGCCAGCAGCAGCTCGAGCAGGCCGTGATGGTTCCGGTCGACTGGCTCGAGGAGCGCTCCGGGCTCGTCGGCGGGATCAAGTACTTCCTCTTCCGCAAGGTCCCCGCCGAGACCAACTGGTTCCACACGCTCGGCTCGGCGACGCTCACCGCCTTCCTCGTGCAGGCGGTCACGGGCGTGATCCTCGCCATGTACTACAAGCCGGCGCCGGAGGAGGCCTACGCCTCCATCCAGCACATCACGAACGACCTCACGCTCGGCTGGCTCGTACGCGGCATGCACAGGTGGGGCGCGAGCGTCTTCATCATCCTGCTCTTCCTCCATATGGGGCGCGTCTTTCTCTTCGGCGCCTACAAGTATCCGCGCGAGCTGAACTGGCTCGTCGGCGTGATCCTCCTGACCATGGCACTCGGGGAAGGCCTCACGGGCTACCTGCTGCCGTGGGACCAGACCGCGTACTGGGCGACCGTCGTCGCGATCAACATCAACGCCAACGCGCCGATCGTCGGCCCCTACCTCGGCGAGTTCCTCCGCGGCGGCGCCGAGATCGGAAACGACACGTTAGCCCGCTTCTACTCGTTGCACATGCTCGTCATCCCGGGCGGCTTATTCGCGCTCATCGGCCTGCACCTCTATCTCGTCGTACGTCTCGGGATCACCGCTCCTCCGTGGACGAAGGCCGCCGGCGGCTACGAGGAGGTCGCGGACGGCCGGCCCCTCCGGGAGGGGCTCGTCGACCCGAAGCCGCGCGGGAACGGCGCCATCGCCCCGCGAAGGCCCGAGGCCTAGCCGATGGCCAAGAAGGACGACAACCGCACCCAGTTCAAGCTCTACAAGGAGGACGTCCAGCGGCGCGGGAAGCCCTTCTACCCGCACGCGATGTTCCACGACACGGTCATGAGCTTCGTGGTCGTGTCCGTGATCATTGCGCTCGCCGCAATCTGGTACTTCACGTCGGGCCCCGAGCCGGGCGACTCAGGCGTCCTCGGGCCGCGGTATGCGGAGCAGGCCGACCCGGGCACGACGCAGTTCATCCCGCGGCCGGACTGGTACTTCTACTTCCTCTTCTATCTCCTGCGGATCTTCAAGTGGCCGGAGACGGTCATCCTCGCCACGGTCGGGATCCCGACCATCCTCCTGATCCTCCTGATCATGGTGCCGTTCTACGACCGGCGCCGAGAGAAGAGGATCGCCCGTCGGCCGGTGGCCGTCGTGGCGGCGCTGCTCGTCATCGCCTCGATGGGCGTTCTCACCTACAAGGGCGCCACCGCCAAGGAGTCGCTCGGCAGCGAGAACGTAGGGCTCGTCCCGCAGTGGGTCCAGCAGCAGAATCTTTCCGCCGACGGCGAGAAGGGGGCGGAGATCTTCGCCCTGGCGGGCTGCATGGGCTGCCACACCTATCTCGGCGCCGGGAGCCCGAACCTCGGAGCGCCGGACCTCTCCGCCGAGGGTGCCAAAGGCCGCGGTGAGCAGTTCCAGATCGACCACCTCAAGTGCCCGAGCTGCGTGAACCCGGGCTCGCCGATGCCGCCCTTCACCAACTTCACGGACGAGCAGTACCACCAGCTTGCCACGTTCCTCGAAGAGTCGAAGGGCCCCCAGGGCGGCGGCGGGGGCTAGCGCTCCCGGAGCGGGAGAGATGAACGTCTTCCTCGGAATCACGGGCGCATCCGGCGCCCCGTATGCGGCACGCCTTCTCGACGCGCTCGTTGCCGCGGACGTGGAGGTAGGCCTGTGCATCTCTCGCGCCGGCTACGAGGTCATGGCAACCGAGCTCTACCGGGACATCACGCTCTCTCACGAAGAGATCCTGGAGCGGTTTCTCGACGGAATGGACGGCGTCGCCGTGCATTCCGAGCAAGATTGGCGCGCGCCATATGCGAGCGGCTCGGCGAAGGTCGACGCGTACGTCATCTGCCCGTGCTCGATGGGCACCGCGGGGACGATCGCCTCCGGGACCATGTCGAACCTGATCCACCGGGCCGCCTCTGTCGCGATCAAGGAAGGCCGGAAGCTCGTCGTCGTTCCCCGCGAGACGCCGCTCTCCGACATCCACCTCGAGAGCCTGCTGCGGCTGCGTCGCGCCGGAGCCGTCGTGCTCATGGCAGCGCCCGGTTTCTACAACGCGCCCCGGAGCATCGACGATCTGATCGAATTCGTGGTCGGGAGATGCCTGGACCAGCTGGGAATCGAGAACAGGTTGACGAAGCGATGGGGGCAGGAGTGACGGCAGGAGTTCTCCCCCCGTCGGAGGTGCGGGCGATGTTCGACCGCATCTCACCCGTCTACGACTTCATGAACCACGCGATGACGGCCGGCCTCGACCGGCGTTGGCGGCGGCTCGCCGCCGAGGCGGTCGTGCGCCCGGGCGACGCGGTGCTCGACGCGTGCTGCGGCACGGGCGATCTGGCGATCGCGGCGGGGCGGGCGGGTGGACACGTGACCGGCCTCGACTTCTCCGAGCGCATGCTCGTGCGGGCACGCGCGAAGTCGGACGGCGTGGAATGGGTGCTCGGCGACGTCACTGCGCTCCCATTCGACGCCGCGAGCTTCGACGCGGTCACCGTCGGGTTCGGGATCCGCAACGTCCCCGACCTCGAGGCCGGCCTCGCCGAGCTCGCTCGGGTCCTTCGGCCGAGCGGCCGTGTCGCGTGTCTAGAGATCACGCGTCCGGAAGGACTGCTGAAGCCGTTCTTCCGGCTCTGGTTCGACGGCCTCGTGCCCCTGGCCGGGAAGGTTCTGCCCGGCGGGCGCGCCTACACCTACCTCCCGGCGAGCGTGCGGCGGTTCCCCGGGCCCTCCGATCTCGCCGCGGCATTCGGTCGCGCGGGCTTCGACGGCGTAGGCTGGAAGCTCATGGGCGGCGGGATCGTCGCCCTGCACGTGGGAACGAAGCGATGAATGCGCTGGCGACCATCAGGCAGGCTCCCGGGCTCGACCGCTACCTCGACCTGCTCGAGCACCGTCTCGAGGACGCCGTCGTCGCGATTCCCGGTCGCCTCGGCTACGTGGGCGCGGACACCCTTGCGGCGGGCGGCAAGCGGCTCAGGCCTCTCCTCGTCTTCCTCTCCACTCCGGTGGAGGAGCGGGACGGCGAGCGGGCCGTGGCGGGGGGCGCCGCGGTCGAGCTCGTGCACATGGCGACGCTCGTCCACGACGACCTTCTCGACGGAGCCGACCTGCGCCGCGGCCGCCCGACGGTCTGGGCGGAGCACGGCGAGGCAACGGCCAGGGCGGCCGGCGACTATCTCTTCGCGCGGGCGTTCGCGCAGCTCGCGGCCACCGGCGACGCGGAGGCGGTCGCCATTCTCTCGGAGGCCACGCTCGCCCTCGCCCGCGGCGAGGCGCTGCAGCGGCGCCAGGCCTTCCACCCCGAGACCTCGGTGGACGACTACCTCGCCCGCTGCTCCCTGAAGACCGGCAAGCTCTTCGAGGCGGCGTGCCTTCTCGGCAGCAGTACGAACGGCGCCGCCCTCGGCGCCTTCGGCCTCGCGCTCGGCATCGCCTTCCAGATCGCGGACGACATCCTCGATTGCTGCGGCGACTTCGACACGACCGGGAAGGTGGCGGGGGTCGACCTCCGCGACGGCACGCCGACGCTCCCGCTCATCCTTGCCGCACGGCGGGACGAGTGTGTGGCCCGGGCCATCGCCGGCGAGGACGTCCCCGATGCGCTCGACCGCGTGGCCGCGACCGGCGCGCTCGACGAGGCCCGCGACTTCGCGCTCCGCTACGCGGCCGAGGCTCGTGCCGCGCTCGACGGCCGGCCGGACCGCGCCTCCCTGGAGACGCTGACGCATATCGTTGTGGACAGGGAGGGATGAGGATGGCCGTCGCCACCGGACAGCGTGCGCTCGATGCGATCTGGGAGAAGGTCGAGCAGAACGAGCGCCTCGACTTCGAGGACGGGCTCGTCCTCATGGAGTCGGACGACCTCCTCCAGCTCGGCGAGCTCGCGGACGCGGCGCGCCGGCGGCGGGGCGGCACGGACGAGGTCTACTTCGTCCAGAACCTCTATCTGAACCAGACGAACGTCTGCCGCGTGAAGTGCAAGTTCTGTGCCTTCGCGGTCACCCAGAAGCAGGGCGACGCCTACACGTACACGCCCGCAGAGATGGTCGAGGACGCAGTCTCGCAACGCGAGCTGTCGCGCTTCACGGAGATCCACATGGTCGGCGGCGAGAACCCGCACGTCGACTTCGAGTACTACGTGGACATCATCCGGAGGCTGCACGACGCGTTGCCGGACGTGCACCTGAAGTGCTTCACGGCGAGCGAGATCCACCACATGACGAAGCTTTCCGGGCTCTCGCACGAGGAGGTGCTCGTCCAGCTCAAGGACGTCGGCCTCGGATCGCTTCCGGGCGGCGGCGCGGAGGTCTTCGCCGATCGGGTCCGGCGGCTGATCGCGCCCGGCAAGGAGCACCCGGACTTCTGGTTTCACACGCACCGGACCGCCCACGGGCTTGGGATCCCGACCCACTGCACGATGCTCTACGGCCACGTCGAGACCTACGAGGAGCGGGTCGACCACCTGCTTCGCCTCCGCGAGCAGCAGGACGAGACCGGCGGCTTCCTCGCCTTCATCCCGCTCGCCTTCCATCCGGAGAACACCGTCTTCGAGCGGCGCGGCTGGACGTTCACGCCGGGCTCCGACGACCTGAAGATGATCGCCGTCTCGCGGCTCCTCCTCGACAACATTGCGAACGTGAAGGCCTACTGGATCATGATGGGCTTGCCGCTCGCCCAGGTCGCGCTCCATTTCGGCGCGAACGACGTGCAGGGCACGGTCGTTCGCGAGCAGATCTTCCACGCAGCGGGGGCGGTCACGGAGACCGAGCAGAAGATCGACGAGCTCGTCCGGGTCGTGCGTGCCGCCGGGCGGATCCCCGTCCAGCGCGACACGCTCTACCACGAGGTGCAACGGTGGAACGGAGCAGGCGCGTGATCCGCCTCGGCCGCATCTCCTACGTGAACATGGCGCCCGTCTTCTTCGAGCTCCAGGCCGAGGTGGAGGAGGTCAGCGGTGTCCCCACCGAGCTCAACGACCGCCTGATCGCCGGCGAGATCGACCTCGCGCCGATTTCCTCGATCGCCTACGGCCGCCACGCCGACAGGCTCCGGATCCTTCCGCGTCTCTGCGTTTCTTCCGAAGGAGCCGTGGACTCGATCCAGCTGGTCTCGCGCGCGCCGGTCGACCGCATCGAGTCCGTGGCGGTCACGCCGGAGAGCGCGACCTCGGCCGTGCTGGTGCGCGTCCTCTTCCCCGATGCCGAGCAGGTGCCGCTTGCAGAGGCGCACGACGCCGACGCCAAGCTCCTCATCGGCGACGCCGCGCTGAAGAGCATGTTCGAGGATCCGACTCCCCATCACGACCTCGGGCGCCTGTGGCTCGAGCGCACCGGGCTGCCGATGGTCTATGCGGTCTTCGCGTGCGCCGACCCGCCGGCCGACGGAGTCGCCGAGCTCGAGACGGCACTCCTCGACTCGCATCGCCGGGCACGCGCCGAGCCCGAGCGCCTCGCGCGGGAGGCGAGCGAGCGCTACGGCTACCCGCCCGGCTTCCTCGCCCGCTACTTCGAGAAGCTCCGCTATCGCTTCGGCCCCCGCGAGCGCGCGGGCCTCTTGACGTTCTTCGAGCTGGCGGCCGACGTCGGCGCCCTCGAGAGGGTGCCCGAGCTTCGCTTTCTCGTCTCCGAGGCGGTGGAGGCGTGAGCCTCATGCGCCTGGCCGCCGCCGCCTCTCGCCGGGCGAAGCCCGGCTTCGTCGACGGCGACGACCCAGACGCATGAGCCGGAACGGCAGCTCAAACGGCATCGCCCCGATCCTTGACAAGGCGCTCTCGGGCGAGCGGATCGGAGACGACGAGGCGATCGCGCTGCTCGAGAGCCGCGATCTCGTCTCGGTCGGCAGGGCCGCCGACGAGCTCCGAAACCGCAAGGTCGAGCGCGGCCGCGTGACGTTCATCATCGACCGGAACGTCAACTACACGAACATCTGCCACACCGACTGCGACTTCTGCGCGTTCTACCGCAGGCCGGGCGACCGCTCCGAGGGCTACCTGCTGCCGAAGGCGGTCATCTTCAAGAAGATCGAGGAGACACTCGCGCTCGGGGGCACCGCGCTCCTCATGCAGGGCGGCCATCATCCCGATCTCGGCGTCGACTACTACGAGGATCTCTTCGGCTCGATCAAGGCGCGCTACAGGATCCACCTGCATGCGCTCTCGCCGCCGGAGATCCAGCACATCGCCCGCCGCTCCAAGCTGACGATCCCCCAGACGCTGACCCGGCTTCGAGACGCCGGTCTGGACTCGATCCCCGGCGGCGGCGCCGAGATCCTCGTCGACCGGGTGCGCGACATCATCTCGCCGAAGAAGACGAAGTCGGCGGAGTGGCTCGGCGTCATGCGCGATGCGCACCGGCTCGGCGTCTCCTCGACCGCGACGATGATGTACGGCCACGTCGAGACCCTCGACGAGCGCGTCGAGCACATGCGCCGCATCCGCGAGCTCCAGGACGAAACACAGGGCTTTCGCGCCTTCATCTCCTGGACGTTCCAACGCGACGGGAACCGGCTCGCCGACAAGGTCACCGACGAGATGCGCCCGACGTCCTTCGACTACCTGCTGACGCAGGCGGTCAGCCGGATCTACCTGGACAACGTCGACCACATCCAGTCGAGCTGGGTCACGCAGGGGATGAAGGTGGGCCAGGTCGCGCTCGGGTTCGGAGCCGACGACATGGGCTCGGTCATGATCGAGGAAAACGTGGTCTCGGCAGCCGGCACGACTCACCGCGCGACCGCGGACGACTTCGTCCGCGCGATCAAGGCGCTCGGCAAGACCGCGGTGCAGCGCGACACGCTCTACCGCGACGTCCGCGTCTGGAACTAGGTCCCGTTTCCAGGGTTAAGACGAGGTAAGCCGCCCTTGTAATCGGGGTCGGACTTTGTTTCCCTGCGGAAGGGGTGTTGAGGAAAGCCGTCGTTCTCGCGGTCGTCGCAGCGGTCGCGTTTCCCTCTGCCGCAGCGGCTGTCGAGCTCGCGCCGGGGGTCGTGTACAAGCGCGAGGTGCAGACGATCGGCGGGCAGGGCGTCGTCGTGCACGTGCTCAAGGCGCCGAAGCCGGGCGGCCTCTACGACCTCCGGCCCGTTCTCTCCAACGGGCTCGTCACCGGCCGCGAGACCGTGTCCTCGATGCAGCGCCGCCTGTCGAGGCGCGCGACCCTCGCCGGTATCAACGGCGACCTCTTCAACTGGGGCAGCGGGCGCCCGAGCGGCATCTTCCTCCGCAAGAACCTTCTCTCCACGCGGGCCAACTACACCCGCTCGAGCCTCGGCATCGGCGTGGACGGGCTCCTCAGCACCGGCTTCATCCGCTATACGGGCACGTGGCAATTCGGGTCGAACAGGCTCCGCATCCTGCGCGAGTTCAACCATCCGCTCGAGCAGGCCAGCGGCGTCGTCCTCTACTCGCCGACCTGGGGGCCGAGGACGCCGCGCGTCCGCGGCGCGCGCGAGATCGTGCTGGCGCAGGTCGCCCCGGTCGGCCCGAATAAGGATCTCGTCGGGAAGGTCGTCCTCCGCTCGTGGAGCACCCGTCACCACATCCCGGCCGGAGGCGCCGTGCTCCAGGCCTCGGGCGACAGGCGCAAGATCCTGCTCGAGGAGGCCAAGCTCGGCCACTGGGTCAAGCTCCACGTCGGCCTCACGCCGTGGTGGTCGGGCGTGAAAGACGCGATCGGCGGCGGCCCCCGGCTCGTCACCGGCGGCGTGCCGGTCTTCCAGGCCGGCGAGGCGTTCCTTTCGTCGCAGCTTCTTCCGCGGAACCCGAGGACGGCGATCGGCCAGCTCGCGAACGGCCGCATCGTCATGGTCGCCGTGGACGGGCGCGCGTCCTGGAGCGCCGGTGTGACGAACTCGCAGTTGGCGCGCCTCATGGTCGGCCTCGGCGCGCAGATCGCGATGGCGCTCGACGCGGGCGGCTCGACGACCATGGCCTTCGACGGTCGCGTTCTCAACAGGCCGTCGGACGGCGGCGAGCGCGCGGTCGCGGACGCGCTCATGGTCTTCTATTACGGCATCTACGCCCGGAAGGCGCGGCTTTCGCTCTACTCGCCGAACGGTGACGGCGTTGCCGATCTCCAGCGCCTCTACGCGAAGGTCGTTCGCCGCTCACAGGTCAGCCTCAGGCTCGTGCGCGTCTCGGACGGCCACGTTGCCTGGAGCTCGACGGGGACACGGCAACCCGGCACCGTCGTCAAGAGCCTGACCCGGACGCTTGCCGACGGGAAGTGGCGCTGGGTCGTCTCGGCAACGGACTCGAAGGGGCGCACGAGCGAGATGACCCGCACGTTCGTCACGAACTCCACGCTTGGCTACCTCAGGCTCTCGCGCAGCATCCTGCGGCCGACGCGCCGCGGAGGGAGCCTCGGAATCTCGTTCCGCCAGGCGCGAGAGGCCGACGTCAACGTCACGATCCGAACGGTTTCGGGCCGGGTTGTCCGCCATCTGCGCTCCGACCATTTCGGCACCGGCCGGCATTCCATGGCCTGGAACGTGAAGAACGACGACCGCGAGGTCGTGCGCGACGGCCGCTACCTGGTGCGTGTGCGAGCGGTGAACCCCATTGGCCCGGTGGCGCTCGTGAAGCCGGTTACGGTGCGCCGCCGCTTCTAGTCGCCCGGCGGGCGCAACTACACTCGCCGGATGACCGAGACCATCACCTCGGCGATCGGGGACTACGGCCTCTACGCCGTGTTCGGCCTCATGCTCGTGGACGCGGTCTTCCCCGCCGCGAGCGAGCTCGTGATGCTCTATGCGGGAGCGGTGGCCGCGGGCGCGTTCGCAGGCCACACCGTCACGCTTTTCGGAGCGGAGATCGACTCCACGCTCTGGGGGTATGTCGCCATGGCGACCGCCGGCACGGTCGGCTACGTCATCGGCTCCCTGATCGGCTGGGCGATCGGCTTCTACGGAGGGCGGCCGTTCCTGGAACGGCGTGGGCGCTGGGTGCATCTGACGCCTGAGCGGCTCGACCGAGCCGAAGCGTGGTTCGCCCGTTACGGGGACTGGGCCGTGCTGTTCGGACGAGTCCTGCCCGTGATCCGGTCGTTCATTTCGATCCCGGCAGGCGTGCTCGAGATGCCGGTCGTCCGCTACACGGTGCTGACGGCGATCGGCTCTGCGGTCTGGTGCTTCGGCATCGCGGGCGCCGGAGTCGCGCTCGGGTCGAGCTGGGAGCACTTCCACGAGAACTGGCGCTACGCGGACTACGCGGTCGTCTTCCTCGTCGTTCTCGGGGTCGGCTACGGGGCCTTCAAGCTCCTGCGGAGACGGGCGCGACGCAGGGCAATTGAGAGCCCCACCGAAGGGTAGAGTGGCGCCGTGGCGATCCCGTTGACGGACGTGAAGGCGCAGTACGCGCCACTCCTCGACGAGCTGAAGGACAGGATCGCCGGAGTGCTCGATTCCGGCCGCTTCATCCTCGGGCCCGAGGTGAAGGCGTTCGAGGACGAGGCGGCGCGCTTCCTCGGCGCCAAAGATGCGGTCGGCGTCGCCAACGGCACGGACGCACTGGTCATCGCCCTCGACGCGCTCGGCGTTGGCCCCGGCGACGAGGTCGTCTGCCCGTCCTTCACCTTCTATGCAACGGCCGAGTCGATCGCCCGCC
Source organism: uncultured Actinomycetes bacterium (assembly GCA_963841425.1). GTDB lineage: Bacteria > Actinomycetota > Thermoleophilia > Gaiellales > Gaiellaceae > DATEOR01. The sequence goes on along the minus strand of CAWJCL010000002.1, from coordinate 1,109,014 downwards.
GCGGCGCGACCCCCGTCTTCGCCGACATCGACCCGGCCACGCTCAACCTCGACCCTGCCGACGTGGCCGCCAAGGTGACCGAACGGACGAAGACGATCCTGCCCGTTCACCTCTTCGGCCGCCCATGCGATCCCGCGGCTCTCCCAGGCGGCGTGCCGGTCTTGGAGGACGCGGCGCAGGCCTTCGGGGCGAAGGTCGGAGACCGCCGCGCGGGCTCCCTCGCCGCCGCGGCGACGTTCAGCTTCTACCCGACGAAGAATCTCTTCGGGTTCGGCGACGGTGGGCTCGTCACGACCGCCGGCTCCGAGCTCGCGGATCGCATCCGCCTGCTCCGCTTCCACGGGTCGCGCGACAAGCAGACGTTCGAGGCGGTCGGCTACAACTCGCGTCTGGACGAGCTCCAGGCGGCCGCGCTCCGCATCTTTCTCCGCTCGGTCGACGAGTGGAACGAGGGCCGGCGCGCCGCGGCGGCACGCTACGCCGAGCTCGGGCTCGGGGAGGTCTGCGAGTTGCCCCCCGACGAGCCCGGGCACGTCTACCACATGTACGTCGTCCGCACGCGCGAGCGTGAGCGGCTGACCGCGGCGCTCGACCAGGCCGGCATCGGCTGGGCCGCGTACTACACGACGCCCCTCCACCTCCAGCCCGCTCTCGCCGAGCTCGGCCACGAGGCGGGGAGCCTGCCCGAGACGGAGCGGGCCGCGCGGGAGACCCTCGCGCTTCCGATCTGGCCGGCCATCTCGCGGGAGCAGCAGGAGCGGGTGGTCGAGTGCCTGCGGGCGGCCTCGACCATGAAGGCCGCCTGATGCGGACGCTCAACCGGCACCGGCTCTGGCAGGCGGTCGTCGACTCGGGGCTGGTCGCCCTGGCCTGGGTCCTCGCCTTCAACATCCGCTTCGACTACGGCGTCCCGCCGCGCTACCAGCCGTTCCTCGACGTCGACGTGATCCTCGTCGTCGTCGGCGTGAAGATCCTCATCTTCATCGTCTTCGGGTTGTACGACCACTGGTGGCGCTACGTCTCGATCCGCGACATCTGGCGCTCCCTCCTGGCGGTCACCGTCGCGTCAATCGTCGCGGTCACGGCGCTCTACTTCTGGAACCCCGTGTCAGGCTTCAGGCTCCCGCGCGGGATCATCGTCATCGACTGGCTGATCCTGCTCGGGCTCGTCGCGGGGGCCCGGCTCGCCGCGCGGACGATCTTCGAGCGCCCAGGCAGGCGGCGGCTCGTCTCGCGGGGACGCGACGTGCTCGTCGTGGGAGCCGGCGACGCGGGCCAGCTCATCCTCCGCGAGATGCTGAAGAACCCGAACCTCGGCTACTCGCCCACGGGGCTCGTCGACGACGACCCCCGGAAGAAGAACCTGCGCCTCCACGGCGTCCGGGTGCTCGGCACGACCGACGACCTGGCGCACCTCCTCCGCGACAACCGCCCTGACGAGGTCATCATCGCGATCCCCTCCGCGGCGGGCGAGACGCGCCAGCGGATCGTGAACGTGTGCCGCGACGCCGGTGTCCCGGTGAAGACCCTGCCGGCCGTGCACGAGCTCATCACCGGCGACCTCAATCTCGCGCGCCAGCTCCGCGAGGTGCAGGTGGAGGACGTGCTCGGGCGCGAGGCCGTCGAGCTCGACGTCGCCTCGATCGCTTCGTACCTCACCGGGGAGACCGTGCTCGTCACCGGAGCGGGAGGCTCGATCGGCTCCGAGCTCTGCCGCCAGATCGCCGCCCTCGGCGCCGACCGCATCATCCTCGTCGACCACACGGAGAATGCGCTCGTCGACATCGAGCGCGAGCTCGCGTACGAGCGCCGCTTCAACTCGACCGTCCCGGTTCTCGCCGACGTCAAGAACCGCGCCAAGATGCGGCGCACCTTCGACCGCTTCCGGCCCGGGGTCGTGTTCCATGCCGCCGCCTACAAGCATGTGCCGCTCATGGAGGCGAACCCGATCGAATCGGTCCGCAACAACGTCTTCGGCACCGGAGTGGTCGCCGAGGTCGCCTCCGAGTTCGGGTGCAAGCGCTTCGTCCTGGTCTCGACGGACAAGGCCGTGAACCCCAAGAACGTCCTCGGGCAGACGAAGGCGATCTGCGAGTGGATCGCCGAGGCGGCCGCCGCGCGAGAGCACAACGGCACGCAGTTCATCTCGGTCCGTTTCGGCAACGTGCTCGGCTCGTCGGGAAGCGTGATCCCGCTCTTTCGCCGCCAGATCGCGCGCGGCGGCCCGGTGACCGTGACGCACCCCGAGATGACGCGCTACTTCATGACCATTCCGGAGGCCGTCCAGCTCATCGTCCAGGCGGGCGCGATCGGGGAGAGCGGCGAGATCTACGTTCTGGACATGGGCCCGCCCGTGAGGATCCTCGACCTGGCGCACAACATGATCCGTCTCTCCGGCAAGGAGCCCGACGTGGACGTCGAGGTGGACTTCATCGGCGTGCGGCCGGGCGAGAAGCTGCACGAGGAGCTCTGGGCCAAGAACGAGGACGCCGAGCCCACCACGCACCCGAAGATCCTGCGCTGCGCCAGCATGCCCGTGGATCCGTCCTGGCTCGAGGACGAGCTCGCCGAGCTCGAGCGCCTCGTCGAGGCGGGCGAGACACTCGACGTCGTCAACCGCCTCGGGCTGATGGTCCGCGCGCCGAGGCGCGTGTCGGCCGAGGCGCCGGCGCCTGAACCGGCCTAGAGACGACGAGGGCCGGCGGTGGCCGGCCCTCGCATCGTTGCTTCGATCCGCTTCTAGCGGTCGTACGGCTGGTTGAAGTTGCCACCCGTCCGCTGGATGGCAATGACCCGGCTGTTGAACGGCGGGTCGGCCTGGATCGAGAGGTACAGGATCCGGTTGTCGTTCGAGAACCACGGCCCCGTCGGCTCGAACCGGTTGGGGAGAGCTGCGAAGAGCTCGAGGTTCTCCGCCCCGGTCTTCCCACGGGGAAGCACCCAGATCTGGTTCACGCCCCCCGTGCCCGGCTGTGCGAAGTCGGCCGAGCCGTGGTCTTCCATGATGAACAGGTCGCCGGCATCCGTGAAGCGGATGTTGTCGGGACGCGCCATCCGGCCGAAGTCGCCCGCGACGACGATCTGCCCGTGCACCGTCTCCTGATTGAGGTCGGTGAGCTTCCAGACGTTGCCCGGATTCGGCAGCGCGCCCGACTCGCTGAAGACGACCGCGTTGCCGCTCGGAGCGCTGACCATGCCCTCTGCCTTCTCGAACGAGTTCGCGGAGGTCGGCGGACCGACACGCGCGACCATGTCCGCCTCGGGCGTGAACGGGTCGAGCGGGCCGACCCAGTGGCCGGTGTTCGTCGCCCGGTCGAAGACGAGCCCGTACAGCTTCCCGGTCGTGAGGTCGTTCGCCCGGTCGGGCACGAACTTGTACAGGTACTGCCAGTTCCCACGGTCGTTCGTCAGGTACCAGTTCTGCCCGACTCGCGCTTCCTGCTCATGGCTGAAGCGGCCCATGCCCGTGAGGCGCGTCTGCGCGCCGGTCGCCGGGTCGATCTCCCAGACCCAGCCCGAGCGCAGCTCGGGGTCGCTCAGGAACGGGAACTCCTCGTTCGTCAGATAGGTCTTCCACGGCGTTCGCGCGATCGAGCACGTGTCGTGGAGGCCCGTCGTGATGAGCTCGCGGCGGAGAACGGTGACGCCGTCCTTGGCGAGCACGATCCTCGAGACGGATGCGGTTCCGTTCGAGTCCTCGTCACCCGGAGTCTGCTCCGGGACGGCGCACTTGCCCGCGTCGCCCTGGAAGTCACCGGGTCGCGGCTCCGTCAACTCGTGGTTCGAGAGCAGCCACGTCTCGTCGCCGGCGTTGAAGACGACGTTGCCGTCGAAGTCCTCCGGCATCGGGAATGTCCCGCCGCTCTCCGTCGACGTGACCGAATCGGTGCACGCCGTCGAGATGGTCGTGTAGGTGAATCCTCCGGCCAGGTCGATGACCGGGTCGCCGCTTCCGACCGGGCCCGGCGGATCTGCCACGGCTGTGGCGGTCGCCATGAGCACGGTCGCGACGGCTGCTACTGCAAGCAACGCTCGTCTCATCCCTACCTCCCCTGTAGGTGAACTCCCCAGCGCGCCAGTCTAGTACCGGTCAGATGGGCATGAGCAGCGCCAGCATCTCAGCGGGATCGCGGCGCACGCGCAGCCCCTCGCTACTCCGTTTCACGAGCTCGAGGGCCCTCGGATCGGTGAGCGGACGCAGGCGGCCATCGCGGATCAGCGCCTCGTCGACTCCCCCGAGCCGGCCGCCGTACGTGGTGTAGACGGGGATGCCGAGCGCGGCCGCCTCGCGGTTCATCGTCCCTCCCGCCGAGACGACGAGGTCGGCGAACGCGATGAGGCTCTGAGCGTCCACGGCCCCATCGGGGACGAGCACCGACGGGAGCTCGAGGCTCCGCACGTAGTCCCGCTGCTCCTCCGTGCGGGGGAGGACGACCGCATGCACGTTCTCCTGGCTGCCGAGAAAGGTGAGCACCTGCGGGAAGAGCGGGTTCGACTTGCGGTGGTAGAGGGAGACGTCCGGCGGTGTTCGTACGACCACCAGGATCCGCCCGCGGTCGACGCCGAGCTCGTCCACGACCTCCGGGCGGGGCTCGAAGTCGGAGAGGTAGTACTCCTCCTTGAGCCCGGGGTACTGGCGCAGCTTCGGTGGATGGACGCCGTAGCGCTCGAGCCGATCGGGCGGAATCGCGTCCGGCACGACGACGAAGGTCGCCGCTCGGCACCCGAGCTGGTGCTGCACCGTTGCGAACTCGTAGTCGAAGGTCGTCGAGCTGGGAATGCCGAGCGCGCGCGCCGTCAGTGTCAGGTGGTGCGAGCCGTGGGCGAGGGCCGCGTCGAAGTGCCGGCCCCGCGCCCAGCGGCGCAGCTTTGACATGCGTGTCGCCATCGTCGCGAGCTTGCCGACCCGGGAGCGGCCGCCGTGGTGGCCGATGAGCTCCGCCTCGATCCCGTGCTGCTCGAGGAGCTGGACGGTCTGCGCGTAGTCACGTGCTGTCACCTCCACCATGTCCCCGCGCTCGCGCATGAGCGCGATCAGCGGCCGGAACACCAGCACGTGCGCCGGCGCCGTTATATCCACCCACGTTTTCACGCGGCGACGGCTGCGGGCTTGGCGGCCACCTGCTCGTGCCAGAGCGTGAACGTGAGGAGCCCCCACAGCTGGCGCGACAGATCCTCGCGCCCGGCCACGTGGTCGTCGAGCAGGCGCGTGACCGCCTCGGGCCGGAAGAACCCTTGGCGCCGAATGGTCTCCTCCGACAGCACCTCGCGGGCGAAGGGGACGAGCGGGCCGCGGAGCCAGGCCGCCGCCGGGATGGAAAAGCCGCGCTTCCGTCCCGAGACGATCGAGTCGGGAAGGAGCGGCGCGACGGCCTTTCGCAACAGGCGCTTCTTCGAGAAGCCGCGCACCTTCAGGCGTGTCGGGAGGGCGAGCGCAAGGGTCGCGACCACGGGGTCGAGGTAGGGGACGCGCGCCTCGAGCGAGTGCGCCATGCTCGCGCGGTCGGTCTTCACGAGTAGGTCGTCGACGAGGTAGATGCCGAGGTCGACGTCCTGCAGGCGTGCGAGCTCGTCGGCGCCCTCCGTCTCGGCGTAGCGAGCCCGGTACACGTCGAGCGGGTCGGAGCCTCCGCGCCGGCCTGGCTCGAGCAGGGCCGCGCGCGCCTCCGGCGAGAAGATCTCCTTCCAGCCGTGGTGGCGCTCGAGCGGCGGCAGTTGCGCGGCGCGGACGAAGCGCTTGGCGCGGTAGTCGAGGCTGGTTCTGGCGGAGGAGCTCGGGAGGCGCTCGACGAGCGGCCGTGCAGCCGCGGCCAGCGGCCCGATCTTGGGCGCCAGGAGGTCCGCGACGTACGTGTAGTAGCCGCCGAAGAGCTCGTCGCCGCCCTCGCCGGAGAGCGCCACCTTCACGTCGCGTGCGGCGAGCTCGGAGACGAGGTACGTGGGCAGGGCAGACGAGTCGGCGAACGGTTCGTCGAAGGCCTCCGCGAGCCTGGGCAGGAGCTCCGCCGCGTCGGGCCGGACGACGAGCTCGTGATGGTCGGTTTCGTAGAGCTCGGCGACTTTGCGCGCGTCCGCGAGCTCGTCGTAGGAGCCCTCCTCGAACCCGATCGAGAACGTCTGCACCCGCTCGCCGCTTTCGAGCGCCGCGAGCGCTGCGAGCGCTCCCGAGTCGACGCCGCCCGAGAGCAAGACGCCCACCGGCACGTCGGCGAGCAGGTGGGCGCGCACCGAATCGCGCAGGCGCGCGCGCAGCTCTTCGGCCAGCTCGTTCTCGTCCTCGGTTCGCACCTCGCCCGTCGAGACAGGGGCCGGCCGCGCATAGCGCTCGACGCCTGGCTCGCCCTCGCCTTCCCAGACGAGCACGTGCCCGGCAGGGAGCTTCTTCGTCCCCTCCCAGACCGAGAGCGGCGCGGGGATGGAGTTGAAGGCGAGGAAGGCCTCGAGGGCGTCGAGGTCGACCTCGCCGCGGGGGAGGGCCTTGAGCTCCGACGCGAAGGCGAGCGTGCCGCCTTCGGTCGAGTAGTAGAGCGGCTTGATCCCGAAGGCGTCACGGGCGAGCACGAGCCGCCGGCGCTTCGAGTCCCAGAGCGCGACCGCGAACATCCCCCGCAGCTCGCGGACGTAGTGCGGCCCGTACTCCTCGTAGAGGTGCAGGTGGACCTCAGTGTCGCTCGCCGTGCGGAAGCGGTGCCCGCGCCGTTCGAGCGTCGCCCGCAGCTCGAGGTGGTTGTAGATCTCGCCGTTCTGGACGACCTGGACCGACCCGTCCTCGTTCCCGATCGGCTGGTCTCCACCGCTGAGGTCGATGATGGAGAGGCGCCGCGACGCCAGCGCGACAGGCCCGTCCACCAGCGTGCCCGCGCTGTCGGGGCCGCGGTGTCGCAGCGTCTCGTTCATGGCCTCGAGCGGCCCCGCGTCAACGGGGGTTCCGTCGAGCGAGGCGAGTCCGCAGATCCCGCACATGGCCCCTGAGTCTAGTGACGGCCTCCGCGCAGGAGCCCCCACACGGCTGCCGCCGACTGCTTGACCACGCGCCAGGCCGTCGCGACGACCACGCGGAGATAGAGGCCGACCGAGCGGTCGGCGATGTATTCGAGGTCGTGCGCGAGCTTCTCTGCCCACGACTCCTCGCGGCCCATGCGCGTCTGGGCGAGCCCGGTGAGCCCCGGCCTGACGACGAGACGCTGCCAGTACTGGGGGATCTCCTGGGCGAGCTCCTCGAAGAAGGTCGGACGGATCGGCCGCGGCCCGACGATGGACATGTCGCCGCGCAGGACGTTCCAGAGCTGCGGCATCTCGTCGAGCTGCGCCGCGCGGAGCCAGCGCCCGAGCCGTGTCACCTCCGCCGCGGTGCGAACCGAGAGCTCCTGCCCGTAATACGGGCCGAGTCGAGACTCGGCGTCTCGCTTGAGCGTCCGGAACTTGAACATGTGGAAGATGCGCCCGTACCGCCCGACCCGCAGGCCGCGGTAGAAGAGCGGCGTTCCCGAGGTGGCGAGAAAGACGATCGTGACGAGGGCGAGGATCGGCAGCGCGACGACGAGCACCGTCGCCGAGATGAGGATGTCGAGGGAGCGCAGCGCGGCGTCGATGCCGCGCCGGTCAGCGCCTTCTCTCGAGAGGCGCGCGTAGCGCTCGGCGAGGGACTCGGCTTCCGGCGAGAGCGTCATCGGCTTAGTCGCTGCATAATGAATGCTTATGGATACCCGTCAGCTCGCCGCCTTCTGCGCGGTCGTGGAGAAGAGCAGCTTTTCACAGGCGGCGGAGAGGCTCGGCGTGACGCAGCCCGCCGTCAGCCTTCAGGTTCGTGCCCTCGAGGAGCGCCTCGGCCAGACGCTGCTCGACCGCTCCGGGCGCCGCGTCGAGCCGACGGAGGCGGGCCTCCGGCTCTACCGCAGCGCTCAGCGCATGCTCGCCCTCGAGGAGCAGCTCTACGACGAGGTCGCCGCTGAGAGCGCGGAGCTGCACGGCACGATCGCGATCGGGGCCTCGACAGGTCCGGGCGCGCACCTCGTGCCGCTGCTCCTCTGTGAGTTCCAGCGCGAGCATCCCGATCTCCACGTTGCCCTGTCCATCTGGGACACGCAGACGGTAAGCGAGAAGGTGGCGCAGCGGGAGCTCGAGCTCGGTGTCGTGGGGGCGCTTCGCCGGAACCGGTCGCTCGAGTTCGAGCCTCTGGTCAGGGACGAGATCGTCCTCGCGGTTCCGCCCGGGCACCCGGCGGCCGGAGGCTCGGTGACGCTGGACGACCTGCGCGAGGAAACGGTCGTCGCGATGCAGGAGGGCGCCGGCGTCCGGCAGGTCGTCGACGACGAGCTGCGTCGCGCCGGGCTCCGTGTGCGCGAGCTCGAGCCGAAGCTGGAGCTCGGGCTGCAGGAGTCGGTGAAGAGCGCTGTCGCCGCCGGCTTCGGCGTCACGTTCATCTCGCGGACGGCGATCGAGGGCGAGCTCGCCGCCGGCACGCTCGCGATGGCACGGGTCGCCGGCCTCGAGCCCGCGCGGCAGATCTACGTCGTACGGGCCAAGGGCCGGCCGCCGACGCGCGCCGCCGCGGCCTTCCTCGAATTCGCGCGCGAGCAGACGTCGTGATCGTCCGCTGGGGCCTCGACTCGCTGCCCGCGGTGCTCGCCGAGGTCGGCAGCGGGCGGCCTCTCCTCGTCACGACAGAGCGATGGCGTGCGCTCGAGCTTCCCGCGGCGAACGCCTTCTACGGAGTCGAGCCGCACGGCTCGCCGCAGTCCGTCGCCGCCGCGGCCGTTCTCGCCGAGGGCGCAGACGGGTTGCTCGCGGTTGGTGGTGGGAGCGCGATCGACACCGCCAAGGCGGTGTCGGCCGACACGGGGCTTCCGGTCGTCTCCGTTCCCACGACGTACTCGGGTGCCGAATGGACACGCGGCTTCGGGATCCGCGACGAGGCCCGCCGGGTGAAGGGCGGCGGCGGAGGCGCACACGTCGAGGGCATCGTCTACGAGCCGGAGCTCACCTACGACCTGCCGCCTGGCGAGTCCGGCGGAACGGCGTTGAACGCACTCGCCCACTGCGCCGAGGCGCTGTACGTCCAGGGGAAGAACGAGCAGGCGGACGCGGAGGCGCTCGCCGGCGCCCCGCTCGTCTCCGACAACCTCCCACTCGTCCTCGCCGACGGCCGTTATCCGGAGGCGAGGCGGGCGCTTCTCGAGGGCGCCATGCATGCGGGCGCAGCGCTCGCCGGTGCCGGCCTGGGGCTCGGCCACGCGATGGCGCAGGCGGCCGGCGGCCGCTACGGCATCGCGCACGGCGCCGCGAACGCGATCTGCCTGCCGCCGGCTCTGCGCTTCAACCTCGAGGTTGCCGCGGCCGAGATCGAGAGCTTCGGGGAGGCGATGCGGACCCACGACCCGATCGCACGCGCCGAGGAGCTCTCGCGGCTCTCCGGATTCACGCTGCTCCGTCACCTCGGCGTTCCGCGGGACGACCTGCCCGCGTTGGCCGAAGCGGCCGCAGGTCGAGGCGGCGCGAAGGCGAACCCGCGCCCCGCGTCAGTCGCCGACGTTCTCGCGCTCTACGAGAGCGTCTGGTGAGGGCACCGCGACGATTCTGAGTCTGGCCACGGCCAGGTCCTCCGGGTCGTAGTCCCGGAAGCGCGGGTCGAGGTCCTCGGGCAGAGGGACGTTCGGCCGCCACGGCCTCTCGCCGACCACGGTGAGGCCCGCCCGCTCGAAGGCGGAGACGTAGTCCGGGCGGCGGAGGCGGTTCTGGTGCAGGAGGTCCGAGTTGACCAGGCTCCACGTCCGGTCGGAGTAGCGCAGGAAGTTGTAGGGCGAGAGCGAGTGATCGAAGTGCGAGAAGTGGTCGCTCAGGTCGATGCGCGAGCTGACGGCTCCGTCGGACCCGAGGAGCCGGCGGCACTCGGCCAGGAGCGGCACGAGGTCTCCTTGCGGGATGTGCTCGAGCGTGCTCGTGCTCGTGACGAAGTCGACCGAGCCCGCCGGAAGCCCGGTCGCCCGCGCATCGAGGGGTGCGACGTAGCGGATGCCGAAGCGGGGCTCGAGCTCCTCCACCGTCGCGATCGGCCCGCCCGGGCCGCGCAGGTCACGCTCGGCGGCGAGCCGCCCGAGGCGTTCGATGCTCGTGTTCACGAGCTCGGCTCGCACGTTCGGCCGACGGTCCACGAGGACTTGGCGTTCGACGCCGAGCGCCCAGAGAGAAAGCGGCACCGCGAGGTCCCAGCCCGCGCCGAACTCGTAGAAGACCGCGTCGCCGAGCGCGCGCTCGGGCCCGTGCTCGGCGTACGCCTCCACGTGGCGGGCGGCGCGCTCGAACCGCCGGCCGAAACCCGCCTCCGGCCCGGGCAGCGAGCGGGTCACGTGCCGTTGCAGCAGGTAGTTGGCGCGCTCGGCCTGCGGGAGCACGCTGAGGCCCTTCTGCAGGAACGCCTTGGCGAGCCACCGCATCGTGGGCAGATTAGAGACCGGTAGGCTTCCGACCGCGATGGCCGACGATTGGCGGGTCACGATCGATTTCGACGACGAGGGCGACGGCACCCAGTTCGCCGAATGGCTTGCTGCGGTCGACCTCGAGGGTGAGGAGCGCTCCTCGCTCGGCGATCGCGTGGTCGTCAGCCGTGACGGGCCGCGCGTCTACCTCTATGCGGACTCCGAAGCGCCCGCGCGCGAGGTGCTGCGCACGGTCAGTGCCCGCATCGAGCACGAGGGCCAGTCGGCGGTGACCGCTCTCGAGCGCTGGCATCCGGTCGAGCAGGCCTGGAAGGACGGCTCCATTCCGCTCCCGGGCACCGCCGAGGAGATCGCCGAGGAACACGAGCGGCTCCAGGAGCGCGAGGCCGGCGAATCGGCGAAGACCGGCGCCGCCCAGTGGGAGGTCCGCGTCGAGCTGACGAGCCACGAAGACACGGAGGCACTTGCCGAACGCCTCGAATCGGAGGGAATCCCGGTCGTCCGCCGGCACACCTTTCTGCTCGCAGGAGCGGCGAACGAGGACGAGGCGCGCGCCCTCGCGGAGCGGCTTCGCGGCGAGGTCGCGGACGGCGCGAAGGTCGAGGTCGAGCCGGGCGGAGGGATGGTCTGGGAAGTCGCTCCCAGGAACCCCTTCACGTTCTTCGGCGGCCTCGGGGGCTAGCTCGGGGCTAGCTGGCGGCCAGCTGGCGGCTAGCCCGGGGGCTGGCCGCGCGCCAGCCGCTCGGGTAGGCTGGTCCGGTCGAGCTATGACCTGATCGGAGGCCGCAGCGTGGAAATGGAACCGCACCCAACTTCCGGCGGCCTTCGCCTGCCCGGCTAGCTTCGCACTTCAGCGCGTCTCTCCGGGCCGGCCTTGCCGCCGGCTCCGTGCCCACCCTGAGGACTGAGAGACGTGAACCCTGCAACGACCATAGGCCTGCGCCACCTGAAGATCCTGCGCCCTTTGGCGATCAGAGACTTTGCGCTGCTCTGGACCGGGGCGGCCGTGTCGCTTCTAGGCGACGGCGTCTACATCGTGGCGATCGCGTGGCAGGTCTACGAGCTCTCCGACACGCCGACCGCGCTGTCGCTGATCGGCGTCGCGTGGACACTGCCGATGGCAGCGTTTCTGCTCGTCGGCGGGGTGATCAGCGACCGCGTCGACCGGCGGCGAATCATGATCGCGACCGATCTCGTCCGCGCGCTTGCGGTGGCCGTCATCGCGGTGCTCTCGCTGACCGGAGTGCTCGAGCTTTGGCACCTTTTCCTGCTCGCAATCGTCTTCGGGACGGGGGACGCCTTCTTCGGCCCTGCGTTCAACGCGACCGTGCCGCAGATCGTCCCGCAGCGAATGCTCGTGCAGGCGAACTCGCTCGACCAGTTCATCCGGCCGTTCATGATGGCCCTCGCCGGCCCCGCGATCGGCGGACTGACCGTGGCCGCGCTCGGCGCGGGCGCGGCGTTCGCGCTCGACGCGGGCTCCTTCGTGGCTTCTGCGCTCGCGATCTCGCTGATGTCTGGCGTCCTCCGCGTCGACCGCGGCGACGAGGCGCGGCCCTCGGCGCTGGCCGACCTCCGCGAGGGATTCCGCTTCGTTCGCCGCCACGCCTGGCTCTGGGGCACCCTGGTCGGCGCGGCCATCTCGCTCCTCGCCTTCTGGGGCCCGGTGGAGGTGCTGGTTCCTTACCGGATCAAGAATGACCTCGGCGGGGGCGCGGACGACTTCGGACTGGTCCTCGCCGCCGGAGGCGTGGGCGCGATCCTCGCGGCGGTCGTGATGGCGCAGCTCGGCCTCCCCCGCAAGCACATGACGTTCATGTACGTGGCCTGGGCGGTCGGGTGCCTCGGCATTGCCGGGCTCGCCTTCGCGTCGGTCCTGTGGGAGGCGATGGCGTCGTCCTTCGTCCAGCAGGCGCTCTTCGCCTCCGGCCTGGTCGTCTGGGGCACGCTCATTCAGACTCTCGTCCCCGCGCGCCTGCTCGGCCGCGTCACGAGCCTCGACTGGCTTGTCTCGACCTCTCTCGTGCCGATTTCATTTGCGCTCACCGGCCCCGTCGCGGCGGCCATCGGGGCCGAGGCGACCCTGGCCGGCGCCGGCGTGATCGCGTGTGCGGCCACGCTCCTCTGTCTTCTCATCCCGGGGATGCGGGACACGGAGCGGGAAGACCGGCTAGGGGTGCTCGCCGAAGAGGCCCGCTAGCAGGGGCCCGCGACGGGGGCGTTCTCGTTCGGGCCGTTCATGTGCTGCACGTTCGTTCCGCTGCCCGCCTGGAGGCAATACGAGAACTTGTCCGCCCGCACGAGTGTGACGCCGAACGACGGCGGCAGCTGCGACTGAGCGCCGACGTACGTGCCCGTGGCGCTGAACCAGGCCTCCATCGGCGGGGTTGCCTGCTGCAGGTTGATGGACGCGCTCACCTGGTTGGCGGAGTCCTCCAGCTGCTGCTGATTGGCAGACACCGGTCCGGTGTCCTGCGCCGCCTTGAGCACGAGATATCCACCCACGGCGAGCGCCGCAAGCATGAAGACATAGCCGAAAAGTCTGCCCACGAGGCCTTTTATCGGCTTTCCAGGCGGGCGGGTTGAATAAGAAGACAAAATGCTTGCCATTAGCGAAACGGTGGTATAGTCCCACCGTGGCGGACGCGCTCCAATTCGACGTGCTCGTAATCGGAAGCGGGGCTTCGGGCCTTGCATCGGCCGTGGCCGCCGAACGGGCGGGAGCCCGGGTCGCGGTCGCGACCAAGTTGGCCCTCCAGTCCTGCAACTCCGCCAAGGCGCAAGGGGGGATCCAAGCGGCCGTCGGCGAGGACGATTCGCCCGAGACCCACGCCGCGGACGTCTGGAAAAGCTCGCACGAGACCGCCGACATGCGCCTCGTCGAGATCCTCACCTCCGAAGCGCCCGAGACCATCCACTGGCTCGAGGAGTCCGGCGTCGAGTTCACGCGGCAAAACGGTGGCTACCGCATCGCCCGCTGCGGTGGGGCGAGCCGCAAGCGGCTCCTGCAGGTCGGCGACCGCACCGGGCATGCGATCACTAAGACGCTGCGGAAAGTCATCGAGGGCTCGACCGCGGAGACCTTTCCGCACTCGCCGCTCACCGAGCTCGAGCCGATGAGCTCGGGCTGGCGAGCGCGTTGCGGCGAGCACGTGATCGAGGCCGGCGCGGTGGTCCTCGCTGCCGGCGGCCGCTGCTTTCGCGAGGCCGAGGAGCGCGGCGAGCTCTCCACCAACCATCCCGGCGCGACCGGCGAGGTGACGCAGATCGCGCTCGACCTCGGTGCCGGGGCCCGCGACCTCGACGCGCTCCAGTACCACCCGAACGGAGGCGCCTGGCCCGAGAACATGCAGGGTTATTCCATCCCCGAAACCACGCGTGCCTACGGCGCCGTCCTCCTGAACGCCGACCGCGCCGAGTTCACGGACTCCCTGGGGCCCCGGGACGAGGTCTCGCAGGCGATCGTGGACGAGGTTGCAAACGGCGGCGGGGTCGAGACTCCAAACGGGCGGCCGGCAGTCTGGCTCGACACGACGCGCATCGCTTCCGCCGACGCGGAGGTCTCGCTCCCGTACATGCTGCGCCGCTACCGCGCGGGCGGCATCGACCCCCTCCGCGAGCCGATTCTCACGTATCCCGTCCTCCACTACCAAAACGGCGGGCTCGTCATCGACGCCCACGGCGAGACCACGGTGGAAGGGCTCTTCGCCTGCGGGGAGATCGCGGGCGGGACGCACGGGCGCAACAGGATGATGGGCAATTCCCTTCTCGAGTGCTGCGTCTTCGGGCGCCGTGCGGGGAAGGCCGCGGCCGAGAGGGCGGCCGCATGAGCACGGTTGCGACCGACATCCAGAAGGCGGTCGAGGATGCCGCCGCGTACCTCTACGTCTGGGCGCTGAAGGACATCCCGCAGGATCTCCGCGACGCCATTCGCGCTGCCCGCGAGCGCGAGACCTCGACGCCCGGGCAGCGCGTGCTCGACACGATCATCCGCAACGTCTCGATCGCGGACGACCAGACGACGCTCGTCTGCCAGGACACCGGCATCGCCGTCTACTACTGCCGCGTCGGGGAGCACTTCCCGCTGCATCCAGCCCGAATCTACGAGGCGCTCTACGACGGCACCGAGCGCGCGACGGTCGAGCACCCGCTGCGCTCGAACACGGTGCACACGCTGACCCGTGAGAACACCGGGCAGAACGTCGGCTACCGCGTGCCCATCGTCCACTGGGAGTTCGTCTCCGACTGGGATGGACTCGACGTCAAGTGCGTTCCGAAGGGCTCCGGCTCCGAGAACATGAGCTTCCTGAAGATGTGCGTCCCGGCCGACGGTGTCGCCGGGATCAAGCGCTTCGTCCTCGACTCCATCGTCGGCGCGGGGGGCAAGCCCTGCCCGCCGGGGATCGTCGGCGTCGGCATCGGGGGCTCGGCCGACTACGCCATGCATCTCGCCAAGGAGGCGATCGCGCGACCGGTCGGCACGCGCAACCCCGACCCCGAGGTGGCGAAGCTCGAGGAGGAGCTCTACGAGCTTCTGAACGAGACCGGGATCGGGCCGATGGGCCTGGGCGGCGACGTGACCGTCCTCCAGTGCCACGTCGAGCACGCCGACACGCACATGACCCTGAACCCCGTCGCGGTCAACTACCAGTGCTGGGCCGCGCGCCGCGCGAGCGCGCACATCGCCGCGGACGGGACCATCGACTACGACCGAGAGGCGTGACCGCGTGACCGTAACGGACCGAAGAATCCAGTTCCCGGCCGACGAGGAGACGATCCGCTCGCTCCGCGCCGGCGACTCCGTGCTCGTCGACGGCCACATCATCGGCATCCGCGACCGCACGCAGATCCGCATCTTCGACCAGGGGGTCGAGCCGCCGATGGACCTCCGCGGCGCCTTGCTCCTGCACACTGCGCCGGGAGTCCGCAAGATCGGCCCGGGACGCTACGAGCCGGTCTCCATCGGGACGACCACGAGCGCGCGGATGGTGCGCTTCACGGAGCCGCTCGGCCGCGACTTCGGCGTGCGCGCCATCTGCGGCAAGGGCGGGCTTCCCGACGAGGCGATCGAGCCCATGAGGAAGCACGGCATGGTCTACTTCGCGATCGTCGGCGGGGCGGCGGCGCTCGAGACCACGCAGATCGAGGAGATCGAAGAGGTGGCCTGGGAAGAGCTCATGCCCGAGTGCCTCTGGAAGTTCCGCGTCAAGGATTTCGGCCCGCTCACCGTCGGCATCGACGCCCACGGCACGTCGCTCTTCCACGACGTGCAGGAGGCAGCGAAGAAGCGATTGGAGGACTTGTATGCCCGGCTTTAACGGCTTTTTGGACCTTCCGGCCCGGCCCCCGAAGCCGCGCACGAAGGGCCTCACGCATGTGATCGACAAGGGCCTCAACCTGCGCGAGATCGAAGGCCTCTTCGACACCGCCGGGGACTACGTCGACATCGTCAAGCTCGGGTGGGGCACGTCGTACGTGACGCGCAACCTCGAAAAGAAGATCGCGCTCTACCGCTCTTTCGACACACCGGTTGTCTGCGGCGGCACGCTGTTCGAGGCCGTCGTCGCGCGCGGGAAGCTCGACGAGTACCGGCGCTGGCTCGAAGACAACCGCCTCTCGCACGTCGAGGTGTCCGACGGGACAATCGACATCCCCCGCGAGCGCAAACTCGAGCTCATCGCCGAGCTCGCCCAGGACTTCACCGTCATGTCGGAGGTCGGCTCCAAGGACTCCGAGGTCGTCTTCGCTCCCTACCAGTGGGTGCAGTGGCTGAAGGAAGATCTCGAGGCCGGCGCCTGGAAGGTGATCACGGAGGCCCGCGAGGGCGGGACGGCCGGGATCTTCCGCTCCTCCGGCGATATGCGCACCGGCCTGATCGACGAGATCGTCCACGAGCTCGACCTCTCGGACATCGTCTTCGAGGCGCCGACCACGCGCTCGCAGGCGTGGTTCATCCAGAAGTACGGGCCCGACGTCAACCTCGGGAACATCCCGCCCTCGGAAGTGATCCCGCTCGAGACGCTTCGCCTCGGGCTCCGCTCCGACACGCTGAAGGAGCTCTTGCTGAGTGAGCACGCGGCTCTCGCGGACTGACGCGCAGATCGAGGCGCTCCCGGCCGAGGACGTCCTCGTCTGGGCGGCCGAGGAGTTCGGCGACCGGCTCTGCCTGAGCTGCTCCTGGCAGAAGCAGTCGTCCGTGCTCGTCCACCTGGCCTCCGAGCTCGGGCTCGACATGGACGTGGTCGAGCTCGACACGCACCTCTTCTTCAAGGAAACCTACGAGACGCGCGAGCGCATCGTCGAGCGCTATGGGCTCACGCTGATCCGGCCCGAGGTGCTGACGATCGCCGAGCAGCACAAGCGCGAGGGGCCGAACCTCTGGGAGTCGAGCCCGGACCGCTGCTGCCATATCCGGAAGGTCGAGCCGCTGATCGAAACGCTGCGCCCGTACGATGCCTGGGTCTCAGGCATCCGGCGCGACCAGTCGCCCTCACGGGCGACCGCCCGGAAGGTCGAGCGTTCCGAGCGGTACGGCGTCTGGAAGATCCAGCCGCTGGCCGACTGGAGCGAGGAAGACGTCTGGGCGTACATCATGGCGAACGACATTCCGTACAACCCCCTCCACGACGCGGGCTACCGCTCGATCGGGTGCATGCCCTGCACGCGGCCGACGCGGCCCGACGAGGAGGAGCGGGCCGGCCGCTGGGCCGGGTCCGACAAGCTGGAATGTGGCATTCATCTCGGAGAAGAAAGGAACGCATGACGGAACACATCTATGGCCACGAGCACCCGGAGTCGGGTGAGACGCGCGGAGGAGGCTTCTGCCTCTGGTTCACGGGTCTCTCCGGCTCGGGCAAGACGACGATCGCGCATCTCGTCGGCCCTGAGCTCGACCAGCGCGGGGCGATCGTGGAGTACCTCGACGGCGACACCGTGCGCACGCATCTCTCCAAGGGCCTCGGGTTCTCCAAGGAGGACCGCGACACGAACATCGAGCGCATCGGCTGGGTCGCGTCGCGGCTCGTTCGCCACGGCGCGGCGGTCATCTGCGCCGCCATCTCCCCATACGAGGAGACGAGACGCACGGCACGTGACATGGTCGAGGAGCAGGGGCCGTTCGTCGAGGTCTTCGTGCGCGCGTCGGTCGAGGAATGCGCGCGTCGCGACGTGAAGGGCCTCTACGAGAAGGCCTTCGCCGGTGAGATCAAGGGCTTCACCGGGGTCGACGACCCCTACGAGGAGCCCGCGAACGCCGAGATCGTGATCGACACCGAGGGCGCCTCGCCCGAGGAGAGCGCGCAGGCCGTCATCGCGAGGCTCGAGGAGATGGGTCTCGCGCCGGCCGGGGTGAACGCGTGAGCACCGTCACCGCCGACCACCTGATCAAGCCGCACGGCGGCGCGCTCGTCGACCGGATGGGCGAGCGGCCCGGCGACCTGTCCTCCCTCGAGGCCGTCCGGCTCTCGCCGCGCGAGCTCGCCGACCTCGACATGCTCGCCTCGGGCGCGCTCTCGCCTCTTACGGGCTTCATGTCGTCGGCCGACTACGAGCGCGTTGTCGAGGACATGCGCCTCGCCGGCGGCCTGCCGTGGGCGCTGCCCGTCTGCCTGGCCGTCGAGAACGAGCCGGGCGGAGACCGGATCGCGCTCGCGGACGAGAGCGGCCGGCCGCTCGCCGTGCTCGAGGTCGAGGAGGTCTACTCCTACGACAAGGAGCGTGAGGCAGAGCGCTGCTTCCGGACGACGGACGACGCCCATCCCGGCGTCGCACGGCTCTTCGGCCAGCCGGACCGCTACGTCGCCGGGCAGGTGACCGTCTTCGAGCGGCAGGAGCCGTCGTTCCCCGAGCTGCACAAGGATCCGCGGGAGACGCGGGCCCTCTTCGCCGAGCGCGGCTGGAAGCGGGTCGTCGGGTTCCAGACTCGCAACCCGATCCACCGGGCCCACGAGTACCTGACCAAGTGCGCGCTCGAGACCGTCGACGGGCTTCTCATCCACCCGCTCGTCGGCGAGACGAAGTCGGACGACGTGCCCGCCTCGACCCGCGTGAAGGCGTACGAGGTCCTCATCGACGGCTACTACCCGCGCGACCGTGTCGTCGTCTCGGCCTTCCCGGCCGCGATGCGCTACGCCGGCCCTCGGGAAGCGATCTGGCACGCGATCTGCCGCAAGAACTACGGGTGCTCGCACTTCATCGTCGGCCGCGACCACGCCGGTGTCGGGGACTACTACGGCACCTACGACGCGCAGCTCATCTTCGACGAGCTCGAGCCGCACGAGCTCGACATCGAGCCGATGTTCTTCGAGCACTCGTTCTGGTGCAAGGTCTGCGGCCAGATGGCGACGCCGAAGACGTGCCCGCACTCGGGCGAGGACCACGTGTTCCTCTCGGGGACGAAGGTGCGCGAGCTGCTCTCGCAGGGCGAGCTCCCGCCCGCGGAGTTCTCGCGCCCCGAGGTTGCACAGATCCTCGTCGAGGCGTACCGCAACGGGTAGCCCGTAGCATCCGTCTTCGAGTGGGACGGACTGCATTGATCGTGCTTGCCGTGGCACTCCTCGTCGGGAGCGCCGCGGCATTCACGCGGACCGAGCGCCTTAAGCTTGCGGCCTCGCCCGTGGCGAAGCCGCAGTTCGAGCGCCATCTCTCCCCCACTTGCGGCTGCTCCCACGCGAGCTCGACAGTGTCGCTCCTGCTCCGCAGGCCCGAGCGCCTGGACGTCTCGGTGGTCGACTCGGACGGCGCCCACGTCGCCACGCTCGCCGACGCGCAGGACTCGAAGGCAGGACGTGTCTCCTACGACTGGAACGGCCGCGACGACGAGGGTCAGATCGTCCCGGACGGGCTCTACCGACTCAAGGTGCGCCTCGAGCACGAGCGGCGGACGATCCTGATCCCGAAGACGATCCTGGTCGACACGGTGGCGCCCCACGTGCGGATCCTCGAGGCGGTGACGACCGACGAAGGCATCGTCGTGCGCTACCGGACGAACGAGGGCGGACGGGCGCGCCTTCTTCTCGACGGCAAGAAGGCGGCGCGCACCGGCAAACGCCCCGGTGGTGTCGAGCGCCTGACGTGGCAGCCGCCCGGGGTCCCGCCCGCGAGCGGGCTGACGCTCGTCGCCGTCGACAAGGCGGGCAATCGGTCGGAGCCCGTGCCCGTCTCCGTGGCGAACCCTTAGGCCGGCGCGGCGGGCCTCGCCGGCAGGAAGGTCAGCGCCGCGGCCGCCACGCCTGCGATTCCCCAGACGAACGGATCCTCGAAGAAGCCGCCGTAGAAGAGGGACTGGACGACGAGCGCGGTGAGACACCCCGCGAGCGCGAGGCCGAGTGGCCGGTACCGGCGCCACGCCTCGAGAATCGCCCGGCCGAGGGCCGTGAGGAAGACGAGGTAGGCGATGAGCCCGATCGTGCCGAGCTCGGCCGCGACGGTGAGCGGAGTCGTGTGCGAGACGTTCTTGCTCTTTTGCCTGTGCGCGTCCTCCTCCTTCCGGCTCATGAGCGGCTGCGAGCCGATGCCCACCCCGACGACCGGATGAGCAGCGTAGACCGGCCAGGTCACCTGCAAGAGGGGAAGCCGGTCGCTTGTCACCTGGCGCGCCGAGTCTCCGCCGCCCTCGGCGAGGACGACGACTCCCGCCGCGAGGACGAGCGCCGCGGACACTCCGCCCACCACGCGGCGGGTCAGCCGGTCGCCGGCGAGCAGCGCCACGACGAGCACGCCGCAGAAGAGCGAGACGAAGCTCGTCTGCGAGTAGGAGAAGTAGAGGCCGAGCGTGAGCAGGCCGAGGACGGGAAGGCCGACCGCGGGCCGCACTCGTCCGAGCCAGAGCGCGGTGAGGAGCACGACGATCCCGAGCACGAGGTGGCGGCCGTAGACGCTCGGGTCCTGGAAGACCGAGGTCACCCGGAAGAACGCCGAGTAGGCGTTCGCGAGCTGGACGTCCTGCTTGGCGAGGATCTCCGTGTGCGACCAGGCTTGGTAGACGCCGACCGCGGCGAAGAGCGAGGTCACGGCCACGAGCGCGGTCGCGAGCGCGCGCCACGTCCAGTCCCGCGTCCGTGTGAGGGCCAGAATCGAGAGCAGCACCGCGAACGGAAAGAAGAAGAAGACGAGCTCGATCGTTCCCGCCCGGAGGTCCTTCGCCCAGAGCAGCGAGATCCCCGAGAGCGCGACGAGCGTGGCGGTGGGCCCGGCGATCAGGTACGGGACGGCCGGGAACTCGCCGCCTCTCAGGACGCGGTAGGCGAGGGCCGCGGCGGCCGCCGCGAGCACGGCGTAGAGAGGGAGGAGGAGGAACGCCTCCTGACTCCCGAGCCCGACCGAGAGTCGGAACGGCGCGACGACGAGGAGCGCCACCGGTGCGGCGGCCGGGTAGCGTACGAAGGCTGCGGCGAGCGCGATCCCGAGGAGCACCGCGGCGGCGAGCGCCCCGAACCGCGCCGCGGAGGCCGTCAGAAGGCTGGGCGCGTCCGGGACGAGGGCGTACGCGAGCCCCGCCTCGGACGCGACGAGCGCGCGCGAGCCCACCGAAGAAGAGCAGCCGTTCTCGCGCGAGCAGGAGCCCGCAGGCTCCGAAGGCCCCCACCACCGCTGCGGCGTGTGCCAGGGGCTCGTGCGACATCGCCTCAGGCCGTCAGCTGGCGGATGAGCCGCGCGCCGAAGTCGCCCCGCTTGGCCGCCATCTCGGGGAGGACGGTGGAGCGGACGTGCTCGATGACGTGCACGCTCTCCGGCGCCTCCACGGAGATGACGCCCTCGGGTGCCTCCGCGCCGTGGGCGAGGGAGTTGAAGACGTCCCACTCGCGCCGCTTCCTGCGCGTGCGCGCGCTCTGGCCGAAATCCGTGTGCGACCAGTGCGAGAACTCGTCCGCGTCGAGCCGCTTCAGCTCGATGCACGACCAGTCCGGGAGGACGAGGGTGGGCAGCGTGGCAGGCCAGAGCGGCTGCTCCCACTCCATCGCCTTGACGAAGCTGTAGCCCGGCCGGTTGGGCCACGCCCAGGGCTCCGTGTTCGACATGCCGACGTCGAGGAACGCGCGCCGCTCGTCGACGACGTAGAGCGGATAGCGCGGGATCTTCACGACCACCTGGTCGGCCTCCAGTTGCCAGGCGAGGTCGCGGAGGACGCCGGCGGCCGAGTCGGTGAGCACCATGTCCGCGTCCCATTTCAGTGCGTAGCCCGTGCGCACGTGCGAGAACGACCAGTTGTAGAAGTAGACGAGGCTGTGCACCGATTCGGGTGGGGTCCCGAGGTGCTCCTCTCCGCAGCGCGCGACCGAGAAGGGATAGGAGCGCACCTCGAGGCGCTCGGCGGCGGCGCACTCCTCCGCCACGCGCCGCGCGACCTCGGGCGTGCCGTCCGTCGAGCCGTTGTCGACGAGCACGATCCGCTCGACGGCACGGAGAAGGGGCGGCAGGACCCAGGGCAGTGGTTCGGCCTCGTTCTTCGCACGGACGACGGCGGTGAAGCCCGGGGTCGTGTCGGCCTCGGACCAGCCCCAGACGACGTTGAAGTCGGTGTGGTTCTCGAGGTTCGTGAGGACCGGTGAGCTCGCATGCCCGACCTGGCGCGAGGAGCGGTTCTCGAGCCGCTCCTCCAGGAACTGCACGCGCCGTGCGACCTGGTGGAGCTGCCCGATGCGGGCGTGCTTGTCGATCGTGTCCTTGATGATCGGGAGCAGCGGAGCGACTCGCTCGCTCCACGTCTTCATGCCGGCTGCGCCCGCGGCCGAAGCGACCGGCTCGTAGCCGTAGCGCTGGAAATCCTCCGCGTAATGGCCGTTGAGAGCCGCCGCGGCCTCCTCGTCGTACGCGGCCGGGGGCAGAGGGACCGGCGTGCGGTTCTCCTGTCGCTGCTCCGCCGGCCAGTTGGCCCCGCCGACGTGCTCGCGCAGCAGCGCCAGGATCTCGTCGAGCTTCTCGAGCCGCCCCACGTGCTCGATCGGCAGGCGGTCGAGGAGCTCGCTCTGGATCGCCCAGTGGACGTCCACCGCCTCGCCGGCCGCTACCGCGGCGGCGAAGCGGCGGAAGTCCTCGACCAGGTCCTCCGGCTGCTCGGGGATGCGCGGGAACCACGGCTCCTCCCAGAACATGTCGAAGAAGCGCGGCTCGCGGAGGAGGAGCTTCGACTGCCAGCCCGACCAGAGGCGCGGCGCCGGGTCCCGTACGACCGAGAACCGGAACCAGCCGTCCTCGCTCAGGATCCGCTCGCGCTCCTCGCCCTCGTAGTCGGCGAGCCGATAGCCGTGGCCCCAGAGGTTCATGTCGTGGATGGTCAGCGACGTCGAGACGCCCGGGAGCATCGAGTGCTCGAAAAGGCCGGCGGGGAGGCCGGCAACCTCGGCGAGGATCCAGCCCACGGTCGTCCACCCGGCCTTGGGAACCGGGAGGTAGAGCACGCGCTGCTCGGCGAGGACGATCGTCCTCTGCTCGATGTGGTTGGGGAAGTGCTCTTCGGGCTCGGCGACGAGCGCCGAGGCGTCCGGCGCCTCCAGTCGTTCGGTCACGCTCACCTCCGCAGGGTTCCGGCGACGCAGTCTATGCAAGCCGACCCGGCCGATCCTGGGGAGCCGCCTTGCCGAGCTTGCTCGAGTTCCTCCCGATAATCTTCCGGTCCGGGCAGCCGATGGCCATCTCTCAAGACACCGAACCCACAACGACCGACGTCGAGCAGCCGGCTGCGCGCAAGGCCGAGCGGACGCTTGTCCTCGTCGCCGGCTCTGGGCGAAGCGGCACCAGTCTGTTCAGCGGGATCCTCCAGCGGCTCGGCTACCACGTGCCACAGCCGGAGGTGCCCGCCGACTCCACGAACCCGCGCGGCTTCGCCGAGTCCCAGTGGGTCGTCGACTTCCACACGCGCCTCCTGGCGAAGGCGGGAGTCCAGGTCTCCGACGCGCGCCCCTCCGCCTGGTCGTACACCGCCGACGTCGCCCTCGACGAGGGCACGCACGACGAGCTCGCCGACTGGCTCGGGAAACAGTTCCGCGCCTCCGAGCACGTGCTCGTCAAGGATCCGCGCCTCTCCTGGTTCCTGCCGCTCTGGAGGCGCTCCGCCGAGGACGTGGGCGTCTCGCCGCGGTTCGCCACGTTGCTGCGCCACCCCGCGGCCGTGGTCGACTCGAAGCAGCGTTCGTACGGGCACTGGCAGAGCGATGTCAGCCGCACCGCCGGCTGGCTCAACCAGACGCTCTTCACGGAGCGTGCGACGCGCGAGAGCCCGCGCGTTTTCGTCCGCTACGAGGACCTCCTCGACGACTGGACGCGGATCCTCGGCCGCGTCGGCGAGATGCTGGATCTCTCCGTCGTCCGCGACGCGCCCGCGGCCTCGATCGTCTCCATCCACGAGTTCGTCGACAAGGGCCTCAGCCGGTCGAAGGCGAACTGGGAGGACTTCGCCATCCCGACCGTGCTACGCGAGCAGGTCGACGCCGTCTGGGACCTGGTTTCCCAGCTCGCCGAGGAGGACGCGGACGACATGGACGGCGTCGTCCAGGAGCTCGAGGCGGCCCGCGCCGCCTACGTCTCCTTCTACGAGGATTCCGAGGCGATCGCGCAGTCCTCGATCGTCGCCGGGCCGCGCAAGCGTGCGACGAAGGGCAAGACCGGCGGGACCCTCCTGCGCTTGGCCGACAAGGTGCCGCGCGACTACCGGGAGAAGCTGCCGCTCAGCTGGCGCAAGGCCGCCTACCGCGCGAAGTACAGCCGCCGGAAGCGCTGATCAGCTGGACGACGAGGAGCGGGCCGAGAGCGGCCGCTCCTCGATCGAGTCGAGCGCCGGGTCGACGATCGAGACCTCCTCGAGCGACTTCTCCGGCGGCACGCCGAGGGCGAGCTCGATATGGCGGATCCGGTGCAGCGCGCGCTCCGTGAGGATCCGGTTCGAGCGCAGCAGGTCGCTGATGACGCCCAGCATGACGAGCAGGAACGCGACGATGAGCAGGGCGGCGCCGAGCACGAGCGACTGCACGTGGCCCGTAGGCCCGGGCGACTCGACGTAGTGCCAGAGGAAGCGCCCTATCAATCCGCCGCCGGCAATCCCGAAGATGAGCGCGGGCCAGAGGAAGGCGGGCAGGGGGCCGTACATTGTCCAGATCTGGAAGATTGTCCCGACGGAGCGCTTGAGGTACTGGAACGTGGACTTGAAGAGCCGCGACTCGCGCGTCTTAGGATTCGTGCGAATGGGGACGCTCGTCACGGCAATGTCGGTCTTCCCCGCCTGGATCAGTGTCTCCAGCACATAGCTGAAGCCCGAGACAACGTTCAGGCGCAGTGCCGCGTCCCGCGTATAGGCGCGGAAGCCCGAGGTCGCGTCCGGGACGTCGGTGCCCGACGCCCGCCGCACCACCCAGGAGCCGGTCCGCTGCAGGAACTTCTTGGTGCGCGAGAACTCGGGATGGTGCTGCACGCGGCGATCGCCGACGACCATGTCCGCACGGCGCGAAACGATTGGCTCGACCAGGCGGAGGATGTCCTCGCCCCTGTACTGGTTGTCGGCGTCGGTGTTGACGATCACGTCCGCGCCGAGCTTGAGGCACGCATCCATGCCGGCTTGAAATGCGACCGCCAGCCCTTTGTTGGCGTTGAAGCGGACGATGTGCTCGACCCCGTGCTCCCGCGCCACGCGGGCGGTGCCGTCCACCGATCCGTCGTCGATGATCAGCCACTCGACTCGGTCGAAGCCGGGCACCTCGTGCGGGAGGTCGGCCAGCGTCGTCGGCAGCGTCTCCGCTTCGTTCAGGCACGGAATCTGGATGATGAGCTTCATGAATGTACGTCTGTCCGCCTCATACGATGGCACACGTACGATCTGCGGTCATGGAAGCGGCCGTAGACGACCGGCTCACCGTTCTATACCTCATCGCTAAGGGCCGTAGCGGCAGCAACATTCTCGCCCACTTTCTCGGGCAGCTGGACTCCTACTGCAACACGGGGGAGCTGCACCATCTCTGGAAGTGGGGCCTGGAGGAAAGCGGACGTTGCGGGTGTGGGCGCACGGTGCCCGAATGCGAGCTCTGGAGCAAGGTCGTCGCCAATCCGCATCTGGCCGGCGCGGATCCGGCAACGGTCGAGACCTGGCAGGAGGAGATTCTCGCGTGGCGGGCAGTGCCCCGCCTTCTGCGCCTGAAGCCGACGGAGCGGGCGGGCTGGGAGTCTCTCGACCGCTACTGCCGCGTGCGGGCCGCCCTCTACCGCGCGGTCGCCGAGGAATCGGGCGCGAAGGTGGTCGTCGACGCCTCCAAGTGGCCCTGGGACCCGGTCGTCCTCGGGCTCGTGCCGGAAGTGAGGCCTGTGGTCGTCCACCTCGTCCGCGATCCGCGCGCCGTGGCCCACTCGTGGCGGCGGCGGAAGAGCTGGGGCGACCACGAGGACGGCGCGACGGAGATGCCGCGCTTCGGCGCCGGCTACAGCGCGCTCAGCTGGCTCGCGCGGAACGCCGCCACCGAATGGACGCATCGAAAGAGCAGCGACGTGCCGTGGATGCTCGTGCGCTACGAAGACTTCGCGGCCCGTCCGCGCGAGATCCTGAACACGATCGCCGAGCACGCGGGCCATCCGGCCGAGGCGCCCTTCGTCGACGAGCACACGGCTCGCGTGCACCCGACCCACGGAGTCGGCGGAAACCCGAGCAAGTTCTCGCTCGGCGACGTGGCTATCGTCCCGGACGAGGAATGGCAGTCGGCCATGTCCGGCCTCGACCGGTGGGTGACGACGGCAGTGAGCGCGCCGCTCCTTTTCCGGTACGGCTACGCGTTCACCGCGCCGGGATGAGCAAGGCCCGCGTCCTGGTCCTGGCGACCACGCTTCCTGCCGTCCGCGACGACGGAACGCCGCAGTTCGTCCTCGACCTCTCGCTCGGCCTCCAGGAGACCTTCGACGTCCTGATCGTCGCGCCGCGCGTGCCCGCCGGAAAGAGCGAGGAGGAGATCGAGGGCCTGCGCATCGAGCGCTTCGCCTACTTCCCGCGCAGATGGGAGTCGCTCGCGGACGGAGCCATGCTGCCGAACCTGAAGGCGCGGCCCGCGACGGCGTTCCAGATCCCCTTTCTCCTCGGCTCGTTCCTGTGGTCGTCCTTCCGGGCCGGGCGACGCTTCAGCCCGGACGTGATTCATGCCCACTGGCTCGTGCCTGGCGGCTTCGTCGCGCTCCTGGTTTCGCGACTTCTCTCCGTCCCGTACGTCGTGACCGTGCACGGCGCGGACGCGTTCGCCCTGCGCGCCGGCGGCCTGCAGTGGCTGAAGCGGGTGATCATGCGGAACGCGGCCGTGGTCGGGCTGACGAGCTCGGCGCTCGCCGAGGCCGTGCCGCAGGTCGACATGGTTCCCCAACCCATCATTCCGATGGGCGTGGACGTGGAGGGCTTCGCGGAGGGGGTCGGGGAACGGACGCCCGTCTTCGGGCAGCTCCTGTTCGTCGGCCGGCTCGCGGAGAAGAAGGGCGTCGACGTCCTTCTGAACGCGCTCGCAGAGGTGCCGGATGCGACGCTCGTGGTCGGGGGCGACGGGCCGGACGCCGAGGGCTTGCGCGCGCTCAGCGGAGAGCTGGGCGTCGCCGAGCGCGTGCGCTTCGCCGGTCGCCTCTCCCGCCCCATGATCCGGGATGAGCTTCGGAGCGCCTATGCCGTCGTCATCCCGTCCAAGGTGGCGGCCGACGGCGACCAGGACACGACGCCGCTCGTCATGTCGGAGAGCATGAGCGCCGCCGTGCCCGTGATCGCCTCGCGCCTCGGTGGCCTCGCCGAGCAGATCGAGCCCGATGTGACGGGGCTCCTCGCCGAGCCGGATTCCGCCAAATCGCTGGCGGAGGCCCTTCGGCGCGCGCTCGCCGACCCCGAGAAGCTTGCCGGCTATGGGCGCCAGGCCCGGGAGCGGATCTGCGGCAGCGCGCTCGACCTGCGGACGACGGTGGCGCGCTACACCGAGATCCTCGGCGACGTGGTCTCGAAGCGCGCCCGCTAGGCGAGCCAGTGCGAGAGGTCGCGGTCGAGCCGCGTCTCGAGCCGGCCCACCTCCTCCCGGAAGACCTCGCGTAGCCGGTCGCGCTCGGGCTCGGGCATGGTCTGGCGCTCCAGGTTGCGGTTGACCATTTTGGTCTGCGCGTCGAGCAGGCGTTCGCGCGCGAAGCCCGGCGTCGCGTTCCAGAGGCGCCGCTTCATGGGTGCCGAGGGGTTGAGGAGCCGGTGCATGAGGCGGTGCTTCGGGACGCCGGAGCGGTTGTACTCCCCGGACATGTCCGGCACGAAGTCCTCAGCGACACCGAGGAAGGAGAAGATCCGCCGGCAGGTCCCCTCGGGGTCGCGGCGCAGGTCGTCGTAGAGGAGGACGCAGAGCTGCCTCTCCGGAAACGTCTTCTCGTAGCGATCGAGCTGCTCGGAGTAGAAACCCATGTCGGTGTAGCGGTAGAGGTAGGCGTAGTGCTCTGCGATCCGCTGCGGCTCGGCGTCCAGGGCGGCGCCGAAGTCGAGCGGCTCGAGATCGTCGCGGACGAGGTGCAGGAAGCTGGAGAAGGCGCGGTCGACCGGGTTTCTCAGAACCGCGATGAGCTTCGCGTCCGGGATGAGCGCCTTGATCCGAGCCGGCGACTTCTCGACGTAGAGGTAGTGGGTGGAGGCCTCGCCGCGCGCGAGCTCGGAGTCGCGGGCGTCGTCGAAGAGCTCTTCGTACGCGGCCTGGTCGAGGATGACGCTCGCATTCACCGGTGCGTCGCGCCCGTTCGCCGCGCGAAAGCCGAGGTCGGCCTCCGAGTCGAAGGCGAAGAACTTCGGCTCCTTCCAGGGGCTCATGTAGACCTGTGGGTGCTGGCGCAGGTAGTGGTAGAGGGCGTTCGTGCCGGCCTTGGCCGCGCCGATGATGAGGAAGTTGGGGAGGCTCATTCGTCTTCGGCTTTCGGCCGCGGGCCCCAGCCGAGCGCGAGCGCGGCAGTGATCGGCGCGAGCACGACGATCCCCATCACGCGGTTGATCGCCGTCGCGGCGAAGCCCGCGGAGGCGGGCAGGCCGACGAGTGGGGCGAGCGCGGCGGCGATGAGCTCGCGCAGGCCGAAGCCGCCGGGGAGAATTCCCGCAGCTGCCGCGAGGGAGCTCGACACGGCGAGGACGAGCGCCTGGTCGACGTCTGCGTCGACGCCGAGCCCGATGAGGATCAGGACGAGGCGGGCCGCGTTCGTGAAGACGGCGAAGAGCTCGACGGCGACGAGGAGGCCCGCGAGCCGGCGGCGCTCTCCCGTCTCCGAAACGGCGCGGCGCAGCCACGCGTGCGCGCCGACGAGCGGAGGGATACCGGCCGCCGCCAGGATTCCCGCCGCAATCCAGCGTTGCCCGACGGCGAGGAGGATCGCCGCCATCACGGCCGACACGCCGATCCAGACGAGCCCGACCACGGCGGTCGAGGCGAGCGCCTTGCCGTAGCGCGAGCCCATTGCCCGCAGTCCCTGGACGCGCACGAGGAAGGCGCCCGGGATCGGCAGCAGGTTGGCGGCGGTGGACATGGTCGTCAGCTGGAGCGCGGGCAGGAAGCGCATGCGGTGGTGCAGCATCCGCGCCGAGAGGAGGTACTCGAAGGTGTTGGCGACGAGCGTGAGAGGAACGCCGACGAGCGCCGCGATCACCATCGGCACCCAGCGGATCTCGTCCAAGGTGACGTCGAGCGACTTGAACGCCAACCAGCCGCCGACGAGGAAGACGACGGTGGCGATGCCGAGGAGGAGGCGCTGGGTCCGCTTCGAGGGCGGCCGCCGCGTCAGCGCGTAGAGGCGGCCCAGGCGCCCGCCCGGGAGGACTGCGGTCTCGTCCGCGACGGACGGCTCGCTAGTTGGCCGCGGAGCCACTCTTCACGGCGTCGATCCGTGCGATGGTCGCCGGGTCGATCGGGTAGAGAGCGAAGACCTTGTCCTCGTACACGGGCGTGTATTGCTGCATGAACTCGCGTGGGTACGGCAGGTCTTTGCGCACGAGGATCCACTGCGGGTCCCAGCGGGCGAGGATCGCCTCGAGCTCTGCCGGGTTCTTGGAGTCGAAGAACGTCTTGGCGTCGAGCCGCCGTTCCGCATGGTGGTTCACGGTCGTGTCGCCGCCGTGCCCGCCTGCCGCCGCGACGATGTACACCGGAGCTTGCGCGCTCAGCCGGTAGGCCTGCTTCGGCAGGGCGAGGATGACGTCGTCTGGGGCCACGTACTGGTTCACCGCGGCGACGAGGTGGTCGTTGATCCGCGCAGGCTCCGGCCGGTACGTCTTCAGCCCGTGGATCCCGACCAAAGCGGTCGGGAGGACGAAGGCGATCACGATCGCGAGCGACCAGCTGTCCCCGTAGCGGAGGTTGACCTTGCGGGTTGCGGCCAGACCGATAGCCACGAGCGCGCCTGCCCCCGCGACCCACGCGAGCCAGCCGGGACCGGGCTCGCGCAGCATGTACTTGAAGTCGCCCGGCAAGACGTGGTGGAGCCACGCTCCCGCGAGAAGCGCGCCTGCGACCGCGAACCAGCGGAAGCGCGCGAGGACGAGCGCGCCGCCCGTCAACGCGAAGGCGAACGGGAGGTAGAAGAGGAAGCGGCGGCCCTGCGAGATCGACATGACGTGGGCGAACGGCGTGAAGAAGTACGGGACGATGAGGATGAGGATCACGGCCGCGGAGGTGCCCGCGATGAACGCCGCCGCGCGAGTCCGGCCTGCGGCCGCGGCGATCGGTATGCACGCGAGCGCCGCGATGACGATCGGCCCGCCCCTTGTCAGCCAGTCGGCTTTCATGCTCACGAGGCTCCCGTCCATGTTCACGAGCGACACGAAGTGCTCCCCCGCCCGCGAGACCGTCGAGGCGGAGGAGTCGGCGGCGGGGAAGAGCCAGACGAGGAAGAGGAGGAAGGGCACGGTGACCGCGCCGAGCATCACGCCGAGCCGGCGCAGGTCGTCCCTGCGATCGCGGGCCATGATGAAGCGCGCGACGAGGAACGCAGCGAGCAGGAGGATCATGAACGGCGCGTAGCTCGGGTGGGCGGCGCTGACCACGAACGACGAGGCGGCAGCCGTCCAGATCGGCTCCCGGCCCCCTTCGCGCAGGTACGTGAAGGTGCGGTCGATGATCAGCGGCCAGAACAGGAAGATGGAGATGTAGCCCGGATACGAGATCTGGCTGAAGTAGCCGACGCCGATCGGGAAGGCGAAGGCGCCGAGATAGCCGATGCACGTCGCCGCGCCGGCCGCGCGGCAGCCGAACATCTGGCGGCCCGCGTTGTAGACCGCAGCGGCGACGAACGGGATCAAGGCCGCCGGCCAGAAGCGGAACATGACCGTCTCGTCGAGGCCCGTGAGCCAGACGATCGCCGCGCCGGTCGCGTGCCAGAGGGGGAAGGCATAGCCGGGGTGCAGGCCGGTGTCCGGAGGCAGCAGCCCGAGCTGGTCGAGGTGGTGCGCGGCCGGGTCGAGATCCGTGATCTTCCGCATCCGCGCGATGTGCTCGACGGCGTCCCCGACGTTGTTCCAGCTGCCGATCCACATGAGCGCTGCGAAGCCGGCGACGCCCGCGGCGAACCAGAAGAACGTGGGCGTGAGCCGAAGGTCCATCGCCACCGGCCTTCCCCGGCCGAGGAGCAGGCCCGCGCCCACGACGCCGAGGAGCCAGAGGATGATCACGGGCACCCCGCCGCCTGTCTCCAGCATGAGCACGAAGCCGGGTGCGAGGGCGGTGACGCTCCAGGCCGCGCAGGCCGGGAGCGCGGCGGCCGGCGAAGCCGGCCAGCCGAGGAGGCGGAGAATGACGGCACCGGGCAGGATCAGCACTCCCCACGTGCCGATCGCAAGCTTCACGGCGGTCAGCGGCCCGCCGTTCGGGAGAAGCGAGGCGAGGCCGCAGACGACGAGCGCGGCAAGAACGATCAGAGCGAAGGGGATCGGCCGCGGCGCAGGCTCGTCGTCTGCGTGCTCGTCGGGTGCGACGACGGCGCGTCGCCCACGGGCTAGGACGTCACTGAGCAGGGCTCGTCGCCCCTTCCGGACGAGTGGGGGAGGGCCTCACTGCGGCGACACTCTAGTGACGGCGGTCGCGGGCCTGCGCCGATGCCGTCTCGCCCTTCGCGGTCCACTCGAAGTCCCGGCCGAGCAACTCGACCAGGCGCGCATTCGGTTCCGCGTAGCGCCTCTCGAGCTCGGCCCGAGTCTCAGCACGCAGCGGCTCGTATGAGGCCCGGTTGGCCATTCTGTCTCCGCGCAGCTCGAGGGGCCGGACGCCGAGAAAGCCGAGCACGTGCCCAAGAGTCTCGGCGTTTCTGGCGGCGAGATCCTCCATGGTCACGACGAGCAGCTGTTCGCGAGGAAAGTACGCGAGCCAGCGCTCGAGCTGGTCGGCGTAGAGGCCGCGCGCGAAGTAGGAGTGGTGGCGGTGGTGATAGTGCTTGCGCCGCTCGCCGGTGCCGATGCGAAAGCGGGTCGTTCCCGCCTCGAGCTCGGCCTCGGATGCCAGGCGGTCGGCCTCCGCCTCGAGCGCGTCCTCGAAGGACAGGTCTTCGCGCCTCGAGCGGCGCATCAGCTGGTAATGGGAGTAGGCGCGCTCGACGGGATCGCGGAGGATCGCGATGAGCCTGACATCCGGGATCGTGACGGCCACACGCTCCGGTACGAGCGGGTGGAAGATGTAGTAGGGGGTCGCCTCCCCGGCGACGACGTCACCGCCGTGCGCGCGAGCCCGCCGCCGCCTGAGCGTGAGCGGGAAGAAGGAGCGGTACCAGGTCGCGCCGAGCAGGAACCGCTCGTCGAAGAAGTGGATCTCCTTGTCCGCCCAGGTGAGCTCGCCACGGCCTCCGACAGGGCCGTGGAGATCGGGGTGGCGGAGGAGCTGGTCGAAGAGCGTGGTCGTTCCGGCCCGCTGGACGCCGATGACGAGGAACGAGGGCAAGATCTTCGCCTTGCCGATGACCCGCCGAACTGTGTCGCTCCGCGCGAGTCGCGCTCGGACGCCGCCGGCCTTCCAGCCCGGCTGCTTGCTCACGTCGAGGAGCTACGAGCGCTCTCGGCCCAGCCGAACTGGCGGCCGAGCAGGCGCTCCAGGCGCTCGTTGGGCTCTGCGTACCGCTCCTCGAGGCGCGACCGGACGTCCGGCTCGATCGCCGAGTACGGCTTCTTGTTGTGCTCGGGGAAGTCGTCCAGCTGCCATTCGCGGAGCCCGAGGAAGCCCAGCACCTCCGCGTAGGTCTCCTGCGGGCGGGCCAGGAGGTCTTCGGTGCCGACCACGAGCAGCTGCTCCCGCTCGAAGTGCTCGAGCCAGCGCTCGAGCTGGTCCGCGTAGAGGCCGCGGGAGAAGTAGGCGCGGTGGCGGTGCTGGTGGTGCGCCCGGTGACCGCTCGGGAGGAGCTGCTCGGTCTCGCTCATGAGCGCCTCCTCGACGCCCGCGAGGCGCTCCGGCTCGGCGGCGAGCGCTTCCTCGAAACCGAGCTTCTCGCGGCCGGTGCGCGACATCATCTGGTAGTGCGAGTAGGCCCGTTCGACGGGGTCGCGGAGGAGTGCTATGAGCCGGACGCCGGGAAGGGTCGCCGCCACCCGCGCCGGGACGGCCGGGTGGAACATGTAGTACGGCGTGGCCTCGCCCGCTTGCAGGTCGTGCCCGCGCTTGCGGTAGCGCTCCCGCGTCGCCGCGAGCGGGAAGAAGGAGCGGTACCAGTCGACGCCTTTCGTGAATTTCTCGTCGAAGTAGTGCGTCTCCTTGACCCACCAGACCGCAGTGTCGCCGCCGCTCGGGCCGGCCACGTCCGGGTGGGCGAGGAGGTAGCGGAAGAGGGAGGTCGTGCCAGCCCGCTGCGCCCCGATGATGAGGAAGGAGGGCAGGATGCGCCGTTTGCGGGTCGCGTAGCGGAAGCGGCGTCGCGCCGGTCTCAGGACGCGCTTGACGGGCGAGGGCAGCGACACCATTCGAAGATGATAGAGGGCCTCGAAGGGCCCTCAGACGTCGTCGTCCGAGCCTTCCCTCTTGAGGTGCAGAAACTCCTTGTACGCCTCGACGACGGTGTCCGCGTCGTCGCGCATCGCGATGCGCCCCTCGTGCATCCAGATCGCCTCGTCGCAGAGCTCGCGGATCGAGCGGAGGCCGTGGCTGACGAGGACGATCGTCCGCGCCTTGCCGGTGAGCTCGCGCATCTTGTCGAACGACTTCTCCCGGAACCGGGCATCGCCGGTCGAGAGCGCCTCGTCGATCATGAGGATGTCCGGGTCCATGTTGATCGCCACGGAGAATGCGAGCCGCCCGTACATCCCGGAGGAGTACGTGCGCATCGGCATCTCCATGAAGTCGCCGAGCTCGGCGAACTCTGCGATGTCCTCGTACTTCGCCGCCACTTGCTCGCGGGAGAGGCCGGCGGCGAGGCCGCCGAGGACGACGTTCTCCTGGCCCGTGAGCTCGCCCTTGAAGCCGACGCCGAGCGCGAGGAGCGTGCTCACGCGGCCGGATACTTCGACGCGGCCGCGGCTCGGCGGCAGGATGCCGGCCATCGTGCGGAGCAGGGTGGACTTGCCGGCGCCGTTGACGCCGACCACGCCGATCGCGGTCCCGTGCGGGATCTCGAAGGAGACGTCGCGCACCGCCTTGATCTCGCGGATGATCCGCTCTCTTCGCCCGAGGCGGATGAGCGTCTTCTTCAGCGTCGGCTTCTGCTCGACGGCCGTCCGGTAGGTGACCGCCAGGTCCTCGACCTTGACCGCCCACGGCGTGGCGTCGGGCGCCGGTTCGAGCGTGACCGCCGGGTTCTCAGAGGCGGATCGCAAACTCACGCTCCCTGGAGATGAAGAAGAGGGTTCCGGCCATGACGGTGGCCACGGCCCAGACGAGGCTCGCCGCCAGGAGTCCCGCCGGCGGCATTCTTCCTTCGATGACGGCGTCGTTGAGCGAGCCCAGCATCGGGTACATCGGGTTGCAGTAGAGGATCGGGCGCAGCTTCTGGGGCACGTCCTCGGCATAGAAGAGGATCGGCGAGGTGTAGAGCCAGATGCGCGTGAAGTACGGGAGAAAGTTCGTCAGGTCGCGGAAGTAGACCTGCGACGTGGCGGTGAACATCGCCGCGCCGGCGCCGAAGACCGTGATGAGCGCGATGATCGGGATCGCCCAGAGGAGCGAAGCCTTGATGGGCAGTCCCACGGCCATGTGCACCACCGCGTAGACGGCGAGCGTCGGCAGGAAGCGCATGAAGGACTCGAGCACCGACTCGAGCGGCAGGAGGAGCCGCGGGAACGCCGTGTTGAGGATGAGCTTCCCTCCGCCCACGACCGAGCGGGCACCGCTCGAGACCGAGGTGCTCACGAGCCGGAAGGCGAAGAGGGAGAGCATCAGGTGGGCGAGGAAGATGGACCCACGTCCGCCGCCGCGGATGATGTAGACCAGGGTGAAGTAGACGATGCCCAGCATCACCGGGTTGAGGATCAGCCAGAGCTGGCCCAGCGTCGTGTTGAAGTGCTGGGCGCGCAGGTTCGTGCGGGCGAGCTCGTAGAGGAACTGGCGGCGCGCCCAAAGCGCCCCGAAGTACGGGCCTAGGGGCGGCAGCCCGACCTTGTGCGGCTCGTAGACATGGTGGTCGCCGCCGAACTCGTCGCTCGGCCGCGTCTGTGCGACCGTGCTCATAGTGGGCGCTCCTGGGGATTCATCGCGTCCAGATTAGTCGCTCGGCACGACCGATCCTTCACTTGAGGCGGCCGGACGCGAGGACCGCGGCCAGGTGCCCGACGACGGCGACCCCCGCGGCGACGGCGAGGGCGACGACGAGAATCCGGCTTCCGTCGAGGCCGTCGGCCAGCGAGTCGACCACCGCGGCGGCAAGCGCGAGGAGCGAGGCCTCGACCGCCTGGAACGGGCGGATCGCCGGCAGGAGCCGCGGAGCGGCGGGCGCCGCGTCCGGCTCGGCCGGCGGCGCGGGCCGGTCGGACCGCCCGAGTGCGTACTGGACGAGGTGCGTTTCCGACTTGAGGAAGAGGATGAGCACCGAGACGAGGAGGCCGAGCGCCGTCCAGCCCCCGATCGATCCCCAGCCCCCGTCCGCGCGCACGCCGATCGCGGCCGGGATGGCGGCCTCGGTCGAGTAGTGCGCGAGTTGGTCGAGGTAGACGCCGACGGGCGAGAACTGCTTCCGCCAGCGTGCGACCTCGCCGTCCGAGCAGTCGAGGAGGAGCTGGAGCTGGACGAGGAGCACCCCGAGCACTGCCGGCCAGATCCCGGCGAAGGTGAACGAGAAGGCGCCGAGCAGGCCCGCAGGGATCATGAGCGCGGTGACGCCGTTCGCCCGGAGCGGCGTTCGCAGAACGAGCCGGGTCACGTACGGCGAGAGCCGGCGCATGTAGAGCCGCCCCGCCCAGTGCTCTGCCCCGGGGCGGGCGAGCAGCCAGTCCGGCTGCGTCTCGGCGCGGAGCTCAGCGATCGACGGCATCGACGTAGCGGCCGACCCGGTCGCGGATCTCGCCCTCGCCCAGCTCGAGGCGCTCGAGGATCGTGTAGCGGTCGGGCCGCGTGGCAGGGGCATGGGCGACGGCTGCGGCGAACTCCTCGTCCGTGAGCCGCAGGTCTTCGGGAAGGCGGGCGACTCCGTGCCTGCGAAGCGCCTGTCCGAGGAGCTCGAAGAGCCCGTCCTCGCGTAGGAAGGAGGCAAAGAGCGCGCCGACGGCGACCTGCTCTCCGTGGCTTGCACGGTCGGGATAGAGCGCGTCGACCGCATGCGAGATCTCGTGGCACGCGCCGCTGCACGGGCGGCTCGAGCCGGCGACCGCCATGGCGAGCCCGCTGAGGACGAGCGCCTCGGCGAGCGTGCGCTGGAACGCGTCCGAGCCGAAGTCGTCGGTGCTTCGGACGAGCGACTCCGCGCCCGAGCGTGCGAAGGTGGCGGCGAGCCCGTCGATCGGCTCGCCGCGATCCTGGGCGGCGACCTCCCAGTCGGCGAGCGCGCTCAGGTTGCTGAGGGCGTCCCCGATCCCGGAGCGAACCTGCTCCTCGGGCGAGCGGCGCACGTAGTCGAGATCGACGACCACTGCGATCGGGATGTGCACGCCGTAGGAGCCCTTTGCGGCCCTCCTCGTCCTCGAGGGAGGCGACCGGCGAGGCGATGCCGTCGTGGGCCAGGTTCGTCGCGACGGAGACCATCGGCAGGCCGGCCTGGCTCGCCGCGTATTTCGCCACGTCGAGCGTGCGGCCCCCTCCGATCCCGACGACGGCGTCGTGGGAGCCTTCGCGGAGCTCCTCGACGAGCTCGAGCGCCGCCCCCAGGCTCCCGCCGCTCACGGAGTGGACGACGCAGTTCTCGAGCGCCG
This sequence comes from uncultured Actinomycetes bacterium, assembly GCA_963841425.1. Classification (GTDB taxonomy): domain Bacteria; phylum Actinomycetota; class Thermoleophilia; order Gaiellales; family Gaiellaceae; genus DATEOR01. The sequence goes on along the minus strand of CAWJCL010000002.1, from coordinate 1,072,318 downwards.
GGTTCACCTCCGCGACGACCTCCTCGCCGAGGCCCGGGCCGACGACGACCGCCACGTGCCCGCCCGCCGAGATGCGCCCGTCGCTCAAGAGGCTGGGCAGCGCGGCGACGGCCCCGTTTCGCACCTCGATCGCGAGGGGGCACGGGACCATGCGGGCTAGTAGCGCCATGAGATCTCCCGTGCCCGCGCGAGGTCCGCGTCGTCGTCCACCTCGACCCAGTCCACGCTTCCGATCGGCGCCGTTCGTACTGGCTCCCCGCGCCCGACCAGCTCCTGGAAGCCGTCCTCGTAGTACAGGGAGGGATCCCGTTGCCACGTCGCCGCGAGCGCGTCCGCGAGTGGAGCCGCGGCGGTCGGGCCGATGAGGGCGACGCCGATGTACTCGCCGTCGGCCTCGCCGAGCTCCTTGCCGATCCGCGCCACCGCTCCGTCCTCGCCAAGCGCGACCTTCATCGCCTCGCCGCTCGGCGGCTTCGAGCTGTCGACGGCGAGGACGAGCCCGTCGCCCCGCTCGGCGAGGAGGGTCGTCTCCACGCTGACCGGGTGAACGGTGTCGCCGTTCACGAGCAGCGCGCCCGCGGCGAAAGCGTCCCGCGCAAGCCAGAGCGAATGCGCGTTGTTCCACTCCTCGGCGCGGTCGTTGAAGACCGGGCGCAGCTCGAGGCCGTGTCGCTCCTCGAGCTCGGGGACGAGCTCGTCGACGCGGCCGGCCGCGAAGCCGGTCACGACGGCGACCTCCTCGACGCCCACCGCAGCGAGGTTGGAAAGGACGAGGTCGAGAATCGTGCCGCGCTCGCCGATCGGGAGAAGGGTCTTCGGAAGCTCACGGGTCAGCGGCCCCAGGCGCCTGCCGGGGCCCGCCGCCAGCACGACTGCCTTCACGTCACGTCCGGGCGCATGGGACGACGGTTCTATCATGGCGCCTCGTCCCATGAGCGCAGCGAAGGCCGAGAGAAAGCGGGCCGGCTCGTCCTTCGTCATCGCGACGAGGTCGAGGCCGGACTTCCTGCGCGATGCGGTCGAGAGCCTCGTCGCGCAGACCGTCCTCCCGGAGGAGCTCTGCATCGTCGACTCGAGCGACGAGACTCCTGCGCGGAAGGAGATCGAGGAGCTCTGCGCGTCGGCGGGGATCCGCCTCGACTACGTCCACCCGGCGCCGCGCGGGCTCACCGTGCAGCGCAACGCCGGCATCGACCGGACGAGCGGCGACCCCGTCTTCCTGATCGACGACGATGTCTGGCTCGGCCCGGAGGTGCATGAGGAGATCCTCGCCGAGTACGGGCGCTGGGGCCCCGAGCTCGGCGGGGTGCGCGGGTCGCCCGTCCACCCGCCCAACCCGGCGAGGACGACGATCCTGTGGCGCAAGCTCTTCGGCATGGGCGGCTGGTGGCCCGAGGCGAGCGGGCGGATGCGCGGCGGGTTCTTCGTCGAGGGCGTCTCGGCGTCGAAGGACGTACGGCGGCTCGAATACATGAATGGCTGGTTCATGTCGTACCGGCGGGAGGTCTTCGACAAGGTGCGCTTCGACGAGAACCTCTCGGGCTATGCCTGGAAGGAGGACATCGACTTCTCGTACCGCGTCGCGCAGGAGGGCTACGTCCTCGTCCAGACGCCGCGGGCGCGAATCGACCACAGAAAGAGCGACGTCGAGCGCTTCACGCCGTTCGACCACCAGCGCATGAACCTCGCCAACCAGTTCTATCTTCACCGCAAGAACATGCCCCAGACTGCGAAGAACCGCGCCGCGCTCTGGTGGGCGCTCGCCGGCATGTTCGTCCTGAACGCGGGCAAGGCGGTGCACACGCGCGACCGCGGCTACATCACCGGCCTGACCGTCGGAGCCTGGGAGCAGGCGCGCGGCCGTGGGCTCATCGATCCCGCGGCGGAGCGGGCCGAGTCGAGCTAAATGCCCTGCAAATCGGCACGGGTACGATCCGCTCCGCGGTGATCATCCTCGAAATCCTCTTCTGGGCCAGCCTCGGCGCGATCCTCTGGGCGCACGTGGGCTACCCCTTCTTCGTCGCGGCGCTCGCCGCCGTGCGCAGGAAGCGGGTGGCGAAGGAGGACGTCGCGCCGAGCGTCGCCGTCGTGGTCGCCGCGTACAACGAGGAAGGGGTCATCGAGCGACTCGTCGCGAGCCTGCTCGCGCAGGATTACCCGGGCGAGCTCGAGGTCGTCGTCGCCTCCGACGCCTCCACCGACGGCATGGACGCGATCGTCGAGCAGCTCGCCCGGCGGGACGGCCGCGTGCGGCTCGTCCGCTGCCCGCGCGGGGGCAAGGTCGCGGCCCAAAACGAGGCGGTCCGCACCGTGGACGCCGCGGTCGTCGCCTTCGCGGATGCGGGCTCGATCTGGGAGCCGGACGCGCTCCGAAAGCTTGTCCGCAGCCTTGCCGACCCAAAGGTGGGGTACGTCGCCGGCAAGGTCTCCTTCGGCAAGCCCGAAGGGACGAACCGCGAAGGCCTCTACTGGCGCTACGAGCTTTGGCTCCGCGGCCGCGAGTCGGCGGCCGGCTCGATCACGGGCGGGAACGGGGCGATCTACGCGGTGCGGCGGGCCGACTACGTCGAGGTCGACCCGCGTTTCGGACACGACCTCACCTTCCCGTACGTGACCGTCCAGCAGGGGAAGCGAGCGGTGTACGACTCCGAGGCGCGCGCCTGGGACCGCCCCGCCCGCGACCTCGAACACGAGTACGGCCGCAAGGTCCGCATGTTCGAGCACTGCTGGCTCATCCTCGTCCGAGGCGGGATGCTCCGCGGGGTGGGGCCGCTCTATGCCTTCGAGCTCTTCGCGCACCGCGTCCTCCGCTACGCGAGCGGGCTCCTGCACGTTGTCTTGCTTGCGACCAGCGCCGCCCTCGTGACGAGTGGGCTCATCTACGAGCTCGTGCTGGCCGCCCAGGTCGCGCTGCTCGTGCTCGCGCTCGCCGGCCGGCTCCGGATTCCGATTCCGGGCGCGGCGGTCGCTTACTACTACGTCCTCGTCACGTGGGCCACGGTCGCGGCGCTCTTCCGCTACGCGCGCTTCGGCGTGCCGCCCGTCTGGGAGAAGGTCGAGGGCACGCGGTGAAGCGGGCGGTCGACGTCGTCGGGGCGGGCATAGGGCTCGCGTTTGCGAGCCCGCTGGTCGGCATCGCCGCCCTCGCGATCAAGCTGGACGACGGCGGCCCGGTCTTCTACCGCCAGCGCCGGGTGGGGCGCCACGGCGAGGAGTTCGATCTCGTCAAGCTGCGCACGATGATTCCCGGCGCCGAGACGGAGGGTGCCGGCTGGGCGGTGGACTACGCCGATCCGCGCATCACGCGCGTCGGGCGGGTTCTGCGCCGGCTCTCGGTGGACGAGCTGCCGCAGCTCTGGAACGTCCTCCACGGCGAGATGAGCCTCGTCGGGCCGCGCCCCACGCTCGCCTACCAGGTCGAGCAGTACACGTCGCGGCAGCGGAAGCGCCTCGACGTGAAGCCCGGCCTCACCGGCTGGGCGCAGGTGAACGGCCGCGCGAGGCTCCTCTGGACGGATCGCATCGAGCTCGACCTCTGGTATGTCGAGCACCGCTCGGCCTGGCTCGACCTCAAGATCATGGCGCGGACGCCGCGCGTCCTCTTCAGCGGCACCTACCGCGGCGACACCGGCGGCTGGCGGCAGGGTTGACCGCCGTCCTCTTCACGTGCGCCGGACAGCGCGTCGACATCGTCACCGCCTTCGGCCGCGCCGGTGCCGAGACGGTCGCGGCCGACCTGAACCCGCTCGCGCCCGCGCTCTACGCCGCCGACCGGTACGTCCTCGCGCCGCGGATCGACGACCCCGGCTACGTGCCCGCTCTTGCCGCGGCAGTCGCCCAGCACGGCGTCGAGCTGATCGTGCCCCTCACCGACCTCGACCTGACGATCCTGGCCGGGCATCGAACGGAGCTCGGCGCGCTCGTGCTCCTGCCCGACGCCGAGGTGGCCGAGCGGACGAACGACAAGTACCTGACGCACCTCTTCCTGGAGGAGCGCGGCATCGGCTCGCCCACCGCTTGGCTCCCTGGCGAGCTGCCCGCGGACCTCCCCTTTCCGGTCCTCGTGAAGGCGCGCCGGGGCTTCGGTTCGCGCAACATCTTCCGCGCGGAGAACCGGGAGGAGCTCGGCTTCTTCCTCGCGCGCACCCCGGCGGAGTCGTTCGTGCAGCAGGTCTGCGCCGGCGAGGAGTTCTCCATAGACGTCTTCTGCGACGTCGAGGGCCGCTGCCTGAACGCGATTCCGCGAACGATGATCGAGTCGAAGGGGGGCGAGTCGATCAAGGGAATGACGATCGCCGACGACGAGCTCGTCGCACTCGGGCGCGACGTCAGCGAGGCGCTCGGGGTCGTCGGCCCCGCGACAGTGCAGTGCTTCCGCGCCGCGCCGGGCAACTGCATGGTGACCGATGTGAACCTGCGCTTCGGCGGTGCCTTCCCGCTTCCGCTCGCGGCCGGGAGCGAGTACCCGGCCCTTTCGTTGGCGCTCGCACGCGGGGAAAGGCCCGAGCCGCGGGTGGGCGAGTTTCGGGCAGGCGTCATCATGACGCGGTTCTTCTCCGAGACCTGCCTCGTGCGCCGCGAGGACGGCACGCTCTCGCGGTTGTCGCAGTAGGCCTTCGGGCGCCCTCGATACCCTTTTCTCCCGGGCCCGGATGGTTCATTCCTCTCGCTTTCGTCTCGCTGCGGCGCCTGCCTTGCTGGCCGCGCTCGTCGTGGGCGCCTCGGCCTGCTACGGCGAGGGCGACCAGCCCGTGGCCGCGGACACGGCTCGCTACGCCACCACGGAGAGCACCCCGTCCGCGCCGCCCCCGCCTCCTGCAACCGCTGTCCACGTCGTGGACGGGGACACGGGCAAGGCGGTCCGGCGAGCCCGGGTCGTCGCCCGCGGCGCCGCGGTCAGGGCGACGCCCAGGGGTGTGGCGGCTCTCGGCATCCCCCGGCACCGCTACGAGGTCCTCGTCTCCGCGCCCGGCTACGCCGCGCGCACTGTGAAGCTCGACTTCCGGACGAAACTCGCCCATCGGGTCGAGGTCTGGCGGCCCGCACTCCAGTGGCCGCTCTACGGAGCGAACCCGGCCCGCACCCAGGCGCAGGGGGCGATCAAGGTGCGTCCGCCGTTTCGGATTGCGTGGAGGCGGGACCTCGGAGGATTGATGGAGTTCCCCGCTACGACGTGGGAAGGGGTCGCATACGTCCACACGATGGGCGGCATGCTCCGCGCGATCTCGATGCGCAACGGCCGCGTGCTCTGGAAGCGCGACGTCGGCTCGCTCATGGCGTCGTCTCCGGCCGTCGACCCCGAGCGGGGCATCCTCGTCTCGACGTCGATGCAGCCCGGCTACGTCACGGTGCGATCGCTCGAGACCGGGAAGCTGCGCTGGCGCTACTACACCGGGCTGACCGAGCCCTCGCCCGTGATCAGGGGCGGAGTGGCGTACTTCGGCGCGACGAACGGGAACGTCTACGCGCTCGACCTCGACACGCACAAGCCTCGGTGGGTCTTCCACGGCGGCGTGAAGATCACGTCGAGCCCGGCGCTCGTCGGCTCGAGGCTCTACTTCGGCGACTATGCGGGCCGGGTGTTCGCCCTCGACTCGCGGAACGGCCGTGTGCTCTGGCGCGGAAGCGCGGGCGGCCGGGTCTACGGGACGGTCGCGGTCGCGGGCGGCCGCGTCTTCGCGCCTTCGGTCTTCTCCGGGCTCTCCGCGCTCTCCGCGAAGAACGGCCGCCTCCTCTGGCGCATCTCCGCCGGCTCCTACGTCTACTCGTCGCCCGCCGCCTATAAGGGACGGGTGTACTTCGGCGCCTACAACGGGCTCGTCTACGCGGTGTCGGCCGGCTCGGGCCACGTCCTCTGGACGCGGGCGGCGGGTGGGCGCGTCTCCGGAGCGGTGCAGGTCGTGGACGGCCTGGTCTACGCCGCCAGCCTCGAGGGCCGCACCTCGGCCTGGAACTGGAAGACCGGCAACACGGTGTGGACCTTTCCGCACGGCAAGTACGTGCCGGTCTCGGGGAGCGGCGAGCGGCTCCTTCTGCACGGAGCGACCGAGCTCTTCGCAGTCGAGCACAAGCGCCGATGACCAGACGGCGCTGGATCCTCGCGATCGTCGCGCTCGTCCTGGTGCTCGGCGCCGGGATGGCCGTCGCCGGCTACGTCGTCTGGCAGCAGCGCAGTCCGGGGACGATCCGCGGCTCGAGCACCGTCGAGTTCGAGACGATGGAGGAGCCCGGTGCGACGACGAGGCCCGAGAAGGTCGTCCGTAAGGTCCCGTGGCCCACGTACGGCTACGACGAGCAGCGTACGCGGTATGCGCCGGGGTTCGACCTGCGCCCGCCCTTCGAGACCGCGTGGGACAAGGGAACCGGCAGCCTGCTCGAGTTCCCGCCCGTCGTCGCATACGGCCGGGTCTACGTCGGGGCGAATGACGGCCGCTTTCTCGCCGTGGACGCCGAGACGGGCCGCGTCGTCTGGCAGAAGAACTTCTCCCGCTGCATCGCAGCCTCGCCCACGGTGGGGGATCGCGTCATCTACCAGCCGCTCATGGACCCGTTCCCGTGCCGGAAGCACAAGCAGGACGCGGCCGGCTACGTCGTGGCTATCGACCCCGACACCGGACGCGAGCTCTGGCGCTTCGAGGCCGGCGTGGTGGAGACCTCGCCGCTCGTCGTCGGGAACCTCCTCTACTTCGGCTCCTGGGACAAGAAGATGTACGCGGTCGACGTGGCGACGCACAAGGCTGTCTGGACGTTCCCGACCGGCGACCAGGTGAAGGCCGGGCCGGCCTACGCCCGCGGCACCCTCTTCTTCGCGTCCTATGACAACAAGGTCTACGCGGTCGACGCGCGCACCGGGAAGCTCCGCTGGTCGGCGAGCGGGACGGCGAACTTCTACGCCACGCCGACGGTTGCGTACGGGCGCGTCTTCATCGGGAACACGGACGGGCGCGTCTACGCCTTCGGCCAGGACAGCGGCCATCTGCTCTGGGCGAAGGCAACCGGCGGCTACGTGTACTCCTCGGCCGCGGTCTGGCAGAAGACGGTCTACGTGGGCTCCTACAGCAAGCGCTTCTACGCCCTCGATGCGGGCTCCGGGGACGTCAAGTGGTCGTTCGACGCGGGCGGGGAGATCTCGGGCGCGCCGACCGTGCTCGACGGAGTCGTCTACTTCTCCACGCTCGAGGAGAAGACATTCGGCCTCGACGCCCGGACGGGAAAGAGGCTCTGGGAGTTCGACGACGGCAAGTACAGCCCGGTCGTCGCCGACCGAAAGCGGGTGTACCTCGCCGGCTACAAGCGTTTGTACGGGTTGATCCCCGGCTAGTCCGCCAGCAGGAGCTGGTAGCCGTCGTGCAGGAACGGCGTGCGGTCGATGACCGCCGCGATGTCCTGCGGCGGGACCTCGCCTTCCTCGGTGACGTAGAGGTCGATGTGCTTCGGCGAGGTGAGCTCGAAGCGCTCCTCCCCCGGGTCGCGCGGATCCTCGGGCGCGAGCTTGATCACCTCGCATGCCACGATCACGGGCACGCCCGCCTTCTTCGCCGCTTTGGCCAGCCCGGACGTGCCGACCTTGTTCACCAGGGAACCGTCGCGGAAGACCGTGTCCGCCCCGAGGAGGAGCAGGTCGACGGTGCCGACCGCGTGCTCCGCGTCGGTGTCGTCGACGATGTCGACGGCGAGCTCATGGCCGCGAAGGGCTTCGACGAGCTCGCGTCCTTCCTCGCCCGGCTCCGAGACCGTGCAGACCATTCGATCGGGAGGCGTGTGCTCAACCGCCTCGCGCACCGTCGCCGAGTTCGAGTGTGTCATGACGGTGCCCTGGATGTGCGGCGAGAGGAGGACCGCGATTGCCTTGCTCGCCCGCTCGCGGCCTTCGATGACCGCCCGTGCCTCCTCGACGATCTGCTCGTCGCTTCGCCCGGAGACGAGGACCCGTCCGAGCGCCCCCGCGATCGCGCCCATCGCCGGCCGCGCGCGCACGATCCGCTGCGCCAGCGCGACCGGGTCCTCGCCGAGCTCCACCGCCTCGCACACGGCCTCGACCGCCTCACGAGCGAGCCAGCTCGCCCCGTGACGGTCGTCCTGTTCGATCAATTCGACCCGTTCCGCCAGCCTGGAGTCCATGGCCTCCCTTTGGGTTGTCCGAGATCGTGCTGATGGTAGCCTGCTGCGCGATGGCAGATACAGAGCTGTATCCGCGACCGCTGCCAGATTTTACGGAGGACGATCGTCCTGACGTCTCTCTCGTCGTGCCCGTCTTCGACGAGGAACGAACCGTCGAGCAGGTCGTGGCGCAGGCTGTCGAGGTCCTCGAGCGAGACTCGCGCACGTTCGAGGTCATCGTCGTGGACGACGGCTCGCGCGACGGCACATGGGCGACGATCGAGCGCCTCCACGCGGGCGACGCGCGGGTCAAGGCGGTGCGTTTCAAGCGCAACTTCGGCCAGCATCCGGCGATGCACGCGGGCCTCGTCCGCGCCCGCGGCGACATCGTCGTCACGATGGACGGAGATTTGCAGAACCAGCCCTCTGACCTCCCGAAGCTGATCGGCGCCGTCGCGAACGGCGCCGACGTCGCATCCGGCCGGCGCAAGGGTCGCGAAGACTCCTGGGGGCGCACGCTCCCTTCGAAGCTCATCAACGGGATGTTGCGCCGCTTCACCGCGGCCGACATCTCCGACTTCGGCTGTGCCTACAACGCCTACTCGCGCGCTGCGCTCACTCCCGTCCTCGGCGTGATCGGCAAGCAGAAGTTCACCAAGGCGCTCGTACTCGCAGCAGGCGCCCGTGCCGTCGAGATCGACCTCGACCACCGCGCCCGCGAAGACAGCTCGCGCTACTCGCCTCTCCGCCTGACGCGGCTCGCCCTCCACGTGCTCGCCGGCTTCTGGCCCCAGCCGATCCAGTGGGCCGGGGTGCTCCTCGGAGTTCTCTGCGGCACGCTCTCGCTCGTCGTCGCGGTGTGGGCGACGGTCGTCTGGGTGCTGAACGGCGATTTCCCGGGCCAGCTCTATCTCGCGGGCCTCGTCCTCGGGGTCCTCGCGGTGCAGGGATTCATACTCGCGCTCGTCGGGGAGTACCTTGGACGGATCCAGCGGGACGTCGAGGGGCGCCCGCTCTACACGATCGAAAAGGAACTTTTGTGAAGAGAGCCAAGCGAGTCCTCGTCACCGGCGGCGCCGGGTTCATCTCCTCGAACCTCGTGCGCCACCTCCTCATGTCCACCTCCCACGAGGTGATCTCGCTCGACGCCCTCACCTACGCGGGGAACATGGACAACCTCGCCGACGTCATGGGGCATGAGCGGCTCTCGTTCGTGCACGGCGACATCCGCGACCCCGAGCTGGTCGGCGAGATCGTCGCGGGCGTCGACGTGATCGTGAACGCGGCCGCGGAGTCGCACGTCGAGAAGTCGATCGAGAAGGGCGCTTCCGAGTTCGTGACCACGAACGTCGAGGGCACCCAGATCCTCCTCGACGCGATCAGGCGCACGCCGGTCGAGCGCTTCATCCTCTTCTCCTCGAGCGAGGTCTACGGCACGGCCGAGTGCGCACCCATGCACGAGGAGCACCCGCTCAACCCGCGCAGCCCCTACGCCGCGACGAAGGCCGGTGCCGACCGGCTCGCGTACTCCTACTTCGTCACCTACGGGCTCCCGATCACGATCGTGCGCCCGTTCAACAACTACGGGCCGCACCAGCACCCTGAAAAGGTCGTGCCGCGCTTCATCACCCAGGCGCTCAGGGACGAGCCGCTGACCGTCCACGGCGACGGGCATGCGAGCCGCGACTGGGTCTTCGTGGAGGACGTCGCCGAGGCAGTGGACTCGGTCATCGAGGCGGACGCTGATGCGGTCGCGGGCGAGGTCGTCAACATCGCCACCGGCCGGGACATCTCCGTCGAGGAGATCGCCGACCTCGTGCTCGAGCGCCTCGGGAAGCCCGCCTCGCTCAAGGTGCACACGCCCGAGCGCCCCGGCCAGGTGGACCGCCACATCGGCTCGACCGACAAGGCGCAGAAGCTGCTCGGCTGGCGAGCGCGCACCTCCTTCGAGGAGGGCCTGGAGCGCACCATCGGGTGGTATGACGAGAATCGGGCCTGGTGGGAATCTCCTCTTCGAACAGACAACGCCGTCTTCTCGTCCTAGGGGCCGGCCCGGCGCAGCTCGGGCTCTTGCGTGCAGCGCGCGATCGCGGGCTCTTCATCGTCGCCTGCGACCGCGATCCGCAGGCGCCCGGCTTCGAGTACGCGGACAAGCGCGCGATCGTGTCGGCCGAGGACGAGCCCGCGATCGGGAAGCTCGCCGAGGCGGAAGGGATCGACGGCGTCATCGCGCCGGGGATCGACTGGCCCGTCGCCATCGCCGCGCGCGTGGCTTCGCGCTTCGGGCTTCCCCATCCGCTTTCTCCAGAGACCGCGTCGCTCGCGGTCTCGAAGCAGCGCCAGCGCGAGCGGCTGGACGAGGCCGGCGTCCCCCAGCCGGGGTGGAGGCTCGCAACCGAGGCCGAAGGGCTGCCGGTTCCCTGCGTGGTCAAGCCGCCCGACCGCCAGGGGCAGAAGGGCCTGACGCTCGTGCGCGATGCCTCCGGGCTCGAGGCGGCGGTCGAGCTCGCGGTTGCCGAGTCGCGCGCGGGCTGCGCGCTCGTCGAGGAGCTCGTCCAGGGGCCCGAGGTGACGGTGAACGCGTTCCTGACCGACGGGGCCTTCCATCCGCTGACCGTGACCGACCGCCTCACGGCAGAGCCTCCGGCCTTCGGCGTCGCTCTCGCGCACGCGTGGCCCAGTGCGCATGACGTGACCGACGCCGTCGAAGTCGCCCGCACGGCCGCGGAAGCTCTCGGAATCGAGAACGGCCCGACCTATACCCAGGTGAGGCTCGCCGAGGGTGGGGCCAAGGTGATGGAGCTCGCCGCACGGCTCGGCGGAGGCCACGACGCAGAGGTCTGCCGCGAGGCGCTCGGCATCGACCCCAACGAGCTCGCGCTCGGCGCCGCCCTCGGAGAGCCGGTTCGCGTGTCCGAGCCCACGCGGTCGGGCGGCGCGTGTGTCCACTTTCTGGTTCCGCCGGAGGGGGAGCTCGTCGCGCTCGAGGGCCTCGAGGAGGCGCGCGCGGCCGAGGGAGTCGTCGACGCCCGTGTCTACCGTCGCCCGGGCTTCGTCTTCGGCCCCTTCCTGCGCGGCGCCGACCGCGCCGGGTTCGTCCTGGCCACCGGCGGGTCGCGGGACGATGCCCTCGCGAACGCCGACCGCGCGGCCGACTTAATACGCTTCGAGACCGAAGATGCAGCTGTCCTCCAGCAAACGTAAGACGTTCCTCTCCTTCCAGCCCCCGGCCATCGGGCCGGAGGAGATCGCGGCGGTCACGGAGACGCTCGAGAGCGGCTGGCTGACGAGCGGTCCGCGAGCCGAGGAGCTCGAGCGCCGGCTCGCCGAGCTGACGGGCGCGCGCCATGCGCTGGCCGTCGCCTCGGGCACCGCCGCCATGCACCTTTCTCTCGTCGGCCTGGGCCTCGGTCCCGGTGACGAGGTGATCACGACGCCGATCACCTGGCCCGCCACGGCCAACGTCGTCGTCCACACGGGGGCGACGCCGGTGTTCGTCGACGTGCGCAACTCCGACCTGAACATCGATCCGGAGCTCGCGGCCGCGGCGGTGACGAAGCGGACGAAGGCGATTCTGCCCGTCGACCTCGCGGGCCAGCCGGCCGACCTCGACCCGCTCCTCGCCCTCGGGCTTCCGGTCGTCGAGGACGCGGCCCATGCTGTCGAGGCGCGCTACCGCGGCCGGCGGATCGGCTCGATCGCGCGCGCGACGTGCCTCTCCCTCTACGCGACGAAGAACGTCGCCGCGGGCGAGGGCGGCGCGATCACGACCGACGACGACACGCTCGCCGACGAGGTGCGGGAGCTCCGCCTGATGCGCCGCAGCCACGGCTCGCTCTACGACGTCCGCACCGCCGGGTTCAAGGCGAACCTCTCCGACGTCCTCGCTGCGATCGCCCTCTGCCAGCTCGACAAGATCGACGCGCACGCCGAGATCCGCCGCCGCCACGTCGAGGCCTACGACGCCGCCGTGGCCGATTTGCCCGGGATCGCGCCGCTCGTGCGCGACCCCCGCGACCGGCACGCGCTCCATCTCTACATCGTCCGCATCGACCCCGAGGACGCGGGCGCCGACCGGGACGCCTACCAGAGCGCGCTCGCCGAGGAAAACGTCGGCACGAGCATCCATTTCCTCCCGGTGCACACGCTGACGTACTACCGCGAGCGCTTCCCCGACCAGCCGCCCCTTCCCGTCGCGGAGCGGGCCGGCCGCGAAGTGCTTTCCCTTCCGCTTTCGCCGGCGCACTCGGACGAGGACATCGCGGACGCGGTGGACGCACTGCGCCGTGTCCACACCCGCTTCACCACCTGAGGCCTGGAGGGGCATTGATCAGCCGGCGGGTTCGCATCGCTCTGCAGGTGCTCGTCAGCGCGGGCGTCCTCGCCTACCTGATCTGGCAGATCAACCTCGGGGCGACGATCGACCTGATCGGGTCGAGCAACGGCTGGTACCTGCTCGCCTCGTACGTGATCTTCCTCGTGACGACCGTGGGGATGGCCTGGCGCTGGAAGGCGCTCCTGGCCTCGAAGGGCATCCACGAGCCACTCTCCTGGCTGACGAAGCTCTACTTCGTCGGCTATGCGGCCGGGCAGGTGTTGCCCACGTCCATCGGAGGAGACACCGTGCGCATCGCCGCGCACGCGCGCCGCAGGCCCGATGCGAAGGCGGAGGTCGCGGGCGCCGTCCTCATGGAGCGCGTCGTCGGCTCCGCGGGGACGCTCGTCCTCGTCGCGATCGGTCTCGTGCTCGCGATCGGGCGCTACAACAACATCCAGGAGATCCTGATCCTCGAGATCGCGCTGTCCGTGGCGCTCGCCGTCGCGCTCGCCCTCATGTTCTCGCGGCGGACGAATGCCTGGCTGCAGGAGCGGGGCGGCACGCGGGCCCTCGCGCGCGGGTTCCGTAGCCTCTGGGAGGCGCTGCACGGCTACCGCGCGCAGCCGCGCGCGCTCCTCCTCGTCCTCGGCGCGACCGTCGTCTTCCAGTTCGTCCGCATCCTGTCGATCTGGCTCTGCGGCGAAGCGGTTGGGATCGACGTCTCCCCGCTCGTCTACATCATCATGGGCCCGCTCCTCTTCCTCGTCATGCTCATCCCGTTCACGATCAACGGGCTCGGCGTGCGCGAGGCGTTCTTCATCGCCTTTCTCGGGCGCTTCGGAGTGGACGCCGACGCTGCGTTCGCCACGGGCTTCCTCTTCTACGCGATCACCGTCGCCGCCTCGATCCCGGGCGGCGCGATCATGATCTGGGACAGCTTGCGCCCTGCGGTCGTGCGGCCCCGTGAGGGATAGGAGCCTGGTGCAGGTTGGGGCTCACGTCTCCAGTCTGCACCGGGCTCCTGGCCCTAGAATCGGGCCGTGGAGGGAAGAAGCGGCTGGGTAGCTTCCCTGACGGCTCCGCTCGCGCTCCGGACGCGTGGACGGTTCGTCGGCTTCGTCGCGCTCGCGCCCGCACTTCTTTTTCTCGCCCACCTCCTGCCCACGACCGGCCCCGGGCTCGCGCTTCGCCTCGCCTCGGCAGCGGCGTGCGTGCTCCTCGTCCCAGGGGCGCTCCTCCTCCGCGCGATCGGCTGGCCCGCGTCGCCGGGGGTCGCGCTCGCGGGCTCGTTCGCGCTCAGCCTCGCCGTCGACGCCTTCGGGCTCGCGTTCGTCTTCGCGGCCGGCGGCTCGATTCTCCTCATGGGAATCGTGATCGGCTCGGTGAGCGTGGTCGTCGCCGTGCCCGCCGCCTTGCGGAACGGGGTGCGCCCGGTCGAGCCGGGGGAACGGCGCGCGCTCACCGCCGTCTTCGCCTCCGGCGTGCTCTTCGCCGCCGTCGTCTGGTGGGCCGCGGGACCGGTCAACGGCGACGGCTTCTTCCATCTCGGCCGGGCCCGGAAACTCGCGGAGCTCGACGTGCTGAGCGGCCTCTCGAGCGTGGACGAGTTCAAGGACGGCGGCCTCCACCCGGGCTACGCCTTCCCGCTCTGGCACGCAGTCGACGCGCTCGTCGCGCGCCTTGCCGGAGTCGACGTGACGGACGTGCTCCTCTACCTGCCGGCGATCCTCGTCCCGCTGGCTCTCCTGCTCGCGTACGCGGCGGGCAACACGATTTTCCGCTCACCCTACGGAGGCGTCGCGCTCGCGGCCGTGCAGATGGCCAACGTCGGGCTCGCGCGCAGGGGGGACAACCTCGCCGGCACCGGTTTCTTCGAGACCATGACGCAGCCGCAGGCGGCCAGCCACCTGCTCCTCGTCCCAGCGGTGGTCGCGCTCGCCTTCGCGTTTCTCCGAGACGGCGGAGGCATCGTCCTTCTCTCCCTCGGCGCGGCGAGCATGGGCCTGACGCTCGTCCACCCGTCCTACACGCCGTTCGTCGCCATGCTGCTCCTCGGCTTCCTGCTCGCGCGGCTCGTGCTCGTGCGCGCGTGGGAGCCGCTGCTCATGCGGGCGACGATCGTTCTCGGCACGGTCACCGCGCCTCTCGTGTTCTTCCTCGTCCTCTTCTATCCGGTGATCAGGAGCTCGAGCTCGGTCACGCCCTCGACGTCGCTCCGTGACCAGGAGCTCGCGAACTACGGGAGCTTCGTGACGAACCTCGGGCCGTGGTTCGGCATGTCGCCGGACGCGATCGCGCGGGCGGGCCCGGTGGTCGTGGCCGGGCTGATCGCAATCCCGCTCGCCGCCTTCGCCGCGCGAAGGCTCTGGGCCGCTCTCGTCCTCGGCGGCTCCGTCGCGGTTCTCGTCGCCGTGCTCGTGCCGCCCTTCTTCACGATCATCGCGGACGTCTTCTCGATCTCGCAGGCGCGCCGGCTGCCGGAGTTTCTGCCGGTCCCCGTCGCGGTGGTGGGAGCCTGCATCGCGCTCTCGCGTTTGCGGGCGTGGGGGATCGCCATCGCGGGCGTGGTCGGCGTGGGGCTCGTCCTCCTCTACCCGGGAGAGTTCACCTGGGTCTACGGCGACGGCGGCCCGAGCTGGGCGGTGTGGCTCGCGATCGTCGGCGGTCTCGCGGCGCTTCTTTTCGGCGCGTGGCGCCCGCTCTGGGGGCCCGACCCCGGGCGCTGGGCGCTCGCTGCCGCCGTCGCCTTCGTCCTTCCGGTCGCCGCCGCCGGCCTCAACCGCGTGGAGAAGGCGCAGCCGGACGCCTTCCTCACCCCGGGGGCCCTGGACGCCGTGCGTGCCGATGTCTCAGCCGGCGAGGTCGTTTTCTCCGACCGGATGACGGCGTACAGGCTCGTGGCCTATGCGCCCGTCTACGTGAACACGTCGTCGCCCGGCCACGTCGCGGAGGTGCACGCGAACCACGTCTTCGCGCGCGCCCGGGACACCCGCCATTTCTTCTGGGACACGGGCATTCCAGACTCCGAGCGCGAGGCGATCCTCGAGCGCTGGGGTGCGGACTGGGTGCTCGTCAACAAGGAGCGGAGTCACCCGCAGCACTTCCTCGACCGCTTTCCCGTCGTGTACGAAGACGGCCGTTTCGCCCTGTACGACGTCAGGTCCTGACCGATCCGCGAGCTAGAGTCGGCGCGATGTACGACGGGAAGAGCGTCGCCGTTGTCGTGCCCGCATACAACGAGGAGGCGCTCATCGCCTCCACGGTCTCGACGATCCCTGCCTTCGTCGACCGGATCATCGTGGTCGACGATGCCTCCACCGATGCCACGGTCGAGAAGGTGAAGAGCGCGGATCCGCGCGTCGACCTGGTCGAACACGGTGAGAACCAGGGTGTCGGAGCGGCGATCGTCACGGGCTACAAGCGCGCGATCGCCGAGGAGGTGGACGTCACCGCGGTCATGGCAGCCGACGGGCAGATGGATCCCGACGACCTGGAGGCGCTCGTCCAGGGCATCGTTTCCGACCAGGTCGACTACGCCAAGGCGAATCGGCTCTTCACCGGCCAGGCGTGGGAGCTCATCCCGCGCACGCGCTACCTCGGGAACGCGGTGCTCTCCTTCCTGACGAAGATCGCCTCCGGCTACTGGCACGTCGCCGACTCGCAGTCCGGCTACACCGCGATGAACCTCGAGACGTTGAAGCTGCTCGACCTCGACCGTATCTACAAGCGCTACGGCTTCCCCAACGACCTGCTCGTCCACCTGAACATCTGGAACCGCCGCGTGCGCGACTACCCCTCGCGTCCCATCTACGGCGTCGGCGAGCGAAGCGGCATCCGGCTGCGCCACGTCGTCCCGAAGATCTCCTGGCTTCTGACGAAGGGCTTCTTCTGGCGGATGAAGGAGAAGTACATCATCCGCGACTTCCATCCCCTCGTCCTGTTCTACTCGCTGGGGATGCTGCTCTTCGGCGCGGGCTTCGTGCTCGGCTGGCTCGAAGTCGGGCTCCGCATCGCGGGAAACCCGATCACGAGTGCCTCGATCGTCCTCGTTGCCCTGCTCGTCATCTCGGGGCTCCAGCTCTTGCTCTTCGCCATGTGGTTCGACATGGAATCCAACAAAGACCTTCGCTGACGGAACACATCGGCCGCTCGACACGGGCGGTGCCGGCACGACCCGCGGGACGGACCGATGTCGTGCCCGTCCGCGACGACGTCTAAAGCTCCCGAAGGAGCTCGCCCCGCGTTAGCTGTACTCGCCCCCGCCGGCTAGATGGCTCGGCGGCGAGCCGCGGCGAATCCCAGCGAGACTGCGGTCACCGCGAGCAGGGCGACGAAGAGGCCGACCATGCGGCCGTCGCTTCCGTCCGTGACCGCGCCGACCGCGGCGGAGAGGCTTGCGGGCGAGCTCGCCGAGCTCGCCGGCAGCGATCCGTGGGGCGTCGGCGCACCGAAGCGCGGCGACGTGGCGATCTCGCGAAGCGTCTTCGCGTCCTTGCCGCCGTCCTGGTTCAGGTTCGAGGGGAGGACGACGCTTCCGGTCGGGCCAGGGGTCGACGGGCCGCCGGAGCCGGGACCGCCCGTCCCGCCGCTGTGGTGCTGGCCGCCCGCCGTCGGGATCTGCTCCGTGTACTGGTCGTAGACGCCGCTGTCCTGCGGCGACCCGGCGGCGACGGCGGCCGGCGCGAAGACGAGCACGCACGCGGACGCGAGAAGACCCGCTCCCCCGATCAGCCGCAGAAACCTTCCCCCAACCACGAGCTGCACATGATACCGCGGTCGGGCCCGAGGAGCCACCGCCGTGAAAGCACCACGCCCACTGGTTCCGAGACGGGTTGAAAGCCTGCAGAAATTGGTTTAGAGTCATGTTCTCCACCGGGAGTACCATCCGCTAGCGAGGCCGGGAGACCTCTGGATGGTTCTTCCGAAGGAAAAGCACCACTGGGACTGGCGTCAACACAAGGGTAGGGAGAGGAGCGGCGTGAAGGTTGCGGCTGCCGCGGGCACGGCCGAACGGGAGCGGCCGGCTCGATGAGGCGAACAAGCATCGTCGTTGCCGACGCTGGACCGATCTTCAGGGCCGGTGTCAGACATCTGCTCGGACGCGAGAGCGACTTCGAGGTCTTCGAGGCGGCCACGCTTCCCGTGCTCACGCAGACGCTCGAGGAGCGGCAGCCGGATATCGCGCTGATCGACCTCGAGCTCCCGCCCTCGGGCGGCGTCGCGGCCATTGCGGGCCTCGCGCCGCTCTACGAGACGCGCATGATCGTCTGGGGCTTCGAGGCGTCGAGTGACGCGGTGCTCGCCGCGGTCACGGCGGGCGCCAAAGGATTCCTGCCCAAGGAGATCTCGCCGGCGGGGCTCATCCGTTCGCTCCGCGGCGTCGTCCTCGGGGAGGCGCCGCTCTCGCGCGGCCTCGCCACGCTCATGATCGATGCGGTGCACGGGCTCGAGGAGCGCGACCGGGCCCGCGAGCGCGCGGTCACCCTCTCCACGCGCGAGCGCGAAGTCCTCGCACTCGTCGCGAGGGGCGCGCGCAACCGGCAGATCGCGCAGGCGCTCTCGATCTCCGAGTTCACGGTCAAGCGCCACATGCAGAACATCCTCCACAAGCTCGACCTTCCCTCCCGAAGGGCGGCCGGGCTCTTCTACCGGTCGGCCTTCGAGTCGTCCGGGGTCTTCGAGATGGAGCGGACGGCGTGAACGCCGAGGCTCGCACGGCGGCGGAACTGGCAATCCCGCTCGTGGCGGTCGTCTCGAGCTACCCGCTCCTCGCCGAAGCGGTTGAAGGAGCGCTCGAGGGAATCGCCGAGGTGCGCGCGTTTCCCGCAGGGCAAGGCGACACGGCCGACTTCCTGCGGCTCCTGCAGCCGGCGGCGGTCGTCGTCGACAGCGCGGAGGAGGCCGAGGCGGCGGCCGAGTTCGCCCGCGATGCGCGCGCGACGCTGGTGCACGTGTCGCTTCGCGAGGATCGTCTTCGTTTGCTCCACGCCGGTCGCTGGCAGAACCTTTCCGACGGCTCGGCGTCACCGGAGCGGATCCGCAGCGCAGTTGCGGCCGGGATCTACCTGAGGGGGGTACGTACGTGAACGCTGACAGATCCGTTATTGCGGCGCCGCTCGTCCTCGACGAGGCGGGAGCGATCTCGGTCGCCGAGCTCCTCGAGGAGCGCGCTCCGACCGGTTCGCGGCGGCGCGGATGGGTCATCCGGAGGGCGCTCGCCGTCGCGGACGTCGCCGGGCTCACACTTGCATTCGTCCTCGCGGAGGCTGTGATCGGCGCCGGCGTCAGCGCCGGCCGGATCCTCTTCTTCGCAGTCACGCTTCCCGCCTGGATCGTCGTGGCGAAGCTCTACGGGCTCTACGACAACGACGAGGAGCGGGCCGACCACTCGACCGCGGACGAATTCGTGGGTGTTTTCCACCTGGTGACTATCGGCGCCTGGATCCTCTACGCGGGAGCCTGGCTCACGGGCCTCTGGTCGCCGAAGCTCGGCGAGCTCGTCTTCTTCTGGGGTGCAGGCGTCGTGTTCGTCACGACCGGCCGCGTCGGCGCGCGCGCCGTGTGCCGCCAGACGATCTCGTATCTCCAGAACACGATCATCGTGGGGGCCGGAGACGTTGGCCAGCTCGTCGCCCGCAAGCTCCTGAAGCACCCGGAGTACGGCGTCAACCTCGTCGGCTTCGTGGACGCCTCGCCGAAGGCGCCGCGCGCCGATCTCGAGCACCTGACCCTGCTCGGCCCCGCGGAGGACCTCGCGGAGATCGTCCGCGCCTACGACGTGGAACGGGTCGTGGTCGCGTTCTCCAACGAGTCGCACGAGGAGCTTCTGCGCCTCATCCGTTCGCTCAAGGGCCTGCCCGTGCAGATCGACATCGTCCCGCGGCTCTTCGAGATCGTCGGCCCAGGCGTCGAGATCCACACGGTCGAGGGGCTGCCGATGATCAGCCTGCCGCAGGTCAAGCTCTCGCGCTCGTCGAGGCTCCTCAAGCGGACGCTCGACCTGGTCCTGTCGGGGGTCGCGCTGCTCCTGCTCGCACCGGTCTTCGCGTTCATCGCGATCAAGATCAAGCTCGACTCGGCGGGGCCGGTCTTCTTCCGCCAGCTGCGCATGGGCTGCAGGGACAAGCCCTTCCTGATGTTCAAGTTCCGGACGATGGTCGCCGACGCCGACACGCGGCGTGAGGAAGTCGCCCACCTCAACATGCACGTGACGAACGGCGATGCCCGGATGCTCAAGATTCCGAACGACCCGCGGATCACGAGCTTCGGGAAGACATTGCGGCGGCTCTCGATCGACGAGCTGCCCCAGCTCCTGAACGTGCTCAAGGGGGACATGAGCCTCGTCGGCCCGCGGCCGCTGCCGCTCGACGAGGACGAGCGCGTCGAGGACTGGGGCAGGCACCGGCTCACCCTCAAGCCCGGGATGACGGGTCTCTGGCAGGTGTCCGGACGTAGCAGCATCCCGTTCGGCGAGATGCTCAACCTCGACTACATCTACGTCAGCGGCTGGTCTCTCTGGGGCGACCTGAGACTCATCGCCCGCACGATCCCTGCCGTGTTCAGGGGGCGGCAGGCCTACTAAGACGGCCGTGGCTCCAAAGACGGTCGGGCTCGTCGCGCCGCTCCCCCCGCAGGTCGGCGGCGTCGCAGGTTTCGCGGAATGGCTCCTGGCTCACGCGGAGGAGGTCGGGTGCCGCTTCGATGCCTTCGACCTCTGGCGCCCGGAGAGCGGTGAGGTGGGCGGCCGCATGTCCCTCGATGCGGTCGGGATCCAGGCCCGCGTCCTGCCTCGTTTCCTGCGCTGGGCGCGGAAGGCGCCGCGGCTCGTCCACTACTCCGTCTCGCACACCGCCACGGGGCTCGCCCGCGACCTGCTCTTCCTTTCCGTCCTCAAGGCAGGCGGCCACACGGTGCTCGGCCACATCCACGTGATCCCGGAGGGCTCGCCCGGGCGGGCCCGCGCCCTGCGCGCCCTCGACCGGTTCGTCGACCGCTGGGTCACGCTCTCGCCGACGTCGGTGCAGTCTCTCGGGCGGATCGGCATCGAGGCGGACTGGATCCCGAATCCGATCCGCATCGTCCCGAACGGCTACCGACCGGGCGCGGAGGGCGGGCCTCTCCGGCTCCTGTTCGTCGGCCGCTACGGCGAGCGCAAGGGCTGCTCCGAGCTCATCGCCGCGCTGGCCCAGGCCCGCGCGGCGGGAACGGAGGCGACCCTTCGGTTCGTCGGCCGGGAGGAGTACGACGGCGAGGAGCGCGTCCTTCGCGACGACGTCGAGCAGTTCGGCGTCTCCGGAGCGGTCGAGTTCGCGGGCGTGAAGGACGGACCCGAGCTCGCCGAGTGCTACGCCGAGGCCCAGGTGCTCTGCCTCCCCTCGCGGCGCGAGGGAGTCCCGCTCGTCCTTCTCGAGGCGATGTCCTTCGGGCTGCCGGTGATCGCGACGCCCGTCGGCGGGATCGCCGACTACGTCCGGCACGAGGACAACGGCCTCCTCGTCCCGCCCGGCGACGTGGACGCGCTGGCCGTGTCGATCGCGGTGCTCGCGGCGGATCCCGAGCTCCGCATCCGCCTTGGCGAGGCTGCCCGCCGCCGGGTTGCCGAGCAGGCCGGCGCCGACACGATCGCCCGCCGCTGGCGGGAGACCTACTCCGAGCTCGGAGCTTCCTAGCCGTGCGCGTCGCGTTCGTCTACCGAAACCTGAACCGCTCGGGAAGCCTCGAGCGCGACAGCGTCTTCCTCCTCGAGGCCCTCGCCGCACGCGGCGTCGAGCTCCATTGCTACTGCGATCCGGAGACGAGCGTCGACGTCGACGGCGTTGTCCGCCACGACGTCGTGCCGCTCACGCGCTCGGGCTCGCGGATCGGCTTTCCGCTCCTTCGCGGGAGCTTCGCGTGGCGTGCCACGAAGGCGGTTCGGAGAGACCGCGACCGCTACGACCTCGTGCACGTGCTCGGCGTGTCCGCCTGGGAGCACGACGTCGTCCACGTCCCCGCCGTCATGGCCGCCGAGCAGGCCCGGTGGCCGGAGCGCGCGGGCCGTGGGTACCGCGGCGCCGCGGCGCGCGCGAGGCTGGCGCCCGTCATCCGCCCCGAGGTCGCCCTCGTCCGGACGATCGAGCGCCTGCAGTTTCGCCCCGGCCGCTACCTGCGGACGACCGTGGTCACGGAAGGGGTGCGCGCCGACCTGATCAGGGTGCACGGCGTTCCGGCCGAGCGCATCGACGTGATGCCGCCCGCGGTCGACGTCGCGCGCTTCTCCCAGGCGAAGGACGGGCAGCTCCGCCGCGACCTCGCCATCGAGCCCGGCCGCAACGTCCTCCTCTTCGTCGGGCACTCCTTCGAGCGCAAGGGTCTCGCCGACGCCGTGGCCGCGCTCGCGCGCTCCCGGACCGAAGCGCATCTCGTCGTCGTGGGCGGAGGAGACGCGGACGCCTACCGGCGCGAGGCCGAGGCTCTCGGCGTCGCGGCCCGCGTCCACTTCGCCGGGCCGGTCGAGAACCCCGAGGACTACTACGCGGCCGCGGACCTGCTCGTCCTCCCGACGCGAAGCGATCCCTGGGGAATCCCGGTGATCGAGGCGATGGCGGCAGGAGTGCCCGTCGTCACCACCGCGGCCGCCGGCTCGGCAGCCGTCGCCGAGGGCGCGGGAGCCGCGGTCCTCGTCCCGGCGCGCTCGCCGGAGCGGCTGGCCGAGGCGATCGGGGAGCTCCTCGGCGACCCCGGCCGCTGCCGTGAGATGGGCGCGCGCGGAAAGGCCGAGGCGGGGCGCTTCGATATCTCCTCGGTGGTGGACGCCACCCTCGACGTCTACGAGCGTGCGCTCGCGGAGAAAAGCGCATGACCGAGCCGGGCTTCTCCATCGTCTGCGTCTCGCGCCAGGACTGGCACGCGGGGCTGCCGACGAACCGCCAGCAGATCATGATCCGGGCGGCGCAGCGCGGACACCGCGTCCTCTTCGTCGAGAGCGGCGGGCACATCGGCCGCCACCTCTGGCGGCTCGTCACGGGCCCGGACCGCCGCTCGGTCGCGCGCCGGCTCTTGGGCGGCGAGCGGCCGGTCGAGGCCATTACCGTCGAGAAGGCGCTCACCCTCGTCCCGTGGGGTCAGACGTTCCGGCTCGCCAACAGGATCAACTCGCGCCTCACGGGCATGCGGGTCCGCCGTGCCGCCGCCTCCGGCGGCCTTAACCGACCGAGGATCCTCTGGCTCTACGACCCGACCGCGTTCGAGCTCGTCGGTCGGGCGGGCGAGGACATCGCCGTCTACGACGTCGTCGACGACTACGCCGAGCAGGTCGGGCCCGGCGCGCGCCGCCGCCGCTTCGTGGCCGCCGCCGACGAGGCCGCCGCCTCCCGCTCCCAGGTCGTCTTCGCGACCACGACCGGGCTCTACGAACGCCAGCTTCAGCGGAACCCGGAGACCCACCTCGTCCGAAACGGCGCCGACTTCGCGCACTTCTCGCACGCGAACGGAACTGCGCCGGAGGTGCGCTCCCTCGCCGCGCCGGTCGTCGGCTTCGCCGGGAACCTGACCGCGGAGAAGGTCGACTTCGACCTGCTCGAGGCAACCGCCCGCGCCCGTCCCGAGTGGAGCTTCGTCCTCGTCGGGCCTCCGGCGGAGAACGCGCGCGGCGGGCTCGACCGGCTCGGGGCTCTCGGCAACGTGCGCGTGCTCGGCTTCAGGCCCTACGACGAGCTTCCGGCCTACGTCTCGGGATTCTCGGTCGGGGTAATCCCGTACCGGACGACTGCCTACACGCGGA
The DNA here is from genome assembly GCA_963841425.1 of uncultured Actinomycetes bacterium. Taxonomy (GTDB): domain Bacteria; phylum Actinomycetota; class Thermoleophilia; order Gaiellales; family Gaiellaceae; genus DATEOR01. The sequence goes on along the minus strand of CAWJCL010000002.1, from coordinate 1,049,138 downwards.
ACTGCTCGCCGCTCAAGGTCTTCGAGTACCTCGCGGCCGGCAAGGCGGTCGTGGCGAGTGGAGTCCCGGAGCTCGGAGGGATGGAGCCGGACGTGACCCTGGCCGAGGGGCCGGAGGAGTTCGTCGCCGCGATCGAGTCGGCGCTCGCGGCCTCCTCGCCGCAGGCGGTCGCCCGCCGCCGCTCGCTCGCCGAGAAGAACACGTGGGAGGCGAGGACGGAGCGTCTCCTCGACCTCGTCGGCCAAAGGCTGGCCAGCTAGCCGTGCGCATTCTCGTCGCCATCGACCAGTGGTTCCCCGACCGGCAGGCCGGATCGGCACGCCTTGCCGCCGCGTCCGCCGCAGGCCTCGCCGCGCGCGGCCACGACGTGACAGTGCTCGCGCCGCAGAACGGATCCGCCGGGGAGTCGCGGGAGGACGAAGTCGTCGTCCGCCGCGTTCTCGCCCGCAACGTGCTTCCCCAGACGCTGACGGATCCCGTCGAGACATGGCGTCACGCGCGCGAGCTTCCGGAAGACGGCTTCGACGTCCTCCTCGCGCACGAGTCGACGACCGCCTTCGGCCTCAGAGGCCGCGCGAAGCGGACGCCGCTCGTCCTCATGTTCCACGCCTCGGCCGCGCGCGAGCAGCGCTTCCTGCGCTCGCAGCTTCGGCCCGGCCTCAGGAAGCTCTCCACCTACGCGCTTGCGCCGCCGCTCGGCCTGCTGGAGCGGCAGGCTGTCGCCGCGGCCGACCGCATCCTCGTCCTCAGCGACTTCAGCCGTTCACTGCTCCTCGAGGACCACGGCCCGGACGATGCGCGCATCAGCACCGTGCCCGGCCTCGTCGACACGGGGCGGTTCACCCCGGGCGACGGGAAGGCAGCCGCGCGCGGCTGCCTCGGCCTCGAGGCGCGGGGCCCTGTGCTGCTCACGGTTCGACGTCTCGAGCCGCGCATGGGAATCGATCGTCTTTTGCGCGCGCTGCCGCTCCTCGGCCGCGACGACGTCACGCTGGTCGTGGCCGGCTCCGGCTCGCTGAGCGGTGAGCTTCCGCGCCTCGCCGCCGGGCTCGGCGTCGCCGAACGCGTCCTCTTCGTCGGCCCGGTCTCCGACGACGCGCGCCTGGCGGACTGGTACCGCGCGGCCGACCTCTTCGTCCTGCCGACGACGGCCTACGAGGGCTTTGGCATGGCGACCGTGGAGGCGCTCGCCTCGGGGACCCCCGCGGTCGGGACGGCGATCGGCGCGACTCCCGAGCTCCTCGCCCCGCTCGATCCGCGCCTCGTCGCGCCGACGGCGGACCCGGAGGCCCTGGCCGCTACGATCGCCGACGCCCTCGACTTCGCCACCACGGAGGCCTTCGCCGCGCACTGCCGCGCGCGAACCGAGGAGCGCTTCGGCCTCGCGAACGCCGTCGCGGCATGGGAGGAAGCGCTCGAGGAGGCGCGCCGGTGACCGACCTCCTCGTCGTCGCGGGGGCCCGGCCCAATTTCATGAAGGCCGCGCCGGTGCTCGAGGCCGCCGGCCGCGCCGGGCTCTCGTCTGCGCTCGTCCACACGGGCCAGCACTACGACGCCGAGCTCTCGGACGTCTTCTTCGCCGAGCTCGGCCTGCCCGAGCCCGATGCCCACCTGGGCGTCGGCTCCGGGTCGCACGCCGAGCAGACGGCCCGGATCATGACCGCCTTCGAGCCCGAGCTCCGTCGCTTCGACCCGGCGATCGTCGTCGTGGTCGGCGACGTCAACTCGACGCTCGCCTGCTCCCTCGTGGCCGCGAAGGAGCACTACCCGATCGCCCACGTCGAGGCCGGCCTCCGCTGCCACGACTTCTTCATGGCCGAGGAGATCAACCGCCGCCTCTGCGACCATCTGTCCACGTACCTCTTCACGACGAGCCGCGATGCGCGCGACAACCTCGTGGCCGAGGGGATCGCGGACGAGCGCATCGAATTCGTCGGGAACACCATGATCGACACCCTCCTGCGCTCGGCCGACGCGGCGCGCGCCCGCGGCGCGGCCGAACGCGTCGGCATCTCCGCGCCGTACGCCCTCCTCACGTTGCACCGCCCCGAGAACGTCGACGACGAGCGGATCCTCACGGGCCTTCTCGAGGCCGCGGCGGAGCTCTCCGCCGAGATCCCGATCGTCTTCCCGCTCCATCCGCGGACCGACGCCCGGATCGACGCCTTCGGGCTTCGGGACAGGGTCGAGCGGTCGCAGATCCACGTGCAGCCGTCGCTCGGCTACCTCGACTTCCTCGGGCTCCTCGCCGACTCCGCGTTCGTCCTGACCGATTCCGGCGGGGTGCAGGAAGAGGCGACCGTGCTCGGCATCCCGTGCGTCACGCTCCGGGAGTCCACCGAGCGCCCCGTCACCGTCGAGCAGGGGACGAACGTCGTCGCGGGCACGCGGCGCGGGGATGTGCTCGCGGCCGCGCGCTCCGCCCTGCACCGCGAGGGCGGGCCGGGCCGGATCCCGGAGCTCTGGGACGGCCGCGCCGGCGAGCGCATCGCCGTGTGCCTCGCCGAGGAGATCTTCGGCCTCGAAGGGACGGCGACGGCGAATGCCTAGCGCCCGCATCCACCTCCTCGGCGCGCCGCTCGACCCACTCACGTTGGAAGACGCGGTCGCGCGCGTGGACGACGCGGTCGCTTCTCGCAAGCCGACCCTGAACGCATCGCTGAACGCCGCCAAGCTGGTCCGCATCCAGACCGACAGCGAGCTGCGCGAGTCGATCGAGCTCTGCGATTTGGTCACGGCGGACGGCGTGCCCGTCGTCTGGGCAGCCCGCGCGCTAGGCCATCCGGTGCCCGGGCGCGTGAACGGCACCGACCTGATGGAGCTCCTCTTCGCGCACGCGGCCGAACGCGGCTATTCCGTCTACCTGCTCGGCAGCGAGCCGGGAGTTCTCTCCCGCGCGCGCGCCGAGATCGAGCGCCGCCACCCCGCGATCAGGATCGCGGGCACGCAGCACGGGTTCTTCCCGCCGAACGAGGAGCCCGCGGTCGTCGAGCGGATCGCGGCTGCGCGGCCCGACATCCTCTTCATCGCCCTCGGCACACCGCAGAAGGAGCTCTTCCAGGCCCGGTACCGCGACGAGCTCGGCGTGCCCTTCACCATGGGGGTCGGCGGTTCTTTCGAGGTGCTCGCCGGAGCGCGGAGGCGCGCCCCCGGCTGGGCGCAGAGCTCGGGGCTCGAGTGGGCCTTCCGGCTCGTCCAGGAACCGAGGCGCCTCGCCGGCCGCTACCTGGTCGGGAATACGCGCTTCGTCTACCTCGTCGGCCGCGAGGTTCTCCGGACGAGACTGGGGACGCGCTCGTGATCCGGCGGCCGGGGAAGGCCCAGGACCTCGCCGAGGTCGTCGCGCAGGACGATGCCAAGCTGGACAGCCGCATCATGCGGGGCTCCGCGTGGGTGGCGGTCAGCTACGGCGGGCGCAACGTCGTCTCGCTCCTCACCACGCTCGCCCTCGTCAGGCTCCTCGACCCGAGGGCGTTCGGCCTCGTCGCCCTCGCGTGGACGGTCCTCATCGTCACGGACCAGGTGCAGAACGCGGGCGCCGCGGCTGCGCTCGTCTACCGCCGCCACGACGTCGATCGTGCGGCGGCCTCGGCGTTCCTCTTCGTCCTTTGCTCGAGCACGGTCCTCTTCGGGCTGGCGCTGGTGTTCTCGCCGGTCTTTGCGTCGCTCTTCCACACACCTGAGCTGACGAACGTCCTCCGCGCGATGTCGCTCTTGCTCATCACGCGGGGCTTCGGGACGATCCCGCTCGCGCTCCTCGAGCGCAACATCGACTTTCGCACGCGTTCGGTGTGCGAGCTGACGGGCGCGCTCTCGCAGGCGGCTGTCTCGTTGACGCTCGCATTCACGGGGTTCGGGGTCTGGAGCATCGTCTTCGGCCAGGTGGCCGGCTCGGCGATGCAGTCGGCGCTCGCCTGGGTGGTCGCCCCGCTCCACCCGGATCCCCGCAAGGCGGATCTCGGCGTCGTTCGTGAGCTCATTCGCTACGGCCGCTATGTGAGCGGGACGAATATCCTGAACCTCGTCAACAACACCGCCGACAACGTCGTCATCGGGCGGGTGCTGGGCGTGACTGCTCTCGGGTTCTACGCGGTCGCCTTTCGGCTGGCCGATTTCCCGAACACCGTCATCGCCCACATCGTCGGCCGCGTCATGTTCCCGGTCTACTCGCTGCTCCAGAACGAGCTCGTTCGTTTCCGCCGTGCGTTCATCCAGAACCTGCAGCGGATCGCCGTGCTCGCGCTTCCGGTCAGCGTCGCGATCCTGGTCTGCGCCGAGCCGCTCGTCCTCGGGCTCTTCGGGCAGAAGTGGGAAGCGGCGATCGGCCCGCTCCGGATCCTCGCCGCCTACGGGCTCGTGAAGTCCTTCACGGCACCGGGCGGAGAGGTGTTCAAGGGCGCCGGGCGGCCCGAGCTCGGGCTTGCGACGGGGGCGTTGCAGATCGGCGTGGTCGTCCCGCTCCTGATCGTGCTCGTGCGTTCGCACGGGATCGAGGGCGCGGCGCTCGCCATGCTGATCGCGATCAGCGTCTCCGGCGTCCTGAAGCTCTGGCTCGCGCTTCGGCTCCTGGAGGGCAGCCCGCTGGAGCTCGGCCGCGCGCTCGCGCCGTCCATCCTCTGCTCGGCCGTCCTCGGCGCCGCCCTCCTTCTCGTCATCCCGGCCACGGACGAGCTCGGCCCCGCCTACCAGCTTCTCGTGCTGGTCTCCGCCGGCGCAGCGGTCTACGCGGCGGCGACATTTGCCTTCGCCCGCAGCATCGTCGTGCCGATGTGGGTCGGCCTTCGAGGAGCGGACGCGACTCGATGACCAGCCTCGTCGCCATCGGCCGCCTCGTCACGGGGCAGAGGGTCGGCCTTCGCAGCCTGGTCGTCAAGGCCCAGTTCGCGCTCTTCCTCGCGGCGCTTCTCCTCCCGCTCTCGTCGTGGGCGGGCCTCGACGAGGCGAGGGCGTTCGCGGGTGTTTCTGTCTTTCCCTCCGATGTCATCGTGCTCGCGGCGATCGGGTCGGCCCTCGTGCTGCGCGCTCTCTCGCCGGCCGGGGAGAAGCCCCGGATGCTCAGCACGCCGATTCTCGGCTGGCCGCTTTTGGCCTTCGCCGTTCTCCTCGCCCCCGGAATCTGGCGCGGCTACGAACGCTACGGAGAAAGCCTCGTCTCGCAGCCCGCGCGTCTCGTCTTCTACGCCGGGCTCGCCGCGGCGATGACCGAGATCACGCCTCGCCAGGCCTTCAGGTGGATCACCGTCGGCTTGTATGCCGGTGCGGTCTGGCAGGGGATCGTCCTCTCCGCGTACCACATCGCCACCGACACCTCGCAGACGCCGATCAACGTCCTCTCCACCGGCGGGACTCGCGTGCTCTCGCTCACCACCGGGATGTTCCTGGGGACGGCGCTCGTGATCGCGATCGTGAACATCGAGCTCGAGCAGAGAACGCCCAGGCGGCTCGTGCACGCGCTTTTCGGAGCGATCGCCTCGGTGGGAATCGTGCTTTCCTTCGGCCGCACGACGTTTCTTGCACTTGCGGTCGTGCTCGTGTTGCTCGCCTGGAAGCTCCCGGACACTCGCAGGACGGCGCTGCGCAAGTGGCGCTGGTGGGTGCCCGCCCTCGCGCTGGTCGCCGTCGGGATCGGCGTGGCCATGCCGAGCTCCGCGACCCAGATCGTCGACCGGGTGAAGGCGAACCCGCTGACCGACTCGAGCGTCCGCTGGCGGCTCGCCGGGATCCATGCCGCGCTCGCCGGAATGAAGGACGGCCGCTGGGACACCCGCAGCGGTCTCCTCACGGCGGACGCGACCGGCAACCACCTGATCAACTCGAGCTACGAGTTCGGCACCACCGGCTGGCGCGCCCAGGGCGGCGCGATCTTCACGGTGCCGACGAACGTGTCCGGGTTCGGCGCACGCTCCCTCGAGCTCCGCACGACCGGCACGACGGCCGACCAGGGTTGGTATTCGGCCCCGGTCGTCGCCAAGTCCGGGCAGACGTGGGTCCACACGGTCTGGCTCGAGGGAGCAACGGGCGGAGAGCGCGTCAACGTCTCGATCTGGGAGTACAACGACTTCGAACAGGCGGTCCATCGGGCGGAGCTTCCGGCCGTCCTGACCGATGTGCCGGAGCAGTACGCCGTCAAGACCACCATCGCGGATCCCGAGGTGACGCACATCCGCGTCCTCGTGCGCACCACCGTGCCACAGAAGGTCGACATCTACGGCGACCTCGCCACGCTGCGCCAGATCACCGCGCCCGGGGCGCGCGAGACCCGCGAGATCACCACCTACAACTCCGACGGCGCCATCCTCTCGCCGACGATCCGCGGAGACGAGCTGGTGTTCGGCGACAACCAGCCGAACTACGCTGTGAGCGGGCCCAACCGGCTGCCGAACGGGAGCTTCGAGGACCCGAGCCCGCCCGGCGGCGTCCAGAGCGGCGCTCTCTCCCAGGTGGACGGGTTCAGCCCCTCGCTCGGCGCGAAGAGCGCCCTGCTGACCACGGACGGCACGTCGAGCGACGAGGGGTTCTACTCCGTCCCGGTGCGGGTCGAGCCCGGACAGACGTGGAGCTTCTCGGTCTGGCTCGACGGAGGCCAGGGCGGCGAGGAGATGCTCGTCGGCATGTGGATCTACGCGGGCGCCACCCTCGAGAGCCCGGTCGGGAACCTCAACCTCCCGGTGACGCTCTCGGATAGCCCCGGCGAGTATGTGGTCACCGGCGTGATTCCGCCCGGGAAGGCCCGTTACGTCCGGGCAGTCGTCCGCACCCGTCTCGATCCCCAGAACGTGAGCGTTCTCATGGACGACGCGGAGCTGCGGCCGCTTCCGGCCGGCCAGGCCTCGATCTACGCCGTCGAGGAGGCGGGCACCTCGTACCAGATCGACGAGCCGCTGCTCGGGCTCGGTTTCGGCCGCGAGACGCAGTACGTCTGGCAGGGCTTCTACTACCAGGTCAAGGGAGATCCCGACAACAGCTACGTCTTCCTCCTCGCAGGCGGCGGGATCCTCGCCCTCGGCGCGTTCATCTTCCTGCTCGGAAGCTTCGTGCGCGACGCGTTCAAGCGCCTTCGATCGGCGGTCGGGATCGAGCGCGGGCTCGTCCTCTGGGCACTCTCCGCGTGGTTCATCATGGCCGTGAACTTTGCGATGGCCCCGTTCCTGCCGCGCCCGAAGATCGTCCTCAGCTTCTGGGCAGTCATGCTCGCTGCGGCTCTCGTACAGCGCGTCCGGAAAGAACGCACCGACTAGGCACCTTCCCCCGTGCGTATCTGCATCGTCACAGTTGCGAGCTACGCCCATGGCATCGGCGGGATGCAGGGGCATTCAGCAGACCTCTGCCGCGGCCTCGTCGAGGCCGGCCACGAGGTCGAAGTCGTCTCGACGCGGCATCGCGACGGCCTGACGGAAACCGAGCACCTCGGCGCGACCTGGCACTTCGTCGACGCCACGTCGCGCCGGCCTGGCCGCCCCTATCGCAACCCCGACTGGCTGAGAGCCTCGGCAGATGCCTTCGCCGAGCTGCACGCGGCGCGGCCGTTCGACGTCGTGCACAGCGAGTCGACGAGCGCGCTCGGCCTTCTCCGAAGAGGGGTGCAGCGCGACGTCCCCCTTGCGGTGAAGTTCCATGGGAATTATCTCGGGCTCGCCGCGGCGACGATCGGCCGCGCAGTCCGTGAGTCCGGAGTCGGCCCGCGGATCCGCGAGGCAAAGCACCTCGTCTGGCTGACGGCAGGGCACGTCGTCCCGCCGGACTTCTTCCGCTTTCGCGCCTGCGAGGCGATGGTGCCGTCGCGCCAGCAGCTCGACGGCACCGTGCGCTCCTATCTGCTCGACCGCTCGCGCGTGCACGTCGTCCCGAACGGGATCTCGACGGACGAGTTCAGGCCCGGCTCGCAGGACGAGGCGCGCAAAGCCCTGGGGCTCGGGCCCGAGCCGCTCCTTCTCTGCGTCGGCCGGCTCGCGCGGGACAAGGGCTTCGCCACGGCCATCGCGGCGCTGGCCCGGATCGAAAACCCCGACGCACGGCTCCTCGTCCTCGGCGGCGGCCCGGAGCAGGAGCTCCTCGAGAAGACGGCGCAGAAGGAAGGCGTGCAGACCCGGGTCGATTTCCTCGGCCCGAAGCCCCGCGCCGAGGTCGCCGGCTACCTCGCTGCGGCAGACGTCTTCCTGTTCCCGACCGAGCGCGACGAGGCGGCGCCGCTCGTTCCGCTCGAGGCGATGGCGGCCTGCCTTCCGGTCGTCGCCTCCGACATCGGCGGCGGGGCAGAGCTGATCGAGAGCGGGACGAGCGGTCTCCTCGTTCCTCCCGCGGCGGTCGATTCGTTGTCGCGGGCGATCGACTCCTTGCTCGCTGACGACGCGCTTCGACGCAGGATGGGCAAAGCTGCGCGAGAACGGATCGTCGAGAGGTACAGCATCGAGGCCATGACCCGCCAAACAGTCGCCGTCTACGAGCTCGCCGCGGAACGCCTGCAGAAGGATGGTTGAGGCGGCCCAGGCAAGGACCGCCGCGGACTCCCTCTCGGCAGCTCTCGAGCGCAGCGACTTCGTCGGCTGGGATCCCTACGATGCGCTCGCGTCCTCTGGGATCCGGGCGGTGGCCCGCACGCCGATTCTCCGACAGGCGGCCATCCAGGCGCTGAAGGCCCTGCCCTTCAACCCGCGGCGAGTCCTCGGCGTGCCTGCGCAGGAGAATTCGAAGGCCCTCGCGCTCTTCGTGTCCGCCTATGCCCGTCTCGCGCGGCTCGAGCCCGACAGCCGCTTCGCCCGCCTCGCACTCGTGCTTGCCGAGCGGCTCGAGCAGCGCGCCCTCCCGTCGGGGGACGGTGCAGGGTGGAGCTACCCGTTCGACGTGCAGACGCGGTGGGGCTACTACGCGAGCACCCAGCCAAATGCCGTCGTCACGTCGTTCGCGGCGCACGCGCTCATGGATGTCGAGGAGCTCGCGCCCCCGGGCCGTTTTTCGTCCGCCATCGATGCTGCTCTGGCCTGCGCGCGGTCTCGGCTCCTCGTCCAGGAGGGGGAGGAGGCGTTCTTCGCCTACTACCCGGACTCGCGCGTCCCGATCCACAACGCGAGCCTGCTCGTGACGAGCGTGTTCGCCCGCCGCGGCCAGGCGGCCGACGCGCTCCCCGCGCTTCGCTACACCCTGTCACGCCAGCGGCCCGACGGGTCGTGGCCGTACGGAGAGCGCTCCGGGCTCGACTGGGTCGACGGGTACCACACGGCATTCGTCCTCTGGAGCCTCGGCCGCGCGATCGCCGGCCAGGCAGAGGCTGACGTCTCGAGCGCGGCGCTGGCGACCGCGCTGGACTTCTACCTGGCCCGGCTGGTCGACCCGGACGGCGCGGTCCGCGCCTCGCCGAAGTCCCGCTTCCCGGTCGACATCCACTCCTGCGCGTCTTCGGTCTGGGCGCTCTCCGACCTCCGCGCACGCGATCCGCGGGCGATCGAGACCGCTGACCGCATCCTCAGCTGGACGTTGGCGAACATGCGCCGCGACGACGGCCGCTTCGCCTTCCAAAAGCGGCGCCTCTTCCGCGCCTCCGTCCCGTATGCCCGCTGGAGCGACGGCCACATGCTGCTCGCCCTCTCCGAGTACCTCACCGCGACGGCAGATGGCTGAGACGCCGACCGAACGCGCTCTCCGCGAAGAGCGCGCGTTCCACGACGAGCGTTACGCCGCTCACGCGCCGCTCCGGCCGGACACGCGGCAGACCTTCCGGGACTCGATCACGCCGCCGTTCCTTCCCGGCGGCTCGCCGCGCGGGGTTCCCCAGCTCCGCGCCTACGAGCTTCTCCTCCGGGAGGGGATCGAGGGCAAACGGGTGCTCGACTACGCGTGCGGGCTCGGAAAGTGGAGCGTCCACCTCGCGCAGCTCGGCGGCCGGGTCACCGGCTTCGACCTCTCGGGCGTCGCCATCGAGCACGCGAAGGAACGGGCCGCCCACAACGGGCTCCAGATCCGGTTCGACGTCGCCGACGCTGCGGCGCTGCCCTACGAAGGCGATGAGTTCGACATCGCGGTCGGTGTCGGCGCTCTCCACCATGTGATCAAGTACCCCGGCACCGCGGACGAGCTCCTCCGCGTGCTCCGGCCCGGCGGGCTTGCGCTCTTCACTGAGAACCTCGGCGACAACCCCCTCCTCGAGCTCGGGCGCCGCCTGAGCATGCGCGAGCTCGAGGGCGCCGGGGACATGATCCTCACCGAGGCCGCGATCCGGCAGTGGGCCTCCGGGTTCGGGAGCGTCGAGATCGAGCCCTACTCGCTCCTGTTCATGGCCAAGCGGGCCTTCCGGCACCGCTACCGGCTCCTCTCCGCGCTGCACGCGCTCGACGAGGAGCTCCTCACGCTCGCGCCGGCGCTACGCCGCTACTGCGGCGAGTGCGTCATCGTGCTCAGCCGCTGCTAGACGTCCGAGGGGACGAGCTGGTCGACCAGCGCCTGGAAGGTCGGATCGCCGCCGAAGGCCGGCGCGAGATCCTGCACGGACCTTGCCCGGCTGAAGCCGTCCTGGTAGAGGACGTTGACGCGGGTCGAGTCGTCGTTTCGGTAGAAGCCGGTCTTCAGGTAGTTGTCGGAGGGGACGCCCGCCTGCACCTGCATCGTCGGGATCCCGACTGCGTCGACCTTCTTCTCGAACGGGTGCGAGCCCGTGCGGTGCCAGACCTCGAGCGACCCGTTCGTCCCCGACCAGACGATGTGGACGACGAAGTCGTTCCAGACGCCGCGCGCGAGAGCGTCCGTGATCGGATAGACGGGCCTGAAGCTGGCGCTGCCGCTGTCGACCGAGCCCGTATTCAGGTTCACCTGGATCCGCTCGCCCTTCATGTTGAAGGAGATGGGCGGCGAGACCGGATAGTACGAGTGCCATTGCGTGAAGATCGACCAGCCGGTCGGCGTCGACCAGTCGGACGGGAAGAGCGTCGACCACGCGTACCAGACGTCCTCGCCCTGGTGCTCGTCCGCGCCCGTGTAGAGAACCTCGGAGCGCTCGCCCGAGGTGGTGCCGAACTTGTCTCCTGGGCGAACCGTGAACCTCGCCGCGAACCCGCCCTGGCGGACCGGGTCCGTGACGACCTTGAACTGGTCGCTGAGCGGGACGCTGCGGTTCCAATGGTTGCCGCTCCACTGGCTCGCGTCGGCGGTCTCCCAATCCCCGGAGAAGACGCGCCTGTCGCCGGCGACCGCCGGGACGTTCGTGGCCAGGAAGTGCGACTTGCGCTGCGCCAGGACCTTGTAGCCGGGGTCCTGGATCAGCTTCCTGGTGTCCGCCCGGCGCCAGCCGCGCCCGCTCTTGACGTTCACCTTCCCGAACGCGTACTGGAACTGGTTGCACGTCGGGGAGCCGCCGTCCCACGACTCGGCCGTGGCGACTGCGCGAAGCCACTTCCAGCCCTTGCCGAGCTTCATCGCGGGCCCGACGGTGCTGCCGTCGATCAGGACCCGCCAGCGCTTCACGTTCTGGCGCGAGCGGACGACCTTGACGAAGTGCCGTTCTCCCGGCTGGACGAGTGGACCGAGGTGCCGCATCCAGTTGCCGTTCCTCCGGACCTCGTAGTAGAGCCGCATCGCGCCGTCGGCCTGGCCGAGGAGCCCGACGCGGAGAACGCCGCGCTTCCCGGCGACTCCGACGCGCCCGACGCCGATCCAGCCGCTCACGTCGCCGCTCTCGACCTGAGGGGCGACCGGAGCGGTGATGACCGCGCGCACGCCCGCCGTACGCTTCGGTGTCACGACGCCGGCATAGGAATAGCCGGGATTGCCGCACGTCTCCGCAAGAGCGGGAGCGGCGAAAAGGCATGCTGTGGCCAGCGCTCCAAGGAGCGCACTTGTCCAGCGAGCGGCCGGCAACGGAACCTCCGGGTTGGTAGCGGCGGGAGGTCGAACCCCGCGCGACCAATCATCGTCCGGCCCGAAAGGCCCCCTGATCCCTCGAACTTGTTATTGAGCGGGTCTGGGCGCGTATCGCCACATCGAGGGACGTGGCGACGCGTCGTTCCGCTCGACGTCAGGGCCTGAAGCGCTGCATTCCGTCGTGGATGATCGTGGTCGTCTTCGACGACGCACCGCGGTAGAAGCCCTGCTTCAGGTAGACGCCCATGCCGCTGTAGAGGGTGGCCATGTGCCTCCGCGCCTTCACCTTTCCGTTCACGCGGACGAGCACGAACCCGCGCGACTTCCGGGGCGACCACTTGAACTTGGCGACGAAGTTGTACCAATGGTTTCGGCGCAGCTTGCCGAGATACCAGGAGTGCTGGTACTGCGGCGTGCACCCGTTCGTGACCAGGTGCCCGCTCCAGATGTCGAGCCGCAGTCTCGGCGGGGTCACGTACTTGTCCACCATGAAGCGCACCGGCGGGGGACACTGGTCGCCGGTCTGGTGCCACTGCGTGAAGATGTTCCAGGCGCCCGCGTTCGGGTGGAAGCCCTTGGGGAAATAGGTCGACCAGCGCCACCACGACGTCTTGCCGGCGCGCTCGCGGCTCAGGTACACGAGCTCGGCGCGCTCGCCGCCCGGAACGGGCGTGTCGCCGGGCTTGACGGTGAAGCGCGAGGCGAACTGCCCCTGCCGGACCGGGCTCGGGATGATGTCGATCCGCCCGGGGGCCGACTGCAGGCTCGTCCACTGCCCGAATCCGCCGGTCTCGAAGTCGAGCTTCTTCAAGAGCTGGGCGGAAGCTGTGGGTGCGGCTGCGGCGAAGAAGACTCCGAAGAGTGCGAGCAGGGCAACTGCTCGTCTGCCGAAGCGGCCTCGAATGCGAGTGGGGGAGCTCACGAGGACAGCGGACAGGGTGCCAGCCGGGCCTGAGGGTTCGGTTCGGGCTTTGTGAGGATTCGGTAACCGAATTGCGCTGCCATGGTGTGTCTTTCGGCAGAGCCGTCGAACGAGTTGAGAGCGGCGGTCGGAACCTCTGCGTGCTTTCGGGGGGTGCAGCACAAGGCCTCCTTTGACGGCCTTGCGTCGGGGGGCGGATGCGGTTTTCGAAAGGCCGCAGCGCAAGGCGCGTCAGAGTTTTGCTCGCGCGCCCAGTTTCCAAACTTTGACAGTGGCGAGCGTCCTCGCCCGCCGGGTCAGCCGGCGAAGAGCTGCGACTTCGGGTTCAGCTCGCGCGCCTTGGCGAGGCTCTGGCGCGCGGCGGCGATGTCTCCCGCCTTCGTCTGGATGCGGGCGGCGACGAGCCAGAGCCGCCAGTCGGACTCGTCGTTCGCGAGCGCGTGCTCGATGGAGCCGTTCGCCTCGTCGATCCGCCCGCCGACCTCCTGGACGAGCGCGAGCTGGAGGTAGGGTGTGGCCGCCCAGGGCTGAATGCTGCGCGCCGACTCCGCGCGGTCGAGCGCCTCGCCGAGATTCCCGGCGACGACCGCTTCCTGGCTGCGGCGCACCTCCATCGTGGAGAGGAGCGGAATCGCCTCGGCGACGATGAGGCCGAAGGCGACGGCGGCCACCACGATGCGCAGGACGGGGCTCACCCTGCGCCTCGTCTCAACGGCCTTCAAGCCCGCCAATGCAGGCTCGGTCGCCGGGCCTGTCAGCAGCCCGAGCGCGAACATCGCCACCGCGGAGACCGCGGTCAGCTCCCACATCCAGTCGATTCCCGCCTCGAAGAGGAACGCGGCCACCAGGGCCAGGAGCGCCGCGACCGCGGCACGTTCGTCCTCGCTCCGGCCTCCGAGGCGCCGCGCGCCCGCGACGAGGCACGAGACGAAGAAGGCAAGGAGGAGCGCGAGCCCCACGATCCCGAGCTCGCCGAGCGTCTCGAGGTAGAGCGAGTGTGCGTCGCGAACGAAGGCGGGGATGGAGGCGTGCTCCGCCCACCACGCCTCGTAGGAGCCGGCGCCCCGGCCGACCACTGGCCTCGTCCGCCACTCGTCGGCGGCCGAGCTCCACCACTGCCAGCGTCCGTTGCCGCTCGTCGAGAACAGGTGCTCCTGCACCGAGGCGCCCGTGAGCTCCGGCGGGATCTCCTTGAAGTTCTCGTAGCGTCTCACCGGATGAGCCGCGACGACGGCTGCGACGAAGACGAGGACGAGGACCGCCGCGAAGGCCGTCGAGGCCGCCCGGCTCGCGCGCGGCGGAGCGGGGACGACGCTGGCAAGCAGCCCGTACGCGGCTCCCGCGGCAGCACAGAGAATTCCGATGAGAAGAGCGGCGCTCCGCCCCTGGCTCTCCGCGACGGATGAGGTCAACGGTGAGTCGACGAGCTCGTCCCGCGCGAGCAGGACGGCAACCGCGCCGGCCGAGGCCGCGCCTCCGATCAGAAGCGCCCCCGCCGTCGCCCAGCGTCGTGACGTCAGCGCCATGAGGACGACGATCGCGATCGCCGCGGCGACCCAGCCGCCTCGGGACGACGTGAGGTAGAGCGTCGCGACGAGGGCCGGGAGGGGCGCGACGGCCAGACCGCGCACCACCGCGCGCGACTCCGCCGCGAAGTAGAGGAGGCAGGGGATGGCGAACGCGACCAGGGTCGCGAGCCCGTTCCAGTAGTCGACCGGGAAGCTCAGCCGCTTGCTCGCGGTCGGAAAGACCTGCGCGAGCTGGGCCGTCTCGTCGAACGAGTGGGGGAAGAGCCGGCTGACGAGCGCGATGACGCCGAGAGCGGTGAGCCCGAGCGCGAGCCCGGCGAGCCAGCGGCGCGCGCTACCCCGTGGGGCGGCGACGACGGCGAGGGCGAAGACCGCGAGGAGGACGAAGACGCGGTCGAGCTCGTTGAAGGCCTTCTCCGGGCTTGCCGCCCAGAGCGCGGAGAAGCCCGTCCAGATGCCGAAGGCCCCGAGGAGAGAGCCCGAGACGAGCGCGGCGGGCGGTACCCGTGCGGCCGGCCAGAGGCCCGCGGCCGAGGCGAGGACGATCGTCCAGAGAACGACGACTGCGACCGAGTTTCGGCTCGTGAGACCGTAGGTGCCCTCGTCCCAGGCGAGCCAGAAGACCCCTGCTGCGAGCAAAGGTGCCCACAGATAGGCGGCGAATTGTCGTCCGGAGGGCATGTAAATGTCTCGTTTGGTTTCTACGGAACTTCGGTATTCGATCAGCAGGATCCTCTAGGCTGGCGAACCTTCCGGAGCAGACCGCGGGACCCCCTTGGCAAGCCCCTCCCGGCGAAACATTGCGGATTTGTAAACACACGCGAGTAATCGTCGCTTTTTGTTGCGTCCTTTTCGCCCTGATCGGCGCCCGTTCCGCCTCCGCCGCCGGCCATCCGCTCAACACGGCGATCGAGCAGCCCGACGCATCCCTCACCGACCTCCGCGGCGCGTACCCGCGCATTCAGGACGCGGGCGCGAAGTTCGTCCGCATCGTCCTCTACTGGGACAAGGCGCAGCCAACCCGGACCAGTTACGACTGGACCGAGCCCGACAAGCAGATCAACGAGGCGGTTGCGGCCGGGCTGACGCCGCTCGTCACCGTGTGGCGCGCTCCCGGCTGGGCCGAGCGTTCGAGCAAGGGCGAGGCCGGAACACGGGATCCCGATCCGGCCGCGTTCGGTGCCTTCGCCAAACAGCTCGCGCTTCGCTATCGGAATGTCCATTACTGGGAAGCCTGGAACGAGCCCAACCTCGACCACTTCCTCAGCCCGCAGATCCGGGACGGGCACCGCTACTCGCCGGACCTCTACCGCCGGCTCCTCGACGAGTTCTGGACCGGCGTCCACTCCGTCGACTCGGGCGCGAAGGTGGCGGCCGGGGGTCTCGCCAGGCGGTACAAGATCGCGCCGCTCCAGTTCATTCGCGATGTCTTCTGCCTCAACGACAAGCTGAAGCGGGTTTCGTCCTGCCCGGTTCATCTCGACGCATGGTCGCATCATCCCTACACGAACGGCGGGCCGTTCAAGAAGCAGGGGAGTCCCGACGGCGTGTCGCTCGGCGACCTTCCGAAAATGCGCAAGACCCTCACCGCGGCTGCCGTCTCGGGAAATGCGTTGCCCAAGAAGAGCTCGATCCCGTTCTGGATCTCCGAGTTCAGCTGGGACACCGACGGGCCCGATCCTGACGCCGTTCCGATGGGACTCCACGCCCGCTGGGTCTCCGAGGCGCTCTACCAGGCGTGGCGCTCCGGGGTCACGCTCTTCGTCTGGCACCAGCTGCGCGACCGCCCCTTCCCGTCGACGCAGTACCAGTCCGGCCTGTACTTCTGCGGGGCGCGCTCGACGAGCGACGACGCCAACAACCGGTGTGCGCAGAGCGGTTACTACGTCCACGACCGGCCGAAGACCGGCTCCGTCCTCTCGTTTCGCTTCCCCTTTGTCGCCTACGCGAAGAACGGGCGCATCAAGGTCTGGGGCCGCACGGCCGACGGGCGCCCGCATCAGGTCGTCGTCGAGCGCAAGGTCAACGGCAAGTGGCGAAGCGTGAAGAAGCCGACGGCGAATGAATACGGGATCCTCTCCGCGAGGTGGCGCTCGTCGGATCACACGCACGTCTACCGGGCGCGAGTGCCCGGCGGGGCGCATTCGAACGGCTTCTCGCTGAAGAAGCCGCGCCGCTTCTCCCTCCCCAACACCTGGGGCTGCGGCGGCACGATCAGCTGCCGCTAGCCTTAACTGTTTCTTGATGCGGCATGGATTGTGGGTTTGCCCTTCGCCCACTATCGTGTGACGTAACGGGAGAGAGCCCCACGGGACGGGGCCGGGGAGGACGACTGTGGACTGCGGAAAGCTCGGGAGGATTGCACGCTGCACCCTTGCCGTCGGCGTGCTCGCGCTTGCCTTCATGGCATCCTCGGCCTCGGCCGGCCCGTTGCAGACGGGTCTACTCGATCCCGCCGCCGCCTCGCGCGGTGGGCAGTTCGAAATCAACGCTTCGACGGCCATGCAGGCGGTCAAGCAGCAGGCGAGAGGGTCGATCGTGCGCCTGTACCTCTACTGGCGGTCGGTCGCGGGCCCGACCGCCCCTGCGCAACCGGCCGACCCCACCAGCTACAACTGGGGTGCCGGCAATCTCCAGGCCAACGTCGACGCGGCCCAGAACAACGGCCTGCAGGTCATGCTGACGATCCGCTCCGCTCCTGACTGGGCGCAGCGCGGCGGCCACGACGGCCGCGGGACGCACAACCCGGATCCACAGAAGCTGAAGGCGTTCACGCGCGCGGCGACGCAGCACTTCTCCGACGTGCATCTCTGGGGCGTCTGGAACGAGCCGAACTACAAGACGTTCCTCAGCCCGCAGTACAAGCGCGGGAAGCTCGTCTCGCCGGGCATGTACCGCAAGCTCCTGAATGCGGCGGCACCGGCGATCCATAACGCCGATTCGAACAACAAGGTCGTTGCCGGCGAGACCGCCCCGTTCTCGCACTGGAACAGGAAAGGCAAGCCGACGGCGCCCGGTCCGCTGCTCTTCCTCCGCAAGCTCCTCTGCGTCGACTCCTCGGGGCACTCGACGTGCAAGACGAATGTGCATGCGGACATCTTCGCCACGCATCCGTACACGTCGGGAGACGCCTACCACCACGCGTTCAACGCGAACGACGTCTCCTTCGGCGACCTTCCACAGTGGAAGCGGCTCATCAACGGGGCCTCGAAGGCGAAGCACATCACGAACCGAAACGGCGGCCACGGCGTCGGCCTCTGGATCACCGAGTTCAGCTGGGACTCGAAGCCGATCGACCCGCGTGCGGTGCCCAGGGACCTGCACGCACGCTGGACCGCCGAGGCGCTCTACCGCACGTGGACGTTCGGCATCGGCGCGCTCCTCTGGGGCCAGCTCCGCGACTACGAGATCAGCACGGACTCGTTCTTCGGGCAGTACCAGTCGGGTCTCTACTACTGCGACGCCACGCCGACGCTCGACGACTCCTGCCCCTCGTATCAGGATCCGTCGACGGACAACCGCCAAAGCCCTCGCTGCGGGCTTTCCGCTTCCCGTTCGTCGCCTACGCGAAGAACGGGCACATCACGATCTGGGGTCGGACGCCCGGTAGCAACAAGGTCACCGTCACGATCCAGAAGAAGACCTCAAAGGGCTGGAAACCATGGAAGCCGCACTTCACGGCCGGGTCGGGTGGCATCTTCAAGAAGACCTACAGCTCGTCGCTGAAGAAGGGGTACCTTCGAGCGACCGTCTCGGACGACGAATCCGTGAAGTTCTCCCTCGTCCGCCCGAAGGATCGTTCCGTCAATCCCTTCGGCTGCGGCGGCGTGATCCCCTGCTAGCCTTTGCGGCGCGCGACGGCGAAGAGCCCGGCGCCGAGGCGCGTGTCGTAGAAGGGCCGCTGCGTGTAGCGAAACGGGGCCGACAGCGCTTGCGTCGCGAGGCCGGCCCGGCCTGACGGCTGAAAGCGCCGGCCGCTCGCGCGCGTGCGCTCCTCCCGGCTTTCGTCCGGCTTCGCCAGGCGGGCGAGCAGGTTCCGCGACTTCTCCAGCACGTGCCCGAGCGGGAAGCCGAAGGTCTGGAGGCGTACGTCCGCGAACCCGCTCTCGCGCAGGAGCGCTCCGAGCGGATCGGGGTCGTAGCGGCGGAAGTGCCCGACGAAGCGGTCGGCCGCCGCGTAGCGGCGCTGGTAGAGCGGCACGCTCATGAGGAGCCGGCCGTCGCGCCGCAGCCGCTCGCGCCAGGCGCGCAGGGCGGCCGCGTCGTCCTCGATGTGCTCGAGCACCTCGAAGGCGCACACCACGTCGAACAGGGCGTCCGTCGCTAGCGCGGAGACGTCGCCGCAGACCATCTCGCCGGCGCCGAGGCGGCCGAGCACGTCCTTCGCCGCCTCGCAGGAGAGCTGGTCGGGCTCGACCCCGACGTAGCGGTACCGCGTCGCCAGCCGCGCCCCGAGCGCGCCGCGCCCCGCGCCGATCTCGAGGATGGACTCGATCCCGTCGAGCCGGGCGAGCGTGCGCTCGATCAGGTCGTAGCGAAGCCAGGCGTTGAGGGTGAAGGGCGGGAGAGCGCTCACACCCGAACTCTAAGATCGTCGCGTGCGCATCGTCGCCTTCGGCACCTACCGCCTCTGGGAGCAGCCGCGCGTGCAGGTGCTCTTCGAGGGCCTGCGCGAGCACGGGCACGAGCTCGTCGAGTGCAACGTGCCGCTTCAGCGTGGACACGGCCGAACGGGTCAAGGCCGCCCGGCAGCCGCTCCGCGCGCCGCTCGTCGCGGCCCGGGTCGCGCGCGCCTGGCGCGGCCTTTGGCGCCAGGCGAAGGAGATGCCCGACCCCGACGTCGTCCTCGTCCCCTACATGGGCCAGTTCGACGTCCATCTCGCGCGGCGGCGCTTCAAGGCGAAGCCGATCGTGCTCGACCACTACCTCTTCTTCAAGGACACGGCGATCGACCGGGGCACGACCTTCAAGCCCGAGCTCGCCGCCCTCGACCGGATCGACAAGTCCGCCGTCCGCGCGGCCGACCTCGTCTTCGTCGACTCCGAGGGGCACCGCGAGCTCCTCCCCGAGCCGATCCGCTCCGAGGCGTTCACGGTCTACATCGGCACGCCGAAGGAGTGGTTCCACGAGCCGAAGGAGCGGACGGAGGGCCCGCTCCGAGTCGTCTTCTTCGGGATCTACACGCCGCTCCAGGGCGCGCCCGTGATCGGCGAGGCGATTCGCCTCCTCGACCCCGACCCGGCCGAGGTGCGCTTCACGATGGCCGGCCGCGGCCAGGACCTCGCGCGCACCAGGGAGCTCGCCGGCGACTCGCCCGCGGTGGAATGGATCGACTGGGTCGAGCGCGACGAGCTCCCCGCGCTCGTCTTCGAGCACGACATCTGCCTGGGGATCTTCGGCCCCGGCGCGAAGGGGATGCGCGTGATTCCGAACAAGGTCTTCCAGGGCGCCGCGGCCGGCTGCGCGATCGTCACCTCGGACTCCGCCTCCCAGCGGGAGGCGCTCGGAGATGCGGCCCGCTTCGTCGAGCCGGGCGACCCCCGGGCGCTCGCCGACGCGCTGCACTGGCTCATCGCCGAGCGCGACCGCGTCTGGGCGCTCCGCCGGGCCGCGTACCGCCGCGCCGTCGAAGCGTTCGCACCCGCCGCGGTCGTCGAGCCGCTGCACGTTCGGCTTCAGGCCGGAGTCCGAATGCGCCGATAGCGTTCGCGGAATGCGCGTCCTCGTCACCGGTGGAGCCGGGTTCATCGGCTCCCACCTCGCCGACCGGCTCCTGGCCGAGGGACACGAGGTGCGCGCGCTCGACGACCTCGACCCGCAGGTGCACGACGGCGGCGAGCGCCCGGAGTACCTCGACCCCGCAGTCGAGCTCGTCGTCGCGGACGTCCGCGACCACGACGCGCTCGGCAAGGCGATGGACGACGCCGATGCGGTCGTCCACTTCGCCGCCGCGGTGGGAGTGGGGCAGTCCATGTACGAGATCGAGCGCTACACGGCGATCAACTCCCTCGGCTGCGCTGCCCTCCTCGAGGAGGTCGTCGCGCGCCGCGACCGGATCCGCAAGGTCCTGGTCGCCTCGTCCATGTCCATCTACGGCGAGGGCCAGCATGCGAACCCGCAGACCGGGGAGCACGGCCTCGCGCCGGGCCTCCGGCCCGAGGCGCAGCTCGCGCGCCGCGAATGGGATGTGCTCGCCGACGACGGCACCCCGCTCGTCCCCGAGCCGACCTCCGAGGAGAAGCCGCTCCGGCCCACCTCGGTGTACGCCGTCGGCAAGCGGGACCACGAGGAGCTGACGCTCGCGGTCGGCGCCGCCTACGGCATCCCCGCCGTCGCCCTCCGCTTCTTCAACGTCTACGGCGCGCGCCAGGCGCTGTCCAACCCCTACACGGGCGTGGCCGCGATCTTCGCCTCGCGGCTGATGAGCGGGGCGGATCCGCTCGTCTTCGAGGACGGGAAGCAGACGCGCGACTTCATCGACGTCCGCGACATCACGCGGGCCTGCGCGATCGCGCTCGAGAGCGACAGGGCGGACGGGCGCGCGCTGAACCTCGGCACCGGGAAGCCGACCTCCGTGCTCGACGTCGCCGACGCGCTGGCCAAGGGCCTCGGCGTCGAGATCGAGCCGCGCATCCTCGGCGAGTTCCGAGCCGGCGACATCCGCCATTGCTACGCAGACACGCGCCGCGCCGAGGAGCTCCTCGGCTTCCGCGCCGAGATCGCCTTCGAGGACGGCATGCGCGACCTCCTCGCCTGGCTCGAGACGCAGGAGGCGACCGACCAGGTCGACGCCGCCTACCGCGCCCTCGCCGAGCGCAAGCTCACGCGCTAGGGCGCGGCTCCGGGGTGCGCTCGGGCCCGGCCGCGGCACACGGCGCGCTAAGGCGCAGGCCGCGGCGCGCCAGACTGCCACGCGACCGAGCCGAAAGACGCCAAGTAACAGACTGTTACTAGCGGCTTTTCCCTTGAAGTCTTGGTTCTCGTGTAACGAAAGAGACCAAGTAACAGTCTGTTACTTGGTCTCACTTGCCTGGTCGTTTTGAGAGCCCACAGGCGCGCAAGCGCACGCGCTAGAAGAGCTGTTCGATGTCGTGGAGCTCGTCGAGGCCCTTGTCGACGTGCGCGCGGTCGGTGCCGTGGTTTCCGTCGATGAAATCGTCGACGCCGTCCTTCATGCGGAACGTGTCGTTGCCGGAGCCCCCGCGGGCGTGGTCGTGGCCCTTCCCGCCGATCAGCTCGTCGGCTCCGCGGTCGCCGGCGAGAGAGTCGCCTCCCGGGCCGCCGCGCAGCACGTCGTCGCCTTCACCACCGCTCATGAGCTGAACGTCGTCGCCCCCGACGAGCCTGTCGTTGCCCCCGCCGCCGCCCATGCTGCAGAAACCGTCGTCGGCCTCGATCACGTCGTTTCCCGGCCCGCCGCTGAAGCTGCAAAACGAGAGGCCGACCCCCGTGATGTGGTCGTTGCCGTACCCCGCGACCACGCGTCCATCGAAGCCCGTAACCGTGAACGTGTCGGCTCCCGAACCTCCGATGACTGCCTGGACACCGTCGGAGATGAGGTCGCCCTCGCCCGCTTCGCCGTCGTTGGCGAGGCCGTCGCCCATGGTGACCGTGAGCGGGCTCGTCCGCGCTGAGTAGTCCACGGTCGAGCCTTCACCCGAGAGCACGTCCGCGCCCGGCCCGCCGTCGAGCGTCGCCGAAGTCTGTTGGACCCGGAGTAGAGCGCGTCATTCCCGTCCCCGCCTTCGAGCCTCGTCAGGCTGCTCGAGGAAGCGCTCGTGTTCACGTAGTCGTCCATGTCATCGTCGGTTATGACCAGGATGTGATCGGGGAATCGGGAATGGCGCAGAAGGCCTCGTTCGGCCCCCACAGACGTGCAGCCCGTCCCGGCGGTCACCGCGGCGCCGGCGTCGATGACGCGAAATCCGCGGACGGGTTTTTCCTCGAAGATGAGGAAGACGCGGTTGGTCTCGCCCGAGCGGGGCAACGTACGAAAGACGTCCGCGCCCGTGAAGGAGAAGGTGCCTGCCTGCGCCGCCCCGACCCAGGCTAGGGCGCAGAGCGCCGTCAGGCTGAATAGGAGCCGCCGCATCAGAAAACCTCCTCGATGCTCCGGAGAATGTCGTGTGCGTCGACGTGCGCGCGGTCGGTGCCCTGGTCCCCCTTCACGAGGTCCTTGAACGCGTCCTTGGACCGCAGCGTGTCGTTGCCAGTCCCCCCGCGCAGGGTGTCGCGGGCCGTTCCGCCGATCAACTCGTCGGCGCCGCTGCCGCCCAACATCAAGTCGCGCCCGGACCCACCGCGAAGCAGATCGTTCCCCTTGCCCCCGTCAAAGAACTGAGCGCCGTTGCCGCCGATGAGCGTGTCGTTGCCGTCACCTCCGTGCAGTCGGGAGTCCTGGAAGCCGATGGACTTCAGGACGTCGCGTCCTGGCCCGCCCACGAGATCGGTGGCGCCGTCGCCGAAGTCGTTCAATTCATCGTTGCCGGCTCCGCCGGAGACGAACATGCCGAACCCCTGCACGGTGACTTTATCGGCCGCGTGCCCGCCGAAGACGCCGTTCACGTGATCAAGGTTGTCCCCCTCGCCCGTCTCGCCATCATTCGCGAGGCCGTCGTCGGTTGTCACGGTCAGCGGATTGGTGCGCGCGGAGTAGTCGACGATCGCTCCTTCTCCCGAGAGGAGATCCGCGCCGGACCCGCCGTCCTGGACGGCGTTTCGGTTTGGACCGGAATTGAGCGTGTCGTCCCCGTCGCCACCTTCCAGTCGGACGGCGTGGCCGTCCGGAACCGCAGACGTGTTCGCCCAGTCGTTCTGATCGCCCAGCGCCAAAGCGATCTCGCCCAGGATCGGAGTCGGGCAGAACGCCTCGCTCCCACCAACCGAGCTGCATCCAGCCCCGGCTATCAGGGGCGCGCCGATATCGATGACTCGCACTCCGCGGACGGGGTCATCCTCGAAGGCGACCACGACACGGTTCACGTCACTCGGGGCCGCGACGAAAGTGACGTCGTCGCCGGAGACGGACACCGTCCCCGCCTGCGCGACGCCGGCCCAGGCGAGTGCGCAGAGCGCCGCAGCGGTGAGAGGGAACAGGCGCATCAGAAGAGCTCCTCCATGTCATAGACCTTGTCCAGTCCCCGGTCGACTCGCGCGCGGTCTTCCTTGCCCGGGCCACCGCTCAGACTATCCCTTTGGCCGTCGCGCCCGAAGATCGTGTCCGGCCCGTGGCCGCCCGCGACACTGTCATTGCCCGGACCGGGAAGGAAGATATCGGCGCCGCGGTTGCCGAATAAATGGTCGTCGCCGTCGAGTCCGCGCAGCGTGTCGTCGCCCCCTTCGCCTTCGAGGGCCTGGGGCCCGTTTCCGCCGAAGATGAGATCGTCGCCGTTGGCGCCGTGGACGAGCCCGTACTTCGCCTCGTTGTGGATCGTGTCGGGTCCCCCGCCGCCGTAGATGGTGCCCCCGAACGGGTAGCGCAGAATCGACAGGCTGTCGCTGCCGTCGCCGCCTACGAGCTGCGTCCTTTCCTGGACGCTGGACGAGTTCAGGATCGTCAGGTCGTCGTCGCCCCCGCCGCCGAAGACGGCGATGATCTCACTCGAGACGAAGTCCCCCTCGCCCGCCTCGCCGTCGTTGGCGAGGTCGTCGCCAACGGTGACAGTGACGGGATTCGTCCGGCTGTGGTAATCGGCCGTCGCCCTCCCACTGAGGATGTCGGCCCCCGGGCCGCCTTCGAGCAAGTTGCCCGAGCGCGCTCCACCTCCGATGAGCTCGTCCTCGCCCGCCCCGCCGTCCACGATCGCGAGGTTCAGTGTCCCGGGCAAGATGTCGACGTAGTCGTCCTCGTCGCCGGCGTTAATTTCGAGCCGCGTTTGGGCCGGGTTCGCCGCACAGTGGCCTTCATGGTCGGCCGGCGCCGTGCACCCCGCTCCCGCCGTCACGATCGCGCCCGTGTCGATCACCCGGACGCCTTCGGAGTCGGTCGAGACGAAGATCCTGTTCGTCTCTCCGGGGTCGGCGTCGTAGCGCAGGAGGTCGGCGCCGTCACGGGAGAGAGTGCCCGCCTGCGCGACGCTGGCAAAGGCGAGCACGAGCGAGGCCACGACGAGCATGAGGCCGAGCCTCCACATCAGAAGGTCCGCTCGATTCGCGCCAGGTGGTCGATCGCGTCGACGCGCGCCTTGTCCGTGCCGCCTCCGCCGTCCAGGGAGTCCCGCTTCCCGTCGCGCGCCATGAACGTGTCGCTGCCGCCGTCGCCGAACACCGGGTCCTTTCCCGGGCCGCCGTTGAGGTGGTCCGCGTCAGCGCCTCCGTGGAGGAGGTCGTCTCCGGCCAGCCCGCGCAGGGTGTCTTCCCCCTGTTGGCCCCAGAGAGCCTGCCCCCCGTGGGCCCCGATCAGAACGTCGTCGCCGTTGCCTCCGAAGATCGTGCTGTCGGGTCCCGCGATGCGCAGGACGTCGTCGCCGGGGCCTCCCTCGACGATGGACGTCCAGCCGACCGGCAGCGCCGACAGGTGGTCGTTGCCTTCCCCGCCCCTCAAATAGGTGCGGTTCACGCCCTGCACGTTCATGGCAATGATCGTGTCGGCCGCGTGCCCACCGTACACCTGGTCGATGCCGGTCGAGACGAAGTCGCCCTCGCCCGCCTCGCCGTCGTTCGCGAGCTCGTCGCCGATGGTCACCGTGACGGGGTTCGTGCGCTCGGAATAGTCGACCGTTCCACCCCAGTCTCCACCGAACGTGTCTGCACCCGCGCCGCCGTCGAGGACATTGCCGGCGAAGGCGAATCCGCCGAAGAGCGTGTCTTCCCCGTCGCCGCCGTCCAGCTTGGAGGAGAGGAAGGCACCCGCCGGTCGCAGGTCGACGTGGTCGCCCTCGTCTCCGGCGACGACGTCGATCTCGAGAAGCGTCAGGTCGTCAGCCGTACAGAAGGCTTCGCTGGCGTTCTCTTGCGTGCAGCCGCCGCCGGCCGTAACCGCGGCTGCCGTGTCGACGAGGCGCATCCCTTGGTCATCTCGGAACACGAAGACCCGGTTCGCCTCGCCGGGGCCGGCTTCGAAAGTCATGACGTCGTTCACGAGCGTGACCGTGCCGGCCTGTGCGACGCCCGCGCCACAGAGCGCAGCGCCCAGCCCAACCACCGCAACGAGACCCCTCATCGGCCCAACGTAGCCGAAAGCGGCGGCGCCGACTACCTCCGGCGCCGCCGCTCGTTCCAGTCCCGCTACGCCGCTTGCTCGAGCGCGAGCCCGCGCTCGCCCGCGACGGCCTCCGCCGCGCGCTTCCTGCGCGGGACGAAGAGGGCCGCGACCGCTCCCGCTCCGACGATCGCCGAGCCGACCCAGAGCGCGGGCGTGAGCCCGTCCACGTAGGTCGCGGGCGACTCGTAGCCGCCGTAGTGGGAGAAGATCGAGGCGAGGACCGCGACTCCGAAGACGCCGCCGAGCTCGCGGATCGCGTTGTTGGCCCCCGACGCCTTCCCCTCTTCGTCGCGGCGGACGCTCGAGAGGACGACGTTCGCGACGGGCGCGAAGAAGAGCGCCATCCCGATCCCGGAGATCACGAACGCGGGCACAAGGCTCGAGTACGCGACCGTCGGAGACGTGATCGACGCGAGCCATGCGAGCCCGATCGCCTGCATCGCCAGGCCGGTCGCCATGAGCGGCCGCCCGCCGATCCGGTCGGAGAGCGCCCCGGCCAGCGGGGCGATGAAGATCGGCATCGCCGTCCACGGCAGCGTCCTGATCCCGGCGTCGAGCGGGGAGTACCCCTGCACGGTCTGCAGGAACTGCGCGAGCAGGAAGATCGAGCCGAACATCCCGAAGAACATGAAGAGCGACGCGACATTGGTCGCCGCGAACGTCCGGTTTCGGAAGAACCGCATCGGCAGCATCGGCGCCTCCGTGCGGAGCTCCCAGAGGACGAATGCTGCGACGAAGGCCAGTCCGAGGGTGATCGAGCCGAGGATTTCGAAGCTGCCCCAGCCGACCGAGTTGCCGCGGACGAGCCCGAGCACGATCCCGAAGAGCCCGATGCTGGCGAGGCCGAGGCCGGGCAGGTCGAGGCGCGAGTCGGGGCCGTAGGACTCCTTCAGGCGGTTCCAGGCCAGCGGCACGAGCACGAGGCCGATGGGGACGTTGAGCCAGAAGATCCACTGCCACGAGAGGCCCTGGACGACTGCGCCGCCGACCACCGGGCCGAGCGCCACGCCAAGCCCGCCGACTCCGCCCCAGGCGCCGAGCGCGAGCCCTCGCTTCGAGGGCGGCACGGCCGCGGAGAGGATCGTCAGGGTCAGCGGAGTCACGATCGCACCGCCGAGCCCCTGCACCGCGCGCGCGGCGATCAGCGTCTCGACATTGGGAGCGAGCGCAGCCGCCGCCGAAGCGACGGTGAAGATCCCGAGCCCGATCGCGAAGAGCCGCCGACGGCCGAAGCGGTCGCCGAGCGCGGCTCCGGTGAGGAGCAGCACGGCGAAGCTCAGCGTGTAGGCGTTGACGGTCCATTCGAGGTCCTCGATGGACGCCCCGAGGTCGAGGCGGATGCTCGGCAGTGCCATCGTCACGACGAGGTTGTCGAGCGTGACCATGAACAGCGCGATCGACGTGATCACGAACGTCCAGATGGTCGTAGTCCTTGCGCTCATCTCACCTACCTCCTTAGTAAGTAGTCACTCACAACGAGTGGAAAAAAACACGGTTAGCTCTGCTCCTGCAGGCAGCCCTCGAGAAAGCTGTGGGCCCACGGCGAGTCGAGGGCGCCGAGGTCCATCGCCGCCGCGACGTTGATCAGCATCCCGGTCTTGAAAAACTCGTGCACCTTCTCGTCGTCCCCGCCCGAGACGCTCTCGACGAACGTGTAGAGCTGCGCGAACTCCTCGCGGACGACCTTGCGCACGTCCGGGTCCTCGCAGGCCGCGTAGGCCTGCATCTGGAACATGAGCGAGGTGCGATCTTGCCGCACGTCGCCGTAGGCGTGGCCCATGGAGAGGAAGACGTCGCCCTCGCGGTTTGCCGCCGCGGCCTCTTGGAAGACCTCGAGGACGTGGCGAAAACCGCGCCGAACGGTCTCCAGGAACAGCTCCTTCTTTGTGCCGAAGAGGCGAAAGACGTACGGCTGCGAGACGCCGGCCCGGCGGGCGATGTTCTCGGTGGACGTGCCGTGCAGGCCGCCGATTGCGAACTCCACACGCGCCGCTTCGACGATCTCCCCGCGGCGGATGTCTGCGCTCTTTCTGGTCGGCGTCTTCGTTGCCACGGGTTGTAAGTTACTGATCACTTACAACGGTGTCAAGGAGGAAGCCCCAACGGCCGAACTAACATGGGAATGGTGAGCACTGCGGTCGTTTCCGGCGGAGCCGGCTTTCTCGGGTCGCACCTCTGCGACTACCTCTTGGCCAAGGGCCACCGGGTGCTCTGCCTCGACAACCTCGACACGGGCTCGCTGCAAAACATCGAGCACCTGCGAAACGGCGAGGACTTCCTCTTCATAAACCACGACGTCACCGAGCCCTTCTTCACCGAGGAGCGCCTCGAGTACGTCTTCCACCTCGCGAGCCCGGCGAGCCCGATCGACTACCTGCGCCTGCCCCTGCACACGCTCAAGGTCGGCTCCTACGGGACGCACAACATGCTCGGCCTCGCCAAGGTCAAGCGCGCGCGCTTCCTCATCGCCTCGACGAGCGAGGTCTACGGCGACCCGCAGGTGCACCCCCAGCCCGAGACCTACTGGGGCCACGTCAACCCGATCGGCCCGCGCGGCGTCTACGACGAGGCCAAGCGCTACGCCGAGGCGCTCGTGATGGCCTACCACCGCCAGCAGGGCGTCGACACGGCCATCGCGCGCATCTTCAACACCTACGGCCCGCGCATGCGCCCCCACGACGGGCGCGCGATCCCGACCTTCATCCGCCAGGCGCTCGAGAACAAGCCGCTGACCGTCTTCGGCGACGGCTCCCAGACCCGCTCCTTCTGCTACGTGGACGACCAGATCCGCGGGCTCTACGCCCTCGCCACGAGCGGCGAGCACCTGCCGGTCAACATCGGCAACCCGCACGAGATGACCCTGCTCGAGCTCGCCGAGGCGGTCGTGCGCGTCACCGGCTCGCGCTCGGAGATCGTCTTCGAGGCGCTGCCGGTGGACGACCCGCAGGTGCGCCAGCCCGACATCACCCGCGCCAAGCAGGTGCTCGGCTGGGAGCCCGAGGTCGAGCTGGACGAAGGCCTGAAGCGCTTGCTGGCCTCGATGGTTCCGGGCTCGGCGCCCGGCAGCGTCTCCGTCTAAGCGTCTCCGGCGAATCCCCTTAACGGGTGATGCACGCCCGCACCCGCCGACTACGGTGCGGAGATCGAGCGAAGAGCGTGTGTGGCCGCAGCGCACTCCTTCGTACGATCCGGCGAAAAGAGGCGGTGGCCGCAACCGCCTCTTTCGCATTTAACGGGGCTTTTGGGGGCTTGACGTCGAGCTCTTTCTGACGACAGTGAGAGAGAGGGCGACCGCTGCGGCTACTCCGGGCGCCTTCTTGCGGCAGTGAAAGTCGAAGTCAGCGATCCCAGCCTCACCGAGGCCCTGTCCGAGTCCCTGCGCAGCACGGGCTGTGTCGTCGTGCGCATCGCCTTGGGGACGCTCGAGATTCGTCTTGGCTGGCCGGTTCACGACGCGGCTTCGAGATACGAGCTCGACGGCTACCTGCGCGTCTGGGAGGCGACGCACTCGGGCGTTTTCGCCACGCGGGTGGGCTGAGAGGCGGGGGGCCGACACCGAGGCGTCTGCGGTCGCCTCGCCGGCCCTCCGCTCGTCGGCCGGCCCGGGTAGCCGGCGCGCGTCTTCCTCGTCGCGACGGCCGTGCCCGCTGAGTAGGCTGCGGCCATGGAGGAAGCCTCCCTCGTGGAGGCCGCGTCGGGTCTCGTGCCGGCGGGCGAAGGATGGTTCGTCGTCAACGTCGAGGACGCGGCCTGGGTCACGAATCCTGACTTCGGCGCCCGCTGCTCCTTCGAGGCGAACGGGCCGGCTCTCCGCGAGACCCCCGGCCTCGAGCAGCATCTCTTTGCGCAACTCGGATTCCGCCTCCACGTGCTCGAGCCCGGCAAGCCGAGCGGTCTGTACCACGCCGAGTCGGAGCAGGAGGACTTCCTCGTGCTCGCCGGCGAGTGCCTCCTCGTCGTCGAAGAGGAGGAGCGGCACCTTCGCGCGTGGGACTTCGTCCACTGTCCGTCCGGCACGCGCCACGTCTTCGTCGGGACGGACAGGCCGTGCATGATCCTCATGACCGGCGCGCGCACGGACGAAAGCACGATCATCTACCCGGTCTCCGGGGCGGCCGCTCGACACGGCGCGGCTGCGAGCGTCGAGACGCGCTCGCCGCACGAGGCGTATGCGCCCCATCCACACTGGCAGCCCGGGCGCCCAACGTCCGACGGCCTGCCGTGGGAGGCGGGCTAGCGTGAAGCGCGCCAGGCTCGTCGGTCTGAACCACGTCGCCCTCGAGGTCGGCGACGTCGAGGAGGCGCTCGCGTTCTACGGACGCATCTTCGAGCTCGAGCTCCGCGGCCGCGCAGGCCGCATGGCCTTCGTGGACATGGGCGACCAGTTCGTCGCGCTCGCCCAGGGGAGGACGCAGCCGCCCGACGCGCACCGCCACTTCGGCCTCGTGGTGGACGACAAGGAGTCCGCGCGCAGCGCGCTCCAGGAGGCCGGCGTCGAGGTACGGCGGAGCGGGCGCCTCGACTTCCGTGATCCCTGGGGGAACCACGTCGAGGTCGTCGACTATCGCGAGATTCAGTTCACGAAGGCCGAGAACGTCCTTCGCGGCATGGGCCTCGAAGGTCTCGAGAAGAACGACCAAGCCCTCGAAGAGCTGCGTGTGAAGGGGCTCGCGTAGCCATGCCTCCGAACTACGCGACCGGCAAGATCTGCTACCTCGAGATCCCGGCGAACGACGTCGAGGAGTCGTCGGCCTTCTACGAGGCCGTCTTCGGCTGGAGCATCAGGGCCCGCGGCGACGGCGAGGTCGCCTTCGACGACACCGTCGGCGAGGTCAGCGGAACCTGGGTTCTCGGCCGCCCGCCGAGCGCCGAGCCGGGAATCACCGTGCACATCATGGTCGACGACATAGATGCAGCGATCACCCGCGTCGTCGAGCGCGGCGGAGAGATCGTCACGCCGGTCACGCCGCTCGGCGAGCGGGAGGCCTACGCCACCTTCCGTGACCCGGCCGGCAACGTGCTCGGGATCTATCAGGAAGCGACGCTCGCCCGCTCGGCGGCGAAACCGGCGAGCGCATGAAATGATCGCACGAGTGGACGAGGAACAATTCGAAGCTGTCAGGCAGTGGGGCGAGGGCTTGCAGAACGATCCCCGTGAAGAGATCAGCGCGGCCGGGAAGGCGATCGTTCTGCTTTCAGCCGAGGTCGAACGCCTCGAGCGTGAGCTCTGGAGCTTCAAGACGGCTGTCGTCGAACGAGCGCCGCTCGCCGACGGCATGCCTGACGAAGCTCGATCCGAAGACGAAGACGAGGGAACGGTGGACGCGACGTTGCGAGCGCGCGCGCGGCAGTTCATGGTCGGCCTGTACAGCCGCCCGACCAGCCGTTAGCTTTCTGCCGCCGATGTCGTCCCCTCCGCCGCGATGCCCACCTGGGCCGTAGTCGCCCTGACCCTGGGTAGCGCCGCGGTCACGGCCGCAGCGGTTCTCATCGCCACGCGACTTCAGCTCAGACATGCGGCGCAGGGCCGCCGGGCTGCCGACCACGCTCGTCAGCGCGAACGTGCCGCGCTCGTGGTCGCGCCTGTCCTGTCACTGCTCGACGAGATCGAGCCGCAGCGCCTTACCTCGGTTCCCGATACGCGAACGATGACGATCATGAACGAGCTCTGGGAACGCTGGCGGACGATTCGTGACCCGATTCTCGCGTTCGGCGCCGCCCATCCCTCCGGCCGAGTCGATGAGCTCGCACGCGCGCTGGTGACCGACGTCTCGAACACGCTGACGAGCGTCCACTGGCTGGTTCACGACCTGCCCGAGTCCTGGTCGGCCGAGGCGCTCGAGACCGCGAAGAAGGATCATGCCGCGGCGCGAAAGCGGGCCGACGAGCTGCTCGCGGCGGTTCGCACCTGATCGTCGCTGGGCCTCGCCGGTCCAAGCAAAAATCCCTGCAAATCAGCACCGTCCGAGGACCGCTCTACCCTACGGACCCCGCGTTTTTCGAGGGCTGGCTCAGATACCATGGAGGGTAGGAAATGGCGTCCGCTGCACGCACCGATGAAGCTCCCGCAATTGCCGACGACGCGCTGATGAACACGGTTACCGCGCCCGATCGGCGGCTCGGCGTGCGCCGGTACTTCACGATTCCGGGCCGCGATCCCTTCGACGAGATCGAGTGGGAGACGCGCGACGCCTTCATCCCCGGCAAGGACAAGCCCGTCTTCGAGCAGAAGGGCGTCGAGTTCCCGAAGTTCTGGTCGCAAACAGCGACAAATATCGTCGCGCAGAAGTACTTCCGCGGCCGCATGTCCTCGCCCGAGCGCGAGTCGAGCGTGCGCCAGATGATCGGCCGCGTCGTCTCGACGATCGTCAAGTGGGGGAATGACGGCGGCTACTTCGCCGACGAGGAGGAGTCCGACACCTTCGAGGCCGAACTCAAGGCGATCCTCGTCAACCAGCTCGCCGCCTTCAACAGCCCGGTCTGGTTCAACGTCGGCTTCGAGGAGAAGCCGCAGTGCTCGGCCTGCTTCATCCTCTCGATCGACGACTCGATGGACTCGATCCTCGACTGGATCCGGCGCGAGGGCATCATCTTCCGCGGCGGCTCGGGCTCGGGCATCAACCTCTCGCGGCTGCGCTCATCGCACGAGCAGCTCTCCAAGGGCGGACACGCCTCCGGCCCGGTGAGCTTCATGCGCGGCGCCGACGCCTCCGCCGGCACGATCAAGTCGGGCGGCAAGACCAGGCGCGCGGCCAAGATGGTCATCCTCGACATCGACCACCCCGACGTCGAGGAGTTCATCTGGTGCAAGGCCAACGAGGAGGACAAGGTGCGCGTCCTCGAAGCGGCCGGCTACGACATGTCGCTGAACTCGCCCGACTGGGCGTCGATTCAGTACCAGAACGCGAACAATTCGATCCGCGTCACCGACGCCTTCATGGAGGCCGTCGAGAAGGGCGAGGACTGGAACCTGACCGCGCGCACCGACGGCAGCGTCGTCGCGACCCTTCCCGCGCGCGAGCTCCTGAAGCAGGCCGCCGAGGCGGCGTGGCGCTGCGCCGATCCGGGCGTCCAGTACGACACGACGATCAACAAGTGGCACACACTGCCGAACACGGGCCGCATCAACGCGTCGAACCCGTGCTCCGAGTACATGTCCATCGACGACAGCGCGTGCAACCTCGCCTCGCTCAACCTGATGAAGTTCCGCCGCGAGGACGGCGAGCTCGACGTCGAGGCCTTCGAGCACGCGGTGGACACGGTCTTCCTCGCGCAGGAGATCCTCGTCGGCTACTCGAGCTATCCGACGCCCGAGATCGAGCGCAACGCGAAGGCCTACCGCCAGCTCGGCCTCGGCTACGCGAACCTCGGCGCGCTCCTCATGGCGCGCGGGCTTCCCTACGACTCCGACGAGGGCCGCGCCTACGCGGCCGCGGTGACCGCGCTCATGACGGGCCGCGCGTACCGCAAGTCGTCCGAGATTGCCGCGCGCATGGGCGCCTTCGCCGGCTACCAGCCGAACGCGGGCGCGATGATCGGGGTCATCGCCCAGCACCGGGCGGCGGTCGGGAACATCGAGAACTCCGACGTCGTGCCGACCGACCTGCTCACGGCGGCGCGGCAGTCCTGGGACGACGCGCTCGACCTGGGCGAGGTCTCCGGCTACCGGAACGCGCAGGCGACCGTGCTCGCTCCCACCGGGACGATCAGCTTCATGATGGATTGCGACACGACCGGGGTCGAGCCCGACTTCTCGCTCGTCAAGTCGAAGAAGCTCGTCGGCGGCGGCGAGATCACGATCGTGAACAAGACCGTCCCGATGGCGCTCGACAAGCTCGGCTACTCGCCGGACGAGATCGACCAGATGGTGGCGTTCGTCGACGAGCGCAACACCGTCGTCGGCGCGCCTTCCATGAAGGCCGAGCACTATCCGGTCTTCGACTGCGCCATCGGCGACCGCGCGATCCACTACATGGGCCACGTGAAGATGATGGGCGCCGTCCAGCCCTTCATCTCGGGCGCGATCTCGAAGACGGTCAACCTGCCCGAGACGGCGACCGTAGACGAGGTCTCCGGCCTCTTCGCCGACGCCTGGAAGCTCGGCGTCAAGGCGATCGCCATCTACCGCGACAACTGCAAGGTCGCCCAGCCGCTCTCGAAGAAGGCCGACGCGGCCGCGCCTCCGCCCGCTCCGAAGGAAGAGCGCCGGCGTCTGCCCGACGACCGCACCGAGATCGGCCGCAAGTTCAAGGTCGGCGACTACGAGGGCTACATCCACGTCGGCCTCTACGACGACGGGACGCCCGGCGACATCTTCGTCGACATCGCCAAGGAGGGCACGACCCTGGCCGGCCTCATGAACTCGTTCATGATCTCGGTCTCGCTCGGGCTCCAGTACGGCGTGCCGCTCGAGGTCTACGTCTCCAAGTTCGCGCACATGCGCTTCGAGCCGTCGGGCCTGACGAACGACGCCGACATCCGCGTCGCCAAGTCGATCGTGGACTACGTCTTCCGCTGGATGGGGAAGCGCTTCCTCGACACCGACAAGCAGGCCGAGCTCGGGATCATGAGCCCCGAGGTCAAGGCGCGCCTCGCGCAGGCGCACTCGGTGCTGGAGGGGAACGGCGACCTCGCCGAGGCCGACGACGCGCCCGCCTCACCGCCAGGCCAAACGGCGCTCTTCAATTCCTGGGAAGACGCGATCGAGTGTGCCAAGTGCGGCGGCCGTATGGTACGGACGGGGAGCTGTTACACGTGCCGCGACTGCGGCCAGAACACCGGGTGTAGTTAGACAATCACGTTTGGTGCGGGGGTTCGCGGACGCGGGTTCGATTCCGGCCGTCCTGTCGATTCGCATGCGGTTCCGCTCAGCGCCGAAGACGCTCCCGGTCCGCCTCGACCGGTAGCGTGTCTTCGCCGTGACGGATAAGGCCGAACACCTCACCCGCGAGCAGAAGGCTCAGCTGGAGGACGAGCTCGCCATGCTCGAGGGTCCCAAGCGGGCCGAGATGGTCGAAGCAATCGCGACCGCCAGAGGCTTCGGCGACCTTTCCGAGAACTTCGAGTACCACGCTGCCAAGAACGAGCAGGGCCTACTCGAGCGCCGGATCACGATCCTGCGCGACCGACTGCAGCGAGCCGTTCTCGTCGACGAAGAAGCGGCAGCGGCGAGCGCGGAAATCCGTGTCGGCTCGCATGTCTCGATCGAGCTCGACGACGGCGAGACGATGGACGTGGAGATCTCGAGCGTGGGCGGCGTCTCCCCCGACTCGCCGCTCGGCAAGGCGTTGCTCGGCGCGAAGGTCGGCGACAAGATCGTGGTTGCAGCGCCGCAGGGTAAGTGGCGCGCGAAGGTCACCACGGTCGGCCGCTGAGCCCCTAGCAGCTGCGCCTGCGCGGCTTGTCAGGCGTGGGAAGCACGAGTAGAGTCGCGCGGTCCACCGGGAGAGGGATGAAGAAGCGACTCGTCATGCTCGTGGGCCTGGCCGTTGCGGCGGCTCTGCTCCTTCCGTCCTCCGGGGCGGCGAAGAGAGCCGCGCCGGAGAGCGAGGCCGCCGGCGCCCCGGTCGTCATGTTCCCGGCGTACTTCTTCACGACCCTCCGCGTCACGGTGCACCACCAGACCGTGGCCCCGGAGTGTCCGAGTTCCGGCTCGTTCCGCGTCTTCTTCCTGAACGACGAGCCGAGCGCGTTCTCCAAGGTCTGCCAGCAGAAGCTCCTCACGCTTCGCTACGAGGACAACCCGGCCAAGCCGATGCGCCTGCGGTTCCGCGATCAACGCGGTGTCGACGTCCAGATCGAGAACTACGGAAAGACCGAGAGCGCGCCGTTCTACGAGCCCATGTACGAGGCGCTCGAAGGCGCGGGTTACGTCCGCGACCGCGACATCCGGGTGGCGGGCTACGACTCGCGCCTCACTCCCGACATGCGCAACTTCCTCAACCGGACGAAGGCGCTGGTCGAGGACACGTACCGCGACAACGGGAACACGCCCGTGCACCTCGTCGGCCACTCGAACGGCCCGCTCTACGTCCAGTACCTGCTCACGCACACGTCACAGCGCTGGAAGGACAAGTACATCCACGGCTTCACGCCGTTCGCGGGCAACTTCCCCGGCCAGGGCGTCCTTTACCCACTCTTCTTCACAGGCCTGGACGTCACCGACTTCACGTTCCCGACGAATCCCGAGACGGCGCTCGCCGGCGCCGAGATGATGCTCCGGAACCCGTCCAGCTACATGAGCGCGTCCGACCCGAGCATCTTCGGCGACCAGGAGACCGTCGTCGAGGACTTCTCGACGGGCAAGACGTACACCCCCGAGGACTACCGTGAGCTCTTCGACGACGCCGGCCTGTCCTGGGTGAAACCGATTGCAGACCACTACATCGGCTTCGTCAAGTTCGCCGATCCGGCGTCGTTCCCGAATGTGGACGTCTACGCCGAGAAGGGCTCGGGGCTCGAAACGGGCGTCGGGCTCGGGCTTGACGACCTCTCGGTTGGCCAGGTCGTCGACGGGTCGAATACCTTCTTCACGCGCGACGGCGATATCAACCAGGAGGACATCACCAACGACGCGGTCGGTGTCTGGACGGCCATGCCGTGCTTCCACTTCAGCCTCACCGACAGTCCCGGCGTCAATCACTTCGAGCTCCCGAGCGACCCCGGCGTGCTCGCCCGCCTGCTCGTGGACGTGGCGGCCCCTCGGTCGCACTGCTAGCCCAGGTGTAGCGAGCCAAGGTATCGCCGGGCATTTCAAGCTTGCATCGCGGAGCCCTTGGGTATCATGTGACCATGAGCACGTTGAAAGCATGGATCGAGCGAAAGCGCTGGCACAAGGAGCCCAGATCGCAAGGGCGGCTCCGTGCCCCCGATGCACCGCCCGACCACGAGGAGCCGCCTGCGCGCCCGTTGCAGGCGTACCTCCCCTCCAGCGGTCGCTGATCAGTCCGGCATCAGGATGAAGCGATCCGCGGGGACGTGGCGCTTGAGCTCGTCGAGCGCAGCTTGCGCCCCATTTCGTCCGAACGAGTCGACCAGCACGGGTACTCGATCGCCGTCTCGCCCGATGACGACCACGCTGCCGTTCGACCAGTGGAGAACCACTTCGCAATCGCTCCACGCGACCGTGCTGAACTTTTCGTCACCGTAGATCGCGGTCAGCCCTTCATCGCCCAGGATTACCCCGGCCCTGCGCGCGGATAGCCACCCCGCCATTCCCTTCACTCGGAGGCGCCGACCGCTGACGGCCCGCGCACTGAAATGTGGATACGGCCGGCATCGATCGGGCGGCGCGACGTGCGACGGGACGATCATGATCATCCGCTCCGCACCGCCCTGGACGACGGCGGCCACATCCTCGCCAGTGACGTCTGACGCCGACGTGATCTGTTCGAGCAACCTTTTGCGGGTGACCCCGATCAGGTCGCCGGTCGCGAACCACTCGACCGCGTCCGCGGGTGCCCTCACCGCGCGCCGGAACCGCTTGCGCTCGAGCTCCATGTCCGCCTCCTCGGGACCTTGCGAGGCGAGGTTGTCGATCACGGCCAGCAGGGTGTTCGCGACCTGCTCGGCATTCGTGTCGAGACAGTCCGCCGCAATCGTGAGGTGGGCTTGGTCAGGGCCCGCCAGCTGATAGTCGGCGCCCACGTGGTAGGTGACGCCTAGCTCGTGTCGCAGGCGGACAGTGGCGGCGGACGCCAGCAAGGCGAGCGCCAGCCCAGTGCCGGGAGAACGGTCGACCTCCATGCCGACGCCGACGCCGCCCTGCCCAAGACTGATGCCGGTGGGAAGCTGCAGCCCGCTGATCGGCTCGGCGAGGGGTAGGGCTTGCCGCTCTCCTCGAGGCAGCTCGAGGCTGAAGCCCTCGGAAGGCTCGCCCGTCATGAAGAGCACCGCGTTGTCGGCGACGAAATAGCGATCAGCCCATGCCTGCGCCTCATCCTCGCTGAGGCGGAACAACCCGAACTCGTCGTAGCTGGCCGTGCCGTATGTCCGCGCACCCCAGCGGCAGCTGAGGAGCGTCGTGACGATCGACCCGCCCCGCTGACTGCCCTCCGTCGCGAGGATCTGGCGCTCGGCGACCATCCGGTCGCGTGGAAGTGGATGCAGCCGCCGCGCCACGCCCGACAGGTAATCGAGCACCTCGTCGCGATCGCCCTCGGCCCAGAATCCGGTCGCGTCGATCGAGCACCAGCCGTTATGGGCATAGAGGCGCGGCTGGGGCTCGATCGCCAGGTGCTCGACGAGATGGCAGATCCCATGGGTGGGCAACGTCTCGTCGGCCATGCCGACGCGGAACACCAACACGGCGCGAAACGGGCCACCGCTCTCCACCCAGTAGGTGGAGAGCCCGTCCACCATGTCGTGGTGCAGCGTGACCTCGCCGTCTACGGGGATCGGCTCCCAGGCCATGAGGAGCCGATCCTACTCTCCTCGCTCACAAGCGATTCACGAATCTCTGGATAGACTCGGAGGCATGGCGAGACCGGTTCGGGACGCGCCTGAGATCACCGTCCCGCCGTCGAGCCCGCTCGACGACCTCGGCGTGCTCGTGGTGGACTACCGGCAGGCGCACGACCGCGGCTTCTCGTTCGACCACGGGCTCGGCGACTTCGTCCGCGAGTTCGACGCCGGCCGCTACCCGGATCTCGTCGCACGCTGAAGCGAGCGTCCGAGCAGTACGGCGACCGAGAGCGGGAGCAGCCACCACGCGCTCCAGCCGTAGTCGGAAAGCGCCGCGGTCAGGCCCAGCGCGATCACGACTCCCGCCGCAACGCGCCAGTCGTCCCCCACGATGAAGTCCCACCAGAAGGCGGCGAACGACCGTACGTACCTCATGCTTCACCCGGCTGAAGCGAAAGCCGCTGGCGGCGGAGGAGCTCCACGAGCAGGAAGGCGAGCGCCGCGAGGAAGCCGAGCAGGCCGAGCAGCGCGAGCTCCTCGCCGGGCCAGCTGACCCCGGCGCCTTCAGCCGCCCAGAACGTGCCGAAGGTCGTCAGCAAGAGCCCGACGGCGAACTTGATCGTGTTTTCGGGGACGCGCGAGAGCGGCGCGTGCACGAGGACTCCGACCGTTGCGACGAGCATGAGCGCCGTCCCCGCAGCCGCTGCCGCGAGTCCGAGCCGTCCCTGCGTGCTCCCGAAGGTGATCACGATGAACGCGACCTCGAGGCCCTCGAGCAGCACTCCCTTGAACGCGATCGTGAACCCGTACCAGTCGATCCCGATGCGTTCGTCTTTCCCAGCCGCGGCCGCTTCGGCGCGTTCCGCGAGAAAGGCTTCCTCCTCGTCGTGCATCGGTTTGTACCCGCTCGACCGGAGGATCGCCTTCCGCAGCCACTGCAGTCCGAAGCAGAGAAGCAGCGCCCCGACCACTAGCCGAAGCACGTCGATCGGCAGGAGCTGCAGGGCGGGGCCAAGCGCCGCGATGATCGCGACCAGCGCGACCGTCGCCGCGGCGACGCCGATCAGCGGCGATCGCCAGCCGCGAGTGACCCCGACCGCGAGCACGATCGTGAGCGCCTCGACCATTTCGACCGCACTGGCCGCGAAGGCGCCGAGGAAGAGGAAGATGTCGCTCATTACCTCAGCCCTCCAGAGCTTCGCGAAGCGCTTCTTCGGGCACGATCGCCTTCCCTGCCGCGCGACGGGTCTCGAACTCGTCGCCGGCGACCTGGCCGAGGTGGCGATCGAGCCATCTGCGATCGAAGTCACTGCGGTCGATCCCAGCCGCTTCGCGGACAGCGTCCGCGGCGCCTGCGAGCCGGCCTGCCCGAGCCGCCTTGTTCTCGGCTGCGGCGAGAATCGCGGCCTTCTCGAGCCCGAAGGCGATCAGCTCCTGATCCCGCACCCGTTGCACGGAAGCGAGCATCGCGCGGTTGAGCTCGCGCGCACGCTCGTGATCCCCGCGTTCGATCGCGACCGCAGCCAGGCTGTCCAACCCCGTGCACGCTCCCCACTCGTTCCCGTGCATCCGGTCGAGCTCGAGGGCTTCGAGGAAGCGAGACTCTGCGTCGTCGAGGTCCCCCCGCTCGAACGCGAGGATGCCGAGGTTCCCGAGCGATGACGCCGCGCGGGCCTCGTCGCCGAGCTCACGGCGGATTGCCAGGCCCTCCTCGAGGAGAGAACGAGCCGCATCGAGTTCACCCAACGCGCGCTTGATCGAGCCGAGGCTGTTCAGCGCCGCGGCGACGCGCTCGCGGTCGCCCTGCTCGCGAAAGACGGCCAGGCTCCGCTCGACCAGCTCGGCCGCCCGCTCCGGCTCGCCACGCTGATCGACCAGGACGCCGAGGGCGTAGAGCGGGCGAGCCCGTAGCTTCTCCGGCGCCCCCTCGGTCGCCGCCAGGAGCTCGGTCAGCCGGTTGCAGCCCTCCAGTGCGTGGCCGTGGGTGTACCAGAACCAGCCGAGCGCGCCACCGAGGCGAAGCGCCGTCTCGTCATCCCCGGCGGCGAGCGACGAGTCGAGCGCGGCGCGGAGATTGTCGTGCTCCGACTCCAGGCGCTCGAACCAGAGGAGCTGATCGTCGCCCCGCAGGCCGGCATCGGCTTCCTCCGCGAACTGCGCGAACTCGAGCGCATGGCGCTTGAGCAGCAGATCCTCCTCGCCCGCCTGCGCGAGCTGCTCGCGCGCGAACTCGCGGATCGTCTCGAGCATCGAGAAGCGCGGCTCGCCGCCGGCTTCTTCGGCCTCGCGGAGCAGGCTACGGTCGACCAGCGAGGCGACGCCCTCCAGCACGTCGAGCTTGTCGGCACCGGCGACGCGCTCGGCCGCCTCGAGGGTGAATCCACCCATGAAGACCGACAGCCGGAAATGGAGGCGGCGCTCCTCGTCGCCGAGCAGGTCGTAGCTCCAGGCGATCGCCTGGCGCAGGGTGCTTTGCCGCGCCGGGACTTCGCGCCCCCGTGCGGCAGGGAGCTCCAAGCGATTCTCGAGCCGGCGAAGCAGAGAAGCGGGCGGGAGGACCTTCGCCCAGGCCGCCGCGAGCTCGATGGCGAGCGGCAGCCCGTCGAGGCGCTCGCAGATCTCGGCGACGATCGGCGCCGTCGCGTCTGTCAGCTCGAAGTCGGGCCGAAGCGCACGGGCGCGCTCCACGAAGAGCATGACCGCGTCGGATCCTGCTGCCTCTGCGGCCGTCTTCACGCCCGGCGACGCGGGCAGGCCCAGAGGCGGGACGGGGAACTGGCGCTCGGCCGCGATCCGCAGGGGCTCACGGCTCGTCACCAGCATCTTGAGCCGCTGGCACGCGCCGAGGAGGACGGCAAGGACCTCCGCCGCCGCGCCGACGTGCTCGAAGTTGTCGAAGACGATGAGCGCGCGGCGGTTCCGGAGCTCCGCCTTGAGCGCCTCGGTGAGCGAGAGCGACGAGCTCTCCTCGACGCCGAGCACCCGGGCAAGCTCGAATGGAACGAGATCCGGATCGCTCACGGGCGCGAGGAGGACGCCGTACACGCCGTCCGGGAACTCGCCTACCAGGTCGGCGGCGACCTGAAGGGCCAGGCGGGTCTTGCCGATTCCGCCCGGCCCCGTGAGCGTCACCATCCGGGTGTCCTCGTCTAGGAGAAGCGTGCACACCGCTTCGAGCTCCGCGTCCCGGCCGACGAGCGGCGTCGGCTGAGCGGGGAGATTCGTCGCGCGGCCTTCGATCGTCCGCGGGGGCGGGAAATCTGCGGCGAGGCCGTCGATGCAAAGCTGGTGCAGGCGCTGGGGCCCGCTGAGGTCCTTCAGCCGGTGGTCGCCGAGGTCGCGGAAAGTGAGGCCGTCGAGATCCTCGGGGAGGAGGTCGCGCGTCGCCTGCGAGAGCAGGACCTGCGCCCCGTGTGCGGCGTTCGCCACGCGGGCGGCCCGGTGCATGTCGAGGCCGACGTAGCCGTCGGCAGTCGGCGTGGGCTCGCCGGTATGGAGCCCCATGCGGACGCGGATGACGTCGTCGTCCGGCCACGCATGGGAGGCGAGCGCACGCTGTGCCTCCGCCGCGGCCGCCGCCGCGGAGCCGGCGGTGTTGAACGCGACGAAGAACGCATCCCCTTCGGAGCCCAGCTCGACTCCGTCGTGGGCGGAAAAGGCCTCCCGCAAGATGCGGTTGTGCTCGGCGAGGAGGCCCGGCCAGCGATCACCGGCCTTTTCCGCGAGCGCCGTGGAGCCCTCGATGTCTGTGAAGAGCAGCGTGACGGTGCCCGACGGCAGGTCCACGACAGCGAGAGGCTACTTCCCTTGGCTCGTGCGCGCGACGCGGCGTAGAGCGTAGGCGCTCGCGCCGGGTAGCAGGCGATCGCGGTTCGGGCGGGGGCTCAGAAGCTCTGGATCCGCCAGAGTCGGAAGCGCACCACTTCCACCGTCTCCGGCCGCTCCGTGAGAGGCTCGACGCCGTAGTGCTCGTACGCTGCGCGCTCCGTCTCCGGGGAGATCTCGACGGTGCTGTCGTGGCCGAGCACGACGTCACCGTGAACCTCGTAGGACGGGGCGCCGCGGATGGTCTCCGCCGGCCAGGGCGCGCGGATGGCGCTGTCCGTGGCCTCGACGCCGCGAACCGGAAGGAGCACGCGCGGCTTCGAGTCCGGCAGCCCGTCCCAGATGCCGAGCCACTCCGGGGCTCCGGTGTCGTGATCGCGGAAGACGAGGTCGACGTAGCCGACCTTCTCCCCGTCCGAGGCCACCACCTCGTGGCCGCCGAGTCCTTTCAGCTGCTCGTAGTCGTATGTCTCAAGCACGTCGCCTCCTTTCCGGGATCTCTGGCGATGATCCCCGCTGTCCCGCCAGGGTAACCGGCGCGAGGCGCGCAGGGTGCCTCCCGGTAGACTCGGAGGCATGGCGACACCGGTTCGGGACGCGCCTGAGATCACCGTCCCGCCGTCGAGCCCGCTCGACGACGTGCTCCGCCGCGTGAACCGGATCCGCACCGACCGCGGCGCCGATCCCCTCTACTCGCTTCCCTCCGCCTGCACGGCCTGGGACGGCGGCGGCTGCGTGCTCGAGCGCGCGTTCGACGACCTCGGCGTGCTCGTGGTCGACTATCGGCAGGCGCACGGCCGCGGCTTCTCGTTCGACCACGGGCTCGGCGACTTCGTCCGCGAGTTCGACGGCGGCCGCTACCCGGATCTCGTCGCGGAGAAGTGACTCCGCTCTTCGTCGCCACCGGCGACGCCGTCATGCGGGTCGCCGACGGGCGGGCGGAGGCCGTGCTGGAGGAGGCGGGCGCGCAGTGCATCGCAGTCGACTCGCAGAACCCCGAGCGCGTCCTCGCCGGCTGTCGCGGAGGCGGCGCGTTCGAGAGCGAAGACGGCGGCACGACCTGGCGAGACGGCGCTCTGCCGGCCACGGACGTCTTCTCTGTCGCCTACAGCCCCGCCGACGGCGCCGCCTACGCGGGCTGCGAGCCGAGCGCGCTCTGGGTTCGCCGCAACGGCGACTGGGAGGAGCTTTCCGCGCTGCGCGAGCTTCCCTCCGCGCCGACCTGGAGCTTTCCGCCGCGCCCGTCGACGTCTCATGTCCGTTGGATCGCACCGAGCCCGCACGATGCCGAGGTCGTCCTGGCCGGCATCGAGCTCGGCGGCCTCATGCGCACGTCTGACGGCGGCGCGACCTGGGAAGACCATCGCCCCGGTGCCCAGCGCGACGTGCATTCGCTCGCCTGGCACCCAACGGAGCCGGGCCGCGCCTACGAGGCTGCCGGGGGCGGCTCAGCCTGGAGTCGTGACGACGGCGAAAGCTGGGAGGGGGTGGACGGCGGCCGCGATCGCCACTACACGTGGGCGCTCGCCGTCGACCCGGCCGATCCCGACTGCTGGTTCGTCTCCGCCGCGCCCGGCCCCTTCCACGCGCACGGCGCGCGCCCGTCGGCCCAGGCCGCGCTGTATCGCTGGCGTGGCCAAGGGCCCTGGGAGGAGCTCGATCTCGGGCTCCCGCGTCCGCTCGAGACGATGCCCTACGCGCTCGCGGCGACCGACGAAGGCCTCGTCGCCGCGCTGAGCGACGGCCGCCTCTTCAAGAGCGCGGACCAGGGAGACAGCTGGCGACTGCTCCAGGCCGACGGTCTCACGAAGGTGGTCGCGATGGCGGCCGCATAGAGGCCGGCGGCGGCGTTCGTCGACCAGATCGCTCCGGCGGTCTCGACGATTTGTCTATCGCTCGGATCCCTCTAGCGCCGCCAGGCGCTCCGTAGCCCGCCGCTCGTCGACGACGTTTCCCTTGCGCGCGGCGGCTTCGACGGCCTTCGTGAGCGCCGCCTTTGCGTCCTCGACCCGTCTCGCCAGCTCGAGCACTTCGGCTTGCCACATGAGCAGCTCGGGCGTGTTGAGCAGCTCCTGCGTGCCCTCGATCAACGCAACTGCCTCGGCAGCGAGGGAAACCGCCTCCTCGAGCTCACCGCGACGGGCAAGGACGCGGGCGGTGGAGATCTTCAGCTGGGAGTGGCCGCTCACGTCGATCTTCTGGATGGTCTCCCG
This sequence comes from uncultured Actinomycetes bacterium, assembly GCA_963841425.1. Taxonomy (GTDB): domain Bacteria; phylum Actinomycetota; class Thermoleophilia; order Gaiellales; family Gaiellaceae; genus DATEOR01. The sequence goes on along the minus strand of CAWJCL010000002.1, from coordinate 1,005,197 downwards.
CGCTACCGCGAGGTGCTCGTCGGCCTCGTCGAGACGACCCTGCTGGGCAAGAACACCGGCCAGCATGGCGGCGAGGTGTCCAGCGCGGGCCCGCTCCCCCGTTCCCTCCAGGATCTCCAGACCGGTCCGAAGCTCGCGCTCCGCCGCGTCCGGATTGCCCGCTCTGAGCTCGAGCGGCACCATCGAGAACGGGTGGTTTGCGAGCGCCTCGTCGTGGCCCAGCTCGGCGAACATCGCTCGGGCCTCTTCCAGGAGCTCCCGCCCGGTGTCCTCATCCCCTTGCAATGCGATGAGCGACCCCATCACGCGGTTCGTCCAGGCCTGGATTTCCAGGTTGTCCGGATGCTGCTCACGGATCTCGCGTGTCTCGGCGATGCCCTCCGCGGCGGGCGTGCTTCCGAAGAGAATCGTTGCCAGGACCATGCCCAGCACGTCGCGCTCGATGCTCTTGTTACCGGCCCGCTTTGCGTGCTCGATCGAGCGGATCAAGGGCTCGCGCATCGAATCCCACATTGCCCCGGCCCAACCGGTGAGGCCGACCGCGAACCACGCCCGGGAGAGACCCTCTTCGTCGCCCACCCGCTCGAGCACCTCGATTGCTCGCCGCGAAAGCGCTTCGTGCTCATCCAGGTCGAAGTCGCCGACGAGCATCACGTGGAACGAAAGCTCGATCCGGGCGCGAGCCAGGAGATCCTCGCGCTCGAGAGCTTCGGCCCCGGCTAGGGCCCGTTCGAGGGCGCTACGCGAGCCCTGGTAGTCGTGGCCTGCCTCGAGGAGGACCCGTCCGGTATCGATGAGCGCTCGGACATGCTCCGGGGCGTCTTCCGGGAAGAGCTCGGCGGCGCGTTCGAGCAGGTTGGCAGCCGCTCGCCGGTCACCTCGCTCGAGCGCTTTCCGCCCGGCGCGCGCAAGGAGCTCGCCGGCATGACCGCCCGCAGTCCGGTCGCTGGCCGTCAATGGTCCGAGCTCCCCCCTGTACCTGAACGCCCGCGTCCAGGTGGTAGCCGACGATCTCGTCGAGCTCGACCAGCTCCGTGCCGCGCGCTTCCAGCCACGCGGCGAAGCGCTCGTGCAGATCGGCGCGGGTCGCCTTCGGCAGCGCCTCGTAAGCCGCGTCCCGAATGAGGAGGTGGCGGAAGCGGTAGCCGTCCTCGCCGGCCAGCTGCGCGTGCTCGGGGCGGACGAGGTCCTTGCGCACCAGAGCGACGAGCCGGCCGTCCACAGACGTCTCGTCCTGGACGAGCGCTGCAACGCCGCCCCGGTGGAAGACCTCTCCCTCGACCGAGCCGCGTTCGAGCACGTGGCGCTCCGACGGATCGAGCTGGTCGAGGCGTGCGGCCAGCAGGGCCTGGATCGTCGGCGGAACCTCGATCTCCTCGCCGTTCGAGGATCGGCCGACGAAGGCGAGCATCTCCTCGAGGTACAGCGGGTTGCCGCCGGCCGCCCGGCGGATTCTCGTCTGCAGGCCGTCCTCGAGAGCCGAGCCTTCGAGCAGTCCGGCGATCAGCTCATCCGTTTCGTCCTCTGAGAGCGGCTCGAGGGAGACGGTCGTCGCGTTCAGCTTGCCGCCGGCCCAGGCCGGCCGGCGATCGAGGAGCTCCGGTCGCGCCATGCAGAGGAGAAGGATGGGAGCGCCGCGCGAGAGATCGGCGACGTGCTCGATCAGCTCGAGGAAGGTCTCCTCGCCCCACTGGATGTCGTCGAAGATGCAGAGCAGCGGTTCCTGTGCGGCTTTCGCTTCGAGGAGCTTGCGGAAGGCCCACGCGATCTCGTCTGGCGTCCCGTCCCGTCTCCCTCTCCAAGCATGGCCTCGAGGGCCTTCCAAGCGGCGGGCTCGACGAGGGTGTTCGCGTCCGGGATCTGCTTGACGACCTCCACGACCGGCCAGTAGGTGATGCCGTCGCCGTAGGAGAGACACCGGCCGCGCACGACTGTCGCGCCGTCGATCGTCCTCAGGAACTCCGAGATCAGCCGCGACTTCCCGACGCCGGCCGGGCCCAGGACGGTGAAGAGATCGCAGGAGCGCTCGCTGGCGACGTTGTCGAAGGCGTCGCGGAGGAGCTTCAGCTGGCGGTCTCGGCCGACCATGGCGACGTCTCCCCGGCGGACGAACGCCGGCGCCTCCGTGTCCAGCGAGAGCAGACGGTATGCGGGGACGGGCTCCGATTTCCCTTTCGCGTCAAGCGGAGGGACAGCCTCGACCGTGACGGCATCTCGAACGAGCCCGACCGTGCCCCCGCCGACGAGGATCTCCCCGGGTTGGGCAGCCTGCTCCAGGCGCGCGGCGACGTTGACCGCGTCTCCCGTCGCGAGGCGCTCCTCGGTGCCGGTCACGACCTCGCCCGTGTTCACCCCGATGCGTACGGAGAGACTCGTCGCGTAGTCGCGCTCGAGCTCGGCATTCAGCGCCTCGAGTGCCGCACGCAACTCCGCGGCCGCGCGCACCGCGCGCAGGGCGTCGTCCTCGTGCACCTGCGGGACACCGAACACGGCCATGACGGCGTCGCCGATGAACTTCTCGACGACTCCTCCGTGGCGTTCGACGACCTGGCTCGCGAGCTCGAAGTAGCGCGCGAGCACCCGGCGGAGACTTTCCGGGTCGAGGCGCTCCCCGAGCGCCGTCGATCCGGTCACATCCGAGAAGACGACGGTCACGACCTTGCGCTGCTCGGTCGCGTGAGCGGCAGCAGCCAGCGACGCGCCGCATTCGCTGCAGAACTTTGCGTCTGCAGCGTTTTCGTGACCGCAGCTTGGACAGATCATCACGGGCAGAGGCTAGAGCGGAGGAGGGGCGAGCACAACGGCCCGGCCGCCCGGCGAGTGGCGCGCGCGAAGGTCACAGCGGTCGGCCGCTGAATCCTTCGTTCTAGCCGGCCGGCGTGCGCGGAAGAAAGCCGGAGCAAATAAGGTCGGCGGCCGCGATCTTGCCGTCGTCGAGCGTGCAGAAGAGCTCTTGCTGGACGACGTAAGGCTGCCCATCCTCAACGCCCTCGAATCGGTACGTGAGGTGGAGGCGGCCACCGACCTCGTCGGTTCGGGTTTCGACGAGGTCGATCACCGTTGAATCGCCGAACCACGCTGCGATCAGGGCGGCCGTTTCATCGGGCCCTGCTCTTTCCCTCATCCCGGAAGGGATGAGCGCGCGAAACGTTGCGTCGTCGCAGAAGCACTCCGCGATTGCGGCCTCATCTTGTGCTGCGATTGCGTGCACGAGCCGTGCGCCAACCGTCTCGGACATGGGCGGAATGTAGCGCCGCGGCCCGCTTGCGGGCGTGGGCCGCTCAGGCTCGCGAGGCGGCGAAGAGCGTGAGCTCCTCCCGGAGCCCCTTGAGCGCAACCGGCCCGATGGCGTCGAAGCGGACGCCGTCGCCGCCGAAGCGCTCCTTCACCTCGCCGCTCACGAGCACCTCGCCGGGCCGCGCGTAGTCGGCGATTCGCGAGGCGACGTTCACCGTGCGCCCGAAGTAGTCGCCGTCGCGGAAGATCACGGTGCCTGCGTTGATGCCGACGCGGGCGCGCACGTCCACCGCGGCGGGCGTCTGCTCGACGAGATCGAGCCCGGTCAGGACGGCCGCACTCGGGTCGTCGAAGTGAAACATGACGCCGTCCCCGAGCCACTTCACCGGGTTCCCTCCGTGCGGCCGGGCCGCCTCGTGCACGAGCGTCGCCAGGCGGTCGGCCAGGTCTGCGCCCGCCTCGTCGCCGCGCTCCTCCGTCAGCGCCGTGTACCCCGTCAGGTCGAGAAAGGCGATCGCGGGAGGGCTGGGCGTTCGCCTCGGCGCGAGGCCGAGCTCCTGCAGGTAGTCCTCCGTGGTCTGCACGGTCACGGAGAGGATCTCGTGTTCGAGGTGCCGGCCGCGCAGCCAGAGCATCAGCTGCTCGCCGAGGTTCATGAGGCGGAGCCCCACCGCTCCGGCGACGTCGCGCATCTCCTCGTCCGTGTAGCCCTCCTGGCGGAGGCGGGCGAAGATCGTCGCTCCTGCGAGCTCGAGATCCGATGCGACGACCTTGAGGATGTTCTGCCCGTAGACGCGGGCGAGGCGCGCGAGCTCGTCGTCGTCGGCCACTGCCCAGACCTCGAGAAGCTCCCTCAGGGTGGCGACCTCGTCCTCGCGCAGCCGTCCGTCGGGCTCCGGCTGGGCGACTCCGAACTCACGCAGGAGACGGGCGATGAGCTCCGGCGACCGCCCCAGCTCGGCCGCCAGCTCGTCCGGGGTCACCGACAGCGCGGCGGGCTCGGGCAAGTAGAGGCCGAGGTTCTCGTAAGAGAGCTTGCCCGACGTGACGCCGCGGGCGATCAGGTCGAGGTCGATTCCCGCGTCCTCGAACGCCTGCATCAGGCGCACGCGGTGCACGTCCTTCGCGCTGAACGGGCCGTCCTCGTCGCGCCGGACGAGGATGCCCAGGCCGACGAGCTCCTCGATCCTCTCGACCGGGCAGCCCGAGCGCTCGGCGATCTCGGCTTCCGAAAGCCCCACCCGGGCAGCGTAGGCGCATCCGTAGTTTCGGGAAGCACGCTTCGGGGCGATCCCCGATGGCACGCGCGGCCCCATCACGGACCCTCCGACCAGGACACCAAGAGGAGGTGGGAGACATGCTCCCCATCAAGGACGCGGCTGAGGACTTCCTCGCCCACAAGCGGATCGCGGTCACGGGAGTGTCGAGGCACCCCAAGGATCACGGGGCGAACTTCGTCTACCGGCGGCTGCGCGACCGCGGCTACGACGTGTTCCCGGTCAATCCCAACGCGACCGAGGTCGAAGGCGACAAGGCGTACGACAGCCTCACCGCGATTCCCGGCGGCGTCGAGGCCGTGGTGATCGGAACGAGGCCGGACCGCGCGGACGCAACCATGCGCGAGTGCGCCGACCTCGGGATCAAGAACGTCTGGATGCACCGCTCGTTCGGCGGCGGGAGCGTCTCGGACACCGCGACGCGTTACGGCCGCGCGCACGGCATCACCGTCGTCGACGGCGGCTGCCCGTGCATGTTCGGCCTCACGGCCGACAGCGGTCACAAGGTGATGAAGGTGTTCGCCACCCTCGCCGGCAACGTCCCGAAGGAGGTCTAGTACTCGGCCGCTGAGCCCCTAGCAGCGGATTAGACTCACACGTCCCGGCAGGAGGTGTGGAGTGTCTCGATGGGGTGGGGCGACGACGTGGATCGTGCTCACGGGCGTCCTCGGTGCGGCTGTCATCGGGCTCGGCATCTGGGTCGTGATCCTCGAAACCGGCCACGAAAGCGCGAACTCGGCGTCGGCTGCCCGAATCGACGAGCTCGAGCAGGCAGAGGCGGAGCTCAACAAGCGCGTTCCGGAGCTCGAGACGCTCGTGAAAGACCTCGAGGCGCAGCTCGAGGCGGAGAAGGCAGCCTCGGGTGCCGCCTCGGAAGAAGCCCAGAAGCAGCTCGAGGCCGCGCGCGAGGAAGTCGAGACCGCCTCGAGCGAGCTCGGCGCCAAAGGCCATGAGCTTGCCGAGCTACAGGCGGAGCTCGAGCGGCTCTCCGACGAAGCGGACGCCGACCTCGCCAAGGCTAGGAGGGCAAGGGCGACGGCCAGGGATCGCGCCAACGCTGAGAGCGCGAGGGCGGACCTGGCGGAGGCGTGTCTCGGCGCTGTGGCTACAGTCCTGCAGGATCTCTACGCGAGCGACAACCCGGAAGATCAGCTCGATGAAGCGGCGCAGGAGCTGAAGGCGATCGCCGCCGAGTGCGCTCCGGCCGGCTGAAGCTCCAGGCGGTTGGCGAATTTTGGATGCGGCCCGTAAAACTCGCCCCCAGCCGACGCAAATAGGGCACGTATGTGGCGTCCTACGTGCCTGCCGGAACGACTCCCTGAGCCCGCCTGGGTAGTGGCACGCGAAGGTCTCGTCGGCTGCTAGCTCTGTCCGTACTCGTCGCGCCTGCGCATCCAGATGCTGGTCTCGTTCCGCCCCCTGGGGGCGCGATCGAGCCATTGGTACATCCCCCATAGCCCGTCCACGCCGCGCTGGAATGCGGAATACGTGTGGTAGACGACCCCGTCCTCGAATGCAAAGGCGCTCATCCCCGGGCCCTCGCGCGTGTAGGTCGCGGGGTCGGTTCCGGTCGTCGCGGCGATCTCCGTCAGCCCTTCGCTAGGCGATTCGAGGATCGGCCTCGTGTCCATCGGGCGGTAGTTGTATTCGACCTCGTTCGCGCGCTGTTGCTCTTCCGTGAACGAGACCTTGAAATCGAAGTTGAAGTCGCTCCCGAAGGACGAGGCCCACGGAAACGTCCAGCCCATGCGGCGCTTGTAGCTCTGCAGGGCTTCGAGCGGCGCCTGCGACACGGCCATCATCCCCACGTCGTGGTTCTCGAGGTGGACGACGAAGCCGTTGAAGCCATCAGCGATCGTCGAGCACACCGGGCACCCGGCCGTGTAGGCCGGCCCGAACATGAAGTGGTACATGAGGAGCTGGGAGCGGCCGCGGAAGAGATCCGCGAGCGACGCGCTCCCCTCGTCGGTCTCAAAGGTGTAGTCCTTCTCGACCCGGACCCACGGGAGCTCCTGCCGCTGCCTGGCGAGCTCGTCTCCGCGGCGGGTGTACTCCTTCTCCGCCTCGAGCAGCTCGAGCCGGGCGGCGAGCCACTCTCCGCGTGTTCCTGTCCGATGATCGGTCATCGGCCCCCCTTCGTCGGCTATCGAACGAACGGCTACCCAGCCTAGCTAGGCGACGGCGAAGAGCCGCCGGGGCTCGTCGAGCCCCTTGAGCTCGTGCAGGCCGCGGTCCTCGAACTCGATTCCCGAGCCGGCGACGAGATCGCGCACCGTGGAGGAGACGAGCACCTCGCCCGGCCCGGCGAGGGCGGCCACGCGCGCGCCGATGTGGACCGCGATTCCTGCGAGCTTGTCGCCCGCGACCTCGACCTCGCCGGTGTGCAGGCCGCTGCGCGCCTGAATTCCGATCCCCTCGAGGGCCTCGAGGATCGCCTGGGCGCAGCGAATACCTCGCGCGGGCCCGTCGAAGACGGCCAGGAATCCATCGCCGGTCGTGTCGATCTCGCGCCCGCGGTACTGCGAGAGGACGGAGCGGACCGTCGCGTGATGCTGCTCGAGCAGAGCCGTCCACCGGCTGTCACCGAGCTCGCGGGCCCGATCCGTCGAGCCGACGATGTCGGTGAAGAGGACAGTTGCGAGCACCTTCTCGGGCTCTGGAGCCTCGCGAAACCCGGTCAGGAACTCGCGCACCTCGGTGACCACCTGGTCGGCGACGTCGAACCAGGGCACGTGATCTTGGCCTTTGAGCGCGACGAAGCGTGCGCCCTCGATCTGCTCTGCGAGCCAGCGGCCCTGCTGGAAAGGGGCAACGGGATCCTCGGGGGCGTGGAGTACAAGCGTCGGCACATGAATCGAGGGCGCAACGTGCCGCACGTCGATCTGGCTCCCGAGTCGCATGAAGGCGGCCGCGGCCGCCGGAGAGGCGGATGAGCGCTCGAGGCGCTCGAGCCAGCTGATGACCGCTGGATCGTGCTCTCGGCTCGGCGCGAACCAGACGCGGGACACGCGTCCCCACGTTTCGCCGGTGAGGGTCCGCTCGAGCATTGCTTCGTAGTCCTCACGCGTGGACTGACCCCAGGGCCAGTCGTCCTCGCGGATCTCCTTCACCTCGCCGCCGACGAAGACGAGCCCGGCTGTCCTCTCCGGGTGGGTCGCGGCGAAGACCATGGAGAGAGGAGAGCCTTCGCTGACGCCCAGGAGGACGGCGCGTTCTGAGCCGACCGCGTCCATCACCGCCCGTACGTCGTCCATCCGCTCTTCGAGAGTGCCGACGGTAGTGCGGTCAGAGAGCCCCATACCGCGCTTGTCGAAGAGGATCAGCCGCGTGAACCCGGCGAGACGCTGCATGAACCGCCGGTAGCCGGGCAGCTCCCAGTACGTCTCGAGGTTCGTGAGCCAGCCCATGACGAAGACGAGGTCGATGTCGCCCTCGCCCAGCACCTGGTAGGCGATCTGGACGTCGCCGGAGCGCGCGTAGCGAACTGCGGGGAACGCGTCGTCCACGCGGCGAGTATCCCACCGAGTGGTTACGTGCGCGTTCCGGCTCTCGGCGACCCCTCGGCGAGCTCGCAGAGCAAATTCGTCAGGAGCTCCGGCGCCTCCAGTTGCGGCGAGTGGCCGGTCGGGATCGCGATCGGCTCGACTCCGAAGATGTGGCGCGCCGACCACTCCATGCTCTCGGTCGTGAAGACCTCGTCCTCGGTGCCGTAGATGTACGCACTCGGCACCTCGGGAGGCGCCTGGAGAGGGAAATCGCCGCGGTCGGTGTCGTGCAGGAGGCGGGCGGCGGCCCAGCGGGCGGTCTCTTCGTCGACTCGCCCGTAGAACCACTCCACCGCACCCTCGACGTCCAGGTAGTCACGATTCTGGTCGTCGTACTTGACCACGTCGTCGATCTCGGGCTTCGTTCGCTCGGGCATCCCCTCCGGAGACTCCGTGACCGGGTTGGCGGGGGCGATATAGATCACAAGCTTTGGCGCGTGCTTTGCGGCGACCAGAGCCGCCCAGCGCCCACCGGACGAGTGCCCGACGAGGATCGTCTCGGCGATGCGCTCTCGCAGCCCGGCCTCGAGAGCCTCCCCGTCCGCGGCCCACGTCCCGGGCTCGTCCACCGCGATTCTCGGAGTGACGACCTCATGACGTCGGGCGGTCAGCAAGGGAGCGACCTTGTCCCAGACCCAGGGACCGTGCCAGCCTCCGTGGAACAACGCGAAGAGCGCCAAGGCGCGATTCTAGGGCCGCCCAGGATCGACGGCGGCGCGGGCGGCGTCGTCGAATCGGGTGAGCTCGAAGGGCACGAGCTCGCGGATCCGTTCGTCCTTGGCCACGGTCGGATTGCGCAGCCCCTCGACGAGAGGTCGCGCCACGTCGGCGCGAGCCGGCGTGACGAGCTCGATCCAGAGCGCCGAGAGCCACGGCGTCAACACGGGCACCTCGACGAGGTACGGCGCCTTCCCCTTGAGGCGGCTGATCCGGCTGATCATCTCCGCGTAGCTCATGACGTCCGGCCCGCCGATGTCGTAGGTCTGGCCGACGGCCTCCTCAGTTCCGCAGACGCCCGCGAGGTATCGGACGACGTCGGCCAGCGCGATCGGCTGCGTCGGTGTCTTCGCCCATCGTGGAAGGATCATCACCGGCAGGCGGTCGACCAGCGCCGCAATGGTCTCGAACGCAGCGCTTCCCTTGCCGACGACCATTCCGGCGCGAAGCGTCGTCAAGGGCACCGAGCCGGATGCGAGCCGCCGCTCCGTCTCGCGGCGGCTACGGAGATGCGGCGAGAGGTCGTCGGAGTCCTCCCCAAGGCCGCCGAGGTAGACGATCTGGCGCAGGCCGGCGTTCTTCGCCGCCCGGGCGACGTTGTCCGCACTGCGCCGCTCGCGATCCTCAAAGCCGCTCGTGCCGAGGGAGTGGACGAGGTAGTAGGCGACCTCGGTGCCCTCCAGCGCGCGGTCGACGCTTGCGCCGTCCTCCACGTCGCCCCGTACCCACCGGACCCCGTCGCGCACACCCTCGTCCGCCGAGCGCGAGACGGCCGTGACCTCGTGCTCGCCTGTGAGCGCCGCGAGAAGCGCACCACCCACCGTTCCCGTTGCGCCGAAGACGACGACCTTCAAGGCCGCGTTCCTTCGACGAGGGCCTGGAAGTAGCGTTTCGAAAGAGCGAGGTGGAGGCGCCGCTGCACCTGCTCGTAGAACGCGCCCGTCCAGCCCGGTCGCCCCGGCGCGGCCGCAAAGCGCGGGAAGAAGCCTGAAATCGCCGACGCAAGCGCGGGCGGCGGACCGACCTCCTGCGAGAAGGAGATCGTCCCATTCGCACTGCGCGTCAGGAGGCCGCCGGAGATGGGGTACGTGCACCGCGCGCCGCCGTTCGCGGCGCTGAGCTCGGGCGGCGCGAACGAGAGGAGAAGGACGCCACCGGGGCGCAGCCGGAGCTCGACGCTCCCGTCCGCCGAGACCCGGGCCCGCACGAGGCCGCGCATGAAGCGCTCTACCTCCCGCCAGTAGACGGCGCCGAGCTCGGCGGCGCCGCGCTCGGTGGCGTCGACGACCGGCCCCGGCGACGGGATTCGCTGCTCCGACTCGACCGCTCCGTCGGCTCGCTGCTCGGACGTCGACCAGCCTGATTGGGCTCGCTCCATCAAAGCTGTACCTACCCGCCTGCCCAGAAGTCGCGCTGCTCGATGACGAGCCCGTCCGCGTCGAAGCGAAGCAGCGAGACGCCGGCGAGCTTCTCGGCGCCGCCGTCCTTCAGCCGGACCTCCGCCGACCACTCCACGGCCGCGCGGTCGCCGTCCACGACCGGCTTGCCGAACTCGCAGTCGGCCCAGGCCTCGGCGGCAAGCGTCGGGACGATGTAGTCCGGCGGCGGCTCGGGGTCCCGGAAGGGGTGCGACTGGAAGAACGCCTCCTCGGCGTAGAGCTCGAGGATCGCGGCGGCATCGTGGCCGTGCCAGCCTCGAGCCCAGGTCCGGCGCCAGCGCTCGGCTGCCTCGCGGGTGTCCATCAGGAAGAAGGTCGGGCGGCCGCGAGCAGCAAGATGGGCGGCATCCACGTGCCGCGCGATAGATGATTACTCCCGGCCGCCACGGTACGAAAATACCCCGCTGTGGGCTTCACGCAAAGTTCATTTGCGCAGACCCCATCGTTCTCGCTAGCGTGAGGTAGTAGGCAATGAGGCCTCGCGAGCCAGCGGCTCCCGGGGCTTTTTTCATGGCAAAACCGAAGGGAGGTGAGAGATGCTGCAAGTAATTGTTGGAACGCTCGTCGTGGCTGCGTATGCCGTCCCGGTCGGGCTGGCCGGGCTCGCGCTCAGGCCCGCCGGTGAGGCCGTCGAGAGTGCGGGTCGCGCCGTCGCGCTCTAAGTGCGCACGACGACGTCGACGCGCTGCACCGCGTTGTTGCAGACGCCGTCCCAGTTCCACTCGGGCGCGAGCGGCTGGACGTTGCCGGCCTCGTCGGTCGCGCGGCAGCAGAGCTCGTGCTCGCCCGGCGCCGCGTCCCACGCGTAGCTCCACCCGCGCCAGGCGAACTCGCCCGCCTGCTCGCCGAGCTCCGCGTTCGCCCAGGTCTCGCCGCCGTCAGCGCTGAACTCGACGCGTGAGACGGGGGCCCGGCCCGACCAGGCCCGTCCTTCCACCTCGCACGGGCCCGGTTCGAGGTAGCGCGTCCGCGAGAAGAACTCCGGGATCCCCGGCGGCACCATCAGCGAGCGCGGCTTGATGCGGGTGACGGGCTCCCCCTGCTCGTCCTCGGACTCGCGCACGTGGTAGGCGACGTCCTGCTGCCAGCCCGCGAACGGCTCGGCCACGGCGGTGATCGCACGCAGCCACTTCACGTGCGTCATCCCGTACCACCCGGGGACGATCAGACGGAGCGGAAAGCCGTGCTGCGGAGGAAGCGGCTGCCCGTTGATCTCGTAGGCGAGGAGGATCTCGTCGCGCTGCGCCTCGGCGACCGGGAGGCTGCGCTCGTAGGCGTGCTCGAGGTCGCCCTGGATGCCGCGGTCGAGCCCGCTGAAGACGACCTCCTTCGCCTCCGCGGCGAGGCCTGCCTCCTCGAGGAGCGGCGCAAGCGGCGTGCCCGTCCACTCGGCGGTGCCGACGGCGCCCTGGAGCCACGGCTGGCTCATCGGCCGGGGCTCGATCAGCGCCCGGCCGTTGCCCGCACATTCGAGGGTCACCTGCATCGTCCGTGCCGGGCGCGCCTTCACGTCCGCGAGCGTGAGAGTGAGGTGGCTCCCCACGAGCCCGCCGACCTCGAGCTGCCACGTCTCCGCATCCACCTTCGGGATATCGAAATGGATCAGGAGATAGTGGAGCCCGATCGGCGTGATGTCGTGCTTCAGGGCTTCCAGCGGGATCGAGTGGTTGCGGCCGCTGAGCTGCAGCTCGTCGAGGGTGATCTCGGATGAGTCGGCGATGGCCATGGGTCGCGCCCGCGAGCCTATCCTGAGACACTTCGCGGATGCTGCGCAACTCGATCGCCCTCTTGGCGGCCCTCCTCGCCGCCCTCTCCGCTGCTTCGGCTGCACCGGCGCCGACCGCGAGCACGACGCTCAAGGTCATGAGCTTCAACATCTTCTACGGGGGCGACGAGCTGAACCTGCAGACGCGGCAGTTCTGCAAGGACCCGGCCGGCTGTCCGGAGACCCTCGAACAGGTCGTGGTCGCGATCCGTGCCTCCGGCGCCGACGTCGTCGGCCTGCAGGAGCCGACGATGAACACGCGTACGATCGCGGAGAAGCTCGGCTGGAACTACAGCGAGCGAACGTCGTACATCTCGCGCTTCCCGATCATCGACCCGCCCGGCGCGAACGGGCTCTACGTCTTCGTCGAGCCGGTGCCGGGGCGCGTCGTCGCGGTGGCGAACGTCCACCTCCCCGCCGAGCCGTACGGGCCCTACGAGGCGCGCGACGGCGCCACGCGCGACGAGGTGCTGCAGCTCGAGAACGACCTGCGCGTGCCGGCCGTCCAGACCGAGATCCAGGAGCTGCCGGAGCTCGCCGCGCGGGGCATCCCCGTCTTCCTCACCGGGGACTTCAACTCCCCCTCGCACCTCGACTGGACTCCGGCCGTCGACGCGGTGCGTGCCGATGTCCCGTACCCGGTCGTCTGGCCTGCTTCGAAGGCGCTTGCCGACGCGGGGTTCGTGGACTCGTTCCGCTCGGTCTACCCGAACCCGGTTGCGCGCCCCGGCTTCACGTGGACTCCGGGCTCGCCCGAGGGCGAAAAGGTCGAGGTGCACGACCGCATCGACTGGGTTCTCTCCAGCGGGCCGGCGACGGCGACCGCAAGCAGCGTCGTCGGCGAGGCCGGGAACCCGAACGTCGACATCGCCGTCGACCCGTGGCCCTCGGATCACCGCGGCGTCGTCTCGACCTTCGACGTCACGCCCGCCCCGATGCCGCTCCTCGCCGCCGTTGAGTCGCGGAGCCTGGAGCAGGGGCAGACGCTCCGCGTGCGCTTCCATGCCGCCGGTGAAGCGGGCGAGGAGGTATCGCTCCTGCGTGTCCACGGGGTGGCTCCCGCCGCGACGAAGTCGACGGGAGGAGCCGTCGACGGGACGCTCTCGTTCCCGACCGGCGCTCTTCTTCCGGGCGCCTACCTGGCGAGGCTCGTCGATCCGAGCGGCGACGTGATCTCGCAGTCCCGGTTCTGGCTCTACAAGCCCGGCGCGCCGACGACGGTCGCGACGAACAAGTCGCGCTACACGGTCGGGGAGCCCATCCGCGTCTCGTGGAAGAAGGCTCCAGGGATGAAGTGGGACTGGCTCGGCGTCTACAAGGCGGGCGAAAGCGCGGACAACCCGAACAACTCGACGTGCTCCGCCGGCTACTGCGGGAACGGCCACTACCTGGTCTACACGTACACCCACGCGTCCATCGAGGGCTCGACGACCATCTCAGCCGCGACCGCGCTCGTCGGCTGGAAGACCTGGCCGCTCGGCACGGGCACCTACGAGATCCGGCTGCTGCTTGACGACGGCTACCGGTCGGTCACGTCATCGCCGCGCTTCAAGATCGTCCAGCCCTAGCCGCGCGCGTGTCCGAGCTCGTCCTGGCGCACCCAGAGCGTCACGAGTCGCGCGACCAGGGTGACGAGGAAGACGCTGCCGAGGAGGGCTTCGATAACGGTCAGCGCCTGTGGCAGACCGACCGCCGGCGAGAGGTCGCCGAAGCCGAGTGTCGTCAGCGCGACGAAGCTGAAGTAGAGGTACTCGGACGCTTCGTGCGGCCCGGGCTGGGCGAAGAACGGCGCGTCGCGAAGCTCACCAAGGGCGAGGAAGACGAAGGCGAAGAGGAGCCCGAAGAGGATGTACGCGCAGGTGGCGCCGAGGATCGTCTCGGCCGTGACCCGCTTGTGGTGGGCGATGCGGCTCAGGGTCACCGGAAGGGTGGCGCTGACGAGCAGTCCGACGGGAACGAGGTACGCGACGCCGAGCACCGACGACGACGTGACGAGGAGGACGATCGGCGCGATCGCGACGCAGACGGCGATGAGGATCCAGTGCCACAGCTTGAGTCCCTCGCCGGCATCTGGATCGCTGATCGCGACGATGAGCGCGGCCACCGCGAGGAGGATGCTCGCGACCGCGCCCCAGCGTGCGTCGGTCACGAGCTCGATGACGAAGAAGTTGGCGAGGAGGAGGACGAGCAGGCTCGCGTAGCTGTCCACTGCCCTGATCAGGGCCTGCCGATTCAGGCGCATCCGGAGTAGTTAGGTGCCGCGCAAGCGCATCCTGCCGGGATCGGTCGATACCGGGCTGACGGGCGCGATAGATTCGCGCCTGTGTACGACGTGATCGTCATCGGGGGCGGGTTCGCGGGGGTGACGGCCGCCCGCGAAACGACCCTGGGCGGAGCCTCCACGCTCCTCCTCGAAGCGCGCGACCGGTTGGGTGGCCGCACCTGGACGCACCGCTGGAACGACACCGACGTCGAGCTCGGCGGTGGGTGGGTGCACTGGCACCAGCCGCACGTCTGGGCCGAGATCACGCGGGCCGGGCTGGGAGTCGAGCTCGGCGAGGACGCGCAGATCTCGAGCTGGTTCGCGGGCGACGAGCGCCGCTCGGGCCCGATCACCGAGCGGGACGCGATCGCCGAGCGCGGCTGGGACCAGTTCGTCGACGGCGTCGAGAAGGCGCTTCCGCTTCCGCATGATCCGCTCCTCTCAGGCGACAAGCTGGCGCGCTTCGACCGGCAGACGATCGCGGAGCGCCTCGACGAGCTCGATCTCGACGAGGAGGAGCGCGACGTCCTCTGGGCCGAGCTCGAGTCCCTCGCGCACGGGCATCTGGACGACGCGGGCGCGGTTGCGGTGCTTCGCTGGCACGCCCTCTCGGGCGGCAGTCTCGCGCTCACGCAGCAGACCGGGGGTCGCATCACCTTCCGGGACGGGACGCAGAGCCTCGTGCAGGCAATCTGGAAGAAGGCGCCCTACGAGACGCGCCTGGGCACGCCGGTTGCCTCGGTCACGCAGGGGGACGGCCGCGTCGAGGTGCACACGCGCGGGGGCGAGACCATCGAAGCCGGAAAGGTGGTGGTGGCGGTGCCGCTGAACGCGCTCGGCGGGATCGAGTTCGACCAGCCTCTCTCCGAGACGAAGCGCGCTGCGATCGAGCTCGGCCAGGCCTCGCGCGGCGTCAAGATCTTCGTCCACGCGCGCGGTGAGCCGGTCTTCACGAACGGGATCAAGCCCGGGCACCCTTTCGGCTACCTCGACACCGAGATCATCTACCCCGACGGGACGCAGCTCATGATCGGCTTCGGCTTCGACCAGGAGCTCTGCGACGCCTCGGATCTCGACGCGGTGCAGCGCCAGCTCGACGACATCATCCCCGGCTACGAGGCGATCGCAGCCTACGCCCACGACTGGCTCGCCGACGAGTTCTCGCGCGGCACGTGGGCGATCCACCGGCCGGGCTGGTACACGGACTACCACGCCGAGATGCAGCGGCCCGAAGGCAATGTCCTCCTCGCCGGCAGCGACTTCGCCAACGGCTGGGCCGGGTTCATGGACGGCGCCATCGAGTCCGGGCTCAAGGCGGGCGCGTGGGCGCTCCGGGGATAGAGGCGGCGATCATCACCACCGAGCGCCTTGTGCTCGTGCCGCTTCAGGCCGAGGACGCGGACGAGCTCTGCGAGGTGCTCGACGACGAGCGGCTGCACGAATTCACCGGCGACCGACTGGCGTCGGTCACCGAACTCCGCGATCGCTTCATCCTTCTCGCCGCCGGCTCGCCGCGCGAGGGCGAGGATTGGCTGAACTGGGTGGTGCGCCGCCGTCTCGACTCACAGGCTCTCGGCACGGTGCAGGCGACCGTGCGATCCGGGCAGGGGCGAGAAGTGGCTCGCCTAGGCTGGATGATCGGGATCCCGTGGCAAGGCAACGGGTATGCCTCGGAGGCTGCGATTGCGCTCGTCGAGTGGGTGCAGCGGCAGGGCGTGAACGACATCGGGGCCAATATTCACCCGGGGCACCGAGCCTCCGAGATCGTCGCGGAGCGCGCCGGTCTCCAGCAGACGGAGGAAGAATTCGAGGGCGAGCGCGTGTGGCGCGCGTGAGTCCCAAATAACAGACTGTTACTTGGTGAATTTAAGGAGGTTTTCGTGCTTGTTAATGCAGAGATTGCCGCGATCGTCCCGGTGTCCGAGGTGGACAAGGCGGTCGACTTCTACGGAGGCGTGCTCGGGCTCGAGCTGCAGATCCGTCGGGACGATCTGCCTGAGAACCGCGAGGCGGAGTTCCGGGCGGGCGACGGGACGCTCGTCGTCTACGAAAGCGTCGCCGCAGGCCAGAGCCGCGGCACGGTTGCTGGGTTTCGCGTCGACGATCTCGACTCCGTCGTCGCCGGCCTGCGTGAGCGGGGCGTCGTCTTCGAGGAGTACGACCTCCCGGAGCTGAAGACCGAAAACGGAATCGCTTCGATCGGCGACCTGCGCGCCTCCTGGGCGCGCGATCCCGACGGCAACATCATCGCTTTCGAACAGAGGACGTAGTAACAGACTGTTACTTGGCGTGTTTCACGCGTATTCGAAGACAGAGAGGTAACGGTCGCCGATGTTGGCCGCCACGAGCCGGTTCGTCCCCGGGACGAAAGCGATGTTGGTCGGCTGGTTGAGGGCGACCCGGAGCGGGTCGTGGACGACCGTCGTGAGCTCGCCGTCCGCCTCCACGCGGAGAACGGCGTCCGGTGACCAGAAGGAGATGAGCAGCCGGCCTTCGCCGTCGTAGAGGACCCCGTCCGGCACGGTCCCCGGCAGCTCGACGAGCACGCGCCGGTCAGAGAGCGAGTCGTCGGCGCCGAGCGAGAGGACGCTCACGCCCGGGAGCGTCGACTCCACGACCGCGACCTTGCTCCCGTCCGGCGAGACGCAGAGGCCGTTCGCGTAGGCGGCGCAGGTCGTGTCCGCGACGCGCGTCGAGCCGTCCGGCCCCACCGCGTAGATGCAGCCGTCGCTGCCGCCCCAGTTCCCCGAATCCGAGAAGAGGAGCTCGCCGCTCGGCAGGAAGGCGAGGTCGTTGGGGAGCAGAGCCGGCCGGTCTGCGGTTCCCGCCGAGACGCGGTCTACCTGTCCCTCGGAGTCGATCCGGTAGATTCCCGGGTCGGTGACGTCGGCGCAGTAGCAGGCGCCGTCGGGCCCGAGCGCGAAACCGTACGTCCGCCCGGGGGTGCGCGCGACGATCTCGGGCTCGCCGACCAGGTGGCCGCGGTAGACCTGCCCTTCCTCGCCGCCGCACCAGACGGTGCCGTCCTCCTCGAAGGCGAGGTCCTCGACGTGATCCACGAGGCCGAACCAGACGGGCTCGAGGGCCTCGACCGGAATGAGAGGGTGGTCGAGCTTCAAGGTCAGGCGGCCGGGGCCGGCTGGGAGTTGCGCGCGAGCTTCTCGGCGCGCTCCTTGATGCCGTTCAGCATCTTGCGCTCCATCACCCAGGAGCCCGGTGTCATGATGGCGAGGCCGACGCGGGCGCCGAGCGATTCGCCGCTTCTCACGCGGTTTCGGCTGATGAGCCGCGTGCCGTCGCGGTCGGGGGCGAGGACGAAGGCCCACACCCACTTGCCGTCGTCGGAGGCGGTGACGAGCGCGTCCTCCGGCTGCAGGATCCGCACGCGCATGGCGTCGGGGCCGGCGTCGGCGCCTGCGCGGAGCGACGGCGTGTCGCCGACCTCGAGGTGCTGCCATTCCGGATGGATCCGGTCTGCGCTCATCATTCCAAGCCCGAGGAGGTTCTCGATCCAGTCGTACGTGTAGGCGCCGCCCCGCCCGGGGCCCATCTGCACGAGCCAGGGCCAGACGGCGGAGGGCGGCGCGTCGATCGCGACGACGCGTGTCGAGACGACGTCGGGATCCGCGAGCAGCTCGTCACCCGGGAGCTCGCGCTCGACCTCGCCCGGCCGCGCGCCCCAGTGGAGGTGCCAGTCGCGGAGGCGCTTGCGATACGCGTACACCGTCGCCGCGCCCGCGAGCCCGATGGCGAGCTTTCTGCCCACGGCGCGAAGCCTATGCCGTCTGTGCCGCGCAAGTTTTACATCCTGTAAACGCGGGGATCCAGTCGCGCATGACGACTGCCACCGCCACCACCAGCGACCGAACCTTCGAGACCGACATCCCCGCGCGGATGGACCGCCTGCCCTGGTCGCGCTGGCACTGGCTCGTCGTGGTCGCGCTCGGCACGGTTTGGATCCTCGACGGGCTCGAGGTCACGATCGTCGGCTCGATCGCAGCCGTCCTGCAGGACCCGAAGACGCTTGGGATGACGAGCGCCGAGGTCGGCGCGGCGGGGGCGATCTACGTCGCGGGAGCTGTCACAGGCGCGCTCTTCTTCGGCTACCTCACGGACCGCTTCGGGCGGAAGAAGCTCTTCATGATCACCCTCGGTCTCTACCTCCTCGCGACGGTGGCGACGGCGTTCTCGATGACCGTCTGGATGTTCTTCCTATTTCGCTTCTTCACCGGCATGGGCATCGGTGGCGAGTACTCGGCGATCAACTCCGCGATCGACGAGCTCATCCCAGCGCGCGTACGCGGCTGGGTCGACATCGCGGTCAACGGCTCCTGGTGGGTCGGTACCGCGGCCGGGGCAGCCCTCTCGATCCTGCTCCTGAATCCCAAGCTCTTCCCCGTCGATCTCGGCTGGCGACTCGCATTCGGCCTCGGCGCGATCCTCGGTCTCGGCATCCTGCTCACGCGCCGCTTCCTGCCCGAGAGCCCGCGCTGGCTCATGACGCACGGCCGGGAGGAGGAGGCCAAGGAGATCGTGCGCGACATCGAGCGCGACGTGGCGGACGCCACCGGCGAGCAGCTCGAGGACACCGACGAGACGATCGAGATCAAACCGCGCAAGCGGACGACCTTCCGTGAGATCGCGCGGACGATGTTCGACGAGCATCGGCCCCGGACGATGCTCGGGCTGTCGCTCATGTCCGCTCAGGCCTTTGCCTACAACGCGGTCTTCTTCACGTACGCGCTCGTCCTGACGACCTTCTACAAGGTGCCGGCGGAGCACGTGCCGTACTACATCCTGCCCTTTGCGATCGGGAACATCCTCGGCCCGCTGCTCCTCGGCCCGCTCTTCGACCGCGTCGGGCGCCGCATCATGATCACTCTGACCTACGGCCTCGCCGGCGCGTGCCTCGCGGCGACCGCGTTCCTGTTCCAGCAGGATGTGCTCACCGCGATCACGCAGACGATCGCGTGGTGTGTCATCTTCTTCTTCGCCTCCGCGGGCGCGAGCGCCGCCTATCTCACGGTTAGCGAGGTCTTCCCGCTCGAGATCCGGGCCATGGCGATCGCGTTTTTCTACTCGGTCGCGACCGCGATCGGCGGCATCACCGGGCCGCTCCTTTTCGGGATCCTCGTGGGGACGAAGGATCCGACGAACACGATGATCGGGTTCCTGATCGGCGCCGGCTGGCTTCTCCTCGCCGCGCTTACGGAGGCCTTCCTCGGAGTCTCGGCGGAACAGACGTCGCTCGAAGAGGTTGCCGAGCCACTCTCTGCCGAGGACGCCGACACTCCCTCCCACCGCGAGGAGACCGACGGCACGACGTCCACGCGTCGCCCCGAGCGGCAGCGGCGCTTCTTCGCGCCGCCGCCTCCGTACGCCGGCCCCGCACCGGGACCCGACCGCTACATCGACCGTGAGATCGACGCAATCGAGCAGGCGGCCGCCGACGGCCCGAAGTCGCGTGACGAGCTGGCGCGGGCCGTGAACGCACGCAGCTGGGGCCCGGGCCGCTTCCGGCGCGCCCTTCGCCTGGCGCAGAGCGAGCGGCGCGTCACCCGCGTCGGCCGCAACACCTACGCGCGCGCATGAAAACGGCGCCGGAGGCTGAAGCTCTCCGGCGCCGTACTAGCCTGAGGCTCCTACGCGGTGGTCTTCATCTCGTCGCGGAGCTTCTTCGCGACGCTCTCGACCTCGTGAAGCGCCTCCCGCTCCTCCTTGAGGTTCTCCTCGAGGAGGCCGACCGCCTCGCTTTCGCCGAGCGCGCGGGCCATCTCGATGAGACCACTGTAGGCAGCGATCTCGTAGTGCTCGGTGCGTGCGGCCGCGCCCGTGTCGACGATGTCGATGAGTGACTCGCTCACCTCGCCCGTGAGCTGGTCGTGCTCGGTCTTGAGGCCCTCGAACCCGATGCACTTCTCCGCCTTGGGCTGTTCGCCCATCGAGTCGAAGATCTGCTCGAGGTTCGTCCCGTGGCCCCGCGTCTGCTCCAGATGCCGCTCGAGACCCTTGCGGAAGTCCGGGTCCTGAACCTCTTGGATGAGCTTGGGCAGGACCTCGTCGGTGAGCTTCTGCTCGACATACAGGATGTCGCCGAGCTCGTGCAGGAAGAGATCCCGCGCTGTGGTGATGTCGGTCATCTGACCCCCCTCGAATCGGTTTGCAACGCAGCGGATACCCGCGCGGGAGACTCGCAAACTGAGAGAATCGCGCCGTGCTCGACCCCCTCGGACGCTGGCGGCGCAATGGCGAAAAGCCCGACTTCGCCGGCCTCCTCACGTATGGAGGACAGCCCTACACGGAGGATCCGGCCGAGCTCGCCGGAGCAGACGTCGCCATCGTGGGGGCGCCCACCGACGACCTCGTCTCCGACCGGCCCGGCACCCGCTACGGGCCGCGCGCGATCCGCGCAGCGAGCTGCCCGCCGGGGCCTCATCTCGAGGCCGGCGTCGATGCGCTCGAGGAGCTCCGGGTCGTGGACTTCGGCGACGCGCCCGTTCTCCCGGCCGACGCCGTCGCCTCCCAGAAGGCGATCGAGGAGACCGTCGCCCAGGTCGTCTCCATGGGCGTCCTGCCCGTCATCCTCGGGGGCGACCACTCGATCACCGAGCCGGATGTCCGCGCCTGCGCGGCGGGCGGCCCGGTCGGCCTCGTCCACTTCGACACGCATACGGACACGGGCACCGAGGTCTTCGGCGTCGAGCTCTCGCACGGGACGCCGATGTACAGGCTCGTGGAAGCTGGGCTCGTCGACCCGCGCCGCTACGTGCAGATCGGGCTCCGCGGCTACTGGCCCGGCGAGAAGGAGTTCTCCTGGCAGCGTGAGCGCGGGATCCGCAGTTTCTTCATGCACGACGTCGGCGAGCGCGGGATCAGGGCGGTCGTCGCGGACGCGCTGGGCGGCCTCGGGAGCGGCCCTGTCTTTCTCACCGTGGACATCGACGTCCTCGACCCCGCCTTCGCGCCCGGCACGGGAACGCCCGAGCCCGGCGGGATGACCACCGCGGATCTTCTCTGGGCCTGCCGGGAGATCGCCTCGCGCGTCGCGCTCGTCGGCGCGGATGTCGTCGAAGTCATCCCGACGGCGGTCGGTTCCGCGGACATCACGGCGCTCGCGGCCGACCGGGTCGTCCGCGAGATCCTCACCGGTCTCGTGCTCGCCCGGAGGGCCGCTAGCCTGTCGTCCGAGTGAGCTCGCGAGCAGGAACCATCCACGAGGCGGCGCGGGGCTTCGAGCACGCGCCCAAGCCGTACGAGATCGGAAGGCCGCCGTACCCCCCCGAGGCGATCGCGCGGCTCGTGGCCGAGCTCGGGCTGGGGGACGGCAAGCGGGTGCTGGACCTCGCTGCCGGGACGGGGAAGTTGACGCGCTTCCTCGTGCCGACCGGGGCGTTCGTCGTCGCGGTCGAGCCGGTCGAGGCGATGCGCGCGGCGCTCTCGTCGTCGCTTCGCGATGTCGAGGCGGTCGCAGGCACTGCCGAGGCCATCCCGCTCCCGGACGGCTCGGTTGACGCGGTCACCGTCGGGCAGGCGTTCCACTGGTTCGACGGCGACGCGGCGCTCGACGAGATCCACCGCGTCCTGCGGCCGGGCGGCAGGCTCGGGCTCATCTGGAACGTGAAGGACGAGTCCGTCGACTGGATCGAAAAGCTCGGCGGGATCATGGAGGCGTACCGCGGCGCCGCGCCGCGCGTGGCGAGCGGCGCGTGGAAAGGCGCGTTCGACCGGACGACGCTCTTCACTCCGCTCCAGCGGGCGCGGTTCTCGTTCGTGCACGAAGCCGACTTCGCCGCCGTGGTCGCGCGGGTCACCTCGGTGAGCTTCATCGCGGCCCTGCCGCCGGCCGAGTTCGCGCGGGTCGTCGATCAGGTGCGGATGCTCCTCGCCACGCATCCCGAGACGAAGGGGCGTTCCACCTTCGAGCTGCCCTACCGCACCGGCGTCTACTGGTGCGAGCGCCTCTAGCAGACTGGACGGCGGGGGCTTTCGCCGGGGCAAAGCCCGGCTTCGTCCGCCGCCCCAGGCCGCCAGAGCGGGCCTAGTTCGTCCGCTGGCGGACGACCGTGAGACCCCAGGCCTTGCCGCTCTCGAAGAGCTCGTCGCGGTCGACCTCGTCGGCCCAGCCGATGAAGTGCCGCTCTTCGTTGTCGGGCGTCGAGCCGAACACGGCGGGCCGGTCTATCTCCTCGGGCTCTAGGCCGGTCGGCTCACCGCGTTCGAGTGCCTCATAGCGCTCCTCGGCGGCCGGTCCCTCGGCGTAGCCCTTTCCCATGCTCGGATCCTACGTCCGGGGCCCCGATTTCGACCACTCGTCGAGCTCGTACCAGTAGGTGTCCTGCAGGGCAGCGGCGACGCGGGGGTCGGTGTGCGCGCTGTTGTAGACGTTGTGGTCGAGGTCGGCGCAGAGCGTGAGCGCATCGCGCGGCACGTCCGCGAGATTGACTAGCACCTCGGACGGGAGCCGCGCCTCGGCGATCGTGTAGTGCTTGAAGTGGAGGTCCGGCGAGATCTCCAGGAGGGCCGGCCAGTCGCCGCAGCTGCGCGTGCTCACGGAACCTCGATTCGTGCCGACTCGTTCAAGACCTGCTCGACGAGGACGGCGAGCGCGCGGGCGAACTCCGGCGCGTCGTTCAGCGACTCGATGCGGTCGAGCTCGAGGCCGAGCTCCGCTGCTTTCTCCCTCGCTTCCACGTCGATGTCCCAAAGGATCTCCAGGTGGTCGGAAACGAATCCGACCGGTGCGACGAGAACCTTCCGCACGCCGTCGGCGTGCAGGCGCTCGAGCTCCTCGAGGATGTCCGGGCCGAGCCAGGGCTCCCCGGTCGGGCTCGCGCTCTGGAAGGCGAACGACCAGGCCTCGACTCCGGCGCGCTCGGCGACCAGGCGCGAGGTCTCGAGCAGCTGCTCCTTGTACGGGTCTCCCTCGGAGAGTATGCGCTCAGGGAGGCTGTGGGCCGTGAAGGCGACGTGGGCGTCGGTACCGCGGATCCGGTCGGCGAGGATGTCGACGAAGGGTCGGAGGTCGTGCCAGCTCTCGATCATCACGAGCTCCGCCCGATCGCCGACGGCCTCGGCGAGGCGCTCGCGGTAGCCGCCGATCGAGATGCTCGAGTAGTGCGGCGCGAGGACGAGCCCGACGATCCGCTCGGCGCCTCCTTCGAGGGCCTGGTCGGCTGCCTCGGCGACGCGCGGCGTCCAGTGCTTCATGCCGACGTAGACGGGCGCGCCCAGCTCGTGCTCGAGGGCGGCGCGCTGGCGCTCGGTGATCTCGTTCAGCGGGGACGAGCCGCCGATCCGGCGGTAGCGCTCGACGAGCTCCGCGACTGCCTCGGGGCGCACGGGCCGCCCCCCGCGGATGTCCTCGAAGTAGGCGGGGATGTCCTCGGGACGGGTCGGGCTCCCGTAGGCCATCAGGACGACGGCTGTTTTCACTTCCGTCCCCTTCCGCGAACCACGCGCGCGTTCCCGGGGGCTACGCTCGAAAGCGGGTGGTGGAACGGGGTGGCCCCATGAATCGTCACGCTGAGCGTCACGCCCACATCTCGACGGAGGTTCGGGCGTGGACCAGCTCCACCAACCTCGCCAAATCGGCCGGATCCGTGTCCGGAAGAACCCCGTGCCCGAGGTTGAAGATGTGCCCCCTGCGGCCGGCGATGGCGTCCAGGATCCGGTTCGCGGCCGCCGACACGCGCTCGAAGGGGCCCAGCAGAAGCGCAGGGTCGAGATTCCCCTGCACCCCACGGTCGGGGCCCACGATCTCCCACCCGCGCTCGATCGGGACCCGCCAGTCGAGGCCGATGACATCGCCGCCGGCCGCCCTCATCGCCGGTAGGAGATGGATCGTCCCCGTGCCGAAGTGGATCGTCGGCACGTCGGCGGCCGCGAGCACGCGCGCCGAGTAGGGCGCGACGAATTCCTCGTAGTCCTCGGCCGACAGGGTCCCGACCCACGAGTCGAAGAGCTGGATGACGTCCGCGCCCGCCGTCACCTTCGCGCGCAGGTAGGCCACGAACGTGTCGGCCAGCTTGTCCATGAGCGCGTGCCACACCTCCGGCTGCGCGTACATGCACCGCTTGGTCTGGACGAACTCGCGCGTCGGCTTGCCCTCGATGAGGTAGCCGGCCACGGTGAACGGCCCGCCGGCGAAGCCGATGACGGCCTTCTCCGCGGGAAGCTCGGCGCGCACCAGCCGGACGGCTTCCAGGATGAACGGCACCGCCTCCTCGGGATCGGGCACGCGGAGCCGCTCGACGTCGTCACTCGTCCGCACCGGGTCTGCGATCACCGGGCCGACGTTCTCGACGAGCTCGACGTCGACCCCCATGCCGATGACCGGCAGCATGATGTCCGCGAACATCACCGCCGCATCGACGTCGTGGGCGCGCACCGGCTGCAACGTCACCTCGGCGCAGAGCTCGGGCTGGCGGCAGACGGAAAAGAGGTCGTGGCGCTTGCGGAGCTCCCGGTACTCGGGGAGCGAGCGGCCCGCCTGGCGCATGAACCAGACGGGAGTCCGTTCGACGGCCTCGCGCCGGCAGGCGCGTGTGAGAAGCGGCTCGGCCACCTCCCTAGCCTAGCCGCGCGGGAGCGGCTACCCGCCGACGATCAGCGCGAGCTGGGCGCCCTGGAGGTCGCCCTTCGTGATTCCGTCGAGCGGGGTAACGGCCTTCACGCCCATGTCCTTCGCGAGTCGCTGCGCCGCCGGCTTGAATCCGGGCCGGAACATCACCATCGAGCGCGCGAAGTCGGTGCTCGGCGCGTTTCCGGTCGCCGTGATGACGTAGTGGAGCGAGTGCGCCTTGTCGGCGTTCACGGCGGCGGCGCCGGGGATGCCGTTCCCGTTCAGGATCACGACCGAGGTGCGCCCGCGGGGGAGGACCTTCGGAGCCTCCTTCTTCTGCGACGCTTCGGCGGGCTTCTGCTGCCCGGAGGACGCCTGGGTCTGCGCGGCCTTCGGGACTTCGCGCTTGATGGCCGCGATCGTGGCCGTCTCGGTCTTGTCGGAGAAGGCCTTCGCGCCGAGCACGAAGCCGATGAGGAGGAGGATGAAGAGCTCGACCGCGGCGATACCCGTCGCGACCATCGCGGCCACGCGCCAGGGCTGGATCGGCTCGTACTCGACGGGATGGTCCATGGGGCCGACTAGTTCGCCCCGGCTTCGCCCTCTCCTTCCGCGGCCCGCACGAAATTCCAGGTCGCCTCGAGCCCCGCAGCGAGCGAGGTCGCCGGACGCCAGCCGAGCGCAGCCTGCGCGCGCGATGGATCGAGGACGCTGCGCCCGAGCTCGCCGAGCCTCGGCGGGTCGAAGACGATCTCGGCGTCGACCATACTCGCGCGCTTGCAGGCTTCGGCGAGCTCGAGAACCGACGTCTCGGTCCCCGTGCCGACGTTGTAGACGCCCGCGGGCCCAGAGGCCGCCCCCAGCGTCGCCGCGACGACATCCGCGACGAAGACGTAGTCCCGCGTCTGCCGTCCGTCACCGAAGATGTGCAGCTCCTGGCCGTTCGCGATCCGCCCGAAGAAGATCGCGACGACGCCCGCCTCGCCGTGCGGGTCCTGCCTCGGCCCGTAGACGTTTCCGTAGCGAAGCGCGACGTGGCCGGCGCCGTACAGGCGACTCCACGTCCCCAGATACTCCTCGCCGGCGAGCTTCGCGGTCCCGTACGGCGCGAGCGGGAGCCGGGGCGAGTCCTCGTCGGCGGGCCCGTCGCACTCGCCGTAGATGGCGCCGCCGGTGGAGGAGAAGACCACCTTCGCTTCCTGCTCCCGCGCAGCCTCGAGCACGTTGGCGGTGCCGATGACGTTGACCTCGGCGTCGAACGACGGCTCGGCGATCGAGACCCGAACGTCCGCCTGGGCGGCGAGGTGGAAGCACGTCTCCGGCCTCGCCTCCGCGAACGCGCTCGCGACGGCGACCGCGTCGCGGACGTCCGCCTCGACGAGCCGCGCGCCTTCGGCGACGTTCTCGCGCCGGCCGCTGGCGAGGTTGTCGAGCACCCAGACGTCGTCGCCGCGCTCGATGAGCGCGTCAACGACATGAGAGCCGATGAAACCGGCTCCGCCTGTTACTAGGGCCCGCACGGCGCACTATCCTAGGCATCCCGCCATGTTCATCACCTTCGAAGGCGTCGACGGCTCGGGGAAGAGCACGCAAGCACGGCTCCTGACCGAACGTCTTCGCGCCGAGGGACGCGAGGTCGTCGGCACCCGCGAGCCCGGGGGCACGGAGGCGGGAGAGCGGATCCGCGAGCTCCTCCTCGGGAGCGGTCGGCTCGCCCCCTGGGCCGAGGCGACGCTCTTCAGCGCGGCCCGCGCGCAGCTCGTGGACGAGGTGATCCGTCCTGCCCTGGCCGGCGGCGCGGATGTCGTCTGCGACCGCTACATCGACTCCTCCCTGGCCTACCAGGGCATCGCGCGCGGCCTCGGGGTCGAGCGCGTGCTCGAGGTCAACCTCGCCGTCACCGGAAGCCTCCTGCCGGACCGCACGTTCCTGCTCCTGGTCCCGGGAGACGTGGCCGCGATGCGCCGCGGAACCTCACCCGATCGCATCGAGCGCGAGGGAGACGAGTTCGCCGCCGAGGTCGACCGCGCCTACCGCCAGATCGCCGAGATCTTCTCCCAGCGCGTCGTCGTGCTGGACGGAACCGCGAAGGCCGACGCTCTCGCCGAGGAAATCCATGGACACCTTCGAGACCTTCCCTGAGCAGGAGGAGGCCAAGGGCCTCCTGAGAGCCGCGCTCGCGGAGGGCCCGGCGCACGCCTACCTCTTCCACGGGCCGCGCGGGGTGGGGAAGCGGCGGGCCGCGCTCGCGTTCGCCGGCGCGCTCCTCGGAGACCCGGGCAGGGTCTCGCGCCGCGCGCATCCAGACCTGTACGTCCTCGAGCCGCTCGGCGACCAGATCCGCATCGACCCGGTGCGCGACCTTCGCCGCGACCTGCACATGCGCCCGTTCGAGGCGGCGCGGCGCGTCTACCTCATCTTCGCGGCGCACACGATGAACGAGGACGCCGCCGACGCTCTCCTCAAGGATCTCGAGGAGCCGCCGGACTACGCGGTGATCGTGCTCGTCGCCGACGACCTCGGCCCGCTTTCGCCCACGATCCGCTCACGGTGCCAGCACATCCTCTTCAAGCGCCTGTCCCAGCGGGCGGTGAAGGCCTACCTCTCCACTCGTGGGGCGAGCGGCGAGAAGCTCGACGCGCTCGCCCGGCTCGCGGGCGGGAGGCTCGACCGCGCCGACCGGCTCCTGAACGAGGAAGCCGGGCAGCGGCGGGCGGCGCTGATCGAGCTTGCCCGCTCCGTCTACCGGGATCCCGCCTTCGATCCCGCAGCGGCGTCGGGCAAGGTCGGGGAGCTCGCGCAGGCTCGTGGGGCCGAGGCCCGCAAAGAGGCCGAGGCGGCGGCCACGGGCGACGAGTCCCAGCGCGAGCTCGAGCAGCGGGTCCGCCGCGCGGCCCGGGGAGCGGAGCGCGAGGAGATCCTCGACGCGCTCGACATCCTCTCCAGCTGGTATCGCGACCTCGTCGTCGCGGCGGCCGGCGCGGAGGGCGCGCTCGTCAACTCCGACCGGCTCCCCGAGCTCGCGGAGGACGGCGTCTCCGAGCGCTCGCTCGCGGCCGAGCGGGCTGCCGAGGCGGTGCGCGAGACCTGGCGCTCCTTCGAGTTCCAGGTGCAGACCGGTCTCGCGCTCGAAGGTCTCTTCGTCCGGCTCAGGCGGGAGCTCGCCTCTCCGGCTCCGGCGCGCTAGCGTTTCCCGCATGGCAACGGCGGTAGGCGTGGTGTTCTCCCCCGGGGGCAAGGTCTACTCCTTCGACCCAAACGGCCTCGAGCTCGCGTGGAACACGAAGGTGATCTGCCACACGTCGCGCGGCCAGGAGCTCGGGCGCGTCGTGCGGCCGAACCACGAGCTCGAGTCCCGGCCGGCGCAGCCGTTGAAGCGCGTCGTCCGGCGCGCATCTGCTGCCGACGAGGAGACCGCCGCCAAGAACCGCGTCGAGGCGAAGCAGGCGATGAAGGTCCTCCGCGAGCTCCTGCGCGGCTCCGACCTGGAGTTGAAGCCGGTCTCGGCGGAGCTCGTGTTCGACGGCTCGCGGATCGTCTTCTCCTACCAAGCGGAGAACCGGCCGGACCTGACGAGCCTGCAGGAGCAGCTCCGCGGGCGCCTCGACCGGCGCGTCGAGCTCCGCTCGGTCGGCCCGCGGGAGTGCGCGCGCCTCTGCGGCGACCACGGCCTCTGCGGCGACCAGCACTGCTGCCGCAAGTTCCCCTCGCACGAGCAGCCGATCACGCTGCGGATGGCGAAAGACCAGGAGCTGCCGATGAGCTCCGGCCGCATCACCGGGCTCTGCGGCCGGTTGCGCTGCTGCCTCGCTTTCGAGCACCCCACGTACAAGAGCTTCCGCGACCGCGCGCCCCGTGTCGGCGGCCGCGTCGAGACCCCGCATGGCGGCGGCGTCGTCACCGCCTACCAGGTTCTCACCGACACGTGCACCGTCGAACCCGAGGGCGGAGACAGCTTCGACATCGCGATCGACGACTGCCGCGAAGTGGCCTGACCCGTTTGGGGGACGACCCGGCCTGAGGCCTCTTCCAGACTTGGAAGATGAGCGCGGCGCCGCACCTCGCCGAAGAACTCTTCAACGAGCACCACCGCCGGATCTACCTGTACTGCCTGCGCCAGCTCGGCTCGCCCGAGGAAGCCGAGGACGCTGTGCAGGCGACCTACCTGAATGCCTGCCGGAGTATCAAGGACGGGTTCGAGCCCGAGGCCGCGCAGGCGTGGCTCTACAAGGTCGCGCACAACGTCTGCCTCACGCGCCAGCGCTCCTCGTATCGCCGCGCGCGCGTGGAGCGGCCGCAGGACATGCAGGCGGTGCAGGACGTCGTCGCCGCGCCGGAAACTCCGGCCGAGGAGCTCTTCGGGCTCGATGAGGCTCTTGCCGGTCTTCCCGAGCAGCAGCGCCGCGCGATTCTCCTGCGTGAGTGGCAGGGGCTCTCCTACCGCGAGGTGGCCGCCAAGCTGGGGCTCACCCAGGCGGCTGTCGAGACGTTGATCTTCCGCGCGCGCCGCTCGCTGGCGAGCTCCCTCGAGCATCCCGTCAAGCGCCGGCGACGCGCCATGCACTCTGTGAACGCGGGCGCGCTCCTCAGCTCTCTCAAGACGGTCATCGCCGGCAACGTCGCCGCGAGCCTCGCCACGGCCGTCGCGGTCGCGGCGTCGGCAACAGCCTTGACGGCGGCGACGATCCAGCGCGGCGACGACTTCCCTGCACACGCGACGCCGCCCGTGCCGCAGATTGACAACCCGAAGGACAGAGCCCCTGCTCCGCACATCCGACTCGCCGACCGCTCGCCCGCGCCCGCGGTGGCGGTCGACTTCGGAGCGCGCGCGAACGCGAAAGGCAACGGCAAGGGGTGGGCGGGGACGCATCCGCGGGCGAACGGCAAGGACAAGCCCAAGCACGCAAACAAGGGCCACCACTCGAAGCCGGAGCACGCCCCCACCTCGAACGCACCGAGCACGCCTCCCGGCCAGGTGAAGTCCGAGCCGAGCGGCAAGAGCGCCGCCGCGCCCGCCTCGGGGCGCGGCAAGAGCGGCTAGCCTCCGAGCCGCCCTCGACGTGTTGCTTCACGTCGTATAGCGTTCCTCACTTCAAAAAAGAAAGCGATCAAGTAACAGTCTGTTACTTGAGGCGAAGGGAGGCGGAATGGCAGTTCGCGACGCGGTGCTCGAGGCCAATCGGAACTATGCGGAAGGCTTCAGGAAGGGGGAGCTGCAGGCGCCGCCCGCTCGCCGTCTCGCCGTCGTCACCTGCATGGACGCGCGCCTCGATCCGGCGAAGTTCCTGGGGCTCGAGGAGGGTGACGCCCACGTGATCCGAAACGCGGGCGGGATTGTCTCCGACGACGCGCTCCGCTCGTTGGTCATTTCCCACTGGTTGCTCGGGACGCAGGAAGCGCTCGTGATCGCGCACACCGGCTGCGGAATGCTCACGTTCACGAACGACGACCTGCACGCCAAGCTCGCCGCCGAAGCCGGCGCGGACGCCACCGGCATCGACTTCCTCCCTTTCCCGGACCTCGACGACAGCGTGCGCGCGAGCGTCGAGCGCATCCGCACGTCCGACTTGCTCCCGGAAAGCTTCACGGCCACGGGCTACGTCTACGACTGCGCGACCGGCGTGCTCCGCGAAGTGAGCTAGCTCCTAACAGACTGTGACTAGTGCCCGACCGCCTGCGCGTAGCGCTCCGACGCGGCGTCCCAGTTGACCACGTTCCACCAGGCCTCGAGGTAGTCGGGCCGGCGGTTCTGGTAGGAGAGGTAGTAGGCGTGCTCCCACACGTCGATCCCGAGGAGCGGCGTGTCGGAGCTCATCACCGGGTTGTCCTGGTTCGGCGTCGAGACGACCGCGAGGCCGGTGCCGTCGTGGATGAGCCACGTCCAGCCCGAGCCGAACCGCTTCACGCCTGCGTCGTTGACCGCCTTCTTGAGCTCGTCGACCGAGCCGAAGGTGTCGGCGATCGCGTCGGCGAGCGCGCCGCTCGGCTCACCGCCGCCGTCCGGAGACATCGTCTCCCAGAACAGGGTGTGGTTGGCGTGGCCCCCGCCGTTGTTGCGAACGGTGGCCCGCTTGTCCTCCGGGATGATCTCGAGCTCCGCGAAGACGTCTTCGAGGGGCCGGTCCATCCATTCGGTGCCCTCGAGCGCCGCGTTCAGATTGTTCACATACGTCGCGTGGTGCTTCGAGTGGTGGATCTCCATTGTCTGCGCGTCGATCGTCGGCTCGAGCGCGTCATAGGCATACGGAAGCGAAGGCAGCTCGTAAGGCATCGGGACCTCCTGGTCTGGTAGCAGCAGTCTTACACTAGAGGCCGCGCGCGCCGCGACTATGGATGGTGGCCAAGCGGGCCGAACGTGAGCGCGACGACGAGCTCTCCGGTCGCGATCGCCGCGACGGCGAGGCAGGCGGTCAGCTCCCAGGACGCAAGCGCACGCTTGGCGAGGATCCTCCAGGCGAGGAGCCCTGCGACCGCGGCCCCGCACGCGGCGTAGAGGTAGACGGCCCACGGCTGGTCGCTGTCTGTGCCCGCGGCGATCCCGTGGCCGAGCGCCAGGATCCAGACGGCGAAATTGAGGTAGTGCGCTCTGCGCCAGAAGGAGTAGGAGAGGCGCTTGCGGAAGCGGTTCGTGAGGGCGAGCGCTCCAAGCAGCTCGGCCGAGACGACTCCCGCGGCGACGGCCATCGTCCGGCTCGGCGCCGTCCCGGGGACGAGGAGCTGGGCGAGCGAGTAAGGGACGTAGGAGTCCAGCAGGATGGCGAGCGCGTGGATTCCGATGAAGGTGCCGGTGAGCAGACCGAGATAGCGGTGCACGTCCTCGATGGCGAAGGCGGGCCACCGCCACGACCGCGCGCGCCCGGCGAGCCCGATGCCCAGGCAGACGGAAGCCGTGAGGAGGACGAGCGCGATCATCCCGGCGGCGCGGTCGGCGTACCAGGCGACCCCGGTCACGCGAGGGCCGTCCGCCAGGTGTGGTTTGCGACGGTTCTGTCCGGCCCGACGAAGCGGCCCGGCAGGCCGCGCTCGTCGAGCCACTCGGGCCCCTGTGAGGAGAGGAGGAACGCGGCCTTGGCGGCAACGTCTGCGGCGAGACACGAGTCTGCCGCGACCGTCACCTCGAGCCAGCGGGAGGTGGACGGCCGGCCGCTGCGCGGATCGATGAGGTGATGCTGCGGCCGGCCGCCGCGCAGCCAGCGACGCGACGTGCGACCACTGGTTGCGAGGCCGCCGGCCAGGAGCTGCAGGCCGTCTCCTCCTGGGAGCCCGACCGCCGCCGAGCCGCGCGTGGCGATGTCACCGCCGGCGGCGACGAAGCCCTCGCCGGGAAGGAGAGCGAGGGCCTCGTCGACCGCGAGTGACTTGACGACCCCGTTCAAATCGAGCTTCGTGCCGGGAGGCCGAAAGACGAGCCGGTCTGCGACCCGGAGCGTGCGCCAGGACCCAGGCACGGCAGCCCCGGGCGGGCGGTCGTCCGCTTCGATGAGCGCGAAGTCGCGGTCGTAACCGGCCGCCTCGATGGCGACACCCAGGGTCGGGTCGACGAGCCCGTCGGTGGCCGCGGCCGCGGCGATCGCGGTCTCGACAACCTCGGCGAAGAGCGGTGACACCGGCACGAGCCACGACCCGGCGGCGTTCACGGCGTTGAGCTCGCTCCCGGCGTGGAAGCGGCTGAAGACCGAGTCCCAGTGGGAGAAACGGGCGGCGAGCGCGGCAAAGGACTTCTCATCGGCGCCTGCGGTCACCACGTCCAAGCCCATGGCGGAGAACGTCCGGGTGGCGGAAGGCCTAGGACGTGTGGGTCGAGACACTGGGCGCCACGTTCTGCGTCTGCGGGGCGATCGATCCCGAGCCGAAGCCGAAGCCGCCGTCATCGTCGCTCTCACCGCTGGCCGGAACGATCAGGGGGGTCGCCGGCTGGGGTCCCGCCGTGGTGTGGCCCGGATGGCTTGCCCGCGCGAGCACGAAGACGGCGAGGAACCCGGCGACGGACGCGACGAGCACGGCCCGCCTGGCTACGGCTGCGCGGCTTCGGGCCTCCTCGATGCGTGGACTTGCGCTGGCCATCAGGCCGCGGCGCCGTCGAACGACGGCGGTCCATCGGAGGATCCGCCGTCGAAGTCGTGCCGGAAGCCGAATGCCGGCCCGGGCATCCCTCGCGGCGGGGTTCCGTCGACCATGGCGCGGACGCCCTGCTCGAGGTGGGAGAGCATCTCCGATGCCTGCGCCTGCGTCAGGCGTCCGTCGGCGACGGCTTCGTCGAGGTGCTTCTTTGCGTCGGCAACCATCGCATTGACGAGGCCGCCGACGCTCTTGCCCTTCGACTTGGCGATGTCGGCGAGGGACTTGCCGCTCGCGAGCTGTGTCTGGAGTTCGTCCCCATTCAGGCCGAGATACGCGGCCGCCGCGTCGAGGCCGCCGAACATCTCGTGATGCGCGAAGCCGGGGCCGGGCCCCATGCCGAAGAGCGGGAAGTCGCCCGACTCGATGCGCTGCTTCATCTCCTCGCCCTGCGCCTTCGTGAGTCGCCCCGCCGCGACCGCGGCGTCGATCCGCCTTTCGAGCGCGCTCTTCAGGGCGGCGGAGAGCTCGCTCGGCGAGACCCCGAGCTCCTTCGCGGCGTCGTTCAGCACGGTCTGGCTCTCCTGCTTCGGCGAGTCCTGCGTGGCCGCGACCGCGGCGCCTCCGCCCGCGATTGCGACGAGAGCCACGGCACCCGCTGCGACCCTGCGCTTGACGTCCTTTTCCATCTGGCGCCTCCTTCGATCGCCGACCGGTTCGCGACCCATCGAAGCAGCGCCCCGTGAAAGACCCCTAAGAGGTCTCTAAGAAGTGCCTAAGAAAGCGGGCGGCCGTTCAGGCGCATGACCATGCGCGTACCGCCGTCCTCGGCCGGCTCGGCCCGCACTTCGCCGCCGTGCGACTCCGCCACCTGCCTCACGATTGCGAGGCCGAGCCCGGAGCCGGGCATCCCACGCGCAGAGCTCGCGCGGTAGAAGCGGTCGAAGATGTACGGGAGATCGGCCTCGTCGATCCCCGGCCCGTGGTCGCGTACGGCCACCTCGCCGTCTCTCACGGTCACCTCCACCTCTCCGTCGGGCGGGCTCCACTTGGCGGCGTTGTCGATGAGGTTGGCCACCGCTCGTTCGATGCTGGCCGGGACACCGTGGACGACCGACTCTTCGAGATCCGCACGGATCTGAACGTTGGGCCGGTTGCGCCGCGTGCGCTCGACCGCGTCCGCGGCGAGGAGGTCGAGGCGCACGTCCTCGGCTTCCCCGGGCTCGAGCTCACCGCGCGCGAGCTCGCTCAGCTCCGCGACAAGCGTCGTCATCTCGTCGAACTGCTCGACGACGTCCCGAAGCAGGCGCTCGCGCTCCTCCGCGGGAAGCTCGCGTCCGCCGGCGAGCACCTCGACGTTCGTGCGCAGGCTCGTCAGCGGCGTTCGGAGCTCGTGGGAGGCGTCGCCGACGAGCTGCTGCTGGGCCCGGGTCGAGGTCTCGAGCGCGGCCAGCATCGTGTTGAAGCTCGCGGCGAGCCGGCTCAGCTCGTCCGTCCCGCTCGCGTCGATTCGCTCGGAGAGATCACCGGTCTTCGCCACGTTCTCCGTCGCGCCGGTCAGTCGCCGGACCGGGGCGAGCGCGGTCCGCGCAACCGCGAGGCCGAGGGCCGCGGCCAGCGCGATCCCGATGGAGGCGATGATCAAGAGGTACGTGCGGATCCGGGAGAGCGAGTGGTCGACCTCGGTGAGCGGGCGCGCGATCTGGATCGCCAAGCCCCGCGACCCGTAGGGCACCGTGATCACGCGCACATGCAGTCCGGCGACGTCGGCGTCCGACAGGTACCCGCCTCGTTGGCCGTTCGCCACCTCGCGAACCGCGTCGGTGACGGGGAGCTCGACCGTCTCGTTGGGAAGGCGAATCGTGGCGCCGTCGGCGCTGACCACCTGGAAGTAACCCGGAGCGCCACCGAGCTGCGGCCCGGGCTCGAGGAAGGCGTCGTCGCCCGCCTGGAAGGCCCGCAGAGGCTCGTGCTGGACCTCGGCCGCTCGGTCGCGAAGCGCCGAGTCGAGCGTGCCGCGGAGCTCGCTTCGCACGACGACGTAGACCGTGACCGACGCGAGGACGACCGCGAGTGCGACCGCCGCAGCGGCCGCGATGGCGAGGCGGGCGCGGAAGCTCACGGCTCGCGCAGGGCGTACCCGACGCCGCGGACCGTCTGGATCAGCCGCGGCTTGCCGCCCGCCTCCGTCTTGCGACGCAGGTACCCGATGTAGACGTCGAGCGAGTTCGACCCGAACCCGAAGTCGTAGCCCCAGACCCGCTCGAAGATGACGGACCGCGTGAGCACCTGGCGCGGATTCCGCATGAAGAGCTCGAGGAGGGAAAACTCGGTGCGCGTGAGCTCGATCGGGTCGCCTTCTCGCTCCACCTCGCGCGTTCCGGGATCGAGCTCGAGGTCGCCGAAGGAGAGCTTGTCGGTCCCGCCCTCGTGAGCTCGCCGGAGGAGCGCGCGCACGCGCGCGAGGAGCTCGTCGAGCGCGAACGGCTTGGTGACGTAGTCGTCCGCGCCCGCGTCGAGGCCGGCCACGCGATCGTCCACCTCCACCCGCGCGGTGAGCATGAGAATCGGGAGCCGGCTCCCTTCGCGCCGCACCCGCCGCGCGACCTCGAGCCCGTCGAGCCCGGGCATGAGGACGTCGAGGATCATCGCGTCAGGCTCGCCCCCCTCTTCGAGCGCGGCGAGCGCCGCGAGCCCGTCGTCGGCAAGCTCGATCTCGTAGCCCTCGAGCTCGAGGGCGCGGCGGAGCGACTCGCGCACCGCTCGTTCGTCGTCCACCACGAGGATCTTCACTGCTCCATTGTGCGCATTGACTCTGAGAGCCACCTAAGAAGCCCAACTCTTAGGCACTTCTTAGGTTCGTTTCAGGCTGGTCTTAGGCAGCGCTGGTCGCATGCAGGGCAACGAATACCGAAAGGACTGAAATGAAGCGTCTCCCCTCCCGCAGCCTCAAGATCGCCGCCGCCGGCGCCGCAGCCGTCGTGCTCGGAGCGGGCGGCGGCGCGGCTGCCTACACCGTCGCCGGCCAGACGGCGACGAAGACAGTTGTGCGCCAGGTGACTGTGACCGACTCGCAGCCCGCCGCCAACACGTCAGCCCTGAGCGTGAGCGCCCTCTACGACCGTGTCCACGAAGGCGTTGTCACGATCAAGGTGACCACGCCGGAGGGGCAGGCTCTTGGCTCTGGATTCGTGATCGACACCGAAGGCCATATCGTCACGAACGACCATGTCGTCGACGGGGCAAGCTCGATCTCGGTCGAGTTCGCGGACGGCTCGACCTACGACGCGGAGCTCGTCGGCACCGATGCGTCCACCGACATCGGCGTGATCAAGGTCGATGCCCCCAGCTCCGAGCTCACGCCGCTCGAGCTCGGCGATTCGGGCGCCGTCCAGGTCGGTGACGAGGTCGTCGCCATCGGCAGCCCACTCGGCCTCAACGAGACGGTCACGAGCGGAATCGTGAGCGCGCTGCACAGGACGATCACCTCGCCGAACAACTTCTCCATCAACGATGCGATCCAGACCGACGCCGCGATCAACCACGGCAACTCGGGCGGCCCGCTCCTCGACCTCGAGGCGCAGGTGATCGGCATCAACTCGCAGATCGAGAGCGACTCGGGCGGAAACGACGGCATCGGCTTCGCCGTTCCGTCCAACACGGTCGAGTCGGTCGTCTCGCAGCTCCTCGCCACCGGCAAGGTCGAGCACGCCTACCTCGGCGTCGGCATCGCCACGATCACCGACGCCCTGTCCTCCCAGCTCGGCCTGCCGGCCGGCGTGGAGGTGACGCAGGTGACCTCCGGCGGCCCGGCCGCGGACGCCGGCCTCAAGGCTGCCGACGCCACCACCGCTGTGGGCGGGCAGGAGTTCCCGACCGGCGGCGACGTCATCACCGCGGTCGACGGGAAGCCCGTCTCCACGTCGGAGGAGCTCCAGAGCGTGATCGGCGCCATGAAACCCGGCGAAAGCGCCTCGATCACGTACTCGCGCGGCGGCTCCGAGCACACGGTCCAGGTGACGCTCGGTACGCGTCCGTCCTAGGTTCCCGGCCGGAAGCCGCCGCTACACTAGGGGCGCCCCCACGGGGGCGCCCCGCCGACGTAGCTCAGCTGGTAGAGCACTTCACTCGTAATGAAGGGGTCCCCGGTTCGAGTCCGGGCGTCGGCTCTTCTCTCGCAGTTCCGCGCGCCGCTCAGCTCGCGCGGCGCAGCTGTTCTTGCACGTGGCGGAAGGCTCGTGAGTCGGGCTCGAGCCGGTCGAGCGCGGCCTCGAGGCAGTAGACCGCCTGCTCGTCGCGGCCGCTTCGGCCGTGAAGGAAGCCGAGGTTCGCGAGGACCTGGCCCTCGTGATGTGCGTCGTCGATCTCGCGGAGAAGGGCGACGGAGGCGTCGAAGTGGTCGATCGCCGCACGCTCGTCTCCGATGTGGGCCAAGGCGAGCCCGAGGTTGTTCAGGGTCATCGCCTCCGTGCTCGAATCTCCGGCCGCGTGCGCGATCTCGAGCGCGGCGCGGTGGGCCGCGACGGCTCCCGCCGCGTCGCCCTGCCGCCGCAGCTCGACGCCGCGTGCGTTGAGACGGCCGGCCTCCTTGCCTCGGTCGCGCTCCCGGGACCGCTTTCGATTCTCGGTTCTGCGCGTGCGGAGGCCGTCGACCGGCCGGCGGGCGGCGGTGCCCGCGGCCGACTGGACGGTGCCCGCGGCCGACTGGACGGCGTCGGCAGCGTGGCGAATAGTGCCTCCCCTGCGGCGCAGCGTTCGCCCGACGACGAAGGCGACGCCTCCGCCCAGGACGACGAGGACGACGAGCGCGATCAGCTTTCCGAGCCCGATCGCGACGAGGAAGCCGAGTACGAGGAGGCCGAAACCGCCGACCGCGACCGCGCGGCGGCGCAGCTTCGCGCCTCGAGCCGTCGGCTCGAGGGCAGCGCGCGCGTTCTCCGGAATGGTGTCTCTCAGGGCGCTTGCATCCATCCGTTTTCCCCGGTCCGCAGTGCTTCCTCCTCAGTTCGCGGAACGGGCGTCCAAACCTTTGTACCGGGACCGTCGGAGATACGTGCGAGGTAAGAAACGAAATGGGGCCGCCACCAAGAGGTCGAAGGAGGTGGCGAATTGACCCTCACACCCGCAAACGACACTCGCCGCAATGACCCTGGCTACCAGGTGTTCATGTTGCTTCGCATCGGCTTCGTGGTCGCGCCGATCCTGTTCGGGCTCGACAAGTTCTTCAACTGGACGGTGGACTGGACGCAGTACCTCGCGCCCTGGATCGACGACATCGTCCCCGGGAGCGCGCAGGACTTCATGTACTTCGTCGGAGTCGTGGAGATCGCGGCGGGGCTGCTCGTCCTGGCGGCGCCGTGGATCGGAGGCTTCGTCGTGGCAGCGTGGCTCGGCGGCATCGTCGTGAACCTGCTGACGAACAACCCGCCGGAGTACTACGACATCGCGCTTCGCGACTTCGGCCTTTTCCTCGCCGCGCTCGCCCTCGGGCGCCTGGCTCTGGCGTACCGGACGGTCCCGGCGCGCAAGCGGGCCACGTCGGCGGAACCCGCCCACCGAGCCGCCTGAGGACCCGACGTGCGAACGCTCTCGAGCCTGGAGCCGGCCGGCGCGGACGTGAACCGCTGGCGGCGTGAGCAGCTCGTCCTTTCGGGCTTCACGCTGCCGCTCGCGGCGCGCCTCGCGCGCGACCCGGGGTACGACCTGCACCGGCTGATCCAGCTCGTCGAGCAAGGATGCGCTCCGGAGCTCGCCGTCCGCATCCTGGCCCCTCTGGCACCCATCGAGCCGAGGGATGCCGCGTGACCCCCGCGACGACTACCGTTGAGGAGGTCATGCGGACCACGTCCGTCGCCCCCGGCACCACGCTCGATCCCGAGTCCCAGGAACTGCTGCGGGGCTTGAGAAGCAGCGGGCGGGCGTACGACGATGCGTGCGCTCGCCTGCACGCGCTCCTCCTGCGGGCCGCGCGATTCGAGGTCGCCCGTCGGCGCAGGGACCTGACCGGAGCGGAGGCGGATGCGATTGCGACGGAAGCCGCCGCCGACGCGCTCCTCGCGGTCCTCCGGCGGCTCGACGACTTCCGCGGCCTGAGCAAGCTCACGACGTGGGCCTACAAGTTCGCGCTCTACGAGGCCGCGGTGAAGGTGCGGAGGCAAACCTGGCGGGACCGCGAGCTGCCGTTCGAGCCGGAGGCGCTCGGCTCTTTCCACGCCGACACGCCCGGGCTGGAGGAGGACGTCGAGGTCCGCGAGCGTCTCGGGAAGATCGCCGCGGCGCTGGACGACGTCCTCACGCCGCACCAGCGGCGCGTGCTCGTCGCGCTCGCCGTGAACGGCGTCCCGATCGATGTCCTCGCCGAGCGCCTGTCGACGACGAGGGGCGCGCTCTACAAGACGTTGCACGACGCGCGCGCGAAGCTGCGCGCGCACCTGGAGGAAACGAACTGATGGAAGACGCGAACACGAACGAGCTGCTCGGCCGCCTGCTCGGGCCCGCCGGCCCGGAGATCGGCTGCGATGCCTGCTTCGAGGAGCTCGACCGCTACGTCGACCTCGAGGTCGCCGGGGAGGACGCCGACGCGGCCGTCCCCGGCCTCGCGGCGCACCTGGACGGCTGCCCCGCCTGCCGCGAGGAGCACGAGAGCCTGCTCGCGCTCGCCCGCGAGGATCAGGGCCCGGCGAGCTAGCCCAGGCGGGCGCGGAAGCGGTACGCCCGGCCGTCGTCCTTCGGGAACCCGCCGCAGGAGTAGACCGTCTCCGGGAAGTCCTTCGGCGCGCAGTCGAAGCGGAGACTTCCGTTCGAGAGGACGAGGTCGACCTTCCACACCTCCGAGCGCCCGAATCTGACGGTGACGTGGCCGTCGCCCCGGCCGTCGAGCCCGATCGGGTGCACCTCCTTCGGACCGCCCTTCGCATAGACGACCGCGGTCGCCGCGGGGTTCGTCGCCGGCCCGGGAAGCTTGACGCCGATGTGCAGCTTCGCCACCGCGCCGACCGCCTGCGGGCGGAAGCGATAGAAGCGGGTGGAGAGGTGGGCCAGTCTCGGGGCCTGCCAGCGCGTCGAGTGCAGGGAGGGGCCGAACTTGAAGGTCGTCGCGAGCGGCGCGACCGGGTAGCCCAGGTCCGCTTCCTCGTAGTCGCGCAGGTCGTTCGTCCACCCGAACTGCGCGAAGGTGCTGCGGAAGTCGTGCCCGTTCGCCGCGAGCGCGCGCCGAACGGCCTGGAAGGAGTACAGGTCGCCGAAGGCAGCCGAGGGCCCGCCGTCGGCGCGGTCCCAGATCTCGCGGATGATCCTCGGGTCGTTCGCGAATACCTTCTCGGTCAGGAAGCGCCAGAAGAGCCACGCGCCGTACTCGAAGCCGCCGGCGCCGGTGTCGAGCGGGACGGCCGGCCGCGCCAGGGCGCTGCGGCCGAGGTAGTTGATCCGGTCGATGACGTCCGGGTAGACCTGGCCCTCCATCCACATGGCCGAGCCCTCCATGAGGGCGAGGTCCTCGAACCAGTCGTAGGCGAACTGCACCGCGTGGAAGAACTCGTGCGCCGCCGTCACCTGCAGGTACTCGAGCGACGTCTGGCCGACCCCGAACTGGGACTGGCGGTAATCGTCGTCGAGCACGCAGTAGGCCGACACGGCCCACGGGGCACTGAAGTCGTAGGCATGCGGGTCGTCGCTCGTGCAGTAGCCGAAGAGCCCGATGCTGCCGATGTCGGCGATGTAGATGTCGAGCTCGGGGCCGCCGCCGTCGTTCAGCGTCGTGGCGCTGTCGTCGAGCGGCTCGCGGTAGCCGAGCCCCGCCGTCTCCGTGTCCCACACGTTGTCGAGCACCGAGATCGTGTCGTCGATCTGGTCGGGGATCCCGTTGGCCGGGCTCGAGTCCGTCATTGGCGGCGAGTCGCGGTTCGCCGGGTTGTCGTCCCAGTGAAAGCAGAGCGGGCGGCCGCCCTCGCAGAGGCGCGTGGGGAGCGCATCGAAGTCCCAGGTCGGCTCGCCGAGGAAGGTGGGAGCGCCGTCGGGACGGGAGAGAATCGCCTTCGCCTCGGCGCGCTCGGCGCCCGAGAGGAAGCGCGTCCGGGCGAGGAGGTCCCGGAGGACGAAGGTGGCGGCGTGCGGGTTCGCGCGGGCGACGTGGCCGAACTCGGCGCGGACACGGTCCAGCGCGAAGAGCGACCGTGCGCGCTCGAGCGCGTACTGCGACTTGCTCAGCCGGCCCTGCTCGAGCGCGCGCGTGAGGGCGTCGTGCTTGGCCGGGGTGAGCGGAGGGAGTGGCCGCGGCGCCGCCGAGGCAGGCGCTGCGGCCGACCACGCGCAGGTGGCCATCAGGAGTGCGAGTGTGAGCTTCGCGAAGCGCATGGATGTCGTGAGCGCCGGGCCCCGTGACGGCGTGCAGGACTCTACCGGCAATATCGGCGCCCTCCTGCACCCTCGTTAGACTCGGATGGCGTGAGCACTGTGGAGCAGCGCGTGGCGGCAGAGACGATTCAGGTCCTCGATCACGGCTTCGTCCGGCTGGACGACTCGATGGCGAGCGACCTCTCGGTCGTGAACGCCGCTCGCGTCAGCTTCGCCCGCCGCAAGGAGGTCATGGAGGAGGGCGACGCGGGCCTCATCCGATTCCTCATGCGCGAGCGCCATGGAACGCCCTTCGAGCACAACGCGTTTCGCTTCCACATCCGGGCGCCGATCTTCGTCGCGCGCGAGTGGTTCCGCCATCGCATCGGGTCTTTCAACGAGTTCAGCATGCGCTACGCGAAGGCGACGGACGAGTTCTACGTGCCGGCTCCGGAGGACGTGCGCACCCAGATCGGGAAGCCGGGTGCCTATTCTTTCGAGCCGGTCACGGACGAGATCGCGCAGACGACGCGCGACGAGCTGGCCGCGGTCTACGCCGCCGCCTATTCGGCGTACGAGCGGCTCGTCGAGCTCGGAGTCGCGCGCGAGCTCGCCCGGGCGGTCATGCCCGTCGGGGCCTACACCGAGTTCTACTGGACGGTCAACGCCCGCGCCCTCATGAACTTCGTCTCCCTGCGTGCGGCCGAAACCGCCCAGCGCGAGATCAGGCGATACGCCGACGCCGTCGAGCAGCTCTTCGCCGACAAGATGCCGGTCACGCACGAGGCCTTCGTGGCCTCGGAGCGAACCGCGCCCTAGCCGCCTGGGCGGCGGCGGCTTTCGCCGGGCAAAGCCCAACGCTTCGC
The DNA here is from genome assembly GCA_963841425.1 of uncultured Actinomycetes bacterium. GTDB lineage: Bacteria > Actinomycetota > Thermoleophilia > Gaiellales > Gaiellaceae > DATEOR01. The sequence continues at coordinate 963,138 of CAWJCL010000002.1, read as the reverse complement.
GTCTTAAAGGACTCGCGGCAGGATGCTGCGCTCGCAGTCCCTCGCCGCACCACGTACTGTCTCGGGCCTGCTCGCTTGCCTCCTTTGCGAGCGTCGTCCCAGGACGCCCAGGAAACCTAGGTCTTGGCGGAGAGCAGCCAGGGCGAGTCCGACCCCGCGCGGGTGATGACCCACGCGTCGTACTCGGAGAGGTCGTAGCTCGCGGTCAGGTCCACAGTCGTGCGGCCGTTGACGTTGAACGTTCCGCACGCGCCCGCATACTCACCGTTCTTGGCCAGCCAGAGGACGTAGTAGTCGTTGCCGTCGAGGTGGGGGAGCCCGTCGACGACGAGGCGCATCTTCCAGTTGCCGGTCGCCTCGTCTCGCTGGCCGAGCTCGATCTTCGCCGAGGCAGCGGGCGCGCTTCTCCCCGGTGTCATCTGAACGGACGCACGTGTGTCGAACCCCCGGTCGAGCCAGCGGCCGGCGCCGAAGAAGAGCGCCGCGAGGGTGGCGGCGAGCGCGACTGCCGCGAAGACCCGCCGGCGCGTCCAGATCGGCGTGGTCGTGCCGATGCGCTCGACCGCCTGGGTGAGGGAGCCGGGAACCTCGCTCGCCGGCCCGGGCACCGAGCGGAGCAGGCTGTCCACCCGGGCGAGCTCGAGCTCCTCCTCGGGCGTGAGGTCGCCGCTCACGAGCTCGCGGAAGTCCGGCGTGTCGCTCATGCCCTCACCTCCTCGAGCAGGCCGGCCAGGCGAGCGAGGCCGGTCCGCGTCCGTGTCTTGACGGTCCCGAGCGGCACGTCCAGGTAGCTCGCGATCTCGGTCTGGGAGAGACCGCTCCAGTAGGCGAGCTCGATGACGACTCGCTCGCGCTCGGGCAGGTGCTCGAGCGCGGAGTGCACGCGCCACGTGAGCCAGGACTCCTCGGCCCGCTCGGCAGGGCCGGCCCGAACGTCGGCCTCGTCCGGAGCCTCTGCCGCGTTCTCGCGCTTCTGCCGCGCCCGGTCGATGATCGCGTGGCGCGCGACGGCAAAGAGCCAGGCCGAGGCGGTCCCGCGCTCCGCCTTGTAGCTCTTCGCCGAGCGCCAGACGGCCGCGAAGGTCTCCTGGGCTGCGTCCTCGGCGCGGCCGTTGTCCCCGAGCTGTCTGAGCGCCATCGCGAGCACCGGTCGCGCGAAGCGCTTGTAGAGCTGCTCGAACGCTTCGCGGTCACCGCGCCCGACGCGCTCGATGAGCCGGCTGTCGCTCTCGGCTGTCGCCATTGCCGCAGGCATACCGCCAGTGGATACGGATGTAAAGCCGGGACGGATTCGCCCGACGTCAGCGCGGGCGAACGGCGATGCGGAGGACGTCGTCCGTGTACGACCACGTCGAGTCCCCGGCGGCCTCGGCCGGCAGGAGAAACTCGAACGCGAACTGGGCCGGCACATTCGGGTGCTCGAAGACCTCGGATGCGTCCGCCCTCGCCCTGTACCTTCCTTCGGCCTCCTGCTCCACGGCGATCGAGTCCTCGACGAGGCCCGGAACCTCGAGGGAGAAGACGATCGTCCCGTCCGGCTCGGTCGTGACCTCGGGCTCGGCCATGAACGACGGGTCGAGCGATTGCCTCGGGTTCATGGGCGGGATATCGGCTGCCGCCGGCGATGCTTGAGGATCAGGTCAGGGAGCGGCCGCCGTCGACGAAGAGCGTCGAGCCCGTCACGAACCCGGCGCCGACGAGATAGGCGACCGCCCCCGCGATGTCCTCCGGAGAGCCGATTCGCCCGAGCAGCGTCTCGGCGGCGCGCCGCTCCTCCTGCCCCGGCTCGACGGCGACCGGCCCGGGCGCGATCCCGCAGACGCGGACGTCTGGAGCGAGCGCGCGCGCGAAGATGCGCGTCAGCATCGCCTGCGCCGCCTTCGCCGCGCAGTGGGGGCCGAAGGCGGGCCAGGGCTTGTAGGCGCCGACGTCCTCGATCACGACGACGAGCCCGAGGCTCGAAGCGCGAAGGTGTGGGGCGGCCGCCTGGGTGACGAAGAAGGTGCCCTTCGCCGTCGAGTCGAGCGCGGCATCCCAGTCGGCCTCGGAGACTTCTACGACCGGCCGTGGCTCGAACCCGTCCGAGGCCGCGTTGACGAGGAGGTCGAGACCACCGAGCTCCCGCGCCGCGCGCTCGACGAGCGCATGGGCCTCGTCCGGTCGCGTGATGTCGCCATCGCGCCGGCCCGCCGCAAGGACGGCGAACCCCTCCGCCTCGAGGCGCGCCGCGATTGCACCGCCGATGCGGCCCGTGCCGCCGGTGACCAGCGCCGCTCGCTCGCTTTCCGTCACATGGGGAAAGATACGATCTCGTTCGACCGCCCGAAGGAGACGCGAAGGGAGACCCATGGCGACACTGGCCCAAAACCACGAGGAGATCGCGGCCCGGGAGCTCAAGCCGGAGCTTCTCGAGATGGACGGCATCTCCAGGGCTTCCGTCGAAGCGCACTACAAGCTCTATCAGGGGTACGTGGCGAAGAGGAACGAGATCCTGGCGAAGCTCGCCGAGGTCGACCTCTCAGCCGCGAACCAGGTCTACTCGGAGGTGCGCGCGCTCAAGATCGACCTCACGTTCGCGATCGGCGGCGTCAAGAACCACGAGATCTACTTCGAGCACCTCGGCGGGGGCGGCGGCGACCCGACGGGCCCGATCGCGTCGCTGATCGAGCGCGACTTCGGCTCCGTCGAGGCGTGGCGCACCGACCTGAAGGCGACCGGCATGGGCGGCCGCGGATGGGCCTGGACGGCCTACGACTGGGACGAGCAGCGGCTCTTCAACTACATCGGGGACGCGCAGAACACGTTTCCGGTGTGGAATGCGACGCCGCTCGTCGCGCTCGACGTCTACGAGCATGCCTACTTCCTCGACTACCAGACCGACAGGGCGTCCTACATCGACTCGTTCTTCGCGAACCTCGACTGGGACGTCATCGCGAGCTGGGTGTCGAAGTACCAGATCCAGACCTGAGTGACTGTGTTTCTTCCAGTGATGGTCTCGTGTTTCTGGCGGGTGACCGGGGCCGCCGGGCAAGGACGCAGGGAGCGTCAATATAGACATCTTGGCGCGACTGAGGACGCCGCCCGGCGGTTCCGGGCGCCGTCAGAAATGCACTGACTATTGCTGGAAGAGGCACTACTCCTAATCCCGGTCGGGTACGTCCTCGGCTCGATGCCGTGGGGGTACTGGTTGCCGCGGGTCTTCGCGGGTGTGGACATCCGTACGCTCGGGAGCGGGAACACCGGCGCGACGAATGTCTGGCGGACACTGGGCTTCAAGCTCGGGGTTGGCGTCGCGGTGCTCGACATCGCCAAGGGCGCGGTCGCCGCGCTGCTCGGTCGCTGGCTCGGGAATGACCTCATTGCTGTCCTCGCCGGCTGCGCGGCGATGGCGGGCCACTGGCGCCCGCTCTTCATGGGCTTCCAGCGCGGCGGGAAGATCGTCGCCACGACGGGGGGAGTCGGCCTCGCGGTCGCGCCGCTCGCCACGCTGTCGGCAGCGGCGGTCTGGATCGCGGTCTTCCTCGTGACGCGCTACGCATCCCTCGCGTCGATGATCGCAGCGGCGACGCTGCCGCTCTTCGCACTCCTCTTCGACGCGTCCTGGCCGGTCTTCGCCTTCACGACCGGCGGCGCGCTCGCGATCGTGCTCCTGCACCGCGGAAACATCGCGCGGCTCGCCCGCGGTAAGGAGTCGAAGATGCGCCTGCGCGGCCCTAGGCGACCTAGCATCTCGCCCGGCAACCCACCACCAGCGCTCTGAGCGGCTGCAAGCCGTCGCCAGGCGCGGCTCGTTCGACCCCGTGCAACCAGCACGGTGTCTGACTGCACCTTTGCCTGGCTCGCCTTTCGCGCGCCAGAGCGCGGGCGCTGGTCACCGGACGAAATGCCGCAGCCAGTCCCTGAGCTCGGTGTGGGCGAGCGAATGCTCGCCGCTCCGAAGCTCGCCGCGCAGCTCCCCGACCGTCCCGAACCGCTCGGCGAGGACGTCGTGGTTGTGGATCGTCTCGAAGTTCACCTGGCGGGCGAGCACGAAGTCGTCATCCGCGAGGCCGGCGTAGCCGTCGAGCGCCCCCTTGACCATGAGGCGCACCGAGTCCTCCACGAACCGCGGCGTCAGGTGGGCGTGCTCGACGACGAAGAGCTCGTCCGGGCGCTTGAGGAGCTCGTAGATGGGCGAGCTCATCGAACGCTCGACGATGTCGACGAGATCCTCGGCATTCAGGCGCTCCTTGGTTCCGAGGAAGAGCGTTCCGCGGCCGCGCTGGTTGTGCGTCGCGAGCGGTACGAGCTCGAGGATGCGCTCGACGTCTCCCTCCTGGAAGCCGGCCTCGGCGAGCCGGTCGGCGGCCTCCGTGCGGACGAGCCCCTGCGCGCAGGGGCACGCGTTGATCCCCGTCGCCTCGACTCCGACCACCCGCCGCGTCGCCACGCGGGAGGCGGCCGCGATCCCGATCAGCGTCACGAGCTCCTGCGTGCGAAGCGCGGTCACGGGCGTGAGGCGCTCGATGGGATAGCGCGCCGCGACCTTCACCTCGGCGCGAAGCGCCTGCTGGCGCTCGACGATCGAGCGCGCGATGTGCTCGGCGAGATTCTCGACGAGGAGCTTCTCGTCGATCACGACCTCGTCGATCGCCTCCTCGAAGACCTCCGGGAAACGCGACATGTGCACGCCCTTCTGGGCGGGGTCGAGGTCGACGAAGCAGTCGATCTCGGCCGAGACGAGCGCGTCGCGACCGTCGTGCTGCAGGCGCACGGCCTTCTGCACGCCGGTCACCCCGGCGCGGGAGAGGCCGATGCGGACCTCGGGCTGGGAAGCCTGGAGATCGGCTCCGGCGGTTAGTCTCTCCTGCTGCACGTGCCAACCGTACCAAGGGGGGAAATGGCCGACGAAGAACGCTTCGCGCAAATCGTCTCCATCGGCGCCCATGACCTCTCGACGCCGCTCGCGACGGTGTACGGCTTCGCCAAGACCCTCGCCAAGACGGACCTGGAGGAGCCGGCGGCGCGCTACGTCGAGATGATCGAGGCTGCATCGGCCCAGCTTCGTGACCTCGTGGACGAGCTCTCCCTCGTAACCCGCATCGAGCGCGGACGCTACTCGCCCGCGCTGACCGAGGCGAACTCGCTCGAGCTCGCCCGGGATGCCTGCGCGGAGCTCGGCGAGCGCGTGGCCGTGAGCGGCGAAGGCGCAGCGGTGCAGGTCGACCCGGATGCGACGAGCCGCGCTCTCTCCCGCCTCGTCAAGGCCGCCTCGCGCCACGGGGGAATCGACTCGGTCACCCTCGTCGTCCGCGGCCCGGACCTCGAGATCTCACCGCTCCTCCCGAACGCCGCCGGGGTCGTGACCGGCGCGGAGCTCAGGGAGCTCGGCGCGGTCGCGGCAGTCGAGCACCTGAGGGCGATCGGCGTCGCGGTGACCGCCGAGGAGGAGCGCTTGCTGATCCAGTTTTCGGGCTGAGACGGGCTCTTAGCGCTTAGCCCATCTTGAGCGGATCGACGTAGAGGTCGTCGATTTGCCACTTTGCACCGAGGCCGATGGGCGTGAAGCGGAACGAGACCGTCACCCGCCCGTCGTTCAGGAGCGCGAGGACGTCGAGCAGCGCGACGGCGGGGAGCGACGGTGCCCAACTCGAGCCGCCGATGTTCACTCCCGCCGGAAGGGTGAATGTGTGACCAGCCGAGTCGCGTACGATCGCGTCGACCTTGAGGTTCGAAAGCCCGATGAGCCCCCGGTTTTTCGCCACGTAGCGGGCGAAGACGTCGAGCGTCTCGACGCACATCGCAGGGCTCGTCGCGGAGCTTCCGCTCGGGAGGTAGAGGGACGATTTCCCAGGGCCGCTGAGCGCGAACGACTCGTTGCCGGCCACGACGACAGCTCCACCGCGGAGCTGCCAGCCCTCCGAGCCCTTCTCGAGACCGCCGTTCGGCGCGAGCGTGTAGGTGATCGGGTCGAGCCAGCGCAGGAACGGCCTGCCCATGCTCTGGTCGGGACAGCCGTTGAGCACGGCCGCGCCTGCCGGTGCGGCCGCCGCCGTGGCCAATCCGATGACCAGAGCAAATGCCGCTCCGAAACGCCTCATGCCGCGATCCTCTCCTCAGCCGCTTTCGTCGCACTCTGGTCGCGATTCAGGGCTTGCTCCATCCCTCCGAGGAGTGATCGTGGCGCCGCTCGTCAAGACGAGCGTTCGGCCCGCCGATACCGCTCTGGATGAGCACCGAGCCCGCCCGGCTGCCGGCGCCCCGTCCGGTCACGGAAGACGGTCAAGACGGCGACGCGCTGATCGAAGAGCGCCGCGCGCGTGCCGCTGCGCCGCTCGAGCGCAGGGACTCGCGCGTAACGAGCGCGAGTGCGCTCTCCTTCCTCGCCGCGTGCGCGGCTCTCCAGCTCGCGTTTCCCGGGGAACGCCATCCCTCGGTCGCGGTCCTCGCCCTCCTCGTCGCCGGGTACGCGCTCGCCTCCAAGGTCGAGTTCGAGGTCGGAATCGGCTCGGCGATCCCGACGCAGCTCGTCTTCGTCCCGATGCTCTTCCTGTTGCCGCCCGCGATGGTGCCGCTCTGCGTCGCCATCGGCCTTCTGCTCGGGAACGCGGGCACCTATCTGAAACGGCAGGAGCACCCGGAGCGCGCGCTCGTCGTGGTCGCGAGCTCCTGGAATGCCGTCGGCGGCGCCCTCGTCATCGCGCTCGCCGGGGAGCCCGACGCGGCCTGGTCGGCCTGGCCCGCCCTCCTCGCCGCGGTGCTCGCCCAGTTCGCCTTCGACTTCCTGGGCTCGGCGGCGCGCGCCTGGGTCGCCTTCGGCATCGCCCCGAAAGCGCACGTGCGCCTGATGGCCTGGGTCTACGGCGTCGACCTCACCCTCACGCCGATCGCCCTCCTGACGGCGATCGTGGCGGAGGAGCAGCCCCTCGCCCTCCTCGTCGTCCTGCCGCTCCTCGCGCTTCTCGCCTTCCTCGCCCAGGAGCGCAGGCGGCGGATCGACCACGCCCTCGAGCTCGGCCATGCCTATCGCGGCACCGCCTTTCTCCTCGGAGACGTCATCGAGGCTGACGACGAGTACACCGGCAACCACTCCCGGGAGGTCGTGTCGCTGACCCTTGCCGTGGCCGACCGTCTCGGCCTCTCCTCCCGTCAGCGGCGAAGCGCGGAGCTGACGGCGCTCCTCCACGACGTGGGCAAGATCCGGATCCCGGCCGAGATCATCAACAAGCCCGCCGCGCTCACCGCGGAAGAGCGCGCGGTCATCAACACGCACACGATCGAGGGCGAGCGGATGCTGGAGCGCGTCGGCGGGCTTCTCGGCGCGGTCGGCAGGCTCGTCCGCTCCTGTCACGAGCGCTGGGACGGCCAGGGCTATCCGGACGGGCTCGCCGGCGAGGACATCCCGCTCGTGGCGCGCATCGTCTGTTGCTGCGACGCGTACAACGCGATGACCACCGACCGCCCGTACCGTGCGGCGCTCCTTGCCGCCGAGGCGCTCGCCGAGGTGGAGCGAAACGCGGGCACGCAGTTCGACCCGCAAGTCGTCGACGCTCTCCGCCAAGCCGTCCGCGCCGAGCGGCTCTGAGCGTGGTTCAGGCGGGCAATGGCCGGGCTCTGCCCGGACGGCCGGCCGCCCAGAGTCGCTAGCGCAGCAGGCGCGAGAGGCGGCGGTCCTTGAGGATCCGCCCGTCGGTCTGGCAGCTCGGGCAGTAGTAGATCGTGTGCTCGTCGAAGTCGACGCGCGCAAGCGGGGTGCCGCACCGCGGGCACGGCTCGCCGAGGCGATTGTGCACGCGGTGGGCCTTCTTGTCGGAGGCGCCCCGCTCGCGGAGCTCGAGGCCGCGCGCAAGCTCCTCCTGAACGGCATCGCTCAGTCGCTGCACCTCGTCGTCCGAGAGCTCCGTCGTGAGGGCGTAGGGCGAGAGCTGGGCGTGGTTCAAGATCTCGTTCGCCCAGGCCCGGCCGATCCCGGCGATGAGCCGCTGGTCGCGGAGGAATGCATGCAGCCGGCGCGAGTCGGAGGCGAGGATCTCCGCGAGTTGCGTCGCGCCCAGGCCGTACGCCTCCGGGCCGAGATGCGCGAGCTCTTCCTCGATCGCATCGGGGGTGTAGAGACCCACCTTGGCGCGCTTCTTCGCGCCGGCCTCTGTGAGGACGAGCGAGCTCCCGTCCTCGAAGGAGAGCCTGAAGGCCGGCGTCTTCGGCTGCTTGTCCCCGGGGCGCAGGTGGCGGAGCCTGCCTGCGCTCATCAGGTGGACGTGGAGGACGAGGTCCCCGTCCTCGGTCGGAAGGAGGATGTTCTTCGCCCGCCGCGCCGCTCCCGCGAAGCGGCGCCCCTCGAGAGCCGAGAGCGGGGGATCGTAGGTCTTGAGCGTAGCGATGTGCGCGGGGCCCGCCTTGGCGACCGGGGAGGCGCGGACCGGGTCGTCCAGCTCACGGCGGAGCGCCTCGATCTCCGGGAACTCAGGCATCGGCGACCTCGCGGTAGGAGAATCCGTTCGGCCCCACATACTCCTCGTACGCCATCACGTCGAGCTCCTTCAGTCGGTCGGGGCGGCCGGCGTAGGAGCGGATGATCCGCGCGCCGGCAGTCGAGAAGTACGCCCGCTCCTTCACCGGCTCGTAGGCGAGCGCCCGCGCCTCCTCGTAGAAGAGCCCGTCCGCGTCGAGCCCGAGCTTGCGTGCGCTCACATGCAGAAGGGTGAGGACGACGGTGGTGTCGCGCCAGTCCGGCCAGCCGCCCTCGAGCGCGAGCGCGGCGAGCCCGAAGCGGACGCGCTCGGGATCCTCATCGCGCACCGCGGCCTCCGCGGCCTCCTGGGCGAGGCCGTCGAGGATGCCCGCTTCGTTTCGCGTCAGCGCAGCGTTCATCGCGCTCCGTTCCTCCGCCTCCGCATCCCGGAACGCGAGAACCGCCACCTCCAGCTCGTTTCTCTTACGCTCCTCGGCCATGGATGCGCTCACAGTAGCCGTCGTCCGAGGCGGGATGGCCGAGTCGCGCCACCGCGTCCATGCGGTCCGCGTCGATGCAACCGGATCGCTCGTCGAAGAGCGGGGCGACGCAGGTCTCGTCACGTTCATGCGCTCTGCCGCCAAGCCGATCCAGGCGCTTCTCCTCGTCCGCTCCTACGACGACCTCGCGGAGGAGGACATCGCCATCGCCGCGGCCTCGCACCATGCGCGGGCCGAGCAACTGGCGGCCGTCCGTGAGCTCCTCGCGCGGGCCGAAGCCGTGGAGGACGACCTCGAGTGCGGCCCCGTCGACGGCAGCCGCCTCAGGCACAACTGCTCCGGGAAGCACGCCGGCTTCCTCTGCGTGTGCGCCGCACAGGGCTGGCCGTTCGAGGACTACCGCCTCCGCGAGCATCCGCTGCAGATCCAGGTGCTAGCGACGCTCGACGAGGCGGCGGGGCTGGGCGGGAACCTGATCCCCGTCGCCGTGGACGGCTGCGGCGTTCCCACCTTCGGCCTCTCGCTCGAGCGCATGGCCACCTCGTTCGGGCGCCTCGTCCGCCACGAGCTCGAGGGCGCCGACCGCGTGACGGCGGCGATGAGGGCGCATCCCGCCCTCGTCGAGGGCCCCGGTTCGGCTGCGACCGAGGTCATGCAGGCGGTGCACGGCTCGGTGGCGAAGGGGGGAGCCGAGGGCGTCCTCTGCATCGGCCTCGAGGACGGATCGGCGCTCGCGCTCAAGTCGGAGGACGGCTCGAGCCGCGGGCTCCTCTCGGCGGCGGCCGCGCTTCTCGACCTGGCGAACCTGCGGGCCAGCACCATTCGCAACAGCCGCGGGGAGGCGGTCGGAGAGGTCATCGCCGAATCCTGAACTCGCCCTTCCGCTTTTCGAAAACAGTTGTAGAATCCCGGGCCTGATGTGCCTGTGAGCCGGGGATGCGGCATCTCTCCGGCTCTTTTCGTTCCATTGGCGTCATGTGGCAGAGGTAACGAGAAGCAGAGGGAGATCTAATGCTCACGGTCGACATCTCGCTGCCCGACATCGAAGAGCTGCACAAGCTCGTCACGGAAGGGCAGGAGAAGGGAGTTCTCTCCTACGACGAGATCGTCGCCGGGCTGGAGGAAGTCGAGCTCACCAAGGAGCAGGTCGAGGACTTCTACTCGTACCTCATCGACCACGGCATCGAGCTGGTCGAGGGAGTCGAGCACAAGGCGCCGCCGCATGAGCAGCCTGCTCTCGCCGAGGAGGAGAAGGCCGGGCCGAAGCTCGACCTGACCGTCGAGCCCTCGCTCGACTCGCTCCGCCTCTACCTGCGCGAGATCGGGAAGGTCCCGCTCTTGACCGCCGACCAGGAGGTCTACCTGGCGAAGCGCATCGAGCGCGGCGACATGAGCGCGAAGACGCAGATGATCGAGGCGAACCTCCGCCTCGTCGTCTCGATCGCCAAGGCCTACCTCGGGCGCGGGCTCTCGTTCCTCGACCTGATCCAGGAAGGCTCACTCGGGCTCATCCGCGCGGTCGAGAAGTTCGACTACCGCAAGGGCTACAAGTTCTCGACCTACGCGACCTGGTGGATCCGCCAGGCCGTCACGCGGGCGATCGCCGACAAGGCGCGCACCATCCGGATTCCGGTGCACATGGTCGAGAAGCTGAACAAGGTCGTCCACATCGAGCGCCAGCTGGTGCAGCGTCTCGGCCGCGAGCCGCGGCCGGACGAGATCGCCGCCGAGCTCGAGATGACGACGGCCGAGGTGCGGGAGATCCTGCGCATGTCGCAGCTCCCTGTCTCCCTCGAGAAGCCGATCGGCGAGGAAGAGGAGTCGGAGCTCGGCGACTTCGTCCAGGACGACCAGGCGGAATCGCCGTTCGACTCGGCCTCGCTGAACCTGCGCCGCGAGGACATCGACCGTGCGCTCGACTCGCTCCCGGAGCGCGAGCGCAAGGTGATCGAGCTCCGGTTCGGGCTCAAGGGCGAGAGCCCGCGGACCCTCGAGGAGGTCGGCCGCGCCTTCGGCGTCACGCGCGAGCGGATCCGCCAGATCGAGAACAACACGCTCAAGAAGCTCGAATCGCTCCCCGAGGCCCAAGGCCTCAAAGACTGCGTCTGAGCTCGCGCCCGCACGGCGGCGCGGCGTCCCGAACGCGAGCTAGCAGGCGCTCGGGTCCGGCTTGTAGGCCGGCTTCGTCGAGCGGACGGTCACGAGCCGCTCCCCGAAGTTCGTGCTGACCGGTCCTTCGTAGGCCACCGACCACGGGCCCGAGGAGCAGACGGGGATGCTGACGGGCACGATCTCGCCCGGCTGCACGTCGACCTCCTTGACGGTCCCGTCCGGAAGCGTCAGGCGCATCTTCGTCTCGATGAGGTCGGGCGGCAGGCTGAGGGCGAGCTCGAGGCGGCCGGCGAGCTTCTCCCCCTCGTCCGGCCAGAGCTTGACGGCGCCGGTCGGGCCCAGCCAGCCGTCGTAGAAGCGGTTGACGACGTAGAGCGAGAGTCGTGGAGTGCCGGTCGGCTTCCAGAGCCGGAAGATGCGCGTCCGCGCGACCTGCTCTGCGCCTCGGAGCTCCGCCGTGGCGCCGTAGGAGTCGACGAGTAGCGGGCCCGTGTACGGCTTGCCGCCGATGAGGATGGTGCCGTCGTTGCCGATTGTGGTCTGCTCGAACGCGAACGAGTCGGGCGGCGACGCATCCGGGAGCACGAGCAGGCGGTCGATCGACCGGTTCCAGAAGAGCTGCTCGGTGGTGAAGCCGCGGTCGTTGGACGGCGCGGCGAGAAGCGCCACGTCCCCGAGATCGGCGTGGTCGACGTAGGACGCGTCGGGCCAGAGGGTCGAGCCGTAGACGCTGGACGCCGCCTGGTGGCCGAAGGAGACGGCGCCGAGCGAGGCAACGCAGCTGCCCACGATCGCAAGCCCCACGAGGAGCGGTGTTGCGATGCGCGGGAAGAAGCCGGTTGCCGCGGCGACGATGGAGAGGCCGGCCACGACGATCGCGACCAGGAGGGACGCGAGCCCGACGTCCCCGACCTTCTGCTCGAAGAAGCCCACGGCGAGAAGGAGCGGCGAGTTGCTCTTCCCGTCCGCCGCGGAGAACCCTGCGAGGGGCACTCGTGCGGAGAGGGCGAGCGCGGCACCGGCGATCAGCGCGTGGGGGACGCGATGCGGGAATCCCCGGCGGACGTAGAGCGCGAACAGCAGCCCGATCAGGGGCAGAATCGCGAAGAAGTAGCGCTCCTGGATCCGGTCGGCCCCGTTCGCCGCGTAGAGCGCCGCTTCGAAGACGACGGCGAGGGCGACGAGCAAGCCGAAGACGGCGAACCCGAGCTCCCCGCGCGAGCGCGGCTTCCAGAATGCGAGCGCAAGGCCCATGAGGGCGCCCGGGACGAGCACCCAGCCCGACGAGTAGAGGAGCAGCATCCCGTCCGTCCCCATCCAGCGCAGGATCGGAAGCGGCGAGAGGTCGAGGCCGACGACGCTCTCGTAGTAGCCGAGCACGCTTCGCGGGCCGGCGACGAAGACGGGGACGAGGCCGAGGGCGAGGAGGCCGAACACGAGCTTCTGCTCCCGAACCGCCTGCCTGAACCGGCGCTCGCGGAGGCCGACGATCGCAATCGCGGCGACGAAGCAGACGGGCAGGACCACGAACTGGACGCGCGCGAACGTCGCGAGCCCCGCGAAGGCGACGAAGGCGAACTGGGCACGCTTGGTCGGCCGGTCGAGGGCGGCGGTCGCAGCGGCGACGGCTGCGAGAACGAGCGGGAAGGCGAACGGGTCGGCGAGGATCCAGCTCGAATAGAGCATGTCCGGGATGGCAACCGTGAAGGCGCCCAGGGCAACCGCGACCCAGGGTGAGAGCCCGAGCCGGCGCGCGAGCCAGAAGACGGCGACGGCGCCGAGCGACATGACGACCGCGTTCAGCAGCTGAATCGTCCGAAACGACGTGGCGACGTCCTCGAAGAGCCAGGCCGGCGCGGTCAGCAGAGGCTGCAGAAGTGCGGGGAAATGGGCCGGGCCGCCGCGAACGAGTGGGCGGCCGTGCTCCGCGATGGAGCGCCCGACCTCCGAGTAGATGTACTCGTCTGGGAAGTAGATCGGCGTGTCCCGGAGCCAACCGGCGAACGTGCGGGCGATCGCGCTCGCGGCGACCACGGCGACGAGGGCCTGGACGGGCGTGACGCGGACCGAAGCGAGTGAGAGCCCCCGGGGAGGGGCGAGGTCGGTGCGAGCGTCCGCAGCCACGATCCCTCTATCGGGTTACGGACGGAACGGCTTGAGACTAAGGCGCTTCCTGCTCCTCGCCGTCGATGCCGGATCGTTCGTAGGCGACGAACAACCGGCAGTGCGGGCACTTGAACCCGACGTGCCGGTCCGAGCCGCCCGTCATGAGCTCGGCCTCGAAGGTCTTGCTGCAATGCGGACAGACGATCTCGTAGGAGCCTTCCGTGGCCGGGGGGTCAGCCATGGCCAAAGGATAGCCACGAGGGGGGCTACGCTCACCGCATGTCGCCCCAGCGTCGGACCGCTCTCGTCTCGGTGTTCGCGGCGCTCGTGCTCATCGCGCTCAAGCTCGTGGCGGGAATCCACTCGGGCAGCCTCGGCCTTCTCTCGGAGGCGGCTCACTCGGGAACGGACCTCGTCGCCGCCCTCCTGACCTTCTTCGCGATCGGGGTCGCAGGCCGGCCGCCCGACATCGGCCACCCGTACGGGCACGGCAAGGCGGAGAACCTGGGCGCGCTCACCGAGGCCGCGATCCTCGTCGTCGCCGCGCTCGTCATCGCGGCGAGCTCGGTCTTCCGTCTTATCCAGGGCGGGCACGAGGTGCACGTCGACGCGTTCGCGCTCGGTGTCATCGGAGTCGTCGTCGCCGTGGACGTGAGCCGAGCGTACGTGTCCCTCGGGGCGGCACGCCGCTACCAGAGCGCGGCGTTCGCCATGAACGTCCTCCATTTCGGCGGCGACCTCGCGGGCTCGCTCGCCGTCCTCGTCGGGCTGCTCGCCGCGCGCGCCGGCTACCCCGAGGGGGACGCGATCGCGGCGCTCTTCGTCAGCGTGCTCGTCCTCACCGCAGCCGCCCGGATGATTCAGGGGAACGTCGACGTGCTCATGGACCGTTCGCCGTCGTCGGCGCAGGAGGCGGCGCTCGCGGCGATCGAGGAGCTCGAGCCCGGAGTGCAGCTGCGCCGGCTCCGGATGCGGCGGGCGGCCGGGCGCCACTTCGCCGACGTCGTCATCGGGGTTCCTCACGGCGCCGCGGTCGAGCAGGGGCACGCGGCGGCGGACGCCGTCGAGCGGGCGGTAGAGGAAGCCGTGCCCGGAGCCGACGTGGTGGTCCATGTCGAGCCGCAGGAAGCCGAGGCGATCCGGGAGCGCGCCTACGCGGCCGCGCTGCGCGAGCCCCGCGTGCGCGAGGTGCACAACATCGTCGTGCTCGAGGTCGGCGGGCGCACCGAAATCTCCCTCCATCTCAAGCTCCCGGGCCGCTACTCCCTCGAGGAGGCGCACGAGGTCGCCTCGGCGGCCGAGCACGAGATCCTCGATGCGCTGCCGGAGGTGGACGTCGTGCAGACCCACCTCGAGCCGCTGGCCGAGCCCGCGGCGGCAAGTCCGGTTCCCGAAGGGGAGCGTGCAGCGGAGGCCGAGGCGCTCCGGCGAATCGTCGTCGAGGCGACCGGGGCCGAGCCGCGCGAGCTTCGCCTCCTGAACACGGAGGTCGGGCTCGTCGCCTTCCTCACGCTTGCGATGGACCCGAGCCGCCCTCTCGCCCAGGCGCATGCGCTCGCGAGCGACGTCGAGGAGCGGATCCGGCGGGCGCACCCCGGGTTCGCGGATGTCGTCGTCCACACCGAGCCGTAGCGCGTTTTGCCGTCCGCAAGCCGGGTAGTCGACCGGCATGCCGAACAAGAAAGCTCACGTCAAGAACGAGAAGCAGTACGAGGCTCTCAAGGACAAAGGCATGTCGAAGGAGCGTGCGGCGAAGATCGCCAACTCACCGGGAGCGTCTTCGCGCGGCGGCAAGCAGTCCGGCTCGGGCGGAAGCTCGAAGCAGGGCGGCACGACCGCGCAGAAGAAGGCCGCCGGCCGCAAGGGCGGCCGCGCCGCCGCCCGGAAGTCCTAGCCCGGAGTCGCCCGACCGAAAGGCCCCGCCGCCCGCGGGGCCTTTCGCGCACTCGGACATGGCCCGCCGTCCAGGCGAGTCAATGGGGGAGAGAGGATTCGAACCTCTGAAGGCAGAGCCAACGGGTTTACAGCCCGTCCCCTTTGGCCGCTCGGGAACTCCCCCGCAGCGGGCCGCATTGTAGCGATTGGCTGACCTCCCCCTTCCTCGCTAAAGAGGCCTGATCGCGCCGCCGATAGGGGCTGGGCGACCATGGACTTGGACGGCCTTCTCGCACGCCTGATCGAGCTCGGCGGAAGCGACATGCACCTGAAGATCGCCTCGCCGGCGATGGCCCGTGTCGACGGGGCTCTGACTCCTATGGAGGAACGCCTCCTGACCGAGTCGGATCTCGAGACCGTGCTGACGGTGGTCTCCGAGCGGACTCCTGCCAAGCGCGAGCACTTCTACGTCGCGGGCGAGCTCGACACGGCCTATCTGGCGGAAGGGCTCGGGCGCTTCCGCGTCAACGGCTACCGGCAGCGCGGCGCGATCTCGTTCGCGTTCCGGTTCATCCCGAAGGAGATTCCGAGCTTCGCGAGGCTCGGCCTCCCCGACGGCGTCGCCGGGCTGGCCGATGAGCACCGCGGTCTCGTCCTCGTCACCGGCGCGACCGGCTCGGGAAAGTCGACCACCCTCGCGGCGATCGTCAACTCGATCAACCGCAGCCGGCAGCAGCACATCGTCACGATCGAGGACCCGATCGAGTTCGTGCACGACGACTGGGGCTGCATCGTCAACCAGCGCGAGGTCGGTCTCGACACCGAGTCGTACATGGAGGCGCTCCGGCGCGTGCTGCGCCAGGACCCGGACGTGATCCTGATCGGCGAGCTCCGCGACGAGGAGTCCGCCAAGGCGGCGCTCCAGGCGGCCGAGTCGGGCCACTACGTCCTCTCCACGATGCACACGATCGACGCCGCCGAGACGATCGGCCGCCTCGTCGAGTTCTTCCCGCCCGGCAAGCACCAGATGACGCGTCAGATTCTCGCCGGCGTTCTGCGCGGCGTCGTCAGCCAGCGCCTCCTGCCGAAGAAGGGCGGCGGCCGTGTGGCAGCCGTCGAGGTGATGGTGAACACCGCGCGCATCGCCGACCTCATTCGCGACGGGGAGACGGACAAGATCGTCGAGGCGATCGAGGACGGCGAGTTCCACAAGATGCAGAGCTTCTCGCAGCACCTCGTCGAGCTCGTCCTCGCCGATCTCGTGGAGGAGGACATCGCCTCGAACGCCGCGAGCAACCGCCACGACTTCGAGATCGCGGTGCAGCAGGCGCTCAAGCGCCGCCGTGCCGACGAGAAGGCCGCCGCCGAGCCCGAACCCGCCGAGGAGACACGGCCGGAGGAATCGGAGTCCATGTCGAGCGGAAAAGGCACGGGGCTCCGCGTCGCCTCGACGGAAACATGAGAAAGGCGGCTGCGGCAGCGGCGCTTCTGGCCGTGCTCGCGCTCGCGGGCGGGGCCTCGGCGCGGACTTTCACGATCGTGCCCGCTGGGGCCGCGGCGTTCCCGAGCTCGGAGACGCCGAATGCCCCTGGCACCGTCAACGTCCCGTTCCCGCTCTCGGTGCCGCCGGAGCAGCCGGCCGGCCGTTCCTACGAGGAGCTCCTCTCGCTCTGGCACCGCGCCGGGGAGACGTACGGCGTCCCCTGGCAGGTGCTGGCGGCGATCAACAAGATCGAGTCGGACTTCGGGCGCAACATGGGCCCGAGCTCGGCCGGCGCGGTGGGGTGGATGCAGTTCATGCCGGACACCTGGCTCCGCTGGGGCATGGACGCGAACGGGGACGGCCTCGCCGACCCGTGGAACCCCGACGACGCCGTCTTCGCCGCGGCGCGCTACCTCGCGGCGGCCGGTGCGCACGACGATATCTCGCGCGCCGTGTTCGCCTACAACCACGCGCAGTGGTACGTGGACGAGGTTCTGGGCCTCGCGGCCGACTTCGGCTCCGGCGGCGCCGCCGACTTCACGGGCTCCGAGGCGGTCTTCCGCCTCGATGAGCTGCAGCAGCAGATCGCCGAGGCACGTCGCGACGTCGCGCGTGCCCGCGAGACCGTCCCCCGGATCGAGCGGCGTGTCGACGAGTCCACCGACCGCCAGCTCCGCCTGGAGCTCGAGGCCGGCAACCCGAGGATCGCGACTGCGAAGTTCCGCGGGCTGGAGGCGCGCATCGCCCACCTCGAGCGTTCGCAGGCGCGTGACCGCCGGCAGATCGAGGGCAGGCAGGCCGATCTCGCCGCGGCGCTCGCTCGCCTCGAGTCGCTGAAGGCCGACCTTGCCTCCGCTTCGGTGGCCGCTCCCACCGCGGCCTCGTTCGGCGGCGCGATGTCGAGCGGCGACTACGTCTTCCCGGTCGGTGGCGGCCCGGACGCCGTCTCGGTCGCGCACACCCATCACGACTACCCGGCGGCCGACATCGCCGCTCCGGAGGGCTCGCCGCTCTTCGCCCTCGCAGACTCGGTGGTCGTCGATGCCTACTCGGACGCAAGCGGGCGCTGCGGGATCGGCTTCAAGATCGAACTCGACAGCGGCGCCGAGTACGTTTACTGCCACCTCAGCTACCTGGAGCCGAGCGTCGTTCCCGGCGCCGCGCTCGCTGCGGGCGCCCCGGTCGGCCTCGTCGGCTCCACCGGCCACGCCACGGGACCGCATCTCCACCTCCAGTTCTCCCCTCCGGTTTCCTATCCGCAGGACGAGCCGTGGTTCCAGTCCTTCGCCGGGGTGGCGTTCAGCTGGCAGGATGCGCCGACTCCGACGCCCAAGCAGATGGCGCCCAGGAAGGAGCGCCGTTTCACGGTCGTGGGGATCACTCCCGCGCCCTCGGGAAGCCGCATCGTGGGCTTTACCCGTTAGGGGCTTGACTTTTCGCGGCCCCCTGCCGATTGGGGAGCCATGGCGGCCCGTCTGACGGCACTTCTGCCGCGTTTCCTCGCGCTCACCGTGATCTGGCTTCTCGGTGCGGCGACGTACACCCTCGCAGCGGACACGGTGCCGATCGCGAAGCACGAGAAGAAGGCTGAGGCAGCCGCTAAGCCGCATGTCCTCACGGTTCCGGATGTGCGCAAGAAGGCATACGTCTTCGCCAAGGGCATCCTCCAGGACGCCGGCTTCGCGTGGCGCGTCGAGGGCTCCGTCAAGGGCTTCGCCGCCAACACGGTGACCGCGCAGCGGCCGGCCCCGGGCACGAAGGTGATCGACAACGGCGCCCCCCTCGTCGTTCTCGGCCTCTCGAGGAACACGACGTACGGCGAAAGCGGCCTGCCCGAGAACTCCGCGCCCTACAAGGGCACGCGCGTCGTGCTCGTGAGCGACTGGGCCCGCGACCAGATCGAGCCCACGACCTCGGGCGAGACGGAGACGACGAGCACGGACACCGGTGCCACGACCACCGCGCCGCCGGCGACGACGACCGAGCCGGCTGCGACGACCACCGAGCCTGTCGGCACCACGACCGAGGCCGGCCAGAGCGAGGAGAAGACCCGCAAGCCGGACTTCGAAGTTGCGGGCGCGCCCGCCGAGCCCGCCGACGAGATGCCGCTTCCGGATCGCGCTCGCGCGCTCCAGCGCCGCCTTGCCGGGGACAGCAAGCCTTCCAAGCGGCTCATCAACTTCTGGCTGTACCAGCACTCCTGGATCGTCACCGGCGCCCGCTTCGGCTGGCATGACGGCGCCGAGGCGCTTCGCATCCTGATCAAGGTCGACCAGAGCCTCGAGCGCCGCTTCGGATTCGGCGCCAGAAGCGAGGTCGTCGCCCGCCGCGCGCTCGCCTACGTCGAGGCGCAGGCGAAGTGATCTGGAAGCGGCTGCGACGTCTCCGCGGCGAACGCGGCTACACCCTGGTCGAGCTCCTCGTCGTCCTCGCCATCTTCACGACGGTCGTGACGGCGCTCGTCGCCCTCTTCACCTCCGGCGCCAAGGCCGAGCTCGACATGAACCGCCGCTTCGAGGCGCAGCAGAACGCCCGGCTCGCGCTCGACCGGATGCGGCGTGAGCTCCACTGCGCGAACGGCATCACCGCCACCGCAGGCACCCCCGTTTCATCCGTCACCGTTTCCCTCCCGTCGCAGTGCCCGAGCTCCGGCGGGAGCAGCATTTCCGTGGTCTACGACACGAGCCTCGTCTCCGCCGGCCGTTACCGCGTTCGCCGCACGGTCAACGGCACAACGGTCGTGATCGCCGACTACATCACGACCGCCAACGGCAACGCGTTCACATATACCGCGGCCAGCGCGTCGAGCCGCGCGATCTTGCACGTGGACTTCCAGGTGAACATAAACCCGAACGAGGGATGGAAGACATGGCGCCTCGTTGACGACATCGTCCTGAGGAACACCCTGCGTCAGTAAACCCCCTCCCGGGACGGTTTCGATGAGCTTCTTGCGGCGACTTCTCCGAAGACAGGACGGAATCACGCTTGTGATGGCCGTGGGCATCCTCGGTGTCCTCACCGTCTCCGGAACGACGCTCATCTACTACTCGTCGACGAACGCGCGCAGCGTGTCGTTCTCGAGCACGAACTCGAAGGCGTACGACCTCGCCGAGGCCGGCATCAACGAGATGATGGCGGTCCTCTCGAAGCCGGAGAACAACGCGCTCAAGACCAACCTTCTCCCGCAGACGACGAGCACGTATTCGGACGGGACGGTGACGTGGTCCGGAACGCTCAACGAGGCCACGCAGACGTGGTCGCTGACGTCGACGGGGAAGATCAAGAATCCGACGGGTGCGAGCGCTTCCGACGTGAAGCGCACGCTGACCGCGCAGGTACCGGTGACGCCGTCGTTCGCCCAGCCCCTGAACAACCCGGCCTGGAACTACGTCTTCGCCACGCGCACCGGCGATCCGAGCGGCTGCGACCTGACGCTGAACAACAACGTCTCCGGCGGGTCGCGCCTCTACGTCAGCGGCAACCTCTGTTTGAACAACAACGTGGGAGTCACCTCGAACCCCCTCGTCGTCAAGGGCAAGCTCCAGCTCAGCCCGAATGCGTACGTCGGCGCCTCGACGAGCATGGCGACGCGCGTCGAGACCTACGTCGGCGGCTCGGGCGGCCAGTACTGCAAGTACGCCAACCAGTCCTGGAGCCCGTCCAACGGAGGTGCGAACTGCGGCGACACGGATCATGTGTATTCGAAGCTTCCCGACGGGTCGACCATCGGCGTGACCACTGCCGCCGGCTCGATCCCGCAGATCGCCGCGCCCTCGGTCGACTGGGACGGCTGGTACACGAACTCGATCCCCGGCCCGACGAAAGACTGCTCCAACACCGTCGGCACGAAGAGCGGGACGACGCCGACGTGGGACACCAACACGGTGCGCAACCCCACCACGAACGGCAGCGTCGCCACGGTCTTCGACCTGACGCCGGCGACGTCGTACAGCTGCCGCGTCGGCCCGGCGCGCACGCCGTCCGGCTGCCTTCCGCCCCCGAGCTACTCCGGCCAGACGGCTCCGGTCTGCACCCAGTATCCGACCGGCGAGCTCACGTGGGATGCGGCGACGAAGACGCTCACGGCCTACGGGACGGTCTTCTTCGACGGCAGCGTGAAGGTCGACAACGGCGCCCTCAACCAGTACAACGGCCGCGCCACGCTCTACGTCCAGGGCACCCTGCGCATGGACGGGAAGCTCTGCGCCGGCATCTCGGGCTCGGCATGCGACTTCACCGCCTGGGATCCGAACACGGAGATGCTCACGTTCGTCGTCGGCGGTGACGGAGCGCTCGGGAACGGCGGCCAGCAGGTCGCCTCGGGCTTCAGCGCCGACTTCATCAACAACTCCCAGTTCCAGGGCGCGGTCTACGCGACCAACGCGGTCAACTTCGGGAACAACGCCAAAACGGACGGCCCGCTCGTGGCCAGCTATGTCGTCTTCTCGAACAACGTCTCGAGCGACAACTTCCCGACGATCCAGACCGTGCCTGCGGGCATGCCGGGCAACCCGGCGGTCTACGCCCAGCCCAACCCACCTCAGTTGTACGCGGGCTAGCGGTTTGGTCCCTAACGAGGGCCGTCGGGAATGCCGATAACGGCTGGGATGGACGCCGCCCTCGCCCTCGTCGTCTTCGCGCCCGCGCTCGCGCTCGGAAGTTTCCTGAACGTCGTCGCGGCGCGGCTGCCCGACGGCCGCTCGCTCGTCCGTCCGCGCTCCGCCTGCGGCTCCTGCGAGGCGGAGATCGCGTGGTACGACAACATCCCGGTCGCCTCGTACCTCGTCCTCCGTGGCCGCTGCAGGTCGTGTGGCGCCTCGTTCAGCGCCCGCTACCCGGCCGTCGAGATCGCCACCGCGGTCCTCGTGGCCGCGTGCTTCTGGCACTTCGGGCTCACCGGCGAGGCGCTGGTCGGCGCGTATTTCTGCGCCGCGCTGGTCGTCCTCTCGGCGATCGACTCGGAGAGGCGCATACTGCCCGACCTGATCGTCCTCCCTTCCTTCGCGATCGTCTTGACGGCGAACATGATCCTCGCGCCGGACCGGTGGAAGGAGTGGCTGGGCGCATCCCTCGGCGCCTCGCTCTTCCTCTTCCTGGCTCTTGTCGCCTACCCGCGCGGGATGGGCATGGGCGACGTCAAGCTCGCCCTACTCCTCGGCGCCGGCCTGGGCTGGCCCGTGGGCGTCGGGCTCATGATCGGCATGGTGACCGCCCTGGTCGCCTCGTCCGTCCTCTTCGCGCGTCACGGGCTCGCGGCCCGCAAGATGGCGATTCCGTTCGGTCCGTTCCTCGCGTTCGGGGCGATCGTGGCGCTCTTCGTCGGGCAAGAGCTGCTCGACGGCTACCTGAGCCGCTTCTAGGCCCTCCGCTCGTCTATCCCCCTCCTCAGGGATTCGGCTCGGGAAGCCGATATTCCGTGCAGGAGAACCAGTGCACCATCCAGCAACACATGCCTGCGTCTCGTCCGCGTTCACGCGGCGCGCTGCCGCGTCCTCGATCGCCCCGGTAATCACCGTTACCGGGGCTCCCTGCGTCCTCGCCGCGCTTGGTGCACGCGACCGCGACGCGGAGCAGCGTCGCTGGAAGGCGCACTAGGTGGAATTCGACGACCTGCAAAACCTGCCGGGGGCGGGGACAAACGCCGAGGAAGGCTCCTCGGTCGAGCCCACGCACCCTCCGGGCGCAATTGCGCCGAGCGTCGTTAACGAGCTCGTCGCCGATCTGCTCGAGACCACAGGGCTGGTCTCACCGGACCGGCTCGCCGGCGTGCGTTCGGCTGCCGTCGGCGGCTCGATCGGCCAGGCGATCGTGGACGAGGGACTGGCCGCTCCGGGCGTCGACACGCCGCCGCCTTCGCCGATCGGCGCGCGCGGTCTTCGCCAGGTCTCGAGCGACCACTCGCACCTCCCACAGATCGACCTCAATGCGGAGGGCGTGGACAAGAACGCCGCCGGCCAGATCCCCACGCACGTCCTCGAGCGCGCGATGGCGATCCCCTACAAGCTCGAGGACGACCGCCTGTTCGTCGCCGTCGCCGATCCCACCAACGTCCAGGCCGTGGACGAGCTCCGCATCGCGACGCGCTACACGCTGGAGATCGGCGTCGCGCCCGCGGAAGACATCGAGGTCGAGCTCAAGCGGATCGTCCGCGCTACGGAGGCCTGGGAGCGCGCCGCGCTCGTCGAGGACGAGCTCGACGAGGAAAACGCGCTCGAGGACGAAGACGATCTGGAGGCCGACGACGGCGTCTCCGACGCGCCGCTCGTCCGCCTCGTCAACTCGATCATCCTCCAGGCCGCCGAGGACGGCGCCTCCGACCTCCACTTCGATCCGCAGGACGACTCGCTCGTCGTCCGCCTCCGCGTGGACGGCGTCCTCCACGAGGTGCAGCGCATCCCGAAGCGCCTCGCACCCGGTGTGACGACCCGCCTGAAGGTCCTCGCGAAGCTCGACATCGCCGAGCGCCGCAAGCCGCAGGACGGCCGCATCTCCTTGAACGCGAAGGCCGCGGGGCGCATGCTCGACATCCGTGTCGCCGTGCTCCCGACTGTCGAGGGCGAGGGCGTTGTCATGCGTCTTCTCGACAAGTCGAAGCGCCCGCCGACACTCGCCGAGCTCGGCCTCTCCGACGAGATGCGTGCGCAGTTCGCGGAGATCATCAAGAAGCCGACAGGCGCGCTCCTCGTCACCGGGCCGACCGGTTCCGGTAAGTCGACGACGCTCTATGCGTCGCTCGCCGAGATCAGCCGGCCCGAGATCAACGTCATCACCGTCGAGGACCCGGTCGAGTACCGCCTCGCAGGCCTGAACCAGGTGCAGGTGAACAACAAGGCGGGCCTCACATTCGCGACCGCGTTGCGGTCGATCCTGCGCTCCGACCCGGACGTGGTGATGGTGGGGGAGATCCGCGACGCGGAGACCGCCAAGATCTCCATCGAAGCCGCCCTAACGGGTCACTTCGTCCTCTCGACGCTCCACACGAACGACGCGCCGAGCGCGCTCACCCGCCTGAACGAGATGGGCGTGGAGCCCTTCCTGACCGGCTCCGCGGTCACCGCCGTCCTCGCCCAGCGCCTCGTACGCAAGCTCTGCACGCACTGCTGCGAGATGTATATGGCCACGCAGGAGGAGATGTTGGAAGCGCGCTTCTCGCCCGAGCAGGCCGCTGCCGCGGACGGCGTCGGCCTCTACCGCAAGAAGGGCTGCCCGCGCTGCAACCAGACCGGCTACAAGGGCCGTGTCGGCGTCTACCAGCTGATGATCATGAGCGAGGACCTCTCACGCCTCGCCGCCCAGCACGCGAGCCGTGAGGAGATCGAGCGCGCCGGCATGGAAACCGGGATGAAGATGCTCTGGGACGACGGCCTCCAGAAGGTCGCCTCCGGCCTCACGTCCATCGAAGAGCTCGCCCGGGTCCTGATCTAAAGCGTTCACGAGACGCCCACCGAACGCGCACGAAAGAAGCCAAGTAACAGTCTGTT
This sequence comes from uncultured Actinomycetes bacterium, assembly GCA_963841425.1. GTDB lineage: Bacteria > Actinomycetota > Thermoleophilia > Gaiellales > Gaiellaceae > DATEOR01. Next base: position 939,150 of record CAWJCL010000002.1, on the reverse strand, counting down.
ACTAGCTCGGGCAGGCGGTCGACGCCGCACCAGTAGCGGCGTTCGCCAGTGGAGAAATGTGACGGATCACACCTAGTAACAGTCTGTTACTAGGGTCTTAGAGTTCGCAGCCGAGGTAGGTGAGGGCCTTCGTAGCCTCATCCATGAACGCGTCCGCCTGGGCACGCGTGGCGAAGGTGTAGGGCCCCGGGCGGAGCGGCTCGACGCGCACGGCGTCGACGGGGTAGACGTCGCATTCGACGACAAAGCCGCGCGCGCCGGTGTCCACGCAGCGAAGCGCGACGACTTCGCGGCCGTCCTTCCGCGCGGAGCGGCGCTCGACTTCGACTCCCTGGAGATCGACGGCGGGCTCGGCGGCCATCAGGCGTTCTTGACGGCCTGCACGATCGCCGTGCGATCGTAGAAGCCTTCGATGCGGGCCTTGAGATTGTGGCCTCGGGTGAAGATGAGCACTGTGGGCGACTGCAGCACGTTGTACTCGGACGCGAGCTGTCCGGCCTCGCGGTTCTTGGAGACGTTCACGGAAACGAAGCCCGAGTGCGCGAGAAGGGCGCCTGCGCGTGCTTCGCGGGTCTGAATCGCGTCGTAGTTCGCGCCGGGCTCATAGAAGAGCACGACGACCTTGCCGTAGCGCCGGAGCTGAGAGTTGATCAGGAGCGGCGCCTGCTGAATCGCAACGCGGGCGATGCCCTTGTTCTTCTCGTCGAGGCACTCGCTCGCGTCGAGCCGGCGGAGGAGGGCGACGCGCTCCTTGTCGAGCGCTCCCAGCTCGTCGAGATGGTTCTGGATCGCCGCGACGTCCAATGCCTGAAAGCGGCTGAAGACCCACCGAAGCTTTGAGCTCGACGTGTCGATGTTCCGCCGCAGGGCGATCGCTGTCTCCCTCTTCTGCGACGGGAGGCCGAGCTTGATGAACGCGGGCTGCGCAGAGTCCCAGAGCTCGACGTACTCGCCGATGACCGATTCGTAGTCGGCGAGCGTCGCCGGATCGCCGATCTTGTCGTACTGCGTCTGGACGCCGGCGCACCAAGCGACGAGGGCCTTTGTCCAGTCCTCGGACGTCGCGGGCGGCTTCGGCTTGCTCTTGTCCGGGTGCGTCGTGACGAGCGGGACGCCGGCATCGCTCCCTCCGCCCGGTGCCTTGCCCATGGTGTAGACGCCGACGGCGGCGCCGATCAGGCCGAGGAAGGCGAGCGGCAGGAGAACGTGCAAGCGAAGCTGAGACGCCATGAGCTCTCTATCGGCACTTCGCCCGCAAGGCTTAAGGAGAGAGGGCGCCTTGCGGCGCCCTCTCCAGACATCGAATCGTGTCTCTGCCTAGCAGGCGGTGACCACGATGTCAGCCGACGGGCCGGCCTTCTTGTACGTGGCCTGGCCAACGATGCTCTGGACGCAGTACGAAGCGGCGGTCGCGCGGACGACGGTGATGTTCTTGATCCCCGCGTCATACGACGCCTGCAGCTTCGTCAGGGTCAAGCCGGAGTACGTGTTGTGGTCGGCGTAGAACGCCTCCACGCCCGGGATCGACGCCCGCACGTTCGCCTTCGCAGCCGACACTTCAGCGCGGCTCCGGAAGGAGAGGTACGACGGGATGGCGATCGCGAGCAAGATGCCGATGATGATGATCACGACGAGAAGCTCGATGAGGGTGAAGCCCCCCTGGCGATCCTTCTGCGTGACCCGCTTGCTGAGCCTCTGAATCATTTGGTGACTCCTCCTTGATCGAGCATGGGCGTGCGGTGGCTCACGCGGAGATATCGGCCTCTCGTGCACGGAACGCGTCCCCTCGAATGGGGGATTTTCCCTTGGCCCTTCAGACGAGGGGCTTCTCTGCCGATAGCACCGGGCGGAGGGAGCCCCAATGGATGGTCCTGGCACCGAATCTGCTGCAGCGACATACACGATCGACGACCTGCTCGAGACGATGGTCGCCCTCGGCGCGTCCGACCTGCACGTCACGGTCGGATCACACCCGGTCATCCGCCTGAACGGCAGCCTCGAGCGGCTGGACCAGTTCCCGCGCCTCACGGCCGACGACACCCAGCGGGTCCTGTACCGCATCCTCTCGACCGAGCAGCAGAAGCACCTGGAGATCAATCGCCAGATCGACGTCTCGTACTCGATCCCAGGCCTGGCCCGCTTCCGCGTCAATGTCTATTTCCAGCGCGAGAGCCTCGGCGCGGCCTTCCGGATGATCCCCGCCGAGCTGAAGACGCTCGAGGATCTCGGGCTGCCGACGCAGCTCCACGAGCTTTCGAAGAAGCCGCGCGGCCTCGTTCTCGTCACGGGCCCGACGGGCTCCGGTAAGTCGACGACCCTCGCGGCCGTGGTCGACGAGATCAACCGCACGCGCGACGACCACATCATGACCATCGAGGACCCGATCGAGTTCCTGCACCGCCACAAGCGTTGCATCGTCAACCAGCGCGAGATCGGTCCCGACGCCGTCAGCTTCGCCGACGCCCTGCGCGGCGCGCTTCGCCAGGACCCGGACGTGATCCTCCTCGGCGAGATGCGCGACCTCGAGACGATCTCGACCGCGATCACCGCGGCCGAGACCGGCCATCTCGTCTTCGCGACGCTGCACACGCAGGATGCGCCCTCGACGATCGACCGCTTGATCGACGTCTTTCCGGCCGCGCAGCAGGAGCAGATCCGCGTCCAACTCGCGGCCACGATCCAGGGGATCGTCACGCAGACGCTTTTGCCGACCGTGGACGGGAAGGGCCGCGTGGCCGCCCTCGAGATCCTGCTCCCCGACGACGCCGTCCGGAACCTCATCCGCCAGGCGAAGGTCGAGCAGATCTACTCGGTCATGCAGACGAACACCGGCCGCGGCATGCAGACCCTCGAGCAGGCGCTCGTCGACCTCGTCACGCGCGGGATCATCACGCAGGACGTCGCCATGTCCCGCTCGAGCCGGCCCGACCAGCTGCTCGGCCTCCTCAAGCGCAACGGACTCGCAACTCCCGACTCTGCGGCGGGAGGCCTGCGGGTGGCAGGGACCTAGACCGTGTCCAAGGAAACCGTCGGGCTCAAGATCGGCGCCTCGTTCCTCTCGGCGGCCGCCGTCGAGGTGAACGGCTCCGCGCGGCTCGTCCAGGTCGCCCGCGAGCCCATTCCGCGCGGGATTGTGGCCGGCGGCGAGGTCAAGGACGTCCAAGCGCTCACCAACGCGCTCAAGTTCTTCTTCAAGCGGCATGGCCTGTCGAAGCGCAACGTCCGGATCGGCATCGCGAACAACCGCATCGGTGTCCGGACGATCGAGCTCCTGGGCATCGACGACCCCAAGCAGGTCGCGAATGCCGTGCGCTTCCGCGCCCAGGAGGCTTTGCCGATCCCGGTCGACCAGGCGCTGCTCGACTACCAGGTGCTCGGCGAGACCGTGGAGGAGGGCCAGTCCAAGAAGCGCGTTCTCCTCGTCGTCGCGTATCGAGAGCTCGTAGATGCGTACTCGACGGCCTGCCGCGCCGCGGGCATCAAGCTCGCCGGCGTCGACCTCGAGGCATTCGCGCTCCTCCGCGCTCTCATGCCGCCGGAGGAACAGTCGGGCGAGAAGAGCGCGCTCGTCGCCGTCACGATGGGGTCCGAGCGCAGCACGCTCGGGGTCTCGGACGGCCAGTCCTGCGAGTTCGCCCGCGTGATCGAATGGGGCGGAATGTCGCTGACTATCGCCCTTTCGCGGGCGCTCGACATGGACATCGAAGCTGCCGAGCTCCTCAAGGCGAGCGTCTCGCTCGACGGCGCCGAGGCGCCTGAGGGACTGACGCCCGAGCAGGCCGCCCTCGCTCGCGAGGCGCTCAACGGGGCGCTTCAGGGCTTCTCGCGCGAGCTCGTCTCGTCGCTCCAGTTCTACCAGAGCCAGCCCGATTCGCTCGGCATCCGCGAGGTCGTCCTCGCCGGCGGCACCGCGCGCCTTGCCGGTCTCGCTCCCGCCCTTCAGCGCCTGGTCGGCGTGAACGTCCGCGTCGGGGATCCGCTCGTCGGGATCTCGGTCGGGAAGAAGGTCAAGGGCGGCATGCCCGACCCGTCGCTTGCCGTCCCCATCGGCCTCGGAATGGCGCTCTAGGAGACGCGATGGGCATCGACATGAAAAAGGAGATCAAGATCTCCGATCTCTGGAAGCGCGGGCCGAAGGAGCCCAAGGCGGAGAAGCCGCCGAAGGAGCCGAAGAAGGCCAAGGAACCGAAGCCGCCCAAAGAGAAGAAGGAGCGCCGCCTCGGCCGCGGGAAGCAGAAGGTCGCTGCCATCGAGGCGAAGAGCGGACCGCCCGTGCGCGACATCCCGCTCATGCACGCCTTCAACCTCCTCCCGAAGGAGGAGGTGCGCGCCGAGAAAGAGTCGAAGCCGAGCGCGATCCCGCACGTCATCGTCGCGCTGGCCGGCGTGCTCGTCTTCGCCGCGCTCGCCGCGTTCTACCTCTCTTCGAGCGGGGCAGTCACGAAGAAGGCCGGTGAGCTCGACGACCTCCGCGGAGACCTCGCGAGCCTGCAGGTGCCCGAGAAGCAGCCGCAGGCGCCGGGCGAGGAGGCCAACATCGACTCCGAGCGCTCCGCGCGGACGGCGGCGCTCTCCACGGCGCTGGCCGACCGCCTCGCCTGGGACCGCGTTCTGCGCGAGCTCGCGCTCGTCCTTCCGGCCGACGTCAGGCTGGCGACGCTCGACGCGACCGCGCCTTCGCCGGGCTCGGCAGGTGCTGCTACGAGCGGGGCGGTGAGCTCGTTCCGGGTGACCGGCACCTCCGTGAGCCAGGCGAGCGTCGCGCGGCTCCTCTCGCGGCTCCAGGTCATTCCTGAGCTCCAGTCGGTTCAGCTCGAGTTCGCAACGGCGTCCGACGACCCCGCACTGCCGGGCGTGAACTTCGCGATCACCGCTTCCGTGCGCCAGGGAGTTGCCTCGTGAAAAAGCAGGTCCCCATCTGGCCCGTGATCGGTCTCGCGATCCTGATGGTGGCCGCGGTCGCGTACATGGTCGTCATCCGGCCGAAGCGCGCGGAGTCCGGGCGGCTCGACGAGCAGATCGCCGAGATGCAGATGAAGGTGACCGCCGCGCAGCTCGCCTCGCGTCCAGGGCAGCAGGCGACGACGATCAAGGTCGCCGACGTCTTCGAGGTCTCGAAGGCGATGCCCGACACCGACGACATGCCGGGGATCATCCTCGACCTCAACTCGGTCGCCGAGGCGACGGGGATCAAGTTCCTCTCGATCCAGCCGAGCGCGCCGACGCCCAAGACGGGGTACAGCGCGATCGAGATCACACTCACCTTCGAGGGCAACTACTTCGATCTCACCGATTTCCTCTTCCGCCTCCGGAACCTCGTCACGGTCCGCGACGGACGCCTGTCCTCAGCGGGCCGGCTCTTCACCCTCGACACCATGAGCATGAAAGAGGGGAAGGACGGGTTCCCGAGCATCAACGCCGGACTGACGGTCTCCGCGTATGTCTACGGAGCGCCCGACCCGACGGCCGCAGTCGTTCCGCCGCCGTCGACGGAAGCGCCACCCCCGCCCGCCGACGCATCCGCAGGAGGTCTTGGCTAATGGCATCCAAAAAGGTTCAGGCTGCTCTCCTCAAGCAGAAGGAAGCCAAGCAGAAGAAGGTTCTGTTCCTGCTCGTGCCGGTCTTCATCGGACTGATCGGATGGCAGGGCCCGAAGACCTTCAAGGCGCTCACTGGCGGCAACCCGCCGCCCACGACCGCTGTCGCACCTACGACGACCGCGCCGACGCCGGGCTCGGCTCCCTCGACGCCCGGCGCTGGGGCGGCCGTCCCTCCGAGCCAGCTCGTCGACACCGACGCGCCTCCGTCCCTCATGGAGGGGCAGATGTCGAACCTCGGCGTCTTCTCGGGCCGGGACCCGTTCTCAGGCGGAGCGATCACTCCGGGGCTCGGCGACGTCGGCACGGGCGGGACAGGCACCGGGACGGGCACCGGCACAGGAACGACGGCCACGGCGAGCTCTGCTCAGCTCGAGATCAACTCGAAGGCCGAGGCGGTGTCCGCGAGCGGCACCTTCCCGAGCGACGACCCCGTCTTCAAGCTTGTCTCGCTCACGCCGACCTCCATCACGATCGCGCTCGCCTCGGGCAAGAACTTCACGAACGGCGACGCGACCGAGACGATCGCCATCGGCGAGACGTTGACGGTGAACGGGGACGACGGCTCGGGCTTCGTCATCAAGCTCGTCTCGGTGAGCTCGAACTAGCACTCAGCTAGAGCGAGGGCAACGGGAAGGCGAGAGCCAGAGCTGCGGCTAGAGCCAGAGCCAGAGCGAGCGGCGGCCGCCTGTCGACATAAGCCCCGAGCCAAACGCGCACGAAAAAGCCCCGAAACTAGCCTAGTAACAGACTGTTACTAGCTTCGGCCGCCGGGAATCCGGGGAGGAGCGACATTCAGGCCGAAGGCAATTGATACGGAAGGGCCCAAGTAACAGTCTGTTACTTGGCCCTACTGACCCGTCGATTCATCGAAGGCCGAGCTGACCCTCGCGTAGACCTGATACGGCGAGGAGCTGCCGCGCACGACGATGCTCACGAGCTTCACGAGCCGGCCGGTGGTCGAGCCCGAGTTCGTGATCTGCCTCCACGTCACGTACGTGTCCACCTTGTAGGCGCGCCCGTCGGCGCCCGTGACCGTCTTCGTCGCCACTTTGTCGGTGCACGGTGAGGAGCCGCATGCGGCCACGTTCACCCGTTGGACGAGGTAGACCGTCGACCCGTTCGTGTGGGCGGCGGCAGTCGTGCCGAGGTAGCCGCGCTCGTTGCTCGCCCGGATCGCCCAGGGAGTGGACGTGCGGGTGCTGATGAGTATCAGCTCGCTGTCGATCTGGACGATGAAGGGGCCGGCGCTAGGAAACCCGGCCGGGCTCGAGGGAACCGGCATCGTGAGCTGGGACGAGTCCATCGCTCCCGTCAGCGTGGTGGAGACCGCCGTGTCGGTCGTGTAGTACGACTGGCCGGTGTAGGTGGATCCGTACGAACCGCCGGCGACGGCGTCGACGTCCGTGTTCGAGAGGCCGATCGAGTCGTACTTGATGGCGCGGAACTTTTCGATCTCTGAGTCGGCGATCGCTGCCGCGGTCGTCAGCGTGCTCGCACGGCGGATCTGCACGATGCCGGCCTGGAAGACGCCGAAGACCGCAAAGATGCCGATGAGCATCACGGTCATCGCCGCGAGAAGCTCGATCATGCCGAAGCCGCCCTCGCTCCGGGCACGCCGCCGCAGGTGTGGGCGCGCAGAAGGCACCGACCAGAACATCGGCAAACCGCGGTTGACCCTCAAGGCGTGACCGGGTGATGCCGATTTCCGCTTGGAATGGCTTCCTACGCCTACACGGCGATCAACTCTGCGGGCCTCGAGCTCGACGGCCAGGTCAACGCCCCCGACGCCAATGCGGCGCGCGAAGCACTGCGCGTGCGCGGGCTCGTCGCGCTGACACTGCACGAGCAGGCGGCGAGCTCCGCCGGCTTCGCCATGGCGGTGAAGAAGGTGAAGCCGAAGTCGCTCCAGGTCTTCTCCCGCCAGTTCGCGACGATGATCGAAGCGGGCCTGAACGTCGTCACCGCGCTCGTCATCCTCGAGGAGCAGACCGAGGACAAGAAGCTCGCGTCCGTCGTCTCGGAGCTTCGGGCCGACGTCGAGGGCGGCCTCCTCCTGTCGGAGGCGATGGCGCGCCACCCGCGGATCTTCTCCCGGCTCTTCGTGTCGATGGTCGAGGCCGGCGAGGCCGCCGGCATCCTCGACGTGGTGCTCGACCGGGTCGCCTTCCAGATCGAGAAGGAGACTCAGATCAAGCGCCGCGTCAAGGGCGCGATGATGTACCCGCTGATGGTCATGGCGTTCGCCACGCTCGTCCTCATCGGCATGCTCATGTTCCTCGTCCCGATCTTCGTCGGGATCTTCGAGCAGCTCGGAGGCGATCTGCCGATGCTCACGCAGATCGTCGTCAAGGGCTCGAACATCCTGCGGAGCTACTGGTACATCGTCTTCCCGGTCTGGGCCGGGATCATCTTCGGCTTCCTTCGCTTCAAGAAGACCGAGTCGGGCCGCAGGATGTGGGACCGCTTCCGGATGAAGATGCCCTTCGGGATCGGCGCGATCATCGTCAAGATCGGCATGGCGCGCTTCTCGCGCACACTCTCGACCCTCGTGGCTGCGGGCGTGGACATCATCCGCTCGCTCGAAATCACCGGTACGACGTCGGGAAACAGCCTCATCGAGGACGCGACCGCGGTCGTCCGTGAGCGCGTGCACCAGGGCGTCCCCATTGCAGTACCGATCGAGGACCAGAAGATCTTCCCGCCGATGGTCTCCCAGATGGTGCGCGTCGGCGAGGAGACCGGCGAGCTCGAGAAGATGCTCGGGAAGATCGCCGACTTCTACGAGGACGAGGTCGACAGCTCGATCGCGACCCTGACCTCGATCCTCGAGCCGCTCATGATGATCGGCGTCGGAATGATGGTCGGCGTGATCATCATTTCCATGTACCTGCCGATGTTCAAGCTGCTCACGCTGATCCAGTAGCTCGCTCGCTAGCTCGCTCGCTAACGCGATCCCGCGCGCAACTCGGTTCGCTGGCCGCGAATCTGGTAGCGGTTCAGGGCCACGCCGTTCTCGAATGTCGCGTGCTCGAGCAGGTCACACTCGAGCGGTTCGGTGAGCTCGTCGAACAGAGGTCGGCCCGATCCCAAGATCGCCGGGTGCGTGTAGAGCAGTAGCTCATCGAGCAGCCCATGTTCCAGGAGCTGTGTCGCGAGCGTGGCGCCGCCGACTCCGATTGTGCCTTCCGTCTCGTCGCGAATGGCGGTGCCAAGCTCCGAGCGCGTTTGTTGAACTCACGAAAGAGCTGCTCATCGATGCGCAGCCACTCGCCGCCCTCCTCGTCGGCATCGTGGTCGCCGGCAGACCGCTCGATACGAAGATCGAGCGACACATTCATCCAGTAGGTCATCCGCCCCATGCGCGGAAACTACCGTTAGCCGCCTTCATCTACCTGGTCGTCTTGAAGCTCGACCGGGTGGGGCGTCGAGCCCGAGGCTTGTTCACACCGTCTCGGTGGCCCCAAAGCTCGGCAACGAGCTTCCATTGCGACCAGGGGACCGGGCCTAACGCGGCTGGAACATCTGCCGTCGCCCAGCGTCTAACCAGGTATGAGGCCCTGTGCGCTCGCCGGTGCCGTGCTCGTAACGCTCGTGGCGGCATGCGGAGAGAAACCGTTGTCAACCGGACTGCACGTCACCGTCACCAACGTGGGCTGGGAGCAGGTGAGTGACGAGGCGTGGAAGATGGTCGGTGCCCGAGTCGATGTCGACTGCGAGCTCGGTCGCATGGTCGTCGCGGCGAACCGTGTAGAACGCGACCGGGAGCCATCGGTCACGAGCGTCTGCAACGCGATCCGACTGGACCAGGCGCTTCTTCATCCTGCGGCAACGCCGCCCTGCGGCGACTACTCGACCGGAACGGTCACGGTCACGGGCGACTGGCAAGGCCGCGACGTGAACCTCCGTTTTCCAACGTGCGAGGAATATCGACCCGGGTCAGGGCGACAGACCGATCCGGGTCAGCGTTGGGCGCACATGCTCGGCTTCTATTTCCAGGGGCCTGACCCACCTGCGTAGGGTGACGAGCGACTGTGGTGGGCAGACACGGCGGGTGCACGAAAGATGCCAAGTTTCTTGCGCACGTGGGACCCTCCCAACTACTGAGCACAACTCGCCAGGCCAGTTCGGGAGTCGACCGCCGTGCCATCTTCAGTCAGCGCCTACAGCCGCTCGCTCGCTCGCGGGTGGTTGATGCTGGAGTTGCAGCTACGGGCTTTCAGCAATTTCCTGCAAAAGGGACAGTTCATCGTTTCACCCAAGACGCGAACTCTAAGGTGCAGCTGGATACCCATCGCGCCTGCCCGTAGCCCATGTGTGCCCGGACTCATCCGACAGTCAGGCGAACTGGACCAGTCCGCGGGCAGCCGCGCTGCACGGAATAGAGCGTCCACCGTCCCGGCACGCCCTTGAGCTGGGCCTCGCGGCGTTCTCGGAAGTCGAAGCGAGGATCGTCCATCAATGACTGTTGAAGCCCAGCCGAGACAAGAACTTCATCGGGCTCGGCATGGGCGACGATGCGCGCACCGATGCTCACGGTCAGGCCGCTGCACTTCTCGCCCGCGACCCAGCACGTACCGGTGTGAACGCTCACCCGGACTCGGAGCCCTAACGGCTCGACGATCCTGCAGATCGAGCAGCCGAAGGCGACGGCAGCTGCTGGATCGGTGAAGACGGCGAAGACGCCGTCTCCTGCCGTGTCCATTTCCTCGCCTCCGGTGTTCGCGAGTGCCACGCGGACGACCGCCTGGTACTGCTCCAAGAGCTCGGCCCATTGCTCGTCCCCGAGCGCTGCGGCGAGCTCAGTCGACCCCACGATGTCGACGAAGACGACCGTGTTGAGCTTCCGGATCGATTGGCCATTTGACTGCGCGTTAGCCATGGGCTGATCTCTGCGCTTAGCGTCCCCCTTGCCGCGAGAAGAACGCATCGGGGATTGCGCTCATCGGCGCGGTGGGAAAACCGCTGTCTCTCGATGCTCTCGAGGACAGGCGGTCATGGCCCAGGACTGGAGACGCCCGAAGCCTGGGCGCTCTCCTGTCCTCACCCTCCTCACCGACTAGCTCCGCGATCCAATCCGTTCGACTGCTCGGTCAATCTCCGTCTGCGTTGTCGGGCGGTCGAAGTAGACCTTGAGGGCGTCGAGGAGGACGAAGAAGCCCCACACGAGCGCGACGTAGAGAACCCAGGGCTCCCAGTCGCCCGGATTGCCGTTGTCGCTCAGTCGCTCGAAGGGGCCGTTGTCCTGCCACTCAACGAGCACCCAGATACCGGTCAGGGCCGTCATCCCGAGCAGAAAGATGGCGACGTCTCGCTTGAGCTTGTGGACGCGCTCCACATGCTTGCGCGCCCACGCGCGGAGCTCGCTATCCGGCTCAGGCGCGACGACGGTGGGCTGGGTGTCCGGAACAGCCTTTCGCTCGAGCATCTCAGTCGGCACGGTAATCACCTCCTCCCAGGCCGACCTTGAGGTGTCAGTGCACGGCGACCGGTCGAGCCGGCGTCGCCGCGTGCCGCAACGTCGTTCCTGCCCAGAGAGCAATCAGCACGATCGTGAGCATGAGCAGCGCCCACTGCGCGGCGGTGACGATCGCGATGATGCCGAGCACGAGAGCGGTCACGCCGAGGATCGCGAGCACGGTGATCGGTGTAGTCATGCCCTTCTCGATCTCATCGACTCTCGCTCCGAGCGGGCAGCTGATCGCGCCGATCGCGAGCATCGTGACCGCGGCCCAGCGATTGCTCCCCAGGTACCACCAGTCCTGGACATTCGCGACGTAGACGAGGACGACGAGCACCGCCAAGACCGTCGCGCCGAAATCCTTACGCGTCAATGTCATGGCTGGCCTCCTTTCTCACACAGCATCGATCTCGGCTCGCCCCCAGGCATCCGTGTGTGCGCGGATTTTCCATCGGGGCCCACGCGTAGCGGTGTCCGACGTGAAATGGCACTCGACTGGGTTGCCTGGCTCGCTCGGCTCGGCTGGCCCTACGTGAAGATGATCTGCCCTCCGGCCGCCTTCTCGTAGAACTCGCCGACGCTGATGATGTCCTCCACCTGGGGGACGAAGTCGTCCATCGTCAGCCCGAACATGTCGACCGTTGCCTTGCAGGCGAAGAGGCGAACGCCGGAGTCGTGCACGAGCTCGATGAACTCCGGGATCGGGGGGACGTCGATCTTCTCCATCTGCCTCTTCATCATCCGCGTCGCGAGCGCCGAGAAGCCGGGGATCGCGCCGATCCAGGTAGGCATGTGCATGCCGGGGTTGCCGACCGTCGCCACCTTGATCTTCTCGAAGCGGTCCTTGCGGATCGCATCGAGCCCGAAGAAGGTGAAGAAGAGGTCGGCCTCGATGCCCTCCATGCGCGCACCGTTGGCCATGATCAGGGCCGGATAGATGCCTTCCAGCGAGCCCTTCGAGACGACGATCGCGACCTTCTCGATGGTGGTCGGCTCAAGGGTGTCGATCTGTGCGTGTTCGACCAGTTCCGTCATCGCGATTCCTTCCTAGATGCAGCCCTTGGGCTTGGGGATGCCGCCGATCTTGGCGGCCAATTTCGCCGGCCCTTTCGGGAACAGCTGGTAGAGCTCCTTGACAGGGACGCCGGACTCTTTCCCGAGCGATCGGATCGAAGGAGCGCTGCCCGTCTCCAGGTAGCGCTCCCGCATGAAGCGCACGACCAGCCAGTGACGGGCGGAGAGCTCGGGAATGCCGTTTTCGGCGGCGATGGCCGCTGCGATCTCCTCGTTCCACTGCTCGGGGTTCGTCAGAAAGCCTTCGGCGTCGACGTCGACGGGTGCGTCTGCGATCAGCGTGAACGTCATCGCGTCCTCCTCAGTTGGCGTTGATGGAAGCTGTCTTCTTACCCGCGGTCGGCATCGCCGGTCCGATCCCGGGCAGCTCCCGCCCAGGCAAGAGTGCGTGCCAATAGACCCACTGGAAGGCGAGCTTGCCGATGTGGTTGAGGCGAGACTCGCGCAGGAGGGGCAGCCCGAAGGCGATCGGGAAGTGGCCCGGCAGCGGCTCGACCTCGTAGTTGAAGTCGATCAGAAGCGCCTTCTTGAATCCGGTCTCGATGAAGCAGTTGACGTGGCCGTCGTAGAGGGGCTCGAGCTCGTCATCTCTGAGGAAGCGGGCGATGTTGTCGGTGAGCACTTCGGCCTCGAAGTGCGTGACCGAGCCGGCCTTTGAGGTCGGCAGGTCGGTCGCGTCACCGAGCGCGAACACGTTCGGCCTGACGGGTGATTGAAGGGTGCCCTTGTCGGTCGGGACGAAGCCGAGGGCGTCACCGAGCCCCGGCGAGCGCTCGACGTAGGCGGCTCCCCCATGCAACGGAACGGTGACGAGAAGGTCGAAGTCGAGCTCACGTTCGTCGTACGAGATGAGCTTGCCGCCGACGCCGTCGACCTCGCCGGCGTTGAACTCGGTCACGAGCTCGACATCCTTTTCAGCCAGCAAGCCGCCGAGCTCTTGCGAGGCGACCGGCTTCGTGAAGGCACCGTCGAGCGGGGTGGCATAGACGAGCTCCGTACGGCTGCGGACGCCCCGCTCGCGCAGGTACCAGTCCGTGAGGAAGGTGAACTCGAGCGGCGCGACCGGGCACTTGATCGGCATGTCCACGAAGTTCACGACCAAGCGTCCGCCGTCGAACCAATCGAGTGCCCTTCGCAGCGCGTCGGCGCCTTCGGGGCTGTAAAAGGTGAAGACGCGCTCGTTCCATCCCGCTTCGATCATTCCCTCGGTCTCTTCGGGCTGGAGTCGTACCCCGCTCGCGACGACGAGCACGTCGTAGGGAAGCGACGCGCCATCGGCCAGCAGCACCCTGTCGTCCTCCAGCGCGACCGACTCGACTTCGCTTTCGTGGAAGACGATGCCCTTGCGCAGCTGGCGCCGGCGCGGGCGGACGATCTCGTCGAGCTCGGTGAGCCCGAACGGCACGAAGAGCAGACCGGGCTGGTAGACGTGGCGGTCGTCCTGGTCGACGACGTGTATTTCAGCCTCGTCCTCGCCAAACCGCCGGCTGAGCCGGTTGGCGGTCATCGTGCCGCCGGTCCCGCCGCCGAGGATCACGATCTGCTTTTGCGCCACGTGGCTTGCCTCCTGGTATCGACGCATTCAGGTTTGCGCGAGGAGGGCGGCCCGCCATCCGTGCATGCGCGGAATCCGCTGCGGACAACTACCCACCTGAGCAGTTGCGATGGTCGTGCGCGGCCGCGTACTCCTCCGCGACCGACTTCGGCACGCAGAAGGCCCATGCGTCCTCGACGAGATCGCGCATCTCCTCCTCGTCGATCGCGGCCAGGTCGACGTGCACCCAGTGGTAGCGCATGTCGTGCTCGCTCGGAAGCGAAAACTTCTCCGGCTCGGAGTCGACGAGCGCCTGCCGCCACTCCTTCGGGAACGCGAAGCCCATCGTCTCGCCGTCCTTCGAGAAGGCCAGCCAGACGATTCGGCCGATGCGGAACTTGACCCGCCCGCGGACGAACGCCTCGCTCGACCGGGGCAGCGTCGCCGCGAAGGCGCGAACCTCGTCCATCGTCACCACTGTCGGCTCTGAGGATACGCCGCTCGGCCCTTCAGCCGGCCTAGCCGGCCGCCGATATTCCCTTCGTGGCTGCGACTCCCAGTCGCCGGGCGCATCCGGCGGCAATCTCTCTCTGTGTCGGGCTGGTCATCACCGGGCTCGTCGCCGGCCTGCCTTCTTTCCGATTCGCATATGAGAACCCCCAGGGCCGAATGGCGCTCGAGGCGACCGCCGCGCTCATCGGCCTCTTCACCGTCGTTCCGCTCATCGGACGCTTCCGCGAAAGCGGGTCGGCCGCCGATCTCGGGCTTGCGGCCGCGATGGCGTTCCTCGTCTTCGCCAATTTCTGCTATTCGGTGGTCCCGCTCGCGTCCGGGTTGACTCCGGATTACCGGTTCACGACGTGGGCAGCTCTCCTGTGTCGCCTGCTGGGGGCGGCGCTGTTCGCCGTCTCCTCCTTCCTGCCGACAACCGGGCTCGCCCGCCCGCAACTCGTCGTCCGAAGGGTGGCCGCCGGCTTGTTTGTCTTGCTGGTCGTGATCGGACTCTCAGTCCGCATGTTCCGCGACCATCTTCCTGCGGGGCTCAATCCTCCGCCGCTGACGTCGGTCGCGCCGTCGTTCGACGTGCCGGTCATCAGCGCATTGCAGGTCTTCGCACTCGCCTTCTACGGCTTGGCCGCGCTTGGGCTGGCGCGTCGCTCACGCCGCTCCGGCGACGAGCTCTATGCCTGGCTATCGGTTGGGATGGCTCTCGCCTGCTGCGCGGCCCTCAACTACGTCCTCTATCCCTCTCTCTACTCCAACTGGCTCTACACCGGAGACGGCTTCCGGCTCGCCGGCGGGCTTGCGCTGCTTACGGGGGCCGTGCGCGAGATTCGCCGGTACTGGCTCGAGGCGACCAAGCTGGCCGTGCTCGAAGAGCGTCGTCGCATCGCTAGGGACCTTCATGACGGCATCGCGCAGGAGCTCGCCTTCATCGGGCGTCGGGCACGTCGACTGGATGCCGACGGATCGCAGCCGATCCAGGCAGCGGCGGACCGCGCTCTCGCCGAGGCGCGGCGAACGCTGGCCATCCTGTCTCGGCCGCTCGACGAGCCCCTGACGCAGGTCCTCGCCTACACCGTTGAGGTCGCCGGAGCCCGCGGAAGCACGCCGGTCGAGCTGCGCATGGACGAAAGCATCGTGGTCACACCCGAGGTGCGCGAGGTCTTGACGATGATCGCCCGCGAGGCGGTGACGAACGCGGCCCGTCATGCCGAGGCGAGCGTCATCGTCGTCGAGGTCAGCCGCGGCCCCGAGACGACGCTCCTCGTGAGGGACGATGGGCGCGGCTTCCACGCGGATGAACCGGTGCGCGGCTTCGGCATCCAGATCATGCGCGACCGAGCCGCGGCCGTCGGCGCTGCCTTCCGCCTCGCGACCGAGCCGGGCCGCGGCACCACCGTCGAGGTGACCCTGCAGTGAGCGCCCTCAAAGTCCTGCTCGCAGACGACCATGCACCGACCAGGGAGGAGGTTCGCGACATCCTGCTCGAAGACGGCCGCTTCGAGGTCTGTGCCGAAGTGGCCGATGGTCCCTCGGCCATCGCCGCGGCTCTCGAGACGCTTCCCGACGTCTGTCTCCTCGACATCCGGATGCCGGGAAGCGGTGTCCTCGCGGCGTGGGAGATCGCCAGCCGTCTTCCCGCCACGTGCGTCGTGATGTTGACCGTCTCGGAGGACGAAGACGATCTCTTTCGAGCGTTGCGCTCGGGAGCGAGCGGCTACCTCCTCAAGGACGCCGATCTCGACCGGCTCCCGGACCAGCTGTCGCGTGCGGCGGCAGGCGAAGCCCCACTGTCTCCCTCTGTGGCGGCGCACGTGATTACGGCCTTTCGCAGCGGCGAGCCGCGCCGCCGCGCCCTCCGCGGCCATGCCGAAGCGGCGCGTCTCACGAGCCGGGAGTGGGAGGTCATGGAGCTCGTCCGGCAGGGCAACTCCACCGCCGAGATCGGAAAACGGCTGGCGATAACGACCGCGACGGTGCGCAGCCACCAGTCCTCTGCGCTCAAGAAGCTCCGCGCGTCGGATGCAGCCGAGGTCGCGTCGCTCCTGGAGCCGTCGAAAGGCTGATTGGAGCAGGGTGTGGAGAGATCTCCACGCCCTCCGCGCGTTCGGGGAGTGCTGATCTCTCTTCGCCGAGACGATCCATCGCGCCATGCGGCGCTTTCTCGATCGGGTCGGGGACCAAAGCGGCATGACGTTGATCATGGCGGTCATGGTTCTGGGCGTTTTGACGGTCTCCGGCATCACCCTCATCTACTACGCCGACACCAACAGCAGAAGCGCTTCCTACTCCGGTGCGTCCGGGGTCGCCTACAGCCTCGCCGAGTCCGGCGTCAACGAAGTCATGGCCGTGTTGAGCGCGCCGCAGAACAACGCTCTTGCACCGGGCCTCCTCCCGGCGACCACCCACACGTACTCGACGGGGACGGTCACGTGGTCAGGCACGTTGACACAGAGCATCACCGGCGCTTCGACGTGGGACGTGGTCTCCACCGGGAAGGTGGTGAACCCCTCGAATGCGAACGTTTTGGTTTCGCGAACCGTTCGGGCCAAGGTTCCCGTCGTCCCGACCTACACGCAGCCCCTCAACAACCCGGCCTGGAACTACATCGCAGCTCGCGGGACCGGATCGACCTGCGACATGACGGTGTCGAACAGCGTCGTCATCTCGTCGCCTCTCTACGTCGCGGGCAATCTCTGCCTTCAAAACCAGGCCGGGATCAGCAGGGGGCCGCTGCTTGTCCAGGGCTCGCTGACCATGAATCAGACCCAGAACTACGCAGGCACGCAGGCAGTTCCGCTGAACGAGCTCCACGTCCGCAACGGCTGCAAGTGGCAGAACAATGCCGCACACAATCCCTGCCAGCAGGGAGCAGGAGCCCAGGGGAAGGACAACGTGTGGGCGAGCGTCATCGACAATCAACCCGCCTCGGTCAGCTTTCCGGTCCCGAGCTGGGACAGCTGGTATCTGAACGCGTCTCCCGGTCCCTACTCGCCGTGCCTGCAATCGGCCGGCGCGGTTCCTTCGTTCGACAACGACCAGGGGACGACGCCGACGGCTGCAAAGCGAAACAACAGCGTCGTGAACGTCCAAGACCTCACTCCGAATGCCTCGTACAGCTGCAAGACGGCTGCGGGTGAGCTGTCCTGGAATGCCTCGACTCGTCTGCTGACGGTGAACGGAACCGTCTTCATCGACGGAAGCGCGAAGATCAACAACGGCTCCGTCAACACCTTTGCGGGCGAAGGCGCGGTCTATCTCTCGGGAACGCTCCTGATCAAGAACGCCAAACTCTGCGCGGCCGTGACCGGCTCGGGCTCGGGCCAGACCTGCACCACAAGCGGGTGGAACCCTGCCCAGAACAATCTCGTCTTCGTAGCGAACGGAAACGGCTCGGGCGGGGCGCCTCAGAGCCAGGTTCCGTCCGGCGACGGGATCCAGCTGGTCAGTGCCTATGCACAAGGTGCGCTCTACGCCACGAATGCGATCGACATCGACACGTCGTCGCAGTTCGACGGGCCCCTCGACGGCAGCACGGTGTCCCTCGGGCAGAGCACGACGACGAGCTGGCCCGGATTCTCCTTTGTCCCGGTCGGGATGCCCGGCAACCCCGCGGTGTACGCCCAACCGCAGCCGCCCGAGCTCTACGGCGGCTAGCTCCGCGGCTGACGGCCCGGCCTCGATCTCGCCGTGCGCGCGGATACGCTTGTCCCCCGTGGGCTACAGCGTCGTGAACGTCGAGCAGATCGAGGGCGAAGGCCCGGGTGGCGCCGTTCGCTTTGTCCGGCGGAAGCTCGGCGTGCAGGCCTTCGGCATCAACTGGTTCGAGCTCGGCCCCAACGTGCGCGGGCGCGAGCACAACGAGGTCGACACGGGGCAGGAAGAGGTCAACGTGATCATCGAAGGTTCTGGCGTCTACGAGGTCGACGGCGAGACGATCCCCGTGCGCGCCGGCTCCTTCCTTCGCTTCGATCCCGGGACGACACGCTGCCCGGTCGCCGGTCCAGATGGCCTGACCATGATCGCGGTCGGCGTGCGCCCGGGGAGCTACGAGCCCCATGGGCCCTTCTGACGAGAACCTGGTGCAGCTGACGAGAGTTCTGCGGGCGCCGCCCGGCGAGGTCTTCGCGGCCTGGACCGAGCCTGCGCTCCTCGAACGCTGGTGGACCGGCGTGGGGGGCTGGGTGAATGCCAAGGCCGACGTGGATCTCCGCGTCGGCGGCCGCTACCACTTCTCCATGCGGGACGAGCGGGGCGCCCTGCACGGCGTCGCCGGCATCTACACGGAGGTCGCGCGACCGGAGCGGCTCTCCTTCACGTGGACGTGGGAGAACGACCCCAGCGTGATGCGCGGGAGCGAGGGGAGCCTCATCGACGTCCTCCTTCGCGAGGCGCCCGACGGGACGCAGTTCTCGCTCACCCACAGCGGCCTCCAAGGCCAGCTCGTCAAAGACATGCACGAGGAGGGCTGGAACGCCCTCCTCACCAGTCTCTTCGCCGTCCTCTCCTAGCCGGCGGCGAGGGCCCGGATCCCCCAGGACCGGGCCCTCGACTCGCTCGCCGGCTATCCGTTGCAGCCGTGGGCTGCGAGGATCGCCGGGTCGCTGAAGGCGTTTGCGCCTCCGGCGTAGTTGGAGTGGGCGGCCGTGCCGCTCGATTTCGCGCCCGAGATCAACTGGCCGAAGCTCAGGCCGCAGGCGGTCTTGATGTCCTGCCCGGGCGCTGCGCCGGCCGAGGCCGGGAGGGCGAGCAGGGCCGCCGAGCAGACCGCGGTGGCGATTCGCTTGCGCATCATTCGCTCCTTTCCTTTAGGCGGTGACGGGTGCGGAAGTCCTGCTCCACCGTCGCCGCATCGCAGGCCACTGGACGATCTCGTAGACGGCGGCGGCTCCCACGAGGCCGTAGACCACACGCGTTGCCGCATTCGTCTCGCCGAAGTCGAGCCCGAAGAGTGTCGCCACGAGGTCGAACTCGGCGATCGCCACGAGCCCCCAGTTCAGGGCGCCGACGACCACGAGCACGCCGGCCAGCACATCGATCTTCTTCATGCCTCTCCTTTCTTGTCAAGGTTTCGTCCAAAGACGGTACAGACCTTGCACAGGGCTGTCAACTATTTGTCCAATTTGTGTACGATGGATACGTGGCGAGTGACGGGCTTCTGCGCATCGGCGAGCTGAGCCGCCGAACCGGCGTCAAGCCCGACCTGCTGCGCGCCTGGGAGAGGCGCTACGGCCTGCTCGCTCCCCAGAGGACGAGCGGCGGGTTCCGTCTCTATCCACTCACAGATGTCGCGCGGATCGAGGCGATGCAGAGCCATCTGGCCCTCGGGCTCTCCGCGGCTGAGGCGGCCCGGCTCGCGAAGAAGGACGATCCGGGCCCGGCCAGCAGCTCGATCGCCGCGCTCCGCGACGACTTCCGCGCCGCCCTGGACGCCTACGACGAGCCGCTAGGACAGGTGCTTCTGGACCGGATGCTCGCTGCATTCACACTCGAGACCGTTCTGCGCGACGCCCTGCTGCCGTACCTGCACGAACTCGGCGAGCGCTGGGAGCGCGGTGAGGCCTCTGTGGCGCAGGAGCACTTTGCGAGCAGCGTGATCCGCGGTCGGCTCCTGGGCCTGGCGCGCGGTTGGGGCTCCGGGAGCGGGCCGCTCGCCGTCCTCGCCTGCCCGCCGGGAGAGGAGCACGACCTCGGTCTGCTCTCCCTGGGGGTCGTCCTGCGCGCCCGCGGCTGGCGAGTCGCCTACCTCGGCCCCGATACGCCGGTGGAGACGCTTGCGGATGCCGCGAGGCGCATGGGGGCGGACTGGGTCGTCGTCTCCGCGGTGTCGGAAGCCCGTCTGAAGGCCGTCGAGGACGAGCTCGGACTCCTTGCGCGCAGCGTCCGCGTCGCGTTGGGGGGCGCCGGAGGGACGTCCGCGCTCGCAGAGCGCACGGGCGCAGAGCTCCTCTCCGGCGGCCCGGTCGAAGAGGCGGAGCGGCTCGCGGCCGACCGCCGATAGCATCGGAGGGGATGGCAGAGCCTCGGAGCGCGCGTCTCGACGAAGTCGCCTCGGTGGAGGAGATCGCGCGGCTGCCGTATTCGCTCCGCGTGCTCCTCGAGAACGTCGTTCGTGCCGGGCTCGTCGGCGAGGGCGATCCGGAGGAGGCTCGGGCGATCCTCGAATGGCAGCCGGGCGAGGAGCCACACCGGGAGATCTCCTTCCGCCCGGCGCGGGTCCTGCTCCAGGACTTCACCGGAGTCCCGGCGATCGTCGACCTGGCCGCCATGCGCGATGCGATGCGCGCCCTGGGCGGTGAGCCGGCGCGGGTCAATCCGCTTCTCCCGTCCGAGCTCGTCATCGACCACTCCGTCCAGGTGGACGTGTTCGGCTCGAAGATCGCGATCTTCAAGAACACGGAGCTCGAGTTCGAACGGAATCGCGAGCGCTACGCGTTCCTGCGTTGGGGTCAAGAGGCCTTCGACGACCTGCGCGTCGTCCCGCCGAACACCGGCATCGTCCACCAGGTCAACCTCGAGTACCTCGCGCGCGTCGTCGAGGAGCGAAACGGCTGGGCCTTTCCGGACACGCTCGTCGGCACCGACTCCCACACGACGATGGTCAATAGCCTCGGCGTCCTCGGCTGGGGTGTCGGCGGGATCGAGGCGGAGGCGGCGATGCTCGGCGAGCCGCTCTCGATGCTCGTCCCCCAGGTCGTCGGCTTTCGGCTCTCCGGCCGCCTGCCCGAGGGCTCGACCGCGACGGACCTCGTCCTCACCGTGACCGAGGCGCTCCGGGAGCTCGGCGTTGTCGGCAAGTTCGTCGAGTTCTTCGGCCCCGGGCTCTCCGGGCTCACGCTGGCCGACCGGGCGACCATCGCGAACATGTCGCCGGAGTACGGCGCGACCTGCGGCTTCTTCCCGGTCGACGAGGAGACGCTCGCCTACCTGCGCATGACCGGCCGAAGCGAGGAGCACGTCTCGCGCGTCGAGAGCTACTGCCGCGCCCAGCTGCTCTTCCATGACGAGGAGGTCGAGCCGTCCTACAGCGAGATCGTTGACCTCGATCTCGGCTCCGTCGAGCCGAGCCTCGCCGGGCCGCGCCGTCCGCAGGACCGCGTGCCGCTTCGCGAGGCCCGCGACTCCTTCCTCGGAGCTCTCTCGACTTTCGGCGTCGAGTACGGGAATCACGACAGCGCAGTCGCGGAGACCTTCCCGGCCAGCGACCCGACCACCGAGCAGGTCCCGGGCGGCGACCGCGCGCATGCCCCGGAGCCCGAGCCGGCCCTAGTCGCGGTCGCCGAGGTCGAGCCGGCCTCGGTGGAGGTCGAGCTCGGCGACGAGCGCTTCGAGCTCGGGCACGGAAGCGTCGTCATCGCGGCGATCACGAGCTGCACGAACACCTCGAACCCGACGGTCATGATCGCGGCCGGCCTGCTCGCGAAGAACGCCGTCGAGCGCGGCCTCAAGCGCCGGCCGTGGGTGAAGTCGAGCCTCGCCCCGGGCTCCAAGGTCGTGACCGAGTACTACGACCGCGCCGGCCTCAGCCAGCACCTGGACGAGCTCGGCTTCGACGTCGTCGGCTACGGCTGCACGACCTGCATCGGGAACTCGGGGCCGCTCCCGGAGGAGATCTCGGCCGCCGTGGACGAGGGCGGGCTCGTCGTCTGCTCGGTGTTGTCCGGCAACCGCAACTTCGAGGCGCGCATCCATCCCGAGGTGAAGGCCAACTACCTCGCCTCGCCGCCGCTCGTGGTCGCCTACGCCCTCGCCGGGCGAATGGACCTCGATCTCACGAGCGAGCCGCTCGGCCAGGACGAGGACGGCAACGACGTCTTCCTGTCCGATGTCTGGCCGAGCCCGGAGGAGGTGCAGGAGACGGTCGCGTCCGCGCTTCAGCAGGAGATGTTCACGCGCACCTACGCCGACGTCTTCACCGGCGACGAACGCTGGCGTGAGCTCGACACCCCCGGGGGAGAGCTCTTCGCCTGGGAGCCGGAGTCCACCTACGTGCGCCTGCCGCCCTATTTCGAGGGCATGTCGCCGGAGCCGGGAACCGTGGACGACTTCGCCGGCGCGCGCTGCCTCGTCATGCTCGGCGACAGCGTCACGACCGATCACATCTCGCCGGCCGGCGCGATCAAGCCCGACAGCCCGGCCGGCCGGTACCTCACCGATCACGGCGTCGAGCGTAAGGACTTCAACTCGTACGGCTCGCGGCGCGGAAACCACGAGGTGATGGTGCGCGGCACGTTCGCCAACGTCCGCCTGCGCAATCTCCTCGTGCCCGGCAGCGAGGGCACGTGGACGGTGCACCTGCCCGGCGGCGAGGAGGCGACGATCTTCGACGCAGCCGAGCGCTACCGCTCCGAGGGCGTGCCGCTGATCGTCCTCGCCGGCAAGGAGTACGGCTCGGGCTCGTCGCGCGACTGGGCGGCAAAGGGGCCGATGCTTCTCGGGGTGCGCGCGGTGATCGCGGAGAGCTACGAGCGAATCCACCGCGCGAATCTCGTCGGAATGGGCCTGCTCCCGCTCCAGTACATGCCCGGGCAGAACGCCGAGTCGCTCGGGCTGACCGGGCGCGAGGAGTTCTCGGTCACTGGGGTCGAGAACGGCGAGGCCGACGAGGTCACGGTGCGCGCCGACGACACGGAGTTCCGCGCCCGCCTCCGCGCGGACACGCCGAGGGAGCGCGACTACCTCCGTCACGGTGGCGTTCTGCCTTACGCGCTGCGGGGCCTTCTCCGCGGATGAGCCGGCTCGTCGTCGTCGCTCCGCTTCGGCCTGGCGGCGAAGCTCGGGCTCGCGACCTTTTGGACGAAGGGCCCCCGTTCGACCTTGTGGACTCTCCCTTCGACTTGCACGAGGTCTTCGTCACACCGCAGGAGGTCGTGTTCGTCTTCGAGGGAACCGCGTCGGACGGGGAGACCCTGAACTTCGCCGCAGATGACCCGGAAATCTGGCGCGCGGCGAAAGCCTGGGCGGACTGCCTCGACGGGCGGCCGCGAATCGCCCGCTCGGCCTTTTCCTGGAAGCGGGACCCGACGAGCGGTTAGGGTAGGCGCATGTTGTTCTGGCTCGTGTTCGGCTGGGCGAGCAACGTGCTCGGGATCTGGGTGACGTCGCTGATCTTCGACGGCGTCACCTACGACGACAAGGTCTGGGTGCTCGTGGTCGCGGGGCTCGTCCTCTTCCTCGCGAACGCGATCATCCGGCCGATCGTGATCATCCTCACCCTCCCGGCCGTGATCCTGACGCTCGGCATCCTCCTCCTCTTCATCAATGCGTTCACGCTCTGGATCGCGGACAAGATCGTCCCGCCTTTCGAGGTCAGCGGCTTCTGGACCTACCTCGGGTCCGTGATCATCATCTGGCTCGTGAACATGATCGTGTACGGGATCTTCCGGCCGGAGAAGCACGAAACCAAGCGCGAGCTGACGGCCTAGGTCGTGAGCACTCCCACGCCGCCTTCTCTACCCGCACGCTCTCGCTGGGGTGCGGGTCGCATTGTCCTGCTCGTCCTCGGGAGTCTCGCGACGTTGTTCGCCCTCGCACTCCTCGCCGCGGCCGGCGGGCTGTTCTGGGTCGAGACCCAGAAGGACTCGGACGGCTATCTCAGGTCGGGCACCTACAACTTCGCGACGCCATCGTTCGCGCTCGAGTCCGACGATCTCGACATCGGGAACGACGGGCCGGACTGGCTCTTCGAGGAGGGCCGTCTTGCGACGATCCGGATCGAAGGCACCAGCACGCGGACCAACCCCGTCTTCATCGGCATCGGTCCGAGGACCGAGGTCGACTCGTACCTGCGCGGAGTGGGCCACGCGCTCGTCCGGGATGTCGACTTCGACCCGTTCGACTATTCCGTCCGGCCGCAGCCGGGCGGGCCCCCGGCGGGGCCGCCGGGTGAGCGGCCCATATGGGTTGCCTCGGACTCGGGGCGCGACGCCACGGTTACCTGGGACGTCGCCGAGGGAAACTGGGTCGCCGTGGTCATGAACGAGGACGGCTCGCGCATCGTCGCCGCGAACCTGACCTTCGGCGCGCGCGTCGGCTGGCTCGTCTGGGTCGGGGTCGGGGTGCTGATCGCCGGCCTCCTCGTCCTCGCGGCAGGCATCGTCATGATCTTCTTCGGCGCTCGCGGAGGCCCGGCGACCGAGACCGCGGGCCTGCCGGCGACCATCTCGGAGCCGGTAGGCGACTATCCCGTGCAGCTCGAGGGCGAGCTCGACCCACAGGTTTCACGCGGCCTCTGGCTCGTGAAGTGGCTTCTCGCCATTCCGCACTACATCGTGCTCGCGTTCCTCTGGCTCGCGTTCGCCGTCCTCACGATCGTGGCGTTCTTCGCGATTCTCTTCACCCGCCGCTATCCGCGCAGCATCTTCGACTTCAACCTCGGCGTCCTGCGTTGGACTTGGCGAGTCGGGTTCTACTCGTACAGCGCGCTCGGCACGGACCGCTATCCGCCCTTCTCACTCGGCCCGGAGCCCGATTACCCCGCGCGCCTCGACGTGCCCTACCCCGGAGAGCTGTCCCGCGGCCTCGTGCTCGTCAAGTGGTGGCTCCTCGCGATTCCGCACTACCTCGTCCTCCTGTTCCTCGTCGGAGGCGGATTCGGCTGGGACTGGGGCTGGGGCTGGGGGTGGATCGGGTGGGGCGGGCTGAACGGGCTTCTCGTCCTTTTCGCCGCGGTCTTTCTCCTGTTCACGGGCCGATTCCAGCGCGATATCTTCGAGCTCATGGTCGGAATCAACCGCTGGCTCTTTCGCGTTGTCGCATACGCATCCCTGATGCGCGATGAATACCCACCTTTCCGCCTCCGCTGATGGAACGCCCCGTTTCCCACTCCTTCGACGTCAGCCACGTGGCGGAGCGGCTCGCGGCCGGGAACGGCGGCTACGAGATCGTCCACGAATCGCCCGGGGTCGAGGTCGGGGTCTACGTCCTCGTCGCTCCGGAGCCCGACCGCCAGCAGCCGCACGAGTGGGACGAGATCTACGTCGTGCTCGAGGGGACGGGCGTCCTCGAGGTCGAGGGCACGCCGATCCAGCTCGAGGTGGGCGGCGCCGTCTTCGTGCGCGCCGGGGCCGAGCATCGCTTCTCCGCGTACGAGCATCTCGCGGTGCTCGTTCTCTTCGACAAGTCGCAGACCTAGCTATCCGAGCGGAATGAGGCGCGTGCCGCTCGCCTTGAAGCTCGCGACGACCTCATCGCCGGGCTGGAGGCCGAGGCGCGCCGCGGACTCGGCGGTGATCTCCGCGGTGAGCGGCCCGACGCGGACACGAATGCGGTTTGCGACCGGGACGAGGCTCTCGATGGCCCCCCGCACGTGGTTTTGCATCGAGTCGACCGGCAGCGCCCGCGCGATGCCGACCTCCCAGGGGTGGATGACGGCGCCGACCTCCCCGACCAGCTGATCCGTCGAGACGATCGCGCTCCCGTCGGCGAGCGCGACCTCGGTCAGCCCGTCGCCTGCCGCCCGGGCGCGGCCGGGCAACAGGTTCGCGCCCGTGAAGTCGGCCACGAAAGGCGTCGTTGGCCCAGCGACGAGGTCTGCGGCGGATCCCATCTGCACAAGCTGCCCTTCGACGAGGACGCCGATGCGGTCAGTGAGCGCGGCCGCGTCCTCGAAGCTGTGCGTCACGACGAGGGTCGGGAGCCCGAGGCCCTTGAGGAGTCCGCGCAGCTCCCCGCGCACCCGAGCACGCGTGTGTGCGTCGAGTGCGGCGAGCGGCTCGTCGAGGAGCAGAACGCCCGGGTCGCGCGCGAGCGCCCGGGCGAGCGCGACGCGCTGGCGCTCTCCGCCCGAGAGCTCTCCGGGCTTGAGGCGGGCGAGCGAC
This sequence comes from uncultured Actinomycetes bacterium, assembly GCA_963841425.1. GTDB lineage: Bacteria > Actinomycetota > Thermoleophilia > Gaiellales > Gaiellaceae > DATEOR01. The sequence goes on along the minus strand of CAWJCL010000002.1, from coordinate 913,161 downwards.
TCGACCCCGAAGCGGGCGAGAAGGTCGCCGCTCTGCTTCCCGCCGCCGTAGGCGACGTTGTCTGCGACGGACATGTGGGGGAACAGCGCGTAGTCTTGAAAGACGAGCCCGACCGACCTTTCCTCCGGCCGCAGGTCGACCTTCGTCCCGCTGTCGAACCACACCGCCTCGCCGAGCGCGATGCGGCCCTTGTCCGGGCGGCTGAGGCCCGCAATCGTCCGCAGCACGCTGCTCTTGCCGGCCCCGGAGGGGCCCGCCAGCGCGACGACGCCGTCGACGTCGAGCGCGAGCTCTAGTCGGAACGCCCGGAGGGCGCGAGCGAGATCAATGTGAAGCGTGTCCACGAGGGGAGCAGCTTGACGGTTAGGAGAACGGCCACGCTGATGACGACGAGAAACGCGCCGAGGGCCAGCGCGATGTCGAAGTCGAGATCGAGCTGCGCGTAGATGGCGAGCGGCAGCGTCTGGGTCACGCGCTGCAGGCTTCCGGCGAACATGATCGTCGCGCCGAACTCGCCGAGCCCGCGCGCGAAGGCGAGCGCCGAAGCCGCGGAGAGACCGCCGGCGGCGAGGGGGAGAGCCACTCGGAAAAACGTTCTCCTGGGGCCCGCGCCGAGGGTTCGCGACGCTTCGATCAGGGCGGGGTCGAGCGCCTCGAAGGCCGCGATGCCGAGGCGTATGTAGAGCGGGCTCGAGACGAAGATGATCGCGAAGACCACTGCCGTCTGCGTGAACGGGATGGAGATCCCGGCGGCGTCGAGGGTTCCGCCGAGCAGGCCCGCGCGTCCGAACGCCGCGAAGAGCGCGATTCCGGCCACCGCAGGAGGAAGCACGAGCGGCAGCTCGATCAGCGTGAGCACGAGCGATCGCCCCCGGAACTGTCGAGTGGCGATGAGGTAGGCGGTCGGAGTTCCCAGCAGGAGGACAACGGCGTGCGCGATCACGCTCGTCTTCAGGCTGACGAGGAGCGCGTCGACCGCCACCGCGCTCGTGAGCTGCGAGAGCAGGTCCTCGGGTGGGATGCGGAGGAAGAGCGCCAGGATCGGCAGGAGCAGAAAGGCGAGGATCAGTCCTGCCGCGATGGCGAGGACGACCTCGAACGGCCTCCTCATGGAGGTCCGAAGCCGGCCGCCTGCAGCTTCGCCTGACCCTCGTCGCTCAGCACCTGCTCGACGAACTCGTGCGCGGCTTCGTGATGCGGCGCTGCCTGCACCACCGCGATCTCGTAGGCGACCTCGGCCTGCGCCTCGGCGGGCAACTCGATGGCGTCGACCTTGCCTTCCACCGGTTTCACGTCCGTGGCGTAGACAAAACCTGCGTCGACCTCGCCGAGAGAGACCTTCCCGACGACGCCCTTGACGTCGTCTTCCTCGCTCACGACCTGGTCGAGGACGTCGGTCGCCCCCATGTTCTCGAGCACGGCCCGCGTGTAGTCGCCTATCGGCACTCCCTCGGCGCCGATGACGAGCTTCACGTCGGGGTTGCGAAGGTCGTCGACGGACTGAATCCCGGCCGGGTTGTCCTTCGGGACGATGAGCACGAGGCGGTTCGTGGCGAAGACCTCCGGCTTGTCCACGAGCCCGTCCTCGTACAGCTGGTCGGGGTACTTGGTGCTCGCGGCGGCGAAGACGTCCGCCGGCGCCCCCTCGGTGATCTGTGTCGCGAGGTCGTCGGAGCCTGCGAAGTTGTAGGTCGCCGCGGAGTCGATCTGTGGGAAGACCTCTGTGAGCGAAGAGGCGGCGAAGATCGTCGCGTGGTCGTTCGAATCGCCTCCGCCAGTGGCTCCGCCGTTGCCGCAGCCGGCGGCGAGGGGGACGACGACGAGCGCGAGGAGAGCCGCCCTCACTTGTCGATGATGACCGACGTCGCCTTGACCACGGCTGTCGCGTCCTGCCCCGGCGCGAGGCCCAGCTCCTCGACCGCCTCGCGCGTGATCACTGCGACGACGCGCGCCGACTCGGTGGTCTCGAGCTCGACCTGCGCAAGCAGGCCGTCCACCTTTACCTCTCGGACGATCCCGCGAAAGCGGTTGCGCGCCGAGAGCTCGTGATGCTCCTCGTGGCCGAGCAGGCGGTCGACCTCTGTCTTCGGCACCCGCCGGCGGTTGGCCGCGTCGCGCTCGGTCTTGATCCGCCCGTCGCGGTCCCAACGCCGCAGGGTGTCGAGGCTGATCCCGAGCGTGCGCGCCGCTTCGGAGGCGGTGACCATGCGCTTAGGCACTGCCTATGCAATCTACCACCTATCATTTTGGCGTGTTCTTCCGTCAGGTACTGCACGAGGATCTCGGCTGCGCCTCCTACGTCGTGGCGGACGGCGGCGAGGCTGCGGTCATCGATCCCAAGTGGGACGTCGAGGACTACCTCGCGCTCGCGGACGAGCACGGCTTCCGGATCACGCACGTCCTCGAGACCCACAATCACGCGGATCACGTCTCCGGCAAGGGGCGCCTGCAGACGGCGACCGGGGCGGTCATCCACGTGCCGGCGGGCGCCGGAGTCGCGTTCGAGCACGAGCCCATGGCCGACGGCGATGCGGTCACCGTCGGCGACGTGCGCATAGCCGCGCTCGCGACCCCCGGCCACCGTCCCGAGCACACGGCCTACGTGATCTCCGACGCGGCGCGCGGCGAGGAGCCGTGGCTGGTCGTGACCGGGGATTCTCTCTTCGTCGGCGACGTCGCCCGCCCGGACCTCGCCGTCGAGCCCGACGAGGGGGCGCGAGAGCTCTTCGGCTCGCTCAACCGGCTTCTCGAGCTCGACGACTTCGCAGAGGCGTGGCCGGGCCACATCGGCGGCTCGCTCTGCGGCGGCGCGGGCATGAGCGAGAAGCCTGGCACGACGATCGGCTTCGAGCGCCGCTTCAACCGACTCCTTCGTTTCGGCGACGAGCAGGATTTCGTCCGCGAGCTCACCGGCCATCTCTCGCCGCAACCGCCGAACTTCAAGCGCATCGTCGAGCTGAACAGAGGCCCGCTCCTCACCGAAGCGGCCGTGGTCGAGCCCCTCGCGCCCGCCCGCGTGCAGGAGATGGCCGATGCAGGCGCGCTCCTCCTCGACGGGAGGCCGACGCGCGAGTTCGACGCCGAGCACGTGCCCGGTTCCGTGAACGTGACGATGACGCGCTCGTCCGTGGGGACGCGTGCCGCCTGGATCGCCGATCCCGAGGCCGATGTCCTCCTGAACGCTGCGAGCGAGGCGGACGCCCGCCGGATGGCCCGGCTACTCGAGGCCGTCGGCTTCCGGAGGATCGCCGGCTTCCTCTCCGGCGGCACGAGCGCCTGGCGCGAGGCGGGCCTCGAGACCGGGTCGACGGTCGCGGTCGACGTTCCCGGACTCGCGGAGCAGATCCGAAGCGGCGAGGTACGCGTTCTCGACGTGCGCGAGGAGGACGAATGGGAGGAGAGCCACGTGCCCGGCTCGATCCACATCCCTTTCCACGAGCTTCGCGGCGGCGTCCCGGCAGAGCTCGAGAACGGCGGCAAGCGGCTCGCGGTCGTCTGCTCGGCCGGAAACCGCAGCTCGATCGCCGCGTCGCTCCTCAAACGCGCGGGTTTCGACGGCCTCGAGCACGTTGCCGACGGCGGGGTCGAAGATCTCCGAAACGAAGGGATCGAGCTGGTCGCGGGCAGGTAGTCCGAGGCCGCGCCCTTGCTACACTCCTGACCGCGGGGCGGCGTAGCTCAGTTGGTTAGAGCAGCGGAATCATAATCCGCGTGTCGGAGGTTCGAGTCCTCCCGCCGCTACCTTTCAGGGGTCCCGAGAGACGAAGGAACAACATTGGCAACAGGAGTACGAGTAGCGATCACGCTTGCGTGCACGGAATGCAAGCGGCGCAACTACCAGACGCAGAAGTCGAAGCGGAACACGCCCGACCGGTTCGAGGCGAAGAAGTACTGCCGCTGGTGCGGCTCCCACACCTTGCATCGGGAAACCCGCTAGTTAGATGGTGACCGCCTTTCTTACCGCTCAGGCTCACGGGGACGCTGCAAAGCGTCGTCTCGCAGCGTCGGGCTACGAGCGCTCCTTGCGTCCTTGCGAGTCTCGCCTTTCGCGCCCCGGCAGCGCGATCCGCTCGAAAGGTGATCGCTAATGGCCCGCCAGCCTCGCACGCGCCGCCGGCGCGACAACTACCAGGCTCCCGCAGAGCGCTCCCGGCAGCACCGCCGCGAGATCAAGCCTGTCGGCCAGCCGAAGAGCCAGACCGGCGCCCGCCGCGAACGCCGCGGGGGCTTCCGCGGCTTCGTCGCGGAGTCGATCGCCGAGCTCAAGAAGGTCGAGTGGCCCGGGAAGCACCAGCTCTTCGCGGCGACGGTCGTCGTCATCATCGCCGTCGCGGTCGTCGGCGCCTATCTCTGGATCACCGACCTGGCGCTCTCGCACTTCGTCAAGAACGTCCTCCTCAACCTCTAAAGGGAAGCCGACACCCATGTTCCGCTGGTACGTCATCAACACCTACTCCGGGCACGAGAACAAGGTCAAGACCAATCTCGAGCACCGCATCGTGTCCATGAACCAGAGCCCGCGCTTCCGCCGCGTCATCGTCCCGACCGAGCAGGTCGTGGAGACGAAGGACGGGCAGAAGGTGCAGACGGAGAAGCGCGTGCTACCCGGCTACGTCCTCGTCAACATGGACATGTCCGACGAGGCCTGGACGGTCGTGAAGAACACTCCCGGCGTGACCGGGTTCGTGGGCTCGGGGACGAAGCCCGTGCCGCTCTCCCAGCCCGAAGTGGACCGCATCCTCCACACCGCCACAGCCGGCGGCGAGCGCCCGCGCGCGCTCGCCGACTTCGAGCTCGGCGAGTCGGTCAAGGTCACCTCCGGCCCGCTCTCCGACTTCGACGGCGAGATCGTCGACGTCAACGCGGACCAGCAGAAGCTCAAGGTCCTCGTGAACATCTTCGAGCGCCAGGTGCCCGTGGAGCTCTCCTTCGACCAGGTGAAGAAACTCGACTAGGTAGCCTCCTGGAGTCTCATGGCAAAGAAAGTACTGACGCTCATCAAGCTGCAGATCCCCGGCGGGCAGGCCAACCCGGCGCCGCCGGTCGGCCCTGCGCTCGGCCAGCACGGTGTCAACATCATGGAGTTCTGCAAGGCCTTCAACGCGCAGACCGCGCAGGCGGGCGGTCGCATCACGCCGGTCGAGATCACCGTCTACGAGGACCGCTCCTTCACCTTCATCACGAAGACCCCGCCCGCGGCCGTGCTCATCAAGGAGGCCCTGAACGTCCCGAAGGGCTCCGGCGAGCCGAACCGCGAGAAGGTCGGCCGGCTGACGCGCGACCAGATCCGCCAGATCGCCGAGACGAAGCTGGAGGATCTCAACGCGCGCGACGTCGACCAGGCGATGCGCATCATCGAAGGCACGGCAAGAAGCATGGGTGTGGAGGTGCCGGCGTAATGGCCGCTCACGGAAAGCGCTACCGGCAGGCCCGCGCCCCGATCGACCGCGAGCATGCCTATACGCCGTTCGAAGCGGTCAAGCTCCTCAAGGATGCACCGGACGCGAAGTTCGACGAGACCGTCGAGGTGCACTTCCACCTCGGCCTCAACGTCCGCCACGCCGACCAGCAGCTGCGCGGGACGCTCATGCTTCCGCACGGCACGGGGAGCGACGTGCGCGTCGCCGTCTTCGCCGAAGGCGAAAAGGCGAAGGAGGCCGAAGAGGCCGGGGCAGACGTCGTCGGGTCCGCCGACCTCGCGACGAGGGTCGAGGGCGGCTTCGACGACTTCGACGTCGCCATCGCGACCCCGGACATGATGGGCACGGTCGGCAAGCTCGGCCGCATCCTCGGCCCGCGCGGCCTCATGCCGAACCCGAAAGCCGGCACGGTCACGTTCGACATCGGGAAGGCCGTGCGCGACTCCAAGGCCGGGAAGCTCGAGTACCGCACCGACCGGGGCGCCAACGTCCACCTGACGGTCGGCAAGAAGAGCTTCGAGGCCAGGGCCCTGCTCGAGAACTACGCGACCGTCCTCGACGAGATCGTGCGCGCGAAGCCTTCGGCCGCCAAGGGCCGCTACATCCGCACGATCACGCTGACGACGTCCATGGGCCCCGGTATCCACGTCGACCCGCAGAAGATCCGCGGCGTCGTCGAGGAGATGGAAGAGGAGGCCGCCGTCCCGGCGTAGCCAAGAGCCAGACAGCCCGTCGCCAGAGACAGCCGGCAGCCCCGAGGGGCGTAAGACCCGCCGAGGCGGACGAGGGAGGATCGCCTCTGCTCGTGCCCGCCCGGAAGGCGGGCGCGATTCGTTTTCGAGGAGGTGATCAGATGCTGAAAAGAGACAAGGAACGCGTGGTCGCAGACCTCGTCGAGCGGCTGCGTACGTCCGACACGTTGATCGTCGCGGACTACCGCGGGCTGACCATGCCCGAGATCGACGGCGTGCGGACGGAGGTGCTCAAGCACGGCGCGCGCTTCACAGTCGTCAAGAACACGCTCACGAAGCGCGCGGCCGAGGAGGCCGGCGTGCCCGAGTTGATCGATCTTCTCGACGGTCCGACTGCGATCGCCTTCGTCGGCGACGGCGACATGGTCGGAGTCGCCAAGGCGCTGAACGACACCGCCCGCCGGACGCGGATCCTGAGCCTTCGCGGCGGCATCCTGCAGGGAAAGCCGATGAGCGCCGAGCAGGTGCGCGACCTCGCGTCGCTCCCGCCCGCGGAGGTGCTGCGCGGCCAGGTGCTGGGTGCGATCGTCGCCCCGCTGAACGCGATCGCGGCTCTCATCAACGCGCCGCTCCAGGACCTCGTCGGGTTGATCGATGCCCGCATCGAGCAACTGGAGGCACAGGGCGGGACGGAGCAACCCCCCGACGAGGCGCCTGCCGCAGCCGACGAGCCGTCCGAGCCCGAAACAACTGAAGAGACCGACGCCGAGGCAGAAGCCCCCGTCGAAGAAACCGAAAACCAGGAGGAGTGAGCATGGCAGCAACAGGAGTCGACAAGGTGTTCGACGAGCTCGGGAAAATGACCGTTCTCGACCTCGTCGAGCTGAAGAAGAAGATCGAGGACGAGTGGGGCGTGACCGCCGCCGCTCCGGTGGCCGTCGCCGCGCCCGGCGCGGCCGCGGCTGCTGGCGACGGCGCTGCTGCGGGGGGCGAGGAGCAGACCGAGTTCGACGTCGTCCTCACGAACGCGGGCGACAAGAAGATCCAGGTGATCAAGGTCGTCCGCGCGATCACGAACCTCGGCCTGAAGGAGGCGAAGGACCTCGTGGACGGGGCGCCGAGCCCGGTCAAGGAGGGCGTCGCCCGCGAGGAGGCCGACTCGATCAAGTCACAGGTCGAAGAAGCCGGGGGCTCGGTCGAGATCAAGTAACTTCACGCTGGTCGACAGCGAGAAGCTCTGCCAGAGGGGCCGCGGACACGCGGTCCCTCGTCCTTCTCGGGCCCGCTTTACCCCTCGTGGGGGACGCGACCCTCCCCCTTCGTGTGGATCCTTCAAGCCGAACCGCATGTTTCTCCGCGACCCGGCATCTCAGCGTGTGACGAACACTCACCCTCGTGGAGGCACGGCTTCGATGAAACTCGGTTTGAAAGTACTCGTCATCGCTCTCGTCATGGCGCTCCCAGCAGTCCCGGCGGCGTTCGCCGACAACGGGCACGGCGGGCACGGCAAGCCGTCGTGGGCCGGGCAAGGCAAACCCTCGTGGGCGGGCTCCGGGCACGCAGCTTCGAACACCCACCACGAGCAAAAGGAGAAGAAGGCGAAGAAGCCCAAGCAGCACGGGCCCGACGCGGCTGCGGAGCAGCACTCCGTGGACGAGGTCGATCTCGACGGGCTCAACCCCGCCTGGTACTGCAAGACCATCCGTGACGAGATGACGACGCTCGAGCGCGAGTTCGCGACCATGTTCGGGACGAACCCGAACAACGCGAACGCATTCGGCAGATGCGTCTCCCGGCGGGCGCACGGGGAAGACCTCTCCGACGCCGTCGGTGGAGACGACGAGCAGGAAATCTGCGACACGGCCGAGCCGCCCGCGACCGACGGCACCGATACCGACGCCGAAGGCAGCGGGACGGAAGACGAGAGCTCGGTCGACGAGGCCACCGGTTCGGAGGAGTGCGAAAGCGACGACTCCGGCTCGGACGAGCCCGCCGACGACGAGCAGGGTCAAGGCGATGACGAGCAGGGTGAGGACGACCAGGGTCAGGGCGAGGACGACGCCACCGGCGAGCTCGACTCGAGCGATCTTGCCACGGCGCTTCGGTTCCTCAGGCTCTGAAAAGCGCAGAAACACGAACGTTCGTCGTAGAGAGAGGCGCCTCCGGGCGGCTCTCTCGCGTTCCCGGCCGGGACGCGCTATAGTGAGGAGCCACTGAGGCGGTCACCGCGGGTTTTACCTTGCGGGAGAGCCGCCTCTCTTGCTATCCTTGTGGGTCGCGCCGCTGTTTGCCGTTTCTGCCTGCAAATTTGACGTTCGACCCTGCCTAGAGGGAGGTCTCACTACTTGACCAACAAGGTCGCCGCGCGCCGTGCGCGCAAAAGCTTTTCCCGTCTGAAGCACGTCATCGACCTTCCGAACCTGATCGACATCCAAAAGGCGTCGTTCGAGTGGTTCCTGAAGGAAGGTCTCCAGGAGACGATCGACGACATCTCGCCGATCGAGGACTACACCGGAACACTCGCCGTCGAGTTCGGCGACTACTGGTTCGGTGAGCCCCAGTTCTCCATCAAGGAGTGCCGCGAGAAGGACCTGACCTACCAGGCCCCGCTCTCCATGAGCATCCGCTTCGTCAACACGGAGACGGGTGAGATCCGGGAGCAGACGGTCTTCATGGGGGACTTCCCGATGATGACCGAGCACGGCACGTTCATCATCAACGGAACCGAGCGCGTCATCGTGACGCAGCTCGTCCGCTCGCCGGGTGCCTACCTCATGGAGCCCAAGGATCCGGCGAAGCAGGTCTTCATCGCCAACCTCATGCCGAGCCGCGGCTCCTGGCTCGAGCTCGAGATCGACAAGAAGGGCGTCGTCTACGCCCGCATCGACCGGAAGCGCAAGCTCCCGATCACGACGCTGCTCCGGGCGCTTCCGGCGCAGGACCCGTCCACGGGCGTCGAGGTCGACATGTCGACCAACGAGAAGATCCTCGAGCTCTTCGACTCGAACATCTTCATCGCGAACACGCTCGACAAGGACACGACCACCCGTGAGGAAGAGGCCGTGGTCGAGGTGTTCAAGAAGCAGCGCCCGGGCGAGCCGCCCACGCTGGAGAACGCGCGGAACCTGCTGCGCGGTCTCTTCTTCGACCCCAAGCGCTACGACCTCACGAAGGTGGGCCGCTACAAGCTGAACCAGCGGCTCGAGGTCCCCGTGCCGGACGACGTTCGCGTCCTCACGACTCAGGACATCCTCGCGCTCGTCAAGCGCCTCGTCGAACTGCCGATCAAGCTCGGCGTCGACCAGGAGACGAAGGACTACGCGGCCGACGCGATCACGCTCTCCCGCGAGCCCATCCGCGGCGAGCTCGACGAGTACGAGCACTTCGGCAACCGGCGCCTGCGCACGGTCGGTGAGCTGATCCAGGAGGCGTTCCGGGTTGGCCTCTACCGCATGGAGCGGGTCGTTCGCGAGCGGATGACGACCGAGGACGTCGACACGATCACGCCGCAGACGATCATCAACATCCGGCCGGTCGTGGCCGCGCTGAAGGAGTTCTTCGGCTCCTCGCAGCTCTCGCAGTTCATGGACCAGACGAACTCGCTGGCGGGCCTCACACACCGCCGGCGCCTGTCCGCGCTCGGCGCGGGCGGTCTCACGCGCGAGCGCGCGCCGATCGAGGTCCGCGACGTGCACACCACCCACTACGGGCGCATGTGCCCGATCGAGACGCCGGAGGGGCCGAACATCGGCCTCATGGGCTCGCTCGCCTCGATGGCGACGGTGTCCGAGTTCGGCTTCGTGACGACGCCCTACCGCGTCGTGGAAAGCGGCAAGGTCAGCGACAAGATCGTCTACCTCGACGCGAGTGAGGAGGAGAAGTTCGTCATCGCCCAGGCAAACGAGCCGGTCGACGAGAAGACGGGCAAGTTCGCCAACCCCACGGTGCTCTGCCGTGGCCCGGGCGGCGAGCCCATGCAGGCCGACCCGAAGACGGTCGCCTACATGGACGTGAACCCGGCGCAGATCGTCTCCGTGGCGACGGCGCTGATCCCGTTCCTCGAGCACAACGACGCGAACCGCGCGCTCATGGGCGCGAACATGCAGCGACAGGCAGTCCCGCTGATGATCACGGAGCCCCCGCTGATCGGCACCGGGCTCGAGTACCGCGCCGCCGTCGACACCGGCGACGTCGTCCTGGCGCAGAACGCCGGCACGGTCGTCGATCTCGACGCCGACGGGATCACCGTCGACTCGAAGGACGGCAAGGACGACTACGAGCTCGTGAAGTTCATGCGCTCGAACCAGGGCACGCTTATCCACCAGAAGCCGGTGGTCGGTCTCGGCGACAAGGTGAAGGTGGGCGACGTGCTCGCCGACGGCAGCTCGACCTCCGAGGGCGAGCTGGCACTCGGAAAGAACCTGCTCGTCGCGTTCATGCCCTTCGAGGGCTACAACTTCGAGGACGCGATCGTCATCTCCGAGCGGCTCGTGAAGGACGACGTGCTCTCGTCGATCCACATCCACGAGTACGAGATCGACGCCCGCTCGACGAAGCTGGGCGACGAGGAGATCACGCGGGACATCCCCAACCGCTCCGAGGAGTCTCTGAAGGACCTCGACGATCGCGGAGTCGTCCGCATCGGCGCCGAGGTCGGCTCGGGCGATCTCCTGGTCGGCAAGGTGACGCCGAAGGGCGAGACGGAGCTGACCGCGGAGGAGAAGTTGATCCGCGCGATCTTCAAGGAGAAGGCCCGCGAGGTCCGCGACACCTCGCTGAAGGTCCCCCACGGCGAGGGCGGCAAGGTCATCGACGTGAAGACCTTCTCGCGCGAGGCAGGCGACGACCTGTCGCCGGGCGTGAACGAGCTCGTCCGCGTCTACGTCGCGAAGAAGCGCAAGATCGCCGAGGGCGACAAGCTCGCCGGCCGCCACGGCAACAAGGGCGTCATCGCCCGCATCGTCGCCGAAGAGGACATGCCGTTCCTCGAGGACGGTACGCCGGTGGATGTCGTTCTCAATCCGCTCGGCGTGCCGAGCCGCATGAACATCGGCCAGGTGCTCGAGACGCACCTCGGCTGGGCGGCCGCCCACGGCGTCTTCTCGGAGGACGGCGAGCGAAACGGCCCGACTCCCGTCGCCTCGTCGGTCTTCGACGGCGCGACCGAGGAGGAGGTCGACCAGGCGCTCATCGACTGGGCGAAGCAGAACCCGGACTCACCGATCAAGTTCAACGTCGACGAGACCCGCCGGCCCGGCCGCCGCTGTTCCGGCAAGCTCCGCCTCTTCAGCGGGCGCACCGGCGAGCCCTTCGACCAGAAGGTCACCGTCGGCTTCATGTACATCCTGAAGCTCCTGCACCTCGTGGACGACAAGATCCACGCGCGCTCGACGGGCCCCTACTCGCTCGTGACGCAGCAGCCGCTCGGCGGCAAGGCTCAGTTCGGCGGCCAGCGCTTCGGCGAGATGGAGGTCTGGGCGCTCGAGGCCTACGGCGCCGCCTACACGCTGCAGGAGATGCTCACCATCAAGTCCGACGACACCGTCGGGCGAGTCAAGGCATACGAGGCGATCGTGAAGGGCGAGAACATCGCCGAGCCGTCCATCCCCGAGTCGTTCAAGGTGCTCCTGAAGGAGATGCAGTCCCTTGCGCTCGACGTCAACGTCATCTCCGAGGATGGCGGCGAGGTCGAGGTGCGCGAGGAGGACGACGAGCTGCTCCGCGCCGCGGAGGAGCTCGGCATCGACCTCTCGCCCGGCTCGCTCCGGGCCGCGGCGCGACAGCCGACGGCCGAGGAGACCGAGGAAGGGCAGGAGCGGGTCGACCAGGACGGCGAGCTCACGCTTCCGGCAGACGAGCAGCTGGGAGACGTCGACGAGGCCGGGGCAGTTCTCGCCGGCGAGTCGAAGAGCGAGGAGGCCGAGGACGAGGCCGGCCCGTTCGAGGAAGCACCCAATTTGGCGGACATCGAGCTAGAGGAATAGAGGGACACTTGATCGACATCAACAACTTCGACGCGATCCGCATCGGCCTCGCGTCGAGCAAGCAGATTCGAGACTGGTCCTCCGGCGAGATCACGAAGCCGGAGACGATCAACTACCGGACGCTGAAGCCCGAGAAGGACGGGCTCTTCTGCGAGCGCATCTTCGGTCCGACCAAGGACTGGGAGTGCTACTGCGGCAAGTACAAGCGCGTCCGCTACAAGGGCATCATCTGCGAGCGCTGCGGCGTCGAGGTGACGCGCCAGAAGGTGCGGCGCGAGCGCATGGGTCACATCGACCTGGCTGCGCCCGTCTCGCACATCTGGTTCTTCAAGGGCGTGCCGAGCCGCATCGGCTACCTCCTCGACATCGCTCCGAAGGAGCTCGAGAAGGTGCTCTACTTCGCCGCGTCGATCGTCACATCGGTCGACAACGAGAAGCGGGCGGCCGATCTCGCCGACCTCGAGGACAAGGTGCGCGCCGAGTCCGAGCGCATCCACGTCGATCGCGACGAGCAGCTCGCCGCGCTCGAGGACCGGCTCTCGCGCCGGCGTGACTACTTCACGAAAGGCAAGGAGCGGAACTTCGACGAGGACGACGAGTTCTGGGCCCGTGGCCTCTCGGCCTGGGCCGAGGAGCAGGGCCTGCCGCCTCTCGACGAGGCGCGCAAGCTCGTCGGTGGGATGTTCACCGACGTCGCGCAGAAGATCACGACCGAGGACTCGAAGAAGATCCGCGAGCTCGTGCGGAGCTCGGCGATCCGGGATGACCGTCAGCTCTCCAACCGCGAGCTCGACCAGGTCGCGACCGCGGCCGGCCAGATCAACGAGGCGCTCGCCCCGCTGCAAAAGGAGGCGGACAAGGCGACCGGCTCCAAGAAGGGTGCGGTCACGAAGCGCATCAACAAGATCCGCGACGCGCTGCTCGCGGGCGACGAGCTCGAGGGCGACGACGCCGAGCTGGCCAAGGGCGTCGAGAAGAAGAACCTCGACAAGGCGCGTGACCTCGGCAACGGGCTTCTGCTCGAGCTGCTCGAGACCCTCTCCGGCGGCGAGCCGGCGGAGGACATCCGCGAGCTCGCCGGCGACCTCTGCCTTCGGGCCGAGGGCCGCATGGACAAGGCCGACTGGGATGCCCTCATCCAGTGGTCGCTCAAGGTCCGCGAGATGTACCTCGACATCGAGTCGCGCCGCGAGGACGCCCGCGAGGCGTCCGTCGACGCGGTCAACCGGCTCGAGCAGACGTGGCAACTTTTCCGCGATCTCGAGCCGAAGATGATCGTCAACGACGAGATGCTCTTCCGCGAGCTCAAGGACCGCTTCGGCTCCGCGTACGGGTTCGGCGTCTACTTCAAGGGCGGCATGGGCGCGGAGGCGATCCGCGAGCTCCTGCGCGACCTCGCCCTCGACGCAGAGGTGAAGTCCCTGCGCGAGACCATCCGGACCTCCAAGGGTCAGAAGCAGAGCCGCGCGATCAAGCGCCTCAAGGTCGTCAACGCGTTCATCACCTCGGAGAACCGCCCCGAGTGGATGGTCCTCGAGGCGATCCCGGTCATCCCGCCGGAGCTTCGCCCGATGGTCCAGCTCGACGGCGGCCGTTTCGCCACGAGCGACCTGAACGACCTCTACCGGCGCGTGATCAACCGGAACAACCGCCTCAAGCGGCTGCTCGACCTCGGCGCGCCCGAGATCATCGTCAACAACGAGAAGCGGATGCTGCAGGAGGCCGTGGATGCCCTGTTCGACAACGGGCGCCGCGGCCGCGCGGTGACGGGCCCGGGCAACCGGGCGCTGAAGTCGCTCTCAGACATGCTCAAGGGCAAGCAGGGCCGCTTCCGCCAGAACCTGCTCGGCAAGCGCGTCGACTACTCCGGGCGGTCCGTGATCGTCTCGGGCCCGACGCTAAAGCTGCACCAGTGCGGCCTGCCGAAGCTCATGGCGCTCGAGCTCTTCAAGCCGTTCATCATGAGCCGGCTCGTCGAGCGCAAGTCCGTCCAGAACATCAAGGCGGCGAAGAAGTACGTCGACTCGATGGCGCCCGAGGTCTGGGACGTCCTCGAGGAGGTCATCGCCGAGCACCCGGTTCTCCTGAACCGCGCGCCGACGCTGCACCGCCTCGGGATCCAGGCGTTCGAGCCCGTCCTCGTCGAGGGCAAGGCGATCCAGATCCACCCGCTCGTCTGTCACGCGTTCAACGCGGACTTCGACGGCGACCAGATGGCCGTCCACCTGCCGCTCTCCGCGGAGGCGCAGGCGGAGGCGCGGATCCTCATGCTCTCCGCGAACAACGTGCTCTCGCCGGCGCACGGCAAGCCGCTGGCGACGCCGTCGCAGGACATGATCCTCGGCGGCTACTACCTGACGTACTGCGAGATCGACCTGACCGCTACGACGGCGGAGGAACTCGACCCGCGGCCGAAGCGCTTCGCCGCCGAAGACGACATCTTCCTCGCCCTCGAGTCGAAGCAGGTCGGTCTGCAGGATCCGATCGAGTACCGCCGCGACGGCGAGGTCATCCTCACGACCCCGGGCCGCGTGATCTTCAACGAGGAGGTCATGCGCGCGCTCCAGGACGCCCTGGCCGAGCGGTTCGAGGGGAAGGCCGACTTCATCAACCGCACGCTCGGCAAGAAGGAGATGAACGACGTCGTCTCGGCGCTCGTCGACATGTACGGCGTCTCCTCGATCGCGGTCGTCCTCGACACGATCAAGGAGCTCGGGTTCCACTACGCGACGCAGGCCGGGATCACGATCTCGAAGAACGACATCGTCATCCCCGAGTCCAAGGAGCAGATCCTCGAGGACTACGAAGGCCGCGTGCGGGCGCTCGAGGCGCAGTACGAGCGCGGCCTCATCACCGAGGAGGAGCGCAAGGACTCCATCGTCAACGTGTGGACGGAGGCGACCGACACCGTCGCCGAGGCCATGGTCGACTCGCTCTACAAGACGAATCCGATCTACATGATGGCCAACTCCGGAGCGCGTGGATCCTTCAAGCAGATCCGCCAGCTGGCCGGCATGCGCGGCCTGATGGCGAATCCGAAGGGCGACATCATCGAGCGCCCGATCAAGGCCAATTTCATGGAGGGCCTGTCGGTGCTCGAGTACTTCATCTCGACGCACGGCGCCCGCAAGGGCCTTGCCGACACGGCGCTCCGCACGGCCGACTCGGGCTACCTGACGCGGCGTCTCGTCGACGTCTCGCAGGACGTCATCGTCCGCGAGGAGGACTGCGGCACCGACGACTCGATCTCGCTGCCGCTGGTCGTGCCCGAGGGGCTGAACCGCTCCCTCGCCGGCCGGATCAGCGCGGAGGACATCCACAAGCCGCTCTCCTCGGGCAGGCCGGGTAAGACCGTGCTGCTCGAGAAGGGCGCCGAGATCACCGTCCCGCGGCTGCGCGAGCTCCACGACGAGCTCGGCGAGGCGGCGGCCGACTTCCAGGTGCCGGCTCGCACGGTGCTGAAGTGCCGGAGCGAATTCGGCGTGTGCCAGGCCTGCTACGGCACCTTCCTCGCCACGGGCGAGAAGTGCGAGATCGGAGACGCGGTGGGCATCATCGCCGCGCAGTCGATCGGTGAGCCGGGCACCCAGCTGACGATGCGGACCTTCCACACCGGCGGCGTGGCCGGCGCAGACATCACGCACGGCCTCCCGCGCGTCGTCGAGATCTTCGAGGCTCGCAACCCGAAGGGTGCGGCTCGCCTCGCGGAGGTCGGCGGCCGGGTGGAGATCGAGGAGACCGACCGCGGCCCCAAGATCACCATCCACCCAGACGGGCTTGACGAGAACGGCGAGCCGAACGCGCCGAAGGAGTACCAGCTCCCCCGGCGTACGAGGCTCCTCGCCGCGAACGGCCAGGTGGTCGAGCCGGGCGACGCCCTCCACGAGGGCTCACTCGCCCCGGCCGAGCTCCTCGGGCTGCACTCGAAGGGCGGCAAGGGCTCCACGCCGACCGAGCTCTACCTCGTCGGCGAGGTCCAGAACGTCTACAAGTCCCAGGGCGTCGATATCCACGACAAGCACATCGAGCTGATCGTGCGGCAGATGCTGAAGAAGGTGCGCGTCGACAATGCCGGCGACACCGATCTGCTCCCGGGCCAGCTCGTGGACAAGCCCGTGCTCGAGCGGGAGAACGCCCGCATCAAGAAGGCAAAGAAGGAGCAGGCGACCTTCGAGCCGCTCATCCTCGGCATCACGAAGGCCTCGCTCGCCACGGAGTCCTTCCTCTCGGCCGCCTCCTTCCAGGAGACGACGAAGGTGCTGACCGACGCGTCGATCGAGGGCAAGGTCGACCGGCTGCTCGGCCTGAAGGAGAACGTCATCATCGGCAAGCTGATCCCCGCCGCGACCGGGCTCAAGAACTACCGGCGCGTCGAGATCGCGCCGAGCGAGGACGTTCCCGTCGAGGCCTACACACGGCCGCCGACCGAGGAGCAGCTGCTCGCCGCGCTGGAGGAGATCTCCGACGGCGACGGTGCAGACCTTGGCATCCTCGGACTCGGCTTTGGCGAGGACGGGGACGGAAACGGCACCGGGCGCGACTCGCTCGAGGCCGAGGAGATCCCCGAGGTCGACTCGCCTCTCGACGAGGAGAGCTAAGGCACGAGCTGACGAAAGTCGAAGGGCGCCCATGCGGGCGCCCTTCGTGTTTTTCCGTCGACGCCCGTCTCATCCTGAGAGCGCGCGGAAATTCCCGCTCTTTGCGGCCTCCTCGCCGGCCCTCCCCCAAAGAGGGGATCCCCCTCGGCAAGCGCCTTTCGTACACTTGCGCCTTCGCCGCATCGCACCCTACGGCCCGAGCGGGCGGCCGAGGCACAAGTCGAGTTATCCACAGGTTCCACAGGCACATGGGGAGGAAAATGGCTGGTCCGAAAGAGCAAAAAGCACCTGCAAACGGGCCGAATCCCGCTGCGAATCGGATCCCTCCCGGTCACTTTTTGAATTCGGAACTGCAGTCGGACACCGCCCGCTTCCTCGCGGAAGTCAAAGAGGCGATTCGGCGCCGCGAGACTGTTGCGCCGCGTCGGTTCGGCTAGTCTCGCGGCGCGGGACGAGTCGGGCGACTCGCCTCACTAACGGGACTTCTTCTCGAGGACAGCGACGTACGTGTCATCGGACGGGAGGACGCGACCGATCGACCAACCCGTGCCCTGGAGCAGCTCGACTAGTTCTGCCTCAGAGACCATGAGGTAGTCGAACCAGGGCGTCGCCCGCTCGCGGTAGCGGACACGGATTCGAATCTGGCCCGGCAGGCGCCCGCGCCTGCGGTTACGCGCATGGTAGGCGAGGTGGATGGGGTCTTCGGTCCCGTGGACGTCCCGCGTCTCCGCGACGATGCGCCCCCTCTCTGTGGTGAGAGCGTGGAAGCGGCGCAGAAGCCGCTTCGCCTTGACCACATTCGCGAAGAGGCCGAAGTTATTGCCGAGCATGACGATCGTGTCGAACCGGCCGAGCCTTTGGTCGACATCGTCGATCGAAAGAAGGCGCGCGTCACGGATCCCGCGACGGCGGCAGACCTCGATAGCGCCCGAAGAGATGTCGATCGCGACGACCTCTTGACCGCGCTCCTGCACGTGGAGGGCGACGCGCCCGCCCCCACAGCCGACGTCGAGCGTTCGCCCGCGCACATGGCGCATCGCGCGGCGGTGGTGAGCAGGCCAACGCGGGAAGGGAGCGAGGTAGATCGCCGTTCCGAAGCTACTCGCATCGATGAAGCCGTCGTCGCGCTCGACGATCTCGACCACGTGTCCGCCCTCGAGGCCCGCGAGCAGCATCGCGCCGTAGGCATCCCCTTCCTCCGTGAGCACGCGCGCCATGGCCAGAGCGTACGAGGTTCGCCGCTTAACCGGAGGCGTGTGCACGGGTGCCGCGCTCGTCTCGCGACGACTCCTACCGCGTCATGGACGAGGAGGAACGGGCATGCTTTTCGGCGCAGCTAGCCGGCGCCGTCGGCGGCCATGAACTGTCCCTTGCCCGCTTCCTTCGCCTGGTAGAGCGCCTCGTCGGCGCGCTCGAAGAGCGAGGTCGCGTCGTCGTCCGGACGGACCTGGGCGATCCCGGCCGAGAGGTGCAGGCGTTCGAACTGGCCGATCGGGCGCGCTCCGACCGCGAACTGCACGCGGCGGTAGAGCTGCTCCGCGTCCGAGAGGTCGGACTCGGGGAGGATGACGGCGAACTCGTCACCCCCGACGCGGCAGGCGATGTCGGCGCTTCGGACGACGGAGTGGAGGCGCTCGGCAACCCCGGCGAGGACGGAGTCCCCGGCGAGGTGGCCGATGCGGTCGTTGATCGCCTTGAAGTCGTCGATGTCGAAGATCACGAGGGCCAGCTGGCGGTCGTAGCGGTGTGCACGCGCACATTCGCGGACCAGGGTCTCGTTGAAGTAGCGGCGGTTGTGGAGGGTGGTCAGTGCGTCGAGGTCGGCGAGCTGGCGAGCCTCACGGAAGCGCCGCGCGTTCTCGATCGCCGGCCCCGCCCGCGCGGCCAGCTCCTCGAGCGCGGCCAGCTCTTCGTCGGTCGCCTCGCGCTCCTCGCCGCGCCAGAAGACCGCGAGCGTGCCGATCGGCTCGCCTTCGGAGTCGCGCAAGGGGATGGAGACGCCGCCACGGATGAGGTCGCTTTCGTCGCGGATCTCCTCATGGGTGTATGTGTAGCCGATACTCACTGCGCGGGCGGGCCGCCCGCCCGGCGGGCCGGCGACGGGCTGGCGCGCGGCCTCCTCCGTGGACATTCCAAGCGTCGCGTAGAGCGGCTCGCCCCCTTCCGGCCCGGGAAGGCGGATGAGGCCCGCATCGACGCCTGTGAGGGCGCCCGCCGCCTCGAGCGCTCGCGTGAGGACGGCGTCGAGGTCGATGGTGGCGCCGATCTCGCCGAGCTCGCGGGCCCGGTGGGTCTCGGTGCGTGCCTCCTCGAGAGCGGCGGCGAGATCCCCATGGAGCCCGTCCGTCCGCTCGAGCGAGTCGCGGAGGAGCTGCTTGAGCGCGGCGTAGGAGCTCCGGCGCCCGCGCACGACGACCAGCAGGACGACGAGGGCCGCGACGAGCGCGAGGCTCGCCGCGCCGATGGCCACACCGACTGCGACCCACGTTGCGCTGTCGCTCATGAGAAGCACGTCCACCTGTCCGCTCGAGGCCGCGTCGCCCGCGGCCACGCTGACAATAATCCCCAAACAGTTCCGAGGCGAACGCCGCCCTCGCCGAAGACGGGATTGTTGCTACCATGCCGGTCGGGTTTGGCACAGGGCTCTGCCCGTGCCAGCCTTTTGTTGCGTCATAGGGCCCTCTTGAGAGAGAAGGAAGACACGCGTTGCCAACGGTGAATCAGCTTGTGCGAAAGGGACGGCGGGCTCCCGGTCAGAAGACCAAGACTCCGGCGCTCCGCGGCGCCCCGCAGAAGCGGGGGGTCTGCACGCGCGTGTACACGGCGACGCCCAAGAAGCCGAACTCCGCTCTCCGCAAGGTGGCGCGCGTGCGCCTCACGAACGGGATGGAGGTCACCACCTATATCCCCGGCGAGGGCCACAACCTGCAGGAGCACTCGGTCGTCCTCATCCGGGGCGGCCGCGTGAAGGACATGCCGGGCATCCGCTACAAGGTCATCCGTGCCGCGCTCGACGCCGCCGGCGTCTCCGAGCGCAGGCAGGGACGATCCAAGTACGGCGCGAAGAGGGGCTCCTAGGTATATGACAACCCCCCTTCTCTCAGCCCGGACTCTGCGAACGCCTGCAACGTCGCTGCAGAGCGCGATCTGCTCGGAAGGTGGTCGCTGATGCCGCGTCGCGCCGAGATCCAGACCCGCGAGCCCGATCCCGATCCCGTGTACAGCTCGAAGCTCGTGTCCCAGGTGATCAACAAGGTGATGAACCGCGGCAAGAAGTCGACCGCGGAGCACATCGTTTACCGCGCGCTCGACATGGTCGGCGAGAAGACCGGCAAGCCGCCGGTCGAGGTGCTCGAGCAGGCCGTCAAGACGGTCACCCCGGTCCTCGAGGTGCGCTCCCGCCGGGTGGGAGGCGCGAACTACCAGGTGCCCATCGAGGTGCCGCAGCGGCGCGCCCGCACCCTGGCCGTGCGGTGGCTCGTCTCGTACGCGCGCGAGCGGCGTGAGAAGCACATGGAGGAGAAGCTCGCCAACGAGATCCTCGACGCGCTGAACCAGCAGGGCGGCGCGTTCAAGCGCAAGGACGACCTCTATCGAATGGCGCAGGCGAACAAGGCCTTCGCGCACTACAGGTGGTAACTGACATGGCTACGACAACGACAGGACAGAAGACCGCGCTCGACCGGGTCCGCAACATCGGGATCATGGCGCACATCGACGCCGGCAAGACCACGACGACCGAGCGGATCCTCTACTACACGGGCCGCACCCACAAGATGGGCGAGGTTCACGAGGGCGCCGCAGTCATGGACTGGATGGCGCAGGAGCAGGAGCGTGGCATCACGATCACCTCGGCTGCGACAACGGCCTTCTGGCGCGATTTTCGTATCAACATTATCGATACGCCCGGGCACGTGGACTTCACCGTCGAGGTGGAGCGAAGCCTGCGCGTCCTCGACGGCGCGATCGCAGTGTTCGACTCGGTCGCCGGCGTCGAGCCGCAGTCCGAGACGGTGTGGCGCCAGGCCGACCGCTACCGCGTGCCCCGCATCGCCTTCATCAACAAGATGGACCGCGTCGGCGCGGACTACTTCGCCGCCGTCCAGTCGATGGTCGACCGCCTCGGCGCCCGCCCGGTGCCGATTCACCTGCCGGTCGGGCAGGAGGAGCACTTCCGCGGCGTCGTCGACGTGATCGAGATGCAGGCCGTCGTCTGGGAGGACGCACTCGGCATGGAGCCGAAGACGATCGAGATCCCCGACGAGCTCCGCGAACAGGCAGAGGAGTACCACCACCAGCTGATCGACGCCGTCGCCGAGCACGACGAGGAGCTCCTCGAGACCTATCTCACGGACGAGGCTTCCGTGACCCCCGACATGCTCCGCCGCGCCCTCCGCAAGGCGACGCTCGCGATCGCCGTCACGCCGGTGCTTTGCGGCTCAGCCTTCAAGAACAAGGGCGTGCAGCCACTCCTCGACGCCGTCGTCGACTATCTGCCGAGCCCACTCGACGTCCCGCCGGTGCACGGCGTCGACCCGCGCACGGAGCACGAGCTCTCGCGCCGGCCGGCCGAAGACGAGCCCTTCTCGGCGCTCGCCTTCAAGGTCATGAGCGACCCGTACGTCGGCAAGCTCACGTACTTCCGCGTCTACTCCGGCAAGGTCGGCGCCGGCGACCGCGTCCTGAACGTCACGACGGGCAAGACCGAGCGGATCGGCCGCCTGCTCCAGATGCACGCGAACCACCGCGAGGAGCGGCAGGAGATCGGCGCTGGCGAGATCGTCGCCGCCGTCGGCCTCAAGGCCACGACGACGGGCGACACGCTCTCCACGGAGACCGCGCCGATCCGCCTCGAGTCCATGACCTTCCCGGACCCCGTCATCTCGGTGGCCATCGAGCCGAAGACGAAGGCCGACCAGGACAAGCTTGCCCAGGCGCTCGCACGTCTATCCGAGGAGGACCCGACCTTCCGCGTCCGCACGGACGAGGAGACCGGCCAGACGATCATCTCGGGGATGGGCGAGCTCCACCTGGAGATCATCGTCGACCGCCTCATGCGCGAGTTCAACGTGAACGCGAACGTCGGCCGCCCCCAGGTCGCCTACCGCGAGACCATCGGGAACCCGGTGCAGAAGGTCGAGGGCCGCTTCGTTCGCCAGACCGGCGGCCGCGGCCAGTACGGCCACGCGGTCATCAACATGGAGCCCGCCGAGCCCGGCGACGGCTACGAGTTCATGGACAAGATCGTCGGGGGGAAAATCCCGCGCGAGTACATCTCGTCTGTCGACCTGGGCATTCAGGAGGCGATGGAGTCGGGCGTGCTCGCCGGCTTCCCGGTCGTCGACATCCGCGTCGAGCTCGTCGACGGCTCCTACCACGACGTCGACTCGAGCGAGATGGCCTTCAAGATCGCCGGCTCGATGGCGTTCAAGAACGCGATGCAGAGGGCGAAGCCGAAGATCCTCGAGCCGATCATGGCCGTCGAGGTCGTGACGCCGGAGGAGTATCTCGGGGACGTCATGGGAGATCTCAACTCTCGCCGCGGCCGGGTCGAAGGGCTCGAGCCGCGGGGAAATGCGCAAGCGATTCGCGCCCGCGTCCCGCTTGCCACGATGTTCGGTTATGCGACCGACCTGCGGTCCACGACCCAGGGTCGCGCCACTTTCACGATGCAGTTCGACCGCTACGAGGATGCGCCGCAGTCGATCGCGGGCGAGATCGTCTCCGAGGCGCAGGGCTCGTAGCAAAGGAGAAGACGGAGGACACATGGCAAAGCAGAAGTTCGAGCGCACGAAGCCGCATCTCAACGTCGGCACCATCGGTCACATCGACCATGGCAAGACGACGCTGACCGCGGCGATCACGAAGGTGCTCTCCGAGCAGGGGACGAACACGGCGATTCGCGACTTCGCGTCGATCGACAACGCCCCCGAGGAGAAGGCCCGCGGCATCACCATCAACACGTCGCACGTCGAGTACGAGACGGCCAACCGTCACTACGCGCACGTCGACTGCCCGGGTCACGCCGACTACATCAAGAACATGATCACGGGCGCCGCCCAGATGGACGGCGCGATCCTCGTCGTCTCGGCGGCCGACGGCCCCATGCCGCAGACGCGC
This sequence comes from uncultured Actinomycetes bacterium, assembly GCA_963841425.1. GTDB lineage: Bacteria > Actinomycetota > Thermoleophilia > Gaiellales > Gaiellaceae > DATEOR01. Next base: position 890,347 of record CAWJCL010000002.1, on the reverse strand, counting down.
GAGCACATCCTCCTCGCCCGCCAGGTCGAGGTGCCCTACATCGTCGTCGCCCTTAACAAGGCCGACATGGTCGACGATCCCGAGCTGCTCGAGCTCGTCGAGATGGAGGTGCGCGAGCTTCTCTCCAAGTACGAGTTCCCCGGTGACGACATCCCCGTCGTGACGGTCTCGGCGCTGAAGGCGCTCGAGGGCGACGGCGAGTGGACCGGGAAGATCCTCGAGCTGATGGAGGCTGTGGACACCTACATCCCGGAGCCCCAGCGCGACGTCGACAAGCCGTTCCTCATGCCGATCGAGGACGTCTTCACGATCACGGGCCGCGGCACGGTCGTCACGGGCCGTGTCGAGCAGGGCATCGTCAAGGTCAACGAGACCGTCGAGATCGTCGGCATCCAGGAGAAGGTGCAGAGCACGGTCGTGACCGGCGTCGAGATGTTCCAGAAGCTGCTCGACCAGGGCCAGGCCGGCGACAACATCGGCGCTCTCCTCCGCGGTATCAAGCGCGAGGAGGTCGAGCGCGGCCAGGTGCTCGCCAAGCCGGGCTCCATCACGCCGCACACGCACTTCAAGGCCGAGGTCTACGTCCTGTCCAAGGACGAGGGCGGGCGCCACACGCCGTTCTTCAACGGCTACCGGCCCCAGTTCTACTTCCGCACGACGGATGTGACCGGCTCGATCAAGCTCCCGGAGGGCCAGGAGATGGTCATGCCGGGCGACAACACGAACATGGAGATCGAGCTCATCCAGCCGGTCGCCATGGACCAGGGCCTGCGCTTCGCCGTCCGCGAGGGCGGCCGCACCGTGGGCGCCGGTGTCGTGACCGAGGTGATCAAGTAGCTGAGATGTCGACCCCCTTCCTCACATCTCGTACTCTCGGAGCCGCTGCGAAAGGTCGCAGCGCGGCGTCCTCGGTCGCGCCCGTAGCCTCCGGCTACGCACGCCTCCTGCGTCCTGGCGCTGCTCGCTTCTCGCTGCCCGAGAGCGCGATCTGCTCGGAAGGTGATCGCTGATGGCTCAGGCCAAGATCCGCATCCGCCTGAAGGCGTACGACCACCAGCAGCTCGACCGGTCTGCGGCGCAGATCGTCGAGACGGCGCAGCGGTCCGGTGCAACCGTCACCGGACCGGTGCCCCTGCCCACCGAGAACAACCGCTACACGGTGCTCCGCAGTCCGTTCAAGGACAAGGATTCCCGTGAGCACTTCGAGGTGCGCACGCATAAGCGCCTGATCGACATCCACTCGCCGACTCCCAAGACCGTCGACCAGCTGATGCGCCTCGACCTGCCGGCGGGCGTGGACATCGAGATCAAACTCTGATGAAAGGCATCGTGGGCAGAAAGCTGGGCATGACGCAGATCTTCGACGAGGAGAGCGGCTCGCTCACCCCCGTCACGGTCATCCAGGCGGGGCCCTGCCCGGTCGTGGCCATTCGCACCGCGGACACGGATGGATACGACGCTGTTCAGCTTGCCTTCGACGAGGTTGCCGAGGGGAAGCTCTCCAAGCCGAAGCTCGGGCATCTGAAGAAGTACGACGTGGGCCCGCATCGGAAGCTCGTCGAGATCCGCGGCCCGCACGAGCTCGCCCCCGGCGAGACCGTGACCGTCGAGTCGTTCGAGCCCGGGGAGAAGGTCAAGGTCTCCGGCATCTCCATCGGCAAGGGCTTCCAGGGCACGATCAAGCGCCACCGCTTCCACCGCGGTCCCGTCAGCCACGGCTCGCACAACGTCCGCAAGCCCGGCTCGATCGGCGCCTCGGCGACGCCTTCGCGCGTCTTCAAGGGCCAGAAGATGGCCGGCCAGATGGGAGCGAAGACGGCGACCCAGGTCGGGCTGACCGTCGTCGACCGCGACCCCGAGCTGAACCTGCTCCTCGTGAAGGGCGCGGTGCCCGGCCACAAGAACGCGATCGTCGTCGTGCGGGAGGACGTGAGGTAATGGCTCCGAAGGCACCGCTTCTCGACGCCACCGGCAAGAAGTCCAAGGACGTGACGCTCACGGCCGAGGTCTTCGGGGTCGACGTGAAGCCGCACCTCATCCACGAGGCGGTTCGCGCCGAGGGCGCGGCCGCGCGCGCCGGCACACAGGCCGCGAAGAGCCGAGGGCTCGTCTCCGGGGGGCGCGCAAAGCCGTGGCGGCAGAAGGGGACCGGACGCGCACGCGCCGGCACGACCCGCGCGCCGCAGTGGACGGGGGGCGGCGTCGCCTTCGCGCCCCAGCCGCGGAGCTACGCGCTCAAGGTCAACCGCAAGGCGCGCAAGTCCGCGCTGCGCGGGGCGCTCTCGCACCACGCGAGCAAGTCGGCCTTCGGAGTCGTCGATGCGTCGGCGTTCTCCGAGCCCTCCACCCGGAGCGCATCCGACCTCGTCGGCACGTGGGGCAAGGAGCTTCCGCTCGTCGTCATCGTGCAGCCGGAGGAGGAGGGCGTCGCGAAGTCCTTCCGGAATCTCGACCGCGTCCTCGTCCTCGAGCCGTCCGAGCTCGAGGTCGGCGCCCTCGTCTGGGCGAACTCGGTCCTCGCGACCGAGGCGGCCCTCGACCGGATCAAGGAGCTGGCTCAGTGAGCTTGGACCCGCGCGAGATCCTCATCGCCCCTGTGGTCTCCGAGAAGAGCTACAGCTTGATCGAGGACAACAAGTATTCGTTCCGCGTCCATTCGAAGGCGCACAAGACGCAGATCCGCCAGGCCGTCGAGGAGCTCTTCGACGTCAAGGTCGAGGGCGTGAACATCGTCAAGGTGCAGCCGAAGCCGAAGCGCCGCGGCTACCACAAGGGCGTGAAGCCCGGCTGGAAGAAGGCCATCGTGCAGCTCCGCGAGGGCGACAAGATCGAGATCTTCGAAGGAGCCGCTGTCTAAGTCATGGCCTTGCGCAAGTACAAGCCGACGTCGCCCGGCCGGCGCTTCCGCTCGGTCTCGACCTTCGAAGAGGTCACGAGGACCGCGCCCGAGAAGAGCCTGCTCGAGCCCGCGAAGCGGACGGGTGGCCGCAACAATCAGGGCCGCATCACGACCCGCCATCAGGGCGGCGGCCACAAGCGCCGCTACCGCAAGATCGACTTCAAGCGGACGAAGGACGGCGTGCCCGCGAAGGTGGCCGCGATCGAGTACGACCCGAACAGGTCGGCCCGAATCGCGCTCCTTCACTACGCGGACGGGGCCAAGGCCTACATCCTCGCGCCCGCGGGGGTACGGGTCGGCCAGGCGATCGAATCCGGCCCCGAGGCCGACATCCGGCCGGGCAACGCGCTCCCGCTCGAGCGCATACCGACCGGCACGGTCGTCCACAACGTCGAGCTCAAGCCCGGCAAGGGCGGCCAGATGGCGCGAAGCGCCGGCTCCGGAACCCAGCTCGTCGCGAAGGACGATGGCTTCGCCGTTCTTCGGCTACCCTCGGGAGAGATGCGGCGCGTGCCGCTCACCTGCCGGGCCACGGTCGGGCAGGTCGGGAACGTCGACCACGAGAACATCTCGAGCGGCAAGGCAGGACGAAGCCGCTGGCTGGGCAAGCGCCCCACGGTGCGCGGCTCGGCGATGAACCCAGTCGACCACCCGCACGGTGGCGGCGAGGGCAAGTCCAAGGGCGGCCGTCACCCGGTCACGCCGTGGGGTGTCCCGACCCTCGGGAAGCGCACCCGCAGGAAGCACAAGGAATCCGACAAGTTGATCGTCCGCGGCCGGCGTCGCGGCAAGGAAAGGCGCTAAGTGAGTAGATCGAGCAAGAAAGGGCCGTTCGCCGAAGAGCGGCTGCTGCAGAGAGTCAGGCAGATGAACGAGTCCGGCGACAAGCGTGTCCTTCGCACATGGTCTCGCACGTCCACGATCTTCCCGGACATGGTCGGGCATACGATCGCGGTCCACGACGGGCGCAAGCACGTCCCCGTGTTCGTGACCGAGGCGATGGTCGGGCACAAGCTCGGCGAATTCGCCCCGACCCGGATGTTCCGCGGCCACTCCGGCGACCGCAAGACAGAGGTCAAGCGCGCCTGATGGCTGCCGTCGAAGAACGCACCTTCGTCCGCGCCGAGGCCCGCTACGTGCGCACCGCGCCGCGCAAGGCGCAGCTCGTCGCCGAGCAGATCCGCGGCCGCCCCGTTCCCGAGGCGAGGACGATCCTCGCCTTCATGACGCGCGATGCGGCGCGCGACGTCGAGAGGGTGCTCTCGTCCGCCGTCGCGAACGCCGAGGCCAACCACGGCCTCGACGGCGACGAGCTCTACGTCCTCACCGCCACGGTGGGCGCCGGCCCGACGCTCAAGCGCTGGCGCGCACGTGCGCGCGGCCGCGTCGCCCGGATCAAGAAGCGCACCTGCCACATCACGATCGCACTCGCGCTCCCCGAGGAGCAGGCGATCCCCGCGCCGCTCCCCAAGCCGGCCCCGGTCGCCGCTCCGGCCCCCGAGCCCGAGCCCGAGGCCGTCGGCGAGGAGGAAGCCGAGCCCGAGGCAGAGGCCGTCGCCGAGGAGGAAGCGCCGACGCCCAAGCGTGCGCCGCGCAAGAAGTCGACGGAGGCCGTGGAGACCGCAGAGAAGGCCAAGCCGAAGCGCGCCCCGCGCAAAAAGAAGGCGGACGCCGCAGAGACCGAACCGAAGAAGCCGACTGCGAAGAAGCAGACGACGAAAAAATCCTCCGGATCGACGTCGAAGACGTCGGGCCGGAAATCCAAGACGGAGGACAGCTAGTGGGCCACAAAGTTCATCCCGGCGGCCTGCGCGTCGGTGTCATCCACGAATGGAAGTCCAACTGGTACACGGGCTCGAAGGAGTTCCCCGAGTATCTGATCGAGGACGTCAAGATCCGCGACCACATCCGCGGCAAGCTCGGTCATGCCGGGCTCGGCGACATCCTCATCAAGAAGGACAAGCAGCGGATCACGATCGACATCTTCACCGCGCGCCCCGGGATCGTCATCGGAAAATCGGGTGCCGAGGTCGACGCGCTGCGCCGTGAGGTGCACGCGATGACGCACAAGAACGTCCACATCAACATCAACGAGATCAAGCGCCCCGAGCTCGACGCGAAGCTCGTCGCGCAGTCGATCGCCGAGCAGCTCGAGAACCGAGTGAGCTTCCGCCGTGCGATGAAGCGCTCGCTCGCCTCGGCGATCCGCTCCGGCGCGCAGGGCGTGAAGATCACCTGCGGCGGCCGCCTCGGCGGCGCGGAGATGTCGCGCTCGGAGACCTACTCCGAGGGCCGCGTCCCGCTGCACACCCTGCGCGCGGACATCGACTACGGCTTCGCCGAGGCGAAGACGACCTTCGGCCGCATCGGCGTCAAGGTCTGGATCAACAAGGGCGAGATCATGCCCGAGGGCTTCGACACGGGGCGCGACACCGGCCCGTCGGGACGGCTCGGCGAGCAGGATCAGGCCCGCCGCCGCGGCGGCCGCCGGCCCGAGGGTCTCGGTGAGGGCCAGCAGGCGGGGCGCCGGCGCAGCCCGGACCGCGAAGGCCTCGGCCCCGTGCGCCAGCGCCGCCGCTCGGGCGAACGCCCGGGAGGCAGGCGCGGAGCACGCGTCGAGAAGCCGCAGACGGACGACCAGGGTGTCTCCGCCGAGGGCCGGGAGCAGCCTGTTGTCGAGCCCGAGGTCGAGACGACCCCGGCACCCGTGGCGGACGCACCCGACACGACGACCCAGAAGCAGCAGGTCGAAGACCCGACGAAGCTCGACAAGTCGGGCGACGAGGGGGCCGAGTCTTGATGGCGACCCCCTTCCTCACAGCTCAGACTCCCCGAGCCGCTGCACGCCGTCGCTTCGCGACGTCCTCGGTCGCACCCGTAGCCTCCGGCTACGAGCGCTCACTGCGTCCTTGCGCAGCTCGGCCTTCGCGGCCGGGAATCGTGATCCGTTCGAAAGGTGATCGCTAATGCTGATGCCCCGCAAGACAAAGTTCCGCAAGCAGCAGCGCGGGCGCCGTCGCGGCTACGCCAAGGGCCAGCAGCAGGTCCACTTCGGGGACTACGGCCTCAAGTCGCTCGATGCCGGCTGGGTCACCAACCGCCAGATCGAGGCGGCTCGTATCGCCATGACGCGCCACATCAAGCGCGGCGGCAAGGTCTGGATCAATGTCTTCCCCGACAAGCCGGTGACGCAGAAGCCCGCCGAGACCCGCATGGGCTCCGGCAAGGGCTCGCCCGAGCACTGGGTGGCCGTGGTCAAGCCTGGTCGCGTCATGTTCGAGCTCGCCGGTGTATCCGAGCCGCTCGCCCGCGAGGCCATGCGCCTCGCCGGGATGAAGCTCCCCGTGAAGACGAAGTTCGTGAAGAGAGAGGCTGATCTCTTTGAGGGCTAGAGAGCTGAGAGAGCTTTCGGACGAGGAGCTGGACCGGCGCCTCGCCGACAGCCGGGAGAACCTGTTCAACCTCCGCTTCCAGATGGCGACAGGCGCGCTCGAGAACACCGCGCGCATCGCCATCGCGAAGCGTGAGATCGCCCGGATTCTGACTGTTCAGGCCGAGCGCCATTCGACGTTGGAGAGAAGGTAAATGGCAAGACCGAGGAAGAAGACAGAGGAAGAGCAGCCCCAGGACGCGGTCGAGGAGACCGCGGAGACCGAGGCTCCGGAGGCCGAGGAGAAGCCGAAGAAGAAGGCTCCGGCCAAGAAGGCCGAGGCCGAGCCGAAGAAGAAGGCTGCTCCGAAGAAGAAGCCGAAGGCCGAGGAGGCTCCCGCCGAGGAGCTCGCCTCCGAAGAGTCCGCGGTGGAGACCGCCCCTGCCGACGAGCCGCTCGCCGAGCCCGTCGCAGAAGAGGCGCCCGCCGAGGAGCCGGTCGCCGAGGAGCCGGTCGCCGAGGAACAGGCGGCCGAGGAGGCTCCCGTCGAGGAACGCGTGGGCGAGGAGGCTCCGGCAGAAGAGCCTGCCGTCGAGGCCGAGCCTGAGTCTGCCGCTGAGGAAGCGCCGATGGAGGAGCCTGTCGCGGGAGAAGCGCCTATCGCGGAAGAGGCCCCCGCCGAGGAGCCCGTGGCCGAGGAAGCGCCCGCCGAGGAGCCCGTGGCCGAGGAAGCTCCCGCCGAGGAGCAGGCTGCCGAAGCTGCCGCCCCTGCGATGGTTCCCGCGAAGCCGAAAAAGAAGCGGCTGCCGCGCGCGGAGCGCCGAGCGCGCTCGAAGCCGAAGCGCGAGCGTCCCGCCACGCGGGCCGCGATCGTGCGGTTGCCGAAGCCCGAGCATGCGCGCGGCAAGCGCAAGGAGCGCCGCGGGGTCGTCGTCTCGAGCGCGATGGACAAGACTATCGTCGTCCGCGTCGACACCCAGAAGCCGCACCCGGTCTACAAGAAGATCGTTCGCCACTCGCGCAAGTTCCATGCGCACGACGAGACGAACGTCGCGAAGGCAGGCGACGTCGTCCGCATCGTCGAGACGCGCCCGATCTCGAAGACCAAGTCCTGGCGCCTTGCAGAAGTGCTCGAGGAGGCGAAGTAAGTTTGATGTCGGACGGTGACCGCCCGTGATCCAGCAGGAATCCCGACTCCGCGTCGCCGACAACACGGGTGCCCGTGAGCTTCTCTGCATCCGCGTCATGGGCGGCTCCAAGCGCCGCTATGCGCGAGTCGGCGACGTGATCGTCGGTACCGTGAAGACGGCGACACCGCAGGGCACGATCAAGAAGGGCGAGGTCGTCCGCGCGGTGGTCGTGCGCACGAAGAAGCCGTTCGGGCGCGACGACGGCACCTCCATCGCCTTCGACGAGAACGCGGCGGTGATCATCGACACGGCCAACAACCCGCGCGGCACGCGCATCTTCGGGCCGGTCGCCCGTGAGCTGCGCGAGAAGAACTTCATGAAGATCGTCTCACTAGCTCCAGAGGTGCTCTGAGTGGCAAGCGCAATGAAAATTCGCAAGGGAGATCTGGTTCAGGTGCTCTCCGGCAAGGATCGCGGCAAGCAGGGGCGCGTCATCGAGGCCGACCCCGTGAAGCAGCGCGTGATCGTCGAGAACCTGAACCTCGTCAAGCGTCACCGCAAGCCGCGGCCGATGAAGGATTCGAGCCGGATGGGCCAGACCCAGATCCAGCCGGGCGGCGTCATCGACCTCGCGGCCCCTCTCGCGGTGTCCAAGGTGATGGTCGTCTGCCCGACCTGCGGCCGCGCGTCGCGCGTCGGCTACGAGTTCCGCGAGGACGAGAAGGGCCGCCGGATGAAGGTGCGCGTCTGCAAGCGCGAAGGCTGCGGGGAGGTGCTCGACCGTTGATGGCGGGCCCCACCTTCACAGCTCAGGTCCGCCGAGCAGCTGCGAACCATCGCCTCGCTGCGTGCTCGGTCCCACCCGTAGCCTCCGGCTACGAGCGCTCCCTGCGTCCTTGCGACGCTCGGTTCTCGCTGTCGGCAAGCGTGATCTGTTCAGGAGGTGACCGCTGATGGCCACCGCGACCAAGAAGAAGAAGAAGCAGAGCGACGGTTACTCGCCGCGCTTGAAGGACCGCTTCGAGGCGGAGATCCGCGACCGGCTCAAGGAGCAGTTTTCGTACAGCTCCGTGATGAAGGTGCCGCGGGTGCAGAAGATCACGGTCAACATGGGTGTCGGTGACGCGAAGATCAACGCGCGCGCGCTCGACCGCGCGGTCGACGAGCTGACCATCATCACCGGCCAACGGGCCCAGATCACTCGCGCGAAGAAGTCGATCGCCGGCTTCAAGATTCGCGAGGGCATGCCCATCGGCACGAAGGTGACCCTGCGCGGCGCCCGCATGTGGGAGTTCCTCGACCGTCTCGTCTCGATCGCGCTTCCGCGCATCCGGGACTTCCGCGGTCTTTCCCCGGCGAGCTTCGACGGGCGGGGCAACTATTCGATCGGGATCCGGGAGCAGATCATCTTCCCGGAGGTCGACTACGACGACGTGGAGACCGTGCGCGGCCTCGACGTCACCATCACGACGTCGGCGGACACGGATGAGGAGGCGTTCGCGCTCCTGCGCGAGCTCGGCCTTCCCTTCCGCGCACAAGCACAACCATAGGAGGACAGTAGTTGGCGAAGAAAAGTTTGATCGCGAAGGCAGCGAGACCGCAGAAGTACAAGACGCGGCAGTACACGCGCTGCAACCGTTGCGGCCGCCCGCGCGCGGTCTACCGCAAGTTCGGCCTGTGCCGGATCTGCCTGCGCGAGCTCGCCCACGAGGGGGTCATCCCCGGTATGACGAAGTCGAGCTGGTAGGGGGAGTGTGCATGACGGCCACCACCTTCACAGCTCACATTCCCCGCGGCGCTGCGAACGTGCCTCTCGCTGCGTCCTCGGTCGCACCCGTAGCCTCTGGCTACGAGCGCTCCCTGCGTCCTGCCGAGAAGCAGTTCTCGCGACCGGTGAACGCGATCTGTTCAGGAGGTGACCGCAGATGCTGACCGATCCAGTTGCAGACATGCTCGCCCGCCTGAAGAACGCGAACAAGGCGCTGCACGAGAGCGTCGAGATGCCGGCCTCGAATCTGAAGACGGAAATTGCGCGCCTGCTTCGCGACGAGGGCTACATCAAGGACTACCGCATCGAGAAGGGCGAGTCGTTCGATACCTTGGTGATCGAGCTGAAGTTCGGGCCCAAGCGCGAGCGGATCATCACCGACGTGAAGCGGGTCTCGAAGCCGGGCAGGCGCGTCTACGCGACGAAGGACCGCCTCCCGCGCGTCCTCGGAGGCATGGGGACGGCGATCATGTCCACCTCGAACGGCCTGGTCACGAGCCGAACGGCGCAGGAGCTCGGCGTCGGCGGCGAAGTGGTTTGTTTTGTCTGGTAGCACCCTGAGATGAGTCGAATCGGAAAAAGCCCAATCCCGCTGCCCGCCGGAGTCTCGGTGTCGCTCTCCCCTGGGCGCGTGATGGTGAACGGCCCCCTCGGCGAGCTGACGCAGATGGTTCCCGAGCGGATGACGGTCGAGCAGGGCGACGGCGAGCTCCTCGTCCGGCGCCCGACCGAGCGCGGCGAGGACCGCGCGCTCCACGGGCTCACTCGAAGCCTCGTCGCGAACATGGTCGAAGGCGTCACCAACGGGTTCACGAAGACCCTCGAGATCCAGGGAGTCGGCTACCGCGCGTCCATGCGCGGGACCGACCTGGAGCTCAACGTCGGCTACTCCCACCCCGTCGTGAAGAAGCCGCCGCAGGGGATCACGTTCGAGGTGCCTGCGGCGACGCAGGTCGTGGTCAAGGGCATCGACAAGCAGAAGGTCGGCCAGGTGGCCGCCGAGGTCCGCGCCGTGCGCCCGCCCGAGCCGTACAAGGGCAAGGGCATCCGCTACGAGGGCGAGTATGTGCGCCGCAAGGTCGGGAAGCGAGCGTAATGGCGACCTTGACCGTCAGAGAAGCCAGGCTGCGCCGCCACAAGCGCGTGCGCAACAAGGTCCTCGGCACCGCCGAGCGGCCTCGCCTCGTCGTCTTCCGCTCGAACCGCGGCATCTCCGCCCAGCTCGTGGATGACGTCGAGCGCAAGACGATCGCCGCAGCCGGCCACGGCGAGCTCAAGAAGACCTTCAAGGGCTCGAAGACCGAGCAGGCGGCCGAGGTCGGCAAGGTGCTCGCGGCGGCCGGCAAGAAGGCAGGCGTCGAGACGGTCGTCTTCGATCGCGGCGGCTATCTCTACCACGGTCGCGTCAAGGCGCTTGCAGATGGCGCCAGAGAGGGAGGGCTTAAGTTTTGAGTTCCGTTGAACGCCAAGTCGAGCGCAACCTCGAGTACGAGTCGCGCGAGCTCAAGGAGCGGGTCGTCGAGATCAACCGCGTCGCCAAGGTCGTGAAAGGCGGCCGGCGCTTTTCGTTCACCGCACTCGTCGTCATCGGGGACGAGGTCGACCGCGTCGGCGTCGGCTACGGAAAGGCGCGCGAGGTTCCGCTCGCCATCTCGAAGGCAGTCGACGACGCGAAGAAGAACCTTTTCCAAGTGCCGAAGAGCGGGACGACGATCACGCACGAGATCCTCGGACGCTCGGACGCCGCCCGAGTGCTGCTGCGCCCGGCGAGCGAGGGAACCGGTGTCATCGCCGGCGGCGGCGTCCGCGCCGTCCTCGAGCTCGCGGGCATCCGCGACATCCTCGCGAAGAGCCTCGGCAACCCGAACCCTGTGAACCTCCTCAAGGCGACGGTGAACGGGCTGCAGAGCCTTCGACGTCCAGAGGAAGTTGCCCGGAGCCGAGGCAAAGCAGTGCATGAAGTGTTATTCCCGAGAAAGCGAGAGGAGAGCGAAGCTGTTTCCCCCGAGGAAACAGCTACAGCTGTTTCCGAGGATGACGAAGCTGACGATCACGCAGACGCGTAGCCAGATCGGCCAGACCCAGAAGCACCGGGGCACCCTCCGGGCGCTCGGCCTGGGCAAGATCGGCCGCTCGGTCGAGCGCGAGGACACCCCGGAGACCCTCGGTATGCTCAGGAAAGTCCGGCACCTCGTACGTATCGAGGAGAACTGACGTGCCCACCCCGGAAGAAGAGCTCAACCTCTCGACGCTCCGGCCCGCGCAGAAGCGCAAGGCGCGCAAGCGCGTCGGCCGCGGCATGGGCTCCGGCAAGGGCCGCTATTCCGGCCGCGGCATCAAGGGCCAGAAGGCCCGCGCCGGCTCGCACACGATGCGCCCGGGCTTCGAGGGCGGCCAGATGCCGATCTACATGCGGCTCGGGAAGCAGCGCGGCCCCTATTCGAAAGACGCGATGCCCATCGGCCCGCACCGCACGCACACCGTGGCGGTCAACGTGCGCGACCTCGAGCGCGTCTTCGACGACGGTGCCGAGGTTTCCCTCGAGGCCCTCGTCGAGAAGGGCCTCATCAAGAACACGCGCATCGACGTGAAGATCCTCGGAGAGGGCGAGCTGAAGAAGAAGCTCGCCGTCACCGCCCATCTCTTCTCGAAGACGGCGCGGGAGAAGATCGAGTCCGCAGGCGGGACCGCGACCGCTCTCCGCGAGCCGGTCGAGAAGAGGCGCAAGACACGCAAGGCGAAGCCTGCGGCTGAGGAAGAGCCCGAAAACGAGGCTCCCGAGAGCACTGAGGAGGCACCGGCCGAGGAGGCGCCCGAGGGTTCTGCCGAGGAATCCGCGAATGCGGACTCCGAGGAGACCGAATAGATGTTTTCCTGGCTGACGAATGCCTGGCGGGTCCCGGAGCTCCGCCACCGCGTGCTCTTCACCGCCATGATCCTCGGCTTCTACCGGCTAGGGAGCTGGATCCCGGTGCCCGGCGTCAACTCGGACGCCATCGACACATACTTCTCGGGCCAGGGCGGGACGATCCTCGGCCTCCTGAACATCTTCTCGGGCGGCGCGCTCGGGCAGTTCGCCCTCTTCGCGCTCGGGATCATGCCCTACGTCACGGCCTCGATCATCCTCCAGCTGATGACCGTGGTGATCCCGCGGCTCGAGCAGCTGCAGAAGGAGGGTGAGGCCGGCTACGCCAAGATCAACCAGTACACGCGCTACCTGACCGTCGTGCTCGCGGCGCTCCAGGCGGCGGGATACTCGTACCTCTTCAACCGCCAGATCCCCGACTTCCAGCTGAACGCGGGGCGCTTCGTCCTCATCGTCGTCTCGCTGACCGCGGCGACCACGCTCCTCATGTGGATGGGCGAGCTGATCACGAAGCGCGGGATCGGGAACGGCATCTCGCTCCTCATCTTCGCGTCCATCCTCTCGAGCCTCCCCGCCGGCATCCGCGCCTGGTACGAGGGCGGCCCGTACGAGCGCGTGATGTTCCCGGTGATCGCGCTCGGCGTCATCGTCGCGGTCGTCTTCGTGCAGGAGGGCCAGCGCCGGATCCCGATCCAGTACGCGAAGCGCATGGTGGGCCGGCGGATGACCTCGGGGGGCTCGACCTACATGCCCCTCCGCGTGAACATGGCCGGCGTCATCCCGATCATCTTTGCGGCGGCGATCATGGCGTTCCCGCCCACGGTCGCGCAGTTCTTCCCGCAGACGCAGAGCTTCATCAACGAGCACTTCACGCCGACCGACTGGACGTACCTGCTGCTGCAGGCGTTCCTGATCGTGATCTTCACGTACTTCTACACGGCCGTTCAGTTCAACCCGATCGACCAGGCGGACAACCTGCGCAAGTACGGCGGCTACATCCCGGGCATCCGGCCGGGCCCGCCCACGGCGCAGTACCTCGACCGCGTCCTCACGCGGCTGACTCTCCCCGGGTCGCTCTACCTCGCTCTCGTCGCCACGCTGCCGACGCTCATCATCCTGTACGGCGGCTTCTCACAGGCGACTTCGCGGGCTCTCGGCGGCACGTCGATCCTCATCGTGGTGGGCGTCGCGCTCGACACCATGCGCCAGATGGAGTCGCAGATGATGATGCGCCACTACGAAGGATTCTTGAAGTAAGGTCGCCCCTTGGCACTCGACATCGTCATCCTCGGCCCCCCGGGAGCCGGCAAGGGCACCCAGGCTGATCTCATCGCGGCGGAGACAGGTGCTCCGCACATCAACACGGGCGACATGTACCGCGCCTCGGTTGCGGCCGAGAGCGCGCTCGGCGAGAAGGTGCAGCCCTACATGGAGAAGGGGGAGCTCGTCCCCGACGACCTGACGATCGAGGTTGTCCGCGAGCGCCTCTCGCAGGCGGACACGATGGACGGCTTCGTCCTCGACGGTTTCCCGCGCACGCTGCCACAGGCTGAGGCGCTCGATTCGATTCTCGGCGACACCGACCGCGAGATCACCGTCGTGCTCGACTTCCATCTGTCAGAGGAGCTCGCCGAGCAGCGGCTCCTCAAGCGCGCCCTCGAACAGCGTCGCGAAGACGATACTCCGGAGATCATCCACCGGCGCATGGAGACGATGCGAATTCCGGAGGAGTTGGTCGAGTTCTACCGGGCGCGGGGGCTCCTCGTCGGCATCCATGCCGAGCGCTCCATCGAGGACGTCTTCGCAGAGGTTCAGCAGGTCCTGCAGGCTGCCGCGGCACGATGATCGAACGAAAGTCGAACGCCGAGATCGAGACGATGGCCCGCGCCGGCCGGGTCGTCGCCGACACGCTCGCGCTTCTCGGCGAAGCCGTCCGCCCGGGCATGACCACCCAGGACCTCGACGAGGTCGCCGAGGAGTACATCCGCGCGCACGGCGGCGTGCCCACGTTCAAGGGCTACCGGGGCTTTCCCGCCTCCATCTGCACGTCGCCGAACTCGATGGTGGTGCACGGGATCCCGGGCGCCTACCGGATCGACGAGGGCGACCTCCTCTCAGTGGACGTCGGGGTCACGCTCGACGGCTACGTGGCGGACTCGGCGTACACGTTCGCCGTGGGGGAGATCCCGGAGAGCTCGCAGCGACTCCTCGAGGCGGGACAGGCGGCCCTTGAGGCCGGGATCGAGCAGGCACAAGCCGGCAACCGCATCGGCGACATCTCCGCCGCCGTTCAGCGCGCCACCGAGGAAGCAGGCTTCGCGGTCGTCCGTGAGCTCGTCGGCCACGGAGTGGGGCGCTCGATGCACGAGGAGCCCCAGATCCCGAATTTCGGCGAGCCGGGCCGCGGCCCGCTCCTCCAGCCGGGGATGACGCTCGCCATCGAGCCGATGATCACCGCGGGAGAGGCCGGCGTCTACACGGGCGACGACCGCTGGTCGATCTACACGCGCGACGACTCGCTTGCCGCCCATTTCGAGCACACGGTCGCGGTGACCCAGAACGGCCCCCGCATCCTCACCGCCGCCGGCGTCCGCGTCTAGACGGCTGCTGGACGGCGTTTGCTAGCATTGAGAGTCGCGGCCGGGCCGGGTCTTGCCGTGGCTTGCCGCACCTTCCCATGAAAGTCAGAGCATCCGTCAAACCCATGTGTGACCGCTGCCGCGTGATCAAGCGGCACGGCAAGGTGCTGGTCATTTGCACGAATCCGCGACACAAGCAAAGGCAGGGTTAATTGGCACGAATTGCAGGAGTTAATCTCCCGCGCGAGAAGCGCCTCGAGGTCGGATTGACGTATATCTACGGCATCGGACCGGCGACCGCGCGCAAGGTCTGCGCCGAGCTCGGGCTCTCGCCCGACGAGAAGGTGCGCGACCTCACCGATCCCGAGATCACCAAGCTTCGCAACTACATCGATGGCGACCTCCAGGTGGAGGGCGACCTCCGCCGTGAGCGCTCGCAGGCGATCAAGCGTCTCCAGGAGATCGGTGCCTACCGCGGCGTGCGCCACCGCCGGGGCCTGCCGGTCAACGGCCAGCGCACGAAGACGAACGCGCGGACGCGCAAGGGCCCGAAGAAGACAGTGGGGCGGGGCAAGAAGGCTCCGACCAAGACTTAATGGCACCCCCCCGCAAGCAAGCGACGAAGGGCCGCGCGCGCCGGCGCGTCAAGAAGAACATCGCCATCGGCCAGGCGCACATCAAGACGTCCTTCAACAACACGATCGTCACACTCACCGACAAGGAGGGGAACGTCATCGCGTGGGAGAGCGCCGGCTCGGCCGGCTTCAAGGGCTCCCGCAAGTCGACGCCGTTCGCCGCTCAGGTGACCGCCGACTCGTGCGCGAAGAAGGGCATGGAGCACGGCCTGCAGAAGGTTGAGGTCTTCGTCAAGGGCCCGGGCTCGGGGCGCGAGACGGCCATCCGCTCGCTCCAGGCAGCCGGCCTCGAGATCCTCGGCGTCCGCGACGTCTCGCCACAGGCGCATAACGGCGTCCGTCCGAAGAAGCGGAGGCGCGTCTGATGGCCCGCTCACTTGGCCCCAAGTGCAAGCAGTGCCGCCGCGAGGGCATGAAGCT
This sequence comes from uncultured Actinomycetes bacterium, assembly GCA_963841425.1. Lineage (GTDB taxonomy): Bacteria > Actinomycetota > Thermoleophilia > Gaiellales > Gaiellaceae > DATEOR01. The sequence goes on along the minus strand of CAWJCL010000002.1, from coordinate 874,680 downwards.
CTTCCTCAAGGGTGAGCGCTGCCTGACGGAGAAGTGCGCCGTCGAGCGCCGCAGCTACCCGCCCGGAGAGCACGGCCGCGGCCGCATCAAGCAGTCGGAGTACCTCCTGCAGCTCCGCGAGAAGCAGAAGGCGCGCCGCTACTACGGCATTCTCGAGAAGCAGTTCCGCAACTACTACGAGAAGGCCGCCAAGGCCCAGGGCATCACGGGCGAAGCGCTCCTGCGCATGCTCGAGACGCGCCTCGACAACGTCGTCTATCGGCTCGGCTTCGCGGCCTCGCGGGCCCAGGCGCGCCAGATCATCCGGCACGGCCACTTCCAGGTGAACGGCCGCCGCGTGAACATCCCGAGCTTTCAGGTGAAGCCCAACGACGTGGTCTCCCTGAAGGCCGGAAGCCCGGTCGAGCAGGTCGTCCGGGATGCAACAGACCTGACCGCGTCGGTCGCGTCGTGGCTGCAGGCCGACCACGACAACCTCACCGGCAAGGTCCTGAAGCTGCCCGAGAGGACGGACATCGACACGCCCGTCCAGGAGCAGCTCATCGTCGAGCTTTACTCCAAGTAACGCGAAGCAAAGGAAGGCATGGCTACACGAACTTCTCTCATGGAATTCCAGGTGCCGAAGATCACCCACGAGGAGGTCAACGAGGACCGCGGCGTCTTCGTCATCGAGCCTCTCGACCGCGGCTTCGGCTACACGTTCGGCAACTCGCTGCGCCGCGTGCTCCTCTCGTCCCTCGAGGGGGCCGCGGTCACTTCGGTGAAGATCGAAGGCGTTGCGCACGAGTTCACGACGCTCAAGGGCGTTCGCGAGGACGTGACCGACATCATCCTCAACCTCAAGAACCTGGTCTGCCTCCTGCACGGAGACTCGCCCGAGATCGAGGTGCGCCTCGACAAGAAGGGTCCAGGCGCCGTCACGGCAGCCGACATCGAAGCTCCCGCCGACCTCGAGATCCTCAACCCCGAGCTCGAAGTGGCGAACCTCTCGGATAAGGGCCGGCTCGAGATCACGCTCACGATCGGACGCGGCCGCGGCTACGTCCCGGCCGAGCTCAACCGCGGGCCGGAGCACACGATCGGCGTCATCCCCGTCGACTCCATCTTCTCGCCGGTCCGCCGCGTCTCGTACGAGGTCGAGGCGGCCCGCGTCGGTCAGCGCACCGACTACGACAAGCTGACCCTCGACGTCACGACTGACGGTTCGCTCGCCCCGCGCGACGCGATTGGTCAGGGCGCCGAGATCCTCATCCGCCAGCTCGCCATCTTCACCGATCTCGAGCGCATCGAGGGCTTCGGCGAGACCGTCGGCGAGGACGCCGGCGTCGAGGCGCCGCAGGCGCACGGGATGGAGAACTTCCCGATCGAGGAGCTCGAGCTCGGCGTGCGGAGCTACAACTGCCTCAAGCGCGTCGGGATCGAGACGATCGGCGACCTCGTCACCAAGACGGAGAGCGAGCTCGCCGCGATCCCGAACTTCGGCAAGAAGTCGATCGAGGAAGTCCGCGAGACCCTCCAGGCCCACGGTCTGACCCTCAGGGACGAATAGTTTGGTGGCCGCCTCCGCGCTCGCACCTCGCACCACTCGCGGCGCTGCGACGCTTCGCCCCGGGGCGTCCTCGGTCGCACCCGTAGCCTCCGGCTACGCGCGCTCCCCGCGTCCTGCCGGGACTCGGGTTTCGCGTGCGATCGGCACGATCTGCTCGCGAGGTGACGGCTGGTGAGGCACCAGAAGTCCGGCAGGAAGCTCGGTCGCGACGCGGCGCACAGGAAGGCCCTCTACGCCAACCTCTCCGCGGCGCTGATCGAGCACGGGCGCATCAGGACCACCGAGGCCAAGGCCAAGGAGGTCCGCCCGATCGTCGAGCAGATGATCACGCTCGGCAAGCGCGGCGACGTCGCCGCACACCGGCAGGCCGTCGCGTTCCTCCGCTCGAAGGAGATCGCGCACATCCTCTTCGACGAGGTCGCGCCGCGCTTCGCTGAGCGGCCCGGCGGCTACACGCGCATCGTGAAGATCGGGCCGCGCCAGGGAGACGCGGCCCTCATGGTCTACCTCGAGCTCGTGGACTACGTGCCGCGCGCCGCCGGCATCCCGGCCGCGGCGGCAGCCGCCTCCACGACCTAGGCCGTCAGCCGGTTGCGGCCTCGGCGAAGGAGCCGAGGACGGTCGTCCAGCCGCTGTCGTAGTGCGACATCGACTCGGCGACCTTCTCGCCGTATCGCTCCCAGCCCGCGTGACAGAGCTCCACGCGCGTCGTCGTTCCTTCGGACGCGAACGTGACCTCGATCTCCTGTTCGGTCTTCTCGTCTCGCCCCGGATGCCAGGTGAAGGCGACCCGGTCGGGCGGTTCCCAGGCGGTCACGACGCCCCAGGCGTGCTCTACGCCTTCGCTCGTGCGTTCATAGAGCCGTCCGCCGACCTGGCCCTCGAGCACGACCGCCTCGGCCTTGTCGGTCTCGACCGCGTGTTCGTGCATCGGCCACCAGGAGGCAATTCCCTCGGTGAAGACGCGGAACGCTTGCTCGGGCGGCACCGACACGGTGACGGACTTGCGGATGACGAGCTCACTCGTTTGCTGGCTCATCGGGTTCTCCTTTCTCTGCGGCTTCCTTGAACGCGGCGAGCGCGTCCTCCCAGAAGCTCTCGAAGTACTCGCGCAGCTCGGCGAGCGCGCCTGAGTCGACGCTGTAGTAGTGGCGTGTGCCCTCTCTGCGGTCGCGGACGAGGCCGGCCTCCTTGAGCACGCGGAGATGCTGCGAGACCGCGGGGCGTGAGACGTGGAGGCCCCGCGCAAGCTCGACGACCGGCTGCGGCCCACGGCGGAGCCGTTCGAACACGGTTCGCCGCGTGGGGTCTGCCAGCGCTTGTATGGCATCTCCGTAAGCCATGGCTTACGGTAAGTATTAACTTACGGAGTGGAGTTTGTCAAGGTGCCGAAGACCGCGGTCGCCAGAGCGTCCGCCATCTTCTCGAGAATCTCGAGGTCGACGTTCTCGGTCGTGTCGCAGGCGCGGTGGTAGCAGCTGTCGTGCGGCTTGCCGTCGGGCGCGGGCTCGTCGGCTCCCGTGAAGAGGCCTCCCGTCGGGATACCGGCTTCCTGAAACGCCGCGTGGTCGGACCGTCCCTGGAGGTCGACCGGGACCGGATCGAGCCCCTCCGCGCGCACCGCTTCACTGAGGGCGTCCTGGATCGTGCCGTCTCCTTCGTAGACGTAGGCCTCCGGATTCGGCGATCCGACCATGTCGATGTTCACGACTGAGGCGATGTCGTCGACCGGGTCCTCGAGGCTCGCCACGTACTCCTTGGAGCCGTACTCCCCCGCCTCCTCGGCCGCCCAGAACGCGAAGCGCACGGGATGGTCAGGCCGGATGCCGAGCCTTCGCGCCTGTACGGCGAGCTCGAGCAGCGTCGCGACCCCTGAGCCGTTGTCGTTGATCCCGGGGCCGCTCTCGACCGAATCGAGGTGTGCGCCCAGGAGGAGCGGTGCCCCCTCTGTCGCGCCGGGCAGGTCGGCGAGCACGTTTGCTGCCTCCGTCTGGCCCACCTCGACGCTCGTGTGCACACGCATCCGGACGGGCCCGGCGTCCGCCTGCTGGGCGAGCGACTCACCGAGCTCGTTCGCGAGCGAGAGTGCAGGGACCTCGACCGGGCGGACGAGCGTCGCCTCGATCGGCCCTTCATGCCCGGGCGATCCGTCGTTGAAGACGATGACGGCAGCGGCTCCCGCCGAGATTGCATTTCGGACCTTCTCGGAGAAGAAGCAGCCTCCGCGCCGTATGAGCGCGATCGCCCCGGTGTCGAAGTCGTCGAAGTCGGACGGCTTGCAGCCGCTCGTCTCGGAATCGGCAGCGACCGCCTCGAGCGGGCCGTCGGCCACGCCGCTACCGGAGTAGCGGAGGGAGACGAAGTCGTCGGCGTAGCCGTAGGTGAGCGGATCCGGGGAGACGCGGGCGAGCTCGGGCGGGGCGAGCTCGTGCGAGTCCGTGTAGCGAACGCGCTGCAGGTGAGGCGCATAACCGGCTTGGCGTAGCTGCTCGGCGACGTACGCGACCGACGCGTCATACCCGTGCGTTCCCGAGGCGCGCGTTCCGCCGTTCTCGTCGGCGATGCGCTGCAGGGCTGCGAGGTCGGCTCGCAGGCTCTCCGCGGTCACCGCCTGCACCAGTTCCTCCGCACTTCCCGCTGTCTGGACGGCATCGGTCGTGGACTCGTTGTCGTTCCCGGACAAACAGCCGGCCGCGAGGATGATCGCGACAGCCGCCACCAGGATGAGGGCGCGCACGCTCACTAGGACGACACGGCGTCCGCAAAGATTGAGCCATGGCGACCTTCAAGCTGACGCTCGAGTACGACGGAACGGACTTCGCCGGCTGGGCCGCCCAGCCGGGACAGCGAACAGTGGAGGGCGAGCTCAGCACCGCGCTCGACCAGGTCTTTCCCGGCTGGACGGGCCTCGCCGTCGCGGGCCGGACCGACGCGGGCGTTCACGCGCTCGCGCAGGTGGCGAGCTTCACGGGCTCGACGGGGCCCCCGCCGGGGCGCGCGCCTGTTGCCCTGAACGGCGTCCTCGCGGGCGACGTCGCCGTCGTGGCGGCCGAGGAGGCGGAGGAAGGCTTTCATGCCCGCTTCTCCGCCCGCGGGCGCTCCTACGTCTACCGGATCTGGCGCCGCGAGACGTCGTCTCCGTTCGAACGGCGCCGCTCGCTCTGGTGGCCGCGCGCCGTGGACGAGGACGCGCTCGCCGAGAGCGCGGCCGCCCTCCTGGGCGAGCACGACTTCCGCGCCTTCACGCCGACCGAGACGCAGCACGAGGTGTTCGTCCGCGTCGTCGAGCAGGCAGAGTGGCGCCGCGACGCCGAGGCGCTCGAGTTCCGGATCACCGCCGACAGCTTCCTGCGACACATGGTCAGAACCCTGGTCGGTACGATGCTGGAAGTGGATCCGGCGGCCTTCAAGCGTCTGCTCGAAGGGCGTCCACGCAACGAAGCCGGGACCACCGCCCCGCCCCGGGGCCTCTATCTGGAGCAGGTTCACTACTAGGCATGCGCTATCCGACTGTCCTCTTCGATCTCGACGGCACGCTGATCGACTCGGGGGAGATCATCCTCTCCTCGTTCCGCCACGCGACGAAGACCGTGCTCGCCCGGGAGATTCCGGACGAGGTGCTCGCGGCCGCGGTGGGCGGGTCCAACATCTACGAGCAGATGCGGGCCTTCGACGAGGACCGTGCCGGCGAGCTCGTCCGCGTCTACCGCGAGCACAATGAGCCGCTCCACGACGACCTCGTCGCCTTCGAGGGCATCGAGCGCGTCCTGGAGCGCCTGAAAGCCGAAGGGAGGCAGCTCGGCATCGTCACGGCGAAGAGGCGGAAGACCGTGGACCTCGCCTTCGCCATCCTTCCGCTCGAGCGCTACTTCGACACCGTCGTCACCTCGGAGCAGACCCGGCACCACAAGCCGCACCCGGAACCGGTGCTGACCGCGCTCGAACGCCTCGGCACCGAGCCCGAGCAGGCGGCGTTCGTCGGCGACTCGCCCTTCGACATGGGCGCCGGCAAAGCGGCCGGCGTCTTCACCGTCGCGGTTTCCTGGGGGAAGATCCACCCTGTCGAGCGCCTGCGCGAGGCGGGTGCCGACACGGTCGTGCACTCGCCGGAGGAGCTCCTCGATGTCGTCTAAGACACAGACGGACGAGGCTCGGATCGCCGAGCTTCGCGACCGGGTCGACTACCACCTCTACCGCTACCACGTCCTCGACGAGCCGGAGATCTCGGACGCCGAGTTCGATCGTCTCTGGGACGAGCTCCTCGCCCTCGAGCGCGAGCACCCTGAGCTGCAGACCTCGGACAGCCCGACGCAACGCGTCGGCGCACCCCCCTCGGACAAGTTCGAGAAGATCGAGCACCCGACCCCGATGGGCTCGCTCGAGAAGGTGACGACCGACGAGCAGCTCGAGAAGTGGCACGCGGATGTCGTCAAGCGCCTGGGCACGGACGAGGTCCGATACGTCACCGAGCCGAAGATCGACGGCCTGTCGATCAATCTCCTCTACGAGGACGGCGTCTTCGTTCGCGGCACGACGCGCGGCGACGGTTTCCGCGGCGAGGACGTGACGCCGAACCTGAAGACGATCAAGGCGATCTCGATGCGGATGCAGCTCGAGGACGGCGAGTCGCCGCCGTCGCTCCTCGAGGCGCGCGGGGAGGTTTACCTGCCGCTGTCGGGGTTCAACGAGCTGAACGAGCGGCTGGTCGCCGAGGGAAAGAAGCCGACGCCGAACCCCCGCAACGCGGCCGCCGGCTCGCTGCGGCAGAAGGATTCGGCCATCACCGCCGAGCGGCCGCTCTCGATCTGGATCCACGGCCTCGGCCGCCGGGAAGGGCTCGCGAGCGAAGGGCACTGGGACTCGCTCCAGTGGCTGCGTGGGCACGGCTTCCGCACGAATCCCTACGCGGAACTGCACGATTCGATCGAATCCGTCGCGAAGGCATGCCGCGACTGGGAAAAGCGCCGCATCGACCTCGACTACGAGATCGACGGGCTCGTGATCAAGGTCGACTCGTTCACGCAGCAGGAGCGCCTCGGCGCCCTCCACCAGAGGCCTCGGTGGGCGCGCGCCTACAAGTGGGCGCCGATGACCGCGGTGACGCGCCTGAACAAGATCCTCATCCGGGTCGGGCGAACCGGCGCGCTGAACCCCTGGGCGATGATGGAGCCGGTCGAAGTCGGAGGCGTGACCGTCTCGCGCGCCACCCTCCACAACGAGGAGGACATCAACCGCAAGCAGATCCGCGAGGGCGACGACGTCGTCGTCCAGCGTGCCGGCGACGTCATCCCGCAGATCGTCGGGCCCGCCGGCCCGCACCGGAAGGGCACCAAGCGGTTCCGCATGCCGAAGAACTGCCCGCTCTGCGGTGCGGAGATCGTCAAGCCGGAGGGCGAGGTCATGCACCGCTGCCCGAACCGCGCGTGTCCCTCGCGCGGGCTCGAGACGCTGATCAACTGGGTCGAGGGGCCGGCCGACATCGAGGGTGTCGGCGAGCAGACCGTGAGGCTCCTCTGGGAGAAGGAGCTCGTCCGGTCGCTTCCCGACCTGTATCGCCTCACGAAGGAGCAGCTGCTCGAGCTCGAAGGCTTCGCCGAGATCTCGGCGAGCGCCGCGATCGCTGCCGTCCAGGCGTCGAAGGACGTTCCTTTCTCGCGCGTTCTCCTTGGGCTCAACATCCCGAAGCTCGGCTGGGTGCTCGCCCAGAGCCTTGCGCGCCACTTCGGCAACGTCGACCGCCTGCTCGCCGCATCGCAGGAGGAGGTCGAGGAGGTCGACGGATTTGGGCCCGACCGCGCGGAGATCATCGTCGAGTGGTTCGAGGACGAGCAGAACCGGGCGCTCGTGGAGGAGCTGCGCTCCCTCGGCCTCCGCTTCGAGCTCGGCGAGGAGGACAAGCCCAAGGAGGGGCCGCTGAGCGGGAAGACCTACGTGATTACGGGGACGCTCGAGCGCTGGTCGCGCGAGCAGGCGGCCGCGGCGCTCGAGGCGGCGGGAGCGAAGGTCACGAACTCGGTCTCCGCGAAGACGACGGCGCTGATCGTCGGTGAGGATCCCGGTGCGTCGAAGCTCTCGAAAGCCCAGAAGGCCGGTGTCGAGCAGATGGACGAGGCCGCGCTCGAGAAGCTATTGGCCCGCTAGCACCTGCGCGAAGCGGTCCTGCGCCTCGCGCGCATACCACCAGGGGACGGGGCTCCCGTTCATCAGGATCGAGAAGACGTAGCGCGTCCTCACGAAGCCCGAGAGGGCGGATGCGGCGTCCGTCGTGCCCGTCTTCGCGTGCACGTTCCGGTATGCCGGCCCGCTCGTCATGCGGTCGACGAGGGTGCCGTTGACGCCTGCCGTCGGCAGGGAGTCCACGAGGGCGTTCGAGATCCGCGAGTCCGAGAGAGCCGAGCGGAGGAGCTTCGCTACAGCCTTCGTCGTCAGGCGGTCGTAGGCGGAGAGGCCCGAGCCGTCCGAGATCACGACCCCGCGCATCGGAACGTTGCGCGAACGCAGCTCCTTCTTGACGACCTTCGCGCCCGCCGAGGTCGAGCCCTCGTCGGCTTCGAGCGCCCCGACGAGCTTGATCAGCATCTCCGCGTAGAAGTTGTCGCTCTGGCGGTCCATCGTGCGCACGAGCCAGCGGAGAGCGGGGGACTGCCCGGTCGCGATCGGGGTGGAGCTCGGATCCGCGCGTCCGAGCTTCGCGCGCCCGCCGACTCGAATGCCGCGCGCGACGAGCTTCGCCCGCAGCATCTTCGCGGCGGCGAGGGCGGGCCGGCTCGTGATGTAGCCCTTGAAGTGGGCTCGGTTCACGATGAGCGCCGAGAGCGGCGGGCACTCGTCCTTGTAGTAGGAGGTCTTCCAGCCGGGCCCGACTCGGACCTTGTCGAAGAAGGACTCGTCGCCGACGATCGCGCCCGTCACGCGCGAGATCCCGGCGTTCTCGACCGCGCGGGCGAACCGGCCGAGCTGGGAGCCGGAGAGCGCCGGGTCGCCGTAGCCCTTCAGGATCAGCTTGCCCTTCCAGACCGAGCCGGTCTGGTGGCCCTGTCCGCGCAGCTCCGTCGGGATCGTGTAGCCCGGTCCGAGGACGGAGAGTGCCGTCACCGCGACCGGGAGCTTCTCATTCGACGCCGGTGTCAGCGAGCGCGAGGAGTTCTTTCGGTAGACGTAGGCGCCGTGGGAGAGATCGAAGACGATCGCCCCGGTCTGGCTGCTCGAGACTCCCGGCGCGCGGAGCGCGCGGTCGAGGCGGCTCTTGAGCGTGCCGGTCGCCGGGGAGGCGGCCGCCAGAGCCACGAAAACCGCCGTCAGGACGACAGGCGCGCGCCTCCAGCAGATGGGTCTGAGGCGTCTCGAGGATAGGCCTTCCGGCCCATGAACCGGCCGCGACCAGCCTCCATAATCGGTCGTGCTCATGGCGAACCCTGCCCCTCTCCTCGAGCGCATCACTGGCCTGCTCAAGAATCGTCCCGCGGACCCCGGGAAGCCCCTCGTCACGGAGATGGAGGATACGTTGACGGACGGATACGCGCGAGCCCTACAGCTCGAGGGCGAGCGTTTGCGGCTCGAGCGGCGGATCGGCGAGCTCGCGCACAGCGTCGAGGGCCCGGAGGAGGCGGACGAGCTCAAAACCCTCGCGGGCCGTCTCCGAGACGTGGATGTCGAGCTCGAAGGGCTGCGCGACCGCCTCGGCGCACTTCAGAAGCACCTCGAAGCCGTCCGCGCCGCCGCCTAGGGCAGCGAGCGTCTGGGGGCCGCGAGCGTGGTCAGGCGGGGGCGGAGCCGGGCTTCGCCCGGCGGGAGCCCCCCGCCGCCCAGGCGCTCGCTAGACGATGCCGCTGCGGACGGCGTAGACCGCGGCCTGGATGCGGTTTTCGATCTGCAGCTTCATGAGGATGTTCGAGATGTGGTTCTTGACCGTCTTCGGGCTGATGAAGAGCTCGCGGGCGATCTGGGCGTTGTCCTTGCCGTTCGCGATCAGCTTCAGGACCTGGAGCTCGCGATCGGAGAGCTCGGCGCGGATCGTCTCGGCGGCGTCAACGTCCTTGGACTGCGCGCGGAGCCGCTGAAGGACCTTGGCGGCGATCTGCGGCGAGATGAGAGACTCGCCCGCGGAGGCGGCCCTGATCCCGGCGATCAGCTCCTGAATCGAGGAGTCCTTGAGTAGATAGCCGCACGCCCCGGCCATGACCGCGTTCATGACGTCGTCGTCGTCGGCCGAGATGGTCAGCACGACGACGCGGCTGAGGGGGGCGAGGCTCGAAAGCCGCCGCGTCGTCTCGACTCCGCCGGCGCCGGGCATGTTGAGGTCCATGATCACGACGTCGGGTGCGAGGTTGGAGGCGAGGCGGATCGCGGTCTCGCCGTTCTCGGCTTCCCCGACGACGTTGACGCCCTGCTCCTCGAGGAGGTTGCGTAGCCCCGTGCGGAAGAGGTCGTGGTCGTCGACCACGAGCACCCGGAGCTCGTCGAGCCCTTTCGTGCCCTCTTCGTCGCCCGGTATCGCCCTCGCGCTCAAAGCCCCTCCCCTCGCGCTGAGGGGCAGTGTAGTCATTTTGGACCCTCCTCAGTGCAGCGTGATGGTGACCGTCTTCCGGCCCCACGCGGCCGCCTTGGCGCAGGACTTGAACCAGACATCGATCGTCCGGCCTTTGACCGCCGAGCCCGTGTCCGCGGCGACGCCTTCGCCATAGCCGGGCACGTACATGCGGGTGCCTAGCGGGATCGTCGCAGGATCTACGGCGACCACCCCGGGACTCGTCGGAACCCCGGTCGCCGTGTTGCCCTGCAGGCAGTAGCCCGTGGACGACACGGTCATCTTCGTTCCGACGGCGGGGGGAGGCGGCGGCACGCTGGCCCCACCGGTCTCATCGATGAGACCGGTGGATTGATCGGCCGCCTCCGAGGCCTGGGCGGTGAGCTCGGCGATCTGGCTCTGGTTCAGCTGCTGCCGGCGGCGGAGGCCGGCGAGGTAGGCGGCGCGCGCGTTGCGGGCCGAGGCCAGAGCCGCCCGGCTCGCGCGGGCGTCGGCGAGCAGATCCTTCAGCTCGGCCCCCCGGGCTGCGAGGCGCGCGGAGGCCGCTCGGAGCGCGACCCTGGCGTGCGCGAGCTGGGCGAGGATCTCCTTGTCCTGCGTGGCCAGGCGGTTGAGCCCGTCCAAGGCCGAGACGATCTCGTCCAGGGACTCGGCGCCGAGGAGGACGGCGAGCGGGTCGACGTCTCCCTCGACGTAGAGCTGGCGGAGCCGCCCGGCGAGCTGCGCCTGCGCCGTCTGGAAGCTCGTGCGCGCGATTTCGAGCGACTTGCGCGCCGACTCGCGCTGCGCCTCCACCTCGGCGCTCCGCGCTTCGAGGGCGGCGATCCGCCGTTCGGCCTGGGCAAGTCGGGTCTGCAGTGAGTAAAGCTCGAGCAACGCGGTCTGGGAGTGTGCGGCCAGGCTCTGGTTCGCGGTGCGCAGGCCTGCAACGCGGTCGCGGACCGCAGGGTCATCGGCGCGCGCCCAGGTCGCGGTGACGAGGAGGGCGATGGCGGCCAGGCAGAAGACCGCGAGCCGAGCCGGACGCTGATGGCATCTCGCTCGCACGAGCCCAGCACCCTAACATGGCGTTTAGGAAGGCTGACGCAGAGCCAGACGGTCTGTTTGCGCGCCGTCGCGAAGCCCTGTTAGCATGCCCGGCTTGTGACGGCGGCGCGACCCCCAGCCTGCGCTTACGTCGGTCCCGACTAGGCGGTTTCTATCAGAGCGACCCCAAGACACTCGTTCCATTTCGCGCTCCTCCTCGCCCTCGCAGCGGCCTCATTTTTCGCCGCCGGGGCGGGCGCCTCCCCGACCGTCCAATCGAAGCAGGCGGAGGCCAGGCAAGTCCTCGCACAGATCCAGTCCATCGACGCGAGCCTCGAGCACGTGATCGAGACGTACAACGCTGCGCAGATCAAGCTCGACTCGATCGAGGCCGAGCTACGCGTCAACGAGAACCGGCTGGCGGTTGCTAAGGCGAACTACAAGCAGGCCGAGGCCACTCTCTCCGCAAGGCTCGTCACCCTCTACACATCGGGTGAGGAGAGCACGCTCGAGGTTCTCCTCGGCTCGTCGAGCCTGGACGACCTGCTCGACCGCGTCGACACGGTCAACCGCCTGTCCGAACAGGACTCCCGCATCGTCAACGAGGTACGGGCCTTCAGGACCGAGATCAAGGAGCGAGAGGCGAAGCTGACCACGGCGCACGCCGAGCAGGCCCGCATCGTCGCCGAGCGCGCGGCCAAGCGCGACCAGATCCGCAGCCAGCTCGCCGAGCGCCAGCGGCTCCTCGGCAGCATCAAGGACCAGATCGCGAAGATGCAGGCCGCCGAGCAGGCGCAGCAGCAGCGGCTCGCAAACCAGGCGCAGACCAGGGTCTCCAACGACTTCGGCGGCAACCCGACCGGGCACTACAGTGGAGTCGTCGGCATCGCGATGCAGTACCTCGGCGTGCCCTACGTCTGGGGCGGCGCCTCGCCGAGCGGATTCGACTGCTCCGGCCTCACGATGTACGTCTTCGCCCAGGTCGGCGTCTCGCTGCCGCACAACGCGGCCATGCAGTACAGCTACGGGAGCGCCGTCTCGAGGGACAGCCTGGCCCCCGGCGACCTCGTCTTCTTCAACGGGCTCGGCCATGTCGGGATCTACATCGGCGGCGGCCAGTTCATCCACGCGCCGCACACGGGCGACGTGGTGAAGATCTCGAGCCTCTCCGAGTCCTGGTACGCCTCGACGTACGTCGGGGCCCGCCGGCTCTAGCGTCCTAGAAGCACACCTTTCGTCGCGCGAGGAGCCGGGGACGTGCTTGCGCATGCGGACGCGCGTCCCGTGGCCGGCCGACGCGAACTCGACCTCGTCGACGAGGGCGAGCATGAGCGGGAGGCCGGCGTTGCAGAGCTCGAGGCGAATTGTCGTGTGCGCGTGTTCCATGGCCCTCTTTATGGCTTGAAAGTCTTTCTACCTTCTTTACGCCGCCAATTCTTCAACGTTCGAGCGCGGGGGAGGGTTGCGGCCCGGGGCGGAGAATGTAGGAGGCCCCTCGGCTAGGCTTTGACACCTATGCGCACGATCTGGAACGGATCCATCAACTTCGGCCTCGTCAACATCCCGATCGGGTTGGCGGTCGCCCAGCAGCGCAAGGACACGTCCTTCCGCACCCTCCATCGCGAGTGCGGAACGCCGATCAAGCAGAAGCGCTACTGCCCGTTTCACGAGCGCGACGTCGAGGCCGACGAGCTCGTCAAGGGCTGGGAGTTCTCGAAGGGCCAGTTCGTCATGGTCGAGGAGTCCGACCTCGAGGCCGTCGCGCTCCAGCGCTCGCAGTCGATCGACATCCTCCGCTTCGTCCCGATCGAGCAGGTCGACCCCATCTACTTCGACCGCGCCTACTACCTGGCGCCGGCCGACGCGGAGGCGCAGCGCCGTCCCTACGTTCTCCTTCTGCGGGCGATGCAGGATGCCAAGATGGCGGCGGTCGGCAAGTTCGTGCTCTGGGGCAAGGAGAACCTCTGCCTCATCCGGCCGCTCGGAGATTCCCTCGCGCTCGAGACGCTCTACTACGCCGAAGACGTGCGGGCCCGCGAGGAGATCGACGCCTCCGTGGGCGAGATCGACGTCAAGGGCCCCGAGCTCGACATGGCGAGGCAGCTCGTCGAGAGCCTCGTCGGGGATTTCGACCCTGCGGAGTACGAGAACGAATACCGAAACGACCTCCGAGCAATGCTCGAGGCCAAGCTCGAGGGCAAGGAGATCGTCGCTCCCGAGCCGGCCAAGGAGGCGCCCGTCGTCGACCTCATGGAGGCGCTCAAGGCGAGCGTCGCGCAGGCGCGGAAGGACAAGCCGTCCCCGGCGAAGCCGAAGGCGAAGAAGGCTCCGGCGAAGAAGCGCGCCGCCGCCCGCTAGTTACAATCGTTCATGCTGAAGGGAGCGGCGGTCGTGCTCTGCGCGGCGCTCGTCGTTGCCGCAGCCGGGTGTTCGGGTCAGCGACGAAGGGGTTGCCTCCGATCCTTGCAAGGCGGAGGACTTCACGCTCCAGGGACTCGCCTGGGAGGGTGCGGCCGGGTCCGCTGATCGGGCAGGATCGACGTTTCGCGCGACAAGCCTGGGCCACGAGTGTCGCCTGGATCCGTGGTGCGTGCGCGAATCCTGTGGTCCAACGGCCTGCTCGCCGTTCCGGAGCGCCTGTCTTCGACCGGCTTCCCGGGGATTCAGCGCACCAGGCGTCGTCCTCGCCGAGCGCGTGGAATTGCTCTTCAATGGCGGATCTGGTGCGGAAAGGGCTCGCCCCGAGGCCCTCTGGACCGCTCAGGCTCGCGATCTCGTTCGCGCATCCGAGGGTACTTCGAGGTCGCCGGTTCACGGATCGGCCGCGGTGCGATTCGCGGTCGGAGCTGTCACGCGCCGTCTCGACGCGTTTCCTAGCTGCGTAGGGATTCGTGTGGTGTGCTAAGCGGCAGACGCCCGGCTGGCACCCGACGCCTCGAGCTGAGCCTGGAAGAGGCTCTTGTCGATCTTGCCCTGGTAGATCGGGATGGCCTCCTCGATGCAGACCCGGATGACTTCGTCTCGATCGAGCCCGAGCTCCTTCGACAGCTCTTCAGGCGTTAGGTGATTGGCCACGACGTCTCCTTTCGATCCTTGCCCGCGAAAAAGCCCGCTCACGGCGCGCGGCCGGGCGGGCTAGGTCAGTCCTTCCATTTGAGCGGAGCGGCTCAAAGGCCCCGCACCCCTTCCAAGTCCATGGACGAAGGATACTTTTCCGTCGTGAGCGAGGCAACGCTTCTTCCGGGCTTCCGGCCGCACTTTGCGGAAATCGACGGCGTCCGCACGCGCTACTTCCTCGGCGGCGAGGGGCTGCCGCTCACCATGGTCCACGGGCTAGGGGGTGCCGCGGTCAACTTCACGAAGCTCGCGCCGATCCTCGCGCGGAGGCGGCGGATCCTCATCCCCGACCTGCCGGGTCACGGCCTCTCCGAGCCTTTCGAGCACGTCGAGGGCATCGCCACGTACTCGCGCCACGTCCACAAGGTCGCCGGGCTCGAGGGGATGCTGCCCGGCGCTCTGCTCGGCTACTCCATGGGCGGCGTCGTCGCGGTGCGGTTGGCGGTCGAGGAGCCCGAGGACGTCACGGCACTGGTGCTCGTCGCCCCGGCGGGCATCGTCTCGACGACGCGCCGCGCGGAGATCTGGCTTGCCGTCACGGCAGCCCTTCGTCCCGCTCAGGTGATGACGCGCTTCCGGGGCAGCTTCGCGCGGAGGCCGCGGCTTCGCTGGCTGCCCTTCGGCCTGTGGGGCGCCGCCGATCCCGAGGCGCTCGATCCCGACGCGGTGCTGGGGTTCCTCGAGGGCCCGTCGCAGCACACCGACGTCGGCAGCGCGGGCCGCGCCCTGCTCGGAGACGACCCTCGCCCCGACCTCGACCGTGTCCGCTGTGCCGCCCTGCTCGTTTGGGGCGCGCGCGACCGGCTGGTGCCCCTCAAGGACGGCTTCGAGTACGCGCGGCGGCTCCGCGCGCCGATTCGTGTGCTTCCCGCAGCCGGCCATCTGCTCGTCGGCGAGCTCCCCGAGTCCTGCGCCGCTCTTCTGGAGGCCTTCCTAGACCGGGTTGGGGAGGTCGACGAAATCCCACTGGAGGCCGAACTCGTCAGCCAGCTTCGCCGCGAGCGCACGGACGCCTAGCGTCTCGGTGGCGTAGTGGCCGCCGGCGACGAAGTGGATGCCGGCCTCTTTGGCGGCGTGCTTCGTCGGCTCGTCGGCCTCGCCGGTCACGAAGCAGTGGTAGCCCTCCGAGGCGGCCTGCTCGACGTAGCGCGCTGCCCCGCCCGTCAGGACGGCAACGCGCTCGACCTGCTCCGGTCCGTAGGAGAAGACCAGCGGCATACGGTCGAGCTTCTCCTGCACGAGGGCCGAGAACTCGCTCATGGCCACGGGCGCTGCGAGCCTCCCGCCGTAGCCCCACGGCGTGAACCTCTGCTCTTTCTCGACGCCGAGCTCGGCAGCGAGGAGGGCGTTGTTACCGATCTCGGGATGCGCGTCGAGCGCGAGGTGGTAGGCGGCGAGCGTGAGGTCGTAGTCGAAGAGCGCCTTCAGGCGCCCGCGTAGGACGCGGTCGACGACGCGCGAGTCCCTGTCCCAGAAGAGGCCGTGATGCACGAGCACGAGCTGCGCACCGGCCTCGCGGGCCCCGACGAAGAGGTCGCGGGAGGCCGAGACGCCGCAGGCGATCCTGGCCACTTCCTCTGCGCCGACCACCTGGAGGCCCATGGGCCCGTAGTCGGGGTACGCGTCGAGTGCGAGGTACTCGGCCGCGAAGGACAGGATCTCGTCGCGGGAAGCCATTTCGATACGCTATGCGAGCCTCGGGGTGTAGCGCAGCCTGGTAGCGCGCGCCGTTCGGGTCGGCGAGGTCCCCGGTTCAAATCCGGGCACCCCGATGTCTGTGGAATCATTCGTATAGCGATGCAACGGGCACGTAGGACAGGTCTCGCCCTCCTTCTCGTGGCCGCGGGGTCGCTGGCCGCGCCGAGCGCAGCGTCGGCTCACGCGGTGTCGGGGATCGACTACCGCTTCCCGCTCCCGATCTGGCTCTTCGCCCTGGCGGCCGGCGTAGCGGTGCTCGCCTCTGCCCCCGCGGCGATGTTCGCCGTGCGCTCGCAGACCTCGTGGACGGGCGGTGACTTCTACGGCTCGATCCGGCGGCTGCACCTTGGGACGATCGGCCTGGCCGTCCTCTCGCTCGCCCTCGTCGACGTCGTCGTGGGCGGGCTCTTCGGGCCGGAGGACTTCTTCGAGAACCCGGCCACGATCGTCGTCTGGGTCGACTTCTGGGTCGGGCTCGGGATCGTGACCGCGCTCGTCGGAAACGCGTGGGACTTCGTCAGCCCGCTCTCGGCGGGCGGCCGCGCGCTCGAGCGCGCCCTCGCTTTCCGAGGAGCCGGCGCCGTCCGGTATCCGGAGCGGCTCGGCCTCTGGCCGGCGACCGCGCTCATCCTCCTCTGGAGCTGGATGGAGCTCGTATGGGACCCGGCCAAGGAGCCGCTCACGCTCGCGGTCATCATCCTCGCCTACATCGCGCTCCAGCTCGTCGCGATGGCAGTATTCGGAACGGAGGTGTGGCTCGCCCGCGGCGAGCTCTTCACCGTTGTCGCGCGGACGCTTGCGCGCTTCGCTCCAGTCGAGCTCTACGTGCGCCGCCCGGCGAGTGTCTGCAGGGCCCACCGCTGCGTCGAGGAGGAGCGCGTCAACTGCCCGTCTTGCTGGCTCGACGCCGATCCGGAGGATCGCGGTATGCGCCTTCGGACCTACGGCTCGGGCGTGCGGCGTGAACCGATGCTCGGCACCGGAGGAGGCACCTTCGTGCTCGCGCTCCTCGCCACGGTCGTCTACGACGGCTTCTCACAGACGCAGAAGTACGTCGACCTCGAGAGCTGGTTCCTCGACCGCTCGACCTGGCTTGCGGTCCACGAGACCCTCCTCGACTCGATCATCATGGTCGCGATCGTCGCCGCGTTCGCGCTCGCGTTTCTCCTCGTCGTCACCGCGGTCTCCCGCCTCGAGGCGACGTCGGTCACCGACGCCGCACGCCGCTACGCGCCCACGCTGATCCCGATCGCGGCGGTCTACTTCGTCTCGCACTACTTCCTCTACCTCGTGTACGCGAGCCAGTTCACGTGGGCGGCGGTCGCCGATCCCTTCGGCCGCGAGTGGGTTCCGGACGCGACGCCGTGGACGGGAGTGCCCGGCTCGCTCGTCTGGTACATCCAGGTCGCGCTGATCGTCTGGGGCCACGTTGTCGCCGTGTTCGAGGCGCACCGCGTCTCGCTCGGGGTGCACGTGAACGCGCGGCGCGCCGTGGCGGCGCAGGTCCCGCTCATACTGCTGATGGTGGGGTACACCTTCACAGGGCTCTGGGTGCTGGGCCAGGTGCTCGCGGCTCCTTGATCCTGGCGCACGCCGGACACCACGAGGCGATCGCCTCCGCCTGGGAGGCGCCGGTTGTGGTTCTCGCCGGGTCTGCGCTCGCCCTGGCGCTCTTCGGTCAGGCGTTCGTCCGGCTTCGGCGGCGGGGCCGGAAGGACCATGCAGGCTGGGATCGCGCCGCGCTCTTCGCGCTCGCGGTCACGCTCGGGACCCTGGCGCTCGTCTCGCCGCTCGACTACGTCGGCGAGGAGTACCTCCTCTCCGCGCACATGCTCCAGCACGTGATCATCGGAGACCTCGCGGTGGCGCTCGCAGTCGTGGCGCTGAGAGGGCCCTTGACCTTCTTCCTCATCCCGTCTGCGGTCCTCGGCCGGCTCGCCCGGTTGGGCTGGCTGCGCTCGGGTCTCCGCTTCCTGCTCGATCCCAAGGTGGCTTTGGTGCTCTGGGCGCTCGTGATCGCCGGCTGGCACGTGCCCGCGGCCTACGACTACACCCTCACGCACCAGGTCGTGCACGACCTGGAGCACCTCTCGTTCGTCGTCGTCGGGATGCTCGTGTGGATCCAGCTGGTCGATCCCGCCCGCCGCCGTGAGCTGACCCTCGCCGGGAAGCTCGCTCTCGCGATCGCGCTCTTCGCAGCCGGGCAGATTCTCGCCGATGTCCTCATCTTCGCCATGCGCCCGCTCTACGGGAGCTACGCGGAGCAGCCGGAGCGGCTCCTGGGGCTCTCTCCGCTCGAGGACCAGCGGCTCGCCGGCCTCGTGATGATGGGCGAGCAGCTCCTCACGCTCGGGACATTCGTCGCGCTCACGCTCCTCGCCCAGCACCGCCGGCTCTTCCGTCCCACCGAGGACGACCAGCGCGTCGCGGCGTGAGCCCCGCGCCCTCCGCGTTCACGCTCGAGCCGCTCTTCCTCGTCCTCGCGGCGGTGGCGGCGGTCATCTACTTCCGCGCGGCCCGGACCGAGCGGCCTCCGCTCTGGCGGATCGTCCTCTTCTCCGTCGGCCTCCTGCTGATCGCCGGAGCGCTCAACTCGCCCCTGGAGACGATCGCCGCCAACTACCTCCTCCTCTTCCACCTGCTCCAGAACGTCATGATCGCCGACTGGGCGCCGCCCCTCCTTGTCCTCGGGCTGACCCCGGCGATGCGCGCCTCGGTCGCCCGCGCGGGCGGAAAACCGTTCGCCGTTCTCACCCGGCCGCGGATCGCCTTGCCGGTCTGGCTCGTCGGCTGGTACGCGATCCACCTCGCGCTCTTCTACGACTTCGCGCTCGAGCACGCCTGGACGCTGAACGTCGAGCACCTGCTGCTCATCGCCATGGGCTTCGTCTTCTGGTGGCCCGTGCTCGCCGACGAGCCGGTCGACATCGGGGCGCCTGTCAAGATCGGCTACCTGGGAGCGGCGTTCGTCGGCGCGACGTTCCTCGGCCTCGGGCTGACATTCGCCTCGACGCCGTTCTACGACTTCTACGCAGACGCTCCGCGCCTCTGGGGGATCTCCGCCGTGCGGGACCAGAACTTCGGCGGGATCTTCATGAACGTCGAGCAGGCGTTCGTCTTCCTCGCCGCGATCCTCTACTTCGTCGTGAAGCTCATCCCTGAGGAGGAGCGGACGCGTGCGGGCGCCTAGGGAGCCATGCCGCCGGGCAACGCACGTCTTCAACTTTGTGCATGGAGCCGGTGCACGACCGCGGTGCACGCGTTTTCGACGTAGTCCATCCCGGCCCGCTCGGCGATCGCCCGCGCTTCCGGCGAGACGACGCCGAGCTGCAGCCAGAGCGCCTTCGCGCCTGCGGCTGCCGCCTGCTCGGCCACTTCGGGGCAGAACTCCGGACGACGGAAGACGTCGACGAGGTCGACCGGCTCTTCGATGTCCGCGACGGAGTCCACACAGCGAATTCCGAGGATCTCCGTGCGGTGCGGGCGCACCGGGATCACCCGGTAGCCCTGGGCGAGCAGGTAGCGCATGACGCCGTTGCTCGGCCGTTCGGGTCTCGGCGATGCGCCGACCAGAGCGATCGTCCTCGTGTCGGCCAGGATCTCCGCGGGAGTGCGCATTCGCCTGTCCAGGCTATCCTGAGCCCATGCCCGACCGGCTTCGCGTGGCCTCGGTCCAGCTGAACTCCACCGATACGAAGGCGGAGAACATCGAGCGCGCGGAGGGCCTCGTCGCCCGCGCGGCCGCGACCGGGGCCGACCTGGTCGTTCTCCCGGAGAAGTGGACTGGGATCGGCCCGCCCGAGATGATGCGCGGCCTGGCCGAGAGCCTCGAGGACGGCGAGACCGTCGAGGCCATGAGCGGCTGGGCCCGGACACACGGCATCACACTTGTCGGCGGGTCGATCGTCGAGCGGCGCGAGGGCCGGGAGAAGCTCTCGAACACCTGCGTCGTGTTCGACCCGCAGGGGGAGATCCAGGCCGTCTACCGCAAGATCCACATGTTCGACGTCGAGGTGGGTGGCCAGGTGTACCGCGAGTCGGAGACCGAGGAGCCGGGCGAGGCCACGGTCACGACCGAGGTCGAGGGCTGGAAGCTCGGGCTGACCGTCTGCTACGACCTCCGCTTCCCCGAGCTCTACCGAGTGCTCGCGGTCGAGGGCGCCGAGGTCGTCACCGTGCCCGCGGCGTTCACGCTCTTCACCGGCAAGGACCACTGGGAGCTCCTGCTCCGGGCCCGTGCGGTGGAGAACCAGTGCTACGTCGTGGCGGCGAACCAGTGGGGCTCGTTCGCGGACGGAAAGGCGGCCTACGGGCGCTCGCTCATCGCCGATCCCTGGGGAGTCGTGCTCGCCGAGGCGCCGGACGAGGACTGTGTCATCTCGGCCGAGATCGACCGCCCGCGGATGGAGGACATCCGCCGCCGCCTGCCCGCGCTCGCCAACCGCCAGCCGGCGGCCTACCGCTCGCCGGCGGGCGTTTGACTGTCGAAGCCGTCCTCTTCGACGTCGACTTCACCCTCGCCAAGCCGGGGCCCCTGCTCGGGCCGAGCGGGTATCACGAGGCGGGGAAGCGGTTCGGCCTCGA
This sequence comes from uncultured Actinomycetes bacterium, assembly GCA_963841425.1. GTDB lineage: Bacteria > Actinomycetota > Thermoleophilia > Gaiellales > Gaiellaceae > DATEOR01. The sequence goes on along the minus strand of CAWJCL010000002.1, from coordinate 854,179 downwards.
CCTCGACCCGGAGCGCTACGCCGAGGCTCGTGCCGCCGCCGTCCTCGACCTGAAGCAGCACCCGGAGCTCGAGCACGACGAGGAGGTCTGGCTCCGCTTCACCGAGGACATCGTCCGTGGGATGGGCGGAGCAGGGCGAGTCGTGCCGGTCGGTTGCCCAGGCGATCACCGACCGCTGGCTCGCGTCCGAGAACTTCGAGCTCTACGAGGACGTCCTGCCCGTCCTCGACCTTCTCCGCGAGCGGGGCGTGAAGATCGGGCTCGTCTCGAACACGAGCCGCGACCTCGGCGCGTTCGTCGACCACTTCAGGCTCCCTGTAGACGCCTGGATCTGGTCGGGCCGGCACGGGAAGGTGAAGCCGAGCCCGACGATCTTCATGTCCGTCCTCGACGAGCTGGGTGTCGCGCCCGAGGCCGCGGTGATGGTGGGCGACTCCCTCGAGGACGACGTCGAAGGCGCCCGGCGCTCGGCATGCGCGCCTATCTCGTCGACCGGGACGGGCGCACCGAGATCGAGGACGCTCTGCCGACCCTGCTCGCGCTCCCGGCTCTCATCGGAGTCGAGACCGATGCCTGATCGCTCGCGCCTCCAGGTCGTCCCGCGCGCCGTCGAGGAGTCGCTCGAGACTCCGGTCCGCGGGCTCCTGTGGTCGCTCGGCCTCGGCGCCTTCGGGCTCGCGTGGTCGATCACGACGGTCGCCGCCTACCTCCCGCCGGTCCTCGGCGAGTTCACCGACTCGGCCACGCTCATCGGGCTCGTCCTGGCGGCTGAGGGCATCTTCGCGTTCTTCATGCCGCTCTTCGTGGGGCCGATGAGCGACGCGACGCACGTCCCGCTCGGCCGGCGGCGGCCCTTCATGGTGCTCGCGCTCGTACCCATGGCGGTCTCGCTCGCGCTGCTCCCGTTCATGCCGAGCTTTGAGGCGACGGCGCTCGCCCTCTTCGGCTTCTTCTTCGCCTACTACATCTACGAGCCGCCCTACCGCGGTCTCTATCCCGACCTCGTGCCGGACAACTACTTCGGCCGGGCCCAGGGTGTCCAGCATGTTCTGCGCGGGACCGCGCTCGGCGCCGCGCTCGTCGGCGGCGGCTTCCTCCTTTCGGTCTGGGAGCCCTTCCCCTTCATCCTCGCGGCGGGCGTCACCCTGGTCTCGTGCGGCGCGGTGGTCGTGCTCGTCCACGAGAAGGACGTGGAGCCGACCCGCTTCGAGCGCTTCCGCTCGATCCTTGGGGCGCCGTGGCGCGTCGTCCGCCGCGAGAAGCAGGTGCGCCGCTTCCTCATCGCCAACACGGCCTGGGAGGCGACCTTCGCGGGGATGCGGACCTTCGTCGTCCTCTACATCATCGACGGGCTCGACCAGCCGCTCTACGTCTCCTCGACGGTGCTCGGTGTCGTCGCGGCCGGCTACGTCCTGGCCGCACTCGCTGCGGGGAAGTTCGGCGACGAATTCGGCGTCGGGAACGTCATCCTCGGCGCCTCGGTCGTCTACGGACTCGGCCTCCTCGTCGCCGGCTTCGCGCAGACCTGGCACTGGTGGTACTACGGGCTGATCGCTCCGGTGGCGATGGCGGGCGGAGTCGTGATGACGCTCGCCTGGGCTCTCCTCTTCAAGGTCATGCCGGCGAGAGACCGCGGGACGATCACGGGCCTTGCGACGACGACGAAGGGGCTCGGGCTCGTCATCGGGCCGCTCGCGGCCGGAGCGGCGATCGACATCTTCCACAGCCACTTCCGCTCGACGGACGGCTACGCGGTCATCTGGCCGGTCGTGGCGATCCCGGTGCTGGCGGTCATCCCGCTCGTCGCCCTCCTCGCGGAGGAGGAAGGATCGATCAGAGACAGGGGGACGCGTCGGGCCTCATGAGCCCGAAGCCCCACACCTTGTCCCGGAAGACGTAGAAGACGCTCGTCACCTTCTCGCCGGGGAGGAGAAGCGCCTCGTAGCGCGCGCACCGGCGCTTGTCGAGTGAGCCGTAGATCCGAGCGACGTCCGAGGCGTCGGCGGCGAGGAAGAGCCCGTCGGGAGTCTTCCAACCGGTCGGCCGCCACACGGTGAACGCCTGCGCGACCCGCCCCTTCTCGAAGACGACCCCGGTGCCCTGCGGCACGAAGGGCTTGTAGTTGAAGTACCAGGTGGGCTCGTCGCAATCGCGGCAGACTCCGTGCTGGTCCCCCCAGGCGGCGAGGACCTCGTCCTCGGTCATCCCCAGCCGCACTCCTCCGAGCGACTCGCCGGGCACGAACACGCCCGCGCGCGGCGGAGCGTAGGCCGTGCCCGGAACAGCCAATGAGACGAGCAGCGCCACGACTCCCGCACCGACGGCACAAATCAGAGCCTTGTGTTTCACGCGCACAAAGTCTGCTCCGCTCGCCGAAACGTTTTCATCACTCGACACCCCCGGTTGTGTGAAACACAAGGCTTGTCTCCGCACGGGCGACGATTCCCCGCACCGTGCCCTTGCCTAGCGCGCCAAGAGCGCGGGGCCCCATGACGCGAGGGGGGAGATGTCGCCGTCGCGCCCGTTCAGGTTGCGGTACCCGAGGGCGTGCTCGGCCTGCATCATCTTGTGGATCTGGGTCGTGCCCTCGTAGATGATCGGGGCGCGCGCGTTCCGGAAGTAGCGCTCGATCCCGTACTCGGCGGAGTATCCGTAGGCGCCGTGCACCTGGATGGCGAGGTGCGCGGCACGGAAGGCCGACTCGGTCGCATGCCACTTGGCCAGGCTCGTCTCGCGCGTGTTGCGGACACCCTTGTCCTTGAGCCAGGCGGCCTGCATGACGAGGAGCTTCGAGGTCTCGTAGCCGAGCACCATCTCCGCGACCATGTCCTGGACGAATTGGTTCTTCCCGATCGGCTGGCCGAAGGTCTCGCGCTCGCGCGCGTAGGCGACCGACTGCTCGAGGCAGGCCCGGATGACTCCGCATGCGCCCGCGGCGACCGTGAAACGGCCCTGGTCGAGGCCGTACATGGCGATCTCGAAGCCTTGGCCCTCTTCGCCGACGAGATTCTCCGCCGGCACCTCGACGTTTTCGAAGAAGAGCTCGCCGGTCGAGCCGGCCCAGATGCCGAGCTTGTGCTCCGTGTCCGCGGTCGCCACACCCGGCCATTCGCGCTCGACGATGAACGCCGAGATCCCGCGGTGCTTCGCGTCGGCATCCGTCTTCGCGAAGACGAGGGCATGGTCGGCGACGCTCGCGTAGGAAATCCAGTTCTTCTGGCCGTTGAGGATGTACGTGTCCCCCTCGCGGCGGGCGTTCGTCAGCATCCCGGCGACGTCCGACCCGGCCGCGGGCTCCGTGAGCCCGAAGCAGGCGAGCTTGTCGCCACGCGCCTGCGGGGTGAGGTAGCGCTGTTTCTGCTCCTCGCCGGCGTAGCGGAGGAGTGTCAGCGAGTTCAGCCCGACGTGGACCGAGATCAGCGTCCTGAAGGCCGCCTCGCCGCGCTCGATCTCCTCGCAGACGAGTGCCTCGGACACGAAGTCGAGCCCAGCCCCGCCGTATTCCTCGGGGATGACGATGCCGAGGAGGCCGAGCTCGGCCATCCCCGCGATCGCCTCCAGGTCCAGGTGGTGGTTGATGTCGTTCTCGATCGCGTTCGGCAGCACGCGCTCGTCCACGAACTGGCGGACGGTCGCCTGCACTTCTCGCTGCTCGGGCGTGAGCTCGAAATCCATCGCCATCTAGTCTAAGTCGCGTGGGTCTCGCCGCGCTCTTCCAGGCCGTTCTGGCGTTGGCCTCCGGAGGAAGCGGCGAGCCTCCGCGGCACGAGGCCCTCACGACGTTGACGCCGCGCCAGAAGGCGGCACTCGTCGTCGTCTCCGGCCTGCCGGCGCCGAAGGGCGTCGCGGGCGTTCTTGTCCAGGGTTGGAGCCGTCGCGGGCCGCGCCCGCACCGCGCGCTCGTCTTCGTCGACCAGGAGGGCGGGAGCGCGAGCACCTTCGACGACCTGCCGCCGGGCGGCCCCGCCTCATCGCTCCAAAGCCCGGAGGAGGCGCTCGCCGCAGGGAGGGCGACCGGCACGGCGCTCGAGCGCGCCGGAGTCGACGTCGACCTGGCGCCCGTCCTCGATCTCGCCGGAGGCCCGCTCGGCTCGCGCCACTTCGCGGAGCCGGCCGAGGCACTCGCATTCGCGCGCGGCCTGAACGCAGGAGGCACGGCCGCCTGCCCCAAGCATTTCCCGGGTCTCGGGTCGGCGCGGCTCTCGACGGACGAAGACCCCCACGTCCGCGCGCGCCTGCTGCCCGCCGAGGTGCGTGCCTTCCGGAAGGCCGTCGCGGAGGGAGCGGCGTGTGTGATGGTCGGGCACGCCTTCTACCGGCGCGTGGGCGCCGAGCGCAGGGCATCGTTCAATCCGGCGGCGTACCGGCTCCTGCGCCGGCTCGGGTTCGACGGAGTCGCGATCACGGACTCGGTCTCGGTGTTCGGGAGCGAGCCGGCCGTCCCGTCGGCCAAGCGCGCCGTCCGGGCCGGTGCCGACCTCGTCTTGCTCACGAACGGGCCGGATGCGGCCAGAGTGATCGAGGCGCTCGTTCCGCTCGCGGGCCGCGGGCTTCTGGACGAGCACGTGCGCCGCGTGCTGGCCTTCCGGCACCGGGTAGGACTTGGTGAGGTCCCTTGAGCCGGAGCGATGGGGGTGCTTTCCTAGGCCTGTGAGACGGTTTCTGCTCGTCGCGGCGCTCGCCCTCGCGGTTGCCTGGGTCCTGCCCGCCGCCGCCTCGGCCGCCCTGACGGCCAAGCAGATCCGGATCGGCGCGCATCCCGCGTTTGACCGTGTTGTCGTCGACTTCACCGGCGGAACGCTCCATCTGAACGATGTCGAATCGCCGGACCCGCTTCCCTACGGCGGCTTGGCCAAGGTGCGGGTGACTGCTCCTGGCATCGCGACAACCGCGCACCGAGCGTCCTCCAAGCGGCTTTGGTCGGTGCGGATCAAGCAGGAGTCAGGATCGATCCTGGTCAAGCTCGTCCCCAAGCTGCACCGGTTCAAGTATCTGGAATACAGCGTGCTCCATTCACCCCAGCGGCTCGTGATCGATCTGTGGCGAGCGCGCCCACCTCGGTCGGCAGCCGAGTTCCCAGTGGCCCCGCAGGGCGGTTGTCTCAGCATCGACAACTTCACCGAGGCTCCCGGCCGCATCGCTGCGAACGGCAGCGAGAGCGACGTCTTCGAGCACATGTTCACCGCCGCTGTGCGCGACCGGCACGGCAAGGTGCTTCGTAGCCGGGGGGTGACGGCCACCGCCGGTCACTGGCACCGGATCGTGCCGTACTCCGTGGCCGATGCTCAGCCTGGCACGCTAGAGGCCGTTGACTTCTCGGAGAAGGACGGCTCCCTCACCTGCATCGCGCAAGTGCGCGTCGCGCTCGCGCCCGCTCCCTGAATCTGGCCGCCTGGCGGCGGTTGCTAGAGTCGAGCCGTTCGATGAGGGCGGAGGCCGGCGTCGGTTCGGTCCGTAAGGGCCGGAAGTCCCGTGCGCGGCGGGACCGTTTTGGCGTGGTCCGGCGCAGGTGGAAGACGATCGTCGCCGGCGTCGGAGTCCTCCTCCTCGCAGTGCTCGTCGTGGGCTTCGCCTACTCGGGGTCCCCCGACGTGGTCGCCGACGGCGTCACGGTCTCGGGCCAGGACGTCGGCGGCCTCTCCGCAGCCGAGGCCCAGGCCAAGCTCGACGCGCGGGCCCATGCGCTCGCCACCGAGCCGGTCGTCTTCACGGGCGCCGGCCGCCGCTGGTCGATCGCGCCGGCGCAGCTCGCCGTCCGCGGCGACTGGGGCGCCGCCTCGGTGGAGGCTCTTGACCGCGGGGACGGAACGGCGCCGTTCCGCGGGCTCCAGCGCCTGGAGCTTCGTCTCTTCGGCTCCGACGTCGGGCCGACGGCGCGCGCCGACGAGGCTGCACTCGAGCGCCAGCTGCGCGTGATCTCGAAGCAGGTCGGCGTGGACGGGCGCGAGGCGGCGATCGTGCTTCGCAATGGAGAGCCGGTCGTGATCCCCGGGGAGGCCACCCGAAGCCTCGACGCTGACGCAGCCGCGAAGACGATGGTGGCCGCCCTCGCCGCTCTCGAGCGCGAAGGGCCGGTCGCCTTGCCGATCAAGATCACGCCTCCGGCCGTGGGAGAAGACGCGCTCGCGGCGGTCGCCCAGCAGGTACGCATCGCGCTCTCCGGTCCCGTGATCCTCGCCTACAAGGGCGTGCACCTGACCGTCTCGCCCGAGCAGATCGCCTCCTTCCTGGAGCTGCCGCACGACGGCCAGAGCGAGCTCCACATCGGCGGCCCCGAGGCCAAGGCCTACTTCGACAACCTGAGCCGGGCAGTCGCGCGCGCCCCGCGCGAGGTCGACTTCAGCGTCGACGACGCGGGGAAGGCGCACATGATCCCCTCGCGCGACGGCCGCAAGCTCGACGTCGAGGCCACGGAGAAGACCCTTCTCGCCGCGGCGCTTCGGACGGTCGACCGCAGCGCGCAGATCGTCGTCGTGACCGCCGAGCCGAAGCTTTCGAGCGAGCGCGCGAAGACCATGGGGATCACCGGCCTCGTCGGGCGCTACACGACCTTCTACGGTGGCGACGCCAACCGGATCCACAACGTGCAGCTCGTCGCGCGCCTCATCGACCGGCACATGATCGCGCCGCACTCGACGTTCTCCTTCAACAAGACGACCGGCGAGCGGAACGCGGCCCAGGGCTTCCTCGAGGCGCCGGTGATCATCAACGGCGAGCTCGAGACCGGTCTCGGCGGCGGCGTCTGCCAGGTCTCGACGACGGTCTTCAACGCGGCCTTCGACGCGGGTCTCCCGATCACCTCGCGGACGAACCACGCGCTCTACATCGACCACTATCCGCTCGGCCGCGATGCGACGGTCAACTACCCGGACACCGACCTCACCTTCCAGAACGACTCCGACCACTGGATCCTCCTCCGCACCATCGTCGGCTCGTCGTCGCTCACGGTTCGGCTCTTCGGAACGCCGCTCCACCGCCGCGTCGAAACACAGACGTCGCCTCTCAAGAAGACGGGGCCGGCTCCGGTGAAGCGCGTGTCCGATCCCGACCTCTACGTGGGCGAGAAGATCGTGGAGGAGTACGGCCAGCCCTCGCGCTCGGTCTCGGTGCGCCGGCTCGTCTACGACGCGAAGGGCAAGCTCCTCTTCGACACGACGTGGTACTCGAGCTACCTCGCCGAGCCGAAGGTCGTCCGGGTCGGCGCGAAGCCGGCGCCCGTGGAGTCGACCACGACGAAGCCGACGAAGACTGGAACGACAACCCAAGCGACGACCTCGAGCGGTACGACGACGCGCTAACGCTCGGCTTCGGCGATCCCTTCGGCCAGCCAGGTCGGCATCCGCGTCGGGCGCAGCGTCGTCGCATCGACGCAGGCGTGGCCCGTCCAGCCTTCGGCGATCTTCGCTTCCGGCTCGTTCACCCGCTCCACCACGTACTCGAAGCGAAATCGCGCCCCGCGCAGATGCGTCACGCGCGTGTGGATCCGTAGCTCGTCGTCGAAGCCGCACGGTGCGAGGTAGCGGACGTAGGCCTCGATCGTGAGCGCCTCCACTCCCGATTCGATGAGCCCGCGGTAGCCGCCCGGAAAGCGTGCGAGGTAGGTGACGCGCGCGACCTCGAACCAGTTCAAGTAGACGGCGTTGTTCGCGATTCCCTGCGCGTCGGTCTCGCTGAAGCGAACGCGCAGGTCGACCGAGAAGTGGTAGCCCTCCATGAGCCCGGGAACTTTCTCAGCCCGCGTGGTGTCGAAGCAAGGTCACCAAGGAGGCAGAGATGAAGAAGCTGGCGCTGCTCGTCCCGCTCGTATTCGCACTCGCCGTCGCGGCCTGCAACTCCGATGGCTCCGAAAGCACGGCCGGCTCGACCGGGGGCGGCGGAGACGTCGCGCAAGGATCGGCCGAGGCGAGCCCGGGCGGAGGCGGCTCGAAGGCGAGCGACGGTCCGGTTTCTTCCTCGGCGGTCCCGCAGGTGGGGCCGCAGATCGTGAAGACCGCGAGTCTCCGTCTCGGAATCGCGAACGGGAGCTTCGACGACAAGGTGGGCGAGGCGCACGCGGTCGCCGATTCCTTCGGCGGCTTCGTGGTCGAGTCGTTTGCCTCGCAGGGGAGCGGCAAGCGGATTGCCGAGGGCTCGCTCGTCCTCCGCATCCCCGCCGAGAGCTACGACGGCGCTCTCTCGCGCCTGCGGGAGCTCGGCAAGGTCGAGTCGCTCGAAGAGACCGGCCAGGACGTCTCGAAGGAGTTCGTCGACCTGAACGCGCGGATCCGCCAGCTCCGGGCCGTCGAGGCGCAGCTGCTCGAGCTCCTCCAGCGCGCCGACGACGTGCCTGCGGCGCTGGCGGTCCAGAACCAGCTCTCCCAGGTACAGCTCGACCTCGAGCAGGCGCGTGGCCGGCTCCAGTACCTCGACAATCGGGTCGCGTTCGCGACGATCTCGATGAGCGTGCACGAGCTCGGCGTCGTTGTCCCGAAGGATGACGGCTTCGGCATCGTCGATGCGTGGGCGACGGCGGGCTCCGCCTTCCTCACGGTCGTCGGCTGGCTCTTCGTCGGCATTGCCGTCGCCGCGCCGGTATTGATCCTGCTCGGCCTCGGCTTCCTCGTCGGCCGCGAGGTCAGGAGGCGTCTCGCACACGCGTAGCCGCCGCGCAGGTGCGGGTAAGGTCCCTTCGAAACCGAACGGAGGGATGCGATGGCAAGCAAGAAACCAAGCGACGGCGGGATGGTGAACCGGCTTGCCGGACGGGGTGAGGAAGCCGTCACCCGGCTCGTCGACGAGCTGAGCAAGAACCCACGCGTCACCGATGCGCTCAGCAAGGTCATGGAAGCGAGGACCAAGATCGACCAGAGCGCGCGCGGCGCGGTCGCCCAGGCCGGGCTCGCTGCTCGTGACGAGCTCAAAGAGCTACGCAAGCAGATCGAGCGGCTCGAGCGCCGGCTGGCGAAGCTCGAGTCGGACGAGGGCAAGCCCGCCGCCAAGAAGACGACGGCCAAGAAGGCCGAGACGAAGAAGGCTCCGACCGCCAAGAAGCGCACCACGGTCAAGAAGGACGCGGAGAAGGCTCCGTCGCCCTCGCCCGGCCGCTCCATCGGCGGCGGCACCGGACGCGGCTCGAGCGCCTCCTAGGCGGGGACGCGCAGGCGGAGGGCGCCCGGCACGACCTTGAAGGTCGCGGGCGTCGTCCCCGGCTGCTCGCCGTCGAGCTCGACGGGGAGCGGGGTCTCGGCATCGACGCGCACCGTTTCGCCGCGGAGCTCCTCCGCCTTCGGATGCGGGAGATGCGTTCCCCGGTAGATCTTCGGCAGGGTCTGGACGAGATCGCGCTTCGTCACATCCCCGATGAGGAGAACGTCGAAGAGGCCGTCGTCCGGCTTTGCGTTGGGCGTCATGTGCATCCCGCCCCCGACCCACTCGCAGTTGGCGACGATGACGTCGAGCATGCTGCCCTCGCGATGCTCATCGCCGACGTCCACCGAGACCTCGGCGTTTCTCCAGCGTGCGAAGACGGCCAGTGTCGCCCAGAGGAAAGACGCCTTGCCGCCGAGCGCCTTCGACGTCGAGTTCGCCCGCATGGCCACCGCGCCGCTCATCCCGGCGCTCGCGACGTTGGCGAAGAACGCGCTCCTCTCGGAGCCCTCCCAGGCTCGGTAGGTGACCCTGCCCGCGTCGATCGCGCGGACGGCGCCGTGCCGTGCGACCGCGACCGCCTCCTCGACCTTCGTCGGGATGCCGAAGGTCCGCGCGAAGTCCGTCCCCGTCCCGCGCGGGATGACGGCGAGCTCGACCTCCTTCCCGGCGCCGACGGAGAGGAGGCCGTTGACCGCCTCGTTCAAGGTCCCGTCCCCGCCGACGACCACCACGCGCGACGCTCCCATCCCGGCGGCACGCTCGGCGACACGGGCGATCCCGCCCGGGCCCTCGCTGAAGAGCGTCTCGCCATCGAGCCCCGCCGCGGCCGCCCGGTGGGCGATCTCGGGCCAGGCTCGTCCCGTAGAGCCGTTGGCCGAGGCGGGATTGACGAGGAAGACGGTGAGCGCGTCCGGTTCAGCCACTACTCAACCGGCGGTGACCGTGCCGAGCGCGAGCTCGGTCATCTGGTCGACGGCCGCCTTCATCTCCTCGTCGGAGATGCGCACGAACTCGCCTTCGACCACGACGTCGCTGACCGTGAGGAGGCAGCCCGCCTCGAAGCCGCGCAGCGCCCCGAGCGTGAAGAGCACGGCGGCTTCCATCTCGACGGCGAGGATGCCCCGGTCGGACCAGCGCTGGGCCCGCCCCTTGTCGGGGTCGTAGAAGATGTCGCTCGAGACGATCGGCCCGACGCGCACGGGCTTGCCGAGCTCCTTCGCCGCATGGACGGCGCCGTGCACGAGCCCCCAGTCGGCCGTCGGCGTGTGCGCCTCGCCCGCGAGGTAGTGGACCGCGGTCGCGTCCTGCGGGACGGCCGAGACGGCGACGATCAGGTCGCCGAGCTTCAGGTCGGGCTGGAGGCCGCCGCAGGTGCCGATCCTGAGGATTCGCTTCACGCCGAGCATGTGGAGCTCCTCGATCACGATCGCGGCTGACGGGCAGCCCATCCCGGTGGACTGCACGGAGACGGGCTTGCCGTTGAACGTGCCGGTGTAGCCGAGCATTCCGCGCTCCCAGTTCTTTTGCTCGGCTCCGTCGAGGAAGTTCTCTGCGATGTACTTGGCGCGCAGAGGATCGCCGGGAACGAGGCATGCCTCTGCGTAGTCGCCCTTCTCAGCTCGAACATGTATGGGCATGCGGGTTATCGTCCCCGGCAATGCCGCGCCTGGTCAAGCGGCCTTCGCGCGAGGAGATCCTCGACTTCTGCGCGCGGGAGCCAATCGAACGGGTCTTCCTGGAGGACGTGGCGCGGCGCGGGCTCGGCCGTTTCGTCGCGCTGCGGGACGAGGGCGAGCTCGTCGCTGTCTGCCATCTCGGGGCGAACCTCGTCCCTTCGGGCGAAGGGGCAGGGGCGTTTGCGAAGATCGCCGCGCGCTCCCGGCCGCGCATGCTGATCGGCGACGAGCACGCGGTCACTGATCTCTGGGAGGCCGCGCGCGACCATCTCCCGCCCGTGCGCGAGGACAGGCCCGGACAGCCCGTCTACTTCCTCGACGAGGAGCCCGCGGCCGGCGGCTCGGCGCTTCGCCCGGCCACCCTCCACGACCTCGACCTCCTCATCCGCACCTCGGCCGCTGCTTTCCTCGAGGAGGTCGGCATCGATGCCTATGCCCGCGACCCGGCGCTCTTCGAGTGGCGCACCCGGACGCAGATCGAGGAGGGCCGCAGCTGGCTCTGGGAGGAGGGTGGGACAGTGTTCTTCAAGGCCGAGGCGTCCGCCTGGACGGAGCACACCGTCCAGCTGCAGCAGGTTTGGGTCGACCCAACGGTGCGTGGCAGCGGCTACGGGAAGCGCGGTCTCGCCGATCTGTGCCGCCTCCTCCTCGCGCGCACTCCGTCCGTTTGCCTCTTCGTGCGGCCCGAGAACGCGCCTGCAATCGCCCTGTACGACTCGATCGGCATGCAACGCGTGGGCTCCTACCGCTCCCTCATCTTCGAGTAGCGGGCACCCCGAGGAGCTGCTCCCAGCGCGCGATGACCCCGCCGTAGCAGGCGTCGTAGCTGCGCTCGACCGGGATGCCTGCAACTGACCCCGACACGGTGATCGAGTCGCGTCCGAACGGCCCGAAACAGGCCGACCCTGAAACCACGGGCGGCACGAGAAGCGTCCAGTTGCGACGGAAGCCCACGCACGTCGGGGTTTCCTGCGCGCAGTCGATGGCGAACGTGAAATCGCGCTTCTCCGGAAGCGTCCGGTGCACCGTGACGTGCAAAGAGACCGGTCCGTCGATCGGCGCGGCCGTGCCGGGCCTCTCGGGCCCATAGCCGAAGGCCCCTCCGGTCGAGCCGAAGCTCGCTCCTTCGGCTGCGCGGACCCCTCCGGGACCGAGGACACGCACGTCAGCCGAGTAGCCGGCGTCACGGTCGAAGCGATCCGAGACAACGTCGAGCCAGCGCGCATTCGTTCCCCGGAGATACTCCTCCTGGGACAGCTGGATCACGACGCGAACGGCGCCGCCAGCGACCGGATAGGCAACGATCTCGGTCACTGGCTGGCGCTCGCGGCGGGCGCGGACAGCGATTTGGCGCGCAAGCTTCTTGAGCGCCTTCAGGCTCCGTGGCTTCGAGGTGGCCACCTGGAACGCGGTGCCCCCTCCATCTGGGCCGCTCAGCTCAACCCACGTGATGTTCTCGCCACGAGCGCTGAGCGCCGATCCGAGGTCGTCGAGCACGAGTTGAGCGAGCCAATAGTTCCTCAGGTCGCCCGCTGGTCCGGCGGAGTACGCCGCGGAGATGCTCCGACCCCTCGCCTGGTGTCCGAACTCGACGCGGCGCACGGGCCCATCCGGTCCGAGCCGCGCAAGTGCCGCCCGCGTCGCTGCGAGCTCCGCGGGCGTGGCTCCGATAATCGGGAGGCTCTGCGCGGCGGCCGGGTCGGGCGCCACGACCGCGATGGACGGCGGGTGCGTCGCCGTCCCCGGCAGCGCCATCGCTGCGAGCAGGAAAACCGAGCCGAGCATCGCTCTTCATACGTTAGTGGCAAATGAAACGGTCACACAATCACCACATTTCGGGTGATGGACGCTGTCAGGCAGCCACGCCGATGATCCGTCCATCTTGCGGCGAATCAGCGTCATTGCGGCGACGCTAGCCCTCGTTGCGCTCTCGAGCGGCTGCACGCGCGGAGAGAGCGTCCAGGGGCACAGCTGTGGCCCCACGGACCAGAAGTTCATCCAGACCGCGTCGACGGACATGATCGGTCTCGGCGTCCTCAACGCGGACTACCAGAGCGGCGCTGTCGAGCCAAAGGACGTCTCCCAGCAGGCCTTCGACGCGTCCGTGCGCATCAAGCACGCCGATCCCAAGGATCCCACGCTCAAGACCGCGCAGCGCTACCTGGACGCGATGTTTCAGGAATATGGCACCGCCGTCACCATCCAGTCGGAGGGCGGCGACGCCGGCGAGCGCATGTACCGGGCCTACGGGCTCGCCAACTTTGCCCACGACGTCCTCGCCCAGGCTCAGCCGGCTCTCTACAAGGAAGGTTGCGATGTCGGGCCCCTGCTCTGAGCCCGGCGGTTACGCCGTAAAATTGGTTCGTGGACGCCGCTGCGCTTCACACGCGGATCGAAGAGCACATCCGCCGGCACGACCTCGTTCCGCCGGGCGGGGACGTTGTCTGCCTGGTCTCCGGTGGCCCGGACTCGACGTGCCTCTGGCATGCGCTTGGGGCCCTCGGCTACCGCGCCGGCGCGCTCCACGTCAACCATAGGCTCCGCGGGGCCGAGTCCGAGGAGGACGCGCGGTTTTGCCGTGAGCGGCTCGGAGCCGAGGTGGTCGAGGCGCCGCCGCTCCACGGAGGCTCCGAGGAGGAGCTCCGCGACCTCCGCTACGAGGCAAGTAACAGACTGTCGCTTGGCCGGCTTCGCGCCACGGGGCACACCGCCTCCGACCAGGTCGAGACCATCCTCTACAGGCTCGCTGCGAGCGGGACGACCACCTCCATTCGGGCGAAGCGCGAGGACGGTGTCGTCAGGCCGCTCCTGACGGTCTGGCGCGACGAGACGGAGGCCTACTGCCGCGTGGAGGGCCTCGGCATCCGCGTCGACTCCACGAACGACGACACCTTGCGTGGGCTCATCCGCCGAGAGATCCTGCCCGCGCTCCGCCGCCTCCATCCCGCGGCCGAAGAGAACATCTTGCGCGCTGCGGAACCGATCCGGGAGCTGCCTAGGCCGATCGAGAGAGCGCTGGTAGAGTTGCTCGGCTCGCGGGCAGGAGCCAAGCGACTGGACCTAGGTGACGGCCGGGTGGCAGTAAGGGAATACGGGAGCGTCTGGCTCGAGCGAGCGCCCGTCCGGCTGGACGGGCCTGTCTCCTGGGGCCCGTGGCGCCTGCGGCCGAACCGGGACGGCCTCTGGGTGCGGTCGTGGCGGGCCGGCGACAGGCTCGCGTCGCGCGGCAAGAAGATCCAGGATCTGTTCGTCGACGCCAAGGTGCCGCGCTCCGAGCGCGAGGCCTGGCCCCTCGTCGTCAAGGGCAACGAGGTCGTCGTCGTGCCCGGCATCGCCACGGCGCCCGGCTGGGAGGACGCGGTCGGAGAGGAGCGCGAGTGAGCCAGGTGAACGAGCTCGCCTCCGCGGTCAGCGAGGTCCTCATCGACGAGGAGACGCTGCACGGCCGCATCGCCGAGCTCGGCGCCCAGATCTCGGACGACTACCGGGGCGAGGACCTGCTCCTGATCGGCGTCCTGAAGGGCGCGATCTTCTTCATGGCCGACCTGATGCGCTCGATCGACATCCCCTGCGAGGTCGATTTCATGGCGATCTCGAGCTACGGAGCCGGAATCGACTCCTCCGGGGTCGTTCGGATCCTCAAGGATCTCGACGTCTCGATCGAAGGTAGAAACGTGCTCGTCGTCGAAGACATCATCGATTCCGGACTGACTCTCTCCTACCTGCTCCGCAACCTGGAGGCCCGTGAGCCCGCTTCGCTCGATGTGTGTGCCCTGTTGACCAAGCCCGAGCGCCGTGAGAACGACGTTGCCTGCCGGTATGTCGGCTTCGAGATCCCGAACCGCTTCGTGATTGGATACGGCCTCGACTTCGCCGAGCGGTACCGAAACCTGCCGTTCGTGGGCGTCCTCAGGGACGAGCTCGCGGCGCAGGCGGAGGACACGCTCTGAAAAACCGGAACCGGTCACTGTTACGAATATCCAGGCTGCTACCGTTAACCCACTAGAGGAACCTCTTTGAACCGTTTCTTTCGCAGCGCACTCTTCCCGCTGATCGTCATCGTCCTCCTGGTCTTCCTGGCCTCGCGGACGCTCCTGCCCGGAGGGTCGAGCGATACCCAGAAGATGACCTACAGCGGGCTGATCCAGCTCGTCCAGGACAACCCGGGCTCGATCAAGAACGTCCTCTTCGTCCCGAAGAGCCGGGAGATCCAAGCGGATCTCTCGAACGGGAAGTCGGTCAAGGTCAACTACCCCACCGACCAGTCGCAGTTCGACTTCCAGGAGATGCTTCAGGATTCGTCGACTCCGATCCCGTTCGACTCGAAGGGCACGGGCGACTCGGCGTGGTGGAACATCCTCACCTACCTGCTGCCGTTCCTCCTCTTCTTCGGCTTCTGGATCTTCCTGATGAACCAGGTGCAGGGCGGCGGCTCGAAGGTGATGAGCTTCGGCAAGAGCCGCGCCAAGCGGATGGCGCCCGACTCTCCGAAGATCACGTTCAAGGACGTGGCCGGCGTGGACGAGGCCGTCGAGGAGCTCCAGGAGATCAAGGAGTTCCTGGAGAACCCGAAGAAGTTCCAGGCGCTCGGCGCGCGCATCCCGAAGGGCGTTCTCCTCTACGGGCCGCCCGGCACGGGTAAGACGCTGCTCGCACGCTCGGTCGCCGGCGAGGCCGGCGTGCCGTTCTTCTCCATCTCCGGCTCCGACTTCGTCGAGATGTTCGTCGGCGTCGGCGCCTCGCGCGTACGCGATCTCTTCGAGCAGGCCAAGCAGGCCAGCCCGTGCATCATCTTCATGGACGAGATCGACGCCGTCGGCCGGCACCGCGGCGCGGGTCTCGGCGGCGGCCACGACGAGCGCGAGCAGACCCTGAACCAGCTCCTCGTCGAGATGGACGGCTTCGAGATGAAGGACAACATCATCCTGATCGCCGCCACGAACCGGCCCGACATCCTCGACCCGGCCCTCCTGCGGCCCGGCCGCTTCGACCGCCAGATCGTCGTCGACCGGCCCGACCGAAACGGGCGCAAGAAGATCCTCGAGGTGCACACGAAGGGCAAGCCGATCGACACTGCGATCGAACTCGACACACTCGCGGCAGGGACGCCCGGCTTCACCGGCGCCGATCTTGCGAACCTCGTCAACGAGGCTGCCCTCCTCGCCGCGCGCCGCGGCAAGAAGACCATCGGCGAGCACGAGCTCGAGGAAGGGATCATGCGCGTGATCGCGGGCCCGGAGAAGAAGACGCGCCTCCTCTCCGAGCACGAGCGCAACGTCACCGCCTATCACGAGATGGGACACGCCCTCGTCGGCCACTACCTGCCGAACTGCGACCCGGTGCACAAGATCTCGATCATCAGCCGCGGCGCGGCTCTCGGGTACACGATCTCGCTCCCCGCCGAGGACAAGTTCCTGACGACGAAGTCCGCGCTCATGGACCAGATGGCCATGACGCTCGGCGGGCGCGCCGCGGAGGAGCTCGTCTTCAACGAGGTCACGACCGGCGCTGCGAACGACCTCGAGAAGGTGACGACCTCGGCGAAGCACATGATCATGCGCTACGGCATGAGCGAGAAGCTCGGGCCGCGTGTCCTCGGCCGAAACCACGACATGCCGTTCCTCGGCCGCGACATGGGCGCGGAGCCCGACTACTCCGAAGAGATCGCCCGCGAGATCGACGACGAGATCCGCCGCGTGATCGAGGAGGCCCACGGGAGGGCGCTCAGCGTCCTCCGCGAGCACATGGACGACCTGCACCAGATCTCCAAGCTCCTGATCGAGCGCGAGACCATCGACAAGGATCAGTTCGAGCGCCTGCTCGCCGGCGAGGCCGCCGAGGCCGTGTTCCCGGACGAGATCCCGAGCGCGCCGGCCGAGACCGACAAGCCGAAGCCGCGCACCGAGCCGAAGCCGCGGCCCTTCCCGCTTCCGGGCGCGACCATGCAGCCTCCGCCCGAGCCCGAGGGCGCGAACTAGAGCCGCTCTCTAAGATCGCGGCACATGCCCGCGATCGACGAGCTCCTCCCGCGCCCGAGCGTCATGGGCGTCGTCAATGTGACGCCGGATTCGTTTTCGGACGGCGGAGCGTTTCTGCACCCGCAGGCGGCCATCGCGGAGGCGCGCGGGATGCTCGACGAAGGCGCCGCGATCGTGGACGTCGGCGGGGAGTCGACCCGCCCGGGCTCCGAGGGGGTCTCTTTGGACGAGGAGCTTCGCCGCGTCGAGCCGGTGCTCGCCGCGCTCGCCGACGCGCCGGTCTCCATCGACACGTCGAAGGCCGAGGTCGCTCGCCGTGCCGTCGAGGCCGGCGCGGTGCTGGTGAACGATGTCACGGCGCTTCGGGGCGAGCCCGAGCTCGCAGGCGTCCTTGCCGACTCGCAGGCCTGCCTGTGCCTGATGCACCTGCTCGGCGAGCCGCGCACGATGCAGGACGATCCGCGCTACGACGACGTCGTCTCCGAGGTGAAGGCCTTCCTGGAGGAGCGCCTCGAGTTCGCGACCGACGCCGGAATCGACGAGGAGCGGATCTGCCTCGACCCCGGGATCGGCTTCGGCAAGACCGTGGAGCACAACCTCGAGCTCCTCGCGCGCCTGGACGAGATCGTCGCTCTCGGCCGGCCCGTGCTGGTGGGGGCCTCTCGCAAGCGCTTCCTCGGCAGGCTCCTGGGCGACGACGAGGCGCTCACGGGCCCGGTCTCCGCGGGCGTGGCGGTCGCGGTGCTCGCGTACGAGCGCGGCGCGGGGATCTTCCGGGTTCACGACGTGCGCGAGCACGTGGAGGCGCTTGCCGCCGCGCGCGCCCTCGAGGAGGTGCGCTCGTGAGAACTTGCGTTTCGGTTCGGGCTCTGCGGCCAGGCGCCGGCGTAGGGCGGCTCCGCCGCCCGGGAGCCGTCGCCGGCGAGGGACGCGCATGAGTCAGATGGAGATCGAAATTGATGGTCTCGAGCTCATGGGCTTCCACGGGGCGACTCCGCGGGAGCAGGAGCAGGGCCAGCGCTTCCTCTTCGACGTCTGGCTCGTCGCCCACGACGCGGGCGTTCGCAGCGATCACCTCGACGACACGATCGACTACACGAAGGTCGTCGCCTGCATCCGGGAGATCTCGGACTCGCGCCGCTTCAACCTGATCGAGGCGCTCGCCGCCGCCGTTGCCGACACGCTCGTCGAGCGCTTCGACGTCTCGAGCGTGCGGGTGCGGGTCAGGAAGCCCGAGGTCCGGCTCGACGCGCCCGCGGCCTACACCGCGGCGACCATCGAGCGCTCGCGCCGCTAGCGCGTAGGACCCTGAGGCCCCGAAATACCCCTTCGGCCTATTGCCCGAGACCGCACTGACTGTCAGGGTGTGGCGGGGTCAGTCGTGTCTCCACGATCAGAGAGGAACTCTTCAGCCATGAAGTACGCCTTCGCCGTGGCGGGCGTCGCCGCGCTCGTCGCCAGTGGGTCTGCCTTCGCCGGCGTTGCCGACCATGGACAGGCGTACCAGCGCCACCTCCAGGCGCCCTGGAGTGCCGACTACGAACCCGGGGAGCTCCTCGTCGCCTTTCATCGGGGCGTCAACCGCCTGGGAATGGCCCGCGCCCACGCGCGGACGGGCGCGCATGTCGAGCGCACGTACACCGACCTCGGCCTCCAGCTCGTCAAGCTTCCGCGCGGTCTTTCCGTTCCGGCCGCCGCGCGCCTCTACCGCCACGACCCGGCCGTTCGCTGGGCCGAACCGAACTACCGTCGCTATCCCCAGGCGAACCTCTTCCCGCAGCAGTGGGACCTGGACAACACCGCGCAGTCGCACACGGTCACCGACGTGACCGGCGACGACACGGCGAACCCGCACACGGGCTTGGCCGACGCCGACATCGACGCGTCCGAGGCGTGGGCCGTCGAGGATGGAAGCACGAACCATCCCGTTGTCGCTGTCATCGACACCGGCGCCGACGTCACGCAGCCCGACCTCTCCGGGCAGCTGTGGCAGAACCCGGGAGAGGCGGGAGGCACCCCGGCGTTCGACGACGACGGAAACGGCAAGATCGACGACGTCTCGGGCTGGGACTTCGGCAACGACGACAACACGCTGCTGAGCGCCAACCACTTCCTGGACTACGAACACGGCACCCATGTCGCCGGCACGATCGCGGCCGACAACGACGGCGACGGAATCACGGGCGTCTGCCCGGGCTGCCGGATCATGGTGCTGAAGATCGCCCGCGACAGCGATGGCGTCATGCCTCTCAGCAAGGAGATCGCCGCGATCAACTACGCGAAGGCCGAAGGCGCCAACGTCATCAACATGAGCCTTGGCGCTCCGCAATTTGCGAACTCCGAGCGGGAGGCGGTACGCAAGTCCGGCCTGCTCAACGTCGTGGCCGCAGGGAACGACAGCCTCGACAACGACATGGCTCTCTCGGCGGACACCGACGGGAACGGCTCCGCCGATGCGTTCTCGCCGAGCTACCCGGCCGCTTACACGTTGACGAACATCCTCACCGTGGGCGCGTCGAACGACATCGACGAGAACGGCTACTTCACGGAGTGCCACTCCGGCCTGGGCTTGGGTCTCTCCAAGCCACGGTGTGCGTTCACCAACTGGGGCCACGATTCGGTCGACGTCTCGGCGCCGGGAGTGGACATCCTCAGCACCTTCCCCGGAGGTCTGTATCAGACATGGGACGGCACGTCGATGGCGACACCGCATGTGGCCGGAATTGCCGGGCTCGTCCTGTCACAGACGCCGGCCTTGACGCCGGCGCAGGTGAAGAACGCGATCATGCATGGAGTCGACAAGCCCGGCGCTCTGAAGACCATGTTCATCGCCCCGCCGGGCAACACGACGAAGGTGGGTTCCTTCTCGCGCACGTCCGGCCGTGTCAACGCCTTCTCGGCACTCAGCGCGTCGACGGCAAACGCGACCGCGGTGACCGACGGAAACGTCGATCACGCGGTGTCCTGGTCGAGCTCCAGCAAGTCCGGCTCGGTGAAGTGGCCTTCGGACATCAACGATGTGTTCAAGCGCAAGCTGAGCAACGGTCACACATACCGGTTCACGCTCGTCGTCCCGTCGGGCAAGGACTACGACCTGCTGGTCTGGAAGCCGGGCACGAAGGAGATCTGGCAGTTCGACAGCACGAACCGACTGCAGAAGTTCAGCGCCCATGGAACCGGTGTCGACGAAGTCGTGCAGTTCACGGCAAAGAAGACCGGCACGTATTACGTGCATGTGAGCGCCTGGCTCTTCAAGGCCGGGGGTTACACGCTCAGGTTCAAGCGCGTCTCCTAGGGAACGAGCAGGTCGAGCTTGTAGTTCTTCGACGTCGAGTCGTCCTGCGGCTTGCCGAAGCATGAGAAGAACGGCGGCTTCTGATCGCTTCCGCACTGCGTGAAGCGCGTGCTCCCGTTCGTGACGACAAGGATCACCTTGCTGACGGCGCCGTCATCGAAAGTCACACCGGTGACGCTGCCGTCTCCGAAACCGTTGAGCGCGATCTCCTGCTCGTCGACGAGAGCGCCGCCCGTATCGAAAGAGAGGACCGTCGCGCCCTCTCCGGGCACGGCGGAGGGAAAGTCCGTGTCGACGTCCAGGGTCGTTGCGCCCGTGCCGGGGCGGAAGAGCGAATAGTCGTTCGACATGTGCGTCATCTTCAGATCGGCCGAGCCTGAGGCGCCCCCATCGAGTGCGTTGACGGCGTACCCCTGCCCCGCTCGCGTCTTGAAGAGCCCGCCGTCCTTGTACCAGGCGGCAGGCGCGGCGTTGGCGACGCCGAACTGCCGGAAGACCGAGGGGAAGTCCTCGCTGTGAGCGGCGAGGAAGGTCTCGATCGCCTCAGTCGAGTACTCCTGACCGTCGATCGTCCCGGGGAGGGCCTTGGCGTCGACCCAGATCTCGTGCACAAACGCAGGATTGGGGGCGGTCGAAATCGGATGGGTCGTGTCGGTGAAGTACTCGGCGAGGAAGCGGAAGAAGATCCACGAGCCGTACTGCGTGCCGTCCTCGGGCGACCAGCGGTCGATCGGGCGGTGCGGGTTCGTCTTGCTCAGCGGGCTTGCGGAGAAGTACTGGTAGTTGTCGTGGATCCCGGGGTAGACGTCCGCCTCCATGTTCGTGGCGGTGGCTTCGAGGAACCACAGGTCTTCGAACGCGTCGTACTTGAACTGGATCGCGTGGTTGAACTCGTGCGCCGCGGTCACCTTCAGGGCGTTGACGCCGTGGATCCCGGGGAACTGCTTCTTGGAGAAGTCGTCGTCGAAGACGCAGTAGGCGGAGATGTCGTTCCGCACCTGGATCTTGGGGTCATCGCTCGTGCAGTAGCCGTAGAGCCCCTGCCGGCCAACGTCCTGGATGAAGATGTCGATCTTCGAGTTCGGATTTCCACCCCGATGGGATCCTGAGTTCCCGTCGCCCTTCGGCGCTCCGTAGTTGTACTGGTTCACTTCCTTGCTCCAGACGACGTTCATGACCGACTTCGTCTTGTCGATCCAGTCGGGAATGTGGTTCTTGGGATTACGGTCGCGGAGGGACGGCGCGTCGCGCGTGCTCCGCACCCAATGGACGCAGAAGTGCGTGAAGCACTTGTGCCGGAAGTCGCCCTTCGGTGCCGTGTAGTTCCCGTTCCCGTTGTCGGTCGGCCGGGCGAGGATTGCCTCCGCGAGACGGCGGTCGGCGGGCGAGAGCTGGCGAACCGACGCGGCGAGGTTGCGAAGGACAGCCGTTGCCCCGCGCGGATCGACCTTCCCGTGGAGTCGGTAGCTCGGGTCGGCGAGGTTCGGACGGAAGATGGCGAGCGCTCGCTGCAGCGCCACTTCAGGCGTGGGCAGCGCCGCGCGTCCGTGTTCGCTCTGTGCGCTCGCCGTTCCCACACCAGAGAGCAGGGCAGCGAAAACGACTATGACCCCGACCGCCTTGCGCACTGCAAAGCATCTAAGCAGGGGCCCCGGCGATTGCCTAGGGTGACTTTTCGTGCGCGCCTACATCGGCCTCGGCTCGAACCTCGGCGAGCGTGAGGCCACTCTCCGCGAGGCGCTGAGGCGCCTCGGCGACCTCGACGGGGTCGCCGTCGCGGCGGTCTCGTCCTACCGCGAGACGGATCCCGTCGGGAACGTCGACCAGCCGCGGTTCGTGAACGCGGCCGCCGAGCTCGAGACGAGCCTCCCCCCGCGAAAGCTCCTCGACCGCCTGCTCGAGGTCGAGCGGAGCCTCGGGCGCGACCGCTCCCGCGAGGGGCGGTGGGGCCCGCGCACGGTCGACCTCGATCTCCTGCTCTACGGCGGCGAGGCCGTCGCCGAGCCGGGCCTCGAAGTTCCACATCCGCGCCTGGCCGAGCGCACGTTCGTCCTCGAGCCGCTGCTCGAGCTCGACCCCGAGCTTCGGCTGCCCGACGGGCGTGCCCTGCGGGATCTGCACCACCCGGGGCTAGAATGAGCGTATGTCCCACCTCGACGAGCTCGACGAATACGAGGCGAAGCTCGAGCTGCGGCTGAAGAAGGAGTACTCCGACGTCTTCGGCCTCTTCCGCTTCTGCGTCGTCACTCAGGACTCGACCTACCTCTGCAACCGGCACGAGCTGCGCGTGCTGCCCCAGACGAGCTACCCGTTCTTCCACCTGACGATGGAGGACGTCTGGGTGTGGGACAAGAACCGCCCCATGCGCATGATCCCGCGCGCCGAGGTCTACACCTCGAGCGACGTCACGATCGAGGAGCTGCGCGGCGAGGGCGAGGAGCCGACCCTCACGCCCGAGGCGCTGGCCGAGAAGCTCGGCGAGACGCTTTCCGGCGACGACGAAATCTCCTAGGAAGGCTCTGAGCCGAATGTTGCTGGCCGTCGACGTCGGCAACACGCAGACGGTGCTCGGGCTCTACGACGGCGACTTGCTCGTCGAGCACTGGCGCGTGGCGACCGAGGCCGAGCGCACCGGCGACGAGATCGCCGCGCTCGTCGTCCGCCTCCTCGAGCTCCGCGACCTCGGCTTCGAGGAGGTGGACGGCGTCGCGCTCTCCTCGACCGTGCCCTCGCTCGTGCGCTCCTACGAGGAGCTGGCCGACCGCTACGCACACGCGCCGCTCCTCGTCGTCGGGCCGGGAACGAAGACCGGCATCCCTGTCCTCTTCGACGATCCGCGCCAGGTCGGTCCCGACCGCATCGTGAACGCGGTCTCGGCGCGGGAGCGCTTCGGCGCGCCCTGCATCGTGGTCGACTTCGGGACATCGACGAACTTCGACGCGGTCTCGGCGGCCGGAGAGTACGTCGGCGGAGTGATCGCGCCCGGGATCGAGATCTCCATGGACGCGCTCTTCGCACGGGCGGCGCGCCTCGTGAAGGTCGACCTCGTCGCGCCGGACACGGCCATCGGCAAGACGACGGTGGCCGGGCTGCAGGCCGGTCTCTTCTACGGGTTCGCCGGCCAGGTGGACGGCATCGTCGAGCGGATGCAGGAGGAGCTCGGCGGCGGCGCCAAGGTGATCGCCACCGGCGGGTTGGCCGAGCTGATCGCGCCCCACTCGAAGACGATCGAGCAGGTCGACCCGCTACTGACTCTGGACGGCCTCCGGCTCCTCTGGGGCCGGCGCGACGGCTGACCGGCTCTCGACCACGACCCGGTCGAGACTCGCCTTCGAGAGCGGGTTCGCCCAGAAGCCGTCGATCCACGGCCTGCGGGCCGCGACGCTGCGCCCGTAGGCGATGGGGAGGATCGCCGCGTGCTCGCTCACCCAGAGCTTGTCGATCTCGTGGTAGAGCTTCATGCGCTCGGGCTGGTTGTCGAGCGACCGGGCCTCGATGATCTTCTCCTCGATCTCGTCGTCCCGGTAGAACGGGAACGGCTCCCGGAAGAGCCCGCGGAAGAAGCCGTCCGGATCGGGGTAGTCGGCGCCGAACCCGCTGACCCACAGGTGCTCGTCCTCGAGGTTCGCCGACCAGAACTTTCCGTCTGCCGCGCGGTAGTCCAGGCGGAACCCGATCTCGGCGACCTGCTCGGCCAGGAGCTTCGCGGTCGGCATGAGCCAGGGCGGGACGAGCATCTTGAGCTCGGGGAGGCCGCGGCCATCCGGATAGCCCGCTTCTGCGAGGAGCCGGCGCGCGGTCTCGGGGTCGTACTCGGGCCCGACGCGGTGCGAGTGGCCGGGCATCGCCGGCGGGATCGCCCCGCCCCGCGTCGAGGCGCGCTCGCTGTCGACGTCGCGTAGGAGCGCCTCGCGGTTGACTGCATGCGCGAACGCCTTGCGGACGTGCTTGTTCGAGAACGGCGGCTTGTCGACCGAGAAGCCGACGTAGCGCGTGTGCAGGTCGGGGATGAGCTCGTAGAGCGTGTCCGGAGCCTCGGTGATCTCCAGGTTCCAGACCGTGACGACGTCGAACTCGCCGGTCGTCCAGCGCTCGATCATCTCGCGGCTCGTCTCGATGAACGGGATCTCGATCTCGCGCACGTTGCCGCGCGGCCCGTTCCAATAGGGGTTCGCGGTCAGGAGCGCGTGCTCATCGTCGAACTCCGTCAGCGTGAAGGGGCCGTTGGAGACGAGATTCTCGGGCCGGTGCCAGTCCTCTCCGAGCTGCTCGCAGCGGTGCCGCGGCCAGGGGAAGGCCCAAGGGGAGGCGAGGACGTAGGGGAAGAAGCTGCGCGGCTCGCGCAGCGTGAGCTCGAGGGTGCGGTCGTCGAGTGCCTCGGCGGTCTCGACGTCCTCCATGAGGAACGACGTGCGGGTCTCGAGCTCGCGCATGCGCATCCACGTGAAGGCGAAGTCGTCGGCCGTCAGCGGCTCGCCGTCGCTCCAGCGCACGCCCTCGCGGAGGCGGAAGAGGTACGTGAGCCCGTCGCTCGAGACGCGCATGTTGTCCGCCATCGACGGGAGGACGTTCAGCTCGTCGTCGATCATGAGCAGGCCCTTGAAGAGCTGCTCGGTGATCTTCAGGCCCTCCGTCGAGTAGACGTGGCCGGGGACGACGGCATCGGGCTTCGACACCGCGGTCGACAGGTGCTCGGTCGGCTCCAGCCGCTGCTCCTCCTCGACCCTGCAGGAGAACGCCTCGTCGTACATCTCCTCAGCGCTCTCGAAGTCGAAGGCGAGGTGGTAGGTGAGCGCCATCTTGAAGAGCGTGTCGCGGGCGCGCGCCTCGTCCCCGATCCGCGCCAGGAACGTGCGCGCCGCGCGGTAGTGCTCGAGTGCCTCCTGGTCGGCGTAGATCGAACGCGCGCGGTCGCCGGCCTTGAGGAGGTAGTCGACCGCTTTGTCGGGCACGTCGGCCTCGCTGAAGTGGCGGGCGAGCAGCGCGTAGCTCTCCTCGGGGGACTCGCGGTAGATCTCCTCCAGGGCCTCTCCGACGCGCTTGTGGAGCTTCTTGCGCGTCGTCTCGACGAGGCTCGCATAGGCGACCTCCTGGACGAGCCCGTGGCGGAAGCGGTACTCCGGGTTCGGGCGGCGGCGCACCTCGACGATCAGGTCGAGTCGCTGCAGCTCGGTGAGCGCCGGCTGCAGCTGCTCGCGCGGCACGAGCTTCTCGAGGAGCTGGAGCCCGAACGTCCTTCCGATGACGGCTGCGAACGACAGCACCTCGCGCGTCTGCGGCTCGAGCCGGTCGAGGCGGGCCTGCAGCGCGCCCTGGACGAGAGCGGGGATTGCGAGCTCGTCCTCGGTCACGGCCATCTCCCACTTGCCGTTCTCCTTCACGAGCGCGCCGCGCTCGACGAGGTCGCGGAGCGCCTCCTCGAGGAAGAATGGGTTCCCGCCGGACCGCTGGGCGAGATGGTCGATGACGGTCTCCGGGAGCTCGCCTTCCGCGGAGAGCGTGGTAAGAGACCTGGACGCGTCGGCCGGAAGCGGCCGCACCTCGACTTCGCGGTAGCGGTGCGGGTAGCGCTGCCGCGCGTGCTCGCCGAGGCTCCAGACGCCGTGCTCCCGCTCCGTGCGGTAGAGCAGGAAGAGCGCCACGGACGACTCCTCAGTCACGCCCAGGAGCGACTCGATCAGCTCGAGAGTCGACTCGTCCCCCCAGTGCAGGTCCTCGAAGACGAGGCCGAGCGGCTGCTCCTCTGCGAGCTTGCAAATGAACTCGTAGAAGGCTTCGAACGTCGCCGTCTGGATGCTCTCCCTGTTGAGCTCGCGGATCCGCTGCGCCGCGTCCGGCTCGAGGGTGAGGTTCAGGAGGTTGGCGAAGAACGGATAGACGTCTTCGGCCTCCTCGCCGAATAGCCCGGCGAGCTCGGCCTTGAGCTCGAGCCGGACACGCGCCTCCGGCGTCGAGGCGCCGACGCCGAGCCACTCCCGCAGGAGGTCCCGGATCGGCCAGTAGGGAAAGGTCTGTGCGTACGACACGGAGCGGCCCTCGATGAAGCGGACGCGGTCCCGGTAGCGGGTGCGCACCTCCCAGACGAGGCGGGACTTGCCGATGCCCGGCTCGCCCATGACCGAGACGATCGCGCCACGGCCCTCGATGAGACCTTCCATGACGCGCTCGAGCACGCTCAGCTCGAAGTCGCGGCCGACGATCGGGTGCGAGGGCTCGGGATGCTCCATCTCGCGCGCGCCCACGATCTTGTAGACGCGGAGCTTCTTCGAGATGCCCTTGAGCTCAGGGGTCTCGAGCTCCTCGACCTCGAAGCACTCTTCGACCTGGCGCTCGGTGGTCGGGCCGACGACGATGCCGCCTTCGGGGGCGATGTTCTGCAGGCGCGCCGCGACGTTGACCGTGTCGCCGAGCGCGTTCCAGGGATCGCCGTCGCCGTCGGCCTCCATGCCGACGACGACAGGCCCCGTGTTGATCCCGATGCGCACGGCGAGATCGATCCCGTAGGCGTCCTTTACCTCCTGCGCGTAGGACTGCACGGCGCGCTGGATGGCGAGCGCGGCCCTGACGGCGCGCTCCGAGTCGTCCTCGTGCGACACGGGCGCGCCGAAGAAGGCGAGGAGCTCGTCGCCGACCAGTTGGGCGACCGTGCCCTCGTAGCGGCGCACGTGCTCGGCCATCAGCCGCATCACCTCGTCGATGAGAAGCTTCGAGCGCTCGGGCCCCAGCTGCTCGCCGATCGCGGTCGAGCCGACGACGTCGGCGATCAGCGCCGTGACGATGCGGCGTTCTCCTCTTGTCGTAACTGCCGCCATCCTGGAATTTTACCGGCGGCGGGTCGGACTACCCCCCGGCGTAGATGGAGACTGGCAGATCCAGGACGACGTTCTCCGTCGACGGGAGGTCCGCTTCGAGGCGCGCCAACACCTCGTCGGCACCGGGCGCCGCGGCGAGGAGCCGCTCCTCCACCTGCTCGATCGTCTCGAGGCGGACGAGCTCGTTGGCAAACGGCTTCGGGAAGCGCCCGCGCCCGAGATACCACCCGTAGAACTTCTTCAGGAAGCCCGTCGCGCGCTGCTCGCCCATCTCCGCGACTGTGTCGCGGACGAAGTGGAGGAGCTCGGCGACGACCTCCTCCCGCGTGGGCGTGCCGTCGACGATCCCCGCGATCTCGCCGACCGCCCAGGGGTTCCCCTGCGCGACGCGGCCGACCATGACGGCGGCGCAGCCGGTCTCCTCGAGGACGGACTCGGCGCGCTCGCGGCTCGTGATGTCGCCCGAGGCGACCACGGGCACGTCCACGAGCTCGACGAGCTCGGCCGTCAGCGTGTGGTCGGCGGTGCCGGTGTACATCTGCCGGGCGGAGCGCGGATGCAGTGTCAGCGACGCGGCTCCCGCGTCGACGAGCTGGGGGCCGACCTCGAGGGATGTGCGCGAGCCGTTCTCGACGCCGCGGCGCATCTTCACGCAGACCGGTACGTCCACGGCCTCGGCGACCGCCTCGACGATCGCTGCGGCGCGGTGCGGCTCGTCGAGGAGGGAGGCGCCCGCGCCGGTCTTCGTCACCTTGCGGACGGGGCAGCCGAAGTTGATGTCCACGAGGTCGGCGCCGGCGGCCTCGACCATCCGTGCCGCCTCCGCCATGACCCCGGGCTCCGAACCGAAGATCTGCACGGCGAGCGGATGCTCGTCGCCGCCGATGCGCAGGTACCCGAGCGTGCGTTCGTTCCGGTGCGAGAGACCGGCGCAGCTCACCATTTCCGAGCACACCAATCCGGCCCCGTAACGGCGTCCCTGGCGGCGGAACGCCTGCACGCTCACCCCTGCCATCGGGGCGAGCACGAGCCGTGTCGGGATCTCGACGGAGCCGATCGTCCAAGGGGTGTTTAAGTCGGCACACATGAAATGGGAATCGTAGCCGCGCCACGAGCGTTCTCCGTTTGACGAGACCGCTACAATGTCGCCCGCGACGGTGCCGGGGGGCACCGCGTTTGCGTATTCAGGGGCTTTGGAGGAACCAGTGAAGGAAGTCATTCTCACCGCTGAAGGGCACAACAAGCTGAAGGAAGAGATCGAGCACCTCTCGACCGTGAAACGGCGCGAGGTGGCCGAGCGCATCAAGCAGGCTCGCGAGTTCGGGGACATCACCGAGAACTCCGAATACGACGATGCCAAGAACGAGCAGGCCATGCTCGAGCACCGCATCGCCACGCTCGAAGAGCGCCTCGCGAGCGCGCGTGTGGTGAACAAGAAGGAGATCCCGACCGGCGTCGTCGCCGTCGGGACGAAGGTTCGCCTGCGCGACGTCGACGCGCGCGAGACGATCGAGTACCACATCGTCGGCTCGGCCGAGGCGAACCCCGCCGAGTACAAGCTCTCCAACGAGTCGCCGGTCGGCAAGGCGATCATGGGGCACAAGAAGGGCGAGACCGTCGAGGTCGCCGCCCCGCGCGGATCGCTGAAGTTCAAGATCATGGACATCAAAGCCGCCTAGTTTTTCGGCCGAAATCTTCGGCTACGCCGCGATTTCGGCCGACGGACACCGGCGAGCGCGGCGGGAACATTCCCGGGGGTTCGGGCGTCGAACCGGCGTGAGAATCCCCGTCGTCATCGCCCTGGTGGTGCTCGCGTTCTCAGGTTGTGCGAGCGAGGCGACGACTCATTCGCAGACGCCTCGGGTCGAACGCCCGCCCCGAACGATCACGGTCGAGCCCAATCAGAAGGTCACCCTCGAGCCCGACGCGGTTCAGCCTGGAGACAAGATCGTGTGCGTTGTCGACGGCACGCCGTTCGGAGCGGTCGTTACGAAGCCCGGTACCGGCGTCGCTGGAATCTCGGACCCTGCGTATGGGGAGACGAATGCCGTGACCGTCAAGGTGTCGAATCAGGACGGAACGGTGACGGCTGAGTGCGTTGTCGAATCCTGACTGCCCGTCAGGCCGCCCTCTAGACTCGCCCAGTCATGGAGGCTCCGCACCGCTTTCCCGACCGGGAGGAGATCGCTGCCGTCCGGGCGGAGGCAGAGACGCTCGAGCCACAGGCGACCGGCGCAGAGCACACGCTGGCCGGCCGCGTCATGGGCCGGCGGGACATGGGGAAGCTCGTCTTCCTCGACCTCGTCGATCGCAGCGGACAGATCCAGCTCCTGGCTCAGCCGGACGAGCTCGGAGGCCTCGACGTCGACCTGGGCGACGTGGTCGGCGTGCGCGGCCATGCGACGAAGACGAAGCGCGGCGAGCCGTCGCTCTCCGTGAGGGAGCTCCAACTTCTCGCGAAGATCGAGCGTCCCCTGCCCGACACCTACCACGGCCTCGTCGACGCCGAGACCCGCTATCGCAAGCGCTACCTCGATCTCCTCGTCAACGAGGAGACGCGCCGCGACTTCCTCGTCCGCAGCGAGCTCGTCGCCGCGATCCGCCGCTACCTCGACGCGCGCGGCTTCGTCGAGGTCGAGACGCCGATCCTGCAGCCGCGCTACGGGGGTGCGCTCGCCGAGCCGTTCGTCACGCACTCGAACGAGCTCGATGCCGACCTCTACCTCCGCATCGCCGACGAGCTCTACCTCAAGCGGCTCATCGTCGGCGGCCTCGAGAGGGTCTACGAGATCGGCAAGGACTTCCGCAACGAGAGCATCTCCTACAAGCACCAGCCGGAGTTCACGATGCTCGAGTGGTACGAGGCCTACGCGGACTACGAGGATGCAATGGCTCGCATCGAGGATCTCGTGGCCACGGTCGCCCAGGAGGCGACCGGATCCACGACGGTGGCCTTCCGCGGCAACGAGATCGAGCTGCGTCCGCCCTGGGCTCGGCTGAGCCTGATCGAGGCACTCGACGCGGAGGGCGTCTGGACGCGTGACGCGAACGACCTCCGCAAGCGGCTCCAGGAACGGGAGGTCGACACGGACGCGGACGAGACGTGGGCGCAGCTCGTCGACCACGCGCTCAGCCATCTCGTCGAGCCCACGCTCGTCCAGCCGACGATCCTCCACGACTACCCCGTCGAGCTCTCGCCGCTCGCGCGCTTGAAAGAGGGCGAGGACGGGATCGTCGAGCGCTTCGAGTACTTCGCGGGCGGGATGGAGCTCGGCAACGCCTACTCGGAGCTGAACGACGCGCGGGAGCAGGCCGCGCGCTTCGCCGAGATGGGCGCCGAGGATCCCGACTACGTGGAGGCGCTCTCCTACGGGATGCCGCCGACCGCCGGCCTCGGGCTCGGCATCGACAGGCTGTCCATGCTGCTGACGGGCCGTGAGACGATCCGCGACGTCATCCTCTTCCCGACGCTGCGTCCGGCCGAGTAGCCAGCAAACGGTCCCACTCGACCGGCCTGTCACGGACGAAGCGCACGAGCTCGATCTCTTTCGGGGTCAGCTCCGGCGAGGGGGCGTCCTCGATTTGCGACCGCAGGTGCTCCTTGACGGCGGTCGCGGTGAAGTTGCGCATGAAGTGTCGTATGCCTTTCATCTCTCCTCCCCTTCGGGGTCCCTGCCAGAAGGTAGATGCTTGCGAGGCCGGCCCAGTCCTCGTAGGGCTCGAGGAGGTCGCGGGTCTCCTCGGTCTCGACCCAGCGGCCGCGCTCTGCCGAGACGAGCTTCACGAGACCGAGGTCTCCGACGAGCCCGCACTCGTAGCGCCCGAGCCCGTAGAGGCAGACCATCCCCGCCGACCAGGGGCCGAGGCCACGCTCGCGCTCGATTCTCCGCGCCGCCACCTCCGTCGACACGCCGTGGAGCCGCTCGAGGTCGAGCTCCTTCGTCAGCCGGAGGAGCGCCGAGCCCTTGCGCGAGACGAGGCCGTGGCGCGCGAGCTCGGCACGCGTGAAGCGCTGGAAGGTCTCCCGGGTGGGAGGGAGACGAAGTCCCTCGTGCTCCGGGCACGCGAGGCGGACAAGCTTCGCCTCGAGGAGCCTGGCCGACCTCGAGTCGATCAGCTGGCCGCAGACGGCCTTCAAGAGCGAGTGGACGACCGTCGCAGTCCGGATCGGCCGCATGCCCCGCAGGCTGCGGACGGCGTTCCCGATGAGCCGGTCGTCGCGGAAGCGCCGCAGGAACTCGCCGTGGTCGTCGTCGGCGGCGAGGAAGAAGCGGAGCCTCGCGAGCGCCTCCTCCGGCTCCGGGCTCTCGATCGAGACGTCGAGCTTTCCATCCGGCTTCTGGACGATCCGTGCCAGAGCCGGAGCACTGCTTGTTTCGTACGCAACTGTGAGGACGCCGTCGCGGAGGAAGCGCGTGGCGTCGCTTTTCATCCGGGCGGAGAGAGCGAGCGAGTAGGGCTGGACCGGCGCGATCGTCGTCTCGAGGTGCACCGGCCTGAGACTAACCCCTTGCTCGGTTAGGGTCGCCATGGTGGAACGACTCGTCTTCGTTCACGGCAGCGTTCGCAACGGGGACGCCGCCTGGGCGGGGCAGCGCGAGCTCTCCGACCGCTACGAGCTGGTCGTGCTGAACCGGCCCGGGTATCCGCCGAACCGGCCCGAGGAGCGGATCGACTTCGAAGAGCAGGCGTCCTGGGTCGGCGGACGGCTCGCCCCAGGCGACCATCTCTGCGGGCATTCGTACGGAGGCGTCGTATCGCTCTACGCGGCCGGCCTCTTTCCGGAGCTCGCCTCGCTGACCGTGCTCGAGCCGCCTGCTTTCGGGCTGGCTGCGGGCGATCCCGCCGCGGACGAGCTCGCCGAACGACTCACCGCGCACTGGGAGCACGGGCCGGAGGACGCTCGCGAGTTCTTGCTCGGCTTCTATGCGGCTGTCGCCGGCCGCGACGTCGAGCTTCCCGATCCGCTCACGCCCGAGCTGGAGCAGGGCGCCCTCGCGCTGACGGTCGAGCGCTACCCGTGGGAGGCCGACCCGCCGCTCGACGCACTCGCCACGGCGCGGTACCCGAAGCTCGTCGTGTCAGGCGGCTGGAGTCGTGCGTTCGACGCCGTCTGCGACGTTCTCGAGGAGCGCCTGGGCGCCGAGCGGGCCGTCCTTTCCGGCGCCGGCCACAATCCGCAGCTCGCGACCGGTTTCAACGAGCGCCTCGTCGATTTCCTCACCTCGAGCGGCGCCCGAAGTCCGCGGTGACGATCGTCGCCTCCAGGTAATCCTCGTAGAAGCCGACGGGGTCGGCGACGTGGGCGATCGAGACGCCGATCCTGTTCCAGTCCTTGCTGAGGAGGTTGGCGCGGTGGCCGGGGCTGTGCATCCAGAGCGAGACCGTCTTGCGGACGCCGAGCCCGGGCGCTCCCCAGGCGAGGTTCTCGCCCGCGCTCCAAGACGTGTAGCCCGGTCCCGGCCAGTACCAGCGGATCCAGGTTCCGAAAGCCTTCCACGTGCCGTTGTGGCGAAGCTCATGCCGGAAGTAACCCACGTTCGCCATCGAGTTCGAGTGCCGGGTCGCGGCGCGTGTCAGGCGCGTGACGACGTGCAGTGGCTCGAGCCCGTGGTTTTCCCGCACGTGGTTGATCCGCTGCACGAGCCGCTTCTCTGCTCCGTTGTGCTGGGCGACGGTCGTGGCGCCCGCCGGGGCCGCGAAAACGAGTGCTGCAAAGGCTATGGAGATCCAGCGGACGACGCTCACACGATAGAAAATCGTCCAGTCGGAACGGTTCCGCCGCCCTCGTGAGAGGGATCCTTGAGAAAACCTGTCGCGCGTCCGATACGAAGACGTAGCGCGTCTGGCAGGCGCTTCGGTAGCTCCCGACCGGACCGGTACCATAGGTCGCGGAGCCAGCGAGAAAGGATTTCAGGGTTTGTTCGAACGGTTTACTGAGAGGGCAAGACAGGTCGTCGTTCTCGCACAGGACGAGGCCCGAGCGCTGAAGCACAACTACATCGGGACCGAGCACATCCTCCTCGGTCTCCTGCGGGAGGAAGAGGGGCTCGCAGCCCGGGTCCTCGAGAGCCTCGACATCACGGTCGAGGAGGTGCGCGCCCAGGTCGCGCGCATCGTCGGCCAGGGCGACGAGGTGACGACGGGCCAGATCCCGTTCACCCCGCGCGCCAAGAAAGTCCTCGAGCTCGCGCTTCGCGAAGCGCTTTCTCTCGGCCACAACTACATCGGGACGGAGCACATCCTCCTCGGCCTCGTGCGCGAGAACGAGGGTGTCGCGGCCCGCATCCTGCTCGACTTCGACGCTGACGCGGAGAAGATCCGCAACGAGATCATCCGCATGCTCTCCGGCCCCGGCCGGCGGCAGCAGGGCGGAGGCGGCGCCGCGGGCGAGAAGACGAAGAGCTCCAAGCTTCTCGACCAGTTCGGCCGCAACCTCACCCGTCTGGCCTCCGAGGGCAAGCTCGACCCGGTCGTCGGGCGCCAGACGGAGATCGAGCGCGTCATGCAGATCCTCTCGCGCCGCACCAAGAACAACCCGGTGCTCATCGGCGAGCCCGGCGTCGGCAAGACGGCGGTCGTCGAGGGTCTCGCCGCACGCATCAGCGGGAATCAGGTGCCCGAGCTCCTGAAGGGCAAGCAGATCTACACGCTCGACCTCGCGGCTCTCGTCGCCGGGTCGAAGTACCGCGGTGAGTTCGAGGAGCGCCTGAAGAAGGTGATGAAGGAGATCACCCAGCGCGGCGACATCATCCTGTTCATCGACGAGCTCCACAATCTCGTCGGCGCGGGTGCCGCCGAGGGCGCGATCGACGCCGCCTCGATCCTGAAGCCCGCGCTCGCCCGCGGCGAGCTGCAGACGATCGGCGCGACGACGCTCGACGAGTACCGCAAGTACCTGGAGCGCGATGCAGCCCTCGAGCGCCGCTTCCAGCAGATCAAGGTGGACGAGCCGACCGTGGACGACACGCAGCAGATCCTGCGGGGCCTGCGCGACCGCTACGAGGCGCACCACCGCTGCACGATCACCGACGACGCCCTGCGCGCGGCAGCGGTGCTCTCCGACCGCTACATCCAGGACCGCCACCTGCCGGACAAGGCGATCGACCTCATCGACGAGGCCGCGTCCCGCATGCGCATCAAGACGATGACGGCTCCCCCGCGGCACCGCGAGCTCGAGGAAGAGATCGAGCGCGTGCGCGAGGAAAAGGAAGCCGCCATCGAGGCGCAGGAGTTCGAGAAGGCCGCCAACCTCCGCGACAAGGAGCGCAAGCTGTCGCAGAAGAAGCGCGACCTCGAGGAGAAGTGGCGCAACTCGGAGCAGGTCGAGCAGCCGGAGATCGGCGAGGAGGAGATCGCG
This sequence comes from uncultured Actinomycetes bacterium, assembly GCA_963841425.1. Lineage (GTDB taxonomy): Bacteria > Actinomycetota > Thermoleophilia > Gaiellales > Gaiellaceae > DATEOR01. Next base: position 819,929 of record CAWJCL010000002.1, on the reverse strand, counting down.
GACATCGTCTCCATGTGGACGGGCATCCCGGTCTTCAAGCTCACCGAGGCCGAGTCGCAGAAGCTCATCCGCATGGAGGACGAGCTGCACAAGCGCGTCATCGGCCAGAACGAGGCGATCGTCGCCGTCTCCAAGTCGATCCGCCGCGCGCGGGCCGGCATCAAGGACCCGAAGCGCCCGACCGGCTCGTTCATCTTCCTCGGCCCTTCGGGCGTGGGGAAGACCGAGCTCGCGCGCACGCTCGCCGAGTTCCTCTTCGGCGACGAGGACGCGATGATCCAGGTCGACATGTCGGAGTACATGGAGAAGCACTCCGTGTCCCGGCTCGTCGGCTCGCCCCCGGGCTACATCGGCTACGACGAGGGCGGCCAGCTGACCGAGGCCGTGCGCCGCAAGCCGTACTCGGTCGTCCTCCTCGACGAGATCGAGAAGGCCCACCCGGACGTCTTCAACATCCTGCTCCAGATCCTCGAGGACGGGAAGCTGACCGACGCCCAGGGCCGCAAGGTCGACTTCCGCAACACGATCGTGATCATGACCTCGAACATCGGCGCGGCCACCATCTCGAAGAACCAGTCGCTCGGTTTCACCGTCGGCGACGAGACGGGCCTGTCCTACGAGGACATGAAGGACCGGATCATGGGCGAGCTCAAGAAGGTCTTCCGCCCCGAGCTTCTGAACCGCATCGACGAGGTGATCGTCTTCCACAAGCTGACGAAGGACGAGATCAAGATCATCGTCGACCTGATGATGAAGCGCCTCAAGGAGCAGATGGGCGAGCACGAGGCGGCCATCGAGCTCAGCGAGGAAGCGAAGGAGTTGCTCGTCGAGAAGGGCTACGATCCGGCGATGGGTGCCCGGCCGCTCCGCCGCGCGATCCAGCACTACATCGAGGATCCGCTCGCGGACTTCGTCCTCGGTCGCTCGCTCAAGCCCGGCTCGACGATCATGGTCGACCGCAAGGACGACGAAGAGGTCGGCATCTCGGTCGTCGATCCGCCCGACGAGCCCGAGCCCGAGAAGGTCACGGTTCCGCCCGAAGAGCCGTCGGCCGACGCGGGCGACGGCGAGCCGCACGACGACGACTAGCACTGCCCGCTGGCGCGCCGCCGTCGCTCTGCGCACCGAGGCGTAAGAACCGCCACAATGCCTGCCACGTAGTGGGAGAGCGATGAAGGCGACAATCAAGGACAAGCGTGAGGTCGCGAAGGGGACCCTGATGGTGACCTTCGAGCTCGTCGGCGACGAGGTCGACTGGACGCCGGGCGAATACTTCTGGGTCGAGCTCCTCGATCCGCCCTACGAGGACGAAAAGGGGGCTCGGCGGCACATCACAGTCGTCACGTCGCCCACCGAGGGCGCGCTCGGCCTCGCGACGCGCTTGCGCGACTCGGCCTTCAAGAAGTCCCTTGCCGAGCTTCCCGTGGGCGCGCCCGTCGACGTCGAGCAGCCGAAGGGGAGCTTCTTGCTTCCGGAGGACACTTCCAAGGACTACGTCTTTCTCGCGGGCGGAATCGGCATCACACCCTTCCGCAGCATGCTTCGGTACATGGTCGACAAGGGTCTCGACTATCGAGTCACCCTCGTCTATTCGAACCGCGACCGGGAATCCACGCCGTTCTTCGAGGAGCTGCAGGAGCTCGAGGCGGATCTGCCGAGGGGCCGCGTCGTCTTCACGATGGACCAGGATGAGAGCTGGGACGGCGAGAAGCGAAGGATCAGCCCCGAAATGCTCCAGGACGTCCTCGGGGCGGATCTGGACGCTTTCCACTTCATGGTCGCCGGGCCGCCCGGGATGGCAAAGGCCGTCGAGGCTGCGATCCTCGAAGCGGGCGTCCCCGAAGAACAGGTCCAGTCGGACAGCTTCTCCGGCTACTAGGCGCGTGCGGGTTGCCATAGTCGGCGGGGGCGTCGTCGGCCTCTCGTGCGCGTTCGCGCTCAGGCGCGAAGGTGCCGAGGTGACGGTGTACGAGCGCGGCCGCGTGGGCGAGGGCTGCTCGCGCGGCAACACGGGCTGGATCTGCCCCGGGCTCTCTGCTCCCCTTCCAGCCCCGGGGGTCATGGGCGGAGCGCTTCGCGGGATGCTGCGCCGCGACAGCCCTCTTCTCATCAGCCCACTCTTGGGACCGTCTTTTCTTCGCTGGTCGTGGGGCTTCTGGCGCGCCTCATCGGCGGAGCGCTACCGGGCGGGTCTCGAGGCGACCGTGGCGCTGACGAAGTCCGCGTTCGCCGACTACGACGAGCTGCGCGCGGCCGGGGTGGACTTCGAGCTGCACTCGACCGGAATGCTCGTCGCGGCGCTGACCGAGCCCGGTCTCGACGAGTACGCAGCGATGCTCACCGAGGCCGAGGAAGCGGGGTACGAAGGGCCGGTACGGGTCATCTCGGGCGACGAGGCCCGCGAGCTCGACCCGGCGCTCTCCGAGGGCGTGGTCGGCGGCGTGCACGCGCCGAGCGAGCGCTACGTGCGCCCGGAGAGCGTCTCTCACGGTCTCGCCGCGTGGCTCCGCGCGAACGGTGCGCACGTGCAGGAGAACACCGCCGTCGACGACCTCAAGGATCTGGACGCCGACGCCGCGGTCGTGGCGGCCGGTGCCTGGTCCGGCGAGCTCCTCGGCGAGAGCCGCTTCCCCATGGAGGCGGCGAAGGGCTACAGCATCACCGCGACGTCGAGCGGAACCCTGCCGCGTCACGCCCTCTACCTCTCCGAGGGGAAGGTCGGGACGAGCACGTTCGACGGCGGCCTTTTCAGGATCGCGGGCATTTTCGACCTGACGGGGATCGACGAGTCGCTCAAGCGCAAGCGGATCGACGCGATCGTCCGCTCCTCCGCCGCATTCCTCGAGGACTGGGAGCCGGAGACGGTCGAGCTCGAGTGGGCCGGCCTTCGCCCCTATCCCTCCGACGGTCTTCCGGTGATCGGCGCGGTCCCCGGGCGCGAAGGCCTCTACGTCGCCACGGGGCATGGGCGCATGGGCATCACGCTCGGCCCGATCACGGGGAAGCTCCTCGCGCAGGTGATCCTGGACGGCGCTTCCCCGCGCGAGCTCGAGCCCTTCCGCATCGAGCGCTTCCACTAGCGCGGCTCGTGCCGCATCCAGACGTTCGGCTCGACGTATCGCCCGACGCCCTCTCGGAACCGCACGGGTACGAGCGCGCCTGGCACGACGTAGTCGTCGTCCTCCGGGAAGGACATGCCGGTCCACGATTCCCACTCCGTCACGCTGCCGGAGATGACCATGGACTCGGGGGCCGCCGCGAGGAGTTCCGCGCCTAGCCGATGGTGTAACCGGATCCACGGGTCGAACGGGAGCCCGTCCTCCCGCGTCCAGCGCATGTAGCGCTCGATGGGCGTGAGGGGGTATCGCTCTTTCAAGGTCGGCCGAACGGGGGCGAGCAGGCAATCGAATCCAGCATTTGCCGCTGCCCTGGCCATCTCATCGACGAGGGCACCAGAAAGCCTCTGGCCCCGGTGCCGTTCGTCGACCACGGCCATCAACGCACAAAGGACATTGGGATTCGACTCTGCGAAGCCCCCCTCCAGCACCCGCACGCCTGCGGGAAGCGTTTCGATTCGTCCTCCCCAGCGGATCGGAATGCTGCACGCCTCCCCGAGCACGACATCCGTGTCCGGCTCGTAGAGCACGAATTGAAAGTCGCGAAAATGCTCGTAGAGCTGAGGAAAGAACCGGCGCACGACCGGGTCATGATTCAGGAACTCGGGCCAGGGATCGATGATCTCGTCGAGTCGGTTCTCGAGATCGGGGCGTTCCGAGATGGTGAAGATCTGCGGCGGCATCGTCGCGGATTGTCCCAGGAGCCAGGAAACGTCGGACCCCGGCCCTACGATGGGTCGCCCATGGCAAAGGCCGCGGCCATCCAGCACGCCTGCTCCGAGTGCGGGTACACGACCGGGAAGTGGCTCGGCAAGTGCCCCGCGTGCGAAAGCTGGGGCACCCTCGTCGAGGAGCGGATCACTGCGGCGCCGAAAGGGGCGACTCGGGCGGCAGGCCGCCCGTTGCTTCGCCTGGTCGACGTCGAGGCGGCCGACGCCGAGCGGATTCCGACTGGAGTGACCGAGCTCGACCGCGTGCTGGGCGGCGGGCTCGTGCCGGCGAGCCTCGTCCTCGTGAGCGGCGACCCGGGGATCGGGAAGTCGACGCTTCTGCTCATGGCGCTCCGTTCGCTCTCCGCCGACCGGCGAGTCCTGCTCGTCACGGGCGAGGAGTCGGCGGCGCAGGTGAAGCTCCGCGCCGACCGGCTCGGCGGCGGAGCCGACGTGCACATTCTGGCGGAGACGAACCTCGACGAGGTGTGTGCCACCCTCGAGCGGGAGCGGCCCGACGTGTGCGTGATCGACTCGGTGCAGACGCTGTACGCGCCGGAGCTCGGCTCGGCGCCAGGCTCGGTGGCGCAGGTCCGCGAGGCCGCCGGCAGGCTGCTCCGGGTTGCGAAGGAGCTGGGGATTGCCACGTTCCTCGTCGGGCACGTGACGAAGGACGGAAACGTCGCGGGGCCGCGCGTCCTCGAGCACCTCGTCGACTGCGTCCTGCATTTCGAGGGCGACCGCTACCGCTCGCACCGTGTCCTTCGCGCCGTGAAAAACCGGTTCGGCTCGACGAACGAGCTCGGCGTCTTCGAGATGACGGGCGCGGGCCTCGAGGGAGTCGAGGATCCGTCCGAGCTCTTCGGCCGCTCACAGGACGACCAGCCTGGCTCGGCCGTGGTCTGCGCGCTCGAGGGGACGCGCCCGCTCCTCCTCGAGATCCAGGCGCTCGTCTCACCGAGCGACCTCGCCATGCCCCGGCGGGTCGCCACGGGAGTGGACCCGAAGCGCCTGTCCATGATCGTCGCCGTCCTCGGACGGCATGCGGGAGCCGCCCTCGGGCAGGCCGACGTCTTCGTGAACGTGGCCGGTGGCCTGCGGATCGACGAGCCGGGTGCCGATGTCGGCATCGCGCTCGCCATTGCCTCTGCGGCGCGCGGAGTGCAGGTGCGCGAGGGGCTTGCGTGCTTCGGCGAGGTGGGCCTGACCGGGCGGCTCCGGCCCGCGGGCCAGGCGGAGCGGCGGCTGGCCGAATGCGCCAAGCTCGGCTTTTCGGAAGCGATCGTGCCGGAAGGCACCGAGTCTCGTGGCAAAATGCGCTTGACGGCAGCGCAGACGCTGAGGCAGGCCATTCAAGCGGGGCTCGATGCGAGCGGATCCTCGGACTGACAAGACTCTCCTCTCGGCCCTGAGCCGGGTCGCACCGGGAACCCCCCTGCGCGGGGGGATGGACGACATCATCCGCGCCGAGCTGGGGGCGCTCATCGTCATCGGCGATCCGAACGCGCTCTCGTTCCTCTACTCGGGCGGCATGCGGCTCGACCTGCCCTTCACGTCGCAGCTCATCTACGAGCTGGCCAAGATGGACGGGGCGATCATCCTCAACGAGTCGGCGCAGAAGATCGTCTACGCGAACGTGCAGCTCATGCCCGACCCCTCCATCGCATCCGAGGAGACGGGCACGCGTCACCGAACCGCCGAGCGCGTCGCCAAGCAGACCGAGGCGCTCGTGATCTCGATCTCCCAGCAGCGCGAGACGGTCACCATTTTCGTGCGCGACCTCCGCTACCAGCTCGGCGAGATCTCGGACGTCCTCGCCCGCACGAACCAGGCACTCGGAACGCTCGAGACCTACCGCCAGCGCCTGGACCAGGGCCTCACGCGCCTCACCGCGCTCGAGTTTCAAAGCGCCGTCATGCTCGACGACGTGCTCGTGGTCGTCCAGCGCGCCGAGATGACGACGAGGATGGCCGAGGAGATCGAGCGCAACTGCGTCGAGCTCGGCGGCGAGGGGCGCTTGATCCGCATGCAGCTCGACGAGCTCATGGAAGACGTCCCGCGCGACAAGGCATCGATCGTCTACGACTACGAGCCTTCGGGCGAGCCGCACAAGGCAGCCGAGGTGCTCGAGCGCCTTGCCGGCCTGACGCACACGCAGCTGCTCGAGTTCGAGGAGCTCGCCGAGGTGCTGGGCTACGCGCGCGACACGAATCCGCTCGACTACGGGGTGCAGCCGCGCGGCTACCGGGTGCTCTCGAGGATCCCGAGGCTCCCGGACAACGTCATCCGCCACCTCGTGCGGGACTTTTCGTCTCTCGACGCGGTCATCCGAGCCAGCCACCGAGACCTCGAGGCGGTCGACGGCGTCGGTGCGGTCAGGGCGCGCGAGATCCGCGAGGGCCTGCGGCGGCTGCAGGAGCACAATCTTGTCGACCGCTACCTCCAGTTGTAGGCATTTAAGGAGGGGGCTCGTGGCGGAACCCTGGGTTCCCCCATGTTGAATCTTGTCGACCGCTATTTGCAGCTTTAACGCGCCGAATTAGCCTGTCTCAGGTTGCAAAGTGCCCGCAATCGGGCACAAAAGTCCTGGAAACTTGGCGTTTTAAGGGCATTTCCGATACAATGGCTGAGTTCCGCAGGCATCTGGCGCGGCTTTTTTTGGGCCCGGAAAGAGGAGGAGAGCTTGTACAAAGTCGGCGATAAGGTCGTCTATCCCCATCACGGCGCTGGCACCGTGGTGAAGAAGGAGAAACGAACCATTCTGGGGCAGGAGCGCGAATACCTGACCATCAAGATCCTGCACAACGACATGACCGTCAACGTGCCCGCGGAGAACGCCGAGCGAGTCGGGCTCCGCAAGGTGATCGACGAAGAGATGGTCGAGCAGGTGCTCGAGGTCCTGCACGGCAGTGGCACCAAGATGCCGAAGAACTGGAATCGCCGCTTCAAGCACAACCGGGACAAGATGAAGACGGGCGACATCTTCGAGCTGGCCGAGGTGGTACGGAACCTGTCCCTGAGGGACCAGGAGAAGGGCCTCTCGACCGGCGAGAAGCAGATGTTCGTGAAGGCCAAGAAGATCCTCGCGAGCGAGCTCATGTATGCGAAGGGGCTCGACGAGGAAGCGGCAGGCGTCTGGCTCGACGAGGTGCTCGAGTCCGTCGCCGCACCGGCCTAACCCAACCTCGCAGGAAGTGCGACGGGCGGCGCGCGGCCGTCGGCATCCTATGCACGTGCGCATTTTCCTCCTCCTCGCCCTGACGGCGTTTCTGGCCGCGTCCGTATCGGCCTGCGACAGCGGCGGCGGCGGCGAGACGACGAGCGTCGGCAGCACCAGCGCGGGAACGAGCGACGCTACGACGACGCAGGGAGCGCTCTCCCAGCGCGACTTCAAGAACAAGGTCGCGGCCGCGGTCATCACCGGCTCCGACCTCCAGGGCGACCCCGGCTTCGGCCTGAACGTCGACGTGAGCGAGCAGAGCGGTCTCGACACGGTGCAGCTCGTCCTCGACGACGCCTACAAGCAGTACACCTCCGACCCGGGCCGCCAGGACGAGATCGTCGACGGCCTCGTCCAGGAGGCGGTCAGGCGCATGGAGGAGGGGAACACCAAGCGGAGCTTCGCCGAGGTGCGCGGGCACCTGATGCCGATGCTCAAGCGGCGCATCGACGTGAGCCGGATCGAGAGCGACCCGGCGGTCAGGCAATTCGACGACCTCGACGTCATCTACGCGGTGCAGGGCGACCACTACCTCACGGTCGCCACGAAGGACGACCTCGCCCGCTGGGGCCAGTCGGTGGGTGAGATCGACTCCCTCGCGCTTGCCAACCTGGAGAAGCAGACCAACAGGGAGCAGAAGCTCCTCTGCGAGCCGTCGGGCGGCCAGAAGCTCTGCGGCTGGGCCTCCGGCGACGGCTACGACGCGTCGCGCATGCTCGTCCCCGGCCTGAGGCGCGAGATCGTGAAGGAGCTCGGCGGCCCTGCTGTCTACGCCGTTCCGCTGGAGAGCGTGTTCGTGGCCCTCACGCGCAACTATGCGCCTGTGATCAAGGGCAAGGTCCTGCAGGAGTTCACCACGGGGAAAAACCCGCTCAGCCCGGAGCTCTTCGAAGAGCGCAACGGGCAGCTCGTCGCTCTGCCGCAGTGAGCACCTGGGCGGTCCTGGTGGCGGCCGGCCGCGGAGAGCGGCTCGGCGGCGACCGGCCGAAGGCCTTCATCGGGCTCGGGAAGCGCGTGCTTCTCGCCGAGAGCCTCGAGCGTCTCGAGGCCTCCGAATGGATCGACGCCATCGTGATCGTCGCGCCCGAGGAGTGGGAGGAGCCGGCCATCCTGCTCGCCGAGGAGCTCAACGCGGGCAAGGTGAGCTCTGCGGTGCCCGGTGGCGCGACGCGGGCCGACTCGGTGCGCGCGGGAGTCGCGGAAATCCCGGACGACGCCCTGATCGCGCTCGTCCACGACGCCGCCAGGCCGATTCTCCCCGAGGAGGTGATCGGCCGCGTCCTCGGCGGCCTCGGCGAGGACTGGGACGGCGTCGTCGCGGGGCTGCCGCTCGCCGACACCGTGAAGCGCGTCGACCAGCACGGCCGCGTCGCCGAGACCGTCGACCGAACGGGCCTCTATGCGATCCAGACGCCGCAGGCTTTTCCCGTCGCGACGTTACGGGACGCGCTGCTCCGCGGTGGAGAGGCGAGCGACTGTGCCGGGCTCGTGGAGGCGGCCGGCGGCAGAGTGCGCGTCGTCGAGGGCGATCCGCGCCTGGTGAAGATCACGACGGCGTCCGACCTCGCCTTCGTAGAGACTCTGCTCGCCGATGAGTGAGCTCCACGTCGGGATCGGAGTCGATGCGCACGCGTTCTCGGACGAGGCGAAGCTCGTCCTCGGAGGCGTCGAGCTCCCCGGACGCGGGCTGGCCGGGCACTCCGACGGCGACGTCGTCTCCCACGCGCTGATCGACGCGATTCTGGGCGCAGCGGGCCTCGAGGACATCGGCGCCCTCTTTCCCTCGGGAGACGGGCAATGGGAAGGCGCGTCGTCGCTCGATCTGCTCAGGCGCGCTTATGAGGACGCGCAGGAGGCCGGCTGGGAGCTCGTCAACGCCGACTGCGTTCTCATCGGGGAGGAGCCTCGCATTGCGCCTGTGCGCGACGAGTTGCGGGAGCGGCTCAGCGGGGTACTGGGTGTCGGCATGGAGAGGATCACCGTGCGCGCAACGACGACCGACGGACTCGGCTTCACGGGCCGCGGGGAAGGGCTGGCCGCACAAGCGGTTGCTCTGCTCCGCAGGCGCGATACCATCGTCACGTGAGTCCTCGAAGGCCTATAGACGAGCTCCTCGCCGACGCCGCCGTCCGGCTCGGGCGGCTCAGTCCGGTCGAGGCCTGGGCGGAGATGCGAGCCGGGGCGATCCTCGTCGACACGCGCTCCCCCGACCAGCGCCAGGCGCAGGGCTACGTGCCCGGCTCGGTGCATCATCCGCTCTCCACGCTCCTCTGGCGTCTCGACCCCGACTGCCCGACCTCCAACGAGAAGATCCCGCTCGACGCGCGCGTCATCCTCATCTGCCGGGAGGGGTATTCGTCCGTGCTCGCTGCCTCGCAACTCCAGGAGCTCGGGTTCGAGGACGCGACCGACGTCATCGGCGGCGTCGAGGACTGGAAGAAGGCCGGGCTCCCCCTGCTACGGCAGGCGAACCAGGCCGTCGTCGAGACTGACGAGGCCGTCGCGCGCTAGCGCGGCGACAGCTTCCGGATCGAGCTCGGCCGCCGGTCTGGCGCGTTCTGCGACGAGCCGCAGCGTCTGCGCACGGAGCTGCCTGAAGGAGCCCTCGAACCGGCCCTGCTTGCGCAGGGGCTCGTAGCGCTTTGCGCGCGACGGGCACTCCTTCGCGAGCGGGCAGGCGCCGCACCGTGGAACGCGGGCGAGGCAAACCGTCGCGCCGAGATCCATGAGCGCGTGGGCCGAGGCGGGACCGAACCGGCCGCCGGTCCGCTCGAGGACGCGGGCGACGTTGACGTCCACGGGCAGGACGTCCGCCTCGCGGGCGAAGCGCGCCACCGCATCGGCCGTGTAGCGCCCGACCCCCGGAAGCTCGGTGAGGTCGCCGGGCCAGCCGGTGGCCGCGATCCACTCGGCGGCGCGGTGGAGGTTCACAGCGCGACGGTTGTAGCCGAGCCCCTGCCATTCGCGGATGACCTCCGATCGCGGCGCGGCGGCAAGGGCCTCGGCGGTCGGCCAGCGCTCCAGCCAGCGCAGGTAGCGCGGGATGACGCGCTCGACCTGCGTCTGCTGGAGCATGACTTCCGAGACGAGGATCGCGTACGGGTCGCGCGTCTGTCGCCAGGGGAGGTCTCGGCCCTCCGCCGCGTACCAGTCGAGGAGCACGCGCTCGAGCTCAGCCATCGAGCCTGGCTTCTTCGAGGTCGAGGTCGCGGAGGACTCTGCGCATGACGAGATCGTCGATTCTTCGCTCGCGGCGCAGGTCGAAGACCGCGCTTCGCTCGGCGGCGAGGACCTCGCGCAGGAGCCGCTGGTAGTCGAGCGAGCGGCTCTCGAGCTCGCCGTCCGACTCCGGGTCGAAGCGGCTGCGAAAGCGCTCCCGCCGGAAGTTGAACATGCCTCGTATGCGCTCGAGCGTGTCGTCGCGCACCCAGTCCTCGTCTGCGAGCTCCTCGAGCCGGGCTAGCGCGGCCTCGGTGGCGTAGATCCGCGCCTTGTTCTCCTCCTTCTCCCCCCGGCCTTCGTCTTCGAGCCCGACGAGCCTGAGCAGGGCGGGGAACGACAGCCCCTGCACGACGAGCGAGGCGAGGATGACGCCGAAGGTGAGGAAGACGATGAGCTCGCGGTTCGGGAAGGCGTCGCCGGTGTCCGTGGTCAGGGGCAGGGCCAGCGCAGCGGCGAGCGAGACGGCGCCACGCATCCCGGACCAGCCGAGGATGATCGAGGCGCGTCCGGGATTCTGGATCGGCCGCTTGTTCCGACGCATCCACGCCGTCAGGTACGTCCCCGGGATGACCCAGAGAAAGCGCGCGGCGATGACGGCCAGCGAGACGGCGGCCGCGTAGGCGACGAGCCGCGTCGGTGAGTAACCGGAAAGCGCGTCGATGATCACGGGCAGCTGGAGCCCGATGAGCGCGAAGAGAAGCGCGTTCAGGACGAAGAAGGTGATCTCCCAGACCGCGACTCCCTGGAGCCGCGTCTGCCACGTCGTCAGCTCGGGCGTGTGCCAGCCCATGTAGACCCCGATGGTGACGGCCGCCAGCACACCCGAGACGTCCGCCGCCGTCGCGGGTAGGTAGGCGAAATAGCCGCTCATCAGGGAGATGGTGATGGCGAGCGCCGGATCCCTGATCCTGCGGCGGAGTTGGCGGACGACGAATCCGACGCCCAGGCCGATGCCGATTCCACCGACGACGTTCAGCACGAAGCTGCCCGCGGCGTCGGCGAAGGAGAAGGTTCCGCTCACGACCGCGACGACGGCGAACTTGTAGGCGACGAGCGCAGTGCCGTCATTCACCAGGCTCTCTCCCTCGATGAGCGCGACGAGGCGCCTCGGCAGCCCGAGCCGTTCGGCGATCGCCGTCGCCGCGGTCGGATCCGTCGGCGAGACGACCGCGCCGAGCACGAAGGCGCCGCCCCAGCCGAGGCCCGGTATGAGCTCGTGTGCGACGAAGGCGACGATGACCATCGTCGTGAGCACGAGCCCGAACGCGAGGAGGCTGATCGCAAACGCGTTCTCCCGCAGGTCGCGCAGCGAGGTGAAGAATGCCGCCCCGTAGAGGAGAGGCGGAAGCACGGCGATGAGGACGAGGTCAGGCGGTAGCTGGATCTCCGGAATCCCGGGGATGAAGCCGAGACCGAGGCCACCGACGACGAGGAGAATGGGGTAGGGAATGCTCGTCCGCTCGGCCGCGACGAGCAGCACGGCGATCACGACCATGATGGCGAGGAGCGCCAGGCTGTCTTCGGGCGTGAACGTCATTCCGCTGCCGCTCGAACGTTAGATTGCTCCGATGGTTCGCGTCCGCTTCGCGCCGAGCCCAACGGGTTCGCTCCACGTGGGGAACGCCCTGAGTGCGGTCATCAACCGGCGTGCCGGCGACTGGATGCTGCTCCGGATCGACGACACCGATCCTGCCCGAAACGTCGCCGGGGGCGAGGAGGCGATCCTCGGCGACCTCGGCTGGCTCGAGATCGACTGGGACGAGGGGCCCGTGCGGCAAAGCGAGCGCCAGGATCGCTACCGCGACGCCGCCGAGCGCATCGGGACCGACCGCTTCGACGGCGTCACGCTCCTACGCGAGGACGGGACCGCGACGTACCACCTCGCCAGCGTGGTGGACGACGCCGACTTCGGCATCACCCGCGTCTACCGCGGGAACGACCACCGGCCCAACGAGGCTCTCCATCGCCGCCTCCACGAGTCCCTCGGGACGACTCCTCCCGAGTACGTCCATCACGGGCTGATCCTCGGGGAGGAAGGCAAAAAGCTCTCCAAGCGCGCGGCCGGGGCGACGGTCGCCTCCCTGCGCGAGCTCGGCTTCCCGGCCGGGGCGGTGCGCGCCTACCTGGACGAGCTCGGGGTGCCGCGCCACGACGTCCACTACGACCTCGCGCGCCTTCGGAGGCTCGCGATCGACGCGATCGGTGCGATGCCCGACGACGACCTCGCCGCGGCCGCGGACGCATCGCCCGAGGTCGTGCCTGCCTTGCGCGGGGCGCGCGACCTCGTCGAGGCGCGCGAGATCGCGCGGACGCTGCTCACGACGCCGCCGGCCGATCCGAGCGAGCATCCCGAGACCTTGAGGCGCTTCAACGAGCTGCGCGAGCGGGGCCCGGAGGCGCTGGATCAGGCTGCGGCGAAGGAGATCCTGCGGGAGCTCAAGGCTGTCGGAGGCAGCCTCAGGGCGCTGCGGCGCGCGCTCACCGGGGCCGACCGTGGGCCGGAGCTCTGGACCGTCCTGGTCGCTCTGCCGCGCGACGAGGCTTTGCGGCGGGCCGTCGCGGCCAGCTCGTGAGCTCGTCGCGGATCTCCTCGAAGGTCGCGAGGAACGCCTTCGGCTGACCTGCGGGCGGGCCCGCGTCCCGCCGGGTGATGGCGACGATCTTGCGGCGCACAGGCGCGGCGTCCACCACCTCGACCTCGGCCAGGGTGCCGGCCTCGAGCTCGTCCGCGACGGAGGTCTGTGGCAGGAGCGCGACGCCGAAGCCCTGCTCGACCATCTTCTTCGCAGCGTCGATGTTGTCGAGCTCCATGCGGCCGGCCGGCGACACGCCCGCGGTGACGAAGAGCGCGCTCGTGAGGTCGTGGTAGCTCGAGGTCCGGTCGAACTGGACGAGCTGCTCGTCCGCCAGATCCTTCATGCGGATGCGGCCCTCGCCTGCGAAGGGATGAGCGGGCTCGACGACGAGGATCAGGCGGTCCTCGTAGAGGGGCGTGCTCAGGATTTCAGGGTGCTGCAGGGCGCGAACGAGGCCGAGCGTCACCTGCTCCCGCAGGACGAGGTCGAGGATCTCCTCCGAGTGGCCCGTCCGCACGCTGACCAGGACGCGAGGGAAGCCCTCCGAGAAGCGCTTCAGGAGCGCAGGCAAGACGTAAGTCGACACCGCGGGCGCGGCCCCGATGGCGAGCCGGCCGGCCCCGCCGCGTTCGAGCGCGTTGACCTGCATGCGCCCGTCTGTGAGCGTTTCGAGCGCGCGGGCCGCGTAGGGGAGGAAGGCGTTTCCTGCATCCGTGAGCCGCATACCGCGCGGGCCGCGAACGAAGAGCTCGGCGCCCAGGTCCGACTCGAGCCCCTTGAGCCTCGCCGTCAACGCGGGCTGGGAGATGAAGAGCGCCTCAGCCGCCCGGCTGACGCTCTGCCGCCGTGCGGTCTCGACGAAAGCCAAGATCTGATTGAAAAGCACCGATAGATTTTACTGATAACAGTGATCGAAACAAATCATTGTGTAAATACCGGACACAGCGGTACCCTGAAATCATGGAAGCCGCTGTCACCTTCGACTTCGATGCGGTCGAGCGCGAGGCCCCCCCCGAGCCCCCGCGCCGCCTCTCCTATCTGAGCACCTCCGAGGTCGCGGATTGCACCTGTCCCGAATGGTGCGAGCGCGATCACGACCGAGACTAGAACGGCGGTGGAGTCCGTGTCGGTGAGGGGGCTCGAGCTTCGCGCGCCCGTCGTTGGGCGCCACGCAGAGGTTCTCACCGAGGAAGCGCTCGAGTTCGTGGCGGGCCTTCAGCGGCGTTTCGACCCGGAGCGGCAACGCCTTCTCGCCGCGCGCGCCGAACGGCAGGAGCGAATCGGCGCCGGCGAGCTCCCGGACTTCCTCCCCGAGACGCGTGAGATCCGCGACGGCGACTGGCAGGTCGCGCCGGTACCGGCCGACCTGCAGGATCGCCGCTGCGAGATCACCGGGCCGGTCGACCGGAAGATGGTCATCAACGCCCTGAACTCGGGCGCACGCTGCTTCATGGCCGACTTCGAGGACGCGAACTCCCCCACGTGGGCGAACTGCCTCGACGGGCACGTGAACCTTCGCGACGCCATCGAGCGGACGATCGAGCTGGCGACTCCCGACAAGACGTATCGGCTGAGCGACGAGACCGCGGTGCTGATCGTCCGCCCGCGCGGCTGGCACCTGCCGGAGCGGCACGTTCTCGTGGACGGCGAGCCGATCTCGGGCAGCTTGTTCGACTTCGGCCTCCACTTCTTCCACAACGCCCAGCGCCTGCTCGACTCGGGCAGCGGGCCTTACTTCTACCTGCCGAAGCTCGAGAGCCATCTCGAGGCGCGGCTCTGGAACGACGTCTTCGAGGCAGCCCAGGAGGAGCTCGGGATCCCGCAGGGCACGATCAAGGCGACGGTCCTCGTCGAAACGATCCTCGCCGCCTTCGAGATGGAAGAGATCCTCTACGAGCTCCGCGAGCATTCGGCCGGGCTGAACGCGGGCCGCTGGGACTACATCTTCAGCATCATCAAGAAGTTTCGCGACCGGCCGGAGTTCGTTCTTCCCGACCGCGCGCAGGTGACGATGGCCGTCCCGTTCATGCGGGCGTACACGGAGCTCCTCGTAAAGACGTGCCACCGGCGGGGCGCGCACGCAATGGGCGGAATGGCCGCCTTCGTCCCCAGCCGCCGAGATCCAGAGGTGAACGAAACGGCGCTCGCCAAGGTGCGCGAGGACAAGGAGCGCGAGGCGGGCGACGGTTTCGACGGCACCTGGGTCGCGCATCCCGACCTCGTACCCGTCGCGACGGAGGTCTTCGACTCGGTGCTCGGCGACCGCCCGCACCAGGTCGACCGCCGGCGCGAGGACGTCTCGGTCGAGGCGGGCGACCTCCTCGACGTCGCGGTGCCTGGCGGCGAGGTCACCGAGGTGGGGGTCGAGAGCAACGTCAGCGTCGGACTCCAGTACCTGGAGTCCTGGCTGCGAGGGGTCGGCGCGGTCGCCATCTACAACCTGATGGAGGACGCCGCCACCGCAGAGATCTCGCGCTCCCAGATCTGGCAGTGGGTGCGCAACGGCAAGATCGACGAGCGGGACGTCCACGCCGTCCTCGACGCGGAGCTCGAACGGCTCCGCGACGGTGGACGCTGGGACGACGCCCGCGAAGTCTTCGAGCAGGTCGCTCTCGGCGAGGAGTTCGCCGAGTTTTTGACCCTGCCCGCATACGACCACCTGGACTAGGAGGGCTCCCGATGGACCGCTGGAACGGAATCGAACGGCTGTACACCGAAGAGGACGTGGAACGGCTCGGGGGGACCATCCGCGTGGAGCACACCCTCGCCCGCCTCGGCGCGGAGCGCCTCTGGCAGCTTCTGCAGGCCGAGGACTACGTCGCCGCGCTCGGCGCCATGACCGGGGGCCAGGCGGTGCAGATGGTCAAGGCGGGCCTGCAGGCCATCTACCTGAGCGGCTGGCAGGTCGCAGCAGACGCCAATCTGGCGGAACAGGTTTATCCCGATCAGAGCCTTTACCCGACGACGAGCGCGCCGGCGCTCGTTCGCCGACTGAACAACGCGCTTCGCCGAGCCGACCAGATCGAGGCCGCGGAGGGTGGGACGGACCGCTACTGGCTGGCTCCGATCGTCGCCGACGCGGAGGCCGGCTTCGGCGGGCCGCTGAACGCTTTCGAGCTGATGAAGTCCTTCATCGAAGCCGGCGCCGCCGGCGTCCACTTCGAAGACCAGCTCGCCTCGGAGAAGAAGTGCGGCCATCTCGGCGGCAAGGTGCTCGTCCCGACGAGCCAGTTCGTGCGCACGCTGACCGCGGCCCGGCTCGCCGCCGACGTCTGCGACGTGCCGACCATCGTCGTCGCGCGCACCGACGCTCTCAGCGCCACGCTGATCACGAGCGACGTCGACGAGCGCGACCACGAGTTCCTGACCGGCGAGCGCACCCCCGAGGGCTACTTCTTCGTCCAGCCGGGCCTCGAGTCTTCGATCGCGCGTGGGCTTGCGTACGCGCCCTACGCGGACCTGATCTGGTTCGAGACCTCGACGCCGGACATGCAGGAGGCGGCTGACTTCGCGGAGGCGGTCCACGAGCGCTTCCCGGGGAAGATCCTCGCCTACAACTGCTCGCCCTCCTTCAACTGGAAGCGCCATCTCGCCGACGACGAGATCGCGTCCTTCCAGCAGGAGCTCGGCCGCATGGGCTACCGCTTCCAGTTCATCACGCTGGCGGGCTTCCATGCTCTGAACGCGTCGATGTTCGAGCTCGCCAGGGGCTACTCGGCGGAGGGGATGAGCGCCTACGTGCGGCTCCAGGAGCACGAGTTCGAGCTCGAAGAGGACGGCTACACGGCCACGCGCCACCAGCGCGAGGTCGGCGCCGGCTACTTCGACCTCGTCGCAAAGGCGGTCTCGGGCGGCGAGAGCTCGACGCTCGCGCTCAAAGGTTCCACCGAGGAAGCCCAGTTCCAGAGCCGCTGAGCTAGACGCCGAGAAGACCCGCCAACGCGAGCATCATGGCGGTCCCCACCGCGGCGCCTCCGGCACGCGGCGACGTAGCTCCTGCTGAGCAGTGCCTGAGGCACGAGCTCGACGAGCACAAGGGCGAGCATCGCTCCGGCTGCAAACCCGAAGGAGAAGGGAAGCAGGCCGCTGATCTCGTCGACCAGGAGGAAGGCGGCCACTGCACCGAGTGGTTGAGGAGCACTCGTCCCGACCGCGGCCCAGAACTGGTCGCGGGCACCGAATCCTTCGCCGGCCATGGGGATGGCGACGCTCGTTCCTTCGGGGATGTTCTGGAGCGCGATCGCGAGGAAGACGAAGAGGCCGAGGCCCTCGCGATTCGATGCCCAGGCCGTGCCGATCGCGAATCCCTCGGGGAGGCTGTGCACGAAGAGGACGAGGAAGACGAGCAGCGCGCGGCGTCCGCCTGCGCTCCGGAGCCGGGTCGGGCTGAGCTCATGCGTCCCCAGCCAGCGCCTGGCAAGAAGCAAGAAGCCCACGCCGACGGCGATCCCCGCAAGCACCGCGCACGGGCTCGCCCTCGTCGAGCGCGGGTAAGAGGAGACCCACGAAAGCGGCGACGCTCATGAGCCCGATGGTGAACCCCCAGAGGAACGGGCCGGAACTTCAGCGACCCGGCCGCCCAAGAGGAAGACCGGGACCGCCCCAAGGCCGGTGGCGAGGGCCGTGAGGATGCCCACGAGCGCGACGACGACGACTTCAGGCACGCGCGACCTTACCCGGTATAACCCCACGGACGATGCTCCTGTACGACTCTTCCTCGCGGCAGAAAGTCGAGCTGCCCGCGCCGCCGGGCCCGATCGGCATGTACGTCTGTGGGCCCGACCGTCTACCAGCGGATCCACATCGGGAATGCGCGGCCGTTCGTCGTCTCCATGTGGATGCGCGCCTGGCTCCTGCGAGCGCGGCTACGAGGTCAAGCTCGTCGAGAACATCACGGACATCAACGACAAGATCTACGAGGCGGCCGCGCGGCAGAAGATGGGCAGTGCCGAGTTCGCCGAGCAGGCCGCGCAATGGTACATCGAGGACACCGACGAGCTCGGGCTCGGCCGGCCCGACGTCGAGCCGCGCGCGACCGAGGTCATCCCGGAAATCGTCGCTCTCATCGGCGAGTTGATCGAGCGCGGGCTCGCCTACGAGTCTGGCGGCGACGTGTACTTCCGCGTTCCCGCCTATCCCGCCTACGGCGAGCTCTCCGGCGCCCGGCCGGACGAGATGATCGCCCAGGAGCCGAGCGACCTGAAGGAAGGACCCGCGCGACTTCGCGCTCTGGAAGGCGACGAAGGAGCACGAAGACACCGCACTGGGACTCGCCCTGGGGCCGCGGCCGCCCGGGCTGGCACATCGAGTGCTCGGCGATGGCGGAGAAGCACCTCGGCCCCGAGTTCGAGATCCACGGCGGCGGCCTCGACCTCCGCTTCCCGCACCACGAGAACGAGCTCGCCCAGTCGCGGGGAGCCGGAAGGCCGTTCGCCCGCCACTGGGCGCACAACGGAATGCTGCAGCTCTCCGAGAAGAAGATGTCGAAGTCGGTCGGCAACATCGTCTCGCTGCGCGAGGTTCTCGACACCTACGGGCGCGAGGCGATCCTCGTCTTCTTCCTCGGCGGCCACTATCGCGGTCCCGCTCGACTACTCGGACGAGGCCATGGCCGCCGCCAGGACTGTCGCGGACGACTTCCGCAACGCGCGCCTCGTCGTCCCGACCGGAGCCTCCGTCCGAGAGTGGAGTGCTTTCGCGGAGGCGCTGGACGACGACTTCAACACGCCGGCGGCGCTTGCCCTCATGCACGAATGGCGGGCTGCGGGCCGCCTCGACCTGCTGTTCAAGGCGCTTCTCCTCTTCGGCCTTCCGCTGCCCATGCATCCCGAAGCTCCGCCCGAGGTGATGGAGCTCGCGGACGCGCGCTTCGCCGCGCGGGCGGCGCGAGATTTCGACGCGGCGGACCGGCTTCGGGCCGAGCTCGAGGCACTCGGCTGGGAGATGCAGGACATGCCCGACGGCGGCTACCGGCTCGTCGCGAGGCTTTGACCCGCGAGCTCGTCTACGGGCGCCGTCCCTGTCCGAGAAGTCATTCGCGCGGGCCGCCGGCAGATCCTCGAGCTCTTTGCGACCGAGCGGGCGCTCGCATCCGAGTCGTGGCTCCGCAGCGAGACGGGCCTTCGCGTCCATGTCGAGCGCGAAGGAAAGCTGAACGAGCTGGCCGGGAGCCGCGACCACCAGGGCGTCGTCGCTTTCTGCGAGCCGTACAGGTACGCGGACGCCCACGAGCTGGCCGTGGGCGAGCGGCCGCTGATCGCCTGCCTCGACCAGGTGACCGACCCCCACAACCTCGGCGCGGTCTGTCGCAGCGTGGACGGAGCGGGTGCGGCCGGCGTCGTCGTCACGGAGCACAAGGCCGCTCGCGTGACGCCGGCGGTCTGCAGGGCCTCGGCGGGTGCGGTCGAGCACGTGCGGATCGGCGTCGTCGTCAATCTCGCGCGATATCTCACGGATGTGAAGCGGGGCGATCTCTGGGTCTGGGCGGCCTCCGATGACGCCGAGACGCCGGTCTGGTCAGCCGACTTCACCACCGGGGCTGCGCTCGTCTTCGGCGCCGAGGGCCGGGGACTCCGTCCCCTCGTGCGCAAGTCGTGCGACGACGCGTTCGCGATCCCCCTCTCGGGCGCCGTCGAGTCGCTGAACGTGAGCGTGGCGGCCGGCGTGGCGCTCTTCGAAGCCGCGCGCCAGCGCCGCGGCTAGCGCGCGTCGAGCTCTGCGATCGCGCGGCGGAGGGTCTCGGCGCTCGTGCCCGGCTGCGCCGCCGCCCAGTCACGAAGCGCCGGCTTGGGGAGCCAGGTCCCGTCGCGGGCGAAGCGGAGCGAGCGGCCCGCGTTGAGGACGGCGTCATCGCTCTCCGGCGCCTCGCGCTCGTACCAGCGAAGCACGTCGGCCAGCACGGGCCGGAGGTCGTCGGGCGCGATCGGCGCGAACGCGTCGGCCGCCCGAGGGCCGAAGAGCGCGATCCCATGTTCGGCGAGGACGCTCCGATCGATGGCAAACCAGTGCCTCTCGTCGGACTGGGGCTCGCGGTCGGCACGGAACGTCAGCCCGGCGCCCGTGTTCAGGTTGAGCTCGAAGCCGGGCTCTACGGTTGACGTGGCGGCCGCTTCCTCCGTGTAGACCACGAGCTCGAGACCACGGGCCGGGCAGGGTAAGGCCTCGTGCCGGAGCTCCGCCACGATCCGGTCGGCCGCCTCGTCGGTGAGCGGCGTGCGTACGACGACGGCCACGTCGAGGTCGCTTCGCCCGGGCTCGTAGCCGCCGAGAGCCCACGAGCCGCCGGCATAGACGCCGACGAGCTCCGGGCCGAGACGCTCCTGCAGGTGCCGGACGAGGTCGTCGAGATACGCGCGCTCGGCCCCCACGCGGGCATCCTTAGCGAATGCTCTATCTCTTCGACGGGTACAACATCCTCCACGCAGGCTCGTTCCGGGAGCGCGATGAGCTGGTCGACCGCCTGGCGAGCTTCATCGCAGTCCGCGGTGCACGCGGCGTGGTCGTCTTCGACGGCGTCGGCGAGGACACGTCCTACGGCGATTTGGCCGTCCGCTTCGCCGAGCAGGCGGACGCGCTCATCGAGCGCCTCGCCGCCGAGCACCGCAGGCAGGAGGAGGTGTGGGTGATCTCCTCCGATCGTGAGATCCGCGGAACCGCGGGACAGGAAACCCGCCGGGTCTCGTCGAAGAACTTCCTGCGGGATCTCGATGAGAGCGTTGAGCCGGTAGCTGGAGGGCGCTCCCAGATCGAGGACGCGCTCGATGAGAACACGCGTTCTGCCCTCGAGCGTTTGCGCCGCAGACGACATTGAACTTTTCGGAACGGCCTGCTACGATCGTGACCTCAAGTTGAGGGTTAGGGTTGTCGAGGCACGCTTTCCTCGGCGCCGGCACATCCAAAAGCCCAGGAGGAAAGCCGATGCCCCGCCGCCAGCTCGCTACGGCCCGCCCGCAGGAAAAGACTCAACGAGAAGTCGAGGATTTACGGCTCGTCCTCCGTGCCAGGAACGGGGACTCCGCCGCGATGGACGCGCTCCTGCGCCGCTACACCGGCTTCGTGCGCCTGAAGGCGAGCTCGTACTTCATCGCCGGGGGCGACGCGGATGACCTCATCCAGGAGGGCCTCGTCGGCCTCTACAAGGCCGTGCGTGACTTTCGCTCCGACAAGGACACCTCGTTCCGGAGCTTCGCCGAGCTCTGCATCACGCGGCAAATCATCACGGCGATCAAGACGGCGACACGCTTCAAGCACGCGCCGCTGAACACGTACGTGTCGTTCAGCCACACGCCTGCGGGCCAAGAAGACGGGGACTGTACTCTGGGCGACGCGCTTCCCGGGCCGGGGGTCGACGATCCCGTCGTGTGCGTCATCTCGACCGAGGAGCTACAGAGCCTCGTCTTCTGCCTCGGCACCGGCCTCTCGCCGCTCGAGAGCGACGCTCTCCGGCTCTATCTCGAGGGCAACTCCTACGAGGAGATGGCCGAAGGCCTCGGCTGCGACACGAAGACGATCGACAACGCCCTGCAGCGCGTGAAGCGGAAGGTCCTCCAGCACCAGCAGGAGCGCGCGGTTCTCGACTAGCTATTCTGGGCGGGTCGGCCGGAGTAGCTCAGCTGGTAGAGCAAGCGCCTTGTAAGCGCTAGGCCGTGGGTTCGAGTCCCGCCTCCGGCTCCTTTCGGACGGAATGACAGTTCGCGCAGCCTCGTTAAAGAGGTTGTGCGTACAACAAACGAGATCCGTGAGGAGCTGGACCAGGCGATTGCGCGACGCGCCGAGCTGTGGGACCGGCTCGCTCAGGGATCAGATGCCGAGACGTCGGCCGAGCTCGCCGGCCTCTCGAAGACCATCGACGAGCTCTGGGGCGAATACCGGACCGCCGAGGCCCGGAAGCGCTTCGGCTCGCCGGAGCTCATCCACGCGCGTGCCCGGACCGAGGAACGGCTCGAGCGCGATTCGCGCCGCGTGAAGGAAGCGGCCTAACCGATTGCGGGCGGCCGCCTTCGGGCGGCCGCCCTCCCTGCTGGGAGGTCAGGCGGCTTTCGCCCTGGGCTTGGCCGAGGGCTTCTTGGGGAGGATCTGGTCGGCGGCGAGCGTCATCAGGTAGCCGCAGCGCTTGCAGAGGACGACGACGACGGAGATTCCGTCCTTCGCATCGGCACCGGAGACGATCGTGCACTCTTCGTGCGCCACGCCGAGCTGGCCCACCCCTTTGCAGAGGGGGCACGAGACGACGTAGCGTGCAAGGTGCTCCTCGACCGCTGCCACGTCGACGCCGACAACCGCGGCCTTCGCCATAAATCCGACCTTAGCGGGGGTTTTTCGGCTTGCCTCCCCCGTTGGAGCCATTGCGACAATAGTCAACATGCGTGTCTTGCTCGTTTCTCAGATGTATCCCGGCCCTTCGGCTCCGGACCTCGGCGTCTTCGTGAAGCAGCTCGCCGACGAGCTCGAGCGCGCCGGAAACGAGGTCTCCCGTGTCGTGATCGATCACCGGGGCGGCTCGCCGGCCAAGTACGGAGGCCTGGCGGCTCGTGCGCTCGCCGAGGCGCGCCGGTTTCATCCCGACGTCGTCTACGCGCACTTCCTCTTCCCGGCAGGAGCGGCGGCGGCCTTCGCCGCGCGACGGGCCGGCGCGCGCCTGGTTCTCACCGCGCATGGCCGTGACGTCCGCAACGTCGGCGCCATCCCGGGCGTCGCGACTGCGACAGCCGCGGCAATCCGCCGTGCGGATGCGGTGATCGCGGTGTCCGACTTCCTCCGGGGCGAGCTCGAGGCAAAGATCCCGGACGCGCAGGGCAAGGTGCACGTCATCGACTCGGGCGTCGATCTCGCGCGTTTCCGGCATCGTGATCCGGAGCCGCTTCGTGCCAAGCTGGGGTGGGAGCACCCGGGCACGCATTACCTCTGCGTCGGGACTCTGGACGAGCGGAAGAACGTCGTCCGGCTGGCGGATGCCTTTGCCGGTCTTGACTCCGGATCCCTCGTCTTCGCGGGCGACGGGCCGCTGCGCCACCAGCTGGAGGGACGAGACGGCGTCAAACTCGTCGGCCGCGTGCCGCACGAGCGCGTGCCTGACCTGATCGCCGCGAGCGACGTCGTCTGCCAGCCGAGCCTGATCGAGCCCTTCGGGCAAGCGGTGCTCGAGGCGCTCGCGTGCGAGCGTCCGGTGCTCGCCACGCGCATCGGCGGACCGGCCGAGCTCCTCACTCCCGAGACAGGTGTCCTCGTCGATCCCGGCAGCGTCGAGTCGATCGCCGCCGGACTGCGCGCGGCCGCGGAGCTCCCGAGGCCGAACGCGGCGGCCCGGGCGGTCGCCGAGGAGCACGACGTCGTCAAGCAGGCTGCGCGGGTGGCACGACTCTTGGCCGGCGAGACGCCAGAATGAGCCATATGCACGTGCACGCCGATTCCCGCGCCGACCGACGCATTCTTGCCCTCTCGCTCGGGCTGCTCCTCGCCTTCATGGTCGCCGAGGTCGTGCTCGGGATCGTGGCCAGCTCGCTCGCCCTGCTCGCGGACGCGGGGCACATGCTGACCGACGCCTCCGCGCTCGGGCTCGCGCTCTTCGCAGCGTGGGCTGCCTCCCTGCCGGCCCGCGGCCGGTGGACGTTCGGCTTCGCGCGCGCGGAGATACTCGCCGCACAGGCGAACGGGATCACGCTCGTCGTGATCGGGCTCCTGATCGTCTACTCGGCGATCCGCCGGCTCATCTCGCCGCCCGAGGTGGAGGCCGGGATCGTGACCGTGGTGGCCGTGGTCGGGATCGTCGTGAACCTCGCCGTCCTCGCGCTCATGGCCGGCGCGGAGCGGCAGAGCCTGAACGTGCGCGGCGCGTATCTGCACATCGCCACCGACCTGGCCGCGTTCGTCGGCACGGCCCTCGCGGGCGTTCTGATCCTCGCGACAGGGTGGAACCGCTTCGACCCGATCGCCTCCCTCTTCGTCGCCGGACTCATGTTCTGGGCGAGCATCACGCTCCTGCGGGAGTCCGGGCGAATCTTCCTCGAAGGTGCGCCCGCCTCCGCGCCGCCGGGCGAGGTCGGTCGCGCGATCGTGGAGCACGAGGGGGTTGTGGAAACCCACGACCTGCACGTCTGGACCGTGACCGACGGCTTTCCGGCTCTCTCGGCACACGTGCTCGTCGAGCCGGGCGCGGACTGCCATCGGATCCGGCTCGAGCTCGAGCGCATGCTCGAAGAGCGCTTCGGCCTCGAGCACGCGACGCTTCAGGTCGAGCACGTGGGGACCGCGAGCGGCCTCGAGATCCGGCGGTCGACGGCATGACCCAGCTCGAGCCCGACGTCGTCCGGACGTGGCAGGACCTGGTGCGGACGGTCCTCGCCGTCACCTGTGCCCTCTCGCTATCCTGAGGCCGTGTTCGACGTCATCCTGCCGGTTGTCCAGGTTCTCCTCTCCGTGATTCTCGTCGTGCTCGTGCTCATGCACTCCGGGCGCGACACGGGCTTCGGCGGCATGGGCTTCACGCCCGCGTCGCAGGGGGGCCAGCACATCGTCGAGCGCAACCTGACACGGCTCACGCTCGTCGTCGCCGCGCTCTTCGGCTTCAACACGATCGCGCTGTTCTACGTCCTTTAGCCCCCGGCGATCGCGGCGACGAGGCGGATCTCTTCGATGCCCGTAAGCGGCGTGTTCATGCCCTCGTGCTCGCGCACGTCCACGCCGTCCACGTAGACGTTCACGAGCTGCCGTAGCCGACCACGCTCGTCGAAGACGAGGTTGGCGACCGGCAGGGAGCCGAGCGCGGAGCCGACGGTGTCCGCCTCGACCTCGAAGCGGCGCTGCCCGCCGACCTCGGCGGCCAGCATCCCCGGGAGGAGGACTACGGCCAGTCGGCCGCCTCGACGGAGAGGATCGGCGGAAGGTGCGTCACGGCCTCGACCCAGCTGTCCCCGCCGTCGGCGCTCGCGAAGACCGAGCCGCTCTGCGTCCCGAAATAGGCGCCGCCGTCGTCGAACGCCGACGATTCGCGAAGCACCGCCACCCAGGCCGGCTGCGGCAGGCCGCCCTCGAGGAGCTCCCAGCTCGCCCCCGCGTCGCGCGTGCGGTAGACGCCGAGGCGCGCGTCGGGGGTGACGCGGTTCTCGGCGCCTTCCTCCGGAATGACCAAGGCGGTGTCCGGATCGGAAGGGTCGAGCATGATCGGGAACCCGAAGCCGCTCGGAAGCCCGTTGCCCTCCAGCCGCTCCCAGTTTCGGCCGTGGTCGTCCGAGCGGTACACGCCGCAGTGGTTCTGTTGCCAGAGCCGCTCCGGCCGGGCGGGGTGGACGAGCAGCTTGTGCACGCACTGCCCGACTTCGGGGAACGGGTTGTCCGGGAAGAAGTCGGCCGCCACGCCCGAGTTGGCGGGCTCCCAGGACTCGCCGCCGTCCTCGGTGCGGAAGGTCCCGGCGGCGGAGATCGCGACGTACATCCGCTTGGAGTCGTCCGGGTCGAGCTGGATGGAGTGGCAACACATCCCGCCCGCCCCCGGGTTCCACTTCTCCCGGGACTCGTGCCCGACGAGGCTCTGCACGGTCTCCCACGTGCGGCCGGAGTCGTCGCTTCGGAAGAGGACGCCCGGTGCCCCGCCGAGCCAGAGGCGGCCGTCCTCGCCCTCGCGGCCCGGCCGGACGTGCCATGTCTTCTCGAGCGTGAGACCCGTGGCCTCGGGGAGACCGAGCTCCTCGGAGCGCGTCCACGTCTCGCCCCGATCCTCCGAGCGGTGCACCGTGGCGCCGTAGACGAAGCTGTTCGTCGCCGCGTAGACCGAGCCGTCGCGCGGGTCGGGAACGGCGTGGAAGACCTCCCAGCCTTTCAAGAGCGGGCCGGAGACTTCCCAGTCGCGGCGGTCCTCGTCGGAGGAGAGGACGAAGAGGCCCTTCCGGGTGCCGACGAGAACGGCGGGCACTAGAGCCCGGGTCCCGATCCGGTGCCGACGATCGTGAACGCGCTCGTGGCGATCGCGGGCACCCGCGTCCCGAAGGGGTAGCGCTCGTCGTAGTAGTCGCTGCGGTTCACGAGCACGACCTCGTTGGAGAGGCCGAGGATCCCCTCGACGAGCTTCGGGAACGATGTGGTGAAGCGGAGGTTCACGAGCGGCTTCGTCACCTTACCGCCCTCGATCTTGAACGTGCCGTCGCGCGTCATGCCGGTGATGATCCCTTCGCGGGGGTCGACGACGCCGAGGTAGTGCAGCCGGGTGACGTAGATGCCGTCGCCCACGCGTTCCGGCAGGTCACCGGTCGGGACGTCGCCCGCGCGCACCGAGAGGTTGAGCGGCAGCGGGCCGAATCCCTGCGCGGGGGCGGTGAGCGCGTGGCCGGTGGACTCGCGGCCCTCGCCGGCACGCTTCGCGGTGCGGCGGTCCCAGACGACCTCCTTCGCGACGCCGTCCTCGACGATCGTGACGCGCTGCTTGGGCACGCCTTCGAGATCGAACGCCTTCGGCATGCCCTCGGGGTCGAGACCGTCGTCGATGAGCGTGAAGCTCTCGTGGAAGAGCTTCTCCCCGAGCCGCCCGCTCAGATAGCTCCGACCCTCGAGGCAGGACAGGGCTCCGAGGGAGCTGAAGCCGAAGTACCAGAGGAGCTCGGAGAAAGCGTAGGGCTCGAGGATCGCCGCATGCGTGCCGGCTCCGATCTCGGTCGCGCCACGCGTCCTGGCCGCTTTCTCGGCGGCTTCCCGCGCGCAGGCCGCCGGGTCGAGGTCGCCCACCTTCCAGGACGTCGCCTCCGCGTATCCGGAAGCGTCGTCCGAGGCCGCGATGGCGAGAATGCTCGCGTCGGTCATGCTCTGGCTGACCGCATGACCGGTGCTCGAGGCCACCGCCGTATCGGTCGCACCGCTCGTGAAATACCCGTAGAGGCCGTAGTCGGGCGCCGCCTCGATCGCCTGCGCGGCGAGCGCGGCCTGCTCCTCAGGGGTCAGCACCGCGGTCTCGTCGTCGTTTCCGGCCACGTCGGGGACGGAGACCGGTGGCTGTAGCCCTGCGTACGCGGGATCCGCCGGCGCGCTGTCGGCGGCCTCCGCGGCGCGCCGCGCCATTTCCCGGAGACCCTCGTCGTCGGTTCGGTTCGTGACCGCACACCCGACCTTGCCGTCGCGGACGACACGGAGGGTGATCGACTCGTCGCTGATCAGCGTGGGCTGATGGACCTCGGAGCCGGCGAAGCGGGCAAACCCCGACTCCTCGACCTGGACGACTGCGTCCGCCTCGTCCGCCTCGGCGGCCCGCCAGGCGCGGTCGGCGAGCTCGAGCGCCCGGCCGTCAGACGCCACGGACACCGACCTGGACGTTGCGGAAGCGGCCGGGCGAGGTGCCGTGGGACACATGCGCGTGCTGGCCCGGCTGGCCCTTGCCGCAGTTCGTCAAGCCGTAGAGGTGCCACGTGTCGGGACCCGCGACCGCGTCGAGGCCGGACCAGAAGATCGGCGTCGTGCCCATGTAGGTCGCGTCGCGCAGCATGCGCCCGAGGTTGCCGTTTTTGATCTCCCACGCGATCTGCGTCCCGAACTGGAAGTTGAGCCGCTTGTCGTCGATCGACCAACTCTTGTTCGTGCACATGAAGATGCCGTCGCCGACGTCGGCGAGCAGGTCGTCGAGGGACCCCTCGTCCGGCTCCAGGTGCAGGTTCGTCATGCGGACGAGCGGCATCCGACTCCAGCCGTCGGCGCGCATCGAGCCGCCGTTCCCCGCCCCGATCATCCGCGCCGTCTCGCGCGAGGAGAGGAAGCCGTTCAGGACTCCCCCCTCGACCACCGGCTGCCGTCCCGCAGGCACGCCCTCGTCGTCGAAGGCGAACGTGCCGAGTCCGCCGGCAGTCGTCGAGTCCGCGGTGATGTTCATGAGGTCGGAGCCGTAGCGGAGGCTGCCGAGGTCGCCCGGCTTGAGAAAGCTCGTGCCCGCGTAGGCCGCCTCGGTGCCGTAGACGCGGTCGAGCTCGGTCGGGTGGCCCACCGACTCGTGCACCTGCAGCACCATCTGCTCGCTGTCGAGGACGACCGTGGTCACCCCCGACGGGCACGGGTCGGCGCGGAGCAGGGCCGCCGCCTCCTCGGCCACGCGGGGCGCGTTGCCCGGCAGGTCGAGGCCCTCGACGTACTCCCAGCCCGACTGCGAGCTCGAGCCGCCGTGGGCGCTCGGGTAGCTGCGGATCTGCACCTTCCCGTCGCGGATCGCGAGCGCGTCGATCCCGCCTCCGCACTCCACGAACTCCTGATAGACGTCCGCTCCCTCGGAGGATTGAAACGCCCGCTGCTCGCGCTGGGCGCGAAGCGTCGCCTCCGTGATCTTCACGTCCTCGTGCTTCATCGCCCCTTCGGCCCGGAGGCAGAGCTCGACCTTCTCGGAGAGCGGGACGTCCACCGGGTCGCGTCGGGCGGGGGTTCGGTACTCGCCCTTCTCGGCGGGCGCGGGCGCGAGCTCGACCTGGCGCCTCCCGGCGCGGCCGGCGCTCGCACGGGCGAAAGCGACCGCGCGTTCGGCAGCAGACCGTGCTCCTTCCTGCGTCAGCCGACGGTCGCCCGCGAATCCCCAGGCGCCGTCGACGAGGACGCGGACGCCGACGCCCTCGGTCTCGCCGTCCGAGACCGACTCGACCTCGCCGTTCTTCGTCGCCACGTTCTGGGCCCGGCGCGTCACCGCGCGCGCATCGGCGTAACCGGCCCCGCCGGCCATTGCCGCGTCGATCGCCTCTCCACAAAGTTCGCGCACGAGCCGCGCGTACCTTAGCGACGCAGGGAGAATGAAGGCACCCCTCATGCGGGGGTGCCTTTCGGGCTGCCTGCTATGCGCTGGAGAGGACTTGAACCTCCACGCCCCGCAAGGGGCACAAGGCCCTCAACCTTGCGCGTCTACCAATTCCGCCACCAGCGCGCGAAGCGCATTGTAGCGACGGGCGGGTTTGACTCCGTCCGAAAGCCGCGCTACCGTGATGCGAACAGACGTTCGACCAGGGAGCCGAGCATGCTGAGCAAGCGCCAGCAGGAGATCTACGACTTCGTCGTCAGCTACGCCGCCAAGCACGGGTATCCACCGACCGTGCGCGAGATCGGCGAGGAGGTGGGCCTGGCCTCGCCCTCGACGGTGCACGCGCATCTCGCGAATCTCGAGCGCGCCGGGATGCTGCGCCGCGATCCGACCAAGCCCCGTGCTCTCGAGGTCGTCGGCCGTGAGCGCGTCTCGGGCCTGCGCCCCATGCGGGTCGCCCCGCCCGACCCGCGACGCCTCCCCCTCGTCGGCGAGATCGCCGCAGGCGGACCGCTCCTCGCGGAGGAGAACATCGAGGACTACCTCGCGGTGCCCGAGCCGCTGACCGCCGGAGGGGACGAGTTTCTCCTCCGCGTCAAGGGCGAGAGCATGATCGACGCCGGCATCCTCGACGGCGACTACGTCGTCGTGCAGAAGCAGCAGACGGCTCGCGACGGGGACATCGTCGTAGCGCTCGCCGGCGAAGACGAGGCCGCCGACGAGGCGACCGTGAAGCGCTTCTTCCGCGAGAACGGCCGCATTCGGCTCCAACCCGAGAACGAAACTCTCGAACCGCTCTATCCGACCCACGTCCAGATCCTCGGCAAGGTGATCGGGGTCTTCAGGCGAGTCTGATGACGGAGATCGTGGCCCTCAACCGCACTCTCGACCAGGAGCTCCTGGCGCTCATGCGCGGCGCGAGCCTCGAGTGCCCAGCCTGCGGCGAGTTCGTCCTCCACACCGGCGGGGCGATTCTCTGCCCGCAATGCGGGACGCGCTTCGAGGCCGGCGCCGAATCGGGGCTACAATTCACCATGCAGGCCGGGTGACCGCGGGCCGGGCCGCTTCGGCGGGTCGGTCCGAGGAAAGTCCGGACACCGCAGGGCAGGACGCTGGGGAAATCCCAGGCGGCGAAAGCCGACGGAAAGTGGCACAGAAAGGAGACCGCCAGCGGCGAACGGTTCTCTCCGGAGACGCCGAAGGCAAGGGTGAAACGGTGGGGTAAGAGCCCACCAGCGTCGTGGTGACACGGCGGCTAGCCAAACCCCGTCCGGTGCAAGGCGAACAGGCTCCGCTTCAGGCGGCCCGCCGAGGAGCCGGGTGCGCTGCTCGAGCCACCGGGGAACCGGTGGCCTAGATGGATGGTCACCCTCGACAGAATCCGGCTTACAGGCCTGCTACAGAAACCCCTGCAAATGCGGGGGTTTCTATTTTCGTGTGCATCGCCGGCGCATCACGCGGCTCGGAATCGGGCATCGCGATTCGTGCTTGCGCCGGGCCGCGCCGCGCCGCGCCGGGACCTTCGAGGTGGTTGCGTTGAGAGGTTCGATAAACGCGATGGCGAGGAAGCCGGTCGGTTGAGCGAGCCCGATTTCGCATCGAGCCGTGGGCCGTAGACGATCTCCCGCTCCTCGAGAAGCTCATGGGCGACCCGGCGATGACCGAGAATCTCGGTGGCCCTGAGCGCCCCGAGAGGATCGCCGAGCGCCAAAGGCGCTACGAGCAGCTGCCGGGCACGGGTAAGGGCCGGATGTTCAAGATCGTCGAGACCGCGACAGGCGAGAGCGTCGGCTCGGTCGGCTACTGGGAGCGCGAGTCGAGCGACGGCAAGGCGTACGAGACGGGCTGGATGGTGTTGCCTGCGTTCCAGGGACGCGGCGTTGCGACGAGCGCGACTTCACAGGCGATCGAGCGAGCGAGGGCGGAGAGGAGGCACAGGTTCCTCTATGCGTATCCGTCGGTGGACAATGCGCCCTCGAACGCGATGTGCCGCAAGCTCGGCTTCACGTTGGTCGACGTGAGCGAGTACGAGTATCCGAAGGACGGCGGCAAGGTCATGCGCTGCAACGACTGGCGTCTCGACCTTTCGCGTAGAGGGTCCCCCGCGAAGCGTCCGGCGTACAGGCCGCTTGACGGCTCCGCGCCCGATGCGGGCAAGATGCGGCATGCAGATCGGCAAGGCGAGCGACGCCGTCACCCAGGTGAGCCAGGCGTATCCCGACCGCGTGGAGGTGCGCGGGCGGGATCTGGCCGGCGACCTCATGGGTCGCTTGACCTTCACGGAGTACTTCCACCTCCTCCTCACCGGCCGCGAGCCGACCGACGACGAGCGCTACTTCCTCGACCTGCTGCTCGTCGCCATCGCCGAGCACGGGATGATGCCGACCAACATCGCCGCGCGGATGACGCTGGCCGCTGACCCCGCATCGCTCCAGGGCGCAGTTGCGGCGGGGATTCTCGGCGCCGGCCCGGTCGTCCTCGGCACCTCGGAGGAATGCGCCCGGCTGCTCGAGGCGGCGCAGGCGAAGGTCGAAGCGGGGGCCGGGCCCGAGGCGGTTGCGGCCGAGCTCGCCGGGGCGATCAAGGAGGAGGGCGGCAAGGTGCCGGGGTTCGGGCACCCGGTACATCGGCCACTCGATCCCCGGGCGGAGCGAATTCTCGAGCTCGCCGGCGAGCGCGGCGCGAGCGGGCCGCACGTCGCCCTCGCACGCGCCTTTCGCGACGCGGTCGCCGAGGCCTGGGGGAAGCCGCTGACGATGAATGTCGCCATGCCGATCGCCGCCGTGCTGCTCGACCTCGGATTCGCCGTGACCACCGTCAAGGCGATTCCGATCCTTGCCCGTACCGCCGGCCTCCTCGCCCATCTCGCCGAGGAACAGATGAACCCGGTCGGCTTCCTCCTTGCCGCCGCTGCGGAGGGCGCCGTGACGTACGAGCCTCCGGCGGAGTGATGCTCGAGCCGGAGGTCGAGAGCCGCCCCTGGGAGGACCAGCGCGCCCTCGACGACGCGAGCTATCGCGAGCAGGTCGCCTATCTCTTCGAGCGCTCGGCGTTCTACCGGGCCAAGCTCGGGGCGGCAGGGATCTCGAGCCCCGCAGAAGCAGGCGGCCTCGAAGACATTGTGGGCCTGCCGCTCACCGAGAAGAGCGAGGTGAAGGCGACCGCGACGCCGGAGAACCCGATCGGGACGCACCTTTGCGTCGAGCGCGGCGAGATCGCTCGCATCTACTCCACGAGCGGCACGACCGGAACGCCAAGCTATATCCCGCTCACCGCGGCCGACCTCGGCAACTGGATCACCGGCTCGGCGCGAAGCTATGCGGCGTCGGGCGTCACGGCGGGAGAGCGCATCGTCTCGACCTACAACGCGGGGCCCTTCGTCGCCGGCGCGGCGCTCGACGCCTTCGAGCGGATCGGGCTCAGCCACATCCCCGTGGGCACGGGGAACACGGAGCGCCTCATGCTCGCCATCGAGCTCCTCGAGCCGGAGAGCGCCGTGCTCACGCCCTCCTATGCCGCTTACCTGCTCGAGTGGGCCGCCGAGCGTGGCAAGGACCTGCGCGGCTCGAGCGTCGTTCGTGTGCTCGTGGCCGGCGAGCCCGGAGGCGGGGAGCCGGCCTTTCGCGCCAAGCTGGAGGACGGCTGGGGCGCGAAGGTGACGGAGGCGATGGGCATCGGAGACATCGGCGCGTCGCTCTGGGGCGAGTGCGAGGAGCAGGACGGGATGCACCTCGGCGCGCGCGGCTTCGTGCACGCAGAGCTCATCGACCCGGAGAGCGGCGTGGCCGTCGCCGTCGCCGACGGGGCGAGAGGCGAGCTCGTCCTGAGCCACCTGCAGCACCGCGCGGCCCCGCTTCTCCGCTTCCGGACCCGCGACCACGTCGAGCTTCGGACGAGCCCGTGTCCGTGCGAGCGGACGAGCCCCCGCGTCCGCTGCATCGGGCGCACGGACGACATGCTCATCGTCCGCGGCGTCAACGTCTTCCCTTCAGCCGTCCGCGAGGTCGTGAGCGGCTTCGCGCCCAGGGTCAGCGGCCACATCCTCGTGAGGCCGCGCGACCCCGGCGTGAAGCAGGAGCCGCCGCTTCCGGTCGCGGTCGAGCTCGCCGAGGACGCATCTCCGGACGACCAGCTCGCACAGGCGATCGGCGAGCGGCTGCGGAGCGTGCTCGTCGTTTCCGCCCGCGTGGAGCTCGTCCCGTGGGGAAGCCTGCGGCGCAGCGAGTACAAGTCGCAGCTCGTCGAGCGCTGAGGGAACGAGCGATCGACTGACCGGCGTCGATAGAGTCACCTCGTGGACGTCGAACAGGCACGCGAGCTCCTTCGCCGCGAGCGGGAGCGGATCGAACGGGCGCTTGCCGAGCAGGCGGGCGGGAGCGACGACGAGCTCTCGACCGTCGACCAGCATCTGGGCGACCAGGGCAGCGAGCTGTACGAGGACGAGTTCGAGGCCGGTCTTCGCGAGCGCCTCCTGAACGAGCTCGCCGCTCTCGAGCGCGCGGAGGCCCGTGTCGACGCGGGCACGTTCGGCCTCTCGGTCGAGAGCGGCGAGCCGATTCCGGACGAGAGGCTCGAGGCGATCCCGACCGCCGAGCGCACCGCCGAGGAGCAGGCGCGCTTCGAAGGCCGCCGCTGAGCCCGGCAGGGCAAGCTCCGTAGCCGCCGAACCACATCTGGGTGTCGGATCCCAGGCCGGAGGGCAGCCGTCGTGAGGCCCGTGTGGAGGCGAGCGTCTTCGCGCTCGGGGCGTGCGCGCTCCTCGTCCTCCTCGGCCTCGTGAGCATGATGCAAGGCTGGGAGCTGGCCGGAGTCGCCGGCTGGATATGGCTCGTCCTGGCCGCTCCGCAGGTGCTGCTCGTCGGCGCGCTTGCGCTCGACGCCCCGAGAAGCGCCGATGTGGCCGTCATCTCCGTCGTTCTCCTGGCCAACCTCGGCGGCCTTGGCCTGCTCATCACGTCTCTCGTCACGGAGGACAGCCGCGATCTCTCGGGAGGCCAGCTCCTCATGAGCGGTGCGGTCGTCTGGTTGACGAACGCCATCGCCTTCGGGCTCCTCTACTGGAGCCTCGATGCCGGCGGCCCTCGAGCTCGGACCAGGCACGGACGGAGGCGGCCCGACTTCTGGTTCCCCCAGGACGACAACGACCGTCTGGCCCATGCCGGCTGGCACCCGCGCCTCGAGGACTACACCTACGTGGCGCTCACGAACGGGATCGCGTTCAGCCCGACCGACGCGATGCCGCTGACCCGTCGCGCCAAGACGCTCATGGGCCTCGACGCGTTGATCTCCGTCGGCGCGGTGCTCCTCGTTGCCGCCCGCGCGGTCAACGTCCTGGGCTCCTAGCCGGCGCCGGGGAACCACCCTCGCTCGGTGCGCTATTCGGGCGTGACGTAGGCCGCGGTGAGGCCGCCGTCCACGAGGAAGGTCGCGCCGTTGACGTAGGACGACTCGTCGCTCGCGAGGAAGAGCGCGCCGTAGGCGATCTCCTTGGCCTGGGCCAGCCGGCCCATGGGCAGGTGGACGAGCCTGCGCTCGAGCGCTCCCGGAGTCTCGTCGAAGAGCCGCATGAGGAGCGGCGTCTCCACCGGGCCGGGGCACAGAGCGTTGACGCGCACGCCCCGCCGCGCGAACTCGACGGCGAGCTCACGGCTCAGGGAGAGGACGGCGCCCTTCGAGGCGGTGTAGGAGATCTGCGACGTCGCCGCGCCGGCGAGGGCGACGAACGAGGCGACATTGACGACCGAGCCGCCGCCGCGCTCGAGCAGATGCGGGATCCCGTGCTTGCAGCAGAGGAAGACGCCCTTCGTGTTGACGTCTTGCACGCGCTGCCACGCGTCGACCTCGGTCTCGAGCACCGA
Organism: uncultured Actinomycetes bacterium; assembly: GCA_963841425.1. Taxonomy (GTDB): domain Bacteria; phylum Actinomycetota; class Thermoleophilia; order Gaiellales; family Gaiellaceae; genus DATEOR01. The sequence continues at coordinate 785,479 of CAWJCL010000002.1, read as the reverse complement.
GGCGTCGTCCGCGGGCATGATCCCCGCGTTGTTGTAGAGAACGTCGATCCCGCCGTAGCGTTCGGCCGCCGCGGCGTACAGGGCCTGCACGCTGTCGGGGTCGGCGACGTCCACCTCCTGGAAGAAGGCCTCACGGCACTCGGCTGCGGTCGCTTGGCCCTTCCCGGGATCGACGTCTGCGACGCAGACACTCGCGCCTTCCTCCGAGAAGAGGATCGCGGCCTCCCGGCCTATGCCGCCGGCCGCGCCGGTGATGACGGCGACTTTCCCGTCGAGGCGTCCCACGAGACGAGCTTAACCGGGGAGGCCCGAGAGAATCGAGTCGAGTCGATCGAAGCGCTCGTCGGCGGCCTGTTCCTTCGAGCCGCCGAACCAGACGAGGACGACGTTCCCGCCGTAGCGCTTGTAGGCGACCCAGGTCTTGCTCTGCGAGTCGAGCTCCCAGGAGATGCCGTCGGCGCTTCGGGCGAGCGGCTTGTCCGTGTCCTTGTCCTTGAAGAAGGAGGCGAGCGAGGCGCTCTTCCCCGGCTTGCCGACGTAGACGTTGAAGATCCCGTAGCGGTCGACGAGCGACTGAGGCATGTCGAGCCCGAATCCGAGCTGGTCCCACGCGGGATCGCTGACCGCCGCCGGCTCGAGCGGCCGCCCCGTGGCCTGCTTGAACGTCTGCCGGACCTGGGCGGGAGTGAGTGTCTGCTCCTGAGTCTGGTCGCTGGCGGCGCCGCACCCGGCCAGGACGGCGAGGGCCACTACCGCGAGCGAGAGCAGGGCGATGCGTCTCACTGCGTCCAGAGACTAGCGCCTCGCCTGAACGGAGGCCGGTCCTTTGAATCCTCCCCGTTTCGCGGGACGATGGGGGCTCCTTCGACCAAGGAGTCTCGAATGACCACCAAGTCACGCCTGCTGGCTGTTCTCGCCGCCTTCGCGCTCATCGCCGGCGTCGTCGTCGTCGCTGCGATCGGCGCGACTGGAAGCGGCGCGGCCGATCAGGTCACGTTCGAAACGGGCGGGCGGCATGACACGCCGTCCGGGTCGTTCGTCAACACGGGCAGCGCGGTCACGGTGAACCCGTCAGGCTCGGGCCCCACGCTGATCCGTTTCTCGGCAACGGGCTATGAGCAGGATTTCAATAGCGGGGGCGCTTTTGCCGGGCACCGATACGCAGCGATGCTCGTTCGCGTCCTCGTGAACGGTTCCCAGGTCGGCCCGGCGGTCCGCTTCTTCGACAACACGGGGAAAATCGGCGTGCAGAAGCCACGGCCGACGACGACGTCCTATGAGTGGGCTGCCAATACGACCACAGGCGTGAAGAACGTGCGCGTGCAGTTCAAGAATCGCAATACGTTCGACAGTGCGACCATCCTGAGGTCAACGCTGACGGTGACGAACGGCTAGCGGCGCTCTTCGGCGTAGCGGCGAGCCTCGTCGACGAGGCCCCGAAAGAGGGCGAAGTCCTCCCCTGCCTCGGGGTGCCAGAGCACGCCGACGGCGAAGCGCTTCGCAGGATCCTCGACGGCCTCGATCGTCCCGTCGTCGGCGTGGGCCGATTCCTGCAGGCTTTCGCCGAGCCTCCCGAAGCCCTGGTGGTGGTGGCTCTTGACCGGCGCGCGGTTGCCGAGCAGGCTCTGGACGCGGCTACCCTCGACGAACTCGACGTCGTGATCCGAGAACACGCCCGGATCGTTCTTGTGGTTGTCGTGCCCGACGACCTCGGGCAGGTGCTGGACGAGGTCCCCGCCGCGCGCCACGTTCAACACCTGGCTGCCACGGCAGATCGCGAGGACGGGCATGTCGCGCTCGAGAGCGCCGCGCAAAAGCCCCAGCTCGGCCTCGTCTCGGTGCGGCACGACGCCGACTGTCTCCTCATGCGGCTCCTGCTCGTAGTGCGACGGATCGAGGTCCGATCCCCCCGAGAAGACGAGACCGTCGAGGCCGTCGAGCGTCTCGTCCATCGCCTCGGTAGAGGGAGGGACGAGGAGCGGCCTGCCGCCGGCCGCTTCCACCGCGCGTACGTAGTCGGCCGGCACAAGCGCGGCCTCCAGATCCCAGTAGCTCCACTTCGCCGGGACGACATACGTCGTGATCCCGATCAGGGGTTTAGCCACGCTCGAAGAGCCTCTCCCGCTCGTAGCCGGTCACGACCTGGTCGAAGAGCCGCTGCTCGGTGCGCGCGTAGTTCAGGTAGTGGTCGATGACGTCGTCCCCGAAGGCCGCGCGCGCCATCGTCCCGTTCTCGAGTGCGTCGATCGCGTCTCGCAGCGAGTGCGGGAAGCGCTCGGCGTCGGACTCGTAGGCGTTCCCCTCGAGCGGCGGCGGCAGCTCCAGCCGATTCTCCAAGCCGTGGAGGCCGGCCGCGAGCACGGCGGCGAAGGCGAGATACGGGTTGACGTCGCCGCCGGGGATTCGCGTCTCGGCGCGGAGGCCGTTCCCGTGGCCGACGATGCGGAAGCCGCACGTACGGTTGTCGTGCCCCCAGGCGAGCGTGGTCGGCGCCCAGCTCCCCGCGGCGTAGCGCTTGTAGGAGTTCACGTTCGGCGCGAGGAAGAGGGCGAGCTCGCGGAAGCACGCGATCTGACCGGCGAGAAACTGCTTGAAGATGTCGGACTCGCCCGCGAATGCGCTCTCGTCGCCGCGCCAGAGGCTCGCATGGATGTGGCAGGAATTCCCGATCCACGTGTGGTCGGGCTTGGCCATGAAGGTGATCGAACAGCCGTTCAGGTGCGCGATCTCCTTGGCGCCGTTCTTGTAGACCGTGTGGTTGTCGGCCATCGCGAGCGCGGGCGCGTAGCGGAAGTTGACCTCCTGCTGGCCGGGCCACGCCTCGCCCTTCGAGCTCTCGACGGGAATCCTCGCCGCCTGCATGTGGTTGCGAATCTGGCGGAGGAAGGGCTCGTCGTAGGTCGTCGCGAGGATGTGGTAGTCGAGGATGTACGGCACCGACGGCGTCAGGTCCTCGTAGCGCTTGGCATGCGCCTCGGCGTAGGTCTCCTTCAGGAGGTAGAACTCGAGCTCGGAGCCGAACATGGGCGTGTAGCCGAGCTCCGCGGCGCGCTCCACCTGCCGTTTCAGGATCTGCCGCGGCGACGGGTTGACCGGCGTGCCGTCGTGCCAGAGGACGTCGCAGAGGACGAGCGCCGTCGCTCTCGAGCCAGGGGATGCGCCGCAGCGTGTCCAGGTCGGGCTGCAGGAGGAAATCGCCGTAGCCGCGCTCCCAGTTGGCGATCTGGTAGCCGGGGATCGGGTCCATCTCCATGTCGAGCGCGAGCAGGTAGTTGCAGCCCTCGACGCCGTGCTCCGCGACCTCCCCCTCGAGGAAGAACTGGCCATGGACGCGCTTGCCCAAGAGGCGGCCCTGCATGTCGGTGAAGGCGACGACGATCGTGTCGATCGCCCCGTCGTGGATTGCGGCTTCGAGCTCTTGGTGCTCCACAGTGCGGCGGAGCTTACCCCCGCGCCCCTTGACGGGCAGGCCCTGGGCGGACAAGAATCGCCGCGGCAGGCAGGTTCCTCACAAGACATAGGAGCAGCTGTGGCTCAAGGAAGTCGTGGCGTCACGTACCGCGAAGCGGCGGAGGGGTACTTCGACAAGCGGCTCTTGCGTCGACACGCGCGCGTGTGGTCGCTCTGGGCGCTCGGCGTCGGCGCGGTTATCTCGGGCGATTTCTTTGGGTGGAATTTCGGGCTTGCCTACGGCTTTGGCGGCCTGTTCGTTGCAACCCTGGTGATCACCGTCATGTACTTCGGCCTCTGTTGGTCGATTGCGGAGATGTCTCCCGCGCTGCCGCACACGGGCGGCGCGTATTCGTTCTCGCGCTCGGCGATGGGACCGTGGGGAGGCTTCACCACCGGCGTTGCCGAGACGATCGAGTATGTCGTCACCCCGGCGGTGATCGTTGCCGGAATCGGTTTCTACATGCAGTCGATCTTCCGGGACCTGTTCGACCACAGTCCGCCCCTCTGGGCGTGGTGGCTGATCTTCTACGTCGTCTTCGTCCTCCTGAACTTCATCGGCGTCGAGGCCTCGTTCCGTTTCACCATCTTCATCACGTTTGCGTCCCTTGTCATCCTCACTGTCTTCTTCATCGGGGCGATTCCCAACTTCGATTTCGACCGTTGGGCAATCGGGGGCCAGGGCTGGTTCCCGGATGGCGTTTCCGGAGTGTTCTACGCGCTGCCGTTCGCGATCTGGTTCTACCTCGCGATCGAGGAGCTGCCACTCGCCGCAGAGGAATCACATGATCCGAAGCGCGACATCCCGAAGGGAACGATGTATGGGCTCATGACGCTCGTCATCACGGCCTTCCTCGTCCTGTTCCTGAACTCCGGCATCGAGCCGGGCTCGGAGGCGCTGTCCGAGTCAGGCGAGCCACTCAACGACGGCTTGAAGACGATCTTCGGAGGCGGCACTGCGACTTCGCTGCTCGCTCTCATAGCGGTCACCGGGCTGGTCGCGAGCTTCCACACGATCATTTACGCGTACGGGCGCAACATCTACTCGCTCTCGCGTGCCGGCTACTACCCTCATTTTTTGTCGATCACGCACGGGCGACGCAATACGCCCTACGTGGCGCTCTTTGCCGGCGGGGTGATCGGGTTCGGCCTGGTGATCCTCCTGGACCAGGCCCAGACACACGACTGGGTCGGAGGAAATCTGGGGGCGGCCCTGCTGTCGATGGCCGTCTTCGGGGCAGTGATCTCCTACGCAATGCAGACGCTCTCGTTCATCCTGCTGCGACGACGCCTTCCTGAGATCGAGCGGCCGTACATCAGCCCGGTGGGCGAATGGGGTGCCGCGATCGCGTCGATCATCGCGGTGGTCTCGCTCGTGGCGCTGTTCTGGAATTCGGACTACCGCCCTGGCGTTGTCGCGGTGGCGATCTTCTACGCCATCGCCGTCGCGTACTTCGCGCTCATCGGACGAAATCGTCTCGTCCTCTCGCCGGAGGAGGAGTTCGCGATGACCGGCGGGGTCCACGGGCATCCGGAGCGCGAGGGCTACGGCGTCACGCAGCGTGAGCGGTTCGGCGCAGCCGCCGACACGGCGCCCCCCGGGCCGGAGGATCCGCGCTAGGCGTTCGCGAAGTACCACCCGGATAGGAGACTCCGAAACCCAGGAATGGGCTGATGCGCGGGCGAGAATCCCGGGAACGCCCTGAGAAGCGGGCGAACTACCTCGACGACGAAGGGCTCCTCCACAGGCTCGGATACGCACAGGAGCTGTTCCGTGCCGTCGGCGGATTCGGCAACTTCGCCATCTCGTTCACGATCATCTCGATCCTGGCAGGCTGCCTGACGTCCTACTGGATCGCCCTCGGGTGGGGCGGTCCGGTAGCGATCATCTGGGGCTGGCTCGTCGTCGGCGGTTTTTGCATTCTCGTGTCGTTGGCAATGGGTGAGATCGCGTCCTCGATGCCTACGGCCGGCGGCCTCTATTACTGGGCCTCCAAGCTCGGTAGCCCGGGCTGGGGCTGGTTCACGGGGTGGTTCAACCTCGTCGGGCAGATCGCCGTCACCGCGGCAATCGACTTCGGCGCCGCGATCTTCTGGACGTCGCTACTGAACCTCTGGTTCGGCTATCCGAACACGCAAGGCTGGATCTTCGTCGCCTACAGCGTGATCATCGGCCTCCACCTCCTGCTGAACCTCTTCAGCATCCGGGTCAACGACACCCTGAACCGGATCTCAGCGGTGTGGCACATGGTCGGCGTCCTCGTCATCGCGGCCGTCCTTTTCATCGTCCCCGAGCAGCACGCCTCCGCAGGCTTCGTCTTCACCGAGACGATCAACAACTCCGGTTTCTCGGGCAGCGACTTCGGAGATCTCGGCTTCTGGTTCGTCTTCGGCCTCGGCTTGCTCATGGCCCAATACACGATCACGGGCTACGACGCCTCCGCACACGTGTCAGAGGAGACCAGGCGCGCGTCGCGCAGCGCTGCGCTCGGGATGGTCATGTCCGTTGTGGTGTCGGTCGTCTTCGGCTTCATCGTGCTGCTGGCGGTCACATTCGCCATTCAAGATGTGGACGGAGCACTGAGCGCCGGCGGCTTCGCCGTCCAGGAGATCTGGACGACCGCGCTCGGCGAGCGATGGGCGGAGCTTTGTCTCTTCATCGCGTGCGTTGCTCAGTTCTTCTGCGGGAACGCATCGGTTACGTCGGCGTCGCGGATGATGTTCGCGTTCTCTCGCGACCGCGCCATTCCGGGGCACAATCTGTGGCGGCGGGTCAACAGAGACCGAGTACCCGTCTACGCGGTAGCCGCCATCGTCGTCCTCGCCTGGGCCCTCATGCTCCCGACTCTGTCCAATGCGATCGTCGGATACGCGGTCGGCACGTCGATCGCGGTGATCGGCCTCTACATCGCCTTCGTGCTGCCGATCATCTTGCGCTACCGCGCTGGCGAGAAGTTCGAGCGTGGCGCGTGGCACCTGGGCAACCACTACAAGTGGATCGATCCCATCGCGATCATCTGGATCGCGGTCATCTGCGTGCTGTTCTGCATGCCGCTCTTCCCCGACGGGTTCCCGTGGACGGAGGGGCCGCTGAACTGGAACGACGTCAACTACGCGCCGATCACCGTGGGCGGAGCGCTGCTCTTCTTCGGCGGCTGGTACCTCATCTCGGCCCGCAAGTGGTTCAAGGGCCCGGTGCGAATGACGGACGAAGAGGTTGCGGCGCGAGAGCGGGGGCTCCAACCCGGCGCGGCACCGGCGGGCAAGTAGCTACTCGTCGCCGGCGCCGAGCTCTTCGGCCAAGAGAGAACAGGCATACGCGCGCCATGCCACATCGGGCGTGGCGCGCAGAGCGGCGAGCGCCTCGGAGACGTGCGGAAGGCCCTTTGACTCGGCCTTCAGCTCGTCCAGGCCGCGTTCGAGGGCGAGCTGCCGGTCGACGGTTCGCACCTCCTCGGCAAGCGCGCTCACCGCGCGGCCGTTCAGGTCGAGGCCGCGATCGGGGTCGCCGCCCGAGGTGAGAAGGAGCAATGCCCGCCGGCTCGCTCCGCGCGCCTCGTCCTCCGCGATTCGAATCCCCTGACCCGCCACCGAGGCCAGGACGACGAGCGCGGTCGCGAGCTCGTCCCCGCCCTCGTCCTCGGCCAGCGAGCCCTCGAGGCCGAGCAGCCAGGCCGCCCTGCTCACTGACGCTCGAGCCAGATGGCGAAGGCGGCGATCGAGGCAGCGTCGTCGAGGCGCACCAGGGCGCCCGCAAGTGGCAGGCGCTCGACCTCGATGTCCTCGTCCTCGTCGAGCTCGGCGGGATCCGCCTCGCTGAGGCCCGCGGCTTCGAAGACGTGCACCAGCTCGGTCGAATAGCCCGGCGCGGCCCAAAACGTCCCGATCGCGGTCAGGTCGTCGGCAGCCAGCCCGCACTCCTCCGCGAGCTCCCGTGCCGCTGCGCCAGCCGGTGTCTCGCCGTCCTCCAGCTTGCCGGACGGGAGCTCGAGCGTGCGGGTCCCTGAGCCCGGGCGAGACTGGCGAACGAGCACCAGCTCCCCGCCTTCGACGACGACGAGAACGACCGAGGGCGGGTGCTGGACGAGCTCCACAGCGCGTAGTATCGCCCGGTGGTCGCGGCCCCGAAGGCATGAAGTCCCGTGCGCGGGCCGTCGTCGTCGGCGGAGGCGTCGGCGGCGCTTCGATCCTCTACTGGCTCGCCCGGCTCGGCTGGGACGACGTCGTCCTCTGCGAGCGCGCCGACCTGACGAGCGGCTCGACGTTCCACTCGGCCGGCCTGGTCGGGCAGCTGCGCGGCTCCATCAGTCTGACCAAGATGATGATGAACTCGGTCGACCTCTACCGGACGCTCGAGGAGGAGGTCGGCCTCGAGACCGGCTGGCACGAGGTGGGGTCGCTCCGGCTCGCCTCGTCGGAGGAGCGGATGCAGGAGCTCCGCCGCCAGGCCGGCTGGGCGAAGACATTCGGATTGCCGCTCGAGCTCGTCTCCGCTGAACGGGCGGGCGAGCTCTTCCCGCCGATGTCGACGGACGGCGTGCTCGGCGCGGCCTACCTTCCGACCGACGGCTACATCGACCCGAGCCAGCTCACCTTTGCGCTCGCGGAGGGCGCGCGACGGCGAGGCGCCGAGATCGCGACGAACACGCGGGTCACCGGGATCGGGCTCGAGGGCGGGCGCGTCGGCGGTGTCGAAACCGACAAGGGCTCGATCGAGACGAGCATCGTGGTCGACGCGGGAGGCATGTTCGCGGGGGAGATCGGGCGCCTCGCGGGCGTGACGGTGCCGATCATCCCGATGGCCCACGAGTACCTCATCACGCGGCCGAGCGGGATCCCGCTCGACATCCCGACGATGCGCGACCCGTCGCTCCTCGTCTACTTTCGCGGGGAGTCGGGCGGCCTCGTCATGGGCGGCTACGAACGGAAACCGGCGCCGTGGGGCCTCGACGGCATCCCGGAGGACTTCAACGGCAAGCTCTTGCCCGAGGACTGGGAGCGCTTCGAGGAGCTCATGACCAACGCGTGTGTCCGCGTACCGGGCCTCGAGGATTCGGAGATCGTCAGCCTCGTCAACGGGCCCGAGGCGTTCACCCCCGACGGCGAGTTCATCCTCGGCGAGTCCGACGTGCGCGGCTTCTGGGTCGCGGCCGGCTTCTGCGCCCACGGCCTCGCCGGCGCAGGCGGGATGGGACGGCTCGTCGCCGAATGGATCGTCGAGGGAGTCCCGAGCCTGGACGTCTGGGAGATGGACTCGCGCCGTTTCGGCCCGCACTACCGGAGCCGCGACTACACGCTTGCGCGCACGTACGAGGTCTACTCGACGTACTACGACATCAAGTACCCGGGCCAGGAGCGGCTCGCCGGCCGGCCGCTCCGGCTCTCGCCGACCTATCCGCGGCTGGAAGAGCTCGGAGCGAGCTTCGGGGAGAAGTCGGGCTGGGAGCGGCCGAACTGGTTCGAGCCCAACGCGGCGAACGGGGACGAGAGCCTTCGGCCGCGCGGCTGGGCAGGTGAGGTCTGGTCACCCGCGATCGGGGCCGAGCACCGAGCCTGCCGCGAGAACGCCACGCTCTTCGACGAGACGTCCTTCGCGAAGATCGACGTCGTCGGGCCGGGCGCAGCCGACTTTCTCGAGCGCATGTGCGACAACCGGGTGGCCCGTGATGTCGGCGCGATTACGTACACGCAGATGCTGAACCGTCGCGGCGGGATCGAGTGCGACTTCACGGTCACGCGCCTCGCCGAGCACCGCTTCCGGATCGTGACCGGGACGGCGTTCGGAAACCACGACGCCGCGTGGATCCGGCGCCACCTTCCCGAGGACGGGAGCGCGCAGGTCGAAGACGTCACATCCCGCTTCGCCTGCCTGGGCCTCTGGGGCCCGGCGGCGCGGGAGATCCTGCAGCCGCTCACCGACGCGGACCTGTCGAACGACGCGTTTCGGTACATGCGCGCGCGGGAGATCGCGGTCGGCACGGTTCCCTGCCTGGCGCTCCGGGTGACGTACGTCGGCGAGCTCGGCTGGGAGCTCTACTGCCCGATGGAGTTCGGCCTCCGCCTCTTCGACACGATCTGGGCTGCGGGCAAGGGACACGGCCTCGTGGCGGGCGGCTACAAGGCGATCGACTCGCTCCGGCTCGAGAAGGGCTACCGGGTCTGGGGTGCAGACATCACCCCGGACGAGACCCCCTACGAGGCCGGCCTCGACTTCGCCGTCAAGCTTGCAAAGGGCGACTTCATCGGCCGCGAGGCGCTCGCGGACGCCGCCGGGTCCGAGCCCGAGCGCGGGCTCGCCTGTCTCGTCCTTTCGGATCCGCGGTCGGTCGCACTCGGCTCCGAGCCGGTGCGCGTCGAGGGGGAGACCGTCGGCCGCGTGACGAGCGGCGGCTACGGCTACTCCGTCGAGCGCTCGATCGCCTACGCCTATCTGCCGAGCGCGGCCGTGCGGCCCGGCCAGGCGATCGAGGTCGAGATCTTCGGCGACTGGGTCGCCGGAGAGGTGGCCGAAGAGCCGCTCTGGGATCCGAGCGGCGACCGCATCCGCAGCTAGCTGGACTCTCTGGCCGGTGGCGGCTTTGCCGGGCAAAGCCCGGCTTCAACGCTTCGCGTCTTAATCGACTCGCGGCACGAGACTGCGCTCGCAGTCCCTCGCCGTACCACTCGTACTGTCTCGGGCCTGCTCGCTTGCCTCCTTTGCGAGCGCCGCCCCAGAGCGCCCAGCTATATCGCTCTGCCCAGCGCCGTCCCCGCCATGACGGCGAGGATGCCGACCACGACGCTCGCCGTGAGGTTCAGCGTCGCCTCGGCGTACTGGCGGGCCGTCGTGAGGTCGTAGAGATCCTGGGCGAACGTCGAGAAGGTCGTGTACGCGCCGATGAAGCCGAGGACGAGGCCGACGCGCAGCCATGCGGGCGCCTCGTGGCGATCGACCAGCGCGCTCACGACCAGGCCGACGAGGAAGCAGCCGCTCACGTTCACGACGAAGACGTCCCACGGGAAGATGGACAGCGTCTGCCGGTCGACGAACGTCATCAACCCGTAGCGGGCGAGCGCCCCGAGCGCACCCCCGACCGCGACAGCCAGAAGGACGGCCATGCTGAGCTCCTTTCACAAGTAGGAGCCATCAGCCGTCCGGCGGTTGAAGGCGAGCCCCATCGCCCCCCGTGACTCTAGCGGTCTAGACCGGGAGCTCGGTGCCGACGCCGCGGGCGCGCGCCGCGGCAAGGACGCGCGCCGCGAACGCCGCGTCGAGCGCGCCGATGCCGAGGTTGCAGCAGATGACCTTCCCCGGCGCGCCGTCCCGCGAGAGCGCCTCGCCGACGCTGCCCACGGGCTCGGGCCAGCCCCGAAAGTGCCCGAGGGAACGGTAGTAGTCGAACTGGCCCACGTCGTCGACCAGGAAGAGCCCGGCCGAGGCGACTGCGTCGGCGCTGAAATAGAAGTCGAAATCGATCGGGAGGCCGAGCGAGCGCTCGGCGAGCCAGTCAGGCGTGAGCGGCGAATCGGGCTCTTCCACGATCGGCCCGGCAGTGACGACGACGTCGGCCGCCTCGACGGCCTCGCGCGGGCCCGCCACCGCCACGACCCCGTCTCCCAGCGACTCGACGCGCTCGGGGTGGGGATCCCAGGCCCGGATGGCGACCTCCGGGTTCAGCTCTCTCAGCACCCGGGCGTGGAACCGTCCCTGCTCTCCCGCTCCGAGCACGGCCGCCTGGCTCCAGCCCTCTGGCGCGAACCTGCGAATGCAGACGCCGCTCGCCGCGGCTGTGCGCGCCGCCGTGACCTCGGCTCCATCCATGATCGCCGTCGCCATCCCGGTGTCCGGGTCGTTCAGGACGATCAGCCCGGTGATGTAGGGGAGGCCGCGCTCCTTGTTCGCCGGGTAGCCGGCCACCCACTTGAGCGCCGCAACATCGTCGTCCCGCAGGTAGGCGGGCATGGCGTGGATGAAGGAGTCTGGCCGCGGATGGATCCCGGGCTTGGGCGGCAGCTCGACGCGGCCGGCACCGACTGCCCGATAGGTCGCCTCGACGAGATCGAGCTGCTCCCCTACCGGAGGCATCAGGCTCGCGACCTCACGCCGGGAGAGGTAGAGGAACGTCTGGCTCAAGCGTCGGGGACTACTCGGGCTCGACCCTGACCATGATCCGGGTCTCGCCCTTCAGCCACGGGTATTTGTCCGTTCCCATGTACTTCTTCGCCATCTTGTCGATGTGGGCGACGGCCTCTTCTCCGTCGATCATCTCCACGACCCGGCCCCTCACGCATGCCCGCTCATACGGGTCGGCGCGGTTCACGACCGAGAAGGCGACGCGTGGATCCCGGCGCATGTTCTGCTCCTTGACGCGTCCCGCCGCCGTGTTGAACTCGATCATTCCGTCGACGGCGTCGGCCCAGATCGGCGAGACCTGGGGTGAGCCGTCGGGCATCACAGTTGCCAGGTGGACGATGTTCGGCTCCGAAAGGAGGCGCGTAGCCTTGTCCGTCAGTCCGGTAATGGACCGGATGCTAGCGAGTCGCTAAGGGTTAGTTGCGTCTTACGTAAGTATCTGCTTACAATACGAATCATGGAGAGCGCACTTCGCGCAATCGCCGAGCCCAACCGCCGGCGAATTCTCGAGTTGGTCGCCGGGCAGGAGCGGTCGGCCGGGGAGATCGCGGCCGAGTTCTCCATCTCCCGCCCCGCGGTGTCTCAGCACCTCACGGTTCTCAAGGGCGCCGGGCTCGTGCGCGAGCGGCGGGAGGGCACGAAGCGCCTGTACAGCGTTCGAAGCGAGGGCTTCGAGGATGTGAGGGCGTTCCTGGAAACGTTCTGGGGCGACGGGCTCGAGCGCCTGAAGATCGCCGCAGAGCACGAAGAGGGAAGGAGGCGACGTGGCCGTCGACCAGCCTGAAGTCGCAACCGTCGTCGAGCGCGAGGTCAGGATCGCCGCCCGGCCGGAAACCGTGTTCGAGTTCTTCGCCGATCCAGAGAAGATGGTGCTGTGGAAGGGGCGCGAGGCGAGCCTCGACCCCCAGCCCGGAGGCATCTACCGCGTCGAGATGGGCGACCAGATAGTCGCGCGCGGCGAGTACGTCGAGGTGGACGCGCCCAGCCGCGTTGTCTTCACGTGGGGATGGGAGGGGCAGGAGTCCTCCGGGCCGCACGGCGTTCCGCCTGGGTCGAGCCGGGTCGAGGTGACCCTCGAGCCCGACGGCGAGGGCACGCTCGTCCGCCTCCGCCACCTCGACCTTCCGGAGGAGGCTCGGCAGATCCACGGCGAGGGCTGGGATCTCTATCTCGGCCGCCTCGCGACCGCGGTCGAAGGCGGCAATCCCGGGATCGATCCAGCAGGGGCTCAGCAACCGGACAAGGAGGAGTAGCAGTGCCGAAGTTCATCGACCACCACGAGATGAGCGACGTCGCCCCGGAGATGGCGGCCGCGATCGGCGAGCGCATCAAGGCCGGCGAGGCGGACGAGCACGGCGTCAAGGGCCTGAACGTCTTCCTGGGCAAGGACGGCACCGCGTTCTGCCTTTCGGAGGCTCCAGACGCAGAGTCGGTCGTCAAGGCACACCAGGCGTACGGCTTCTCGCTCGACTCGGCCGACGTCGTCGAAGTGCAGAGCGTCGTCTAGGGCACTACGGTACGCGGGTGCCGCTCCTGACGGGCACCCGCGTGCTGGCCTGCGAGAATGGACTCGCCGGCCCGCTCTGTACGCGGCTTCTCGCCGACCTCGGCGCGGATGTGATCAAGATCGAGCGCCCGGGAGTCGGCGACGTCACCCGCGGCTGGGACTCGATCGCGCAGGGTGAGTCGAGCGGCTTCGTCTGGATGAACCGTGGGAAGCGGAGCGTCGCGCTCGACCTGAAGGACGACTCCTCGCAACCCGCGCTCGGGGCGCTCATCGGTGCGAGCGACGTCTTCCTGCAGAACTTCACGCCCGGCTGGGCGGCCGAGCACGGCGTGGACGAGCCGGCCGTGCGGGCGCACCGCCCCGACATCGTCTACACCGAGATCTCGGGCTACGGGCCGGACGGCCCCTATGCGGAGCGCAACGCGTACGACCTCGTCGTCCAGGGCGAGACAGGCCTGATCTCGATCACCGGCACCCCCGAGGAGCCCGCGCGCGTCGGGGTCTCCATCTGCGATGTCGGGGCAGGGAGCTACGCGGCAGTCGCCACGGCCGCCGCGCTCGCGCGCCGTGCCCAGACCGGGGAGGGCGAGCGGGTCTCGGTGTCCCTCTTCGACACGATGATCGACTGGCTCGGCTACTTCCCGCACCAGTGGTGGCATCGGCACGAGGTCCCGCCGCGAACCGGGATGCGCCACCCACACTTCTGCCCCTACGGCCCCTTCCCGGCGGGCGACGGGCGCCTCTTCGGCTTCGCCGTCCTCTCCGACGAGCACTGGCGCTCGTTCACGCACGAAGTGATCGACCGGCCCGACCTGCACGCCGACGAGCGCTTCGCGAGCAACGAGTCGCGGGTCGGCCACCGGGAGCAGCTCGAGCCCGAGCTCGCGCGGGCCTTCGCCGGGGGCGGCGCCGAGGAGTGGCTGGAGCGCCTGCAGGCCGCCCGCATCCCCTGCGGAGCCGTGAACGCGATCCCCGAGGTGATGGAGCACCCGCAGCTCGCCCACAACCGGCTGGTGGTCGAGGTCGACTCCCCGGCCGGGCCGATCCCGACGGTCGGCAACCCCTTCCTCGTCGGCGGTGTCCGCCCCGGGCTAGGAGCCGTGCCCGGGCTCGGCGAGCACACCGCCGAGGTTCTCCGCGAGCTCGGCGTCGAGCCAGGCTGACCGGCCACCGTCGCGGCTCCAGACGACCGGGAAGTACGACTCGTCCATGCTCATGTCGCCCGTCCTGCGGTAGCGCGAGTAGACGGGATCGGCGTTCACGGGGTGGAACTCGGTGTCGGCGGGAATGAAGTGCGAGATCACCGCTCGGCGGTGGACGTTCGCGGTGTTCGGCCCCGAGCCGTGGAAGGTGTTGTAGTGGTGGAATGAGGCTCCGCCCGCCTTGACCTCGATCGGTACCAGGCGGAGCTCTTCCCCTTCGGGCAGCGCCCGCTCGAGCGGCGCGAGCCAGTCGGGCGGCGCGTGGAACTCGCCCCGGTTCTTGGGCGAGCGCGGCCAGTCGTGCGAGCCGGCCGCGTAGGTGATCGTCCCGGCTTTGGCCGAGGTATCGTCGAGCGCGATCCAGCACGTGATCATCTCGGGCGGGACGAGGTAGTCCAGGTAGCTCCCGTCCTGGTGCATGCCGAGCGACTTCGTGCCGGGCGGCTTCCAGATGCAGTTGTCCTGGAGGATCCGCACGCCGTCCCAGCCGATGAGCTCGGCCGCGAGGCGCCCCGTCCGCTCGGCGAGCACCTGGCGCGCGATCTCCGGGTCGGCCTTCCAGCCGTTGCAGATCTGCCGCGTGCGGTCCTCGGGATCGCGGCCGGCGATCCAATTGACCTCGTCCGGACGGATACCCGTGACGTAGTCGCCCTCGAAGAGCCGGTCGAATCGTTCGCGCAGGAGCTCGACGGCCTCCTCGTCGATGAAGCCCTCCTCGACGATGAGGAAGCCGTCACGGTCGAAGGTCTCGCGCTGCTCGCTCGTCCAGTCCTCGATCAAACTGCGAGCTCTTCTACCATCCTCCGCTGCCCGTCGTCCAGCCAGGGCGGCTCCCCCGCGGCCGCGTTCTCGGCGGCGTGGGCCGGATCCGCAGTCGCCGGGATCACGCAGGTCACACGCCGGTCGGAGAGGATCCATTTCAGGAGCGCCTCG
Source organism: uncultured Actinomycetes bacterium (assembly GCA_963841425.1). Lineage (GTDB taxonomy): Bacteria > Actinomycetota > Thermoleophilia > Gaiellales > Gaiellaceae > DATEOR01. The sequence continues at coordinate 770,274 of CAWJCL010000002.1, read as the reverse complement.
GCCCAGGTGGAGACGCCGATGCGCTCGAGGTACTCGGGGCCCGGGCCGGGGAGAAGGCCCCGCTCCGCGAAGGGCCTCATGACGATCACGCCGAGGCCAAGCTCCTCCGCGAGCGGAAGAATCCTGCGCTCGACGTCGCGCTCCGTGGGGTTGTATGGCACCTGGACCGCGTCGATCCGCCCGCTGCGCATGACCGTCTCGAGCTCGTCGAACGCCGAGCTCTGGTAGTGCGTCGCACCGAGGAAGCGCACGCGCTCTTGCTCCCGCTCGTGCTCGAGCCACGCGAGGTGCTGCTCCCAGGCGACGAGATTGTGTACCTGTTCGAGGTCCACGCGACCGCCGAAGTAGCCGAGCTGCGCCTCGAGCTGGAAGCGCCCCTGTTCCTGTGACGGCGCCCAGATCTTCGACGCGATGAAGACATCGCCGCGCCGGCTGTCCACCGCCTGGCCGAGTACCTCCTGGGCGCGGCCGTACATCGGCGACGAGTCGAAGAGGCGCGCCCCGTTTCCGTAGGCGGTGTCGACGACCTCGTCGGCGACCTCTTGGCGGTCGGGCCGGAGGTCGAAGGTGAGCCAGGTGCCGAGCCCGACAACCGGGACCTCGACCCCGGTCTTTCCAAGGCTTCGGCGCTCCATACTATGGGGGCCATGCCCGCGACGAGTCTTCTCGAAGCGCCAGAGCTGGCGGCGGAGCGTATCGACGCTCGGGCGAGCGGAGAGAACTTCCCGGTCGTCTCGGTGCTAGCGCCGCGGCATGCGCGGCCGCACCTGCGGGCGATCTACGGCTTCGCGCGTCTCGTCGACAATCTCGGCGACGAGGCGCAGGGAGACCGGATGACGCTCCTCGACGAGCTCGAGCGAGAGCTCGACGGTCCGCCGCGTACCGAGATCATGTGGCGCCTGCACGCGACGATCGACGCGTGCGGGCTTCCGCTCGATCCGTTTCGGCGCCTGATCGAGGCGAACCGGGTCGACCAGCGCAAGGCTCGCTATGCCAACTGGGAGGAGGTGCGGGAGTACTGCACCTATTCGGCCGACCCGGTCGGCCGCCTCGTGCTCGGCGTCTACGGGCGCGCGGGAGAGGAAGCGCTTCTGCGGATGAGCGACTCCATCTGCACGGGCCTTCAGCTCGTCAACTTCCTCCAGGACCCGCCGCGCGACCTGGCGCTTGGCCGCGTCTACCTCCCCCAGAACGACCTCGCCCGGTTCGGCGTTGCGGACGACGACCTCGCGGGACCGCTCTCGGACGAGCTCGTCGCCCTTCTCCGCTTCGAGGCGGATCGCGCTCGCGGCCTCCTCGAAGCCGGTCTGCCCCTGGCCAAGACCCTCGGCGGCCGCCCGGGCATGTCCGTGGCCCTCTACGCCCGGGGCGGGCTCGCTGCTCTCGACGCGCTCGAGCGCGCGGGGTGGGACGTGTTCACCAGCCGCCCGGCCCCGACCAAGCGGACGCTCGTCGGCCTCGCCTTCCGGGAGCTCTTCCGGCGGTGAACACAGACCAGGCCTACGCCGAGACCGACCGGATCACGCGGGAGACCGCGCGGAACTTCGCATGGGGGATCCGTGTCCTCCCTGGCCCGAAGCGGCGGGCGATCGCCGCGCTCTACGCATTTGCGCGCCGCGTCGACGACCTCGCCGATCGGCCTGAGCCCGCCCGAGCCGAGCTCGAGTCGTGGCGAGCCGCCGCCGGGGCGCTTCCCGCCTCCCAGGACGGCGATGCGATTCTCGTCGCGCTCGCCGATGCGATGACCCGCTACCCCATCCCGCCCGAGGCGCTCGTCGACCTCGTCGACGGGGCGCTCATGGACTGCGACCGGAACCGCTACCCATCCTGGGACGAGCTGCGAGAGTACTGCCGGCGAGTCGCCGGCGCGGTGGGAGTGGCGTGCGCCGCCGTGTACGAGCCTTCGAGCTGGGAGGCGGCGAGGCCGCGTGCGCAGACGCTCGGGCTCGCGCTGCAGCAGATCAACATCATGCGGGACGTCGCCGAGGACTGGTCGCTCGGGCGCGTCTATCTTCCGCAGGACGAGCTGAGCCGCTTCAGGGTGACCGAGGAGGAGATTGCCGCCGGTAGCCCGGGCCCCGGCTGGGGGCCGCTCATGGAGCACCAAGCGGTCCGCGCAGAGGCGCTCATGCGCAAGGGCCTCGAGCTCCTCCCGCTCCTCGACCGGCGCAGCGCGCTCTGCGTGCGCAGCTTCGCGGGGATCTACCGCGGCCTCCTCATGCAGATGCGCGCCCGCGGCTACGACGTCTTCAGCGAGCCGCCGCGCCTCTCGACGGTCGAGAAGATGAAGGCGGTCGCGGCGCTGTGAGGGTCGCGGTCGTCGGGGGTGGGCTCGCCGGGCTCGCCGCGGCGCTCGAGCTCACCAAGCAGGGCCACGATGTCCGCCTCCTCGAGTCGAGGCCGACGCTGGGCGGGGCGGTGCAGACGCTGCCGGAGAGGGAAGGCGACCCGAGCCCGCCGCCCGATAACGGCCAGCACGTGGCCCTCGGGTGCTGCACCGCGTACCTGGACTTCGTCGCGGAGATCGGCCAGGCGGCGTCGCTGCGGCGCGTGCGGCTCGGGCTCCCGGTCGTCGCCGAGGACGGAAGCGTCGAGACCATCCGCCCCGGGCTTCTCGGGCTCCTCCGCTACGGGCACATCGGCCTGGGCGAGCGGCTCGCCACCGGGCACGTCGCGCGCAAGCTGGCGAAGCTCGACGCCGGCGCCCACGACGATGAGATCTTCGGCTCACTGCTCCGGACGCTCGGCCAGTCGCAGGCGGGCGTCGAGCGCTTCTGGGACGTCTTCATCCGGCCCGCGCTCAACCTGGGCACGGACGAGGTTAGCGCTGCGGCGGGCATCTTCACCGTGCAGACCGCGCTCCTCGCCGGTGGGGGCGCGAGCGACCTGCTCCTTCCGACCGCTCCGCTCGGCGACATGCACGGCGACGCGGCCGGCGCCGAGCTCGGGCGGCGCGGCGTCGAGATCTCGCTCGGGACCCGGGTCGCGTCACTCGACGAGCTCGACGCGGACGGAGTCGTCGTCGCGGTACCGCCTTCCGAGAGCGCCCGGCTGCTCGGCGAGCCGGAGCCTGGGCTCGAGGACTCGCCCATCGTGAGCGTCCACCTCCTCTTCGACCGGCCGATCATGAGCTCGCCGCTTGCTGCGCTCCTCGGGAGCGACGCGCACTGGCTCTTCGACCGCGGTGCTCTCACTGGCCACCACCCGGAGCGGGGCCAGTACGTCACTGTGGTCTCGAGCGGAGCTTCCGAGCTGCTCGAGCTGCGCGGCCGGGCACTCATCGACCGCATCGCAGGACAGGTCACCGAGCGGCTCGGGGCGGCCGAGCTCATCTGGTCGCGCGTGAGCCGTGAGCCGGCTGCGACGTTCGCCGCCCGCCCGGGGAGCGCGCGGCTCCGCCTCGGAGCGGCGACCGGCCGGCCGAACGTCGTCCGCGCAGGCGCCTGGACCGACACCGGCTGGCCTGCGACGATGGAGAGCGCGGTGAGGAGCGGCCGGGAGGCCGCCCGTGTGCTCACGGCCTCGGTTCGTGAGAAAGTCCCCGCGTGAGCGCGACCGTCGGCACGGACCTCGACCGGGCCCTCGACGCAGGCGTCGAGCGGCTGCTCTCGCTGCAGAAGCCCGACGGCTTCTGGGTCGCCGAGCTCGAGTCAAACGTGACGATGACGGCGCAGCACATCTTCTGGCACGAGTTCCTCCGAATCGCCGACGAGGACACCGTCCGCCGCTGCGCCAATGAGCTCCTCGCCCGCCGGCGCGACGACGGCACCTGGGCGATCTACTGGGGCGGCGAGGCCGACCTCGCCGCAACCGTCGAGGCCTACACGGCGCTTCGCATGGCGGGTCTGGCCGCCGACGACCCGCGGCTGGCCGGGGCCCGCAGCTACATCGAGGAGCAGGGAGGCATCGGAGCGTCCCGGGTCTTCACGCGCATGTGGCTCGCGCTCTTCGGCCTCTGGCCCTGGGAGGAGATCCAGGCGATCCCGCCTGAGCTCGTCCTCCTCAGGCCCGAGCTCCCGCTTTCGGTCTACAGCTTCGGCTGCTGGGCTCGGCAGACGCTCGTCGCGCTCTCCATCGTCATGCACTACCGGCCGGTGCGCCGCCTCCCCGAGGAGCGCCTCGCCCGCGAGATCGACCTCGGCGCGCTGGAACGGCCGCAAACCGCATGGAACCTGCTCGACTCCGCCCTCCGCTGGTACAACGGCCAGCCCGTCCAGCCGGGCCGCGAGCGCGCGCTCGCCTACGCGGAGCGCTGGCTGATCGACCGGCAGGAGCTCGACGGCTCATGGGGCGGGATCCAGCCCCCGTGGGTCTGGTCGCTCATCGCGTTTGCCTGCCGCGGCCACGGGCCCGAGTCGCCGTATCTCCGGCGCGGGATCGAGGGCTGGAAGCGGTTCATGATCGACGACGGCGACCGCCTCCGGCCGGAAGCCTGCCAGTCGCCCGTCTGGGACACATGCCTCGCGCTCGTCGCGCTTCGCGCGGCGGGGGTGGCGGCGGACGAGCCGGCCCTCCGGAAGGGCGGCGAGTGGCTCGTTCGGGAAGAGGTGAGGGTGCGTGGCGACTGGGCGGTCCGTTTGCCCGGGGTCGAGCCTGGCGGCTGGGCCTTCGAGTACGACAACGACCTCTATCCCGACATCGACGACGCGGCCGTCGTCGGCATCGCGCTCAACGAGCTCGGCCTGGGCCGCCCGGCGGTCTCGCGCGCCTGCGGCTGGATCGAGGCGATGCAGTCGCGAGGCGGCGGCTGGGGCGCCTTCGACAAGAACAACGACGCCTACTGGCTCTACGAGATCCCGTTCGTCGACTTCGGCGCGATCATCGACCCGCCGAGCGTCGACGTCACGGGCCACGCAGTCGAGCTCCTCGCGAAGGAGCCGGGCTACGAGGACTCCACCCGCCGCGGAGTGGACTACCTGCTCTCGAGGCAGGAGGAGAACGGCTCCTGGTTCGGCCGCTGGGGCGTGAACTACGTCTACGGCACGGGCGCCACTCTCCCGGCGCTCGAGGCGGCCGGCCTCCCGCACGACCACCAGGCGATGCGCCGCGCGGTCGCCTGGCTCGCGTCCGTACAGCAGGAAAGCGGCGGGTTCGGCGAGGACTGCCGCTCCTACGACGTCGGCGAGGACGGCAAGGGCTGGCACGGGCGGGGCGAGCCGACCGCTTCGCAGACCGCGTGGGCGCTGCTCGGGCTCGTCGCCGCCGGAGAGGCCAATTCGGAAGCCGCGACGCGAGCGGCCTCCTGGCTCGCCGAGAACCAGCGCGAGGACGGCGACTGGGACGAGCCGTATTTCACGGGCACCGGCTTCCCGCGCCATTTCCTTATCAACTACCACCTGTATCGCACCTACTGGCCGGTCATGGCGCTCGGCCGCCTCAAAGCCGCACGCGCTTGATCGTCTACGTGTCAGGCGGGACGGGCTTCGTCGGGAGCCACGTCGCGCGGGAGCTGCGCGAGCAGGGAGCCGAGGTGCGCGACGAGCGCGTCGACCTCCTCGACAGCGCCGGCCTCGAGCGCGCGCTCGACGGGTGCGAGGCGGCCGTCCACGTCGCCGCGCTTTACAGCTACGAGGCCCCCGAATCGGAGTTTCAGCGCGTGAACGTCGAAGGAACGAGGACGATCCTCGCCGCCGCGCAAGCCAAGGGCGTGCGCCGCTTCCTCTTCACGAGCACGGCCGGCACGTGCGGGCCCGTCCCCGGCGGGATCGCGACGGAGGAGGACGAACCGCCCGAATGGGAGCTCTCAGTCCCGTACAAGCGTACGAAGCTCGAGTCGGAGCGGCTCGCGCTCGCAGCCGGAGCCGTCGTCGTCAACCCCACGACGCCGGTCGGCGACGGCGACGCCAAGCCCACGCCGACGGGGCAGATGATCGCCGACGTCGCCACCGGCAGGATTCGCGGTTACGTCGCGACGACCGGGCTCAACGTGGTCGACGTCCGCGACGTCGCTCGCGGGCACGCTCTCGCGCTCGAGCGCGGAGAGCCGGGCGAGCGCTACCTCCTCGGGGGCGCGAACATCTCCCTCGAGGAGCTTTTCGCCGTCATCGCCGATTTCGCAGGAAGGCCGCGACCGAGCCTCCGCGTCCCGTATCCTGTGGCGGTAGCAGCCGCAAAGGCAGGTTTCGCGAACGCAGAAGAGGTCAAGCTCGCGCGCATACCGATGTATTTCTCCTCGGAAAAGGCTCGGAGTAGACTCGGATACGAATCAGGCCCAGTCGAGCCGGCTTTGGCCCGCGCCACGGCTGAAGCGCTGACACGGAAGGGAGGCGCATGAAGTTTCCGCTTCGCAGCACCGTCCAGATCGGGCGATACGTCGCCTCGCAGAAGCGCAACGACCGCTATCCGCTCGTGATCATGTTGGAGCCGACTCTCGGCTGCAACATCGCCTGCATCGGCTGCGGGAAGATCCGCGAGTACGAGTCGAACAAGGCCCGGCTGACCGTGGAGGAGTGCCTCCAGGCGGCCGTCGAGTGCCCGGCTCCGGTCATCTCCATCTGCGGCGGCGAGCCGCTGATCTTCAAGGGCATCGAGGACGTCGTCGGCGGCTTCCTCGAGATGAAGCGGAACATCCAGCTTTGCACGAACGCGCTGCGCCTCTCGGACATGCTCGCCAGGTTCGAGCCGAACCCACGCCTCACGTTCGTCGTTCACCTCGACGGCATGCGCGAGATCCACGACTACATCTGCGACTACCCGGGCCTCTGGGAGATCGCCGTCGCGGCGATTCGCGAGGCTCGCGAGGCGGGCTTCCGCGTGACGACCAACACGACCATCTTCAAGGAGACGGACGTCGCAGACGTGCTCGAGATGATGCGCTTCCTCACCGAGGACGTCGGCATCGAGGGGATGCTCGTCGCGCCCGGCTACCAGTACTCGCAGATCGACCCCGCGCTCACGATGACGCGCGCCGAGCACGAGGAGAAGTTCACGACGATCCGCGACGGCGTGCGCAAGAACGGCTACAAGTGGCTGGCGAGCCCGGTCTACCAGGACTTCCTCACCGGCGACCGCAAGCTCCCGTGCGCGCCGTGGGGCTCCGTGACGCGCAATCCCTACGGCTGGAAGGGCCCCTGCTACCTCCTCACCGACGGCATCTTCCCGACCTACGAGGCGCTCATCGACGGAATCGAGTGGGAGCGCTACGGGCCGGGGAACGACCACCGCTGCGAGCACTGCGGCATCCACTCCGGCTTCGAGCCGTCGGCGACGATCGCGACGACCTCGAGCGTCAAGGAAACGGTGCGGAGCCTCGCGTGGACGCTGCGGTAATCGCGAAAAATGCTGACGCAGTTTCCGCGAAGGGAAATGCGCTCACTCTCGTCTGCGCACTGAAAGTCGAAGAGCGTGCAGCACGTAAGGCCGGTGCGAAAACCGCCCTGGTCGGCCTCGGCGCCGGCCTGCCCCTGCCCAACGGACAGCTCGTCTCCTTCGGCTTCGCGGGAGGTCTCGGCGACACGCTTCGCCCCGGCGCGCTCGTGACGGCGACGAAGGTCGTGGATCCGTCCGGGCGAACGCTTTGGGACGGGCCCGCACTCGAGGTCGCCGGTGCCGAGCCCGCGGTCGTCGTCGCCTCCGAGGGCGTCGCCAACGAGCCCGAAGCCCGGCAAGCGCTTGCCGAGCAGAGCGGGGCCGCGGTCGTGGACATGGAAAGCGGCGTGCTCGCATCCACGGGACGGCTGGCCGGAGTCGTGCGAGCGATCTCCGATTCCGGTGACCAGCCGGTCGGGCGGCTCGTCTGCGCCGGCAAGGCGGACGGCGGCACGGACTGGAAGGTCGTTGCGACAGCGTTCGTCACGGAGCCGGTCAAGTCGATCCGCACCGCGCGCGACGCGCGCAAGGCGACGGTCGCACTGACGCGCGCGGCCGAGGAGCTCGCGTGAGCAAGCGCGTCCTGGTCGCCGCGCCTCGCAGCTTCTGCGCAGGAGTCGTTCGCGCCATCGACATCGTCGAGAAGCTGCTCGACCAGCACGGGCCGCCGGTCTATGTGCGCCACGAGATCGTCCACAACGTCCATGTCGTGCGCGACCTCGAGGCGCGCGGCGCGGTGTTCGTCGAGTCCGAGGACGAGGTGCCCGAAGGCGAGCTCATCGTCCTCTCGGCGCACGGTGTCGCACCCAAGGTCTACGAGAGATGCGCGGAGCGGGGCCTGAAGGTCGTCGATGCCGTCTGCCCGCTCGTCTCCAAGGTGCATGCCGAAGCCAGGCGCTACGCCGGCCGCGGCCTCAAGATCGCGCTGGTCGGCCATGCCGGCCACGTCGAGGTCGAAGGCACGATGGGGGAGGCTCCCGAGTCGATCGTGCTCGTCGAGACCCCCGAGGACGCCCGCAACCTCGGGGTCGAGGACGGAGCAAAAGTCGCCTACATCACGCAGACCACCCTTTCCCTGGACGACACGGCCGACGTCGTCGACACGCTGCGCGAGCGGTTCCCGGATCTCGTCGGGCCGCCCTCCGCGGACATCTGCTACGCGACGCAGAACCGCCAGGACGCGGTCAAGCGCATCTGCGAGGAGGCGACGCTCGTGCTCGTCGTCGGCTCGCGCACGAGCTCGAACGCCAATCGCCTCGTGGAAGTCGCCCATGACAGTGGCGCCGACGCCTACCTCATCGACGACGAGACGGACCTCGACCCGGCCTGGCTCGAGGGCCATGAGACCCTCGGGTTGACCGCGGGCGCCTCTTCGCCGGAGCTCCTGGTCGACCGCGTCTTCGAGCGGCTCGCCGAACTCGGTTTCACGGAGCGCGCCGCGGTCGAGATCGCCCGCGAGGATGTCGTCTTCCGCCTCCCCGCGGAGCTCCGCTCCTAATTCCGCTTAGATTCATCCATGGGAGTGAACGTCGCCTATCCGGGCCGTGACGGCGCGCACAGCGCTGCGGCCTGCGACAACCTCTTTCCGACCGGCACCGAACTCGTTCCGCTGCCCAGCTTCACGGCGGTGGTGGAGGCGACGTCGGAGGGCGAGGTGTCCTTCGGCGTCCTGCCGATCGAGAGCTCGCTGACCGGCCCGGTCAACGAGACGCACGACCTTCTCTACGAGTCCCCGCTCTCGATCACGGGAGAGACCGTCCTGCCGATCCGGCACTGCCTGGTCGGGCCGAAGGACGTTCCCCTCGAGGAGATCCGCATCGTCCGCTCGCATCCGGCCGCCCTCGACCAGTGCCGTCGCCTGCTCGCGGCGATGCCCTGGACGACTGCGATCGCGTCTGCCACGACCGCCGACGCGGCGTCCGAGGTCTCCGCGCGCGGCGACCCAATGGAGGCGGCGATCGCGAGCGAACGGGCCGCGCGCATGTACGGGCTCACGGTGATCGCCGGGGACGTCGGCGACCACCCCGAGGCCTACACGCGCTTCGTCTCGGTTGCGCCGTACACACGGATCGACCGGGAGGGCGAAAGCTGGCGCACCGCATTCTCCTTCGCGACCGATCACCGGCCGGGGGCTTTGCACAAGGCGATCGAGCCCTTCGGGCGCCATTCGCTGGATCTCGTGCAGCTCGTTTCCCGGCCGATCCCCGCGACGCCGTGGCGCTACCGCTTCGACGCCGTTTTGGCCGGCCACCCCCTCGACCCGATCGTCACCGAGACGCTCGCCGAGGTGCAGGGCCTCACACGCGAGCTGCGCGTCTTCGGTTCGTATCCGGCGCACTCCTAGGGGCCCGGCCGCAGCTCCTTCTCGAAGCGCGAGTGCGTGCGCTCCGGGCGCATGCCCAGCCGTTCGTACACGGCCTTGGCGCCCGTCTGGTTCCAGGAGTCGACCACGAGCGCGGAGGTCGTGCGGCCGCGGCGCTTGAACTCCCCGAACGCGGTCAGGAGGAGGGCGCTGCCGATACCCCGGCCGCGCCAGTCCCGGGCGACCGCCAGCTGGCGGATCCAGCCTTCGTCTTCGTAGTCGGGGCAGACGATGGCGCCGACGATGCGGCCTTCCGCCTCTGCCACGAACCAGAGGGTGGGATCGAATGCCTTGCGGTCGATCTCGTGCGCCTCCCATTCCTCGAAGGACTCGAATGGCCGCCGGCGGATGTTGTCCTCGAATGCCGCGCCGATGACCCGGTGAGTCTCCCGCGCGTCGTGTTCGAGGTCGAAGAAGCGGATCGTCACGCCGTCGGGTGTCTCCGGGGCCGGAACTGTGTCGTCGAGATCGCGAACGAGGCGCCAGTACGTGCGGACATTCTCGTAGCCCGCTCGGCGGAGAAGGGCGCGGCCGGCCTCGTTCACCGAGCTGAGCGCCTGGCCGACGACGACACGTTCGCCGTCGCTGGCCCGCTCCACCGCGCGGGCCTCGAGACGGCGTCTGAGCTCGGTTCCGATGCCAGCACCACGGGTCTCTGCGTTCACGTAGACCTCGGCGTCGTCGTTGAAATGGAGCGCCGCGTAGGCGGCCAGGCGCCCGTCGGCGAGCTCGGCCAGCCAGGCGTCGCGTTCGAGGTCGAGCCCAGGGCTCCCCCAGTCGGCGAGAAGATCGTCGAGCTCGAAGTCGGGGGAGCCGTACTCCTCCACGTCGAATCCGACGACGAGGTCGGCGACCGCCTCGGCGTCGGCTCTCGTCGGCGGGCGAATGGGGGCCGGGGTTGCCATGCCCGCATCTTGTCCATTTCTCCCGCTGGCGCGCCTACACTTGAAGCGTGGCCAGTCGACTTGCCCCACCGGGCTGGTGGCAGGCGCTCTCCGCTGCGGGGATCGCCCTCGCGGTCGACGCGCTCTACCTCGCGATCATCCAGGGCGAGGGAGAGGGAGAGCTGACGAGCGGCAGGGTGCTCTTCGTCGCCGCCTGTGTCGCCGGCGCGGGTCTTGCGCTCGTCTCGGCCCAATTTCTCGCGCCGAAGGCCCGGGCGATTCTCCTCACCGGAGCAGCCGCCATGCTCGGCGTCTGGGCGGTGCTCGGCTCCTTCTCCATCGGCCTCCTGCTCGTTCCGGCCGCGATCTTCGCGGGCCTCGCCGCAGGGCATGTGGTCGCCGACGCGAAGCGGGAGGCGTGGCTCGCCGGCGTCGGAGCCGTCGCCCTCGTGGCGGCCGGGCTCCTTCTGACCTAGGCGGAGAGGACGGCGCCGACGAGAGCCGGCAGGTTCTCGATCGTGTAGCCGCCTTCGAGCACGAATCCGACTTGCGGCGCGAGTGCCTGTGCGCCCCTCGTCATCTCCGCAAAGCCGTCGGCGCTGACGCTCATCCCGCCCAGGAGGTCGCCGGCTGCCGCGTCGAACCCCGCGGACACGAGCAGGAGCCCGGGGTCGAACCCGGCGATCGCGGGCTCGACGAGCTGCTCCATCGCATCGAGGTATACGTCGTCTCCCGAGCCCGCCGGGAGCGGCACGTTCAGCGTCGTCTCGTTCCCCTCGCCCGGCCCACCGCTTCCCGGCCAGAACGGCCATTGCTGGATGGAGACGAAGAACACCGACGGGTCGTTCCAGAAGATGTCCTGCGTGCCGTTCCCGTGGTGGACGTCCCAGTCCAGGATCGCCACGCGGTCGATCCCGAGATTGATCTGGGCGTACCGGGCCGCGATCGCGACGTTGTTGAAGATGCAAAACCCCATCGCGCCGCCCGGCAGCGCGTGGTGCCCGGGCGGGCGGACCGCGGCGAACCCGCCGCGCTCGGCCACGGCGATCGCGCCGCCGGCCGCAAGCAGTGCTGTCTCGAAGGTGGAGGGCGTGCTGACCGTGTCCTCGTCGAGCATGACCGTCTGCCCGCTCTGGGAGAGCGCGCCGATTGCCTCGACGTAGTCCGGGTCGTGGCAGAGCCCGATCTCCTCGAGCGTTGCGCGCCGCGGCTCCTCGTACTCGGAAAACGCCTCGAGCAGGACGCCGACGCGCTCGGGCCGCTCGACGTGCTCCCCGGTCGGGTGCAGGGTCGCGAAGTCGCGGTGGCTGACGAGAGGGACCATAGGTCAGCGGACTATTGCAGGCCGACGCCGCTACCAGGCGGGATCGGCAACCACCTGCTGAGTCATGGCGCCGTCGATGACGACGCTCGTGCCGGTCACGTAGCTCGCCTGGTCGCTCACGAGATAGGAGACGAGCGCGGCCACCTCGGCGGGGTCGCCCGGGCGGCCGAGCGGAATCTGGTCTGACAGCTCGTCGGCCTCTTCGTTCCTGGGCGTCGCGATTGCGCCCGGCGCGACTGCGCTGACGCGGATCCCGTCCCGGGCGAGCTCGAGCGCGAGCGAGCGCGTGAGCATCCCGAGCGCCGACTTCGCGGATGCGTAGAGTGCGAACCCGGGGCGCGGGATGCGCTCGTGGACGCTCGTGATGTTGACGATCACGCCGCCGTCTCCGTCCCGCATCCGCTTCGCCGCCGCGCTCGACATGAGGAAGGCCCCTCGCACGTCGACCGAGAAGAGGCTGTCGAAGTCGTCGACGTCGAGCTCGAGCGCGGGTTTCGCAGAGGTCGCGCCTGCGTTGTTCACCAGGACATCAATGCGCCCGAGCGCCTCGACGGTCTCGGAGACGAGCCGCTCGCCGATGTCGCGGTCGGAGAGGTCGCCGACCAGCCAGTGTGCTCGCCCGTTTTCGGCGATCTCCTCGTAGCGCGCCTTCGACTCCGCCTTGTTGTCCCGCGTGTGGAAACCGGGGAGGTACCCGTCCTCCTGAAGGCGCTGGGCGATCGCCCAGCCGATTCCAGTGTTTGCTCCGGTGACGACCGCGACCTTGTCCATGGCCGTAGTTCTGCCCGAGCGGAGGCGGCCCTAAGCGCGCTCCGCCAGGCGTCGCGAGAGCCCGCCGAGACCCCACTCCTCCGTCAGGCCGGCAGCGCGTTTCCAGTTCGGGGCCGCATCCGGGAGCTTGGGCAGCGGTGCGTCGTACTGGAGAGTTGCGATCCGCAGGTACTCGCGCAGCTGGTCGCCGATAGTGGGGAAGCCCCCCGCCTCGAGCGCGGCCTCGAGCGATCCGTGCTTCTTGACGATAGCCGCCGCCCGGCCCGGGCCGACTCCCGGAGCGCCGGGAATCCGGTCCGATGGGTCGCCGCGCAGCGCGATGAAGTCCGGCACTTGCTCGGGCTCGACGCCGTAGCGCTCCCGCACCTCGGCCGGCCCGACGCGCTGGAGCTCCGACACGCCGCGCTTCGGGTGGAGGATGGTCGTCCGCGGCGACGCCAGCTGGAAGAGGTCGCGGTCGTTCGTGAGCACGAGGGTCGAGCCCTTGCGCTTTTCCTCCGAAGCCACGGCGGCCGCGAGGAAGTCGTCCGCCTCGTAGCCCGCTTCCTTCGCCCAGGGGAAGCCGAGCGCCTCGACGAAGTCGGGAAGCCGGCCGAGCTGGTCGGTGAGGTCCCGCGGAAAGTCGCGCCCGGACTGGTACCCGGGGAGGAGCTCGTGGCGGTACGTCGGCACGGTGAGCGTGTCGAAGGCGACGAAGACTGTGCGCGGCTCCTCGGCCTCCCACGCGCGGATGAGCATGTTCGCGAAGCCGACGATCATGTTCGCCGGCTTGCCGTCCCCGCCCTTGATGGAGCTCGGGAGCGCGTGGTAGGCGCGATGTGCCAGGTTGTCGCCGTCGACTGCCAGTAAAGGTCGTACGGCCATGGAGCCGAATAATGGCGTGTTTTGCGCCTTCGCTAACGTGTTTCCAGTGCCGACGGATACAAAGCCAGCCACGAAGGACGGCGAGCGCCGTCTCGTCATCGTCGAGTCCCCCGCGAAAGCGAGGACGATCGCCGGCTACCTCGGCCCGGGCTTCGTCGTCGAGTCGAGCATCGGACACGTCCGCGACCTGCCTGAGCGCGCCGCCGACATCCCGGCGAACATGAAGAAGCTGCCGTGGGCGCGGCTCGGCGTGAACACGGAGGAAGACTTCGCGCCCTACTACGTCGTCGATCCCGACAAGAAGCACGTAGTCGCATCACTGAAGAAGCGGTTGGCCGAGGCGGACGAGCTCCTGCTCGCGACGGACGAAGACCGCGAGGGCGAGGCGATCGCCTGGCATCTCATCGAGGTGCTGAAGCCGAAGATTCCAGTGCGGCGCATGGTCTTCCACGAGATCACGCCTGATGCGATCCAGCGCGCGCTCGAGGAGACCCGGGACGTAGACCGTAGGCTCGTCGACGCTCAGGAGACGCGCAGGATCCTCGACCGCCTGTACGGGTACGAGGTCTCGCCGGTTCTCTGGAAGAAGATCACGAAAGGCCTTTCCGCCGGCCGTGTCCAATCCGTCGCGACGCGTCTCGTCGTCGAGCGGGAGCGGGCCCGGATTGCGTTCGTCGCGGCCTCCTACTGGGACATCGAGGGCGTCTTCGATCCCGGGGAGTTCACCGCCCGCCTCGTCGCGCTCGACGGACGGGCGGTTGCCCAGGGTCGCGATTTCGGCTCCGACGCGGAGCTCCGAAGCGCCGATCTCGTCCACCTCGACGAGGCGGCCGCCCGGAGTCTCACCGAGTCGCTCGCCGAGGCCGACTTCACGGTCCGCGGAGTCCAGCGGAAGCCGTACCGGCGGAGGCCGGCCGCGCCGTTCATGACCTCGACCCTTCAGCAGGAGGCGAGCCGTAAGCTCCGCTTCAGCTCGCAGACCACGATGCGAGTCGCCCAGCGGCTGTACGAGAACGGCTACATCACCTACATGCGAACGGACTCGACCACGCTCTCCGAGTCCGCCCTCACGGCCGCGCGCGACCAGGCGCGTTCGCTGTTCGGCCCGGACTCGTTGCCCGCCGAAGCCCGTCGCTACGACCGGAAGGTGAAGAACGCCCAGGAAGCCCACGAGGCGATCCGTCCCGCAGGCGACAGCTTCCGCACCCCGGAGCAGGTCGCGCGCGAGCTCGGCCGGGACGAGCTCGCGCTCTACGAGCTCGTCTGGAAGCGCACGCTCGCCTCGCAGATGGCGGACGCGACCGGAGAAACCGTCTCGGTGCGGCTGGGAGCCACGGCACCCGACGCCGATGCCGAGTTTGCCACCTCCGGGACCGTGATCACGTTCAGAGGCTTCCTCGCGGCCTACGAGGAGGGCCGGGACGACGAGGCGGCGGACGAAGAGGCCGATCGCCGCCTGCCGCCGCTCGAGGAAGGGCAGGGGCTCGAAAACCGAAGTCTCGAAGCGTTCGGGCACGAGACCACTCCGCCTCCGCGGTACACCGAGGCGACGCTCGTGCGGGCGCTCGAGGAGCTCGGTATCGGCCGGCCCTCGACGTACGCCTCGATCATCGGCACGATCATCGACCGGGGCTACGTCTTCAAAAAGGGCACGGCCCTCGTTCCCTCGTACATCGCGTTTGCCGTCGTGAAGCTGCTCGAGGGCCACTTCGACCGGTTGGTCGACTACGAGTTCACGGCCCGGATGGAGGACGTCCTCGATCGGATCGCCACGGGAGACGAGGAGCGTGTCGGCTGGCTCAAGTCGTTCTATTTCGGCAACGGAGACGACGAGGGCCTGAAGAGCCTCGTCTCCGATCTGGACGACATCGACGCGCGCGAAGTCAATTCGTTCGACCTCGGCAATGGCCTCCTCGTCCGCGTCGGCCGCTACGGCCCCTATATCGAGCAGGACGGTCGCCGTGTGTCGATTCCGGATGACCTGCCGCCCGACGAGCTGACTCCCGCGGTGGCGGAGGAGCTTCTCTCTCGGGCCTCGGAGGGCCGCACCCTCGGCCAGGATCCCGAGTCCGGCCGCGAGATCGGCGTCCGTGACGGGCGCTACGGCCCGTACGTCACCGAGCTGCTTCCCGAGGGCGACACGGCCAAGCCGCGCACGGCATCCCTCTTCAAGTCGATGTCGGTCGACACCGTCACGCTCGACGAGGCGCTCCGGCTTCTCTCGCTTCCCCGTGTCGTCGGGCGTCGACCCTGCCGACGGCGCCGAGATCGTCGCCCGCAACGGGCGATATGGCCCCTACCTGCAGAAGGGCGACGACACCCGCTCGCTCGACTCGGAGGCGGAGATCTTCAGCATCGGGATCGACGCCGCCGCGGAGGCGTTCACGCGCCCGAAGACGAGGCGGCGCCAGGGACCCTCGGCCGCCCCTCTCCGCACGCTGGGGCTCGACCCGGTGAGCCAGCGTGAGATCTCGCTGAAGAGCGGTCGCTTCGGCCCCTACGTGACCGACGGCGAAACCAACGCCAGCCTCCGCAAGGGCGACGATGTCGACGAGATCACGCTCGAGCGCGCAGCCGAGCTCCTCGCCGAGCGCCGCGCGGCGCCCAAGCGCGCGCCTCGGAAGCGGAAGAAGAAGTAGCCAACCAAACCGCGCCCGAGGCGTCTGAAGACACAGCGGGTGGACGAACCTCCCGGGCGGTAACCAGCCGGTAACCGCGAGGTTAAACGTCAGTTAAGAGGCCGTCGGATGCCTGTGAAGCCCAGGGAATTCCTCTTACAGTGCGAACGTTTAGTTGGACAGGAGACATCCGTCCACGACGTTTCAGCGAAAGGATCATAGGAACTACGTGAGTCAAAGCCAGAACTCCATGAATGAACTTCTCGACACTCTGCAGGGCCGCTCCATCGTCGAAAACGCCGAGGAGCGCGGCTACGTGGAGCCGGCCGAGCTGGAGGCCTTCGCCCTCGAGCTCGACCTCGGCGACCAGGAGATGGCCGACTTCACCCAGGAGCTCGAGTCCATCGGGCTCGAGATCGGCGCGCCGGTCGACGAGCCGGAGGAGGAGACCCCGGCGGCCGCCCCGGTCACGGAGCACGTCCATCACGGAGCAGGCGACAGCCTGCAGCTCTTCCTGGCGGACGTCGGCAAGCACAAGCTTCTGACCGCCTCCGAAGAGGTCACGCTGGCCAAGCAGATCGAGAAGGGCGATCTCATCGCCAAGCGGAAGATGATCGAGTCGAACCTCCGCCTCGTCGTCTCCATCGCCAAGGGCTATCGCGGCCTCGGCGTCCCGTTCCTGGACCTGATCCAGGAAGGGACCCTCGGCCTCAACCGCGCGGTGGAGAAGTTCGACTGGCGGCGGGGCTTCAAGTTCTCGACCTACGCGACCTGGTGGATCCGCCAGTCGGTGCAGCGCGCCGTCGCCAACAACGCGCGCACCATCCGCGTTCCCGTCCACGTCGTCGAGCGCCAGCAGAAGCTCGGCCGGGCTGCCCGCCGGCTCGAGGTCGAGCTCGGGCGCGAGGCGACGAAGGAGGAGCTCGCGGAGGCGACCGGTCTTCCGGTTCAGCACGTCGACGAGGCGCTGGGCGCCGCCCAGGCCTCCGTCTCGCTGAACCAGAGCGTGGGCGCGGACGACGAAGGCGAGCTCGGCGATCTCTTCGCCGACCGCGAGGCCGCGGACCCGTTCGACGAGGCCGAGGAGTCCCTGCGCAAGCAGGGAGTCCGCAAGGCGCTCGACGCCCTCCCCGAGCGGGAGCGGCGCATCCTCGAGCTCCGCTTCGGCTTCGAGGGCGACCCCTGGACGCTCGAGGCGATCGGCCACGAGCTCGGGCTGACGCGGGAGCGCGTGCGCCAGCTCGAAGGCCAGGCCCTGCAGCGTCTCGCGGCCCTTCGCGACCTCTCCTCGGTCGCGGCATAGGTCACAAGAGGTAGTGAGGTAGGTATTGGGGCCGCACACGCGGCCCCAATCACTCTTTCCGGGCTGAGCCAGCGGTTTTTCCGAGCCGATCTTCGCTTTCGGGCCGCAGTCTAACTTCCGAAAGGGTTCAGCATGTTCACGCACATTCGCGTCGCCGCGATTCGCCTCTCGATCGTCGCCGTTCTGCTCGTCACAGCCGCCGTCGCCGCCGGCTGGAAGTGGAACCGGCTACCGCTGTCCTAGCGCTTCCGGTTTCGTCGAGCTCCTCCAGGAGCGCCGCCACCACCCCGGGGTCGAACTGCGTCCCCGCGCAGCGCTCGAGCTCGGAGATGGCGCGCTCGTGCGAGAGCTTGGAGCGGTAGACGCGGTCGGTCGTCATCGCGTCGTAGGCATCGGCGACGAAGAGGATCCTCGAGCCGAGCGGGATCGCATCGCCGCCCAGGCGGTCGGGATAGCCCTCTCCGTCCCAGCGCTCGTGGTGGTGCAGGACCCAGGAGGCGACCGGCTCGACCCCGAGCGAGTCGAGCATGCGAAAGCCGATCTGGGGGTGGCGCTCGAGCACGAGGCGCTCGGCCTCGTTCAGGGGGCCGGGCTTGCGCAGGATCTCCTCGGGGATGGCGAGCTTGCCGAGGTCGTGCAGGGAGCCGGCCAGGCGTGCGAGCTCGACCTGCTCGGTCTCGAGGCCCATGCGCTTGGCCACGCGCGCCGAGAGCTCCCCGACCATGTAGGAGTGCGAGCCCGTGTAGGCATCGCGCGCATCGACCGCATGGGCGAGCGAGGCCGCCGCCCGCAGGCGCGCCGCCCGGTCGGGGCCCTCGGCGAGGCGGCGAAGCTCGGCCAGCTCGAGCAGGTCGGGGCGGTAGACGCGGACGCGGTTCTTTCCGTGCTCCTTGGCCAGGTAGAGGGCCGAGTCGGCCACGCGCACGAGCTCGGAGCGCTCGACGCCGTGGTCGGGGTGGGTGACGATCCCGGCGGAGAGCTGCGCCGTCCCGCTCACGCGCCCGATCACGCCCTCGGCGATCTCCATGGCCTCGCGCGCGGTCCTTCCGGGCAGGAGGAGCGCGAACTCGTCTCCTCCGATCCGGAACGCCTCCCCGTCTTGCCGTAGCCGGTCTGCGATCCGTACGAGCGCCTGGTCTCCCACGGGATGGCCGTAGTAGTCGTTGATCTGCTTGAAGTCGTCCACGTCGAGGAGGCAGATGGAGAGCGGGTGCTCGGGGTCGGCCGCAAGCGCCTGCCGTTCGAGCTGCTCGTAGAAGTGGCGGTGGTTTCCAAGACCGGTCAGCGGATCCGTCAGTGCGAGCCGCATGGCCTTCAGCTCCCGGTGCACCGAGCGCTGGTAGAGCGCGATCGCGACGACGGGACCAACGAGCGCGGCAGACAGAAACGGCGAGCGGTCCCAGAGCACGGCGAGCATGAGGCTCAGGGAGGTCATGACCGAGAAGGGGATGAGGGTCGAGGAGGTGGCCTGCGAAAGGAGCCGTTTCAGCGGCTCGCGTGTCGAGCGGGAAACGACGAGCGCGACGAGCACGAGATCGACGACGTAGAAGGCCGCCGCCGCGACGAGCGTCTCCACCGCGAGCCAGCCGAAGCCTTCCTGGTTGCCGAGCAGGCTCGCGGCGGCCGTGGCGGCCGCCCCCAGGGCGTAGACACCGCCGTTATAGGCGACGCGCGGAAAGTCGCGCCGTCGCCCGACCTCAACGACGACCTGCGCGACGAAGGCGACGATGACGGCCGCTTCCCAGCCGTAGATGACCGATGTGCCGACGATGAAGATCGTCGCGAGCGACGTCCCTCCCACGGGCACGTTCTCGAGCGGGACCGGGAAGGCCTCCGCGACCGCCGTGACGATGAGGAGCGCCCAGACGCCGGCGAGCGTCTCCGGGCTCGGCTGCGAGGCCGCGAATGCGGACGCCGCGACCGTGACCGTGAGGATCTCAGCGACCACGACGGGCAGGAGAAGCGGCAGTAGCCGAGCGGTCTCGCGGTCCATCTCGGCTCGGCGTCGACCTTTCGTTTTTGGCCCCCTTTCGACCCCGGGGCCGCAAACCCAGGTATGTCCCGAACTACGCCAGGTAGGTTCAGTGTGCCAGACGGGGAGTACGCACCGGCATCCCTCGAAGGAGGGACTCCTATGAAAAGACGTACAGCTGCGCTTCGGAATCGCAGGGATTCCCGCGTCCGTACATGATCGTCCGGGCCGTCACGTCCGCGATGCACCAAAACGCGGTCTGGGAGTCGCCCGGCGCACTTCCGTGGCGGCAGAGGGGCTCGGAGCCCTCGTGGTCGGAGAGGATCTCCCGTAGGCGCGTTCGCGTGACCGCTTCCTCGAGGGAGTCCGTCATGAGCTCCTTTGCCCGTTGCAGGCGCGCGGTCGAGCCCTCGCTCGAGGGGCTTGCCTCGAAGTCGAGCATCTGGGGATGGACGTAGTGGTTCGTGTGGGCGAGCGTCCCGTCCTCGGCGGGCGCGATCGCCTCGGCCGCGGTGGCCGAGCCCTCGATGGACAACACCACGTCGTCCTGGGCGACGACCCAGTTGTAGGATGAGGCGCGGGCGGGGTGAAGGATGGCGCGCGTCGCCTCCGTGAGCGTCGTACGGGTCAGCACGTCGCGTACCTGCAGGAGGCGCGGAACGCCGACCCCCTCGTCCTTCGGCGCGACCTCGTTTCCGGTGACGGAGAGGCCGGCCTCGTTCCAGCCGACGCTGATCCAGGGGCCCAGGCCGAGCGTGAAGATCGTCGGCTCGCCCTCGACCTTCCACTCGATCGCGACGACCTCTTTCTCGTCGCCCGCGCTCAGGTCGTTGTTGTGGGCGACGAGCAGGTGCCCGTCCGCGGTCAGGGCGGGGACGGCCGCGACATCCGTGCAGTGGGCAGGCATCTTCGTCTGCGAGAAGGTGCTCAGCTCGAGCACGGCCTCCGCGAAGAGCGCGAGCGGGTCCACCTCGGCCGCTCGCGCGGCCGCGTCGAGCTCCTCGACTGCCCAGGGCAGATGCTTGACGCTCGCGCCGCGGTACCGGAGGACGACGTCGTGGTCGAACTCGACGCCTTCGACGCTTCGCCGGATGTCATCCCTGGTCGCGGCACCGATCGCCGCTCCCGCCTCGCGGTGCGTGCCGGAGGCGCGAATGACCGGGATGCTCACGGCAGCGTCTCCTGGGGCTCGAGCCGCTCCGGGAGCGGCCGTGCAAGCAGTTCGCGCACGAATTCGACACATTCGGCAACCGCGGCGTCCAGCAGCTTCCGGCCCTTCTCCTCCGTCGCCTTGCTGGCGTCGCCCTGGATCCCCGTTCGCGAGAACGACGACCACCAGGGCATGATCTTGAGCGGGCCGTCCGACCAGTCCATGGTCGCGTGCTTTCCCTGCGGATAGCTGCGCTCGTCGACGGCCTTCTCCATCTCGACCGCTTCCGGCTCGATGGCGAGGTACATGGACGTCTCGAGCTCGCAGGCATGCGCCATGCCGCCCTGGTCCGACTCGCGGAGCTCCGCGATCACGCGGGCGGAGTCCTCGCCCGATGTGTGGAAGGCCGCCGCGGCGAGCACCGCGTCGTGCTCGAGGCCGACGAGCCGCGCGGCCATTTCGACGAGGTTCTGGTTCGAGCCGTGCCCGTTCAGGTAGAGGATGCGCCGGAATCCGTGCCGCGCGAGCGAGCTCCCCACGTCGACGAGGTAGCGCGTGAACGTGTCCCAGCCGATCGTGATCGGGCCGGGGAAATCCATGTGGTGCGGCGAGTAGCCGTGGGGGATGGCCGGCAGGAGCACGACGTCGTCCGGCGCTGCCGCCGCAGCGCGACGGCAGATCTCCGCAGTGATCCGGAGATCGGTGTCGATCGGCATGTGCGGCCCGTGGTCCTCGAGTGTTGCGACCGGAATCAGACACACGCGTTCCTCGGCGGCGGCCCGCCTCACCTCGGGCCAGCTGAGGCGCTCATACAGGAGCGGCGTCGTCCACACGGCGGCCCCGATCCTACTCCTGCCTGCACAGCCAGGGCTAACCCGAGGGTTGCCGTGACGTCCAACCTGCTGGATACTCACGTGCCGTCCGCCTTGGGGGCGGTCGTACCGAAAGGAGAGAAGGGTGAGGGGAAAATTGCTCACGTTTGCCCTCCCGCTTGTCGCGTTTCTCGCCCTCATAGCGGCGGGGTGCGGCGGAGGGGACAACGAATCCACCGGTGGAACATCGGGCACCGAGACCACCGGCGGTGGTGGAGGCGGCACTCTCGTCTTCGGCTCGGCGGCCGACCCGGTCGCGCTCGACGGCGCGCTCGTCTCGGACGGCGAGTCGTTGCGGGTCATCGACCAGATCTTCGAGACGCTTGTCACCTTGACGCCTGGGACGACCGAAGTCGCCCCCGCGCTCGCCGAAAGCTGGGAGGCGAGTCCCGACGGCAAGACGTGGACGTTCCACCTGCGCCAGGGGGTCAAGTTCCAGGACGGCACCGACTTCAACGCCGACGCGGTGTGTTTCAACTTCGACCGCTGGTACAACTTCAAGGGGTCGTTTCAGAATCCGAGCGCGAGCTACTATTGGCAGGTCGTCTTCGGCGGCTTCGCCACATACGACCCGGACAGCGGCGCTCCGAAGGACAGCCTCTACAAGAGCTGTGAGGCCTCCGACCCGAACACGGCCGTGATCACGCTCACGGCGCCGTCCTCCTCCTTCCTGGCGGGTCTCGTGCTGTCGCCGTTCGCGATCGCGAGCCCGAAGGCGCTGACCGATTACAACGCCGACGAAGGCTCGGTCGACGCAGACGGCATTTTCCACCCGACGGGCACGTATGCGACCCAGCATCCGACCGGAACCGGGCCGTTCATGTTCAAATCGTGGACGCGCGGGGACAAGCTCGTCCTCACCCGCAACCCGAACTACTGGGGCGCGACGTCGGATAATCCGACGGAGTTCAACGGGGCGGGCGCAAAGCTCGACGAGCTGATCTTCCAACCCATCGCCGACAACGCAGCCCGTCTGCAGGCGCTCCAGACAGGGGAGATCAACGGTTACGACCTCGTCGAGCCGCAGGACATCGCAACGATCGAGGGGAACGCCGACCTGCAGATCCTCGACCGCCCCGCCTTCAACGTCGCGTACGTCGGCTTCAACATCTCGATGCCGCCGCTCGACAACCCGAAGGTCCGGCAGGCGCTCGCCTACGGGCTCGACCGTCAGGGCGTCGTCGACTCGTTCTACGCCGGTCGCGGCGAGGTGGCGAAGGAGTTCATGCCGCCGTCGCTCTTCGGCTACGCGGACGACGTGCCCGAGTACAGCTACGACCCCGAGAAGGCGAAGCAGCTCCTCCAGGAGGCCGGGCTAACGCTTCCGGTCAAGATCGACTTCTGGTATCCGACAGACGTCTCCAGGCCGTACATGCCCGACCCGAAGCGGAACTTCGAGGCCTTGTCGGAGAGCCTCCAGAACTCCGGCTTCAAGGTCGTCCCGCACAGCGCGCCGTGGAGCCCGGACTACCTCGGCAAGGCCAACGAAGGCCAGCTGCAGGTCTTCCTGCTCGGCTGGACAGGCGACTTCGGCGACCCTGACAACTTCGTCGGCACCTTCTTCCGCACACCCCAGAAGCAGTGGGGCACCATCGACAACAACCAGATGGACGGTGTGCAGAAGCTGCTGGAGCAGGCACGAACCGAAACAGACGAGGCAAAGCGGACGGAGATGTACCAGGAAGCGAACCGGCAGATCATGACGATCCTGCCCGGGGTTCCGTACGCGCACTCCAAGCCGGCGCTCGCCTTCCAGGCGAATGTCAACGGCTACGTGCCGAGCCCGACGACGCACGAGAGCTTCGCGGTCGTCTCGGTGGGCTAGGGAGGTAGTTCAGGGCCGGCGGACGGCGAGCACCGATGCTGCGATTCGTCGTCCGCCGGCTCTTCCTTCTCATTCCGATCCTCCTCGGCGTCTCGGTCCTCGTCTTCTTCTGGATTCGGGCGCTGCCGGGCGGGCCCGCCGCCGCACTCCTCGGCGAGCGCGCGACTCCTGAGGACGTGGCCGCGATCGAGCACCAGTACGGGCTCGACCAACCGATCTACGTCCAGTACGGCAAGTACGTCCAGCAGCTCGCGACACTGCAGTTCGGGAACAGCTCGACGTCGCGCCAACCCGTCACGACCGAGTTTCGGCAGCGGTTTCCGGCGACGATCGAGCTCGCGTTCGCAGCGGGCCTCTTCGCGCTCGTCGTCGGGATCCCGCTCGGGTTTCTCGCGGCCAAGCACTACCAGGGGGTGGTGGATCACACGAGCCTGGTCGTCTCCCTCATCGGGATCTCGACCCCGATCTTCTTCCTCGCGCTGGTCCTCAAGTACGTCTTTGCGGTGCGACTCGGCTGGTTACCCAGCGTTGGACGGATGTCGGTGCTGATCGACATCCCGCACCCGACGAACTTCTACCTCCTCGACGCCATCCTCGCGCGAAACGGGGAGGCGTTCGTGGACGTGTCCAAGCATCTCATCCTGCCTGCGATCGCGCTCGGGTCGATCCCGCTCGCCATCATCGCGCGCATCACCCGGGCATCCGTTCTCGACGTGCAGAACGAGGACTACGTGCGTACGGCGCAGGCCAAGGGCCTCGCGCCGTGGGCCGTCGACGTCCGGCACGTGTTGCGGAACGCGATGCTCCCGATCGCGACGATCATCGGCCTCCAGGTTGGGCTCCTGCTCTCGGGCGCAGTGCTCACCGAGACCGTCTTCGCGTTCCCGGGGATCGGCTCCTGGCTCGTGGACGCGATCAAGGCCCGTAACTACTCCGTCATCCAGGGCGGCGTCCTCTTCGTCGCGATCATTGTCGTGTTCGTGAACCTGCTCGTCGACGTCTCGTACGGCTACTTGAACCCTCGAATCAGGCTGAGCAAATGAGTGTCGCCCAACTCGAAGCGAGGGAGGTCTCGTTCGAGCAGGCGGGCGGCGGCGGGCTCTGGGCCGACGCCTGGCTCCGTCTGCGGCGGAACCCGGGCGCGATCGTGGGTTTCGTGATCATCGGCTGCATCGTCATCATCGCGATCTTCGCGCCGTTGATCGCCCCGTACGAGCCACGCCAGCAGAACCTCGCGCTGATCCGGGAAGGGTGCTGCCCGGGGCCCTCTCGCGAGCACTTCTTCGGCGTCGACGAGCTCGGGCGCGACGAGTTCTCCCGGATCGTCTACGGCGCCCGTTACTCGCTCCTCATCGGCATCGTCTCGGTGACCGTCGGCTTCATCTTCGGGAGCATCCTCGGTGCGATCGCCGGCTTCGCAGGCGGAAGCGTCGACTCCGTGATCATGCGCATCACGGACATCTGGCTCACGATCCCCGGGTTCCTCATGGCGATCGGAATCGTGGCGATGCTCGGGCCGGGTCTCTTCCAGATCATGATCGCGATCGGGATCATCAACGTGCCGTTATTTGCCCGCCTGTTGCGCGGAGCCGTGCTGGCGCAGCGGGAGAACGACTTCGTGCTCGCGGCGCGTGCCGTCGGCGTGCCGCGCCGGTCGATTCTCGCCTCGCACATCCTCCCGAACGCGATCTCGCCGGTGATCGTGGCGGGCACGCTCGCGCTCGCGACGGCGATCATCGACGCGGCCGGTCTCGGCTTCCTCGGCCTTGGCCCGCAGGATCCCTCGACGCCGGAATGGGGGACGATGCTGACGAACACAGTGCGCTTCCTACAGACCGCGCCCCACCTGGCGATCATCCCGGGCCTCGCGATCGTCGTCACGGCGATCTCGATCAACCTCATCGGCGACGGCCTGCGCGAGGCGATCGACCCGAAGCTGCGCTCCCGCTGACATGAACCGTCAGCCCCTGCTCACGGTCGAGGACCTTCGCGTCCAGTTCTGGACGAGTCGCGGGACGGTGCACGCCGTCAACGGGATCTCATTCGACGTCGCGCCCGGCGACACACTCGGCATCGTCGGCGAGTCGGGGTGCGGCAAAAGCGTCACGTCCCTCGCCATCCTCGGGATCCTTCCGCGCGCGGGGAAGGTGACGAGCGGGACAGCCATGTTCGGCGACCGCGACCTCTTCCGCCTCTCCGACCGGGAGCTCCGGCGGATCCGGGGGCGAGACATCGCGATGATCTTCCAGGACCCGATGACCAGCCTGAACCCGGTGCTGACGATCGGGCGCCAGATCCGTGAGGCTCTCGAGACCCACTTCGACCTGAGCAAGGCCGAGGCGATCAGGCGCGTCGCCGATCTGCTCGACCAGGTCGGGATCCCGAGCGCCGAGATCCGCCTTAAGGACTACCCGCACCAGTTCTCCGGCGGCATGCGCCAGCGGGCGATGATCGCGATGGCGCTCGCGTGTGAGCCGAAGCTCCTGATCGCCGACGAGCCCACCACCGCGCTCGACGTCACGATCCAGGCCCAGATCCTCGACCTCCTGAAGAAGCTCGCCGAGGACCGCGACACCGCCCTTATCCTGATCACACACGACCTGGGCGTGGTCGCCGGCATGTGCGAGCGCGTCAACGTGATGTACGCCGGGATGTTCATGGAGACCGGGAGCGCCGAGCAGCTCTTCAGCCGCCCGCGCCACCCGTACACGCTCGGGCTCCTGCAAAGCGTCCCCCGGCTCGACGCCGAGCGGAAGACGAAGCTCCAGCCCATCGAGGGCGCGCCGAGGGACATGCTGCGCCCGCCGGAGGCCTGTCCGTTCCAGCCGCGCTGCCGGTACGAGGTCGAGCAGTCGCGCCAGGAGGTTCCTCCGCTACGCGAACTCGAGCCGGGCCACATGGTCGCCTGCTTCAACCCGGTGCCGGTCGAGGAGTGGCAGAGATCGAGGGCGGCCGCGGTTGGCTGAGGCCGCGAGCTTGGACGACGGCGCTCTCGTCGAGATCGAGAACCTCAGGGTCTGGTTCCCGATCAAGAGCGGCATCCTGCTCGACCGCCACATCGGCGACATCAAGGCGGTAGACGACGTCAGCCTCTCCATCCGGAGGGGCGAGACGCTCGGGCTCGTCGGCGAGTCGGGCTGCGGCAAGTCCACGGTCGGGCGCACCATCCTCCGGCTGTACGAGCCGACCGGGGGCAAGGTCGTCTTCGACGGCCAGGACATCACCAGCCTCTCGCAGAAGGACCTCCGGCCGCTCCGCCGCCGCATGCAGATGGTCTTCCAGGATCCCTACGCGTCGCTGAACCCGCGACACAGCGTCGGCCGCATCGTGGGCGAGCCCCTTCGGGTCCACGGCATCTCCGGGAAGAAGGACGCGGCCAAGCGCGTGCGTGAGCTGCTGGAGGTCGTCGGGCTTCCGGCGGATGCGGCCTCGCGCTACCCGCACGAGTTCTCGGGCGGCCAGCGCCAGCGCATCGGGCTCGCGCGCTCGCTTGCCCTCAATCCGGACTTCATCGTCTGCGACGAGCCGGTCTCGGCGCTCGACGTCTCGATCCAGGCCCAGATCATCAACCTGCTCGAGAACCTCCAGTCCGACTTCGAGCTGACGTACCTCTTCATCGCGCACGACCTCGCAGTCGTCCGCCACATCTCGGACCGGATCGCGGTCATGTACCTCGGCAAGATCGTCGAGATCTCGGCCGCGGAGAACCTCTACGACGAGCCCTTCCACCCGTACACGATCTCGCTTCTCTCCGCGGTGCCGATTCCAGACCCGGTCGTCGAGCGCGAGCGGGACACGATTCTGCTCGCGGGCGACCTGCCGAGCCCCGCGAACCCGCCGCCGGCCTGTCGCTTCCACACGCGCTGCCCCTACGTGCAGCCGACGCGCTGCAGGGACGACGAGCCGCCCCTTCGCCGCCTCGCGCCCGAGCACCTCGTCGCCTGCCACTGGGCGGAGGACATCAGGGCCGGAAAGATCCAGCCGAGGCAGGTCACGCCCGAGTTCGTGCAGCCGGAGGCCGCCCCGGCCTGGGAGCCCCCGCCGGTCTAGCCCGAAGCCCGCCGATCTAGCCGAGGCCCCGGAACACTCCGCCGATCGAGCCGAGGCCCCGGAACACCCCGCCGATCCAGCCGAGGCCCCGGAACACCCCGCCGATCTATCCCCTCCAGCACCGACACACCCACGGCGCCTTGTGTTTCACACGCACAAGATCTTCTGAACGAACCTTGGTGCGTGTCTTTCCATCCACCGGTCCATCCGGAATTCGTCCGTGCGTTGCGGATTCTCGACGCGTTCGGCATGCCGTACGCCGAGGCTCTCCGGATGCTCGTGCCGGTTGCGGTCCGGTTAGGAGTTCCGCGCCCCAGCTATTACACGGTGCGACGCGTCCTGATGGCCGAGAGGGCCCGAAAGCGACGCAATGCCGATGATCTCGATCGTCTGCTCGGGGACCTCTTCGCCGGCCGCTCGCCGCTTGTAGCTCTGCAACACAAGGCATCCGGTAGGCATTCGTAGGGCCGGGTCCGGATCGGTCACGCGAGGAGGGGCTCGAGCTCTTCGCGGCTCGTCACGGGAGCCTGGCAGGCGAAGCGCTCGCAGACGTAGGCAGCCGGGCGGCCATCCACGAGGCCCCGGCCCGCGAGGAGCGGCACCGCGTCGGTCGGCTCCGGGGCAAAGGCGAAGACCGTGTTCGGCTGGAAGCCCCTGAGAGCAGCGCTGCGGAGCTCCTCGGACTCGCCGACGACCGCCACCTCCTTCGGCGTGGAGAAGTAGAGGTCGAGCGCGCAGAGCATGTGCCCGAGTGCAGTGGGGGCGCGCTCGAGAAGCGGCCGGGCAAGGCGGAACGCGCCGACGGCGGCCCGCTCGAGCCCGTCGTCGCCCCAAATCCGCGCAAGGCGGAGGGCGACCAGGGCCATCATCGAGTTCCCGGACGGCGTGGGGTGGTCGTCGAACTCCTTCCGCCGCGCGACGAGGTCGTGGTCGCCGACGAACCATCCGCCGCGCTCGGGGTCGGCGAAGGACTGGGCCAGCTGCGCGAGCCGGTAGGACTCTTCGAGCCAGCGCGGTTCTCCCGTGGCCCAGTGCAGCTCGACGTAGCCGTTGGCGACGTGCGCGTAGTCCTCGAGGTACCCGGCGATCTTGGCGACACCGTCGCGGTAGGTGCGGAGAAGACCGCCCTCGCCGTCGGCCATCGTCTCGCCGAGGAAGTGCGCGAGGTCGAGCGCGACCTCCAGATAGTCCGACCGCTCGAGCCGGTACGCAGCCTCGGCGAACGCGGCCAGCGCCATGCCGTTCCAGGCTGCGATCGCCTTGTCGTCGCGGAAGGGCTGCGGCCTGCGCGACCGCACCTCGAGCAGCCGGCCGCGGGCCTCCTCCGGTACGTCGCCGCGGAGGACGAAGCGGCCGTCCTCGAAGGGCCGGAGCCACTCCGCGTGAGGCCCGCCGAGCGCTTCCTCGATCTCCTCCTCGGTCCAGGTGTAGGTGATGCCTTCGACGCCTTCCGTGTCCGCGTCCTGCGCCGAGGCGAAGCCTCCTTCCGGAAGCCTGAGGTCGCGAGCCATGTAGTCGAGGGTCTCCTCCGCCACCCGCCGGTAGCGCTCTTCGCCGGTGACCAGCCAGGCGTGGAGGTAGGTGGGCGCGAGGAGCGCGTTGTCGTAGAGCATCTTCTCGAAGTGCGGGACGAGCCAGGCTTCGTCTACGGAGTAGCGGTGGAACCCACCGCCGAGGACGTCGTACATTCCGCCCGCGGCCATTCCGTCGAGGGTCGTCCGCACCATCGCGAGCGCGTCGTCGCGCCCGGTTCGCAGCAGGAGCTCGAGGTTCGAGGCCGGCGGGAACTTCGGCGCGCGCCCGAAGCCGCCGTGCTGGGGGTCGAACTGCGCGCGGAGCGCCGAGACCGCGTTCACGACCAGCTCCGAGGTGAGCGGCTCGTTGGACGGCGGGCGCTCGCTCGCGTCCCGGATCGCGCCCACGAGCGCTTCCGCCTGCTCCTCGAGCTCGCCGCGCCGCTCCTCATAGGCCTTCGCCACGGCCAGAAGCAGCTGCGTGAAGCTCGGCATGTTGAAGCGGGGCTCCGGCGGGAAGTACGTGCCCCCGTAGAACGGCCGCCCGTCAGGCGTGAGGAAGACGGTCATCGGCCAGCCGCCGTGGCCGGTCATGGTAACGACCGCCTCCATGTAGAGCCCGTCGACGTCCGGCCGCTCCTCCCGGTCCACCTTGACCGGGACGAAGCGCTCGTTCATGAGCTTCGCCGTCTCCTCGTCCTCGAAGGACTCGCGCTCCATGACGTGGCACCAGTGGCAGGCGGCGTAGCCGACGGAGAGCAGGATCGGCTTGTCCTCCGCGCGGGCGCGCTCGAACGCGTCATCACCCCACGGATACCAGTCGACCGGGTTGTCGGCGTGCTGGAGGAGGTAGGGGCTGGTCTCCTGGGCGAGCCGGTTCACTAGGTGAGCTTAGCCCCGCGCGTCTCCCGTCCGAAGAGGGTTGCCACCGCGCCCGCGACCATGACGAGGGCGATGAAGACCAGCGACCAGACCGTGTCTCCGGTCCGGTCGATCAGGGCGCCAAAGAGGTACGGGCCGCCGATCGCGGCGCCCTTGCCGAAGCCCTCCACCATCCCGAAGGCGCTCGAGCGCAGGTGAGTGGGGAAGAGCTCGGCCGTGTAGGGGTACACCGCGCCCCACGCGCCGAGGTTGAAGAAGCCGACGAAGAAGAGCGAGGCGATGTACACGGTCTGCGTCTCTGCGAGCGCGAACGTGAGCGCGCTCACGCCGCCGAAGAAGAGGAAGAGCGTCAGCGTCCGCTTGCGTCCTATCCGCTCCACCAGCCAGATCGAGGCGCCGTAGCCCGGGAACTGCGAGAGCGCGGAGAGGGCGAGGAGGAGATAGACGTTGAGCGTGAAGTCCTTCTCTTCCTGGAGGACGAACGGAAGCCAAAGGAAGAGCCCGTAATACGAGATGTTGAGGGCGATCCAGACCAGGACGATCATCACCGAGCGGCCGCCGAGCTTCTCCGAGACGAGCTCGCGGAGCGAGCCGCGCTGCTCCTCCGCCACCGTCAGCTCGTCCGCGGAGACGGGACGGCCGGTGATCTCCTCGAGCACGTCTGCCGCCTCGCGCCGGCGCCCGTTGCGGGCGAGCCAGTAAGGGCTCTCCGGGAGGCTGAGCCGCGCGAAGAAGGCGAGAAAGGCGGGGAAGGAGGCGGCCAGGAAGAGGTAGCGCCAGCCGGAGTCGCCGCCGATCTGGTCGAGGAAGACCCACGAGAGCCCGGTCGCGAGGAGCAGGCCGACGGGCCAGAAGAAGTCCAGGAAGACGAGAAAGCGGCCGCGGTTCTGCGGCGGCAGGTACTCGGAGAGCATCGAGGGGTCGACGACGAGGAGTGCGCCGAGCCCGATCCCCGCGAGGAAACGGAAGGCCGAGACCGACCACGGCCCCCACGCGAGGGCGGTGAGCGCCGTGAAGCTCGCGTACCAGAGGATCGCGCTCACGAAGATGTGCCGGCGTCCGATCCGGTCGGCGAGCCGCCCGAAGACGACGCTGCCGACGAGCGAGCCGGCGAGCGCCGAGGCGGTGATCCAGCCGGCCAGGCTGCCCGAGATCCCCCAGAGAGCGGTGAAGACCGGAACGGTGAAGCCGACGAGCAGGATCTCCATCGCGACGAAGGTCCACGCGAAGCCGGTGACCGCGACCGCGCGGCGGTGGAACCTGGTGAAGCCACCGCTGCGAAGGACGTCTTCGACGTCCGTGCTTTGTGTCATTGGGGGTGCTGGTGCCTCGACGACTGCCATCTGCGCTAACCTCTCCTTGGTTTCCGCCTGTGAGGCGATAACTGATGGCTAAGTCTACCAGGCACGCAATCGAGCACGAGGCCCTCGCCGTCGTCCTCCAGGTGAGGAGGGGCGAGCTACAAGTTCTGCTCTGGGAGCGCGCCAGGCCGCCGTTCAAGGGCGCCTGGGCCCTCCCGGGCGGCTTGCTCGGCGCGCGCGAGACGCTCGAAGAGTCCATTCAGCGGCACCTCGCGGCCAAGGTGGACGTTCGCAGACTTTCCCATCTCGAGCAGCTCGAGACGCTCAGCGACCCCGAGCGCCATCCGGAGCGCCCGCTCATTGCGACGGCCTACCTCGGGCTCGTGCCGGCCGGCATCGACCCGAAGGTCCCCGCCGACACGGCGTGGCACCCGGTCGACGACCTTCCGGAGCTCGCCTTCGACCACCTCGCCGCCGTCCTCGCGGGGCGGGAGCGTCTCCGCGCCAAGCTCTCGTACACGAACATCGGCTTTGCCCTCGCGCCGCCCGCCTTCACGATCGCCGAGCTGCGCGGCCTCTACCGTGCGGCCCTCGGACACGACGTCTCCGCGACGAACCTGCAGCGCGTCCTGCTTCGCCGTGCCCTGCTCGAGCCGACGGGAGAGCAGCGCCCGCCCGGTCGAGCGGGCGGGCGTCCTGCGGCGGTCTTTCGCTTCCGCAACCGCTCGCTCGCGGTCACGGACCAGTTCGCGGTGCTACGCCCGCCCGGCTAGCTGTAGGACCCGAGCAGGTTGGTTCTGCTGGCCGGGGGTTGGTGGCCGAGGGCTGAGTGTCGACGTCGATGGTTGTAGTGCCAGAGCCAGCCGTCAAGGGCTCGGGTGCGTTCGTGGCTTGAGCCGCAGATCGCGCCGTATGTCCATCCGCTCAGGAGGGTGCGGATGAAGCGTTCTGCTTTGCCGTTTGTTTGGGGTCGGTACGGGCGTGTGCGCAGGTGACGGATGCCGAGGTGGCGGCAGGCGAGCGCGTGCAGGCTTGCTCGGTAGCAGGAGCCGTTGTCGGTGAGCACCCGCTCGATCCGGATGCCGTGGCGGCGGTAGAAAGCGGCAGCGCGGCGGAGGAAGCCGATCGCCGTCGTCGCCCTCTCGTCGGGCAGCACTTCGGCGTAGGCGAGCCGCGAGTAGTCGTCGACGGCGACGTGGACGTACTCCCAGCAGACCGTGTTGGGTCGCTTCCCGGCCGGGTCGGTGGTCTGTGTGTTGTAGGGCGAATGACCGGCGCCGCCGATGCGCTTGCCGGCGCCTCCCTGGATGCGGCCGAGCTTCTTGACGTCGATGTGCACGAGCTCGCCCGGATGCGAGCGCTCATACCGGACCGGCTGCTCGAGAGCGAGGCGGCCCAGCCGACCCAGCCCGATCCGGGTGAGGATCCCCCAGACGGTCGAGAGGGCCATCCCAAGCGTTTCCGCGATCTCAGCGGCCGTGAAGCGCAGCCGGCGCAGCTTCACGATCGCCTCGATCCTGTCCGCGGCGGTGCGATTGGCGACGTGTCTCGGTGCCGAGGAACGGTCGCGTAGAGCAGGCCCTTCGACCCGGTAGCGAGCGACCCACTTACGCGCACAGCGGACGCTGACGCCGAAGCCGCCGCGGTAGCAGTGAGCGTCCAACCGTCATCGACGACGAGGGCGCAGAGCCGCCTGCGGCCCGTCCAGCTGAGAGCGGCGTTAACGTGCAGATTCATCCGGTGACCTCCTTGGGCTCTGAGCTGCCTTCGACAGCACTCAGCCTCCAAGGAGGCCCGGATGAACCAACGCGGTTAGGAACTACAGCTAGATCAGCCCGCACCACCGGGCGGCCACGGGCCAAGGGTGGAACCCGCGGCCGGCCTCG
This sequence comes from uncultured Actinomycetes bacterium, assembly GCA_963841425.1. GTDB lineage: Bacteria > Actinomycetota > Thermoleophilia > Gaiellales > Gaiellaceae > DATEOR01. Next base: position 737,388 of record CAWJCL010000002.1, on the reverse strand, counting down.
AGCGCCCGCTCGGCCACCCACATCTGCTCGTACGGAGCCCAGTGGTTCGCGGTGCCCTTGCGCCGGAGCATCCTGGGCCCATAGGTTTGCTGGAAGCCGATGTCCATCTGGAGCCCGCCGTAGTACGGCGAGTTCGGGTCGGTCCACGACCCCTCCCAGCGGTGGATGCAGCGCCACTCGGCGAGGTGGGGCGGGTGATGCGCCCTGCGGCGTGCCCGCTCCGCGCGGATCCGCCATGCATCGCGAAGCGACAGCCTGTAGCGGAGGAGCGAGTCGAAGTCGGCCCGCGTGCGGCTGACGCTGGGACGGGGATGTCGCGTGAGCTTGGAGAGCTTGCGGGCGACGACCTTCAGTCGGAGTGCCCGCCGCTTCAGATCCCGAGTCCTGGGTGTCTCGGCCCAGGGATCGGGTGCGGGCTCCGCCGCGCTCTCCGTGGTGGTCGGCTCCGTGGCCCCTTCCTGCGCGAGGGCCCCGTGGGCCCAGATGAGTCCAATCACAGTGACGAGCACAAGTCCGCCCGCGCGTAATGACTTCACGTAGTTACCCCCTTGTAGGGAACGAGATCGGGCCGCCTTTCTGGGCGCTGGGGCGGCCGTTCGCGCCTCGCCGGAGTTGGCCGCAGCGGCGAGCGCGCGTGTTAGCTGTTACCGGAAGCGGGCTACGTTACACTCACAACAGATGCTCTGGTTCACCATCTTCTTCTTGGTGATCCTGAAGATCCCGGCCGCGTATCTCGGTTACGTGATCTGGTGGGCCGTCAAGGACCCGCCGGAACCGGGCACGGATCCGGCCGATGACCGCGCCTCCCCCGGCGGGGAGGATGGCGGCAGCCCCGCCTGGCACCCGTCTTCGGGAAGGCGCTGGGCGCCGGGGCGGCGTCCTGGACCGCACGGCTCGCCGGAGAGGCGGCCGCGGCCCGTCCTTGCGCCGACCAGGGCTGAGAAGCGCTCGTGAGTGCGCACGAGAGCGATTCGCGGCCCGGCGAGGGCGGGGCCTCGACGGTCGCGGGCTTCCTGGCCGCCTTCGCGATTTTCGCGGCGGCCGCGGGCCTCGTCTATTACCCCGGCCGCGTGGGCGCGGGGGCCGTCGTCGTCGCCCTCGTCGCAGCGGGAATCGGAGGCTTCCAGCGAGGCCTGGCCGCGTTCGCGGTCGCGTTCGCAGGCATCTGCTGGTTCGCGGGAATGATCATCGCGATCAGTCTCGAACGACCCGTTTTCTGACCTCCGGCGCTCAGATCACCCTAAGGAGGGATTGCGGCAGCGCCGATAGACAGGTCGGGTACGTGGTTAACCCTCGAGAGTTAGGCGCGGCACTTGGGTAGCTTCAAGCTTCGGCTCGTTACATATTTCCTTCTCCTGGCGCTCTTGCCGCTGCTCGCTGCTTCCTGGGCGTTCAGCGAAGTCGCCACCAGGAGCGAGGTCGGCAGCACGGACGCCCGTCTGAACGCGGGGCTGCGCGTCGCGATCAATGAGTATTCGCGCCGCGTTCAGCCCGACCTCGGCGAGACCGCGACGTCCCTTGCTAAGGCCACGAGCGTCCAGGAGGCGCTTCAAACGCGGAACCGGGCCGCGCTCATCCGCATCGCGCGCGAGGTGCCCAACGCCGCGTTCTACGCAAACCGCCACCTCATCGCCGGTGAGGTGCCCACCGGGCTGCACGTCGAGCGCATGTCGTCCGTCTCCTCTTCGACGGCAAGCGCCTCGTCGGACGGATCGTCGTCTGGTTCCCGCTCAACGAGAAGCTCCTGGCGGGGCTTTGGAAGGCCGCCGGCCTCACGCCTCCGGACAAGATCCTCCTTGCCCAGAGCGGCCGGGTGGTGACCGGCCCCGCCGACGTGGTCGACGACGCGATCTCGCCGTTGCCCGAACCGAGCTACGTCAACGCTCGGCGACACCCGGTATCGCGCTGTCTCCGCCACGATCCTCGCGTCGAATCCCCCTCTCACGCGGTCGTCGTCACCCCGAAGAGCGAGATCGACGACTCGGTTTCCGCCCTGCGGGAGCGCTTCCTGATCTTTGCCTTCTTCGCCCTCACGATTGTCGCGATCCTCGCGTGGCTCCTCGGGCGCACGATCGTGCGCTCCCTGCGGGAGCTCGCCGACGCCGCCCGCGCGGTCTCCCGCGGCCAGTTCGGCCAGCGTGTGCCGGTGCGGGGCCGGGACGAGCTCGCGACCCTCGGACGCGCGTTCAACGAGATGTCCGGCCAGCTCGCCGCCGAGCGCGGCCGCGTGCAGGACGCGGTCGACCGCTTCGGGAAGGCCCTCGCCGCCACGCACGACCCCTCCATGCTCCTCAATGTCATCGTCGAGAGCGCGGTCGAGGCGACCGGCGCGGCCGGTGGGCGTCTCGTCGTCGACGGAAAGGAGCAGGCGCGTGCCGGCGATCCCGACGAGGACGGCCGGCCGCTCGTCATCCCGCTCGGCCCCGAGGGCGGGGAGGACGCCATGCTCCTCCTCACGCCGGCGGGCGCGGATTTCGGCGACCAGTCGCGCGAGCTGGCTCTCTGGCTCGGCTCGCAGGCATCGATCGCCCTCGAGAACGTGCGGCTGCACCGCCTCGTCGCGCGCCAGGCGAGCACCGACGGCCTCACCGAGCTCGCCAACCGCCGGGAGTTCGAGGATTCGCTCGCCAACGAGATCAGCCGCGCCGAGCGCTTCGGCGGCAGCCTCGCGCTCATCCTCGCCGACCTGGACAACTTCAAGCAGGTGAACGACCGCTTCGGCCACCAGGCCGGGGACGAGGTGCTCCGCTCGTTCGCCGACATCCTCCGCGAGACGGTCCGCGACATCGACGTGGCGGCGCGGTACGGAGGCGAGGAGTTCGCCATCCTGCTCCCGCAGACCGACATCGCGGGCGCGGAGGCGCTCGCCGAACGGCTTCGGGAGGCCCTCGAGTCGCGTGCGATGGCCGAGGCGCATGATAGCCCGGTGACCGTGACGTCGAGCTTCGGTGTCGCATCGTTCCCGGAAGCCGGCAGCGGCCCGGGTCTCTTCGCCGCCGCCGACGAGGCGCTCTACCGCGCAAAGCGGGCTGGAAAGAACTGTGTGGTGTGCGCCGAGACCAACGGGCCCGTCCGCGCCCGCCACTAGGGTCTTCTGGTCAAGTTCCCACAACCGACGCCGTCGTCTATGATCTGCCGCTGACCTTCGCTTCCCCCAGACGACCGACACGGAGGTGTGATGTCGTTCGACAAGGACTCGACTTTCGCGCGCGTGATCGAGGACCATCTCGAGCTCAAGCGCAAAAACACCGATCTCGAGCGCGAGATGCCGATCTCCGGCTACCGCGTCGACGATCCCTTCCAGAACCATCCGCTCTTCAAGACCGAAGAGCAAGCACGCATTGAAGACACTCTGAGCGGCGTCGAGCCCGGGCTCGATCCGGAGAAGGTGCTGGCGTGGCCGGCGGATAGCGGCGACTCGGAGCCGCAGGATCCGGAGGACACGCTGTGGGGCCGCTCGCGCGACTTCGACTGGGGCGACTAGCCCCCTTCTCTAGCCGCCGGCCAGCGGTCTAGAGGTACGGCGCGAGGAACTTCAGGGACGCAGCCGTGTCGAGCCGGTATGCGAAGGCGTTGCCGGCGCAGCGGCCGTTCAACACGAACGACGCGACTCCGACGACGACGTCGCTGTCGCCCAGGAGGACCGGACCGCCCGAGTCCCCGAAGCAGATCCCGGCCTTCATGCGCAGGTTGAACCCGGTCTTCTCGACCTTCGAGATCCGCGAGTCGCCGACGCTGCGCACGAGCCGGAAGTCGGGGACGGGCTTGCCGCCGCCCTTCAGCCAGCCGTTGGCGCCGTAGCCGACGATCGTGAGCGCGTCCTTCTTGCCGGCGCTCGTCAGACGGTCGGCCGTGGGGAGTTGCGCGTAGCGCCGGTCGGTCACGCGGGTATCGAGGTCGATCAGCGCGATGTCGTGCGTGTCTGCGCCGGGCGAGCCGAAGTCGGGATTCGGGACGGCCGTGCCGGTGACGATCCGCGAGTCGACCCGCGGGTCGGGCGTGAACCGCTGGTCGAAGGAGACGAGAGCGGGAAGGTCGCCGAGTTCGTCGACGCAGTGCGCCGCGGTCACGAACGTGGTCGCGCTGACGAGGAAGCCGCTGCAGACCGGGACGAGCTGGCCGTCGATCTCGGTCACGAGGATGCCGACGTACGGGTGTCTTGTGTCCGGCTTGCCGTTCAGGATCGCAGCCGCCGGCGCCGCCGTCGCGAGCAGGATCGCGACAATTCCGAGAAGCCACAGAGACCGCCGCATGACAGCTTCTTTCGGCGGGGTGCTCGTTTTCCTTCTTCCCCAATTCGGGTAGTCGCACGGCATGGACAGGAAAAAGCTGCTCGTTGTCGCCACCGCACCGGTCGAGCCGGGCGCCCTTCGGGAGGCCGTTCGCGAGCATGCAGGCGACGAAGCCGAGATCCGCGTCGTCGCGCCGGCCTCCGACGTCTCCCCGCTCCAGTGGCTCGCGAGCGACGAGGACAAGGCGCGCCAAAAGGCGTCGGAGGTCGCCTCCGAGGCGGTACAGACGGTCGAGCCGGAAGCGGCCCGTACGGAGGCCGAGGTGGGAGACCCGGATCCCGTGCAGGCGATCGAGGATGCTCTTCGGACCTTTCCTGCGGACGAGGTCATCGTCGTCACGCGGCCGGGCGACGACGCGAGCTGGCTCGAGCAGGACTCGGCAGAGGAGGCCCGCGAGCGCTTCGGCGTGCCCGTCACCCGCCTGACCGCCTAAGGAGGGCTTGGCGAAACGCTCGGCTGTGTCGCCAAGCCGTGCTCCTCGCGCCGACGCCGCGTCCTCGGTCGCCCACATATCACGGATACGCGGGCTCCCTGCGTCCTTGCGTCGCGGACGAGCATCCCAACCTGGCGACGAGCGAGGTTCCACCAAGCCTCCTGGGCTACAGTTGGAACGAACGGGGCGTTAGCTCAGCTGGGAGAGCGCCGGCTTTGCAAGCCGGAGGTCACCGGTTCGATCCCGGTACGCTCCATAGGCGATTTGCAGGGTTTTCCTCATTGCAGGTCCAAGGCCTGCTGAGTTCCATCCCACATATATCCCACATCAGAATCGCGGCCGGCTCCGAAAACGTGAGATTCGAGCGCGATTGCCGCCTCGCGGCGAGCACCCTTGTACAGGTGCCCGTAGCGGTGAGTACGAGCCCCCGCCGTCCGCGTGACCCATCTGGTCGGCGATGACCTTCACGTGGCAGCCGGCGGCGATCATGAGCGAGGCGCCGGTGTGGCGGAGGTCGTGAAAGTGAGGCCGTCGAGCCCGGCACGCCGAACCGCCGGACGGAACACGCGGCTCATGAAATTGTCCTTCCGCCACATGCCGCCAGCAGGCGACGGGAAGACGAGCTCACCCTCCCGCGCCATGAGCTGGTCGGCGGCTGCCTCCGCTGCCGCAACGGCAGATGAACCACCCGCTTCCGCCCGGTCTTCGTGCGCGTTACGACTCCCGCGCGGGAGCTACGCTCCACCCGCGCTGTTCGGCGCGGCAGGTCAAGGTCAGTGCGACGTAGAGCAAAGACCTCGCCTTGGCGCATCCCTGTCAGCGCGGCGAAGACAACCAGCCGGCCCTCGCTGCAGTGACTCGCTAGCGCTTCGACTTCGACCCATGTAAGGAACCGTGGCTCTCTTTCCTCGTGCCGGGGAGGCAACAGCGCGAACACGCTCGGGTCGACGGGGTGGCCACGCTCTGCGGCGTTCCGGAGCACGCTCTTTAGATACTGGAGCGCGAGTTGAGCCTGTCGCGGAGCTCGGGCCGCCAGGCGACTGATGATGTCCTCTACCTCGCCCGCCCGAATTTCGTTCACGCGATAGCGCTAGGTCGCCAGCCGCCCGAAGTGCTTGAACGGCCCGCTCATAGCTAGAGCGGCGTACACGAGCCTCGTAGTGCTCCAGCCACCGATCAACGAACTCAGCGAAGGTGACGGGGTCAGCGTAGTAAAGCATTCCAAGCTGTGCACGACGCTCCACGTCAGTCTTGAAGCGCCGCGCGTCGCGCTCCGTTGAGAAGGTCTTACAGCGATCGCGCCCAAGAGCGTCGCGCCAGCGAACCTCGTAGCGCCTCTCGCCCGCGCGAGTTAATCGCTTCCGAATCGAGGCCACTTAGCCGCCTCCAAAACGGCTCGACGAGCCCGGTGCAACGCGCCAACGCGCCATGGCTTCGAGTACCTCTGAGTAGAGGAACTTTCTTCTCCGCCTGGAAGAACGTGCTCGGCAGTAGCCCATCCTTCGCCCGCTCGTAAACCCAGTCCAAGCTCATTCCGAGCAACGGCGCTAGCTGATTCGCTGTGAGAAAGGCTTCGTGGTCAGGCGTGGTGGGGTTCACGCTCCTCGCCTTTCCGTTCCTCGATCCACTCCTTGGCGTCGGCGAAGTACATCTGAACGCCCTCGCGGAGCGCCTTCGAAATCGTCACGTTCTCCTTCTTGGCGAGCTCGTCCAAGAACGCCTTCTCTTCTTCCGTGAACCAGACAGTCACGAGCTTCATTGGCTTGCTCATGTACGGCATCCGTCCTCCTAGGTGCGGGGCTCTATATCCCGCTGACTGGTTATAGAGCCCCTGTCGGACGGACTAGCCTGGGCCTAGCGCCGGTGAGGTGGGAGCTCTCCGGTTTCCGGGTCGATCCAACGAAGAGCTTGCAACGCGATCACCGTTTCGGCGAGCTTCGTGTACAGGCCGATACAGATGCGATCGACACTGACAATTTGACGGCTGGCGGCCAGCGCAGCCGCTACGAGGCGAAGATCTTCTTAAGCGCGAAGTTGCCTCCAGCATGCTCGTCAATCCCCACCTCGATGCTCGCGCAGTCAGCTGGCGTCACCCATCGAACCTTCGACTTTCGCACCATGGAGGCGTACCACTCCTTCGACCAATTCGATGCCCTGTAGTCCCACTCCAGCTTGACGTCGTCGCTCATCGCAATCTTGTGGCATGCCTTCATCGTGACGAGCATGAACGTTCGACAGCTTCCGCTTCGTGCAGACTCGTCAGGCTTCCTTCCGCCCGCAGCGCCCGCGACCGAGGCATCGATCACGTAACGAATCGAATCCGCCGGCTCCCAAGCTGGCCTCGCCAAACTGCCGACTACTCGCCGTTGAACAGCTGCATCTTCGGCTCGGCCACCGTTAGGTACTCATCCTTCGCTGAAAGTTGTGTGTCCGCGAAGTCCTCTGGCCAATCGCCGAACGAGCCCGCATCGTCTACGCCGGAGCTAGCAACCTCTGTTGCACCATCGGGCCTCCGCGTGAACCAATGAAGCTTGACCAGTTCCGGCTGCACGACCTCCTCCGCCACCATCGTCTGGACAGCTAGCAGGATGAGGTCACTGTGCGTTTCGACGACAAGCCGAACCCCTCGCGATACGGCCTCTCCCATCAATCTGGCCATCTCGACCTGAGCGCGCGGATGCAAGTGGATCTCTGGCTGCTCGACAAAAATCATCTGACCAGGCTGGGCCACTCGAAGCGCCGTGAGGATCGGAAGAATCTGCGAGACACCCAGGCCGACGTCGGCGATGCTGACAAGGTCTTGGGAGCCGCCCTGCTGTCCCTGAAGTGTCCGGCCTACTTGGATTTCGACCTGTGTGTCACTGACGGGCGCCGCTCGGACCTTCCATGTCAAACCGAGTCTTTGAAGGTCCTCACCAAGATCGTGGACAAGTGCGTCGTTGGTCGCCTGAGAGATGACGCTCGCAACGTACGTTTGAAAATGACCCGGAAAGGAGCGCCCGACGGCCGTGACGGGGTAGAGGCGTTCCGGATTGCCCCGAAGCCCGGGAATGTGAATGAGTCCCCTGATTACTCGGTCAAGAGTCCCGGCAAGGCTCACGGCCGGAAGGCGAGGTGGCCCTTCCTCCGGGGAAAGCGTCAGTCAAAGAAGCACCGGTTGCGGCGGAGCTCGATTGTTGATCCGCCCGGGCCGCGACTGAGAGATCTGTAGAGGTTCTGCCATGTAGGCGGGAGCTGTTCTTCGAGTTCGGCCGCATCCATGCCGTTCGCCAGTTGGTAAGATGCCCTCCGTTTGGCCACTCTGCGAAAACAGCAAGCAGCAGATTACATCAGCGAACCAAAGAGAGAAAAACAAGGGACAAAACGAAGACAAGGACAACATCGCTCTCTAACGCTGAGCAGCGAAAAAAAGATCTACGAAGGAAATCAACGATCAAAACACGAAACGAAGCAAACGAATCGTAGATCGCAACAGAGGACTACTAAGAAAGCAGTAGCAAAAGATCAATGAACAAACTATAGCACAACAAAACAGGAAAAAAAGAGATCAACGAGCGATAGCACCGACAAAAACTAAAAAGAAAACGAACAGCAGGAGACAAAAACAAGCAGCGCAATCGCTAAGTCGCACAAACGAAGAAAAAGAACAAACAAACGAGCAACAGCTCTAAAGCAAGACAAAACGAGAGCGACGCAGTGAAGCAAAAGAGATCGAAATCTAAGGAGCAAAAAACAAACGCAAAAAAAAACAAACAAAACAACAAAAATCGAAGGATCACAAAAACAAAAAAAACAACGAAACAAAACGAACGAAGCAAACAAAATCAAAGCAGAAAATCAAAACGAGATCTCAACAAACAAAACGGAGAAGCGAACCGAGCAATCAGAAAGAAAAAAATCAACGAACGCAACAATCAGCGAACAACGAAATCACCGCAAAATAAAACAGATCTCGGCAATATCTAAACAAACAGCACAAAACAGCAAGCGCACAAAGCGCTCAGTAACCAGCTGGAACTAGCGCCAAAACAAAAGCAAAAGAACAAAAAAGAACGCAGCGAACCAACAACGAAAAAGCAACGAAGAACGACCAACAAACGAAAAGCCAAGCAAAAGCGCTCTAACAACGCGAACGACACCGAAAACAAACCAACGAACAAAAAACAAACTCTAGCGAGAATCAAAACGCAAACCGCACCCCTGATCACGCGCACGGGTAGACCTCCAACCCAATATCGGCGAAGGCCCTGGTTCTGCCCAGTGAAATGCTGATCTGCGATCTGAGCCCCGCTCGCGGAGTCCCTGCCTCCCTGGCCCGTGTAGATGATCAAATCGCCGAAGTCCTTGTCATCCTAGTAGCCCCCGCTAACGACGATCGAGTCCGCGCCCTCCTCGGCCGCCCCCGAGATCCTACCTGCAGCGGAGAGGCAAGCCGGACAAAGCCACCGCCGACGGCTCGGAAACCCTTGACCGGCCTGAAACCCAGGCAGCTCGCCGAAGGCACGGCTGCCGCTCGGCTGCCCGGCTATTCGTCGGTACGTACCGCGATCGTCAAGGAACTCGATCAGACCCGCGTCGCGTAACTGTTGCAGAGTCTGTCTGATCTTCTCTCGGACGTGTTGATTTCCGGAGTACCGCTCAACCAACTCGTCCTCGAACTGATACGCCTCGTCGAGAGTAAATGTCGCGCCCACCGGCCAGGTGCGCACTACAAGCGATCTCAGATCCTGGTTCCACGCGATACAGCAAGCCTAAGCCGCATCACGTGACGACGGAAGCGAGATTAACGCAGGCCCACCACCAACTTGTCTGGGTGAGGGTGGATGAGTCAGACGGGTGAGCGTCCGAGAGCACCAGACACCTCTCGATCAGCTCAGTTCGTTCGCGGAAGGCCGCTCCGGCCTACCGAAATCTCAGGGGAAGTGGCATTTGCACGTCAAGAAGGAAATGCCCTTCGGCCACATAGCTCATTGCCTGCCGGTAGTCGAGTGGATTCCCCGTTGATCCACAGAAGCACTTCGGTTCCCAGCTTGTTCGGCGCATCCCCTATCGGTAACGCGTCGGTCCGCGTTCGAGCGAGTCAACCCGCGAACACGCCAACATAACTCTTACAGCGAGCGCACCTGAGGTAATGAACTTCGGTCACCACGCACCTTCCAGTCCTTCGTGAAGGTGGGTGACTCCCGCTCGTTCACGGTTCCGAGCGGCCCCGCCCTGAGTGTCAATCTCGCGTCCGCTTGAATGTCGCGGCTAGATGCGGGCTGTCTATGCCCGTCGGCTCAGGGTTGCGTTCTCAGTATAGGTCCACTTCGGACAGGACGAAGTACTCGCAGCCCCACCACCCTGTTCTCGGTGAGGGTGGATGGGTCAGGCGGAGACTCCGGAGGTGCTTAGGGCGCTCGTCCATTCCAGCCCGCGGCTTCAATGCGCTGATAGTTGGGCGTGACGGCGATCTCCGCGAGCGCATGATCCGCGAGGGCGCGAGCTGAACGGACGGCCCATTCCGTGCATCCGTGCGCCAAGCCATGGCTAGGCCACCAAGGGTTGCCGAACCCTTCCATCAGCCGGTTGTCGGGAACTTCCCCCTTAGACGTTTTTCGAGCTCGTGCTCCTCGTCTGTAGCGATGTTCTCGGGCTTGAAGTGCACCAGCGCGTTTCGCAGTCGGACAAGCAGAGCCGCGTCTTGTGCTCGTTGAGCTCCCCGATCGAGACGAGGGTGAGCACAGCATTCCAGCAGCCATTGCCACTTCTCGAGGGGGTCTAGATTGCGACCTGCGTTCGTTGCTCGCCAAACCTTCGCCATTGTCGCGATAGATGCCGAGTCGACCGATGCCAGGTAGCCGTCATCGCGAACGCCATGCCGGTCATGGGCGTCCTGAAAGAGTTCGCTGACGGCGGCCTCAAAGAAGCTCGCTGACGCGATAACTGACGCGGCCGCCAGAGACCGATGAGCCATGTCGAATCTCGGACGGTCGCCCTCCGACACCTCTAATGCCCCCACGAGTCGGCTTGTGTGAAGCGCGGTCCAGAGGAAGTTGGTGGAGAAGTAGTTCCGCATCGCCAACTCGATGCTCGCGGCCACGCTTACTTCTGACGCAATCCCCAAGTTGAGCCGTTGCGGTTTCCTCATATCTGGATACTCGCATTCCCGCGCCTCTACCCGGCACCCACGCGGCTGCCGCCGCGAGGGGGCGCCGGGTGCGTGGCGCTAGGGAGCACGCGGTGAAGCCGGCCATGCGCCTGCCATGAGGATGGTCTTTCCGAGCTCCACCCCCGACCACGAGGGAGCTGATAGCAAGCCGAGTCGTATTGCCCACAGCTGCCTGCACATGCGGCGCCGGCGCATCGTGAAGCCAGTCTCCCGCGTGACCGTCGAACTGAGCCAAATGAGCAATCGAGGAAGATGCGGATTCCGTGCGTTCTCTTGGAGCTGGGCCTTCTCGCCAGCGCCTCTAACGAAATAACTCGACAGGTACGCGGCAGCTCTCTCCGCCACCATGATTTGAGCGCTGATCCCTTCCTTCGTGCCCACGAAGCCGAATCGGTGCTTAGGTGCCAGCCGAGCGAGCTCGTCGAAGTACGCCTTGGCGAGCTCGGTGTCGAACGGCTGTCGGAGCTCAACGACAGGATGCACATGCGCTGGTCCACGCGCCTGTGGCTCCCATACTCGAAGCAAGAGAGGGAGACAGCGACCGTGTCGCCGCTTAACCGCATTCCTAGCTGCGTTGTGCAAGCGCTTCCAGCGCCGCGAGATATCGCGCGACCACTCGGCGAGCGCGTCTTCGTCCACCTTGCAGCCGTACCGCTTACCGTGAGCGTGCGGTCCCAGATGAGCACACTGCCGCTCGTCGTAAGGGAGCTCGTCGCGCCCGGGGGGCGTGACGGCGGAGAGCATCACCGGGACGCCGACGTGTCGAAGATTGACCAACATAACCATGCGCCAGTCGCGCGCCCAGGTCAGACCGCAGACCGGACACGTCCGCTTCTTGCACGAGTGCCCGTGATGCCCAGCCGTGCAGCGCCGCCGGCCCGCGCCGGCGCTAAGCTCAGTCGGGCGGCTCATCTGCCACCCGAGGCTCTTGCGTCGCTGATCCGTCAGACGGCCCGCGTTCCGAGCGCGGGTCGTCGTCTATCGGGGCATCCTCACCCCACGCCTGCCCCACAGCGCGATCCGGTGAGCCCGGATCGGAGCCAGCGCTAGCCGGTTCATCGCCTTCTAAATCACCTGCAAACGCGTCCTTTTCCGGATCAGAGCGGTTTGGCCCGGATTCCTCGGATTGGGCTTTGCAAGCCGGAGGTCACCGGTTCGATCCCGGTACGCTCCACTCCCGACGACCTCGGGCAAGAACGCCGAGCGTGCCCGCGCGTCGGCTAATCGGCGCTTCGGGCGCCGAGGCGTGGCTAGCGAAATGCCCGGCGGAAGGGCGTGAAGAAGATCGCGACGAGCGCCAGGATGCACAGCCACATGACGACGCCGAGCAAGGTCATGACCCACGCGGGCCACCCGTCGACGCCATCCGGAAGCGGCAGGGTTCCGAGGATGCCCTTGCCGGCACCGCTCGCCTCACGCTGGGCCTGCGCCCCGGCGACGCCGGCCTGGGAGGGCGCATCTTGCGACGAGGCCGCTGTGGGTCCGACCCCAACGAGCGGGTAGGGGCTGAGGCTCCCGGAACCTGCCGGCGTGGAAGCTGCGCCCAGCGTGAACGATGAACCGCTCGCCGACGGTGCCAACACACGTTGGACGCGAACGAGCCGGCGCACCTGGCGCCGCTCCGCGCCCGTGAGGCCGTCCTTGCGCAGACGCGCGAGCTCCGAGCGCACCGCCCGAGCGAGCTCGGCACGAAGCGCCGGCGAACGACGAAGCAGAGCCTCGAGGCGGCGAAGATTCGCCCGGACGTTGCGTCCGAGCTCGATGCGCTCGACCAGGATCTCGGCATGGCGTGGCAATCGGTCGAAGCGCGTGTGGTAGGAGCGTCCGGGCGTCTTTCGATCTCCGTGCGAACCGGCCCCGCTGCGGCTATCTGAAGAAGCCGGCCCACCGGAGCCGCCCGAGCTCGACCCGCCGGAGGACGACGCTGTCTCCTGCGGCGTTTGCGAAACGGCGTTCGTCACCACGACGATGGAGTCGGCCGTACCCGATGCGGTCGATGTCACAGTCTCGCCCGCATCGTCTGCCGTCCCGACCACGTCGTTTGTCGTGGACGTGATCGTTCCCACCGGATCGTCGACGGCCGACGTCACGGTTGCGACGACATCGGTCCCGTCCAGAAGGTCGTCGGCCTGCGCGGGAACAGGCGCTGCCAAGAAGGCCCCGAAGCCCACGAGAACGACTAGACGTCTACGCCACATACGCCGCACCCCCTTCACGAACCTCTCCCGTCCCGCACGGTGTTGTTACCCCCACTGGCGATGCGTCGAAACGTGAGCAGGAGACCCGGGCGCCTTTACGAGCCGGAATCCGATGACTGGAGCAGCCCGCGCCCCATCCCATCCTCGATCGCGTTCCCGGACTGTTTCCGGCGTGTTGCATCTGACTGACGTCGGCGCGTTAGCTTCTGCTCATGCCCATCCGCTTCGCTGCCGCGGCCCTCGCCCTCGCCGGTCTTCTCTCCGTGTCGCCCGCGCCGGCCGCGGCGGCGCCGTCGCTCCAACACCTGGTCGGACAGAAGCTCCTCGTCTCGATGGATGGGCACACGCCGTCCGCGTCGCTCCTCGACCGCGCGCGCCGCGGGCGCATCGGCGGCGTGCTCATCCACGGCTGGAACTTCTCCTCCGCGGCGCAGCTCACGAACATCGCGACCGAGCTCCAGCAGGCGGCGGCCAAAGGAGGGCGACCCCCCCTTCTCATCGCGGTCGACCAGGAGGGCGGCCAGGTGAAGACGGTCTCCTGGATCCCGCCGACCCTTTCGCCGCCGGAGATGGGCGATCTCGGCTCGAGCGACACAGCCCGCCGTCAGGGCCGGAAGACCGGCGCCGGGCTCCTCGACCTCGGCGTCAACACCGACCTCGCGCCCGTCGCCGATCTCCCCGCTTCGACCTCCTCGTTCATGTACCAGCAGGGTCGCACGTGGTCTTTCGGCTCGCGCCAGACCTCGCGCCTGGCCAATGCGTTCGCGCTCGGGCTGGGCGACCGAGGCGCGCTGGCCACGTTGAAGCACTTCCCAGGGCTCGGATTCGCCACGAAGAACACGGACGACTTCGTCGTCCACATCGATGCGACGAAGAGCGAGCTCGCGCCGGGTCTCAGGCCGTACCGCCACGCGGCCGTCAACGGCGTCCCGCTCGTCATGCTCTCGAACGCCGTCTACCGGGCGTACGACCGAAGCCACGCGGCCGGCTGGTCGCGCGCGATCGGGACGACCCTGCTGCGCGGCGAGCTCGGCTTCCACGGCGTCACGATCACGGACTCTCTCGACGGCGCCGCGAACACGCGCGGCATCCCGACGAACCCACTTGCGCTCAAGGCGGCGAAGGCGGGAACCGACATGCTCCTTCTCACCGGCTCGGAAGCTTCCTCCCGAAGTGTCTTTCAGTCGCTTCTGGATGCGGCCAAGGCCGGGCAGATCCCACTGGAGCGCCTGACGGCCTCCTACGACCGGATTGTCGCTCTGAAGGCCGGGCTCTAGCTACGAGACGACTTTGACGTCTTCGCAGTTGACCTCGTTGTCTTCGGCGTGGATGACGGCGCGGTCATGGCCGGAGCCGCAGTCGACCGAGTCGACCTTTCCGTCGGCACGGCTCACGATGACGGTGTCGTCCCCCGTGCCGGAGTTCAGGCGATCGGCACCTCGTCCTCCGCGCACGTAGTCGTCGCCGCCACCGCCCCAGAACCGGTCGTCTCCGCGGCCGGCGAGAACCCGGTCGTTTCCGTGTCCGCCATGGACGTTGTCCGGCCCGCGGCCGGCGACGACGAGGTCGTTGCCGCGGCCGGCGTAAAGGTGGTCTCCGCCGCCCTGGCCACGAAGTACGTCGTCGCCCTTGTAGCCCCAGTACGCGTCTTCGGACGGGGTCCCGGCGAAGACATCTGCTCCAGAGGTGCCACGGGCGGTCTCGGCCTGCGCGACCAGTGGCACTGCGAGTAGAAGTGCGGCAACAGCGAGGAGGACCGGTGTGCGGCTCACCATGGTCTGACTGTGCAGCCGTTCCAGCGACTGGCAATCACCCTCTTGCGTGAGCTGAAAAGCGGGGGGGCGCCGTCCGAGGGCGGCGCCCGTCGTGCTCAGCTCGCGACGGCCTCGCCGGTGGCCTGCGCGATGTAGCCGCGGACGTCTCCCGCTGGCTCGCTGTAGGCCTCGCCGAGCGCGGACTCGACCCGCTCCATGTACTCCCTCATCCAGCCCGGGAGCTCGACGTCGCTGACGGCGAGGAACTCGAGAGTGCATGCGAGCCGGATATCGGCGATCGACGGCTCGTCGCCGCCGATGAACGGGCTGTCCGCGAGGAAGAACGTGTTGTAGACCTCGAGGATCGCGGGGATGGCTGCCTCCGCCGCCTTCCGCGCCGTCTCTTTCCCCTCGTCGGTGGCGTCCGACGTCGACACCTCGCCCGGATAGCCCGAGAAGCTGAGGCGCGGGTACGTCGCGCGCGCGACGAGCGGGTAGAGGATGCTCATCGTGTAGAAGTTCGCGCTGTCCACCATTGCGCGGCGCTCGAGGTCCGTGGGATAGAGGCTCGTGAGTCCTTCGCGGCTCGCCAGGTACATCATCACGGCGCAGCTCTCCCAGAGCGCGCCCCTCGGCAGGCCTTCTGTCTCGACCGACGGGGTCAGCCCAGACGGCACCTTGGCCCGGTATTCGTCCGACTGCGTCTGGCCCCAGACGTTCTCTTCCTCGAAGGGGAGCCCCGCGGCCCGCACGAAGACGCGAACGGACATGTTGTTCACGCTCGGCGGGAGCATGTTCAGCTTCAGCGTCATTACCGACCTCCCGTAGCTTGCCGCCCAGCATATTCCTGTGACAGAGTGGTTTTGGGATTGACCGACTAGTCGTTGCTCTGCGGCCGACGGCTTTCGCGCCAAGGGAGGTACGTCGTGGCTGCACAGGAGCACCGGAACTACTGCGATCTCGTCTGCGAGGGCGGCGGGGTCAAGGGCATCGGTCTCGCGGGAGCCTTCTCCGTCCTCGAGGAGCACGACTTTCGCCCGCAGAATGTCGCGGGGACGTCTGCGGGGGCGATCACGGCCGCGCTGATCGCGGCGGGCTACACCGCGGCGGAGCTCAAGGACGTCATCTTCGGCATGGACTTCCTCAAGTTCCGAGACACGGCCTGGGAGGACAAGCTGCCGCTGGTCGGCAAGGGCGTCAGCATCGTCAAGGACCTCGGCATCTACGAAGGCCGCTACTTCGAGCGGTGGATCGGAGAGCTGCTCGAGGCGAAGGGGGCGAAGACGTTCGCCGCGCTCGCCACCGACGAATACGGAGACGATCCGCGCTACCGCTACCGGCTGCAGGTGATCGCGTCGGACACGACCTCGCACCGGCTCCTCGTCCTGCCGCGCGACGCCGGCGAGTTGGGGATCGACCCCGACGAGCTCGAGGTCGCGCGCGCCGTGCGCATGAGCATGAGCATCCCCATCTTCTTCGAGCCGGTCTCGATCACGAACGGGAAGACCAACCGAGAGCACGTGATCGTCGACGGCGGGATGCTCTCGAACTTCCCGGTCTGGCTCTTCGACTGCCCGGACGACGAAGTGCCGTCGTGGCCGACCTTCGGGCTGCTCCTCGTCGAGCCGCATCCGCAGACGCCGATCGGCGCGCGCCTGCCCGCCCCCGAGCGGGCGTCGCGCGGGCTCGGTGGGCTCTTCAAGTACGTCAAGTCGATGGCGGACACGATGATGGAGGCCCACGACCGGCTCTACGTCGAGAAGGCGAACTTCGCGCGGACGATCCCCATCCCGACCCTCGGGATCGGGACGACCGAGTTCGACATCACCCCGTCACGGAAGGAAGCGCTCTACCAGTCGGGGCGGGACGCCGCGGCGGAGTTCCTCGAGACGTGGGACTTCGACGGCTACATCGAGGAGTTCAGGCGCGGTAAGGAGCATCACCGCCGCGCGGAGGTGGCAGAGCAGATCCAGGAGGCGGCGCCGCACTAGGCGCCTTCGTCCGGGTCGGCCACCGCTACCTGCTCCTCGGGCTTCTTCGAGTCGCGCCCTGACGGTGCGGCTCCCAGCGCCTCGGCCACGGAGAGCTCGGCCTCGCCGAAGATCACGTGCGTGAAACGCTCGCTGAAGCCGGCCAGGAAGCCGATGAAGGCGTAGAACGTGAACGTGCTCTGCTGGCTGATCGTCCCGAGTTGGATGAAGTCGCTCTCGAGCGCGAAGTAGACGGCTGAGGCGAAGATCGCGCCGATGACGGGCCGGAAGGCCCCGAGCCAGAAAATCGGCCCGCGGCCGACCTCGTAGTCGACCGAGAACCCGCTACGCGTGTCCGGCCGCATGCGCAGCATCACACTCACGAGCGCGCCGACCGCGCCCGCGCCGTAGGAGGCGAAGAAGTTCTGGGTCGGGGTCGAGCGCAGATTCAACTCGGTGGAGATTCCGAGGATCGCCGAGATCGCGAGCCCGAGCGCAGCGAGCAGGAGGATGCCGACGAGCATGCCCAGGAAGTACACGAGCCGCACGCTCTTGCTCGCCGCGCGGTCGTAGTAGCGCTCGATCCGCTTGAGCTCCTCAGAGTGCTCGGCGACGACCGAGTCGAGATCCTTCTCGCTCGGCTTCCCGTCAGTCCGCTCGATCACGCCGAGCAGGAAGCTCTGCTCGGAGAAGATCCAGTTGAGCGCGATCCGCTTCGGCACGGTCGGCAGGATCTGGTTCGCCTTCATCGCGAGCGAGTCGGAGTGGTGGAGGAGCGCGGCGATTCGCGGAGCAGCACTCGTCACCCAGTCGGTGGCCCGGAAGAGACGAAGGTCCTGCCGACGTGGCCAGCGGGAGGTCTGCTTGCTCGTGAGCACGACTGCGGAGGCGTCGGTGAGACACCAGTACGCGTCCACGATGTCGCCCGCGTCGTCCTCGAACCGGTCCAGGGCGCGGCGGTACGAGCGGTAGAGCCGGCTCACGTCGCCGTTCTGGGCCCCGTGGCCGTTGCGCGACTTGCCGTAGCGCTCGGGATGGAGCGCGTGCTGCCAGCAGTAGTGCTTCCAGATCAGCTCGGGGAAGACGAGCGCCCCGTGAGCAGGCGCGCCTCCATCGTCTCCCTCGTCGAGGGTCCTCAGCTCTGCCTGGGACACGGGTGCCCCTCCTCCCTGCCGCAGACAGACTGTTCTTGTCTTTGCCGAGGCTACGCCGCCACAGCCCGCTTGACAAGCGCGGCCGGTCGTTTCAGGCTGGTTCTCTCGCCCCCTGCGGTCGGCGAGGTTGTACGACCGCACCCCTGGATTGGAGGCGATCATGGCAACGACGACGACGAGGCGCCGCGCGAAAGCGGCCCCGCGCCGGCGCAAGCGCAAGCTGAGCAAGGCCGGGGTTCGGCTGATCGCGGGCTTCGAGGGCTTCCGGTCGGATCTCTACGACGACGCGGCAGGCCATTGCACGATCGGCTACGGGCACCTCGTCCACACGGGCGGATGCGACGGCTCCGAGAGCGCCGAGTTCCGCCGCGGGGTGACGCGGGAGCGTGCGCTCGAGATCCTGGATGAGGACGCAGAGTCGGCGGCCGCGGCGGTGAACGACGCGGTCAAGGTCCCGCTCGAACAGGATCAGTTCGACGCGCTGACGAGCTTCGTCTTCAACGTCGGCTCGGGCGCGTTTCGCGAGTCGACGCTGCTCAAGCTCCTGAACGAGGGCAAGTACGATGAGGTCCCGACGCAGCTCGACCGGTGGGTGAAGGCCGGCACGCGCACCCTTGCGGGACTCGTCGCCCGCCGGAAGGCCGAGGGAGAGCTCTTCGCGCGCGGAACCGTCCAGCCCGCAGACGACGGCGCGATGACGACCCGCGACGTGCAGCGGGCGCTCAAGGAGCTCGGCTGGCCGCTCAAGGTGGACGGCGCGTGGGGCGGGGACACGTTCGCTGCCGTCGAGGACTTCCAGCGAGGCTTCGCGTTCTGGAAGCTCCTCGTCGACGGGCACGCCGGCGTGAAGACCCAGGAGGCGCTCAAGGCCTCCGTCGACCAAGGCGGCAAGTGCTCGCCGAACTTCTCCTTCAAGGAGTTCAGGTCGAGCGGCAACGGGTGGATCAAGGTGAGCCGCGAGCTCGTCCTCGGCCTCGAGGATTACCGCGAGCTCGTCGGCAAGCCGGTCTCCGTCGTCTCGGGCTACCGAGATCCCGAGAAGAACGCGAGCGTCCCGGGGGCGGCGAAGAACTCGCAGCACATGTACGGGAACGCGGTCGATCTCGACCCGGTCAAGCCGACGGCCGCGGTCAAGGCGCTGAAGCGCTTTTCGGGGATCGGCTACCAGGGCGCATCCGGCCTCGTCCGCCACGTCGACGTTCGCCACGTCGGCCCGAACACGACGAAGTCGAGCGTCCGCGATCCGGCGATCTGGATCTACTAAGGAGGAGGCTCCCATGGCTCGACCGAGGAAGACGACCCGTCGTCGCACGGCCCGTCCGCGCCGGCAGAAGCGGATCCTGAACTGCAAGCCGTCCCCGAAGACCGACGACGACTGGACCTTCGACGACGCGGCCAACGCGGAAGTCGCCGCAGCCGC
Organism: uncultured Actinomycetes bacterium; assembly: GCA_963841425.1. Classification (GTDB taxonomy): domain Bacteria; phylum Actinomycetota; class Thermoleophilia; order Gaiellales; family Gaiellaceae; genus DATEOR01. The sequence goes on along the minus strand of CAWJCL010000002.1, from coordinate 718,016 downwards.
GGCCACGATCCCGACGTCCAAGGACCTGCGTGCGAGCTGGTGGACGATCAACGACCAGGGCTCGACCGGCTCCTGCGTCGGCTGGGCGAGCGCGGACTCGCTGCTTCGCTGGCACTTCGTCAAGTCGGGCAAGCTGACGACGAGCCAGCTACTCTCACCGCGCTTCATGTGGATGGCCTCGAAGGAGACGGATCCCTTCGTGACGCGGCCGACCACGTTCATCGAGACCGAAGGAACGAGCCTGAAGACGGCGCTCGACGTCGCTCGCAAGTTCGGAGCGGTGCGCGACAGCTACCTCCCCTTCGCAACCGGCAAGCTCTACGGGGGGCAGGCGAAGACGTTCTACGCCACCGCAGCGCTGCGGAAGATCCTCGCCTATTTCAACCTGGGCACGAACCTCTCGAACTGGCGCAACTGGCTCGCCAACAACGGGCCCATCATGGTGCGCCTCGACGTCGACTCGACCTGGGACGATGCGAGCTTCAACGGCGGGAACCTCGACACCTACAATCCGAGCTCGACCCGTGGAGGCCATGCGGTCGCGCTCGTCGGCTACACCGCCGACCGCTTCATCGTCCGCAACAGCTGGGGCACGGGCTGGGGCGACAAGGGCTTCGCCTACGCGTCGCTGGCTTACGCCCAGGAGGCTTTCACAGAGGCGTACGGGGTCGAGGTCTAGAGCCGAGTGGCCGCGCAGGATACGATCGCGCTCTGAGCGCCTTCGAAGAAACGAGCAAGCTCCAGCCCCAGAGGATCTGGGAGGGAGTCGCGGGCCGCGTCGTCCACGGCGAGCGGCTCACGCTCGGCCTGGTCGAGCTCGAACCGGGGAGCGTCGTCCCGGAGCACAGCCACGAGAACGAGCAGCTCGGGATCCTGATCTCCGGATCCTGCGCGTTTCGGGTCGGCAACGAGACCCGGGAGCTTGGCCCGGGGGACACATGGTCGATCCCGGCGAACGCGCCGCACGAGGTGCACACCGGCCCTGACGGCGCGGTCATGATCGACGTCTTCGCACCGGTACGGGAGGACTGGAAGCCGCTCGAGCGCTTCGACCGCGAGCCGCTCTGGCCGTAGCGTGTCGACCCCGACGCGCCGGTACCACGTCCCGTCCGCGGTCAGGCGCTCGTCGCTCAGGATTTCGCCGGCCGACGCACACCGGCTCCTCGACGAAGGCGCGGTGCTCGTCGACGTGCGCCGGCACGAGGACGATTCGGCTCAGCTTGCGAACGCCGTTCGTGTCCCGCCCGACGAGATCCCGGACCGACTGGACGAGTTGCCGCGGGACCGTGCGATCGTCCTCGCCTGCACCTGACTGCGCGAGGCGACGAGCGTCCGTGTGGCGCACTGGCTGAGGGACAGGGGCTTCGACGCATACGCGGTCACCGGCGGGGTGCACGCGCTGCTCGGGGCTCCGATCCCGGAGGCCCCGGTGCGGGCCGGAAGCCGTGGGCGCAACTGGAAGGCCGGGGCGTCCGCTCTTCGCCACCGGCGCTTTCAGATCTACTTCGGCGGAGTGCTGCTCTCGCTCGCCGGCAGCTGGGTGGAGGCGGGCGCCTTCGGCTACGTCGTCCTCCTGCTCGGCGGCTCGGCGGCGACGCTCGGGATCATCGGGTTCCTGAACACCATCCCGAACCTCGTCTTCGCGCTCCCGGCCGGGGTCCTCGCCGACCGCTTCGACCGCCGGAAGATCCTCCTCCTCTTCCAGGGCGGGAACATGGGCGTCGCGATCGCGCTTGCGGTCCTCTGGGCCGCGGGCGACCTGACGGTCTTTCTCATGGGCCTGCTCGCCTTCATCGGCGGGATGCTCGGGACGCTCAGCTTCCCGGCGTTCCAGTCCATGCTCGCCGGGACGGTCCCGCCGGAAGACCTCGAGAGCGCGGTCGCCCTCAACAGCCTCGCGCTCCAGGTCGCCCGCTTCGTCGGGCCGGCGATCGCCGGTGTGCTCCTCGCGTCGGCCGGGCCGACCTGGGTCTTCGGCGTGAACGCGGTCACCTTCCTCGGCGTCCTCGGGGCTCTTTTCGTCCTGCCGGGCTCGCGCGCCAAGATCGCCTCTGCGAGCGCGGGCGTGCGCGGGGCGATGGCGGACGGCATCCGCTACGTCTTCGGGCAGCGGAGTCTCGCCTCGCTGATGGTGCTCATGGTCTTCGCCGGGATGTTCGCCACGCCGCCGGTGGCGTTCATGGTTCCGGGCCTCGTCCGCTTCCAGCTCCACGAGGGCCCTACGACGCTCGGGATCCTCATCTCTCTGATCGGCCTCGGGTCCGTGTTCGGCTCGGTGGCTCTCCTGGTGCTCGCACGGCGCCCGAACAAAGGTGAGCCGGCTCTCGTCTGCTACCTCACGGCCGCGGCTGCGATCGCGATCATCGGCGTCTCCACCTCGGTGCCGCTCTCCTTCGCGCTCGCGCTGATCGGGGGCTTCACGGGAGTTGTGTTCATCGGGCTCTCGACAGTCGTCGTGCAGGCCGCGAGCTCCGAGGAGATGCGCTCCCGCGCGATGGCCATCTGGGCGGCCGCGTTCGTCGGCGTCCTCCCGATCGGTGCGCTCGTGACGGCGGGGCTCGCGGCCTGGCTCGGCGCCGGCGGCGCGGTTGCCGTAGACGGTGCCATCACCCTCATCGGCGGCCTCGGCGTCCTACTCTGGCGGCCGGAGGTGCGCTGGCTCGGCTGCGCCGCGCTCCCCGAGGCGTGTGTGGCCGCGACCGACCCGGCCTCGTTCGCGTACCTCGAGGAAGAGGTCGAGGCTGCGAAGGCCTCCTAACCCGCGTCCTCGTCGGCGGCGGAGTCCGGCGCGTCGAGCCGGCAGAGGCCGCCGGCGACCGGGGCGCCGTCGTCCTTCCCGTCGTCCCGCTTTTCATCGAGGTCGAGCTCGGGCCTTCCTGCGGAGGAGGTTTGCTCTTCGACTGTCATCGCTCTCTCGACGCGATACCTTTCCGCTCTGCCGATAAACCTCGACAAGGAGATCGACCGTCTCTACGGGCTGCCGCGCGACCGGTTCACGGAAGCCCGCGACACGCGGATCAAGGAGCTTCGAAGCGGCGGCGAGCGCGAGGCGGCCGACCAGCTGAAGAAAGCCCGCAAGCCGACCGCCGCGGCCTGGGTCGCCAACCAGCTCGCCCGGAACGAGCGCATGAACGTGAGGGCGCTCCTGACCGCAGGCGAGCAGCTGCGCGAGGGCCAGGCGGAGCTCATGCGCGGAGGGAAGGCGGATGAGCTGCGCCGGGCCGAGGAGAGCGAGCGCCGCGCGCTGACCGCGCTCCTCGATGCGGGACGGGGTCTCACCGACGGTGACGCCACGCTCAGGAAGCTCGAGTCGACGCTGCGGGCGGCGGCGGTCGACCCGGAGGCGCGCGAGCTCCTCGAGCGCGGACGGCTGACGAAGGAGCTCTCGCCGTCGGGCTTCGGTCTCGCCGGGATGCCAGCGCCGCCGAAGCGCAGGGCGTCGTCGAAGGCGGCCAAGCCGGATCCCGGCGAGGAACGGCGGAGGCGCGAGCTGGAAAAAGCCCGCTCGGCTCTCCAGGAGGCCCAGAAACGTGCCCGCGCGGCCGATCGGGACGCGGAGAAAGCGCGGAAAGACCTGCTCGAGGCCGAGGAACAGGTGCGGGGCCTCGAGCGTTCGAAGTAGTGAACATGTCGAACGAGAAGGAGATGAGCTTGGAGAAGGCAACGTTTGCAGCAGGCTGCTTCTGGGGCGTCGAGGCGGCCTTCCGCCAGCTCCCCGGCGTCGTCGCGACGCGCGTGGGCTACACCGGCGGGCACGTCGAGAACCCGAGCTACGAGCTGGTGTGCTCCCACACGACGGACCACGCGGAGGCGGTCGAGGTCACGTACGACCCGGAGCGGGTCTCGTACGACGACCTCCTCGATGTCTTCTGGACGAAGCACAACCCGACCACGAAGAACCGCCAGGGCCTGGACATCGGCTCGCAGTACCGTTCGGCGATCTTCTTCCACTCTCCGGAGCAGGAGGCCGCGGCCATCCGGACGCGCGACGAGCTCCAGGAGAAGCTCCACTGGCCGAAGAAGATCGTGACGGAGATCGTGCCGGCGGTCGAGTTCTACGAGGCCGAGGACTACCACCAGCAGTACCTCGAGAAGCGCGGCCGCTCGACCTGCACGGTCGAGCTCGCCGAGTCGAGCGTCTAGCGAAGCGGCGCCCTGCGGGGCGCCGCTCGTCCTCTCGAGACCGCAGAGGAGATTCGTCCGCTTCGCCACGAGCAGCACTCGCCCTCGTGCGGGTTTAGGAACGTATCGCAGGGCTATGCAGTTTGCATGGACGCCGCGCGGTTCAAGGACCTGCTTGCGTCCTGGCCGGTTGTCCAGCAAGTCACGAAGAGCGATCTCACCGGGCGTGGCAAGGCGGCCCAGTCCGGTCGGTCGGCGACGCTCAGGCCACGGATCGCCGAGGCCGAGCGGACGGTCGAGTCCGTGTGTCCCTTCTGTGCCGTCGGCTGCGGACAGCTCATCTACGTGCAGGACGGCGAGGTGACGCAGATCGAGGGCGACCCGGCGAGCCCGATCTCGCGCGGCCGCCTGTGTCCCAAGGGCGCGGCGAGCAAGAACATGGTGCAGGGGCCGCGGCGCGAGTACAAAGTCAAGTACCGGCGGCCGTATGGAACGGCGTGGGAGGAGCTCCCGCTCGACGAGGCGATGGACCTGATCGCCGACCGGATCATCGAGACGCGCGCAACGACGTGGCAGGAGCGCGGCGGAGACGACGACCACCTCCTGCGGCGAACGATGGGCATCGCAAACCTCGGCGGGGCGACCCTCGACAACGAGGAGAACTACCTCATCAAGAAGCTCATGGTCGGGCTCGGGGTCGTCCAGGTCGAGAACCAGGCCCGCATATGACACAGCTCCACCGTCCCCAGTCTGGGGACGTCGTTCGGACGAGGCGGGGCCACCACGTTCCAGCAGGACCTCGCCAACGCTGACGTCATCACCATCATGGGCTCGAACATGGCCGAGAACCACCCGGTCGGGTTCCAGTGGGTGATGGAGGCGCGCGAGCGTGGCGCGATCGTCCAGCACATCGACCCGCGCTTCACGCGCACGAGCGCCATGTCCACGAAGTACGTGCCCATCAGAGCGGGCACGGACATCGCCTTCCTCGGCGGCATCGTTCGCTACATCCTCGAGAACGAGCGGTTCTTCCGCGACTACCTCGTGCAATACACGAACGCGCCGGTGATCGTCGACGAAGGGTTCCAGGACACGGAGGACCTCGACGGGCTGTTCTCCGGCTGGGATCCCGACAAGGGCCAATACGCGATCGAGACGTGGCAGTACAGCGGCATGGAGGTGCACGCGTCCGCGGGGCAGCGGGAGCAGGGAGTCGGGAGCGGCGAGACGGCCGGAGCCGCCGGGGCCCGGCTCGAGCACGGCGACCCGCCCGAGGTCGACGAGACCCTCGAGCACCCTCGGTCGGTCTTCCAGCTCCTGCGGCGGCATTACAGCCGCTACACGCCCGAGACGGTCTCCGAGATCTGCGGCTGCTCGCCCGAGGAGATCGTGCAGGTTGCGGAGAACCTCTGCGACAACTCGGGGCGCGAGCGGACGGGCGCCTTCGTGTATGCGGTCGGATGGACGCAGCACACCGTCGGCGTGCAGTACATCCGCACAGCCGCGGTCATCCAGCTTCTCCTCGGCAACGTGGGCCGGCCCGGGGGAGGGGTGATGGCCCTGCGCGGTCACGCCTCGATCCAGGGCTCGACCGACATCCCGACGCTCTACAACCTGCTGCCGGGCTACATCCCGATGCCGCACGCCCACGTCTACAAGGACCTCAAGGACTACATCGAGAAGAACTCGGCGCCGACCGGCTGGTGGGGTCACATGGACGCCTACTTCATCAGCCTGCTCAAGGCGTACTACGGCGACGCCGCCCAGGCGGACAACGACTACCGCTTCGACTGGCTGCCGCGCATCGACAAGGACGACTCCGTCTACCGCAGCATCCTGCAAATGCTGGACGGCAACGTCGAGGGCTTTATCGTCGCCGGCGAGAATCCCGCGGTCGGGTCGGCGAACTCACGGGCGCATCGCCTTGCCATGGCCAAGCTCAAGTGGCTCGTCGTCCGGGACTTCGTCGAGACGGAGACCGCCGCGTTCTGGCACAACTCGCCGGAGATCGAGAGCGGCGAGCTGCGCACGGAGGACATCGCCACCGAGATCTTCTTCCTCCCTGCGGCCGCGCACACGGAGAAGGACGGTTCCTTCACGAACACCCAGCGGCTCCTGCAATGGCACCGGCAGGCCGTCGAGCCGAAGGAGGACTGCCGGTCGGACCTGTGGTTCTACTACCACCTCGGCCGCATCATCCGCGAGAAGCTGGCCGACTCGGAGGACGCCCGGGACGAGCCCATCAGGAACCTCACCTGGCAGTACCCGACCCACGGCGACCTCGAAGAGCCGAGTGCCGAAGCCGTCCTCAGGGAGATCAACGGCTGGGGCGCAGACGGCAAGGCACTCTCCGGCTACACCGAGCTCGAGGCGGACGGCTCGACGACGTGCGGCTGCTGGATCTACAGCGGCTGCTTCGCTGACGAGGTCAACCAGCCGGCTCGCAGACGCCCGCGCTGGGAGCAGAGCTACGTCGCGCCCGAGTGGGGGTGGGCCTGGCCGGACGACCGGCGCATGCTCTACAACCGCGCCTCTGCGGACTCCGACGGCTCGCCCTGGTCGGAGCGAAAGCGCTACCTCTGGTGGGATGCCGAGCAGGGCAAGTGGACCGGCGAGGACACGCCCGACTTCAAGGAGGACAAGGCGCCCGACTACGTGCCCCCGGAGGGCGCGACCGCCGAGGACGCGATCGCCGGGAACCATCCGTTCATCATGCAGGCCGACGGGCGTGGCTGGCTGTTCGTCCCGCAGGGGCTCGCCGACGGGCCGTTGCCCACGCACTACGAGCCACACGAGTCGCCGTTCGACAACCTCCTCTACGGGCAGCGCGCGAACCCGGCGCGCCAGCGCTTTCCGCGGCCCGAGAACCCGTACAACCCGAGCGACGGCCAGCCCGGAAGTGAGGCGTATCCCTTCGTGGTCACGAGCTACCGCCTCACGGAGCACCACACGGCCGGCGGAATGTCGCGCTTCACTCCGTACCTCGCCGAGCTGCAGCCGGCGTTCTTCTGCGAGGTCAGCCCCGAGCTCGCCCGCGAGCGCGGGCTCGAGCACGGCGGCTGGGCGACGATCGTCACGGCGAGGAGCGCCATCGAGGCGCGCGTCCTCGTCACCGAGCGGCTGCAGCCGCTCCAGGTCCAGGGCCGAACGTTGCACCAGGTCGGGCTTCCATACCACTGGGGATCGCAGGGGCTGACGACGGGCGGCTCCGCGAACGACCTGTTCTCGATCGTGCTCGACCCGGACGTTCACATCCAGGAGGTCAAGGCGGCGAGCTGTGACATCCGGCCGGGACGGCGGCCGCGCGGGAAGGCACTTCGGGAGCTGGTCGACGGATATCCGAAGATCGCCCACGGCGAGGAGCGGGCATGAGCGCGACCGAGCTCGGCTACGCGCCGGAGGAGACGAAGGAGCGGGTCGGCTTCTTCACCGACACGTCGGTCTGCATCGGTTGCAAGGCCTGCGAGGTCGCCTGCAAGGAATGGAACCTCGTTCCGGAGGACGGGCTCGTCTGGACGGGCGAGTCCTACGACAACACGTCGACCCTGGGTGCGAACACGTGGCGCCACGTCGCCTTCGTCGAGCAGGAGAAGCCCCTCTTCGTCGACGGCGGCGACGGCACGCTTCGCTGGCTCATGAGCTCGGACGTCTGCAAGCACTGCACCGAGGCGGGCTGTCTGGACGTCTGTCCGACCGGTGCGCTCTTCCGCACCGAGTTCGACACGGTGGTCGTGCAGGAGGACGTGTGCAACGGGTGCGGCTACTGCGTCCCCGCCTGCCCCTTCGGCGTCCTCGACAAGCGGCACCTGCCCGAGCACTCGGGGGACGCGCCCGGGCCGGCCCCGCTCGGCGAGAAGGAGGACGGCCGGGTCTGGAAGTGCACGCTCTGCTACGACCGGTTGAAGGACGGCCACGAGCCCGCGTGCGCGAAGGCGTGCCCGACCGACTCGATCCAGTTCGGGCCGCTCGACGAGCTGCGCGCACGGGCCGACGAGCGGCTCGCCAAGCTCGAGCACGAGGGATGGAACGGGGCTCGTCTCTACGGCGACGACCCGAGCGACGGCGTCGGTGGGTTCGGGGCTTTCTTCCTCCTGCTCGACGAGCCCGAGGTCTACGGGCTCCCGCCCGACCCCGTCGTCCCGACTCGGCGCCTCGGCGAGATGTGGGCGGCCGCCGGCCTCGCAGCGGGCGCGCTTGCGGTCGGCGTCCTCGGGGCATTTCTTGGGGGAGCGAGATGACGATTCGCGAGTCCGAGAAGCCCGCGGCCTCGGCCACCCGCACGGGGACCGAGATGGATTCCTACTACGGCCGGCCGATCATCAAGGAGCCGGTGTGGACGTGGGAGATTCCGGCGTACTTCTTCACCGGCGGAATCGCGGGCGCCTCGTCGCTCCTCTCGCTCATCGCCCGCGCGGGGGGAAACCAGCGCCTCGCCCGCGCCACGCTTCTGATCGGCGTCGCCGGAGACGTGGTCAGCCCGGCGCTCCTCGTCTCCGACCTCGGCCGCCCCGAGCGGTTCCTCAATATGTTCCGCGTGTTCAAGGTCACGTCGCCGATGAGCGTCGGCAGCTGGGTTCTCGGGGCGAGCGGAACGGCGAACGGCGTCTCCGCGGCGTGCGAGCTCCTCGGCATCTTGCCCCGCATCCGCCTCCTCGGCGAGATCGCGAGCGCGCTCCTCGGACCGATTCTCTCCACCTACACGGCCGCACTCGTCGCCGACACCGCGGTGCCGGTCTGGCACGAGGGCCGCAAGGAGCTCCCCTTCGTCTTCGCGGGCAGCTCGGCCGCGACCGCCGGCGCCGCGGCCATGCTGGTCGTTCCGCCGGAAAACGCCGGGCCCGCCCGCCGACTTCTCCTCATCGGCGCCGTCATGGAGGGCACCTCGATGCAGGTCATGGAGCACCGGCTGGGCTTCGTGGGAGAGCCGTATCACGAGGGCACCGCGGGACGCCTCGCCAAGGCTGCAAAGGCGCTCAGCGTCACCGGATCGGCTGTCACGTTGCTCGCAGGCCGACGGCGCGCCGGGGCCGCCGCAGGCGGCGCGCTGACCCTCGCCGGCGGGTTCTTCCTTCGGTGGGCCGTCTACAAGGCGGGCTTTCAGTCGGCGCGCGACCCCCGCTACACCGTCACCCCCCAGCGTCGGCGGTTGGAGTGCGCCCAGGATTGAGGCGAACGAAGCGGCAGTGGGGTGGGGTCGCCGCCCTCGCTACTCTCACGCTGCTCGTCTTCTCCGGCTGCGAAAACGACCAGCAATCCGTTCTCGACCCCGTTTCTCACCCGGCGCGCGACATCGCATCGCTCTGGTGGTGGATGCTCGGCGGCTCCGCAGTCGTCTTTGCCGGCGCGGTGGCCTTCCTGTTCCTCGCCTACATCCGGCGGCGGCGAACCGGGCTTCCGCTCTTCGGCGAGCGCGAGGGTCTCGCCACCGTCCTCGTCGTCGTCTTCGGCATTGCCATCCCGGTCGTCACGCTGGCGGGGCTCTTCACGGCTTCGAACGTCTACGTGATCCAGCGAACCGACGCGCCGAGCCCGTCCTCCACGCAGATGACGATCGAGGTGGTCGGGCACCAGTGGTGGTGGGAGTTCCGCTACCCGGGCACGGACGCGGTCACGGCGAACGAGCTGCACATCCCCACGGGCACCCGCATCAACCTCGTCGGCACAACCGCAGACGTCATCCATAGCTTCTGGGCGCCGAGGCTGAACCGCAAGATCGACCTGATCCCGGGCCAGGAGAACCGGATCCTCCTCTATGCCGACCACCCCGGCCGTTACCGCGGGCAGTGCGCCGAGTTCTGCGGCCTCCAGCACGCACACATGGCGATGTGGGTGTTCGCCGAGCCGCCCGACCAGTTCCGCGCGTGGCTCGCGAACGAGGCGGCGCCCGCCCCGGCACCGCAAACGGCAGAGGAGGGCAAGGGCCAGGACGTCTTCCTCTCGAACGCGTGCGCCGACTGCCACACGATCCGGGGCACCGAGGCCGGCGGCAAGATCGGGCCCGACCTGACGCACGTCGCCGAGCGCACGACCCTCGCCGCCGCGACGATCCCGAACCGCACCGGATACCTTGCGGGCTGGATCCTCGATCCGCAGCACGTCAAGCCGGGCAACAAGATGCCGGGGCTGAACCTCTCCGGCCCCGACTTCCAGGCCCTCCTGCAGTACGTCGACAGCCTGAAGTTCGAGCACTGATGGCGATCGGCGTCTCGACACCAGCCGCGCAGCGCCGGATCGGCCGTCTCGAGCGCACCTGGAAGGAGCCATCCGGCCTCGTCGGCTGGCTGACGACGACCGACCACAAGCGGATCGGCATCCTCTACTTCTTCACCACGCTCCTCTTCTTCGGCGCGGGCGGGGTGGAGGCGCTGCTCATGCGGACGCAGCTCATCGGGCCGAACGAAGGCGTCCTCTCCCCCGACGCCTACAACCAGCTCTTCACGATGCACGGCGTCACGATGATCTTCCTCGTCGTCGTGCCGATGTCCACAGGCGCGTTCGGCAACTACTTGCTCCCGCTCATGATCGGGGCGCGGGACATGGCCTTCCCGCGGATGAACGCGGCCAGCTACTGGATCTTCGTCGCCGCCGGGATCTTCGTCTACACGGGGCTCTTCATCGGCAGCGCCCCGGACGCGGGTTGGTTCGACTACGTCCCGCTCGCGTCGAAGGAGTTCTCGCCCACCATCGGGATCGACTTCTACGCACTCGGTCTCATCTTCGTCGGGATCTCGACCACGATCGCCGCGATCAACTTCATCGTCACGATCTTCAAGCTGCGCGCTCCGGGCATGTCGCTGAACCGCATGCCGCTCTTCTGCTACGCCTTCCTCGCCGTCTCGTTCGCGCTCGTGTTCGCGCTGCCGCCCCTGAACACGGCGCTCGTCTTCCTCGAGCTCGACCGCCTTGCCGGCTTCCACTTCTACGACATCGCGCTCGGAGGCGAGCCGCTGCTCTGGCAACACCTCTTCTGGATCTTCGGGCACCCCGAGGTCTACATCATCATCTTGCCCGCCTTCGGCATCGCAACCTCGATCATCCCCACCTTCGCCCGGCGGAAAATGGTCGCCTATCCCTTCGTTGCGATCGCCGAGATCCTCGTCGCCTTCATCGGCTTCGGCGTCTGGGCGCACCACATGTTCGCCGTCGGGCTTGCGACGGTGACGACGGTCTACTTCGCGGCGGCGAGCCTCATCATCGTCATACCGAGCGCGATCCAGCTCTTCGCCTGGATCACGACACTCGTCACCGGCCGGCCCCGCTTCGCGACGCCGCTCCTCTGGATCGTCGGGTTCATCGTCTTCTTCATCGTGGGCGGGCTCTCAGGGATCATGTTCGCCGCGATCCCGTTCGACCAGCAGGCGACCGACACGTACTTCGTCGTCGCCCACTTCCACTTCGTCATTTTCGGGGCGGCGATGTTCCCGCTTCTCGGCGGGATGTACTACTGGTTCCCGAAGGTCACCGGGCGCATGTACCACGAGGGAGTCGGACAGGCGTCCTTCTGGCTCTCGTTTGCAGGCGCCGCGCTCACGTTCTTCCCGATGCACATCGTCGGGCTCCTCGGGATGCCCAGGCGCGTCTACACGTACCCGGGCGGGCTCGGCTGGTCGGGCTACAACCTCGCCGAGACGATCGGGTCGTACCTGCTCGGAGCCGGCCTCCTGCTCGTCCTCGTCAATCTCGGCGTCAGCCGCTTCCGCGGGCGACCGGCGGGCAACGACCCGTGGGGCGGCGACACGCTCGAGTGGTCGACGACCTCGCCGCCGCCCGAGTACAACTACGCCGTCATTCCCACGGTCTCGAGCCCGTACGCGATGTGGGACGTGGAGGATCGGGAGGAGGACCTGCGCCGGCTCGAGTCGGGGGTCCTGACCCTCGAGGAGGGGCACGAGACGACCGCCACGACGGTTCTCGACGCCGAGCTCGACGAGGTCCTGGAGATGCCCTCGGAGTCCTGGGCGCCCATCGCTCTCGCCGCTGCCCTCGCCGGTCTCTTCGCGCTCGTCCTCACCGAGCACTACGTGGCGGCCTCCGGCTTCCTCGCGCTCTCGTTCCTCGTGCTCGGGGCCTGGCATTGGAAGGAGCCGCAAGAGGCATGAGCGGCCTGCCGCACAGGATGGAGGCGACGAGCGCCCGCGACGCTGCGCGGGTCACGGCGCGTCGGGCGTCGCTTCCGAGCGGCCTCTGGGGTATCTACCTCCTGATCGCGACCGAGGGCGCCCTGTTCGGCTGCCTGATCGCGTCGTACTTCTATCTCCGCTTCCAGAGCGCCGACTGGCCGCTCGGCGGCATCGAGCCGCCGGACGTCGCCGTCCCGCTCGTCCTCGCCGGCGTCCTCGCGCTCACGAGCGTGCCGATGCTGATCGCGTCAGTCTCGGCGCAGGCCGGCCGCGTCCGCGTCGCCTGGGTCGCGATCTTCCTCGCGCTCGTCGTCCAGACCGGCTACTTCGCCTACGGGATGCACTCGTTCTCGAGCGACCTTTCGGACTTCCGCCCGGAGGACAACGCCTACGGGTCGATCTACTACACGCTGCTCGGAGCCGACCACGCGCACGTCTTCATCGGGATGCTCTTGAACGTCTGGTTGCTCGCGCGGCTCCTCGGCGGGCTCACGAACTACCGGGTCGTGGCGGTGCGCTCGATCGCCTGGTACTGGTACTTCGCCAACCTGATGACACTCCTCGTCGTCGGAACGATCCTCTCGGCCGCCGCATGACGCTTCGCCGCCCCACCGCCGTCTCGAGCGTCCTCCTCTGGTTCGGGGTGCTCGGCGCGCCGCTCGCCTGGGCCGGATTGCACGTCGTCGGCTTCGGCGCGAGCACTGCGGCGTGCAGCGACTTCGGCGCCCGGCACTCCGTCGACCCGAACGTCTGGGCGCTCGCGCTCACGGTCTCCACGGGCCTCGTTGCGGCAGGAGCGCTCGCGGCAGCGGTGGTCATGTGGGTCGCGACGCGGACCGAGGACAACGCACCGCCGGTCGGGCGGATGCACTTTCTCGCCACGCTCGGCCTCATCCTCGGCCCGCTCTTCCTCTTCATGATCCTGCTGGCCGGTCTCGGTGCGACGGTGTTGCCGCAATGCGTGCAGTCGTGAGACCGGGCGTACGCCTGTGCCGCGCCGCGATCGTAGGCGTGGCCGTTTCCCTCGCCGTGCTGGTCGTCTCCGTGCCGCTTCCTGCCGCCGCGCAGCCGCCCGTGGGGATCGTGCGTCCGGACGACGAGCAGTCGCTCTCGACGGAGGAGCTCGGACGGCAGCTCTTCGCAGGGAACTGTGCAAGCTGTCACGGCTCGATTGGGGAGGGCGTGACGGAGGCCAGTCCCCAGCGGGGCGCGGGCGCGATCACCGGGCTCGGGCCTTCCCTCGTCGGCGTCGGGGCGCGGGCGGCCGACTTCTACCTGCGCACGGGCTACATGCCGCTTGGACGGCCCGAGGAGCAGCCTCGGCGAAGCCGCGTCCTCTTCACCGACCGGGAGCTCGACGCGCTCATCCAGCACGTCGCGTCCCTCGGGACCGGGCCGGCTGTACCGGACCCTGCACCGGAGCAAGCTGACGTCTCGAAAGGCCTCCAGCTCTTCACCCGGCACTGCGCCGGCTGCCACCAGGTCGTCGCCGAGGGTGGGTTCGTGACGGGAGCGGTGGCGCCGCCGCTCGAGGACGCCACCGTGACGCAGATCGCCGAGGCGGTTCGCATCGGCCCCTACGTGATGCCCGCCTTCTCGACGAAGCAGATCTCGGATCGCGAGCTGAACGCGATCATCGCCTACGTTCAGGCGTCGAAGAACCCGCACGACGAGGGTGGCTGGGGGATCGGACACCTCGGCCCCGTACCCGAGGGCATGGTGACGTGGCTCCTGGCGGCTGTCATCCTCGTGGCGCTCTGCGGAGTCATCGGGACGAGGTTGCGCTCGTGAGCCGCCTGCGGAAATGGCTTGTCGCCTTCTCCGTGCTCCTCCTCGGCCGCGGCCGGCCGCGCGAGGAGCGCGAGCGCTTGGTTGCGCCGGGGCCGCGAAACCCGGGGAGCGAGCTCGCGGCGATCGCCCTCCTTCTCCTTGCCGCCCTGTCCGCGGTCGCCTTCCCGATTCTGTATGCCCTCGACCGCCTGCCGCGCCAGACGCAGCTCCTCGGCGCCTCGCTCGCCCTCACGTTCGCCTTCCTCGCCGCGGCGATGATCGTGCTCGCGAAGCGTGTCTCCCCGGAGGAGGAGCTCGAGGAGGAATACGCGCAGCCGAGCATCCACGACGAGGAGGCGCTCGCCGGGATCCTCGAAGAGAGCACTGATCGAATCACGCGGAAGCGCCTGCTCGGGCTCGCAGCCGGCGCGGCCGGGGCTGCGGTCGGCATCGCCCTCGTGACACCGGCCGTCTCGCTCGGCCCCGTCTTCGACATGTCTCCGTACTACGAGACGCCGTGGAGCCGCGGACGCCGGCTCGTCGACGAGCGGGGCAGGCCCCTGCTCGCCGACGACATCGAGGAGGGCACGTTCTACACGGCCTTCCCGGAAGGCGCCGAGCGGGACACGGTCGCGGCTCCGCTCGTGGTCGTGCGACTCGATCCCGCGGCGCTCGAGCTCCCATCCGGCCGTGAGCTCTGGGCGCCCGAGGGCATCGTCGCGTACTCGAAGATCTGCACCCATGCCGGATGTGCGATCTCCCTCTATCGCACGCCCCTCTTCGAGCCCACGGCACCTGGGCCCGCGCTCGTGTGCCCGTGCCATTACTCGACGTTCAACCCGGCGACGGGGGGCACCGTCGAGTTCGGCCCGGCGGGCCGGCCCCTGCCACAGCTGCCGCTCATCGTCGCGGCGGGCGGAGAGCTCCAGGCGGGCGGGAACTTCTCCCAGGCGCCGGGGCCGAGCTGGTGGGGCTCCCGGCTGAGGAAGCCGACATGATCCGCCGCGCCGTCGTCTTCCTCGACGAGCGCACGGGCACGGCGCCGTTCGTCAAGAAGGCACTGCGCTACGTCTTCCCCGACCACTGGTCCTTCTTGCTCGGGGAGGTTGCCCTCTACTCGTTCATCGTCCTCGTCGCCACAGGGGTCTACCTGACGCTCTTCTTCGTGCCGAGCACGGAGACCGTCGTCTATCACGGCCCGTATGCGCCTCTGCACGGCGTCGAGATGAGCAAGGCGTACCAGTCCGTCGTGCACCTCTCGCTCGAGGTGAAGGCGGGACTCTTGATCAGGCAGACGCATCACTGGGCGGCCAACGTCTTCATCGCCGCGGTCGTCCTGCACATGCTGCGCATCTTCTTCACGGGCGCGTTTCGCAAGCCGCGCGAGCTCACCTACTACATCGGGCTCGTCATGCTCTTCACGGCCCTGCTCGAGGGCTACCTCGGCTATTCGCTCGCGGACGACCTGCTCTCAGGGATGGGGCTTGCGATCGGCTATGCGGTCGCGCTCTCGATCCCGTTCGTGGGCGGCAACCTCGGCAATCTCATCTGGGGGGGCCAGTTCCCGGGATCGCCGGACTTCTGGCCACGCATGTACATCGCCCACGTCCTGCTCCTGCCTGTCCTCATCGGGCTCCTGATCGGCGTGCACCTCTTCCTCGTCGCCTCGCGCCACCACACCCAGTTTCGAGGCCGGAGGAAGACGGAGCGGAAGGTCATCGGGACCCCGACGTACCCCGGGCAGACGCCGAAGTCGCTCGGCCTCGCCTTCGGCACGACGTCGCTCCTCTTTCTCCTCGGCGGCTTCGTGCAGATCAACCCGATCTGGCTCTGGGGGCCGTACGAGACGTATCTCTCCACGAACGGCGCCCAGCCGGACTGGTACCTCGGCTGGCTGATCGGCGGCCTCCGGCTCATGCCCAACTGGGAGCCTCACGCCTTCGGATACACGTTCGTGCCGAATCCCTTCTGGGGAGGAGCCGCGTTTCCGCTGGTCGTCTTCGCGATCCTCGCCCTCTGGCCCACGATCGAGCGCCGCGTCACCGGAGACCACGGTTTCCACAACCTCCTCGACCGCCCGCGGGACGCGCCCTGGAGAACCGCGTTCGGCTCGGCGCTCGTGACGTGGGTGTTCCTCGTCTTCGTCGCAGGGTCTGCCGACCGAGTCGACGTCCTGTTCGGGCTCTCCTACGTCGACCAGATCTACGCGCACTGGATCCTCGTCTGGCTGCTGCCGGTCGTCGTCTTCGCCGCGGTGCTCCGTATCTGCCGCGCGCTGCAGCAGAAGGAGCTCATCGAAGCGGACCGTCGGCGGGCCGAGATCGAGGCGCGTACGGCGACGTAGTCCCTGCGCTCCCCGACGCGTCTTCCTCTGCTGCGAGCCGGAGGACGAAGTGCGTGATGAGAACGATGAAGACGAGGGCCATCTCGGTCTGCATCAGCATCCCTCCAAGCACCTGGTCCGTCTCGGGTGACAGCCCCCAGATCCGGGGTGCCGCCTCGTAGAAGCCGTAGAGCGCCTGCGGGAAGAAGATGTACGCGAGCGCGAGCCAGGGAGAAGCGACGAAGCCGACCCCGAGGTAGGCGAGGGCGAAGGGCGGCGTGAGCCTGCGGGGCTCCGGCTCGAACGGCGGCCACCAGAACAGGAGGCCGGCCGCGATCAGGACGACGTGCTCGATGTTCAGCCCCCAGCCGGTGCGAAGCGCCCACTCGTAAAACGGCGGCAGATGGACGGCGTACCAGGCCGCGAGCCAGAACGCGAGTGTCAGCGCGGGCGTCGTCGCGGCGCGAAAGAACGTGCCACCACGCGTGGCGAGCGCGCTTCGCATCGAGGGCGAGAGGCCGAGGATGAGGAGAGGAGGCGCCCAGTCGGTGACGATCGCGTTCTGCGCGAGGTGGGCGAGGAGGAGGTAGTTGGCCGCAAGCGTCTCGAGCGGGGAGTTGAGCGGCGCGGCGACGAGGAAGAGCCCGAGTGCGAAGACTGCGGCCCTGAGCTTTCCAGGGCGATGGGTGCGGGCGGCCGCGGCATACGCGACGCCGGCCGCGGCGACGAGCGCGATGAAGAGGGGCTCGAAGCTGAACGATGTGGGGGCCATCGCTGGATGTGCCTCCGGTTACCGGTGGGCCTCGGCGATGCCCCCCTGGATGCGTGCAGCGATTCGCCGTGCGCGCGCCTCGGGCGTACGTGCCGCGAGGCGCTCGTCCCGGCTGCCTGCGTCTTCCGCCGCCAGCAGCCTGCCGGCTTCCCCGAGGAAAAGCGCGCTGGGCGAGGCGATAGTCGCCATCGGCTTGGACTACCCGCTGTGGCGGCCGGAAAACGGCGTCAGGCGCGCAGGTGCTCACGCGCAAGCGCCGACGCAAGCCGGTGCGACACGGACTCGCCCTCGTCGAGCATGCGCCGCTCGTCGTCGAGGTTGACCTGGAGGAGCTCGACGACCTCCTCGAGCCCGAGCAGCTCGGCCTTCGGGAGCGCGGATTCGTATCCGGCGATTTCGAGATGCTCGATCGCCGCGCCGTTGCCGGCGAGGGCCAGGTCCCGGAGCTCCGCCGGCGCCGCAGTGGACACCATCCGGAGCTCTTCTCGATACCGAAGCTCCAGGTCCTCCAGCTCCGGGACCGTGCCTCCGGCCGGCTCGGCGCCGACTGCGAGCAGCGTCGTCTCGAGATTGCGCGCATGCTCGCGCGTCTCGGCGGCGTGGCGCTCGATGCCCTTCCTGAGCTGGACGTCGGTTGCGTCCTCTGCGAGCTGTGGCAGGAGATCCACGAGCCGGCTCTCGACAGCGAGCAGTAGCTCGAGCTCGAGAACCAGAAGGCCGCGCAGGTCCTCGACGGGAGCCGTCGTCATCGGCTCCCCTCCTGTTCCGAGTCGAGGTGCTTGCGAAGGAGCGTGCGCTCGTCCGCGAGCTCGTGGTGCAACGCGGCGAGGCGCTCCTCGCCGAGCGGCGTCAACGAGAGGTGCGCGACGCGGCCGTCGGAACCCGACTGCTCCCTCCGCACGAGACCTGCCTCCTCGGAGCGCTGGACGAGCTCCGTGACGGTGCTCTGGGCGAGCTGTAGACGCTCGGAGAGCTCACTGACGGTCGACTGCTCGGCGCCGCCCGGGGCTCCTTTGATCATGAGGAGCAGCAGGTGCCGGCGTGGCGTCAACCCGTGCCGGCGGGACGCCTCCTCGCTGACGCGAAGGAAGCGCCTGAGAGCGGCGCGAAAGGAGGCGACCGCCTGGTAGTCGGTGACGTCGAACGCCATCGCGGGCGCATCGTAGCTTTAGGAAGGGAACGTATCCGCCCGGTGCCGCCGCACCTGGGGAGGCGGGTGCGGCGGCACCGGGCGGTTGCGGCGCGAGTGGCTCCCTACTGGCCCTGCTTGACTCCAGGCTCGCCGTACTCGTACTCGATCGGCGTCGTCGGCTGGCGGCCGGGCACGTTCGCGCTCTTCGAGTACTTCCCGAGCGGGAGCACGGTCCGGCCGAAGACGCTCGCGAGCATCATCGCGCTCGCCGTGTACCAGGCAAACCCCGCCGAGAAGACGAAGACCCAGCCTGCGACGGTCTCCCAGCCGCTCGAGCCCGTGATGAGGGCGATCGCCGCCAGCACGGAGCCGGTTGCGAGCGTCGAGAGGACGGCGAACAAGGCGAGGCTCTCGGCCAACGCAGCAAGAGCGCCGACTGCGGTCACCGCGGCGAGGGCGATGAACCAGAAGCCGAGGCCGACGAACTTCCCCGTCGGCAGCGTGAGCGTTCCCGTCGCCCCGAGGGCGAAGAGGATGCCGTACGCCATCCAGAACGAGCCCCACATCCCGTGCATCGCGGTTGCCAGGACGTCACGCGCCTTGTACGACCACATTCCCGCCGCGAACTGGGCGACGCCGCCGAACATGGCGGCGAACGGGAAGAGGAACTCCGGGGTCGTCTCGTTCCCGTACCAGCCTGCCATGTGCGCGGCAACGATCAGCGTCGCGCCCATGAAGCCTGACTGGAACTCGGCCCTGCGCGAGCGGGCGGCGCGTGTCCGCTCCGCGGGGCCGGCCATCCTCCAGGCCGCCGCGGCCGCGGGTCTCGCCTGGTTCCTCGCCGGGCTCATCCCGGGTCACGACAGCCCGTTCTTCGCCCCGGTCGCCGCCCTCGTCGCGCTCGGATGCTCGGCGGGTCATCGCGGCCGCCAGGCGGTCGAGATGGTGCTCGGCGTTGCGGTGGGCATCGCGGTCGCCGATCTACTGGGACGCGCGCTCGGGAGCGGCGCCTGGCAGCTCGCCTTCGTCTCGGCCCTGGCGATGCTGGCGGCCCTCGTCCTCTTTCAGAGCCCGCTCTTCATCGGCCAGGCGGGAATCTGGGCAATTCTCGTCGTCGCCGTCCCCGTACAGGGCCACCTCGCCACCGAGCGGTTCGTCGATGCGCTCGTGGGAGGCGCGGTCGCGCTCCTCGTCGCCCAGGTTCTCTTCCCCCTCGACCCGCTGAGGGTGGTGCGCGGCGCGGCGCAGCCGGTTTTCGAGGAGCTGGGCGAGGCACTGAACCAGGCTGCCGACGCGCTCGAACGGCGAGACCGGGCGCTCGCGGAGCAGGTCGCCCACCGAGTCGCGGCGCTCGACGAGCGGGTGGATTCGATGGAGGAGGCTCTCGGAATGGGCAAGTCCGCTGCCCGGCTGAGCCGCATCGGGCGCCGGTCTCGCCCCGGGCTCGAGCCCTATGCCGCCGCCGTCGACGAGCTCGGGCTCGCCGTCGGCAACGTCCGGGTTCTGGCGGGTGCGATCGCCCGCCGCCTGCGAGAGGACGTCGAGTCACCGCCGGATCTCGTGCGGGCGATCCGGGACCTGGCCTGCGCGGTGAGAGAGCTGGCCGCCGAGGTCGAGGAGCGCCGCGACGAGCAGCAGTCGCACCGTCATGCGCTCGAGGCCGTCCACCGGGCGCGGGCCGTGGCCGAGGAAGCGCACGACCTCACCACCATGGTCATCGTCCATCAGGTGGAATCGGCGGCCTACGACCTGCTGCGCGGCGGCGGCGTCGAGGCCGAACGCGCCCAGGAGGCTCTGAGCGCATGACGTGTTTCACCCCCAAACGGCCGGGAACCATCGGGTAACGATGAAAGACGGCATCGGCAAGCGGCGCTGGGCGATCGCGGAGGGCTACATCCCCGAGGGGAGCCACGGGCCCGAGCCGATGCAGAGCCACGAGACGGCCTGCATCCTGAACGCGAACGATTCCGACGCGACGGTCGAGATCCGGGTGTATTTTCGCCGACCGAAACCCCGCCGGCCCGTACCGGGTCACCGTCCCGGCCCGCCGAACCGTGCACGTCCGCTTCGACAAGCTCGACGATCCCGAGTCGATCCCGCGCGCGACGGAGTACGCGAGCACGATCGAGTCCGACTTGCCCATCGTCGTTCAGCACTCGCGCCTGGATTCTCGCCAGGCCGAAAACGCGCTCATGACCACTCTCGCCTACAGCACCGACTAGGAGGTTCCCATGTCCCAGCTCGTCGCCGACTACGTACTCGAACGTCTCACCGAATGGGGCGTCCACAGAATCTTCGGCTATCCGGGTGACGGGATCAACGGGTTCCTGGGCGCATTCGACCGCGCGGAGGGTGATCCCGAGTTCATCCAGGTGCGCCATGAGGAGATGGCCGCCTTCATGGCGTGCGGCCACGCCAAGTTCACCGGGGAAATCGGTGTCTGCATCGCAACCTCGGGGCCGGGCGCCATCCATCTCCTGAACGGGCTCTACGACGCGAAGCTCGACCACCAGCCCGTGCTCGCGATCGTCGGGCAGCAGAAGCGGATCTCGCTGGGCGCGCATTACCAGCAGGAAGTCGACCTGAACACCCTCTTCAAGGACGTCTCGGAGTTCGTGAACACGTGTTCCCATCCGGCCCAGGCGCGCCAGCTCATCGACAGGGGGATCCGTACGGCGCTTGCCGAGCGGGGCGTGGCCACGCTCATCTTCCCGAGCGACGTTCAGGAAGAGTCGGCCGTCTCCTCGCCCCCGCGCGAGCACGGCGCCGTCTACACGAGCATCGGCTACTCGGAGCCGCGCGTGCTGCCCCAGCAGGAGGATTTGAAGCGGGCGGCGGACATCCTGAACGAGGGCGAGAAAGTCGCCATCCTCATCGGCCAGGGGGCGAAGAAGGCGGCGGACGAGGTCGTCGAGACCGCGGAGCTGCTCGGCGCCGGGGTGGCGAAGGCGCTTCTCGGCCGCGATGCGCTCCCCGACGACCTGCCTTTCGTCACCGGTCCGATCGGCCTCCTCGGCTCGAAGCCGAGCTACGACATGGTGCAGGGCTGCGACACCCTCTTCATGATCGGGACGAGCTTCCCGTACGCCGAATGGCTTCCGAAGGAGGGCCAGGCCCGCGGCGTCGAGATCGACATCGACGCCCGCATGATCGGGATCCGCTACCCCATGGACGTTCAGCTCGTGGGTGATTCCAAGGCGACGCTGCGCGAGCTCATCCCGCTCCTCGAGCGCAAGGAAGACCGCTCCTGGCGCGAGGCGATCGAGAGCGGCGTCGAGGAGTGGTGGCGTGTGATCGAAGACCGCGCGATGCTCGACGGCGACCCGATGAATCCGCAGCGCGTCATGTGGGAGCTCTCGCAGGCGCTTCCGGACGACGCGATCATCACGGCCGACTCCGGCTCGTCGACCAACTGGTGGGCGCGCCAGCTTCGCCTCCGCAAGGGGATGCTGGCCTCGCTCTCCGGAACGCTCGCGACGATGGGGCCCGGCACGCCGTATGCGATCGCAGCCAAGTTCGCCTTCCCGCACCGCCCGGTCGTCGCGATCGTAGGCGACGGCGCGTTCCAGATGAACGGCATGAACGAGATGATCACCGTCAAGCGCTACCTCGAGCGCTTCGAGGACCCACGGCTCATCTTCTGCATCTTCAACAACGAGGACCTGAACCAGGTGACGTGGGAGCAGCGCGTGCTGGCCGGGGATCCCGAAGTTCATGGGATCCCAGTACATCCCTTCGGTCCCGTACGCGAAGTACGCGGAGCTGGTCGGCCTGCACGGGATCTACTGCGACCGAGGCGACGACATGGCCGGCGCGTGGGCCGAGGCGTTCTCCTCCGACCGTCCGGTCGTGCTCGAGGTGAAGGTCGACCCCGAGACGCCGCCGCTGCCGCCGCACATCAAGCTCGAGCAGGCGAAGAAGATGGCGATGGCCGTCGCGAAGGGCGATCCCGAGCGCACCGGCATCATGGAGAAGTCGCTCCTGGGCAAGTTGCAGGAGTTCAAGGAGTCACTCCCCTACAAGGGCTAGGGGCATGGCTTCCGTCAGCGATGTAGCGACCGACGCCGTCAATCGAGCGGGTTGCCGCCGAGGCTTTCACCGTCCCGACCGACGGGCCGGACGGCAAGGAGTCCGATGGGACGCTCGTGTGGGATTCGACGACGATCGTCGTCGTCGAAATCGAGGCGGGTGGTCGCACCGGTCTGGGCTACACCTACGGGCACGAGGCCGTCGCCGGTCTCGTGGAGAGCAAGCTTGCCGAGGTCGTCGAGGGGCGGGATGCGATGGCAGTGCGCTCGGCCTGGGAGGCAATGGCCGCGTCGCTGCGAAACGTCGGGCGGCCGGGGATGGGGTTCATGGCGCTCTCGGCCGTGGACATCGCGCTCTGGGATCTGAAGGCCCGACTCCTCGAGCTGCCCCTCGTCGACGTCCTCGACCGCGCGCACGACGAGCGTCCCGGTCTACGGTTCCGGCGGCTTCACGAACTACCCGCTCTCCCGCCTGGCGGAGCAGCTCGGGGGCTGGGTCGCGGAGGGAGTCCCGCGCGTGAAGCTCAAGACGTCGCGGCACCCGGAAAAGGACCCGGCCCGTCTCGACGCGGTGCGCGACGCGATCGGAGACGCCGAGCTCTTCGTCGATGCAAATGGGGCGCTCTCCCGTAAGCAGGCGCTCGCATGGGCCCAACGCTTCCAGGAGCGCTGGGGAGTGTGCTGGTTCGAGGAGCCTGTGTCGTCCGCCGACCTCGAGGGGTTGCGCCTTCTGCGCGACCGCGGTCCGGCCGGCCTCGACATCGCGGCGGGCGAGTACGCCTACGTTCTCCGTGACGCGGTCAATCTTCTCGAGGCGGGGGCCGTCGACTGCCTCCAGCTCGACGTCACGCGCTGCGGAGGCATCACGGGGATGCTCGAGAGCCGCCGGCGCCGCGCGCTCGTATTCGCTGGACGTCTCGGGGCACTGCGCCCCCGCCGTCTCGGCTCACGCGTTCTGCGCCGTGCCGAATCTGCGCCACCTCGAGTACTTCCACGACCATGTGCGCGTCGAGAGCCTCCTCTTCGACGGCACGCTCGAGCCGGATGAAGGCCGTCTCGTGCCTGACCGCTCCCGACCGGGGCACGGGCTCGAGCTGAAGCGCGTCGACGCGGAGACGTTCGCAGCATGAGAAGCCTGCAAAGGCAGAAGACGGCGGTCCCGGCGCGGGTGGACACACGCTTTCGGGGCGGGATGGCCTCCATGGTGGAGGTCGACCGCGCCGGGCTTTCGAAGGCGCTCCGAAACGCCGTCGAGGGCGAGGTCCGCTTCGACACCGCGAGCCGCGCCCTCTATGCCACCGACGCCTCGAACTACCGCCAGCCGCCGATCGGAGTCGTCCTTCCGAAGACGCTCGACGACGTCGTCGAGACGCACCGCATCTGTCGCGACTTCGGCGCGCCGCTCCTTCCACGGGGGTGTGGAACGAGCCTGTCGGGCGAGACCGTCAACTACGCGGTCGTCATCGACTTCACGAAGTACCTGCACGACTTCGACGATCCCGACATGTCCGACCACACCGTCGTCGCTCGGCCGGGGGCGATCAACGAGAAGCTGAACGAGCACACGGGGAAATGGGGGTGGATCTTCGGTCCCGATCCCTCGACGCACAGCTACTGCGCGATCGGGGGAAACATCGGCAACAACTCCTGCGGCATCCACTCGGTGCAGGCGCAGCTCTACGGACACGGGCCGCGCACGTCCGACAACGTCCACTCCCTCGAGGTCGTGACGTACGACGGGCTCCGCATGTGGGTCGGCGAGACCTCCGACCAGGAGTTCGACGCGATCCTCCAGGAGGGTGGCCGCCGTGCCGAGATCTACGCCGGCCTGCGCGACCTGCGCGACCGCTACGCGGATCTCATCCGCGCCCGGTTCGCGCCCGTCGACGAGGTTCCTCGTCGCGTCTCGGGCTACAACCTGGACGACCTGCTGCCGGAGAAGGGCTTCAACGTCGCCCGGGCGCTGGTCGGCACCGAAGGGACGGTTGCGACCACGCTGCAGGCGAAGCTCTACCTCACCCCGGCGATGCTCACCCGCGAGCTCGTCGTGCTTCGCTTCGACGACATCTGCGAAGCGGGGCGCCAGGTGGCGTGGATCATGGAGCACGGCCCGATCGCGCTCGAGGCGATCGACCACCGGCTCTTCGAGGACGAGATGCAACAGAACATGCACCCGTCGGCACTCTCCGAGCTCCCCGGCAACGACCTCGACCGCGGCGCCTGGCTCCTCGTCGAGTTCGGCTGCGACTCGCGGGAGGAGGCACGCGAGCGCGCGGAACGCTTCGCTGCGAACGCCTTCGAGCACGGGTGCGCGACGGACGACGTCAGCATCTTCGAGGACGAGGAGCAGGAGCAGAAGCTGTGGCAGGTGCGCGAGGCGGGCCTCGGCGCGACGGCGTTTCCACCGGACGGAGAGGACCACTGGCCGGGGTGGGAGGATTCGGCGGTTCCCCCCGAGCGGGTCGGCGACTACATGGCCGACCTGAAGACGCTCTACGACGAGTACGGCTACCGCGGCGCGATGTACGGGCATATCGGGCAGGGGTGCGTCCACTCGCGGATCAATTTCGACTTGCGGACGAAGCAGGGAATCGAGCGTTACCGCGCCTTCATGGAGCAGGCCGCCGACCTCTGCGTCTCCTACGGGGGCTCGCTCTCCGGGGAGCACGGAGACGGCCAGCAGCGCGCAGAGCTCCTCGAGAAGCAGTACGGGCCCGAGATCGTCGAAGCGTTCCGCGAGTTCAAGCGCATCTGGGATCCCGACTGGAAGATGAACCCGGGCAAGGTCGTCGATCCCTACCGCCTCGACGAGAACCTCAAGCTCGGGGCCGACTATCACCCGTGGCAGCCGGACGTGAAGTTCGCCTACGCCGACGACGGCGGCGATTTCGCCCATGCCACCCTCCGCTGCGTCGGCGTCGGCAAGTGCCGGCAGCCGGACGGCGAGAACGTCATGTGCCCCAGCTTCATGGTCACGCGCGAGGAGATGCACACCACACGTGGCCGTGCGCGACTCCTCTGGGAGATGTTGCAGGGGGATGTGATCACCGACGGTTGGCAGAGCGACGAGGTGATGGAGGCGCTGGACCTCTGCCTCGCCTGCAAGGGGTGCACGAGCGACTGCCCGGTGCACGTGGACATGCCGACGCTCAAGGCGGAGTTTCTCCACCACCGCTTCGAGGGCCTGAAGGCCCGTCCTCGCCACGCCTACGCGTTCGGCCTCATCGACCGGGTCGCGCGCCTCGGCTCGAAGACGCCTGGCCTCGTCAACGTCCTGAGCCGGACGCCGCCGTTCGAGCAGGCGCTCAAGCTTGCGGCCGGGATGACGCAGAAGCGCGAAATGCCCACATTCGCGCCGCTCACGCTGCAGGAATGGTTCCGGCGCCGCGGCGGCAGCAGGAACCCGCACGGGCGCAGGGTCGTCCTCTTCCCCGACACGTTCAACAACCGCTTCCACACGGACGTCGGGGTCGCCGCGGTCGAGGCGATCGAGGCGGCGGGGTGGCATGTCGTCATGCCGCAGGGTCACGTCTGCTGCGGCCGCCCGCTCTACGACTACGGGTTCCTGGATCTCGCGGAGCGCTATCTCCGGCGCAACCTCGAGCAGCTGCGGGAGTGGTACCGGGACGGCGTTCCGATCGTCGGCATGGAGCCCAGCTGCCTCGCCGTCTTCAAGGACGAGCTAACGAAGCTCCTCCCGCGCGACCAGGACGCGCGGCGCCTCGCGGGGAGCTCCTACCACTTCGCCGAGTTCTTCGAGGAGTTCGGCGTCGAGGCCCCCCGGCTCGAGCGCGAGGCCTTCGTCTGGGGGCATTGCCATCACAAGGCGACGGGCGGAATCGATCCCGAGCTGAAGCTGCTCGGACGCATGGGTGTCGAAGCAGAGACGATCCAGGCCGGTTGTTGCGGGCTGGCCGGGTCGTGGGGGTTCGAAGCGGGCCACCACGACGTCTCAATGGCGGCCGGGGAGCAGGGACTCCTGCCGGCCGTGCGCGACCTTCCGGTCGACCGCCTCGTGCTCGCCAACGGGTTCTCGTGCAAGACGCAGATCGAACAGGGAGACACCGGCCGCCGGGCGCTTCATCTCGCGCAGGCCATGAAGATGGCGCTCGACCACGGGCCGGACGGCGTGCCGGGCCCCAGGCCCGAAGAGTCGTACTACGACGTGCGGCCTCCGGCACCCGGGAGCGTGAAGGCGCTCCGTGCCGGTTTCCTGGCCGGTGCGGGCGCGCTGATCGCGGGCTCGCTCCTGGGCGCGACGAAGGCGCTCCGCTGATCGGTTTGGCAGTCGGGAATGGGGGCACCCCCCAAGAGGATGAAGGAAGTCGTCGTCGTCACCGGCGCGACGTCCGGTGTGGGCCGGGCGATCGCCTGTGAGTTCGCCGAGCACGGTGCGTCCGTCGCCCTGATCGCGCGCGGCCGCGAAGGGCTCGAGGGCGCCGTCAAGGACGTCGAGGCGCGGGGCGGCAAGGCACTCCCCTTGTCCACCGACGTCTCCAACCAGGAGCAGGTCGGCGCGGCCGCACAGACGGTCGAGGAAGCGCTCGGTGCCATCGACGTCTGGGTGAACGATGCGATGACCACCGTCTTTGCGGAATTCATGGAGATCGAGCCCGAGGAGTTCCGCCGCGCCACGGAGGTCACCTACCTGGGAGCCGTGTGGGGCACGCGTGCGGCGCTCGAGCGGATGCTGAAGAGGGATAGAGGGACGATCGTCCAGGTCGGCTCGGCCATGGCCTACCGCGGGATCCCGCTCCAGGCGCCCTACTGCGGCGCGAAGCACGCGATGAAGGGCTTCTTCGAGTCCGTTCGCTGTGAGCTCAGGCACCGCGGGTCGAACGTGCACATGACGATGGTTCAGCTCCCGGGGCTGAACACGCCTCAGTTCGACCACTGTCTGGCAAAGACGCAGAAGCACCCGATGCCGGTCCCGCCGATCTACCAGCCCGAAGTCGGGGCCAGAGCCGTGTACTGGGCCGCCCACGCGAAGCGCAGAGAGCTCTACGTCGGTGTGCCGACGCTCTACACGATCTGGGGCAACAAGCTCGCTCCCTGGCTCGCCGAGTGGTACTTGGCGAAAACGGCCTATGGCTCCCAGCAGATGAAGGCCAAGCCGCTCGATCCCGAGCGCCCGTACAACCTCTTCGAGCCGGTGCCCGGCGACCCGGGCGCGCACGGCCGCTTCGACGAGAAGGCGCACGGCATGAGCGCCCAGGCATGGCTGGCCGAGCGCAAAGGGGCCCTCGGCGCGGCCGTGCTCGCCGGAGCGGGCGCGGCAGTCACGGGCCTCCTGACGCTGCGCAGGTAAGCGCCTTGGACGCCGGGAACGCGACGCGGATCGTCCTCCGACCGCTCGCGACGCCCCTGCCGCTGGGCTTCCTCGGCCTCTTCGTCGGCACGACGATGTCCTCGTCGCTCCGTCTCGGCTGGATCCCGTCCGCCGACGCGCACCAGGTCGCGCTGGCCCTGATCGTCTTCACGGCGCCGGCGCAGCTCATCGCCTGCATCTTCGGATTTCTCGCGCGGGACGCCGTCGCCGCCACGGGCATGGGCCTCCTCTTTCCCGCCTGGCTCGGCCTCGGCGTCCTCCTGCTCGCGACTCCCGCCGGAGAGACGAGCGCCGCCAGCGGCGTCTTCGCCGTGGTGGCCGGGATCGCGCTCCTCCTCCCGGCCCTCATCGGCGCCACGACGAAGGTCGTCGCCGGCGTGGTCATGACGACGACAGCGGTGCACTTCGTCGTCCTGGGCGGCTACGAGCTGACCGGCGCGTCCACCCTCGGGACAGCCGCCGGCGCCATCGGCCTCTTCCTCGCCGCGGTGGCGCTCTACGCGGCGCTCGCGTTCGAGCTGGAGGACCAGCGGCAGCGGACGATCCTGCCGGTGCTCCGACGGGACGCAGCAGCGGCGGCGATGGAGCCGAGGCTTTCACCCCAGCTCCAGGGTGTGGAGAACGAGGCGGGCGTGCGGCAGCAGCTCTAGGGAGCATCCCCGGCCTCGACAGGGGCGTCCAGCCTCCCCACGGTGACGTGGAGCGCGTACACGAGCAGGTAGATCGCCGTGGCGAGGAAGCCGGCGATCGGCCAACTCCACGACGTTTCGACGAGGTGAGCCGTCAGCGCGGCGGCGCCGATCGAGATGGCGACGGGGAGGACGTGAAAGCTCGTCCAGAGCGCAGTCCTGCGCGGGCTGGGGGTGAGATCGCGCGTGAACCCGCCGAAAGCGGCTCCGCCGACGACACCGAAGCCGCTGACCGCTCCGACCATGAAGAGGAATGCGTCGAGTGTGGTCGGGAGCCCGCGGGCGTGGGCGAGCACCGCACCTGATGTCCAGACGGTCAACGTGTAGCCGTATGGAGCCGCACTTCCCGCGACAGCATGCTGCAGCGAGGAGCGGTACCGGTCGAGGGTCGTCGGAAGGAAGCGTGCGCTCAGGCTCGCGCTTTTCGACGTCCGCGGCCTGCTGCCTTCTCCTCGGACTGCTGGTAGAGGGCGGCCGCGTTCACGAGCGATAGATGCGAGAGGCCCTGCGGGACGTTGCCAAGGGACTCGTGCGTTTCCGGGTTCATCTGCTCGGAGTAGAGACCGACATCGTTCGCGAGCGCGAGCATGTCCTCCATCTGCTCGGCCGCCTCGTCGAACCGCTCCGCGCGCGCCAGGGCCTCCACCAGCCAGAAGGAGCAGGCGACGAACGCGTTCTCTTCCTCGGGCATGCCCGTGTAGCGGTAGAGGAGCGGGCCCCGGCCGAGCTCGCGCCGAATGGCGTCGATCGTCTGCAAGTTGCGCTCGCCCTTCGGATCCAGGAACTCCATGCGGGCGGCCAGGAGGAGGCTCGCGTCCAGCGCCTCGCCGCCCGCGTGCTGGGTGTAGGAGCGCTTCTCCTCCGACCAGCAATTCGCCTCCACCCACTCGCGCACGGCATCGGCTTGCGCCTTCCATGCGCCGGCGTGCTCGCGCGGGAGCTGGCCGTCCTCCACGAGCTTGAGCGCGCGGTCGAAGGCGACCCAGGCTCCCATCTTCGACTGGGTGTAGTGGCGGTAGGAGTCGAGCTCCCAGATGCCGGCGTCCTCGTTCCGCCACAGCTCTCCGAGCACGTCCGTCACCTCCGTGAGTCGCGTCGCCGTCCTCGGATCGAGGAGGTTCCCGTCGCGGACGTAGAGCCACGTCGTCGTCATGAGGTCGCCGTAGCCGGAGAGCTGGAGCTGCCCGGCGGCGCCGTTGCCCTCGTGCACCGGCTGCGAGCCGCGGTAGCCGGGGAGGTCGAGAACGCGCTGGTCTTCCAGCACCCGTCCGCCGATCCGGTAGATCGGCTGGACACGCGGATGGGTGTCGGCGAGCGCGTCGAGGAGCCACGTGAATGACTGGTGCGCCTGCTCGTGGAAGCGCATGCGCAGGAAGGCGTCGAGCGTGAACGAGCAGTCGCGGACCCACGCGTAGCGGTAGTCGTAATTCTTCGGGCCGCCGATCTTCTCCGGCAGGGAGGTCGTCGCCGCCGCCGTGATCGCTCCCGTCGGCGTGTGCACGAGCAGCTTCAGCGCGAGCAGGCTGCGTTTGACCGCGTCGGGCCACGGTCCGTCGTACTCGTCGACACGGCGAAGCCACCGTCGCCAGGCGTCCAGCGTTCCCTCCAGCCGCTGTTCGATGCCGTCGCGCGGCGCCAGATGGACGGGCCCGCCAGGCGCTCCGATCAGGACGATGAGCGCCGTCTCGCCCTGTCCCACAACGGTCTCGCCGGCGATGGCGCCCGTCGAGATCTGCGGCTCCCCCGCGTCCCAGGTGAGGACGGCGATCGCGTCGTCGCCGCAGCGGGCGATCGGGATGCCCTTACGCCGGTCGATGCGGGTCTCTGCCTTCCCGTAGCCGAAGCGCGGCTCGACGACCCAGCGGAGGCGCACCTCGCCGGCGAGGCCGTCGATCTTGCGGACAACCTCGAGCCATGGCTGCAGGCCTCCGTCCTGCATGGTCATGGCGTCCGTGACCTTCACGGTCCCGTCCACGTTCGTGAACGTCGTCTCGAGCACGTTCGTGTCCGCGACATAGGCCCGCTCGACCTCGGACGGCGCACTTGGCTCGAGGATGAAGCGCCCGCCTCCGTTGGCGTTGAGCAGCGCGCCGAAGACGCTCGGCGAATCGTGGTGAGGAAAGCCCAGCCAGTCGATCGAGCCGTCGAGAGCCACGAGCGCGACGGTTCGCCCGTCGCCGATCGCGGCGTAGTCGCTGATGGGGGCGTAGCCGTCGACTCTCAAGGCGTCGAGGCCAGGTTTGCCGAAAAGGCACTGCGAAAAACCTGACTGGATGGGAGGCGACGTCCTCACTCCGCTCATCCGGGGAATGCGAACGTCGGTGCGGAACAACTCGGCCGCCTACGGCTACTCCGTCACCATCACGGCCACCTTCGGCGCCCTCAACGCGCTGTCCGCGGCGCAGAACGTCGTCGACGTGCTCCTGTTCGTCGCCGGAGCCGCCTTTGCCTTCAGCGTGACAGAGCTCGTCGCCTCGAGGGGCTTCAAGGTCACCGACCACTCGGAGCCGGAGGAGGTCGTCCTGGTCGCGACGAGCTTCAACGTCTTCTCGATGAGCTCCGCAGTCGCCCTGGGAAGCCTCGTCGGCTGGCTCCTCTCCGGGTGGATCGCCTGGCTCGTCGGCTCCTTCGCCGCGACGATCTCGTATCTCTTCGTGGTGGGCATCGAGATGGCTGTCGCGGAGCGCGCGGAGAAGAGCTCGTGAACCCGGGCTGGCTCGAGGCGGTCGCCTGGGTGTCGCTCGGGCTCGCGTTCGCCTCTGCCCTCGTCATCCTGCTCGATGAGCTCGTCTTCGGGCACAGGCAGATGATGGGCGTCATGAACCTCGTCCACCCCATCACGGCCCTGTACTGGGGCCCGGTCTGGCTCATCGCCTACTTCAAGCGGGGGCGCCGGATGTCCCGGCGCGTGCTGCACGCCCGGGCAGAAGAGCTCGAGCGGGCGGGCGTCGAGCCGGAGCAGCTCGAGCGTGAGGACGAGGAGCGCGGGATCCGCCGCTGGCATGTGGCGAACGCGGTCTCGCATTGCGGAGCCGGCTGCACGCTCGGCGACATCGCCGGCGAGTGGATCGTCTGGGCGACCGGGTGGACCATTGCCGGCGCGACTCTCTGGCCCGAGATCCTGCTGGACTTCCCGCTCGCCTGGACCTTCGGCATCGCCTTCCAGTACTTCACGATCGTCCCGATGCGCCGGGGGGTCGGGCGGCTCGAAGGCTTGTGGCTTGCGGTGCGCGCCGACACGCTTTCGATCGTTGCGTTCCAGGTCGGGCTCTTCGGCTGGATGATGCTCTCGGCCAAGGTGATCTGGCAGCCGCCGCTCGACATCGACACGCCGGGCCACTGGTTCATGATGCAGCTCGGGATGATCGCCGGCTTCTTCACGAGCTGGCCGGTCAACCGCTGGCTCGTCGCGCGCGGCTGGAAAGAGAAGATGAGCGCGCGCAAGCACCTCGCCGGGATGCTCGACCCGCGGCAGGCGGCCGCCTAGCGCGCTGCGGCGCGGCCTTCTCCCTCCGCAGGAGCCGGCGGCCCAGACCTTCCGGCGAAATCGGGCTCACGCTCGCGGAGGCGTCCGGGCCAGGCGCTCGCCGTCCCGAAGAGCGAGACGAGCCCGGGGATGAGAATGGGGCGCACGAGGAACGTCTCGAGCAGCACGCCGACCCCCATCATGAAGGCGAACTCACGAAAACCGTCGATCGGGACGACCGCGAGCATCGCGAAGGAACCGGCGAGGGCGATTCCCGCAACGCCGATCGCCTTCGAGGCCCGCGGTGCGGCAAATGCGATCGCCTCTCGCAACGGCATGCGCGCAGCCTCTTGCCAGATTCGCCCGACGACGTAGACGTTGTAGTCACTGCCAAGTGAGATCAAGAGCACCCCGGCCGCGAAGGGGACGTAATAGGTCACGTCCGTATGACCGAACGCGTCCTGGAACACGTACTTCGTCAGCCCGATCGTCGCGGCGACGGAGAGAACGCTTGCGGCCAGCAGGTAGAGAGGCGCGACGAGCGCGCGGAGGAAGGCCGCGAGAAGGATGAAGTTCACGGCCAGGACGACGGCGCCGACCGTCGCCGCGCTTCCGACCACCGCGTCGACCGTGTCCGCCGCGATCGCTGTCTGGCCGGTGACTCCCGCCGTTGCGGGCTTCGGCAGCGTTTCCTGCAAAAGTCCCGGAAGTGCGTCCTCGAGGGCGCGAACGTCGTCGATTGCCGGCGCGCTGAGCGGTCCGTCGTCGAGGATGACCACGTACCGGGCGGCATTGCCGCCCTGCGAGACGAAGACATCCTGCGGCGCTTGCGCGATGTCCTCCCTCGGGCCGATGACCCCCGCCACGCCGGGCTGGTCCGAGAGCCTGTTCTCGAGCTCGACGAGGGCCGAGCGATCGCCGGCCACGCCCGCGCCCTGCACCAGAACCGTCGTCGGCGCGATGATCCCGGGAGCAAACCCGGTGGCGGCTGCCTTTGCGGCCTCGGCCTGTTGAGTATCGGTGGGGAGGCCGGTGATGAGGCGGAAGGCGAGCTTCGTTCCCGGCAGCCCGGTCGCGGCGGCCACGAGTGCGCCCGTGCAGGCGAGGACGGCCACGAGCGCGATGGGCTTCGACGTCAGGAATTGCGCCAGCGCCTGCCGCGCGGGGGAGACGCGTTCGTCGCTTGCCCTACCGACATGATCGCGCCGAAGGCCGGGCCAGAAGACGAGTCCGCCGAAGAGCGCCAGTGTCGCCGGAATCAGCGTGATCGCGACGACCAGCGAGACGGCTGCCGTGAGCGCGAGGCCCGGTCCGAATGCCCGGAAAAACTCGAGTTCCCCGACGAGCAGCGACGCAGTCCCCGCGACCACGATCAGGCCGGCGGTCGCCACGATCGGCGTGACGCGGAGCGCGGCCTCTTTCGCAGCATCGACGCGCGGTCGGCCGTCGACGAGGGCGCGCCGCGTGCTCGCGAGGTAGAAGACCGTGTAGTCGGTCACGACCCCGAGCGTGAGCGCGACCACGAGAGGCTCCACCTCCTGAGGAACCGAGACGCCGAGCCGCGTTCCGACCCACGGGATGAGCCCGCGGGCGACGAGATACGCGATCCCGGCCGCGAAGAGCGTGACGAGCGGCGCTCCGAGGGCCCTGAACGTCAATCCGACGACGAGGAGGATGATGACGATCGTGCCTCCTTCCACGATCGCGAGTGACGCCGAGATCTCGTTGAACTGCCGATAGCGGGCCGGGGCGGGCCCGGTGATGCCGACGGGATGGTCGGCTTCCGGTATCTGCTTGGCATAGAGGTTCGCCTGTGAGACGCGGTCGGGCAGGGTGGCGTCCGGCCCAAAATAGAGATAGGTGATCGCCGTGGTGCCCGACTCCTTCGACCCGGGAAAGAGGCCCAGGGTGTTGATGACGGGGAACGCAAGCTGGACTCCGTCCGAGCTTTTCGCCCCGGTGCTCTCGCGGACCGCCCGCTGCACGACGCGGGCTTGCGCCCCCGCCGAGAGGCCTGCCGAGTTCCTCTGGACGACGAGCGTGTCGGTGCTGAGCGGCAGCCGGAAGATGCGCGCGTCCTCGGCGGCGACCTGCGTCGAGTCCGCATTCTCCGGAATGAGGCCGCCGAGCGGGAGGGGCTCTCCCGATCCCAGCCCCGGCATCCACCACGTGACCGCGACCGCCGCGGCAATCCACGCCGGCACAACGAGAAAGCGGAGGCCGACGACGACCCCCGCGAACGCTCGAACCACCCGCTCGCGAATCACACCTAACCGCTACCCGTCGTGTGGCTTCCCGCAAACGGGGTAGAGAGCGGCCATGAGACTCACATATCTCGTTCGGGGATTTCCCGGGCACCCATTGCATCCCCCGCTGACCGATGCGACGATCGGCGCGTACACCACGGCAACCGTCCTCGGGATTCTCTCGTTCGCGGGCGTCTCGGAGGGGAACCTGACGAAGGCGTGGTGGCTGGCCCTCCTCGTCGGACTCGGGTTCACGGCGCTCGCCGCGCTGACAGGCCTTGCCGACTGGCTCACGATCACCTGGCGCTCGTCGCTCTGGTGGACGGCGACCTGGCACATGCTCTCGATGCTGACCGCGACCGGCTTCTTCGCGCTCGCGGCCGCGTTCGGGCACGACCGCTACGTCCACGGGAGGATGGGGAGCTGGACGTTCGCGGCCACGCTCATCGGCTTTGTCGCGCTGACCGTCGGCGGGTGGCTCGGGGGAGCCGTCGTCTTCACGCACGGCATGCGCGTCCTCGGGCTCGTTGACGCGCCGCCCGAGCGCGCGGCCATCCCGGGCGGGGCCGAGAAGGAGGAGGCGGAGGCCTGATGCCACGCGCGATCTGGACCGGCTCGATCGCATTCGGGCTCGTCAACGTTCCAGTCCGCATGTACAGCGCGGTCGAGGACCACTCGCTCCACTTCAACTACGTCCACGAACCGGACGGGAGTCGAATCGGCTACGAGAAGGTCTGCAAGGAGGAGGGCAAGCCCGTTCCCGAGTCGGAGATCGTGAAGGCTTTCGAGTACGAGAAGGGCGAGTGGGTCTACATGACCGACGAGGACTTCGGGGCCGCCGCGGCGGAGAACCACCGCACCATTGACATCCGCCAGTTCGTGCCGTTCGAGGAGATCGACCCGATCTACTTCGAACGCACCTACTACCTGGGCCCCGCGGAGAACGGCGAGCGCGTGTACGCCCTGCTCCTCCGCGCAATGGAGGGGTCGGGCCTCGCCGGGATCGCCAAGTGGGTCATGCGCGACCGGCAGAACCTCGGTTGCCTGCGCGTCCGGGAGGACGCGATCACTCTCGAGCGCATGCACTTCGCGGACGAAGTGCGCTCCCTCGAGGGAATCGCGCCGGAGAAGGTAAAGGTGGACGAGCAGGAGCTCGCGATGGCCTCGCAGCTCGTCGAGCAGTTTCGCGACTCCTTCGACCCGGACTCTTACCGGGACACCTACCGTGACGCGCTCTGCGAGATCATCAAGGCGAAGCGCAAAGGGGAGCCGGTTCATGCGGAGCCGACGGCCGAGCCCGAGGCCCCAACCGACCTCATGGCCGCCCTGCGGGCGAGCCTCGAGGCGTCACAGCGCGGCCGCGGGCGAGGGCGTACGGCCCCGGCGCGAAACGGGAACGGAGAGCTTGACTCGCTCTCCAAGGACGAGCTCTACGAGCTTGCCCGCGAAGCCGATATCCCCGGCCGCTCCGACATGTCGAAGCAGGATCTGGTCAAGGCGCTGAGCCGGGCGGCATAGCGATGGAAGACG
Source organism: uncultured Actinomycetes bacterium (assembly GCA_963841425.1). Taxonomy (GTDB): domain Bacteria; phylum Actinomycetota; class Thermoleophilia; order Gaiellales; family Gaiellaceae; genus DATEOR01. Next base: position 682,489 of record CAWJCL010000002.1, on the reverse strand, counting down.
AACGGCCCCTTCCCGAGTACGCGGCGCTCGCAGCGGCCTTCGGCGCCGTTCTCGGCGGTTTCCTCGCGGTCGCCGGCCGGAGGCTTCCCGAGCGGATCTCCCTTGCGGACACCGTTCGCATCGGGCTCGCGAGCTACAAGGCCGGCCGCCTGATCGCCAAGGACCGGGTGACGTCCTTCGTCCGCGCTCCGGTGACGGAGGACGCCGAGGCGAGCGAGCCCAAGCGCGAAGGTCCCGCGAGAGCCCTCGGCGAGCTCGTCACTTGCCCGTACTGCATCGGTGTCTGGGCGGCCTCCGGCTTCGCCTACTCGCTCGTCCTCTTCCCGCGCCAGACCCGGCTCGTGATGACGATCTTCGGCGGCCAGGCCGTCGCCGACTTCCTCAACGCGGCATTCGTCCGGCTTCAGCACGACTAGCTCCAGCCGAGCTCTTCGAGGCGGTCCTCGTCGATCCCGAAGTGGTGGGCGACTTCGTGGAGGACGGTGATGCGGATCTCTTCCTCGAGCACGGCGGGGTCGTCGCCGAACTCCTCCTCGAGCGGCAGGCGGTAGATCGCGATCTTGTCCGGGAGGACGCCCGAGTAGTCGTGCCGCTCCGTGAGCGGTATCCCGAAGTAGAGGCCGAGGATGTCCGGGTCTTCCGGGTTCTCGTCCTCGACGACGATCTCGACGTTGGACATGGCCGCGCGCAGGTCGGCCGGCAGCGAGGCAAGCGCCCGCTCCACGTGTTCGTCGAACGTCAATACGCGGGCCGGACGGGTCTCGGGCGGCCGGCCGAGAAGATCCTGATCGCGAGGAGGCCGAAGACGAAGCCGCCGACATGGGCGAAGAACGCGACGCCGCCGCCCTGCTCGGGCGCTACGACGGACTGCGAGCCGAGGAAGAGCTGGAGCAGGAACCAGATTCCGAGGAACAGGAGCGCGGGCAGCTCGAAGAAGAAGAACGGGATCACCCACGTGAATACGCGCCCGCCCGGAAAGAGCACGATGTAGGCGCCGAGCACGGCGGCGATCGCGCCGCTCGCGCCGACGTTGGGGATCTCGGCGGAGGCGGCCGACCCCATCTGGAGGGTGACGATGGTCTGGCTCAGCGTCGCGAAGAGGCCGCCCGCCAGGTAGAAGGCCACGAAGCGGGGCCGGCCGAGCGTGTCCTCGACGTTGTTCCCGAAGATCCAGAGGAAGAGCATGTTGCCGAGGATGTGCTCCCAGCCTCCGTGCATGAACATCGCGGTGAAGACGTCGATCCACCACGGGTTCCCGGGAGCGACACAGTCGTGCACGGGCTCGCACGGGAAGTACCCGGAGTCGAGAATCGCCCGGTTCAGGTGCGGAAGCTCGTAGAGGATCCAGACGCCGAAGTTGATCGCGATGAGCGCGACCGTCACGACCGGGAACCGCCTGGTCGGGACGTTGTCCCTGAGCGGGAGCATGCCTTACCGGATCACGAGCGCCATCAGCGCCTTCTGCGCGTGCAGCCGGTTCTCAGCCTGGTCCCAGACCGCCGAGCGCGGCCCGTAGAGAACCTCCTTCGTGATCTCCTCGCCGTAATGGGCCGGCAGGCAGTGGAGCACGATGGCCCGTTCGCTCCCGAGCTGGAGGAGCGCGTCGTCGATCCCGAAGCCGGTGAGGGCGGCGAGCCTTCGCTCGCGCTCCTCGTCCTGGCCCATGCTCGTCCAGACATCGGTGTAGAGGACGTCCGCGCCCTCGGCGCCCCCGCGCGGATCGTGCGTCAGCTCGACCGATCCTCCAGACACGTTCACGGCCGCGCGCGCCCAGCTGACGACGTCGCCGCTCGGCTCATATCCCTCCGGCGTGGCCGCCACGAAGTCCATCCCCAGCTTCGCGCACGCGACCATGAGCGAATGGCAGACGTTGTTCCCGTCGCCGAGGTACGCGACGCGTACGCCGTCGAAGCCGCCGAGCCGCTCCCTGATCGTCATCACGTCGGCGAGCGCCTGGCACGGATGGAAGTCGTCGGTGAGCCCGTTGATGACGGGGATGTCCGCGGCGGCGGCGAGCGCGTCCACGTCGGCCTGTGCGAAGGTGCGGATCATGATCCCGTCGAGGTAGCGGGAGAGGACGGTGCCCGTGTCCTCGATCGTCTCGCCGCGTCCGAGCTGCAGGTCTCCGGTCGCGAGGTAGAGCGCGGTGCCGCCGAGCTGGAACATCCCCACCTCGAAGCTGACCCGCGTCCTCGTCGAGGACTTCTGGAAGATCATCCCAAGCGACCTGCCCTCCAGGTGGCGATGCTCGACGCGCTCGCGCTGGCGTGCCTTCAGCCGGTCGGCGAGGCCGAGGACGCTCGTGAGCTCGTCCGCGTCCCAGTCGTTCACGCGCAGGAAGTCCCGCCCCTTGAGCTGTGCGGAGATCACGCGCGCATCCTAGGCGGGCGCGACGACGCGGGTGCCTGGCTCTCCGGCCGCGAGCGCGTCCGAGCTCGTGATGAGCGCCTCTCCAGCCGTCTCCGTGACGAAGCGGAACGCTGCCTCCACCTTGGGTCGCATGCTGCCCGCCGGGAGCGAGTCGAGCAGCCCGTCGTCGCGGCCCGGGACGAGCTCCCCGACCGCCTCTTGCTCGTCGGTGCCGAAGCCCGTGTAGACCGCCGGCACCTGCGTCAGGACGACGAACCGCTCGGCGCCGAGCTCGACGGCGAGGAGCGCGGAGGCGTGGTCCTTGTCGATGACGGCGTCGACCCCGTCGTGGCGGCCCTCCCGCGCGACGACAGGGATCCCTCCGCCGCCGACCGCGACGACCATCGCCCCGCTCTCGAGGAGCGTCCTGATCGGCTCGAGCTCGAGGACCTCGAGCGGCTTGGGCGAGGGGACGACGCGCCGCCAGCCGCGGTTGGCGTCCTCGCGCACGGCCCAGCCGCGCTCCTGCTCGAGGGACTGGGCGCGCTCGGCGTCGTAGAAGGGGCCGACCGGCTTCGTCGGCTCGGCGAAGGCGGGATCGTCCTCGGCGACGACGACGCGGGTGAGGACGACGGCCACGCGCCTGCCCGAGACCGGCTCGAGCTCGGTGGCGGCGAGCGCCCCGATCTCTGCCTGCGTCTGGGCGACGGCGAGATACAGGGGAAGCGGAGGCGCCTCCGCGCTTGCCAGCTCCTGGCGCAGGAGCTCGTTTCCGACCTGGGGCCCGTTTCCGTGCGTGACGACGACGGGCCCGTCGATGAGGATCGACGCGGCCGCCGCGAAGGTCTTGGCCAGGTTCGCCCGCTGCTCGGCCGCCGTCCCGCGCTCGCCGGGGCCGAGGAGCGCGTTTCCTCCCAGTGCCACCACGGTCAGCACCCCGAACCCGCCTCGTGTTTCACGCGCACAAACATTGCGCGTGCTCTATTCGCCCGTTTCATGCGCAGTTCCTGTCCCTCTGGGACGGCTCGAGGCTTTGTGCTCGTGCAACACAAGGCCATTCATGACCCTGAGAAGGAGGGGCCGGCGGTCTCGGCGCCCGCTAGGCGGAGTCGATGATGCCGCGCTCGGCGAGGAGCCCCGCGATCGTCGGCTCGCCGATCTCCTGGAGCCGGTAGGTGACCCGGAGCGCGGGCTTGTCGAGCTCGATCACGCGGCGGAGGTCGATGGGCGTCCCGATAAGGACGAGGTCGGCGTCGGAGCGCGCGATCGTCTCGCGGAGCTCCTCCATCTGCTTGCGGCCGTACCCCATCGCCGGGAGGAGCTGGGTCATGTGCGGATATTTCGCGAAGGTCTCCTTGATCGAACCTACCGCGAAGGGTCTCGGGTCGACGAGCTCGGAGGCTCCACCCGCCTTCGCCGCGAGCACCGCGGCGCCGTAGCTCATCTCGCCGTGGGTGAGCGTCGGACCGTCCTCGATCGCGAGAACGCGCTTGCCGGCGATCTGGTGCGTGTCCTGCTCGACCTCGAACGGCGAGGCTGCGCGGACGATCGCGGCGTCGGGGTTCACGGAGCGGATCGACTGGAGGACGGCCTCGACGCCCTCCTCGGGCGCGGTGTCGATCTTGTTCACGACGCAGGCGTCGGCCATGCGCAGGTTCGTCTCGCCGGGGTGGTAGCGGAGCTCGTGCCCCGGGCGATGCGGGTCGACGACGACGAGGTGAAGGTTCGGCCGGATGAACGGCGTGTCGTTGTTGCCCCCGTCCCACACCACGACGTCCGCCTCCTGCTCGGCGCGCTCGAGGATGGCGGCGTAGTCGACCCCGGCGAAGACGATGTTGCCCTCGGCGATGTGGGGTTCGTACTCCTCGCGCTCCTCGATGGTCGCATCGGCCGAGTCGAGATCCTCGTAGCGCTCGAAGCGCTGCACGGCCTGCTTCGTCAGGTCGCCATACGGCATGGGGTGGCGGAGAACGGCCACACGCTTGCCCGCGCCGCGCAGAACCGAGGCGACGTGGCGCGTGGTCTGGCTCTTTCCGGACCCCGTGCGCACCGCGCAGATTGCGACGACCGGCTTCGAGGAGCGGAGCTCGGTCGAGCGCGGGCCCATGAGCCGGAAATCGGCGCCCGCCGCCATGGCGATGGAGCCGATGTGCATCACGTGCTCGTGGGTCACGTCGGAGTAGGCGAAGACGACGTCGTCCACATCCTCGCTCCGGACGAGGTCCGGCAGCTCTTCCTCGGCGCTGATCGGGATGCCGTCCGGATAGCCTTCACCGGCGAGCTCGGCCGGGTAGACGCGGCCTTCGATGTCCGGGATCTGAGTGGCGGTGAAGGCCACAACGCGAACGTCGTCCCGCCCGCGGAAAGCGACGTTGAAGTTGTGGAAGTCGCGGCCGGCCGCGCCGGCGATCAAGACCTTCCGCATCAGGCGACAGTCTCCTCGATTCGCTCTGCCACCGCGCTGAGCTCGAGCTCGGCGCCTGCCACCTCGGCGAGGAGCTCGTCCGCGGTCGGCTTCTGGCCCTCCGCCCAGAGCTCGTGCAGGAGCGAGCCCGCCTCGCGGCGCGTGAACCAGGCGCGCCCGAATTTCTCCCGCAGGAACGAGCGCATGAGCGACTCGAAGGCCCACGCCCGCAGGTAGCTCGACGAGTAGAAGCCGGCGTCCACGTCGGCGAGGAAGTCGACTTCGGAGACCTCGATCTTCAGAGCGTCATGCATCCGCTCGACGTACCGGCCGCGCATCGACTCGAGCTCCGCCTCGCCATGGAGCTCGAGCTCGTAGAGGAACTTGGCCGCGTAGCGGCGGACGAAATAGAGCTGCCCGGCCGACGCCTCGGCGGCGAAGTCTTCCGGCCTGGCGAAGTCGAGCCGCCGCGCGAGCCACGTTGGCTCGTTCACCAGGAGCTCGAGCAGCATCGCCCAGCCCTCCGTCACCGCGTTGTCGCCGAGCCGCCGCGCCTCGACGGGCAAGTCCGCGGAGGTGTGCGCGTAGTGCTCCGTGTGCCCGGCCTCGTGGAAGAGCGCGTGCCAGTCGTCGGGGCCTCCGATCGGCTGGATGACCAGCATGACGCGGCCGGGAACCTCGATCGGCGCGCAGAAGGCGCGCGGCGACTTGGTCGGCCGCGACTCGATGTCGAGGTGGATGTTCGCTTGCGCTTCGAGATCGATGCCGAGGCCGGCGAGCGTGGCCTCGAGAGCCGGGAGCATCGCCTGGCCGGGGAAGCCGGTGTCCCATTCGCTGGCGCGGAAGAGGCGGGGGACGTCCCAGCGCTTCGCCTCCTCGAGTGGGATCCCGACTCGCCGCCGGAAGAGCCCGTCCATGGCGCGCACGTACATGTCCTCGGTGTCCGTGAGGAAGAGCTCGCACTGGGCAGCGAGCTCGTCGAGCGGGAAGCCGAAGCCCGTGTAGAGGTCGCGATAGGTGGGCGCGCCGAGCTCCTTCGTCGCGGACCTTCGTGCCGCCGCGATGCGCACGTGGCGCTCGTTCAGGTGCTCCTCGGTCAGCGAGATGCGGGCGCGGTCGAGCCGCTCGCGCCGGCCGCGGTCGGGTTCGTTGGCTATCGAGGGGCGCAGGACCCGGTAGCCGATCTCCTCCCCGTCCACGGTGGCCGAGAGCGACGCTTCGAGGCCGGCGATCTCCTCGGCCTCGGCGCGGGTGAGGTCTCCCACGTAGCCCTCGCAGCCGAAGCGCCAAAGCTCGCGGGCCCCGCGGCCCTCTGTCTCGGCCGACGCGGCGAGGCGCCGGCACGCGTCGAGCGTCGTCAGATCCGAGAAGCGCTCGTAGATCGGGGAGAGCTCGAACTCGTCCTTCAGGCCGGCGAAGTGGAGGTAGTACTCCTCGTCGAGCGCGGCGATGAACCGGTCGGCTTCGTCCCGGTACGCCTCGAGCTCTGCCACCGGGGCCGTCGCCATGCGTGCCGTAGGATAGCGGCCGTGCGCCAGTTCGACGTGCAGACGGAGAAGAAGACCGAGCTCGTCAACATCACCGAGCAGGTGCGCGAGGCGATCACGGGCAACGGGGAGGAGGCTCGGCAGCCCTCGTGTACGTCCCGCACACGACCGCAGCGGTGACGATCAACGAGAACATCGACCCCGATCTCGTCGACGACCTCGAGCGCGCCTTCGGCCGCGTCGTCGGGGAGGACTGGGAGTGGCGCCACGACGACGCCGACGGCCCGAACGCGCCTTCTCATGCGCGCTCGACGATCGTCGGCCCGCAGATCATGGTGCCGCTCGACGAGGGCAAGCTCGCCCTCGGCACTTACCAGGGGATCTTCTTCTGCGAGTTCGACGGCCCGCGTACGCGGAAGGTCTACGTCACGACGCTGGACTGACGCGCCGCCTCGGCGAACCCGGCGACTAGCGGGTGTGGCTCGTCCTCCCGTGACCGCGTCTGGAAGCAGAAGAGCGTCGCGACGAAGAACGGGTGGCCGTCGAGCTCGACGATGCGCGGCTCGCCCTCTTCGTCGACACCGCTCACCCGCAGGCCCGACTCCTCCATGCGCGGCCGATACGTCGGGCTCAGGCCGTAGCTGCAGAAGTAGTCCTCCACTGCCGATTCGACGCCGTAGAGGTCGCCGGCGCGAGTGCCGGGCACGAGGACGACCGGGTGCTCCTGTCCCCAGAGCGAGCACGAGAGTGGGGTGACCACGAGGTCGGCGGCCTCGGGGCTCGTTTCCGCGTGCTCGGCGCCTTCGGCTCCCAGGACATTCCGTGCGTACTCGACGAGCACGTGCTGGAAGCCGCCTCAGGTCGCGACGAGGGGAATGCCGCGCTCGCGTGCGGCGGTAACCGCAGCGAGCGCGCCCTCCATGCTCCGGTACGGGCTCGCAGGCGCGAGCCAGATCCCGGCGAAGCGCTCCTGCAGCTCAGCGGCCGAGGGCACCGCATCCGTCGAGATCCACTCCCCTTCGGCGCCTGCGTGGGCGAGGCTGGCGTCGAGCATGGTGTGGGTCTCGTTCGCGGGGTTCCTGTCGCCGACGACGCCGATGAGCACGTGGCGACTCTAGCGCGCGAGGTCGCGGATACCATCGGGCGCGTGGCTGCCCCGCTCAGGAAGGACCAGGAGCTCGACCTCACGATCGACTCGCTCGCCTACGGCGGGAACGGCGTCGCGCGCCTGAACGGATTCGTCGTCTTCGTCCGCCGCGGCCTGCCCGGAGACACCGTGCGCGCCAAGGTGACGAAAGTGAAGCGGAATCACGCAGAGGCGACTGCGCTCGAGATCGTCGAGGCCGGAGCGCCGCGCGTCGAGGCGCCGTGCGCCCACTACCCGGCCTGCGGAGGCTGCCGCTTCCAGGACCTTGCCTACGAGGCGCAGACCGCTGCGAAGGAAGCCCAGGTCGCCGACGCACTCGCCCGCATCGGCCGCCTCGAAGGCTTCCGGCTCGACCCGATCCTGCCGGCCGAGTCCGTCTTCCACTACCGCAATAAGCTCGAGTACTCATTCACCGAGGAGGACGGAAAGGTCGTGCTCGGATTTCACCGGGCGGGCCGCTGGGACGAAGTGCTCGACATCGAGCGCTGCTGGCTCACGACAGATCTCGGCAACGCCGTTCGCAACCGGGTGAAGGCGTGGGCGAACGAGAACGGCTTGCAGCCGTACGACCAGAAGTCGCAGGAGGGCTACCTCCGCCATCTGGTCGTCCGCGAGGGGCGGAACACCGGCCAAGTGCTCGTCGTCCTCGTGACCGCCCCGGGCGAGCTCGAGGAGGAAAGCTTTGTCGCGGCCGTGCGCGAGCTCCCCGAGGTGCGCTCCGCCTACTGGGCCGTGAACGACACGCCTGCGGAGATCACGAACGTTCCGTCGCACCTCCTCTGGGGCGACGACGCGATCGAGGAGAAGATCCTCGGCCTGCGCTTCCGCATTCGGCCGAACGCCTTTCTGCAGACGAACACGGAGATGGCCGAGCGCCTGTATTCGCTCGCGATCTCCTACGCGGGGCTGAGCGGCGAGGAGACGGTCTACGACCTCTACTGCGGCACGGGAACGATCGGTCTCTCCATGGCCCGCGAGTCACTGACTGTCTGGGGCATCGACTCCTCCGAGGAATCCATCGCCTGCGCCGTGGAGAACGCCCAGCTCAACGGCCTTCCGAATGCCGCGTTCTTCGCCGGCGACGTCGGGTCGGACGTCGAGGAGCTCCGAGACCGCGCCGGCGATCCCGACGTCGTCGTGGTCGACCCGCCGCGCGCCGGCCTCTCCGGCAAGGCGCTCGCGCATGTCGGCGCGCTCGAGGCGCCTCGCCTCGTCTACGTCTCCTGCAACCCGACGACGCTCGCGGGAAACGCCCAGGCGCTCGTCTCCGAGCACGGCTACGCGCTCGAGCGGGTGCGGCCGGTCGACATGTTCCCGCACACCCCGCACGTCGAGTCCGTGGCGCTCTTCACGCGATGACCCGGATCGCCGCTCTCTACGACGTCCACGGCAACCTGCCGGCGCTCGAAGCCGTGCTCGCCGAGGTCGATGCGGACACGATCCTCGTCGGCGGCGACGCCGTCCTCGGGCCGATGCCGAAGGAGACCCTTGGTCTCCTGCGCGATCGCGGCGCGACCTTCATCCGAGGAAACTGCGAGCGCCACGTCGTCGGGCCGCCCGAGGTCGCGGAAGGCACATGGGACGAGATGGCCCAGTGGGCGCATGCGCAGCTCGGCGAGGAAGAGCTGCGGTTCCTCCGCGGGCTTGCACATCCGCTCTCCCTCGACGTCGAGGGCCTGGGCCCGGTGCTCTTCTGTCACGGCTCTCCGCGGAGCGACGAGGAGATCCTTACTGCGATCACGCCGCCGAAGCGGCTCGACCCGATTCTCGACGGCGTTCAGGAGCGGGTGATCGTGTGCGGCCATACTCATGTCCAGTTCGACCGGCTCGTGGGCGACCGGCGCCTCGTGAACGCAGGCAGCGTCGGCATGGCCTACGAGGGAGAGCCGGGCATCGCGGCGTGGGCGCTCCTCGGCCCCGGTATCGAGCTGCGTCGCACGCGCTACGACGCGGAGGCGGCAGCCGCCCGCATCCGCGCGTCAGGCATGCCGGGTGCAGACGAGTTCGCGGACGAGTACATCCTTCATCCGACGGCGGCGGAGGAGGCGACCTCTCACTTCGAGTCTCTGGCCGAGAGCTGACCGAGCAGGAGAACGAGCGTCCAGGCGCCGTCGGCGTGCGACCGGCGCTCGAACCCGACGCGTTCGTAAAGGCGCAGGGCGGGGTTGTCTTCCTCGACGGAGAGGCTGAGCGTGGAGTAGCCGTTTTCCCGTGCCGAGTCGGCGAGCGCCTCTAGCAGCGCTCGTCCGATGCCTGCTCCGCGATGGCCGGGGTCGACTCCGATCGTGACCTCAGGCGTCTTCTCGTCGACGAAGCCGTAGGACTCGTCCTCCGCGCTGAAGAGCCGGTACCAGGACGCTCCGACGGGTTCGCCGGCCTGCGTCTCGGCGACCACGGCGAAGTCGCCTGGCCGTCCCCAGGCGTCGAGGTATCGGCGTACGGTGGGGTCGGCGAGCACGGACTCGTTCAACTCGTCCGAGCGCCAGCTTCCCGCCCAGCAGAGCATGCGCTCCAGAACCTCGAGATCCGCCTGGCCCGCCGGGCGGACGAACACGCCGCTCACCGCGCCGAGCGCCAGTCCCTGTAGTAGCGCCACATGTGGTCGGCGTTTGCGAGCACGAACCCGACCGAGAGGAGCGGCAGCGCCGGCAGGCCCGAGATGTCGAACCCGACCGCGAGCGCCAGGGTCGCCCCGAAGGAGAGCGCCATCAAAATCCACGTCAGTCCGACGCGCAGGCCGAACCGATCGGCCGCGCCGAGGAAGAGCGAGAAGAAGAGGACGTCCGGAAGCCCGAGCTGCGCCGAGTTGTGCTCGCCGGGCAGCGGGAACGAGATCGAGAGCGCGTTGAAGACCTGGGGCTGGTTCTCGACGATCTCCTTCGTTGGTCCGCGGGCAACCGAGAAGATGTCCACCGGGACGATCAGGACCGCGATGAGGAGCACCCAGCTGAGCGCCTCGAAGAAGGAGAGGAACCACCACGCGACGCAGACGACCGCCGCGATCTTCACGAAGTTGGCAGCGATGTCGAGGTCGGCCCACTCGAGGATGACGCTGACCGCGACGAGCGCGACGGCGGCCCAGCCCAGCCGCTCCATCCTCGAGCGGCGCAGGGGCAAGGCGATCAGGGGAAGCAGGAACGTGAGGGGGATCAGGCCGAACGAGAGGAAGACGACGTCGGCCCAGAGCCCGAGGGCCGGCAGGTCCTCCGAGACCGCGTAGTACCAGGCGAGAACTACGAGGACAGCTAGTACGGCGGCTGTTCGGACCACCAGGGCCCGATCGCCTTGAACGCCTCCCAGAAGTCCTTCTTCGCCGGAGCCTCGTCCAGCGACGCGTCCAGGTCCGGGGTCACCAGCGCGTCGATCGTCGGAGTGAACTTCTGGATCGACCCCGGCTGGCTCGCGATCTCCGCCGCGAGCGGGAAGCGGACGGCGTTCAGGCACGTGAGCGCATCTTGCCCCATGACGACGATGAGCCTGGGCTGGACGACGTGAATCTCCCGTGCCAGCCACTCCCGCGCCTGCTCCTCGTCGGCTCCGGCGAACTTCAAGCAGTTCGTCCCGTAGATCGCCGTCGGATCGACATGAAGGCGCTGGAGCGACTTCAGCACCGCCTGTCCGGCGCGGCCGAAGAACGCGACACCCTCGTGCTGTTCCGCGGTCTGCGGCCCGTACTTGAGCAGGAAGACGTCCGCCTGCGGATGGCCGGAGCCGAGCACCGGTGCTCGGTCCGCGCCTGCCTCGTTGGCAATCTCGCGGCCGAGATCGTTGATCTCGGCGATCGCCTTCTCGAGGTAGCGCTGTGAGATGTCGTCCGTGGGCACGGGCAAGGGGGCTGCAAACCGTATTCGGGGCCGGGCGCCCCTCTTCCTACACGGCGGCCTTCGAGCGGCGGGCCCGCGACTGCGCCACCCACTTGAGACCCTGGAGGTACACGAGCGACTTCGGCCGGCGCACGATCTCGGCGGAGCGCAGGCTGATGAGGAACTCGGCGGCGCTCTCGAACGCGCGCATGCGGACGAGGCCCGTGCCGACGCCCTGGAGGACGTGCGCGTCGGACCCCGCGCCCATGGTGAGGTTGTACTTCCGTGCGAAGCGGAGGGCTTCGTCGTTGAACCCCTCGAAGAGGAGGCGCGCGTTGTAGACCTCGAAGACGTCGATCTCGGGCAGGTGGCGGTGCAGCGTCGGCGCGTCGGGGATCGTGTGCAGGCGGTCGAACGGGTGGGGGACGTAGACGACCCCGCCCTGCTCCCGAATCGCCGCGATCGTGTCGGCCATCGGCAGCCCGCGCTCGATCTTTTCCTCGAGGAAGAGCCCGATCACCTCGCCCTGCTCGGTCTTGATCTCCTCGCCAGGGATCACAACCAGGTCGCGGTCGCGCGCCAGCTGGAGGGCCTTCTCCGCGCCGGTGAAGACGTTGTGGTCGGTGATCGCGATCGCCCCGAGGCCCTGGGCTTCCGCGTAGTCGAGGAGCTCGGCCACCGGGACGGCGCAGTCGTGGGAATGGTCGGTGTGCATGTGCAGGTCGGCGAGGATGAACGGGCGATCCGCGAGCGGCTCCGCAGGCGTGCGCACGACCGCTCGCCTGCGGCCCAGCACGGACTCGTAGAGCTTCTCGAGCTCGTTCCCGAGGGCCTCGGCACTCTCCGCCTCGGACGACTCCCTCGCCCTCGCGGACTCCTTGCGGCGCCAGTCCGGATCCGACGCAAGCCGGCCGAGCGCGGCGCCCACGAGCTCCGGCTGCTCGTGCGCTCCGGCCGGGTCGACGAGCGGCACGCCGGCTGCGGCCGCCTCGGCGCGGAAGCGGCGCAGCCCACGCTGAGCGGGGACGAGCCCGGCCGCGCCGACCAGAAGGCGCGCCCTGCTCTCGCCGTCGAGCGCGGTCCGAACGGTGACGCGGTCGCGAAGCGCCCGGGGAATGTAGCGCCGACCGGAGAGCGGGCTCGTCCGCACGAAGACGAGCTCCCAGCCCGGAAGCCCGCGCAGCTCGCGCAGGGCCGCCCGCCCGCCCGCGAGCTCGTCGGCTCGCCACTCGAAGAGGAACCGGTCGGCGGGCCGGGCAGCTTGGATGCGATCGAGCTCGATCCCGTACGGGAGCGCCAGATAGTCGCCCGGGAAGCGAGCCCGTGCCGCCGAGAGCGTCTCCTCGCCGACCGCGGTGAGGGCGTCGATCCGGGAGAGGAGCCGCTCGCGCTGCTTCTTGCCGGGCGGGTAGGCGAGCCGCTCCGGAGAATGGAAGGTCGCGACCGAGAGACCCCGCGAGTCGCGAAGCGCGAGGTAGGAGAGGCTCGGGAGCCCGGGCTCGTGCGCGTGCAGGACGTCGAAGGAGTCGGCACGGAGGGCGAGCTCGAGGTTGGCGCGGACTCCGATCGGGACGCCCAGGCGGCTTTTCCTCGAGACCGGTACGGCGGGGCCGAGGGCCACGACTCCGGCGAGCGTCTCGCCCTGGGCGCCCAGGCGCCGCAGCGCGCGCCGGCCCTGAGCAAGATCGACAGCGCGGTTGGAGGGAGCGAGGACGACGACCTCGTGGCCGCGGCGGCGAAGCTCGTCCGACGCGGCCTTCACATGCTCGTTGACCGGGTGCGGCTGCGACCACGCGAACGGCGTGACCATGCAGATGCGTAGCCCCACGGTTCCGAGTCTAGCGCCGGGGCCGAGCGATGCAGCGAGAAGCCCGGGGGAGCCGGGCACGGAGGCCGATCGTGACAGGGGGCCCGGGCGGGGTAGCCCGCCCGGGCGCTCGCCCTCTACGCGTTCGCGGTTGTCTTCGCCGTCTTGAGCGCGTTCTTCTTGATGAACTGCTCGACGAGGTCGTACGCCTCGTCGTCGGCAATCTGCTTCGGGGGCGACTTCATCAGGTAGGAGCTCGGGCCTTCGAGAGCGCCCGAGACCCCGTTCACCATGGCGAGCTTGGCGAGCCGGACGGCATCGATGACGATGCCGGCCGAGTTGGGGGAATCCCACACCTCGAGCTTGAGCTCCAGGTTGAGTGGGACGTCGCCGAAGGCGGAGCCCTCCATGCGGATGTAGGCCCACTTGCGGTCGGTCAGCCAGGGCACGTAGTCGGACGGGCCGACGTGGACGTTCTTCGCGCCGAGGTCGTAGTCGAGCATCGACGTGACCGCGTTCGTCTTCGAGATCTTCTTCGACTCGAGGCGCTCGCGCTCGAGCATGTTGAGGAAGTCGGAATTGCCGCCGACGTTCAGCTGCATCGTCTTGTCGAGATGCACGCCGCGCTCGCGGAAGAGGCTCGTGAGGACGCGGTGCGTGATCGTCGCGCCGACCTGCGACTTGATGTCGTCGCCGATGATCGGCACGCCCGCCTGCTCGAACCGCCGCTGCCAATAGGCCTCGCGAGCGATGAAGACCGGCATGCAGTTCACCATCGCGCAACCGGCCGCGAGGATCTGCTCCGTGTACCACTTGGTCGCCTCCTCGGAGCCGACCGGGAGGTAGTTGACGACGACGTCCGTCCCGGTCTCCTTGAGGATGCCGACCACGTCGTCGGTCTCGCCGGGCGCCTTCTCGAGGATCTCCGAGAGGTATTTGCCGATGCCGTCGTGCGTCATTCCTCGGGCGACGCTGATCCCCGTCTTCGGAACGTCGGCGAACTTGTATGTGTCGTTGGGATGCGCCCAGATCGCCTCGGACAAGTCCTTGCCGACCTTGTCCTTCGTGACGTCGAAGGCCGCGGTGAATTCCACGTCCGAGACGTGGTAGCCGCCCAGGTCGACGTGCATGAGGCCGGGGACGAACTGCTCAGGGTCTGCGTCCTTGTAGTACTCGACTCCCTGCAGGAGCGAGTTGGCGCAGTTGCCCACGCCGACGATTGCCACGCGCACCTTGCCGTTGCCGCGCGCGTGGCCGTTCTTGGAGCCGTTGCTCGGGGCCATCTCTTCCTTTCTTCGGACGTCGAGACGCTCGGAGAGGGTCTCGACGATCAGCCGATTGACCGTGCGCTTGCGCTCGCGGGCGCGCTGCGAGAGCTTGTCCTTCAGCTCGAGCGGCATGCGCAGGAGGACGTCGCCCTTCTCGCTCGGACGGCCGCCCTTGCGACCGGAGTTCTCGAAGGGAACGGCGAAACGGGAGGCGAGAATGCCGACCGCGAGGTCATTGAGGCTGCCCTCGGTCGCTTCGACCTCGCGCGCGAGGCTGCGCTTGAGCTCCGCCGGTATGCGGACGAGGACGTCCTTGCGCTCCTGTGCCATCCGCTAGTGATAGCACAAAAGTGCTATCAGGCGCTGCGAAGCTGTTTGCGGACAAAGAGGATCCGCTGGAGGACCGTGATCCAGGCGGTCGTCGCGAGGAGGGCCATGGTCGCGGGCAGGACGAGCTCGTGCACCGGCGCGAGGACGAGGCCGGTGGTGATGACGACGACGCGCTCGGCCCGGCTCCCGAGCCCGACGTCGCCGCGGAGCCCGAGGGCCTCGGCCCTCGCGCGGGCGTAGCTGACGAGGAACGAGCCGGCGACGGCGGCGAACGCGAGCCCGACTCCCCACATCTGCTCGTGGCGCATGAGGACGAGTCCGATCGCGCCGATCATGAAACCCTCGCCGACTCGGTCGACAGTCGAATCGAGGAAGGCGCCGAACGGGCTCCCGATCCCTCGGCTCCGCGCGAGCGCGCCGTCGAGGATGTCGAGCACGGAACCGACCACGAAGAGCACCGCGCCGAGCCAGTAGAAGCCCCAGCCGACGTATTCGAAGAAAACCGCCGCCGAGCCCGCGATGCAGAGGCCGACACCGGAGATCGTGAGCACGTCGGGAGTGACCTTCGCCTCCTCGAGCTGCGCCATTGACTGGGCGGCCAGGCGGCGGGCCTCGTCCGTATACGCCTGCTTCGCGCGTTCGAGCTTCGGACTGCGCACCGGGCGAGCCTAACCCCTTAGCCGCCGATGTAGGACATCTCGACCTTGGGGAGGTCGGGTGTCGCGGACGACCGGAGCTCGGAATACCGGTCCGCCCGCTCGCGCCAGATCCGGCCGAGCGCGGCGGCGATCTCGTCGTCGCCGGCCACCCCGCGAACCAGGGCGCGCAGGTCGTGCCCGGTCGTGGCGAAGAGGCACGTGTAGAGCGAGCCGTCCGCCGATAGGCGGGCCCGCGTGCAGGCGCCGCAGAATGGACGCGTGACCGAAGCGATGACGCCGAACTCGCCGCTCCCGTCGCGATAGCGGTACCGTTCGGCGACCTCGCCCGGATAGCGGGGGGCCATCGGCTCCACCGGCAGCTCGGCGTCGATTGCCGCGACGATGTCTCCGGCGGGCACGACGTCGTCCAGTCGCCAGCCGTTCGTGTGCCCGACGTCCATGTACTCGATGAAGCGCACGATGTGGCCCCGTTCGCGGAAATGGCGCGCCATCGGGAGGACGCTGTCCTCGTTGACGCCCCGCTTCACGACGACGTTCACCTTCACGGGGAGCCCGACGGCCGAGGCCGCCTCGATTCCGTCGAGGACCGTCTGTACGGGGAAGTCGACGTCGTTCATCGCGCGGAAGACACCGTCGTCGAGCGAATCGAGGCTCACCGTGATGCGGCCGAGCCCCGCATCCCCGAGCGCCTGCGCCTTTTGGGCGAGGACGGCGCCGTTCGTTGTCAGCGTGAGGTCGAGACCGGGGATCTCGGCGAGCATCTCGACGAGATGCTCGACGTCGCGGCGAATGAGCGGCTCGCCGCCGGTCAGCCGGATCTTCTCGACGCCCAGGCCGGCGAAGACCCGTGCGAGGCGGGCGATTTCCTCGAACGTCAGGAGCTCGCGACGCGGGAGGAAGGCGTAGTCGCGCCCGTAGACCTCCTTCGGCATGCAGTAGACGCAGCGGAAATTGCAGCGGTCGGTGATCGAGACGCGGAGGTCGCGGAGCGGCCGGTGGAGGGTGTCTTCGAGCGCCACGGACATACCCTAGCCTGCCCCTAAAGAGGCCGAAACAAGATGAGCACCTGAGTCGCCATGCCTGACGACGACGGCCAATCTCGATTCAGCCTCACCGGCGATTAGCGTACGTAATGGACTCCCCTCGGAATCCGACTTGAGCCGATCGTCCGCTGCGGGCATCCTCGGGTGATGGCGGCGTCGTATCGGCCGAGCGTCTGGCTCGCCTTGGCGACGATCTACGTCGTCTGGGGCTCGACCTTCATGGCGGTTACGATTGCGGTTCGCGACGTGCCGCCGCTCCTTGCGATGGGCATCCGCCACGTGACGGCGGGGACGCTCCTCCTCGCCTGGGCCCTTCCGAGGGGCGACCGGGAAGGCGACCGAATCGGCCGAACGCAGATCCGCGCCGGGGTCGTCTTTGGCGGTGCGCTCTTCCTGCTGGGCCACGGTGGCCTCGCGTGGGCGCAGCAGACCGTGCCTTCGGGGGTGGCGGCGCTCCTGATCGGGAGCATTCCGCTCTGGATGGCGCTGCTCGACCGCGTCTTCTTCGGCAAGCGCCTGCACCCGAGCGCGACACTCGGCCTCGTCGTCGGCTTCATCGGCCTTGCCGTTCTCTTCGATCCGTTCGGCGAGGGGAGCTTCGACCGCCTCGGCGCGGCGGTGTGTGTCCTCGCAGCTCTCGCCTGGGCCGCAGGGTCCCTGTACTCACGGGGAGCGGCGCTTCCCGAGCGGCCGCTCGTTTCGGCCGGGCTCGCCGCCCTCTGCGGCGGTGTGCTTCTCCTCGTCGCCGGCGCGGCGGGGGGTGAGCTCGGCGAGCTGCATCCCACCGCCGACGCCTTCGGCGCGATCGCCTACCTCGTCGTCGTCGGGACTCTCGTCGGCTTCGTCGCCTACGTCTGGCTCCTCCGCAACGCGCCCACGTCGCTCGTCGCCACCTACGCGTACGTGAACCCCGTGATCGCGGTCGCCCTCGGCGCCCTTTTCCTCGGCGAGGAGATCACCGGGCAGATGCTCGCCGCTGGCGCGGTCATCCTCGCCTCGGTTGCGCTCATCGTCCGCAAGAGCGGCGAGGTGCTCGAGCCGGGACGCGGCCTGCGGCGTCGCCCCGTGCCCGTTTTGGAAGGCGATTTGCAGGGGAAATAAGGCCCCTAAACTCCAACCAAGGGGGTCACATGGGTGGCGAGACGGACAGGGTCGAGGGCGAGCTGAAGGAACAGGAAGGCAAGCTCACCGACGACAAGATGCGCGAGAAGCAGGGCCAGGCCCAGCAGAAGTGGGGCGAGGCCCAGGACAAAGCCGACGAGGCCAAGGACGAGGTTCGCGACCGGACCTAGCCGCGGCCAGGGGAGTGCCCAGCGAAGGCGCCCGCTCGGGCGCCTTCGCGTTTCCGGGCCGTTGCTTATGCTCGGCGGCCACGATGGCCGACGTCCCCCACCCGGCTCGCGTCTCTGCTTGGACAAGCGCGGCGCTTCGCGTACTTCGTCTTGCCGGAGTCGGGATCGGGACGGGTGTGCTCGTCGCCGGAGTCGTTGGTGGGATCGGCGGGCGCATCGTCATGCGCTTCCTGT
The DNA here is from genome assembly GCA_963841425.1 of uncultured Actinomycetes bacterium. Classification (GTDB taxonomy): domain Bacteria; phylum Actinomycetota; class Thermoleophilia; order Gaiellales; family Gaiellaceae; genus DATEOR01. The sequence goes on along the minus strand of CAWJCL010000002.1, from coordinate 664,666 downwards.
TCCTGCAGAACGAGGCGACCGCGGGCCTGATCACGGAGAACGGCAACCAGGTCGGCGTGATCACCCTGGGCGGGACCGCGAGCCTCGTCTTCTTCGCCGCACTCTTTCTCGGCGTTCCCGCGGGCCTCGTGTACGTGGTCATGCGGCGCTGGCTCCCCGGTGAGTCGCTCGCCCACGGCCTCCTCTACGGCGCGCTTCTGCTCGTCCTCTTCGGCGGCGGCGCAATCGACGCGGACAACATCGACTTCCGGCTTTTCGGCCCGCCGGGGCTCGGCATCCTCCTCTTCAGCGTCCTGCCCTTTGTCTTCGGGGTCGTGCTCGCCGACCTCGTAGACCGCTGGGATCCCTATGTCCCCGCGGTCTTCCAAGGGCGTTGGGTGACGATGGGGGGCTACGCGGCCCTGATCGGCCTCGGTCTCTTCGGCATCGTCCGCTTTTCGAGCACGGTCACCGAGCTCCTCACCTAGCACCGAGATCCTCACCCCGGCCCGTCTTTCGCGGAAAAGGTACGGGCGCCGAGCAAACACGCCTTGTGTTGCACGAGGACTCTCCCTCCTGGACATGGCCAGAGCATGGGACATCCCCATTCGGCACGGGTCCATGGTTTGTGCGGTGAAACACAAGGCTCGGTCGAGAAATCGTGGAAGCGAGGCTGTCGCCTGCAATTTGCTATAACGAGGCTTAGATTTTCTTAGCTGTCCAGTAACGGAGGAACTCAACCCATGGCAAAGACAATTGGAATCGACCTCGGCACGACCAACTCCGCGATGGCCGTGCTCGAGGGCGGCGAGCCGACCGTCATCCCGAACGCCGAGGGCGGACGCACGACCCCGTCCGTCGTCGCGTTCACGCGTGACGGCCACCGGCTCGTCGGGGCGCCTGCGAAACGCCAGCAGGTCACGAACCCGCAGAACACGGTCTTCTCCATCAAGCGCTTCATGGGCCGCAAGTACGACGAGGTCTCGGAGGAGATGAAGATCGTCCCTTACGAGGTCGACAAGACCCCGAACGGGGACGTGCGCGTGAAGGCGGGCGACAAGGAATACGCGCCGCCGGAGATCAGCGCGATGATCCTCCAGAAGCTGCGCACGGACGCCGAGGCATTCCTCGGCGAGCCGGTCACCGACGCGGTCATCACGGTGCCCGCCTACTTCGCCGACGCGCAGATCGAGGCCACGCGCGACGCCGGCAAGATCGCCGGGCTGAACGTCCTGCGCATCATCAGCGAGCCGACGGCGGCCTCGCTCGCCTACGGGCTCGAGAAGGAATCCGACCAGACCATCCTCGTCTTCGACCTCGGTGGCGGGACGTTCGACGTCTCGATCCTCGACCTCGGCGAGGGCGTCTTCGAGGTGAAAGCCGTGAACGGCGACAACCACCTCGGCGGCGACAACTTCGACAAGGCGATCGTCGACTGGATGGTCGCCGAGTTCAAGCGCGACCAGGGCATCGACCTCGTCGGCGACCGCATGGCGCTCCAGCGTCTCTACGAGGCCGCCGAGAAGGCGAAGATCGAGCTCTCCTCGACGATGTCCACGCAGATCAACCTGCCGTACATCACGGCGACCCCGGAGGGCCCGAAGCACCTCGACCTCCAGCTCACGCGCGCGAAGCTCACCGAGCTGACCGCCCAGCTCCTCGACCGCATCGTCGCCCCGACGAAGCAGGCGCTCTCCGACGCCGGCCTCGCTCCCGACCAGATCGACCACGTGATCCTCGTCGGCGGGATGACCCGTATGCCGGCCGTGCAGGACAGGGTCAAGGAGATCATCGGCAAGGAGCCGCACAAGGGCGTCAACCCGGACGAGGTCGTCGCCGTCGGCGCCGCCATCCAGGCCGGCGTCCTCAAGGGCGAGGTGAAGGACGTTCTGCTTCTGGACGTGACCCCGCTCTCCCTCGGCATCGAGACCAAGGGCGGCGTCTTCACGAAGCTGATCGACCGCAACACGACCATCCCCACGAAGAAGTCCGACACGTTCTCGACCGCGGAGGACAACCAGCCCTCGGTCGAGATCCACGTCCTCCAGGGCGAGTCGGAGATGGCGTCCTTCAACAAGACGCTCGGCAAGTTCCAGCTCGTCGGCATCCCGCCGGCGCCGCGCGGCATGCCACAGATCGAGGTCACCTTCGACATCGACGCGAACCGCATCATCAACGTGTCCGCGAAGGACCTCGGCACCGGCAACGAGCAGGAGATCCGCATCGAGAGCGGCTCCGGGCTTTCCGAGGACGAGGTCGAGCGGATGATCCGCGAGGCCGAGTCCCACGCTGACGAGGCGCACAAGATGCGCGAGGCCGCCGAGGCCCGAAACCAGGCCGAGAACCTGCTCTACTCGACCGAGAAGAGCCTCAAGGAGCACCGCGATGCACTCGACGAGGAGACGATCTCCGCGATCGAGTCGCGCGTGGAGGAGCTCCGCGCCGCGCTCGACGGCACCGACGCCGCCGAGATCCGGGCGAAGTCCGACTCGCTCATGGAGGCCTCGCACAAGCTGGCGCAGGCCGTTTACGAGAAGGTGCAGTCCGAGCAGGCCGCGTCGGCGTCTTCCACCAACGGTGAGTCGACGAGCGACGACGAGGTCGTCGAGGAGGCCGACTACGAGGTCATCGACGAAGAGGCGAAGCAGTCCTGATGGCTGAGAAGGCCGAGCCGAAGCCGAGCCTCTCCGAGCTCGAAGAAAGGGTTTCCGCTCTCGAGGAGCGCGCAGCGCTCCTCGAGAAGGAACGTGACGAGTATCTGAACGACCTCAAGCGCGTCGCCGCCGATTTCGAGAACTACCGTAAGCGGGTTGCGCGCGACCAGGAGGGCCTGGTCGCGCGTGCCCACGAGCGTCTCGTCAAGGAGCTCCTGCCCGTGCTCGACGATCTCGAGCGCGCGCTCGAGGCGGCCGCCCAGCACGAGGAAGCCAAGCTCGAGGAAGGCGTCCGGCTCGTCCACCGCGAGCTCGTCGAGGCGCTCGCACGCGAAGGCCTCGTCGAGGTGGAGACGGAAGGGCAGTTCGACCCGCACGTGCACGAGGCGCTTCTCTCACAGCCCTCCGAGCAGGAGGACGGCTCGGTCATCGAGGTCCTGCAGAAGGGCTACCGACTGGGCGACCGCGTTCTGCGCCCGGCCCGAGTCGTGGTCTCGCAAGGCGAATGAGGGATCTCTACGAGGCCCTGGGCGTCGAGAAGAGCGCCTCGGCGGACGAGATCAAGAAGGCCTACCGGAAGCTCGCGCGCCAGCACCACCCGGACAAGAACCCGGGCGACGAGGCGGCTGAAGAGCGCTTCAAGGAGATCCAGGGCGCCTACGACGTCCTCTCGGATCCCGAGAAGCGCAAGCAGTACGACCAGGTCGGCCCGCGGATCTTCAGCGGCGCCGGCGGTGGGCCCGGGGCCGGCGGCAACTTCAACTGGTCCGGGAACATCTCCGACCTTGGCGATCTCGGCGACCTCTTCGGGAACATCTTCGGGAACGCGGGCGCAGCGCGCGGCTCCTCGCAGCGTCGCGGACGGGGGGAAAGGGGCCGTGACGTCGAGGTGGCGATCAACGTCTCGTTCGAGGACTCGCTCAAGGGTCTGACGACGAAGATCCCGGTCGACCTCGAGGTCACGTGCTCCGTGTGCCACGGGACCGGTGCCGAGCCCGGGACCGCGCCGCAGATCTGCCCCGAGTGCCGCGGCCGCGGGGTCGTCTCCGAGGACGAAGGCTTCTTCGCGTTCTCGCGCCCGTGTCCGCGCTGCCACGGCAACGGCACCGTGATCGAGCGGCCGTGCCGAAACTGCAAGGGCTCCGGTCGCGAGCGCCGCACGAAGCGCTACACCGTGAAGATCCCGGCGGGAGTCAAAGACGGCACGCAGATCCGTCTCAAGGGCAAGGGCGAGGCAGGAACGAACGGCGGTTCGCCCGGGGATCTCCTCGTCGTCACACGCGTCGCCGCTTCGCCTCTGTACGAGCGGCGCGGCTCGGATCTCGTGCTCGAGGTCCCGGTCACATACGCCGAGGCCGCGCTCGGGTCGACTGTCGAGATTCCGACCCCGGAAGGCCGTGTCGCGCTCAAGATCCCCGCGGGGTCGCAGGACGGGAAGATGCTGAAGGTCAAGGGCCGCGGCGCGCCCAAGCTGAAGGGCGGCGGGAAGGGCGACCTCCTCGCGCGGCTCCGCGTCAGCGTGCCGACCAAGCTCTCCAAGGCCGAGCGCGAGGCGATCGAGAACCTGCAGAGGGTCTCGCGCGACGACCCCAGAGAGAAAGTGTTCTCGTGACGCGGCGGCGGCTTCGGATCTACGCGATGGTGGCGCTCGCCGCCGCTTTCGGGCTCTTCCTGACCATGGTCACCGCCCTACAGTGGATCGCCCTGGTACTCGTGCTCGCCAGCACCCTCGTCCTCATGTGGACGCTCTGGACCGGCGGTAGGGAGGCGGGGCGCGAATGACCGAGCGGGAGCGGCCGCGCTACATGATCTCGGTCGCCGCCGAGCTCGTCGGCATGCACCCGCAGACGCTTCGCATCTACGAGTCGAAGGGCCTCGTGCGCCCCAAGCGCACCCCGGGGAACACGCGCCTCTACTCCGAGGCCGACCTCGAGCGGCTCCGGCTCATCCAACGCCTGACGACCGAGCTCGGCCTGAACCTTGCCGGGGTCGAGACGGTCATCCGCCTCGAGGACGAGCTCGGCAAGGCGCGCGCGCGGCTCGAGCGGCTCGAGCGCGACCTGCGGCGCGAGATTCGCAACGTGCACAAGCAGTACAAGCGCGAAGTCGTGCTCTACCGCCGCGAGGGTGAGCGGCTCCCCGAAAGGACGAGATGGACTTCAACAGGCTGACGATCAAGTCGGGAGAAGCGGTCGCCGCCGCGCAGGAGCTTGCGCGCCGCCGCGGCAACCCCGAGGTCTACCCCGAGCACCTCTGCATCGCGCTCCTCGACCAGGAGCTTCCGCGTACCCTGGCCGAGCGGGCAGGGGAGTCGGTGGACTCGCTTCGCGCCGAGTGCGAGGTCAAGCTGACGCAGAAGCCGGCGGTGCAGGGGTCATCGCAGCAGCCGCACGCCTCGACCGACTTCGCGCGCGTCCTCGACCGCGCGGAAGACGAGATGCGGCGTATGGACGATGAGTACGTCTCGGTCGAGCACCTTCTTCTCGCTCTCGATGTGGTCGACCGTGACGCCCTCCTCGAATCGCTGAAAGCGGTTCGAGGATCAAAGCGCGTCACCTCGCAGGATCCCGAGGGCTCCTACCAGGCGCTCGAAAAGTTCGGCCGCGACCTGACCGAGCTCGCCGAGTCGGGCAAGCTCGATCCCGTCGTCGGCCGTGACGAGGAGATCCGCCGCGTCATCCAGGTGCTCTCGCGCCGGACGAAGAACAACCCCGTCCTCATCGGAGACCCGGGCGTCGGCAAGACCGCCATCGTCGAAGGGCTCGCTCAGCGCATCGTCGCGGGCGACGTTCCCGAGGGGCTCAAAGGCCGACGGGTCTGGGCGCTCGACATCGGCTCGCTTCTCGCGGGCTCCAAGTACCGCGGCGAGTTCGAGGAGCGGCTGAAGGCCGTCCTCGAGAACATCAAGGAGGCCGAGGGCCAGATCGTCCTCTTCATCGACGAGCTGCACACGATCGTCGGCGCGGGAGCCGCCGAGGGCGCCGTCGACGCGGCCAACATGCTGAAACCGATGCTCGCGCGCGGGGAGCTGCGCGCGGTCGGCGCGACGACCCTCGACGAGTACCGCAAGCACATCGAGAAGGACGCCGCGCTCGAGCGCCGGTTCCAGCCGGTCTTCGTCGGCGAGCCTTCGGTCACCGACACGATCGCCATCCTCCGCGGCCTGAAAGAGCGTTACGAGGCACATCACGGGGTTCGCATCCGCGACGCCGCCCTTGTCGCCGCAGCCGTGCTCTCCGACCGCTACATCTCCGACCGCCAGCTGCCGGACAAGGCCATCGACCTCGTGGACGAGGGCGCCTCGCGACTGCGCATGGAGATCGATTCGTCGCCGATCGAGCTCGACGAGGCGGAGCGCCGCGTGCGCCAGCTCGAGATCGAGCTCGCGGCGATGGGCAAGGAGTCCAAGGACGTTCGCGAGCCGGTCGAGCGCGAGCTCGCCGACGCGAAGGCGCAGAGGGACGAGCTCGCTGCGCGCTGGGCGAAGGAGAAGGAAGCGCTCGACCGCGTCAAGGAGATCACGCAGAAGATTGACGACCTGCGCATGGAGGCCGAGCGCGCCGAGCGGCAGGGCGACTTGCAGCGGGTGGCCGAGATCCGCTACGGCGAGCTGCCGGCCCTCGAGGCCGAGCTCGCCGAACGCGAACAGGCCGAGTTCGAGCCGATGGTGAAGGAGGAGGTCGACGAGGACGACGTCGCCGCCGTCGTCGCCCGCTGGACCGGCGTTCCTGTCTCGCGCCTCCTCGAGGGCGAGACCGAGAAGCTCATCCACATGGAGGAGCGGCTGCACCAGCGCGTCGTCGGCCAGGGCGAGGCCGTCGAGGCCGTGGCCAACGCGCTCCGTCGCGCGCGCACCGGCCTCCAGGACCCGAACCGGCCGATCGGCTCCTTCATCTTCCTCGGGCCGACCGGGGTGGGGAAGACCGAGCTCGCCCGCGCCCTCGCCGAGTTCATGTTCGACGACGAGCGCGCGCTCGTCCGCCTCGACATGTCGGAGTACCAGGAACGGCACACGGTCTCGCGCCTCGTCGGCGCCCCGCCCGGTTACGTCGGCTACGACGAGGGCGGGCAGCTGACAGAGGCTGTGCGGCGCCGGCCGTACTCGGTCGTCCTTCTCGACGAGATCGAGAAGGCGCACGCCGAGGTCTTCGACGTGCTCCTGCAGATCCTCGACGACGGCCGCCTGACCGACGGCCAGGGCCGCACCGTCGACTTCCGCAACACCGTGATCATCATGACCTCCAACATCCGCTCGGCCGAGGCGCTCTCGGAGTACTTCCGCCCGGAGTTCCTGAACCGGATCGACGAGGTCGTCGAGTTCGAGCCGCTCACCCGCGAGCAGCTTGCGGAAATCGTCGACATGCAGCTCGAGCGTCTTCGCGCCCGGCTTGCCGAGCGGGGGATCGAGCTCGAGCTCACGGACGCGGCCAAGGAGACCCTCGCCGAGGCCGGCTGGGACCCGACCTACGGCGCCCGCCCGCTCAAGCGCGCGCTCCAGCGAATGGTCGAGAACCCGCTCGCGATGCGGCTTCTCGAAGGCGACTTCGCCGACGGAGACCGCATCCGCGTCGACGCGCAGGACGGCGAGCTGGCCTTCGAGAAGGTCGGCGCCGCCGAGCCCGCGCGCGCCTAGGAGACGCTGTCGAAGAACTCGCTCTTGCCGGTCTCCGGCGGGGCGCCGTAGATGAAGAGGACGGCCTCGTCGCCGCCTGCGTTGCGGAGCTGGAGGATCGTACCGCGCTCGACGACGAGGATTCCTCCTCGGGCGATCTCGTGCCGCTCGGGTGGCTCGCCGAGGTCGACGGTCAGCGTGCCGTCGAGAACGACGAAGACCTCCTCCTGGCCGAGGTCGCGGTGCCGCTTTCCGATCGAGCCGGGCGGGTAGCGCCAGACGTTTGCGCGCGATTCCGCCAGCGCATCGGACAGCCGGGCGACGCTACGGGGATCGTTCTCGTCCCGTGGAACGAAGGGCAGCTCTTCTCCCTGGAAGATCGTGAATCCCACGGCGGTGACCTTACCCGTCGACTCGAACCGACCGAACCGCCTTGTGTTTCACAGTCACAAAGTCGAACGCCCATCGTTTCCCCATTCCACGAGAGAAGCCATGCCGCGAGGGGCCATGGCCTTGTTCGTGCGTGTGCAACACAAGGCTCCCGTCGAGGTGCGAGACTCCGGGACGATGAAGGAGCTGCTCGCGTTCCTCGGGGTCTCGGCGCTCGTGATCGTCACGCCTGGGCAGGACACGGCGCTCACGATTCGGAGCACACTTCTCGGCGGGCGGCGCGCAGGGGTGCTGACGGCTCTCGGCGTCTCCACCGGCCAGGCAGTCTGGACCCTCGCGGCGAGCGCGGGCATCACGGCGCTCCTCCTCGCATCGGAGCCGGCGTTTCTCGCCGTCAAGCTCGCGGGCGCGATCTACCTCGTCTTCCTCGGCGGACAGATGCTGGTGCACGTGCTGCGCCGCTCGCGAGCCCCGATCGACATCGTCGTGCCGACGGGTGGGCTCTCGCCGGCCAATGCCTATCGGCAGGGCGTGATCTCGAACCTCGGCAACCCGAAGATGGCAGTCTTCTTCACGAGCCTCCTTCCGCAGTTCGCGCCCGAGTCCGGCCCGCGCTTCGCCACCTACATGGCTCTCGGGCTCTGCTTCTGCGCGATGACCGCTGCGTGGCTGGCGGCCTACGCCTTCGCGGTCGCACGAGCGAAGACGGTCTTCGAGCGGCCGCGCATTCGCCGCATCGTGGACGGGCTGACAGGAGCGGTGCTCGTGACCCTCGGCCTGCGGCTCGCGTCCGAGCAGGGCTAGAGCGACTTCTCGAAGCAGACGCTCAGCTCGTCGTCTGCGTACGGGCCGTAGCGTGGGATCTCTTCGAACCCGGCGGAGCGGTAGAGGCTGAGCGCCTCGTGCTGGCGGACGCCGGTCTCGAGCCGCGCCAGGCGATATCCCAGAGAGCGCGCCTCGTCCTCCAGCGCGCCGAGCATCCGCCGCGAGAAGCCTGCGCCTCGGCGCTCCGGCACGACGTACATTCGCCGGATCTCGGCCGTCTCGGCATCGAAGCGGCACACGCCGCCGCAAGCCACGTCGAGGCCGTCCACAGAGCCGACCAGGAACGCGCCGTCCGGCAACGCGAAGTCCGACGAGGGCGGCTCGCCCCCGGATCCGGGCCGGCCGTGCCGCTCCAGGAGCTCCCCGGCGAGCGGATCGGTCAGCGCCCGGGCCGCCTCGCTCCCGTAGGTCTCGCGCCGGATCTCGATGCGGCGAGGGTACCGTTCCGCCTTCCATGATCGTCGACCGCCCGCTCAAGCTCGGAGAGCTCCTCGCCGAGACCGTCCGTCTTTACGGCGCGCGGCTCTGGGCGGCGGCCGGCATCGGCGCCTTCCTCGGCGGGGCCGTCTTCGCGGCCGGAATTCTCGGCGAGCTCGTGCTCGTCATCGCGGTCATCGCGCCCGCGTTCACCGTGTGCTACGCGGTCGCGGTCCGCATTGCGCTCGGCGACCCAGCCGGCGAGGCCTGGGCCCAGGTCGGCCTGCGGGCTCCGGTCCTCGCCCCGCTCACGATCATCGTCTCGCTCCCGTTCGTGCTCGGGATCGTGGACGCTCTCATCCTCTTCTTCTCGGTGGCCTGGCTTTCGTTCGTAGGGCTTGCGATTCCGGTAGCGATGATCGAGCGCGCTCCCGAGGGAACGTCCTGGTTCGGCCAGATCGGGTTCGCGCTCACGCGCGCGACCGACCTTGCCCGGCCGGAGTTCCTGCATGTGCTCGGCGTCAGCGCGGCGCTCACCGTTATCTACGCGCTCTTCGGCCCGTTCCTGGGGCTCCTTCTGACGGGCTTTGCGGACAACGGGAGCCTCGCCGCGCGCGTGATGGCGAACGGCGTGCTCGGGCCCTTCTTCTTCCTCGGGCTCAGCCTGCTCTACTTCGAGCAGAGGTCGCGGGCGTTATCCTCGCCGCAGCCGAAGACCTAGGAGGACGGATGCCGAAGTACCTGATGCTGTCGCAGCTCAGTGAGCAGGGCCTGCAGACGCTGCGCGCCAACCCGGAGCGGGTGCGCGAGGTGAACAAGGATGTCGAGGAGCTCGGAGTCAATGTGCTCCACCAGTGGTTCGTCCTCGGGCCGCACGACTTCGTGAACATCGTGGAGGCGCCCGACGCCTCCGCGATCGCGAAGGTCTCCGTCGCTCTGGGGGCGCGGGGCAGCGTGCACACCCAGTCCTACGAGATGCTCGAGGTCGAGGACCTGCTGAACCTGCTCGCGGAGTAGTGGCCGACCCGCCCCGGCTGCCCGACTGGCTCGTCGCCGAGGTGGCCGGCTGGCCGCAAGACGCTTTCGGCGCCCATCAGACCAGGCTCCTCCTTCGCGACGGCACGGTGATCGCGCCGGTGGCGATCCTCCCGAGCGGCGACATCGTCGGCTGGGGCAAGGCGGGAGAGGTCCAGTTCGAGGCCGACGACATCGTCGCCATCGAACGAATCGACGAGTAGCTAGGTCAGCTTCGAGTAGGCCGTGGCGACCTCGGCGGCGAGGGCGGCGTTCTCGACGATCAGCTTCCTGTTCGCGTCGATCGTGCGCCCGTTGCTTCGTTCGTGCAGGTAGGAGAGGACGAACGGCGTCACCGCCTGCCCACGGATGCCGCGCTTGGCGGCCTCCGCGATCCCCTCTTCGATGAGCGGCTCGACGTCCAGGCTCTCGTCCGGCGGCCGGGCGAGGACGATCCCGGAGTGGCGGCCGAGGCGCCAGTGGAACTGCGCCACTTGGGCGGCCTCCTCGACGCTCTGCACGCGCTGCGAGACGGGCGGCCCGCCGTCCGCCTTGTAGAAGAGCGGCAGCTCGTCCGTGCGCCAGCCGAGCACAGGCACGCCAAGGGTTTCCAGCACCTCGGTGGTCGCGTCCACATCGAGGATCGACTTCGCGCCCGATGCGACGACGAGCGCCTCCGTCCGCCCCAGTTCGCCGAGGTCGGCGGAAATGTCCATTGAGTGCTCCCATCCGCGGTGGACGCCGCCGATCCCGCCGGTGCCCATGAAGCCGATGCCCGCGGCACGGCAGACGGCGAGGGTCGCCCCGACCGTGGTCGCGCCGAGCTCCTTCGCCACCGCGCAGGCGGCGAGGTCGCGCGGGCCGACCTTGCGCGCCTCGGGCGAGGTTGCGAACCGCTCGAGCTCTCCCGCTTCGAGGCCGACGCAGATCCGTCCGTCGACCACGCCGATCGTGGCCGGCACCGCCCAGGCGACGCGCACGCGCCGCTCGGCTTCGGCGGCGACCTCGGCTCCGACTCCGCCCGGGAAGCCGTGTGCGACGAGCGTCGTCTCGAGCGCGACCACGGGCCGCCGCGACTCGAGGGCGGCGCGCACTTCGGGATGGATGCGGAGGAGATCGGTCACTGCGGGAAGGCTCCCATGGTTGCCACACAACGCGCCGCCGCGTCGAGGCCGAGCTCCTGGCCGCCCAGGAGGAAGCCGGCGGCGAGCGCGTCTCCGGCTCCAGTGGTGTCGACGACCTCGGCCGGCCTCGCCTCGTACTCGTTGCCCGAGACGACGATGCCGCGCGCGCCGCGCTTGACCACGAGCGTCTCCGTCTCGATCTCGCCCACGAGCCCGGCCTCCTCCTCGTTCGCGAAGACGATCTCGGGGCGGATGCGGCCGAGAAGCTCTCGGAATTCGCCGGCGCCGGCCGTCTCGATCGCCGCGGTCGAAGAGAGGTCGACGCTCACGCGCGGCGCGAGGGCGGCGGCGGCCAGCGACGCCTCCCTGATCGGCGGGCGCGCGAGGCTGTATCCGGCGATGTGCAGCCATTCGCAGCCTTCGAGCCAGGACGCGTCGAGCTCGTCCGGCGTGAGGCCCGGTGCGATCCCGCGGTCGGTCAGCATCGTCCGCTTCCCGTCGGGCGTCGCCACGGAGATCACCGTGCCGGTGCCCGCCTCCTCCACCGGGCCCGCGAGCTCGACGCCGCACCGGCGCAGCTCGTCCGCGAGCATGACCCCGGCCGGATCGTCGGCGCGCTTCCCGATGAAGCGGGCTCGCCCTCCGAGCGCAGCCGTCCACGCGGCGACGTTCGCCGCCTGGCCGCCGGGGCCCACCCGTGTGCGGCCGTAGGTGTCGGTGTCCTCTGCGATCGGCCCGTCGAGGCGGACGACGACGTCGAGGAGCAGGTCACCGAACGTGCAGATCATGGGGCCGAGGAGCCTACAATCGCTCACGTGGAGAGCGAGCGCGCGAAACGGATCCGCTCCTTCGTGATCGGAGGCATCGTCGGCAGCGCGGCCGGGGTCGTCGCCGCTGGTCGGATGCGCGTTCCCCGCCGTCCCGAGAGGCGCCGGACGCCGGCCGGCCTCGCCGCCTTCGAACAGGCTCCCTGCTATGTGGAGACCGTCGAGCGCGAGGCCCGCGAGGATCCTGACCGCTAGCGGTTCTCCAACCTGGTGAGCGCGGTGAGCGCGGTCTGCAGGTTGATGCTCGCGTCCCCGACGCCGAGGATCCGGCCCTCGAGCTCCACCGCTGCGGTGTCGCGGAAGAAGTCCTCCGCATCCTGCACCGGCTCTTTGGTCCTGATGACGAGGAACGGGCCCCACGCTCGGGACTCGAAGATCGGTCCGGGGACGGTCTCGGGAATCGTGAGCGAGACGCGGCTTCGGTCGCTCTGGTCGGAGGCGTCGAAGACCCACACGCCGCGGCCGAGCGGCTTCGGCGCCTCGTCGAGGCTCTCGATCGCGAGCCGGGGATCCGCGCGCTGGACGATCACGGAGCCGAACGGCGCTCCTGCCTCGCGCGCGTCGAGGTAGAGCGGCTCGTAGCCGAAAAGGACGTCGTCCGGCCGGCTCGTGTGAGCGAGCCATGCGGCGGCGTCCTCTCGCGCCTGCTCGCGGGCGGCGGGCTCGCCGGCATACATGTAGGGCGTCTTCTGCCAGCCCCAGGCGAGCTCGACGCCGAGGAGCGCGGTGAGGCCGACCAGGACGACGGCCGCCTCCGCCCGCCCCGCCCCGCCGGCCAGCTTCAGGAGCCCGGCGGCGACGAGCATCTGGAAAAACGGGAGCGCGAAAATCAGGTGCCTGCTCTCGAGGAAGACGCTCGACTGCGACCGGGCGGCCATGAGCGCGATCGTCGGAACGAGCAGCACCGTGGCGGTCAGGAGCACCGCGGCGGGGCGCGTGCGGAAGAGGACTACTCCGCCGATGACCGCGAGCGCGGCGATGACGGCCGTTGCGGCGGTCCAGCCGGCGCCGAAGTCGCCGATCGTTTGCCAGACGTACTCGAGGACGTCGACCGGGGATCCGAGCTTCGAGTCGCTCTCTCCGGTCAGGCCGATGCCGAAGCGCGATGCGAGCACGCGGTAGATGAGCCAGAGGGGCGCGACGAGCGCGACCACGATCCCGAACGAGATCGCGGCCGGCCGGAGCGGGAACTCGCGGCGCCGCCTGCGGGCCAGGACGTACACGGCCTGCGCGGCGAGCACGAAGGTCCCGTACGGCTGTGTCGCAATCGTGAGCACCATCGCCACGATCCACGCGGCCCAGCGCCTCGGGTCGCGCGTGCCGACGGCGCGGAGCAGCGTGAGGAACGAGAGCGCGCTGAGGAAGAGAAAGAGGCTGTACATCCGCGCGTAGATACCGTGGTAGATCGTGATCCAGCTCGCCGCGGCGAGCGCCGTGGCGACGAGCGCGGTGCGCCTGTCCGTGAGCCGGGCGACGAGTGCCGCGATCACGGGCATGCTCGCCACCGCGAAGATGACCGACACGAGCCGCAGCGCGGTCAGGCTGGGGGAGATCGAGCCCGCCAGGTAGGCGAGGAGCCAGTGGAGCGGCGCGCCGCCCCGCTCGGCGAACACCGTGGAGAAGACATCGCCGACCGGCTGCTGGGTGACGAAGAAGACGAGAGTCTCGTCCTCGTGCGGAGGCCAGACGGTCATCTGGAAGAGGAGGAAGGTGGCGAGCGCCGCGGAGATGACGCCCACTCCGAGCCGGTACGGGTCTTCACGAACCCGCAGAACGGCGCGCTCGAGCCAGGATTGGCGCGGCGCCCGCTCGGCGCGCGCGCCGGGGGCGGCCGTCCCCCCTGGTAGCATTTCCTCCCGCAAACCGGGCCTTTCTTTCGATGCCGATCTACGAATACAGATGCCCAAACGGGCACACGTTCGAGCTGTTCCAGCGGATGACGGATCCGCCTCCGTCAGAGTGCCAGATCTGCGGTGAAAGCCCGCTCGAGAAGGTGCTCTACCCTGCCGCGCTCCACTTCAAAGGCTCGGGCTTCTACACGACCGACTACGGCCGCGGCTCCCGCAAGCGCGACGGCGACGGCGACAAGCCCGACAAGTCGGACTCCTCCGAGAAGAAGGACTCCTCGAGCTCGAAGCCGGAGAAGCAGGGCGAGAAGAAGTCGGAGAAGAAAGCCGCCGAGGCCTAGGACTCGGGGAGCAGCGCCCTCGCCGTCTCGCGATCCGCTTCGTGCACGAGGATCTCCCGGGGTCCCGAGGTCATGAAGCCCTCGATCGGCGAGTCGATCGCATCCGTGTCGCGATAGGCGCACTCGATGCCGTTGGCCCGGAGCAACCCGCAGACGAGCTCGGCCTCGGTCTCGCCGGGGACGACGGTCAGGACGACGGTCTGGTCTTCCTCCACGGCTGGGACGCTACTCGCTAACCGCCCACGATGCAGCCCGGGCCGTAGGGGCCGGACGCCGGCTTCGGAGGCTGTGGCGCGCTCTTCCCGGTCACCATCGCGAGCACCGAGACGTTCTCCTCGGTCCCGATGATGTAGTCGATCCCGCCGATGTTCGAGGCAAGGCCGCCCAGGCGGCACTTCAGCTTCCCATTCGACGGGGTGCGGAACTTGATCCAGGAGAGCTGGAGGATCTGCGCGGCGGAGAGGTCGGTCGCAAGCGGCTTCGTGATGTCGTCGCCGTTGAAGGGCGCCTTCAGGTACTCCGTGAAGCTGACGATCTTGTCCGCCATCGCGGAGACGACCGCTTGCTGGCGCTCGCCGCGCGTGATGTCCGACTCGCTGGGGTCGAGCTGGTTCTCGCGAATCCGCGCATAGATCAAGGCGCGCTTGCCGCTCATCGTCTGCTCACCCCTCTTGAACCGCCAGCCCTTCCAGCGGTCGCAGCGCGCCTCCGTCCCGAACGGGCACTCGAACTTGTTGGAGAGAATCCGCTTGGGGACGTCGATCGAGACCCCGCCGAGGGCGTCGATCACCTCGTCGAAGGTGCCGAAATCGACGACGACGACGTGGTTGATCGGGAGGCCAGTGACGCTCTGAACGGTCTTGATGGCGAGCGTCGGGCCCCCGTAGGCAAAGGCCGCGTTGATCTTGTCCTCGCCGTGGCCCGGGATGTCCACGCGCAGGTCGCGGGGGATGGAGAGGAGCGCGATTCTGTGCTCGTCGGGATCCGTGTGCACGACCATGATCGAGTCCGAGCGGGCGACGGATCCCTGTCTGCTCTTGGAGCCGTTGTCGGCGCCGAGGACGAGGACATTGCTCGGGTTCGAGAGCATGATTCCGTCCTGCGGCGTGAGCGCCCGCTCCGCGCGCGGGTCGAGCTTCTCGTTCGCCTTCTTGACGCCGCTCCGGAAGGCGAGGTAGCCCAACACTCCCCAGACCAGGGCCAAGACGAGCAGGCCGACGAGGGTCCAGACGACAGGGCGGACCCAGCGCCGCCGTTTCCTGGCGGGCTTCGGGCCGCGGTACTCGCGGGGCTCGGGTCCGTTCGCCTTGTCCCTGTCCATCCTGCGGTCGGACTTCGGCGACTCGGGGCGGATCGGGCCCTTTGCTCTCCCGCCGCGATAGATGCGGTACGGCTTGTCCTTGGGCGCCACGCGACCGAGTATCGTAGCCGTAGCCCATGGCTCCCCCCCGTGTGATCGCCCTCGACCTCGGGGGCACGAAGCTGCTCTCGGGGGTCGTCGACGATGGGGGCGTGGTCGAGAGACGCGTCGTCGGCGCGACCGACACGAGTAGCGAGGACGCCGTTCTGGCGCAGGTCGAGGAGGCCGCCGAGGGCCTCCTGGAGGAGGGCATCGGCGCGATCGGGATCGGTATTCCCTCGACGATCGACCAGCGCCGGGGGGAGGCGATCGACTCCGTCAACATTCCGCTCTCGGACGTGCCGCTACGCGATCGGCTCAGCGCGCGGTTCGGCATGCCGGTCGCGATCGAGAACGATGCGAATGCCGCGGCGCTCGCCGAGCACCGCCGCGGAGCCGGCCGCGGTTCCCGTCACATGGTCATGCTCACCCTCGGGACGGGGGTGGGTGGCGGCCTGATACTCGACGGCAATCTCTACCGCGGCGCGATCGGCGCTGCAGCCGAGCTCGGCCACATCACGCTCGACCTTCACGGGCCTCCCTGCCAGGGCCGCTGTCCCGGACGCGGCCATCTCGAGGTGCTGGCGTCGGGCACGGCCGCGGACGGCTACGCCCGTGAGGCGGCCGAGCAGAATCCCGAAGGGGATCTCGGGCGCGCGGCAGCCGAGGGCAAGACCGTCGACGCGCGTCTCGCCGTCGACCTCGCCGCGCATGGCCCCGGGGATGCCCGCGACGTGCTCTCTCACGTCGGCTTCCACCTCGGCGTCGGCATTGCGAGCCTGGTCAACATCTTCAACCCGGAGCTCGTCGTGATCGGCGGTGGTTTCGCGCGCGCAGGCGACCTCCTCTTCGAGCCGGCCCGGAGGGTCGTTCGTGAGCGCGCGCTCTCGCCGGCGCGGGACGAGGTCAAGATCGTCCCGGCTCTGCTCGGGGTCGAGGCAGGCCTCATCGGCGCGGGGCTCGTCGGCTTCGAGGCGCTGCACCGGGAGTCCTAGTGCCCCTCCAGGCAATACACGCCTGCTTCGGGCCGGGGCAGCATTGCCTGAAGGGGCACTGATGCCGCTCGTCGTCTGCGCGACGCCGATCGGCAACCTCGAGGACGTCACGCTACGAGTCTTGCGCGAGCTAGGCGAGGCCGACCTCGTCCTCTGCGAGGACACGCGCCGGACGCGCACGCTCCTCGAGCGTCACGGGATCCAGGCCAAGCTCGTCAGCTACCACCGCCACAACGAGGCGAAGCGAGTCGACGAGCTGCTGCCGCGGCTCGAGGGGGGTGAGAGGGTCGCGCTCGCGAGCGATGCGGGCCTTCCAGGGGTGAACGACCCGGGCGCGCGGCTCATCTCCGCGGCAATCGAGCTCGGCCTTGAGGTGACCGTGCTGCCTGGGCCGTCCGCTGTCGAGACCGCCCTCGTCGCCAGCGGACTCGTCGGCGAGCGCTACTCGTTCGTTGGATATCTGCCGCGGCGGCGGGAGGCGCTAGAGCGGCTGTGGGAGGAGACCGCCTCCTGGAGCGGCCCGGTCGTCGCGTTCGAGTCGCCCAGGCGGTTGCCGGGATCGCTGCGCTCGCTCGCGGAGGCCGATCCAGAGCGCCCGGTCGCCGTTTGCCGGGAACTGACGAAGCGCTTCGAGGAGGTCGCTCGCGGCTCGGTGCGCGACGTCGCCGCGCGGTTCAAGGAGGCGCCGAAGGGCGAGATCACGCTCGTGCTTGGGCCGGCGTCGGGGGATGGCTTGTCGGTCCCGGAGGAGGATGCGCTCGCAGCCGTCGTCGAGCTCGTCGAGGCGGGAGTTCCGCGGCGTCAGGCCGCCGATGTCGTCTCGCGGCTCAGCGGAATCCCGCGCAACAAGCTTTACAAAGGGTCACTGTAGTTCGACGAAGACTGCTGTAGCCTGTGTTGACAACGAGGCGCCCGTCCTGCTACGCTCGTTCTCGTTCGCAAACTTGACAACGAGGAGGAGCGGCATGAAAGGCCTCGCCTTGCTGCTTCCGGTCCTCGTCGCGCTCCAGGTCGGCGTGCAGCCCGCGCTCGCCTGGACCTGGCCCGTCGACGGGCCGGTGCTTCGACCCTTCGTCCTTGGTGACGACCCCTATGCTGGCGGCCAGCACCGCGGCGTCGACATCGGCGCTCCGGCCGGCACGCCCGTCCGTGCGCCGGCAGCGGGCACGGTCAGCTTCGCCGGCACCGTCCCGACGGGCGGGAAGACGATCACGATCCGCACCGCAGACGGTTACGCGGTCACGCTGCAGCGCCTCGGTTCCACCTCTGTCTCGCGGGCGCTCGCGGTTGGCGAGGGAGACGTCGTAGGGTCGGTCGGAGACGCGAGCCGGCCGTACGTCTACCTGGGCGTCCGCAGAGCCGACGAGCCGAACGGCTACGTCGATCCGCTCGGACTCCTACCCCCGCTTGCGCCGGCTCCCGCGCCGGACGAGCCGGCCCCGACCGAGCCGGACCCTGCGCCGGCGCCCGCCCACGGCTCCGGCTCGAAGCACCACATCCACGTCGCACCGGCGCCGGCGGCCGTGGAGGAGCCGAGTATCGAGCCGGCGCGGGAGACGCAGGCGGCGCCACGGGCGCGCACGGTGCGGCGGCCGTCGGAGGTTCGACACCCGCGCCCGGAAGGCGTGGTCACGTCACCGGATCGAGCGGGAGTCGCGCAGCCCGCGAGCGCTCCGGGAAGCCTCGTTCCCCACCCGTCAGCGGCCGTGCACGGCGCTGCCGGCCCTCACCGAGAAGCCGGGGACGCAGCGGCCCATTCCGGCCCAGGCCACGTCTGGGAGGCGGCAGGAGTTGCGGCGCTTCTCGGCCTCGGGGCGCTCTGCGCCGGGTTAGCCCGGTGCCGACGCGAGCTCGGTGACGCAGTTGCGGCACACGGCACGCCCCCGGTGCTCCTGCAGCGAGTTGCGGCGCCCACAGAAGACGCAGACCGTCTGCGGCTTGGACAGGAGGATCACGTCGTCCTTCACCGAGATCTCGAGCGGATCCTTCTCGCCGAGCGAAAAGCGCTTTCGGATCTCGATGGGGATGACGATCCGGCCCAGGTCGTCGATGTTGCGGATGATCCCCGTCTTCGTTGCCCCCCTTGTGGCGCGCCCTTTCAGCGGGCGCCCCGTCGGTCCGTTCGACCCCAACGTTTGTCCTGCCTTTCGTTTGCGGCGGACTCCACGAAACAGGTCCCCTCGCTTGCCATTTCTAACCATCATTTGCGGCTGCAGGGTCGCGCGGAGTCCTTCGTATGATTGCCGTGCGTGAGCTTCTACGTCACGACTCCGATCTATTACGTCAACGCGACGCCGCACGTCGGGCATGCCTACACGACGATCGCCGCGGACATCCTCGCGCGCCACCGACGCCAGCGTGGAGAGGAGACCTTCTTCCTGACGGGCACCGACGAGCACGGCTCGAACATCGCGCGGGTCGCGGAGGAGGCCGGCCTCGATCCGAAGGAGTTCGTCGACCGGAACGCTGCGACGTTCATGGAGATGACGCGGCGAATCAACGTCTCCAACGATTTCTTCATCCGCACGACCGACGAGCGCCACGAACGCGTCGTTCAGGAGTTCCTGCAGCGGATCTACGACGCCGGCGAGATCTACGAAGGCACCTATGCCGGGCTCTACTGCGGCCGCTGCGAGTCCTTCTACACGGAGGCGGAGCTCGTGGACGGCAAGTGTCCCCAGCACGGGATCCCGCCGGAGTGGGTCGAGGAGAAGAACTACTTCTTCCGTCTCTCCGCCTATCAGGACAAGCTGCTCGCCCTGTACGACGAGAACCCGGAGTTCGTCCTGCCCAAGTTCCGGGCCAACGAGGCGCGGAGCTTCATCGAGCACGGTCTCGACGACATCAGCGTCAGTCGTGCCACGCAGCGCTGGGGCGTGTCCGTCCCTTGGGATTCCGACCAGGTCGTCTACGTCTGGGTCGATGCGCTCATCAACTATTGGAGCGCACTTGCCTTCGCGCGCGAGGGCGAGGACCTCCGCGAGCGGCTATGGCCGGAGGTCCACCACCTCCTCGCGAAAGACATCCTCAAGTTCCATTGCGTGATCTGGCCGGCGCTTCTGATGGGCGCGGGGATCAGCGTGCCCAAGCAGCTCTTCGTGCACGGCTATCTCCTGATGGACGATCGCAAGATGTCCAAGTCGGTCGGGAACGTCATCGACACGCTCGAGCTCGTCGACGCCTACGGGGCCGACGCGGTGCGCTACTACCTCTTTCGCGCCGCCTCGTTCGGGCAGGACGGAAACATCTCGATCGACGGGCTGCACGAGCGGTACGTGCGCGAGCTCGGCAACGACCTCGGCAACCTGCTGTCGCGGACGACGGCGATGATCGCGCGCTACAGGGACGGGAAGGTCCCGGTTGTCGAGGGCTCCGCGGAGCTGGCTGCGGAGCTCGACGGCCTGGGACCGAAGATCGTCGCGCGCCTGGACGCCTACGACCTGACGGGCGGACTCGAGGAGATCTGGGAGATCGTCCGCGCCCTCAACCGACACGTGGAGCAGAACGCGCCGTGGGAGTTGGCGAAGGACGAGGCGAAGTCGGAGGAGCTCGACCGCGTCCTCTTCGACCTTGCCGACGGGCTGCGCGTGCTTGCGATCGTGCTGGCGTCGTATCTCCCCGAGACGTCGCCCCGCATCCTCGAGGCGCTCGGCCAGGACGGGAGTGGGGACTGGGAGCGAGCGCGCCCGGGGCAGACCCGCGCGTCGGAGGGGATCGCGCCTGCCGAGCCGCTCTTCCCGCGGGTGGACTCCTCCGCGGCAGTCTGAATCGGCGTGATCGACACGCACGCGCACCTGGACGCTCTTGACGATGCGTCCGACTCGCTCGCACGCGCGCGCGAGGCGGGCGTCGAGCGGGTCGTCACGATCGGGACGACGCTCGACTCGTGCCGCACGGCGCTCGAGCTCGCCGATCGAGAGGAGGGGGTATTCGTTTCGCTCGGGCTCCATCCGCATGAGGCGGGAACGGTTGGACGGGCCGAGGTCGAGGAGCTCGCGCACCTGCTCGAGCACGCGAAGGCGGTCGCCGTCGGGGAGACCGGGCTCGATCACTTCCGGGACTATGCGCCGCATGATCGCCAGCTCGACCTCTTCCGCGCCCAGGCGGAGCTGGCGGTTGCGACCGGCAAGCCGATCGTCGTCCACACCCGCGCAGCCGACGAGGAAACCCTGGCAGTTCTCTCGGCCCTCCCGGGAGGCGCGCGCGTCGTGCTGCACTGCTTCTCGTCGCTCCGCCTGCTCGGCCCCGCGCTCGAACGGGGCTGGTTCGTTTCGTTCGCCGGCAACGTGACCTACCCCAAGGCGGTGGAGCTCCGAACCGCCGCGGCCCGCGTCCCCGCCGACCGGATCCTGGCCGAGACGGACAGTCCCTACCTCTCACCGCAGCCGGTTCGGGGGCGCCGGAACGAGCCGGCCTACGTCGTCCACACCGTCGCCATCCTGGCCGAAGCGCGCGGCGAGGACCAGGACGAGCTCGAGCGCGCGATCGACGCCAACGCGACTGCGGCCTTCGGTCTCCCGTGAAGCTTCCGGTCGCGCCCAACCGCGAACTCGGCCAGCACTTCCTGGTCGACGACAACATCCTCGGCGTCGCGGGCCGCCTCGCGGAGCTCGGGCCACAAGACGTCGTGCTCGAGGTCGGCGCCGGTCTCGGCGTCCTCACCGCGTATCTCGCCGAGCGTGTGTGCCTCGTCCATGCGGTCGAGCTCGACCGCAGCCTCGAGCCGCACCTGCGCGACGCGGTGGCCGGGCACGACAACGTCGAGCTCGTCCTCGGGGACGCCCTGACCCTTCCGCTCGAGGCGCTCGACCCGCCGCCCAAAAAGCTCGTCGCCAACCTGCCCTACCAGATCGCCACCCCCCTGGTCGCGGAGAGCCTGGACGGGCTGCCCACGATCGAGCTCTGGTGCGCGATGGTGCAGCGGGAGGTCGCGGACCGCTTCTTCGCCGTGCCGGGGACGAAGAGCTACGGCGCGGTCTCCGTGCTCGTTCAGCTCACCACCGAGCGCACGGGCTTCCATCCCGTCGCTCGCACGGTCTTCCGTCCTCCGCCGAATGTGGACTCCGCGCTCGTCGCCTGCAGGCGAACCCGCAACTGGGGCCCCGAGTTCGGGCACCTGAAGGAAATCGTCCAGAGCGCGTTCGCCCACCGGCGCAAGACGCTCCTCAACTCGCTCGAGCTCTCCCGCGGCGGCAGGGCGGCGGCCGAGGCCGCCCTGGAGACGCTCGGGCTGCCGCCAATCATCCGCGCCGAGGCGCTCGCCCCCGAGCAGTTCCTCGAGCTGGCGGAGCTCCTGCCGTGAAGCGGCTCCCGGCGGCCGCGAAGATCAACCTCGCACTCGTCGTCGGACCCACCCGGGAGGACGGGCTGCACGAGATCGTCACCGTCATGCAGCGCATCGACATCTGCGACACGGTCGAGATCGCGCCCGCAGAGAGCCTCGCGGTCGACGGCTTCCGCAAGGACACGATCGTGCGCGCCGCGCTCGCGAGGCTCGCGGCCGCGGCCGGTGTCCAGCCGCACTGGCGCGCCAAGATCCGCAAGCGGATCCCGCTGGCCGCCGGACTCGGCGGAGGAAGTGCCGACGCCGCCGCGGCGCTCGTCCTTGCGAACCAGCTGCTCGCCGAGCCGCTCTCCGCGGAACGCCTTGCGGAGCTCGCGGCCGTGATCGGCGCCGACGTTCCCTTCTTCCTCGAGCCCGGGCCCAAGCTCGCCGAGGGAGCGGGCGAGCGGCTCACCGCCCTCGAGCTGCCGCAGGATTTCTGGGTGGTCGTCGCCCTCCCCCGGCGGGCGAGCAAGACCTCCACCGCCGATGTCTACGCCCGCTTCGACGCGACGAACGGCACGGCTGCCGGGTTCGAGGAGCGGCGCGCAGCGCTGACCGAGGCTCTCACCGCGGTGCGCCGTCCGCGCGACTTCGCGGCCTTCCCGCCGAACGATCTCGCAGAGGCGGGCAGGCCCAAGATCGTCGACGATCTCCTGGACGGCGGCGCTTTCCGCGCCGACTTGAGCGGCGCCGGCCCCGCCGTCTACGGCCTTTTCCACCATCTCGCGGACGCGAAGCGGGCCGCCCGCCGATTGCGCGTCCAGGCGCGCACCTGGGTGGTCGCTCCGGTCTGGTAGCGTCGCGCCGCCATGGACGAGCCCAGGACGATCGAGCACGGCGAGAGCAGTTCGGCCCGCTGGCTGAGAGAGCGGCGTCTCCGGCTCGCGCTCCTGATCGCGTTCGTCGAGAGCCTGCTCGTCCTCTTCAGCGCCCACGGCTGGCGCTACGTGATCATCGCCGTGATCCTCGCCCTCGCGGCCTACTGGTTCGTCGGCCGGCGCAGGTCGGGGGTCGTCTACGAGGTCACCTGGATCGGGGCGGTCTCTCAGCTCCTCGCTGTGCTCGTCCCCGTGCTCTGGGTGCTCGTCAAGACGCTTGCCCTCATCGTCCTCATCGGCCTGGCGGTCTTCCTCCTGGCGGCGCTCCTCCTTGACCGGAAGTAGACTCGGACCCCGATCCCTGGGGCGTAGCCAAGCGGTAAGGCAGCGGGTTTTGGTCCCGTGACCGGAGGTTCGAATCCTCCCGCCCCAGCCATAACCTCGAACCCATGGCCTCCTCGCTCGCAGCGGTCGTGATGGCTGCGGGCCTCGGAACGCGGATGCGCTCCGAGCGCCCCAAGCATCTGCACCCGCTCCTGGGGCGGCGGCTGCTCGACTGGTCGGTCGCGCCGGTTCTGTCCCTCGGCCCTGACCCGCTCGTCGTCGTCTGCTCGCCCGCGACGAAAGACGAGCTCGACGGCACGCTCCCCCCGGGCGCAACCCTCGCCGTCCAGGAGGAGCCGAAGGGCACGGGAGACGCGGTCGCCGCGGCGCGCGCTGCCCTCGCCGACTTCGAGGGCGAGATCTTCGTCCTCGACGGCGCGGCACCGCTCCTCACCACCGCGCTCCTCGAAGCGCTACTCGACGAGCACCGTCGAAGCGCCGCCGCCGTCACCGTCCTCTCCATCGAGCCGGACGAGCCGCTCCCCTACGGCCGCATCCTGCGCGACCAAAGCGGGGCCCTGCGCGCCATCGTCGAGGAGAAGGACGCCTCGCCGGAGGAGCGCGCCGTCCGCGAGCTGAACACCTCCATCTACGTCTTTCGCGCCGCCGACCTCTGGCCGGCGCTCGAGGCGCTCGAACCTGCCAACGCCCAGGGAGAGCTCTACCTCACCGATGCCGTGCGTAACCTCGTGGAGGCCGGGCACGGCGCCGCCGTCTATTGTGCCCCTGTGGCCGAAATGGGTCTCGGCGTCAACACGAGGGCCGAGCTGGCGGAGGCCGCCTCCGAGCTTCGCCGGCGCATCGTCGAGGAGCACATGTCCGCCGGCGTCGCGGTGGTCGACCCGGCGACGACCTGGATCGGCCCGGACGTCGTCGTCGAGCCCGAGTCCATCATCCAGCCCTTCACGATCCTGCATGGGACCGCCGTCGTCCGCGCGGGCGCGGAGGTCGGCCCGCACGCAGTCGTGGTCGACTCCGAGGTGGGTCCGGGTGAGGTCGTGCCGCCCTTCACGCATCTCCGTCCGGACGGTGCCTGAACGTGGTCGTGAGGTACGTCCAGCGCTGCAGGGACAATGTTCCAGTTGCGCGAGTGGAGGTTGACCGCGATGCTTCGAATACCGTCGCGGGGTGGATCGACCAGGAAGGCAACGGTGGAAAGCGGAACGACTGAGCTGACCAGGCTGCCGGGCCTCGAAGTGCCCGAAGTGCCGGTTCAACAGGCAAGTGGCGAGCGCGGCCGCTGGATCGAGCGCGGCCCGTCGGGGAAGCTCATGCTTTTCTCCGGCCGCTCGAACCCCGAGCTGTCGGAGCGCATCGCCGAGCTCCTCAACATCTCGCTCGGCGAGGTGGAGCTCGAGACCTTCGCCAACGGCGAGACGTACTGCCGCTACTGCGAGTCCATCCGCGGCGCGGACGTCTTCCTGATCCAGTCGTGCCACGGGCCGCACTCGAACGACCATCTGATGGAGCTCATGATCATGATCCAGGCAGCCAAGCTCGCTTCGGCGAATCGGATCACCGCGGTCATGCCGTGGTACCCGTACTCGCGGCAGGACAAGAAGTCGGCGCCGCGCGAGCCGATCACCGCCAAGCTCGTCGCGGACATGCTCGTTGCGGCGGGCGTCGACCGCATCCTCACGATGGATCTCCACGCCGGCCAGATCCAGGGCTTCGTGTCGATCCCGGTCGATCACATGACCGCGCTCCCGCTCTTCGCGCAGTACTACCGCGACAAGGGCCTCCACGGCGACGACGTCGTCGCGGTCTCGCCGGATCCGGGGCGCGCGAAGATGGCGCGCAAGTTCGGGGAGATGCTCGAGGCCGACCTCGCGATCATGAACAAGACGCGCCCCGCCCGGGACTCGGCCGCGGTCACCGAGGTGATCGGCCGCGTCCGGGGCAAGGTGGCGATCATGACCGACGACATCATCGTCACCGGCGGGACGCTCATCGCCGGCGCGCAGGCACTGAAGGACGCGGGTGCGACCGAGGTCTACGCCTGCGCCACGCACGCGCTCATCCCGGAGAGCGCCTTCGAGAGGCTCGGGCAAAGCCAGCTGAAGGAGATCGTGGTCACGGACACCGTTCCGATCAACCCCCTGCTTCGGCCCGAAAACTTTCCCGAGCCGCTCACGGTCTCGATTCTCCTCGCGGACACGATCAAGAACGTCTTCTCGGACGAGTCCGTCTCGGCGATCTTCGCCGGCGAGAACCAGCTCTTCTAGCGCACGCGCAGGAAACATGCAGGTTTGCGACGCGGATGCTCGTCATCGAGCAGGAGATGCTCACCGCAACAGGCTGGGTCCCCGCCGACGGGACTGGTCGCTCCTGGCGCCACGCGGCCCGCTACGGGGAGGCCATCTTCGACCGCTTCGACGTCGAGACCAAAGGCGCCGTTCCTCTCCTCGTCGAAGGCCGCCTCCCGGGCCGGCCTTCGTCATTCCGCGACGTTGTGGGCCAAGGATCGACGCGGCCAGCCTGCTACCGGATATAAGGAGGACGCGGCGATGCCCCGAGCCCGGAACGGGTCTACTCTCGTCAGTGTTCTCACGCCCGTTTTCAACGGCGAGCGCTACCTGGCCGAATGCATCGAAAGCGTGCTCGAGCAGACATTTGCCGACTGGGAATACGTGGTCGTCGACAACCAGAGCACCGACGCGACGCCCAACATCGTTGCGAGCTATGCCCGGCAGGATCCGCGGATCCGCCTGCACATCAGCGACGCATACCGGCCGCTCATCGCCAATTGGAACTACGCGCTGAGGCAGGTATCGCCGCAGACCTCCTATTGCAAGATCGTGCATGCCGACGACCTGCTCATGCCGCGCTGCCTCGAGCGAATGGTCGACCTCGCCGAGGAGCATCCTTCCGTCGCAATCGTCGGCGCGTTCCGCCTCGCGGGCAACCAGGTCGATCTCGACGATGTCGTCCCGTTCGGAACATCGGTCGTGTCAGGTGCCGTGATCTGCCGTCACTCCCTGCTCGGAGGGCGCTACGTCTTCGGATCCCCGAGCTCAAGCCTTCTGCGGGCTAGCGTCGTCCGTGAGCGTGAGACCTTCTACAACGAGTCTCATATGCACGCCGATACAGAGGCCTGCTACGAAGTGCTGGAGACGAACGACTTCGGCTTCGTCCACGAGATCCTGAGCTACACGCGCAGGCACGAAGCCTCGATCACGTCCACAACCCGCGCGCTGGGGACTTGGCTGTCGGATCACACGGCGATGCTGGTGAAGTACGGTCCCGTCTATCTCACCGACGAGGAGCTCGACCGGCGCCTGCGGGAGATGCTCCGCCGGTACAACCGCTGGCTCGTGCGCAGCACCATCCGCGGCCGTCCGTTCCGCGACGAGACCTTCGTCGCCCACCATCGCCGCATGTTGGCCGAGATCTCGGACGCCCTCACGTCGCTCTCGACCGGGCGGGGGCGCTCCCTCCGGCTCTGGCGAGGCGTGCTCGCCGCGGCTGCTCCGCTCGCCGGCCTCTCTCGCAACAGGAGCCGCCTCGATGAGCTCCATGACGTTCCAAGGTCTGAAACGCTCGACTGAAGGCTCGCCGGAACGGAGCTTCCAAAAGGCCTCGCCCTTGCGGGGTCGTCTAATGGTAGGACGCCTGACTCTGGATCAGTCGAGGCCTCGTGACGATGAGGCAGGCTGCCGACAAGGAGAGCGGCCGCGCTCCGTCGTCTACTGCGCCTTGCCGATCACGTGGTGGCGCGGGTTCCACCAGCGGAAGAGTCGAGCGTGGTCGCTTCCGCCCTCCATCGCCACGGCGACGATGTCACGGTGGGTTGGTTGTTCGAGACGCAGATGCGTCCATACGATGACCGCATTTTCGCCGTTGAAGTAGCAGAAGAGGCGACCGCCGGGCTGCCCCGGTCCGTGCTCCCAGGACGCCTCCCCGGTCCAAGACAGGCGGGAGCACGTCCCGGAGTTCTTGTGGATGCCTGCCTCCGAAAGCGCGGCGTCGTACGCGGCACCCACGGTCTTGCCATCCGGGTACAGCGACACCTGCCAGCGGTCGGGGGCGAACTTGCCTGTGTTCTGCACTGGGAGGCAGACGGCCGTCTCGACCGCATTTGGATCAGGCACCGTCTGCACCTGACAGTCTGCCCAGAGGGCCGCCGGGACGATCGCGTCGAGCCTGGCCGCCACCTCTTCCTCGGTCGTTCCAGTCTCGCTCGTGGTCCCTCCGCTTGGCGCGCTGGTCGTCGGTTGGGTTTCTGCGCCGGGCGACCCTGCGGGACTTGCGTTGCTCTCGTCCGTTCCCCCTCCCGTCAGCCAGACGACGAGACCGGCAGTCACGGCGGCGGCGAGCACGGCGATCGCGATCAGTTTCGGCGCGAGCCGACTGCTGTTGCTGAAAAACATGAAGACCGACCGAGAGTCGTCCTTCTCGTCCTCCCATGCGACCCGGAATGCGCGAACGTTCTCGTCGATGCCCTTGAGCCGCATGAGGCCGCGGTCGACGTAGCGCAGCCCGCCGAGCCGCCCGGCAAGGCGCGTCGTCCCCTCGCTCACGAGCACCTCATCCCCGTGCGCCAGCGCAGAGAGTCGTGCCGCGACGTTCAGCGCTCCGCCGCGGTACGAACCATCGCCCATGTCGATTGCCTCGCCGGAGTCGATCCCGATGCCCACTCTGAGCGGAAGGTCGAGGTCGGCATCGGTCTCTTCGAGAAAGACGCGCTGCATGTCCATCGCCGCTCGAATCGCCTGCCGGGCCGACTCGAAGACGGTCAAAGCCTCGTCGCCCCGGATCTCGACCACGCGGCCTGTCCGAGTGTCGACGATCTCCTGGATGATGTCCTTGAACTTCGCGGCGAGGCGCGCCGCTGCCTCGTCGCCGTACTCCTCGGTGAAACGCGTATAGCCGCGAATATCGGCGATCAGAAACGATTGGATGGCCGAGCGTGCTTCGGGCACCTGGTCGAGTATCGCACCTTGTTGAGCGCCTGGGAATTCACGCCGTTCGTCGAGGTCGGAACGTCGACGTCGTGAACGCTGCCGTCGGTGAGCGCGATAAAGGTGTCGTGGGGCTCCCCCTCGGTGCCCGGGTTTGGCTTCATGGATGTGAGCTCGCCGGTGGACTCGTCCACGTTTGCGACCGCGCCCGGCCGTCGGCGGCTTTTCGCCAAGGTGCGCGCGAAACGCAAATGCAGGGGACCGCAAGTGTGGGCGCAGATGCGCTCGCAAGCAAAAGCGCTGCCAGCTTTCCTTCATCCACGGGTTCAAGCTCCCTGCGGAAGTCAGGACGGCGTCGGTACACTTCTCCGCCGGAAATGGCAGGAGAGCGAGTCAAGCTGCAGGTGCAGGCAAGGAAGTCGCGCGGGAGCGCGGCCTCGCGGCGCCTGCGCGAGGGAGGCCTCATCCCGGGCGTTCTCTACGGGAGCGGGGACGAGGCGCATCCGTTTTGCATCGAGGAGCGGCAGCTCCGGAAGGCGCTGACGGGCGACCACGGTCTGCACGCGATCCTCGACGTCGTCCTCGAGGGCCAGCAGAAGGCCCACCATGCGGTCGTCAAGGACTACCAGCTCGATCCGACGCGCGCGCGGCTCCTTCACATCGACCTGCACGAGGTGCGGCTCGACCAGACGATCCAGTCGAACGTGGTCGTCGAGCTCGTCGGCGAGGCGGCCGGCCAGAAGGAAGGTGGCGTTCTCAGCCAGATCAACCGCGAGGTGCGCGTCGAGGCTCTCCCGATGGACGTGCCCGACCACCTCGAGCTCGACATCTCCGCGATGGTGATCGGAGACAGCCTCCGCATCTCCGACCTGCGCGTTCCCGAGAGCGTCAAGCTTCTCGACGATCTCGAGACCGTGCTCGCGACGGTGAGCCCGCCCACGAAGATCGAAGAGCCCGAGCCCGAGGAAGTCGAGGGCGAGGAAGGCGAGGAGATCGAGGGCGAGGCTGCCGAGGGCGAGAGCGCCGAGGGCGAGGCTGCCGAGGGCGAGTCGGAGGCGGACGCCGCCGGCGAAGAGCAGAACGCCGAGGGCTAGCCCGCCATGCGGTTGTTTCGTCGGGGCGAGCAGGCCTCGACGCTCGACTTTCTGGTCGTCGGGCTCGGGAATCCCGGGCGCGAATACGCCACCACGCGGCACAACGTCGGCTTCATGATCGCGGACGAACTGGGGCGGCGGCACGGAGCCTCGTGGCGGTCGAAGTTCTCCGGCGAGGTCGCGGACGTTCGTGTGGACGGTGCGCGCCTCGCGCTCCTGAAGCCGCAGACGTACATGAACGAGTCTGGTCGCTCGGTCGCGGCTGCGGCGAAGTTCTACAAGGTGGATCCGGCGGATCTGCTGGCCGTCCACGACGAGGTGGATCTCGACCTCGGGCGGATGCAGGCGAGGCTCGGCGGCGGCCTCGCGGGGCACAACGGGCTGCGGTCGCTGGCGCAGCACCTGAAGACGCCGGACTTCCTGCGGCTCCGGATCGGGGTGGGGCGGCCGGAGCGCGGTGACCCGCGCCCGGTGGCCGACTGGGTGCTGTCGCCGTTCGAGCCCGAGGCCGACGTAGGCGCGCTGGTGGGCCGCGCTGCAGATGCGGTTGAGACGCTTGTGCGGTACGGGCTGGAGGAAGCCCAAAAGCGCTTCAACGAGCGCTAGCTCACTTTCGACCCACTGCGCGTCCCACGCGCGCGTCTTTCGAGATTACGCTCGAAAGCGGGTGGAGGCACGGGGAGGCCCCGGCGTTAGGTCGTCGTGAGGCTCTCCGGCAGGTGCGCCTCGTCCACGCGCACCCGCACATAGACACCCACACCGGTCCGCCCGTACTCGACCCGCCACGCGTTCCCGGGAATCGCGTCCAGGGCCTCAGCGCGCGCCCCGCGCCACTTCTCGAAGTGCGCCGCAGCATCCGGCGGGTCGAACGACGCCACGAGCTTCGGGCGCATGCCGATCGGGAGCAACTCTCCGGCCACGGATAGACCTTAGCGCCGCGGCTACGATGACCCCGCGGAACCGCGCGTTCCGTCGCTCGTCATGGACCAGCCGACACTCAACACCCTCGCACGCGAGCTCGCCGAGAGCGAGCGTCTCCGCGAGTTCGTCGCGGCGCCCGCCGCTGCTCGCATCTCCGAGCCGCTCGTGCCGCTCTTCCTCGCCGCGGTCTTCCTCGAGCGCGGCGGCCCGCTCGTCTGCGTCTTTCCGGACGACGCCGACGCGCGCGACGCGGCCGAGGGCGCCGGCTGGTTCCTGGGGGAGGAGAAGATCGGTCTCTTCGCCTCGCGCGGGGTCCGCTGGGGGAGCGGGCTCGAGCCGCCGCCTCACCTGGTCGGCGAGCGCGCCCGGGCCCTCGAGGTCCTCGAACGCGGCGGGCTCGTGTGCGCCTCGGCGATCGGCGCCGCCGAGGGCGTTCCGCCGAAGGAGACGAGGCCGGAGACGATCCGCCTCCGCGTGGGCGACTCGCCGGGAAGCGAGGAGCTCGTCGAGCGACTCGCCCTCGCCGGCTACGAGCGCGTCGAGCAGGCGCAGGAGCGCGGGCAGTTCGCGGTGCGCGGCGGGATCGTGGACGTCTACCCCTCGACCGGCCGCGAGCCGGTCCGCGTCGAGCTCTTCGGCGACGAGATCGAGTCGCTGCGCGCCTACTCCGCCTTCACGCAACGCACGCTGCACCCGCTCGACGAGGCGCTCGTCCATCCCGGGGCCGAGCGGCGCTCCGACCTCGTCGAGCCGTGGCTCGAGGACGAGCCCGCGCCTCCGCCGGACGACCTCGTCCTCCCGCTTCCCGCCCCGGATCTCGTCTGGCAGGCGGACGAGGCGCGCCAGGCCGTGGCGGAGGAGCTCGGCGTTCAGCTCGGCCTCGGCGGCGCAACCGAGCTGAGCCAGCTCCCGGCCGGCCAGCGGTACGCCTTCGAGGCGCAGCGACCCGCGGTCGCGGCGCGCGGGCTTTCGGAGGCAGAGCGCGACCTGCTTGCGTTCGTGCGCGGCGGGAACCGCGTCATCGTCACCTTCGCGCACCGAGGCGAGGCGCTGCGGACGAAGGCGCTTCTCCGCCGCATCGAGCCCTTGGTGCTCGAGCCGGGCGACGAGCTCCCCGACGGAGAGGGGCTCTTCTTCGCCGTCGCCCCCGCGCGGCGCGGTTTCGTCCTGCGCGACCTCGGTCTTGTCCTCCTCCCGGACACGCAGATCTTCCGCAAGCGCCCGCCGCGAGCGGACGCGCGGATCGGCCGCGCGCTCCAGAGCTTCGCCGACCTGCGCACGGGCGACTTCGTCGTCCACGAAGACCACGGCGTCGGGAAGCTCCTCGGGTTCGAGACGAAGACCGTCGCGGGGGTCACCCGCGACTATCTCTTCCTCGCCTTTCGGGGGGACGACCGGCTGTATGTCCCACACGAGCAGATCGGGAAGGTGTCGCGCTACGTCGGTGCCGACGGGCACGCGCCGGCGCTGTCGAAGCTCGGCGGTAAGGCCTGGGACAACATCAAGAGCCGCGCGCGGGCGGGTGCTCATGAGCTCGCCGGGGAGTTGATCGCTCTCTACGCGCAGAGGCAGCGCGCGGAGGGCACCGCCTTTCCGACCGACAACGAGCTCGTCGAGCAGCTCGAGGCAAGCTTCCCCTTCGAGGAGACGCCCGACCAGGTGACCGCGATCGAGGCGGTGAAGGAAGACCTGGAGGCGCCGCGGCCGATGGACCGCCTCGTCTGCGGCGACGTCGGCTTCGGGAAGACGGAGGTTGCAGTGCGCGCCGCGTTCGTCGCCGCGGCCAACGGGCGGCAGGCGCTCATGCTCGCCCCGACGACCATCCTCGCCCAGCAGCACTGGAACACCTTCCGCGAGCGCTACCGCGACTTCCCGGTCACCGTCGAGATGGTTTCGCGGTTCCGCAAGCCGGGCGACGTGAAGAAGGTGCTGGCCGCCTACCGCGACGGCAAGGTGGACGTCCTCATCGGGACCCACCGCGTCCTCTCCCGCGACGTCGTCCCGAAGGAGCTCGGGCTCGTGATCGTGGACGAGGAGCAGCGCTTCGGCGTCGCCCAAAAAGAGCTCCTGCGCCAGCTCCGGCTCGAGGTGGACGTGCTCTCGCTCTCGGCCACGCCGATCCCGCGCACGCTGCACATGTCGCTCGCGGGCCTCCGCGACATCAGCGTCATCGAGACGCCGCCGCAGGGCCGGCGCCCGATCCGCACGCACGTCGGGGAGTACGACGAAGATCTTCTCGCCCTCGCGCTGACGCGCGAGGGCGAGCGAGGGGGTCAGTCCTTCTACCTGCACAACAGGGTCGAGACCATCCAGGAGGCAGCCGACCACCTGCAACAGCTGGTGCCGGACCTGCGCCTCATCGTCGCTCACGGGCAGATGCCGGAACGAGAGCTCGAGCAGCACATGCTCTCGTTCCTCGCGGGCGACGCGGACGTGCTCGTCTCGACGACGATCATCGAGTCGGGGCTCGACATCCCGCAGGCGAACACGCTGATCGTCGAGCGCGCGGACACCCTCGGCCTCGCCCAGCTCTACCAGATCCGGGGACGCGTGGGCCGAAGCGACGTCACCGCGCATGCGTACCTCTTCTACCCCGACGGGCACGAGCTGACCGCCGAGGCGCGGGCAAGGCTTGCGACCCTCGCGGACCACACCGAGCTCGGCGCGGGCTTCGCGATCGCCATGCGGGACCTGGAGATCCGCGGCGCAGGCGACCTCCTCGGCGCCGAGCAGTCGGGCCACGTGGCGGCGATCGGCTTCGAGCTCTATGTCGAGCTCCTCGCCGAGGCGGTCGCGGAGCTCTCCGGGACGCGCCGGGCGGCCGGGCGGCCCGTTCGCGTCGAGGCGCAGGTGGACGCCTACGTGCCCGCGGACTACATCCCCGGCGAGGCGCAGAAGATCGACCTACACCGGAGGCTTGCTCTCGCCGAGTCGGAGGACGAGCTGCGGGAGCTCCGCGCCGCCGCGGAGGACCGCTTCGGGCCCGTGCCCGAGCCGGTCGAGCATCTCTTCGAGATCCAGGAAGCGAAGCTGAAGCTCGCGCGCCTCGGCGCCGACTACCTCGTCTTCCGCTCGGGCAGGACGGTGATCGGCCCCCTCGTGCTCGGCTCGGCGGAGCTCCGCGGACTGCGCGTGCTCGTCGACACTGCGGTCTACTCGAGCGCCCAGAGTGAGGTCACGCTCCGGGGCGACGGGTTCAAGACGGCCCTCCGGCTGGTCGATGCTATCCTCGATCTGCGGTTGGCCGCCTAGCCTTTCCTCCGATGTCCTCTCGCATCCGTCGCAACAGCTCCCTGCTCCTGCTCGCGCTGATGGCGGCGCTGACGCTCGCCGCGTGCGGCGGCGGAGGCACGAGCGCGGCCGACGTTCCCGAGGGGTCGATCGCCGTCGTCGGGGACAAGACGGTCACGAAGGCGGAGTTCGACAAGCTCATCGAGCAGCAGAAGAAGTCCGCCGAGGCCCAGAAGCAGGACTTCCCCGAGCCCGGGACAGCCCAGTACCAGGCGCTCAAGGCAACCGTCGTGAAGGGCCTCGTCGAGCAGAAGGAGTGGGAGCTCGAGGGAGAGGCGATGGGAATCGAGGTCACCGATCCGGAGATCGAGACTGAGCTCGACAAGCTGAAGCAGCAGTTCTTCCAGGGAGACGAGCAGAAGTACTCGGCCGAGCTCGCCAAGCAGGGCCTGACGGACGAGGACGTCCGCAACGAGCTTCGCACCCGCATCCTCACCAACAAGATCTACGAGGCGGTGACGAAGAAGGTCACCGTCACGGACGCCGACATCAAGGAGTACTACGACAAGAACCCGACCCAGTACCAGCAGCCGGCCTCGCGCGAGGTGCGCCACATCCTCGTGAAGTCCAAGGCGCTGGCGCAGAGGCTCCACGACCAGATCCAGGCCGGCGCGGACTTCGCGGAGCTCGCGAAGAAGTACACGCAGGACCAGGCCTCGAAGGCCGACGGCGGCAAGTTCACCGCCTTCAAGGGCCGCACGGTCGAGCCCTTCGACGAGTTCGTCTTCTCCGCGAAGACGGGCGAGCTCTCCGATCCCATCAAGACGGAGTTCGGCTGGCACATCATCGAGGTGCTCTCCGCGGTCAAGCCGGCGACGACGACTCCGCTCGACCAGGTGAAGGACACCATCAAGACGACGGTGCTGCAGACGAAGCAGAACGCGGCCATGAAGGCCTGGATCGCGGCACTGCCTGCGAAGTACGCCGACGAGGTCGCCTACGCTCCCGGCTATGCCCCGGCGAGCACCGCGACCCAAACGAGCGGCGGAACCACCACCGTCGGTTAGCGGCGTGCCCGACCGCGACGAGCTCGGACGCGCTCTCGTCGACCTCCAAGAACTGGCGGAGCGACTTCGCCGCGACTGCCCGTGGGACCGGGCGCAGACCGCAGAGACCATCGTCCCGCACACCGTCGAGGAGGCCTACGAGGTCGCGGACGCCGCACTCGCCGCCGACGACGCCAAGCTCGTAGACGAGCTCGGCGACCTCCTCTTCCAGACCTTCTTCCTCGCGCTGCTTCTCGAGGAACGAGGCGCCGGCGACCTGGCGGCGGTCGCGGGGGCGATTCACGAGAAGCTCGTGCGCCGCCATCCGCACGTCTTCGGGGACGGAACGGCGGAGACTCCGGGCGCGGTCAAGCAGCGCTGGGAGGAGCTGAAGACTGAGCAGGAAGGGCGCGAGGGGATCTTCCACCACGTGCCCGAGACGCTGCCCTCGCTGCTTTACGCGCAGAAGGTCCAGCGACGTGCGGCCACGATCGGCTTCGAATACCCGGACCTCGCCGCCGCCTCGGGCGACCTCGACGACGAGATCGTGGAGCTGCGCGACGAGCCGAGCGGGAGTGAGCTCGGCGACGTCCTCTTCGCCGCGGTCAACGTGGCGCGCCACCTCGGCGTCGACCCCGAGCTCGAGCTCCGACAGGCGAGCCGGCGGTTCGTCGAGCGGGTCGAGCGCGCCGCCGAGCTGGCCGCCGCCGAGGGCAACGAGTTCTCCCGCCTCGAGCTGGCCGAGCAGGATCGCTACTTCGACCTCGCCAAGGCGGCCTCGTGAGCAAGATCGCGCGCGTCCACGGGCGGCAGATCCTCGACTCGCGGGGGAATCCGACCGTCGAGGTCGACGTCGAGCTCGAGTCGGGCGCCTTGGGTCGGGCGGCGGTCCCCTCGGGCGCATCCACCGGCCAGTTCGAGGCGGTGGAGCTCCGGGACGGCGGGGGTGACTGGCTCGGCAAGGGCGTGACGAAGGCGGTCGCCAACGTGAGCGGGGAGCTCGCCGCCGCGCTCTCCGGCCGGGACGCCTCCGACCAGGCGGCCGTCGACCGCGCGCTCATCGAGGCGGACGGCACGCCGAACAAGGGGCGGCTCGGCGCGAACGCGATCCTCGGCTGCTCGCTGGCCACGGCCAAAGCGGCCGCGGCGGAAGCGGGCGAGCCGCTTTACGCGTGGATCGGCGGGGCCGAGGCGCACGTCCTGCCGGTGCCGATGATGAACGTCGTCAACGGCGGCGTCCATGCGCAAAACTCCCTCGACCTGCAGGAGTTCATGATCGTGCCTGCCGGCGCCTCGACCTACGCCGAGGGCCTGCGGATCGGCGTCGAGGTCTTCCAGACCCTGAAGGCGCTCCTGCACGAACGCGGGCTTCCGACCGCGGTGGGCGACGAGGGCGGCTTCGCACCCGATTTCGGCGCGAGCGAGGACGCCATCCGCACGATTGTCGAGGCGGCCGAGCGCGCCGGCCACGGCGACCGGATCGCGATCGCCCTCGATCCTGCCGCGAGCGAGATCTGGCGCGACGGCGCGTATCGGTTCGAGGGCCGCGTCGCGAGCCCGGACGAGCTGAGCGACTACTGGGAAGGCTTGTGCGGGCGCTACCCCATCGTCTCGATCGAGGACCCGATGGCCGAGGACGAGTGGGACGGCTGGCGCACGCTGACCGATCGGATGGGCGACCGCGTGCAGATCGTCGGCGACGACATCTTCGTCACGAATGTGGACCGGTTGCGCCAGGGAATCGAGCAGGGGGTCGCCAACGCCATCCTCCTCAAGGTGAACCAGATCGGGACGCTCACCGAGACGCTCGAGGCGATCGAGCTCGCGCGCTCGGCGGGCTACGGGACGGTCATCTCCCATCGCTCGGGTGAGACCGAGGACACGACGATCGCAGACCTCGCCGTGGCCACCGGAGCGGGACAGGCCAAGATCGGCGCTCCCTCGCGCACGGACAGGGTGGCGAAGTACAACCAGCTCCTGCGTATCGAGGAGGAGCTCGGCGCGCAGGCTTCGTATCCCGGCTGGTCGGCCTTCCCGCGCTCGGCCCGCTGACGGGCACCTCCCCCGCGCCCGCTAACGTGGGGGCGTGACGCTCGGACGGCGCCGCACGAAGATCGTCTGCACGATCGGCCCAGCCACCTCGTCCCGGGAGATGCTCGACAAGCTCGTCGATGCCGGGATGGACGCGGCGCGCCTCAACTTCTCGCACGGCTCACACGAAGACCACGCGGAGCGCGCTCTGCTCATCCGCGAGGCCCAGGCGCGCGCCGGCCGACCGCTCGCGCTGATCGCCGATCTCCAGGGCCCGAAGCTGCGCATCGGCGACCTCCCGGGAACGGTCGTGCTCGCGCGCGGCGACGAGGTCTTCCTCTCGGGCGACAGCACGGGCGAGCCGGGCGACCTGCCCGTCAGCCCATCGGTGCTCGCAGAAGTCCTGGCGCCCGGCCAGGACGTCCTCATCGACGACGGCCTCGTGCACCTGCAGGTCGAGGACGTCACCGCCGGGCGGGCGCGCTGCAAGGTCGCGGTCGGCGGACGGATCGATTCGCACAAGGGCGTCAACGTCCCGGGCGCGACGATCCCGATCCCCTCGCTGACCGAAAAGGACCTCGCCGACCTCGAGTTCGCGCTCACGCTCGGAGTCGACTTCGTCGCGCTCTCGTTCGTGCGCTCGGCGGGGGACATCCGCGCCCTGCGCGAGCTCCTGAACAGCGCCGGCTCGGCGGCGCTCGTGATCGCGAAGATCGAGAAGGCCGAGGCCATCGAGGAGCTGGACGCGATCGTCGGCGCCTCGGACGCGGTCATGGTCGCGCGCGGTGACCTGGGAGTCGAGATCGGCCCGGCGGCGGTGCCGCTCGTGCAGAAGCGAATCATTCTCTGTGCGCTCGACCACGGGAAGCCGGCGATCACCGCCACGCAGATGCTCGAATCCATGATCCATCACGCCGACCCGACACGGGCCGAGGCGAGCGACGTCGCGAACGCCGTCCTCGACGGCACCTCGGCGCTCATGCTCTCCGGCGAGACCGCGGTCGGCGAGTTTCCCCTCGAGAGCGTTGTCTACATGGACAGGATCGCCTGCGCCGTCGAGCCGAGCCTGCGGCCTCGCCACGAGCTTGCTGGGGTGGGTGAGGACCAGGCTCCGACGGTCGGCCAGGCGATGTCGAACGCCGCCTGCGACATCGCCGAGGTGCTGGGTGCGACCGCGATCCTCGTCCCCACCTACAGCGGGCGGACGGCCTCGGCGGTGGCGCGCCATCGGCCGCAGCGTCCCATCATCGCCGCGACCCACAGGCGCAACGCGCTCCAGCAGATGGCGATCGAGTGGGGAATCGTGCCGGCAGAGATCGAGGAGTGCGCCAACGTCGAGCATCTCTGGAGCCGCACGCTCGAGGCCTCGCGGATGACCGGCCTCGTCGTGCCGGGCGACCGGGTCGTGATCACGGCGGGGACGGCCGTGAACGTGCCCGGCACCACCAACGTCATCAAGGTCGAAACCGCCTAGCCGTCCTGGCCGGCGGCGGCTTTAGCCGAGCAAAGCCCGGCTTCGCCCGCCGCCTGACGACGCTCACGGCAGAAGGCTGCGCTTGCAGTCCCTCGTCGTACCACTCGTACTGTCTCGGGCCTGCTCGCTTGCCTCCTTTGTGAGCGTCGCCCCAGGACGGCTAGCGCCCGGGCAGGAAGGAGGCGCCGGCGGTCGAATGTCGGCTGTCCATGGCTCGCCGCAGGCCCTCGCGCTCGAAGCTCGCCCTTCGCTGGATCGGCGCCGCGATTCTCGTGGCCATCGCCCTCTCCTACATCCATCCGCTGACCTCGTACCGGCACGCCCAGCAGGAAGTGCGAGACCGGCAGGCGGCCATCGCGTCTCTCGAGCGCGACAACGCGGCGCTGACGAAGGAACTCATGGACGCAGGGGAAAACGACTACGTCATTCGGGAGGCGCGGCGTCTCGGGCTCGTCCGCGAGGGCGAGCACCTCTTCATCGTGAAGGGCGTCGAGAGCTCGGAGGAGAGGGCGGTACCATGATCTGGTGGACGACACGCGAGTCGTCTCCTGGCAGCTGGGCCGGCCTGCCCGCCCCTTCCGGCGGGTTGCGGCGCGTTGCGCGCACGGCTTTCCGGCGGTTACGGAACAGGCGCCGTTCGGAGCCGAGGGGGAGCCCTTCCCGACCACCTTCTATCTGACCTGCCCCTGGCTCGTGGCCGGCATCTCCCGGGTCGAGGCCGAGGGAGGAGTGGAGCGCTTCTCACGCGAGGCCCAGGAGGATCACGATCTCGGCGCGAGCCTCGAGCGCGCCGACGCCGAGCAGCGGAGGCTCAGGCCCGAGCTTCCGGTGGGGATCGCCGGCACGCGCCGCCGTGAGAACCTGAAGTGTCTCCACGCCCACGCCGCCTTCGCCCTCGCCCGGCCCGGCTACGAGCTCGGCGAGAGGATCATGGGCGAGGTCGAGGAGCGCTGGTGCCCGGACCGGCGGTGTGAGCGCGCCGTGCAGGGGTAACGTCCGCGCATGTCGAGCCTCGCACTCGCCCGGCACCAGTGGGCGGAAGGGAAGCGCATGCTCGACGCAGCGGGCGACGACACCGCCCGGTCGCGGCACCTGCTCGTCCTCGTCGAGGCGGTCTCAGACGAGCTCGCACGGCGGGTCGGCCAGACGTTCACGCTCGCGGAGCTCGCCCAGGCGTACACCGGGTCGGAGGACTGGGTGCGCGACGTGATCGTCTCCTCGATGCCGGCGCGCTCCAGAGCGGGGATCAAGGACACCGCGCTCGTGCAGGATGCGGCGTTCGCGCTCTACGCGCAGGGCGCGAGCGATTACCGTCCCTGACGTGTCGACCGGCCTCAGCCCCTCGGAGCGCACGCGAGAGCGCGAGCGCGCGCGCGCCCGGCGCGGGCGAACCCGCCGCCGGGCCCTCGTCTGGCTCGTCAGGCTGGTCGCCGCAGGGGTGCTTCTCTTCGCCGGAATCGCGGTCGGCCGCGCGCTCGACAGCGGCGGCGCGAGCGGGGAAACGAACACGTCCGTGCGGACGCTCGAGGTGACGACGCTCACGCCGCAGGAGACCGTCACCGTCACGGTTTCGAATCCCTGACGCGGGCGGAAAATCAGGCTTGGTAGATTGCGCGAGCCCTTACATGGCCACTGAACGCAGAACCAGCCGGGGTCGGGGGAATCCTGGGGGCGAGGGGAGCGAATGGCTCACCCTTGGCCAAGCCGCGTCCTATCTCGGCGTTGCCCAGAGCACGGTCCGCAAGTGGTCGGACGGCGGACGCCTGTCCGCCTTCTACACGCCGGGTGGGCATCGCCGCTTCCGCCGCGCTGACCTCGACTCGTTCCTCGCCGGGTCGAGCGGGGGCTCGACGGCGACCGGCGGGAAATCGATCGTCCTCATCGTCGACGACGACGAGCAGCTGCGGGAGTTCGTGCGCGTGAATCTCGAGATGGACGGCTACTCCGTCCGCGAGGCAGGAAGCGCGGCGGAGGGTCTTGCCGCGCTCGAGGACGAGGCGCCCGACCTCGTTCTCCTCGACGTGATGATGCCCGAGGTGGACGGTTTCGAGATGCTGCGGAGGATGCAGGAGCGCCACGGGCTCGGCTCTGTCCCGGTGATCATGTTCAGCGGCAAGGTGGACGAGGAGACCGCGAGCAGGGCGTCACGGGAGGGCGCGCAGGCCTTCATCGGCAAGCCCTTCGACCCGCAGGCGCTGATCGAGTCCACCAAGCAGCTCCTGCGCCGCCGATAGACCACGACGTCTTCGTCTGGATCGTCGAGCACCGGGCCGGGCTCCTCGACCCGGTGTTCGTCGGCCTGTCTCGGGTCGGCTACTTCGGGACGGTCTGGATCGCCCTCGCAGCGGCGATCTCACTCGCGACCCGGCGCGGCATCGCCTTCCCCGTCCTCCTGACCGCGGGCAGCGTCTGGACGGCCGATCTGCTCGCGCTCGCGATCAAGGCCGGGGTCGAGCGCGAGCGCCCGAGCCTCGGGATCCCGCAGGCCGACCCGCTCATCCGCGCGGGCGGCTGGTCGTTTCCTTCGGGCCACGCGGCGACCGCGTTCGCGGGCGCAGTCTCGCTGGCCTACCTGTGGCGCCGGGGTTGGCCGCTCTTCTTCCTCTTGGCGGCGGCGATCGCCTTCTCACGCGTCTACGTGGGGGTGCACTACCCCGGAGACGTGCTCGCGGGCGCCGCGCTCGGGACCGCGGTCGGGCTGGCGTGGGTGGCCGTGCTCAGACTTCCTCGGCGGAGCGCAGAAGCCCCGCCGCGATCAGGAGCAGGCCCGCCAGCAGGCTGATCCAGATGCCGATGCTGCGCCCCGCCGGCGAGAAGTCGTCCGGAATCGAGATCACCCGCACGAGGACGAAGATCGTCGCCAGAAACCCGAGGCCCGCGATCACCATCCCGCCGGGGACGCTCGGCGGAAGCTCGACGCCGCTCGCGCGGAGGCCGAGAAAGGCGAGCACGGCGAGGCCGACGAAGAAGACGAGCTTCCCGAGGAGCCCGGTGTGCCAGCCCGTGATGGAGACGGTGAAGCCGACGTCGGCGTCGAACGTGTACCAGCTCATGAACGCGCTCAGAGCGAGCACGAGACCGCCCAGCCATGCGAGCCCCTCGCCGGGGCTTCGGAACTCCGCCGTGGGGAGCGCCATTCGCTGCCGAGGCTCCATCAAAGTCCGAAGACGTCCTGGATCTTCTGCCAGATCGAGAGCGAGATGATCAAGGTCAGGAGCACGAGACCGAGGAGCAGGAAGAAGAAGCGGATCCTCGCGCGGTGCGCCTCGCGCTTGTGCTCGATGCGCGCGCGCCGCTTCGCCCGTGCGTACGCTAGCCCGCGCTCGACCGCATAGGGGTCGAAGGGCGGGTCTTCCGCAGGTGGCCTGTGCGGGGCTGGGGACCCGATGGTCGGACGATGTTAACGCTCTTGCGCCCGTCCGCAACGGGTTCAGGCTCCGCAAAGGCGCATAATGCGGTCGTGCGGGGGGTCGCATACGAACGAGAAGAAGAGCTGCTCGAAAGCTTCAGCCGAGCCGCCCGCGGGCTGCTCGAGGACGGTTCGCTCACCGAGGCGCTCGACTGCCTTGCCGGGGCGGCGGCCGGAGCGATCCGGAGCGACCTCGTCGTCGTCCGCATGATCGCCCCGGACGACGAATGTCTCGTCGCCCGCGCCGTCCGCGCGGAGTCGTCCGCCCTCGCCGCCGAGCTCGAGGGCTCGCGGCTGAGCCTCGACGGGCTCGATGCGGGCGAGCTCGAGTCGTTCACGTCGAGCTCGGACGAAGCGCTTCCGGACGCGATCCGCACGCTCGCCTCGCGGGCGCGGACGCGGGCGCTGGCGATCCACCCCGTTTCAGTCGGCGAGCGGATCGTCGCGACGTTGGAGCTCTACCGAACCGGCGGCACGCCCTTCGAGGAGCGCGAGCGCATGCTCGGGCGCCTGGCGGCCGCGCACATCGGCATCGCCGTTCGGCTCGAACGGGCCGGCCGAAACGAGCTCGGGGCCAATGGGCGGGCGCTCCCGCTCGAGCTCCTCGGTGAAGCCCTTGTCGCGGGAGCGGACGAAGCAGAGACCGCGGAGCAGGTCGTCCGCCTCGCCACGCTCGCCACCGGGGCGGTCGGCGCAGCGCTCTGGCGCGTCGAGGCCGACGTCGCGCCCTCGTTCCTCGCACGGCACGGGTTCAACGGCGACGCTCCCGATCACGGCGAAGGGGAGGAGGACGTCCGGGCCGCGCTCGCCGATCGCCATCGGTCGCTCTTCACCCGGAGATCGGGGGGAGGCACCGCATCCGGTGCCAGCGTGGCGACCATTCCGCTCGGAGAGCCCCCGGTCGGCGCGCTGCAGCTCTACTTCGACATCGAGCCGGACGAGGACGCGCTCGCGATCCTCGTTCCGTTCTCGGCGCGCGCGGCACTCGCGCTCAGGCGCAGCCGCAGGGTCGGCCTGATCGCGACCGCGCTTCGACGCTCGCAGACGATCATCGGGGTCGTCAGCCAGGCGATCGCCCAGCTCTCCCTTGCGCATACGCTCGAGACCGCGGTCGAGCGGATCGCCGAGCTGACTGCGAGCGGCCACGTCGCGGTGTACCTGCGCGAGGGCCATCGGCTGACCGCTGCCGCATCCCGCGGGCTCGAAGGCCCGCACACCGATCTCGCCGAGCGGCTGCTCGAGCTCGCGCTCGGGCCGTTTCGCGGCCGCGGCTTCCTTTTCATCGAGGACATGCGCGCCGACCCGCGCCTCGAGGGGCTCGACGAAGGCTGGGAGGCGAACGGCATCCGTCGCGCGCTCGTCGTCCCGCTCATCGTCCACGACGAGGTCATCGGCGCGCTCGCGGTCTACAAGTCGCGCGCACGCCCCTACCGGGAGGGCGAGGAGAGCCTTTTGCTCGCGCTCTCCAGCCAGCTTGCGGTCGCGGTCGAGAACGCTCGCCTGCACGAACGCACCAAGGATCTCGGCGAGGTGCTCGAGGCGACGCTCGACTCCGAGCGGCGGTCGACGCGCCAGCTGCGCGGCCTCTACGAGATCTCGGCCTCGTTCGCCGAGAGCCTTTCGCTCGACGCGACGCTCGCGGCTGTGACCAAGACGATGGTGCAGCTCTTCGACCTCGACGCGGCCGTGATCCGCATGCCCGGCGCGCGCGGGGAGGTTCTGGAGTCGAAGGCGATCCACGTCGGGGAGCCCGCCCTGCGGGAGACGGCGGAACGCCTGCTCGCGCTGCCGCAGCCGATGGACGCGCCACTCGCGCGGCGGCTCCTCCGCTCGGGCCGGCCCGTCCTTCTCCAGCCGGGCATGGCCGAAGCCCACGACGCGCACAGGACGCTCGAGCCGTTCCTCGCCCAGGGAGGGAGTGCTGCCGTTCTCCCCCTCGCCACTCCCGGCGAGATCCTGGGCACGCTGACGCTCCTCTCCCTCGACCCCGCGCGGCCACTCGAGCGGGAGACCGTCGATGTGGCGATGACCTTGGCGGGCCAGGCCGCGCTCGCGATCGACAACGCGCGCCTCTACCAGCAGCAGAAGGACTTCTCCGAGACCATGCAGCGCTCGCTTCTTCCGAGCGCGCTCCCGGACGTCGTCGGGATCGAGGTCGGGCACGTCTACCAGTCGGCCGCGCGGGTGGACGTCGGCGGAGACGTGTACGACTTCCTCCACCTCGACGACGGGCGGCTCGCGGTCGTCCTCGGCGACGTCACCGGCAAAGGCATCCAGGCCGCCGCCGACATGGCCATGGCCAAGTTCAGCTTCCGCGCTCTCGCGCGCATGCACCCGGAGCCCGCCGACTTCCTCGCGGCCGCGAATGAGGTCGTCCTCGACGAGATCGAGACCGGGAAGTTCATCACGATGCTCTACGTGCTCCTCGACCCCGAGTCGAGCACCGTCGCGTGCGCGAGTGCCGGCCACCCGCCCGCGCGCGTCGTTGCTCCCGACGGCCAAGTCGGAGAGCTGGGAGGCCACGGGCTCGCGCTCGGCATCGACTCCGACCAGGAGTACGAGGTTGCGCGGGACGAGCTCGTGCCCGGCACGACCGTCGTCCTCTACACGGACGGAGTCATCGAGGCGCGCCGCGACGGCGAGCTCTACGGCGAGGAGCGGCTCGACGACCTGTTGCGCCGCCGCGCCGAGCTCGGCCCCCAGGAGCTCGCCGAGGCGGTGCTCGCCGACTGCAAGAGCTTTGCCGGCGGGGAGCTCTCGGACGACTGCGCCGTGGTGTGTCTCAGGCTGATTCCCTGACGGCTGCGGCCGCGCCCCTTGCCTCGGTGAGCCGCCGGCGGCTCGGAGTCGTCGTCTTCACCGCGGGCGCGGGGACCCTCGCGACGGAGATCGCGGCGTCACGGCTGCTCGCGCCCTATTTCGGGAGCTCGACGGTCGTCTGGGCGAACATCATCGGGCTGATCCTCGTCTACCTCTCGGTCGGCTACTGGATCGGAGGCAAGGTGGCCGATCGCCGGCCCGAGCCGCGCTTGCTCGGGTGGATCGTCCTCGTGGCGGGGCTCGTCATCGCGGTGCTCCCGTTCGTCGCGCGGCCGATCCTCGACCTCACCGTGCAGGGCCTCGACACGATCAGCGTCGGCGCCGTCGTCGGCTCCTTCTTCGCGGCACTCCTCCTGTTCGCGGTGCCGGTGACACTTCTGGGCGCTGTCTCGCCGTTCGCCGTCCGGCTCGCCCTGGACGACGTCTCCCAG
Source organism: uncultured Actinomycetes bacterium (assembly GCA_963841425.1). Lineage (GTDB taxonomy): Bacteria > Actinomycetota > Thermoleophilia > Gaiellales > Gaiellaceae > DATEOR01. The sequence continues at coordinate 620,356 of CAWJCL010000002.1, read as the reverse complement.
GCGGGCGCGGTCGCCGGACGGCTCTACGCACTCTCCACCCTCGGCAGCATCGTCGGCACCTTCGTCTCGGCGATCGTCACCATCCCGCTCATCGGGACGCAGCGGACGATGCTCGGCGCGGCGGCGCTGCTCGTCCTCGCGGCCGCGCTCATGCTCGGCAGCCGCTGGCAGGTCCTCACGGTCGGAATGGCCGCGCTTCTCTTCGTCCCCGCAGAGACGATCAAGGCGACCTCGGGCCTCGTCTACGAGACGGAGTCCGCCTACCAGTACATCCAGGTGCTGCAGCGCCCCGACGGCTCGCGCGTGCTTCGCCTCAACGAGGGCATCGTCAACCACTCGGTGTGGCGGCCGGACACCGTGCTCACCGGCGGCGAGTGGGACATGTTTCTCGTCGTTCCGCCCCTGCTCGACCGCCCGCCCGAGCGGATGCTGGTGATCGGGAACGCGGGCGGGACGACGGCGCGCGCCTTCGGGCAGCTCTACCCCGAGGTGGAGATCGACGGCGTCGAGATCGACCCCAAGGTGACCGAGGTCGGGCGCCGCTACTTCGGCCTCGGAGACAACCCGCGGCTGCACGTCGTGACGGCGGACGGCCGCCCCTATCTGGCCGGGACGGACAAGCGCTACGACATCATCGCCGTCGACGCCTACCACCAGCCGTACATCCCCTTCTACCTCGCGACCGAGGAGTTCTTCCGTCTCGTCCGCGACCACCTCGCTCCCGGCGGAGCCGTGGCCTTGAACGTGGCCGCGGTGCCCGGGGACGAGCGGCTCTCGGACGCGCTCGGGCAGACGTTGCTGACCCAGTTCCCCTCGGTCTGGCGCTGGCGCGCGCTCGAGTTCAATCAGCTCCTCCTCGCCTTCCCGGAGCGGGTGTCGCAGGCCGAGCTCGAGAGTCGCGTCGCCGGGATCAGCCTCGCCGCCGAGCCGCTCGTCCCCGAGTTTCGGGCGCGGCTCAGCCCCATGAGCCGCACGGGTGAACCGCTCACGGACGACCGTGCCCCCGTCGAGTGGCTGACCGACCGGATGATCCTCGGGTACGCGGCCCACGGCGGCGAGCTCGAGCAGGACCTGCTCCCGACCGCCCCCGGGCCGTGACCCTGCCGAAGTCCGAGGGCGGCTACCTGAAGGTCGCCCATCGCGGCGCGTCCGCGCTCGCGCCCGAGAACTCACTGGCGGCGCTCGAGGCCGCGCTTGCGGCGGGGGTGGACATGGTCGAGCTCGACGTCCTCTCGGTGGGCGGCGGGCTCCGCCTCGCTCACTCGGCGGCGCAGCTTCAGCCGAAGAGCCCGGCGCTCGAGGATGCGCTCGGGCTCTTCGCCCGGCAGGCGGAGCCGCGGATCTGGCTCGACCTCGACGTGAAGACGCCCGGCGACGAGGAGGGGATCATGCGCGCCGTCGCCGCGCACGGCCTCCTCGGGCGGACGCTCGTCACCTCCTTCCATCCGCAGGTGCTTCGTGAGGCAAGACGGCTCGAGCCCGCCATCGCCACCGGCCTCGCGTACCCGAACGACCGCTACGGCCTCAGCGAGCGAGGTCCGTTCGGTGCGCTCGTCGGGCCGGGACTGCGCGTGCTCCGCGCCGCGCTCCCCGCCCGCATCGGCCACATGCTCGCCGCCGCCGGGGCCGATGCCGCCATGCTCCACCACGCGCTCGTGACCCCGGGGGTCGTCGCCCGCTGCCGCGCCGCCGGGGCTGCGGTCTTCGCGTGGACGGTCGAGACACCGGACGACCTCCGGCGGGTGCTCGCCGCAGGAGCGGACGGTGCGATCGCGAATGATCCCAGCCTGTTCGATGAATAGGATTGGAGCCACGATGCGCGGGGTCGTCGCAGCCGCTCTCTTCGCCGGTGCTCTGGTCGCCGCGGCGCCCGCGTTCGCCCAGACGCCGCCCGCCACGATCCAGCCCGGCGTCACGATCCACACGGTCGACGTCGGAGGCATGACCGCGGGCGAGGCCAAGACCGCCGTGCACGACTTCGCGGCGACCCCCTTCACGCTCACGTTCAGGGCTCGCACGCTTCAGCCCGCGCCGTGGTCGCTCGGCGTGAAGAGCAAGGTCAACCTCGCGGTGTCGGCCGCGCTCGGAGCGGGCCCGGGCACGACCATCCCCCTCACCGTCTCCATCGACATCGAGCAGTTGCGCCACTACACCGAGAAGCTGGACAAGCTCCTCGCCCGCGAGCCGCGCGACACGCATGTTCGTCTCAGGCACCTGCGCCCGCATCTCTCGAAGCCGCTGAACGGCTACGACATCCGCCAGAAGCCCACGCGCACGCGTCTCAAGGACGCGATCCGGGCGAACTCGCGCGGGCCGGTGGCCGTCCGCTACCGCAGCGTGAAGCCCAGGGTGACGCGCTCGAACTTCAGGCCCGTCGTCGTCATCCGCCGCGGATCGCACCGCCTCTACTTCTACAAGGGAGCGCACATGCGCTTCCGCGCGAGCTTCGGCGTCGCGGTCGGGCAGCCGATCTACCCGACTCCGATCGGGAAGTTCACCATCGTGACGAAGCAGCGGAACCCGTGGTGGTATCCGCCGGACACCGCCTGGGCGGCCGGCGCGAGCCCGATCCCGCCCGGCCCGGGCAACCCGCTCGGCACCCGGTGGATGGGCCTCTCGGCCTCGGGGGTCGGTATCCATGGGACTCCTGACGCCGCCTCGGTCGGATACTCGGCCTCCCACGGCTGCATCCGGATGCGGATTCCGGACGCGGAATGGCTCTTCGAGCGCGTCGAGGTCGGCTCCACGGTCTTCATCGTCAGGGCATAAGTACACTCGGAGGCGGCATGCCGGGCCGCCTGAGAATTGCCCTGCAAGCGGCCGCCGTTTTGGTGGTCGCGCTTCTCCTCGCCCTCCTGGGCTGGAAGGTGTTCAACCCCGATGAGGCGCCCGACGCGGGCCGCCCGGCGCCCAACTTCACGTTGCCGCACCTGAGAAGCGACGAGCAGGTGAGCCTCGCGTCGTTCCGCGGCAAGGCCGTCGTGCTCAACTTCTGGGCCTCCTGGTGCGGTCCGTGCAAGGACGAGGCTCCGCTCCTCGAGTCGGCGTGGAACCGCTACAAGGACCAGGGCGTCGTCGTCCTCGGCGTCGATGCACAGGACTTCGACGTCGATGCTCAGCGATTCGTCGATCGCGCCGGGATCACGTATCCAGTCGTCCGCGACAAGCACGGCTCGACGCTCGGGCACTACGGGGTGACGGGGTTCCCGGAGACGTGGTTCATCGACGCACAGGGGAGGATCGTCGGCGAGCACGTCGCCGGGCCGCTGACCCAGGAAGATCTCGAGCGCAATATCAAGATCGCGCTCGGCCGACCGGCATGACGCGGAAGCTCCTCGCCGTGCTCGTGGTCGCGCTCGCCCTGGTCGCGCCGGCCGCGGCGAGCGAGCAGAGCCCGACGCTTCCGGAGCTCGAGCGCGAGCTTATCTGCCCGACCTGCCACGAGACCCTCGCCGCCTCGACCTCGCCGATCGCCGAGCGCATGCGTGCCTTCATCCGCGCCCGAATCGCGGCCGGTGACACCAAATCCGAGATCAAGGACAAGCTTGTCGACCAGTTCGGCGAGAGCGTTCTCGCCGCCCCACCCAAGAGCGGCTTCAACCTGCTGGCCTGGGTGCTTCCGCTCGCCGGGATCGTGCTCGCAGCCGGGGTGGTCGGCTTCCTCGCCTACCGCTGGAGCCGTAGCCGCAAGGCGGAGGAGCCCGGACCGTCGGGCAACGGCCGCCTCAGCCTGGATCCGGAGCTCGAGCGCCGGCTCGACGAAGAGCTCGCCCGCTACGACGCCTGAGCGAGTGCCTCTCCAGGCAATCTGCGCCATCACCGTCGGCGGCTGCAAAGCGGCACCGGGCTGCGTCCTCGGTCGTCCGCGTATTCACGATACGCGGACTCCCTGCGTCCTTGCCCAGCGCGCTTTTCGCTCGCCGGAGGCGGGGCGCGATCACCCGGAGAGGCACTGATGGACGCGAAAATCCCACTCGCGTTCGTCGCGGGTCTCCTCTCGTTCGTGACTCCCTGCGTGCTTCCGCTCGTGCCCGGCTACCTCTCCGCGGTCTCCGGCGTGCAGATCGGGGTGGGCGGGAGGAAGGTCGTGGCGGCGAGCATCCCGTTCATCGCCGGCTTCACCCTCGTCTTCGTCGCGCTCGGCGCGCTGGCGGGCGCCGCTGGCGGCCTCGTCCACGACCAGCGCCTCCTCTCCATGGTCGCGGGCGTCGTCGTCGTCGTCTTCGGCTTCGCCTTCATGGGCCTCCTGCCGTTCCCCTGGCTCGACCGCATGGTCGCGCCCGAGCTCGTCGAGGGTGCCCGCCGCCGTGGCTCACGCGCCCTCCTCGGCGGCGCCTTCGGAGTCTGCGCCGCCCCGTGCATCGGGCCCGTGCTCGCCACCATCCTCGCGCTCGCGGGCGATGCCTCCACGGCCGCCCAGGGGTCGCTCCTCCTGCTCGTCTACTCCCTCGGCCTCGCGGTGCCGTTCGTCCTCGTGGGAATCGGTTTCGACCGCGCGATGGGCGCCTCGCGCTGGCTTCGCGACCGCTACGACGCGGTCAGGTTCATCAGCGGGGCGCTCCTCGTCGCGCTCGGTCTCCTGCTCTTCTTCGACCGCTTCTGGTGGATCCGAATCGCCTTCAACCGCCTGTTCGAAAAGTTCGGGGTGGAGGTCTGAGGCCGCGTGCCGGCTCTTGCACAAAGCTGCGCCCCAACCGGCCTAGTAACAGTCTGTTACTAAGGGGGCTTTCCCGCCTGAGCAGGTTTTTCGAACCAAGAAGGTGTTACGAGATTGCTCTAGTAACAGTCTGTTACTTGGCTTGTGCTTGGCTGGTCTGGTCGCCAAGGCAGTCCGTGAACCAGTCGCGGGCGAGGCGGATCGCCTCCGCCCGCGCATCGGCCCGGCGGACGACCGCGCGCCGCTCCACCTCGTCGAGCCACGCGTTCATCCGGTGCTCGGACTCGGGACCGACGGCGAATTCGTTCCAGCGCGACGCGGCGAGGGCGATCGCCATGTTCATCTGCCGGAGCCGACCGGGGTCGGCGACCTGCTCCGCCCCTTCGCGCTCGAACCAGAGCGCGACTTTCCTCGCGAAGCAGGCGGTCACGGCCATGCGCGAAGAAGCTAGCAAAGGCCCTGTTTTCCGCCCTCCCGGGATGGTACGCTCCCGCGCGTGGCGACGATCCTGCTGGCGGGGGTCGATCTCTTCTTTCGAGGAAAACTGGACGCGCTTCTGGGCGGGTCCCACAAGCTGATCACGACCGAAAGCGTCGAACCGCCCGACCTCGTGATCTGCGACGTCGCGCGCATCGATCCCTACGAGGTGGCCGACTCCTGGCCCGACATTCCCATCCTCGGGTACACGAACCACACGGACACCTCCGGCCTGCGGGTGGCCCACGAGGCCGGCCTCGACAAGGTTGTCGCGCGCTCTGCACTCGCCGAGCGGGCACCGCAGCTGGTCGAAGAGCTCGTTACATAAACTCCCCGGCGATGACGTACATCATCGCCGAGCCCTGCATCGACATCAAAGACCTGTCCTGCGTGGACGTGTGTCCGGTGGATTGCATCCACGTGTTCGACCGCATGCTCATCATCGATCCGGAGGAATGCATCGACTGCGGCGCCTGTGAGCCGGAATGCCCGGTGGAAGCGATCTTTCCGGAGGATGCGCTCCCGGAGAAATGGGAGCCGTTCGTCAAGATCAACTACGCCTACGGCGACGGAGCGGACGTGATCGACAAGCTGGTGGACGAATACGCCGCCGAGCACAACGTCCAGAACCCTCCGCTCGACCAGCAATAGCGGCCCTCGTTGAGCTCGCGCCGGGGCTCTGGCGCTGGGAGGCGACCCATCCGGAGTGGGTGCCGGGCGCAACGCCCGGGAGCCCGGCGGACTGGCCCGAGCTCGTCGGGTCTGTCGCGTACGAGGGTCCCGACTCGTTCGTGTTCGTCGACCCGCTCGTCCCGGACGAGCTCTGGCCCGGCCTCGAGGAACGGGTGCGGGCCCACGGCCGACCCGTTCGCGTCCTGACGACGATCGGCTTCCACCGCCGCAGCCGCGACGAGGTCGTGCGGCGCTTCGACGCGACGTCCTCCCGCGCGAAGAGGGCCCTCCCCGAGGGCGTGGAGACCGTGACCGTCCCGCGCGCAGGGGAGACCATGGTGTGGCTTCCGGGACCCCGGGCGCTCATCCCGGGCGACCGGCTCCTCGGGGACGAGCAGGGCGGCCTCCGCATGTGCCCGCCGGGCTGGCTCCGCTACTTGGAGCCCGGTTTGGGCTACGACGAGCTCCGCGACGCATTGTGCCCGCTCCTCGAGCTGCCGGTCGAGATGGTGCTCGTCTCGCACGGCGAGCCGGTGCTCCGGGACGCCCGCGCCGCTATCGAGCGCGCGCTCAGCTGAGACGGGTGAGAAAGCGCTCGACCGCGGCCCGCCATGCCTCGGGTGCATCGAGGTGGATGTCGTGCCCGCCGGGGAGAGTGACGAGCTCTGCGGCGGGAAGCGCGTGCGCCATCGCGACCGCCTCCTCCTCCGGCAGGTCGCCGCGCTCGCCCCGCACGATCAGCGTCGGCGCCTGAATTCGCCGCCACTCGTCCCAACGCGCCTCCGCAGCGGCGGCGATCGTCTCGACCATGACGTCGACTTCGAATGAAGGGACGAACCCGTCTTCCGTCTTGTCGAGGTTGCGCGCCCACGCTCGCCCGGCCGGCGTGTCGCCGCCGAAGAACTCCTGCGCTGCCTCGCGAGAGGGGAACACCGGCCATCTCGAGAGCAGCTTCCCGATCTCCTCGGTCTGCCCGGGCCTCGCTTCGGCAGGAGACGCCTCGGCGACCACGAGCCCATGCACGAGGTCGGGTCGTGCCGCGGCGACCAGAAATGCGGTGCGCCCGCCGAGCGACTGGCCGATCACGACGGCCGGAGCGAGCGCGAGCTCCTCGATTGCCGCGACGGCGTCCGCCACGAACGCTTCCCACGACGTGTCGGCGGGCCGCCGCTCGCTTCGCCCGTGCCCGCGTTGGTCGAGCGCGACGACGCGGTGAGTCTCGGAGAGCCACGCGGCCGTCTCCTCCCACTCCGCGGCCGTGCCGGCGAGCCCGTGCAACAGGAGGACGCCTGGGCCTTTCCCGGCGAAGTCGAGCGCCTCGAGCCGGGCGTCCCGGCGGGTGACCGGGACCCATCTCACGCCGGGGTGAGCCGGAGCTCCGGAGGCAGCCTGCTTTCCAGCGAGAGCGCGCCGGCTCCCGCTGCAAGGCACGCGGCCGCGGCGAGCGGCCAGAGCGCGAGTGGCTCGACGGCGAGGATGAAGCCGCCGATCGCCGGGCCGAGGAGGAAGCCGAGATCCCAGGAGTTCGTCGAGACCGCCATGTAGCGCCCGCGGAGCCGCGGCGGGGCGAGATCGGCGACGAGCGCGCCCTGCACGGGCCCCTGGAAGCACTCGCCGAAACCGAACAGGATCACCGCGAAGGAGAAGATCGCCACAGCGGCGGCAGCTTCGAATGCGGCTCCGCCGACGAGGACGAGGATCCAGGACACCGCCCAGAGCACGCACATGGATGCAAGCGCCCGCATGCGGCTGCGCCCCTCGAGGAGCTTCGCGACCGGCAGCTGGGCCACGGCGACGATCACGGTGTTCAGGAAGAAGAGGAGCCCGATCTCTCGCTCGCTCACGCCTGCCTCGTTCTTCGCGAACACCGGCAGGAGCTCGATCTGTGCGTAGCCTGCGGTCACGAAGACGACGTTCAGGCCAGCGATCCCGAGGAAGACCTGGTTGCGGAGAACGTCGAGATAACCGCCGCGCGGCATGTCTGGATCGGCCGCTGCGATCTCCGGGTCGGGCACGAAGAACAGCATCCCGACGAAGAGGAAGAACGTCAGCGCGTCGACGGCAAAAAGGACTGTGAAGCTCGACGAATCCGAGGTGGTGGCGATCAGGCCGCCGAGGAGCCCGCCGAGCCCGATCCCGAGGTTGCGTGTCACGCGCTGGAGGGCGAACGCGCCGTGGCGGCGTGCCTGGGAGGCCAGGCCGGCCAGGAGCGCTGACTGGCTCGGCCAGAAGCCCGCATTCCCGATTCCCGCCACGGTGGCGGCGAGCACCCCCTGCCAGGGCTCCCTGACGAGCGGGAAGCTTCCCCAGCCGATCGCCTGGAGAGTGAGGGCGCCCGCGAGCGTCAGCCGGCCTCCGATCTTGTCGATGACGACGCCGATCGCCGGCCCGCACACGATGCCGGCCGCCCCTGAGGCGGCCACGACGAGCCCCGAAATCCCGAGCGAGAAGCCGCGCACGTTGTGCAGGTAGATGACGACGAACGGATAGGCCATGCCCGTCCCGACCGCGTTCAAGAGGCCGCCGGTGTTCAGGATCCAGACCGAGCGAGGCAGTCTCGGGTCGAGGCTCTTGAGGTAGGCCCCGATCCGCCTCAAACGCTGCCCAGAGAGGCCCAGACCTCGAGCTTGGAACGAACCCGCGCGATGACGTCGTCCGTGAACTCCGTGGTGGTTGCGTGCCCGCCGAGGTCGGCGGTCCTCGTTCCCGCCGAGACCGCCTCGAGCGCCGCCTCGCGCATCGCCCGTCCGGCCGCACGCGCCTCCTCGTCGTCGATGTGGGAGAGGAGCGCGGCGGAGGCGAGGATCATCGCCATCGGGTTCGCGATGTTCTTGCCCTGGAGCGCGGGGGCGGTGCCGTGCGCGGCTTCGGCCATGAGCGCGCGCGGCGTGTAGTCCTCGTTGAAGGCGACGAGCAGAGACTCCGAGCCTGCGATCGAGCCGAAGAGTGGGAGCACGAGGTCGGAGAGGATGTCCCCGTCGCGGTTCAGCGCCGGAATGACGAGCGCCTCGCCGGCCGACCCGATCAGGAGCGCGAACGTCGCGTCGATGAGCTGCGGCTCGTAGGGAACTTCGGCATGCCGCTCCGCGGCGGCGTCCATCTCCTCCTTCAGCATGCCCTCGTAGACCGGGCTCACCGTGTACTTCGGCCCGCCGAAGACCTTCGCCTTCGTGCGCTCGGCGTGCCGGAAGGAGAATTCGGCAACCGCGTGGCAGACGCGCCGCTCGATGCGCTCGGTGCGGAAGGCGACCTCCTCGTCGCCGACGCCCTCGCGCCACTCCTTGGCGCCGTAGGCGTCCCCGACGGCCATGCGTACGACGGAGATGGGATAGAAGGCCCCGGCGATCGGCACGACTCCGGGGATGCGGCGCCCGGTGCGGACGATCACGTGGCCGCCGATCTCCTCTCGCAGGATGCGGTTCGGGCTGCCGACGTCGTCTTTGCCCTCGGGGGTGACCGTGGCGGCCTTCAAACCGAGGCCGTGCTCTCGGATCGCGGCCGCGGCCTCGTGGACGACGTCGTTGTCCGTGCGGCGGCGAGCCTCGAGAGAAAGGTCGAAGCGCGGCAGCTCGAGCGCGAAACCGATCGTGTCTGGCGAGAGGACGCGGACGGCCTCTTCGAGCAGCTCCTGGCCGGTCTCGTCGCCCTCGAGAATCGCGATGGTTCGGGTGTCCATCGCGCCGAGTCTAGTGACTCAAGTCCCGCGCAGAATTGTTTCGACTTGGTAAGCTCGCCGCGTTTAGCGGGGGAAGGAGACTCGTGGCGGAAGTGACATTCGACCGGGTCGCGAAGGTCTATCCGGACGGTACTCGTGCTGTCTCGGATATGAGCCTCGGCATCGAGGACGGTGAGTTCATGGTCCTCGTCGGGCCGTCGGGTTGCGGGAAGACGACCGCGCTCCGCATGGTGGCCGGGCTCGAGGAGATCAGCGAGGGAGTCCTCCGCATCGGCGAGCATGTGGTGAACCACGTCCCCTCCAGGGACCGCGACATCGCCATGGTCTTCCAGAGTTACGCGCTGTACCCGCACCTGTCGGTCTACGACAACATCGCCTTCGGGCTCAAGCTTCGCAAGGAGAAGAAGGCCGAGATCGACACCCGGGTCAAGGAAGCCGCGCGCGTGCTCGGTCTCGAGCCGTACCTGAAGCGGAAGCCCCGCGCGCTCTCCGGCGGGCAGCGCCAGCGCGTCGCCATGGGCCGCGCGATCGTCCGCCGCCCGCAGGCCTTCCTCATGGACGAGCCGCTCTCCAATCTCGACGCCAAGCTCCGCGTACAGACGCGCGCCGAGATCGCCCGCCTCCAGGACGACCTCGGCGTGACGACGATCTACGTCACGCACGACCAGATCGAGGCGTTGACGATGGGCGACCGCGTTGCCGTCATGCGCAAGGGCGAGCTACAGCAGGTCGCGGCGCCCCAAGAGCTCTACGACCAGCCGGTCAACATCTTTGTCGGAGGCTTCATCGGAAGCCCGGCGATGAACCTCGTCGAGGCCACGCTCGAAGGCTCGAACGGGTCGCTGGTCGCCGTCGCGGGCGGGCAGCGCGTCACTCTCGATGCAAACGCGCTCAGCGCTCGGCCCGCTCTCCGGCGCTACGTAGGAAAGCAGGTCGTGCTCGGCATCCGCCCGGAGCACCTCGAGGATGCCGCACTCGAATCGGACGCCCCCGCCGACCGGCGGCTCAAGGGAACCGTCCAGCTCACCGAAGCGCTCGGCGCTGAGATCATGGTGCACTTCGAAGTCGACGCTCGCCCGGCGGTGACGGAGGATGTGAAGGAGCTCGCCGAGGACCTGGGCGACGAACGGAGGGCCTCCGGCGAGGCCAAGAACATGACGATGGTCGGGCGCTTCAACGCCCGAGCGCATGTCAAGGAGGGTGACGCCGTCGAGGTGGCGGTCGACACCCGCTCGCTGCACTTCTTCGACCCGGAGACGGGTCTCGGAATCTACGACAACGACCAAGCGAAGGGAGCGTGATGAGGCGCCGATTCTCAGCATTCTCGGCCTTCGTCGTCGTCGCGCTTCTCGCCGCGGCCTGCGGCGGGGGGAACGGAGAGACGACCGGCGGAGCGACAGGAGGAACGGGAGGCGGTGCCTCGGGCAGCGTCTCCATGATGGCCGTCTGGACGGGTGCAGAGCAGGCCGCTTTCCAATCCGTGCTGGACGGTTTCAAGGAGCAAAACCCTGACGTGACGGTGAACTACACCGCCGCGGGCGACCAGCTGCCGACGCAGTTGTCGACGGCAGTGCAGGGCGGCAACCCGCCCGACCTCGCCGCGCTCCCGCAGCCCGGCCTTATGACCGACTTCGTGAAGAAGAACGCCCTGCAGCCGCTCGACTTCGCCTCGACCGACATCTCGGACAACTTCGGACAGTCCGTGGTCGATCTCGGCACCGTCGACGGCACGCTCTACGGCTTCCTCTTCAAGGCGGCCAACAAGTCGCTCGTCTGGTACAACGCCAAGTCCTATTCGGACGCCGGTGTGGAGCCGGCCGACGACTGGGACACCTGGCTCCAGAACGGTGACACCCTGTCCTCGTCGGGTGTCGCGCCGTACTCGATCGGTGGAGCGGACGGTTGGACGCTCACCGATCTCTTCGAGAACATCTACCTGCGCACGGCGGGCCCGGAGAAGTACGATCAGCTCGCCACGCACGACATCCCGTGGACGGACCAGTCCGTCAAGGACGCGCTCACGACGATGGCCGATGTGCTCCAGTCGGACAAGATCGCCGGCGGAACCGAAGGCGCTCTCCAGACCGACTTCCCGACCTCGGTGACGAACGTCTTCAGCGACTCGCCCAAGGCGGCCCAGGTGATGGAGGGCGACTTCGTCGCCGGCGTCATCACCGATTCCACGAAGGCCGAGCCGAAGACGGGATTCGACGTCTTCCCCTTCCCGTCCATCAACGACTCGCCGCAGGTGGTCGTGGGAGGCGGCGACACGGTCGTCATGTTCAAGGACAGCCCGGCGAGCGAGGCGCTGGTGAAGTACCTCGCCTCGCCCGAGGCGGCTGAAATCTGGGCCGCGAAGGGTGGGTTCGCCACGCTGAACAAGAACGTCGACCCGAGCGTCTATCCGGACGAGATCACGCAGACGACGGCCGGCTCGCTCGCCGACGTCGAGACGTTCCGCTTCGACCTCTCCGACCTCCAGCCCGCCGAGTTCGGCGGCACCGTCGGCCAGGGTCTCTTCAAGCTCTTCCAGGACTTCTTGAAGGACCCGTCCAACGTCGACGGGATCGCGCAGCAGATGGAGAACGCCGCGAAGAAGGCGTACGGCGGCTAGGACAGCCGGGCCGAGAGCGTGAGCGGAGCAGGAAGCATCACAGCGGAGCCGCCCCCCGCGGCGGCTCCGCCACCGCCTTCGGACAGTTGGTGGAGCAAGTACGGCGTCACGCTCCTCTTCCTACTGCCCGCGATCGTCTTTCTCGGCGTCTGGGTCATCTACCCGGCGATCTACACGTTCTTCCGTAGCTTCTTCGGTCAGTCCGGGTTCGACACGTTCGTCGGGATCGACAACTACAAGACGCTGTTCACGAGCGACCTGCTCCTGACAGCGATCAAGAACAACGCTATCTGGGTCGCCGTGGTGCCCGCCTTCGTGACGGCGGTGGGTCTCATCTTCGCCGTGCTCACCGAGCGCGTCAGTTGGTCGGTCGCCTTCAAGACAGCCGTCTTCATGCCGATGGCGATCAGCGCCTTCGCCGCCGGCGTCATCTGGCGCATCATGGATCAGCAGGACCCGAATCTGGGCGCGGTCAACGCGGTCATCGCGGTCGCGAAGGACACCGTCAGCCCGCCTGGTGTCCTCGCCGACGCAAAGCCGTCGAGCCAGAACCTCCAGGGGACGCCGAAGGGTGGGATCACTCTTCAAAACCCGGTCCAGCCGGGCGACATCGCGAAGCTCGGGCTGACCGGGATTCCGCCGGACGACGTCCCCGCCGATGCAGTCCAGGCCGTCCTGCCCGAGGCGCAGCAGGGCGGGATCACCGGCGTCGTCTGGCGGGACTTCAAGCCCGGCGGCGGCAATCCGAACGAGGTGGAGCAGGACGAGGTCGGGCTGCCGGGCGTGACGCTCACGCTCTTCGACTCGGGCGGCGACATCGTCGACACGACCACGAGCGCCGACGACGGCACCTTCGCGTTCCAGGAGCTCGAGCAGGGCAACTACCGCGTCGCGATATCCGCGGACACGTTCGCCCAGCCCTTCGGGGGAGTCTCCTGGCTCGGCGAAAAGCTGATCACGCCCTCGCTCCTCATCGCCTACATCTGGATCTGGGCGGGCTTCTCGATGGTCGTGATCGCGGCCGGGCTCTCCGCAATCTCGCGCGAGACGCTCGAGGCCGCGCGCACCGACGGAGCGAACGAGTGGCAGGTTTTTCGCCGCGTCACGGTGCCCCAGCTCCTGCCGGTGCTTTCGGTCGTGTTCGTGACGATGCTCATCAACGTGCTCAAAGTCTTCGACATCGTCGTCTCCCTCGCGCCGGGCTCGGTGCAGGACGACGCGAACGTGATCGCGCTCGCCATGTGGAGGACGTCCTTCGGCGGCGCGAACAACTTCGGCCTTGGCTCCGCGATCGCCGTCTTCCTCTTCGTGCTCGTGATCCCGATCCTGCTCCTCAACGTCCGCAACTTCCGGAGGGAAGCGTGACCGCTGCGACCACAACCGCTCCGAGCCGTGCGCCTGTCGTCGAGGAGCCCAGGTCGGCGAAGGTGTTGCGCGTCCTCGGCAAGGCGCCGATCCAGGTCTTGCTCGTCGTCGTCGGGCTCCTGTGGCTCGTCCCGACGTTCGGGCTCCTCATCACCTCGCTGATCGCACCCGAAGACTTCGCGTCGGGCGGTTGGTGGAGAGTGTTCACGAAGCCGAGCCTCCTGACATTCGACAACTACCAGAACCTCTGGGACACCCAGGCGATCCGGGACTCGCTCCTCACGACCGTCTGGATTTCGATCGGAGGCACGCTTCTGCCGATCTTCGTCGCTGCCCTCGCGGGCTACGCGTTCGCGTGGCTCGATTTTCCCGGCCGCGACTGGGCGTTCATCGCCGTGGTCGCCCTGCTCGTCGTGCCTCTGCAGATGGCCTTGATCCCGATCTTCACCCTCTACAACAAGGTCGGGATCTTCGACACGGTGCTCAGCCTGATCCTCTTCCATACCGCGTTCGGGCTCCCGTTTGCGATCTTTCTCCTGCGCAACTTCTTCATCGGGATCCCGAGGGAGCTTCTCGAAGCGGCGCGCATCGACGGGGCGTCGGAGATCCGCATCTTCCTGCGCCTCATCCTCCCGCTTGGGCTTCCGGCGATCGCCTCGCTTGCCATCTTCCAGTTCCTCTGGACGTGGAACGACCTGCTCGTCGCGCTGACGTTCGGGCGCCAGACGCAGCCGATCACCGTGGCGATCTTCTCCCAGCTCCGCCAATTCGGATCGAACATCGAGCTGATCGCACCCGCATCGTTCGTGTCACTCGTCATCCCGCTCGCGGTCTTCTTCGCCTTCCAACGCTACTTCGTGCAGGGGCTCCTCGCCGGCTCGGTGAAATGAGCCTCGACGGGCTTGCGGCCCGGAGCGTCGCAGTCATCCGGGAGCATCAGGCCCAGTCAGGCGCGTATCTCGCCGCGCCGTTTCCTGCGCCGTACCGAAACGCCTGGCTGCGAGACGGCGCTTACGTCGCCGACGCCATGAGCCAGGCGGGAGAGCAGGCCAGCGCGGAGGCGTTCTTCTCCTGGTGCGCCCGGATCGTGGAGGCGAGAGCCAGGACGATCGCGGCCGGAGAGATTCTCGACGGCCGCTACACGGCCGAGGGACTGGAGGTTCCGGGCCCGTGGTCGGCCGCGCAACTCGACGGCTTCGGCGCGTGGGTGTGGGCGCTCGGCCGCCACGTGCACAGGCACGGGGCCAGCGCGGCGCCGTGGGTCTCGGCCGCGCGGCTGTCGCTCCGATATGCCGCAGACTGCTGGGGCACGCCTTGCTTCGACTGGTGGGAGGAGCGGAGAGGGATTCACGTGGCGACGCTTGCCGCGCTCTACGGCGGCTTGACCGCAGGGGTCGTAGACGAGCCCTGGGCTCGGGCGGCAGCCGGGGAGATCCGGGCCGCGGTTCTCCGGGACGGTGTCGTGGACGGCCGGCTCGCGGGCCGGCTCGGGGAATGCGGGCTCGACGCCAGCTTGATCGCGGTTGCCACACCGTTCGGGCTGCTGGCGCTCGATGATCCGCTCATGGAGGCCACGGTTCGCGCGGTCGAGTCCGAGCTCGTGGTCGGCCGTGGCGTCCATCGGCACCCGGGTGACGAGTTCTACGGCGGAGGGCTCTGGCTTCTCCTCGCCGGCTTCCTCGGCTGGCACTACCGGCGCTGCGGGAGGCTCGAGGAGGCGTACGGGCAGTTGTGCTGGATGTCCGCGGCGGCAAGCCCGGAAGGCGACTTCCCCGAACAAGTGGGCGACCACCTCCTGCGGCCCGCCAAGCGCGATGAGTGGGTGGATCGCTGGGGCCCGCCTGCCTGCCCGCTCCTGTGGTCGCATGCGCTGTTCTTGACCCTCGCCCTCGAACTCGGCGCCCTCCGCGTGGAGAATGCGGCGTGAGCGAGTCGAAAGAGTGCGCAATCGTCGGCGGCGGCCTCGCGGGCCTCGTCGGCTATGCAACCCTGAGACATCGGGGGCTTACTCCCGCCGAAATAGCCGTGTTCGGAACGGACCCCGACCCAGCCGGTCAGTGGAGAGCCCGCGCGGCCGCGATCCGTCAGCGCCGCATGCGCTCGGAGAGCGACGGGCACTGCGCCCCCCGTTCCTTCCCTGGCCTCGCCGTCCGCTCCTCGGTTCGGCACAAGAGCCCGGCTCCGCTCCTCGCGAGCTGGTTCGACCGCTACCAACCGTCCGTCGAGGAGTTTTTGGAGCACGTCGCGGAGGTTCGGGCTCGGAGCGGCTGGGACGCGAGCTTTCGTTATCGGCGCGTGGAGCGCATCCGCCCGGTCGAAGGAGGCTTCGAGCTCGACGCGCTCGGCCGCTTCCGACATGTCCTCGTTGCCACCGGGCACCCGGGGCTCTCCTTCCCGCCCGAGACAGCCGGAGACTCGCGCGCGGTGCACGCGTACGAGCCGCACGAGTACGCCGAGCGTGTCGAGATCGTGGGCGCCGGGATGGCTGCCGCGACCGAATGGCTGAACGCGCTCGCCGCGGGAGCGGACGTGGTCTCCGTCCGCAGGCGAGAGCCGCAGCGGCGCCCACTCAACCTCCCGCGCCAGTTCTTCTCGCGCCGCGGGCTGGCTGCCTTCCATCGCACGCTGCCGGATGAGCGTCAGGCGCTGCTCCGGGACTGGTCGTCGCCGTCCTATCCGTCCGGGCGTCAGTGGGACGAGCCGGTCGAGCGCGCGCGAAAGGCCGGTCGCTTTCGCGTCGCCCCGGGCCTGAACGGCGCGGATCAGATCATCTGCGCGACCGGCTTCAAGCGCGGATACGCGCACGACGCGCTCCTGGCCCGGCTCGTTCGCGAGAACGGGCTGCCGACCGCCGGGCACTGGATCGTCCTCGACCCGGATTCGAGCGTCGCCGCGCTGACCGACGAAGGCCGGACGCTTACGCTCGCCGGAGCCGCGGGCCAGTGGGCATACCCGGCCGCGGACACGCTCGTGGGTGCGAAGTATGCAGCGCGCGGATTTCTCCGAAGGGTGCAAGCGTGTCGTTCACGCTGAGAGGACGGATCGAGTCGCGTCTCGCGGTTGCTCTGGCACCGCTTCTGGCGGCGTGCGGTCTCGCCGCGGCGGTGACGGAGTGGTGGCCGCTCGCGCTCGCGGGGGCGATGATCGGCGTGGCGCTGGTCTTCGAGGTCGTCCTCGACCGGCGGCTCGACTACCAGCCGGGCTGGGCTTCCCTTCCCTTGGCCGCCGCCGAGCTCGCGGTCGTCATGGTGATCGTCTACGCCCTGGGCATCTCGGCGCCGCTCGCCCTCGCAGTCGCCTTCTTCGCCGGCTCATGGGCGCTCGGCCTGGTCCTCATGCATGCCGTCTTCCCATACCTGCGGCTCTCCTACGGGGAAGACGGAGGAGAGCTCGGCCGGGTCGGCGTTCTCATCGCGGTTCTCGTTCTCGGGTCGCTCACCCTGTTCGGCGGGGTCGCGCTGGCCATGCAGCCGCCGACGGTCCGCCTGTCCGCGGGGATCCACGACGGCCCGCTCGTCCTCGACCGCGCGCAGAACCTGGTCGGTGACCCCGGTGCCGTCGTGCGCGGAGGGATCCTCGTGACGGCCGACAACGTCACGATCAGAGACGTCACGGTGGTCGGTGGCGAGAACGGCATCGAGGTCGACGACGCTCACAATGTCACTCTCGACCACGTTCGGATCTCAGGGGTGAAGCTCGACGGAGTCCATGTGCGCCGGTCATCCGTATCGATTCGGAATTGTCTGATCCATTCTCCGGCGGGCGACTACGCGCAGGGAATCGACATCTCCTTCGGCTTCGATCTCGCCCCGAGCCTTGTCGAAAACTGCACGGTGATCGGCGGGCGAGAGGGGATCGTCACTCACTTCGCGCACGCGAGCGTGCGCGACAACCGCGTGAGCGGCACCTCCTTGCGCGCGCTGACCCTCACCGAGATGTCGATGGCCGTCGTCGAGGGAAACGACGTCCGCGATTCGCTCGGGGTGGGCATCTTCTGCGGCGACTATTCCGAGTGCGAGATCGATGACAATAGTGTCAGCGGTATTCGCCCAGACCAAGCATCAGGTGATACATCGCGGACGGGCGTCGGAATCCTTGCCCATTACGGCGCAACTGCCTTCCTGAGCGGCAATGAGGTTTCCGATAGTCCCGGCGGAACGCGAGCGGTGTTGGGCGCTCGAATATCCGCCGGGGAATAGCGCGCGCTTTTTCGCTAGCATCCGCACTCCCGAACATCGATCTCTGGAGGACCATTGGCTCGAAAGACCATTCTCGTGTGCGACAACTGCGGCAAGGAAGTCGGCGAGGGCAAGGGCGCCGGAATGCGGGTGACGTACACGGACGCGCGCAGGGGCGCCAAGGCGGCCGATCTCTGCGACGACTGCGCGGGCAAGATGCCCGGCCGGGCCGCCGCCCGGCGCGGCCGCAGGCCGAAGTCCGCCGCGTAACGATCTCTCGCCGAAAGCGGCTCGACGAGGGCGCTGCCCCGGTGGTCGGAGACGGCCGGGCAGACGACTAGAATCGAGCGGATGGCGCTGGCTCTCCTGGTGGGCCCCGCGAACGCGGGCAAAGTCGCGCGTCTGCTCGATCGTTATCTCGAAACCCTCGACCGAGACCCGTTTCTGATTGTTCCGAACCGGGCGGACGTCAGCCGGGTCGAGCACGATCTGCTGGCGCGGCGCGGCGCCGTGCTCGGCGGGACGATCGGGACATTCGACGACCTTTTCCGGCGCGTCCGCGAGAACGCGGGCGCAGCCTCGCGCCCTCAGGTCACCGATGCGCAGCGATCACTTCTGCTCGCCCGCGTCGTCTCCGCGACCAGCCTGAACGGGCTTGGCCCGTCGTCGCGCTATCCGGGGTTTGCCGACGCGCTCGGGTCGGCCGTGGCCGACGTCGAAGCGGCGCTGCTCGACCCCGGCGAGGTCGACGGACAGCTCGCCGACCTCTACCGCGGCTACCGGGCGGAGCTCGACCGCCTCGGCCTTTGGGACCGCGAGCTTGCGCGCGCGCGCGCCGCCGAGCTGGTCGCGGGCGAGTTCGGCGCCTGGGGCTCGGAGCCGGTCTTCGCCTACGGCTTCGAGGACCTCACGGGCACGCAGTGGCAGCTGCTCGAGGCGCTCGCCGGGCGCGCGGATGTCGTCGTCTCGCTTCCGTACGAGCCGCTGCGCCCGGCCTTCGGCTCCCTCCAGCGCACCGCGGACGACCTGGCCCGCCTCGCGGGCGACGACGTCGAGTCGCTCGCGCCGCAGGAGTGGTACGAGAGCCCGGCGCTCGCCCACCTGGAGCGGACACTGTTCGAGGAGCGGCGCACCGACCCGCCGCCGCTCGAAGGCGCGGTCCGGTTCCTCGAGGCAGCAGGGGCCCGCGCCTCCCTCGAGCTCGCAGGCGAGGAGATCCTCACGCTCATCCGCGGCGGCATGCCCGCCGACGAGATCGCCGTCATCGTGCCCAGCCTCGATCGCGTCCGCTCGCCGCTCGAGACCGCGTTCGGCTCCCTCGGCATCCCCTACTCCTACGAAGGCCGGATCTCGCTCAAGCGGACGCCGTTCGGGTCCGCGCTCCTCGGGCTGCTGCGCTTCGCCTGGCTCGGCGGCAGCCGCCGCGAGCTGTTCACGTTCCTGCGTTCTCGGTTCTCCGGCCTCGCGCGCGTCCGGGCCGACTTCGTCGAAGGCAGGCTCCGGGGGCGCGGCATCAAGGAGCCGGCCCGCGTCGTCGAGGAGGCCGAGCGGCTTCTCGGCCATTCGGTGCCTGCCCTGCGTGAGCTGAAGGAAGCGGAGGATCCACTCGGAGCCGCCCGCACGCTCGTCCGCCGGATGATCACGGCGGCCTACGGCCTCGAGTCGCCACCCGTCGGCGAGGCGTCGCGGATCGACTTGCGGGCTCACGAGGCGGCGCTCGGCCTCCTCGACGAGCTCGAAGGCTGGCGCAAGCTCGAGGGGGAGAACCCGCCGGAGCAGATCGTCTCTGCGCTCGAGCGGGCCCAGGTACGGATCGGCGGCACCGCGGAGCCCGGCCGGGTGGCGGTGGTCGACCTCATGCGGGCGCGGACGAGGCGCTGGCAGGCGGTGTTCATCCTCGGGCTCGAGGAGGGAGTCTTCCCCCGGCGGTCGACCGAGACGCCCTTTCTTCCCGACGAGACGAGGCGCGACCTCGAGGCGGCGGGGAGGGGCCGGCGACTCGTGCGCCCGGATCCGCTCGCCCGCGAGCGCTATCTCTTCTACACGGCCTGCACCCGCGCCTGGCGGCAGCTCCTGCTCGTGCGCGAGGCCGCGGACGACGACGGTCGCCCGCAGGAGCCGAGCCCCTTCTACGAGGAGGTGCGCTCGCGGTTCGACCCGGCCGACGTTGCGCTCGCGACGAAGAAGCGTCCGCTCTCGAGCCTGTCATGGGAGCTCGAGCGCGGCCCGACGGAGCGCGAGCGGCTGCGCGCGGCCGCGGCCATCGCGGCCAACGACGAGGACGAGGCCCGCGCGCTCGCGCTGGCCAACGGCTGGGAGCGGAGGATGGAGCGCGCACTGGCTGCGTTCGACCGCCAGACGACACTCGCCCACCCGCTCGTCATCGAGGAGCTCGCCCAGCGCGCCCGCTTCTCCGTGACCGAGCTCGAGCGCTTCCTCGATTGCTCGTCCATGTGGTTCTTCGAGCGCGTGATCGACCCGAAAGAGATCGACGCTGTCCTTGACGCGCGCATCCGGGGCGGCATCGCCCACCAAACGCTCTACCGCTTCTACAGCGGCCTGCCGAAGCGCCTCGGGACGGACGCCGTCGAGGCCGACCACCTGGACGCGGCACTCGTCTTCCTGCGCGAATGCCTCGCCGAGGCGATCGCCGGCGGAGTCCGGCTCGACCTCACCGACCTCGAGCGGCTCGAGCTCGAGGAGACCCTTGCCCGCGACCTCGAGCACTTCGTCAAGCAGGAGCTCGAGCTCGGGCTCCCGCTCGTCCCGCGCCGGTTCGAGGTCGGGTTCGGGACGAGCTCGGCCCCGGTCGAGCTCCAGCGCGGCCTTGAGCTCGGCGGCTTCACCGTCTCGGGGAAGATAGATCGGATCGATGCCGACCCCTTCAGCGCCCGCGGCATCGTCCAGGACTACAAGCTCGGCCGGGCGTACGGCGCGCGCGACATCGAGACCGAGCAGAAGCTTCAGATCCCGCTCTACATCCTCGCGCTCCGCGACCTCGTCGGCATGGAGCCGCTCGGCGGCCTCTACCGTGGCCTCACGGGGACGAGGGAGGCGCGCGGCCTCGTCCGCGCCGATGCCCGCGAGGACGCGGTGCCCGGCCTGAAGCGGCCGGACTACGTGTCCGAGGACGACTTCTGGCATCAGGTCGACGAGGCGCAGGCCCGCGCGCGGCGCGCGGTCGACCGGATGCATGCGGGCGACGTTCGTACCGATCCGCGTGGCGGCGAGTGCCCTCGCTGGTGCTCCCTGTGGACGATGTGCCGGATCCGACACTCATGAGGACGACTCCCTCCGACCAGCAGGTCGCGGCGATCGAAGAGCCGGGTGTCGTCTTCGTCTCGGCCGGGGCCGGGACCGGGAAGACGACGGTGCTCGTCGAGCGGTTCGTCAAGGCCGTCTGCGAGCGCGGGCTCGGTATCGACAACGTCCTCGTCATCACCTACACCGAGCGCGCCGCCGGAGAGCTGCGCACTCGGATCCGGGAGCGGCTCGTGGAGGCCGAGCGCCACGATCTCGCACGCGACCTCGACGGCGGCTGGATATCGACGATCCACGGCTTCTGCCACCGGCTGCTGCGCGCCCATCCATTCGAGGCCGGGCTCGACCCGCGCTTCCGCGTCCTCGACGAGAGCCAGGCCGCAGTTCTGCGCTCGGAGGCCTTCGCGGAGGCACTCGCCTGCTACGTCGAAGCCGGCGGTCCCGAGCGCGTGCGCCTCCTCGCCACGTACGGGGCAGAGGGGCTCCGCGGGATGCTCACGAGTGTCCACGACCGCCTGCGCTCGGCCGGGCGGCCGCTCGAGCTTCCGGGCGAGCCCGTCTCGTCGCTGGCCGCGCGCGTCGGCGAGCTGCGCGAGGTCGCGGAGATCACGCTGCGGGTCACCGAGGAGTCGCTCCCCGGCCGTGCGCAGGTCGAGGACGCGCTGCAGCTCCTCGACCCCGTCCCGCCGGCCGAGGATCTCCTCGATCTCTCCGATCTCCGTGTGGGCGGGGAGGAGCGGGAGCGCTTCGCCTCCTTCGGCGAAGCGCTGGCCGCGGTCGAGCAGGCGGCCCTGGACGAGATCGCGTCCCGCGACCGAGCCCTCCTCGAGGAGCTCCTGCGTGACTTCGACGCCGCCTACCGCGAGGCGAAGGCGCGTGAGTCGGCGCTCGACTTCGAGGACCTGCAGCTGGACGCCCGCACCCTTCTGCAGCTGAACGAGAAAGTGCGGGACGACGCGCGCTGGCGCTTTCGCTCGATCCTCGTGGACGAGTTCCAGGACACGAACCGTCTCCAGTGCGAGCTGGTCGACCTGGTGGCCGGCGACGAGGTGTTCTTCGTCGGCGACGAGTTCCAGTCCATCTACCGTTTCCGCCACGCCGATGTCGAGGTCTTCCGCGAGCGCCGTGCCGCGAGCGCGGGCGTGTTGCCCCTGACGGAGAACTACCGCTCCCGACCCGAGGTCCTGGACGTCGTCAACCACCTCTTCGGCGCCGAATTCGGCACGGAGTACGAGCCGCTCGTCGCGGCCGGCCGCTTCTCCGACCCCATCTTCGGGCCGGCGGTGGAGCTGCTCGTCACCGACAAGTCGAGCTACCGCGAGGGGGATACGCACTGGCGCATCGCCGAGGCCCGGCATGTCGCCCGGCGCGTGCGCGAGCTCGTCGACTCCGGACGAGCGGCGCCGGGGGACATCGTGCTCCTCTTCGCGGCGGGCACCGATGCGGAGCGCTACGAGGAGGCGCTGCGAGTCGAGGGGCTGCCGACGTACCGGGCGGCGGGACGCGGCTACTTCGGACAGCAGCAGGTCGGCGACCTGACGATGTACCTCCGACTCGTCCTCAACCGCTACGACGACGAGGCTCTGGTGAGCGTCCTCGCGTCGCCCTTCGTCGGCGTCTCGAACGACGCGCTCTACCTCCTGCGCCGGGCGGCGGGCAAGCGCCCGCTCTTCAGCGGAATGGAGCGCGACCTTCCGGCCGAGCTCGGGCCGCGGGACCGGCGTCTCTTCGAGGCCTTCCGCCAGCGCTACGACCGGCTCGTCCGGGCCGCGGCGACCTCGGGCCTCGAACGCCTCTGCGAGCGGATCGTCTCCGAGCACGACTACGACCTCGCGGTCCTCGCCAGGTGGGACGGCCGCCGCCGCTACGCGAACCTCCGCAAGCTTGCGCGGCTGGCGCGCTCCTACGAGGAGCTTCGCGGCCCCGACATCGAGGGCTTCCTTCGCTTTGTCGCCGACCAGGAGGCTGCCGGCGCGCGCGAGGGCGAGGCGGTCGCGGAGGAAGAGGGCGCCGATGCGGTTCGACTCCTGACCATTCACTCGGCGAAGGGCCTCGAGTTCAAGGTCGTGGTCGTCGCCGACGCAGGGCGGAACCCGGAGCACGCGGTCCGCGACGAGATCCTCTGCCTGCCCGACGGGCGGGTCGGCTTCAAGGTCGTCGATCCCTCGACCGGGAAGCGCCACGCCGCCTCGGGGTTCGACGAGCTTCGGGCCGAAGAGCGCGCCGCCGACGAAGCCGAGACGCGCCGGCTCTACTACGTCGCCATGACTCGCGCGATCGACCGCCTGATCGTCTCCGGAGCCGTCGACCCGACCTCGACGCGCGATGCAAAGGCGCCGATTCGCTGGATCCTCGACCGTCTCGAGGCCGACCTGGAATCGGGCCAGCCCGTCGAGCTCGAGCGGGAGGGCGCGCGCGTCCTCCTCCGCGTCGACCGGCGTGGGGAGGGCGTGGCCGAGGTGGAGGAGGCGTCGGTCGCACAGCTGGAGCTCTTCGCCGCAATCGAGGGCGCCGTCGCGCGCGCCGCCCCGAAGCTCCCGCCGCTCGCGCCGATCCCCGAGCCGCCCGCCTTCCGGATTCGCAGCCTCTCTTACAGCGCCCTCGCCCTCTTCGGACGCTGCTCGTACCGCTTCTACGCGGAGCGGATCGCCGGTCTGCGGTCGGCCGAGCCGGGCGGGCTCGTCGCCGGTGTCGAGGGGCTCGCCGCGACGGAGATCGGCGACGCGGTGCACGTCGCTCTCGAGCACGGCCTCCCCGGCGCCGACACGGCGGACCTCGTCCTCGCCCGCTATCCGGCCGCGACTCCGGATGACCTCGGCCGTGTCTCGTCTCTTGTGGATGCCTGGCACGCCTCGCCCCTCGCGGCGGAGCTTCGGGCCGGCCCCGAGCCGAAGCCGGAGCTTCCGTTCGCGTTCGAGCACGACGGCGTCCTCCTCCACGGGCGCTTCGATCTCTTCCGCCTCGCGGACGGCCGCGCTCTCGTCGTCGACTACAAGACGAACCGCCTCGAGGACCTGACCCCGGAGGAAGCGCTCGAGGACGACTACTTGCTGCAGCGGCTCGTCTACGCGTTGGCCGCGTTCCGCGCGGGCGCCGACGAGGTCGCGGTCGCCTACGTCTTTCTCGAGCGGCCCGAGGAGGCCGTGCGGCGCACCTTCGCCCGCGACGAGACGCCGGGGCTCGAGGCGGAGCTTTCCGCAGCGATCGCCGCCATCCAGGAGGGCCACTTCCGCCCGACGCCGAGCGAGTTTGCCTGCGCGGGCTGCCCCGCCCTCGACGTCGTCTGCGCGGGCCCCGGGCTGCCAGGCGCCCAGCACGCGGTTTCCGCGCCCGCCGCGTAGTGCACCGCAGCTACGTCCACGAGGCCCGGAAGCGCGTCGGGCCGAAGCGCGAGCGCATCCGGCCGGTGATCGACCGGCTCGCGGAGGCGCATCCCGACGCGGTCATCGCGCTCCGCTTCCGCAGCGACCTCGAGCTCCTCGTCTCGGTGATGCTCTCGGCGCAGACCACGGATGTGACCGTGAACCGGGTCACCGAGGGGCTCTTTCGGAAGTACGACCGTCCCGAGGACTACCTCGCCGTCCCGCCCGAAGAGCTCGAGGCCGACCTCCGCCCGACGGGGACCTTCCGGCAGAAGGCGAGGAACCTGCGCGGGGCGATGAAGCTGCTCCTCGAGGAGTACGACGGCCAGGTGCCGACGCGGATCGAGGATCTCGTGCGCCTGCCGGGGGTGGGGCGGAAGACTGCGAACGTCGTGGCGGCCGAGCGCGGCGCGACGCAGGGCATCGTGGTCGACACGCACGTCCGGCGGCTTTCCCAGCGGCTCGGCTTCACGCGCCGCGAGGATCCGGTGAAGATCGAGCGCGACCTCATGCGCCTTGTTCCGCCCGAGGACTGGGCGCGCTTCCCGCATCTCCTCATCTGGCATGGCCGCCGCATCTGCATCGCGCGGGCGCCGCGGTGCGCGGAGTGTGTCGTGAGCGACCTCTGCCCGTCGAGCCGGGTCGGAACTGCCTACGACTTCGGGATCAGGGCGACGAGGAGGCCGCCGTCCTCGTCATAGGCCGGGAAGTAGTCGGCCGTGATCTCCTTGGTCACGCCTGACCGGGTCCGAACGGAGATCTTCTTCCCGAGCTGCCGCACGCCCCACTCGACCGCGATCTCCGCCGGGTTGGCGTCGCCGTTTCGCATCTGGATCGAAAATGCCTCCGTGATGTCGCGGCCCAGGAGCTCCTGTTCCCGATAGCCCGTCAGCTCGAAGACGCCCTGGCCGGCGGCGATGATCCGCCGCTCCTGGTCGCAGACGACGAATCCGGTGCCGGGCGCCGGGTAGTAGTCGTCGAGCAGCTCGAACAGGAAGCCGAAGCCGCAGTGCGCGCAGCCGACGGCCTCGTTCGTGAGGTCCTCGCGGCGGTCGTGGTCGATCGACCTGCGCCGGCAGTTGGGGCAGATGAAGTACGGCACGTCTCTGAAGAACTACCAGTTGCGCGGCGCCGCGAGCGCAGCCTCGGGCTGGCCGTGCTGGGCGGCCAGCCAGCGCTCGGCGTCGAGCGCTGCCATCGTTCCGGACCCAGCGGCTGTGACCGCCTGTCGGTAGACGTGATCCTGGACGTCGCCGGCGGCGAAAACCCCAGGGATGTTGGTCTCCGTGGACTTGCCCTTCGTGACGATGTAGCCGGCCTCGTCCATGTCGAGCTGCCCGCGGAAGAGCGCCGTGTTCGGGTCGTGCCCGATAGCGACGAAGAGCCCATCGATCTTGAGCTCGGTCTCCTCGCCGGTCTTCACGTTGCGGATGAGAACGCCGGTCACACTGCCGTCCTCGGTGCCGAGCACCTCCTCGACGACGGCGTCGAGGACGAACTCGATGCGGTCGTTCGAGCGCGCGCGGTCGACCATGATCGGGGACGCGCGAAAGGATTCGCGCCGGTGGACGATGGTCACTTTGGGTGCGAACTTGGCGAGGAAAATGGCCTCCTCCATCGCGGAGTCGCCCCCTCCGACCACGACCACCTCGCGCTCCTTGAAGAACGCGGCGTCGCACACGGCGCAGTAGGAGACGCCGCGGCCCTGGAGCGTTTTCTCGGACTCGAGGCCGAGCTGACGCGCGTTCGCGCCCGTGGCGACGATGAGCGACTCGGCTCGGTACTCGGTGTCGCCGACCCACACGCCGAAGGGGCGCTCCGAGAGGTCGACCTTCGTCACGTCATCGGTTACGAACTCGGTGCCGAAGCGCTCTGCCTGCTTGCGGAAGTCCTGCATCATCTCGGGCCCGAGGATCCCGGCCGGATACCCGGGGTAGTTCTCCACGTCGCTCGTGATCATCAGCTGCCCGCCCCAGGCAAAGCCTTCGATGGCGAGCGGGTTGAGATTCGCCCGCGCCGCATAGAGGGCCGCGGTGTAGCCCGCGGGGCCCCCGCCGATGATGATCACGTCATGCACGCCGCTCGCGCCCACTGCATCCTTTCCGTCGACAGAATTCATGCTTCTACGTAATAAACGGTCTCATAGAGCCGATTGTTCCTGCTCGTGTAGTTTCCCGTGCCTACGGAAACGTACTGCTGGAAGCTGATGGCACGCACGATCACCTGGGATGAGCTTCGCGACCTGGCTGGCTTCGAGGCGGAGAAGGGCTGCGCGATCAGCCTGTATCTGGATCTCGACCCCAAGATGACGCCGACGCCCGGGGACGCCGTCACGAGGCTGCACTCCCTCCTCGACGAGGCTGCCAAGGGAGACGGCGCCAACCGGCGCGACATGACGCACGACCAGCGCGTGGGGCTCCGCACCGATTTCGAGCGGATCCGCTCCTTCTACGAGAGCGAGTTCGAGCGGGACGGGGCGCACGGCCTTGCCATCTTCTCCTCCGGGCTCGACAACATCTGGCGGACGCTTCCCCTCACAGAGGCCGTGCCGGACGAGGTCAGTGTGGGACGAACGCTCTACCTGGCTCCGCTCGTGCCGCTCGTCGGTCGCGGGGAGGGCGCCCTCGTCGTCGTGGTCGGCCGCGAGCGCGGGCAGTTCTACCGCCTGCGTGGAGGCAGGCTCCAGGATCTCGCCGACCACACCGAAGACCAGCCCGGCCGGCACGACCAGGGAGGCTGGTCGCAGGCGCGCTACCAGCGCCACATCGAGACGAAGGTGCGTGAGCACCTGCAGGAAGTCGCGGAGGCGCTCGACCGGCTGGTACGCCGGCTCCACAACATGCAGGTCGTGGTCATCTCCTCGGAGGAGACCCACGCGGAGTTCGAGGAGCTCCTCTCGCACGATACGGCCGCGGCGGTCATCGGCTGGACGTCCGCCGAGGCGCATGCGACTCCTGCCGAGCTGCTTCAGCTCGCCGTTCCCGTGCTCGATCGCTACCGCGCCGAGAAGGAGACAGAGGTGGTGGCGCGCTGGGCCGAAGAAGCAGGGCGACACGGACGTGCCGCGGCCGGCTGGCAGCAGACGCTCGAAGCCGCGTCAGACGCGCGGGTCGAGCTTCTGCTCTTCCAGGCCGGTGTCGACCACGACGCCTTCCGTTGTCCTCGCTGCGGCAGGGTCGCCGTCGGCGGCCGGAACTGCCCGCTCGACGGTACGAGCATGGAGGCTTCGAGCAACGGTCTCGACCTCGCCGTCCACCAGACGCTCCTGCACGGAGGGCGCGTCTGGGCCGTGCGACACCGGGAGGACCTCCGGCCGGTCGAGGGCATCGGCGCCCTTCTTCGGTACTAGGCCGTCCCTAGGCTGCATCGAGCGCGCGCGGAAGCTCCTGCAGGGCCTCCGCCTCGGAAGGCTCGAGCTCGCTGTCGGCGGCCCGTTCCAGTTTGGTCTCGAAGCGGCCCAGGCGCTTCTCGGCCTCGGCGTACTTCGACTGCGCCCGGCCGATGTGCGTGCCGACGAGCTCGAAATCGTCCTTGAAGCGCGTGAAGTCCTTGCCGAGCTGGGCGCAGTACGCCATGACCTCCTTGGCGTGCTCCTCGATCTGCAGGCCCTTGAAGCCGAGCAGGATCACGAGCAGGTACGCGTGCAGGGTCGACGGCGAGACGGGGATGACCTTGCGCTCGAGCGCGTAGCCGAGCGGCCCCGTCTCTCCACCGAGGCGGTTGCACACGAGCTCGTAGTACACGGCCTCCGCCGGCAGGTACATGAGCGCGAACTCGTACGTGCCTTCGTCCGGCCGGATGTACTTGTCGGCGATCGCATCGACGTGCGCCTTCACGTCCCGGACGAACTGCTTCGCGTGCTGGTCGCGCTCGGCCTGCTCCTCGGCCTCGATCAGCCGCGTGTAGTTGTCCAGCGGGAACTTGGCGTCGATAGGTACGAGCGAGCGGTCCAGGTGGATGACGGCGTCGACGCGCTCGCCGCTCCGGAAGCCGTACTGGAGCTCGTACTTGTCACGGGGGAAGGTATCGGCGAGCAGATTGCCCAGGAGTAGCTCGCCGAAACCGCCCCGCGCCTTCGGCGGACGCAGCGCCTGCTCGAGGCGCGAGAGGTCCTTGGCGCGGTCGAGCATCTGCGTGTTCGTCTCGCCGATCTTCCCAAGCTGCTGATGGATCGCCGTCGCCGTGCGGCCCGCGCTCTCGAGGCGGTTGTCCACGCGGCGGTCGAGCTCGCCCAGCCGGCGGTCCATCGTCTCGACGACGTCGGCGAGGCGCCGGTCGACGTTCGCGTTGCGCTCGGAGAGCTGCGCGTAGAGCTCCTGGCCGGAGCTTGCGCGCAGGTCGGCGAGCTCCTTCTTGAGCCAAACGGCGAGCGCCGCGACGGCGGCGAGGACGAGGATGGCGACGAGCACGATCATGGACCGATAAACGCTAGAGACCGCGTCGGACGACACATCCGCCGGAGAGAGAAGAGGCGGCCCGAAAGCCGCCTCTT
This sequence comes from uncultured Actinomycetes bacterium, assembly GCA_963841425.1. GTDB lineage: Bacteria > Actinomycetota > Thermoleophilia > Gaiellales > Gaiellaceae > DATEOR01. Next base: position 591,602 of record CAWJCL010000002.1, on the reverse strand, counting down.
AGCTACGGATGCTCTTCCTGCGGGTGCTCGCCGGGCGGGTGATCGTGCCCCGCGTGCGGGTCGAGATCCTCGGCCGCGTCGGCGGCATCCGCGCCGCTCTCCACGCTCGTGGAGGTAGCGGCGGGCTCGCTCGCGTTCTCTTTGTCGCGGCCCAGCAGCTTGTCCAGCCAACCCATGAGGGCTCCTCCTCTTCGTCCGGATACGCCGCAGTCTACGCGTCCTTAAACGCCAAATCCGGCGAGCCCGAGGGCTTACCGGATCTGGCTCGCGGAGCGTACTGGCCAGGCTCGCTGACCGTCAAGGACGCCGCGGGCGAAAACATTCGCAAAGAGCAGATTTTTTTCTCTCGGCACGGAGCGGGCACACACGGGGGCGAACGCACGTTCTATGATGACCGGAGCCTGAACTAGGCTCGTCGTCCCCCATGGATGCCTTCTTCGGACCCGCTGGCAGGTTGTCCGCCGCGCTCGCCGGCTTCGAGTCGCGGCCCGAGCAGGAGGCGCTCGCGAGCGAGGTCGCGGACGCGCTCGAAAGCCGTGACCACCTCGTCGCCGAAGCGGGTACGGGCACAGGCAAGAGCCTCGCGTACCTCGTCCCGGCGCTCCTTTCCGGCCGGCGCGTCGTCGTGGCGACGGCGACGAAGGCACTTCAGGAGCAGCTCCTGACGAAAGACGTGCCGGCTGCCGCGGCGGCGCTCGGGCGCCCCGTTCGCGTTGCCGTGGTCAAGGGCCGTCAGAACTACCTCTGCCGCAAAATCCTCCAGGGCGTGGATCAGCTCGGCGGGCTCTTCAGGACGGCGGAGGACGCGGCCGACTTCGAGCGGCTGCGGGACTGGATCGCGACGACGGAGGCGGGCGACCGCGCCGAGCTCGACTTCGAGCCGTCGGCGACGCTCTGGTCCGAGCTCTCCGTGGGGGCGGAGCGCTGCGCCGGACGCCGCTGCCACCTCGTCGGAAGCTGCTTCGCCGAGAAGGCGCGCGAGCGGGCGGGGGAGGCGGAGCTCGTCATCGCGAACCATGCCCTCTACTTCGCGGACCTCGCGCTTCGGACGCGTTCGGACGGGGCCGCCGTCCTCCCGGAGCACGATGCGGTCGTCTTCGACGAGGCGCACCGCCTGGAGGAAGCCGCCGCCGCGTGGTTCGGAGGCCGGATCTCGCTCGCGCGGCTCCGCCAGCTCGAGCGCGACGTGGAGCGCTTCTGCCGCGAGCAGAGCCGCACGCCGCCGGCAAGGCCGCTCGGCGAGGTCGACCGGGCCGGCGAGCGCCTCATCGGGGCGTTCGATCCGGGCTCCGGGCGCCGGCGCCTCACCGCGGCCGACCAGGCGGAGCTCGAAGAGCACGGCCTCGTCCTCGCGGCCGCGCTCGGCGCGCTCGCCGCAGCGCTCACGGGCACCGGCGAGGACGGCGACGCGCTCGCCCGGCGCACGCTCGTCGCGGCCGACGACGTGGAGAGCTGTCTCGCGCTCGACGACCCCGACCGGGTCTCGTGGGCCGAGCCCGGCGCCGTCGCGTGGGCGCCCGTGGACGTCTCGGGCCTCCTCTGCGAGAGCCTGTGGGACAGCGAGACGACGTCGATTCTCGTCTCCGCCACGCTCGACCCCGGCTTCGTCCGCCGGCGGCTGGGGCTCGACGACACGCGCGAGCTCATCCTCCCGTCACCCTTCGACTACCGCGACCAGGCGCTCGTCTACGTCCCGACCCGCGTGCCCGAGCCTCGCTCGCCGGGCTACTACGACCGGCTTGCGGACGAGGTTGTGGCGCTCTGCCGGCTGTCGGCGGGCCGGGCGCTCGTCCTCACCTCGTCCTACCGCGCGCTGGACGAGCTCGTCGACCGCTGCGCCCCGCGGCTCCAGTTCCCCGTGCTGCGGCAGGGTGACGCGCCGCGCGAGCGGCTCCTGGAGCGCTTCCGCGACGTCGTCGACTCCATCCTCTTCGCGACCGCCACCTTCTGGCAGGGCGTCGACATCCAGGGCGAGTCACTCTCGCTCCTCGTGATCGACAAGCTGCCGTTCGCTGCGCCGGGCGATCCGCTCGTCGAGGCGCGCTGCGAGCGCATCACGCGGGAAGGAGGGGACTGGTTCGCGGAGTACGCGCTTCCCGCGGCCGTCCTGCAGCTGCGACAGGGGTTCGGGCGCCTGATCCGCGGGCACGGAGACGAGGGCGTCGTTGCGATCCTCGACCCGCGGCTGCGCTCGCGCGCGTACGGCCGCCGCTTCCTGGAAGCGCTCCCGCCGGCGCCGGTGGTCGCCGAGCTCTCGGCCGTCGCCGACTTCTTCGGCGCCCAGGCCCGCGCGACCGCTTGATACTTTTCTCCGGGTCGTGGCCAAGAAGAAAAAGAGCCGCGTCCCGCCTCCTCCCCGCACGAGCCAAGGTCCGCAGCAGAGGACCGCAGGACCGCAGCGGCGTGTCGAGTCGGGCGGGCCTGGTCGCCTGAACCTCTGGTTCGTGGCACTCGGCGTGGCGATCATCGTCGCCGCGGCGATCGTCGGCATCGTCCTCGCGACGCGAGGAGCGAGCGCCGAGGCGAGCGGCCCGGACGGCGCCTGCACGCGCGCGACCTTCCCGCCGATGGGCCGCCAGCACATCCAGAAGCTCTCGAGCGACTTCCGCTACAACTCCTACCCGCCGACGAGCGGGCCGCACTACCCGCCCGGCCCCAAGGCGCCGGCCGTCTGGAACCTCTACGACACCCCGGTGGACGAGACCGCGCTCGTCCACAACCTCGAGCACGGCGGCGTCGTCGTTCAGTACGGCGCCGACGTCCCCGACCTCGACGGTCCAGCAGATCACGCGCTGGTACCAGGACCTTGACACCCAGAACGGCCTTGTCGTCGCGCCGATCTGGCCGAGCATCCAGGCGACGCCGCCGAAGGACGCGGGCAACAAGATCTTACCTCACCGTCGTGGACGCATCTCATGACTTGCACGGCGTTCGATGAAGGCGCCTTTGGCCGCTTCCGTCGACGACTACCGGGGGCCCTACCGGCGACGCGCCCGAGAAGTTCCCCCTCTCCGAGCTGACACCGGGTGGGCAATGAGAATCCTGTCGGGTCCGCCCTTACCCTTGCGCTGAGACGATCGGCCGGGGTGGCGGAACGGTAGACGCGGGGGACTTAAAATCCCCTGCCCGCAAGGGCGTGTGAGTTCGAATCTCACCCCCGGCACTTAGCATCAGTACAGGGATTGCGGCGCACGTGCGCTCCGTCTCCATGATGCCTAGGGAGCGAGAGCTCGTGGGTCGTCGCTACCTCGGGCGGAAGCCCGGACGCGAAACGATTGCGGAGGGCGGCATCGCGGCTTAGGGTCGCCATAGCAGATGCGCCGCGTAGCCACCTGGTCTGTTCTCGCCCTCGTCGTGGGGGTTGCGGGCGTCGCGATCGGGGCCGCGATCGTGAACGACGACTCGCCCTCTAGAGCGCACGCCGTCGGCAGCAGCTCGACGACCGAGGTGTCCTTGTGCGATGGGAGGCAGCTTGAACTTTCAATACGGGCGTCGGGGTTCGCTGGCCATGTCGCTGCGCTTCGCCTCTCCGGCACCGAGCCGTGCAATGTTGGGGAGCTGCATGTGACGGCGACGGTGGTTGGCCGGAACGGCCAACGTGTCCCCACCGAGGTCGCGCCTCCTCAGAAGTTCGCCGGCCCCATCCACCCGGGGGAGGAGCTCATCGCAACCTTTGACTACACAACCCGATGTCGGGAGAAGGGACCCCTTTCAGCGACGGTGCTCGCGGTGGGCGAAGTCGGATCCGTCACGGCGACCGCGCCAGTTACTTTCCGGCGTGACCCGTTTGCAACGTCCCCCTGCAAAGCGAGCTGACTGGGGATCTGCGGCTCCGCCAACTGTCCGCCGAAGCTGACCGCCTTCTTTCGAACCTCGAGCTCAGCTCAGCACGGGCGGCGAGAACTAGCGCGGGAGGCCCGCCTCCTCTCGGATGGCATACGTCTCGCTGAAAGACGAGGGGCGGTGACGCCTTCTCCGGTAGTGCCGCCCCTCGCCACGATCTCGAACGCTCAGATGAGGTTGACCACTGACATGATGTTGCTCTCGATGCCGGAGGACAGGAACAGGAGAGCGCCGATGATGAGCACCGTGATGACGGCGAGAATCACTCCGTACTCGGCCATCGTCTGACCCTCTTCCCGCCTGCGAATGGCGGCGAACAGCTCGGTGAGGTAGGTCATTTTGCGAAGTCACCTCCCTCTGTCATAGGAGAGGAGCGGGTCACCCTGGAGGGAAGCGGAGGTTTCATCGTTGTGACTCTGAAGGGTGCGCCGCTTTCCGAGCATCGCCGCAATCAGCGCTTGGGACGATCCCCCTCCGTGGGGATTTGTCACGCGGCATGTTCGTCGGGCATCGCTCTAAGCACCAGACGCACGCGCTCGTTTGAATCACCACCTAGTCCAACATCGCCCTCTCATGGCGGCTAGGGCTTAGAATCGCCTGTCCGCAAGGGCGTGCGAGTTCGAATCTCACCCCGGCATATAGCACCAATACAGGGATCGCGGCGCAGAAGACGCTTAGGTCTTCGCGCTTTCCCTACGAACTCTTAGGCCTCCGCCCGCTACGGTCATTCGTCACGTCGAAGTTGGCGGAGGCAAGCCTTCGCTTGTTGGCTGGTTGGTTGTTGCGTGGGTGTCTGATGTTGGAGCAGCGCGCCTCCACATCAGGACGAAAAGTAGAACGGTCGTGATGCCGACCGTGTTGAGGATCGTGATCGAGACGGTGACCAGTGGGTCGGCTGCAAAGGGATAAATCATCATCAGGAGCATGGGAGCGATGTTGCGTACCGCCGTGGTCACCTCGGTCGCATGCCTGATTCCCACGTCTTTGACTCGAAGACTGGAAACGAGAAGGTAGCCACACCCGAGGCCGATAAATGGGCCGGCGATGGCCGCGATGTAGCTCTCGGTGCCCCAGGTCTGCTCGAACAGATCCCAATACGCAACCAGCGTGAAGTTGAGATTGAAGAGCAGGCACAGAATTGCAACCCGGACAACCCACTGCGCCAATGGCGGCGTGAGGTCGGGCCACCACACCCTGAAGCCGCACCCGAGAACCGCCGGCAGGAGCAAGAAGAGCAGCAGCGGCCAAGCAACATCCCAGGCCGAGGTCTTGAGTTGCGCGTCAACCGCATCGATGGCGAGGGGCAGCCCTAGCGGAAGGGCGACAATGGTCGCGGCTGTCAAGACCACTAGCAGCGTGGTGGATATGCCGACATCCGCCTTGGCTAACCGGGCGAGGAGGGGCGCGAAAGGCATACCGGCACACAGGGCTGCGACACAGAACCCGACCTTGATCTCTCCAGGAATGGACGAGGCTATCGTCAGCAAATAGCCGATGAAGACGAGCGGGATGATGACGAAATTGATCACCAACGCCCACACGACAATCTTCCAATGGGTAAAGGCCTCTGCCAGCAGCTTGCCGACCGGAAGCCTGAGGCCCAACCCGAACGAGTTCAATATCACGAAGAGCACCCCAAACCCGTTGATCAGGACGGTCTGAGTGGACTGAGTTGTCATGGCGCTCCAACGAGGGTGTGCACCTCGTCCATCTGGGCGAGACCTTCCTGCCGATGCGTGATTAGGAGCACCGTTCGCTCCTCGGCGGCGCCGAGGACATCGTCCATGAGGGCCTCGGCGGTCGCCGGGTCGAGGTGGGCGGTCGGCTCGTCCAGGACCAGCACGGGCGCGTCCGCGAGCAGCGCGCGGGCCAGAACGACGCGCTGACGCTGACCGCCCGAGAGCTCCGTGCCCTCCTCGCCCACGCGGGTGTCGATCCCGTCAGGAAGGCTGGCGACCCACTCCGCCAGGCGGACGCGATCGAGCACATCGTGAAGCTCATTCTCGGACGCGGCGGGGCGTGCGAGACGGAGGTTCTCGCGGATCGTCGAGTCGAAGACGTGCGCTTCCTGGCCGGCGAGGGCGAACGTCCGCCGGACGTCCTCCTGCCGGTACTCGCGCAGGTCCCGTCCCGCCAGGGTCACGCGACCTTCCTCCGGATCGAGGAAGCGGAGGAGGAGGTTGACGACGGTCGTCTTCCCCGCCCCGCTCGGCCCCACGAGCGCAACTCGCCTTCCTGGATCGAGCCGCAGGTCGACGCCGTTGAGCGCGGGCTCCTCCTCGTCTGCGTAGCGGGCCGTCGCGGACTCGAGAGCGACGGTCGCGGACGCAGGCGGAGGCGCCGGGCGCGGCGGGTCGGCGATTTGCGGAGCCAGGTCCGTCAGCTCGAGGATCCGCCGCCCGGAGGCGAGCAGGGAGGCAAGCTCACGCGCCGTCCCGGGCAACGCCGCGACGGCTTCGAAGGACGCGAGTGTCAGAAGGGCGAGGGTCGCCACGAGCACGCGGTCGAGCGCACCGGCGTCGTGCGCCGAAACGGCCACCGCGAGGACGCCCGCCGCCGTCAGTCCGGCGACGATGACGGAAAGTGCCTCGGCGAGGCCTGCCGTGAGCGCATCGCGCCGGCCGAGGCGAGTGAGCTCGGCGTCCGCTTCACGGACGCGAGCCATCGTGTCGCGCTCACGTCCGTACACCACGAGCTCGGGCGCCCCGCGCAAGAGCTCCACGAGCAATGCGCTGAGCTCGCCCCTCGCCGCGGCCTGGCGCCGTCCCGCCGCCCGGCCGAGGTACGCGGCGAGCGCGGGGACGGCGATTCCGCCGACGATGAGACCCATAGCGAGAATCGCGGCGGCTTCGGGCAGGACGATTGCGGTCGCGACGACGCATGCGGCTCCCGTCAGGACAGCGACGAGCGGAGGCCCGACCCCGCGGAGGTAGAGACCCTGGAGAGTGTCAACGTCCCCGACCATTCGGGAGAGGAGATCCCCGCGGCGGAATGCGCCGAGCTCGGCGGGGGCCAGCGGCTCGATGCGGGCGTAGAAGCGGGCGCGAATCCTGGCGAGCGCCCGCAGAGCGAGGTCGTGCGAAGCGAGGCGCTCGAGGTAACGCGCGATCGGCCGCGCCAGCCCGAAAAAGCGCACGAGGACGATCGTCACGGTCAGCGACAGGATCGGCGGATGCTCGGCAGCTCGCGAGATGAGATAGCCCGCCGTCGCCATGAGCGCGACGCCGAAGCCGACCGCGAGCGCACCGAGGAGGACAGAGAAGCCGACCCGCCGGGCCGGCATCCCCGCGAGCGCAAGTAGTCGTCGCAACGTGCTCATCAGGCCGCTCTCGCCTCCTTGGCCTCGGCGATCCGGCCGCCGAAGAGCCGCACGGTCCGGTCGGCGTGTCGAACCATCTCGTCGTCGTGTGCGATCAGTAGTACGGTCCGCCGCAGCCCGAGCCGCGCGAGCGCGCTGCCGACAACTTCCGCACCCTCCTGGTCGAGATTCGCAGTCGGCTCGTCGAGTATCACGAGCGGCGCATCGCGGAGAAACGCGCGGGCGATCGCAATCCGCCGCCGCTCACCCGCGGAAAGCGCCCGCCCCCCGTCGCCGACAACGGTCCCGAAACCGTCGGGGAGCCGGCGGATGAACTCATCGGCTCCCGCGAGCTCCGCGGCGGCGCGGATGCGCGCCTCGCCGGCGGCGGGATCGCCGAGCGCAATGTTTTTCGCCACGGTGCCCTGGAAGAGAGTCGGGTACTGCGGAACCCAGGCAAGGTGCGCCCGCCAAGTCTCCGGGTCGCATTCCGCGAGATCCACCCCTCCGGCGGTCACGCGCCCCGAAGAAGGTTGCGCCAAAAGGAGGAGTAGGGAGGCGACCGTGCTCTTTCCGGCTCCGCTCGACCCGACAAGCGCGACGGTCTCTCCCGGCTGGAGCTCGAGGTCGAGGGAGCTCAGCACGTTTCCCGGCCGCCCCGGATAGGAGAAGGAGACTCCCTCGAGCCGGACGGCCGCCTCACGCGGGCTCGGCGCCAGCCCGCCCCCACGCGCGAGCGGTTCTGAGGCCTCGACGAGGTCGAGGAGCCTTGACGCGACGGCGAGTCCGTCCGCGCCCGCGTGGAACTGCGCCGCGAGGTTCCTCAGCGGCAGGTAGAGCTCCGGCGAGAGGACGAGGACGGTTAGTGCAGCCTCGAACGCCATCCCGCCGCTGACGAGCCGGACGCCGACCGTGACTGCGACGAGGGCGATACCGAGCGTGGCCATGAGCTCCAACACGGCTCCCGAGAGGAAGGCGATGCGGAGAGTCCCCATCGTCGCGCGCCGGTAGCGGTCGCCGACTTCCGAGATCCGCTCCACCTGGGGCTCGCCACGGTTGAAGGCGCGCAAGGTCGGCAGGCCGCGAACGATGTCCAGGAAGTGGCCGGCGAGGAAGGAGAGCGCGTGCCAGCGCTCGCGCGCACGGCGCTCCGTGTGCCGCCCAACGAGCCACATGAAGACGGGCACTAGCGGAAGCGTGAGCAGCATGACGCCGGCGGAGACCAGGTCGATGGAGGCGACCACGGCGAGGACGGCGACCGGGACGACGGTCGCGAGGACGACCTGCGGAATGTAGCGCGCGAACGTCGTCTCGAGCGCGTCGACCCCCGAAACCGCAATTGTCGCGAGCTCGGCGCTCTCCGCCGCGTCGAGAGCCGCCGGTCGGCTCCGGAGCCGTTCCTCCACGAGCTCGTTGCGGAGCTGCGATTGGACGCTCGTGGCCGCCCGCCGCCCGACGACCTCGAAGCCCCACGACGCGGCGGCGCGCCCCGCTACCGCGGCAACCAGGAGCGCGAGCGGTACCGTGACGTCGCCGAGCGACGCTCCGCCGAAGGCCTCCGCCGCGACGCGCGCGATCAGGACGGCCTGGGCGATGACTAGCAGCGCCGCGGCGAGACCCAACGCCGCGTCCGCGGCGAGCATCGGACGCACCGGCCGGGCCCGCCGGACGAGGCGTGGGTCGAGTCCGCGCACCGGCTAGACCTCGGGTTGTGTGCTCACCGGAGCCGACGCCGTCGACGCAGGCTCGTCGCCGCCGAGTCGGTGCCGGAAGACGCGATACGCCCAGGCCTGGTAGAGGAGGACGATCGGCACGGTGATGAGCGCGACGACGCTCAGCACTGCGAGCGTGTAATGAGCCGATGCCGCGTTCTCGACCGTGAGGCTGTTGCCGAAGGTCGGGTCGGAGACCATGACCCGTGGGTAGAGGCTCGTGAAGAGCGTGACGACAGTTAGCACCGTCCCGAGCGCGGTCATGACGAACGCCCAGCCCGATCGTCCGCGGACCAAGATCGCTGCGAGCAGAAGAGCGGCGATCCCCAGCGCTGCTGGAAGGACGGGCGGAAAGAGATCCTTGTCGTTTCGGTGCATGGCGACGCCCACGGTCGTCGCGAGGAAGGCCGCGCCCAACACGAGGGCCGGGATCGAGAGGACACGTGCCCTCGCGGCGACACGCTCGAGGAGCGCGCCCGTCGTCCTCAGCGTGAGGAAGGTGGCCCCGTGGAAGGCGAAGAGAGCGATGAACGTGATCCCGGCGAGCACGCTGAAGGGGCTGAAGAGATCCCAGAAGGTGCCGGTGAAGTCGCCGTCGGAGTCGAGCGGCACGCCATACAGCAGGCTGGCGAGGCCGACGCCCCAGATGAGCGCCGCGCCGTAGCTCCCTACCGCGTTGGCCAAGAGCCAGACCGCGCGCCAGCCTGGGCTCGTGCTCTTCGCGCGCCACTCGAACGAGAGCACGCGGATGATGAGGAAGAAGAGCACGAGCAGGAGCGCGAGGTAGAAGCCCGAGAACATCGACGCGTACCAGGCGGGGAACGCGGCGAACGTCGCCGCGCCGGCAATGACGAGCCAGACCTCGTTCCCGTCCCAGACGGGGCCGATCGTCTCGATCTGCACGTTTCGCTCGGCCTCGTTCTTTGGCACGAAGGGGAGCAGCATGCCGACCCCGAAGTCGAAGCCCTCGAGCAGGAAGTAGGCCGACCAGAAAAAGACGATGATCCCGAACCAGAGGGACTCGAGATCCATCAGTAGCCCACCGCCGTAGCGGCCGCCGGCGCGCCGCCCTCGGGATCGGCCGACGCATCGAGACGCGCGTACCGCCGCATGAGCCAGATGTCCACGACGAGGAGCGCGACGTAGAGCGTGATGAAGAACGAGAGACTGATCGCGAGCCAGGTCGTGCTGACGCTCGGCGAGTTGGCGTCAGCCGTCTTCAGCAGGCCCTGCACGATCCAGGGCTGGCGTCCCATCTCGGTGAGGATCCAGCCCGCGGTTGCCGCGATGTAGGGCAGGGCCATCGCCACGACCGCCGTCCACAAGAACCAGCGCGCCCGCTCGAGTTTCCTCTTCCGGTAGAGCCACGCACCGACAGCGGCGACCAGGAACATCAGTACGCCGGCGAACGCCATCACCCGCATCGACCAGTAGATGACCCTGACATTCGGCATGTAGTTGTCGCGGCCGTACGCGCGCTGCTCCTGGGTCTGAAGCTGGTTGAGGCCTTGCACCTGGCCGTCGAAAGAGCCGGTGGCCATGTAGGACAGGAGCCTCGGGACCGTGATCGCGAACTTCGGCGTCTGGTCATCCGCGGTGAAGCCGCCGATCTGAAAGACCGAGAAGCCGCACGGCTGGCACGTGTTCCACTGCGCCTCCGAGGCGGCGATCTTCATGCCCTGGGCGCTCGTGACCGCCTCTCCGAAGCGGTTGCCGACCACGAGCTGCAGCAGCGTCGCCGGAACCGCGACGATCAGCGCAAGCTTCGCGGCGCTCCGGAAAAGGTCGACCTCCCTGCCGCGGAGGAAGTGCCAGCAGCAGATGCCGAACATCACGATCGACCCGAAGATCAATCCCGCGAGCATCGTGTGCACGTACGCGCGCAGCGCGAACCCGTTCGACAGGAGCGCCCAGACGCTCGTCAGCTGCGCCTCGCCGTTGACCATCTTGTACCCCACCGGCTGCTGCATCCACGAGTTCGCGACGAGGATGAAGTAGCCAGACATCCAGGTGCCGAGCACTGCGATCCACAGCGTCGCCAGATGGAGGCGCGGCGAGAGGCGATTCCAGCCAAAGATCCACAGGCCGAGGAAAGTGGACTCGAGGGCGAACGCGGCCAGGCCCTCCATGGCGAGCGGGGCACCGAAGACGTTGCCGACGAACCGCGAGTACACCGACCAGTTCATCCCGAACTCGAACTCCTGGACGAGGCCGGTCGCGACGCCGATCGCGAAGTTGATCAGGAGCAGCGTTCCGAAGAAGCGGGTCAGCCGCAGCCAGCTCTCGTTCCCGGTCCGGTGCCAGATCGTCTGCATGATCGCGACGAGCGGTCCCAGCCCCAGCGTCAGCGGCACGAAGAAGAAGTGGTAGATCGAAGTGGTCGCGAACTGCAAGCGCGCGAGATCGACAACCGACGCCAGTGTCATGGGCTACTCGTTTTCCACGGTGATCCGCCCGGCCCGCTGATGGGTGAACCCGGCCCCCGCCCAGTCGACGACCGCCTTGGCGCGGTCCTCGTTCGTCGGCAGGAGGGCCAGATGAACCGTGGCCCATGCGACCTGTGCTTTCCTTCCCGTCATCGTCCGTCCGCCGAGCATCTGCACGACTGCGGCACCGCGACCGATCGCCGCCATCGTCCCCTTGTCCTTGTACTTGAACGGCTTCGTCTCCTTGCCTGCGATGCGGTGAGCGATCGACTCTCCCGCGTGCTCCCCTGACTGGAGGCCGACGGAGCCGAGCTGGGGAAGGACCTGCTGCGTCTTCTCGTCCACGATCGCCGCGATGTCGCCGAGCGCATAGACCTCGGGGCGATCGGGCAGCGTCAGATCGGGTCCGACGGCGATGCGATTGCCGCGCTGCAGCTCGAGCCCGAGCGACTGCACGAGCCGGTTCCCCTGCAGGCCCGCGCCCCAGACGAGAGTGTGGGCTTTCAGCTCCTCGCCGGACTTCAGCGTGACGCGGGTGGGCGAGACCGATGAGACCATCGCGCCGGTCTTGACCTCGACTGTGCGATCGGAGAGAGCCTTGGCCGTGTACTCGCGGATCTTCGGCTTGAACATGGAGAAGAGCTCCGGCCCCGCTTCGACGAGGCTGATGCGCGCCTCTTCCTGTGGGAGCGAGGGGTAATCCTTGGCGAAGTCGGCGCGGTAGAGCTCGGCGACGGCGCCGGCGGTCTCGACTCCGGTCGGGCCGCCGCCCACGATGACGACGTTCAGCGCGCCGTCCTCGACGATGCCCGGGTCACGGTCCGCTGCCTCCCAGCGCTCGAGTAGGTGGTCCTTGAGGCGCACGGCGTTGGGGAGCGTGTACATCGGGAACGCATGCTCGGCGGCTCCCTCGGTCCCGAAGAAGTTGACCTCCGCGCCGAGACCGAGGACGAGGTAGTCGTAGGAGAGCGGCGAGATCTCGGTAAAGGTGACCTCGCGGGCGTCCAGGTCGATCGCGCTCACCGTCCCCTTGTGCACGCTCGTGTTCTCCTGGCGCTCCAAGAGGTCGCGGAGCGAATGGCCGACCGCAGTCGTCTCGAGGAGCCCCGTCGCCAGCTGGTAGAGGAGCGGCTGGAAGGTGTGGTAGTCGTGGCGGTCGACCACCACGACCTCCGCGTCCGCCTTCTCGAGCTTCTTTGCCGCCCCGACGCCGGCGAAGCCGCCTCCGAGGATGAGTACGCGTGGACGGTCGCTCACGTCGTCCTACCCCACGATCCGCATCTCGTAGCGGGCGATCTTGCCCTCGCGGATGGTCAGCTCGATTCGGCGGTCCCGCGCATAGGCAAACTCGCCGCTCTCCTTGATCGAGTAGATCTCGTGGACGTCCGAGGCGACGCGGCCCTCACCCAGATCGGTCACTCCCGTCTCTTCGAACTCGATGTCGAGGCGGTGTTTCGGTGTCAGCCACGTCAGCCGCTCCCGCACCTCGTCGATGCCGTGCAGATCGGTCTGAGGTGTCAGCCAGGCGACGTCAGGGGCGAGGAACGGATAGAGAGCGTCGCGCTCTCCGGTCTTCGCAGCAGCGGCGAGCGTCTCGAGGAACTCCTTCGCGATCTGCAGATCGGCGGCGCTCACGCCCGTATCCCCCACGACGAGGTCGTCCCTTCCCCCGGCTCGAGCACGAGCAGGCCCTCCCCCGTCCGAAACGCGTTTGGCGCGCAGGTCATCGGCTCGACCGCGAGGCTCCGCCGGGCCACGTCCGGAAGCGGGTCTCCGGTGAAGAGCTGCAGGAAGCGGTAGCCGTTGTCGAGCCACAGGAGGAGCGACCGCTCGTCTTCGGGGTTGAGAAGCTCGACGCTCGCGAGGCCGTCGTCGCCGCGCTCGAGGTCGGTGAAGGCGTGGTCGAGCAGCGCCGCGCCGATCGGCCGCGGCCGCCGGAAGTCGTACTCGGTGCCCTCGACGGGCTCTGAGCCGACCGGGATCCCGCGGTCGTTCGTGCGCAGCACGGTTCGGCCAGGTGCGCGCAGGATCAGCCCGTCGACCTTCTCGGTGCCCATGGTCAGGTACGGGTGCATGCCGAATCCGTATGGGCAGGCCCCGGGCCCGATGTTGGTGGCGGTGGAAGTCACGCGAAGGCCGTCCTGCGAGAGCGAGTACTCGATTCCGAGCGCGAGCGAGAACGGATACCCGGGCTGAGGATGCAGCGTGTGCTCGAGCAGGACGCGGTCGGGCGAGTGTTCGGCCGCGGACCACGCCGACCAGCGGACGAGTCCGTGGATCGCGTTTCGGGCTTCGACCTCGTTGAGCGGGAGCTGGTGCTGGGCCCCGCCGAATTCGTAGTTGCCGTCCTCGATGCGGTTCGGCCACGGGGCGAGCACCTGCCCGCGCCCGGACGGCGCCAGCTCGTCGGTGGCGTACCCGTCGAGCACGTCCTGGTCGCCGACCGTGTAGGAGCGGAGGCCGGCGCCGACCTCGGCGACGACGACTCGCTGCTCGCCGGCGCGTAACTCGATCTGTTCACCCGTAAGGAGCGCATACGGCATCAGGCCGCGAGCCGCTCCAACAGGTGGTCGCCGACCCTGAGCGAGTTGGCCATTGCCGTCAGCGCCGGATTGACGGCGCCGATCGAGGGGAAGAAGCTCGTGTCGACGACATAGAGGTTGTCGAGCTCGTGCGCCCGGCAATCAGTGTTCAACACCGAGTCGGCAGGGTCGGAGCCGAACCGGCACGTTCCCGCCTGGTGGGCACACCCGGCCGCCGGGATGTCGGTCTTCATGTAGGCGAAGCGGTGCACGAGGTGCCCCGGATTCATGTCCAGCTGCCCGACGATCGACTTCACCTTTTCGTACAGCCGCTTCCTGGCCTCGGAATTCGTCTCCGTGTAGCTGAGGGTGAGCTTGCCGTCTCGGTCGACGGTGACCCGGTTGTCGGGCCGGGGCAGGTCTTCGGTGGAGAGCCAGAAGTCGATCGCATGGCGGGCGATACGGTCGAGCGACCACTGCGGCGCCAGCTTCGTCTCGAGCGGCTTCTCTCCGCGGAACATGGGTGATTGCGACTTGCCCACCATCTGGACGTTGCCCAGCGGGTAGTCGAAGTCGTCCGCTCGGAAGTAGAAGTCGTTCAGCCCCAGCGTCTTCTGGAAGACAGTTGGGTTTTCTTCGCGGGAGAGGGCGAGCACTGCGGTGCTGTCGTGGAACATGAAGTGTCGCCCGACCTGATCCGAGGCGTTCGCGAGCCCGTTGGGATGCTTTTCGGTGGCAGACTCGAGCAGGAGCTTCGCCGAGTTGGCGGCGCCGCAGGAGACGACGACGATCTCGCCGGCGAAGGTCTCGGTCTCCCCGTTGTGCTCGACGACGACGCCAGTGACTGCCGTGCCCTCCGCGTTCGTCTCCAGCCTGACCGCCTTCGCGTTGGTGAGCAGCGTCACGTTCGGATGCTCGAGCGCTGGGCGTACGGCGATCACCTCGGCATCCGACTTGGCGTGGACAGCGCAGGGGAAGCCGTCGCAGTTGGCGCAGCGCACGCACCTCGAGTAGGGCGGGTTCGACTCGTCGAGCATGATCCCGCACGGAGCGTGAAACGGGTGGTAGCCCGCGCCGGCCAGATCGTCCGAGAGCTGCTGGATGCGCGGCTCGTGCGAGACGGCCGGGTGCGGGTAGTCGCCGCTTGCATGCGGCTCGGTCGGATCCTCGCCTCTTGCTCCGTGAACCTGGTAGAGCTGCTCCGCCTTCGTGTAGTACGGCTCGAGCTCGTCGTAGGAGATCGGCCATGCGGGCGACAATCCGTCGTGGTGCTTGAGCTCGCCGAAATCTTCCTTGCGGAGCCGGTAGAGCGCTGCACCGTAGAGTTTCGTCGCGCCGCCGACGAAGTAGTGGATCTGGGGCTGGAACGGCTTCCCCTTGGAGTCGTACCAGGTGTCCTCCGAGACGTAGCGGTTGTCGACGAAGACGTCCTGCGAGAGCCAGTTCTGGGGCTCGCGCGGGAGCCAGTCCCCGCGTTCGAGCAGCAGTATCTTCTTGCCCGACGGCGCCAGGTGGTGGGCTAGCGTCCCGCCGCCTGCGCCGGTACCGATGATGATCACGTCATAGGTGTCCATGCGACCTCCTAGTACTCCGCCAGCATCTCTGGGACGATGATCCGCGCCCCCGCCTCGATGAGGGCGAGGTGGGAGAACGCCTGCGGGAAGTTCCCCAGGTGCCGGCCCGTCGCCGCATCGAACTCCTCGGCGTAGAGACCGAGCGGCGAGGCGACTCTCAGCAGCCGCTCCATCAGGTCGCGCGCCCGCTGCAGCTCGCCCACGATCGCCAGCGCGGACACGAGCCAGAAGGAGCAGATGAGGAAGGTGCCTTCCTTCCCGGAGAGCCCGTCATCGGTCTCGTCGGTCTTGTAGCGCAGGACGAAGCCGTCCTCGGTCAGCTCGTCGGCGATCGCCCCCACCGACTTGCGCAAGGTCTCGTCGTTCTCCGGGAGGAAGCCGAAGATCGCTGCGAGCAGAGTGGAAGCGTCGAGGGCCTCCGTCTCGTAGTGCTGCCGGAGCACGCCCCCCTTGGCGCCGTGCTCCATGATGTCGGCGTGGATCTCGTCGGCGACGCCGCGCCACGTGGCCGTGAGCTCGGGGTCGCCGCGGATCTCGGCCAGCTTGGCGGCGCGGTCGAGTGCGACCCAGCACATGAGCTTCGACGAGACGTAGTGTTGCGGCTTGCCGCGTGCCTCCCAGATTCCCTGGTCGGGGTTGCGCCAGACGCCGGTTGCGCACTCGGCCTGCGTCTGGACGATCGGCCAGAGACGCCGCGGGAGGCGGTCGCTGTGTCGCGTGTGCAGGAGGATGGAGTCGAGCACTGCGCCGAAGACGTCGTTCTGCTTCTGGTCGAACGCTCCGTTCCCGATCCTCACCGGCCTCGCGCCCGCGTAACCGGTCAACGCGTCCAGCGTCGACTCGGTCAGGTCGCGGCGCCCGTCGATCCCGTACATGATCTGCAGCGAGCCGTCGTCGGTCGGCTCGAGGTCGGCGACGAACTCCATGAACTCGTCCGCTTCCCAGTTGAGGTTGAGGAAGTGGAGCGCCTGGAGGGTGAACGTCGTGTCGCGCATCCAGGTGTAGCGGTAGTCCCAGTTGCGCTCGCCGCCCGGGGTCTCCGGGAGCGACGTCGTGAGCGCCGCCACGGTTGCCCCCGTGGGCATGTAGGTGAGCCCCTTGATCGTGAGGGCGGACCGCTGGATCGGGTCGCGCAGCCGGTGGTCGGGGATCCGGGCTGTGCTGAGCCAGGCGCGCCAGAAGCGGATCGTTGCCGCGATGCGGCTCTCCGCCTCCTCGAAGCTCTCCGGCACGGCGAGCTCTTCGGCCCACGAGATGGCGCAGAACGCGCGGTCGCCGGCGTGGAGGACGTGGCGGCCGCGAACACGGTCGCCCTCGATCCCGAGAGCGAGGTCCGACTTCAGCCGGAAGGTCTGGCCGGCTCCGGTCGCGTCGGCGGTCGTGCGGTCGCCGTCGGGCATCGTCCACTCCGCAGGTGCCCGGCTGTAGTCGAACGCGGGCTCGCAGACGAGCTCGATCTCGACGTGGCCTTCGACGCACTCGATTGTGCGGACGAGCATGTGGTCGGCGTCGTCGTCTGCCGGCGGGCGGGTGTGCGGCGTCACCCGGTCTTCGTGGTCCCAGGGGCCGATCGTCAGCGCGTCGCGGACCTGGATCCAACCCGAAGGCGTCTTCCAGGTCGTGAGGAGGACGTTGGTGCCCGGCTCGTAGGCCCGGGCAGTCGGATGGTGGATCCCGAAGGGTGCGAAGCGGAAGAAGCCCGCCTGGCGGTCGAGCAAGTTCCCGAAGACGCTCGGTGCGTCGAAGGAGGGGAAACAGAGCCAGTCGACCGCTCCATCCGCCGCGACGAGCGCGCCGGTATGGCAGTCGGATAGGAATGCGTAGTCCGCGATCGGCGGAAACGGCGACGGTGCGGCGGCGCTCTGCGGGGCCGCCTGTGCGGGCGCGCCCGTGCTCATGAGGCGATCCACGGTCCGTGCCAGCGGCCGTAGCCGGACAGCAGCTGGTCAGCCTCATCCGGGCCCCATGAGCCCTGCGCATACGGCTGGACGGGGGGAGGGCCGTCCAGGAGCGGTTGGAATACCCGCCACGTTTCCTCGACCGCGTCCTGGCGGGTGAAGCGGATGCTTTCTCCCGTGAGAGCAGCCTCGAGGAGGACCTCGTACGGCGTCGCGCCCTCGCCGCCCTGCTCCGAGAACTCCAGGTCGAGCTGGACCTGGCCGGGCCCGTCCGCGCGGTGAGCCTCGAACTCCATGCGGATGCCTGTCGAGGGGTCGAGCTTCACGACGAGCTGGTTGGGCTCCATGCTTCGGTCGAAGGCCTTGAAGCCGAGTCGAGGCGGGTGCTTGAAGACGAGCCTGAGCTCCGTCTGCGTGGCCGGCAGGCACTTCCCGGCGCGGATGAAAAACGGCACGCCGGCCCAGCGCCAGTTCTCGATCTCCAGGCGCAGGGCCACGTAGGTCTCGGTGCTCGAATCGGGGGCGACGCCGTCGATCGACCGGTAGCCGTCGTACTGGCCGCGGACGTACCGCGCCGGGTCCGCCTCCTTGACTGCGCGAAACAGGGAGACCTGGGCGTCCTTGATCGTCTGGGGATCTCCTCGTGCCGGTGCTTCCATCGCGCAGAGGGAGACCACCTGCATGAGGTGGTTGACGACGACGTCGCGCAGCGCGCCGACGGGATCGTAGAAGTGGCCGCGATCCTCGACTCCGAAGTCCTCGGCCATCGTGATCTGGACGGAGGCGACATAGTTGCGGCTCCAGATCGGCTCGAGCATCGCATTCGCGAAGCGCAGGAAGACGATCTCGTCGGTGCCCATCTTCCCGAGGTAGTGGTCGATCCTGAAGAGCTGGGACTCGTCGATGTAGGCATGGAGCTCGTCCGCCAGCGCGCGGGCGGACTCGAGGTCGTGCCCGAACGGCTTCTCGACCACGACGCGCGCGTTCTTGGTCAGTCCCGCATCGGCCAGCCCCTTCACGACTCTGCCGAAAAGGAACGGCGGGATCTCGAGATAGAAGACGGGCAGCGTCGCGCCGTCGATCGCCGCGGCGACCCGGCCGTACGTCGCGTCGTCCGCGAAGTCGCCGGCCACATATGAGAAGCGCTTGGCCAGCCGCTGGAAGATGTCATCGTCCAGCTCCTCGCCCGTGCCCATGATCGACTCTCGTGCCCGCTCCACGAGCTGGTCGATCGACCAGTCATCGACCGCGACGCCGAGGATGGGACAGTTCAGCAGGCCGCGCTGCTCGAGGCGATACAGCGACCGAAACGTCATCACCTTCGCGAGGTCGCCCGTGATCCCGAAGATCACGAGGTGGTCGGCGCGTTGGCCTTCGAGCTGCGGCCGTTTGGCTTCCTGCGCGGTGGGTGCGTCAGCGATCACTCTTTCCCCTTTCCTTGCGACGAGGCCCGAGCCGCGAGGCCGACGGGCCCGTCGATCTGCTCGATGCCGATGAGGTCGAGCCCGAGCTCGGCCAGCCGTTCGATGTATCCGTGCAATTGAGCCTGGTCGACGACGGTGCCGGTCAAGACTGTGGTGCCCTCCACCCGTTCCATCCGCATGCCGTTGAAGAGAAACGCGAAGCGATCGTCGATCTCTCCCCGAACGACGATCCGGTACGTCGCGCCCATAACGAGCGAGCGTGACTGAGAAGTAGGTGAGGAAGCCGCCCGTCGGAGCGATTCACCTAGGTGGACCGAACGAGCTCAGATCAGCGCTGCGCCGCGAGCCTTGAGGATCGCCTCCGCCCGAGAGGAAACGCCGAGCTTCCGGTAGATCGACCTCGTGTGGCTGTGAACGGTGTTGTGCGACAGGTAGAGCTCGCGGCCGATATCTCGCTCGGACAACGGGCCGCAGAGCATTCGCAACACCACGAGCTCGCGCTCGCTCAGGACGGAGTTCCGCGGGCGCGGGCCCCCTCGTGATGCCGGCTCGGCCGCGAGGGCGTGCTCGATCGCTTCGGCGCTCGTTCCGCGCTCGCGATGCCAGGCGTGCGCGCGGCGGTGGAGCGTAGGAGCGAGCCCAGGTTCGCGCTGCTCGAGCTCGACGCGAAGGAGCTGGGCGAAAAGCTGGTGGAAGCGATACCACTCGCGGCGATCGTCGAGGGGCACGAGGAACAGGTTGGTGCGAGAGAGCTCGGCGAGGCGCTCCGAGCTGCCTTCTTGCTCCAACACGGCGTCGCAGAGAGGCCCGCACATCCGTCCGAGGACCGAGGAGCGGAGCATCAAGGTCTGCGTCTCGGAGTCGTGGGCGTTCAGCACCTCGTCGACCAGGAAATCCACGATGTGGCGGTTCTCGCCGTTGAACCTGCTCACGAACTGGTGGCGATCGTCGGCTGCCTGAAGAGACAGCGCCGCCAGGTAGAGGCCGGCGGGCCAGCCCTCGGTCCGCTCGACGAGCGCCTCGATGTCCTCGCGGTCGAGGTCGAGCGAGAGACGGTCGTTCAAGAGGACGTCGGCCTCCGTGACGGTGAAGCCCAGGTCGGCCGCACGGAGCTCGAGCAGCTCACCGTGGGCGCGGAGCGCACCGAGGGGTAGCGCGGGTTCGCTGCGCGTGGAGATGACGAGCTGGCAGTTCGACGAAACGTGATCGACGAACCATGCAATGCTGTCCCGCGCCGGACCGCTTGTGAGCCGGTGGAAATCGTCCAGGACGAGGGCAACCTCGCCGAAGGCGGCGAGCGCATTGATCAGCTCCGGCAGAACGACGTCCATGATGTGCGCCGTTCCCAGCTCGGTCGCAGCGGTGACCCCGAGGCCCGTGCATCTCCGCGTGAGCGCTTCGATCACGTAGGACCAGAGCACCGCCGGGTCGTTGTCGCGTTCGTCGAGGGTCAGCCATGCGACGGGCCGCCGCGGTGCCTCCCGCTCGCGCCACGCTCCCAGGAGCGTCGTCTTGCCGTAACCGGCTGGTGCGGCAAGGGCCGTCAGCTTGGTGCCGGCTGGAGCCCGGAGCCGCTCGACGAGACGTTCGCGCGGGACCGCCTGCTCCCGCCCGGCCGGGGGATGCAGTTTCGTCGTGAGCAGGGGCGGTGGGCGGGCCGGCTGCTGCAGCGTCCCCCCCGTTTGCAGGGCAACGCCCATAACCGGGAGGCTAGTCGAGGTTCGACGCGGGCACATACGTCGTTCAGCCCAACCTCATGCAGGACAGTCGCCGGGGGCTACGCGTCCATCGCCCTGGTCGGCCTGGCGCCACTTTTCATGTTCACCTAGGTGAAGTCGGCGGCTGCTCACCTAACCACGCCCGAGACTGGCCGCATGGCGACGCACGCGGAGATTTGACGAGCCGCCTCGGGGCGTCGACGCGGTTTCCCGGCTCGTCGGGGCGGATTAGGGTGGACCGATGAGCGCCTCGGTGGACCGAACCGCTTCGCAGCCGCAACGCGCGGGGCTTGTCCTCACGGCGCTGATCCTGGTCGCCGCGGTTGCGAACCTGAACCTGGCCGTCGCCAATGTCGCGCTGCCGTCGATCGGAGAGCACTTCGACTCGAGCCAGACGGCGCTCGATCTCGTCGCGGTCGGCTACTCCCTCGGCCTGGCGTGCTCGGTGCTCTGGCTCGGGGCGCTCGGCGATCGCTACGGCCGGAAAATGATGCTTCTCGTAGGCACGGTGCTGGCCATTCCCGCCTCCCTGCTCGCCGCGTGGGCACCGTCTGACGTTGTGCTCATCATCGCGCGCATCGGCGGCGGCTTTGCGGCCGGCATGGCGTACCCGACGACCCTCGCTCTCATCACCGCCCTCTGGTCGGGCCCCGGGCGGACAAAGGCGATCGCGCTCTGGTCCGGCATCGGAGGAGCGATCGCGGCGCTCGGGCCGCTCTCGTCGGGCCTTCTGCTCGAGCATTTCTGGTGGGGCTCCGTGTTCCTCCTGACCCTTCCACTTGCGGTGGTGGCGATCGTGATGGCTATACGCCTCGTGCCCGCTCACGTGAACGAAGGGACCGAGCCGGTCGACAACCTCGGCGGAATCCTCTCGCTCGTGCTCGTCGGCGCGCTGATCCTCTCGATCAACTTTGCGCCGGTGCCGGACAAGGGCGCGCTGAGCATCGGGCTCGCGCTCGTCGCGGTCGCCGCGCTCGCGCTTTTCTACCTCCGTCAGCGACGGGCGTCGAATCCGCTCTACGACCTCGAAGTGGCCGCACGGCCGCCGTTCTGGGTGGCGGCCTGCGCGGGGATCATCGTCTTCGGCTCGCTGATGGGGGCGATGTTCGTCGGTCAGCAGTACTTGCAGAACGTTCTCGGCTACTCGACCCTGGACGCCGGCCTCGCCATCCTCCCCGCCGCGTTCTGCATGGTGCTCGTCGCCCCGCGCTCGGCGAAGATCGTCGAAGCCCGTGGCGCCCGCTTCACGCTCCTCTCCGGCTACGTCTTCGTCATGCTCGGCTTCCTCACAATGCTCCTCCTCTGGAAGGAGGACGCCTCGTACTGGAAAGTCGGTCTCGGCTACGCCCTCGTAGGTATCGGGGTCGGCCTCGCAGGCACCCCGGCTTCACACTCCCTCACCGGCTCCGTGCCCGTCCGGCGGGCGGGGATGGCGTCGGGGACGGCGGACCTCCAGCGCGACCTGGGCGGCGCCGTCATGCAGTCCATCTTCGGCGCGCTTCTCACCGCCGGCTATGCCTCCGCCTTCGCGAGCCAGATCGCCGAGTCGAACAAGCAGGTGTCCGACAACGTCGCAGGCCAGCTGACGAAGTCGTTCGACGGCGCCGAGGCGATCGCCCAGGAATATCCGCAGTACTCGAGCCAGATCACGGCGGCCGCGAAAACCTCGTTCGTCCAGGGAGATCAATGGGCCTACCTGGCCGGAATCGTCGCGGTTCTCGTCGGTGCCGTCGTCGTCGCCCGGTTCTTCCCCCGCTTCGAGCGGGAGCAAGAGCTCCTCGCCGCCTACCAGGCCGAGGACAGGCATCCGGTCGACCCGGACACCAGTGCCGCCGGGACCGCGAGCCCGAGCCCGGCTTGACGACCGCGGCGCCCGAACCAGAGGAGCGCGTGTTCCTCGAGCCGCGCTGGCCGATCGTGGCCACGCTCGCTCTTTTCATCGCGATCTCGATCGTCCTTCGGGTTGCGGTGCCGGACCGCTCCTCGCTCGGGCCGGTCTGGCTGGTCCCGGCGGTCGAGGTCGGACTGGTGCTCGTCCTTCTGGCGGCGGATCCTGCACGCGTGAGCGGGCACAGACGCTGGCTCAGGAGGCTCGCCATCGCGCTCGTCAGCCTGCTCGCCTGTGCTGCGCTGGCGTCCACGGTCGAACTGATCGTCGACCTGGTCGAGGGCAACAAGGTGACGAACTCGGCAAGCGCGCTGCTCGCGTCGGGGGCATTGATCTGGCTCGGCAACGTCCTCGTCTTCAGCCTCTTCTACTGGTTGCTCGACAGCGGGGGCCCGCTCGCGCGCTACCGGGGCGACCGGCCCTATCCCGACTTCGCCTTCACGCAGCACATGAGCCCGGAGCTCTCGCCGCCGGGCTGGCGCACGCAATACGCCGACTACCTCATCCTCGCTCTCACCACGAGCACCGCCTTCAGCCCGACCGACGTCATGCCAATGGCCCGCTGGGCGAAGCTGACTATGTCGCTCCAGGCCCTGATC
This sequence comes from uncultured Actinomycetes bacterium, assembly GCA_963841425.1. GTDB lineage: Bacteria > Actinomycetota > Thermoleophilia > Gaiellales > Gaiellaceae > DATEOR01. The sequence continues at coordinate 568,700 of CAWJCL010000002.1, read as the reverse complement.
TCACTGACGGTCGTGGGGCTCGTGATCGCGCGCGCCGTCAACGTCTTCGCCTGATCGTGGAGCCCGACGAGAGCAGGGAGCGCCGGGTCGAGCTGTTCGCCACGATTCTGCTCGCCGTCGCGGCGGTCGCGACGGCGTGGAGCACGTACCAGTCGACGCAATGGAGGGGACAGCAGGCGGTGAACACCAGCAAGGGGACGGCGGCGCGCATCGAGTCGTCCGAGGCCGCGACCCGGGCGGGGCAGCTCACGCAGATCGACATCGCCACCTTCGTGCAATGGGCCGACGCGCATGTGACGGGCAACCGCGAGCTGGCGGAGTTCTACCGGCGTCGGTTCCGCCCCGAGTTCCAGCCCGCGTTCGCCGCATGGATCGCGACGGCGCCGTTCACGAACCGGGATGCGCCGCTGTCGCCGTTCGCCATGCCGGAGTACAGCGTTTCCGAGGCCGAGCGGAGCTCCCAGCTGAACGCCGAGGCGGGAGGGCATTCCGACGACGCCGAGCTCGCCAACCAGCGCGCGGACAACTACGTGCTCGCCGTCGTGCTGCTCGCCTCCGCGCTCTTCTTCGCCGGGATCTCCACGAAGCTGCATCGGCTTCGGCAGCGGGAGGCTCTTCTTGCGCTCGGCTGGCTCATCTTTCTCGGCACGGTGATCTGGCTGATCACCTCGCCGGTGCAGATCTCCGTGTGAGGTTCCCCTAGGCCGTCTGCGGGCGCGCAGGCGCGACGGGCTGGTCGCTCGTCGCCTCAGCTTCTCTTGCCCCTTCGGAGACGGACGCGATCACGACGGCGCCGAGGAGGGCGAGAGCAAGCCCCACCACTGCCATGACCACATGCCACGCAGGCGGCTGGTCGAGCCGCTCCTGGAGGACGAGCACTCCGAGCATGACGCTCACGACCGGGTTGACGACGGAGACGGTCGCCACGGAAGTGACGAGCTTCCCGGTCGCAAGCGAGATCTGCTGGATGTAGAAGCCGCCGAGCCCGCCGATCGCCATGACCCAGAGCTCCCAGCTCTCCAGCACGCTCACCGCACCGTCGGTGTGCAGATTCTCGACCACGGGCTTCATCAGCGTCGCCGAAACGCCGTAGAGGATGCCGGCGATGGCGCCGTAGACGGTGGCCTGTGCCGAAAGATCGCCCCGCCGCCCGAAGAGCAGCAGGCAGATGCAGATCGTGCCGAGGACGACGAATGACGAAAGCCATGCGGAGCCAGGCGCGTCGTCGAGGCCCCCTGCGGGATCGCCGAAGCTCGCGAAGACGGCGAGGCCTGCGACGACGATGGCGGCGCCGAGGATGTGGCGCCGGGTGATCGTCTGGTTCGTGAGGAAGTACCCGAGCGGCATGGCCCAGATGACAGCGGTCACGAGCAGCGGCTGGATGATCGCGACCCGCCCGCGGTCGAGCGCCGCCGCCTGCAGGACGACACCGACCAGCTGAGCGCCGAGACCGACGAGCCAGACCTTGTTCGTCAAGAGCCTGGTGAAGGCTCTCGGGCTCCCCCCGACGAGGTCGGAGCCCATCGTCGCCCGCTGCCAGAGCGTCGCCGCCAGGGCGAACGAGGCGGCGGCGAGAATCGCCAGGAGAGCAGCTACTTGATCCACGGCGCGTTGGTCGCGACAACAGCCGGGGGATCGTCCGCCCGGCAAGCAAACGATATTCCGTCCAGAACCGCATTGCTATACCAGCCGGAGCACGGAGTGGAGGACGAGAACGCCTCCGAACGCGAGCATCGACACCATCGTCACCGCGCGTTCATGGGCCACGATCCAAGACCCGGCTCCCTCGTTCCATCTGTCAGACCGCGAGCCGGCTACGAGATAGAGACCGACCGGAATCCAGACGAGGAGCCCCGCGATGGCCGTGTACAAGACGCCAAGGGCGAATTTCTCGGAGCGCAGAAGTGAATCCACCGCGATACTCGTCCCCGCGAGCACCGTGATTGTCAGCCGCTTGAGACCACCGACCCCGAGAGCCGCCCCCATCGCAAATGTCGTCAGGGGTCTGAGGCCGCGCAGCCTTCGGAGCAGAGCTTCGAGCCTCGATTCCTCCTCCGCCCCTGTCTGCCTGCCTGTGACGCGCATGCGGAATGCTGCGGCGAGCAGGCCGAGCCCGGCCGCAAGCTCGAGCGCAAGGACGATACTCTCGTGACTCTCGCCGTCTGCGGCCGCGGCGGAGCCGATAAGGACGACGACTAGGAGCGCGACCCCCTGTGCCAGGAGGAATCCGAACGCGTACGCACTCCCGTTCAGACGGGCGCGGCGACTGCCCAGGACGGCCAGTGAAGAGAGGAGCGCCAGCGGGCTGAGGCCCGCGAGACATGCGTAGACCACGGTTCTCGTGATTGCATCACTCGACACGCGACCATTTTTCCACCGTACGTCATGATCTTCGTCATCGCGGTCATCCTCGCGGTCTTCGTCGTCCCGGCGCCGTGGGGGCTCGTCCTGGTCGGCGCAGCCGCGGTGATCGAGATCGGCGAGACCTTCTTCTGGATCTGGCTCTCGCAGCGCCACCGCGTGAAGATGGGCGCGGAGACCCTGCTCGGCGCGCGGGCCGAGGTCGTGACCGCATGCCGGCCGGAAGGGCACGTGCGCATCGAGGGAGAGCTCTGGGGCGCGCGGTGCGAGGCCGGGGCGGACCCGGGAGACAGTGTGCGAATCGTCGAGCGCCACGGCCTGACCCTTCTCGTCGAGCCCGAGTAGGTCTAGGCGTCTGGCGCCGCATAGACTGAGCCAATGGCGACCGAGCCCGCCACGACCCGGCGCGGCGAGCTCCCCCTGAGCTCGACGACCCCCTTTTCCGGCAGGCGATCGGGCAGTTCGACGGCGCGCTCCCGACCGCGGGGATCGACCCGTTCGTCGCGGAGGTGCTTCGCTACCCCGAGCGGGCCCTCTCGACGTCGATCCCCGTGCGCTTGGACGACGGCACGCTCGGCGTCTATCCGGGCTACCGCGTCCAGCATTCGAGCGTGCTCGGCCCGACGAAGGGCGGGATCCGCTACGACAAGGCGGTGACGCTCGGCGAATGCGCGGCGCTCGCGATGTGGATGACCTGGAAGACCGCACTCCTGCGTCTCCCGTACGGGGGCGCGAAGGGCGGCGTGCGCTGCAATCCTCGCAACCTCTCACGCGGGGAGCTCGAGCGCCTGACGCGGAGGTTCACCGCCGAGCTCCTTCCGATCATCGGGCCCCAGCGCGACATTCCCGCGCCTGACATGGCGACCGACGAGCAGACGATGGCCTGGATGATGGACACCTACTCCATGCAGGTCGGCCACGCCGTGCCGGAGATCGTCACCGGCAAGCCACTCTCCGTCGGCGGCAGCATCCTTCGGCCCGAGGCGACCGGGATCGGGGTGGTCATGGTCGTGGAGGAGGCCGTGCGGCGGCTCGGCTGGTCTTTGGAGGGGTCGAGCTGCGTGGTTCAGGGCTACGGCAAGGTCGGCGCAGTCGCGGCCCACGAGCTCGCCGAGCGAGGCGCCCGGGTGGTCGCCGTCTCGGACATCGCCGGCGGCGTCCACAACGAGCGGGGGCTCGACCTGAAGGCCCTCGACGAGTGGCGCGCCGGGCACGACGGGATCGCCGGCTTCCCGGGGTCGAACGACGTCTCGAACGCGGAGCTCCTCGAGCTTCCCTGCGATGTGCTCGTTCTCGCCGCCACGGAGAACCAGCTCACCGCGGCGAACGCGGGCCTCGTGCAGACGAAGCTCGTCGCCGAAGGCGCGAACGGGCCGACGTCCCTCGAGGGGGATGAGATCCTCGGCGAGCGCGGCATCGCGGTTCTCCCCGACATCCTCACCAACGCGGGCGGCGTAGCCGTCTCGTACTTCGAGTGGGTGCAGGACATCCAGCGGCTCTTCTGGGGCCCCGGCGAGATTCGCTCGCGTCTCGCCGACCTCATGGGCGACGCGCTCAGCCGCGTGTGGGACCTCTCGGAGAGCGAGGGGCTTCCGTTTCGGCGCGCCGCGCTCGTCACGAGCATCCGCGAGGTCGCCGAGGCGCTCGAGGCGCGCGGCATCCACCCGTGATCGTCCGCGAGGCCCTGATGCCGGATCCCCGCGTCGTGCAGGCGAACGCGAGCGCGCGCGAAGCCGCCGAGCTCCTCACGCATCCCCACGTGTCGAGCGTGCTCGTCGCCGACGGCGAGAAGCTCGTCGGCTGCGTCGGCCCCGAGAACATCGTCGCCGCGGTTGCGAAAGGCGTCGACTTGCGAACTGCGTCCGCAGGGGAAGTCGCCGACGGCGACGTGGTCACGCTGCCGCCCGATCTCCCGCTCGACGAGGCGCTTCACCGCATGGCCGAGCTCGACGTCGAGCGTCTGCCCGTGACCGACGACGGCCGCCTCCTCGGAGTCCTCTCCCGGGAGCCCATCGCACGGCGGCTTGCCGAGGACGAGCCGCCGCCTCCTCTCGAGGAGAGTTGATGCAGGAGCACCGCATCGGCGTCGACGGGCGCACGGTTTGGGTGGCCGAGGCGGGAGATCCCGAAGGACACGTGGTTTTCTCCCTGCACGGTACGCCGGGCTCGCGGCTTTTCTGGCATGAGGTCGTGGAGGACGCCGGGAAGCGGGGGATCCGCCTGATCGCCTACGACCGGCCCGGGTACGGCGGCTCCGATCACGCTCCAGGCCGAACGGTGGCGGATGCAGCCGGCGACATCGCCGCGATCGCGGACGCCCTCGGCGTCGGACGCTACGCCGTCTACGGCGGCTCCGGCGGCGGGCCGCACGCGCTCGCGAATGGGGTGCGCCCCGAGCGCGTGGTTGCGGTGGCGGCTCTTGCCAGCGTCGCGCCCTGGGGCGCCGAGGGCCTGGACTGGCTCGACGGCATGGGCCAGGACAACCTCGACGAGTTCGGCGCCGCCCTCGAGGGCGAGGAGCCGCTGCGCCGCTATCTGGAGAAGCAGCGCGAGACGATGCTCGGCGGCTCACCAGAGGCGATCGCCGACGCGCTCACCTCTCTCCTCTGCCCGCCCGACCGCGCCTGCCTGACCGGCGACCTCGCGAGGTACCTCTACGAGCAGACCGCCGAAGCGCTGCGGAACGGCGTCGACGGCTGGGCCGAGGACGACTTCGTCTTCGTGAAGCCTTGGGGATTCGAACTCGACGAGATCGGTGTCCCGGTGCAGGTGTGGCACGGCGCCCAGGATCAGTTCGTTCCGGTCGCGCACGGCCGCTGGCTTGCCGAGCGGATCCCCGGCGCGGAGGAGCACGTCTACGAAGAGGACGGCCACATAACGCTGCAGATCGCGCGGATCGGCGACGTACACGCCTGGCTCCTGAGCCACTTCTAACAACACGTGTGGGCGGAGGGAGGAGCACCGGGCTCCGCCCGCTCGGGCAGCTCGGCTGCGGCCAGCGCGGCGCCGTGCATGATGTCGCGCTCGCTCACCTCGAGCGTCTCGAGGCCGAAGTGCGCGAGCGTCTCGCGGACGACGACGGCTCCGGCCGTGATCACGGGTGCGCGGTCGGGGTGCATGCCGCGGAGCGCCCGGATCTCCTCGACGGTCATCTTCTCGAGCCGATCGGTCAATGTAGCCACGGTCTCGGCGGAGAGCCGGTGGCCGTGCACGACGTCGGGATCTTCTTCGTCCAGGCCGAGATCGAGCGTCGCGACCGTCGTGATCGTCCCGGCGACGCCGATTGCGGCGTGCGGCCGGACGTCAGCGGGCACCGACCCGGCGAGCACGTCGCGGACATGAGCTGCCTCCGCGGCGAAGTCGCTTCCGAAGCGCTCGGTGAGGCGCACGCAACCCAGGTCGAGGCTCGTGTGGAAGGCGACGCCGTCGGTGCCGCCGAGGATGAGCTCGGTCGAGCCGCCGCCGACGTCGAGGACGACAGTGCCCGGCGCCATCGCGCGCCCGGCGGAGACTCCACGGAAGGTGAGGAGCGCCTCCTCGTCGCCGCCGAGGAGCCGCGTCGTGAAGCCGTAGCTCCATTCGATCTCGCCGAGGAACGCCTCGCCGTTCTCGGCGTCGCGGACGGCGCTCGTGGCGAACGCGAGCGTGCGACTCGCGCCGGCCTCCTCGGCCGCGCGCCGGTACTCAGCCAGGACGTTGCGGACGCGCGCGATGGCTTGCGGGAGCAGGATGCGCCGCTCGTCCACGCCCTCGCCCAGGCGCGTGATCTCGAGGCGGCGGTCGAGCTCCCGGACGGACTCGCCCTCCACGTCGGCCGCGAGCAGCCGCGTCGAGTTCGTGCCGATGTCGACGGCCGCGACGCGCGTCACTTCTGGACGAGCAGTGCGCTTCGCAGCCGGCCGACGGTCTTCGCCATGTCGCCGATCGCCCAGGTGAGGACGGAGAAGCGGTCGAGCGACGCGCGCAGGTGCTCGAAGTGTGGCTCGGCGGACTCGACGCGTGAGCTCGCCCGCGCCGTGCGGCGCTCCAGTTCCTCGCTCTTGACGGAGAGGTCCTCGAAGGCGACCTGGAGGCGCTCGCCGACGGTCTGCAGTCGGCTCAGCGAGCGCAGCGCGAGCAGCGCGACGATGCTCGCGGCGAGTACGACCGCCGCGAAGAATGCAAGCGAGACCCACGTCCACCAGGGCATTGAACGGATGCTATCCTTGCCGTCGCGACGCGGGGTGGAGCAGTCAGGTAGCTCGCCGGGCTCATAACCCGGAGGTCGCAGGTTCAAATCCTGCCCCCGCTACCTCGAAAGGCCCCGGAGACGGGGCCTTTCTCGTTCCCGCGCTGCACCGCAAGCCGGTCGAAGCGAGCGTCGGAGAGCCAGCGAGACGCGAAGACTTCCAGAAGGGCGATCTCTTCGGCTTTTCCGTAGCGTGAATCGGTGGCGACGCTGATTCGGCGGCTGGCTGTGACCGTGAGCATGGATATCCGTTCGAGCCAGCGAAAGGAGACGCCATGAAAGCGCTCGTGTTCCACGGCCCCGGCGACCGACGGTGGGAGACAGTCCCCGACCCCGGCATTCAGGAGCCGACAGACATTGTCGTCCGCATCGACTCGTCGACGATCTGCGGGACCGACCTCCATATCCTCAAGGGTGATGTTCCCACTGTGCAGCCGGGCACGATCCTCGGTCACGAGGCCGTCGGGACGGTCGTCGAGAAAGGATCGGCTGTCACGACCATTGCCGAGGGCGACCGTGTTCTCGTCTCCTGCATCACGGCCTGCGGCCGGTGCCGCTTCTGCAAGGAGGGTCACTACGGCCTTTGCGTAGGCGGCGGAGGCTGGATCTTCGGCCACCTGATCGACGGCCTACAGGCGGGGTACGCCCGGGTGCCCTTCGCCGACACCTCCGTGTACAAGATCCCGGAAGGGCTCAGCGACGAGCAGGTGCTCTTCCTGGCCGACATCCTCCCGACCGCATACGAGGTCGGCGTGCTCAACGGCGACGTCGGCCCCGGCGACACCGTCGCCATCGTGGGAGCGGGGCCGATCGGGCTCGCGGCGATCATGACGGCGAAGCTCTTCACGCCTGCGCGGATCATCGCCATCGATCTGGCAGACGCCCGGCTCGAGAAGGCGCTCGCATTCGGCGCCGACGTGGCCGTGAACAACGGCTCCGAGGATGCACTGGAGCGTGTCCAGGGGTTGACCGGCGGGCTCGGCGCGGACGTCGCGATCGAGGCGGTGGGCGTGCCCGCCACCTTCGAGCTCTGCACCGAGCTCGTGCGCCCAGGCGGTCGCGTTGCGAACGTCGGTGTCCACGGGCACTCGGCAACGCTCCATCTCGAGACGCTCTGGATCCGCGACGTCACGATCACGACGGGCCTCGTCGACACGTTCACGACGCCGCGGCTGCTCGACCTGATCGCCGCGGGTCGCCTCGATCCCACGCCGTTCGCGACGCATCGATTCGACCTGGACGAGACGATGGAGGCCTACGACGTCTTCGGCCAAGCCGCGACCACGAACGCGCTCAAGGTCGTTCTCAGCGCACAGCCTGTCGAAGCGGATCGCCCGAAGCTCGCCGTGCCTGCAGAAGCCGTCCGCGCGTGAGCTTCCACCCACGACCGGGCCGCGGGCAACCGCGGCCCGGTCGACGATCCCGTGTGCCGTGTTGGGGTCAGCGATTTCCTGGAGGACGGATCCGTAGATCCCACGATGCTCCGAGGGGGAGGGCAAGCGACCGTACGTGGGATGTTCGAAGTTCGAATTCACGGACGAGGAGGCCAGGGCGTCGTCACCGCGGCCGAGCTTCTCTCGATGGCGGCCTTCGACGAGGGCCATTACGCGCAGGCGTTCCCGAGCTTCGGTTCCGAGCGGATGGGCGCACCCGTCGTCGCGTTCTGCCGCATCGGAGATTCGGAGATCCGCTCCCATGAGCCCATTGAGGAGCCGGACGCACTCATCGTCCAGGACCCGACCCTGATCCATCAGGTCGACCTGTTCAGCGGCGTCGACGGGGACGCCTTCCTCCTCTTCAACACGGCGCGAAGCCTCGACGAGCTCGGGCTTGGAGAGATCGTGTCGGCCCTTCGGCCCGAACGCGTGCGCACGGTTCCCGCCACGGAGATCGCACGCCGCTGCCTCGGCCGGCCGCTTCCGAACGCCGCCCTTCTCGGTGCCTTCGCAGCCCTCACCGGGGCCGTGTCGCTCGGCTCCGTCACCGACGCTATCCACGGCCGATTCCCGGAGGCAGTCGCAGCCGGCAACGCCGCCGCCGCGAAGGAGGCCTACGCGGCCGTCAGGCCGCCGATCGGGGAGCTGACCAGTGCGTAGCCAGATCGAAGGCTCTCAAGCCGTCGCCCGCGCCGTGGGGCACTGCCGCCCCGAGGTCATCTGTGCGTATCCGATCTCCCCCCAGACGCACATCGTCGAGGCGCTCTCCGATCTCGTGCGCAAGGGCGAAATCCCTCATTGCGAGTACCTGAACGTCGAGTCCGAGTTCGCCGCGCTCTCCGCCTGCATCGGCGCCTCGGCCGCCGGAGCGCGCACGTACACCGCGACCGCGAGCCAGGGGCTCCTCTACATGGCCGAAGCGCTTTACAACGCCTCCGGACTCGGGCTGCCGATCGTCATGACCGTCGCCAACCGCGCCATCGGAGCCCCGATCAACATCTGGAACGACCACTCGGACGCGATGTCGCAGCGGGACAGCGGCTGGATCCAGCTCTACGCAGAGTCGAACCAGGAGGCGATCGACCTCCATCTGCAGGCGTTCAGGCTCGCCGAAGCTGTTTCCGTCCCGGTGATGGTCTGCATGGACGGCTTCGTGCTCACGCATGCTGTCGAGCCGCTCGACGTCCCGTCCCAAGAGGATGTGGACGCCTATCTCCCCGCCTTCGAGCCGCGGCAGCTGCTAGACCCCGACGATCCGATCACGATCGGTGCAATGGTCGGGCCCGAGGCGTTCACCGAGGTCCGGTACCTCATGCACGCGAAGCAGATGGAGGCCCTCGACACGCTCCCCGAGCTCGCCGCCGGGTTCTCGCAGCAGTTCGGGCGCAGCTCAGGCGGCCTGCTTCGCCGTTATCGCAGCGAGGACGCCGAGACGATCGTGCTCGGCCTCGGCTCCATTCTCGGAACGATCGAGGACGCCGTCGACGAGCTCCGTGACGAGGGTGTGAAGATCGGCGCCGTCGGCCTCAAGTGCTTCCGCCCATTTCCCGCCGAGGAGGTCGCCGAGGCGCTCGCGGCCGCGCGTCGCATCGTCGTCTTCGAGCGCGCCTTCTCCGTCGGCGCGGGGGCGATCGTTGGCCAGAACGTGCGCGCCGCCTTCCCGGGCGCCGCGCCGCCGGTCTTCGACGTCGTCGCGGGTCTCGGCGGCCGCCCCGTGACGCGCCGCTCTCTCCGGGCGCTCCTCGACGACATCGTCGCCGGGGAGGTCGACCCCGCGCGACCCACCTTCCTCGACCTCAAATGGGACGTCGTTGAACGCGAGCTCGCGCGTGTGACGGCGGGAACGAGGTCGGGGCCCCATGCCGAGAACATCCTGCGGGACGTCGGGGTCGTCGCCGCCCGCTTGCACTGAGGAGGACGCCGTGCCCTACCAGCCGATCAAGTTCTACCAAGCGGGAAGCTTCGTGGTCGGCAACCGGCTGCTCTCCGACGACGAGCGGTCCGTGCAGGCGCGCATGGAGCGCTCGAACACGCTTACCTCGGGCCATCGCGCGTGCCAAGGCTGCGGCGAGGCCCTCGGCGCGCGCTATGTCCTCGACGCGGCGCTCCGCGCGGCGCATGGACGGCTGATCGCTGCCAATGCGACCGGGTGTCTCGAGGTGTTTTCGACGCCCTATCCGGAGTCGTCCTGGCAGCTGCCGTGGATCCACTCGCTCTTCGGCAACGCGCCTGCGGTGGCGAGCGGGATTGCCGCGGCGCTCAGGGCGAAGGGCCGCACCGACGTGCGCGTCGTCGGCCAGGGTGGAGACGGCGGCACCGTCGACATCGGCTTCGCCTGCCTCTCCGGGATGTTCGAGCGAAATGACGACGTGCTCTTCGTCTGCTACGACAACGAGGCCTACATGAACACGGGTGTCCAGCGTTCGGGCGCGACCCCGCCGGCCGCCGCGACGGCGACTACGAAGGCGATCGGGCCCGAGCCGGGCAACGCGTTCGGCCAGGGCAAGAACGCCCCGCTCATTGCGGTCGCACACGGGATCCCGTACGTGGCTACGGCCACCGTGGCGGAGCTGCACGACCTCGAGGCGAAGGTCGAGCGCGCGCTCGAGCTGCACGGAGCGCGCTACCTCCACGTCCTTGTCCCGTGCCCGCTCGGATGGGGGTCCACGGCTCGCGACACGATCCTGCTCGCCCGCCTCGCGAAGGAGACCGGCCTTTTCCCCGTCTTTGAGGCCGAAGATGGAGAGATCACGAGCGTTTCGAAGATACGCCGGCGGGTGCCGGTGGAGGACTACCTGAAGCCGCAGCGGCGGTACGCGCATCTCTTCCGCGACGGCGGCAGGAGCGACCTCGTCGCTCGGATCCAGGAGCAGGCCGACCGCAACATCGAGCGCTTCGGGCTCCTGGCCGAGTCGGAGGAGGACCTCTCATGAACAACAAGCCCTTCGCCATCTCCCTCGAGGTCGGCTCGAGCCTTGCGAACAAGACGGGCTCATGGCGGACCGAGCGCCCTGTCTACGTAGACCTCCTCCCGCCATGCGCCCAGGCCTGCCCGGCGGGTGAGAACGTCCAGGCGTGGCTCTATGAAGCGGAGTCGGGCGGCAACGGCTACCGCCGGGCTTGGAAGAAGCTCGTCGAGGACAATCCGTTTCCGGGCGTGATGGGGAGAGTCTGCTACCACCCCTGCGAGTCGGTCTGCAACCGGGCCGAGCTCGATCAGGAGGTGGGCATCAACTCGATCGAGCGCTTCATCGGCGATCTCGCGATCGAGCACGGCTGGCAGTTCCCCCGTCCGGCCGCGCCGACCGGGAAGCGTGTGCTCATCGTCGGTGCAGGCCCGTCCGGCCTTTCGGCCGCATACCACCTCGCCCGGCGGGGGCACTCCGTGACCATTCGTGACGGCGGCCCGAAAGCGGGCGGGATGATGCGCTACGGGATCCCGAAGTACCGGCTCCCACGGGCCGTCCTCGACGCCGAGCTCGAGCGCATCTTCGCCCTGGGTGTGGGCTTCGAGCCGGAGACGAAGGTGACGAGTGCGCTCTCGCCGCTCGAGGACGAGCGCTTCGACGCCGTCTTTCTCGCTGTCGGAGCGAACGTCGGCCGGAGCGCGACGATCCCGGCCGGCGACGCGGCGCGCGTCCTGGACGCCGTCTCGGTGCTCCGAAGTATGGAAGGAGAGGGCAAGCCGCTCCTCGGCAGGCGCGTCGCGGTCTACGGCGGTGGCAACACGGCCATGGACGTCGCGCGGACAGCCAAGCGGCTCGGCGCGGAGGAAGCGGTCGTCGTCTACCGTCGCACCCGCGAGCGCATGCCGGCCCACGACTTCGAGGTGGAGGAGGCCGAGGAAGAGGGTGTGCTCATGAAGTGGCTCTCCACGGTCACGCGGGCGGACAGCGGCAGCCTCGTCCTCGAGCGGATGGAGCTGGACGAGACCGGCTTCCCCCAGCCGACCGGCGAGTTCGAGGAACTGGCCGCCGACTCCCTCGTCCTCGCGCTCGGACAGGAGACCGACCTCTCCCTCGTCGAGGACGTGCCCGGAATCGACATTGGGAACGGGGTCGTCCAGGTCGGCCCGAACATGATGACCGGGCACCCCGGGATCTTCGCCGGCGGGGACATGGTTCCGGCCGAGCGGACGGTCACCGTTGCCATCGGGCACGGGAAAAAGGCCGCGCGCAACATCGACGCCTGGCTTCGCGGGACCGAGTTCAAGGCACAGCCGAAGCACGCGGTCGCGAGCTTCGACCGGCTCAATCCCTGGTACTACGCGGACGCGCCGCGCTCCTTGCAGCCGAAGCTCGATGCTGCACGCCGGAGCTCGACCTTCGACGAGGTCGTGGGCGGGCTGGATACTTCCACCGCGCTCTTCGAGGCGAGGCGCTGTCTCTCGTGTGGAAACTGTTTCTCCTGCGACAACTGTTACGGCGTTTGCCCCGACAACGCTGTCATCAAGCTCGGTCCTGAGAACCAGTACGAGATCGACCTCGACTTCTGCAAGGGCTGCGGCCTCTGCGCCGCCGAGTGTCCCTGTGGCGCGATCGAGATGGTGCCCGAAGAGGTCTGAGAGCGGGAGGGACTTTCAGCGGCCGCGACAATTCACGACGCCGCGCCGCCGGGGCCTCTCGCGACTACCCGGGGCGGCCCGACCCGAAGTTCGGTTCCCGCGAGCGCTGCGGCGACGTCGAGCGTAGAGATGACGCCCACCGGGTGCTCCGTGTCGGGCTCCACCACGATCAGATGTGCGACGGCGTTCTCGGTCATGTGCCGAGCTGCCTCCTCCACTGTCTCGCGCCCGGATACCAAGAGGAGGGGCGTGCTCGCGATCGTCTCCGCGGTGCGATCGTCGAGATCGCCTGCAAGCGCCGCTCCAATGAGGTCGAGGTCGGAGACGACGCCCCAGAGCTGAGCCTCTCCCGAGGTCTCGAGGCCACCGAAGACGACGATGGCATGGACGTCGTACGCGGCCATCATCCTCGCAACCGAGCGGAGCGGCGTCTCACGGGAGCACGTGAGAATGCCCGGATGCATGACATCCGCGACGCGCAAATCATCGAGCACCGGCATCACTTCTCTCATCTCAGCCTCCTTTCGCAGACGCTGCGCTAACCGCTCAGCGCCACGCCGATCGCGGACGCCTGGACGAGCCGAACGTGCACCGGCACGTCGAGGGCCGCCCTCACGATGCAAAGACGCTCTGCGTCCTCGACCAGGCTCTGGAGCGCATGGGGGTGCTCGCCCTCGGCTCCAACCTCGAGCGTGAGCTCGATCGCGGTGAACTCGAAGCGACCCTCCGGCGACCGTTCAACGCGCCCGAGGCCGTCGACTTCGATCGACGTGAGCTCGACGTGGGCGGCTTCGGCCACGGCGGCGAGCGTGACTGCAAAACACGAGGCGACCGACGCAACCAGGAGCCCCTCGGGGCTCCAGACCCCCTCGATCCCGCCTCTGAACTCAGGGGGCGTTGCGACCTCGAGGGTCGGCCTGCCCGGCGCCTGGGCTTGCGTGAGCCGGCCTCCGCGCCACTGGACGGAGGCGGGAAACCGATGTGTCTTGACAACGTTCATCATGGGGCTCCCTTCGAAGGGTTCTGCTGTCTTTCGTCGTACGGGGACACCTTGTCCCGGGCCGCAGCGGCCCGCATCGGTGAGCCCGCCGATGTGAGCTACGGGGAAGTACGGAGGTGCCTCATGGCCGGGCGAACCCGACCGCGAGGCCATTCTCAGCGTGGGCTCACGACCGCCGGCCGGGCGCCTGCACGCCGGGCCACCCCGGTTTCGACCGCAGCCCGAGCTACTGCTTCCGCGACCGCTGGAGCCACGCGACGATCGAAAACGCTCGGGATCACGTAGTCGGCCTCAGCGTGATCGGGCTCCACGACCTGAGCAAGGGCGTGAGCGGCAGCGAGCTCCATCTCCGGCGTGATCGCGCTCGCGCGCACGTCGAGAGCGCCGCGAAAGACGCCGGGGAATGCGAGCACGTTGTTGATCTGATTCGGGTAGTCGGAGCGGCCGGTGCCGATGACAGCCGCCAGGCCTTCGATCTCCTCCGGTACGACTTCCGGAACCGGGTTTGCCATCGCGAGGACGATCGCGTCGTCCGCCATCGAGCGGATCCCGTCAACGCTGACGGCCCCGGGGCCGGAGAGACCGATGTAGACATCTGCGCCGGCAAGAGCTTCGTCGGCCGATCCCTGCATTCGCCGGGGATTCGTTTGCTCGGCGAGCCCGGTCTTGAAGGCGTCGAGGCCGGGCCGGCCGGGGCAGAGAACGCCGCGCCTGTCGCAGGAGACGACGTCGGCGGCTCCCGCAGCAAGCAGCATGCGTGCGGTCGTCGCGCCGGCCGCCCCGGCCCCCGTCAGGACGATGCGAGCCTCGGGCAGTTGCTTGCCCACGACGCGCAGCGCGTTCAGCAGGGCTGCGAGGACGACGATCGCCGTTCCGTGCTGGTCGTCGTGGAAGATCGGGATGTCCAGTTCCTCACGGAGGCGTGCCTCGATCTCGAAACAGCGAGGTGCGGAGATGTCCTCCAAGTTGATCCCGCCAAAACCGGGCGCAATGGCGGCAACGATGCGCACGATTTCATCGGGGTCGGTGGTGTCCAGGCAGACTGGCCAGGCGTCGATGCCCCCGAACTCCTTGAAGAGGATCGCCTTGCCTTCCATGACCGGCAGTGCTGCCTCGGGGCCGATATCGCCGAGGCCGAGCACGGCGGTACCGTCCGTGACGACAGCGACCGTGTTCTGTTTGATCGTCAGATTCCAGACCTTCTCTGGATCGTCTGCGATCGCGCGGCAGATGCGGGCGACGCCCGGTGTGTAGGCCATGGAAAGGTCATCGCGCGTCTTCAATGGTGTCTTGGGGACGACCTCGAGCTTCCCGCCGAGATGGAGCAGGAACGTCCGGTCCGAAACGTGCTCCACCTCGATCCCCCGTAGGGCCCGCACGGCATCGACGATCCGCTGCATGTGCTTCTCATCTCCTGCCAGCACGGTGACGTCCCTCACCTTCTTCCCCGGCTCGGCGCGCACGAGGTCGATGGCGCCGAGCAGCCCGCCCTCATCGCCGATCGCGCCCGCCAGCCGCGCGAAGGATCCCGGTTCATTCTCGAGATGGATGCGCAGGGTCGCACTGAAGGATGCGGATGGATGCTGGTTCCCCGATTGCGAAGGAGCCATCCGCGTCAGTCTATGGATCGGGTGTCCGCCGCTGTGACGAGCTCGTGCTCAGGAAGTAGTGCGCGCCTTGCACCCCGTCGGCGTGCAGACGATGCGATCCGGCGGATCGTCGCCACGCTTGACGGCCGCCTCGACCGGGCTCCGTCCCTGCGTTCTGAGCGCCTGCCGGGTCGCATCGGCGACGACGCCGCTCTCGAGGCGGTTCATGGCTTCGCGGGTGACATCGACGCGTGTCCAGATCTCGCGTCCGTCGGAGGCGGTCGACCTGACCGACCACGACGCCCAGACGTCCTTCTTCTCGGGCGTCAGCCTCTTCGATTCCCTGACCCTCCACTTCTCGGTCACACGTGGCGCCCGCTCACAGCTCTCGGCTCAGGCTCGTGGGAGGACGAAGAACGCGATTGCGGCGAGCTGGCAGCCGGCAGCAGCGAGCGTGAGCACGTGGAAGAGCTCGTGATAACCGAAGACAGTCGGCGCCAAGTCCGGACGACGGCGCGCGTAGACGATCGCTCCTGCCGTATACAGGAGCCCTCCGGCGATCACGAGGACGAGGCCGACCGCCTCGACCTTGAGAAGCTGCGAGATTGCGGCGACGCCGACCCATCCGAGCGCGAGGGCGATGGCCGCCGAGAGCCACTTGGGCGCGTGCACCCAGAAAAGCTTCAACATGATCGCGAAGAACGCGCCGCTCCAGACGATCGACAGGACCGGGACCGCCCACCCCTTCGACATCACGAGCAGGCCGAAGGGCGTGTATGTGCCGGCGATGAGGAGGTAGATGCCGGCATGATCGAGACGCGCCAACCACCGTCGCGCGGCCGGCGCCCACGTCGGCCGGTGGTACAGGGCGCTTGCGCCGAAGCAGCCGGCGAGGCAGCTCACAAACACGATCGCGCTGACCCTGGCGCGCCCTTCCTCGGCCGTGAGCACGAGCGGCACGCCGAGAGCGACGGCTGTATAGAAGCCGATCTCGTGGAAGACCCCACGGAGCCTCGGCTTCGTGCGCGCTAGAGGAGCATCCATCCGAACCATTTTACGTGGCGCCGCGGCCGGGGGGCCTGCTCGTTCGGTACGGCGCTAGAATGAGTACAGCGTCGCGGTGGTTCTTCTCTCGCGCCCCCTTTTCCGAACGCCTGAGACCGGCGAGTTCGACAGAGGCGCTCCCCCGACGAACTGCAAAGGGGGATCCATGTCCATGAAGGAACGGCAAGCGGCGTTGAATCACCGTCTGAAGGCTGTTCGCAACGACGAAGCCGACGAGGGATCGAGCTTTGGCTGCGAGTGCGCAGATCTTCGGTGCAACGCCCGGCTCGAGCTGACCGGCGACGAGCGGAGTCGCAGCCGGTCGAATCCCAGCCAGTTCTGGGTCAAGCCCGGTCATGAGCTCGAAAGTGAACGTCTTGTCGAGACCCACGCACGGTATTGCGTCGTGAAGCTCGAGGCACTGCCGTTCTACGTGGTCGCGGCGCCTTCCTAGGAGCGGTTGCAGGCGCGGCGGTCGGTGGTTGCGACCCGCGTAATCGGACGCCGCGGGCTGAGTACGTGTACAGTCGTAGGTGTAAACCAGGGCGAGTACCGGAGGTCATCTACCTTCCTACCCGTTCGTCAGTACTGGGTAAGGAGGTGTTTCTTCATGGCAACCGGAACCGTCAAGTGGTTCAACGATTCGAAGGGCTACGGCTTCATCAGCCCAGACGAGGGTGACAAGGATCTCTTCGTCCACCACTCGAACATCGCAGGTGACGGCTTCAAGTCCCTCACGGAGGGCGCGAAGGTCGAATACGAAGCCCGCGAGGGTCAGAAAGGCCCGGAAGCGACCAACGTCGCTCCCATCCAGTAGTCGGGAGGCGTCATTCCTGTAAAGGAAGAGAAAATCGAGATGGAGGGCGAGGTCGTCGAGGCGCTGCGGAACCGCATGTTTCGCATCGCCCTCGACAACGGCCACGAGACCCTTGCCTACACCGCCGGGAAGATGCGCCGATACCGCATCCGCATCTTCCTCGGCGACCGCGTGAAGGTCGAGCTCTCGCCATACGATCTCACGCGAGGTCGCATCGTCTACCGCTACCGCTAGGCACGCGCTCGCGCAGCATGCACCCGCCGGGCTAGGGCATGACGGCCTCGGCGCGGGTGTGCTGGCCGAGCGTTAGTCCCGTAGCTCGAGGGTTCCTTCCGAGGCGAGCAGGCCGCGGTCTCTGAGCCGCTTCCCGACGAGGTCGCGGAGGCGCTTGCGGGAGGCCGCGGTCTCCGCGCTTTCGGGATCCTCCTCCAGGTTGCGCCTGTAGGCGCTCGCGAGAAAGCCGACCTGAATGACGTCGCCACCGGCTTCCTTGATCACACCCTTGGCCTCGTCGATCGTGAGCGTGACCTGGGCCGGCGCTCCCGGCTCTGGCTCCACGTGCGCTCCGGGCGTCTCGTCGTCCGGCTCGAGAGCAGGCGGCTCGTCGTCCGGCTCGGGGGCAGGTTCGGGCACCGGATCGGGGCGCGGCGGCGCCTCCTCCTCGGGCACGACGGGCTGGGTTTCCTCCTCGGCCTGCCAGAACTTCCATCTCATCCCCTGCGTTCTACCCGATGGGCATGACGCCCGATCCGGCTTTACATTCCGCCCTGCCGGCGTTTTCCTTACGGAATGCGGCTCTTAGGCCACTCCGTCGCGAACTAGCTTGGCGCTCGAGCTTCGGCGCCTGGAAGAGGACGGGAAGCTGGGCGCCGGCGCCCTCCGCGACGGCCGCTTCGCCGGCCGCCTTCTCGCGACTCTGAGCGAGAGCGACGTTCGCGGCCGCCACGCCTGGTCAGCGCTCGCCGACCACGGCATCGCCGAGGGCGAGAGCCCTGGAATCTACCGCGAGCTCTATGCGATCGCCGGCGAGGCCTGGGTCGAGGGCGGATACCTCGACCACTACGTCGTCGTCCCGGCCGGCGAAGACGTGCTGGCCGCCTGGTACAGCCTGTCCTTCGCCCAGCAACAGGTGCACGGGCGGCTCGCCCTGGAACCCGCCTCCCTTCCCGAGCCCGACGGCTTCACCCTTCGGATCGGCGGGCCCGAGGATCTCGACCTCGCCGTGGACCTCGCGTTCGTCATCTTCGACCACCAGGCATCGGCTCCGACGTGGGCCGGCGCGCCCGCCCCGCCCGAGGAGGACGCGCGCGCCTCGTACGCCGAGTACCTCGCGGAGGACGGGGTGACGTACTTCGTCGCCGAGCGGGGCAACGAGCCGCTCGGCCACCTCATCCTCGAGCGCGTGGGCGACGCGGAGACAGAGCTCACGATCGCGGCCACCGTCCCGGCCGTGCGGGGGCTCGGCGTCGGCAGTGCGCTGACGAGGTACGCGCTCGCATGGGCCTGGGAGCAGGGCTACCGCACCTGTCTCACGGACTGGCGTTCGGCCAACCTGCTCGCGGGCCGCTTCTGGCCGAGCGTGGGATTCGAGCCGGCGGCCTACCGGCTTTTCCGCTCGATCGCGTTGACCCCCCGCTAGCCGCCGGCCCAGGGGCCGACGCCGCCGAAGCGCTCGGGCGTGATCCGCGTCACGCGCCCCGGCGGAGGATCCGGCATGGGCGGGAACGTCGTCCCCGGCCCGATGTACGTCTGCGCCAGCTCCTGCAGGAGCTCGGGCGCGCCCCCTTCGGTGACCCGCGCTCGGCCGTGGACGACGAGGTAATGGCGGAGGCCCATCTCGTTCGCCTCCGTGCTCTCGACGGAGAGCGCGACGCGGGGATCGCGCTCGATGTTGCGGAGCTTCTGCTGGGGGAAGAGGTGGCCGGCGACGATCTCGTCCCCGTCGACCCCGACCCAGATGCAGGTCACCTGCGGGCTCCCGTCGGGGTTCAGCGTCACGAGATGTGCGAGGGCGTCCGATTCCAGCAGGGCCCGGGCTTCCGGCGGGATTGGTGCCATCAGGAGACCGGCCTGCCGCGCCTGCGGTTTTTGCCCCGGTCGAGCGCCCGCCACCCGGGCGCGACGAGCGGGTCCGTGACCTTGCTCACAAGCCGGACGACGGGCGCGAGGTAGTCGCCCGCGAGCCAGTAGACGAGGGCCGCGGAGAAAAGCCCGATCGCCGCGCCTCCGAGGATGTCGCCCGGATAGTGGAGCCCGGCGATCACACGCGTGACGGCGATGAGGGTCGCGGCGGCCAGGAAGGCGGCGCCCATCCGCCGGCCGACGAAGGCGACGGCGAACGCGATCGCGAAGGCCGCAACCGCGTGGTCGCTCGGGAACGAGGGCTCGTTGGACGGCGCGACGAGGAGCACGGTGTCATGAGCGTGCGCGACGAAGGGGCGCGGCCGCTGCCAGAAGTGGGTGATCACCTGGCTCAGGACGAGACCGAGGCCTGCAGCGGTGGTTCCGGCGAGCGCGGCGATCTTCCACCGGTACCAGGGCCCGGGCCGGTCGAGGAACCAAAGGCCGATGGTTGCCGCCGCGAAGACCGGCACGGCCCAGACGCCGACGAAGTCGCCGATCTCCTCCTCCACGATGCCGTGGCCCTGGAAGAGGTCGTTCAGGTAGTGGAACGCGGTCCAGTCGATCCCACGACCCTAGCGCGAATACGGGTCGTGCCAGAGGCGGTAGGCGAAGACGGCCGAGGCGACGAGGGGCACGGCCGGCACGACGAGTGCGATCAAAAACGGCGCGTCGCTCCCTTGCCGGCTGAGGACAGCGACGATGGCGAGGAGCGTGAGCAGGCCGGCCTCTTCGATCACGCTCCAGGGAATGGCGCGGCGGTCGGTGCCTGAAGGGCGGCATCCCTGTCTCGACGACGAGCCAGCGCCGGCCTCTCACCTCCACCGAGTCGACGACCATGCCGCCTCTCTGGCCCCGGTCGTCTCCACGAAGTAGTCCTCCAGGCCGACTGCATCAGCGCCGCCGGCGGGAACCTCGTATGTCCTTGGCGAGCCTTCTTCGGCCACGGGGCGGGAGTGACTACCCCGCCCCTGTCGCTAAACGGCTGCGCCCTTGAACTGCGGGATGATCTCGCTCCCGTAGGCGCGGAGGATGTCCTCCTGTCCGTGGGTCATGAGGTAGATGTTGTAATGGTCGACGCCGATCGACTCGAGCTCCTTGAGCTTCTCGGTCACCTGCTCGACGTTCCCGATCACCGAGAAGCGGTCGCAGATCTCGTTCGTGACGAACTCGCCGTGCGCGGCGCCCTCACGGCTGTGCTCCTTGTAGTCGTAGAACTTCCGCGCCTTGACGTAGTCGGTCAGGTCCTTCGGGATCTCCGAGTTCTCCCCATAGCGCTCGATCAGGTCCATGACGTGGTTCGAGACCATCGCCGGGAACCAGCGCACGGCCTCGCGGGCCTCCTGCATGTCGTCCGTGACGATGCTCGGCGCGCAGACGAGGCACTGGAGCTCGTCCGGGTCGCGACCGGCCTCGGCTGCCGCTGCGCGCGCCTGGTCCATGATCCACTGAATGATGACCGGGTCGGCCAGCTGGATGATGACGCCGTCGCCGACGCGGCCGGCCACCCCCAGCGCGCGCGGGCCGTACGCGGCGACGTAGAGCGGGATGTCAGGCCGCCCCTGGGCCCACGTGAGCTCGAGCTCCTTCCCGTTCCACTCGACGGGCCGCCCGTTCATCAGATCCTTCATCATCGTGAGGGCGGCCTCGAACTCGGCCATCTTCACGGGCTTGTAGCCGATCACCCTTCGGGCCGAGTCGCCGCGCCCGATCCCCATCACCATGCGTCCGTTCGAGATGTCGTGGAGGGTGGCGTAGGAGCTCGCGGTGACCGTCGGCTCGCGCGTCCCCGGGTTCGTGACGCAGTGGCCCATCTTCAGGCGCTCGGTGTTCATCGCCAGGAGCGTCATCAGCGGATACGCGTCCTGCCAGAGGATGTGGGAGTCGTACGTCCAGCCGTACTCGAAGCCGTTGTCCTCGGCGAGCTTCATGAGCTCTACGAAGCGCGTGTGCGGCGGATCCGGCAGGACCGTGACGCCGAATGTGAGCATCGATGCCCTCCTCGGGATGGGAAGGCCGATTCTAGTGCGCGGGCGAGGTTCCGTCGCCGTCCGCCCACTCGGCGACCGCGCGCACGACCTGGACGAGGTCCGGCTTCGAGATGCGGTTCGAGAGGCGCAGCCAGCCCGCGGTCGAAGGCGTCGTCGGCTCGGAGGTCAGGACCTCGACGACCGGGATCCCTCGCTCGTGGAGGGTCGCGGCCTGATTGCGCCCGATGAGCCGTCCCCGGAAGACGACCGCGAGGTCCACGTCCGGAAGCCCGTCCCTGGGCGGGCGTCTCTCGGCCTCGACCGCGAACCCCGCCTCCTCGAGCAGACCGCGGAGATCGGGCTGGCGGGCGGCCAAAAGCAGGACTCGAGTGCTTCCGTTGCCGTTCCCCGTTGATCCCCCGTGGCCCATCACCGGGAATTTCCCCACTTTTGCCCGCGTTGCAACCCGTGATCGTGGGTAGTTTGCGCGGTATGAAGATCGAGACGCTCGACCACATCGCCCTCTGGGTCTCCGACCGGGACGAGCTGGCTGACTTCCTCGTCGACCGGCTGGGAATGCACGTGATCGACCGGACGGACAAGTTCACGCTCGTCGGGGCCGATGCCCGTCGGGGCAAGCTGACGCTGTTCGCCGCCGACCCCGAGCGCGCGCCGGGCCCGCTTGCGCGAATCGGCCTGCGGGTCCTCGACCTCGATGAGGCGCTTGCCGAGCTCCCGCCCGACCTCGCGGTCGAGAGGCCGGAGGAAGGCCGCGTCGAGTTCGAGGGACCCCAGCGGGTGCCGTTCGCGCTCGTCGCTACCGACGACGGAGCCGCCTACGACCTCGACCACGTCGCGTTCCGCGTCGCGGATCCCGAGGCGACGTTCGCCCAGCTCGCCGAGCTCGGCTTCGCGGTGGAGAACGGACGGCTCAAGGCCGGCGATGCCTACGTCGAGCTCGAGCAGGGCGAGACGGAGGAGCCCGAACGGCCGCTCCTCAACCACCTCGGCCTGCGCGTCGAGTCGGCAGACCACCACATCCGCGAGGCCGAGGAGCGTGGGCTCGAGATCGCCGACATCGTCGATGCGGCGAACACATACGCGGTCTTCGTCTGGGGCCCGGACGGCATCAAGCTCGAGTACGTCGAGCACAAGCCGACCTTCTCGCTCGTCTAAACGCGCTCCCCGCTCGTCCCGTTTCGCGTACGTGACGAGCGGAGCCTTGTGTTGCACATGCACAAAGTCCATTCCTCATGAAACCGGGAGAATCGGACTCGATAACAACGTGAGCGTGCAACACAAGGCGAGGCTGGATGGCTGACATCGTCGTTGCGGGGGCGGGGATGGCCGGCCTGGCTGCGGCCGCCCGCGCGCGCGAGCTCGGCGCCGACGTCCTCGTCCTCGAGAAGGGCGACCGCCTGGGCGGGTCGATGTACCTCTCGAGCTGCGTCGTCTGGCGCTACCGCGATTTCGAGCGCTTCCGGGAGGAGTGCGCCGGCGGCGACCCCGAGCTGCAGCGGGTCGTCTGGGAGGGTCTCGACGACGCGCTCGCCTGGCTCGAGGGGCTTGGCGCGCCGGTCGTCACGCGGGAGACCGGCAATTCGCTCACGTCGGGGATTCGCTTCGATCCGGAGGGGCTCACCGAGGCTCTCGCCCGACGCGCGGGCGGCGTACGGCTCGGGCAGCCCCTGACCGAGCTTCCCGACGGCGTGCCGGTCGTCCTCGCGACTGGCGGCTTCCAGGGAAACGCGGACCTCGTCCGCGAGCACATCACGCCCGAGGCCGGGAGCCTCGTCTTGCGTGCGAATCCCTGGAGCACGGGCGACGGGCTTCGACTCGCGCGCGCGGCAGGAGCGACCGAGAGCGGGGGCCTCGCCGAGTTTTACGGGCGCAATCTTGCGGCTGCGCGGCGGATTGCGCCCGAGGATTTCGTCCCGCTGGCGCAGGTGTACGCGAGGCACGCTCGAGTTGAGAACCTCGACGGGGAGGTCTACGAGGCGCGCACGTGGTCCGAGATCGACGTCGTCCAGTGGACGGCGCGCCAGCCCCGGGCCCGCGCCCGCTATGTCGTCCCCGACGACGCGCTTGCGGAGCCGGTCCGCGAGCGCACGGTGGGCGAGGTGATCGAGGCGGCCCGCGCCGCAGGCGCTCCCGTCGAGCGCCGCGACGGCGAGACGGCCGTCGACGTCGTCGCAGGGATCACGACGACCCTGGGCGGGATCGCGATCGACCCGCGTGGGCGTGCCGCCGACGGGCTCTGGGTCGCCGGCGCGGACGCGGGCGGCATCTCCGCGGGAGGCTGGTCGAGCGCGCTCGCCTCGGCGCTCGTCTTCGGGAAGATCGCCGCGGAGGACGCCTTGCGCTAGCCGTCTGGGACGCCCAGGCGGCTGGCGAGCTAGGCGGGCTGTAGGTAGGCGCAGGGCCGGTCGTCCTGCGGGAGCGGGGAGGGCGCGACCTTGACCACCTCGAAGCGCGCGCCGTTCTCCTCCAGGTCGACCTGGGTCCCGGCAGCGGGCGGGTCTCCGTCGCGCTCGACCAGCTCGTAGCCTGTCGGGCGGGAGACGAACAGGATGTGCTTGCCGGCCATGCGGGCCGGATCTTATCCCTGCGCGGCCGCCACGTAGGCGGGCATGACGACGCGGATCGCCGTGCCGCCCTCCTCGCGGGACTCGATGGAGAGCCGGCCGTTGAGGAGGCGGACGCGCTCCTCGATCGCCTCGATGGAAGCCCGCCGCCGCTCGTCGACGCCGTCGTCGTCGACCTCGGTCGCGTAGTCGCCGTCGGCGAGCTCCTCGATGGTCACCCCGATCTGGCCGGGCCGCCGCCGCACCGCCTGGTTGATCGCCTCGCGGATGACCTGGTAGAGGGCGACCTGGGCCTTCTCGCTCAGGCGCTCGCCGGCCGCGACGCTCGTCGCCACGGTGATTCCCTGCGACTGCTCGACCTGGTCGGCGAGAGCCTGCACGGTCGCCTCGAAGCCCTGGTCGCGGAGGACGAGCGGCTCGATCGCGAACGAGAGGTCCCGCAGCTCCTGGATGGTGCGCCGCTCGCGCTCGAGGGAGCTCTCGATCACCTTCGCCGCGTCCTCGTAGCGCCCGTCCTCGATCGCCGCGAGCGCGGCGTCGTGCATGAGCGCGATCCCGGCCATGGCCTGGACGGGCCCGTCGTGGAGGAAGAGGGAGAGCCGCCGGCGCTCGTCCTGCTCCGCCGTGATGAGCTGTTCCGTCAGTCGGCCACGCTCGGCCTCGCGCTCCTGCGCCTCCATGACGAGCCGCGCGTTTTCGACTGCGCGGGAGGCGAAATCGGCGAGCACCGAGGCACGGGTCCGGTCCCAGCGCTCGAAGGGCTCCGAGCGGACGATCTCGATCGAGCCGAGCGGTTCGCCGCGGACGGCGAGCGGCACGACGAGCTTGCCGCCTGTTTCCTTGACCTCCTCGCCCGGAGCGAGGAACCGCGCCGAGCGGGCGTCGAAGAGGCGTTTCGCCTCGTCGCAGGCGCGCTCCACGATCTCGTCCGGGTCGAGCGGGCCCGAGACGGCTGCGATGGACTCGACCAGCGACTCGAGGAAGCTCGCTTGCGCGGCCAGTTCGTCCTCCGCCGACTCGTGGCGGCGGCGCTCGGAGACGATCAGGTACACGGCGAAGGCGCCTGCGAATGCGGTGGCGGCGATGAGGCCCGCGGCGGCGAGCGCCTCGCGGTTCAGGGCCCAGCCGACGGCGCCGATGACCGCGCAGCCGACAGTCGTCGCGACGAGAACGCCCGGTGCGTTCTTGCGGCTAATCGATGATCGACTCGCGAAGAGCGATCGCAACGGCATGGGTGCGCGTGTCGGCCTCGAGCTTGGCGAGGATGTGCCGCACGTGGCTCTTCACCGTCTCCTGGCTGATGAAGAGGCGGGAGGCGACATCGGCGTTCGACATGCCGTCGGCGAGCAGCTGCAGGATCTCGCGCTCGCGCTGCGTCAGCATCTCCTCGCGCTCGCGCGTGAGGAGGGCGGGCATGAGAGCCGGATCGACGTACCCCTCGCCGCTTGCGACCTTCTCGATGGCGCGCAGGAGCGTCTGGTGTGGGGCCTCCTTCAGGATGTAGCCCTTGGCACCGGCCTCGAGCCCGCGGCCGAGGAGGCTGCGTTCGCCGTACGCCGTGAAGATGAGCACCGCGGTGCCCGGCAGGCGCTCGGCGAGGACCTTGGTCGCCTCCAGGCCGTCCATTCCCGGCATGCGCACGTCCATGATCACGACGTTGGGGCGACGCCTCTCGGCGATCGCCACTGCGCTCGCGCCGTCCGACGCCTCACCGACGACGCGGATCTGCGGCGAGCGGCTGAGCGAGAGTCGAAGCCCTTCGCGGACGACCTCATGATCGTCGGCGATCAGGCACGTGATCTCGTTTGCGACTCCGTTTGTGGACACTGCGGCTTCCCCCAAGGCACGATGATAATCGGGTGGGAGGGCGTCACACTTTAGAGGGACTTCTCGTTGACCCGATCGGCGGCGCCAAACCGGGCGCGCTGACGATCGAGGGAGACCTCATCGTCGAGGTCGAATTCGGGGAGGCGGGCGACGGGCAGATCGTCTTTCCGGGGTTCGTCGACCTCCATGTCTATGCGCCGGAAACCCTGGTCGCTACAGGGGTCACGGGCTACCTGCAGACCGCGCAGCGACCCGTCGAGACGACCGACCCGCTCTGTCTCGGCCTGCACCTCGAGGGGCCGTTCTTGAACCCCGAAGCCGCCGGGGCCCTCCCCGCCGGCGACTTCCTCCCGGTGGATCTCGATCTCCTCGGCGAGTGGCTCGACCGCGGCGACGTCCGCCTCGTCACCATCGCTCCGGAGCTCGAGTTCGCGCGTGCCGCGATCCGGATCGTGGCCGAGCGGGCGGTCGCAGGACTCGGCCATACGCTCGCCAACGCCGCGACCGCACGCGCCGCGGTCGAGGCCGGAGCCCGCTTTGCCACGCACCTCTGGAACGCGATGTCGCCGCTCAGGGCGCGGGAGACCGGTCCCGTCGCCGCCCTGCTCCTGGACGAGCGCGTCACGGTCGGCCTCATCGGCGACGGCCGCCACCTGCATCCCGGGGTGGAGGCCTTGACGGTGCGGGCGGCCGGGCCGAGCAGGATCGCGCTTACGAGCGACCGCGTCGCCCAGCCGCTCACGCCCGACAACCGTCTCGCCGGCGGCGACGTCTCGGGAGCGGGGATCGTGGCGCGGTTCGCTCGCTTCGGGCTCCCCGAGGCAGCGGCGATGGCGAGCCTCGTCCCGGCGCAGCTCCTCGGCCTTACCGATCGCGGCCGCCTCGAGCCCGGGTACCGGGCCGATCTCGCTGTGCTCGACGCCGGCCTGCGGCCTTTGGAAACAGTGGCAGCCGGGAAGACCGTATGGGCACTGCGCTATCCTGAGAGCTGAGAGTTGGACGAGATCCCGCCTAGTACCCACGCCTCGGGAAGCGGGGCGTGACCACTTTCCTCAAGATCCTCGCCGTTCTCCTGCTGGTTGCAGGGAACGCATTCTTCGTGGCGGCCGAGTACGCGCTCGTAACCGCTAGGCGAACCCGGCTCATGGAGCTCGCGCACGAGGGCAGCCGCCGCGCGAAAATCGCGCTGCGCATCATGGACGACCCCGTGCGCTTCATCGGCACGGTGCAGCTCGGGATCACGGCCTTCTCGATCGCCCTCGGCGCAATCGGCGAGCCGCTTGTGGAGCACTTCGTCGACCCGGCGCTCGCCCCGACCGTGTCCTTCATCCTCGCGTTCGCGGTCGTGACCTATCTGCACGTCACGCTCGGCGAGCTCGTGCCCAAGGCGGTCGCGTTGACGAAGAACGAGAGCACTGCGCTCTGGGTCGCGCTCCCAGTCGAGGGCTTCTACATCGTCACGTATCCGGTCGTCTGGTTCTTGCAGAAGTCGGCCAACGCCTTCACCAACCTTTTCGGCATCCAGCCCGCTCCGGCGGGGGTCGTCGTCTCAGACGAGGACGAGATTCGCATGATGGTCGCCGCCGCCGAGGACACGGGCGTCATCCACGAGGAAGAAGAGGCGATGCTGTACAAGGTCTTCGACTTCGCGGACAAGGAGGTCCACGAGGTGATGGTCCCGCGGCCCGAGGTCGTGGCGCTCTCCATCGACCTGCCGCCGCAGGAGTGCCTCGCCGCCGTCATCGACTCGCCCTTCACGCGCTACCCCGTCTACCGGGGGTCGCTCGACGACGTCATCGGCCTCCTGCACGTGCGCGATCTCTTCTCGGCCCTCTACAACGACGGCATCGACAACGTCCTCATCGAGGGGCTCGTGCGCCCGGCCCACGTCGTTCCCGAGACGAAGGATCTCGGGGCGATGCTCGCCGAGTTCCGCCGCCAGAACCAGCACATGGCTCTGGTCGTCGACGAGTACGGAGCCTTCCAGGGGATCGTGACCCTCGAGGACCTCCTCGAGGAGATCGTCGGTGAGATCGAGGACGAGTACGACCTTCCCGACGAGTCCGTCCAGCGCGTCGACGAGCACCGCGTACGTATCGACGGGACCTTTCCGATTGACGACTTCAACGAGGAATTCAAGGCCGGCCTGCCGCAGGAGGACTACCACACGGTTGCGGGCTTCGTCTTCGGCGAGCTCGGGCGCGCCGCCGAGAAGGGCGACGAGGTCGTACACGACGGCATGCGCTTCCACGTCCTCGACGTCGACGGGCCGCGCATCGAGCGGCTCGAGGTCGAGTTCCTTCCGGAGGAACAGGCCGAGGGGGAGCTCGTAGCAGCCGAGTAGGATCACGCTTCGTGCAGTTCGACCACATCGGCGTCCCGGCCGCCGCCAAGCGCGACGGCATGCGCTTCCTCGAATCGAAGCGGCTCTGGCTCACGAGCCCGGGCGATCACCCCTACCGGGTGGAGTGGCTCTGGTACGAGCCTTCGAGCCCCGAGGCCGAGCTGATCCGCACGGTTCCGCACGTCGCGTACCTCGTGGACAGTCTCGAGGACGCGATGAAAGGCGAGAAGACGATCGCGGAGCCGTTCGACGTCTTCGGCGAGGTGCGCGTCTCGTTCATCGAAGTGGACGGGGCGCCGGTCGAGTTCGTCCAGCCGCTCTGACGTGCGCGACCGGCCGAACGACGCCCAGCTCGTCGACGACACGGTCATCCGCGCTCGAGTAGTGACGTGGGAGCAGATCTGCACCCCCGCCTACGAGCGCTTCTGTCTGCCCCCGAACCAGAGGCAGGGCGAGTGACTCCCGCGAAGGTGCGCTGGGGATTCCTCTCAACCGCGAGGATCAACCGTCGGATCCTGGCTGCCGCCGAGAAGTCGGAGCTCGCCGAGGTGGTTGCCGTCGCGAGCCGGGACGCGGACCGCGCGGAGGCTTACGCCGTCGAGCACGGCATCCCGCGCTCGCACGGACGCTACGAGGCGCTCGTCGATGACCCGGAGGTGGACGCCGTCTACATCTCTCTGCCGAACTCCCTCCACGTCGAGTGGTCGGTGCGCGCCCTCGCGGCGGGCAAGCACGTCCTCTGCGAAAAGCCGCTCACGCGGAGCCCGGAGGCTGCGGACGAGGCGTTCAACGCCGCCGAGCGCGCCGGCCGCGTCCTCATGGAGGCCTTCATGTGGCGGCACAGTCCGCAGACGGCCAAGCTCGTCCAGCTCGTGGAGGGAGGGGTGATCGGCGAGCTCCAGCTCGTGCGGGCGACGTTCAGCTTTCCGCTCGAAGGCCGGCGCAACATTCGTCTCGACCCCGACCTCGGCGGCGGCGCGCTCATGGACGTGGGCGCCTACTGCGTCAGCGCGGCCCGCCTCCTCGCGGGCGAGCCGGAGCGGGTCTACGGCGAGCAGGTGATCGGCGACTCCCGCGTGGACATTCTCTTCACCGGGCTCCTCCGCTTCCCGCGCGGTGTGCTCGCGGAGATCGACGCGGGCATGCATCTCCCGAGGCGCGACGGCCTCGAGGTGGTGGGGACCGAGGGCTCGCTCGTCATCCCCGACCCCTGGCTCGCCCAGCGCCTCGTCCTTCATCTGCGGCGCGGCGAGAGCCGCGAGGAGATCGCGCTTCCGCCGGCAGACCCGTATCGGATCGAGCTGGACAACATGTGCGCCGCGATCGCCGGCGAGGCCGAGCCGCTGCTCGGCCGCGACGACGCGGTGGGGCAGGCGCGCGCCCTCGCGGCGCTCTACCGGTCGGCCGACGAGGGCACCCCCGTCACGCTGGTGTGACCGATGACACACCGAACTCGCCAAGTAACAGACTGTTACTTGCTTTCGGAAGCGCGGAAGTCGTGGCGGCGTGCGCCTCGTCGCTTCGAACTCTGTGACGGAATTGCCCTAGTAACAGTCTGTTACTAGGGCAACGCGGCGCTAGCCGTTCGTGAATCCGCGCGTGTCGACGACGCGGAAGTCCGACCCTCGGACCTTGCCGAGCGTGTGGAGCTGGTCGTTGTCCCAACCCGGGTGGGGCGCGCCGGTGAGGTACCAGCTCGAGCCATTGTCGGCGACGATCATCCCGTAGCGCTTGAGCGCCTTGAGCACGACTCGGGCCTGGTACGGGAAGCCTGATACCGGATAGTTCGCCCGAAGCCGGAGGCGCAGACCCATCGGCGGCAGCGCCTTGCTCGTGAGGCTCGAGGCGAAGTGCCGGGCCGGGTAGACGTAGTCGCGCTTGGAGCGGCTGACGGTGAAGCGGATGGCGTGGTCGATGTGGCCCGCCGCCACCTCCTCGTAGCGGACGAGGCCGGGGAGAATCGGGAGACCGGCCGCGTCAGCGGACGTCCAACCGCGCGGGCGGAGCGCGTTCGAGGTCAGGCTCCAGATTGCGCCAGAGCCTGCGCTCCAGGGCGAGGGGTAGAGGGCGAAGAGCTCGTAGAGCGTGCAGGAGTCGGAGTCGACGACGATCGCGTGCCGGTCGCCGTCCGAGTCGTCGCCGCCCTCGATCGCAACGCCGTTCGGGATCGGATACGGCCCTGCGTCGCTCTCGTCGTCGTAGGCGAAGTCCACGGGCGAGGTCGCCTGCGAGGAGCCGACCACCGTGATCGGGATCCCGATCGGCGCGCCATCCCAGAGCCCCGATCCGAAGTCGGCGTGGACGGGGAGCCGGGCGCCGATCGCGCGGACGACCTTCCTCGAGTTCGAGCGGAGGGGGAGCTTGCCGACCGGCCGGTTCCAGACATTCGTCTCCGGAAAGAGCGGGCAGCCGGGCGCGGCTGAGAGTGGCACCGGAGCCGCCGCCGCGGGCATGGCGAAGAAGAGGGCGGCTGCGATGACGGCGAGGAGCCTCACGATCTCGTTCTCGGCCTTCCCCGCCGGCCGGTCAATCCCTCACGCCGGGAGAAATCCGTTCGCTGCCCCCGGCCGTACGCGTGGACGGCACCAGGCTCAAGCACTCGGGGCCCCGGCGAGCACCGCTTCGCCGTCTCCGACCAGAGCTCGTTCCACAACTTCCACCTGCTCGGCCCGGGCGTGAGCAAGAAGACGGGGATCGACTTCGTCGGTAGCCGCACCTGGAAGGTCAGGCTCTCGGTCGGCACCTGCAAGTTCCGCTGCGACGCGCATCCGAAGACGATCCGCGGCAGCTTCGACGTCTCCTAGGAGACCGCTTCCGCTTCGATTCGGCCGCCGGCGATCCGCCAGCCCGCGAGCTCGCCCGTTCGCAGCGAGAGGATCAGGTAGGGCTTGCCCTCCCAGAGACCGATGTTCTCCACGTCGGTGCGCGACGGGCGCGGCGGGCTCGACACGTGGGAGTGGAAGACGGCGAGCTCGTAGCCCTCGTCCTCCAGGAACCACGTCTCCGGCGGCACCTGCAGCTCGTAGCGGTATGGACTCTCGGAGAGGTTCGTGCCCGGGATGTAGCGCTCGGCCTCGCCGTCCTTGAAGACGACGACTCCGCACGCCTCGTTTGGGCTCTGCGCCTCGGCGTGCTCGACGAGCGCCGAGCGCACCGCCGGCGGGACTACCACCAGAGGTGATCGTCCATCGTCCGCGCGCCATCCGTCCAGAAGTCGGCGGAGAGGTACTTCCAGCCCGCGTCGGCAAGCACGGCGACAACGACCGCGTCCTCGTCGCGCTCGCCCGCGATTCGCCGGGCGACATGGACGACGGCGCCAGAGGAGACGCCCGCGAAGATTCCCTCGCGGTCGAGCAGGGCGCGCAGGCCGGTCAGCGACTCGTCGTTCGAGACGAGGATCTTCCGGTCGAGCCGCGAGACGTCGAGGATCGGGGGCACGTAGCCGTCGGCGAGCGAGCGGAGGCCGTAGACGAGGTCGCCCTGGAAAGGCTCCGCGGCTGCGACCAGGATTTCGGGGAAAGACTCCCGCAGCCGCTCGCCGGCGCCCATGAGCGTCCCGCCCGTGCCGAGGCCGGCGACGAACGCGTCGACGCGGGGGAGCGCTTCGACGATCTCCGCGCCGGTGCCCTCGTAGTGGGCGCGCGGGTTGGCCTCGTTTGCGTACTGGTTGAGCATGAAGTAGCGGGACTCGCTCGCCGCCAGGCGAAGCGCGTGGCGGACGGCGCCGTTCGAGCCCTCACTTCCCGGCGAGAAGACGATCTTCGCGCCGTAGAGCTCGAGCATGCGGACGCGCTCGGGCGTCGAGTTCTCGGGTAGGACGCAGGTAAGGGGATAGCCCTTGAGCTTCGCCACCATCGCGAGCGATATGCCGGTGTTGCCGCTCGTCGGTTCG
Organism: uncultured Actinomycetes bacterium; assembly: GCA_963841425.1. Lineage (GTDB taxonomy): Bacteria > Actinomycetota > Thermoleophilia > Gaiellales > Gaiellaceae > DATEOR01. The sequence continues at coordinate 536,922 of CAWJCL010000002.1, read as the reverse complement.
AGGAGCTCGCGTCCGGGCTCGAGCTCGCCCGAGGACTCCGCGGCCTCGACCATCGTCTTCCCGATCCGGTCCTTGATCGAACCGGTCGGGTTCTGGCCCTCCAGCTTGGCGTAGATCCGCGCGCCCCCTTCCGGGCTTATCCGAGAGAGCTCGACGAGGGGAGTGCGGCCGACCGTCTCGAGGAGCGATGGGGTCAGCGTTTGCTCGCCGCCTGCCATCGCGGGCAGGAGGATGACCGACGTGCCCTCGCCGACGGGAGTCTCCAGGCCGTCGAGGGTGCGGACGTCCTCGTTGTTCACGTAGACGTTGACGAAGGGGGCGATCTCGTTTCCTGCCTCGAGCACCTGGCTGCCCAGGCCGGGGAAGCGCTCGGCCAGGTCGGCAAGGAGCTCGCGGACGGTGGAGCCGGAGGCGTCCACCTCCCGTGCGCCGCCGACCGCATCGCGGAGCGTGGGCGGGATGCGGACGCGGGTCACGAGGCTACGTGCGTCCTTCCGCCCTGGCAGAACTCGACGTAGTCGATGTAGCTCGTGATCGTGGGGCTCTCGCCGCAGACCGGGCAGTCCGGGTCGCGACGGAGGGAGATCTCGGTGAAGGTGCCCTCGAGCGCATCGAACATCTGCAGCCGGCCGACGAGCGGATCGCCGATGCCGAGCGCGAGCTTCAGTGCCTCGTTCGCCTGCAGGGAGCCGACGACGCCCGGAAGGACCCCGAGCACCCCGCCCTCGGCGCAGCTCGGGGCGAGCTCGGGAGGCGGTGGCTGCGGGAAGAGGCAGCGGTAGCAGGGGCCCTCGTGCGGCTTGAAGACCGTCACCTGGCCCTCGAAGCGGTAGATGGATCCGTGCACGACGGGGAGGCCGTGCCAGACCGATGCGTCGTTCAGGAGGTAGCGCGTGGGGAAGTTGTCCGCCCCGTCGACGATCACGTCCCAGCCCTCGCCCAGGATCCGGTCGATGTTCTCCGACGTGAGGCGCTCCTTGAAGACCTTGACGGTGACATCCGGGTTCAACGCCTCGATCGTGCGCTTGGCCGAGTCGGCCTTGGGCTCGCCGAGACGGTCGGTCGAGTGGACGATCTGGCGCTGGAGGTTCGTCTCGTCGACCGCGTCGTCATCGACGATCCCGAGGGTGCCGACGCCGGCGGCCGCGAGGTAGAGCGAAGCCGGCGAGCCGAGCCCGCCCGCGCCGATCAGGAGGATGCGCGACTGGAGCAGCTCGAGCTGCCCCTCCTCGCCGACCTCGGGGATCAGGAGGTGGCGGCTGTAGCGGCGGCGCTTCGCCTCGTCGAGCGCCTCGGGAACCTCGTAGGGGAGACCGTTGCGCTTCCAGTCGGTGAAGCCGCCCGCGAGCGAGACGACATTCTCGTAGCCGAGCTCCTCGAGGGTTTTCGCGGCGAAGGCAGATCGGTTTCCGGCGGCGCAATAGAGGAGCACCTTGGTCGTCTTGTCCGGGACCGCGCGCTCGATCCGGGATTCCAGGTTGCCGCGGGGGACGTGCACCGCGCGGGGGAGGTGCCCCTCGTCCCACTCGTCGCGCTCGCGCACATCCACGACCGCGACAGCGTTCTCGGAGAGGAGCCCCTGCGCGGCGGAGGCGTCGACCTCGTCGATCTCGGATTTGGTCTGCTGAAGGAGCTCGCGATAGGTCGGCATAACTTCACGAAATATAGCAACTTCGTCTCTGCTGCCCGGGGCGCGCGGGCTACGCTCGGCGCGTGTCTCCGCGCACCCGCATTCGCCTGATCGTCGGGGTTTTGGCCATCGTCGCCGCTGCCGTCGTGGCGGGGGTCGCCCTCATCGGCCGCGGGGACGGGAGCCCCGGCGAGAAGCCGCCCGTCCTCGAGCTCAGCGTCATCCTCGGCGACGACTCCGAGGCCCAGGCTCTCCGCGCTGCCGAGCGGGCCTACGACAGCGGCCGGACAGCGGATGCCCGGGCGCAGTTCGCGGCGCTGCTCCGCGACCACCCGGACTCGCTCGAGGCCGCCGTCGGAGCCGCGGTCGCCGCCTGGCCGGACGATACGCTCGAGCGGCTGCGGGAGCTCGAGGCGTTGCATCCCGAAAGCGCGCTCGTCCATCTCCAACTCGGGCTCGTGCTCTACGCCCAGGGCCAGCGGGACGATGCGGTAGCCGAGTGGCGCAAGGCCGCCGAGGTCGAGCCGGACTCCCAGTCCGCGGTGCGGGCCGGAGACCTGCTTCACCCGGAGATGGCTCCCGGCCTGCCGTCGTTCTTCACGGCGCTCGAGGCGCCCGCGGGCCTCAGCGCGAAGTCGCCGCAGGAGCAGCTCGACGCGCTCGAGGCGGCGGCCAAGAAAGGCGGCGCCGACGAGTGGATCCTCTACGGCACGGCGTTGCAGCGTGTCGGCGAGCCGATCTCAGCGCGTGCCGCATTCGACCGGGCGCTCGAGCTCGCGCCCAACCGGCTCGAGGCCAAGGTTGCCGCTGCGGTCGGGCGTTTCGACAAGGATGACCCCTCGGCCGCCTTCTCCCGCCTCGGGCCGCTCGCACGCGACAATCCCGACTCCGCGGTCGTCCGGTTCCACCTCGGCGTCCTTCTCCTCTGGATCCGAGACGTGAAGGACGCTCGCGCGCAGCTGGAGCAAGCCGCAGCTACCATGCCTGAAAGTCTCTACAGCCGGGAAGCAAAATCGCTTCTTTCCCGTCTTGAAGGCATTGGGACCTAACGCCTAACAAATAGTCCGGTCGGCCCATGGCGAAGTGTCCGGTGGCCGTGCAAGAGTCGCGCCACACAAGCGTGGGATCCGGCACGGAGACGCCGTTGACAAATCATGGGCCGTCAATACGGTCAGAGGAGGGGTCGGCTTGAAAGAGGGGAGAGGGAATGGAGGGAGGGGCGTGACGCTGGACGATGACGCCACCAAGGCGCTCGTCCGCCAAGGCCAGGAGGCCGGCTTTCTGACGCAGGAGGAGGTCGCGCTCGCGCTCGACGAGCTGGAGCTGGACACCATCCAGGTCGACGATTTCTACCGGCAGCTCGACGAGCTCCACATCGAGGTCGTCGAGGCCGAGCCCGAGGAGGAGGACGAGCCCACGTCGGCGCAGCCGGACGTGGCCGAGGTATCGACCGACTCGCTCCAGCTCTTCCTCAAGGACATCGGCAAGGTGCCGCTCCTCACCGCCGCGCAGGAGGTCGAGCTCTCGAAGCGGATCGAGCGCGGCGACCACCGCGCGAAGCAGCAGATGGTCGAGGCGAACCTTCGCCTCGTCGTCTCGATCGCGAAGAACTACCGCAACCAGGGCCTGCCGTTCCTCGACCTCATCCAGGAAGGGACGATCGGGCTCGTTCGCGCCGCGGAGAAGTTCGACTACCGCAAGGGGTTCAAGTTCTCCACCTACGCGACGTGGTGGATCCGGCAGGCGGTCGCCCGTGCTCTCGCCGACAAGGCGCGCACGATCCGCATGCCTGTCCACGTCGTCGAGAAGCTGAACAAGATCGGCCGCGTCGAGCGCAAGCTCCTCGCCGAGCTCGGGCACGACCCGTCCGCGGAGGACATCGCCCGCGAGCTCGAGATCGACCGCGAGGAAGTCGAGCAGATCCGGCGGAGCGCGCAGACGCCCATCTCCTTGGAGAAGCCGGTCGGCGACGAGGAAGAGTCCGAGTTCGGGCACTTCCTCGCCGACCAGACGGCCGCCGCTCCCGACGAAGCCGCCGAGACCACGCTGCGCAAGGAGACGCTCAAGCGGATCCTGTGCGCGCTCTCGCCCCGCGAGCGCCGCGTCCTCGAGCTTCGCTACGGCCTCGACGGCCAGCACCCGCGGACGCTCGACGAGGTCGGGCGGACGTTCAACGTCACCCGCGAGCGCGTGCGCCAGATCGAGAACCAGAGCCTGAAGAAGCTCCAGGCGCTGGCGGAAAGCCAAAAGCTCAGAGACGTCGCCGCCTAGCGTCCTGAGCCCGCTGGGGCGTCGTCAAGCGGCGGGGCGAAGCCGGGCTTTGCCCGGCGAAAGCCGCCGCCGGCCAGCAGGTCTCAGGTTAGAGTCCGGGGCCGTGGCTGGCGGTCCCGACCAGGCCTGGCTCGAGGAGCTCTACGAGCTCCTCCGCATCCCGAGCGTGAGCGCGGACCCGGCGCACGCCGAGGACGTGCGGCGCGCCGGCGAGTGGGTCTGCGACTTCGTCCGAGCGGCAGGCGGTGAGGCCGGGCTCGTGGAGACGTCCACGTTCCCGCTTGCGATCGGGGAGATCCCGGCGTCGAGCGACAACGGCGACGCGCCCACGGTCATGCTCTACGGCCACTTCGACGTGCAGCCGCCGGCGCCGCTCGACCTGTGGGAGTCCGATCCCTTCGAGCCCGAGATCCGCGACGGCTACCTCTACGCGCGCGGCTCGGTGGACGACAAGGGGAACTCCTACCTCTTGCTCAAGGCGGCAGAGCTGCTCGCGCGCGAGGGCGAGCTCCCGGTCAACGTGCGCATCGCCTTCGACGGCGAGGAGGAGACGGGCGGCCACGCCATCGTCGACTTCCTCGAGGCAGACGATCGCGGCGCGGACGCCTGCATCATCTTCGACAGCGGCATGCCGCGCGAGGACGTGCCCTCCTTCGACCTCGGCACGCGCGGGCTCGTCTACTTTCACGTGCGCCTGAGGAGCGGTGAGCGCGACCTCCACTCGGGCATGTTCGGCGGCGCGGCGCTGAACGGCGTGCACGCGCTGATGCAGACGCTCGATGCGGTCGTCGCCCTGCCGGATGAGCTGCGCGTCGGAGTCGTGCCCGCGACCGAGGAGGAACGGCGCTCCTGGGCCGAGCTCGATCCGGGCGCGGACGTCCTCGCGGCCGAGGGCGCGCGTCCGATGGACGGCTCGGCGGCCGAGGACTTCTACCTTCGCACCCTGGCCGGCCCGGCCGTGGACGTGAACGGCCTCGTCGGAGGCGAGCCGGTCCTGCAGAAGACCGTGCTTCCGGTGGCGGCCGAGGCGAACGTCTCGATCCGGCTCGCCCCCGGTCAGGACGTCGACGAGATCACCGGTACCTTCGAGCGCCTGCTTCGCGATGCGACCCCCGACGGCGCAGAGCTCGAGATCGAGCGCAGGTCGTCCGCTCCCGCGGGGCTCATCTCGCCTCAGGCGCCCGCGGTGAAGCTGGCGCAAGCCGCCTTCGAGCGCGCGCTCGGGCGGCGCCCGCTGCTCCTCCGGACGGGCGGGACGCTGCCGATCGTGCCCGCCCTCGCCGACAAGGGCATCCCGACGATCCTCACAGGCTTCGCGCTCCCCGGCGCCAATGTGCACTCGCCGAACGAGCGCCTGCTCGCCCGCTACATCCCGCTCGGCGTCGCCGCCGCGCGCGAAACCCTGCTCGGCTTCAAAGAGCTCTAGCTCGCTCGTGCGTGTAGCTAGACGAGGGCGGTGTCGTCCGCGTGCGCGTGGCCGCGCTCGGGGACGAGCCATTCGTGCCCGAACTGCCGCATCGCGTCGATGATCGGCAGGAGCGCCTCGCCCTTCTCGCTCAGGGAGTAGTCCACGCGCCGGCGGGCGCTCGTCCGCTGGATGATCCCTTCCTGCTCGAGAACGCGCAGCCGCTCGGACAGGGTGCGCGGGCTGATGCCGGGGCAGGAGCGCTCGAGCTCCGAGAAGCGGCGCGGGCCTTCGGACAGGTCGTGGACGATCACCGCTGTCCACTTGGCGCCGATGATGTCGGCCGTACAGGCGACCGAGCAGTTGGCGTCATGGACGGGACGCATCGTGCGCATGCGCTCATTGTACTCGGAGGCGCTCTACGCCCAAGGGGGCGGGTTGTGCACCCACCTGCCGCCGGCCATCGTCGCGATCACCTCGATATCCAGGAGCTCCTCGGGCGGGCACGCGAACGGGTCGCGGTCGAGGACGACGAGGTCGGCGAGCTGCCCCGGGACGAGCCGACCGCGGCGGCGTTCGGCTCCTTCGAGCCAGGCCGGAGCGACGCAGGTCGCATGGACGGCCTCTTCCACGGTGACGCGCTGCTCCGGATGCCAGGCCGGCCGGACGTCGATCGTCCGGAGGACTCCGGCGGCGATCCCTGCGAGCGGGTCGAGCTCCTCTATCGGGGCATCCGAGCCGTTGGCGACGTGTGTGCCCGCGTCGAGAAGCGAGCGGTAGGCGTAGGCGCCCGTGGTCAGGTCGCCCCAGAAGCGGTCGGCGAGATCGCGGTCGGAGGGCGCGTGGCTGAACTGCACGGAGGCCGCGACGCCGAGCTCCCGGAAGCGCGGCACGTCCTCCGGCGCAAGGAGCTGGGCGTGCTCGATGCGCGGTCGAAGCCCGCGCGCGCGCCACTCCTCCTGCGTCGCCTCGAAGGCGTCGAGCGCCTCCCGGTTCGCCAGGTTGCCGATGGCGTGGACGGCGACCGGGAAGCCGGCGCGCGCAGAGCGCCTCACGATGTCCTCGAGCTCGGCCCGGCTCGTGATTTCGACCCCCGAGCCGTCGAGCATGCGCGCGGTCTGCGAGCCGAGTGTCCCGTCCATGAAGGCCTTGATGTAGCCGACCCTGAGGAACGCGTCCCCGAGTCCCGACGAGATGCCGATCTCCGCGAGCCGGTCGACGTGGTCGTGCTGGAGCGACTGCCAGACCCGCAGCGTGAGGGCGCCTTCCCGCTGGAGCTCCTGGAAGACGGCGAGAGCCCCGAGCCAGCCGTCCTTGTCGTGGATCGCGACGACGCCGCGGGAGTTCGCGAGCCGGATTCCCGCCCGCGAGGCGTCCACCATCTCCTCGTGCGTCGGGCGCACGTGGACGTCGCGGAAGTGCCAGGCGCACTCCTCCCGCAGGACGCCGGTCGGCTCGCCCTGCTCGTCGCGCTCGACGACTCCGCCGGGAACCTGGAGATCGCCGTTCGCCCGGGCGAGGGCCGCCGAGTTCAGCCAAAGTGAGTGGTAGTCGCGCGCCATGAGAGCCGTCGGGACGTCGCCCGTGACGGCGTCCAGGGCCTCCTTGGTCGGCTCGACCGTGGGTGACCAATCGCCGCTCCGCCACCCGAGCCCCCGGAGCCAGCGTCCTTCGGGAACCGACTCGACCGCGCCGCCTATGCGGGCGAGCGCCTCGTCCAGCGAGCGCGTCCCCTCTAGGCGCACCTGGCGCTGGGCGAGCGCCCAGGTCGGGAAATGGACGTGGGCGTCGGTGAATCCGGGGAGGACGCAGCGGCCGCGGAGGTCGACTCGCTCCGGGCTCGCGAGGGCGGTCTCATGCGTGCCGACGCCGCCGGCGACGAGCTCGCCGGCGATCGCGAGGGCGCCCGCCTTCGGCAGTGACGGGTCGAGCGTGCGGATCGCGCCGTTCTCGAGGATCACGCCTGCAATCCAATCGGACCCGGACGGTGAATGGGGAGAGGCTACGGACTAGCTGATCTCGAGCCGGTCGAGCAGTCCGGCCGCGTCGGACTTCGGGGTGTCAGGACCGAGCTTGACGAACGCCTGTACGGCCTGGCCGCGATCCGTGAAGATCACGTTCCAACCTTCGAATCCCAGGCAAGACAGGAAGTGAAAGTCGTCGTCGTCCAGTGTGAAGCGATCAGGCCGCGGGCGGAAGTAACCGGCCTGCGCGGTCCCGTAGTCGATGAGCATGATGCGCGTGCCGCCTGACTGGACGACGATCGTTGTTTCCTCCACGGAGGCAGTCCATGCTCGCGGGTAGTAGACCCTGATGCCGCCAGCCTCGATGCTGTTCGGCCGGGACCAGTCGGCCCCGGGCGGCTGCGCGGCCGGCAGATCGCTCGCAAGGGGGAGCCAGAGGAGGGCCGCACCGAGGACGACGAGGATGCGCCTCTTCACGGCGCAGGCGCCGCCCAGCCGGCGATCTCCGGGAAGACCCCGCCCGTGCTCTCGCCGGGCGAGAACTCCGCGGTCACGTTCGAGACCGCGTTCACCTTCCCGAGCCGCCGGGGCGGTGAGGGCGCGCTCTCGAAGAAGAGGAACTGGTCCGCGGCCGGCCAGCCCGCAGTGATCCAGTCGCGATCCGGGGAGGTGACGAGGTTCGAGATCCGGCCGGGCCCTTCGAACATGCGCGTGTCGGGCACGAGCGCGCACGCACCCGCGACGGTGCAGTCGGAACGGAAGAGCGCGGTGGCGTCGTTTTGCGGGTCGTAGTCCGCGTACAGGACGCCGCCGAAGCCGAGAATGGCAGTGTCGAGGAGGACATGGCCGCGCGGCAGCTCCAGGAACGGCGCCGGCTCTCCTCGGCGGAACACGATCAGGCGCGTGGAGGTCGAGACGGCCAGCCGGTCACCCGAAAACTCGAGCTGACGCACGCTCTTCACGGCCGGGGTCCGCCAGAGCTGTCGCCGCGTGTCGGTGTCGATCACATGGACGCGCCCTGCCCCGTCGGCGTAGGCGAGCACGTGGGAACCCGGCTTCCAGGCCGGGGCAATTGGGGCGACGCCGTCTGCGACGACCGCGTCCGGCGAGCCGTCGCCCGCGACGACGTGCAGCGCGGCGCCCGCCCGGTACGCGATCCGGGTGTCGAGCCCGCCGCCCGACCAGCGCGGGTCACTGACCGGCTCAGTGCGAGAAAGGGACCAGCGGGGCTCGCCGCTCTCCGGATCGAGCGCGACGAGCTGGCGCCCTCTCGTCGCGACGACGAAGAGCCCAGTGGGAGACCACGACGCGTCGTCGTAGTCGCCGAGCAGCCGCTTCGAGCCGTCCTCGTGGACGATCCACGGGCCTTCCGGAGACAGAACGAGCAAGCGGCCGGGGGCGGGCAGCTCGACGAGCGCGGGCTGCGAAGGTTCGCGCCCGACAGCGTCGCGGAAGCGGTCGACGACGGCCATGCCCGGCGGCGTCAGCGCGGCGACCACGACCGCTCCCGCAGCGACGAGCGCGACGAGCGGCCCGCGGCGCTTCCGCTTCCAGGAAATCCGCTCGCGCGATGCGAAGGCGGCGTCGACGGTTCGCCACGCGCGCTCGGTCGCACCGGCCTCGTCGGGGACGGGAGACTGCCGGAGAGCGGCGCGCACGCGGTCGCTCACGAAGGCTCCCTCATGACGCGCTCCTGCAAGGCGTCCAGGCCGCGCCGGAGACGCGAGTTGACGGTGCCGCGCGGAAGCTCGAGGAGGTCGGCGATCTCTCCGGGCGAGTAGTCGAGGACGTAGCGGAGGACGACGACTGCGCGGTGATCCGGGGAAAGCGCCGCGAGTGCGGACATGGTCTCGGTGTTCAGGTCGTCCGGAGGCGGCTCCGGACGCGCAGCCGTGACGGCGAGCTGGTCGTCTCCCACTTCCCGCCGGAGGGCCCGTGCGCGCGTCCAGTCGATCGCCCGGTTCACGACGATCCGGTGCAGCCAAGGCCCGAAGGGTCGCCGGCGGTCGAAGGTGTCGAGCGCGCGAATCGCCGAGAGGAACGCTTCCTGGGCGATGTCCTCGGCCGCGGCGGCGTCGTGGACGACGAGGTAAGCCGCCCGGTAGGCGCCGGGCCAGTGGTGCCGGAAAAGGGCCTCGAGGTCCGAGGCCGATCCGGCCTGGGCGCCGCGCACCCAGGCGCGTACCACGCGGCCCGCTCCTGCCATGGCGTGCCGACTATACGAGCCTGTGCCCGCAAGAAGTCCATCCGGAGGACTACGCGCCCGCCCGCCCGCGAGGTCCCTACCATTCGGCGCGTGGACGCCCTTCTGATCGTCGACTTCCAGAACGACTTCACACCCGGCGGCGCGCTGCCGGTCGCCGAGGGCGATCGGATTGCGGGGCCGATCAACGAGCTCCTGGACCGGTTCGACCTCGTGATCGCCACGCGCGACTGCCATTGCGCGGACCACGGCTCGTTCGCGGGAGTGGAGGTCGACCCCGCGCAGTGGCGCGGGGCCGACCCGCCCTCGATCTGGCCGGTTCACTGTGTCGAGGGGAGTCCCGGCGCGGAGCTCCATCCGTCCCTCGACCAGGCGAAGGTGGACCTCGTCCTGGACAAGGGACACGATCGAAATAGCCAGGGCTATTCCGCCTTCCAGGACACGTCACTCGGCGATCTCCTCCGGGAGCGGGGAGTCGGCCGCCTCTTCGTCGCCGGCCTCGCGACCGACTACTGCGTCAAGAACACTGTGCTCGACGCGCGGCGGGAGGGCTTCGACGTGACCGTGGTCGAGGATGCCGTACGCGGCGTCGACGTCGAGGAAGGCGACTCGGAGCGCGCGCTCACCGAGATGGAGCGCGCGGGTGCCCGCCTCGCCACCTCGGACGAGATTTTGGCCGAGCGCGCCTAGTTCGCGAGCGTTCGCGCGAGCCGCATGACGGCGTAGGCTTGGCGGTTCGCCCTGTGCACGGAGAGCGCGCCCGGCGCCAGCTCGACCACGAACGAGCTCGTGCCTGCGAAGCGGTGGTTCTGCCAGTTCGGGGCGGTGCCGTGCGGCCACCGGATCTTGGCGAACGTCATGTTCGCGAAGCGCGCGAACTTCTTCGCCGTGGGCGCGCTCTGGCCCCAGGCACGCACCAGGGTCTGCGGCTGGTGGTACCAGATCGTCAGCTCCGGGTGGAGGTCCTTGACGAGCCTCCGCACGGTGCGCGTCTCGGGCTCCGACCACGGGCGCGGGCCCGAATACTCGGGATCCCAGCGGCTTCCGATCGGGATCCACTCCGAGCCGAAGTTCCGGTTCAGGTCGACGCCTCGGCCGTTCTGGCGCACGCCGAGCTTGCGCCCGTCCGGATTGACGCAGTGGATCACCCAGAGGTCGAAGCTTCCGGGCGGCTTGCGGTGGACGAGGTTGTGCGTGACCGCGCTTCCGGCACATTCGTTCCCGTGGATGCAGCCGACGACCAGCACCTTGTGCGGGCTCGCCGGATCCCCGAGGCGGTGCACCTTGATCGGCCGCTCCTGGGTCGAGTGGCCGACGACTTCGGTGCCCGCGCTCGGCGCCGAGGAGGCGAGTGCGACTGCGGAGAGCAGAATCTCGATTCCCATTGGTCTTTTGTACGCGGACCGGCAGGCGGAAGGTTCACGTACCCCCTGAGTGCGGACAATCTGCCTGATCATCCTGACGTTCGCTCTCTGCGGCTTCGTCACTCCGTCGGCCGACGATGGCGCGCCGCCGCCCGAGCACAGGGAGCGCACGATGCACTGGCGCGATTCTCGGGCTGTCGGGACGCCGTCGGCAGGTCGGCTCGTGCGCGGTGTGCGGCTCCCGGGGGCCGGCTCCCGCTTCTTCACCTGGGATCCGCTGCTGCATCGCCGGCCCGACCGGCCTGGACGGAGGTGGGGGACAGACTTGCTCGTGCGCAAGGTCCTCCGTGTCGTCGCGGACTACGCGGCGGCGCATCCGTCGGCGCCGCGCCTCGGGATCGGCGACCTCAGTCGTCCGCGTGGAGGCCCCTTCGGGCCCCGCCATGCGTCCCACCAGAACGGGCTGGACGTGGACGTCTACTACCCGCGTCGCGACCACCGCGAGCGGCCGCCGCTCGTCGCGGGCCAGATCGAGCGCCGACTCGCCCAGGATCTCGTCGACCGCTTCGTCGCCCTGGGGGCCTCGCTCGTCTTCGTCGGCCCGAACACGAGCCTCACCGGCCCGCCGGGGGTCGTGCAGGTCTTGTGGAACCACGACAACCACCTGCACGCGCGGTTCGAGAACCCTGACCGCACCTAGAATTGGCTCGTGCCGTGGGACCCGCTTTCCGAGGAGCAGCGTGAGATCCGCGAGCTCGTCCGCACGCTGACGCGAGAGCGAATCGCTCCCCGCGCGGCCGAGATCGACGAGTCGGGCGACTTCCCGTGGGACATGGTCGAGCTCCTGCGCGAGCACGAGATCTTCGGGCTCGCGTTCGACGAGCGCCACGGAGGGTCGAACGCGGGAGCGCTGATGCTGCTCGTCGCGGTGGAGGAAATCTCCAAGGCCGATGCGACGGTGGGTCTCATCCTCGCCGTGCAGGAGCTGAGCTCGCTCGCACTCCGGCTTGCGGGCACAGAGGAGCAGCAGGACCGCCTTCTGCCCAAGGTCGCGAGCGGCGAGTGGATCGCCGCCTATGCGTTGACCGAGCCCGGCTCCGGCTCGGATGCCGCCGCGATGCGAACGGAGGCCAGGCGCGACGGCGACGAGTATCTCCTCAACGGCTCCAAGCGCTTCATCACGAACGCAGGGGTCGCCCACCTCTACACGGTGTTCGCGAAGACCGACCAGTCGGCGGGTCACGACGGCATCTCGTGCTTCATGGTCGAGGCCGACGCGCCCGGGTTCGAGGTCGGCCGCATCGAGCCGAAGCTCGGGATCAAGGGCTCCACGACCGGCGAGGTCTTCTTCAACGACTGCCGTGTGCCGGCCGCGAACCTCATCGGGAGCGAAGGCGAAGGCTTCAAGCTCGCGATGCGGGTCCTCGATCGCTCGCGGCCCGGGATCGCCGCCCAGGCGCTCGGGATCGCCCAGGGCGCGACGGATTACGCGCTCGACTACGCCCAGTCGCGGGAGACCATGGGCCAGCCCATCGTCGAGCACCAGATGATCGCGGCGAAGCTCGCGGACATGGAGACGAAGTGCGAGGCGGCGCGCGGCCTTCTCTACAAGGCCGGAGTCATGATCGACCAGGAGGCGCCCGACCTGACCAAGTACTCGGCCATGGCGAAGCTCGTGTGCTCGGACGTGGCGATGGAGGTCACCGTCGAGGCTGTGCAGATCCTCGGCGGCTACGGCTACATCAAGGAGTACCCGGTCGAGCGCATGATGCGCGATGCCAAGATCACGCAGATCTACGAGGGCACGAACGAGATCCAGCGACTCGTGATCGCGCGCGAGATGGTGCGGGAGAACCGCTCGTCCGCGCTCACCGAGGTCGGCTGACCCCTCCGTACGACGCGATCGTCGTCGGGTCGGGGCCGAACGGCCTCGTCGCGGCTGTGACGCTTGCCCGGGCCGGCAAGCGCGTGCTCGTCCGCGAGGCGGAGGGGGCGTTCGGTGGCGGGACGCGCTCTGCCGAGCTGACACTGCCGGGCTTCGTGCACGACGTCTGCTCGTCGATCCACCCTTTCGTGCCGGGATCGCCAGTGTTGCGCGAGCTGCCCCTTGCCGCTCACGGCCTCGAGCTGACTCACCCCGACGCGCCGCTCGCGCATCCGCTCGACGACGGCACCGCCGTGGTGCTCGAGCGCTCCATCGAGGCGACCGCCGCCGGGCTCGGGGCCGACGGCGAAGCGTACCGGAGGCTGCTCGGCCCCCTCGTGGCGGACTGGCCGAAGTTGGAGGAGGCGGTCTTCGGGCCGCTGACAGCGCTGCCGTCGCATCCGCTGGCTCTGGCGCGCTTCGCGCGGCATGCGGCCCGGTCGGCGACCGGCCTCGCCGCGAACACGTTCCAGGGCGAGCGGGCGCGCGCGCTCTTCACGGGCTGCGCAGCGCATTCGATGGTGCCCCTGGAGCGGAGCCCCACTGCCGGCTTCGGGCTCGTCCTGCTCCTCGGCGCACATCTCTTCGGGTGGCCGTTCCCGCGCGGAGGCTCGCAGCGCATCCCCGATGCGCTCGTCTCGCACGTTCGTGAGCTCGGCGGGGAGCTCGAAGCGGATGCGCCGGTCGATTCCTTGGATTCCCTGCCGCCGGCGCGGTCGGTGTTCTGCGACGTGAGCCCGCGCGAGCTCGTCAGGATCGCGGAGCGCCGCCTACCGCGCGACTACGTACGCCGCCTGGGCCACTTCCGCCACGGGCCGGCGGCCTTCAAAGTCGACTACGCGCTCGCCGGACCGATCCCGTGGACGGCGACCGCGTGTGCGCGCGCCGGCACCGTCCACCTCGGCGGAACCCTGCAGGAAATCGCCGAGTCCGAGCGTGCACCGTGGCGAGGCCGGCACGCGGAGCGGCCCTTCGTCCTTCTCGCACAGCACAGCCTCTTCGACACGAGCCGCGCTCCCGACGGCAGGCACACCGCGTGGGCCTACTGCCACGTGCCGAACGGGTCCGACTTCGACATGACGGAGCGGATCGAGGCACAGATCGAGCGCTTCGCTCCGGGGTTTGGGAAGCGGGTGCTCGCGCGCAGCGTCCTGCCCCCGTCGGCGCTCGAGGCGCGAAACCGCAATCTCGTCGGAGGCGACATCAACGGAGGCGCCGCGACGCTCTGGCGCCTTGCTGCGCGGCCGGTGGCCAAGCTCGACCCGTACGCGACGCCAGCCCGCGGGGTCTACCTCTGCTCGGCGTCGACTCCTCCCGGAGGAGGCGTGCACGGGATGTGCGGAGACCTCGCGGCGCGCTCGGCTCTCGAACAGGGGCTGTAGCTATGCCTGAGTCGTGCCGGCGGTGCGCATGGCCGCCTTGTGCGCGCGCTTTTTCGCCTGGTAGTCCAGGAGGGCCTCGACGGAGTCGACGTCGCCGAGGGTTGGATGGCTCGGAGCGACATCCTCCCAGCCCGGCGGCTTGATCCCGAAGCGCTTGCCCAGGATCGCGATCAGCGACCGTGCCTTCATCGGGCCAATTCCGGGCAGGTCGAGAAGACGCTGCTCGAGCTCGCGGCCGTCGCTCGCCTCGTTCCAGATGCGAGCGGCGTCGCCCTCGTAGTCCGTGGCGACGGCGGCGCAGAGCTCCTGCGTCCGCATCGCCATCGTCCCGGGGAAGCGATGAAGCGCCGGTCGCTCCCGGAATGCCCGGTCGAGCTCGCCGGGGTCCATGCTGGCGATCGCGCTCGCGTCGAAAGTGCCGATACGCCGCTTCAGCTCGAGCGGCCCGGAGAAGGCCTTCTGGACGGGCACCTGCTGGTCGAGGACGAAGCCGATGAGGAGTGCGAGCGGCTCCTCGGCGAGGAGCGCGTCGGCCTCGTCGTTGCCGGTGAAGTGGAGCCGGGCCGGTGCCTGTGCCGCCATGTGTCGATCCTAGCGCGTGACGCTTTCTACGCAAACCTTCTTCTTTCTGGCGCGTTGCGTCCCAGCGGCGCGACGATGTTGCTCTTAGGCTGGGGGTGGGAGGAGGGACGAGCACCCAACGCATGGGACAAGCCCGCCCGATAGGCATCCGCTCGCGCGATACGCTGAAACGGTGAGCGCGCTCGCTCCCTTCAGCCCCACCATTCGCCGTTGGTTCGAGCAGACATTCGACGCGCCGACGCCCGCGCAGGAGCGCGGCTGGCCGGCGATCGCGTCCGGCAAGCACACGCTCATCCAGGCGCCGACGGGCTCCGGCAAGACGCTCGCGGCCTTCCTCTGGGCGCTCGACCGCGCGAGGCCCGGTGAGGGGATCCAGGTGCTCTACGTCAGCCCACTCAAGGCCCTCAACTACGACGTCGAGCGCAATCTCCGCGGCCCTCTGGCGGGCATCGGCTCGAAGCTCCTGGTCGGCGTCCGCACCGGTGACACTCCGCCGAAGGAGCGGGCGGCCATGCTGCGCAACCCGCCCGACATCCTCATCACCACCCCCGAGTCGCTCTTCCTCCTCCTCACCTCGCGGGCGCGCGAGACGCTCCGGACGGTCCGGTTCGTGATCGTGGACGAGGTGCACGCGGTCGCAGGCACCAAGCGCGGGTCCCACCTCGCGCTCAGCCTCGAGCGGCTGGAGCGGCTCACCGCCGAGTCGTTTCAGCGCATCGGTCTCTCGGCGACCCAGCGGCCACTCGACGAGATCGGCCGCTTCGTCTCCGGCGCGCGCGACATCGAGCTCGTCGACGCCGGCCGGGCGAAGGAGCTCGACCTGCGCGTCGTCGTCCCCGTCGAGGACATGCGCGAACCGGGCGAGGGCAACTCGATCTGGCCGTCGATCTACCCGGAGCTCCTGAAGCTCGTCGAGAGCCACCGCTCGACGATCGTCTTCGTCAACAACCGCCGGCTGGCCGAACGGCTCGCCCTGCGGCTGAACGAGCTCGCCGAGCGCGAGATCGCGCGTGCGCACCACGGATCGCTGGCCCGCGAGCAGCGAGTCGAGGTCGAAGAGCTCCTCAAGCGGGGCCAGATCCCCGCACTCGTCGCCACGTCGTCCCTCGAGCTCGGGATCGACATGGGCGCCGTCGACCTCGTCATCCAGGTCGAGTCGCCGAAGTCGGTTGCGCGCGGTCTCCAGCGGGTGGGACGCTCTGGCCACCGCCTCGATGAGCCATCGAAGGGACGGATCTTCCCCAAGTTCCGGGCCGACCTGCTCGAGTCGGCCGTCGTCGCCGAGCGCATGCGCGGAGGCGCGATTGAGGAGACGCGCATTCCTCGCAACCCGCTCGACGTGCTGGCCCAACAGATCGTCGCTGTCGCCGCCGACGAGGAGATCTCCGTGGACGAGCTACACGAGCTGGTCAGGCGTGCCTATCCGTTCCGCGAGCTCTCCCGCAAACAGCTCGAGAACGTCCTCGACATGCTCGCTGGCCGGTACCCGTCGGAGGAGTTCGCCGAACTCCGCCCGCGCATCGTCTGGGATCGCGTCCGCGGCTTCGTTCGGGGACGTGAGGGTGCGAGACGTCTCGCGGTCACCAACGCCGGCACGATTCCCGACCGCGGGCTCTTCGGCGTCCACCTGGTCGAGGGCGGAGGCCGCGTCGGCGAGCTCGACGAGGAGATGGTCTACGAGGCCCGTGCCGGCCAGACGTTCCTGCTCGGCGCCTCGACCTGGCGGATCGAGGAGATCACCCGTGACCGCGTGCTCGTCTCGCCGGCACCTGGCATCCCCGGCCTCGTTCCCTTCTGGAAGGGCGAAGGCGTCGGAAGGCCGTACGAGCTCGGGCAGGCGATCGGGCGCACCGCGCGGGAGCTCGTCGCCCTCGACGACAAGCGGGCACTCGGCAGGCTGACCGAGCAGCACTCGCTGGACGGGCGCGCCGCCCAGAACCTGCTCACCTATCTGCGCGAGCAGGAGGAGGCCACGCGCGCGATCCCGTCCGACCGCACCGTCGTCGTCGAGAGGTTCCGCGACGAGATCGGCGACTGGCGCCTCTGCATCCTGACGCCCTTCGGCGGACGGGTGCACGCGCCCTGGTCGCTTGCGCTCGCGGCCCGCTTGCGCGAGTCGCACGGGCTCGAGGTGAACGCCATCTGGTCGGATGACGGCATCGCCCTCCATCTCCCGGACGCGGATGCGCCTCCGCCCATCGACGACGTGCTCATCGACCCCGGCGAGCTGGACGAGCTGGTCGTCACCGAGCTCGCCGGAACGGCGCTTTTCGGCGCGCGCTTCCGCGAGAACGCTGCGCGCGCCCTACTCATCCCGCGGCGAAGGCCGGGGCAGAGGACGCCGCTCTGGCAGCAGCGGCTCAAGGCGCAAGGGCTCTTGCAGGTCGCCCGTCGCTACTCCGACTTCCCGGTCATCCTGGAGACCTACCGCGAGTGCCTGCAGGACGTGTTCGACCTGCCCGCCCTGCGCGAGCTCCTCGGCGCGTTGCGCCAGCGCCGGATTGACCTCGTCGAGGTCGAGACTCCGACGGCCTCGCCGTACGCCTCCTCGCTCCTCTTCGACTACGTCGCCACGTACATGTACGAGGACGACACGCCGCTTGCCGAGCGCCGCGCCCAGGCCCTCGCGCTCGACCGCGACCTGCTGAAAGAGCTTCTCGGCCAGGAGGAGCTTCGCGACCTGATCGACCCGGCCGCGCTCGAGCAGCTGGAGGAGGAGCTTCGCGGCTCGCCCAAGAGCCCGGATCAGCTGCACGATCTCTTGCTCCGCCGGGGCGATCTTCGCCCCGGCGAATACGAGGCCGCTCTTGCCGAGCCGCTGGAGGCCGAGCGCCGGGTGGTGCAGATCCGCGTGGGAGGAGAGACCCGGCTCATTGCGGCCGAGGACGCCGGCCGCTATCGCGACGCCGTCGGCGCGATGCCTCCTTCCGGGCTTCCGGATGCCTTTCTCGAATCCGGAGACGACCCGCTCGGAGGTCTGCTTATCCGCTACGCGCGCGGCCGCGGGCCGTTCACGACCGCAGAGGCAGCCGCCCGCTTCGGCCTCTCGTCAGAGCGAGCCGAAGCCGAGCTCGGCCACCTCGAGCGCGACGGGCGGCTCGTCCGCGGCGAGCTCCGGCCCGGTGGGTCCGAGCGCGAGTGGTGCGAGCCGGACGTCCTCCGCCGCCTCCGCCGCGCGAGCCTTGCCGCGCTGCGCAAGGAGGTCGAGCCGGTGGACGAGGAAGCCCTCGGCCGGTTCCTGCCCGCATGGCACGGGATCGACCGGCGGGCGACCCTGCGGGAGGCGCTCGTGCCGCTGCAGGGAGTGTCGCTTCCCGTCTTGCTCTGGGAGACCGACATCCTCCGACGCCGCGTGCCCGGCTTCCAGCCGGCCGAGCTCGATCAGCTCGCCGCTTCCGGCGAGGTCGTGTGGGTCGGAGCCGGGCTCGAGCGTGTCGCCGTTTACTTCCGTGAGGACGCGCCGGCGCTTGGACGCCCGGCGACGCTCCCGCCTCCGGAAGGAGGTGCCTACGACCGCATCCGCGCGGCGCTCGAAGGCAGCGCGCTCTTCTGGTTCGACCTGCTGCGCGAGACCGGCCTCGAGGCCGAGACCGCACTGCCCGCACTCTGGGAGCTCGTCTGGTCCGGCGAGGTCACGAACGACGCCTGGCAGCCGCTTCGTGCCGCGCGCCGCTTCCAGGCCCCGAGGCCGGAGCGCCGCCCACGGCGTTTCTCGCGCCGCCGATCCGACGCGATCACCGCGACACAGGGGCGCTGGGCCAGCACCGCTCCGATCTTCGCGGGTGACCCGGACCCGCGCGCACTCGCCGAGCTCCTCCTCGAGCGACAGGGGATTGTCACACGCGACGGCGTCCGCGGTGAGGGCGTTCCCGGTGGGTACGCGCCCGTGTACCGGGAGCTGCGAAACCTCGAGACGCTGGGCATCTGCCGCCGGGGGTACTTCGTCGCGGGACTCGGCGGAGCGCAGTTCGCTCTCCCCGGAGCCGTCGAGCGCCTGCGTGAGCATCCCGCCGAGCCGTTGCCGCTGGTGCTCGCCGCCGCCGATCCGGCGCAGCCCTACGGAGCCGCGCTCCCGTGGCCCAAGCGGGCCGGGGCGCGCGCGGCTCGGGTCGCCGGCGCATACGTCGTACTGCTTGGCGGCTCGCCCGCGCTCTTTGTCGAGCGCGGAGGCCGCTCGCTCGTCCCGCTGCGCGATCCCGATCCGGACTGGCTTCGCCCCGGTCTCGAAGCGCTCGTGGCACACGTGCGTGCCACCGGCCAGAAGCGGCTCGCGGTCGAGCGCTTCGACGGCGAGCCGGTGAGCGAGAGCGAGATCATGCCGCTGCTCGTCGAGGCGGGATTCCTCCCTGGCCCTCGCCGCGCCGTCCTTCGGGGGTAAGGGCGTGCCCGAGGGCGACGCAATCCATCGCACCGCGGAGCGCCTTCGCGTGCTGGAGGGAGACGTCGTGCGCGCCGACTCGCCGCATCCTCGCGCGGCGCTGCTCGGCATCGCCGAGCGAATCGACGGCCATCGCCTCGAGCGCGTGGAGGCAGTCGGCAAGAACCTCCTGCTCACGTTCGAGGACGGCACCGTCGTGCGTAGCCATCTCCGCATGCACGGGCGCTGGCGCGTGGAGCCCGCCGGAAGGCCCATCCCGGGCAAGCCCTGGCTCGTCCTCCGCGGTGCCGAATGGCAAGCGGTCCAGCGGCGGGGCCCCGTGCTGGAGCTCGGGCGGGGCCGGACCGACCGACTCGGACCGGACATCATGGCCATCGCTCCCGATCTCGACGCGATGATCGTCCGCTTTCGGTCCGCCGGGCAGAGCCGCACGCTCGGCGAGGCGCTGCTCGACCAGACCCTCGTTGCCGGCATCGGGAACATGTGGAAGGCGGAAGCCCTCTTCGCTGCGGGTCTGAAGCCCTGGGTCGCGCTGCGCGAGGTGGACGACGAGGGGCTCCGCTCGGTCCTCGCCGCGGCGGCGGATCTGATGCAGGCGCCGCGACAGCGCCGCCGCCATTTCGTCTACCGGCGCGCCGGGCGTCCATGCGGCCGCTGCGGGAGCCTGATTCGCTCCTGGCCGCAGGACGACGACGCCCGCATGGCGTACTGGTGTCCCGCTTGCCAGGAAGGAACGGAGCCGCGCGGGGCGTAACGAGGGTGGCGTGCCTGCCGGCGTTCGCTCTCCCAATCTCTTTCGCGCGCTGCGGGCGTTCTGCCTCGGTGCGTTCTTCGAGCTCGGCCGCGAGCTCGAGTCCGGTGCCGACATCCCCGTTTCCCTCGAGGAGCACGCAGGCCCGAACCGCCCGACTCTCTACGAGTACCGGCCGCTGATCGGCTCCTTCGTCGAGGCCCGGGCCGAGCGGCTCGGGCGCCGCGACGATGCGACCGAGGCGCTCATCGCCCTCAAGGACGAGCCGGCTGCCGGGATCTTCGCCCAGGCCCACGCCGGAGAACGCGTCGGCGAAGACGAGGCGCTGCGCCGCACCATCCTCGTTCCGCTTCTCATGCGCACTGCGGAGACGTGCGGTGCCTTCGACTGGGACGACATCGCCTTCGAGACCGCGTACTCGGAACTCGAGCTATCCCTCTTCGGCGAGCGGCGCGCCTACGCTGCACTTGCACCGCTGGTCGGGCTGACGGCAGGCGGTGAGATCCAGCTCGGCCGGGGAATCCGCGTCCGCCCGGCCGCGGCCGGCGAGCTGACGGCCTCGTGGCCGGAGGCGGGCCGCCTCCTTCCCGCGGACTTCGGGCGGGAAGTCGACCGCATGCTCGTCCTCGAGCTCGAGCGCGACCTCGACGGGACCGCCTGCGAGGTGCCCGACGCCCCCGCGGAGGTCGGCCTCGCCGTCAGCGTCCTTCGGCTCGCGACCCCGGGTGCCGTCGCGGCGGGCCCGGTGCTCTTCGAGCGCCTCGACTGGAGGCCGTACGGCGTTCGTCCGGTTCCTCCCCTTGCCGCGCAGGTCCCCCCCGGGGAGCCGACGCGGCTCGACCCGTTCCGCGCTCAGCTTGCCGTTCAGCTGCAGAGCCGCCTCGCGGCAGCTCCCGGAGACCCCGAGCTGCTCGAAGCGCTCGAGCGCTGGGAGCTCGCGTTGTTCCACGAGGGGCCGCTCCGTTCAGACGAGCTTCGCGAGGCCCTCGAGGCGCTCTTCGGGTGTGACGAGGGAGCCTGGGCGGCCGCGATGAGGACGGCCGTGCTCCTTGGCGAGACGGCCCGCGAGCGCTCCGAGCTCGTCACTGCCTTTCGCGCGCTCCTCGACGGCGACGGGCCCGGCGCTCGCGCGGAGGATGCGGTTCGGCGCGCGCTCGTCGAGACACTGCTTCACCCCGACCGGTCGGAGCTTGTCGTCGCGCTCGACGAAGCTCTGCTCGGGCTGAGGCCTCGTCCTCAGGTCACGACGGCCGCCCGCGTCGTCGCAGCAGGGTGACGATCGGCAGCGACCGGCTCCAGCGGCGGCGCTGCATCGGGTTCCGCGTCGCGTTCATCTTCGGGATCCTGCTCGCGATCATCAACCGCGGCGACTGGAGGCTTCTTTCGATCGCCCTTGCGGGCATGGCGATCCTTTTGATCGCCTACTGGCGCGATTGTCGAAAGCCCCGGCGCACCCCGTGACACACACGCGCGTCTTTGCCTTCTAGCTTGGAGGCATGGACGAGGCCAGGCAGGTACTCGAGCGACTCGAGCGGATCGACGCCCTTCGACGGGAGGGTGCTCACACATCAGACCTCCTCGCGGAGGTGCGAAGCCTGCTCGCGGAAGGCGAGCGGTGGATCGCAGCCGAGCGACCGGTCGGCGTGGAGCGAGCACGTGCGGCGCTCGCGGACTGCCGCGCCGGCCTCGGCGCCGAGAGCGAGGGGGTGGCAACGGGAACGTCCCTATAATCGCCGCGCAGATGCCGCGCTACGGACCGCCGGACGCCTTCGAGACGCCGCGGTTCTCGGATCCGCGGACGTTCATGCGCCTTCCGCACGTCAAAGACCTCCACGAGGTCGACGTCGCCGTGGTCGGAATCCCGAGCGACGGTGCCCAGGTCTTTCGAAGCGGTTCGCGTTTCGGGCCGGAGGCGATTCGCAGCGCCTCGGTCATGCTGCGCAGCTACAACCCCATACTGGACGTCGACGTCTGCGGGTGCCTGTCGCTCGTCGACTACGGAGACGTGCCCACGGTTCCCGGGTCGACCGTCGACTCCGTCGAGCGGTCGGCCGCCGCCCTCGCCGAGGTCGCTGCCGCCGGCGCGGTGACACTCGGCCTGGGCGGCGACCACACCGCGCTCCTCGCCGAGCTACGTGCGCTCGCTGCGGTCCACGGCCCGCTTGCCCTCGTGCAGCTGGACGCCCACCACGATGTCTGGGAGGAGTATTTCGGCCAGACGCTCTTCCACGGAAGTGTGGTCCGGCGGGCGGCAGAGGAGGGCCTCGTCGACCCCGCACGCTCGGTGCAAGCCGGGATGCGCGGATCGCTGACGGCCAAGGGAGACGCGTCGCTCCCGGCGGAGCTCGGCTTCGATGCCCTTCCCTACGAGGAGCTCGCGGAGCTCGGGCCGGTGGCCTTTGCCGACCGCGTGCGGGCGCGAGCCGGGGACGCGCCGTGCTTCCTGTCCTTCGACGTCGACTTCGTCGACCCGGCGTTCGCGCCGGGGACGGGCACCCCCGAAGTCGGGGGTCCTTCGAGCAGGGAGGCCCTTGCGTACGTCCGTGCGCTCACGGGCCTGGACTTTCGCGGCTTCGACTGCGTCGAGGTCTCGCCGCCGTACGACCCATCCGGCGTGACGGCGTTCCTCGCCGCGAACGCCTGCTTCGAGATGCTGTCGCTTCTGGCGCTTCGCCGCTGAGGTTTTTCGTCCCGGCTGTGGCGCGGCAAAGCCGTATTTGCAGCCGATTTGCGGGTTAAATTCGTCGAGAAGGATTGTGCTACCGTGACACGAAACACGAGCCCTCATGGGGCTTTCGGGAATTCTTCCGCGTCCGCGCAAGCGGACGTCCACTTCTGAAGGAGCAACGCTGGGCCAGGTCATCGCCTTCGCTAATCAAAAGGGTGGCGTGGCGAAGACGACCACCACGCTGAATCTCGCGGTCGCGTTCAAGGAACACGGCTTCGAGGTGCTCATTGTCGACCTCGATCCGCAGGGCAACCTGACCATGTCCCAGGGCATGGATCCGGACCAGGTCGAGCGGTCGATGTACGACGTCCTCGTCCACTCGATGCCGATCGAGGACGTAATCCATCGCGCGGAAGTCGACGTCGCGGTTTCGTCCATCGACCTTGCCGGCGCCGAGCTCGCGCTCTCGAGCATGATCGGACGCGAGCGGGCTCTGCAGAAGGCGCTTCTGCCGGTGCGGAACAGCTACGACTACATCCTGATCGACACGCCGCCGTCCCTCGGTCTCCTGACGATCAACGCGCTCACCGCCTCGGACGGCGTGATCGTCCCTGTCCAGTGCGAGTACCTCTCGCTCCGCGGTCTCGTCCAGCTCGAGAACACGCTCAGCATGATCCGGGAGAACCTGAACCCGGTCGTCGAGATCAGGGGCATCCTCCCGACGATGTACGACTCCCGCACCTTGCACGGTCGCGAGGCGGTGGAGATGCTGAAGGAAAACTTCGGGGACCTCGTCTTCGAGACGCGCATCAAGAAGACCGTCCGCTACGCCGAAGCGCCCGTCGAGGGCAGCTCGGTGCTCAAGTACGACTCGTCCGGCCCTGCCGCCCAGGCCTACCGTGACCTCGCGAAGGAGGTGCTCAATGGCGCGACGCCGCGCGAGCATGCGTGAGGGCCCACTCGCCGAGCTCTTCAAGGCGACCGAGTCTGCGCAGCGCCAGGCCGAGCGCGAGCGTGCCGGCCAAGAGTCGGCCGAAGCGCCGACCGTCGAGCACGCAGCACCCGAGCCCTCGGCACAGCCTGCGCCTCCCTCCGAGGTCGAGCGGGAGCCCGAGCGCGAGCCGGTGACGAGCTCGTCGGAGGCGACGGTCGCAGAGCCTGCTCCTCCATCCGAGCCCACACGTTCCGAGCCCGGACCCCAGCCCGTCCCTCCGGCGCCCGTCGAGCGGGGCTTCGAGCCCGCTCCGGCCTCCCGCATGGCCGAGCCGGCGCCCCGCATCCACCGCGCGCCGCGACCGGAGTCGGCTGCCTATCTCGCGGTCATCCGCGTCGTCGGCGTCGGCGGGGGCGGTCTGAACGCGGTCAACCGCATGATCGAGGCAGGCATCTCGCAGGTCGAGTTCATTGCGGTCAACACCGACATCCAGCAGCTGCGGACGTGCGAGGCGCCGATCAAGCTCCACATCGGTCGCGAGCTGACCCAGGGCCTGGGCTCCGGCTCCGACCCGAACCTCGGGCGCGAGGCCGCCGAGGAGGCCTACGACCAGATCAAGCATGTCCTCCGTGGGTCCGACATGGTCTTCGTCACCGCGGGCGAAGGCGGCGGGACCGGCACCGGCGCCGCACCCGTCGTCGCGCGGATCGCGCGCGAGGTCGGTGCGCTGTCGGTGGGGATCGTCACGCTTCCGTTTCGCTTCGAAGGCACGCGGCGCCGCTCGCAGGCCGAGAAGGGTGTGCACGAGCTCCGCGAGGTATGCGACACCGTCATCGTCATCCCGAACGACCGGCTGCTCGAGGTGCTCGAGCAATCGACGTCGATGCTCGACGCCTTCCGTATCGCCGACGACGTCCTGCGCCAGGGTGTGCAGGGCATCTGCGACCTCATCACGATGCCCGGTCTCATCAACCTCGACTTCGCGGATGTGCGCACGATCATGAGGGACGCGGGTTCCGCGATCATGGGCATCGGCTTCGCGACGGGGGAAACCCGCGCGCGCGAGGCGGCCGAGCGGGCGCTGCGCTCGCCCCTCATCGACACGGAGATCGTCGGCGCGCGAGGCATTCTTCTTTCGATTGCGGGCGGGGACGACCTCACGCTGCTCGAGGTCAACGAGGCTGCCGAGGTCGTGCGCGAGGCCGCGACGGAGGAGACGAACATCATCTTCGGCGCCACGATCGACGAGCGTCTCTCCGGCCAGATCTGGGTCACCGTGATCGCCACCGGCCTGGGAGGACGGCCGGGCCTCAGCTCGCCGACCCCGCGCGGGCCGGCGCAGCTCGCCGAGCCCGAGGACACCCTCGAGCCGCCGAGTTTCTTGCGCGACCTGTAAACCGGTCGAGGGTTAGGGGTACCCTCTGCTCATGAAAGGCGCAGTCGCGGCCGGGCATCCGCTCACCGCGCAGACGGGCGCGGAGATCCTCGCCGAGGGGGGCAATGCGGTCGATGCCTGCATCGCGGCCGCGTTCGTCTCCTGGGTGGCCGAGAGCCCGCTGACCGGGCCCGGCGCGGGCGGCTTCATGCTCGTCCACCGCGCGTCGGACCACACCGACCGGCTGCTCGACTTCTTCGTCTCCATTCCCGGGCGTGACCTTCCGCGCGGCGGACGGGCACGGATGGAGGCGGTCGATGTCGAGTTCGACCCTGGAATGCAGCAGGTCTTTCTCGTCGGCGCGGCCTCCTGTGCCGTGCCCGGCTCGGTGGCAGGGCTCGGCGCGGCGCATGCAGCCTACGCAGGGATTCCGTGGGCCGACCTGATCGCGCCGGCAGCGCGGCTGGCCCGCGCGGGCGTCGAGGTCAACCCGCAGCAGGGATTTCTCCAGCGGATCCTCGACCCGATTCTCCGCGCGGAGCCGGAGGGCAGGCGGATCTATGGAAGCAAGGGGCCGCTCCAGCCCGGCGAGCGCCTGCGCATGCCGGAGCTCGCAAACACGCTCGACCGCCTCGCTGCCGAAGGGCCAGACGGCTTCTACCGCGGCGACGTCGGCCGCGCGATCGGCGGGGCGGTGCAGGAGCGCGGCGGGTTTCTGACCCGCAGCGATCTCGAGGGGTACCGGGTGATTCGCCGGCGCCCCGTGCGCGTGCCCTACCGCCGCTGGGACTTCGTCTCCAATCCGCCGCCCTCGGCGGGCGGCCTCCTGATCGCCTATGCGCTGAGCGTGCTCGACCGGCTCGGCGAAGCGGGCGAGCCGGGAAGCGTGGAGGCGATTGCGGCGCTCGCGGAGGTCATGCGCGAGGCTCAGCTCGCGCGCGGGTCCGGGTTCCGGAGCGGCCTCAGCCGCGGGGGTCTGCCCGGACGCCTGCTCACAGAGGAGAACCTCGCCGCCGCCGCGCGGCGCGCGCGGATGCGGGTGCGCCAGTTCACGCCCGAGCCGGCCGGGCTCCCATCCACGACGCATATCAGCGTCGTCGATGCGCGCGGGAACGCGGCGTCGCTCTCGGCCTCGACCGGCTGTGGCTCCGGCGTGATCGTGCCGGGAACCGGGATCCACATGAACAACATGCTGGGGGAGGAGGACCTGAATCCCGGCGGCCGCGAGGGGTCGCCGGGCAACCGGCTGACGAGCATGATGGCGCCCTCGGTCGTGCTCGAGGACGGGCGGCCGTGCCTCGTGGTCGGGAGCGCCGGATCGACTCGGCTGCGCGCCGCCATCCTGCAGTTCGTCGTCAACGTGCTCGACCACGGCCTCACCGTCCCTGAGGCGATCGAGGCTCCGCGCGTCCATCTGGAAAACGAAGTGCTCCAGCTCGAGGGAGGGATCGAGCCCGACACCGCCGACGAGCTCGAGTCCGCCGGCTACGAGGTGGCCCGCTGGAGCGGCCGGAACCTCTACTTCGGTGGTGCCGCCGCGGTCGGGCTCGGCGCGGACGGGGAGCTCCAGGCGGCCGGCGACCCGAGACGAGGAGGAGCGGGGGCGGTCGTCGAGTGACGCCCGTCGTCCGCAGCGCGGAGCCGGGCGACGCCGGTTCGCTCGTGCGTCTGGCCGAGGCGGTCGGGTCGGAGGAAGGCGGATGGCTCATCGCCGACGGAGGCTGGCGCAGCGTCGCCGAAGAACGGCGTTACCTCAAGGCGATCCGAAGGCACAGCTTCGCCGCCGTGCTCGTCGCCGAGCTCGACGGGAGGATCGTCGGCCGCCTCTCCATCGGCCGGGAAAGCCACCCCGCGAGCGAGCATGTCGCCGACGTCGGGCTCATGGTCGCGGACGGCTACCGCCGGCGCGGCATCGGTCGCGCCCTGATGGAGAGCGCCGAGCAGTGGGCGCGCGCGGTCGGTGTCCGCAAGATCGAGCTCCACGTCTTTCCGCACAACGAAGCCGCGCTCGCCCTGTACGACCGGATCGGCTACCGGCGGGTCGGCACCCGCCAGGGCCATTTCCGGCGGCGCAACGGCTACGTGGACGCAATTCTCATGGAGAAGAACCTATGACCGGCTACGAGCTCGAGCGCGGCACCCTTCTCGAGGAGGACGTCGGCGTCGAGTCCGAGGAAGAGCTCTGGACCGACGACACGAGCGGCGATCACGACGGCTGGTTCTGCGTCGCAACCGACCCCTTCCCGTGCCCCGCCGAGGGCTGCCCGTTCGTCGCGCACTTCATGACGGCGGCGCACCTCATCCTCGTCTGGGAGCGGCGCGACGACCCGAACCTGCTCAGGCACGCCCAGCGCGCCAAGGAAGTCGGGCGAAACCCACGCGTCGTCGTCTACGAGACCGGCTTCGGCCCAAGCGCCTCGTACTACGCGTGGGAGGCCGCCGGACGGCCCGTCCACGCCGTCAAGAAGCTCTGAACCGGAAGCGCCATGTGTTGCACGCACTCCTGTCCGCCTGGGACAAGATGGGCCTCGCTTCGATGCGGGTTTGACTTTGTGCTCGTGAAACACAAGCTCCTTTTGGGCTCGTGATCCATGCCGCCTGAGGCGGAGGGGTCCTAGACCGGCTCGACGCGGCCGTTGCCGGAGGCGCGCTCGCGGATCTCGCGGTCGCGCTGCACTGCCTCGGCGGCCTGGTCAAGCATCGGGGCGAGACGGAGGACGCGCTCGCGCTCGGAGCGGAGCTCGAGGAGGCCCTGCTTGACCTCGGTGCCGAAGTCCACGCGCGAGGCGATCTGGTAGGCGATCGAGTCCGCGTCGAAGTCGAGCTCCTCGAGGTCTGCCTCGGCGGCGCTGACGACGCGCTGGTAGGCGGCGAGGCACTCCTCGATCTCGTCCTCGGTCGGCGTCTCGTCCTCGTCGTCGATGTCCTCGACCTCGGCCGTCATGAAGGCGCGGCCCTCGGTGAGCTCGGCGATCCGGATCCGCTCGCGGCCCTCGACGACGACGTTCAGCCGCCCGTCCTCGAAGTGCTCGAGCACCTCGATCACGCCCGCGCGGCAGCCGATCTCCCGCATGCCGTCGTCGTCCGCAAGCACGAGCCCGAACTCGCCCCCCTGCTCGAGGCACTCCCCGATGAGCTCACGGTAGCGGGGCTCGAAAATGTGCAGCGGCGCCTGCTCGCCCGGTAGCAGCACGAGGTTGAGAGGGAAGAGTCCGATCTCCACGCCATGAAAAGATTAGGGGAATGGCCGACACTCCTCTCGTTCGACCCGCCGTTCAGAGCCTCGTGCCTTACGAGCCGGGCAAGCCCGTCGAGGAGGTGCAGCGCGAGCTCGGCCTCGAACGCGTGGTCAAGCTCGCCTCCAACGAGGGCCAGTACGGTCCGTTCCCGGAAGCGCTCGAGGCGATCGAGCGCGGCGCGCCCGGGCTGAACCGCTACCCGGATGGGGGCGCCTATCTCCTCCGCACGGCGCTTGCCGAACGCCACGGCGTCGGCTTCGAGAACGTGACGATCGCCGCGGGAGCCGATGCAGTGATCATGTATCTCTCGATCGCATTGCTCGATCCCGGGGACGAGATCGTCTGCGGCTGGCCCTCGTTCCCGAGCTACGTCCTCGACGCGCTCAAGCTCGGCGCCATCCCGAAGCCGGTCCCGCTCGCGGACCACCGCTACGACGTCGACGCGATCCTCGGCGAGGTCGGGCCGCGGACGAAGATCGTCTACCTCTGCAACCCGAACAACCCGACCGGCACGATGATCGGCCGGAGCGAGATCGAGTCCTACGTCGAGCGCGTGCCGGAGCACGTGCTCACCGTCCTCGACGAGGCGTACTTCGAGTACGTCGAGGCGGGCGACTACCCAGACGGGATCGAGGAGTCGGTCAAGACCGGCCGGCGCGCCCTCGTCCTGCGGACCTTCTCGAAGATCTACGGGCTCGCCGGGCTTCGCGTCGGCTACGGCGTCGGTCCGGCCGACGTCGTCGAGGCGATCGCCAAGGTTCGGAACGCGTTCGACATCAACCAGACGGCCCAGGACGCGGCGCGCGCGAGCATCGGGAACGAGGCGGAGGTCGCGCGCCGACGGCGGGAAACCGCCGACGAGCGAAGCCGGCTGGAGGAGGCCTGCACGAGCCTCGGGCTCGCCGTGGCCTCGGCGCCTGTCGCCAACTTCCTCTACGTGGAGACCGGTGAGGACTCCCGGGCGGTCTTCGACCGGCTCCTCCGCGAGGGTGCGATCGTGCGTCCGCTCGGTCCCTTCGGCGCGGACGACGCGATCCGCGTGACGGTGGGAACCCGGGAGGAGAACGAGTTCTTCGCGGCGGCGCTGGAGCGCGTGCTCCAGGGTGCGCATACCTCCTCCTAGGACGTACCCGTCCCTGGCGGCGCTGTTACGGTTCGGGCCGTGACAGGGGGCCGCAGCCGGGCCCGTTTCGGGCTCGTGCGGGAGGCAGGAGGATTCCGCCTTCTCTTCTTTGCAACGCTCGCGTCCAGCATTGGCACCTGGCTCGCGTTCGTCGCGCTCGTCGTAGACGTCTTCGACCGCACCGAGGACGCCTCCTGGGTCAGCGCGCTGCTCGTGGTGGAGTTTCTCCCGAGCGTCGTCGTCGGCTTCCTCGCCGGCCGGCTCCTCGACATCGCATCGCGCCGCTGGATCCTCGTGGTTGCCGACGCCGCCCGTGCGGCCGTGTTCTTCGTCCTCCCGTTCGCGACGAGCCCGACGCAGATCGTCGCGCTCGCCTTCGTTGCCGGGGTGGCGACGAGCCTCTTCCGTCCGGCCGTCTACGCGGGGCTCCCGAACCTCGTCTCGGACGAGGACCTCCCGCAGGCCAACGGCCTCCTCCAGACCGCCGACAACTTCACGTGGGCGATCGGAGCCCTCGTGGGCGGCGCGCTGGTCGCCGCGACGAGCCCGGACGCCGCCTACGTCGTGAACGCGTTCAGCTTCCTCGTCTCCGCGCTTCTCATCGTGCGGATCAAGGAGAGCCTCGAGGAGGTCGAGCGCGCGCCGAGCCGCGGCCACTGGCGCGACCTTGCCGAGGGGTTCTCCTTCGCCCTCCGCTCGAGATCGCTCCTGACGATCATCGTCGCGTGGAGCATCGCCGTCTTCGCGACCGCGGGCATCAACGTGGCGGAGATCGTCCTCGCGAAGACGGTCTTCGATGCGGGCGATTTCGGCTACGGCCTCCTCGTCGCCGCCGGCGCGGTCGGGCTCATGCTCGGCAGCCTCTTCGGCGGAAGCTGGATCGAGCAGCGCGGGATGGCGTTGCCCTACGGCGTCTCCATCGGGCTCATGGCGCTCGGCTTCGGCGCGGCTGCCGTGGCCCCGAATGTCTGGGTGGCCGCGATAGTCGTCGTGGCCGCCGGCGTGGGGAACGGCGTCGCCGTGATCACGAACGCCGTGCTCGTCCAGCGTGGTGCGCCCGACCGGCTGCGCGGCAGGGCGTTTGCCGTCGTCATGAGCCTCGGCTACGCGTTCCTCGGCCTGGGCATGATCGTCGCCGGTCCGCTCACGAACGAGGCGGGGGCGCGGACGGTGTGGGCGGTCTCGGCCGGCCTGCTCGCGATCGCGGCGGTCGTCGGCTACTTGCTCGCCCGCAGGGTTGACTCTGATGCGGGGCGCGTCGCCGTGCGCCACGCGTCCGGGCCGGAGCCCGCGCGGGATTGACCCCCGGCTGGACTCTCGATGCGCTCGTCAAGGGCGTCCGCGCCGGCGAGCGCCGCGCTCTCGCCCGCGCCATCACGCTGGTCGAGAGCTCCGATCCGCTCGCCTACGCGCTCATCCGCGAGCTCTATCCGAACACCGGGAACTCGTACGGGATCGGCGTCACCGGCCCGCCCGGAGTGGGGAAGTCGAGCCTGATCAGCGCGCTCGTCCGCCATGTGCGCGCCGAGGACGCGTCGGTCGGAGTCATCTCCGTGGACCCTTCGAGCCCGTTCACCAAGGGCGCGCTCCTCGGCGACCGCATCCGGCTGGCCGACCACTTCCTCGACCCGGAGGTCTTCATCCGCTCGATGGGAACGCGGGGGCATCTCGGCGGGCTCGCCGAGGCGACCCTGCAGGCGGCGCTCCTCCTCGATGCCGCAGGAAAGGACCTCGTCTTTCTCGAGACCGTCGGGGCGGGGCAGAGCGAGGTCGAGATCATCTCGATCGCCGACACGGTCCTGCTCGTGCTCATGCCAGGCTCCGGGGACTCGATCCAGGCGCTCAAGGCGGGGATCATGGAGATCCCGGACGTGATCGCGGTCAACAAGCGCGACCACCCGGCGGCGACGACAATGGTGAACGAGGTGCGGTCGATCCTGGCGCTCGACAGCGGGCGGGACTGGCAGCCGCCGATCGTACTCACCGAGGCCATGCGCGGCGACGGGATCGACGAGCTCTGGCAGGAGATCTCCGCGCACCGGCGCCACCTCGAGTCCGCGGACCTGCTCGCGGGGCGGCGGGCCAAGAATCTCGCCGGCGAGGTCTTCGCGGTCGCGAGCGCACGGGCAAAGGCGCATCTCGAGGGCGCGGTAGGAGATGATCCGGAGCTACGGCGCCTGCTCGAGGCGGTCCAGCGACGGGAGCTCGATCCCTTGACGGCGGTACGCGAGATCATGGAGAAGGTGTTCAAGGTTCATGAAGACGGCGGCAGGCCCGACACTCACTGAGATCCAGGCCGCCCGCGAGCGCGTGCACGGCCTGGCGCGCGAGACGCCGGTCTACTCGTCCGAGACGCTCGGCCGCCGCAGCGGCCGCCAGGTCTTCCTCAAGGCGGAGAACCTGCAGAGGACGGGCTCGTTCAAGATCCGCGGCGCAGTCAACAAGCTCGCGACGATGACGGACGAGGAGCGCGCGGCCGGCGTCGTGACCGCGAGCGCGGGGAACCATGGCCAGGCGGTGGCGCTGGCCGCTCGAGAGGCCGGCGTGGCGGCGACCGTGTTCATGCCGCTCGACGCGCCGATGGCCAAGGTCGACGCGACGCGAAGCTACGGCGCCGAGGTGCTTCTTTCCGGCGAAGGCTTCGACGAGGCCCAGGGAGCGGCGCACGAACGCGAGGCGGCTGGGGCGACGTTCGTCCACGCCTTCGAGGACGAGGCGGTCATGGCCGGCCAGGGAACGCTCGGCCTCGAGCTCGCCGAGCAGCTCGAAGACGTCGAGGCGCTCGTCGTGCCGATCGGCGGCGGCGGTCTCGCATCCGGGATCGCGCTTGCGCTCCGCGAGCTGCGGCCGGAAATCCACCTCGTTGGCGTGCAGGCCGCGAGCTGCGCTCCGTTCGCGGGCCTCGAGCCGAGTGGGATCACGATCGCGGACGGCATCGCCGTCAAGCAGCCGGGCGAGCTGACGAAGCGCATCCTCGCCGAGCGCCTCGACGCGATCGTGACGGTCACCGACGCCGAGATCGCCGACGCGATCGTGCTCCTCCTCGAGCGCGTGAAGCTGGTCGTCGAGGGCGCAGGCGCGGCCTCGGTGGCCGCCCTTCTCACCGGCAAGATCGAGGGTGAAGGCCCCGTCTGCGCAATCCTCTCGGGCGGAAACATCGACGCCTCGCTTCTCGTCGAGATCGCGCGCCACGGGCTGACGCGCGCGAGCCGCTTTCTCGTCCTCCGAACGAGGATCTCGGACCGTCCGGGTGCGCTCGCCGCTCTTCTGGGTCGCATCGCCGAGCGGCGCGTCAACGTCGTCTCGGTCGACCACCATCGCGAGGGCATGGACCTGCCGGTCACCGGGACGGCCGTCGAGCTCACACTCGCCACGCGAGACGAGGAGCATTGCGACGAGCTCCTCGGCTTCCTCGCCGAGTGGGGCTACGAGGCCGAGCGGGTGCGCTAGGCGGTTACGAGCCGCTGATCGGCTGCGCGCTTTCGGGCGAGGTGCGTCCGAAGGCGGGAGAGCATGCCGGGCCGCTCCTCGTCGAACGAGTGGGAGAGCCGGGCGCGCTCCGCGTCCCGGAGCATGTCCTCATGCCGGGCGCGGGCGATCGCGAGATGGGTGTGTGGGCTGTAGTACATGCCCGCAAGACGCGCGGGCAGGCGACCTTCTTCCCTCACTCGCTAGATTCGCAGCGTGCACAAGGACTACTCGTCCACGCCGCTTCCCAAGAAGCTCGGCATCGAGGAGGAGTCGCGCGTCGCGCTCCAGAAGGCGCCGCCTGGGTTCGCGGCAGAGCTCGGGGTGAAGCCGAGGCTCCGCGGCGAGTTCGACGTCGCGGTGCTCTTCGCGACGCGTCAGGGTGAGCTGACGCGGGCTTTTACGCCGCTCGCGCGGCGGCTCGCACCGGCGGGCGGGCTGTGGGTCGCCTGGCCGAAGAAGACAGCCGGCATGCCGACCGACCTGACCTTCGACTCGGTGCAGAGAACGGGCCTCGATGCGGGGCTCGTCGACAACAAGAGCTGCGCCATCGACGACAGCTGGCAGGCGCTTCGCTTCGTCATCCGCCTGCAGGACCGCTGACGAGCTCGAGCAGGCGCTCGGCGTAGCGGGGAGCTGTGGGCTCGTCCTCGTGCTGGAAGTAGGCGAACACGTCGAGGCCGGCCGCGATGATGGAATCGATCCGCGCCGCTTCGGTGGCCAGGTCGTCGTCGCTGTAGGGAGGGTTGCGGAGCCGCAGGTAGCGGAAGTCGGCGCCGCCCTCCTCCGCATCGACCCGGGCGACGCCGCGCTCGTCGAGTCGCGCCTGGATCTCGTCGTCGAGCCACGAGTCGTGGCGGAAGTCGAGCGCCCAGCGCATCGTGGGCTCCAAGGAGTCGAGCAGCAGGCGGAGGAACCCGTCGTCGCGCGCCTGCAGCACCTTGATGCGTACCGGGCCGAGCCGGTCGCCGAGCCTCGAGATCGACTGGGCTGCCGCGTCCACGCCCTCGACGCGGCCGAACGACGTCACCCGGCGGGCGAGAGTGACCGCGAACCTGAAGCCGGGCGCGGTCTGGTCGGCCCAACGCTCGAACTGATCCTCACCGGGGAGCCGTCGGAAGGTCGAATTGAGCTCGACCGTATTGAGCCTGGTGGCGTAGAAGCGCAGGAAATCCGCCGGCTTCGAATCCGCCGGGTAGAAGTCGCCCTTCCAGGTCGCGTACGAGAAGCCGGACGAGCCGGCGTAGAGGCGGGCGGCTGCTACGAGCCCTCGATGACCTCGTAGATCTCGTCCGCCTCGAGGCCGTGAGCCTCGCGGTGGACGCGCGTCGCCGTCTCGGCGTCGGGCGCCTCGACGAGGCAGAAGATCTTGCCCTCGGCTTCGCTCACCCAGTAGCTCTTGTAGTCGACGCCGTGGTCGCTCTGGATGGCGACGTCTTTGGCGTGGGCGTCGCGAACGGCGTCGCAGGAGACGCCCCCGTCCATGTTGTGTACGTCCATGAAAAGCGGCATTGCGCTACCTCCTAGAAGAGACGCGCGGATGCTACCGGAGCGCCGCGCCCGGGCAAGGCACATCCCGCCTCGCCCTCGTCGCGGTCCCGACGCAGTGCGCGCGCCACGTTTGCGTATTCGGGAGGTACGCTCGAAAGCGGGTGGTGGTTTGGGGTGGCCCCAACTAGAAGCCGAGACCTCGGGCGATCACGAGCCGCTGGATCTCGTTCGTCCCCTCGCCGATCTCCAGCACCTTCTGGTCGCGGTAGAGCCGTGAGATCGCGTACTCGTCCATGAACCCGTACCCGCCGTGGATCTGCAGCGCCGCGTTCACCACTCGGTTCGCCAGTTCGCCCGTGTAGAGCTTCGCGAACGCCGCCGCTTGGGCGAACGGGCGCGCTCGGTCTTTCAGCCATGCCGCCTTGTAGACGAGGTTTCGGCCCGCCTCGATCTCCGTCGCCATGTCGGCGAGCTGGAACTGGATCGCCTGGAACGTCCCGATGGGCTGCCCGAATTGCTTCCGTTCACGGGCATGCGCCGACGCCAGGTCGAATGCGCCCTGCGCCAGGCCGAGCCCCATCGCCGCCACTGAGATGCGCCCGCCGTCGAGGATCTCGAGAAACTGCTTCAGGCCGGCGCCGCGCTCGCCGAGGAGATGGTCTTCGGGGACGGCGCAGTCCCGGAACGAGAGCTCCCGCGTGTCCGAGGCCCGCCAGCCCATCTTTCGCATCGAGGCCGAGATCTCGTAGCCCTCCGTCCCGTTGGGGAGGACGATGTTCGAGATCTCGTCGTCACCCGTCCGTGCCGTGATCGTCACGAACGCCGTGATGTCGGTGCCCGCGTTCGTGATGAAGATCTTCGAGCCGTTGATGATCCAGCTCCCGTCGCGGAGCTCCGCCGTGGTGCGCGTCGCGCCTGCGTCAGAGCCGGCCTCCGGCTCCGTCAGGCCGAATGCCGCGAGTCGCCGCCCGGAAGCCAGGTCTGGCAACCACCGCTCCTTCTGCTCGTCGGAGCCGAACAGGAGGATCGGCGTGGTGCCGAGCGACGTGTGCGCCGCGACCGTGATCGCGACGGACGAGTCGACGCGCGTCAGCTCCTCGACCGCGATGGCATAGGCGAGCGTGTCGCCGCCGCCGCCGCCATGCTCTTCGGGGATCGGGATGCCCATGAGCCCGAGCCCGGCGAGCGCCTCGACGATGTCGTAGGGGAAGCGGTGCTCGCGGTCGAGCGCCTCCGCGGCCGGCGCAATGCGCTCCTCGGCGAAGTCGCGAACCGTCTGCCGGAGCAGCTCATGGTCTTCCGAGAGGTCGAAATCCACTAAGAGAACCGGCGGGCGAGCTCTGCGAGGAGCCGCACGCCGTACCCGGTTGCGCCGGGGGCACCGTAGTAGTCGTCGCGCGTGCGCTCGAGGTAGGCCGTGCCCGCGATGTCGAGGTGGGCCCAGGGGCCCTCGCCCACGAACTCCTGCAGGAAGCGGGCGGCGAGAATCGGCGAGCCCTGCCGGTACTCGGAGGAGTTCTTCATGTCGGCGTAGGGCGACTCGATGTAACGGCGGTAGGTCTCGTGCAGCGGCATGATCCAGGCGTAATCGCCGCTTTCCTCGGCGGCCGCCCGGATCTCCTGCGCCCACGCATCGTCGTTGGCGAATAGGCCCGCGTAGTAGTCGCCCATCGCGATGACGATGGCTCCCGTGAGCGTGGCCAGGTCGAGGATGTGCGTGGCCCCGGAGCGCCGCGCGTGCGTGAGCGCGTCCGCGAGGATGAGGCGCCCCTCCGCATCGGTGTTCGTCACCTCGATCGTCTTGCCGTTCAGCGCGGTGATGATGTCGCCGGGGCGGTACGAGCGGCCGCCGGGCATGTTCTCGCAGGACGGCACGACGGCCAGCACCTTGACCGGCAGGGCGAGCTCGGCGATTGCGCCCATCGCCGTGAGGACCGCGCCGCCGCCGCCCATGTCGGTCTTCATCTCCTCCATGCGGTTGGCCGGCTTCAGCGAGAGGCCGCCCGAGTCGAAGGTGATCGCCTTGCCGACGAGCCCGAGGACGACGTCGCCGCGCGTGGCGGAAGCTGGCTCGTAGGAGAGCGTGATCAGGCGCGGGGGATTCTCGCTCCCCTGGCTGACCGCGGTCAGCGCGCCCATGCCCGCGTCGCGGATCTCGTCGGGGCCGAGAGCGGAGAAGCTCAGGTGCTCGAAGCGGCTCGCGGTGTCCTCGGCGAACTCGGCCAGGGTCGTCGGGGTGCAGACGTTGGGCGGCGCGTTGACGAGGTCGCGGCAGCGGTTCGTCCACGCAGCGACGACGTTGGCGCGCCGCGCCTCCTCGGCGACGCCGGCCGCGCCCGGCCCGCAGAGGACGAGGCGCTCGACGGCCGCGCTCTCGTCCTGCGTCTTCCAGATGCCGGCGTCGTAGGGGCCGAGTGCCATGCCGTCGACGACGGCGCGCGCCTGTTCGGCCGCGGGCAGCCCGTCCTCGCTCAGGATCCAGGCGACGGTCTTGCCGCCGACCTCGCCCGCACGACGGGCGACCGCCGCGGCCGCCGTGCGCAGGCTGTCGGAATCCCCGTCGGGGCCGATGCCTCCGGCGGCGATCCGGTGGGCTTTGAGCTCGTTTCGCGTGTGCAGGAGGGTGACTCGGCCGCGCTCGCCCTTGAGCTCCCCGTCCTCGATCAGGTGTCTGATCCCCCCGTCGACCAGCCGGTCGAGCTCTTGGCCGGCCGACTGGAGCTCGATCGGCTCCGGCACGGCGAAGGCCAGGACGTCCGCGGCGACCTCCGCCGGCGAACCTTCGGCGACGTCGATCTCCATGGGCGCGGGCGATGCTATCCGAACACGTCCGTACCGTGTTCCCCGAATGAGGGATATGGAGCAAATCCCTCAGGTCGATGAGAGGGATGCGCAATGAGCGCAGCTCTACCCTCTCCGCCCGCACCCTCCCCTCGCGGGCGAAATCCTCTCCCGGTAGAAGCCCTCCGGAGTCTTCTCGGAGGGCTTCTGCGTGAGCGGGAAGAGCTTCGAGCCGCGGCGTCGCTGCTCGCGCTCGAGCGCAACCGTCGCGAGATCGTGTGCGCGCAGTGGGAGCTCTCCTACGCGCTGGTCGAGCGGTACGCCTCGCACTAACGCGGCGGGTATTCTCGCCCCCGTGCGCGGGGTGGACAGAAAGGCGATGGCCGCGCTCTCGTCCGGTCATCTCGCAACGGATCTCGCGCAGGGGTCTCTTCCTGCGCTCTTGCCGTTCCTCAAGGCGGAGTTCGACCTCACCTACACGATGGCCTCGGCGCTCGTCCTCGCGGCGACGATCAGCTCGTCGCTGATCCAGCCGCTGTTCGGGCTCTGGTCGGACGCCCGCGGCGCGCTCTGGCTCCTCCCTGCAGGGGTCGGTCTCGCGGGAGTGGGAATGGCGCTCGCGGCTGCGGCGCCGTCCTATCCGCTCGTCTTTCTCGCCGTGCTCGCAGCCGGAGTCGGGGTGGCCGCCTACCATCCGGAGGGATCGAAGTTCGCGAGCTATGCGAGCGGCTCGCGGCGGGCGAGCGGGATGTCGTTCTTCTCCGTCGGCGGCAACATCGGCTTCGCGCTCGGCCCCGTGTACGCCTCGGCTCTCATCCTCGCCTTTGGACTGAAGGGCGGGCTGCTGATCGCATTGCCCGGGCTCGCCGTCGCTACCGGTCTCGCGCTCGTGCTGCGCTACCTGGCGAGCTTCGCGCCGGACGAGTCCCCGCGGGAGCGGCGCCACGCGGCGGCGAAGACGGAGACGCGCGGCCTCGTCCTCTTGCTCATGGTCGTCGGCCTGCGGAGTGTTGCGCACATGGGCCTCTTCACCTTCATCCCGCTCTGGGAGATCCACAACGGTCACGGCGAGGCGTATGGAACCTTCGTGCTCGCGCTCTTTCTCTTCGCCGGCGCCGTGGGGACGCTCGCGGGCGGGCCGCTCGCCGACCGCTTCGGCAGGCGGCCGGTGCTGCGCGGCAGCTTCATCGCCGCGACGCCGCTCATCCTCGTCTACGTGCTGGTGGGCGGGCCGATCGGCGTGCTCGCGGTTACGCTCTCGGGCGCCTGTGTCATCGGAACCTTCGGAGTCAGCCTCGTGATGAGCCAGGAGTACATGCCCGGCCGCGTCGGCATGGCCTCGGGGCTCTCGATCGGCCTCGCGATCGGCCTCGGCGGCGTCGCGGCGCTCGTCCTCGGCGCCCTCGCGGACACCGTCGACCTCGAGGCCGCGGTGCTCGCCACCGCGATCGGGCCCGCGCTCGCACTCGGTGTCAGCTTCCTCCTTCCGCCGGCGCCGGGGCGGCGCATGGTCGGGCCGGAGCCCGCCGCAGCGACGCTTTGACCTACGAGTCGGCTCGGCAGTTCTTCGCCAACCTGCAGGCGCGGGGCGACCCCACGCGCGCCGCCGACCTGAGTGCGTCCTACCGCTTCGACATCGACGGTGCGGGGAGCTGGCACGTGGACGTCGAGAAGGGCGCGGTCACCGTCGCCGAGTCACAGGAGCCGGCCGACTGTGTGATCGCGACCGACGAGCAGACCTTCCTGGCCGTGGTCGGGAACGAGCAGAGCCCCATGGGCGCCTTCATGACGGGGAAGATCCGCGTCGAGGGCGACATGGGGCTCGCTCTACGGCTGAAGGACTTGGTGGGCTAGCGGACGGCTTCGGCCGTCTTCTCGGCCTGCTCCGCGTGCTCGCCCTCGCCGAACTCCTCGACGATCTTGGCGCAGAAGGCGGGCAGGTCGTCCGGCTTGCGGCTGGAGACGAGGCGGGCGTCGACGACGACCTCCTCGTCGACCCAGTTGCCGCCCGCGTTTCGGATGTCGGTGCGCAGGGTCGGCCACGACGTGATCGTGCGCCCCTTCACGACTCCCGCCTCGACGATCGTCCAGGGCCCGTGGCAGATGACGCCGACCGGCTTCCCCTGCTCGAAGAAGTCGCGGACGAAGCCGACCGCGTTCTCGTCCCCGCGCAGAGAGTCCGGGTTGGCGACCCCGCCCGGCAGGACGAGGCCGTCATAGTCGGCCGCGTCCGCCTGGGCGACCTCCCTGTCCACCGGGAACGTATCGCCCTGGTCCAGGTGGTTGAAGCCCTGGATCTCGCCCGACTCGACGGAGAGAAGCTCCGGCCGGCCGCCGGCTTCCTGCACGGCCTTCCAGGGCTCGGTCAGCTCGACCTGCTCGACACCGTCCGCCGCGAGAAACGCGATTCTCTTCCCCTGTAGCTCGTTCGCCATGAAATCCCCCTCGGATCGTTTTCAGGCTCGGCTACCCGGGCCGGAGGCGGGCAAACATCAGGGCGAGAGCAGCGCGGCCTGCCACGAGCCGTCGTCTGTGCGGGCGTAGCGGACCCGCTCGTGGAGCCGGTTCGGGCGGCTTTCCCAAAACTCGATCGTCTCGGGGTGGAGCACGTATCCGCCCCACCACTCGGGCAGGGGCACATCGTCGCCGAAGCGGGACTCGGCCTCCGCGTAGGCGGCGTCGAGCTCGGCCTTGCTCTCGAGCGGGGAGCTCTGTCTCGACGCCCACGCGCCGAGGCGGCTGCCCGGGTCGCGCGTCGCGAAGTACGCCTGCGACTCGGCGCGCGTCACCTTCTCAACGCTGCCGGTCACGAGCACCTGCCGGCGCGGCTCCGTGTGCCAGAGGAAGGCGAGCGCGGCGTGCGGGTTGGCGGCGAGCTGGCGGCCCTTGCGGCTTTCGTAGTTCGTGAAGAAAACGAAGCCCCGCTCGTCCACGCCTTTGAGGAGGACCGTGCGGGCCGACGGGCGGCCGGTCTCGTCCGCGGTCGCGAGCGTCATCGCCTCGGGCAGCGTGACACCCGCCGCCGCGGCGGCCTCCTGCCACTCCCGGAAGCGCGCGAGGGGATCCATCATTCCTCGAGCTCCACGAGGAGCGCGCCGCCGTCTACGCGCTCGCCCTCGGCGACGTGCACCCTGCGCACGACCGCCTCGTAGGGGGAGACGAGAGGGGTCTCCATCTTCATCGCCTCGAGAACGACGAGAGGCTGCCGTGGCTCGACCCGGTCTCCTTCGGCGGCGAGCACCCGGATGACGACCCCCGGCATCGGAGCGGTCAGCGTGCTCTGCGCGCCGAGGAGGTCACCGTGGCCGGTTGCCTCGACCGTGGGCGGAGCCGTGCGCTTGGGCGCAGGGCCGTTGAGCCGCCACGCGCCGTGCCAGGGGCGGGAGACCCTGACAGGCCGGGAGAGCGGCGGGTTCTCCTCGAGGAAGGCGGTCGTGGCCACGCCCGCGCGAAGCTCGGGATGGGCAGCGAGCCAGCGGAGGAAGGGGAGGTTCGTCTCCACGCCGCGAACCTCGGTCTTGCCGAGCGCGGCGGCGAGCGCGTCGAGCGCCTCCTCCCGCGTCTCCCCGTGGGCGATCAGCTTCGCGATCAGCGGGTCGTAGGCGACGGGGACCTCGTCGCCTTCCTCGACGCCCGCGTCGACGCGGATCCCTGCCGGCAGCCGCAGCCGCGTGATCGTGCCGGTACGCGGGAGGAAGGAACGCGGATCCTCGGCGTAGAGCCTCGCCTCGACCGCGTGCCCGTTCGGCTCTCGCGCCTCGATCTTCAGGGGCTCGCCCGAGGCGATGCGGAGCTGTTCTTCGACGAGGTCGAGCCCGGTGACGAGCTCGGTGACCGGGTGCTCGACCTGGATGCGTGCGTTCAGCTCGAGGAAGAAGAACTCGCCGCCCGCGAGCATGAACTCGGCCGTGCCCGCGCTCTCGTAGCCGACCGCTCGCGCGAAGGCCACGGCGGCCTTGCCCATCTCCGCGCGCAGGTCGGGCCCGACCGCCGGAGACGGGCTCTCCTCGAGGATCTTCTGGTGCCGGCGTTGCACCGAGCAGTCGCGCTCGCCGAGATGGACGGTCGTCCCCTGGGAGTCCGCGAGGAGCTGGATCTCGACGTGGCGCGGCCGCTCGACGTAGCGCTCGCAGAAGACCCGGTCGTCGCCGAACCCGGACGCCGCCTCGCGGCGGGCCGACTCGAGCGCTGCCTCGAGTTCCTCCGGGGAGCGCACGAGCCGCATGCCGCGCCCGCCCCCGCCCGCCGCCGCCTTGACCATGAGGGGAAAGCCGAGCTCCTCGGGAGCCCCGCTTCGGACGACCGGAACGCCGGCCTCGGCAGCGAGCTGCTTCGCCTCGAGCTTGTCACCGGCCGTGCGGATCGCCTGCGGCGAGGGGCCGACGAACCGGAGGCCGGCCGAGACGGCGGCTTCGGCGAAGCCGGGGCTCTCGGCCAGGAAGCCGTAGCCGGGGTGGACCGCGTCCGCACCGGCGCGCGTTGCGGCACGGACGACACCTTCGATGTCGAGATAGCCGGGCACGTCCTCCACCTCGGCGGCGTGCCGCGTGTGGAATGCGCCCGCGTCGTCGGGCGCGGCCACGGCGACGGTCGCGATTCCGAGGCGGTCGCAGGTGGAGAAGATCCGCGCGGCGATCTCGCCGCGGTTGGCTACGAGGAGCTTTCGGATCTCCATGCGGGCCCGCGCTTCTCGAGGAAGGCGCGCAGTCCGTCCTGGCCCTCCGGGCTCGTCCGCCGCGCGGCCGCGATCTCGGCGGCCGCCTGCCCACCGGGCCGGTCGCGAACGAGTTCCTTCGCCGCGCGCACCGCCTCGGGGCCGCTCGCGAGCAGGTGCCCGAGAACGGCGTCGACCCGCTCGTCGAGGTCGCCGTCCGCGACCTCGCTCACGAGCCCGATCCGGAGGGCCACCTCGGCGCCGAACCGCTCCCCGGTGAGGAAGTAGCGGCGCGCGTGCGCGCCGATCCGCGGAAGGACGAAGGGGGAGATGACCGCAGGCACGATGCCGAGCCGGACCTCCGTGAAGCCGAACACCGTCTCCGTGCCGGCAATGACGATGTCCGAGCATGCGACGATCCCGCTGCCGCCGCCGAGCGCGTAGCCGTGCACGCGCGCCGCGACCGGAGCGGGGCAGCGGTCGATCGCCTCACACATCGCGAAGAGCCGCAGAGCGTCGGCCACGTTCTCCTCGTAGCCCAGATCGATCGAGGCGCGCTGCCACTCGACGTCGGCGCCGGCGCAGAACGCCTCGCCCTCTCCGGCCAGGACGACCGCCCGCGCGTCGCCGATGTCGGCGAATGCCTCGGTCAGCTCGGCGATGAGCGCAGCGTCGAACGCGTTTCGCCGCTCCGGGCGGGCGAGCGTGACGCGAAGGACGGGCCCGTCCCTCTCCAGGCGAAGCGCGCTCATCGCACGGGAGCTTAAGAGGTCGTAGCGGAGCGGGCTCAGGCGCTCACTCGTTTTCGGCCTCTAAGGTTGGTGTGTGATCCACGGTGCCCTGGCCGCGGCGGTGACGCCTCTTCGCGACGGCGGCACGCGCCTGGACGAGGACGCGTTCGGGCCCGTCACCGACTTCCTCGCCTCGGGGGGGCTCGACGGGATCCTCGCGCTCGGCACGACGGGGGAGGGGATCCTCCTCACCGCGGACGAGCGGCGCCGGGCCGCCGAGCTCTACCTGGGGGCCTGTCGCGGGCGGCTCGAGGTCGCCGTTCACTGCGGCGCCCAGACGACCGCGGAGACGGTCGAGCTCGCCGAGCACGCTGCCGCGGCCGGGGCCTCGGCGGTGGCGGTCATCCCGCCGCCCTACTTCCCGCTCTCGGAGGAGTCGCTGTTCGAGCACTTCCGCGCCGCGGCCGAGGCCTGCGCGCCGGTGCCCTTCTTCCTCTACGAGTTCGAGGCGAGGAGCGGCTACGCCATCCCGCACCCGGTGATCGAGCGGCTGCGCGAAGCCGCCCCGAACCTCGCCGGCCTGAAGGTCTCCGACACGCCTTTCGAGCGCGTGCAGCCCTACCTGCTCGAAGGGCTCGACGTCTTCATCGGGTCGGAGCCGCTGCTCCCGCGCGGCCTGGCCGAAGGCGCTGCGGGAACCGTCTCGGGGCTCGCTGCGGCGTTCCCGGAGCATGTCGCCCGCCTCAACCGCGACCCCGGGGCGGACGGCGCCGTCGACGTCGTCGCGGCGCTCCGCGATGCCCTGCAGCGATTCCAGTTCAACGCGGCGGTGAAGGCGGCGCTGGCGTGGCGCGGTGTGCCCGTCACGGGCGATGTGCGCTCGCCGCTCCTCCCCCTCGATACCTCCGAGCGCGCGGCTCTCGAAGCGCGCCTCGAAGAGCTGACCGCCTAGCCCCGGGGGTCCAGGTCGTCGGCCTCTTCGGCGGCCTCGCCGAGCTTCTCGACGACGACGTAGCGCTCGCTCCGCTCGACGACGCTCTCGACCGTCGTGTCCTCGTGTCCGGGAAGGACGAAGAACCGGGTCGGCGCCCGCCGTACCGCCTCGTAGTCGTGGATCGAGATCGAGACCGGCTCCTTGCACTCCTCACGGCCGCACTCGCACAGGAACTCGGAGCGGCCCTCGACCTGGAAGGTCTGGTTGAGCTCTGCGATCCGCTCGTTGACCTCGCGGAAGAGCGATTCGTTTCGGCCTTGTCGTTCTGCGCGTGTCGTCATGAGCCAGAGGGTGAAGAAACTCAGGCTAACACGCTTGAGAAGCATCCTTTGGAGGCATAACGCACTCGTGGACGCGGATCGCTCCTTCGAGCGGATCTACCGTCGGCACCGGCGCGCGGTGTACGGGTCGGTGCTGCGCGACGTGCGCGATCCGGACGAGGCCGAGGACGTCACGCAGGCCGCGTTCCTGAACGCCTTTCGGGCCATGCGCCGCGGCGACGAGCCGGAGAAGCCGCGCGCGTGGCTCCTCACCATTGCCCGCAACGTCGTCCGCCGCCGCGCCCGGCTTCGTGCCGAGCGGCCGCAGGAGGTCGAGCTCGACTCCGAGCTCCTGCTGACCCTGGACGAGGACGAGGGCTCGGCGTCGGCGGACATCCACGCGGCTCTCCTGTGCCTCACTGACGCGCAGCGGGAGGCGATTCTCCTCCGCGAGATCCAGGGGCGTTCCTACGCCGAGATCGCGTTGGAGCTCGGGCTGTCACTCGCGGCCGTCGAGGCGCTGATCTTCCGTGCCCGCCACGCGCTCGCCGAGGAGCTCGAGCTCGTCGATCGCGTCCCTGTCGTCCGCCCACGCCG
Source organism: uncultured Actinomycetes bacterium (assembly GCA_963841425.1). Lineage (GTDB taxonomy): Bacteria > Actinomycetota > Thermoleophilia > Gaiellales > Gaiellaceae > DATEOR01. Next base: position 492,753 of record CAWJCL010000002.1, on the reverse strand, counting down.
GCGCCAGGGCCTCCTCGGGTTTCCGGCTCTGGCGAAGGCCTCGTCGCTCGGCTTCTCTCTCGGCCGGGTCGGGTTCGCCTGCCTCGTCGGCTGCGCGGTGCTCGGGACTGGGCCCGTCGGGCATGGCTCCGCATCGGACGAGCCCGGCGCGGCTAAAGCGCGCACGCCGCATTCCGTCGTCTCACACGGGCTTCCCTCCGGAGAACGGGCTCACCCCGCCGGGATGAAGGAGACGAAGCGCAAGGGCTCGTCGGGGAGCGACAAGCCGGCGCATCACCGTGCTCCGCCTGCCTCCGAGGAGAGCTCCGAGCCGTCGAACGACGGCTCGCTCCTGCCAGTGGAGCTTCCGCCCGTGGAGCTTCCGCCGGTCGAGGTTCCGCCTGTGGAGCTGCCGGCGCCGCTCCCGTCCCTCGAAGTTCCTCCGCCGCCTCCGCTGCCCCAGGTGGAGGACCTGCCGCCGCTGCCGCCGCTTACATCCTGAAGACGCCGAACGTCGTCGCCGGAATCGGAGCGTTCAGGCTCGCGGCGATACCGAGCGCGAGCACTCGCCGGGTGTCCACCGGGTCGATGATGCCGTCGTCCCAGAGCCGTGCCGTCGAGTAGTACGGATTGCCCTCGGCCTCGTACTTCGCGCGGATCTCGTCCGGATCGGCGCGACCGACCGCGGAGAGAACCGATGCCGCCTGCTCCCCGCCCATCACGCTGATGCGGGCGTTCGGCCACATCCAGAGCTGCCGCGGCTCGTAGGCCCGGCCGCACATCCCGTAATTGCCTGCCCCGAAGGAGCCGCCGATCAGGACCGTGAACTTCGGCACCTGCGCGCAGGCGACGGCGGTGACGAGCTTGGCGCCGTCCTTGGCGATGCCGCCGGCTTCGTACTCCTTGCCAACCATGAAGCCGGTGATGTTCTGGAGGAAGACGAGGGGGACGCGCCGCTTGCAGGCGAGCTCGACGAAGTGCGCCCCCTTCAGCGCGCTCTCGGAGAAGAGGACGCCGTTCGAGGCGAGGATCCCGACCGGGAAGCCTTCGATGTGGCCGAACCCGCAGACCAGGGTCTCGCCGTAGAGCGCCTTGAACTCGTGGAAGTCGCTGCCGTCGACGATGCGGGCGATGACCTCGCGGACGTCGTAGCCCTTCGAGTAGTCGGCGGGGACGATCCCGTAGAGGTCGGCCGGGTCGTGGAGCGGCTCCGCCGGCGACGCGCGCTCCCACGGAGGCTCGGGCGGGCGCAGGCTCAGGTGCGCGACGATCTCGCGGACGAGGGCGAGCGCATGCTCGTCCGAGACGGCGTAGTGGTCGGCCACGCCGGAGGTGCGCGCATGGACGTCGGCGCCTCCAAGTTCCTCGGCGGTCACCTCCTCGCCGGTGGCCGCCTTCACGAGCGGCGGGCCGCCGAGGAAGATCGTGCCCGTGCCCTTGACGATCACCGTCTCGTCGCTCATGGCCGGGACGTAGGCGCCTCCGGCCGTGCAGGAGCCCATGACCGCTGCGATCTGCGGAATCCCTGCAGCGGACATCGTCGCCTGGTTGAAGAAGATGCGCCCGAAATGCTCGCGGTCAGGGAAGACCTCGTCCTGCAGCGGCAAGAAGGCGCCGCCGGAATCCACCAGGTAGATGCACGGGAGCCCGTTCTGCCGGGCGACCTCCTGCGCGCGCAGGTGCTTCTTCACGGTGAGCGGGTAGTACGTGCCGCCCTTCACCGTCGCGTCGTTCGCGACGATCACGCACTGCCGCCCCTCGACGACCCCGATCCCGGTGACCAGCCCGGCCGCGGGCGCGTCGTCGTCGTAGAGGCCGTTCGCCGCCAGCGCGTTCAGTTCGAGGAACGCCGACTCGGGGTCGAGGAGCCGGTCGACCCGTTCGCGGGCGAGGAGCTTCCCGCGGGAACGGTGCTTCTCGACCGCCTCGTCGCCTCGGCTGCGCGCCGCCTCGGCCGTGCGCTCGCGAAGCTCCGAGACGAGCGCCGCCATGCGCTCACGGTTGGCGCCGAACTCGGCGCCGGCCGAGTCGGCTCTGGTCTCGAGAATCGCCACTAAGTGTCGGTGGACGGCAGCTTGGCGAGGAGCTGCTTGACCCTGCGCAGCACGTCGGCCTCCTCGTGCCCGAAGTCGTCGAGGTAGGAGTGCAGTGCGCTGCGGACCACGGTCAGCTCCTCTTCGGTCAGCTCGATGGTGTGCATGCGCCTAGCCTACGGCCGCTCGCGGATTAACGAGACCTTTTACGGATTCCCCACATGCGGCTCACCGCGGCGGTGTTTGCTGCCCGTCACATCGCCCCTCCTGGGCCGAACGTCGCCCGACTGCTCAGGAAAGCGGAGCCCGCGCCTCGGCGGGCTTCGCCGCGTCAGGAGGAGGACGAGACGAGCTCCTGCAGCCGGTCGAGGGGAAGCTCGTAGGCCGTCGCGCCCTCCCGGCCCCTGAGGGTCTCCGCGGCGCAGAGCGCGTTCACGATCGCCTCCTCAGTGGCCTCGACGACGGCGTCGAAGAGCGCGGTGATGTAGTTGTTCGCCAGCATCTGAACGGGGATCGTCAGCGGCGCTTCGGCGTCGACGTCGGCCGACGGGAGGCCCCGGTTGCCGGAGGCGAAGGCGAGAAAGAGGTCGCCGCTCGAGTGCTCGCCGACTCCGCCCACCCGCGCGACCCCGAGCCCCGCGCGCTGGGCGAGGCGCTCGCACTGAACGGGGAGGAGGGCGGCGTCGGTCGCCACGACCGCGATGATGGATCCGGCTCCAGGCGGCACACGGCCGTAGGGGTCGGGAACCTCCGTCACGGCGATCCCTTCGCCCACCGGGATGCCGTTCACCCGCAGGCGCTCTCGCCGTCCGTGGTTCGCCTGGACGAGGACGCCGACGACTGCGCCGCCCGCGCCCCCGACGACGCGTGACGACGTCCCGATCCCGCCCTTGAAGCCGTGGCAGATCATCCCCGTGCCCCCACCGACGTTCCCCTCCGCGACCGGGCCGTCGGAGGCGGACGCGAGCGCGGCCTCGACGTGCTCGGGGCGCACGTGCATCCCGTTGATGTCGTTCAGGAGGCCGTCCCAGGTCTCGCCGACCACCGGGAGGCTCCAGAACTCACGCTCATCCGACCGCGAAGAGATCTCAGCGGAGATGAGCGCGTCGCGGACCACGCCGACCGAGTGGGTGTTCGTGAGCCCGATCGGCGAGCAGAGCATCCCGGACTCCCGGATCCACTCGAGCCCGGTCAGCTCGCCGTTTCCGTTCAGGCGGTGCGCGCCGGCGAAGACGGGCTCGTACCAGGGGCTCGCCTCGTGGGGCTGGAGCACCGTCACACCCGTGCGGACGCCGTCGCCCTCGATCAGCGTCGTGTGCCCGACCCGGACTCCGGGAACGTCGGTGATTGCGTTCCGTTCACCGGTCGGCAAAGTGCCGATGACGATGCCGAGCTCCCGCACCCGGAGGCGACGGTGAGCGCTCAGACGGACGCCTCCAGCGGCTCGACCGTCATCGTCAGGATCGCCCCGCGCGGCTCGCCTCCGACTCCGAGGAGCGGGGCGAACGAGATCGAGGCGAGGACGGGCTTTCCGCGGCGGTCGTGCGCCGGGACGGAGAGCGAGTCGGTCTCGCGCCCGGCGAGTGCCGCTCGCGCCGGTCCACGCAGTCCGCCGACGGGCAGCCCGATGTCGAGATTGAGGAAGAACTGGCCCTCGGCGTCCTGGGAGGGAAGGCCCCAGAGCTCGGCCGCTGCGCTGCTCCAGGCCATCACGACGAGATCCGGATCGAGGACGACCACCGCCTCGGGGATGCTCGCGAGGACGGAGGAGAGGAAGGTGGTCGCGCCGACCGCCTCGTCCGTTCGGTCGCGGAGTTCGTCGTTCATCGTCAGGAGCTCTTCGTTCGTGGACTGGAGCTCCTCGTTCATCGTCTCGAGCTCCTCGTTTGTGGACTGGAGCTCCTCGTTGGTCGTCTCGAGCTCCTCGTTTGTGGACTGGAGCTCCTCGTTGGTCGTCTCGAGCTCCTCGACCGTCGACTGCAGCTCTTCGTACGCAGTGTCGAGCTCCCGCTTCGCAAGCTCGAGCTCGCTGCGAAGCCCTTGGGCGCGCGTGACGTCGTCGAACGCGATGCTCACCCCGACCAGCTCGCCCCCCGTCGACTGCAAGGGCGTGAACTGGACGTCGAGATGATGGTCCTTCCCGTCGATCTTGAGCTCGACATCGTGCTCGAAGAGCGGCCGGCGCTCGCTGACCGTCTGGTCGAGCCGGGACCGGAGGTCGAGCGGCCGGTACGAGAGCTCGAGATCCTGCAGCGGGCGGCCGACGTCCTTCGGCGAGAGGTTGAAGAGAGCTCGCGCCTGCGTGTTGGCAAGCGCGAGGCGCCCTTCCGTGTCGATCACGAGCTGCGCCTCGGGCCCGCTTTCGAAGCTCGACTCGCGCAGCCTGCGGTTGTCGTCGGGGAGTGCAAGCGGCGGCGGCAGGTCGGTCGAGCCGTACTCCGGCGCGATTCCGGGATTCCTCCTGAACACCCGGTGCTTCAGCTCCACGGGCAGAAAGAGGCTCGTGCGGCTGTGGAGCGCCTCGGCCTTGCCGAGGAAGAGGAAGCCGCCGGGCGCGAGCGCGAAGAAGAAATTCGAGAGCACCGTGTGCTGCGCCTGCGCGCCGAAGTACATGAGCGTGTTGCGCGAGACGAGCAGGTCGACCTTCGAGATCGGAGGGTCGCTCAAGAGGTCGTTGCGGCCGAAGACCACGCTGCGGCGGATGTCGCCGCGCACCGTCGAGCCGGCGTTCCCGGCTTCGAAGTACGTGTCCCGGAAACTCTCCGGGACAGCGTCGATCGCCTTGGCGTCGTACCTCGCGTGCCTGGCCCGGGCAAGCGCGTCGTCGTCGAGGTCGGTCGCATAGATCTTGACGCGCTTCGCGTAGGCCTCGGCGCCGAGCGCCTCGGCGAAGAGAATGGCCATCGTGTACGCCTCTTCTCCCGTCGCGCAGCCGGCCGACCAGGCGCGGATCCTCTCGCCCTCGCCCTTCTGCTCGAGGATCTTCGGGACGATCTCCTCGGCGACGTACTCCCAGGCGGCGGGGTCGCGGAAGAAGCCTGTCACGTTGATCAGAATCGTGTCGAGGAGCTCGGCGAACTCCCGCGGCTCGGCTTCCAGATAGCTGCGGTAGTCCGCGTACGTCTCCACGCCCGCCGTCTGCATGCGCTTCTCGAAGCGCCGCATGAGGCTCGGCCGCTTGTACTGCGAGTAGTCGAACCCTCTTGCCTCGTGGACGAAGTCGAGGAGCTCTTCGAACTCGGGATCGAGCTCCGTGCTCATGCCGCAGCGCCCGAGTCGACCATGACCCTCAGGGCAGGGCCGATCTCGGCAGCCGGGAGGACGCGGTCGACCGCGCCCGTCGCGATGGCCGCTCCCGGCATCCCGAAATACTCCGCTGAGGCCTCGTCCTGAGCCATCACTCGTCCGCCTGCCCCTTTCACCGCCACCGCGCCGTCCGCACCGTCGCGACCCATGCCCGACAGGACGATCACGACCGCTGCACCGTCCACGTGATCAGCCAGCGACTGGAAGAGTACGTTTGCGGACGGGCGCTGAAAACGGACCGGGGCCGAGTCGAGGAGCTCGAGCCGTCGGCCGGCGCCGATGACCAGGTGCGTGTCGGTAGGAGCGACGTAGACCGTCCCCGGTCGGGCGATCTCCCCGTCCTCGGCCTGCTTCACCGTCAGCGCGGTCGAACGGTCGAGTATCGAGGGCAGCAGGCTCTTGCTGCCCGGCAGCTGATGCTCCACGACCAGAATCGGCAGCGGGAAGTCCTGGGGAATGGGGCCCAACACAGCCCTCAGCGCCGCCAGCCCGCCGGCTGAGGCCGCGATGCCGATAGCCCCGGCCCGTTCCTCGGCGGCTGCGGCCTCGCCGCTCAGCTCGGCACTTCCTCGACGCGCGCGGCCGGCTCGGCGGTGACTCTTCGCAAGGTCGGTGCTCTCGTCTCCCCACGACACAGCCGACAGAGGACGTCGGGCAGCTCGTCGAGTGGGACGACGTAGTCGGGCTCGTCGGCTGCGATCGCACGCTCGGGCATGCCCCGGAAGAGCGCGTCCTCGGGGTCCTGGACGATGCCGACTCCACCCGCGCGCATCACCGCCTGCAGACCGGCGGCGCCGTCGTCGAGCGCGCCGGAGAGGATGACCCCGACCACGCGTGACCCGTACGCGGCTGCCGCGCTGCGAAAGAGAGGATCGACGGCCGGCCGGTGGTTTCGCTCCCGCGGCCCGCGCACGACGCGCACGTGCCCCCTTTCGACGAGAAGATGCCGATCGGGCGGCGCGACGTAGATCTGGCCGAGAGCGATGGGCTCTCCGTCCACCGCGTGCTTCACGGGCAGCGCCGATCGGCGCGCAAGAATCCTCGGGAGACGGCTTGTCTCGGTCGCAGCGACGTGGAGGACGACGAAAACCGAGGCCGGCAGGTCGGCCGGCAGGTTGCTCACGAGTTCGAGGAGAGCCTCCACGCCGCCCGCCGAGGCCCCGACGACGACGACGTCGTGCCCGAGCTCAGTGGGCTCCTGCAACAGGCTCTCGCTGGCTCGACCCCTGCTTGGATGCGGAAACGGGTCGATGGTGTGCATTCTATTCCCTGTCAGTGCGCGAATAACCGTGGTAATTTCGGGTACTTCCATGGAAGTCATGGGCGACGACGAGAGGCTGATGCAGGAGCACGGGCGCACCGTCGTGGCGGCTGCGCGCGAGCTTCGGGCGCGGCGCACACTTCTCGTCGCCGAGGCCCGCGCGGAGAGGCGGAGAGGGCGCAGGCTCCGTGACCGGGCGGCGGACGTGAGGGAGCGAAATCTCGACCTCAGCTGGCGGCTCTGGAGCCTGATGGCGCTGCCGGAGCCGCCTTCCACCATTCCTCTCTCCTGGGACGTCCCTCGAGCCGCGGCAGAGCGGCTCGAAACCGCGTGCCTGGCCGCCGAGGAATGCGCTGAGGCATGCGCGGCGGCATTGCAGCGGACCGACGGGAAGGCGTGGAGAACGCTCGCCTCGATCAGCGGAGTCGCCGGGTTTGCCGCGGAATGCGGGCGAGCCGGGGATCCCGACACCAGGAGCGCGCTGAGCCTCTGCGTGCGGGTGATCGAGTCGAACTCCACCCGGTTGGACGGCCTGGGCCGCACCCCCGGTGGGGCCCTGGCGGCAAGCTCGACGCGGCGCTGTGCGGAGGCGTGCTCCCGCGCGCTCGCGGCCTCCTACCTCGAAGACGAGGACTGAGAGATGGCGGGCTTCGACGTCGGGGTAAGGAGCGAGCTGCTCTTCCGTGCGGTCAACGAGCGGATCTTCGAGATCGGAGGGAACGACGAGGAGGCACTCGAGATCCTCTGCGAGTGTGGGGACGAGTCGTGCATCGGCACCGTCGTCATCGCCGTCTGCGACTACGAGCGGGTCCGTCTCGAGCCGAGCCGGTTCGTCGTCTGCGACGGCCACGAGCTGGCCGACGTCGAGCGCGTCATCGTGCGCACGCCGGAATATCTCGTGGTCGAGAAGGCCGGGCCGGCGCGCCGGGGCGTCGAGCCGGGTCTCGCCGACCGGACCGTTCTCAGTCCGCGCGGCTCGCAGCCAGGTCGTCCACGGCGGCCCGCAGCGCCCTGACATAGCGCTCGAGCCCCGAGGGGCCCTCCGACTCGGACACCTCGACAGCACGGCTTCCGACGACGATGCCGTCGGCGAGCTCGGCCGCCGCGGCCGCGTGCTCGGGCGTCGAGATGCCGAAACCGGCGAGAAGCGGGACATCGCTGACGGCCCGCGCTCGTGTGACCAGGCCGGCGAGCTGGTCAGAGACGGAGTCGCGCGCCCCCGTCGTCCCGGTGAGCGAGACGAGGTAGAGCCAGCCGTCGGTCCGCTCCGCGGCGAGGCGGATCCGCTCGTCGGGAGTGGTGGGCGCGACGAGCTGGACCCGCGGAAGGCCGGGCGCGGCCTCGAGCGGGAGGTCTGCGACGATGACGCTGGTCGCCCCGGCCGCCACGGCGTCGTCCCGGAAGCGCTCGTATCCGTAGGCCTCGAGGATGGAGGCGTAGGTCATGGGAATCAGCGGTACGTCGACCTTGGCTCTCGTCTTCGCCAGGCATTCGAGGCAGGCTTGCGTTCGCATTCCCTCCGCGAGCGCGCGCTCACCTGCGAGCCTGATCACGGGCCCGTCCGCAAGCGGGTCGGAGAAGGGAAAGCCGATTTCGAGGAGGTCGGCGCCTCCGGCCACCGCCGCGGCGGCGAGCTCGGGCGTCTTCTTCCCGGCCATGAGGTAGATGGAGACCTGCTTCATCGCGAGAGCACGGTGGCGAGGTCCTTGTCGCCGCGGCCGGAGAGGCCGATGAGGACGAGCTCTGCGTCGAGCTCGAGGGCGCGGGCGAGCGCGTGGGCCGGTTCGAGCGCGGGGATGATCCCCTCGCGCTCGGCGAGGAGGTGGAACGCGGCGAGGGCCTCCTCGTCCGTCGCCGGCACGTACTCGGCGCGGCCGGAGTCCCGGAGGAAGGCGTGCTCGGGGCCGACGCCGGGGTAGTCGAGCCCGGCCGAGATCGAGTGCGCGTCGGCGATCTGCCCGTCCTCGTCGGCGAGGAGGGAGGAGCGAGCGCCGTGGAGGACACCGGCCTGTCCGGCTCCGAGGCTCGCCGCTCCGGCCGCCTCGACACCGATCAGGCGCACGTCCCCGTCGTCGACGAAGCCGGCGAAGAGGCCGATGGCGTTCGATCCGCCGCCGACGCAGGCGACCACGGCCTCCGGGAGCCGGTCCTCGGCGGCGAGGATCTGGTCGCGGGCCTCACGCCCGATCACGGCCTGGAGCTCGCCGACGAGCTCGGGGTAGGGGTGCGGGCCGACGCAGGAACCGATCATGTAGTGGGTCGTCTCGACGTTCGTGATCCAGTCGCGGATCGCCTCGCTGGTCGCCTCCTTGAGCGTGCGCGTGCCGAATTCGACGGCGCTCACCTCCGCGCCGAGGAGGCGCATCCGCTCGACGTTGGGCGCCTGCCGTGCCATGTCCTCGGAGCCCATGTAGACGATGCAGTCGAGCCCGAAGCGCGCGCAGACCGTGGCCGCCGCCACGCCGTGCTGGCCCGCGCCGGTCTCGGCGACGATGCGCCGCTTGCCGAGCCGGCGGGCGATGAGCGCCTGGCCGAGCGCGTTGTTGATCTTGTGCGCGCCGGTGTGACAGAGGTCCTCGCGCTTCAGGTAGACGGACTTTCCCTCGGCGAGTCGCTCCGTGCGGTAGAGCGGTGTCGGGCGGCCCACGTAGTCGCGCTGCAGCCTTTCGAGCTCGAGGGCGAAGCCGGGATCGTCCTTGACCTCGCGCCAGCCGCGCTCGAGCTCGTCGAGTGCCGGGACGAGCGTCTCGGGGACGTAGCGGCCGCCGTACGGGCCGAAGTAACCGGTCTCCACGGAGGTCACCTGGCCGCCTTCACGAAGGCGCGCACGCGGTCGTGGTCCTTGATCCCGGGCGCGGCCTCGAGGCTGCGGCTCGCGTCGACGCACCAGGGGCGCACCGCCTCGATCGCCGCGTGGACGTTCTCGGGGCCGAGGCCACCCGCGAGCAGTACGCGGCCCTCGGCGCGCGCCGCCTGCTCCCAGTGACCGTCGTCCTCCTCCAGCCAGGGGAGATCCTTGACCTGCGCGACGACCTCGTCCCCGCGGAGAAGCACGCCGTCGCGCGCCCGGTGGCCGTTCTCCCGCTCATAGAGCTGGGCGAGGTCGGTGCCGGCCTCCTCGGTCTCGCCGACGAAGACGCCGACGGACAGCATCGTCTCCGGCACGGGAAGTGGTGCGGCGGCGCGACGGGGGCTCTCCGCGAGGACGAAGCCCGCGAGGTCGGCGCCCGCTTCGGCGGCGACGGCGACGTCCTCCTCGCGTGTGAGGCCGCAGACCTTCACGTACGGCCGCCGCAGCAGGCCGGCCAGCTTCGCGGCGGGGTCCGGCGCGCGCATGAGCGCAGAGCCGACGAGCACGGCGTCGGCACCGGCGAGCTCGGCCGCGGCTCCGTGCGCCCGGTTCTCGATGCCGCTCTCGGCGACGACGATCCGGTCGCGCGGAGCGGCGGCGACGAGCCCGAGCTGCCCGCGGCGGTCGATCTCGAACGTGGCGAGGTCGCGGGCGTTCAGGCCGATCACGGGCGCCTCGAGCGCGGTCGCCCGCGCGAGCTCCTCGGCGTCGTGCGCCTCGACGAGGGTGTCGAGACCGAGCTCGGTTGCCACCCCCATCAGCTCGCGCAGCCGCGCATCCTCGAGGTCGCGAAGCAGAAGGAGCACTGCATCTGCTCCATGCGCGCGGGCTTCGACGAGGTCAGCGGGAGCAACGAAGAATCCCTTGGCCAGGAGCGGGAGCGACGCCGTCGCCCGTGCCGCTCGGAGGTCGTCCCAGGTCCCCGCGAAGCGCTCGTCGACGAGGACGGAGACTGCGGAGGCGCCCGCGGCCTCGAAGGCGGCCGCGAGCTCGGCCGGATCCGCATCGGGCCTGAGGTCGCCGGCCGAGGGCGAGCGCCGCTTCACCTCGGCGATGGCTCCGAGGCCGGGCCGCGCGAGGGCAGCGCGGAAACGGCCCATCAGGCGACCGCCTCCTTCTCTTGCGAGAAGCCGATGAGCTGCTCGAGCCGCTCCGCCGCCGCCCCCGAGTCGAGCGCCTTGGTCGCGATCTCGTAACCCTCGGCCAGGTCCTCGGCGTGGCCGCCGGCCGCGATTGCGCCGCCCGCGTTGAGGAGGACGGCCTCGCGCTTCGCTCCCTTCATGCCGGCGAAGATCTCGCGGATCGTCGCGGCGTTCTCCTCCGGCGAGCCGCCCGCGAGCTCGCCGGGCTTGCAGCGGTGGACGCCGAAGTCGAGCGGGTCGATCTCGCGCGGCCGCACCTTCCCGTCGGCGACCTCGCAGACGAGGTTCGGGCCGACCGGCGAGAGCTCGTCGACACCGCCTGCCCCGTGGACGACGAACGCACGGCGTGAGCCGAGCTGGGCGAGCACCTCCGCGATCGTGGGTACGAGCTCCGGCGCGTAGACGCCGACCACTTGCGCCCGCGCGCCCGCGGGATTCGTGAGCGGGCCGAGCACGTTGAACACCGTGCGGGCCGCGAGCTCGCGCCGCACCGGGGCTGCATGGCGCATCGCGGGGTGGTGGGAGGGGGCGAAGAGGAAGCCGAACCCGAGCTCGTCGATCGAGCGCTCGATCCGCGGAGCCGGCTGCTCGAGGTCGAAGCCGAGTGCCTCGAGCACATCCGCCGAGCCCGACGACGAGGAGACCGCGCGGTTGCCGTGCTTCGCCACGCCGGCCCCCGCTGCCGCTGCCACGAGCGCCGCGGCGGTCGAGATGTTGAACGTGCCGGCGCCGTCGCCGCCCGTCCCCGCCGTGTCGACGAGGTCGTCGCGCTTCGGGTTGACCGAGAGCACATGCTCCCGCATCGCCTCGGCGCACCCGGCGATCTCGTCGGCGGTCTCGCTCTTGAGGCGAAGCGCGATGAGGAAGCCGCCGATCTGCGCCGGGGTGGCCGAGCCGCTCATGATCTCGCCCATCACCGCGCGAGCCTCCTCGCGGCTCAGGTCGCGGCCGTCGAGGAGCCGCGCGAGCCCTTCCTGGATCGTCATCGCTTCCCCTCCAGGAAGTTCTTCGCGAGGGCCGGGCCCTCGGGCGTCAGCACCGACTCCGGGTGGAACTGGATGCCGACGACCGGGAGCTCGCGGTGGCGCACCGCCATCACCTCGCCGTCTTCCGTCGTCGCGCAGACCTCGAGCGACTCGGGGACGCGCGTCGCGGCGAGTGAGTGGTAGCGGCCGCTCTCGAGCGGGTCGGGCAGGCCCGTGAAGAGCCCGCGCCCGTCGTGTGCGACCGGGCTCGCCTTCCCGTGCATGAGGCGCTTTGCCTGGCCGACCTCGCCGCCGTAGGCCTCCACGATCGCCTGGTGCCCGAGGCACACGCCGAGGGTCGGCACCCGCTCGCCGAGCCTGCGGACGATCTCCAGGCTCGCCCCCGCGTCGGCCGGCCGGCCCGGCCCGGGCGAGATGACCAGCTGGCTCGGCTGGACCTTCTCCGCCGCGTCGGCATCGATCTTGTCGTTGCGGACGACGGTCACCTCGGCTCCGAGCTCCTGGAAGAGGTGCGCGAGGTTGTACGTGAACGAGTCGTAGTTGTCGATGAGAAGAATCACGCCGCGCCCTCCTCGTCGGCGATGGCTTCCGCCGGGGGAAGCCCGGCTTCGCCTTCTGCCTCTTCGAGAGCCGCCTCGAGGGCGGCGAGCTTGCGCAGGCACTCCTCGTGCTCGGCCGCCGGGTCGGAGTCCGCGACGATGCCCGCGCCGGCCTGCAGGCGCGCCAGCCCGCCCTCGAGCACGACCGTGCGGATGGCGATGCAGGTGTCGAAGGAGCCGCCGGGAAGCGCGTAGCCCACCGCGCCCGCGTACGGCCCCCGGCGGTAGCCCTCGAGCTCGGAGATGATCTGCATCGCACTCACCTTCGGCGCCCCCGACACGGTGCCCGCGGGGAAGCAGGCGCGCAAGAGATCGAACGGGCCGGTCCCGGGGAGGAGCTCGCCGGCGACCTCGGAGACGAGGTGCGTGACGTGCGAGTAGCGCTCGGGCTCGAGGAACTTGCCGACGCGGACAGTGCCTGGCTTGCAGACGCGCGAGAGGTCGTTTCGGCCGAGGTCGACGAGCATGATGTGCTCCGCCCGGTCCTTTTCGGAGGCGAGGAGCTCCTCGGCGTCGCCCTCGCCCGGGCCGGTCGTCCCGGCGATCGGGTTCAGGCTCGCCCGCGTCCCCTCCAGCTTCACAAGCGTCTCGGGGGAGGAGCCGACGAGCGCGATGCCGTCGAGATCGAGCAGGAAGTGGTACGGCGAGGGATTGATGCGGCGGAGCGACCGGTAGAGCGCGAGGGCAGAGACGTCCGTCGGCCGCTCCGCCCGTTGTGAGACGACGATCTGGAACGCGTCGCCCTCGCGGATGTATTCCTTCGCGCGCCGAACGCTTTGCTCGTAGTCCTCCTTCGCGGGATGGCGAGCCGTATCGCCGTGCGTCGCGGCCCCCCGCTTCGGCTCGCTCCACTCCCCCGAGAGCAGCGCGCCGACGGCGTCCCGGTCCCCGTGGAGAACCTCTGCGACACTCGCCGCATGGTCGAAGCGGACGAGCGCGTCGGCGACGACGAAGCGGCTCTCCGGAAGGCCGGCGCCGTCGTCCGGGAGCGGCACCGTCGGCTCGAGCACCGCGACGTGGTCGTAGGCGAGGTAGCCGACCACCGGGCTCCCGGCGGCGAGCGCGCTCTCCGCGGCGGCGAAGTCCACGATCCGCGTCCCGCGCCCGACGAGGCTGTAGCGCCCGAGGCGGCCCTTCTCGACGGATTCGAGCAGGAAGGAGGCGCCGCCTTCGGCGGCCAGCCGGAGGTAGGCCCCGAGCGGGGTGATTAGGTCAGCGTGGATGTCGCTAGCGATCGTCATGGCAAGCAAAAAGACCCTCCGGGGGAAGGTCTTCGAGCGGAACGGTGATGTCGACCCTTCTTCAGCAGGCGTCGCTCCCGCTCCGCTCGCGGCGCCAGGCCCACCAGATGCGGACGGGAGTCATGTCCTCAGAGGGTAGGCCACGGGTCCGGGGGCCGTCAACTGCTCTGGCATTAATGCGGGCTGGATGGTCTTCGAGCCGCCGCCCATCGAGCCCGCGCCGGCCGACGAGCTGCCGCCGGATCCGAACCGCCACCCGATCCGGGTCGTCGTCACGGACGACCTGCATCGCTCGCGGCTCACCGTGGGCTTTCGCCTCATCCTTTCGATCCCGCTTTGGATCTGGCTCTTCATCTGGTCGATCGGCGTCTTCTTCGCCGCGATCGTCAACTGGTTTCTGACGCTCATCAAGGGCCGCTCGCCGCTCAGCCTGCACGACTTCTTCGCCTCGTACATCCGCTTCACGACCCATCTGCACGCCTACTTCTTCTTCGCCGCCGATCCGTATCCGAGCTTCACGGGCAAGCCGGGCTATCCGGTCGACGTCCAGGTCGACCCGCCCGACCGGCAGAGCCGCTGGAAGACGCTCTTCCGCATCATCCTCGTCATCCCCGCCGCGATGATCGCGGGGACCCTCGTCGGGGCCCCGGGCGGCGGGAGCAGCAGCTCGAGCTACGACGATCAGAGCTCGGGCTCGTGGGAGTACGGCGCTACCTTCGCATCGGGCTTCTTCCTGCTCTCTGTCCTCGCCTGGTTCGCCTGTCTCGTGCGCGGGCGCGCGCCGCACGGAATGCGCGACCTCTTCGCGTACGGCCTTCGTTACGCGGCCCAGGCATGGGGCTACCTCTTCCTCCTGACCGACCGCTATCCGAACGCGGACCCCGGGGAGCCGCCGGCCGACATGCCCGCGGAGCCGCGGCCCGTGCGGCTCGAGGTGGACGACGACCTGCGCCGCTCGCGCCTGACGGTCTTCTTCCGTGGCCTCCTGTTTCTGCCGCACCTCGTCTGGCTCATCCTCTGGGGCATCGCCGCCGCGGTGGCGCTCGTCGTGAGCTGGTTCGCCACGCTCGCGATGGGCCGGACTCCGAGGGCGCTGCACCGCTTCCTGGCCGCATACGTGCAGTACATCGTGCACGTGAGCGCGTACGTGACCATCGTCGCCAACCCGTTCCCCGGCTTCGCCGGGTCGCCCGGCACGTATCCGCTCGAGGTCGAGATCGACGGGCCCGAGCGCCAGCATCGCCTGAAGACGCTCTTCCGACTGTTCCTCGCCTTCCCCGCACTCCTCATCAGCGGCACGCTCAACGGCCTGCTGTTCCTCGTCGCCATCTTCGGCTGGTTCGTCGGGCTCTTCCTCGGGCGCATGCCGCTCGGGCTGCGGAACCTGGGCGCCTACGCGATCCGGTACGGGGCCGAGACGAACGCGTACTTCTTCCTCCTGACCGACGTCTATCCCTACAGCGGGCCGTGGGAGTTCGCTCCGCCTCGACCGGCGCCTTCCCCGCCCGAGATCGAGCCGGAGCCGAAGCCCGCGTTCGCATAGCCAGGCGCTGGGGGATCGGGGTCGCGCTCGCAGCGGCAGTCGCCGGGTGGCTCGTCGCGGCCTACTTCCTCTGGCAGAGCGTCATCCCGGACGGTCTCGAGCTCCCGGACGTCCAGGAGACGTCGCTCTTCCCGAGCTCGACGCTCGCCCAGGCGGAGAGCTACGAGCGCTTCGTGCGCTGGGACTTCGTCCTCGCGCAGGTCGTCGTCATCGCCGTCGTCGCGGTCTACGCCCGGATCGGCCCGCGGTTCGTCCGCGAGTCCGCCGCCGGCCCGATCGGGACCGGAATGCTCCTCGCCATGCTGGGCCTCGGGCTGATCTGGCTAATCCAGCTCCCGTTCGGGCTCGCCGAGCTCTGGTGGCAGCGCCGCCACGACGTCACGCTGGCCTCGTACCAGGAATGGATCGTGAGCGGTTGGTTCGGCCTCGGCGCCGAGTTCCTCTTCGTCTGCCTCGCGATCCTCATCGTGGTCGGGATCGCCCAGGTCGTCGGCGACTGGTGGTGGCTGCCGGGTGGGGCGGCGTTCGTCGCCTTGGCGGCCCTCTTTGCGTTCTCCCTCCCGTACCTGATCCCCGGACAGGAGCCGCTCCGACGGCCGGCGCTCCAGGCGTCGGCGAGCTCCTACGAGCGGCAGCTCGGCCTCGCCGACATCCCGATCAAGGTGCAGGACGTGGGCGGCGAGACGACCGCGCCGAACGCCGAGGCCGTGGGCCTCGGGCCCACCCGGCGGGTGATCCTGTGGAGCACCGTCCTGCGCCGGCCGTTCACGCTCGACGAGCAGCAGGTCGTGGTCGCGCACGAGCTCGGCCACCACGCCCGGAAGCACATCTTCAAAGGCGTCGCCTGGTACGCGCTCTTCGCCATCCCGGGCGCCTTCCTCATCTCCCGGGCGACGAGGAGGCGGGGCGGCATGCGAAACCCCGAGGCGGTTCCGCTCGGATTGCTCGCGCTCGTCGTGCTCTCGACTGTCGCGCTCCCCCTGCAGAACGTGATCACACGCCACATGGAGGCCGAGGCCGACTGGGTCGCCCTCACGCTCACGCAGGACCCGCAGGACGCCGAGGGCCTCTTCAAGCGGTTCACGTACGCGGCGCACGCCGATCCCAGCCCGCCGACGTGGTCGTACGTTCTTCTGGAGACGCACCCGACGGGGCTGCAGCGCATCGAGATGGCCCGCGCGTGGCAGGCGCGCGAGCAGTCCACTCCCTGACAGGTACGCTCCTTCCATGGCACGCGCAGTCATCGTTTCGGCGGTGAGAACGCCTTTCGGGAAGCTCGGAGGGGCGCTCAAGGACTACGAGGCGCCGGAGCTCGGCGCGGTCGCGATCCGCGCTGCGCTCGAGCGCGCGGGTGTTCCCGACGGCGATGTCGAGTACGTGACGATGGGCCAGGTGCTCCAGGGCGGCGCGGGCCAGGCGCCGGCCAGGCAGGCCGCCGTCGGAGCCGGGCTCCCGGTCGAGGTGCCCGCGGACACGATCAACAAGGTCTGCGCCTCGAGCATCCGCGCGGTCCAGATCGCCGACCAGATGGTCCGCTCCGGCGACCACAGCGTCATCGTCGCCGGCGGCATGGAATCGATGACGAACGCGCCCTACATCCTCAAGAAGGCGCGCTTCGGCTACCGGCTCGGAGACGGCACGCTCATCGACCTCATGACTCACGACGGCCTGACGTCGACCTTCGACCAGAAGCACATGGTCGAGCAGGCCTCCTTCGTCTCGCGCGAGCTCGGCATCTCCCGCGAGGATCAGGACCGGTGGGCACTGCGCTCGCACGAGCGCGCCGTGCACGCCATGGACAACCACCTCTTCGACGACGAGCTCGTCCCCGTCGGCGACGTGACCGCGGACGAAGGGCCGCGGCGCGAGACGTCCTACGAGAGGCTCTCGTCCCTCAAGCCCGTGTTCGACCCCGAGGGCACGACCACGGCGGGGAACGCGCCCGGGGTCAACGACGGCGCGGGAGCGCTGGTGATCACGAGCGACGAGTACGCCAAGGCCCGCGGGCTCGAGGTGCTCGCCACCATCGTCGCCCAGGCGTACGTCGCCGACGAGTTCGCCTATCTCGCCCGCACGCCCGCGAAGGCGGGGACGAGGGCGCTCGACAAGGCGGGGAAGACGATCGGCGACGTCGAGCGCGTCGAGCTGAACGAGGCTTTCTCCTCCGTGGTCGTCCATTCGGCGGAGCTGCTCGGCGCCGATCCGGAGCGTGTGAACGTGAACGGGGGCGCAGTCGCCCTCGGCCATCCCATCGGCGCCTCCGGTGCCCGCATCCTCGCGACGATGGTGCACGAGCTGCGCCGAAACGGCGGCGGGCTCGGCCTCGCCGCGATCTGCTCGGGCGGCGGCGGCGGCGACGCCGTCCTCATCGAGGTCTAGCCCTCCGCCCTCACTGGGTGTTCTCCCGCCGAGGGCGGGGTAGAGAGACCCCCGTGGCGACGAGAGGAGACTCCATCCGCACGGGCAGCTGGCGCGCGACCGCGCAGGACCTCGCCGAATGCTTCGCCGAGCACGGCCTTCTGACCTTCGCGTCGGCGATCGCGTTCCGCGCTCTCGTCGCTCTCGTCCCGCTCACCCTGCTCGGCCTCGCCCTTCTGGGAGTCTTCGGGCTCGAGGACGCCTGGACGGACACGATCGCCCCGGCGCTCGAGGATCACCTGACCCGGCCCGTCTTCAACGGGATCGACTTCACCGTGACCCAGATCTTCAAGACCGACAAGTCGTCGCTCGTCGCGCTTTCGACCGCGCTCGTCCTGTGGGACATGACCTGGGCCGTGAACGCGGTCACACAGGCGCTGAACCGCATCCACGACGTCCAGGAGCGGCGCTCGAAGCTGCGGCGTGTCGGGGTGGCGGCCGGCCTCGGCCTCGCGGTCGTCCTGTGCTTGATCGCCGCTGTGCTGGTCCAGTCGGTCGCCCCGTCGTTCACCGACGGCGCGCTCGACACCGTGCTCAGCATCCTCCGCTGGCCGGTCTCGCTCTTCTTCCTCTGGGCGGCGGTGGCGGTCCTCTTCCGCTACGCGCCCGCCGAGAGGCCGGAGTTCCGCTGGGCGAGCGGCGGCTCGCTCCTCGTCATCGGCACCTGGGTCGTCGCCTCGGCGCTCTTCCGCGTATGGGTGACCGAGGTGGCGAACTTCAAGAGCGCGACGGGGAGCCTGACCGTCTTCCTCGTCCTCACGTCGTACGTTCTCGTCTCGGCGACGATCTTCCTCATCGGCGCCGAGCTCGACGAGCTCGCGCGCAAGAAGAACCGCCGCTCGTAAGCTAGCCCTGTGAGATTTCCCGACGTCCTCGTCGTCGGCGCCGGCCAGATGGGGGGCGGCATCGCGCAGGTGCTCGCCGGATCGGGGCGGCGGGTCTCCCTCCACGATGCGGCGCCGGGCGCGGTGGAGCGTGGGCTGGCTGCGATGGAGAAGAGCCTCGAGCGCCTGGCGGCAAAGGGTGGCGAGATCGACCCGGCCGACGTCCTCGGGCGCGTCACGCCGGTGGACGAGATCGTGCCAGCGGACCTGATGATCGAGGCCGTCGTCGAGGACCAGGCCGTCAAGGAGAGGATCTTCGGCGAGGCCGACTCCGTTCTCCCCGCGGAGGCGATACTCGCCTCGAACACCTCCTCGATCCCGATCGCGTCGCTCGCCGCCTCGACGAGCAGGCCGAAGAAGGTGATCGGCATGCACTTCTTCAACCCGGTGCCGGTGATGGCGCTCGTCGAAGTCGTGAGCACGAAGGAGACCTCGGCCGAGACGAGGGCGGCGGTGGTGGAGCTCGCGCAGGAGCTCGGCAAGACCCCCGCCGAGGCGAACGACTTCCCGGGCTTCGTCTCGAACAGGATCCTCCTGCCCTTCATCAACGAGGCCGTCTGGGCGCTTCACGACGGCGTCGCCGAGCCGGAGGCGATCGACACGATCGCCAAGCTCGGATTCAACCACCCGATGGGGCCGCTGGCGCTCGCCGACCTGATCGGCCTCGACACATGCGTCGCGATCCTCGAGGTCCTGCGGGACGGTCTCGATGACGGGCGCTACGAGCCGTGCCCGCTGCTTCGGGAGCACGTGGCGGCCGGGCGCCTCGGCCGCAAGTCCGGCGCAGGCTTCTACTCGTACGAGTCGCGCTAAAGAGCTCGGTCACCCCTTTCGGGTATCCGTCGAAGGGTTCCTGGAGCCGATTCATGTGGCATGCGGCGCTTGCTTGCACTCGCGCTTGTCGTTTCGGCCGCCGGCGTCGTCACCGGCTGCTCCGGCGTGGACGCGCAGAAAGCGCAGGGGATCCTCGACCAGTCCACGTCGGCCATGGCCGACGTCAAGTCGGTCTCCTTCGCGATGCGCATGTGGACGTCGGGCGGCCCTGCCGGGACGGACTTCACGGTGCTGATGCACGGGGGCGGCTACCAGAAGGGCAAGCGAGCGGGCGAGTCGTACGCGACGCTGAACGCGGGCGACGTCCCCGGCCTCGGCGCGATGACGATCGTGATCCGCCACAACGCCCTCTACGTGAAGGCGGGCGGCTCGTGGTCGCGCGTGCCGGTGCCGGCGAACCAGGCCGCAGCCGACCCTCTCGCCGGCTTCGACATAACCAGGTACGTCACCGACGTCCGCGTCGAGGACGGTGTGACCGTCGGCGGCGAGCCGATGGACCGCATCACCGGCCTGATCGACACCTCGGCCGCGCTGAACGGGCTCCTCGGGACGCTCGGCGGCACCGGGATCTCGGGTCTGGGCGACGCCTCCGATGTCCTCGGCGACATTCGCGCTGTCCTCTACGTCTCACAGACGACGCACTTGCCGATGCGCACTCTGGTCGACATGCCGATGTCGATCGCGGGCCAGACCATCGTCCTGCACATCGATCTCGTCATCACCCGGGTGAACGAACCGGTCGCCATTCCCTCGGTCGGATAGACCGGCCCGTTCGATCGGCCCGCAGGGCGGCCGTATCTATACTCGCCGCCCGATGAGCCGAAGCCGCGACGAGCCGGTCCGCCTGACGAAGATCTACACGCGTGGCGGCGACAAGGGGGAGACGAGCCGCGGGGACGGGAAGCGCGTGCCGAAGACCGACCTGCGGATCGCCGCCTACGGGACGGTGGACGAGCTCAACTCCCTGCTCGGCCTTGCGCTTGCCTCGGACGATCTCCCATCCGAGTTCCACCCGTGGCTCGAACAGGTGCAGAACGACCTTTTCGACGTCGGCGCAGACCTCTCCGTGCCTCTCTCGGACGAGCGCGAGCGGCTGCGCGTCGAGCAGCCCCAGGTGGACAGGCTCGAGGAGCTCTGCGACCGGGTGAACGAGCGCCTCGAGCCGCTGAAGAGCTTCGTGCTGCCCGGCGGCGGCGAGGCGGCGGCGCGGCTCCACGTGGCTCGGGCGGTTTGCCGCCGTGCCGAGCGCGAGGCGGTCGCCCTCGCGGAGATCGAGGACGCGAGCCCGGTCGCGCTCGCGTATCTGAACCGGCTCTCCGACCTGCTCTTCATCCTCGCCCGGGCCGCGGTGAGCGGCGAGGAGCCGCTCTGGAAGCCTGGCGCCTCGCGCTAGCGGCCGCCGCGTCGTTCGGGGCGGGCGTGCTCGGCGGCGCCGTCGGGCTCGTGCTCGGCAGTCTGCGGCTCCCGGCCGTGATCCTGGCGTCGGGGAGCGCGGCGACGGCTGCGGGGACGAACATCGCGGTCAGCGCTGTGTCTGCCCTCACCGGCGGGATCGCGCATGCCCGGGCCGGCCGCGTCGACTGGCGCATCGTCGCCTGGATGACGCCGCCCTCCGTGGCTTTGGCGTTCGTGGGCGGGTACTTCGGCGGGCGCGTTCCGGAGGCGCTTCTTCTCGGCGGCATCGCCGCCGCGCTCCTCTGGAACGGCGTCCAGCTTCTCTTCGAGCTCGGCGCGCCGCCTCGTGCCCGAAGCCCCCGGCTCGCGGCCGTCGTCGCGGGCGCGGTCATCGGCCTGATCGGCGGGGCGGTCGGCCTCATCCTCGGCACGCTCCGAATGCCGGCCCTGCTCGGACGCGTCGGGCTTCCAGCGGCGCGGGCGGTCGGGACGAACCTCGTCGTCGGCTTCTTCCTCGGACTCGCCGGCTTCGCGGGTCACGCTGTGCGGCTAGAGGTCGACTGGCCGGTGCTCGCAGTCAGCGTGGCCGCGGCGGTTCCGGGAGCCTTGCTCGGCGCACGGCTGACCGGCCGGATGTCCGAGCGGACGCTCAAGCGGGCGGTCGGAGCGGCGCTCGTCGCGGTCGGTCTCGCGATCGCGGTCGAGGCCGCGCTCTAGCGCCCGAGGGTTCCGAAGGCTCGGCGGAGCGCGGAAGCGGTGCGGCGGAGGAGGCGCTCGTCCCAGAAGAGGATCGGGCCGTCGACGTTCTCGGCAGCCGTCATCGGCGCGATCAGCCGCCGTCTCGCGCGAAGCGCCATCGCGCCGGCTCCGAGAAAGAGGCACGCCAAGAGCACGAGGCCCGCGGTGCGGCGGGCGCTCGAGGGCTCCGAGCCCGTGAACCGCTGGGGGCTCGCGCCGGCGGTGTCCGCGGGCCGGGCGTCCGTGCCGTCACCGCTTCCATGGCTCTCCATGTTGGGGACGGTCGGAGTGGTGGTCGGAAACGGGACGGGCGCCTGAGGATAGGTGGGGTAGGACGGAGTGGAGCTCGGCGTCGGGGTGTATGTGGGCTGACCGTAGTCACCCGCGCCGGTTCCTCCGGAGCTCGTCTGCGCTCGTTCATGAGCCCCCTTCGACACCGTCAGCGCGACCGAGGTGCCCTTGGGAACGACGCCGGTCTTGCTTCCTCGGATGACGTGTCCTTCCGGCGTCGAAAGCGAGAACTCACGTCTGACGGCTCCGGCTTTCAGGCCGCGCTTCCGCAACGCCGACTTGGCGTCCGCGAGCGTGAGGCCGGCGAGGGTCGGTACCGCGACGAGCGCCCCGGTCTTCGGGCCGACGTTGCCGGCGGCGTCGCGGGCTGCAACGGCGAAGGCGCGCTTGTCGGTTGACTTCACGCGGCCGAGGTCGTAGGAGCGTGCCGACGCAGGCAGCGTCCGGAGGACGCGTCCGCGGGCGTAGACGAGGTAAGCGTCGACCGCTTCGTTGTCCTTCGCCGGTCGCCATTTCAGAACGACGTGTCCGTGCAAGCGGGAGCTGGAGAACTTCTTCGGCTTCGAGGGCGCGTCGACGTCCCGCAGAAGGCCGAAGGCCCCGGTTCGCTTCGTGAGCACGTGCACCTGCGCGCCGCTCGCGTAGTAGCCGTCGTTCCAGCCGGCGGGAAGGGCCGTGCCGGAGGGGATCTTCTCGAGGCGCCGCCAGGCGCCACTCTCGTAGACCGCCGGGATCACGGGACCCGCGCCTGCGCCGAGCCGCAGGTCGAGCGCCTTGTCGAACGTGGTGGGACCGCCGGTGGAGAGGGCCCAGTAGGCGGACACGGAATAAAGATCCGACGCGCCGGCGAGCCCGCCGGTGGCGCTCGGAGAGGGCGCTGGATCAAGACGGAAGACGACCCAGTCGCCGCTTGCTCCGCTGCTCCACGAGTTGGCCGCGACCTCGAGCAGTGCGGCGCCGTTGCTCGCCGTGAGCTCGATCTCCTCGCCGGCCGGTGAGTTCATCTCCACGTACGGATAGTCCGAGGTAGGCAGGCTCCAGACCGTGAAGTGGAGCCGGAAGGGGGTCGTCTGGCCGTCGAGGCCCTCCAGGACGCCCGCGATCGTATGCGGCGCGCTCGAGAGGGCCCCGGTGACGAAGGTGACGTGGGTGCCGGAGACTGTTGTTCCGACAGCGGAACCGTCGAGGGTCGGGGCCTGCACCGTCGCGAGGGCGACGTTCGTCGTCAGTGTCGGCGAGCTCGCCGAAGCGACGGTGGCGCCGTCGAGGGGCGTCGCCGAGGAAACCGCGGGAGCGGGAGAGGCCGCGACGAGGACGGCATCCCAGTCGAGCGTGACGCTCATGGACGCGCCCTGATAGGCGTTTTCTGCTCCGATGGCGCCGTTCGGGAACGACACAGTGAAGTCGTACGTGCGCGCTTCGCCGGCGGCGTACGTGCCGAGGGGAATGACCCCGAGGCCGTTCGCCTTGCCGGTGTAGACGGCCACGGGAGTCGCAGGCGTCGTGCTGTCCACGACGGTGAGGTCGAGCTTGCCCGAGAGGATCCCGGCGCCTGCCCCGGAAACGTCGTTGAGGGCGGACTGGGAGAGCGAGAAGATGCCGTCCCCGTCGCCCGTGTTCGTGATGGTCACCGAACCTGTCGCGGTGTCGCCCGGCCGCATATTGCCCGCTGACAGGACGGCGAGCCCTTCGCGCGAGTTGAGGATCGAGATGGTCGAGCCGGGCCCCGCGGCGAGCTCGATCGACGGCGCAGGCCGAGCCGTCGCCGCCGAGAAGACGAGCGCCGCGGCCGCTGCCAGGGTCCCGAGCCCGGTTACCAGGCGCAGAGGCAGAGGCACCGCTCGGCGCCGCTGCCTGCTGAATCGCTTCTCGTTGATGATGATCTGTGTCATCTAGAACTCCGCGTCGCTTCCGCCGGTCTCGAGCTTCGTGACCGGGGTGACGAGGGTGTTGCCGGCGATGTCCGTCAGCCCTGCGACGACCGGCCAGCTCATCTGCCCGGCGCTGCCGGTCCCGACCCACTGTGGCTTATCGGGCGCGCCGAGCGTGACGGTCAGGACGTTCCCGCTCTGCGCAATCGTCGAGTTCGAGAAGACGACGGTCTTGTTCGCGGGGGAGGTGTAGCCGGCCGGCAGCGTCACGCTCGTCGTGACGAGGGTCGCTCCCGTGAGCGAGAAGGCGGCGCTGTCCAGGGTCACCGTCACCGTCTGCGTCCCGGTCCCGTTCCAGCCGGCGACGATCGTCCCAGGAGCGATCTGCTCGCTGAACGTGAAGACGATCGTGTCGCCCTGCTCGGCCTTGCCGACGGTGCCTCCGGAGGTGTTCGCCGTCTGGATGTCCGTCGCAGTGGGGGCAGTGTTGTCGACGACCCGGTTCGAGACCGTCGTGGAGCTTGTGACGTTGCCTGCGTTGTCCGTCGTGACCGCGCGGAGGTCGTAGCTGCCGTCGGCGACACCCGTCGTGTTCCACGAGCAGGAGTACGGGCTCGTCGCGTCAGTGCAGATCGTCGTCCAGGTGCCCGTGCCCGCGGGCGCGCGGTCGATGTGGACGTTGAGTACGCCTGACCCGCCGTCTGTGCCGGTGGCATTCAGGGTGACGGTGCCGCGGAGCGGGCTGCCCGGATCGGTGAGCGAAGCCGTCGGAGCCGTGTTGTCGATGCGCCGGTTCGCCACCGTCGTCGACGTGTTCGGGTTGCCCGCGTTGTCCGTCGTGACCGCGCGGAAGTCGTACAGGCCGTCGGTGTTCGCCGTGGAGTCCAGGGTGCAGCCGTACGGGCTGCTGGCGTCGGTGCAGACGGTCGACCAAGTGCCGGCGCCGGCGGGTGAGATCTGGATCGAGACCGACGAGATACCCGAGCCGCCGTCGCTCGCCGTCGCGCCGAGGGAGATCGTGCCGCTGAGCGGCGAGCCTGGATCGGTCATCGTCGCGGTCGGGTTCGTGTTGTCGACCCGCCGGTTGGCGACGACAGTCGAGTTCGTGGTTCGGTTGCCGTTGTCGGTCGCCACGGCGCGCAGGTCATAGAGACCGTCGCTGACGGCGGTCGTGTCGAAAGAGCAGGAGTACGGGCTCGAGCTGTCGGTGCAGATGTCCGTCCACGTGCCCGCGCCCGCGGGGGAGCGCTGGATCTTCACGTTGGCGATCCCGCCGCCGTCGGAGGCCGTGGCATCGAGCGTGATCGACGACCCGGCCAGGTTCGCCCCGGGATCCGTCAGGGACACGGTCGGCGCGACATTGTCGATCCGGCGGTTGGAGACCGTCGAGGAGTTGGCGTTGCCGGCGTTGTCGGTTGCGACCGCGCGGAAGTCGTAGAGGGCGTCGCCGAGCGAGGTCGTGTCGAGCGAGCAAGAGTAGGGGCTCGAGCTGTCGGTGCAGATGTCCGTCCACGTGCCCGCGCCCGCTGGGGAGCGCTGAATCGTCACCGAAGCGACGCCGGAGCCGCCGTCGCTCGCCGTCGCGCCGAGGGAGATCGTGCCGCTGAGCGGCGAGCCTGGATCGGTCATCGTCGCGGTCGGGTTCGTGTTGTCCACGCGCCGGTTGGCGATCGTGGACGAGGTGATCGTGCCCGCGCCGTCGTCCGCGGTTGCCCGTAGGTCGTAGAGACCGTCGGCGACGGCGGTCGTGTCGAAAGAGCAGGAGTACGGACTCGAGCTGTCGGTGCAGATGTCCGTCCACGTGCCCGCGCCCGCGGGGGAGCGCTGGATCGTGACCGAGACGATCGTCCCGGTTGTGGTGGCGCTCACGCTCACCGTGCCGCGAAGGGGCGTGCCAGGATCGACCACGGCGACGGTCGAGAAGCTCGTCGCGGTGGCGAAGTCGTTGCCGGGGTTCGCGCTTCCGGCGGTGAAGGTGGCTCCGGACATGCCGAAGCCCACCGCGGTGAGCGCCGTGGCTGCCAAGAGGACGGCGACGAGCCGGTTCCTCACTCGCTCGCCCCCTCCTGCCCGGCCGCATGAGCTTCGCGCCTGAGGCCGGCGAAGGCAGCGATCGCGATGAGCAGCGCAGGGATGCCGATGAGCAGCATCCGCACACCGCGGATCGAGAGCGCCGCGAAGACGAAGCCGACGTACGGAACGTGGAAGGCGACCTTGGCCTGCGTCGGCTGATCGAGGGTGAACGTCCAGGGGTCGGCGGTCGTGTTCGCGTCCCCTTTGGTGCGGAAGACGCGCCGGCCGAACTCGTCGGCACCGATCCAGGCGACGCGATGAGTCACGCGACCCTCAGGGCCGTAGCCGGGAGGAGGCGTGTAGGTGATCACGTCGCCGACAACGAGCTCGTCGACGGGGACCACCTTGTCGAAGACGATCGAGCCCCGATCGTACGTGCCGGTCATGGAGCCGCTCGTGATCACGTAGCGGCTGTAGCCGAAGAGCCCAGGGAGAAGCATGAGCCCGGCCAGTCCTACGCACACCGCACAAAGGACGGTTGCGACGGCCGGGGCCACGCGCCTCCGCGAGCTCTTCGGCTCCCACCGGTAACAGTCGTACGTTCGGTTCGTCATCCTCGGGGTCCCGTGTCGGGACGCCCTTTGTCAGGCGCTGGCGGGCCGCGAGCCGGGGCCGCTTTGTGGGCGGCCCCGGCGTCGCATCACGCCTGGCCTGCAAAAGGACGTCGCTCTTAGGAGGCGTTCCAGTCGAACTGGACGCTCGAGGTATCGCCCTGGTAGACGTCCCCCGCGCTCGAGTCGAAGGTGACCGCGAACTCGTAGCGGTGCTTCTCGCTCGCCGCGAAGGTACCGAGGGCGATGGTTCCCATGGACGCGATCGTCCCGCTGTACATCTGCGGGTCACCGACGTCGCAGGTCGGCGTGCCGCTCGAGAAGTCGCCGCAGTCCTTCACGACGAGGTTGAGCTTGGCCGACAGCGGGTTGGAACCGTCCGAATCGACGATGCCGGACTTAGCGAGCGTGAAGACGCCGCTAAGCGAGCCCGAGTTCTGGACGTCGACCGTTCCGGTCGAGGAGTCGCCGGGCTTCATGCCGCTCGCCGTCAGGACCGCAAGGCCTTCCTTGGAGTTCAGGATGGTCAGCGTCCCAGCTGCGAAGGTGTTGCTCGGGTTCGCGGAGCTTGCACTGAAGCTCGCGCTCGACCCGACCGCCACCGCCACCGAGGCGGTGAGCGCCGCGAGCGCCAGCAGGGCGCGACGCGGGTGCCTAGTCACATAGGCCATCGTTGTCATGTGTAACCGTCCTTTCGTGCCGCAGATTGGCGTGACACGTTCCTCATCGCCTCGTGGGGGCGCGGCCCGGGGTGAGGACGGTAAGAATCTGGTAGGTGTTGCCGGAATTTCCCTCGTACGAGGGACGATTCTTCGTTTGGAGGGACACCGGGCCGGAAAACGGCAACCTCGTCCTCGGAAAGCCGGGGAGCGAGCCCGCGTAGAATGAGTCCGCATGGCCACAGCGGAAGAACGGAGGCGCGCCCACGCCACCGACGAGTGGCGGCGCGCCCTCTACGAGCAGAGCCCGGAGCGCCGAGGGCTCTTCAGTACTATGTCGGGGCTCGAGAACGAGCCGCTCTACACCCCTGACACCGTCGCGATCGACTACGACCGCGACCTCGGCTATCCGGGCGCCTTCCCGTTCACGCGCGGCGTCTATCCCTCCATGTACCGCGGGAAGCTCTGGACGATGCGCCAGTTCGCCGGCTTCGGCACTGCCGAGGAGACGAACGCGCGCTTCCGCTACCTGCTCGAACATGGCCAGACCGGCCTCTCGACGGCCTTCGACATGCCGACCCTCATGGGCTACGACTCGGACCACCCGAGGTCGCTCGGCGAGGTCGGGCGCGAAGGCGTCGCCATCGACTCCCTCGAGGACATGGAGCAGCTCTTCGCCGGGATCCCGCTCGGCGAGGTCTCGACCTCGATGACGATCAACGCGCCGGCGGCGATGCTCCTCGCCTTCTACATCTGTGTTGCCGAGGAGCAGGGGGTACCCCAGGACCAGCTGCGCGGGACGATTCAGACCGACATCCTCAAGGAGTACATCGCGCAGAAGGAGTGGATCTTCCCGCCCGAGCCCTCGATGCGGCTTTGCGTGGACATGATCGAGTACTGCGCGCGCAACGTGCCGCTCTGGCACCCGGTCTCGATCTCCGGCTACCACATCCGTGAGGCCGGCTCGACCGCCGCGCAGGAGCTCGCCTTCACGCTCGCCGACGGGTTCGCCTATGTGGAGGCCGGGATCGAGCGCGGGCTCGACGTCGACGACTTCGCCCCGCGGCTCTCGTTCTTCTTCAACGCGCACATCGACTTCTTCGAAGAGGTGGCGAAGTACCGGGCTGCCCGCCGGATCTGGGCAAGGGAGCTCCGCGAGCGCTACGGGGCGAAGAACCCGCGCTCGTGGCTCATGCGCTTCCACGCGCAGACCGCCGGGGTGTCGCTGACCGCGCAGCAGCCCGAGGTGAACATCGTCCGGACGGCGCTCGAGGCCCTGGCCGCGGTCCTGGGCGGCTGCCAGTCGCTGCACACGAACTCCTTCGACGAGGCGCTTGCGCTCCCGACCGAGCACGCGGTGAAGCTCGCTCTGCGCACGCAGCAGGTGATCGCCCACGAGACCGGCGTCACGTCGACGATCGATCCCCTCGGCGGCTCCTACTACCTCGAGGACCTGACCAACCGCCTGGAGCAGGAGGCCTACGACTACTTCGGCCGGATCCGCGAGCTGGGCGGCGTCGTCGAGGCGATCAAGGAGAACTTCTTCCAACGCGAGATCGCCGAGGCGTCCTTCCGCTTCCAGGGCGAGGTCGAGTCTGGCGAGCGCGTCATCGTCGGCGTGAACCGGTTCGAGGATGCCGACGAGCGGGAGCTCGAGATCCTGAAGATCGACGCCGCCCTCGAGCAGAAGCAGATCGAGCGCGTCAGGGCCCTGCGCGCCCGGCGCGACTCGGCCGCGGTCGAATCGGCGCTCGCGAGGCTCGGGCGGGAAGCGGCCGAGGCCGACACGAACCTCATGCCGGCGATCATCGACGCCTCCCGCGCGTACGTGACGATGGGCGAAATGTGCGATGCCCTGCGAGAAAGCTGGGGCGTCTGGCGCGAGACGCCGGTCTTCTGAGCCGAAACTGGTCGGGGGGCTAGTGGTAACGAAAGCCCTGCGGGAGTACGCTCGCCCCCGGTGGACGGTTGGCCGCAGCCGCCATCAGGCTCGGGCCAGAGCCTCCCGCCGACCCGAGCACGGGCATTGGGCGGGCGGTCCCGGAGACCAAGCGGGACGGCCCGTCCATCCCTCGTTCGAGGGATGCCATCGGCTCGCGACTCCAGGATCATTTCTCTTGCGTCCCTCGTGGCGCAATCTGCGGCCACCCCCGATTGGTCGGGCGGTGGCCGCTCCTATTGGGGAATCAGCCTCGCTTGACGCGAATCGTCACAGACGCGGTGTCGCGCCCGCCCCGGCGGTCGAAGACACGCAGCCGCACCTTGACCTTCCCGTGTTTTTTGTACACGTGCTTCGGGTGGATCGCATGCGAATCGCCGAACGTGCCGTCGCCGTCGAGATCCCACGAGCAGCGCAGCCTGTCGCCGTCGGGATCGCCCGAGCGGCCGGCGTTGAACCTGACTTCGAGCGGCTTTCGCCCTTCGGTCGGACGTGCCGAGAACCTTGCGACCGGTGGACGGTTCGGGCCGAAGGTGGCCGTATAGGTCTTGGCGAGCGCGGGCGCGGTGATCGTGTGCGCCGCCCCGCCGCCGTCCGACCAGGAGGAGAATGCGTAAGGCGCTTCGCCGAGCATCTGGTCGGCGGCATTGACCGACTGCGCCGAGCCGACGATGACGCGGCGCTTGAAGGGCGTGGTGCCACTGAACGTGCCAACGCTCAGCTGAAGGCCCTCGGGCTTCGACTCGAAGAGTAGGCGGACCGTTTTCGGCTTCAGCTTGACAGACCTCGACGCGGAGAGCCCGCTCGCGTCGGTCGCCGTGAGCTTGAGCTCCAGGAAGGACGGATACTCGTGGTCCGGAGCGGTGAACGATCCCGAAGCGACTCCAGGAAACGTCTGCAGGTTGTGCGTGTGGCAGTCGGACGGGCAGTGGTGGATGATCAGCTTCCAGCCGAGACGGGCGCGGGGCTCGGCTCCGTCCTCGGCGTCGCCGGCGTGACCGTGGAATCTGATCTTCGTGCCGACCGCCCAAGTGAACGACGAGACGGGTTTGTCGATCACAGGAGCGGGCGGTGTGTTCCCCGGCATGATGGTGAAGAGCGAGCTCCTCGTTGTGCCGCCCTGACCGTCGCTCACCCGCACGGAGGGGTGGAAGACGCCCTTGGTCTCGTACTCGAACGTCGGCTTCGCGTGCGTCGAGTCGCCGAACGTTCCGTCGCCGTCGAGGTCCCAGGAGTAGCTCAGTGGATCTCCGTCCGGATCCGTCGAGCTCGACGCGTCGAAGTGCACCGATAGCGGCTCGGGGCCGAACTTCGGGTTTGCCGAGGCGTGAACGACCGGCGGCTGATTGCCGGAGAAATACTGGATCCTGCGGATCGTGCCGTCATCGAACCCGGCGTAGAAAAGGTCGCCGTTCGGGCCGATCTCGAGGTCGACGGGACCGGCTGCTGGAGTGACGAAGGCGGAGACCTGGGAGGGGTCAGGCAGGCCGTTCGCTCCCTCGGGAATGACCCAGATGCAGTTGCGAGAGTGGTCTGCGAAGAAGAGCGCCCCGGCGTACGAGCTCGGATAGTTGCCGCTCGCGTAGAACGTCATCCCGGTGACCGAGGAGCTGCCCGTCGTGCAGCCGTCTCCGTGGACGACGCTGTTGTCGTGGTTGTACGTGTAGTACGGCGGCCGCGCCTTGCTCGGGTCGGCCGGGTTCGAGCCCTCGAGCGCGTAGAGGTCGGTGCAGATGTGGTCCTGGTAGCTCTCGTATCCGGACTGGTGGCCCACGCCCTCGTAACAGGGCCAGCCGAAGTTGGCCACGGTTTCCTTGGGAGTCGGGTTGCGGTCGATCTCCTCCCAGTCGTTCCAGCCGACGTCCCCGATCCACAGGTCGTCGGTCCCGGGCCGGAGGGCGAACCGGAAGGGGTTTCGGAGCCCCTCGGCGACGATTTTCTGCGCGACCTCGTCCGTGCTCCCGGCGAGCGGGTTGTCCGGCCTCGCGTCCCCGGTCGCGGGATCGATCCTGAGGACGGTCCCGTTCAGGAGCGTCGGCCCCGCCAGCCGGTGGCGGCTTTGAGCCCTGAGGGCACCTCCTTCCGCGCTCGGGGCGGTCATGGCTCCTCCCACGCCCGCCGGCGGGTCGCCGCACGGGTTCTTCGGCGTGATCGGAGTGGTGCCGTTTGGAAGGGTCCCGCCCCACTGGCCGATGTCGACGTTGACGAAGTTCGCTCCGTCTCCTCCGCTGACGTAGAGCGCGCCGTCCGGCCCGAACCGTAGGTCTCCGATCGAGTGGCTCGGATACTGCTGGCACCACCCGGTCAGCAGCACCTGCTCCTCTCCCGTCATCGCATCGCTGGTCGCGGTCAGCCGCGAGAGGCGTGCCGTGACGACGCAGCCGTCCGTCGTCGGGCCGGGAGGTGTCGGGCACTTGTCGTGCCAGATCGGTGGATTCTGGCCCGGCCCGGCGTCGTAGGTGTAGAGCACATAGACGTACGGGCTCGCGGGGAAATTCGGGTCGAGGGCGAGGCCGAGGAGGCCCCGGTCCCAGTAGTCGTCGACCTCGCCCCGGAGATCGGCGAACACGGTCGGCGTCGTGTCGTTCAGGTTGTCGTAGACATCCACGATCCCGCTCTTCTCCGCAACGAAGACGCGGCCGTCGGGCGAGAAGCGAAGGTTGGTCGGGAAGGTCAGGCCGTCGAAGACGACGGACTCCTGGAAGCCGGTCGGAAGCGTCGCTTCCGCGGCAGCCGCCGCCTGTGTGCGCGCCGCGAGCATGTGTGGCTGCTCCGGGGTCGCATCGGCCCGGATGCTGGAGCCAAGCACAGCGGCCACGAGCAGTGTCGCGATCGAAAGAGGCCGCAGTGCCGGGCGGGACACACGCGTCAGTCCCGTCCGCATTTCTCAGTTGTAGCGCGCATACCCCCCGTGCTGACCTGACCGAACGGCTAGGAAGAGGCGTTGACGGGAAGCGTTTCTTCGCGCTCCCGACCGGTTGACAGAGCCTGGCAGCGTCCCGATAGTGGGGCGAGGAGCGCGGGCGGCCGCGCTGGAGGGGGGTGGAATACCTGCGGCACAAAGCGAACGAGTCGGCCACGCGTCTCAGCGTCCTCATCCCGACCCACCAGGATGCCTCGCTCCTCCGGCGCTCGCTGCCCACGTTCCTCGCCACGGAGCCCGGAACCGTCGAGATCGTCGTGCTCAACAACGACCCGGCCCAGGACGTGGCCGTGGCGATCGGAGAGCTCGCGCGGGACGAGCGGGTGGGAATCCTCGACATGGGCTTCGAGGCCGGCTTCGCCCGCGCGATCAACCGAGGCATCCGGGAGACCTCGGGCGAGCTTGTCATGTTCTGCAACGCCGATCTCTTCCCGACTCCGGAGTACGTCTCGGAGATGGTCGCGTTCTTCTCGCGGCGGCCGGCCGCCGGGGCTGCGATCGGAAAAATCCTGCGCTATGAGCTCGCCTCCGATCGCCCGACCGACCTCATCGACACCGCCGGCCTGGCCCTCAATCGTCAGCGCCGGTTTACGACGCGCGGCGAGGGCGAGCGGGACGACGGACGCTTCGATGAGGAGCTCGAGGTATTCGCGGTCGACGGGGCGGCGATGGTCGCGCGGAGATCCGCGCTCGAGACCATCCGCTTCGACGACGAGTACCTCGACGAGAACTTCGTCGCGCACAAGGAGGATCACGACGTCTCGTGGCGGCTCCGGCTCGCCGGGTGGGAGTGCTGGTACGTGCCGAGCGCAAGGGCCTACCACGCCCGCACCACGAGAGGCCTCGGCTCGACGGGCTACCTCTCTGCGGCGCGGACGTTTCACCGAAACGAGCTCGACAAGTCGACCTCGGTGCAGATCAACGCGATGAAGAACCAGTGGCTGATGCTCCTGAAGAACGAGGATCTTCCGAACCTGGCACGCGACTTCCCCTTCATCCTCGGCCGCGAGCTCATGGTGGTGGGGCACCGGCTGCTGTTCTCGCCGAGATCCCTCGCGGCCGTCCCGCTGACGATCCGGAACACGCGTGCGACGTTGCGAAAGCGCCGCGCCGTAAAGGCGCGTCAGCGCATGAGCCCGAAGGCCGTTCGCGGGTGGCTGGGAGACGAGGGCCGCAGCGCGATCGGGCCACGCCCGTGAGCGCGACCGCGGGCGGACGGCAGACGGGAGCCGCCGAAAGGCCTCCCCAGAGGCCTCTCCGCCTCGCAGTGATCGTGAACATGGTCGCCCCGTACACGAAGCCTCTGTTCGAGCGGATCGCGCGACGCGACGAATGCGAGCTGCTGGTGGTCTCCGAGACGACGATGGAGCGAGACCGACGCTGGGCGCCCGAGCGGGACCTTCCCTTCGCCCACGTTCTGCTCGACTCCTGGACGCTCGACCTTGCATGGCTTGCTGCGGGATCCGGCTTCCGCACGCGCTTCGACACCTACATTTACGTGCCGAAGCGGCCGCTCGGGCCGCTCGCGGAGTTCCAGCCGGACGTCGTCGTTGCGGGTGGGGGCGGGATCTGGTCGTCGCCCGCCAACCTTGTGGCGCTCGCCGCGCGCGGCCGAAAGGGCTGGGCGGTCGTGCCCTGGTGGGGCAGCTTCGACCGGCCGCAGCCGACGTGGCCGAGGAGGATCGCAAGTCCTTGGGTGCGTCACTTCATGCGGACGGCAGACGCCTGCCTCGCGTACGGCTCCCGTCATGTTCGCGACCTCGTGTCCTTGGGAGTCGACGAGCACCGGATCGCCCTCGCCCCGATCACGGCGCTCGTCCCGGAGCGGCCGCCGAAGCGCCCGTGGCCGCGCAGCGGGCGTGACTCGCGCTTTCTCTTCGTGGGCCGGCTGATCGAGCGCAAGGGGCTCGACGTGCTGCTCCAGGCGTTCGGGCGCTTCGAGGGCGGCGAGCTCTGGATCGCCGGCGAGGGGCCGGTGAGGGAGCGCGTCGCCGCGGCTGCCTCGTCGGACCCGCGGATCCGGATGCTCGGGCACGTCGAGGGAAAGGATCTTCCCGCGCTCTACGCGGAGGTCGACGCACTCGTCGTTCCATCCCTGTACGAGCCGTGGGGGCTCGTCGTCCACGAAGGGCTCGGCAACCGCCTCCCGGTTATTGCCTCCGATCAGGTTGCGGCCGCCGACGACCTCGTCGAGGGCGGTGTCAATGGTTACGTCGTGCCGGCCGGGTCGGCCGACGCGCTCGCCTCCGCCATGCGTGACCTTGCGTCTTGGTCGGCTACGCCGGGAGCGGGCAGGCGTCGCTCCCTGGAGCTCGTTGGAAGTGCTCCTTCGAGCGGGGCGCGGACGGGTTTCTCCGCGGAGCCCCCATCGCCATCAACCATCGCTCTTCACAGCGGGCGTCCGCGCCTCGATCCCCGAATGCAAACCCGCCCTAGCTGTCGGCGAGCGCCAAACGCTGCCCACACCCGGGGCCGACTACTGCAGTCACCTAACGAGGATTATTACAATCATATAAATATATTGTTCATCCGGGCTGGAATGCCTTGCTTTCGTGGACCTCTGAGCGCTAGGTCGGCAGAGTCCGATCGGGCGAGAGTGCACTACAAAAAAAGACATCGACGCTCAGCTCTCGTTCCGCCAACTCCCCGTCAGCAGAACCAAGTCTTGGCTTTTACAACTATTCGTTTGCCTCCGTCCAGCGCTGAACGCGCCGAGCGACTTCGGCCTCGCCGTTTGTCGCTTCTCCGTGGTCGATGTCACCAGGTTCTCCTCATTCTCTGCAACGCCGCTTTCCTCTCGGGTGGACGCCGCCGCCGAGCCGTTCGCAGAGGCGGAGGACGGTGCCGCCATGTGCAGCACGCGAGCCGAGCGCAACTCGGCGGCGGCGGCGTTCGCCGAATACCTGCCGTATCCTTCCATCTTCTCGGCACCCGTCAGGATGAAACCGAGCTTCTCGGCGGGGCAGGCCTCGAGGATCCGCTTCATGTCCTCGAGCGTCGCTCTCGCGAAGCCTTTAAGATGTGTCACGATGACGAGCGCATCCACGTGGGCGCTCAGAGCGATCGCATCCCCCACAAGGAGCGGTGCAGCGTCGACGAGGATGAGGTCGGCGCATCGGGCACGCTCATGCTTCTCCCGACCGCCGCTCTGCCCCAAGCTATCCGCTCGGAGCCGCTCCGCAGCATGACTTCCAGACTCACGCGGCGAAACATTCTTTTCCTCCCGCAGGCGCCGTGTCCGTCACGAGCGGGTGCAGTGCGGTCGAGCTTCTCCCGAGCTCACGCCGTCATGGGCTCGCCCGGAGACGAGGGGCGGGCGGGGGCGGGGCCTCGGCCGTCACCGTGACGAGCGCCCGCGACGGGCGAGCGCAGGGCCGCCGGAAGACTCGCCGCAGGCCGTCGACTGGCCGTTGCTCCCCCTCGTCAACATGGTCGTTCTGCCGCCTTCCTCCGCATTGGCGAAGTCGAACTCGCCCGTACACGAAGCCTCTGCTCGAGCTGGGATCGGCGAGCTGACGAATCGCCTTGCTTGGTGCCGGCAAACGTCCGAGAAGACGCAGGTCGAGCACCTCGCGGATGGTTTCGGTCGACCTGGCTCGTGTGTCGAGCGCGTCGCCAAGAAACACGACGATCAGGCCGAGAATGATGCCGAGGAAGACCGCGATCAAACCGTTCCGTACGGTTCGCGGCGCCACCTTCGGGGCCTCGTCAGCGGTCTTGACGACCTGCGCCGTACGGTCTGCACGGCGTTGAGGGCGGCCAGTGCCTGTTCTCTGGCCTAGAGCGCCTTGTGCGTCGAAGTATCCGTCTCACCCGCTGCCTCGAGTCGCGTCAGTTGCTGCCTGACTCCTGCGAGGGCGTTCTCGATGTCTTCGTCTCGAGGCCATCGCCCTTCTCGCTGTATGCATTCGCGTACGCCTTAGCAAGACGCTCCGACAACAGCGGATCCGAGCTCTTCACGGAAAAAGCCAAGAAGTCGCTGCCGAGAGTCGAGGAGACGGTCGAGGACTCGCGAAACGTCGTCGGTGTTAGATCCGCCTCCGGAACCTCGGCCAGCACCGTGCTGACCACGGCGGCACCCGTGCGAGCTCGGCTTGTGTCTGTGCGTCGCGCTCCGGATCGACTAGACGATGGGGTTCCGCCGAGAATGCCAGTGACGTTCTGACCGGTAAGCAGCACCTCTGCTGTTGCCTGGTATACAGGCGTCTGACGCACAGAGAACGCGACGGCCGCTGCTCGGACAAGCAAGGTGACCAACAGAAAGATCAGCCTCCGTCGCCTCAGAACTCCAGGTAGTCGAGGAGACTCGGAGCAATAGCCCCTTCGCTGCGATTGAAGTTTTCGCTTGTGTTCACAATGAGCCGCAAGCTCAAGTCCGGTCGCCCGAAGCCCGTTCTCACAGGATAGCTGGTCGAGCATCCGTGTAAAGCAGCGACCGTCGATGTCGAGCCCGCCTCCACGAGCTCGTCGCTGGGTAAGAAGCGACGTCTCTTTCGAGCAGAGGATCGGCAAGAAGCGACTCTTGGGCAGATACCGTTCGAAAGGCTAGCCCCCAAGGGCATAAGATTGAATGCTCTCCGCGGACACCGGCCCCCGAGGACCGGGGCCGGGTTGCAGAGCGTCGACATGACTCATCTTGGTAAGTCGAATACGACGATAGATCCGTCGTGCTCTGATCGCTCGGCCGGACGCATTCGCTCGGTCATTGACTGGCAGAGGCCTCCTCGATCGGTCAAACAGCTTTCGGATTCAAAATGTGCAATCGGAGTCGCGACGTACGCGACGGCGCTGGGCACTCGCATCCTCGTGCACGATTACTCTGGTCATCCCTTCCAGCTGCAGCTGAGCCGGGAGCTTGCTCGCCGTGGCTTCGACGTCCTTCGCGTGCATTGCGGCTCCTTTCGCACCGGAAGGGTGCCGTGAACGAGGCGCATGACCTCAGCCTTCTTGTCGAGGCAATCATGCTATCGCGCGAGTTTGCGAGGATTCCCCATCCAAAGGTGCGGCAAGAGCGAGACTACGGCGCGGCGAGCGAGTGACCGCAGGATTCTGCCCTGACGTCGTCATTTCCGCAAACACGCCTCTCTCGCCCAGAAGCGACTCCTAGCCGAGTCGAAGAGCGTCGGGTCGCGTTTTGTTTTCTGGCAGCAGGATGTCCTCGGCATCGGAATAAGAAGGTGCTCGAGCGCCGCTATCGCCGGGCCGGCTCACTGATCGGGAATCTCTTCGTCGAGCTTGAACGGAAGATTCTGCTGGCCAGCGACGCGGTTATCCCGATCTCGCCGGGGTTTCTTCCATGCTTCGAAGGCTCGGGTTCCTGCCGACGGATTCACGTCCTCGAGAACTGGGCTCCGATCGATGAGCTGCCGCAGCGGCCGCGAGACAACGCCTAGGCACGGCGCCAAGCTTGCTCGGCAACGGTCCTCCTCTACTCCGGAACCCTCGGCCTGAAGCACGATCCCGAAGTGCTCGTCGAGCTAGCCCGCGATTCCGAGCTGGACGATGTCGACGTGGTTGTGGTTTCCGAGGGACGCGGTGCGGACTTGCTTCGTCGTCGGCGCGACGAGGAGGGTCTGAACAATCTTCACCTCCTCCCTTTCCAGCCATATGCGGACTTCCTGACGTCCTCGCCAGTGCCGATGTCCTGATCGCCCTGTTGGAGGCCGACGCCGGAAGCTACTCGGTGCCATCGAAGGTGCTCAGCTATCTGTGCGCAGGGCGACCGTTTCTCGCATCGATTCCGCGCGACAATCTCGCGGCTGACGTCGTTCGCAGGAGCGGCGCTGGACTTCTCGTTAAGCCAGGAGACAGAGCCCGATTGCGCGCGGCGGCGGACCTCTTCTGACGATCCACGCTTCCAAGAGAAATCGGCCGGCGGGCGCGATTGTACGCGGAGGAGAATTTCGAAGTGGAATACATCGGCAATCGTTTCGAGCAGATTCTGGTTCCGGTAAACCGTCATCGGGCAGACAAACACAAGTCGAAAGAAGCGAGGAAGAATGCGGACGTCGTCGTTTGCGGCGCGGGAGGTTTCATCGGCGGGCACCTTGTCGCCGACCTTCTCGGTGATGGCCGTTTTCGAGACGTTCGGTCGATGTCAAACCCGATGATGAGTGGTTTCAGATTTTCGGGACGCTGAGAACCGCGTGCTCGATCTAAGCGACCGCGACGCCTGTCGCCATGCCCTGGATGGGACGCAGCACGTCTTCAACCTCGCGGCTGACATGGGAGGCATGGGTTTCATCGAGGCCAACAAGGCGCGATGCATGCTTTCGGTTTTGATCAACACGCATCTCCTCCTCGCCGCGCGAGAGCGCGAGGTGCGATCGGTACTTCTTCGCCTCTTCGGCATGCGTCTACGCCGCCGACAAGCAGACCTCGACCGATGTCGTGCCTCTTCGAGAAGAGGATGCGTACCCGGCGATGCCGGAGGATGGATATGGCTGGGAGAAGCTCTTCAGCGAGCGGATGTGCCGTCATTTCACGGTGGACTTCGGACTGCCGACGCGAGTCGCTCGCTACCACAATGTCTACGGTCCGAGCGGCACCTATGACGGAGGCAGGGAGAAGGCGCCTGCTGCCATTTGCCGAAAGGTCGCTCGCGCGAAGCTCTCCGGCGAGCATGAAATCGAAATCTGGGGCGACGGGAAACAGACCCGGAGCTTCATGTTCGTCGACGACTGCGTGCGCGGCACGCGGTTGCTGATGAGAGCGATGTCGCCGAGCCCCTCAACGTCGGAAGCGCGCGTCTCGTGACGGTCGACGAGCTCGTGTCGATCGTCGAAGGGATCGCGGGTCGAGCTACGCCGTCACTACAAGCTCGATGCCCCTCAAGGTGTGAGCGGTCGGAACAGTGACAACACTCTCATCAAGCGACTTCGGCTGGGAGCCCGAGATGCGCTCGAAGAGGGCCTCGAGAAAACGTACTCCTGGATCTATGACCAGATCAGGGCCGGCAGTGGCAGCGCTCGCAGGCCCGTTTCCGGCCGGTCGTGTCCGGTCTGAAGCCGCCGTGTGACTCCCAAGTTGGACGTGCGACTCCCGAGACTTGAGGAAGTCTGCCATCGCGTGGACTGCATCCGGTTGGACATTGTCGTCGCTTGTGACGGGGCTCGATCCGCATTTCATCGTCGATCGCGCGTCCGAGTCGGCGCGTTGGTGATCCTGTCGTAGGACCCACGCAGCTGGTTCTTGCGACGAAGACGGGCACCGCGGCGCTGGAAGGGCGCGTGGCGCCGTTTGCGCAGTGACGAAGATTGCTTTGTTCGACTGGACCGCCGGCGGCCATCGGCCGACCTACGTTCGTCGCCTTGTCGACGCGCTGCAGCCTTCGAGTCAGATCCTGCTTGCATTGCCCCAGGAGACGCTTGACGCCCTCGACGACATCGGTGTCGAGACCTTCTCGTTGGGCGAGGCCAGGCCGCCGCTCGGTAGGCGGCTCAGCCGCCGCTCCGTGCTTGCAGAGGAGGCAGCTCGTTTTCGGGAGACGGCCTGCCGGGCTGACCAAGCGCTGCACCTCTACGCCGACCATGTTCTCGTTCGGCTCGTCATGGAACGGCGATTCCCTAGCCCGACGAGCCTGCTGCTCTACTACCCGCGCGCCCATTATCGAGCCGCGTTCGGGGCGGGGCTCTCTATGGTTGACGGTGCGGTCGCCCTGGCGAAGGAGTGGGCCCTGCGCTCCTGGCGACGACGCCCGGACGCTCGCGGTCTTCACACTCGACGAGGAGGCGGCACGCCGATGGGCCCTCGGCAGAGGTGCGGCAGCACACTGGCTGCCCGAGCCGCCGGTGCGGTCGCTCGCCACTGAGGAGCGCCCGCGAGATCGCGTCGGCTGCGTCCTTTATGGGGCGCTTGCCGCACGAAAGGGAATTGATTTGCTTGCGCGCGCGATGACCCTCGAGCGGACGCCGGTGCGCCTCGTGCTTGCCGGCAGCGTCGAACCTTCGTACCTGTCCGAGCTCCGGGGGCACGCGGCCGCCATGGCATCGAGTGGCCTAGAGGTCGACGTGCGTCCCCACCACCACTCGGAGTTGGAAGGGCTGCGTGCGCTGGCAGGCGCAAGTTGCGCACTGCTGCCCTATCCCCAACACTCGGGGATGTCGCGCGTCCTGCTGGAGGCATGCTCGGTCGGTACCCCAGTCGTCGCACATCGCTATGGCCTCCTGGGCCATCTCGTGTCTGCGCATGGCCTCGCCTGCAGTCGATTGCGAGAACCCGGCCCGCTGCGCCGGCCCGATACTCATTTCCACTTCGAGCACGTCTTGCTCGACTACGTGGACGTCTCTGGAGACCTTCGCGGCTCGCTTTGCGCCTGATCGTTTTCGCGCCGCCCTCCTCTCGGGGCTCGGGCTCGATGCGGCTTGACAGTGGTCGATCGCGGAGCGGCGATCCTCACCAATCGGTGGATTTCCGTTGCTCCAAAGGGGAGATATCGTATGTCTGATAGGGCGACCACACGCTGGTCGGAGGGGGAGGGAGAGAAGCACCTTTGACATCCGAGTTCCGGCCTGTCTCGACGCTTCACGAATATCTGGGAATCTTCAGGCGCCGTAAGTGGATCATCGTTCCACCAGTCGTGATCGCCCCGGTTGTCGCCAGCTTGCTCTCATCTGGCCAGCCGGTCCGCTACGAGGCGTCTGCGCATCTGCTCATGCCCCCTCAGAGCCTCTCCGAGGGCTTGACGGCCAACGACGATCAGTCGCAAGCGAACGCGACTCGTCTACTGATGACGCAAACGCAGTTCGCTCGGCTTCCAGCGATCGCCAGTCGGACAGTAGTCGCTGCGGGGACGGAAACGATGTCGGCCTCTGACCTTCTTGCCGCGTCGCGTGCCACTTCTGCGGGCGACGGCGATCTTCTCGCGTTTACGGTCTCAGACGGCCGCCCGGCTCGGGCGATTCGGCTCGCGAACGCATACGCCCGCGAGTATGTCGCGTACATCGGGGAGATCGAGCGGTTGCAATTCGCCTACACGCAGGGGTCGATCAGTCGCGGCGAGGAACGTAAGCCCGCCCAAGCGACGGGTTTTCCAGGCAACGCGATCGTCGAGCAAGAGGCGGGTCGACTCGCAGCCATGGAAGCCGTAGCCGTTACACCGAAAGCTCGTGTGTGGCCTGCTGACGGCGCTGTTCGGGTGGACTCCGAGGTCAAGCGGAACGGGATCTTGGCGTTCATTCTCGCGGCTATCGCGGGGATAGGTATCGCGTTCCTCCGGGAGACTCTGGATCCGCGTCCCCGCTCGGCGGAAGAGATCGGCGACTGTCTCGATCTGCGGCTGCTCGGCCGAGTACCGCGGCCGCCTCGCGCGTTCAGGGGGTCCCAGCGCCTTGTGACGCTGGCTGACCCGGGCAGTCCCCATGCGCTGCCGTTTCGGACCTTGAGGACGAGTCTCGAGCTCGTCGACGCGCAAAGATCGGCTTGCTCGGGCGACGATCCCCTTCGGTCGCGGTCGGCGCAGCGTGCACGCCGCCTGATGATCACCAGCGCAGTCGACGGCGAGGGAAAGTCCACGACAGTCGCGAATCTCGCGGTCGCCTTCGCGCAGGCCGGAAGGAGGGTTTTCCTGGTTGACCTCGACTTCCGC
Source organism: uncultured Actinomycetes bacterium (assembly GCA_963841425.1). Classification (GTDB taxonomy): domain Bacteria; phylum Actinomycetota; class Thermoleophilia; order Gaiellales; family Gaiellaceae; genus DATEOR01. The sequence goes on along the minus strand of CAWJCL010000002.1, from coordinate 451,650 downwards.
AATCCGTCGCTTCACCGCCCGTTTGGCCTTCCCAGGCAGCCGGGGCTCACCGAGGCCCTCCACGGTCAGGTTCTTCTGAATGCGGCCATTTCATACGTCGAGCTAACCGAGCAGAAAGCTGCTGGAGACCCGAGAGGCGGGCCGCCAGGAGGGGCGCTAGGCGTTATCCCGCTGGGCTTGGAGATCCACGGGAGCGATGGTCCCGACATCGTGGGCTTGGAAGAGGTGTTTGAGCGGCTCGCGCGCGATTCCGACCTCGTCCTCATCGATTCGCCCTCATTACTCGAGAGCGCGGATGCCGTGGCGTTCACCGCCCATGCCGACGCCGTGGTCGTCGTTGCGAACCCTTCTGCAGTCCCCATCGGAATGCTCGAGGAGCTTCGGCGCGTGCTCGACGAGTCGCCGGGCTCAAACGTCCTTGGATTTGTTATGACGGGGGAGGCTCTCCAGAAAGGTTACGGGCGCCTCGCCTCCGTCCGCGGCCGAGCGGCGAGGGTCGGCCGCTTCCTGGCAAGTATGAGATGTCGTCTCCCCGGGCGCGTCCCCCTCACGTCGCACGGAGACGGACGTTGAGGCTTCCGATGCGCTGGCTACCTCCATGGTTTCGGTCTTGGGCGTCGGACAGTGCCGCGCTCCTCTTCTCCCAGCTCGCCGCAGTCTTTGCGACCTCGGCTCTCGCAATCGTGCTTGCGCGGCATCTCGGGCCGAAGGACTGGGGGGTCTTTTCGGGCTTTCTCGGATTGAGCCTCGCAATGTCGATCTTCATCGAGTTCGGGATGGTGGAGTGGCTGTTGCGCGAGCTGGCGCGACTCTGGTCGCGACCAGGCGGCACGGCTGTCAGCGTGCGGCGGCGGGCGGGCCGGCTCGTCGTTGGCTCATTCATCGTCAATGTCGCCCTCGGTGTAGCCGTGATCGTCGCCACCGCGGCTGCGGCCGTTGCACTCCGGCTCGCGGCGAGCTCTGCCGTCTTGCTGATCGCACTCGTGACGTATGGCGCATTGCTCGCTGCCAGTAGCGGTCTTGAGTCAGTATTCCGGGCTCGACGAAAGGTCGTCCTCGTCGTGAGCGCGACACTCATCGAAAAGTGTCTGCTCCTGCTCCTCGTGAGCATATTCGTAGTTCTCGGGAACGGCGTCGCGGCGATCGGGTTGGCGTTCCTGCTCGCCGGCATTGCTCGGATCGGAGTCGACGCGGTCCTGATTCTCCGCAGCGGTGGACTTCTCCTCGCCCCTCCCTCAATCCGGATCATGCGGTACGTGACCCGGCGGTCCGTGCCGTTCGCCATGAACCGTGCCTCGCTCAACATTATCCCCAAGCTCGACACCCTTATTCTCGCGGCGCTCTCGGCGGTTGCGGCCGGCTATTACGCGATCGGGGACCGAGCCCTCGGGCCGGTCGTGATCGTCCCGGCGGTTTTGAGCTTCGCCCTCTATCCGTTCCTCGCGAAAGAGGCGGCGGGCTCCCGGGCCGCCTGGCGGATCGTGGCCGTGCTCGCCGCGGCCGGAACGCTGATCGGAGCGATCGGCATCGCGCTCGCTCCGCGCCTGGTGCCACTCGTGTTCGGTTCTGACTACACGCCCGCCATCCCGGTCGTCCAGGTCATGCTCGTTGCCGTCCCCCTCATCTTCGCGGCGAATCCACTGCTCACGCATCTGTACACGGCTCGGCTAGAGCATCGTGCTTTGTCGCTCGCGATCGGCGGCCTATCATGCCTCGGAACCGTTCTGGTCGTCGGAGGGCAGATTCTCGTGGGTCCGGTCGGCGCGGCCGGCGGTTACGTCGCGCGGATGGTGATGTTCGTCGGCGCGCTGATGGTCGCTGCCCGCGCCCCCCGTGATCGCACGGCTGTCCTACGGCCGGCTGGGAGGCGGCGCCTCCGTGAGGACGCTTCAGGGGACCCCTCGGCTGCTGCGCGCCCGGAGCGAGTCGCGTGAGCGTCAGGATCTCGCGGCACCAAGGCGCCATCGCCCTGTGGCCGCCACAGATCTTTCAACCAGGCCTCCGCGGCGACGTCTTGGCCGTGCTCCTCAGCGCTTTCGTCGCTTTCGCGATCGGCGTTGCCGTTGTTTCCAAGCCTCTGGCAGCGTTATTGCCGGTGGTCTCTTTGGGTGTCTTGCTGCTCCTCGTCGACGCGCGCGCGCGCGTCCTCTTCCTCGTTTTCGGGGGGCTCCTGACGCTGCAAAGCTCGGACAGCGTCGGGCTCCTCAAGCTCGCCTATCTGGGCGGCGTGTTCGTGAGCTTCGGAGGTGCCCTTTTCGGGATTTCGCGGAGCAGCGATTGGTTCAACCGCAGGCTCGCCATGCCTCTGTTGCGCGCCTCGCTGGCGATATCCGCGCTGATTACGATTTCACTCTTCGTCTCGCGTGAGCACGGCGTTGCGTTCACGGACTGGCTCCGCGACGGGGCGCCGTATGTGCTCTTTGCGCTGGCGCCGATTTTCGCCCTTGACGCGCAGTCGGCGTTCTCCCGCAAAGCGCTTATACGCCTGCTCGTGTGTGCAGGCGCCGTCGCGACGGCCTCGTTTGCAACGAACTGGCTCGAGCAACGTCACATCGCGGATTTGCCCTTCTCGCAATTTGCGTTGTCGAGCTTTTTGTTCCCGGCCGGGCTGTTTGTGTATGCGATTGCCACAGCGCTACACGCAAGTCATCGTCGCGCGGGCTGGCTTGCGCTGGCCGTGATCGTCTTTGCGCTCCTCATCGTAACCGGGACACGTGAGACGCTGATCCTGGCTCTCGCTCCGCTGGCGGCCGTAGCTGGCGCCCGTCGTTACCTGAGCGCTCGCTTCGTCCGGCTGGCGTTGCTCGGACCTGTCGCGCTTCTGCTGACGCTCGCGGCCGCCTATTCCGTCGCTGAAGTCACCCATGCCTCGACGGCGAAGATCGGCGAGCGAATCGCGACTCTGAAAAATACCGGTACGACTTCAGATGCGAGCTATCTCGACCGCCAGGCGCAGACGCGTGCGGCGGCGGATATCTTCCATTCGAATCCGATCTTTGGCGCAGGGCCAGGGACGCATTTCAACTGGACGGCTGCGAACGGCGATAAGGTTTCGGCGTTCGTCATCGACAGCCCAATAGATTTCGCAGCCAAGTTCGGATTCGTGGGGCTGGGCGTGTTGGTATTCCTTGTGGCCAGCTACGCGTCCTTTATGCGACTCTCCTTCGGTTTCGACCACCCGAGGCCCGAGACGCTGGCACTTGCGGCGTACGGAGTAGTCACCGCCGCGGGTTGCGTGCTGGGGAATCCCATAGAGGACAAGGGCTTCAGCCTCGCACTCGTGCTCCTACTCGCGCTGGTTCTTCGAACGTCACGTCAGCCGGTGATCCCCGCAGGTACCCCATCTCCGCGGTGATCAAGACGGGAGGGAGCACGCGGTGAGCGTGGCGGTGATCACTGGCTCAAGCGGCCTGATCGGTTCGGAGGCCGCGATTCATTTCGGTTCGCTCGGCTTCTTGGTGGTCGGTGTCGACAACGACATGCGACAGGTCTTCTTCGGGCAGGAAGCCTCCACGACTTGGAATCGGGGGCGTGTTCAGGGGCTCCTGGGGAAGAGCTATACCCACCACGATCTCGACGTGCGTGATCGCGGTGCCATCTTGGGCCTCTTCGAGCACTACGGGCGCGCAGTCGAGCTCGTGATCCACGCGGCTGCGCAGCCCTCGCACGATTGGGCGGCGAAGGAGCCGTTCGTTGATTTCGACATCAACGCGGGTGGAACTCTGAACCTGCTCGAGGCCACACGCTTGCACGCCGACGACGCGACGTTCATCTTCACGTCGACGAACAAGGTGTACGGCGACCGACCGAACACTCTCCCTCTGGTCGAGCTGAAAACGCGCTGGGAAATCGACCCCGACCATACGTACCGGGAGGGAATTCGCGAGGACATGCCGATCGATGACTGTCTTCACAGTCTGTTCGGCGTGTCGAAGGTGGCGGCAGACGTGCTGGTGCAGGAGTACGGCCGCTACTTCGGACTGCGGACAGCCTGCTTCAGAGGCGGGACGCTAACGGGTCCCAACCACTCCGCCGCCGAGCTGCACGGCTTCTTAGCCTATGTAATGCGCTGCGTCATGACGGGCCGCCCCTACACCGTTTTCGGTTACCAAGGGAAGCAAGTCCGTGATGCGATCCACAGTGCCGACCTCATCCGCGCGTTCGACGAGTTCTTCAGGGCGCCGCGTGTGGCCGAGGTCTACAACATCGGGGGCGGCCGCTTCAGCAATGCCTCCGTGATCGAGGCGATCACCCTCAGCGAGGAGATTGCGGGTAACGAGCTCGAGTGGACGTACCGGGACGAGAGCCGCATCGGCGACCACATCTGGTGGATCGGCGACAACGGACGCTTCGAGAAGCACTATCCTGGCTGGAAGCTCGAGTACGACGTGCCGCGGATCCTTCGCGAGATCCATGCGGTCAACCAGGATCGCTGGCGAAGGCCGTAGCGGACTCCCGTCACCTCGGTGAGGTTTCCTTGAAGCAACGCCCCTAGCTGTCGTGACCACAGAGGTTTGAGACGCGGCTGATAGGTGGCCGGGCTCCGAGCGAGCTGTGGGGTCGACGCCTGTTGTACCAGCGCAGATAACCACCAAGCGCCCGGGCGCCGGGCCGAGCTGGAGCGGTAGCTGCGTGCGTAGGCCCACTCGCGGAGCAGCGTCTGGATGAAGCGCTCAGCCTTGCCGTTCGTGCGCGGGCGATAGATCCGCGTGTAGCGGCGCTCGAGCCCAAGCCGCCCGCTCGCCAGCAGCCAGCTCCGCGAGTGATAAGCCTTGGCGTTGTCGGTCAGCAGACGCTCGACCCCAATCCCCTGCTCCCGATACCAGGCGACGGCCCGCTCGAGGAAGGCGACACAGGAGTCGGCGTCCTGGCCGGGGAGCAGCTCTGCGTAGGCGAGCCGCGAGTGGTCGTCGATCGCGACGTGCAGATGTTGCCAGCCGACGCGCCGGTTCTTGTGCGGGCGCCCGGCCTGCTCTCCGAGCACGCGCTTCCCCGGCTCCCAGAAGCGTCCCAGCCGTTTCGTATCGATGTGCAGCAGCTCGCCGGGACGCTCGCGCTCGTAGCGACGCGCGCAGCGCGCAGCGCCGGCAGGCCGCGGCAGCCGCGAGCAGCCGTGTCGGCGCAGGACCTTGCCGATCGTCGAGGGAGGATGCGGAACGAGCCCGGCCAGCCGCACCGGGCCCGTAGGCCGAGCGACGCCGAGCGGCGACGATCAGTTGCTCGGCCTCGGCGCAGAGGCGTCGCGGCTGCCGGCGCGGCGTCGAAGGTCGGTCGCGCAACCCTGCCCAGCCGCCTGCGCGGTAGCGGGCGAGCAACCGATAGCCCGTCGCGCGGCTGGCGCCGCCCCTGGCCGCGGCCAGGGGCGGGCTCATCCCTGCTTCGATCAGCGCCACGATTTCGCAGCGGGACTCCCACGAGAGCAGCTTCCGTCGCGGCCGCTCCATAACCTGTTTCATTCCGGGCCTCCTTTCGGGCCAAAGGGCGTCGACGCCCCTCAGCCTTTCGGGAGGCCCGGATAGATCAGACCCGTCTCACAGGTGTGTGGTCGTCACATCTAGCTAGGCGATTCGGTCTACGTCCGCATCGAGGAGCGACAGAGAGGGACGGGTGAGGGATCGGAACCCCTCGCGGGGATTGTCGGCTGCTGCGCCTCGGCGCAAAGCGACCGACCCTCAACGCCGTGTGAGACAGCGTGGATTCCTCAACATTTTTACAAGAACTTCACGTTAGCTCCGAGCCAAAAAAGGAATGGCCCGCCTAGGGTGAGCTCATGAGCGTCCGCGCATTCGTTACCTTCGTGGTCGCTGGGGCCTCCTTTCTCGTGCTCGCCTCCGCGGTCGCCGCCTCCCCAAATTGGCCGAACTCCTACTACTCAGGCCCTGCAGGGAAAAGCACTGGTCCTGCCGCCGCGGAAAGGCGTCCTTGTCGGATTGGCCGCCGACTCACGTCTGATCAAGAAGCGGCAGCACTTCATCGGACGAACGCTCGATATCCAGCATCGGTTCTACGCCGACTGTGCCTTCCCCACGGCGGACGTTCGTTCGATTCGCAGGCATCATCGTATCCCGATGATTTCCTGGGCCGGACCGGGAGACCTTCTCCCTCCAGGAGATAGCCAACGGTAAGGCGGACGGGTGTTTTCGGTCGTTTGGCGCCGGTCTCGCTGGCTGGGGCCATCGGCTCTTCCTGCGAATCTACTGGGAGTTCAACGGCGACTGGTTCCCGTGGTCTGGCACAGGCTCACTGTTTATCTCCGCGTGGCGGCGCACGGTTGAGGTGCTTCGCAGCGAAGGCGTGCGAAAGGCTTCGTTCGTCTGGGCCCCAGATACGAGTCAGCCCTTCGAGAGCAGCTACCCAGGCAACCGTTACGTGGACTGGGTCGCCGCGGACGGCTACAACTGGAACAGTCCCAATGCGTGGTGCACCACGCATCCCGGCTTGTCGCATCCCGGCTGGTGCCAGTTCAGGGAAATCTTCCACGGCAAGAAGAATGTCGAGCACGTCTTCGGCGGAGAGAAGCCGTACATGGTTGCGGAAACCGGTTCGGAGGAAAGCGCCGCCGGTCGTAAGGGACGCTGGTTCAGACGAGCTCGTGATGCAATCAAGGCCGGATTCCCCCATATGTACGCACTGGTCTACATGGACATCAACACCACGCCGAATGAGGGCTGTTGCAATTGGCGCCTTGACAGTTCGCGGTCGTCGCTTCGCGGCTTCAAGGCGCTCGCGCGTGACCGTCATTTTTGGACGCGTCGCGGTTAAGGCCAGTCCCTCCGAACTGACGAGAGCGGAGTACCTGGACCCTGACGACGCCGGGCGTAGCCGCTGGCAGCGCGTGCGTGCCCTGCGGCGGGCGATCAATCACTACCGGCCGACCGTCGTCCTTGCCCAAAGCGCGCTGCCCAGAGTTACTTCCGGCTCGCGGTAACCCGCGCGGTGCCCATGGTGACCGTGGTACGCGGCGCCGTCGACCACTTCGCGGACACGCAACTACGCATCGCCGGGCGGGTCGTGCAGCGCAGGACCGCGCTTCTAGTGGCGGTCAGCGAGGAACTGCGCTCGGAGTACCGGTCCCCACTTCGGCGAGGACGGCCCGGTGATTGTCGTGCCGAACGGCGTCGACGTAACCGGCCCCGAAAGCAGGAGTACAGTCGGACGCCGTCGCATGATCACCGTGGCGCGGGCTGCCTTCCAGAAAAACCCCGGCCTCTGGCTGGAGGTTGCGGACCTTGCCGGCGGTGCAGGTGTCGACGCGGATTTCGTGATTCTGTCCCGAGTCCGAAGCCGCGGCGACGGAGACGCTGCGAGCCGGCACCCAGGGCCAGCCCCGGGCCCGACCGACCAGGCGCTCGCCCGAGATGCTCATAGCCGACATTCTGTTCCACCCAGCAGACCCGAAGGCACAGCCGGCAGTGTTGGCCTGCCGGTTGCTGCGGCCACGTTCCAGGCCGGCGACGCGCAATCCGCCTTCGAAGCCCTCACGGTGACCAAGCAGAACTACGAGCAGGTGGCCGAGAGAGCGAGGGCGCTAGTCAAACCCATTACGAGAGGCGTACAGCATGGCCGCGACAGCGCGCCGCTACCGCGACGCGCTGGAACACGTCACCGGCTCAGGACGGCTCTAGGCGCGGTGACGGCTTCCGTCTCGATCATCTCAACCCGATCTTGGTCTGTTCGAGCCCGCCGGGGTGTCGACGGGTCTCGGCGTGTTCCGCTCCCGTCGGTACCGCTCGTGCTTGACACCATCGGCATCTATCCAGATAGTGAAGCGAGGGATCGCCCAGGGCAACCGGCGAGGGGAGGACGTCACGATGATGTCGCTGCAGATGACGCCTAGGCGTCGAGGACATGGTATTAGGTGGCAGGCACGGACTCCTGTCCTCGTCGAAAAGTCACCTCGATGAACGTGTGCGAATTGCGCGGTTCCCTCAACCCGAATTCGTACGTGATGCGACCCGAAAACCGGCTCTGGACCAGCCATTCGATCAGGTTCCTCAAGATTCACTTGAATCGCTGTGAGGCTGTCCGCATGATGAAGGCGAGCGATCGCGCCGCGGACCGACCGGGAGAGGGGCGGTCTTTCGCCAAGCGAGGCGCCGGCTCCGCGAATCCGAAGGATCGACCATGTCTATCTGCGGCCCAAAGAGAATGAGCGAAGCCGCGCTTCGCCGATGAAAGTTCTCGTCACCGGACACCAGTTTGGAGCGGCAATGCGCGACTTGGCGTCATGGTCTCAGGAACAGCGTCAGCTTTCGCTGCGCCGCTCCGCCGAGACGATTCGCCGATGTTCGGTCGAGCGAGGTGCCGAGGCATTCCTGCGTGGCGCGGAGATCGCGTTGCAGCACCGGCGAGGCCGTTAGCCGACCGGAGGAATCCCCTGTGGCCTCCCGCTGCACCTGGTCGTGTTTGAAGGGCTCATCCTGATCATGTGGTGGAGCCCGGCTTCGGTCGCAACTGTCCTTTTGGTCAGGTTCCGGGGTTCGCCGCAGCGCTCCGCTTGACACCATTCGTGTCTATCTCGATAGTGATGCGAAGGGTTACTCTGCGGCCGAAGGGGAGGGGCGCATCTCTTGACCGAGCGCGAACCATACGCACGGCGAAACGACCATGACCAGGTGTTCCTGCTGCGACCAGAGACGCGCGGAAGGGCACTGATCTCATGAAGATCCTCGTCACCGGGCACCACGGCTATATCGGCTCGGTGGCGGGCCCGATGCTGGTCGAGGCCGGCCACGACGTCACGGGCCTCGACACGTTCTTCTACGAGGGCTGCGACCTCGTGCCCGACACGGTTGAGATCCCGGCCCTCCGCACTGACCTGCGCGACGTGACGCCGGAGACCCTCGAGGGTTTCGAAGGAATCGTGCATTTCGCGGCGCTGTCCAACGACCCGCTGGGGGAGCTCGACGCGGAGCTCACCCGGGAGATCAACCTCGGTGGCACCGTCGCTCTCGCAAGGGCCGCGAAGGAAGCCGGGGTGAGCCGCTTCGTATTCGCCTCGTCCTGCAGCATGTACGGCGCCTCAGGAACGGACGACCTCATCGAAGAGGACGCGCCGCTGCGGCCGCTGACCGCCTACGCGGAGTCGAAGGTGCGGGCCGAGGAGGCCCTCCACGAGCTCGCCGACGACGACTTTGCGCCGGTGTTCATGCGCAACGCGACCGCCTACGGCGCCTCGCCGCGCTTCCGCTTCGACGTCGTCTTGAACAATCTCTCCGCCTGGGCGTTCACGACGGGCCGGGTGCTGATCATGAGCGACGGAACTCCGTGGCGTCCGCTCGTGCACGTGCGCGACATCGTCAAGGCCGCGGCGGCGGCGCTCGCCGCTCCGCACGCGCTCGTGGCCGATCAGGCGTTCAACGTGGGCGCGAACAACGAGAACTACCGGGTCAGCGAGCTTGCGGACATCGTCCGCGACACGTTCCCGTCCTGCGAGATCGAGTACGCCGAGGGAGCGGGGCCCGATCCGCGGAGCTACCGGGTCGACTTTGCGAAGCTCAGGCGCATCCTTCCCGAGGCGAAGCCGGTCTGGACGGCGCGCGACGGCGTGCTCGAGCTGTTCGACGCCTTCCGCACCGCCGGCCTCACGATGGATTCGTTCGACTCCTACACGCGCCTGGCGCGCCTGAAGGCCCTGCTCGACGACGGGGCGCTGGATGCGCGCCTCCGCTGGCAGCACGCGGCGGAGCTGGCTTGAGCCGATGAAGGTCGTTCTCTTCTGTGGTGGGCTCGGCCTCCGGATCCAGGAGGCGGCGCCCAGCATCCCGAAGCCGATGGTTCCAATCGCCAACCGGCCGATCCTGCTCCACATCATGAAGTACTACGCCCACTTCGGGCACGACGACTTCATCATCTGCCTCGGTCACAAGGGAGACGTGATCAAGGACTTCTTCCTCAACTACAACGAGGCTCTGGCCAACGACTTCGTGCTCTCGGGCGCGGGCAGCGGCGAGAAGCACGTCGAGCTGCTCGCGAGCGACATCGGCGAGTGGCGCATCACCTTCGTGAACACCGGGATGCACAGCAACATCGGCCAGCGCCTTCGCGCCGTACGGAAGCACCTCGTCGGCGAGGAGACCTTCCTCGCCTCCTACGGCGACGCGGTCACTGACGCGCCTCTGCCCGACATGCTCGCCAACTTCCACGAGCACGACAAGATCGCCTCTTTCCTCTGCGTGCGCCCGACCACGTACAGCTTCCACACGGTGCAGCTCGCGAAGGGCCAGATCGTGCGCGGCATCGAGGACGTCACGCGGGCGGACATGTGGATCAACGGCGGCTTCTTCATCTTCCGACCGGAGATTTTCGACTATCTGCACGAAGGGGAGGAGCTCGTCGAGAAGCCCTTCGAGCGCCTGATCGAGCGCGAGGAGCTGCTCGGCTACCCGTATGACGGCTTCTGGGCGCCGATGGACACGCTCAAGGACAAGCACAACCTGGAGGCGCTCGCCGCCTCCGGCCGGGGACCGTGGGAGGTCTGGTCGGAGGAGCAGAACCTGCTGGCGCCGGAGCCGGCCTAGCGGTGCTGAAGACGACGTTCAGCGACCTGCCGTCGCCGACCCGGATCCTCGCGATCGGGTGCCATTCCGACGATATCGAGATCGGGTGCGGTGGCACTCTCCTCACGCTGATCGAGTCGCTGCCGAGCGTCGAGGTCTGGTGGGTCGTCCTGAGCGCCGACGAGGAGCGGGCGGGGGAGGCCCGCAAGAGCGCCGAGGCGTTTCTCGAAGGAGCGGCCGGCAGCAAGGTCGTCGTCCACGGCTACCGGGACGGCTTCCTTCCCTACGTCGGCGGCGAGGTGAAGCAGGTCTTCGAGGAGCTGAAAGAATTCGCTCCCGATCTCGTCTTCACGCACTACTCGAGCGACCGCCACCAGGATCACCGCCTCGCCGCGGAGCTGACCTGGAACACCTTTCGGAACCACCTCGTCCTCGAATACGAGATTCCGAAATACGATGGGGACTTCGGCTCGCCGAACGTCTTCGTCGGCCTGACGGACGCGGTCGCGGAGCGGAAAGTTCAGCTGCTCCTCGAGCACTTCCGAACTCAGCGGGAGCGGCGCTGGTTCACGGAGGACCTCTTTCTCGCGGTGCTGCGGATCCGCGGGATGGAATCGAATTCACCGTCAGGGCTCGCCGAGGGCTTCTACGGACGCAAGGTGGTTTTGACGCCTCGTCCGAGAGCGGCGGATCGCGTTGGCGGCGACGAGGCGATCTTCGCGGGCGCGGCGCCCCTCTCCGACACCACCCCGTAGGGAGAAAGGAGCGTCCTTGCTCTTCACCGAGACCGAGCTGAAGGGGGCCTTCGTCATCGACCTCGAGCGCCGGGAGGACAATCGGGGCTTCTTCGCGCGCGCCTTCTGCCAGAAGGAGTTTTCCGAGCATGGGTTGAAGCCGGTCATCGCGCAGGCGAACATCGGCTTCAACCGGTTCCGCGGCTCGGTCCGAGGCGTCCACTTCCAGTATCCGCCGGCGGCCGAGACGAAGCTCGTCCGCTGTACGCGCGGCGCCGTGCTCGACGTGATCGTCGATCTCCGGCCGGAGAGCCCGACCTACCTCAGCCACGTGGCCGTCGAGCTCACCGCCGACAACCATCGCGCCATCTACGTCCCCGAGCGCTTCGGCCACGCCTACCAGGTGCTCTCCGACGACACGGAGACGAGCTACCAGGTGGGCGAGTTCTATACGCCGGAGGCAGAAGGGGGCCTGCGCCACGACGATCCCCTCCTCTCTCTCACCTGGCCGCTACCGGTGACCGAGATGTCCGACAAGGACGCGTCCTGGCCGCTCCTCGCCGACATGGAGCCGGAGCTTCGGCGCCGGATGCTCCTGGCTCCCGAGCACGAGCCGGCGAGGGCCTGACGATGATCATCGTCGACAACGCGCTGCGCGCCCGGGAAGCGGACGGCCGGCCTATCAGGGTGGGCCTTCTCGGGGCAGGGTTCATGGCACAGGGCCTGGCCAACCAGATCCGGAACAGCGTGCCGGGAATGGAGGTCGTGGCCGTCTACGGGCGCAAGCCGGACAAGGCGGTCGAGGTCTTTCGCTACGCGGGCGCCGAGGACGGCGTCGTCGTCGAAGACCTGAGCGGATTCGAGGACGCCGTGCGCTCCGGCCGCCCGGCAGTGACCGAGAACGCCTTGCTCCTCTGCCAGTCGGAGCACGTCGACGCGATCATGGACGTGACCGGCTCGGTGGAGCTCGGCGCGCGGGTCGCTCTCGAGGCGTTCGCCCACAGAAAGCACTTCGTCGCGATGAACGCGGAGCTCGACGCGACGATCGGGCCGATCCTGCATCGGTACGCCGGGCGGGCAGGCGTTCACTTCTCGGCTTGCGACGGAGACGAGCCCGGTCTGCAGATGAACCTCTACCGCTGGGTGCGGGGACTCGGGCTCGAGCCCAGGGTAATGGGCAACGTGAAGGGCCTCCAGGATCCCTACAGGAACCCCGATACGCAGCGGGGGTTCGCCGAGCAATGGGGCCAGAACCCGGCGATGGTCACGTCCTTCGCGGACGGCTCCAAGATCAGCTTCGAGCAGACCATCGTGGCCAACGCCACAGGCGCCAAGGTCCTCCGGCGCGGCATGTCCAGGGGTGTGCCCTTCGACGGCTCCCCGCTGGAGCTGCCCTCGCTCTACGACGTCGAGGAGGTCAGGGCCCAGGGGTCGATCGTCGACTACACGGTGGGCCCGGCGTTCGTGAAGATCTTCTGCCTCGCGGAGCACCGCGATCCGAAGCAGCGCCACTACCTCAATCTCTACAAGATGGGGGAGGGGCCGCTCTATCCCTTCTGGGTGCCGTATCACCTCCCGCACTTCGAGGCGCCCAACTCGATCGCGCGCGTCGTCCTCCTCGACGACAACGTGGCGCCGCCGCTCGGCGGGCCCCGGGTCGAGGTCTGCGCGGTCGCCAAGCGCGATCTTCAGGCCGGCGAGACGCTGGACGAGTACGGCATGTTCATGACCTACGGCGAGGCCGCGAACGCGGAGGAGATGAGCTCCGGGCGCTATCTCCCCGAGGGGCTCGTCGAAGGGTGCCGCCTCGTCCGTGACGTACGGCAGGACGAAGTCGTGACCTACGATGACGTCGAGTTGCCGGCCGGCCGCGTCGCCGACCGGCTGCGGGCGGAGCAGTACACCGAGTTCATGGGAGAAACCTGGCTCGACGAGCGGATCAGCGCGGCGGTCTGAGCTGCGGCCCTAGGCCACTCGCCTGAGCCAGGCCTCCCGCCAATAAGGAAAGATCCGCCGCGGGCACGAGCGGTGGTAGCTGCCGGTGCAGACGACGCCGTCGAGGATGATGCAATCGCCCTTGATGTGGATCATCCTCCCGGTCTCCTCGTCGATGATGTGCTCGACGCGGCGGAGGACTCTGGCACGCATGCCGCAGTAGTGGAGCATCTCCGAGTCGAACCGCAGGCCGCGGTTGCGGTCGCGCTCGTCCAGGGTGGCGAAGATCTCCTCCTTGCTTTTCACTTCGACGAGATCGCCGGGCTGCAGGCCCAGGCGTTCGTTCAGGTCACCTTGAGCGGCCGTGCCAAGCACGAAGGGATACGGCTTGCAGTCGTGGACGAGGCAGAGCCGGGGGAGTAGCCGCGCATTCGCCTGCTGGAACTTGTTGAAGAAGCCCACGAGCAGCCCCCGGACGACGCTCCCCAGGCTGGCATTTCCCGAGCGGACGTCCTCGACGTACTGGTCCGGTTCCCACCACTTGAGCGTGCGGGTGGTCGCGCGGAGGAGCTCGGTCGCCTGGCAGGCATAGAGCCGTTCTCCGTCCTTCCCCGCGGCTCGTTCGGCAGCCGCGAGGAGCGTCTCTTTGGTCGCCCCGCCGGCCGCGGGCTCCGTCGGGGTGACCGTCGCATCGTCCCCGCCCTCGTCGACCCGTTGGAGCCAGGCGTCCTTCCAGTAGAGCAGGCAGCCGGCCTGGCAGCCGCCGTGCGCGGCGCCGTCACAGCGAAGGTCCTCGAGATGGACGGCGTTCTCCATTCGCCGGAGCTGCCTCCAGGCAATCGTGTCGCACGCCTTGTAGGCGCGCGCGCTGACACGGAAGCGCTTGCCGCAGTGCGGAAGCATCTCCGGCATGAACGGCAGGCCCTCGAGCCGTCCGTCCGCGTCGAGGGTGCCGAGTATCTCCTCCTCGCTCCGCACCTCGACGAGGTCTCCGACCCGGAGCGACGACGCCCGCACGCGGGCCTGGCCCGGCTCGTTGAGGGCGGCGCTCAATCCCACAGGGACTGCGTCAGCTGGGCGATGAGGACGTAGGCGATCGCGATGAAGCCGAAGCTCATCGTGAGATCGCTTCGATGCCGCCCCACGAGGCTCGCAACGCCGCCGGCGAGCAGGGCGAGCGACCCCACGCCGATGAACGCCCCGTAGTACTCGTCCCGGGCCACGAACGGCGCCACGGTGACGTGGTCGAAGATCGTCTGCACGACGTAGCCGAGCGCGGAGACGAACGCAGCGCAGAGCGCAACCCACCCCCAGGCAGAGGCTCGTCGTTGTCCGCGCGGCGGCCAGGCGATCACCGCTCCCACGACGAGAGCGAGAAACCCGAGGCCTGCGAAGAGGCCGTAGAACTCGATCTCGCCGACCCACGCCGGCCTGGAGACGTAGGCGAGCTGGTGCTGCAGGGTGTAACCGAGAGCGGCGGCGAGCGCAGCGCCCACGCCGATCCACCCCCACCGCCAGGCGCTGCGCCGGCCTTGGAGAGGCTCGTAGCGCATGATGCTCAGCTTACCCCCGGGCCCGGCTCCTCCAACTCACTCGACGCTCCGGACGCGGAGCACCGCGACGACCGTCAGGAGCAGGATCTTGAGGTCGAGCCAGAGCGACCAGTTCTCGATGTAGTAGTTGTCCCACTCGGCCCGGTCGGCGATCGACGTCTGGCCCCGGAGCCCGTGCACCTGCGCCCAGCCGGTGATCCCCGACTTGACCCTGTGGCGCTCGCCGTAGCCGCGGACGCGCTGCTCGAACTGCTCGACGAACTCGGGTCGTTCGGGCCGGGGGCCCACGAAGCTCATCTCTCCCCTGGCGACGTTGGCGAGCTGCGGTAGCTCGTCGAAGGAGAGCGCCCGCATGATCATGCCCACACGCGTGCGCCGGTCGTCCCCCTCGACGCCTCCGGGTGCGGTGTCGTCGGGAAGGGCGAACGTGGAGACCCCCGGTTCCTCCGGGTCGGGCGGTCGCATGGAGCGGAACTTCAGCATTCCGAAGGGACGGCCGTCGAGCCCGATGCGCTCCTGGCGGTAGAAGATCGGACGGCCGAGCGAGAGGAGCACGGCGAGGGCGAGAATCCCGAACAGGGGAGCGAGAAGCGCCAGCATCACGACGGCGGCCGCCCGGTCGAGCGCGTACTTCGTCGCGAACTCCCACCCTTTCGGGTTCCGCGCGTGACTCGTGACGAGGGGCAGGCCGCCGAGGCAGGCCACGGTCGTGTCCTCGCTCGCCTTCTCGTAGAGGCGTGGGACGACCGATGTGCGCAGGCCGAGCTCCTGGCTGCGCTTCATGAGCCGGAGATAGACGTCCGCCGGCGCCGTCGAGAAGGTGAAGACGACGTCTTCGACCTGCTGTTCCTGCACGACGCGGTCGAAGTCCCAGCTCGCCCCCAGCACCGAGAGCGTGATGTCGTTCTCCGTCGCCTCGAGCGGCTCCTTGTCGAGGAATCCGATCGGCTTCAGGCCGAACTCGGGATACTCGTTGAGTCGCCTCGCCAGACGCCGGCCGACCTGCCCTGCGCCGACGATCAGCGCGCGGGAGCCGGACGACCCCGAACGGCGCGTGCGCCGCTCGCGGAGGGTGAGGGTGACGCGACCGGCGCCGACGAACGCCGCCGCGAGGAAGGCGAGCCGCACAGTCTGAGCGGCGAGATCGTCCGAGTCGCCGGCCAGCACGAGGAGGGTGATCGTCGTCGAGGTCGCGAACGCGGTCGCCAGGACGACGGCGACCAGGGTGTCGATGACGCGAAGGTGAAGGGGTGAGCGGTGGAGGCGCTTACGGTTGAGGGCAAGGAGCGTGGTGCAGAGGAGCACGGCCGCCCAGCCCCTCGGGATCCCGGTCGCGGCGGCGTGGGCCCAGATCTCGGCAGACAGAACCGCCAGCGCGAGCATCGATGCATCCGTCGCGAGGGCGAGCTGTCCCCAGGCCCGTCGCGGCCGGCCGGCCCAGGGGAGCGGGAGAGGCTGGACGCTGGCGAGCTCGACCTCGGCGTGCTGCGCGGTGACCTGGCTCATGCGCTTTCACCGGCCCCGGAAGCCGGGCAGGCGCCATCCTGTGCCGTGCTCGAACCGGCCGCACCGTCAAGGCGCAGCCTGGATTGCCGCTGTCCTGTCGTCCCAACCTCCCTCTCCCTGGTGCGCAACGTCTGCGCAGCAGTCCGCAGAGGCCGAACATACCAAGGCAACAAGCCAAATCCGACTGACCGAAAGGACGGTTTGCGTCCCCGGCAAAAGGGGGTGTGCGCGCCGCGAGGCCGGCGAGCCGAGGTTGAAGAATTTCGTTAAACGTCCAAAAGGATTCCGTTAATTTCCAGCTGGACCGGTCTGAATCGTCTGAATTGGGGGCTATAGTCGCCGCCGACTTGAGCCGGCCCCTCCTCAAGCTCGTCGCGGCAGCGTTCTCTCTCGCAGCCATTGCCGCCCCCGCAGCGGCGGCGAAGGCGCCCGGCCCCATCGCTGGGAAGGGCTACCACCTCGCCTTCCGCGACGACTTCGGCCATTTCCGCAAGCACGTCTGGACGCGGAAAATCTGGTACGACGACCCGCCTCCACGCCACGCGGTCTACTCGAAGGGCGGCGTCCTCAACCTCGTCTCGCGCCGCAACCAGGGTTACCCGAACATAACCGTGACGACGCTCAAGTCGCGGTCGTTTCGGCGCGGCTATTTCGAGGCGCGCATGCGCTGGACGAAGGGCCTCGGCGCCTGGCCGGCCTTCTGGCTCGTCTCCACTCGACACGCGAAAAACCCTGCGTTCCCGTCCATCAACCCCTACTGCGCGAACAACGGGCTGCCCGAAGTCCGTTGCTGGAACTCCGAACTGGACGTCTTCGAGGGGCAGGGCGCAGAGCCGCACGTCTTCTACGGCACGCTGCACAGAAACACGAACGACTACTACGGCGTTTCCGATAGCACGAACATCCCCGCCTGGAAGACGGTCGGGGCCGATCTCACGAAGAGCTTCCACAAGTACGCCGTGTTGTGGACGGCGAATGAGGTGCGCTGGTACCTCGACGGTCATCAGGTCTTGCGTGCGCCCAGTTTCGCCTCGACCGACCAGCCGATGTTCCTCCTCTTCGACATGTGGATCGGCTGGGCAGACAGCCCGAACGCCGCGACCCCGGACAGCCTCCGAACGAAGGTCGACTGGGTGAGGGTCTGGCGCCGGTGAGTGATTGCCAGGGGGCGCTGCTCCGTCTCGCGGCGCCGCTCGAAGGCGATGCCGGATGATCGGTCCCAAGGAGTCTTCGGCGGCTCGGCTGCACGCCCGGTGGGCCGCCCTCCTCGTTCTTCCGGCCGCCGCGTTTGCTCTTTTCACCGCCACGGCAGCTGCGGGGACGTTCAGAGGTCACAAGCCAAAGCCGATTGCCGGCCAGGGCTATCACCAGGTGTTTCGTGACGACTTCGACAAACTCGGGAGCACGGCTTGGGGCAAGGGGATCTGGTACGACCCCGGCTCGCCTGCCAACGCCATCTTCGTCCGTGACGGAGTGCTCAACCTCGTCAGCCGCCGTTCACAGGGTTACCCGGATATCACCCTCTCGAGCGAGGCCGGCTCGAAGCCTCGGGTGTTCAAGCGAGGGTACTTCGAGGCACGCATGAAGTGGACTAAGGGGAAGGGCGCCTGGCCCGCGTTCTGGCTCTCCTCCTACCGCAACGCGACCAACCAGGACTGGCCGTCGATCAACCCCTACTGCGAGAAGAACGGCCTGGCCGCCGCCCTCTGCTGGAACTCCGAACTGGATGTCTTCGAGGGGCAGGGCCTCGAGCCACACGTCTTCTACGGCACGCTGCACCGGAACACCAACGGCTCGTATGGAGCCCAGGACAGCACCAACCACCCCGCCTGGAAGACGGTCGGGGCCAATCTCACTAAGCGCTTCCACAAGTACGCCGTGTTGTGGACGGCGAGTGAGGTGCGCTGGTACCTCGACGGTCACAAGGTTTTGCGCACTTCGACGTTCGCGTCCACCGACCAGCCGATGTTCTTGCTCTTCGACATGTGGATCGGCTGGGCCGACACCCCGGACGCCTCGACCCCGGACACCCTCCGGACGAAGGTCGACTGGGTAAGGGTGTGGCGGCGGTGAGGTCGCCCGCCTAGTACGCACGCGGCTCGTGGAGCCACCAAGCATGCGCCCATCGGGAACTCTTGAGGGGAAACCCCTCGTTTCAGGGCTCTCGGAACGCCTGAGGGAGACCGATGGGCTGCGTGATGGCACGAGCCGCCGCCCTCGTCCCAGCACTTCTCACGCTTGCCGTTTCCGTGTGCGTCGCTCCGGCCGCGGCCGGAACCTTCAACTTCCATGCGTCGGCCGACACCTACGTCGACTCGGCCTTTCCGAAGAAGGTGTTCGGAACGTCGAAGCGCCTCCGGACCAACGGAGACATTCCGGTCAACCAGACGTTCGTACGCTTCAAGGTGACCGGCCTCACGGGGGCTGTGACGGACGCGGCGATACGTCTGTACGTCACCAAGCGGACGAACAACGGCCCGGCGGTGTTCGAGACCACGAACTCGTGGTCGGAGAAGACAACGAACTGGAACAACCGGCCGAGCAGGACATCATCTCCGCGCGACGACAAGGGCGCGCTTTCGGCCGGGCGCTGGGTCGAGTGGGATGTCACACCGTGGATCAGCGTCGACGGGACGGTCAACTTCTCCCTCCGGGGCGGAAGAGGCAATCGGGTTGGGCTCGGCGCGCGCGAGAGCACGCGCGACCCCCAGCTCGTCGTTACGACGACGTCCGAGGATCCGCCCCCGTCTCCTTCGGCGGCTGACTGTGCCGACGGCCAGGACAACGACGGCGACGGCAAGATCGACTATCCAGCCGACCCCGGCTGTGCGGGCGCGACCGACGACGACGAGACGGATGCGCCGCCCCCGCCGCCCCCGCCGCCTCCGCCCTTCGGCGAGCCGGCTGCGATCGCGGGTCAGGGCTACCGCCAGGTTTTCCGCGACGACTTCGACGGAACCTCGCTTGGTTCCGCTTGGAGTCCCAAGCAGTTTTGGGAGGACGATCCTCGTCCCGGCGCGGTCGTCGTCTCCAACGGGACGGTGAAGATTCGCAACGCGTCGCCCTACTACGACGATCAATCCATCACGACGGGCCCGTACTCATTCGGCGATCCAGTCAAGAAGGCGTGGGAGTTCGGCTACTTCGAGGCGCGGATGAAATTCACAGACGCAAAAGGGTCGTGGCCGGCGTTCTGGTTGATCAGCTCGGCCCATGCGACGTGGCCGAACTGGCCGGCCTGTCCGGAGCCCGACCTGAACTTCGAGCTCGATATCATGGAGTACCAGGGCGACGAGCCGACGCAGTTCTACGGCACCGAGCACCGTAATACTGGGGATCTCTGCGGGACCCGGGATGCGACGAGAAGCGTCTTCACGAAGCCGGGGAAACTGGCCGGGGCATGGCACACGTTCGCGGTGAAGTGGACGTCCACCGACCTGACTTGGTACGTGGACGGAGTTCAACAAGGGTCACCGCAGCCGCTCTTCGATTCCGGCGATCAGTTGATGTACCTCGCGCTGACGATGCAGGCATGTGGGTGGGATTCGTCGAACGCTTGTGATTCGAGCACGCCCGCGGTTCTGGAGACCGAGGTCGACTACGTCGACGTCTGGCAACAGTAGTACCGGGGGCGAGCGGCGCCCTCTCAGGCTTCCTCGCCGATGAGGCAGGCGATGAACCGGTCGTACTCGGCGAGCGCCGCCGATCTCGAGAGCGTGCTCTCGGCGTAGGCCTTCGCGCTCGCGGAGCAGCGCCCGGCGCGCTCCGCGTCGTCCTTGAGGGCGGTGATCGCGTCGCGCATGGCTCCTGGGTCGTCAGGAGGGACGACGAGGCCGGCTCCGGCCGCTTCCATCTCGTCTGCAGTCTCACTCTCTATCGAGGCGGCGGTCACGACCGGCCGCCCTGCGGCGAAGTACGAGGTCAGCTTCGAGGGAAGGGACATGTCCGTGAGCGAAGCGCGCTGATTCACGATCAGAACGTCGGCGGCCGCGAGCATCGCTTCCCAGGTCCCTGGTTTCTGCATGCCGATGAAGTCGACGTTCGCCAGTCCGCGCTCCCGTGCCTGCCGCTCGAGGCGCTCCCGGTCGTTCCCGTCTCCGACGAGGACAACTCGCACATTTCCGTTGAGCAGCGCGGCGGTGTCGAGCAGGTTGTCCAGCCCCTGCTTCTGGCCCATGTTCCCGCCGTGCAGGCAGACGAAGACGTCGTCGCCCCAGCCATGGCGCTCACGGGTACGCGCGCGCGGCTCATCCGGCTCGACGCGATGCGTCCAGTTCCGAAGGCGCCAGATCGCTTCGGGCCGCACGCCGCCTTCCTCCAGGTAGTTCCTGAACGCCTCGGCGATGATCCCGACGGCCTTCGCGCCGCGCGCGACCCTGAGCTCCCCGCCCCGCACGAGGCCGGCGACGCGGGCTCCACCTGCGACCCCGCTCTGCTCGGCCGCCCGGCCCATGAGATCCTGGAAGACGATCCCGTACGGAACCCTGTAGCGGCGCGCCGCGGCTGCCGCGACCACCCCGCCGGCCAGGGAGGGGCACGTGCCGACGACAACGTCCGGTCGCCAGCGTCTAAAAAGCGTCGTCGCGCCGAAGCCGAGGAGCGAGAGCTCATAGAGGGCGCGCTGGGCGGCGGACTGCCTGTGGGGCACGTAGTGCCAGCGGCGCACGATCCTGACGCCGTTCTGCGTCTCCGTGGCAGCGAGCTTCCCGTGGGCGCCGGAGCGCCAGTCGGGGTAGTGCGCGAAGCCGGTGGCGACGACGACGTCGTGGCCCTCCGAGCCCAGGTGTTCCGCGAGCCCGGTGAGGTACGGGGCACTGCCCGCCTCCTCGGGCCAGTAGTACGACGTGCTGATGAGGACCCTCATGCGTCTCACGACGGGACCCGGACCGCGTGCTTACGCGCTCGCCCCGGCGGGCCGGCGGTCTCCGCGCTGCCAACGCTCGGCATTCGCGTCGCGGATTTCCTCGAGGATGCGCGGCACGTCGTACTCGAGCCGCCAGCCCGGATAGTGGGACTCGAAGCGCCCGTTGTCGCCGATCCACCAGATGTGGTCGCCGATGCGGTTCTCGTCCTCGTACGACCACTCGAGCTCTTCTCCTACGATCTCCTGGGCGAGCTCGATCGCCTCGAGCACCGAAGCGTTGCTGAAGCGGCCGCCGCCGATGTTGTAGACCTCGGCGACCCGCGGGGCCCGGAAGACCTCGTCGAACGCCCGGATCAGGTCGTGGCTATGGATAGCGTCGCGCACCTGCTTGCCCTTGTAGCCGTAGACCGTGTAAGCCGTGCCCGTCATCGTGCAGCGCATGACGTAGGCGAGGAACCCGTGGAGCTCGGCGGCGGAGTGGTGGGGGCCCGTCAGCGTCCCTCCGCGGAAGCAGGCGGTGCGGAGCCCGTAGTAGCGTCCGAATTCCTGGACGAGCACGTCCGCGGCCACCTTGGAGGCGCCGAACACGCTGTGGAGTGACGCGTCGATCGACATGTCCTCGCGGATTCCGTTCACATAGGTGTGGCCGGATTCGATCTCCCAGCGCGTCTGCTCCTCCACCAATGGCAGCGTGTTCGGACGGTCGCCGTAGACCTTGTTCGTCGAGGTGAAGATGAGCACGGCCTCGGGCGCGAACTGGCGGATCGCCTCGAGGACGTTCAGCGTGCCGACCGCGTTGATGTCGAAGTCGACGAGCGGCTCGCGGGCGGCCCAGTCGTGTGAGGGCTGGGCGGCCGCATGGATCACGAGCTCGATTGCGGAGCCGAGCTCGCGGAAGAGCGCGAAGATGCTCTCGCGGTCGCGGACGTCGATGCTCCGGTGGTCGTACGCCGAGCCGAGCTCACGCTCGAGGCGAGCGCGGTTCCAGTCCGTCGATGCCTCCGGGCCGAAAAAGACCTTTCGCATGTCGTTGTCGACACCGACGACGTCCAGCCCGATTCCGGCGAAGTGAAGCGCGGCCTCAGATCCGATCAGGCCGCTCGATCCGGTGATCACCGCTACGCCCATTCAGCCTCCTTGCGCCGTAAGGGCGCTTATGCAGACGGGCGTCCTCGAACGCGCCGCAGCTGTTGCCTCTCCCGGAGCCATTCTAGGCCGCGGATCTCGGTCCGGAACCCAGACGATCGGCTAGTTCGAAGATGGCACGGCCCGTCAGCGCCGCTTTCTGTTCTATCTTTGATGAACCATTTGGCCGGGAGGGGCCCGGCCCGGTGTTTCTGCGCGGTTGTCGGGAGGAGGGAGAGACGCATGCCCAGCTGCTGGGACCAACGAGCGCGGCCCGCCGTTGTGGGCAGCTCTGCCTGAACGATGGCGCGCATTCAATTGCCCAGACCGCGGCGGTCCTTGGGCGCCCGGAAGCGTTTGGGCGGCTCCCTCTTGGCCTCCGGGGCCGGACAGGCCCTCCTCGTTATCAGCGGCGTGCTCGTCGCCCGGGCCCTTGGCCCCGCCGACCGAGGCTATTTCGCTCTTCTCGTGGTCGTCTCGAGCGTATGCACACTGCTCGGCAGCGGCGGCCTGCCAACCGCACTGACCTATTTCATCGCCCGGGACAGAGGCAGCGCGAGAGCCATCGTAGGATCGCTGGTCGCTCCGGTCGCCGTGCAGGTAGCCGCAACCGCGGTTGTGCAATTCGGCGTCCTGTTTGCCTTCACCCATGGCGATCCGCAGCGGGTCAAAGTCGCAGCGCTGGTCTCGCTGCTCCTGGTCCCCGGGATCCTCGCCCAGAACTACGGGCTCGCGATCCTTCAGGGGCACGAACGCTTCCTCCCCTTCAACGTGTTCCGCGTGCTTCCGAGCCTGGTCTATACGGCCGCCGTGCTGGCGGCATTCATCCTCGGCGTCGCGGACATCGTCGTCCTTATGGCAATGTGGGCACTGGCTCTTCTCAGCGCGGGTACCCTCGCGCTGGCGGTCGCCCTCCGCCGTCTGCCGGGGGAGACCCAGGGTGTTCCGTCGCCCACGCGCTCACACCTCTTCAAGTTTGGACTCAAGAGTCTCGTCGGGTCGGTCTCGCCAATCGACGCGCTCCGTCTCGACCAAGCTCTGGTCGGACTCTTGCTGACGCCTATCACGCTGGGCTACTACGTCGTCGCCCAGGCGTTCACGAATCTTCCTCGCGTCGTCGCTCAGAGCGTCGGCATGGTCGCGTATCCGGCGGTCGCCTCTCAGTCGAACTTGGCTGACCGTCGCCGGGCGGTTTGGCGCTACTTCCTGCTCGGCGTCGCGCTCGCGACGTTCGTCATCGGCGCCCTGGAGCTGGTAACCGGGCGGCTCGTCCAGATCTTCTTCGGCGGGGAGTTCGACAGCGCGACTCCCATCGCGCGCGTCCTTCTTCTGGCGACGCTCTTCATGAGTGCCCGCCGAGTGCTCACCGACGGCGTCAACGGTCTGGGCCGCCCCGGGCTCGGGACCATCGCGGAGATCTCGTCATGGGTGCTCCTCGTGCCCACGATCGCAGTGCTCCTTCCGGCATACGGTGCCGTCGGGGTCGCACTCGCGCTTGCGATCTCCTGGCTCGTCAGCCTCATTCTGCTCATCGTGCTCGTCCTCGGTTCGGGCAGCACCCTGTTCACCCGCATCGATGCCTGGCGCTTCCGCCATGATCCTCGCACGTTAGGACCGCCCGCCTTCGTGTCCGGATTCGCGGTCCTCATCGCCCTTCTTAGCGGAGTGGCGGTCGTAAGCCTGCCATTGCTTGGTTCGCTGATGGTCCTCGGTCTCGTTGCCGCGGTTCTCTTCTTCGCCCTGGCACGCGCGTCATTCGGGAGCTGGAGGCGAGGTCTTTTCGTCCGCGCGGCGCAGACGTATGCAAACGACGCCGAACCGGCGGCGCTGGAGCCAGGGGGCAATGGTCTTGGGGTTGGAAGGGTCTTCTTCTACGCCGGTGTCCTCATTGTCGCCATCCTCACTCTGCGCGCCGGCGGACAGGTGACGTACTCGGACGTTCTCTTTCTCTTTAGCTTCTGCTTCGTTGCCGCGGAGATCATGGTCACCCGCCGGCCTGTCCCGCTCGGGATCCCGCCACTCCTGATCATCGGTATGGGGCTTTTTTCGCTTGGAGGGCTGTTCTCGACCTTCGGTGCGGTCGAGCCGGTCAAATCGGCGGCCGTCGTCGCGCGGCTCTTGTTCCTGACCATCTTCTGGTTCTGGCTCACCTCGGCCCTGCTAAACCGTCAAGAGCGGGTGCAGCGGGCGGTTACCCTCTGGGTCGTCTCGGCGGCGCTCGCAGGCGCAGCGGGGATCCTTCAAGTCGTGGCCGGCGATGTCATACCGAACACCGATCCCGCCTATGGCCGAAGCACCGGATTTACGAACCAGCCGAACGATCTCGGTGGCATCTGCGCCGTCGCCTTCGTTCCGGCCGTCATGCTTGCGACGCGCTCGTCCCTTTCTGGCCGTAACCGGATGACGCTCATCGGACTCGTCTTCCTGATCGGCGGCGGGCTTATCTCTTCCGGCTCGGTGGGTGCACTGCTCGCCGCAAGTGCGGCAATCTTCGTCTGGGTAGCGATCCAGCGCATGTCGCTGCACTCGTGGCTCGTCTTCGGCGGAATCATCGCTATTGCCGTTGTGGTGGTCACGGTTCAGGGCCTGCGGGGCGCACCGACGCCCCTCGAGCGGATCACGAGCGTTACGACACCGTCCACGGCGGCGACGGCGACCTCCGGCAGCGGCTCCTTCGACTCGCGGGTCGCGGTATACAAGGTGGCTCTGTCGAGGATCGAAGCCGATCCCTTCATCGGCGTGGGCCTGGATCTCGTGAGCATCACGAAGCCCTATGGGGTGGTCAGCTACGAGTACGACGTCCACAACCTCGTGATCGGAACTTGGTACAAGGCGGGACTCTTCGGCGTGATCGGCATCCTGGTGGCGATAGTCGCCCTCCTGCGCGCCGGGACGGCTGCGCTAGGAGCATCATTGTCCGAGGGCGAACGGCGGACGGCGGCGGGGCTCATCAGCGCCGTCGTCGCGTTCACCGTATTCGCGATGAGCGAGCCAGTGCTCTTCTCGCGATACGGCTGGATTCCGGCCGCGCTTCTGGTTGCGCTCAGGACGGTGCAGGAGGGGCGGCGAGCCGCGGAGCCATACCGAGAACCGATGCTGGTCGTGCCAAGCGAGTCGCGCGCTCTAACGGGTGTCACATCGTGACGCGCAGATCTGGCGCCCGCCTTCCAATCCGCGTACGGGTACGTATGCTCATTGAAGACGTCGAAGCCTTGGGCGCCCAATCCTGATGACGACTCCGAGAGGTCACACATCCGGCAACGGCGGTGAATCGCCAAGCCTGCTCGAGTACCTGCACGTGCTGTCGCGGCGCAAGGTGGTCTTCATCGCTACGTGCCTGCTCGTTCCGATCGTTGCGGTTTCGCTGTCACTCAGACAGCAGCCCATCTACGAGTCGTCCGCCGACGTCCTGCTCACGCCGCCGAGCGCGGGAGTCATTGGAGGAGTCCCCCAAGGATCTGTGGACCCGTCACGCTTTGCGGAGACCCAGATGCTCCTTGCGCGGGTCCCCAATGTTCTGGAGCAGGCGCTGAAAGAAGTGGACGGGACGGACCTGACCGTCGAAGACTTTCGGAAGAACTCCTCGGTGACCCAGGCTGTGGGTAGCGACCTCCTCACGTTTGCAGTCAAGAGTGCCAACCCGCGCCTCGCGATGATTCTCGCGACCGCCTACGCAAGAGCATTCAGCGAATACAAGGCCGAGCAGGACATCAAGCCATACCAGGAGCGCCTGGACGAGGTGAGGCGCACGATGAGCCAACTCGAGGCCGCGGGGGACACCACCTCGCTTCAGTACAAGACGCTCGTCGGGAACGAGATAGAGCTTGAGTCGACAATCGCAGCCCCAGATCCGTCCGCCACTCTGGTTCGGGACGCTGACAAGACGGAGAAGGTCGCGCCGCGCACGGTGCGGAACGGAGGTATCGCATTGGTTCTCGGCATCATGCTCGCCTTCGGTGCGGCATTCCTCGCCGAGGCGCTCGACACTCGCGTGCGCTCCGCGGACACGGTTCGCGACGTGCTCGGGATCCCGGTCCTCGGTCACTTGCCGCCGCCGCCGAAGAACCTGGCCAAAGAGGGCAAGCTCGTCATGCTCGCCGCCGCGACGAGCCCGGAAGCGGAGGCGTTCCGCACCCTGCGGGCAAATCTCGCCTTCGCCAACGCCCACCACAACGCGCGGATCATCATGATCACGAGCGCCGTCGACGAGGAGGGGAAGTCGACGACTGCTGCGAATCTCGCCCTCGCCCTCGCCCGCGGCGGGCGCCGCGTCGTCCTGATCGACGCGGATCTCCGCAGTCCGCGCCTGCACGAGCTTTTCGATCTCGACGCAAAGCCGGGCCTCACGGATCTGGAGCTTGGCGACGCCGAGCTCGACGATGCGCTCAAGGAGATCCACATCCTGGACCCGAACGAGAGGAGAGGTCCTCTCGGCAAGCTGGAGATTCTCCCCGCAGGCGACGCCCTCCACGATCCCGACGAGCTCGGCGCCGAGGCAGCGATCGCGCGGATCCTCCGCGACGTCCAGTCCCGCGCCGACTTCATCCTCGTCGATGCTGCGCCACTTCTGCGCGTCGGCGATGCCGTCGCGCTCAGCGCGCACGTCGACGCCCTCCTGGTCGTCGTCCGGCTGCAGAGCCTGCGTTCCACGATCCTCGAGGAGCTGGAGCGTACGCTCGCAGCAACGCCGACCCCGAAGCTGGGCATCGTCGTGACCGGAGCCCCAACGAGGAACGGCTTGCCCTACCGCCGTTACGGGACAGCGCAGGAATCGCCGCTTCTCCAGCTGTCGGGGCACCCCGAGAACGGGGCCGAGGGAGCTGCCGAGGGAAAGAACGGGTCGTCGTCGGTTCGGGAACGAGTCCGCCGCTGGACCTAGAGGAACCGTCGTGACTCAGGCCGTTTGGATGGCCTCGTCTGCGACCTCCAGGATGTGCGAGGCGATTGCGAGGCTCGACGTCGCTCCCGGAGACGGCGCGTTGCGGACGTGGACGACGTTCTCCGTGTAGTCGAAACGGAAGTCGTCGACGAGCTTGCCGTCGTCGTCGAGTGACTGCGCCCGAATGCCGCTCTGTGTCCCGGCTAGGTGCTCCCGCCGCACGCCGGGCACCAGGCGCTGAAGGGCGGCGACGAACGCGCGTCGCGAGAGGTCTCCGCGCAGCTCCCCGAGCCCGGTGCGCCAGTTGCGGCTCGCGAAGCGGCGGAAGCCGCGGTAGGAGAGGGTGTCCCAGAGGTCGCGTGCAGAGATCTGACGGGCGAGATATCCCTCGCGTGCGAAGGCAAGGACGGCGTTGGGACCGGCCCACATCTCGCCCGAGATCTGCTTCGTGAAGTGAACCCCGAGAAACGGGAACGCGGGGTCGGGGACCGGGTAGACGAGGCCGCGGACGAGGTCCGACGCTTCGGGCACGAGCGCGTAGTAGCGGCCGCGGAACGGCACGATCCGAGGCGAAGCCTCGCCTCCGGTCATCCGAGCGAGCCGGTCCGAATAGACGCCTGCACAGGTGATGACCGAACGGGCCTCGAGAAAGGCATCGCGTGACTCCAGGCGCGTCGTGCCGGCGTTCGTGCGGACGATGCGCTCCACGTGGAAGTCCGTGTGGACCTCACAGCCGCTCTCCGAGATCTCCTTCGCGATGCTCCTCGCGACTCGGCGGAAATCCACGATCCCGGTGCCCGGCGAGTGGAGGGCGCGAACGCCGCGCACCGACGGCTCGATCTCCCTCAATTCCTCCTCGTCGAGCAGCGCCACCCCCGGGACGCCGTTCGTCGATGCGCGCCCGAAGAGCTCTTCCAGGCGAGGGATCTCGTGCTCGTCGGTCGCGACGACGACCTTGCCGCAACGCTCGTACGGGATGCCGTGCTCCTCGCAGTACGCGTAGAGAGCACGGCTTCCCTCGACGCAGAGCTTCGCCTTGAGCGAGCCGGGGGCGTAGTAGACGCCGGCGTGGACGACGCCGCTGTTGTGGCCCGTCTGGTGAGCGGCGACCGATCTCTCTTTCTCGAGGACGGCCACGCGGATGCCCGGATAGCGCCGCATCGCTTCACGTGCCACGGCGAGGCCGAGGATCCCGGCTCCGACGACGGCGAGATCCGCCGACCCGATCTTCCAGCTCAAGACGCGCTCAGGAGAGCGGACGTGCTGCGAGGACGCCGGGCTCGATCAGGAGGCGACGGTGAAGCACAACGTCACAGCCCCGACGCCGTACAGCTTTCCGTTCTTCGGGTTGGTCGGAGCCGTCAGAGGACCGTCCGAGTAATCCCCGCCGGGATACACGTAGACGTTGGAGTTCGGGCCGCCCTTGACGATGACCGCGCGGACGGTGATGTCCCGGATGTCGCGCAGCACATACCAGTCGAACGACGTACTGTCGTCGGCGAGCAGGAAGAGCCCGTTCGAGCTCGCGCCGTTCACCGGCGAGCTGAACGTGACCGAGTCGGTGTAGCTGACACCGCTGAGCTGTGAGCAGTTCGCGTTGCCGGACACGACGAACGGGACGATCCCGCGCACCGTTGCGGCCGAGCTCGCTCCGACCACGACCAGGCAAACCGCGCCGATGAGAGCGACCTGCAACAGGAACCTTTTCATGAGAGCCACGTTGTCGACTACCTCCGTCCGTTTCGCACTTCGGAGACAAAGCATAGAAAAGGTTCGCCACGAGCCAAACCGTACGATCGGGGGGTTGTGGGCTACCCGGCCGTGCGATTCGATCAGTGAGATGTCTACTGCGGTCGTTTCCGGCGGAGCCGGCTTTCTCGGGTCGCACCTCTGCGACTACCTCTTGGCCAAGGGCCACCGGGTGCTCTGCCTCGACAACCTCGACACGGGCTCGCTGCAAAACATCGAGCACCTGCGAAACGGCGAGGACTTCCTCTTCATAAACCACGACGTCACCGAGCCCTTCTTCACCGAGGAGCGCCTCGAGTACGTCTTCCACCTCGCGAGCCCGGCGAGCCCGATCGACTACCTGCGCCTGCCCCTGCACACGCTCAAGGTCGGCTCCTACGGGACGCACAACATGCTCGGCCTCGCCAAGGTCAAGCGCGCGCGCTTCCTCATCGCCTCGACGAGCGAGGTCTACGGCGACCCGCAGGTGCACCCCCAGCCCGAGACCTACTGGGGCCACGTCAACCCGATCGGCCCGCGCGGCGTCTACGACGAGGCCAAGCGCTACGCCGAGGCGCTCGTGATGGCCTACCACCGCCAGCAGGGCGTCGACACGGCCATCGCGCGCATCTTCAACACCTACGGCCCGCGCATGCGCCCCCACGACGGGCGCGCGATCCCGACCTTCATCCGCCAGGCGCTCGAGAACAAGCCGCTGACCGTCTTCGGCGACGGCTCCCAGACCCGCTCCTTCTGCTACGTGGACGACCAGATCCGCGGGCTCTACGCCCTCGCCACGAGCGGCGAGCACCTGCCGGTCAACATCGGCAACCCGCACGAGATGACCCTGCTCGAGCTCGCCGAGGCGGTCGTGCGCGTCACCGGCTCGCGCTCGGAGATCGTCTTCGAGGCGCTGCCGGTGGACGACCCGCAGGTGCGCCAGCCCGACATCACCCGCGCCAAGCAGGTGCTCGGCTGGGAGCCCGAGGTCGAGCTGGACGAAGGCCTGAAGCGCCTTCTGGCCGCGTCGGCACTGCCGGTCCTCGCGGCCCCGGCCACGGCAACGGCCTAGTTCTTTACCGCGGCCCGCTGAGCAGGGGCGAAAGCAAGCCCTGCAGCTGGGCCCAGCGGCTTGCCTCGGTCCGGTTCGCGACGCCGAGCTTCCGGTAGATGTTGGAAAGGTGGAACTTGACCGTCTGCTCGGTCACCCAGAGCATCTTCGCGAGCTCGGCGTTCGAGTGACCCTCGGCGACGAGCCGCAAGATCTCGAGCTCACGGCGGGTCAGGCCGACGTCTTGAGGAGTCTGCGCAGGGACCGCCCCGCTCGTCCACGCGTCCGAGGCGAAGTACATGGACGGGTCGAACGCCTGGCGGATGGCCGACTTGAGGTCGTCCGGATGGGTGCTCTTGAGGACGTACGCCGACACGCCCGCGTTGAAGCTCGCCTCGACATGCTCGGCGTCGTCGTACATCGAGAGCACGATGGCCTTCATCCGCGGGACGCGCGAGAGCGCCTCACGCACCAAGGCGATTCCATCGATCTCGCCTTCGGGCATGCGGATCCCGGTGATCAGGAGGTCGGGCGAGCGCTCGCCGACCAGACGCAGCCCGTCGCTCGATCGGCTTGCCTTGCCGACGACTTCGAGGCCGACTGCCTCGACAAGCTGCTGCACGGTCTCGAGCCACAAGGGGTGCTCGTCGACGAGCACGGTGGTTCTGTTCTGAAAAGTTTGCATCGAAAGGGCCGCCTTTCGAGTTTTGGAGGATTGTAAAGCACCCAACTTCTATTACAAACGGAGGGGGGTAACAAGCCGGAACCCTAAACGAAAGTCTGGGAAAAGGGTCCGACTGGCCTACTCATCGGGTGGATGTGGCGAGCAACGATGTCCCTCCGACGTTGCAACGGCTAATCCAAGCTGACCGACGGTCCAGCCGAAGTCCGGTGGCGAAGAGGGAATGGCTCGGCGCGTGCGGGTCGAACTACATTGCGAGCAATGGCCGGCTCGACGAATTGGGGTCACGCCCCCACCCGCCGACGCGTCCCCGGACACTCGGCGGGGGGCGCATGAGCGCGCCCGCGGCGGAGCCCGCGGCCATGGCCGCCGCAGCCGAGCCCGTCCTGGCGGTATCCGGCCTTGCGAGGCGGTTCGGCCACCATGAGGTGGTCCGGTCGCTCGACTTCCGGCTCGCCCCCGGGGAGCGAGTCGCCTTCTCGGGGCCGAACGGATCGGGGAAGTCGACGGTGCTCCGCTGCATCGCCGGCACGCTTCTCCCGAGCGAAGGAGTCGTGCATGTCTGCGGGCACGAAGCCGGCACCCTCGAAGCGCGCGCTCTCCTCGGCGCCTCGCTCTCGCAGGAGCGCTCCTTCGACATGCGCCTCACCGGGCACGCGAACCTCCTCTTCTTCGCACGGCTCCGCTTCGGGAGCGAGCGAGCAGCGGCGCGCACGGTCGAGGCCGTGGAGGAGGAGCTCGAGATCGGGGGCCTCGCGGCCGAGCGGGTGAACCGCGCGTCGTCGGGGATGATCCAGCAGGTGGCCCTCGCACGCGCACTGCTCGGCGATCCGGCTCTCGTCCTCCTCGACGAGCCGACCCGCTCTTTGGACGCAAACGCGCGCGAACGTCTCTGGCAGGCGCTCGAGCGGCGAGAGCGAACGAGCGTCGTGATGGCAACCCACCTCGATGAGGACGTCAAGCGCTGTGGCCGCCGCGTCGACTTTCCCACCTAGAGCCCGCCCGCCGCGACTGAACCGCGTCGTCACCCTCGTGCGGCGCGAGTACGCGAGCAGGCGCACCTACCGCCTCGCGTTCCTGCTCGACCTCATGTTCGGGATCGCGAACCTCCTCGTCTACTACTTCATCGCGCGCACGCTCGAGGTCGCCGCGGACTCGAACCTCGGCGTGCCCTCGTACTTCGCGTACGCACTCGTTGGCATCGCGATCACGAACGTGATCGGAGCCGCGAGCACGGGGCTCGCCTACCGCATTCGCGAGGAGCAGTTCACGGGCACGCTCGAGGCCCTCATGGTGCAGCCCGTCACACTCACGGAGCTCGCCGCCGGGCTGGCCGGCTACCCGTTCCTCTTCTCGATGGGCCGCGCCGCGGTCTACATCCTCGTCGGCGGCAGTCTCCTCGGTGTCGACTTCGGCCACACGGACTGGCTCGGCTTCGTCGTCATGCTGCTCGTGTCGGCATTGGCTTTCGGGGCTCTCGGCATCATCCTTGGCGGTGTGATGCTGATCGTGAAAAAGGGGGAGGCCCTCATCGGCCTCTTCACCTACGCCCTCGGAATTCTCGGCGGGGCGTTCTTCCCCATCTCGACGCTGCCGTCCTGGCTCCAGCCGATCGCCCGGATCGTGCCCACGCGGTTCGCGTTCGAGGGCCTCCGCCACGCGATCTTCCTCGGAGACGACTGGGCGATCGACGCGCTCATCCTGCTCTTGATGGGCATCGTCGGGCTGCCGGTCGCCACCTACTTCTTCGCGCGCGCCGTCGACCACACGCGTCGCGCAGGCACGCTGACGCACTACTGATGCAGCACCGCCTTCAGTCCCCGGCTGTCGTGGGCGTGACGCTCGCGCTCGACGCGATCGCGGTCGAGGTGGCCGCCGCGCTCGACGAGGACGGCATCCCGAATCTGCTCGTTAAGGGCCCCGCCATCGGGCGGTGGCTCTACGACGCGCCGGGAGAGCGCCCCTACGACGACATCGACCTCCTTGTCCGGGAGCCCGATCTCGCCCGCGCGGAGCAGACCGTGCAGCGCCTCGGGTTCCGCTTCGTCCACGACGACTGGCACGGACGCGTCTGGTTGCGCGGGCCGGTCAATCTCGACCTCCATCGCCGCCTCGCCGGCGTCGCGGCCGATCCGGCGAAGGTCTTCGAGCGCCTCTACGCCGACTCCGAGCCGCTCCCGCTGGGACGCGGGTCGGTCCGCGTGCCGAGCGCCGAGGCGCGCGCGCTGCATCTGGGCCTGCACGCCGCCCAGCACGGGCCGGGGCTCGCGAGCCCGCTCGAGGACCTGCGCCGGGGCCTCGAACGGCTGCCCGACTCGGTCTGGGCCGGAGCCGCCGGTCTCGCAGGCGAGTTCAGCGTTCAGCCGGAGTTTGCAGCGGGCCTCGACCTCCTTCCCGAGGGGCGAGAGCTGAACGCCCGCCTGGGCCAGGAGCCCGGGGGATTGGTCGAGAACCCGGGGATCACGGCCGGCGTGCGCCGGTTCGCAGCCACCTCTGGGATCGGGCCGAAGACCCGGCTCGTCGTCCGCGAGGTCTTCCCGACCCGCGACTACCTGCGCGCGCACGCGCCGCTCGCGCGTCGGGGGCGACTCGGCGTTGTGCTAGCCCGCGTGTGGCGGCCCTTCTCCCTCCTCTTCCGGCTCTTCCCCGCGCTGATCGCCGTTGCCCGTTCGCGGGGCCGTCCTCCCGCCTGATTCCATGTCCTCGCGCCGGCCTGCGCTGTCGAAGGCGAGGATGGGCACGAGGTCGGCGAGGGATTCGGCGGTGTCGTGCACCGGCACGCCGTCGATCGTGAGCCAGGCATGGCCCGGCGGCCCCGCGGTCTCGCCGGCGCGAACGCCGAGCACGAGGCGGTACCGGCCTCCGTCGGCGGGGAGATATCGGTAGGTGAGGAGGCTCTTCTCGAGGCAGTTGTCCCTGAACCCCGGGATGCGATAGACCCACCGGGAGAAAGCGATGACCGTCTCCGGCCGGCGTTGAGTGTCGGCCCGAGCCTCCGGGACCGCCGTCTCGACGAGCTTCGGCAGCGGCATCCGGCGCTTGAGCACGGGCAGCGCGGCCGCCCACCCGAGCATGCGCGCGAAGAGGAGGACGTCCGCGGGACTGCGGACGACGTTGCGTAGCCGAGCCGTGCGCCTCTGGATGCTCAACGCGCTCCGGCCGGGCGAAAAACGATCTCCTCGATCCGGTCGAGGAGGTCTGGCAGGTTGGCGAGCGACTGGGGCATTGTCACGCGGAACACCTCGATCTTGCCGGCCAGGCCGAGGTAGGCGCGAAGCATTCGCTCCTTCCGGGCCGCATCGGCGAGGGACGCCCAGTACGCGTGCGGCAGCAGGTTCGCGACGACCTCTCCGGCGGGCATCGCCTCGACGGTCGACCCCGGCAGGCCTTCCTCGGGGCGTCGGAGAACACAAATGGCAGCGAGAGGCAGAGACGTCGCGCCCACTTCGATCGACCCGTTCTCGGGCCTCTCCTCGGCGGGAAGCGGATCGACCCCGAAGTGATCCCGCGATTCGGGTCGGAGCCGAACCGCGAACGGGAGAGCAAGCGTGCGCGCTCCGTCGGGGCCGGTCTCGAATGCGAGAGCGTCGTCGGACCAGGGCTGGTAACCCCGCTGGGCGAGGGCGAATGCAAGGGTCGATTTGCCGGTCTTCGAGTAGGCGGAGAAACCGAACACGCGGCCGTTGACGACGACCGCGCTCGCGTGCAGCACTTCGCGTCCGAAGAACTGGAGCGCCTGCGGGAGGACGGTCCGACGATACGCGTCGACCACCAGACTGAAAGGCGTCCCGGGCTCGGGGAACGCGAGGACGCTCCCGCTCGTCGCCACGCGGAACGTCCCGATTCCACTCAGGCGTACCCAGTACTCGTCGCCGACGGGATAGAACCACGCGTGCGGCTCCCAGTCGGCCGTGTACCAGACCTGCGTGTCCGGATGGTCCGGGTCCGGCTCCGGAACATGGACGGCACCCGACGCGACGGTCAACGTCAGGGTGGTGATCATGAGGTCAGCCTGCCTCGGCTCGGGACCCTGGGCCCCGAGCCGAGCAAGGCCGCTATTCCTGGCCCGGCGGCTTGAGGCAGGGCTCCCCCGGATCGCTTGGGGAAGGCACTGTCTTGCCAGGCGGGATATTGCTGCAGTCGGTGTTGTTGACACCGCCGAGCATCACTTCCTCCACCTGTCCTACCAGGCGCAGTTCCATCGGCTCCCAGGAAGATGCAGTCCCTTTGAGGGTCATCTCGTTCACCTCCTTCTCCTCCCGGTCGACCTTCACTCTCAACCTCTCGTTTCAGACCCACTGGCGCAGCCATGACTCGACGTTGAGCACCGTCCAGATGCCGTGGGCCGCAATGGATCGCGCCAACGTCTGCTCGCCGCTCGAGCCCTCAGGCTGCTTGATGAGCTCCAGTCTTCTCTCCACGTCGGATAGTAAAAGGTTTTCGTCGACTATTCCAGCTGCCGAGAGGGCTGGGACGCCCCCCACTTTCGCCCAGGCTGCGGGGGTCTGCTCGTACATGAGGCGCGTGGAGAGCGTGGTCGAGAGGACCTTGCGCTGCGTGGCGAAGCCGGCGTCGGGAAACCTCTCCGCGAGCTTCGTGCGCACGAGGCCTTTCGACCAGTATCCCTTGTTCATGAGATGCGGAGGCACCCTGGCGAGGAAGTTGTCCAGATCCGGGTCCCAGAAGGGCATGTACGTTTCCACGCCCATGCGGCGTCCGCGCTCGAACGCCTCTTCCCGCTCCATCGCGCCGATCGGGTTCTCGAGGAAGGGGAAGTTGTCCTTGGCGAAGCGAACGTCGGGGCTCTCGATTGCCGTGAGCGAGCCCGCCCTGCGCTCGACCTCCGCCCCGATGGTGGAATCGGGAGCGAGCCAGGGAGGTCTCGACTTCTGGAACCGGCGCGTCTTCAGGCCGCGGCCCGCGCTCGGCAACGCGGTGTCGAGCGTCTTCATGGCCGCCGAGCGGAGCGTGTGTCGGATGCCGTAGCGCCACAAAAGGTTCTTGAGCAGGGGGCCGCGCTTCAGGTTGTACGACTGCAGATACGTCCGGTAGAGATGGTGCATCTCGCGCACGTGGAGCCTGCGCAGCCGCGAGAAGCCCCACTGCGGGCTGACCTGGAGCCACTCGTCCCCGCCGGCGCCCGTGAGCACGCGCCGGACGCCCATCTCCTTCGCGAGAAGCGCCAGGTGTGCGTACGCGGGCTGCCAGAGGTTCACGAGCGGCATCGGCCACGTTCCGCTCGTTCGCACGGCGCTCATGACGAGACCGTCCCGGCCCGACGCCTCGTCGAACGGCACGAGCGTATGCGGGAGCCCAAGCGTTTTCGCGACCGTGGTCTGGACCGCGGTCTCGTCGAACTCCGGGAACATGATCGAGAGCGCGGGAGGGAGCTTCTCGCCGTCGGCGGTGAGCAGATCGGCCGCGAACGTCGCGACCGTCACGGAGTCGAGGCCCCCACTCAGGAAGATCCCGGTGGCGCCGGGCTCGACAGACCGTCGGACAGCCGCTTCCATCAATCCTTCGAACTGCGGCAACTCCTCCTCGCGTGCCCACTCCGTCGCTCCATCCGGTGCGACGGGAAACCAGTAGCGGCCGGCCGAGAGCGTTGAGCCCTCGAGCCGGTACAACCAGCCGGACCGTGCGCGCTTGACCGACTCGAAGCCTGTCTCGTCGGAGCTCCGCGTCCGGTGGATCAGCATCTCCGCGACCACGACCCGGTCGATCGAGCTCGGCACCTCGGGGTGGCGAACGAGACGCGCGATCGAGTCGGAGAGGTGCACCACTCCCGCCTCGCGCGCGAAGAAGAGGGAGTGGTGGCCGAGCTGGTCGCGCGCGAAAAAGAGGGTGTCCGTGCGCCGGTCGTGGATGACGACGGCAAAGACGCCGCGAAGATCCCCGAAGATCGCCTCGCCTCGAGCGCGGTAGGCGGCCAGCAGGAGCTGCGCCGCGGACTGCGTCTCGGCGGACGCGGGGCCCAGTCGGTCCGTGTCGACGAGTCGGCCCGCGAAGACGACCATGCACGTCTCGTCGCCGGCGGCAACCGCAGTTTCGTCGGGCCCTTCCGCCAGCTCGAGCCCGGCCTCGACGCTGTAACGCGCGAGGAACGAGGGCGGCGTGGAGGAAAGAGCCTCGACTCCGGCCCGCAGGTCCACCGCCGTCATACGGGCTGGATCAGCTCTTTCTCGACGAGCTCGTCGAGCAGGCCGTCGAGCTCGCCTTGAACCGCCGTCTCGTCGACCGAGAACTCCTCCGCGAGCCCGGCCTCGACGCCGGGGCGGTCCCGCCCCTCCGCGATCAGCTCCCACGCGCGCGCGGCGGTCCGGTTCAGCGTGTAGATCTCGTTTGTCCGCAGGTTGACGAGGACGACTTCGTCCTGGACGCGCTGGGCGACAACGTCAGGGTTGGGCTGGTAGCTCAGCTCGGCCACGGGTCTCCTTCATGTTGGGTACGGCCCCAGACGTTGTCAATGAGAGCCGGACGGAAACCAGCTCGCGATCGTGTAGCGCCGCCCGTGGGTGACGGGCGTGACCCCGTGGATCATGTGCGAGGGGAACGCGACGAGCGCACCCGGCGAACCGACGAGGGGGAGCCCGACTCCCTGGCCCTTCGGGTCGTCCTGCAGGAGCCCGTAGAAGGAGAGCGACCCGCCGCCGTACGCGTCGGGCGCGGCCTCGTCCGAGGCCTCGTTGAGGAAGATCACGGCCGACACTCGCCGGCCCGATGCCTCGTCCGCGTCCTTGTCGCTCGAGTCCATGTGGGGCCGGAAAAAGTCGCCCTCCTCGTAGACGAGGAACTGGGGCTTCTCGCACTCCTCGAGGTCGAGGTCGAAGTGGTCGGACAGGGTCTCGCGGAGCCCGTTCAGGCATTCGCGGACGAGCGTCGAAGTCTCCGGCGAGACTTTGGCGACACGCGTCTTTCGGTGCGAGCGGTCGACCTCGAGCTCGCCCTCGTCCTCCACGGTCGCCTCGACCTGCTGGGCTTCGTCCATCGCTTGCCGAACCTGGCTGCACGTGTCCCCTTCGAGGAAGTGCGGCGCCACGTAGAGGCCGAAGCGTGCGAAAAAGCTCGGGTCCATCTAGAAGAAGCTCGTGTCCATTAAGAGTGCCCCTCCACGCAATCACGGCCACGCTCCCGACGGCTGCAAAGCTGCCCCGCGCGGCGTCCTCGCTCGCCTCCGTATGCACCGATACGCGGGCTCCCTGCGTCCTTGCGCAGTGCGCCTTTCGCGTGCCGGGAGCGGGGCCGGATCACATGAAGGGGCACTGGGAGCTAGACCTCGACCGTGAGCCCGTCGGTCGCGAGCCGAACGCCGTCGGGGATCGGGAGCTCGACCGGCCGGTGCGTGAGGAGGATCGGGCCGTCGGCCGCCGCGAGCGCTTCCTCGGCGGACAGATGGCCGCGGGGCTCGCCGTCCTTGTCCGACCGCGCCAGGGTCGCCTCGCAGACGAAGAGGTCGGCTCCCCGCGCGAGCGCCGAGAGCTCTTCGGTCGGTGCGGAGTCCCCGGAGTACGCGAGCAGCTTGTCGCCCTCCCTGACCCGGAAGCCGTAGGCCTCCATCGTGTAGTGGGGCAGGCGGTGCGCCTCGACCTCGAAGCCGCCGGCCTGGAACGGCGTCCCCGGCGCGAACTCGTTGAGATCGAAGGCGGAGTCGAACATGCCCGGGTTCCCGAAGGTGGCCGCGAAGGCGTCCAGTTGCGAGCGGCCGCGGGGCGGGAGCCAGACGGAGCACGGGATGTGCTCGTCCGGCGGCCCGTAGGCGTTCAGCCATGCCCACGGGACGAGGTCGCCCCAGTGGTCGAGGTGGAAATGGGTGATCGCCGCCGCGTCGACGCGGCCGTCTCCGTTCGCGCGGAGCCGTCCGAGGACGCCCGGGCCGCAGTCGAGCAGGAGGCTCCGGCGCGGCTCGGCGCCGGTCTCCACCAGGTACCCCGACTGCGCGCTGCCCGGGTTCGGCCAGGCCGGCGATGATCCGATGACGGTGAGCCTCACGTTCATATACTGACCGACCCGTATGAATCGCGAGCGCAAGATCCGGGTCGTCATCGCCAAGCCGGGGCTCGACGGCCACGACCGCGGAGCGAAGATCATCGCCCGCGCGCTCAGGGACGCCGGCATGGAGGTCATCTACACGGGCCTGCACCAGACCCCGGAGCAGATCGTCGAGACCGCGATCCAGGAGGACGCGGACGCCGTCGGCATCTCCATCCTTTCGGGCGCGCACATGACTCTCGTCCCGAAGATTCTCGAGGGGTTCAAGACGAACGGCATCGACGACGTCGTCGTCGTCGTCGGCGGCACGATCCCGAAGCCGGACGTCGAGGAGCTGAAGCGGCAGGGCGTTGCCGAGGTCTTCACTCCCGGAGCGCCCGTCTCCGAGATCGTCGACTTTCTCCGCGAGCGAGTACCGGTCACGCGGTGAGCGTCGACGTCGCACGGGACGGCGGCGTCGCAGTCGTGACCGTCAACCGGTCCGACGCCATGAACGCGCTCGACGTCGAGCACGCCGAGGCTCTGCGCGACCACCTGGAGGATCTCGCCGCCGATCCGGAGGCGCGCGTCGTCCTCCTCACCGGCGCGGGCGACAAGGCTTTCGTCGCCGGCGCAGACATCAAGTACATGCAGTCGCTCGGGGTCCTCGAAGCGAGGCGCTGGGGAGAGCTCGGCCAGGCGTGCGCGAACCTTCTCGAGACGATCCCGAAGCCGACGATCGCCGCGATCAACGGCTATGCGCTCGGCGGCGGCTGCGAGCTCGCCCTCGCCTGCGACATCCGGCTCGCCTCCAACGAGGCGAGGCTGGGCCAGCCGGAGGTCAACCTCGGGATCATCCCGGGCTGGGGCGGTAGCCAGCGCCTGCCGCGCATCGTCGGGCTCGGCTTCGCGAAGGAGATCGTCTTCTCGGGCCGCGCGGTCGGCGCCCGGGAGGCGCACGACTGGGGGCTCGTGAACCAGATCTACGATCCTTCGGAGCTCATGCCGGCTGCGCTGAAGCTCGCGCACGAGCTGGCGAAGAAGAGCCCGCTCGCCCTGGCGTACGCCAAGGAGGCGACCAACCTCTACCTGACCGGCGAGGCGAGCGCCCACATGGAGACGGAGCTGCGCCTCTTCGCGATGCTGTTCTCCTCGGAAGACCAAAAAGAGGGCATGGCTGCCTTCGCCGAGAAGCGCGAGCCCGAGTTTCGGGGTCGCTAGGAGCCGCTACGCTGTCCGTTGGCGGGAGCCTCTGCACGGAGGCTGAGAGGCGGTCACGAGGCCGCGACCGGAGAACCTGATCTGGGTCATGCCAGCGGAGGGAGCACGATGCACGACACCTTGACCATCGCCGGCCGCGAGTTCGGCTCACGCCTTCTTCTCGGCACCGGCAAGTACGACACCTTCGAGACGATGCGCGACGCCGTAGCGGCTTCGCGCGCGGAGATCGTCACCGTCGCCGTGCGGCGGATCGACTTCGACGCGCCGGGCGAGGACATCACCTCGTTCCTGCCGGAGGAGGTGCTCCTCCTCCCGAACACGTCAGGCTGCGAGACCGCCGACGAGGCGGTTCGCTCCGCGAACCTCGCCCGGGCCGGCGGCCTGCCCGATTGGGTCAAGCTCGAGGTCATCCCGGACCCACGGTATCTCCTGCCGGATCCGGTCGAGACCCTTCGCGCGGCGGCCTCGCTCGTCGAGGACGGGTTCACGGTTCTGCCCTACGTGCTCCCGGATCCCGTGCTGGCCAAGAAGCTCGAGGAGGTCGGCTGCGCCACGGTCATGCCGCTCGCGGCGCCGATCGGGAGCGGCCGCGGCCTCAGGCTGCGCGACTCGATCCGGATCATCGTCGAGCAGGCCGAGGTTCCGGTCGTCGTCGATGCCGGCCTCGGAGCACCGTCGCACGCAGCCGAGTCCATGGAGATTGGCGCCGACGCCGTGCTCGTCAACACGGCCATTGCGCGGGCGGGCGACCCGGTCGCCATGGCCGAGGCCTTCCGCCTCGGGGTTGAGGCCGGCCGCACGGCCTTCCTCGCGGGCGTCATGGATGAGCAGGCGCCGGCGCCGTCCAGTCCGGTCGGGGGAACGGTTTGAGGGTCGAGGTGAACGGGCGCGAGCACGAGTTGGCTCCGGGCGAGACCGTCGCGACCCTTCTCGCGCGCCTCGGACTCGAGGGCGGCTACGCGCTCGTGGAGCGAAACGGCGAGCCCGTGGAGCGCACCCGCTACGCGGAGGTCGAGCTCGAGAACGCGGACACGCTTGTCGTCGCCCGTCCCGTTGCCGGCGGATGACGTCCTTTCGAGACGGCGGCTCATCCAGGCGCCTCTATCTCGTCACACCGGTGAGGCCCGGCTTCGGCGAGTTTCTCGCCGCGGCGATCCGCGGCGGCGTGGACGTCGTCCAGGTGCGCGACCGGTCGCTTCCCGACGGCCGGCTCCTCGACGCGCTCGGCGAGGCGCGTGTGGTGACGGCCGCCCACGGGGTCCCGCTCGGCGTCAACGACCGGCCCGACCTGGCCGTTCTCGCGGGCGCCGACTTCGTCCACGTGGGCCAGGACGACATTCCCGTCGAGGCCGCGCGCGCCTTCGGCCTGCCGGTCGGCCTCTCCACGCATTCGCCCTCGGAAATCGACGCGGCGAGCGCCGACTACATCGCGGTCGGGCCGGTGTACGCGACGCCGACGAAGGAGGCCCGCCCTGCGGTCGGGCTCGAGCTCGTCCGCTACGCCGCTGCGAACGCGAAGCTCCCCTGGTTCGCCATCGGAGGTATCGAGCCGTCGAGCGTCGCGGACGTTGTCGCGGCCGGAGCGACCAGGGTTGCCGTCGTCCGGGCGATCGTCGAGGCGGACGACCCCGAGCGGGCTGCCCGCGAGCTTCGCGCCGCCCTGCCGAGCTAGTCGCCGAGGAGGAGGATCGTCTCGGCCGAGATCGACTCCGCCGGGGCCTTCTGGAGCTTCCAGGTCGGCGTGAAGGTGGCCGTCGTCACCCGTACCTTCTCGCCGACCTGCGCGGAGGAGACGCTGGTCGTGGTCAGCGAGCCTTTGCGCCGGACCACCGCTTCCGGCGGCACCAGAAGCGTCACCTTGCGGACGTTGACGTAGCTCAGGTCGAGCGGCGCGACGACGACGCGCTTCGTCCGCACCGTGATCGTCGAGCTCGACGTGCCGACGACGGTCGCCCCCTTGAGCTTCAGCGTCACGCCGCCGAGGCCCGGCCGCGGGCGGGGGAAGAGCAGGTTTTTGGAGCGGTTCAGGTATTTGAAGGGGTCGATCGCGCTGCCGCTCGGCTTCCTCACCTCGAAGTGAAGGTGGGGCTGGATCCCGTTCGCGTCGCCGGAGTCTCCGACGAAGCCGACGAGCTGCCCGCGCTTGACGTGGTCGCCGTTGTCGAGTCCTTTGGCCCACGAGACCCCGTTCTTGCAGTGCCCCTCGTTGTCGTTCGACGGCCCGAGGTCGTTGTTCAGGTGGATGTAGACGTAGGTCATGCCGTTCTCAGCGTGGAGGTAGAGCATGCAGGTCGCGTAGGAGCCCGATCCCGTCCACTTCTGCACGCGACCCGCGACGAAGGCGACGGCCGGCTGGTGGCGCACCGACATGATGTCGTTCCCTTCGTGGCGCCCCTGGGGGCGCGGGTCGCCGAAGTCGTCCGTGTAGTTGACGTTGCCGACCACCGGGAACGCGGTCACCATCGGCACGCCGGCGTGCGCGGTCCCTGTGAAGACCCCGATCAAAAGAAGGAGAAGAACCCCTCGGGCTGTCGTCCGGTGGCTGAGCATAGGCTCCGGTTCGCGTCCGAAGTCGCGGACGGTAACAGACCCTTCGGCAGGCGGCCGTCCGTTCTTGAACGGATAGGATCGCCGCCGTGAAAATCGTGGTCTGTGTCAAGGAGGTGCCGGACGCCTCCGCCCCCAAGCGCCTCGACCCTCAGAGCTTCCGGCTCGACCGAAGCGTCGCCGGCGCGCTGAACGAGTTCGACACGCACGCGATC
The DNA here is from genome assembly GCA_963841425.1 of uncultured Actinomycetes bacterium. Taxonomy (GTDB): domain Bacteria; phylum Actinomycetota; class Thermoleophilia; order Gaiellales; family Gaiellaceae; genus DATEOR01. Next base: position 409,143 of record CAWJCL010000002.1, on the reverse strand, counting down.
GAGGAGGGGCTGCAGCTCAAGGGCGAGGGCGGGGAAGGCGAGGTCGTGGCCGTCCTCATGGGCCCCGAGCGCGCCGCCGACTCGCTTCGGAAGGCGCTCGCGCTCGGTGCCGACCGCGCCGTCCACGTCTCCGACCAGGGGCTTGCCGGCTCGGACCTCGTCGCGACGAGCAAGGCGCTCGCCAAGGCGCTCGAGCGCGAGAGCGCCGACATCATTCTCTTCGGCCAGCAGGCCGGCGACTCCGACGGCGCCGTGCTCTGGGCGGCGGTCGCCGACCGGCTTCGTCTTCCCGTGATCTCCCAGGCCGCGAGCCTCGACGCCTCCGCGGGCAAGGTGAAGGTGAAGCGCCAGACCGAATACGGCTACGACGTCATCGAGGCGCCCGTGCCGTGCGTCGTCGCCGTTTCCGACGCGATCAACGAGCCGCGCTACCCGTCTCTCAAGGGGATCATGGGCGCGAAGAAGAAGCCGCAGGAGACCGTGTCGCTTTCCGACATCGGGCTCGCCGCGGACGATGCAGGCGAGTCCGGCTCGCGCACCGAGGTCCACGGGCTCTCCGACCCGCCCTCGCGCGGAGAGAGCGAGCGCATCGAGGACGACGGGCCGGCCGCCGCCGCGAAGATCGTCGAGTACCTCTCCTCCCACAAGCTGCTCTGATGAGCACCCTGGTCTACGTGGAGCACCACGAGGGCGAGCCCGTCAAGGGCTCACTCGGCGTCCTCGGCAAGGCGGCGCAGCTCGGGGACGACGTCGCCGCGGTGCTCCTCGGCGCCGGCGTCGAGGGCATGACCGAGGCGGTCGGGCGCCACGGAGCCTCGCGCGTCCTCGTCGCCGACGATCCCGCTCTCGAGGCGCCGCTTCCGCAGCCGCGGGTCGACGTCCTCGCCGAGCTCGTCGAGTCCGAGCGCTTCGCCAACGTGCTCTTCGGCGCCTCCGTGCTCGCCGCCGACGTCGCAGCGGGCCTCGCCGCGCGCCTCGATGCCGGTCTCAACTGGGATCTCGTCGATCTCGAGCTCAGGGACGGCAGAGCTCGTCGGCAAGCGGCCCGCGCTCGGCGACTCCGTGATCGCGGAGGTCGGCTGGAAGAGCGAGCCGCGCCTCGCGCTCATCCGCTCGGGCACATTCGAGCCGGCCGAGACCGGCGGCAGTGCAGAGGTGGCCAAGGTCCCGGTCGCGATCCAGGACTTCTCGAAGCAGGCGATCATGGTCGAGCAGGCGCACGAGGAGAGCGAGGGCCCCTCGATCGAGGACGCCGACGTGATCGTGGCGGGAGGACGCGGGCTCGGGCAGCCCGAGGGTTTCTCTCTGGTCGAGGATCTCGCCAAGGCGCTCGGAGGCGCGGTCGCCGCGACCAGGGCGGTAGTGGACGCAGGCTGGTATCCGTACGCGACCCAGGTCGGCCAGACCGGGAAGACGGTCTCGCCGAAGCTCTACATCGCGTGCGGGATCTCGGGCGCGATCCAGCACAAGGTCGGCATGCAGGGCTCCGGCACCATCGTCGCCATCAACAAGGACCCGAACGCGCCGATCTTCGAGTACTCCGATCTCGCCGTCGTCGGCGACGTGCACGAGATCATTCCGAAGCTGACGGAGCTCGTGCAAGCGAAAGGAGGGGCTCGTGAGCGTTCGCCCCGCGGACTTCCCGCCGCCGTTCGGGCCGGCCGAGTTCGTCGCCGAGCCCACCGATCCGCCGGAGGAGCGCATCGAGGTCGGCGTCCTCATCGTCGGAGGCGGCCCGGCCGGCCTCTCCGCCGCGATCAGGCTGAACCAGCTCCTCGAGGAGAGCCCGGCCGTCCGGGAGCGGCTCGGCGAGATCCCCGTGGCGATCGTCGAGAAGGGCAAGGCGCCCGGCGCGCATCTCCTCTCTGGCGCCGTCGTGAACCCGCGCGCGTTCCGGCAGCTCTTCCCCGGGATGCACAGCGACGACATGCCGTTTCGCTCACGCGTCGAGCGCGAAGGGCTCTACTACCTGACCGCGAAGCGGGCAATGCGCCTTCCCGCTCCGCCGACGATGTGGAACCACGGGAACTACGTGGCGTCCATCTCGGAGATCGGCGCCTGGCTCGCGGAGCGCGCAGAGGAGGGCGGGGCGACGCTCGTCCCCGAGACGGCCGCCCGCAAGCTGCTCGTTTCCGGCGGCCGGGTCGTCGGCATCCGCACCGGGGACCGCGGCCGCGGACGAAGCGGCGAGGAGCTCCCGAACTTCGAGCCGGGCTCCGACATCACCGCGCGCGTGACCATCCTCGCCGAGGGGACGCAGGGCCACCTCACCGGAGTCGCCCTCGACCGCTTCGGCCTTCAGTCGCGCCCGCAGGTGTGGGCGCTCGGCGTCAAGGAGGTCTGGGAGGTTCCCCAGCCGCTCGACCGCGTCATCCACACGATGGGCTGGCCGCTCCGGGGAGCGAAGAGGTTCAGGGAGTTCGGCGGCAGCTTCATCTACCCGCTCGGCGAAGGACACGTGGCGCTCGGCATGGTCGTCGGCCTGGACTACACGGACGCGACGCTTTCGGTCCACGACCTCCTGCAGGAGCTGAAGCTGCACCCGTTCGTGCGCAAGATCCTCGGCGGCGGCAAGCGCGTCGCCTGGGGGGCGAAGACGATTCCGGAAGGCGGCTTCCTCGCGCTCCCGGACCGCTTCCACTTCCCCGGCGGGATGATCGCCGGCGACGGCGCCGGCCTCGTCAACGTGCCGGCGCTCAAGGGCATCCACTACGCCATGCGCTCGGGGATGCTCGCCGCGGAGAGCGCCCTCGAGGCGCTCGCGCCCGGACGCACGGCCTGGGAGCCCGGCGCGCTCGAGTCCTACGACCACGCCCTCAAGGAGAGCTATGTCTGGAAGGACCTTGAGCGCGTGCGCAACATGCGCCCGGCCTTCCAGTACGGGTTTACGCGCGGCGCGATGCTCGCCGGCGCGGCGCTGAACACGCTCGGGAAGCTTCCGCCTCGCGACCTGAAGCTGCAGCGCGACGCCGAGGTGCCGGTGTTCGTCGGCGACCGGGCGCGATCGTATCCGGACCCCGACGGGCAGCTCACCTTCGACAAGCTTTCGAGCGTCTACCTCTCGGGACTGAAGACGCGCGACGACGCGCCGAGCCACCTCCGCGTCGACCGCAAGGTCCGCCGCGAGGTCGCCGAGGCGTGGGTGCACATGTGCCCCGCCCAGGTCTACGAGCTCGGGGGCGAGGCATCCCCGGCGGGCAACGTCGTGGGCGTCGAGGTGACGGCCTCGAACTGCGTCCAGTGCGGCGCGATCACGGCCAAGGGCGGACGGCTGACGCCACCCGAGGGTGGCGACGGGCCCGAGTACCGCTTGATGTGACCACGCTCCTGCGAACGCCGCTCCTCCGGTCGACGACCCTGGGAGACGCGTTTGGCGGCACCGCCCTCCTCAAGGCAGAGCTCTTCCAGAAAACCGGCTCCTTCAAGCCGCGGGGAATCCTGGCGAAGCTCTCGACACTCACTCCGGGGGAGAGGGCGCGCGGCGTCATCACGGTCTCGGCCGGCAACGCGGCAGCCGCGGTGGCCTACGGCTGCGCGCTCGAGAAGATCGACTGCCTCGTGGTCATGTGGCAGGGCACGAGCGAGCTCAAGGCGGCGGCGGCAAGGGCCTACGGCGCGGCCGTGGACCGCGAGGCCGCCGATCCGACGGAGGCCTTCGATCGCCTCGAGGAGCTGCGTTCCGAGTCAGGGCGCGCATTCGTCCATCCGTACGACGACCCGGCCGTCATCGAAGGGCACTCCAGCCTGAGCCGTGAGATTCTCGAGGACGCTCCGACGACCGAGGTGATCGTGACGGGCGTCGGGGGAGGCGGCCTGGTCTCGGGGATCGCCGTCGGCGCCCCCGGCGCGCGCGTGGTCGGCGTCGAGCCCGAGGGATCCGCGGCGCTCGCCCAGGCGCTCGCCGCGGGGCGGCCGGTTCCGGTCCGGCCCGATTCGATCGCGGATGCGCTCAACGCGCCCATCGCCGGCGAGCACTGTCTCGCGGTCTGCCTCGAGCGCGGCGTGGAGTCGGTGCTCGTCTCCGAGGACGACATCCGCGCCGGCGTTCGGTTCCTCTACGAGCGCGCGAAGCTCGCAGCAGAGCCCGGAGCCGCCGCCGGAGTGGGGGCGCTCTTGGCCGGCAAGGTGCCGGATGTCGAAGGCAAGACGGTCGCCGTTGTCGTCTCGGGTGGCAACGTGGCCGGCAAAACCGCTGCTGCTATCCTGAGTTCAAATGAAGGCTGACATTCATCCCGATTACGTTCTCGCCACCGTGCGCTGCTCGTGTGGGAACGAGTTCCAGACCCGTTCGACCAAGCCGGAGCTGCACGTGGAGATCTGCTCCGAGTGCCATCCGTTCTACACCGGCAAGCAGAAGCTCATGGACACCGGCGGTCGCGTCGAGCGCTTCCAGCGGCGTCTCGAGAAGGCCGGCAGGGCCTAACAGCGAAAAGAGTCGCATGAGCGCCCCGATCGGAGGCCAAGCCGTCCTTGAGGGCGTGATGATGCGTGGCCCGTCCGCCTGGTCGGTGGCGGTGCGAAAGCCCGACGGCGTCATCGCCGAGGTCAACCGCCCGGTCACGTCGATCCTGCTTCGGCACCGCTGGCTGCGGCTCCCGATCGTCCGCGGGATCATCGCCCTCGGCGAGTCCCTGGCGATCGGCTTTCGCGCCCTCGCCATCTCGGCGAACTACGCCGCCCAGGAAGAAGGCGAGGACGGCGAGGTCGAGACGGAGCTCACGCGCGGGCAGCTTCTCTTTGCGTTCGGCATCGCAATCGGTTTCGCGCTCCTCCTCTTCAAGGTCTCGCCGGCGCTGATCACGAACTGGCTGCCGATCGACTCGACCGGCGCCTTCGTCGTCATCGAGGGCCTCGTGCGCGTGACGATCTTCATCGTCTACCTGCTGATCATCTCGATGCTGCCCGACCTCAAGCGCGTGTTTCAGTACCACGCGGCCGAGCACAAGGCGATCAACGCCTACGAGGCCGGCGAGGAGCTGACTCCGGAAAACGTGCAGCGCTACAGCCTGCTGCACGTGCGTTGCGGCACCGCATTTCTGCTCTACGTCATGGTGGTCGCGATCTTCGTGTTCGCGTTCGTCGGCCGCCCGGACTGGTACTGGCTGATCATCTCGCGGATCCTGCTCCTACCGGTGATCGCCGGTATCGCCTACGAGATCATCCGTTTCGCCGGTCGGCACGCCGACAATCGCGCGCTCCGCGCCCTGCTCGCCCCGGGAATGTGGCTTCAGCGACTCACGACGCGCGAGCCCTCCCTCGACCAGGTCGAAGTCTCGATTCGCGCTCTCAGAGAAGTTCTCCGCCTCGAAGGACGGACGACTCCGGAGGAGCGCAAAGTCGAAGTGATGGCCTAGCCCGGAGGCTCGTCCGGGTAGCGCGGCAGGCCGTCGTCCGGGAGCTCGTCCCACGGCGCCTTCGAGTCCACGTAGGTGTGGAACTCCGGCCGGATGCCGGGGTCGCCGTCGAGCGCGCCGAGCCGGACGGAGATCTCAAGCCCGTCGGGCCACGTCCTCCCGAAGAGGCTCGAGCCGCAGCGAGAGCAGAACGCCTTCACCCCGGCGTCGTCGGCGGGCCGGTAGACGCGGATGAGCTCCTCGCCCGAGACGAGCCGGAAGCCGTCGCGCGGCACGCGGCCCTGGGTCTCTCCGAACGTCCCCGAGTGCTTGCGGCAACGGGAGCAGTGGCAGTGGTTGGCGTTGAGAAACGGCGCCGTGATCTCGAACCGGACGCCTCCGCAGAGGCAGCTTCCCTGCAGCGGTTCCACCATGGCCTGAGTCTATGCTGATCGCCGTGAGCCAGATGGACAGCCTGATCGATGAGCTGGAGCGCTCGTACGCCGACGCGCAGGAGCGGATGAGCGACCCTGCGATCTTCGCCGACCACCACCAGGCGGCCGACGCCGGGCGCCGGCTCAAGGAGCTCGAGGGTCCGCACAAGCTCGCGCGGGAATGGCGCTCGACGCGCGACGACCTGGAGGCCGCGCGCGAGGACGCGGAGCTACGCGGCCTCGTCCCGGAGCTCGAGGGCCGGCTCGAGGAGCTCGAGGACGAGCTCAAGCTCGCGCTCGTCCAGCGCGATCCCAACGACGAGAAGGACGTCATCGTCGAGATCCGCAAGGGCACGGGCGGTGACGAGGCGGCCATCTGGGCGGGAGATCTCTTCCGCATGCTCACGCGCTATGCCGAGTCCCGAGGCTTCAAGTGGGAGGTGCTGGGCTCCAACCCGAGCGAGAGCGGCGGCTACAACGACGTCACCTTCGCGATCAAGGGCGAGGGCGCGTACTCGATCTTCAAGTGGGAGGGAGGCACGCACCGGGTACAACGCGTGCCGGTGACCGAATCCCAGGGACGCATCCACACGTCGACGGCGACCGTGGCAGTCATGCCCGAGGCCGAGGAGGTCGAGGTCGAGATCGACCCGAACGACCTGAAGATCGACGTCTACCGCTCGACCGGGCCCGGCGGCCAGAGTGTCAACACGACCGACTCGGCCGTGCGGATCACGCACCTCCCGACCGGGCTCGTCGTCGCGATGCAGGACGAGAAATCCCAGCTCCAGAACAAGACCAAGGCGCTCCGCGTCCTCCGCGCACGTCTGCTCGAGCTCGAGCGCGAGCGCCAGGAGGAAGAGCTCTCGGAGGCGCGGCGCTCGCAGATCGGCCGTGGCGAGCGGGCCGAGAAGATCCGCACCTACAACTATCCCGACAACCGCGTCACGGACCACCGGGTCAACCTGACGATCAAGCGGCTCGACCGCATCGTCGAGGGCGACCTGGCCGAGTTCACGGAAGCCCTCGCCGCCGAGGAGCGGCGGCAGGCTCTCGAAGCGGCCGCGGCGTAAGAACTACGTGACTGTCTGCAGCGAACAGATGTTGATGCCCCTGGATTCCGTTCGCGAGGTCGAAGGTAGGCTGCGCGCTCGAGGCGTGCCCTCCCCGCGCGTCGATGCGGAGATTCTTGTCGCGGACGTGCTCGGGCTCGCGCGCTCCGAGCTCTATTCGTCGGGCCGCCCCGTGACCGCCTTCGAGGCCGAGCGGCTGGACGAGCTCGTCGAGCGGCGCCTTCGGCGGGAGCCGCTCGCCTACATCCTCGGCGAGTGGGGTTTCCGCCGGCTCGTCCTGAAGGTGGACGACCGAGCGCTCATCCCGAGGCCCGAGACGGAGATCGTCGTCGAACGCTGCCTCGCCTTTCTCGGCGAGCTCGCCGAGCCGCGCGTGCTCGATGTCGGCGTCGGCTCGGGCGCGATCGCCCTCGCCATCGCCGACGAGCACGAGGGAGCGCAGGTCGTCGCCGTCGACAGCTCCGAGCGCGCATTGGCTCTGGCGGGTGAGAACCTGGCGCGCGCGTCTGTCGACGGCCGCGTCCGTTTCGTCCAGGGAGACCTGCTCTCGGAGGTCGAGGGGCCGTTCGACCTCGTCGTTTCGAACCCGCCCTACGTCTCGCCCACGGAGTACGCGACGCTTCAGCCCGAAATCCGCCTCTACGAGCCCTATGAGGCCGTGGTCGGCGTCGGCGTCGGCGCGAAGATCGCCGCCGGGGCGCGAGCGCTCCTCGTGCCGGGCGGCCGCCTCGTGCTCGAGTGCGGGGACGGCCAGGCGGCCGGGCTCGCGGAGGCCCTCCGCTCGCTCGGCTACGGCGGCGTTATGGAGACGAGGGACCTCGCCGGGCGCGACCGCGTCGTCGAAGGGCGCTGGGACGGCTCGTGATCGCTGCGCAGTCGGTCGATGCGGCGATCGCCTCCCTGCGAGCGGGCCAGACCGTGATCCTTCCGACCGACACCGTCTACGGCCTCTGCGTCGACGCCTACCACGAGGGGCCGATCCGACGGCTCCTCCGGCAGAAGAAGCGCCCGAGGGAGATCCCGGTTGCGCTCGTCGCCTCGGATCTCGAGGTGATCCTCGACGCGGTCCCCGAGCTGCGCGGCCGCGCCGCCGTCATGGCCCGAGCGGTTCTGCCCGGGCCGTACACCCTCGTCCTCCCGAACCCCGCGCGCCGCTACCAGTGGCTGACCGGCACGCGGCAGGAAACGATCGGCGTGCGCATCCCGGACCTCCCGGCCGAGGCGAAGGCGGTGCTCGACGGCTTCGGAGCCGTCGCGATGACGAGCGCGAACGTCCACGGAGGCCCGGACCCGGCGCGGGTTGAGGACATCCCCGAGGAGGTCCTCCGGGGGGCCGCCGCGGTCGTCGACGCAGGCGAGCTTCCGGGCACCCCCTCGACGGTGATCGATCTCACCGGCAACGAGCCCGAGGTGCTGCGCGAGGGAGCCGTTCTCGCGCCCGAGGCTCTGGCCAAGATCGCCTGCGCGACGGCCGGCTGACGGGCCGGGCCTCCGCGGCCGGGCGACGCGGTATGGTGGACCCGTGGCGATCGCGCAGGAGACGCTGCAGGAGCTCCAGCGGGCCGGGTTGGCCGAGATCGATCCCGACACCGCTGCCCTCATCGAGCGCGAGCTCGAGCGCCAGCGCGGTCAGATCGAGCTGATCGCCTCCGAGAACTTCACGTGGCCGAGCGTTCTCGAGGCCATGGGGAGCGTGCCGACGAACAAGTACGCGGAGGGCTACCCAGGGCGCCGCTACTACGGGGGCTGCGAGGTCGTTGACGAGATCGAGCGGCTGGCCATCGACCGGGCGAAGGAGCTCTTCGGCGCCGAGCACGCGAACGTGCAGCCGCACGCGGGCGCGCAGACGAACATGGCCGTGTACTTCAGCTGCCTCGAGCCGGGGGACACCGTGCTCGCCATGCGGCTCGACCACGGCGGCCACCTCACGCACGGCCTCAAGGTCAACTTCTCGGGCAAGCTCTACAACTTCGTCGGCTACGGCGTCGACCGGGAAACGTCGCTCGTCGACTTCGACGAGGTGCTCACGACGGCGAAGGAGTGTAGGCCCAAGCTGATCGTCTGCGGCGGCTCCGCCTACCCGAGGACGATCGAGACCGACCGGTTCCGGGAGATCGCCGACGAGGTCGGCGCGCTCCTTCTCTGCGACATGGCCCATTTCGCCGGGCTCGTCGCGGCCGGCATCCACCCGAACCCGACACCGCACTGCGACTTCGTCACCTCGACGACGCACAAGACGCTCGCCGGGCCGCGCTCGGGCTTCGTGCTCTGCAAGGAGGAGCACGCGCAGGCGCTCGACAAGGCGGTCTTCCCGGGGATGCAGGGCGGCCCGCTCCTCCACGTCATCGCCGGCAAGGCCGCGTGCTTCAAGATCGCGGGCTCCGGCGCCTTCCGCGACTACCAGTCGCAGATCCGCGCCAACGCGGACGCGCTTGCCTCGACGCTCCTGGCGAACGGCCTCGACGTCCTCACCGGCGGAACCGACACGCATCTCCTGCAGATGGATCTCCGCGGCGGCGAGTGGTCGGGCAAGGCGGCGGAGGAGCAGCTCCACGAGGTGAAGATCACGGCCAACCGGAACACCGTTCCCTTCGACGAGCGCCCCCCGATGGAGGCCTCTGGCGTCCGTCTCGGTACTCCCGCGGTCACCATGCGCGGCTTCGACGAGGCCGACCTGCGCGACGTGGGGGAGATCATCGCCGGCGCGCTCGCCTCGGACCCGGACATCGACGCCCTCCGCGGCCGCAGCGAAGTGCTCTGCGAAAAGCGGCCTCTGTATCCCGGTTTTCGGGGCTACACGACCTATGAAGGAGCCTGAGACCTTTACGACCACGGCCCAAGGCGCCGTGGTCGTCGTAGACCATCCGCTCGTCCAGCACAAGCTCGGCATGCTCCGCGAAGACTCGACGCCGACGCATCTCTTCCGCCAGCTCGTCGACGAGGTCACGCTCCTCCTCACCTACGAGGCGACGAAGGGTCTCGCGACCGAGGAGGTGGAGATCGAGACGCCGCTCGAGCGGACGATCGTCCAGCGGATCTCCGGCAAGAAGGTGGCGGTCTGCCCGATCCTCCGCGCGGGACTCGGAATGCTCGACGGCGTCCTCAGCCTCATCTCCGGCGCGCGCGTCGGCTTCATCGGCCTCTACCGGAACGAGGAGACGCTTCAGCCGGTCGAGTACTACGTGAAGCTCCCGACCGACGTCGCCGAGCGCGACGTCATCCTGCTCGACCCGATGCTCGCGACCGGGAACTCGACCGCAGCCGCGGTCACGACGGCGAAGGCCGCGGGCGCGACCTCGGTGCGCCTCATCGCTATCGTCGCCGCGCCCGAGGGCATCGAGCGCCTCCATTCCGAGCATCCCGACGTCAACGTCGTCGTCGCGGCTGTGGACCGGGGCCTGAACGAGAAGGGCTACATCGTCCCGGGCCTCGGAGACGCGGGCGACCGCCTGTTCGGGACCAAGTAGTGGTCAGTCTCGCGGTGTTCTCACCGTTCCAGCCACGCGAAAAGCGAGCCAGGCGAGGATGCAGGGAGTCCGCGCACTTGAACAAGTACGTGGACGACCGAGGACGATGCATGGCGACGCTTTGCAGTCGCCTGGGACCTGAGAAACGCCGCGAGGCGGGCCACTAACAAGTGTTCGACACCCTCAGGAACCACCTGGACGTCATCTGGGGCTTCCTCGTCGCGCTCGCGGTCGTCCTCGTCCTGACGCCCGCGGTCGGCCGCGTCGCGCGCGTGCTCGGGATCGTGGACGAGCCGCTGGAACGGCGCCGCGTCCATCTGCAGGCCGTCCCGCGCCTCGGAGGCCTCGCGCTCTTCTTCGGCGTCTTCGTCCCTGCGCTCGCGTTCCTCGACCTCTCCGGGCCCTACCGGGGGATCCTGCTCGGCGCTGCGCTCGCGACCACGGTCGGCATGGCGGACGACTTCCGCGGCCTCCCCTGGTGGGTGAAGCTGGGCGGCCAGGCGGGCGCGGCCGCGATCGCGATCGACTTCGGCGTTCGCATCGACCGATTCACGTTCCCGATCGTCGGCATCCACGACCTGCCGTTCTGGGCAAGCATCGTCCTCACCCTCGTCTGGATCGTCGCGATCATGAACATGGTCAACTTCCTCGACGGGCTCGACGGGCTCGCCGCCGGGATCTGCGGGATCTCGGGCGTGACATTCGCCGTCATCGCGCTCTCGCTCGGGAAGCCGGAAGCCGCTGTGCTTTCCGCGATCATCGCCGGCGCCTGCCTCGGGTTCCTCCGCCACAACTTCTACCCGGCCCGGATCTTCATGGGCGACTCGGGCGCGCTCCTCATGGGCTTCCTGCTCGCCACGGTCTCGATCCAGGGCCTTCTGAAGACTGCGGCGACCGTCGCCCTCTTCTTCCCGCTCTTTGCGCTCGCCGTCCCGATCTTCGACACCTCGTTCGTCCTCCTTCGCCGCCTCAAGCACCGCGAGCCGCTCTACCTGCCGGACCAGGCACACCTGCACCACCGCTTCCTCCGCCGCGGCTTCACGCAGCGGCGCGCCGTCCTCTATCTCTACGCCTGGTGCGCGATCCTTGGAGGCGCGGCCCTCGCCACGCGCTTCGTTCCCTTCCGCGAGTCGGGCGAGTGGCACCTCTGGCCGACGATCGTCGTCGCGCTCGTCGGCGCGATCGCCGTCGGGGCGACGGTCTACATCGTCATCATCCTCGAGATCCTCAAGCTGACGCGCGTGCGCGCATGGGCGGGCCGCAGGCGGGAGGCCAAGGATGAACAAAGTAAGGCGATTTCCGCTTAGTTAGGCCGTTTTCGGCGTCACGAAGTCCCTCGGTGCTGATACGCTGGGGCCGAATAAGATGCTGGCGAGCGTGGCGGCTGGACGCACTTCGATGGATCCGATGGGCGCGGGAGCGCTTCTCGCAGGCGTGCTCTTCGCCTGCGTGGGGCTCGGCGCCCTTCTCGGTCTCGCGATCGGCTCCGTGGGAGCCGGGATCGCGATCGGAGCGGTGATCGGGATCCCCGCCGCGATCCTCTCCGTCTACGTTCGCTACAAAAACGTCCTTTAGTGCCGACCACCGCCCTCACGCCCAGACCGATGCCTGAACGGCGGCTGCCCGTAATCGCGGGCGGCGCGGTCGTGGCTCTCGCTTTGCCGGTGTTCCTCGTTGCCGGCTGGCCGGTCCGGGGCTGGGCGCTCGGCGCAGTCCTCTGGGCGGCGAGCCAGCTCCTCGGCCTCCTCTTCTCGCGCGTCGGGATCGGCGAGCCCAACCTGCGCGGGTCCGGCGTGGTTGCCTTCGGGATGATGGCCCGCGGGATCCTCCTCATGATCGTTGCGGTCGCGGTGGCGACGACGAACCCGACGCTCGCGATTGCAGGCGCGCTCGTCTACGCGGCGGCCTACTCGCTCGAGCTCGGCCTCAGCCTCACCATCTACTTCTCGGGAGAGGCGAAGCGGTGAACGCCCTTTTCGGCGCCATGAACCTCGTGCTCGCCGCTTCGGAGGACTTCCAGCCGCAGGACGAGTTCGAGCTCCCGGCCTGGGTCTCGATCCACATCGGGCCGCTCGACATGTCCATCAACAAGGCGGTCGTCTACCTCCTCGTCGGCGCGGCAGTGACGATGATCCTCGGCATCTGGATCATGCGCTTCGGGCTATCCCTGAGGCCGAATCGGAGGCAGACGATCGGCGAGGCGCTCTACGACCTCATCTACGGCCAGATCGCGGAGTCGAGCCTGCCGTCCAAGGGGCTCTCGCTCTGGTTCCCCTACGTGGCGGCGCTCTTCCTCTTCATCTGGATTCTCAATTTGGTCGGCTTCATCCCGTTGCCGATCTCGGACGAGCACGTCCACGTCGCGGGCGTCGAGCTGCCCACCTGGGGGATCTACGCGGCGACCGCGAATCTCTCGGTGACGCTCGCCCTGGCGCTGCTCACCTTCTTCGCCACGCACTTCGAGGGGATCCGCTTCAACGGCCCGATCCGCTACTTCAAGAGCTGGGTGCCGCAGGGGGCTCCGAAGCCGCTCCTCGCCCTCATCGTCCCGCTCGAGGTCATCTCGCAGTTCATGCGGCTGATTTCGCTCTCCGTCCGACTCTTCGCCAACATGCTGGCGGGCCACATGCTGATCCTCGTCATGATCGGCCTGATCTTCATCTTCGAGTCGTACGCCCTGATCGTCGTCGCCGTGCCCGTCGCGACGGCGGTGTACATCTTCGAGGTCGCGATCGTGGTCACGATCCAGGCCTTCGTCTTCGCCCTCTTGTCCGCCATCTATATCGGCGGCGCCATCGAACCCGAGCACTAAATCGAACCCGAGCATTAGGAGGAAAGCGTGACCACAGTTCTTGCAGCACTCGACGGAAACGTCGCCGACATGGGAAAGGCGATCGCCTTCGGCGTCGGCGTCGGTCTCGGCGCGGTCGGCGCCGGCATCGGCATCGGCAACATCTTCGGCTCGATGATCCAGGCCGTCGCCCGCCAGCCCGAGCTCCGGGCGGAGCTCACCGGCATCCAGTGGCTGGGCTTCGCACTCACCGAGGCGGTCGTCTTCTACGCCCTCCTCGGCGGTCTGCTCGCCTACGTCCTGGTCTAGTTCGATGGCGATCCCTTTCGCCGACCTCATCTCCGTCGTCCCGGGCCTGATGGTCTGGACCATCATCGCGTTCGGGATCACGTTTCTCGTCCTCCGCCGCTTTGCGTTTGCGCCGATCCAGAAGCTGATCGACGAACGGCGCGACCGCATCCGCGAGGCCCTCGACGAGGCCGACAAGGCCCGGCAGGAGGCCCGCGAGCTCCGCGAGCTGACGACGGCCGAGCGCGAGGAGGCGAAGGCCGAGCGCGAGCGCATCCTCGACGAGAGCCGCCGCCAGGGACAGGCCCAGCTCGAGGCCTCGCGCGCGCAGGCCGACGAGGACCTCACGCGCCGGCTCGAGGAGAACATGCGCGAGATCGAGGCCGAGAACCGCCGGATGGCGGAGCAGATCCGCCGCGACGTCGTCGAGCTCACGCTCCTCGCCGCCGAGAAGGTGACCGGCAAGTCCCTCGACGCGGACGACCAGCGCCGTCTCATCGACGAGACGATCGAGGAAGTCGACGTCAAAAGGCTGGTGAGCGAGAACTAGTGGCCGTCGCCCTTCGAACAGGCCGCGCTTGAATGGCGGTAGCGCACCGCGTCTACGCCGAGGCCCTCCTCGAGGCCGCCAGGGACAAGGACTCGATCGCGCCGGTGCGCGACGACTTCGACGCGTTCGCGGCCGCCCTCGGCGAGTCCGAGGAGCTGCGCGGCTTCCTCCGAAACCCGCAGATCGAGACCGAGACGAAGCTCGGGGCGCTCGACGATCTCCTCTCGGGCGCGAACCAGCTCTTCCTCAACTTCGTCCACCTCCTCGCCGAGAAGGGGCGCATCGCCGAGGTCGAGGACGTCCACGAGGAGTTCGGGCGCCTGCTCGCGCGCGAGGAACGCCTCCTCGAGCTGGAGCTCACGACCGCCGTCGAGCTCTCGGACGAGGAAGCGGCCAAGGTCGTCGAGCAGTTCGAGGAGGCCTCCGGCCGGCGCGTCGTCGCCACGCGGACGGTCGACCCCGACATCATCGGCGGCCTCGTCGTCCAGGCCGGATCGGTGCGCGCCGACGCGAGCGTCCGCGGTCGGCTCGACCAGCTCCGCGAAGAACTGATCAACCGTTGATGCTTGACCCTAAGGAGAGAACTTGAAGCTACGCCCTGAAGAGATCACCTCGATCCTGAAGCAGCGGATCGCCGAGGCCGACGTCGAGACCGACCTCGCCGAGGTCGGCACCGTCCTCGAAATCGGAGACGGCATCGCCCGCGTGTACGGGCTCGAGAACTGCGTCGCCGGCGAGATGCTCGACCTGGGCGCCGACGTGACAGGCGTCGCGCTCAACCTCGAGGAGGACAACGTCGGCGTCGCGCTCTTCGGCGAGTGGGAGAAGGTGGGCGAGGGCGACCCGGTCAAGCGCACGGGCGCCGTCATCAGTGTGCCCGTCGGGGACGAGCTCGTCGGCCGGATCGTGAACCCGCTCGGGATCGCCGTGGACGGCGGCGAGCCGATCAAGGCATCCGAGCACCGGCCGCTCGAGTTCAAGGCGCCCGGCGTCGTGCACCGCCAGCCGGTGACCGAGCCCCTGCAGACAGGCGTCAAGGCGATCGACTCGATGATCCCGATCGGCCGGGGCCAGCGCGAGCTCGTCATCGGCGACCGCTCGACCGGCAAGACGGCCATCCTCGTCGACACGATTCTGAACCAGAAGGGCCAGGACGTGACCTGCGTCTACGTCGCCATCGGCCAGAGGGCCTCGACGGTGGCGCAGGTCTACGAGCGCCTCCGCGACGCAGGCGCGATGGACTACACGATCATCGTCACCGCCTCGGCGACCGAGGCAGCGCCGATCAAGTGGATGGCCCCATACGCCGGCTGCGCGATGGGCGAGTTCTTCCTCTACAACGGACGCCACGCGCTCTGCGTGTACGACGACCTCTCGAAGCACGCGGACGCCTACCGCCAGATGTCGCTCCTCCTTCGCCGCCCGCCGGGCCGCGAGGCGTTTCCCGGCGACGTCTTCTATCTTCACTCGCGGCTGCTCGAGCGCGCGTGCAAGCTCTCGGAGGCACAGGGCGGCGGCTCGCTGACGGCGCTGCCCGTGATCGAGACGCAGGCCGGCGACGTGTCGGCCTACATTCCGACGAACGTCATCTCGATCACCGACGGCCAGATCTTCCTCGAGTCCGACCTCTTCTACTCGGGCGTGAGGCCGGCCATCAACGTCGGCATCTCCGTCTCCCGCGTGGGCGGCAACGCGCAGGTGCGCGCGATGCGCAAGGTGGCCGGGCGCCTCAAGCTCGACCTCGCCCAGTACCGCGAGCTCGAGGCCTTCGCGCAGTTCGGCTCCGAGCTCGACCCCGCGACGCAGCGGACGCTCGCCCGGGGCGAGCGGATGGTGGCGACGCTGAACCAGCCGCAGTACCAGCCGTGGCCGGTCGAGGAGCAGGTGGTCGCGATCTTCGCGGGCATCAACGGCTACCTCGACGACATCCCCACCGCGCAGGTCACCCGCTTTCAGGACGAGCTGCGCGAGTACCTGCGAACGCAGGGCTCGGTCTACGACGAGATCCGCGAGCAGAAGGACCTCTCGGACGACCTCCAGGAGAAGCTCACTTCCGAGATCGAGAACTTCAAGTCGAGCTTCGCGGTCAAGGAGGACGCGGGGCTGGTCGGCGCGGCGGCCGAGTAGCGAAGGCGCATGGCGACTGTCCAGGACATCAAGCGGCGCCTTCGCTCCGTCCGTAACACCCGGAAGATCACGAAGGCGATGGAGCTCGTCGCCGCGGCGAAGCTCCGGCGGGCCGAGGCGCGCATCGAGGCGCTTCGCCCGTATGCCGACCGCATGCGCGAGCTGATGATCGGGACCGCGCGGGCGACCCCATCCCGGCAGTTCCCGCTCCTCGAGGAGAGGGAGGTGCAGACCGTCGCCGTTCTCCCGATCACCGGCGACCGCGGCCTTGCGGGGGCCTTCAACGCGCAGATCCTCCGCCGGGCCTTCGCCCTCGAGCGCGACGCACGCGGCGAAGGGCAGAGGGCGCGCTGGGTCGTCGTGGGGAAGAAGGGCCGCTCGTCGCTCCGCTTCCGGCGCTACGACGTCGACGAGGCGTGGGTCGACTTCACCGACCGGCCGAACTACTCGGACGCGGTGGCGATCGCGCACACGCTTGCCGAGCTCTATACCGAGCGCGAGGTCGACCGCGTCGTGATCGTGTACAACCACTACGAGTCCGCGCTGACGCAGCGGGTCGTCGTCGAGGACGTGCTCCCGATCCCCCGCACCGCGCTCGAGGACGAGGAGGAGAAGACGCCCTACGAGATCGCGCTCGAGGGCGACTTCATCTACGAGCCGGAGCCCGAGGAGATCCTGAAGAGGCTTCTCCCGACCTATCTCGAGACGAGCATCTACCGCGCCCTGCTCGAGTCCGCGGCCTCCGAGCACGGAGCCCGCATGACCGCGATGCGGAACGCTTCGAAGAACGCGGGCGAGCTGATCGACCGGCTCACGCTCGACATGAACCGGGCCCGGCAGGCCGAGATCACCCAGGAGATCCTGGAGGTCGTCGCCGGCGCCGACGCGCTAACGCAGTAGCGGCTCCGGCGTCCTAGACCATGAGATGAGGAGGACGCTCGTCGTCGCAGTCGTCGCCGTGGCCGCAGTCACGGTCGCGGCGGTCTTCGGTGCCCGAGGGCCCGGAGACCAGGCCGAGGCCCGGGCCGCCGGCCCTCCGTGGACCTTCGCCGCTTCGATGTCGCAGCGCCGGAGCTACATCGCGGCGGCCGAGCTCGACGGGCACATCTACGCGGCGGGCGGAATGGTGGGGGAGACCGGGCGCTTCCTCGCCGTCTTCCAGCGCTTCGACCCGGCCCGAAACGACTGGGTGACCCTTCGGCCGCTCCCGGACCCGACCCGCGCCGCTGCAGGAGCCGCGCTCGACGGAAACGTCTACGTCTTCGGCGGCCAGACGGCCGGCGGCGTCACGAAGCGCGTCCTCGCCTACGACGTCCAGGGCGGGGAGTGGGAAGACCGCGCCCCGCTTCCGCGGCCGCTCTTCAACGAGGCGGCCGTGGCGATGGACGGGAAGATCTACGTCCTCGGCGGCTTCAGCGGCGGCAAGGAGCTGCGGAACGTCTACGTCTACGACCCCGCGTCGGATTCGTGGTCGGAGTCGACGCCGATGCCGATCGCGAACCACACGTTCGGCGCAGTCGCGTTCGAGGGGGGGATCTGGACCTTCGGCGGGCGGCGCGGCGAGGAGACCCTCCGCGACGTGTGGATCTTCGACCCGACCGCGGAGGAGTGGAAGACCGGGCCCGAGATGCCGAAACCCATGGAGCTGAATGGGACAGCGGCCTACGGGTCCGAGATCCACACCGTCTGGGAACACACGTATCAGGTCTACGACGCCGCGACCGGCCGGTGGAGCCAGGGGCCCGAGCCCCTCGTCCCGAGGCACGGCCTCAAGGCCTTCGCGATCGACGGAACGCTCTACGCCGTGGGCGGCTGCACGACCGACTTGCACGACTCCCAGGTGGTCGAGGCGCGAAATATCGCAATCCGCTAACTTTCCGCCGCGCAGGTGCGTCTAAGCATCTGGTTGGCCGCCCGGCGTGAGCATGTGCGGCCGGGTACGTACCCAAGAGGAGGGCAGACGTGACAGGAAACAGATTGCTTCTGCTCGTCGTCGCTTTGCTTGGCGCATTCGCGCTCGCCGCCGCTGGTTGCGGTGGCAGTAACAATGAGTCGAGCGGTGGCGGATCGAGCAGCGGCGGCGGCGAGACGACAGCGGCCGCCAATCAGACGATGACGATCGGTTGGGGCGCTGAGCCGCCTTCGCTCGATCCAGGTCTTGCGACCGACACGACGTCGTCGAACGTGCTTCTGAACATCATGGATCCGCTGGTCAGGCTGAACCCGGACACGCTTGAAGCCGTGCCGAGCCTGGCGGAGAGCTGGGATGTCAGCTCCGACGGCAAGACCGTGACGTTCCACCTGCGGCAGGACGGCAAGTGGACGAACGGCGATCCCGTCACCGCGAGCGACTTCGTCTATTCGTGGAAGCGGACGCTGTCGCCCGAGCTGGCCGCGGACTACGCGTATCAGCTCTACGGCATCGAGGGCGCGCAGGAGTACAACGCGTGCCAGAAGAACTGCGATGCCCTTGCGGACAAGGTCGGCGTCTCCGCGCCTGACGACTTCACGCTGGTCGCCAAGCTGACGTCGCCGCAGCCGTGGTTCATCCAGCAGGCTTCCCATCACTCCTTCCTCGCCGTGAACCAGGCGGCGGTGGAGCAGTTCGGGGACAAGTGGACGGAGCCGCAGAACATCGTCACCGACGGTCCGTTCAAGCTCGCCAAGTGGGAGCACGACGCCGAGATCGACCTCGTCAAGAACGACGATTGGCGTGACGCAGCGGACGTCAGCCTCACGAGCGTGCCGGGCAAGATCATCGTTGACGGCACGACCCGCGTGCAGGCGTTCGAGTCGGGCGAGATCGACACGCTCGACGGCGGCGGACTTCCTCCGGACGAGATCGCTCGCCTGAAGGACACTCCCGAGTACGAGGCGTATCCCGCGCTGGGTACGTACTACTACGGCTTCAACATCAAGAACATCTCCGACATTCACGAGCGCCGCGCTTTGTCGCTCGCCGTGAACCGGCAGGAGATCATCGACCAGATCGCCCAGGCGGACCAGATCCCGGCAACGGGTATGTCTCCGCAGGGCATCTCTGGCTTCGACACGATCAATCCAGACTCGCCTTGGACGCCCGCAGCTGGGGACCTCACCCAGGCGAAGGACGAGCTGTCGCAGGCCGCGAGCCCGAAGATGGACATCAACCTGTTCTTCAACGACTCGCCCGGCCACAAGGAGATCGCCACTGCCGTACAGGCGCAGTGGAAGGAGCTCGGGATCAACACCACTCTGAAGCAGCAGGAGTGGGCGCAGTACCTCGAGTTCCTCGGCCCGCCGCCGAACAACGCGGTGGACGTGTATCGCCTCGGATGGATCTACGACTATCCGGACGCGATCAACGGGCTCGATCTCTGGACGTGCGACTCCGGCAACAACAACACGAACTACTGCGACAAGAGCTATGACGATCTCGTCGCACAGGCTCGGCAGACGCCGGACGACTCGGCCAGGTACGACATCTACGCACAGCTCGAGGACAAGCTGTTCGGCCAGGACGGCGCCCTGCCGATCCTGCCGATCTACTGGTACACGTATCCGAACCTCGAGAAGCAGTCGATCAAGGACACGTTCAACATCAACCCGCTCGATCAGTTCGACCTCACCCAGGTGGTGGTGAAGGGCTAGTCGGGCAAGCAGGAAGTCCAGGACGGGCGGGGCGCTCGGCGCCCCGCCCGCCCTTGTTTCGATTCACTGTTGCGAACTGCACCCAATCGGGTAAAGATTCAGACCTAGATGGCCACGTTCATCATCCGAAGAATCATCTGGACGATTCCGGTCATCTTGCTCGTCATCTTCATGACGTTCGTGATGATGAAGCAGATCGGCGGCAATCCGTTCCGCAAGACCGAGCGAAACGTGCCGCCGGCGATCCAGGCGAACCTCGAGCGGAAGTTCAATCTCGACAAGCCCTGGTACCAGCAGTACATCTACTACGTCAAGGACGTGGCGACGTTCGACCTCGGCCCCTCGATGTCGCAGCGTACGCGCACGGTCAACGACATCATCAAGGACGGCTTCCCGAAGTCGTTGAAGCTCGGCATCCTCGCGTTCCTCTGGGCGGTCGTCCTCGGTATTCCGTTAGGCGTCCTGGCGGCGCTCAAGCCGAACTCGATCTTCGACTACTTCGCGATGTTCTTCTCGACCATCGGCTTCGCGTTACCGAGCTTCTTCGTCGCCACCCTGCTCATCTACTACGTGGCGCTGAAGTGGGGTCTCGTGCCCACGAATGGGTGGCCGCAGGGCTTCTTCCAGTTCGACGACCGGATCATCCTGCCGTCTTTCGCGCTCGGCCTGTTCCCGATGGCCTACTTCGCACGGCTGGTCCGCGGCTCGATGCTCGAGACGATGCAGCAGGACTACGTCCGCACCGCCAGAGCGAAAGGGTTGCCGTACAAGCGCGTCATCGGGCTGCATGTTCTCCGCAACTCCCTGATTCCTGCGGTGACCGCGACGGCGCCCCTGCTCGGGCTCATCATCACCGGCACGTTCATCATCGAGATCATCTTCTCGATCCCGGGCATCGGAAGGTACTTCATCAACTCGGTCTTCAACCGAGACTTCTCCGTTGTGATGGGGATCACCGTCCTCACGTCGCTGATCATCATCGTGGCGAACCTCTTCGTCGACATCATGTACGGCATCCTCGACCCGAGGACGAGGGAGGTCCGCTAGTGGCCGTCGACCGGCGCGAAGCGGCCGTTCCGGTCGCCGCCCCTCCGGCGCCGACCACCGAGCACGCCGCCGGCGCGGCGATCCGGCAGTCCAGCCTCTGGCAGGACGCCTGGCGGCGCTTCGTCCAGAACAAGGGTGCTGTCGCCGCTGCCATCGTCTTTATCATCATCTGCCTCTACTGCCTCCTGATCCCGGGTTTCTGGAAGATCCCCGGCATCTGGACGTCGCTCAAGGACTACGACCCGAACGCGGTCGACTTCTCGCAGTCCTACGCCGGCTTCAGCCTCGACCACCCGTTCTCGACCGACAAGTTCGGTCGCGACCTCTTCGCGCGGGTTGCTCAGGGCGGTCAGATCTCGATTTCGATCGGGTTCGCGGCGACGTTCATGATCCTCGTCATCGGCGTGCTCTACGGCTCGATCTCGGGCTTCGTCGGCGGCAGGCTCGACAACGGGATGATGCGGTTCCTCGACGCGCTCTACGGCCTCCCGTACCTGCCGTTCGCGATCATCACGACGCAGATCTTGAGCCCCTCGGGCTCGGTCAGCGTCTGGACGATGGTCGTGGCGCTCACCATCGCGAGCTGGTTCACCGCAGCGCGCATTGTCAGGGGCCAGGTGATCACGCTGAAGGAGAACGACTACGTGCGGGCAGCCAAGGCGGTAGGCGCGCGCTGGTATCGAGTGCTCGCGCGGCACCTTCTGCCAAACACGCTCGGCATCCTTGTGATCGCGATCTTTCTCGAGCTCCCAGGCGTCGTCCTCGGGGAGGCCTTCCTCAGCTTCATCGGCCTCGGCATCAACCCGCCGACGGCTTCCTGGGGGTCGATCGCGCAGGACGGTCGCGAGGCGTACCGGCTGCATCCCGAAGTGCTCTTCATCCCTTGTCTCGCGATCGCCACGCTGGTTCTCTGCGCGAACTTCATCGCTGACGGGCTCCGCGACGCGCTCGATCCGCGCACGCGGGAGACCGGGTAGTGCAGGGGCACTAATTGGCCGTCCTCGAGGTCAACGACCTCAAGACCCACTTCTTCACCCGCGAGGGCGTCGTGCAGGCCGTGGACGGCGTCAGCTTCTCGCTCGAGAAGGGGAAGACGCTCGGCATCGTCGGGGAGTCCGGCTGCGGCAAGTCGGTGACGGCCCTCTCGATCATGGGGCTCATCCCGAAGCCGCCGGCGAAGATCGTGAGCGGCGAAGTCCTCTTCGACGGCAAGGACCTGACGATGTTGTCAGAGGGGGAGATGCAGCACATCCGCGGCAACGAGGTCGCGATGATCTTCCAGGACCCGATGACCTCGCTGAACCCGACCCTCAAGATCGGGACGCAGATCACGGAGACAATCCTCGCGCACCGGGACGTGTCGAAGCAGGAGGCCCGGAAGAAGGCCGTGGATCTCCTCGAGGAGGTCGGGATTCCGCGTGCGGCCGAGCGGCTCGACGACTATCCGCACCGCTTTTCAGGCGGCATGAGGCAGCGCGTGATGATTGCGATCGCGCTCTCGTGCAGCCCGCGCCTGCTCATCGCCGACGAGCCGACGACGGCGCTCGACGTGACGATCCAGGCCCAGATCCTCGACCTCCTCGACGCCCTCCGCCAGGAGCACGACATGGCCATGATCCTCATCACCCACGACATGGGCGTCGTCGCGGAGACGGCGGACGACGTCATGATCATGTACGCGGGCCAGATCGTCGAGCAGGCGTCGGGCTTTGAGCTCTTCGACAATCCCGAGCATCCATACACGGAGGCAATGCTCGGCGCTCTGCCCCAGCTCGAGGGCGACGAGCGCGAGATCCGGGAGGGGCGGCTGATCGCTATCCCCGGACGTCCGCCCGACCTCGTCAACCCGCCCGAGGCCTGCCGTTTCGCGGCGCGCTGTCCGTACGCGGACTACAACGACACGTGCTCGACCGTCGAGCCGCAGCTCCGTGAGGTGCGCCCGGGCCACTGGGTCCGCACAGCGCATCCGGCGAGCGAGCGCTCGGGCGAGCGCCAGATGGTGAACGCGTGAGCGAGACCGCCTCCCCGAACGGCGCGCTGCTCACGGTCACGGACCTCGAGAAGCACTTCCCGATCCGCAAGGGCATCCTGTGGGAGAAGACCGTCGGCGCGGTGAAGGCAGTGGACGGCGTCAGCTTCGAGGTCGCCGAGGGCGAGACCCTGGGCCTCGTGGGCGAGTCCGGCTCCGGGAAATCCACGACCGGCTACTGCATCCTCCAGCTGATGAAGCAGACGTCGGGCTCGATCAACTTCATGGGCAAGGAGCTCACCCAGCTCCCCCGCGAGGAGCTGCGCAGGATGCGGCGCGAGATGCAGATCGTCTTCCAGGACCCCTACGCGTCGCTCGATCCCCGGATGACCGTCGGCGGCATCGTCGCGGAGCCGCTCGAGGTGCACGGGATCGGCACGCGGCGGAGCCGCGTCGAGCAGGTTCGCAAGCTCCTCGACATCGTCGGCTTCAACCCGAACTTCACCAACCGCTATCCGCACGAGTTCTCCGGCGGCCAGCGGCAGCGCATCGGAGTCGCGCGTGCCCTGGCGCTCAACCCGAAGCTGATCGTGTGCGACGAGCCGGTCTCCGCCCTCGACGTCTCGATCCAGGCGCAGATCCTCAACCTGCTGAAGGACCTGCAGCGGGACTTCGGTCTCACCTACCTCTTCATCTCCCACGACCTCGCGGTCGTGCGGACGATGAGCGACCGGATCGCGGTCATGAACCAGGGGAAGCTCGTCGAGGTCGGGACCGCCGAGCAGGTCTACCACGAGCCCAAGGACGAGTACACCAAGGCTCTCTTCGCCGCCGTGCCCGTTCCGGACCCGCGTCGGCAGCGGGAGCGAA
Organism: uncultured Actinomycetes bacterium; assembly: GCA_963841425.1. Taxonomy (GTDB): domain Bacteria; phylum Actinomycetota; class Thermoleophilia; order Gaiellales; family Gaiellaceae; genus DATEOR01. Next base: position 385,564 of record CAWJCL010000002.1, on the reverse strand, counting down.
AGGCCGAGCGCGCCCGCATCCGCGAGGAATTCCGCGCCCAGTCCGACGCCGCACCGGCCTAGCGCGAAGCCCCTTCTAACTCCGCGGCTCGGCTATCGTCAGAGTGAATATGGCCGGCGAAGCGCTCTCACCGCGCAATGGTCGCTGCGAGCGTGCCCGACAATGGGCATCGCTCCGGATCGACGGCGAGCTCTCCGAGCTCGAGGACGCGCTGCTCGAGAAGCACCTGGAAGGGTGCGTCAGCTGCAGCGGCTTCGCGGTCCGGCTGGCGGCGACCGCGGATGCCGTACGCGCCGTGCCGCTCGAGCGGCCAGAGATCTCCTACCCCCGCTTCGAGCGCCCCGTCATCCGGCTTCCGGTCGGCAGGCGTGTGGCGATCGTCGCGGTCGCCGCGGCGGCCGTCCTCGGGGCGTTCGTGGGCTCCTCGCTCCAGAAGCCGTCGCCCACCCCGGCACCCAACGGAGGCCCGCAGTACAGCTTCCGGAACGATCAGAACCTCCTGCGCCAGCTGCCGCACCAGACGAAGCAGCCGGCCCCTGAGCCGAACCGCGTTCCCGGCCAGCCCCCTGAGGGCTTCGTCTAGTCGCTAGCGGGTCCGGGCCCGAAACGCTTGGATAAACTGACTCCGGCAAGCGACCGGGGGATTCATGGCTGACAAGAACACGGGCAAGATCGTCGAGATCAAGGGCGTCGTCATCGACGCCGTCTTTCACGGGGGCCTCCCTTCGATCAACAACGCGGTACGCATCGCGATGCCGGAGCAGGAGGGGCGCGCCGCCTTCGACCTGATCGCAGAGGTCCAGCAGCACCTCGGCAACGACCGGGTGCGTGCGGTCGCCATGGACAGTACGGACGGGCTCGCGCGAGGGATGGACGTCGAGGACACGGGCGCGCCGATCAGCGTCCCGGTCGGCGAGGCGACCCTCGGCAGGATCTTCAACGTCCTCGGCGACGTCATCGACGAGGGCGACGAGGTCGAGGCCGGCGAGCGCTGGCCGATCCACCGCGACGCCCCGGCCTTCGAGGAGCTGCAGCCGACGACGGAGATCTTCGAGACGGGCATCAAGGTCATCGACCTGCTCGCTCCCTACGTGAAGGGCGGCAAGGTCGGCCTCTTCGGTGGCGCCGGAGTCGGCAAGACCGTCCTCATCCAGGAGCTCATCCGCAACATCGCGGAGGAGCACGAGGGTCTCTCGGTCTTCGCCGGCGTGGGCGAGCGCTCGCGCGAGGGCAATGACCTCTGGATCGAGATGAAGGAGTCGGGCGTGATCGAGAAGACCGCGCTCGTCTTCGGGCAGATGAACGAGCCGCCGGGAGCCCGCCTGCGCGTCGGCCTCTCCGGCCTGACCATGGCGGAGTACTTTCGCGAGCAGGGCCAGGACGTGCTGCTCTTCATCGACAACATCTTCCGTTTCGTGCAGGCAGGCTCGGAGGTGTCCGCCCTCCTCGGGCGCATGCCGAGCGCCGTCGGCTACCAGCCGACGCTCGCCACCGAGATGGGGCAGCTGCAGGAGCGCATCACCTCGACCCGCAAGGGCTCGGTCACGTCGGTGCAGGCGATCTACGTGCCCGCCGACGACCTCACCGACCCAGCGCCCGCGAACACCTTCGCGCACCTCGACTCGACCACCGTCCTCTCGCGCGCCCTCACGGAGCAGGGGATCTACCCGGCGGTCGATCCGCTCGACTCTTTCTCCCGCGCGCTGCAGCCGGACGTCGTCGGCGAGGAGCACTACGAGACGGCGACGCGCGTGCAGGAGCTCCTGCAGCGCTACCGCGAGCTGCAGGACATCATCGCCATCCTGGGCATGGACGAGCTCTCCGACGAGGACAAGCTCGTCGTCCAGCGCGCCCGCAAGGTGCAGCGGTTCCTCTCCCAGCCCTTCTTCGTCGCCGAGGCCTTCACAGGCACGCCCGGCTCCTACGTGAAGCGCGAGGACACGATCCGCGGCTTCGCCGAGATCATCGCGGGCAAGCACGACGACCTTCCGGAGGCCGCGTTCTACATGGTCGGCACCATTGAGGAGGCCGTCGAGAAGGGGAAGGAGACGGCCGGCGAGGACGAGCCGCAGGCAGCGGAGGAGGAATCCGAATCGGAGACCGAGCCGGAGCCTGAGCCCGAGCCCGAGCCCGTGGCGGCGTAGATGGCCGCCGAGGCCGGCGTTCGCACATTCGACCTCTCGGTCGTCACGCCCGAGGGCGCGGCGTTCGAGGGCGAGGCCGAGATGGTGATCGTGCCCGGCGCGGCCGGAGAGATCGGCGTGCTGGCTCGCCACGCTCCGCTCGTCGCCATGTTGAAGGCGGGCGAGATCCGCGTGAAGGCGGGGAACGAATGGCAGTCCTTCGCGGCAGGCCCCGGCTATTTCAAGGTGCAGCAGGACCGCGCGATCGCGCTCGTGGACGACGCCGTGCGCGCCGAGGAGATCGACATCGAAGAGGCGCGCCGGGAGGCCGAGGAGGCCCGCGCTGCGCTCGAGCGAGCGGATGCCGGCGACGAGGAGATCGACCGCTGGCACATGGAGCAGCGCCTCCAGCACGCCGAGAACAAGATCGCCGTAGCCGGCCGCTGACGACCGGCCGGCGACGGCGGGAACGACGGGCGCAAGTGGATACGCTCCCGGCATGGCGTTGAAGGCGTTCGCCCCTGGGATCTATCCGCGCTCCGGGGCGCTCGTCCAGGCGACCCGGGACCTCGACCGCGGGCGCACCTCCCAGGAGCAGGTCGACGAACAGGCCGAACGCGATTTCCGAGAGCTCGTGGCTGTCCAGCGGGCAGCAGGCCTCGACCTCTTGAGCGACGGGCTGCTCGGCTGGCAAGACCTCTTCCGCCCGCTCGCCGAGGTCGCGGACGGGCTCGACACTCGCCCGCTGACCCGCTTCCTCGACACCAACACCTTCTACCGCGGCGTGCTCGTCGAGGGCGAGCCGGGCCTGGCGAGTCCGTTGCCGGCTCCCGACCTTCCGGCCGGAGAATGGCTGGGCACGCTGCCCTCGCCCCTCGCCTTCGCCCGCGCCGCGCGCGACGAGGTGTCTGCGGAGCGGCTCGCTGCGAGCGTCCTCGCGCCCCAGATCGAGGCGTGGGCGAGCGCCGGCGCCGCACTCGTCGTCCTCAGCGAGCCCTTCGCCGCCCGTGAGGGACGCGCCGATGGCCTTCTGCGCGCCCTGGCCGAGCTGCCGGCGGCGCCGCTCGCGCTGCAGCTTCCTTTCGCAGACGCGAGCTCGATCCTGCCCGCGCTCGCCGAAGCCCGCGTGTCGGCGATCGGGATCGACTTCTACTCGACGAGCCTCGACGCGGTGCCGCGCGACTATCCCAAGGAGATCCTCGCGGGCGTCCTCGATGCGCGGAGCTCCGCGCTCGAGAGCCCCGAAGAGCTGGCCCGCTTCGCCGGAGAGCTCCTCGCGCGCGAGCCCGCCGGTGTCGCGCTGACGCCGAACGGCGACCTCCAGTTCGTACCGGAGCCGATCGCTCGCGAGAAGCTCGCGCGGCTCGGACAGGCGAGCGCGAGCCTGGCGGAGGTCGCGTGAGCGTGCGCTTCGTCACTCGCGAGATCGGCAGCCTCGCCAAGCCGTCCTGGCGGGTGAAGGCGTTCGCGGGGCGTCCGCTCGAGGAGCTGGATGTTCAGGCGGCTGAAAGCTGGGGGAAGCGGCTCGGCGTCGACGGCCACGAGCGCCTGTTGGAGCTCTTGTCCGGTCAATTCGGCGAAGCCGAATTGCCGGAAATCGACGACTGGGCCGCCGTGTACGCGATCCGCCTGCTCGAACGGGTCGGCCTCGACGTCGTCTACGACGGCGAGCAGAAGCGGACGGAGATGTACGACCACGTCGCCGCCTTCGCGCGCGGCTTCGAGCCGCGCGGCATCGTGCGCTCCTTCGACAACAAGTACTACGCAAAGGCCGCGGTCGTGGAGGCGCCGTCCGTCCCGGGCCCGCAGGACGTGGATGAGTTCGAGTTCGTGCGCGCCCACACCGACCGAGCCGTGAAGGTTCCTCTGACCGGCGCCTACACGATGGAGGACTGGTCCTACGACGAGCACTACGGGCACGAAGGAGGCCTCGGCGCCTCGGCCGAGCAGCGCTACGACGCGCGCCGGCGCTTCGTCCACGATGTGGCCGTGAACGTCATCCTCCCGAACGTCGAGGGGCTCGTCGCCGCCGGAGCCGAGTGGATCCAGATCGACGAGCCCGCGGCGACGACCAAGCCGGACGAGGTGCCGCTCGTGGTCGAGGGCTTCAACGAGGCGACGCGCGGTGTGGAGGCGAAGAAGAGCATGCACATCTGCTTCTCCGACTACGGCGCGCTCTGGCCGGCCGTGATGGAGCTCGAGGACTGCCTCGAACTGCAGCTCGAGTTCGCCAACCGCGACTCGCGCGAGCTCGGCACGAAGCATGAGAACCGGCCCGGCTATGCGGACACGCTTGCGCTCTTCAAGGAGCACGGCTATCCGGGAGTCGGCCTCGGCGTCCTCGACATCCACTCCGACTTCGTCGAGCCGGCCGAGCTCGTCCGCGACCGGATCCTCTACGCGGTCGAGGTCCTCGGCGGCCCGGAGCGCATCCAGGTGAATCCTGACTGCGGGCTCCGCACGCGGAGCTGGGAGGTCGTCTACGAGAAGCTCGCGAACATGGTGCAGGGCACGCGCCTCGCCGAGGACGAGCTCAGCTAGCTGTGTTCCTAACCACGTTGGTTCATCCGGGCCTCCTTGGAGGCTGAGTGCTGTCGAAGGCAGCTCAGACCCAAGGAGGTCACCGGATGAAGCTTCACGCTAACGCCGCTCTCAGCTGGAGCGGCCGTCGTCTGCTCGCCGAGCGGGTGTTGGTGCAGGGATGGACGCTGGCGGCGGCCGCCGCGGCCGCCGGCGTCAGCGTTCGCTGCGCGCGCAAATGGCTGCGGCGCTTTCTGGCCGAGGGTGAGGCCGGTCTCGCCGATCGCTCGTCGGCGCCGAAGCGGGTCGCCAACCGCACCTCGGAGGAGCGGGTGGCGGTAATCGTTGCGCTGCGCCAGCTGCGAATGACGGCCGCCGGGCCGGAGCCTACCGCGGCAGCCGCACCGATCGTGACGGGCGACGGCGGGGGGTGATCGGCTGGGAGTTCGTCCACGTCGCCGTCGACGACTACTCAGCGGCTCGCCTACGCCGAGGTCCTCCCCGACGAGAAGGCAACGACGGCCGTCGGCTTCATCCGCACGCTGCTCGACGGCTGGGCCTACGGCGCCATCTACCGCTCCAGCGGCGAACGCACCCGGGCCCTTGACGGCTGGCTCTGGCACTACAACCATCGACGTCGACACTCAGCCCTCGGCCACCAACCCCCGGTCAGCAGAACCAACCTGCTTGGGTCCTACAGCTAGCCGAGCTCCGCCAACCAGGCGAGCAGGACGCGCGTCACCTCTCTGGGGTTGTCCTGGAGGACGCCGTGCGTCGCGTTCGGAATCGCCGCGATGCGAGCCTCGGGGAGTCCCCTGCGGACCCGGTCGAGGGCACGTTCGCGGATCGGCCGCAGTTCGGCCGGTTGCGTCGCGTGAACGAGAAGGACGGGAATCCCACTCTTCCGGATCGCTGGGTAGAGCGGAGGGCAAGGAGCCAGCCGTGAGGCGACCATGGCCGCTCCGATGACCTCCGGCTGCGCGTCCCAGCTCTCGCCTTCGTCCGCGCGGCGGCGGAGCTCCTCCAGTTCGTCCTCGTAGTCGGTTTCCGGCTCGTAGTCGGGGTCGTCTTCGGCCACGAGGTAGCCGCCGTCGAGGAGGCCCAACGCGCGAATGGACTCGGGGAAGCGCGCGGCCGTGTGCACGCCGATGCTCGCGCCCCAGGAGTACCCGATCCAAACTGCGGGCGCGAGGCCCCTAGCGTCGAGAAGCCTGGCCGCGAGCTCGGCGAGCTTCGGGGCGGCGTACCCCTCGGGCTCGAGCGCGGGCGAGGCTCCGTAGCCAGGTGCGTCGACGGCGAGGAGGGCATACCCGGCGGCCACGAGCGGCGGTGCGAGCGCAGGCGTCTCCACGCTCCCTCCCCCGCCTCCGTGCCAGTAGAGGAGCGGCTTCGCAGTTCCGTCGCCCCACGTCTGGACGCGTACCCGCGCCCCCTGCACCTCCACGTCGTCGACGTCCATCGCCGCTATTGTCGCCGCTCCCGTGGAGCAGAACTTCGGCAAGAGCGCCCCCTTCAGCCTCGGGGTCGAGGAGGAGTTCCAGATCCTCAACTCCGAGAGCCATGAGCTCGTCTCGCGCATCGACGAGATCCTGCCCGCCTTGGAGGGAGACCGTGAGGAGAAACGGATCAAGGCGGAGCTCCTCCAGTCGGTCGTCGAGGTCGCGACCGACGTCGCGGCCACGGTGGGCGAGGCAATGGAGGACCTGCACCGCCTGCGGGGCCGCCTGCGCGACGTCGCGGCCGAGTCGGGCGCGCTCATCGCCTCCGCGGGAACTCATCCGTTCTCGCGCTACGAGCACCAGGAGGTGACCGAAGAGCCGCGCTACCAGGACCTGATCCAGTCGATGCGCTGGGTGGCCGAGCGCGAGCTCATCTTCGGCCTGCACGTGCACGTCGGTCTGGATTCGCCGGACAAGGCAATCGCGTGCGCGAACGGCCTGCGCACTCACCTGCCGGAGCTGCTCGCGCTCTCGGCCAACTCGCCCTTCTGGCAGGGACGGTCGACCGGTCTCGCTTCCACGCGCGTGAAGATCTTCGAGCCGTTCCCGCGCGCCGGCCTTCCGCCGGCCTTCGCCTCGTACGAGGAGTTCGAGCTCCTCGTCGACCGGGGCATCAAGACGAACTCCTTCGCGGACTACACCTACATCTGGTGGGATCTGCGGCCGCACCCACGCCTCGGAACGATCGAGCTGCGGATCTGCGACGCGCAGACGCGGATGGACTCCGTCGCCGCGATCGTGGCGCTCACCCAGTCCCTCGTCGCGACGCTCGCCGCCGCCTTCGACCAGGGCGAGCCGCCGCCGACCGAGCAGATCACGCTCATCGCCGAGAACAAATGGCGCGCCGCGCGCGACGGGCTCGGCGCGAAGCTGATCGACTTCGCGAACGACACGGAGCGTCCCGCTCCGGAGGCGATCCGGGAGCTCGTCGAACGGAGCAGGCGCGCTGCGGAAGAGCTGGGCTGCGCGGCCGAGCTCGACCTCGTCGAGGCGTTGCTCGAGCGCGGCACCGGGGCCGACGAGCAGCTCGCGATCTACGAGGAGAGCGGGAGTCTCTTGGCCGTCGCCGAGCGGCTCGCGAGCGAGACGGTTCGACCGGTTTAGAGGCCGTCTCAAGATGAAGACCTGAGCCGTCCGAAGACACCGGACGGCGCGATGCATCGTCCTCGGTCGCACTGGTATCTCTTCGATACCCGCGCTCCCTGCGTCCTTGCCTCCCACCGCCCGGTGCGCTCCGACGGCGAGGGCCCCACCTTGAACCGACCTCTGCCGCCGTGCGCTCGGCTATCCTTCTGTAGTCGCCCCTTCGGCGACTTTTCATATGCGAACGACCCTCAAGCGTGGAACAGCCGGCCACGTCGCCGGAAACGGCCACGGCGGGATCCCGATTTCTCCGCTCACCGGCGTCAACCGGTACCGAGCCGGGCGCCGCGGGCCCCTCCGCCTCCTCGGCAGGTTCTTCCTCTGGCTCGTGATGATCGTCCTCGTCGCGGCGGGGGCCCTCGCCGGGGGCGCCTGGCTCTACATCAACCAGAGCGTCGCTGCGGTTCGGGCGCATGACCCACAACTCATCGCCTCCCAGCAGGACCTCGACGTGCCGACGCCGAACCAGCCGACGGTCGCGCTCGTGATCGGCTACGACAAGCGCCTCGGGCCGGAGAGCTCGATCGGCTCGCGCTCGGACACGGTCATGCTCCTGCGCGCGGACCCGCAGAAGCGGGTCATCTCGATGATGTCGTTCCCGCGCGACCTCGTCGTCTCGATTCCCGGTTGCGCGGGCCAGCTGCCCTTCAGCGGCCGCATCAACGAGGCCTACACCTACTGCGGGCCGCGCGGGACGTTGAAGACCGTCAAGGAGCTGACCGGCATCCCGATCAACTACATCATCACGGTCAACTTCATCGGCTTCCGCGACATCGTCGACAAGCTCGGCGGCGTCTATCTCGACGTCGACCACCGCTACTTCAACGACAACTCGAACGGCGAGAACTACGCGACGATCGACCTCCACTCGGGGTACCAGCACCTGACCGGAAAACAGGCGCTCGACTACGTCCGCTTCCGCCACACCGACTCCGACCTCTACCGCGTCGTCCGCCAGCAGAGCTTCGTCAAGGCGATGAAGCAGCAGATCGCGGCCAACTGGTCGGTGACGAGGATCCCGGGCATCGTCAACACGATCACCAAGAACGTCGAGGTCGGCGTGGGCGGGGGCAAGACCCTCGACGTGCCGACGCTGTACGAGTACGCGAACCTCGCCTACGGCCTGCCTTCGGGGAACTTCCAGCAGGTGCAGATCGAGAACATCAGCGGCTACAACGAGCTCTCCGCATCGCAGCAGTCGATCGACGACGCGGTCAACGACTTCATGAACCCCGACGTCTCGGCTCCCGAGAAGGCGGCGACGGCCGCGCTCGGCGAGAAGTCGAAGCAGCAGCAGGACACCGGGCCGCGGCCCGCCCAGGTAAGCGTCGAGGTCCTGAACGGGAACGGCGTCGCGGGTGCCGCCGACCAGGCCGCGGTCGCTCTCGGCGACCGCGGCTATCCCGTCACGAACGGCGGCAACGCGGACACGTTCGACTACTTCAAGACGAAGATCCTCTACGACCCAACCGTTGCGGGGGCAGAGGCGGCCGCCACGCACATGGCCGACCTCTTCGGCGACGGCGAGGTGGAGGCGCTGCAGCCGGGGCAACAACTCGAGACCATGCTGCAGGTCGTCGTCGGCCAGACGTTCCACGGCGACCTCACGCCGGGCCCGGCCGACAACACGCCGACCCACGAGCCGCCTGCGGTCACCACGGAGTCGGTCGCGGCCGGCGAGCTGAAGAGCGTCAGGAAGAAGGCGGGCTTCCAGCTCTACACCCCGTCCGTACGCGAGGCGTCCTCGACCCTCTCCACGCTCGAGCCGGTGCGGGAGTACAGGGTCGGCGACCACAACGCGGTGCGCCTCGTCTACGAGACGGCGGGCGCCGAGTACTGGGGGATCCAGGAGATGGCCTGGGACGAGCCGCCGATCCTCGACGGGGCGAGCGTCCAGCGCCGCATCAAAGGCCGCGACTACGGGCTCTACTTCGACGGGCCGAAGCTGCACATGATCGCGTTCCGCGAGAACGGCAGCTCCTACTACGTCATCAACACGCTCCTCAACCGCATGTCGAATGAAACGATGCTGGCGATCGCGAAGGGGTTGAAACCCCTCGGCGGAACCTAAGATCAGAGGATGAAAGAACCACTCGGCGTCATCGGCGCTGGCTGGGTCGGCCTCGTGACCGCAGCCTGTTTCGCAGACCTCGGCCATGAGGTCGTGGTTCGCGACGTCGTCCCCGAGAGGATCGCGGAGCTCGAGGCCGGGCGCGTGCCGATCTTCGAGCCGGGGCTCCCCGAGCTCCTGGCCGCGAACCGCGAGCGCATTCGCTACACGCTCGACATGGCGGACATCTACGAGAGGGCGCGGATCGCCTTCGTATGCGTCGATACGCCGCCAACGCATTCGGGCGACGCCGACCTTTCGCGCGTCTGGCGCGTCGTCGAGGAGCTGGGCGACGCACGCGAGCGGATGGTCCTCGTCATGAAGAGCACGGTTCCCGTGGGAACGGGGGCGCAGGTACGCAAGCGTCTCGATCGCGTCGGGCTTGCGCACGTCGGCTACGTCTCGAACCCTGAGTTCCTCGCTGAAGGAAGCGGAATCCACGACTTCATGAAGCCGGACAGAGTCGTCATCGGCTCCTTCACAGCGGAAGACGGCGACGCGGTCGGGTCACTCTTTACATTCACCGGTGCAGCGCTCGTCCGATGCGATGTTGCCTCTGCAGAGATGATCAAAATGGCGTCGAACGCATTTCTCGCGACTCGCATCAGCTTCATCAACGAGATCGCGAACGTATGCGAGGTCACCGGAGCCGACGTCGAAGCCGTCGCGCGTGGGGTCGGTCTCGATCACCGCCTCGGGCCACATTTCCTACGTGCGGGCATCGGTTACGGCGGCAGCTGCTTTCCGAAGGATATATCTGCGTTGAAGCAGCTCGCGGCCAACTCGGGCTACCACTTTCAGCTTCTCTCGGCGGTGATCGAGGTGAACGAGCTCCAGAAGAGGCGAGTCGTGGGCAAGCTGGGCAAGCACCTTGGCTCGCTGCAAGGGAGGACAGTCACCCTGCTCGGCCTCGCCTTCAAGCCGAAGACGAACGACATGCGCGAAGCGCCGAGTCTCGTTCTCGCATCCCGCCTCATCGCCGAAGGCGCAACCGTCCGCGGCTGGGATCCGATCGCGCTCGAGGAAGCCCGGCACATGCTTGCGGGGATCGAGTTTTGCGAGGACCTCCAGGCCGCACTCGAAGGAGCTGACGCGGCCGTCATCGTGACCGAGTGGGACGAGTTGAGCGGCCTTCTTACACCCGAGGTTCGCGAATCGATGCGCCATCCGCTTCTCGTCGACGGGCGCAACATGCTCGATCCCGTCGAGGCGCGTGCCGCCGGCTTCGTCTACGAGTCGATCGGGCGCGCGGCCCACGGTCTCAACGCCCTCCCGGAGACGGAAGAGCCCGAGACGAAGCTCCACCAGTAGCGATGGAGGCGATCATCCTCGCGGGCGGCAAGGCCGAGCGCCTCGGCGCGGCGGCCGAAGGACGCCCGAAGGCGCTCGTGCGGATCGCGGGCCGGCCCCTCGCGGCCTACCAGGTGGCGCTCCTCGTCTCGGCAGGCGTCGAGCGCGTGATCGTCAGCTGCTCGGCCGGGACGGAGGATCTCTTCGCCTCCGAGCTCGCAGGCCTGGGCGCCGAGATCGCCACGGCTCCCGAGCCCGAGCCACTCGGACGCGGCGGAGGGCTTCGCTTCGCGGCCGCATGCCGGGCGGAGGAGGGAGAGGTCTTCGCGCTGAACGGCGACGAGCTCGTCGACCTCGATCTCGGCGCCATGCTCGCCCGGCACCGGGAGACACGCGCGGCGGCGACGATCGCCGTGGCGCCGCTCAGGTCTCCGTTCGGGGTCGTCGACCTCGGCGAAGACGACGTCGTTACGGGCTTCCGCGAGGCGCCCGAGCTGCCGAACTGGGTCAGCTGCGGCGTCTACGTCCTCGGCGAGGAAGCCGTCGAGCGCCTGCCCGAACGGGGCGACCACGAGGCAACGACCTTTCCGGAGCTCGCTCGCGAGGGGCGTATCCGCGCGTTTCGCAACGCGGGCCTCTGGCTGACGGTGAACACGCCGAAGGATCTCAGGCAGGCGGAGGAGGCCATGTCCTCAGAGGGGGCCTTGACTCTCGTCGGGAGGTTGGGTTAGGACCGTGGACATGAGCGAGATGTCGCCGAACCTCCTCGACCTCGACCGCTTCGCCGTCGAGGTGAAGAAGATGGACAAGCCGTGGGGCTACGAGCTCGTCTTCGCCGCGACAGACCGCTACTGCGGGAAGATCATCTTCGTCCGCTCGGGCGAGCAGCTCTCGCTCCAGTTCCACCGCCTGAAGGACGAGACGATCTACGTCCAGTCCGGCCGGGGCGAGTTCGAGATCGGCGACCCCGGGGGCTCGCTGGACGTCGAGGTCGTCGGCCCCGGCCGCGCCTTTCACCTCCGCGCGGGGACCGTCCACCGCTTCCGGGCTCTCGAGGACACGGTGCTGCTCGAGGTCTCGACGCCGGAGACCGATGACGTCGTCCGGCTCGAAGACCGCTACGGCCGCGCCGACGGCTAGGGCTTCACTAGAGTAGTTCGCGCCATGGCGACGACCGCTCCGAAGCACGACGTCCGCGATCTCGCGCTCGCTTCGGCGGGCGTGACGAGGGTCGAATGGGCCGACCGGCAGATGCCGGTCCTCGCCTCGATCCGCGAGCGCTTCGAACGCGAAAAGCCCCTCGAGGGCTACCGCATCTCGGCCTGCCTGCACGTCACGACCGAGACCGCGAACCTCGCGCGCACGCTCAAGGCCGGCGGCGCCGAGGTCCTCCTCTGCGCCTCGAACCCGCTCTCGACCCAGGACGACGTGGCCGCGGCGCTCGTCGCCTCCTACGGCGTCCCGGTGTTCGCGATCAAGGGCGAGGACGACGACACCTACTACTCGCACATCACGGCGGCCGTCGACCATCACCCGCACATGACGATGGACGACGGCGCCGACGTCATCGGCGTCCTCCATTCGAAGCGCCCCGAGCAGCTCGGCGAGATCATCGGCGGCACGGAGGAGACGACGACCGGCGTCATCCGCCTGCGCGCGCTCGAAGCCGAGGGCAAGCTCGGCTTCCCCATCGTGGCGGTGAACGAGGCGAAGACGAAGCACCTCTTCGACAACCGCTACGGAACGGGCCAGTCCACGATCGACGGGATCGTGCGCGCCACGAACATCCTCCTCGCCGGCCGGCGGTTCGTGGTCTGCGGCTACGGCTGGGTCGGCCGCGGTGTCGCGCTGCGCGCGCGCGGCATGGGCTCCCACGTCATCGTCACCGAGGTCGACCCGCTCCGCGCGCTCGAGGCGCTGATGGACGGTTTCGAGGTGCTCTCGAGCGAGAAGGCCGCCGAGGTGGGCGACATCTTCTGCACGGCGACCGGCGACAAGCACGTGCTCGCCAGGCGCCATTTCGAACGCATGAAGGACGGAGCCATCCTGGCCAACACCGGCCACTTCAACGTCGAGATCGAGATCCCCGCGCTGCAGGACATGGCGACCGAGACACGCGTCGCGCGCCCGCTCGTGGAGGAGTTCCTGCTCGGGGACGGGCGGCGCATCTACCTCGTCGCCGACGGCCGCCTGGTGAACCTCGGCGCGGCCGAAGGGCACCCAGCGTCCGTGATGGACATGAGCTTTGCGAACCAGGCCCTCTCGGCCGAGTTCGTCGTCGACCACGCGGACGAGCTCGAGTCGAAGGTGTACGTCGTGCCCGAGGACATCGATCGGGAGATCGCCCGCCTGAAGCTGGAGGCAGAAGGGGTCGAAATCGACAAGCTCACCGAGGAGCAAGCGAAGTACCTGGCTTCTTGGGACGAGGGCACTTAGTGCTCCTTCCAGTAATGCTGCCCCGCTTCTCGATTGCGAGCACCAAGCGCTGCAAGGACACAGGGAGCTCCGGTAATGACCATTACCGGGACGACCGAGGACAAAGCAACGTGCCGCGTGATCGCGGGCGAGAAGCAGGCGTGTATTGCTGGATGGGGCACTAACTTCCCTGCCATGAGACCGCGGTTCGCGGGCGGGGCGGTCGACCTCCGCCCGGAGGAGATTGTGCGCCTGGAGGACGGCCGGGTCGTCCTGCTCGACCAGCGCCGCCTTCCCGAGGAGGAGGTCGAGGTGGAGTGCCGCTCCGCGGAGGAGGTGGCGGATGCGATCCGGACGATGGTCGTCCGCGGTGCGCCTGCCATCGGCGTCGCGGCTGCGTACGGCTACGCGCTCGCCGCCGCCAACGGGGAGGATCTCGACGAGGCGGCGGAGGTGCTGGTCTCGGCGCGGCCGACGGCGGTCAACCTGCCGTGGGCGGTCGCAGAGATGCAGCGGGCCGACGGCGACCTCGCCGAGCGGGCGCGCGATCTCCACCGCGCCGAGGTGGAACGCTGCCGGCGCATGGGCGAGCACGCTGCCGGCCTTCTCCGCGAGGGCTCCACGCCGCTGACGCATTGCAACGCCGGCGGGCTCGCCACGGGCGGCTATGGCTCTGCTCTCGGCGCCGTCAAGGCGGGCTACGAGCGCGGGCTCGTCGAGCACGTTTTCGTCGACGAGACGAGGCCGCTCCTCCAGGGCGGGCGGCTCACGGCCTGGGAGCTCGAGCGCGCCGGGATCCCGGCCAGCGTGATCGCGGACTCGGCCGCGGCGTCGCTCATGGCGCGAGGAGAGGTCACGCACGTGATCACAGGCGCCGACCGGATCGCGCGAAACGGCGACACGGCGAACAAGATCGGCACGTACGCTCTCTCCGTGCTCGCCTCCCATCACGACATTCCGTTCTACGTCGTCGCGCCGACCTCGACCCTCGATCCCGATGCCGCAACCGGCGCAGACATCCCGATCGAGGACCGCGACCCCGCCGAGGTGAGCGAGCGCTTCGAGGCGCGAAACCCCGCGTTCGACGTCACGCCTGCGGCCCTGATTTCAGCGATCGTGACCGAGGAGGGCGTGCATCGTGCTCCCTACGCGGAGTCCCTCCCTTCCTCGGGCGGGGAGTGCGAGGCTTGAAGGCAATGGTGATGGCAGCCGGGCTGGGCACGCGGCTCCGCCCGCTGACGGACTTCCTCCCGAAGCCGATGATGCCGGTGGCGAACCGGCCCGTTCTCCACCACCTTCTGAACCTGCTTCGCCGCCACGACGTGCGTGAGGTCGGGATCAACGTGCACGCGTTCCCGGAGATGATCGAGAAGTACTTCGGCGACGGCTCGTCGCTCGACATGTCGATCCGCTGGTCGCACGAGCCGGAGCTCCTCGGCACGGCGGGCGGGACGAAGAAGCTGCAGGACTTCTGGGGGGAGGAGACGATCCTCGTCACCTCGGGCGACGGCCTCCACGACGTCGACGTGACCGCGCTGCTCGGCCACCACCGGCGCACGGGCGCGTTGGCCACTCTGACCGTGAAGCCGGTCACCGATCCGAGCTCGTACGGCGTCGTCATCCTCGACCGCGACACGCGGGTGCGCGGCTTCCAGGAGAAGCCGACGCGCGACGAGGCGCGCTCCGACCTCGCCAACTGCGGCGTCTACGTGATCGAGCCCGAGCTCCTCGAGCGCATCCCCGCGGACACCTTCGTGGACTTCGGCAACGACATCTGGCCGAGCCTCGTGGCCGCCAACGAGGAGATCTACGCCTACACGACCATGGCCTACTGGAACGACGTCGGCGACCTCGACGAGCTTCGCAACACCATTCTCGACGCGGTGCTGGGGCACGTGCGCGTCGACGTCCCGGGCACGGAGGTGGCGCCGGGGTGCTGGGCGGAGTCCGGCTGCCGCATCGACGAGTCGGCGCAGCTCGACGGCCCGATCGTCCTCGGGCCCAACGTCGTGATCGAGAAGGACGCGCAGGTGCGCGGGCCGGTCGCGATCGGGGCGGAGTGTGTCGTCGGCAAGGGTGCCGCCATCCGCAGCGCCGCGCTCTTCCCGGGGACTGCGGTGCCGGACGAAGGCCTCGCGATCGCAGGGATCTTCGGCGACGCCTCGAAGCTCGCCGACGCGCTGCTCCGCTACCCCGCGGGCGGCTAGCCCTCCACCGACACGCTTTCGGCCCGATCGGCGCGCCACGCGCGCGCAGGCAGTTGCTATCCCACCCCCAGGGGCGGGTATGGACGCGTTTTTCGGCCTCGCCTTCGACCTCCGCGCGCTGCGCCTGCTCGACCTCGTCCTCCCGCGTCGGTGCGCTGCGTGCGGGAAGGGTGAGGAGCTCGTCTGCGGCGACTGCCGCCAAGCGCTGCGCCGGCTCGACGGCACCCTGTGCGCGCGCTGCGGCGCGCCGACGGCCTGGCCGGTCGCCCGCTGCCGCGAGTGCGCGGGGCGACGGCTCTCCTTCGCGTCGGCCCGCGCCGCGGTCGCCTACGAAGGCCCTGCCCGTCCGCTCCTCGCCGGCTGGAAGGAGCGCGGCCTGAGGCCGCTCGCCCGCGAGTTCTCCTCGCTCGTCGCCGAGGTCGTGGCGCGCCCGCCCGTCGAAGCGCTCGCCTTCGTCCCGGGCGACCCCGAGCGGAGCCTGAAGCGCGGGCAGAACGCCGCGGAAGCGCTCGCCCGAGAGCTCGCCGCGCAGTGGGACATCCCGGTCGTGAGGCTCCTCCGCCGCCGAGAGCCGGCGCGGCCCCAGCGAGGGCTCTCCCGCGAGGAGCGGAGGCGCAACGTGCGCGGTTCCTTCGCGGCAGTCGGCCCGTCGCCTGCGCGCGTCGGGCTCGTGGACGACGTCTATACGACGGGAGCGACGGTGGCCGCCGCCGCGACCGAGCTCCGGCGCGCAGGTGCGCGCTCCGTCCACGTCGTCACCTTCGCCCGGACGGTGCGCCGCTGATTCGGGCGGGCGGCCATGCGGTAGATTCAGGTCAATCGAAGAGGAGGCTCTGGTGCGACTTCAGGTGAAGGGCAAGAACGTCGACGTCTCGGATTCCCTGAAGGACTACGCAGCACAGAAGCTCGGCAAGCTCGACAAGCATCTGAACGACGCCGCCAGGCTCGAGCTCGAGCTGCAGGTGGAGAAGAACCCGTCCATCTCCGAGAACCAGGTCGCGGAGGCGACGGTGTGGACGAAGGGGCCTATCCTGCGCGCTCGTGAGAGCTCCACGGACATGAAGGCCTCGATCGACCAGCTCGTCGACAAGCTCGAGCGCCAGGCCCGACGCTATCGCGACAAGCGCCGCCGGGGGCCGACGAAGAACTCGCACCCGCTCGCCGAAGGGACACCTGTGGTGCCCGACGAGGATTCTCCTCTGATCGTGAAGACGAAGCAGTTCCCCGTGAAGCCGATGAGCCCCGAGGAGGCCGTGCTCCAGCTCGAGCTCGTCGGCCACGACTTCTTCGTTTTCCAGAACGCCGAGACGCTCGAGGTGAACGTCGTCTACCGGCGCCGTGACGGCAACTACGGGCTCATCGAGCCCCAGCTCAGCTGAGCGGCGACCTCACAGATCCCCGTGCGTTTCGCTGGGTCGAGGCAGGGATCTCCGGGATCCCGCGCACGCGCGAGTGGGACGCCGTCGTGACCGCCGACTGCGGATCGGCCGGAGACACCTGCGTCTTCGCCGTCGTAGCCGGGCGCGAGCCCATCCACCTCGGAGCCGACTCGGCGCCGCTCAGCTGCCTCGCGAAGGCGCTCGGAGACGCGCTCGAGCCGCCGTATCGCGCAGTCGGCATCCGGCACGGAGGGACGAGCTGGGCGGTTGGAGCGGTTCGGATCGAGGTCGCGGAGCTTCCTGCCGATATCGAGGGAGAGGAGCTGATGCTGACCGTGACCCAGGAGGGAGAGCGCGCGCTCGAGATCGACGGGCGACCGACCGCAGAGTCGATCCCGGCGTTGGAAGACGTCGTCGGTGGTCGCTTCGACGCCTACTTCGCGCGGGCGACGCGCCTCGAGAGGGGCCTCTGGGAGATCGGGATAGACCCCCTCTAGCGTTCGCTACCCTGGATAGCTGATGTCCCAAAACTACGGAGCACTCGAGAAATTCCTGCGCGTCGGCGAGGGCCGGCGGCTCAAGCAACTCGCCAAGCAGGCGGCCTACGTGACGTCGCTCGAGCCCGACTTCGAGGCGCTCTCGGACGAGGAGCTCACGGGGAAGACCGCCGAGTTCAAGGAGCGGCTCGAGAACGGGGAGGAGCTCGACGACCTCGTCTTCGAGGCCTTCGCGGCCGTCCGCGAGGCGGCGAAGCGAACGCTCGGCCTGCGCCCCTTCGACGTCCAGCTCATGGGCGCCATGGTGCTCCACGAAGGCGACATCTCCGAGATGAAGACCGGCGAGGGAAAGACGCTCGTCGCGACGATGCCTCTCTACCTGAACGCACTCACGGGCGGAAACGTCCACCTCGTGACGGTGAACGACTATCTCGCCAAGCGCGATACCGAGTGGATGAGCCCGGTCTACGAGGCGCTCGGCATGCGGGCCGCCTACATCCGCAACATGATGCCCTTCGAGGAGCGCAAGGCCGCCTACGAGGCCGACATCACCTACGGCACGAACTCGGAGTTCGGCTTCGACTACCTCCGCGACAACATGGCGACCTCGCTCGAGGGGACCGTGCAGCGGGGCCATTCGTACGCGATCGTGGACGAGGTCGACTCGATCCTCATCGACGAGGCGCGCACGCCGCTCATCATCTCGGGCGAGCCCGAGACCGCCGCCAAGACGTACTACGACTTCGCGCGCCTCGCCAAGCAGCTCGAGGGCGTGCCCGCGAAGTTCGTCCCCAAGGGCATGCCCGTCGAGGAGGACGGCGCCGACTTCGAGTTCGACGAGAAGTTCAAGACGGTCGCGCCGCGCGAGCGCGCGATCGAGAAGGTCGAGCGCGCGCTCGGGATCGAGAACCTCTACCACGCCCAGAACGCGCAGCTCGTCAACCATCTCATCCAATCGCTGAAGGCCGAGTCGCTCTACCAGCGCGACGTCGACTACGTCGTCCAGGACGGCGAGGTGAAGATCGTCGACGAGTTCACCGGCCGGATCATGGAAGGGCGCCGCTGGTCTGAGGGCCTCCACCAGGCGGTCGAGGCCAAGGAGGGCGTCGCGATCAAGGAGGAGCACGTCACCCTCGCGACGATCACCCTCCAGAACTACTTCCGGCTCTACGAGAAGCTCGCGGGCATGACCGGTACCGCGAAGACCGAGGAGAAGGAGTTCCAGGAGATCTACGACCTCTCGGTGGTCGAGATCCCGACCAACGTCGACGTCGAGCGCGACGACCGCGACGACCTCATCTACAAGACGAAGGAAGCGAAGTACAACGCGGCCATCGACGACATCATGGAGCGCCACGAGTCGGGGCAGCCGGTGCTCGTCGGCACGATCTCGGTGGAGGTCTCCGAGCACCTCTCGAGGCTGCTCGAGCGTCAGGGGATCCCGCACAACGTCCTGAACGCGAAGCAGCACGAGAGCGAGGCGCAGATCATCATGGATGCCGGCGGGCGCGGCGCCGTCACGATCGCGACGAACATGGCGGGCCGCGGCGTCGACATCAAGCTCGGCGAGGGCGTCCGCGAGCTCGGCGGCCTCTACGTGCTCGGCACCGAGCGCCACGAGGCGCGCCGGATCGACAACCAGCTCCGGGGCCGTTCAGGCCGCCAGGGCGACCCGGGCGAGTCGCGCTTCTACCTCTCCGCGCAGGACGACCTCGTGCGCCTCTTCGCGGGTGACCGGATCTACAAGATCATGGAGCGCTTCAACCTCCCCGACGACGAGCCGATGGAGCGCAAGATCCTCTCGAACCAGATCGAGAACGCGCAGAAGAAGGTCGAGGAGCAGAACTTCGTCTCGCGAAAGAACGTCCTCAAGTACGACGACGTCATGAACGTGCAGCGCATGGTCATCTACGAGCAGCGCCGCGCCGTTCTCGAGGGGGAGGACCTCTCGGAGGAGATCCAGGACTGGATCGACGACGTCATCGAGACGACCGTCCTCAACCACACCCAGTCCGAGTACCAGGAGGAATGGAACCTCGACGCGCTCTTCGGGGAGATGCAGGCGCTCTACGACCCCGAGCTCGACCCGGGCGAGTTCAACATCGACGCAGGCACCTCGCAGGCCGATCTGGTCGCCGAGTTCCAGGACGACGCGCGCAGCGTCTACGAGGACAAGGAGGAAGAGCTCGGGGCCGAGCTCATGCGCGAGGTCGAGCGCTTCCTCATCCTCCAGGTCGTCGACCTGCGCTGGCGCGAGCACCTCGACTCGATGGAGTATCTGCGCGACGGCATCCACCTCCGTGCCATGGCGCAGAAGGACCCGCTCGTCGAGTACCGCTCCGAGGGCCACGCGATGTTCGAGGAGCTCGGCGCAATCATCCGCGACGAGGTCGTCCGCCACCTCTTCCACGTCGAGGTGCAGCCGGAGGAGGCCGAGCAGCTTCAACCGACGGCCGCTCCGGATTCGGAGCGGCTCTCGTACGAGCACGAGGCGCTTGCGGGCGCCGACGCAATCGCCGCCGCGGGTGGAAACGGCTCGGGGAACGGGGGCGGGGCGGCGTTCACGGCCGGCGCGGTCGGTGCGGGCGCGACTTCCGTCGCCACGGGCCAGCGCACGGTTTCCGCAGAGCAGAAGGTCGGTCGCAACGACCCTTGCTGGTGCGGAAGCGGGAAGAAGTTCAAGAAATGCCACGGCGCTTGACCGGCCGAAATCTTCGGCTGCGCGGCGATTTCGGCCGAAACTGACCAGGTTGAACGCCGAAGATTTCGTGCTCGGTGAGTTGCCCCCGCCGCCTGCTCGCATGCTCGAGGTGGGCTGCGGTTCGGGCGACCTGGCCACCAAGCTGGCGGAGATGGGCTACGAGGTCCTCGCGATCGACCCAGATGCGCCTGAGGGCCCACTCTTCCGCCGCACGAGGATCGAGGACATCGACTCGTCCGACACTTTCGACGCGGTCGTCGCGCAACTTTCGCTTCACCATGTCGCTGACCTTGCCCTCGCGCTCGACAAGGTGGTCGATGTGCTGTCATCCGAAGGGCGGGTCGTGATCGACGATTTCGGATGGGAGCGCCTGGATGATGGCGCCGCCGCGCGCGTCGGGATCCCGTTCGACGAGTGGCAGGAGGAGCACGAGCACCTACACACGGCGGAAGCGATGCTCGTGGGGCTGGACGAGCGGTTCGTCCGCCGCACATTCTCCTGGGAGCCGTTTCTCTTTCGCGAGGGGCGCCGGGTCATGGACGAGTCGCGCGAGCGGAAGCTGATTGCCGAGGGTCGCCTTCGCGCCCTCGGCTTCCAGTACGTCGGGGAGCGCTGACGCTACGATCCAGTCGTGGCCGAGCGCGCCGCCGTCGAGCGAGAACTGGAGGAGATCAGGGCCCAGCTGGACTGGGTCCGTGATTACCTTTGACCCGGATGCCCTGAGCGTCCGTCTCGGCGAGCTCGAGGAGGCAATGGGCGCGCCCGGCTTCTGGGACGACCAGCAGGGAGCGGCGAAGATCTCCTCCGAGCACGCGCGTCTCACTCGCCGCCGCAACCGCTACGAGAGCCTCACGCAGGAATCCGCCGATCTGAACGAGCTCATCGCGCTCGCCTCCGACGACGGCGAGCTCGACGAGGTGGCCGAGAGCGTGGGGGGCCTCAAGAGCGAGCTCGACCGGCTGCAGGAGGAGGCGCTCTTCTCCGGCGAGTACGACCCGGGCGACGCGGTGGTCTCCATCCATGCGGGGGAAGGGGGGACCGACGCCCAGGATTGGGCGGAGATGCTCCTGCGCATGTACCTTCGCTGGGCCGAAGGGCGTGGGTTCAAGACCGAGCTGCTCGAGGCCTCGCCGGGGGAGGAGGCCGGCCTCAAGTCGGCCACCTTCACGGTCTCCGGCGAGAACGCGTACGGCGTCCTCAAGGCCGAGCGCGGCGTGCACCGCCTCGTCCGGCTCTCGCCGTTCGACCAGGCGCACCGCCGCCACACGTCCTTCGCCCAGGTGATCGTCAGCCCGCTCCTCTCCGACGATTCGGCGATCGACATCGACGAGTCGGATCTCCGGGTCGACACCTACCGTGCGAGCGGAGCCGGCGGCCAGCACGTGAACAAGACGGACTCCGCCGTTCGCATCACGCACCTGCCGACCGGGATCGTCGTCAGCGTCCAGAACGAGCGCTCGCAGCTCTCCAACAAGAACACTGCGCTCAAGATTCTCCGTAGCCGCCTGGCCGAGCTCGAGCAGGAACAGCGCGAGGAGGAGCTGGCCCGCGAGCGTGGCAAGGTCATGACCACCGGCTTCGGCAGCCAGATTCGGAGCTACGTGCTCCACCCGTACCAGCTCGTCAAGGATCACCGGACGGACGTCGAGGAGGGCAACACGCAGGCCGTTCTCGACGGGAACATCGATCCGTTCATCCAGGCCTACCTGCTGCAGACCGCCGCGCGAAACGGGGGGTAACGGTCGAGGGGGCCGATCTTTGCGCTAAACTGCGCCGCTGGCAATCCAGGACCGGCGCGCCCAGGCCCAGGGCGCCCCCCAGCCCACTCCGGTGCAGGAAATCGACCTCTCAGAACGCGTCCCCGAAGCCCCAGAGGCGCCTGCAACGGCACTGAACGGCGACGCCCCGGCACCGACTCCGACCGGCGCCCCGATGATCGTCTTCGAGGAGGTGCGCAAGGTTTACGAGCCGCGCATCGTCGCCCTCCGCGACGCCTCGTTCGTGATCGAGAAGGGCGAGTTCGTCTTCCTCGTGGGGCCGTCGGGCTCGGGGAAGTCCACGATCATGAGGCTCCTTCTGAAGGAGCTCGAGCCGACGTCCGGCCGGATCATCGTGGGCGGACGTGAGCTGGGGCGCCTGAAGAACTCGAAGGTGCCGATGCTGCGCCGGAACATCGGCTGCGTCTTCCAGGACTTCAAGCTCCTCCACAACCGCTCGGCGGCCGAGAACATCGCCTACGCGCTGAAGGTGCAGGGCGAGTCGTCCCGGGCGATCCGCCAGAAGGTGCCTGAGGTGCTCGCGCTCGTGGGCCTCTCCGGGAAGTCGAATCAGCTTCCTGACGAGCTCTCCGGCGGCGAGCAGCAGCGCGTCTCGATCGCGCGCGCGTTCGTCAACCACCCGCCGCTCCTCATCTGCGACGAGCCCACGGGGAACCTCGACCCGGACACGTCGGTCGGGATCATGCAGCTCCTCTACCGCATCAACCGCACCGGGACGACGGTCGTGATGGCGACCCACGACCGCGAAATGGTCGACAAGATGCGCAAGCGCGTGATCGCGCTGGACAACGGCGACGTCATCCGCGACGAGCGCCGCGGCCAGTACACGACGGAGTAAGTAGCAATGCCAAGGGTCAGGCTCTTCTTCAGCGAAGCATTCCGTTCCATCGGCGCGAACCTTTCGACGACCGTCGCCGCGACGATGACCGTCCTGATCGGGATGTTCCTGCTCGGCTTGTTCATCGCCCTCTTCTCGTGGGTCAACTCGTGGACCGACCACGTCCGCAAGGACGTGGTCGTCAAGGTCTTCTTCCAGCAGTCGCCCGAAGCCTCCGAGTCGCAGATCAACGCCGTCGGGGCGAAGATCCGCACGTTTCCGGAGACGAAGACGGTGGTCTTCGTCTCCAAGGAAGAGGCAATCAAGAAAATGGAGCAGAGGTACCCGCAGCTGACGGAAGGCCTCGTCGGCAACCCACTGCCGGACGCCTTCGAGGTCACGCCCAAGGACGCCGACCAGGTGTCGTCCCTCGCGAACCGGCTCGACCCGCTCCCGCCGGGGGTGGAGAAGGTCGATTACGCGCAGAAGAAAACGGAGCGGATCCTGTCCGTCACGAACGTGATCAAGTACATCTTCCTGCTCGGGTCCGTGATCCTCATGATCGCCTCGACGATCCTCATCGCGAACACGATCCGCCTTTCGATCTTCTCGAGGCGGCGAGAGGTCGAGGTGATGAAGCTCGTCGGAGCGTCGAACTGGTTCGTGCGCGGGCCGTTCATGCTCGAGGGGATGGTCTGCGGGCTGATCGGGGCGGTAGCGGCGATCATCCTGCTCGTCCTCGCGAAGGAGGTTGCGCTGCCCGTGATCGAGGGGCACAGCTCGACCTTCAGCGAGGAGGACGTCCACGCCTTGAGCTTCCCGCTGACTGCGCTCATCCTCGTCGGCGTCGCGCTTGCGGTCGGAGCGGCCGGCTCCGGAATCACGCTGCGGCGCTTCCTCCGGGTCTGACTGGCCCCCGCGTATAATCACGCTTCGGCCAATGAGACGTGCGGGTGGATTTGCCCTAATCCTCCTCCTGCTCGGGGTTGCCTTCGGGCTCGGGCTCTTTCTGACGCGCTCGGGCGGCCTCGCCGGGAACTCGACCAACCCGGTCGCGCGGCACACGTCCGCCGATCCGGTCGCCGAGGTGCGCGACCAGCTGGCCGAGAACTACTACCGCGAGCTCGGGCCGAAGGTGCTCTCCCGGGGGACCATCCCCGAGCTCCTCGAGGCGCTCGGCGATCCGAACACGGAGTACCTGACGGCCGCCGAGTACACGTCGTTGAAGAACCGGACGGCGCGGAGCTACTCGGGCGTCGGCCTCACGGTCGAGCCGTCCCGCGCGGGCCTAGTCGTCACCTCGGCGCTCATGGGTCCGGCGCGCCAGGCGGGAGTCCGGCCGGGCGACATCATCGTTCGCATCGAAGGGCGGCCCGCGGGGCAGCTGACCTTTGACCAGTCCGTGAACCTGATCAAGGGGGAGAAGGGCACCGTCGTCCACCTGACCGTCAGGCGCGAGAACGGCCGCCGACTGAGCTTCACGGTGGTCCGTTCCGACGTCGCCGTGCCGTCGCTCTCGTCGCGGCTCATCAGGTTCGCCGGCGCGAAGATCGGCTACGTCAGGCTCCAGTCGTTCCCGGACTCGAGTGCGGAGCGCGTGAACGACGCGACGGAGGCGCTCGTCGGGCGCGGGGCGAAGGGGATCATCCTCGACCTCCGCGACAACCCGGGCGGCCTCCTGACCGAAGCTGTGCGCACCACGTCGGTCTTCCTCGACAAGGGCGTTGTCTGCACGGTCTCGGGTCTGCACCAGGAGGAGACGGTGTACGAGGCGAGCGGCGGCGCGGAGTTCCCGCGGCTGCCGGTGACCGTGCTCGTGAACGCGGGGAGCGCGAGCGCCGCCGAGATCGTCGCCGCGGCGCTCGCGGACAACGAGCGCGCGGTCATCGTCGGGCAGCGCACGTACGGCAAGGCCTCGGTGCAGTCGATCCGGCCGCTCTCGGCAGGCCGCGCCCTCAAGCTGACCACGGCGACCTATCTGACGCCGTCCGGGGCTGATCTCGCCGGTCACGGCATCCGGCCGTCGCTGAAGGTGGACAACAACCCCCTGACGCATCGTGACGAAATGATCCGCGCCGCCGAGCGCGTCCTGGCCGAGCAGTTCGCCGCGTAGCGCGTGGAATTGAGATGTCCCGACCGGTGACGGACACCGGCTCAGGAGCGGCTGCAAGTACGCGAGCTTCCTGCGTCCTTGGCCACCGGGACCTTCGCGCGCTCTGAGCGGGGTGACGCCACCGGCCGGCACATCCCTCGTAGCCGAGCTCGCCAGGCGCGGGAAGCTCCTGGTGGGCGAGCCTTTCTTCGAAGGCGGCGCCTCGGTCACGGTCGACCGCAAGGGGAGCGGCGATGCGTCCGCGGGCGACCTCGTCGTCCTCCGCCTCGGCCGCGGCCGGGCGAAGGTCGAGGCCGTGCTCGGCCGCCCGGGCGATGTCGGCGCCGTGCTCGAGGGCCTGCTCTGGCACGAGGGGGTCCGACGCCCGCACGCGCCTGTCCCGCCTCCGCCCGAGGAGCTCGAGCCGGACCGAACCGACCTGCGCGACCTCTTCGCGTTCACGATCGATCCCGACGAGGCGAAGGATTTCGACGACGCCCTGAGCTTCCGCCGCGAAGGGGAGGGCATTCGCGCCTGGGTCCACATCGCGGACGTGAGCGCCTACGTCCCGGCCGGCTCGCCCCTCGACCGGGATGCGGCTGAGCGCGCCTTCTCCTCGTACGTGCCGGGCCGGGTCGAGCCGATGCTTCCGGAGTTGCTCTCGGCCGACCTTTGCAGCCTGCGCCCGCACCAGGACCGCCGCTGCGTGACCGTCGAGGTGCTCTTCGACGCCGACCTTGCGCCCGGCGAGCCGCTCTTCTACCACAGCGTGATCCGGAGCCGTGAGCGCCTCACCTACTCGCACGCCCAGGCGATTCTCGCCGGAGACGAGCGCGCACCCGAGGAGACCACGGAGACGCTTCGCCTCGCCGAGCGCGTCGCCATGGAGCTTCGGCGCAAGCGCTACGCGCGGGGGGCGCTCAGGATCGAAGCGGGTGAGACGGCCTTCGAGTTCGACGGCGAAGGGGGAGTCGAGCGTGCCTGGATCGAAGCCGAGCCGCTCGCGCACTCGCTCGTCGAGGAGATGATGATCCTCGCCAACGAGGCGGTCGCGGGCCTGCTCGGTGGGCGCAAGCGCGAGGCGCTCTACCGTGTGCACGAGCGGCCCGAGCCGCAGTCGGTCGAGCTTCTTCTCGCCAAGCTCGCCGAGCTCGAGGTGCCGACGCCGCCCGTCCCTGAGCACCTGACCTCGGGCGAGGCGGCCAAGCTCGCGGCGCGCGTCAGCGAGCGCATCGCCGAGTACACCGAGCAGTCGAGCCGCGGCCGGGAGGCCTTCCCCTCGCTGGTTCTCCGCGCGCTCAAGCAAGCCCGTTACGACCCGCGAAACCTCGGCCACTCCGGCCTTGCGAGCCGAGCCTACTGCCACTTCACCTCGCCGATCCGCCGCTATCCGGACCTCGTGGTGCACCGCGCGCTTCTCCGCGAGCTCGGGGTCTCCGACGAGCCGCTTCCGGACGAGCTCGAGGACGTTGCCGAGTGGACGTCCGTCCGCGAGCGCGAGCTCTCGTCCGTCGAGTACAAGGCGGACGAGATCTGCCTCGCCTGGCTTCTCGAGCGCCGCCTCTTCGAAGAGGGGTGGGACACGGAGTTCGACGGCGAGATCGTCGGGGCGATCGGCTCCGGCATCTTCGTGCGCTTCGACGCCGTCTTCGAGGGCTACGTGCCGGCGCGAAAGCTCCTCGGCGACTACTTCGAGCTGAATCCTCTTGCGACCGCACTCGTCGGCCGGCGGAGCGGCTTTTCCTACCGGCTTGGCGACGGGATCCGGGTCCGCATCGAGAGGATCGAAAAGCCCAGCGGGCGGGTCAGTCTCGAGATCGTTTCAGGATGATGTCTCGCGAAAACCTCGCTCTTTGCGAGAAAGAGTTTCCGCGGTCCCTTGAACCGAAGGGGCCGCGGCCTTAACGTCCCTCATGCGCCGAGCACGGGGCGCGAGTAGGTTGAAGCCTCACCGGCAGGCTCTAGGCGGAAGCCGAAGGTTCGTCGGAGGGGTGGACGAAAGCGACACCCGGCTCGGCGAGTTTTTGGTCCAATCCAGGGATGTCGTCCGGCGGGATCAAGCTCATTGCGGAGAACAGGCGGGCGCGGCACGACTACCACTTGCTCGAGCGCTACGAGGCGGGCATCGCGCTCACGGGCACGGAGGTGAAGTCGCTGCGCGCCGGCCGCGCGGACCTCGCGCGCGCATTCGCGGACGTGCGCGACGGCGAGGTGTGGCTCGTCGGGGCGCACATAGACGAGTACGCACAGGGGAACATTCAAAACCACGAGCCCGATCGCGACCGAAAGCTTCTCCTCCACCGCCGCGAGATCGATTCCCTCCTCGGCAAGACGCGGGAGCGCGGCCTGACACTCGTCCCCACGCGCATCTACTTCAAGGACGGAAAGGTGAAGGTCGAAGTCGCCCTGGCACGGGGCAAGGAGGCTCGTGACAAG
Organism: uncultured Actinomycetes bacterium; assembly: GCA_963841425.1. GTDB lineage: Bacteria > Actinomycetota > Thermoleophilia > Gaiellales > Gaiellaceae > DATEOR01. The sequence continues at coordinate 358,557 of CAWJCL010000002.1, read as the reverse complement.
CGGCGGGATCTCGCGGAGCGCGACGCGAAGCGCCAGATCGAACGGGCGCTCAAGTCGCGGCGCGGCTGATGGTTCGGCTGCCCGCACTTTGAGACGCACGCTGGCCCCACTGCGGCCCATCGACGTTTCCGCCACTCTGTTCCTTCGTACGATTCGAAGGGGGAAACCGGATGAAAGGAAGCGCGCTATTCAAGTGCGGGGATGCAGAGGGCCGTTGGGCTCCGCTCTGGGCCTACGCCATCCCCATCGTGCCCATAGTCGCAGTACAGCAGCAGGTGCTCGGGGACGACGCCGAGTGGTGGCTGCGGCTCCTGATCGCCCTCGCAATCGTCGTCACAGACGTCGCCGTCATCACGGCGTTCCACCGGCGCCGGCGCTCGGCGGGCGCCTGCTGAGGCCGGCGAGGACGGGAATGGAAGCCTGCGCGGCTATAATGCGCCATCTGGGGGCGACCTGGTTTCGACGTGGTCGGTTCTCCGGAAGAGCTGCAAGCCGAGGTCCCCGGTCGGCCTCGTAAAACAACCGGGAACAACGCAAGTGCGAAGAACGATCTCGCACTCGCTGCCTAGCCTAGTTAGGTAGCGACGTCGCTCCGCCTTCGGCCCGTGGGACGGAATCCGGCGCCAACAACGGGCTTGCCGCCGAGGGAGAGCCAATCGCCCGGAGTGGGACTTCCAAAGGATGGCTAGCCCGTCGGTAGGTGGCCTGCAACCGGCCGGCGGGTGAAACGAAATCGCAGGACAAGCTTGTAGAGGCTCTCCCCGGTGCGTCCGCGGACGCGGGTTCGATTCCCGCCGCCTCCACCTCAGGTTTCAAGCCAAATATGGATCGCGACAATCGTTACATCCCGCAGGTAATCGAAAACGCGGAATCCCGCGTCCGACAGCGGCGCCGGCGCCGGTTCGATTTCTCGCCCCGCCAGGCGCTCTACTACAACGACCACCCGGACGCGATCATCGAGGAGTTCGACCGGAGCGACTACGGGGCCGTTCTGCGAGAGGTTGAGCGGAAGCCCGCTTCGAGGAAGAGCGGCAGGAAGAGGCAGTCGAGGGGTATCACCGTGCCGTCCTTGACGTAGCTCCCGACCTGCCAGCAGACGAGGCCCTTTTCGGCCGTCTTTCGGTACAGGCTCTTGGCGAAACCACGGTAGGGCGCGAGGTAGCGCTCGAGCGCGACGCGGCGCTCGTAGCGCTTGCCGATGTTGTAGGGCGGCGAGGTGACCGTCAGCTGCACGGATGCATCCCCGAGCTCGGAAACGAGCTCGAAGGCATCACCGGCGCGAATGTCCCATTCTGCAAGTTGCACCCACCGACGCTAGGGAGTGCCGGAGGGAGTGACCTAAATTTCGCTGGATGGCCTTCCAGGAGGGCCACCGCCAAGGCGATTGCGCCTGGCGTGGTTACGACGAGCTCTTATACCCAACGGTGTTATCCCGCTCGGTATAAGGACGCTTGCGATTCGCGCCAGCCGCGACTCGGCGGGTGCAGCCCAGTGCGAACGTCCTCCGTCGAGCGCCGCTCCGACCCGAAGCGTCAGTGCAGCCCTCTCGGGCGGCCCGACCCTCGTGCGGTCACGGGCCAGATGTCCGTAACGATGTCGTTCTCCAACACGAGGAAGACGTCGTGCAGGTTCACGGTCGTCGGGCCGTAGCCGGCAATGACCTCGGCGACGTCTCCGAGATCAAGGGGCGGCGTGCCAGGGAAATCCGCGAGGCAGTGCTCCTCAGCGTAGTAGCGCACGGTCGCCTCGGGGTGGGCCACGAGCGGCGGAGTGACGAAGTCAATCCCCACCGACTTGCGACCGCAATCGAGGACCACGGTCTGTCGCTGCCGTGAAATGACGGTGCCCGCGACCGTCATGGCGACCTCAAAGCCACCCGGGACGAGATTTCCGTGAAAGCAGTCCATAAGGGCGTACGAGCCGGCTTGCACTTCGTCGATCCGCGGGTTGGCGCCCGTGATGAAGTAGGTCCCAGTGCCGCCGGCAGAGACGATCTCGACCGGATGGCCACGGTCCACGAGGAAGTCGAAGGCTTCGACCACCTTCTCGTTTGCTGCCCCCGCGTCAGCTAAGCGCTTCGCACGATCGGGCTCGAGCATGCAATGTCCCTCGTAACCCTGCAGGCCGCGCAGCTTCAGTGCGGGAAGGTCGGCGATGCGTTCGGCGAGCGGGAGCGCGTCCCCCTTCGTCCGAACGCCGCAGCGACCCATGCCGACGTCGACCTCGATCAGGACCTCGAGCCGGACACCGCCCGCAGCCGCCGCCTTGCCGAGCTGGTCGACATTTCGGACATCGTCGACGGTGACCGTGATGCGATGCTCGCGGGCACAGGCGACGAGTGCCTGGATCTTGTCGTCGCGGACGACTTGGTTCGCGAGAAGGACATCCTCGATCCCTGCCTCGGCCATGACGATCGCTTCCCAGGCTGTCGCGCACGCGACGCCGACGGCGCCCGCTGCGATCTGCATTTGGGCAAGCCTCGGCGACTTGTGGACCTTGACGTGCGGGCGCAGCTCCGCCGGCAACTCGCGGAACTTCGCTGCCATCGTCTCGATGTTCCGCTTCGCCTTATCGAGGTCGAGCAGAAGAGCTGGCGTCGTCACCTCCGAGCGGCCGCGGCCGATCTGATCCCCGAAGCGCTCGAGGAGTTGCTCCGAGAGCGCGAAGGTGCTCATACGCTGCCCCCGCTCGTGTCGTCGACTACCCGCTCGAGATCGAGACGGATGCCCACCGTCAGGCCGGCGCCTCCTGTGTGCCCCCATAGTACGTCGACCAGCGAGTCCTCCTCCGAGCGCGGCTTGTTTGAGTGGCGAGCGCAAGCGACGACCCTTGCTCGTTCCTTGACGAAGCGCTCGGCGATTCCCAGCTCGGCTCCTTGGGTCGCTCCGGTCTTGACGTCACCCTTGTCTTGAAATCGGCTCACGCGCGCGGACGCCCGCTCATACGGTTTCGGCGCTTGACGCCATACGCGTGCGACCATAACGTCGTCCTGTCCCTACAGCAAGACCCGCGACGGTCCGCCCGCGTCCAGGCGATCGAGAACACCATGGGTCACCCTGCTCCCCCCATTGGCGACCTCGTAAATGCCGGGCGGCTGGGCCGCCGACGGTGGGATGACGGCAATCGAGGGAGTCGAGCCAAGCAGGGCGAGAGAAAGGAGCCGGCGTGAACGAAGGTGCGACGAAGGTGACCGTCGAGGAGTTCGAGGCGATCTTCGAGTCCGTGAAGAACTGGGGTCGGTGGGGCGAGGACGACGAGCTCGGGACGATGAACCTCATCACACCCGAAAAGGTCCGCGAGGCCGCCGGGCTCGTCCGCTCGGGTCGCCGGGTCTCGATGGCGATTCCGATCAACAAGGTCGCTGGGCCCGACAATCCCAATCAGGCGCTACATTTCGTCACGCAGGGCCACGACGTCCCGGTGGACGGGAGCAAGGTCCGCTTCGCGCTCGACTTCCTGGGCATGGCGTGCCACGGAGATTGCCACACGCACGTCGACGCCCTCTGCCACATCTCCTACGACGGGCGAACGTACAACGGTCGTGGCGCCACAGACGTGATCAAGACGACCGGCGCGACCAGGCAGGACATCACTGCCTACTCGACGGGCGTCGTTGGCCGGGGTGTCCTGCTGGACATTCCGAGGCTCCGCGGCGTTCCTTGGCTCGAGCCGGGAGAGGCCGTGACGCGCTCCGAGCTCGACGAAAGCGCCACGGCGGAAGGCGTCTCGCTCGGAGAAGGCGACATCGTCGTGCTCCGGACCGGCCACCACCGGCGGAGGCTCGAGCTGGGGCCCTGGGACAACAGCCCTCCGCCCGTCGGAGAAGGCAAGGCCGGTGTGCACGTCGACACGATCCCGTGGATGCACGAGAAGGGGATCGCCGCGTTCCTGCCCGACGGCGACGGGGAGACGGTTCCGAGCGTTGTCGCCGGCATCACCTATCCGATCCACCCCCTGCAGGTCGTCGCGATGGGCATGCTCGTCTCGGACAGCCTCCAGTTCGAAGACCTCGTAACCGCCTGCGAGGAGGAAGGCCGCTACGAGTTCATGGTCGTCGGGTTGCCGCTGCGTCTTCCGGGAGGGACGGGCTCGCCCTGGAATCCGATCGCGATCTTCTGAGTGCTCCTCTGCTTGACGGTGATCCGGAATTGATTCAAGATCGGACGTCGTCCGGTAATGACAGGACGGCTGGAACGCGTGCGAAAGGTGATCCGCACTTGAGCAGAATAGGACACTGGTAGTGGCGGAGCGGGCGAACGCAGTCGTGATCGGAGGCGGCATCCTCGGCGTGTCCGCTGCAGTTCATCTGGCCGAATCCGGCGTTGGAGACCTCGTCCTTCTCGAACGCGACGGGCTCGCGCAGGGCACGTCGAACGCAGGCGCAGGGTTCATCGGCATGTGGGGAGCTGGCTACATCGCCGAGTGGGCGGAGGAGGAGCTCGCGATCGAGGAGTACGGCCTCCGCTTCTACGAACGCCTCGCGGACGAGGGCTTCGACCTCGGGTTCAAGCGGAACGGGAACCTCTGGGCGACGACGACGGAGGAATCCTGGCAGGCGCACATTGAGCCGCTTGTCGCCGACCCACACGTCGCGGACAAGCGCGTGCTCGAGCCGGAAGAGGTGGAGGAAATCACCGGCGTCGTGAGCGCTGCAGGCATCGTGCGCGGATTTCTCCATCCTTCCGGTGGCTACGTCTCGGCCGCGCGCGCCACGCTCGCTCTCGCCCAGCGCTTTGGACGGCTCGGCGGTCGGATCGAGCCTCGTCGGCCGGTCGAGCGGATCGTCATCGAGAGGGGGCGGGTTGCGGCCGTCGAGACGGCGCACGGCCGCATCGAGACGGAGACGGTGGTAGTCGCGTGTGGCGCGTGGAGCAACGAGCTACTCGCCGAGCACGGTCTCTGGCTCTCGATGGTCCCTCTTGTCGCCTCGCGCATCGTGACGGAGCCGCTAAACCTGCCCGGGACGATGCCGACCATCATGATCCCCGAGTTCGCCTTCATCTGGTTGCGGGAAGAAGGCGGCGCCCTCCTCTGGGGTTGCGACTACAACTGCTTCCCGCACACCGCGTTCGTCGACACGTCCACTCCCGAGCGGTTCGACCAGCTCCCGCTGGACGGCGTTCTGCACACGCAAGGGGTCGGCGCCCAGGCCGCTGCGGCGATCCCTCTTCTGCACAGGTACCGGAGCATGCGCGTCGCCCATGGAACGCCGTGCTTCACGCCTGACAAACGCGGCCTCGTCGGCGGTGTCGGAGGCATCGATGGCCTTTATGCAATGGGCGGCTGTAACGAGGGGGGTATTTCCCACGGGCCGGGCTGGGGACGCCTGATCGCCGAGCTCGTCCTCGCGGGTGTGCCCTCGAACGCAACGGCCGACGCATTCTCTCCCGGGCGCTTCGAAGGCGAGTTTCGGTCGGGCCGCGACGTGCTCGACGCGCTCGATGGAGGATGGGGAGCTCGCGGTCCCGCCGACTCGACCGGCGCCGAGCAGGGCTCGGTTGCCGTGACCCCGCCGGCAGAGGCGATGACCCCGGGTTCGTGAGCATTCTGCGCAGACAGAAGGAGGACGCCTTCGTTCGCGTCTACTACGCGTCGGACGTTCACGGCAGCGACGTCCTTTGGCGCAAGTTCCTGAACGCCGCCAAGCACTACGAATGCTCGGCCCTGATCATGGGCGGCGACCTGATGGGGAAGGCGGTCGTTCCGATCGTGCGGAACAACGGTGCGTACACCGCATGGGTCATCGGCGAGGAGCGTCACGCCACCACGCCAGAAGAGCTCGAGGAAATGGAGCGGGCGATCAGGATGAACGGTTTCTACCCGATCCATGCGACGCCGCAGGAACACCAGGCGATGCGTGACGAAGCAGCCGTTCGCGAGGAGATGTTTTCCCGCGCAATGGTCGATGACCTCAGACGATGGGTCGCCCTCGCGGAAGAGCGGCTCGGGTCGACCGACATCGAGCTGTACGTCATGCCGGGTAACGACGACCCGTGGGAGATCGACAGCGTGCTCGAGGCAAGCTCGGTCGTTCGCCCCTGTGACGGAAGGATCGTCGAAGTCGGCGGCCACGAGATGCTCTCGAGCGGGTTCGCGAACCCCACGCCCTGGCACAGCCCACGGGAGCTGTCCGAGGACGAGCTCTACACGAAGCTGAAGGATCTCGCCGACCAGCTAACGTCGCCGGCGGCGGCGATCTTCAACCTGCATGTCCCGCCGTACGACAGCGGCCTCGACACGGCGATGGAGATCGACGAGGAGTTGCGCCCCGTGCTCAGGAGCGGCCGCCCTGTGGAGATACCGGTGGGCAGCACGGCCGTCCGGCAGCTGATCGAGGAGTTTCAGCCGCTGCTCGCCCTCCATGGCCACATTCACGAGTCGCGCGGCATCAATCGCATCGGGCGCACAGTCGTCATCAACCCCGGCTCCGATTACAGCAGCGGGCGCCTCGAGGGTTGCGTCGTCGACCTGACCGCCGACGACGTCAAGCACTTCCAACTTCTGTCGGGCTAAGGCCCCCAACCAGGAGGTAGAGCGGAATGGCAAGCGAAGCAGTGACTGGAAGCGAAGAAGGGCGCCTCTTCACGAGGCAAGCAACCGGTCTGGTCCGGAGCGTCTCGCCGGTTTCGACGCTCATCTTCAACACGTTCACGGCTCCGGCCGCGTTCGTCTTGGCGATCGCGCTTTTCTGGACGCTCGGCGCGTTCCCGGGCGCTAACCTCTACGTCGCGTTGACGCTCGGCTACGTCGCCGGGTTCGTCTTTGCGTTTGCGATCAGCACGATCACCTCGGCGATCCCTCGAAGCGGTGGTGACTACGTCTTCGTAGGCCGTACGCTTCACCCGCTTATCGGCACGATCTCGTCGTTCTGTTTCACCGCGGGCGTCCTGCTCTCGTGCGCGGCAATCACCCTCTTCATGGTCACCGGTGCCCTTGCGCCGAGCTTCTCGGCAATCGGGCTCATTTCCGACTCGACGACCCTCCAGGACTGGGGCGCGACCCTGTCGACGAATCAGGGATGGCAGTTCTTCTGGGGCATCGTCATCATCGTGCTCGCTGCTCTCCTGGGCGGGAGCGGGTGGAGGTGGTCGCTCCGCGTCCAGAACTTCGGCTTCGCGCTGACCGCGCTCGGCCTCCTCGTGACCGCGATCGTCGTGCTGGTGAACGGCGGTGCGGACTTCATCGACAAGTTCAATAGCTTCGCCGCTCCGATCACGGGAAACCCGGACAGCTACCACAGCATCATCAACGCCGCCCAGCAAGGGGGCGTGAACGTCGATCCAGGTAGCGATTTCTCCAATACCTGGCCCGCCTTCGGAGCGGTGATCGGCTTCAGCATCTACGCCTTCTACTCGACCCACATCTCCGGCGAAGTGCGCCAGGCGCGGACTTTCACGCCGATCGCCATGGTCGGCGCGGTCCTAGTGAACCTCACTCTTTGTCTCGTGATGACGGCGGTCTTCTTCCACGGCTTCGGGAGCACCTTCTTCGCGAGTGCGAACGCGGTCAACGGGACGGACGCATGGCCGTTCGCGGCGCCGCCCTTCTACGTCTTCCTGACGTCGATCGCCGGGGGGAGCGCGGCGCTCGCTTGGTTCCTCGGCATCTCGCTCTGCTTCACATTCTTCGTCGTCGTCTGGCTGCAGTTCATGCAGCCGATGCGAGCCCTATTCGCCTATTCGTTCGACGGCCTGCTTCCTCTGCGCATTTCCCACGTCTCCGCGCGGACGCACGTGCCGGTCGTCTCGCTCTCGATCGTTACCGGAATCGCCATCGGGTTGTACGCCTGGGCGGTGTACGGCTCCAACTTCTTCACCGTCTACGCCAACGCCGTCCTCATCACGGTGGTTGCCCTCTTGCTGATGTCGGTGGCCGTTATCACGTTCGCCTATCTGCGGAAAGACATCTGGAGCGGATCGGTCGTCACGAGGCGTGTGCTGGGCGTTCCGCTCACGACGATCGCGGGCGTTGGGGCGCTGATCGTGGCGATCGCGAACGGATACCTCTACCTCAAGTATGAGGGACTCGGGATCTCGAGCCGCGGCGAGGCATTCCGAAACGTGGGAATCGTCATCGGGGTAGCAATCGTCGTCTACTTCGTCGCCGACTGGGTCCGAGGTCGCCAAGGCATGAAGCTCACCAAGGCCGCCTCCGAGATTCCTCCCGAGTAAGCAACGGCGTCGCCGGGACGGACGTCTTGGCGTGTATGAAGGGCCCTCTCCGTCGGCATCCCAGACGACGGAGAGGGCCGGTTGCAAAGTCGATACAGGAGGAACGGTGAGATGAGCACGACGGACGACCGAGTCGCGATTGTGACGGGGGCTGGCACGGGGATCGGTGCCGCCACGGCGAAGCTGTTTGGAGAGAAGGGTTTGGCGGCCGTGCTTGTCGGCCGGCGAGGCGATCTTCTCGAAGAGACTGCCCAGACGATCCGAGCCAACGGAGGGCGTGCGCATGTGCTTCCCACGGACCTGGCCGACGCCGCCGCTCCGGGCCGAGTCGTCGACGAGACCCTCAAAGAGTTCGGCGCGCTCGACGTGATCGTGAACAACGCGGCGACGATCAAGGTCGGCCCGCTCGAGGAATACTCGCTCGAGGACTTCGAAGAGCACGTCAACACGAACATTCGGGCGATCTTCTTCCTCATCCAGGCGGCGTTGCCAGCGCTGAGGAAGTCGTCGGATGCCGCCGTCGTCAACATCAGCTCGACCGTGGGCAGCATCGTCAAGCCGGGCAACTCCCTCTACGGGATGACGAAGGCCGCGGTCGAGTATCTCTCCCGCTCCCTCGCACTTGAGCTTGCGGCGGACCGCATTCGCGTCAACTGCCTCGCGTCAGGGTCGGTCAAGACCCCGATCCACCTTCTCTGGGCTGGATCGATCGAGAATGCGGAGCGTGACCTCGTGCCGAGAATCCCCCTCGGGCGGATGGCGGAGCCGGAGGAGATGGCGTACTGGGCCTACCAACTCGTCTGCCCGGAGACCTCATGGACGACGGGCGACGTCTTCCACATCGACGGCGGCCAGGCGCTCGGGAGCCCTGAATGATGGAAGGCAAGGTCGTGATCGTGACCGGGGCAGCGCAGGGAATCGGACGCGCTGTGGCCGAGCGGTTTCTGAGCGCCGGAGCGGCCGCGCTTCTCGCCGACGTCGAAGCTGACGCGCTCGAACGGACCGCCTCCGAGCTCGGCGCAGGCGGGGATCGCTGTGATGCCTTCGTCGTCGACATCTCCGATCGCGGGCAGGTGCGGGCCCTGGTCGATCGGTGCCTCGACCGATTTGGACGGCTCGATGCCCTCTCCGCAAACGCGGGGATCGCAGGCGTGAAGCCCTTCCTGGAGCTCGAGGACGAGGAATGGCGCCGGATGCTGGACGTGAACCTGACCGGCACGTTCCAATGCATGCAGGAGGCGGCACGTCCGATGGCGGAGGCCGGAGCGGGGGCGATCGTCGTCACGACTTCGACGAACGCGTTCTGGGTCGAGAGCGGAACGGCTCACTACAGCGCTTCCAAGGGGGGCCTCCTAACTCTCGTTCGGACGGCGGCTCTCGACCTCGCCGAGTTCGGCATCCGGGTGAACGCCGTCGCCCCGGGGATCGTGAAAACACGGCTGTCGCATTTCCTGACCGAGGACCCAGTCGAGGGTCCCGCGTACCTCACGCGTGTGCCCCTGCGGCGCTTCGCACAGCCCAGCGACATCGCCGAAGCAGTGGTCTTCCTCGCCTCGGACGCTGCGGCGTACATCACCGGCGAGCAACTCGTGGTCGACGGAGGAGTCTCCGTCGGCGTTCCGATCGAAGCGACACCTTGAGCGGCGCGCTCGCCCTCGCCTCGAGCAGGTTCTCCGCCGTCCTCGATCCCCGGCACGGCGGCGAGATCTTTTCGCTCGTCGACCTGGAACGCGGCCGGAACGTGCTCGCCGGCCCCGCCTTCTCCCCGGAAGACACCGCGAAGGGGGCGCTCGGCTTCGAGGACTGGGTGCGAGGGTATCGGGGCGGGTGGCAGTTCATCGGGCCGAACGTCGGTGCGCCGTGCGTGCTCGCCGGAGAAGAGCACGCGTTCCACGGCCGTGCATCGACCGCTCCATGGGATGTGGAATCCGCGAGCGCGCGAGAGGCAGTGCTCACCTGGCAGGGACACGGCCTCTCCTTCCGCCGGAGGATCTTCGTGGACGACGAGGGTGTTCACGTCGAGCTCGAGGCTCGCTCCCTTGGGGGGCCAGCCCCGTTGCTGGTCGCCGAACATCTGGCCTTCGGGGTCGAGCTGCTCGATCCGGTTGTCGCGGTCGAGATGAGTGCCTCGGCGGTCTACGAGTGGGGAGCCGATGGCCCAGTCGCACCGCCCGCCGACGCCCCCTCCTGGCCGAAAGCGCTCTTGTTGGACGGAAGCATCGACGACCTCGATCACTTCCCGAAGGGCGGCCCCGGACGGCTGCTGACGGCGTCGGCCGTACAACCGGGGAGTGTCCGCGTCGCCAATCCCGCGCGCTCGCTGGCCTACGAGATCACGTGGGACGACACCTCCTGGCTGAGCCACGTCTGGCTCTGGCGGGAGGAGCATGGCGCCGGGGGCCCATGGCGCGAACGTGCGTCGCTCTTGGTCGTCGAGCCCGCGTCCGTTCCCCACGACCTCGGCCTGGCGCAGGCGGTCGAGCGGGGGGAGGCACGTGTGCTCGGACTCGGCGAACGCGCGTCCTATGCGGCGTCGCTGCGTGCGGTGGCGCCTTGAGGACAGGCCTCATTCTCCGGCTTTGTGTCCGGACAGGATGACGTTATGCTTGAGACGCTCGCGTTTCGGGAGGAAAGCCGATGAACATCCTCGTTGTGGGCGACTCGTACATGGCTCCGAGCTACTTCCGGAGCGCCTTCGAGCAGGTCGAGAAGAGCCACATGGTCGAGTACGTCGAGGTCGACCGTGCGCGCTCCTCCCTCGCCCCGACGGAGTCGGAGCGTCTTCTGCGCGAGTACGAGGGCTCGCCGGAGGAACTCGTCGAGCTCGCGCACGGCTTCGAGGTCCTCGTCGTCCACGGCGCGCCTGTGACGGAGGAGGTGCTCGCCTCGGGAGGGCTCGGCCTCGTCTGTTGTGCCCGGGGTGGCCCGGTGAACGTCGACCTCGACGCCGCCTCGACCCACGGGATCCCCGTCGTCACGACACCCGGGAAGAATGCCGTCGCGGTCGCGGACCAGACGCTTGCCTTCCTGATCATGCTCGCGCGCCGATTCCCGAACGCCCAGCGCTTCCTCCTCGAGGGCGGACGGGTGGGGACGTCGGCATTCGAGGGCGCTCAGTTCTTCGGCCACGATCTCGAAGGGCACGTGCTCGGCTTGGTGGGCTACGGCCATGTGGGGAGGGAGGTCGCGGCCCGGGCGGTCGGCTTCGGCCTGGCGATCCTCATTTACGACCCCTACCTGCCGGCGGAGTCCACCAGCCCCTTCGAGCGCGTCGCGAGCCTCGAGGAGCTCCTCGGGCGCGCCGATTTCGTTTCCCTCCATGTGCGCGCGACCGCCGAAAGCGAGAACCTGTTCGGTGCCGAGGAGTTCGCGGCGATGCGGCCGGGCGCTTTCTTCGTCAACACGGCGCGCGAGACACTCGTCGACGAGCAGGCCCTCGTGGAGGCCCTCTCCTCGCGGCGGCTGGCCGGCGCAGCTCTTGATGTGGTTCGCCCTCGCACGGACGGGCGCCATCCGCTCTTGGCGTTCGATAACGTCATCATGACGCCGCACATCGGCGGTGCCACGCAAGAGACGCTTCTGCGCGGTGCCGGCATGGTGGCCGAGCAGATCCTGCGATTCGCTGCCGGCGCGCCGCTCGAGCACGTGGCCAACGCGGCCGGCGTCGAGGCATGAGAGACCCGCTCCTGCTCGCCCTCGACGCGGGCACGGGCAGCTGTCGGGCAATCGTCTTCACCCCCGACGGTCATCAGCTCGGGCTCGGCCAACGGGAGTACACGCATGCTGAGGCACCGGGCGTTCCCGGTTCGCAGGTCTTCGACACGGCGCAGAACTGGAAGCTGATCGGGGCCTGCATCGAGGAAGCGCTCGAGCAGGCGCAGGTCGGGGCGGATCGAGTCGCCGCGGTGAGTGCGGCGAGCATGCGCGAGGGCATGGTTCTCTACGATGCAGGAGGACGGGAGATCTGGGCCTGTCCGAACGTCGACTCGCGCGCCGGCGAGCAGGCCGCCGACCTCGTCCGCTCGGAAGCTGCACAAGAGATCTACGAGCGCGCCGGCGACTGGGTCTCGATCACCGCCCCGGCGCGCTTCCGCTGGATCGCGGCGAACGAACCGGAGATCTTTGACGCGATGGCGCACGTCGGCATGCTCGGCGACTGGATCCTCACCAAGCTCTCGGGCGCGTTCGTCACCGATCCCTCGCTCGGGTCGAGCTCGGGGATGTTCGATCTCGCGAGCCGTGACTGGTCGGAGCGCGTCCTCGAGCTTTGCGGCCTCGACCGCGAAATCCTTCCACCAGTCGTCGCGCCCGGGACTGTGGTGGGCGAGGTGACTCGATCAGCCGCCCGCGAAACGGGTTTGGTCGAGGGCACGCCGGTCGTGGTCGGCGGGGCCGACACGCAGCTCGGTCTCGTCGGCATCGGCGTCGTCGACCCGGGGCGTTTCACCGTCGTTGGGGGAAGCTTCTGGCAACACACGCTCGTCCTCGACGAGCCGCGCATCGATCCGCATGCGCGGTTGCGAACGCTTTGTCACACCGTCCCCGACCAATGGATGATGGAAGGAATCGGCTTCTACAGCGGCCTGGCGATGCGCTGGTTTCGCGACGCCTTCTGCGAAGCGGAGAAGGAACAGGCGGCCGCCGTAGGGGAAGACGTGTTCGCGCTTCTCGAGGGGCGCGCCGCTGCTGTCCCGCCTGGAGCAAACGGTGTTGTCGGCATCTTCTCCAACGTGATGGACGCAAAGCGCTGGGTGCACGCCGCGCCCGCGTTCATCGGGTTCGACATTGTCGCGCCCGAGCGCTCGGGGAAGAAGGAGTGCTTCCGCGCGATCGAGGAGTCCGCGGCGTACGTCTCCCTCGGGCATATGCGGATCGCCGAGGAGGTGGCGGGCCTGGAGGTCGACGAAGTGGTGTTCACAGGAGGAGCGAGCAAAGGCCCGCTTTGGGCCCAGATCCTCGCGGACGTCCTCGGCGTCCCGGTGCGCGTTCCGATTGTGAAAGAGTCGACGGCGCTCGGAGCGGCGATGTACGCCGGCGTCGGCGCCGGACTCTACGACGATGTCCGCGAGGTCGCAGGACGGGTCGTCCGCTTCGAGCGGACGATCGAGCCCGACACCGCCGCGCACGAGGCCTACAGCGACCTCTACGAGCAGTGGCGCGCGGTCTACGCACATTCCCTCGCGCTTTCCGAGGCTGGCACGGTGCGCCCGCTCTGGCGCGCCGCGGGAACCTGAAACGAACTGAAAGGCGGATTAGATGCCTGAAGCAGACGCGAAGGACACGAAGCGCTTCTACGAGGAGATCGAAGCGGAGTTGCCGGCTGGCACCCTCAAGGGCTCGGGCTCGTACGACTGGGGCATGACCAATCGACTGGCCCGCATCTTTCGGCCCGAGAGCGGCCGGACGGTCATGCTGGCGATCGATCACGGCTATTTCCAGGGCCCGACAAGCGGCCTGGAGCGAGTCGACCTGAACATCGTGCCGATCGCGCCCTATGCGGACGCGCTCATGCTCACGCGGGGCATGCTCCGGTCGACCATTCCGCCCGCGTACTGCGGCGGCATCGTCATGCGCGCGAGCGGCGGTCCGAGCATCTTGAAAGAGCTCTCCAACGAGCGGATCGTTGTCGACATGGAGGACGCCGCGCGCATGAACGTCCATGCGGTGGCGGTGCAAGTGTTCGTCGGGGGTGAGTGCGAGACACAGTCGATCGAGAACATGACCCACCTAGTCGATGCCGGCTACCGCTACGGCATTCCCGTTCTCGGCGTGACGGCGGTCGGCAAGGAGCTCGCCCGAGACGCACGCTACCTAGGGCTCGCGACTCGCATCTGCGCCGAACTGGGCGCCCAAGTCGTCAAGACGTATTACTGTGAGGAGGGGTTCGAGCGAGTGACCGCTGGCTGCCCCGTCCCGGTCGTGATGGCCGGTGGCAAGAAGCTTCCCGAGCTCGACGCCCTGACCATGGCCTACCGAGCAGTTCAGGAAGGCGCCGCGGGGGTCGACATGGGACGAAACATTTTCCAGAGCGACTCGCCAGCGGCGATGATCCAGGCGGTCGCGCGGCTCGTGCACGACGATGCACGGCCGGAGGAGGCTTACGAGGTCTTTCGTGAGCAGAGCGCGGAGAAGGCGCTCACGTGAAGCCACCCCTCGACGACCTCCTGGCGGGCAAGACGTCCCTGAGCGTCGGCGTCCTCACGGCAGATCTCTTGAGGCTGGAAGACGAACTCATGCTCCTCGAGCAGGGGGGCGTCTCACTCATCCACGTAGACGTCATGGACGGGTGTTTCTGCCCGCAGCTGACGGTCGGGCCCGTGCTCGTCCGCGCTATTCCGGACCGGTTCGTCCGAGACGTCCACCTGATGGTCGAAGGGCCGCTCGATAAGGTCGAGGACTTCGTCGCAGCTGGGGCCGACATCCTCACCTTTCACCTCGAGGCCGATCCCCACCCGCACCGGGTGCTTCAGACGCTCCGCGGGCGACAGATCGTGCGTGGCATCGCGCTCAACCCAGGGACGCCCGTGTCGTTCGTGGAGCCGCTGCTGGACGAGATCGAGCTGCTGCTCATCCTCGCTGTGAACCCTGGCTGGTCGGGCCAGACCTTCCTGCCGTCGACAGCGGGGCGCCTTGCTGAGGCGCGAGCGCTGATCGGCGACCGAGCGATTGCACTCGCCGTAGACGGCGGCGTAACGCGGGCGAACATAGGCGAGATCGCCTCGCTCGGCCCGAACCTCATCGTCACCGGAAGCGCAGTCTTTGACGGTGGCGACGCCCGCGACAACCTACGCCGGATGATGGCCAAAATCGGAGAGCCGAAGGAGCTCAGCGTTACCGCAGAACCGGGCTCGTAACCCAGCAGAGTCCCGTGTCAGACGGCTGAGCCGCGGATCGCCTCGACTGCGGCCGCAGCGTTTGCGCGCGCCGCCGCGACTTCGATGTCGATCTTCATCCGGTCAGTGCGAAGCCAGGACTGGTAGCAGTCGAACGGCTGCAGCGTTCGGTCCCACGTGACCGACTCGATGTAAACGAGAGGAGCCTTGGGCGGAACGCCGAGGAGATCCCCGAGCAGTTCCTCTGCCGGCACGGCCTCAAGCTCACGCTTGCCGCCCGTGGGCTCGACACCGTGCTCCTCGTGAAGCCGCTCGTACAGAGACTCGTCCGGCCTGAGCGCGAGCACGGTGTCGGCGAACCGCTCCGGAAGGTGGTTGACGTTGTACATCGCGACGAGGCCGTCGATGGAGCGGATCCGCTCGAGGGTGACCCCGATGCTTCCCGGGTCAAGACCGAGGGCGTCCGAGGCCCAGGCGGGGAGGGCGTGGCGTTCCGCGCGGCGGATCTCAGACGTGACGCTGCGCCCGAGCCGAGCTCGCTCCTCCTGGAAAAACCCCGCCGACGATTGAAGAAGCCAGGAGCGCGGGCGACTCTCCTGCACAAACGTGCCTTGCCCCTTCCTCCGTGCGATGAGTCCCTCCTGCTCGAGCCGCCCGAGGGCCTGGCGAACCGTCGTTCGCGAAACCCCAAAGTGGACACACAGCTCGAGCTCCGACGGGAGCCGGAGTCCAGCCTCCCAGCGCCCGCTCACAATCTCGTGCTCGAGCAGCTCGGAGAGCTGGAAGTAGAAGGGAACCGGCGAGTCGCGGTCGATTACGGCCGGGGGGAGCGTCACTCCTGCCTCCTGAGACAGCTGTACGGACAGGACATCAGCTTGGCCGCTCACCCGGCACGCGTCAAGCGCGAGCGGCATGGCGAGCGGCGTGAGCGGCGCCTTGACAGCTTCGTCGGCGCAGGCATACCGTAATCCTGTCCGGACCGGAACGTCGGGCTGGCGCAAAGGAGGTTCGGTGAGCCGAGACCCGAAGTACGACGTCCTCTTCGAGCCGGTGCAGATCGGTCCGAAGACAATGAGGAACCGCTTCTACCAGACCCCGCACTGCACGGGCCTGGGTTCGCAGTACCCGGGCGCCCAAGCCCATTTCCGCGGGATGAAGGCGGAGGGCGGTTGGGGCGTCGTCAACACCGAGTACTGCTCGATCCATCCTGAGAACGACGACGCGCCGTGGTCACCGGCGAAGCTCTGGGACGAGACCGACGTCCGCAACCTCGGGCTCATGTGCGAGAAGATCCACGAGCACGGCTCTCTCGCCGGCGTCGAGCTCCACTACGCGGGGCCGCACACGACCGGCTACGAGAGCCGCCTCCCGCCGCGCGGCGTCTCGCAGATGCCCAGCGAGTCGCTCTACATGAGCAACTGCTACGCGATGGATCGCGAGGAGATGGAGGAGCTGCTCGGCTTCTACCTTGCCGCTGTCCGCCGGGCCCGCGCCGCGGGGTTCGACATCATCAACCTGCACGCAGCCGAGTGCGCCACTGTACCGCTGCACTTTCTCATGAAGTACTTCAACCGGCGCACGGACGAGTACGGGACGCAATCGATGCCGAACCGCGCCCGCTTCTTCCGTGAACTGACGGAGCGGGTTCGCGAGGAGATCGGCGACGAGCTTGCGCTGACCATTCGCCTCCAGGTCGACAACCTGCGGGCCGACGATCTCGGCATCCGCGTTGAGGAAGAGGGCGTCGGGTTCATCGAGTACATGGACGATCTCGTCGACTTCTGGGATCTCCAGGTGGGCGGCCCGATCGTCATGGAGTGGACGGACAACGCCGGGGCATCGCGCTTCTTCCCCGAGAACTTCCAGGGATGGGCCGTAGCCAAGGTGCGGCCCCACACGAGCAAGCCGATCGTCGGGGTCGGACGTTTCACCAACCCGGACACGATGGTCGAGGTCATCCGCAGTGGGCAGATCGACATCATCGGCGCCGCGCGGCCTTCGATCTCGGACCCCTTCCTGCCAAAGAAGATCGAGGAGGGCCGCCTCGATGACATCCGCGAGTGCATCGGCTGCAACATGTGCGCCTCGCGCTACAACCAGGGAGCCCGCATCGTTTGCACCCAGAACGCAACCTCCGGCGAGGAATACCGTCGCGGTTGGCATCCGGAGAAGTTCGACCCAGCGGGCAACGCCGATCGCGATGTGCTCGTCGTCGGCGCCGGTGCCGCTGGGCTCGAGTGCGCCATGGTGCTCGGGAATCGGGGCATGCGCCGCGTCCACGTCGTCGAGGCGGAGGCTGACATGGGCGGCATCATGCGCTGGATACCGCAGCTCCCGGGGCTCGGCGAGTGGGGCCGCGTGGTCAACTACCGGCGGATTCAGATCGACAAGCTTCCCAACGTCGAGTTCATCCCGAACACGCGACTCTCGCCGGCGGACGTGCTCGCGTACGGTGCGGAGATCGTCGTCGTCGCGACCGGCTCCCGCTGGGCAACGGACGGCCTGAATCCGCAGACGCGCGGCCCGATTCCCGGCGTCGACGCGTCGCATGACTGGTGCCTCACGCCCGAGCAGGTGATGGTCGAGGGGAAAGAGGCGCCCGGCGAGCGCGCCGTCGTCTACGACACGGAGGGGTACTTCATGGGCGTTGGTCTCGCGGAGCGCCTGCTACGCGAGGGCAAGCAGGTTACGTACGTGACGCCATTCGCTCACGCCAGTCCCTACACCCTCCAGACCGGGGAGTCCTACCGACTGAACCGCATGTTCCGACAAGAGGGCGTCACCATTCTGCTCGGCCACCTCGTGACGCAGGCCGCGCCCGGAAGGCTGACCCTGCTCCAGGGCTTCGCCCCAGACGAGCCCATCGAACTCGAGGCGGACAGCCTCGTCCTCACGACCCAACGTCTCTCGGACGACTCGCTCTATCGTGAGCTGAAGGCGGACGGCACGGCCCTCGAAGCGGAGGGCATCGAGGCGCTCTACCGCATCGGTGACTGCGTGATGCCGCGGATGGCGCTCGCGGACGCGATCTTCGACGGACATCGTCTCGCGCGCGAGATCGACAGCGACGATCCAGCCACCCCGAAGCCATACATCCGCGAGAACCGCGTCATCGGGGCTAGCGACCAGGACTATGACGCGGTCCTCGGGCTCAGCTCGGACAACGTCTATCTTCCGCGGTCGGCTCCAGCCTCGGTGCTCGTCCCAGGGTCGTGACCGAGGAGGCTATGCGGACGCCGCTCTACGGCGTCCAACAGGAGCTCGGAGGCACGTTCATCGTCGGGCTCGGCTGGTACTGGGTTACCACGTTCGGTGATCCCGAGGCCGAGTACCGCGCCGTCCGACACGAAGCAGGTCTCTGGGATGCCTCTCCGCATCAGAAGTGGGAGTTTCGGGGCGCGGAGGCCCTCGAGGCCCTCGATCTCATATTCACCCGTGACCTCTCGCAGACCGAGGTCGGCCAGGTTCGCTATGGGCCGTTCTGCGACGAAGAGGGAAAGATGCTCGGCGACGGAACGGTCTTCCGTTTCGCGGACGATCACTGCTGGCTCGTCGCCGCCCCGGGGACGGACTCGGATCTCGAGCACTTCCTGCGCGTGGCCGAGGGGCTCGACGTGCGGATCGAGAAGCGGACCGAGGACCTTCCGCAGCTCGGGCTCAACGGCCCCCGCTCACGGGAGTTGCTCGCGCCGCTCTGCAAGGGGTTCGACCTGGCCTCACTCGAGTACTACCGCTTCTGGCCCGAGCAGGTACGTGTCGGGGACTTTCCTTGCTGGGTCTCTCGCACCGGCTATTCGGGCGAGCTCGGATACGAGCTCTTCTGTGGACCGGAGCATGCGACAGGCCTCTGGCAGCTCCTCACCGAGGTGGGCGCTTGCCCGTACGGGCTCACGGCGATCGAATGGATTCGCATCGAGTCGGGCCTGATCGCCCTCGGCCCGGATTTCGTTCCAGGCGAAACGAGCCCCTTCGACATGTCGCTCGACCGCTTCATCGAGCTTGGCAAGGAGCGGTTCAGCGGCCGGGCGGCATTGGCGCGCGAGGCCGAAGCGCCGCCGAACCGTCTCGTCACACTCGTGGTAGATGGGCCGCTCCCCGCTGCGGGCGCAGCGGTCGCACGCGACGGGGTCCGCGTCGGCACGCTGACGAGCCCTTGCCGAAGCCCGGAG
The DNA here is from genome assembly GCA_963841425.1 of uncultured Actinomycetes bacterium. Classification (GTDB taxonomy): domain Bacteria; phylum Actinomycetota; class Thermoleophilia; order Gaiellales; family Gaiellaceae; genus DATEOR01. Next base: position 339,384 of record CAWJCL010000002.1, on the reverse strand, counting down.
CTCGACCAGGTCATCGGCCTTGCGGTCGTCGAGCGGCAGGCCGTTGCGGAAAACCCCTTGCTCGAGATCGAGGTCGACGAGGGCTGGGCACCTGCCACCGTCGCGCCCCTTTCCGTCGTCGATCCGGAAAAGCGGCGCCCCCGCTCTTGACGGCCGAGCCCTCGGTGCTCGTGCTCAGGTCGGAGCGGCTGCTCGCGATCGTCGATCCGCGTCACGGCGCCGAGATCCTCGACCTGCTCGATGTCGAGCGAGCGCGGCCTGTCCTCGGACACCCCGGATTCGCTCCCGTCGACGCGGTCGCAGGTGATCTCGAAGAGGAGACGTGGATCCGCTCGTATCGCGGGGGCTGGCAGATGATCGCGCCCAACACTGGGAACGCCTGCGTCGTGAGCGGGGACCGCCACGGCTTCCAGGGGTCATCGTCAACTTCTCCCTGGCGTGTGGTCGAGGCGGGCGCATCGACGGCTGTCTTGGCCTGGAGCGGGCACGGGCTTACGTTCGAGCGCCGAATCGAGCTCGTGGAAGACAGGGTCGACGTCACGGTCGTCGTCGAAGCGCTCGAAGAACAGACGCCGTTCGCGGTCGTCGAGCACGTCGGGTTCGGCGTCTCGCTCCTCGACCCGGCCGTCGAGCTCGAGCTCCCCGGTGGGCAAGCATTCGAGTTCTCGGAGGAAACGGGCCCGGCCGTTCCGCCCGACGACGCAGGTGCGTGGCCTGTTGCTCGCATGTTGGACGGAAGCGAGCGGCATTGTGATCGCTGGAGTGCAGCCGAGCCGGATTTCGCGCTGATCTCGGTGGCGGACGTCGCCGACGGATGGGCAATTCTGCGGAACGTCGAGCGAGACATCGGCGTCGAGCTCCGTTGGGACGTCGATCTGCTCCCGCACCTCTGGATCTGGCACGAGGAGCGGGCCACCCTTCCCCTTTTCCGGCGCGCGACGGAGATGCTGGCTTTGGAGCCTGCGTCGACGCCGCACAGCCTTGGTCTCGCCGAGGCGATCGCGAACGGCCAGGCCCACTGGGTAACTCCGGGCGAGCCGAAGAAGTACGGGTGCGGACTGCGGATTCTGGGTCCAGACGCCCACCGGCTCGAGGAGGGCTAGCAGAACGCCTTCCGGGCCTCTTTCGATTGGGGGCGCGTGCGTGTATCTTCTGTCCGCCTGTAGCTACAGGCGGACAGCGTTGCAGGGAGGAGGAACGGATCATGAGCACCGAGACGCACGAGGCGATCAGCTTCGCCGAAGGTCGGGCGAGCGCGCCGCTTCCGATCAGCCAGATCGCGATCGTCGTTCGCGACATCGATGATGCGCTCGAGAAATATCACCGTGTCCTCGGTTGGGGGCCGTGGAACGTCTACGAGCACAAGCCGCCTGCGCTCCACGACACCTACCTCCACGGTGAACCGACAGACTTCACGATGATCGGTGCCGAGACGCATGTTGGACCGATCGTCGTGGAGCTCCTTCAGCCGGTCGAAGGGCCGAGCATCTATAAGGAGTGGCTCGACGAGCACGGCGAAGGCCTGCACCACATCGCGGTGATGCGGCCGACGCCGGAGGAGTCAGAGGAGACACGCAAACATTTCGAAGAGCTCGGTGCCGACGTCCTGATGGAAGGCCGCCTCGGTGAGACCATCCACTTCTACTACCTCGACACCGAGCCATCCATGAAGGTCATCTTCGAGTCCGGAACTGGTCACGCCGTCGACCTCACTCCCACGCGCGTTTATCCGGAATAGGGACTGGTCGGAACGGTTCTCGGGCCAGACGGGCTTGCCGACCAGTCTGCGCTCGGCGCGCGCGACGAGGAGCGGTCAAGAGTGAACACGTTGTCGTCGACGCCGCTGGGTGGGCCCGTGGCCGACATCGTCGAAGAGGCTCGGCGCATCCTTCGGGAAGCGGCGGCCCACTCGTTGACCGTCCGTCTGATCGGTGGACTCGCGATTGGGATGCACGCGACTGCAGAGCCTGAGGGCGGCCTTGCTCGGGAGTTCAAGGACATCGACCTCGTGACGCGAGGCAAGAAGTCGCGTCAGGTCACTGATCTGGTCGAGTCGCTCGGGTACACGCCCGACTACGCCTTCAACGCGCTCAATAGCGGAAAACGCGCGCTCTTCTACGACGTAGCCCACGAGCGGCAGCTGGACGTGTTCATCGGCGGCTTCGAGATGTGTCACAAGGTCCCGGTCACTGATCGGCTCGACCTCGACCCGATCACCGTTCCGCTCGCGGAGTTACTTCTGACCAAATTCCAGATCATCGAGCTCAACGAGAAAGACCTCCGGGACATCCTCGCCCTTGTGATCGAGCATGAGATCGCCGACCACGACTCGGATGCCATCAATGCGGCTCACATCGCGAAGCTCTGCGCAGACGACTGGGGCCTCTGGCGCACGTCCAAGCAAACCATCGAACGCGCCCGTGTGAGCATCGATCGGTTCGAGCTCAGAGACGCTCACCGGACCCTCTTGGACACGCGCCTGCAGGCCCTGTGGAGCCGCATCGAGGCCGAACCGAAGTCACGCCGCTGGAAGCTGCGCGCCCGAGTCGGCGATCGTGTGCGCTGGTATCTGGAGCCGGAAGAGGTCGCATGACAAGCACGCGGGACGTCATGACCCCGGGGCTCATCACGTGCCGTCCGGAAGCACGCATGCGGGAGATCGCCGAGGTACTGGTCTCGTCGCATATTCATGCGCTCGTTGTCACCGACTCCGACGGAGATCTGTTGGGCATCGTGGCGGACAGCGATCTCCTCGCAGGCGAGTGGCTGGCAGAAGACGAGGAAAGTCTCGCCACGATGCGCGCGATGACGGCAGGCGAGCTGATGACTGCGCCAGTCGTGACGGTCGCGGCAGAAACCTCGGTCGAGGAGGTGGCGGCCATGCTCGGCCGTGAGCACCTCTCCAGACTCGTCGTCACCGAGGACGATCGCCCGGTCGGGATCGTCGCAATCTCCGATCTGGTGACACAGGTGGCGAGACAGCCCGCCGAGCGACGCGTGGTCGCCGACGCAATGTCCTACGGTTTCCTCGTCTGCCGGAAGGGCACGCCCATCGCCGCGGCGGCGCGGGCGATGCACGAGCGTCGCTCGCGCTCGATCGCCGTGATCGACGTCGACGGACGCGCTGTGGGCGTCCTCTCAGGACGTGATCTCCTTCCCTCGCTATTGACCCGAATCGAGGGGGCGGCCGTTGATTCGGTGATGCACGCTCCGCTGACCATCGCCCCGGACGCGAGCCTGCGTGAAGCTGCGGATCGAATGATCAGCAACGAGGTGCATCGACTCTTGGTGGTCGCTCCGGGCGAGATGACACCATCTGGCCAGATCTCGGCGGCGGACATCGTCGCCGAGATGGCCGGCCCCGGCGAAGCCTGGCAGGATTGAGCTTCGGTCGGTCTCGCCAAGTCGGCCCTATGCCCCGGCTCGATCCGCGACTCGTCAATGTCGACTCAGTCAGCGGCGCCGGCAAACACGACCCGTAGAGACGCCGAAGCCCGGTGACCTTTCGGTCCTCGGGCTTCGACAAAGCGACCATGTCGCCGACGGATGTCGTTGTCGACTGGGCGTTGGCCGAGGGCACCCGCGCTAGCGAGATTCGGGTTCGCTCACCGGGTCCGTTGTACTGTCGCGTCGAACCGCCGACGGTTCTAGCGTCTGCTCGCGGATGCCGCGTGAGCCGCTCAGACGTCGCGAGGCTGCGGACGCGGGTTCGATTCCCGCCGCCTCCACCTCAGGTTTCAAGCCAAAGTATCGCAACAATCGTTACATCCCGCAGGTAATCGAAAACGGCGATTCCAAGCGTCGGACGTTAGTTCGCGCCGATGTACTCGTGCAGGAACTTGATCTCGAAACTCTGCTGCTTCGACTTGAACTTGACGACGTCTCCGATCGAGACGATGCCCACCACGCTGCCCCGGTCGTCGACGACCGGTAGGTGTCGAATCCGCCGGTCCGTCATCAGTGCCATGCATTCGTCGATCGACGTCTGCGGCGTGACAACGATCAGCGGTGAGGACATGATCTCGCGAACGGAGGTCCCCTCGTCGGTGCGTCCCTCGACCGTCACGCGGCGGAGGTAATCCCGCTCGGTGATGATCCCTGTGATCTCGCCGCCCTCCGTTACGAGCAGCGACGCAACGTTCGCCACGACCATCTGCTTCACCGCTTCGTACACCGATGCGTCCGCGTCAATCTGGAGGACGTCATCGCCCTTCTCCTCAAGGATCTGCGACACCTGGTTCATGTGGCCCTCGTGAACGCCCTGTCTTTAGGCCGTGGCGGTCCACATGATGCCGTAGGTTGAAAGAGTCCGCGCTCGGAGCGCAAACAGGCGGGAGCTCGCTCCGCGCCTGCCGACGTCCGCAATAGGGAGGTCTTCAGTGATGATCACGGAGAGCTCGAAGAAGGTGATTTCCTTTGGTCCGGACGTGTCGCGCGGCGGAGGCGCAGTGGTCACGACGCAGTATCTTGCTGCTGGCCTGGTTTGACGAGATGGTGATCTCAATTGTCAAGCTGATCCTCGGGGGCGGGGCTCGCCTCTTCGGCGGGCTCGGCGCGAGGCCGAAGCTCGAGCAGCTTCAGGTTGTCGAAGCGCCGGGGGTCACCCACATTCGCTACGCACTAGCCCGGTGAACACACCAGTTCAGGAGAGCATCGATCAGCTGCGCGCTTCGCTCGCAGGCGCCGTCGTCGGCCCATCCGACCGCGAATACGACACCGCTCGCCGCTGCTTCAACGCTCTCATCGACCGCCGTCCTGGGGTGATCGTGCGTTGCGTCGGCACCGCCGACGTGGCGACCGCCTTCGACTTCGCGCGTACCCACGGGCTTGAGGTCGCTGTTCGCGGAGGCGGGCATAACCCGGCCGGGCACTGCGTCCTGGACGACGGCCTCGTGATCGACCTCTCCACCATGCGGACGGTCGATGTGGATGCGGACCAGCGGGTCGCGCGCGCGAGCGGCGGGGCGACCTGGCTCGATTTTGATTCGGCCGCGCAGGCGCGCGGCCTTGTCACGCCCGGAGGCGTCGTTGGCTCGACCGGCGTCTGCGGGCTCGCACTCGGAGGTGGTATCGGCCACTTGACCGCCCAGTACGGTCTGACGTGCGACAACCTGGTCGACGCTGAGATCGTAACCCCGGATGGGTCCGTGATCCAGGCGACCGGCGATGAGAATCCAGAGCTCCTCTGGGGGCTACGTGGGGGCGGCGGCAACTTCGGCGTGGCGACGCGACTCGGCTTCCGGCTCCATCCGCTTGAGACCGTCGTGGGAGGACTCCTCACCTTCCGCGGGGATGCTGTCCGCGATGCTCTTCGCCTCTACCGCGACGTCGTCGCCGAATCGCCGCGCGACCTGAGCTGCGAGGTGGTGGTCGCGGTTGACGAGTCGCTGACGCCGACCGTCCTCGTCGCGCCTTGCTACACCGGGGCTGACGGGGATTCCGCGAAGCTCCACGCGCTGCAATCGGCGCCCGGCCTCGTCAGCGACGAGGTGCAGGCGCAGTCGTTCCTCGCTCAGCAGCTCGTGTTCGACTCTCCGTATGGCGAGAATCGCCACTACTGGAAGGGTCATTTCGTACGCGAGCTCTCGGACGAGCTGATCGATGAGCTCGTCGACCGCATCGTCTCCTTCGGCCGCCCGCCCGTCCAAATACTGATCGAATCGCTGCACGGCGCGCCGAAAGACACCGACCCTGATCTCGGCGGTATCGCCTACCGTGGCGCCGCATTCAACGTCAGCACGATGGCCGTTTGGGACGACGCTGACCTCGACGAGCAGCACATCACCTGGGCCCGCGAGACCGCGGCCGCGATCGAGCCCTGGTCGTACAGCGGGGGCGGCTACGCCAACTACATGCAGGCCGACGAGCCCCTCGAACGTGTGCGTGCTGCCTTCGGAGAAGAAGCGTTCGAGCGCCTTCAGGCGCTGAAGAAGCGATATGACCCGAACAACGTCTTGCACCGGAACCAGAACATCCCGCCGCCGTAGCAAGTTCGGATCGGGGCAGGTGCAAGCACTGGTCGACCGTCAGGTTGCAGTCGTCGCGAGCGCTTGCACGCCGGCCACACGCACTGCGGCCGACAGCGTCGCGATGTCGTGCGCCGTAATGGCGACGGCTTTGATGAAGAACATGGGAGTTCCGGAGACGCCGCTCAGGTCGGCGCTGTCGACACCCTCGGCGGGGCCGTCCCGATCGCTTATGTCGGGCGCGCGCCGATTCTCTACAGGCGGCGGCTTGGCGCTGGCCGAGCAGTGGACGCGACGAGCCGCCCGGAGTCCGCTCGGGGCGCCGCGCAGCGCACCTCGTCGCGGTAGCCTCGCTCCGTGTACGAGTGGGCCTTGTTCTTCCACCTGGTGGGTGCGTTCGCGTTCTTCGCCGGCCTGACCGTGGCGGCTGTCGGACAGACGGCTGCGCGCGGGCGGACGCGTCCGAGCGAGATCTCCCTCCTCTTGCGGGCTGCACGCTGGGGCGTTCTCCTCGTCGGCCTTGGCACTTTGCTCGTGCTCGGCTTCGGCTTCTGGCTTCTCGACCTGACCGGCTACGGTCTCGCAGGCTGGGTGGTCGCGGCACTCGCGCTCCTCGGTTTCGCGCTGGTCGCCGGCGGCCTGGGCGGGCAGGCGCCAAAGCGAGCGCGCCGACTCGCCGATCGTCTGGCTCAGGAGGACGACGAGCCGAGCTCGGAGCTCGAGCGCCTCCTTAATTCGCGCACAGCAGACGCGCTCAACTGGGGAGCCGCCGCCGCGGCGATTGCGATCCTCGTCTTGATGGTCTGGAAGCCGGGCGCATAGGCGCCGTCGTGCCTGCGCATGGCGAAAGATTGACGGCTTCTCCGTCACATGGGCCACGAGCCGGAGCCAGCGGATTCCTGCTCAAGGACGCGCCACGCGATCAGCTGGTCGGTGCCGTACGGACGGTGACGGCGGGCGAGGCGCTGCTCGCGCCCGGGCTTGTGCGGCGTCTCATCGAGGATTTCGTCCGTCGTCCCGCACCGGGCGCCCGTTCGCCAAACCGAGCTAAACGACGACGGAGCGCGAGCTCGAGGTGCTGACCGTGGTAGCGCGCGGCCTCGCCAACGCCGCGATTGCAACGCAGCTCTTTGTGAGTGAGGCGACCGTGCGGCCTCACATCACGCGTATCCCCTCCGGTTAAGCTCCGCGGCTCTCCACTCCCGCCGCGAGGACCGGGCCAGGCCAGGCCGGAACTTCATCGACCTCAGAGAAAGACGAGGGCATCGTCCGCCGGAAGATCAACGGCAAAGCGGCAAGCGCCGGCCGCCGCTCGTGGCGCAACCCAGACAGCTGGTTAGTTGCGGGCGCCGACATCGCAGGATGCCCGCGAAGGCCGGTCAGTCAAGGGCGGCCCTGGCCAGCCCGGCAATCGAGAACGGGCAGCCGCGGGGCGGAACATGATTGATGCGGCGCTATTGCTGGCCCAGCGACTGCCCCAGAAGACTCAAGACGTGCTCTCGGTACGCGCCCGGGTGCACCGTGAGTCCCTCCGTGTGATCGGAGTCGGGAAGGTGCCACAGCGTCGCCTTCGATCCGCCGCCGCGTGCGCCTGCAAGCTCTCGGATCGGCTCAGGAACGGGGGAATCGTGAGCAGCCTCGCGCCACTCGAAGTCCCCGGCTCGTTCTTGCTCGAACTGCGTCCATTGGTTGCAGGCAGTGTCGACGGGGACGTCGATCCCGACCCGATTCCTCCACGCTAATCGGGCCGCGAGCGCGCAGGTAGGCGACTGCGGCGCCTGTCACCGCTCCGGAGCTCTCCCAGGATCCGATGGCGAGCAACATCCTCGGCGAGCTGCGTGAGCTGAGCGCGGATTTGCGCGTCGTTCGCGAGTCGCCAGGCGAGGGCGGCGACGCCCATCGAGGAGAGCAGACGCCGCCGGAGTAGGACGGTGAGGTGAACAGATCGGACACCATGAGGTCGTAACCCACGAAGGGAGTTGTGATGGCCGTGGAGGCACGTGAGCGCACGCAGTTGGTGAGCGAGCTACTAGAGCGGATCGGCGAGACGGTCGGCAAGAACGCCCAGGTGTCGACGATCTTCGGCGAGCCCGTGCAGCACGAGGGTGTGACCGTGATTCCGGTCGCGAAAGCACGCTTTGCTTTTGGGGGAGGCGGTGGCTCGGGCTCCCGGCGCGGCGACGACGGCTCGGGCGGGGGTGGAGGCGGCGGCGCGGCCGTCCGTCCAGTTGGCTACATCGAGGTTCACGATCGGGGCGCAGAGTTCAAGCGGATCTCTTCCCCGAGCGACATGCTCGCGGTCATTGCTGCGTCGGCCCTCGCCGTGCTCGCGCTTCGGCGGCTGCTCGACTGAGGTTCGATGCGCTCTTCGTCGGGCCTGCAGCAAGGTGGATGTAGTCGAGGTGGGCCCGCCCGGGACCGCGACGGCGTAGCCGTCCACCATCAACACCAGCCTCTGCATCGACGCGCTTCTCGCAAGCCTGATCCCGGAGGCTAGGCTGTCCCATCCTCGAGCTCGACACCCCTCACGGACTTGCGCGAGTGCAGCTTCATCCTGCCGATTCACCAGTCGGTGCTCTCGTGCTCGGGCACGGGGCGGGCGGCGGGATCGAGTCGCCCGACCTTGTTGGCGCGAGCGAAGCGGCCCGCTCAGGAGGGCTCAGCGTCGCACTCATGGAGCAGCCCTACCGGGTGGCGGGCCGGCGCAGCCCGGCTCCGGCGAGCCAGCTCGACGCGGCCTGGACCGCAGTCGTCTCGCAGCTACGCGACGGCCCACTGAGCGGCATTCCCATCCTGACGGGGGGTCGATCGTTGGGTGCGCGAGTCGCGTGTCGCACCGCCGCCGAGACCGGCTCGGTGGCCGTCCTCTGCCTCGCGTTTCCCCTCCATCGACCCGGCCATCCCGAAAAGAGCCGCCTCCCCGAACTCGATGCTGTCGAAGTCCCCACCCTCGTCGTCCAGGGCGCGAGCGACCCGTTCGGCACGCCGCCGGACGGTCCGAACCGAACGGTCGTGCGCATCCCTGGCACACACTCGCTGAAAAGCGGTGCCACCGTTGCCGCGGCCGTCTCGGATTGGCTCGCGACAGTCGTACCGGGCTTCATCTAGGCTCGGACGACGAAGCACGTTGAGGTGCGGCGGACCGTAAGAGCACGGTCGCCTCTCTTTGCTGAGCCCGAGTACGCCGGGTTTGACGCCACCATGGATAAGCAGGGGAGTGTCGAACTGGATTCGTCGGGCCGTCTCGTCCGCGGAGGAGCATCGCAACTCCTCGATCAGCACCGGGGAGCTGGAATGCGCGATCCATCTACACACCGTCGACTCCTTCGCTAGTGATGGAAACTTGCGGCGGCCGTCTTGTCGTGGACCGGCGCCTGCTGCTTCTCCAGCCGGGGCAGGTGGCGCTCCAGGTCGCCCACGAGCAGGTCGGCGAGGTCGTGGGTGAAGCCGCGCCGGACGACGACCCGAAGCGCTGCAAGGTCCTCCCGGTTCTTTGGGAATGTATACGCCGGCACCTGCCATCCCCGTTCGCGCAGCGCGCTCGAGACGTCGAAGACCGTGTAATTCTCGATCTGGTCCCGCAGCTTGAAGGCGAACACCGGCAATTCGTCACCCTTCGTGATCAACTCGAACGGGCCGAGTTCGCCAATCGCCGCGGACAGGCGTGTCGCGACCTCGCGCGCAAACCCCTGGACCTTCCGGTAGCCGTCAAAACCGAGCCGGAGGAAGTTGTAGTACTGGGCCACGACCTGGGCACCCGGCCGCGAGAAGTTGAGTGCAAACGTCGGCATGTTGTCGCCGAGGTAGTTCACCCAGAAGATCAAGTCCTCGGGCAGCGCCTTGGCATCTCGCCAAACGACCCAACCGACGCCCGGGTACACGAGCCCGTATTTGTGCCCGGACGCGTTGATCGAGGCCACGCGCGAGAGGCGAAAGTCCCAGACGAGGTCAGGATCGAGGAAGGGCGCGACGAAAGCTCCTGAGGCGCCGTCGACGTGGACGGGAACAGATATGCCCGTGTCGCTTTCGAAGGAATCGAGCGCGGCGCAAATCTTTTCGACCGGCTCGTAGGAGCCGTCGAAGGTCGAGCCAAGGATTGCGACGACGCCGATCGTGTTCTCGTCACAGAGCTCGACCGCTTCCTCCGCCGAGAGATGGAAGCGGTCGCCCTCCATCGGAACGAGGCGCATCTCGACGTCCCAGTAGTTCGCGAACTTCTCCCAGCAGACCTGGACGTTGATGCCCATCACGATGTTGGGCTTGTCGGTGGGCTTGCCCTCGGCCGCCCGTCTCCTCTGCCAGCGACGCTTGAGCGCCAGGCCTCCGAGCATGGCGGCCTCGCTCGAGCCGGTGGTCGAGCAGCCCGTCGCCTCCTCTACGTCGGGCGCGCCCCAGAGTCGACTCAGCATGTTCACGCAGCGCATCTCGATCTCGGCCGTCTGCGGGTACTCGTCCTTGTCGATCATGTTCTTGTCGACGCACTCGGCCATCAGCTTCTCGGCCTGCGGTTCCATCCAGGTAGTGACGAATGTCGCAACGTTCAGACGGGCGTTGCCGTCGAGCATCAGCTCGTCGTGAATCAGCTGGTAGGCGACATCGGGCGGGAGCTGTTGCTCCGGCAGAAGATGACGCGAGACCTGTGTGCTCTCGAGCATGAACAGCGGTGGCACGGACAGACTCTCTCGAGACGAAACCGGAACCTTCGGGTGCTTGAGTGTCACGCTCTCCTCTTTTCCTCGACAGGAGTGCAAGTATCTCAGCGGGCGACCGTCGGCTCATTCGGTGGAAGCATTGGGCCACCCGGACGAAGCGGCCACCCAGCTCGCGAGTCGTCAACGACCGGGCCCTGGGCCTCTTGCCGGGGCCGGTGTTCGGGATGTCCTGGAACCGGACTTGTCACGGGGCTCGCCACGGAGGTTGACTTGACGGCCGAAGACGGCGGCGGCAGGGTGCGTGGGTGAGGACCAACGCCCTCCGCGACTGCTCCGGCCTCAGCTGGTTGGCGTTCCACCCTCAGTCGCCGGGCGCTCGGTGACGAGGCCGCGTTCCAGCGAATTCGGCGGAAACCCGGAGGGATCAGCCGGCGGATCGGACAGAGCTAGCATCGGGTCATGAGCCGCCGGCGTTGGATGGCCCTCTGTTTTGCTCTTGGCTCGGCGTGCTTCCTCATTGGCCCCTTCCCCGGCTACGTCCAGCTCGTCGGCGACGCGGCCGACGCCATCACCTTCTTCATCGGCTCGATCCTGTTCACGGCCGGCGGAGGGCTACAGAGCTGGCTGGCCTGGTCTCAACGGCACTCCCCCAGTGGCGGAGGTGCGGCGTGGTGGGCCGCCATCATCCAATCCGCGGGCACGCTGTTCTTCAACGTCACGACGTACGAAGCGATGCACACCGCCGTGACGAGCTCCGTGTACGACGAGCTCGTCTGGCGGCCCGATTGGCGCGGGTCGATCTGCTTCCTCGTCTCAGGCGCGATCGCCTACCGCGCCTCGGCGCGTCATGGATGGTTGCCGGTGCGCGACGGCGCTGGATGGTGGCAGCCGGCTGTCAACCTGCTCGGCTGCATCTTCTTTGGCATCTCGGCTGTCGCCGGCTACATCGTCCCGTCGACCGGGTCGATGCTCGACCAGGCGGCGGCCAACTGGAACACATCGCTGGGCGCGGCGTGCTTCCTGGCCTGTGCGCTCGACACCTTGCACACCGACCGGGCTTCGAAAATGCCACTAGCTCGGCGGTTCCATGAGCTCGAGCAGAAGCTCGAGGCTGACCTCCGGTAGGTGTCCCCACGCGGTGACGGAGAGGCTCTCTGTGGGACGCCCGCCATGGGTTCGGAATTTCCTCGTCTACACGAGTGTGCCGGGAATGTCGCTTGACGTCCTACGACGGCCTGCGTCTACGGTCGTTCACATCACACCCTCGCGGTTTATGCTGGCTGTGCGAAAGCGCCGTGCGCATGACCCGCTGGGTCTACGGTCGTCCTGAGACCCAGCGTGACCCGGAGCGAGTTTGGCTACGCCCGGGGCGGGATCTCGGGCTCGATGACGCGCAGGAGTTCGCGGACCTGCCGACCCTTGTGTATGGGGTGTCGCAGCGGGAGCTCATCGTGGACGGTGTAGTGATTGCGTCGTCCTACCCTGGTCTTAGTCAGGAGCCCGCCGCCTCGAGCTGGCTGAGAATTTGTGCTGTGGTGCGCTCGGTGATCCCGATCAGGTCGGCGAGGTCGCGGATCCGAAGAACATCCGTCAACTCGTGAATCTCGCCGGCTGGTCGGTTCCCGGGGAGCTAAGGCTGTTCCCAAGCCGGGAGCGAAAGCAGGCGGAAGCCTGGGCTTGCGAAGGGCTCGAGCGCCGTGATACTGGCTGGGCGCCTCGAGCCGGCGCCCGCTCGTAAGGTCGCAACCGATCGGCCCGGATGCTGCGCGTCACCCCTCATGCCGGGTGACGCCATTCCCGCGGCGTGGCCAACCCGCCGGTAATTCAGCGGGCACCGAGGGCTTCGGGCTGCCCTCAGCGCTTGCGGTAGATCGCGGTGTATGTGGTATTCACCGCAGGTGCGGTGATGGTGTGGCTCTGCGCACCACCGTCCGACCACGACGTGAAGAAGTACGTGGATTTCTTGAATTGCTGTGGCGATGGGGCGCTGACTGAGTTCGCCGAGCCGACGACCACAGTCACGGAAAACGGCGTGGTCCTGGGCGCCTCATTCACCACCAGGTCGGTGAGGACAAGACCGCCCGGATTCGTCTTGAACGTGAGCACGATCGTCTTTGGGTCCAGGCGGACACTACTCGTCGAGGTCAGGCCTCCCGAGTCCGTCGCCGTCAGCTGCAGTTCGAGCCAGCAAGGGTAGCTGTGGTCCGGGGCGGTGAACGATCCGCTGGAGACGCCGTTGCTGGTCTGGAGCAGGTGCGTGTGGCAGTCGGTTGGCGTGAAGCAGTGATGGAGGATCAGTGACCAAGTCAGCGCGGACGCCGGCAGCGTGCCGTCCTGCGAGTCGGTGGCGTGGCCGGAGAAATTGATCCTGTCGCCGACGCTCCACGTCAGGCTCGACGTGGGCGAGTCGATGACCGCGGTCGGCGCGGTGTTCCCGGCGGTGACGGTGACCGACGCCGTGTCAGTCGCGCCTTGGTCGTCGGTGACCCGCAGGCTTGGGTGATAGACGCCCGCCGTTGTATAGGTGAACGACGCCGTCGAGGCCGTCGCGTCGCCGAACGTCCCGTCGCCGTTGAGATCCCACGAGTAGCTCAGCGGCTTCCCTTCCGGGTCGGACGAGCCCGTGCCGCCAAAGCTGACGGTCAGCGGGACGGGACCGTTGGTCGGATTCGCCGTGACCACCGCGGTCGGCGGCTGGTTGGCGGCCGCGAAGGTGATGCGGTGGACGGTGCCGTCGTCCATGTCGACGTAGAAGAGGTCGCCGCCGGGGCCGATCTTGAGGTCGACGGGATGCCCCGCCGCACCGCCAGTGGCGTCGACGCCGACGAACGACTGCAGTCTTGAGGGGTCAGGCAACCCGTTCGTGCCGGGGAGCATGGCCCAGATCTCGTTGCGGGTGTGGTCGGCGAAAAACAGTGCGCCGTTGTACTGCGTCGGGTACGACCCGCCCTGGTAGAACGCCACGCCGGTGATGGATGAGCCGCCCGCGTGACAGCCGGTGTAGTTGACCACGCAGGCGTTGTGGTTGTACGTGTAATGCGGCGCGATGACCGAACCAGGCGTCGAGTAGAGCGATGAGCACAGATTGAGGCCGGCACCCTGGTAACCGCCTTGCGGCGACGCTCCCTCATAGCACGGCCAGCCGAAGTTCGATCCCGTCGCGCTGGCCGGTGCGACAACGCGGTTGATCTCTTCCCAGGTGTTCCAGCCGACATCGCCGATCCACAGCTCGTCGGTCCCGGGGCGTTGGGTGATGCGGAACGGGTTACGCAGCCCGTAGGCCACTATGCGGCGCGCGTTGGCATCCGATGAGGCGAAGAACGGGTTGCCGGGCACACCTGCGCCGGTGGCCGGATCGACCCGCAGAACCGTGCCGTCGAGGGTTGCCGGGCCATCGGTGCGCCGGACGCTCTGGCTGCGCAGTGCGCCACCCTCGGCACCGGGTGGGCTCAGCGCCGTTCCGACCGCCCCGGGTGGGTCGCCGCAGGGGTTTGCCTGGTCGCCGGCGTAGGTATTGCCGTACTGCCCGTAGTCGACGTTGTTGAAGCTGGCGCCGTCCCCGCCAGTGACGTAAAGGTATCCGTCGCGGCCGAACAGGAGTGTGCCGACCGAGTGGCTCGGGAACTGCTGGCACCAGTCGTTGATGAGCACCTGCTCGGTGCCGGTCATGACGTTTCCGCTGATCTGCAGGCGCGAGAGCCGCCCCGATACCAGGCAGCCGTCGGTGGTCGGCCCGGGCGGGGTCGGACAGGCGTCGTTCCAGCGCGGGGCGGTGCCGCCGATCGGGGCGTCGTATGCGTAGAGCACGTAGACGTACGGGCTCGTCGGAAAGTTCGGCGGCAGCGCCATGCCGAGCAGCCCGCGATCCCAGTAGTCGTCGACCTTGGACGAAAGGTCGGCAAATGTGACCGGGTTCGTGTCGGTCAGGCTCTGAAAGACCTTGATGACACCGTTCTTCTGGCCGACGAAGATCCGTCCGTCGGGCGCGAACTGCAGCACCGTCGGGTTGACCAGCCCGCTCAGTACGACGGAGTCGCGGAAGCCGGTCGGCAACGTGGACGCCCGAGCCGGACCCGGCCCCATTTGGGTGAAGAGCGCGGCACCTGCTATCGCCGCTGCGATGATCTGCTGACGCCAACGCTTAAGATCGCCGATACGCCGCATACCGCACCTCGAATCCCGAGCTGTCGCTGAAAGCGATCTTCTTCCCCAGACAAGTCGGTGTCAAGTGATCGCCTTGATGCTGCACTTTTGCCGCCTCGCGACGGCGCCGGCGGGGTCATTGTGGGTCGAGGCGTCGTCCACGTATCCTGGATTCCAGAAAACGACAGTCTGGAGAGATCATGTGGTGGGGCATCGGTTTCGGCGGTTTGCTGTATCTCGTCTTGTTGGTCACCCTCGGTGTGATGACGCTAAGAAATCGGCATGGATGGATGTTCTTCTTTGGCATCTTCCTCCCGATTTTCTGGATCATCGGCGCTGTCATGCGGCCAGCGCCAGCTGGGGCCCCGTAGAACGGCCGAGCGCGGCATAACAGCTGCGCTTCCCGCAAGCTCGGCGATGGGCCCCGCGCATTTGCTCGTTCGCACACTCGTTTGGTCACGAGAGCGTGGAGGCGCGGGAGAGGAGCTATTCGACGAAGTCGATACTGACTTCGCCGAGGGGGCGAAGGACGTAGCGCAGTGTGTCGCCCGGGCCGACGGCGAGGGGCGGCACGACGGAGCCGGCGATGACGATCTCGCCTGCCTGTAATCGCTCGCCGGCGGCTGCGAGCGTCGCGTGAACGTGCGCGACGATGGCGGCGAGCGGCCCCGTCAGCCCCTCGACATCGTCGGCGCGTGATTCCTCGTCGCCGCGGAAGACGCGCGCGGCGAGCCGATCAACCGGGAGCACCGGGCCCCGCGGCCCGAGGACGACGTGGCGCTGGTAGACGTTCGCTGCGAGCATTGCATCGGCGTCGTCGGGCGGGAACTCCAGGTCGGCGAGCTCGAGCGCGGGGCCGAGGCCGGCGATGCCGCCGTCATCTCCGATCCAGACCGCCACCTCCGGCTCGAGGGCCGGCTGGGTCCAGCCGGCAAGCGACACCGTCGCACCCGTCTCGACGAGGTTCGACTCGAGCAGGTGCCCGACGAGTGGCCCGTCGATCCCGAGCCGCTCGAGGGCGGCGGGAGCACCGAAGCCGACCTTCCAGCCAATGGGCCGGTCACCTGCGGCGATCCGCTCGCGGCGGCGCTCCAGCTGGAACGCCAGGCCTCTCAGGGAAGCTCGTATCCCGCCTGCTCCAGCGAGCCTGCGCCGCGCCAGCCCCAGAGGAGCACGACGTCGTCGTCGGACGTGTTGTTGAAGCCATGCCAGTGGCCGGCGGGCGTGAAGATGACGTCCCCGCCCTCGGACGGCGCCTCGCCTTCGTCGGTGTAGATCTCGCCACGCCCCGAGAGGACGACGAGGAACTCGTCGCAGTTCGGGTGCCGGTGCCGCTCGTGTCTTGCGCCCGGCGGGAGCACGGTCCGCCCGACGACGAGCTCGTCCGTTCCCGCGGAGCGCACGTCGACGAGGAATTGCACCTGCATGTCGATCCACCCCTCGTCCGCGCGCAGCCCCTCCGCGAGCGGGACATCCTCGATCCGCGTCCGGTAGGGCTTCATGCGAGCCCCCCGAGGCGCCGATAGACCTCGTGCACGACCGTGAAGTCGTGCGCTCTGAAGCCGAGCCCCCGGGCGGCGTTCAGCATCTCGTTGGCGGCGGCCGCCGTCGGGACTGGGATCCCCCACATGCGGGCGAGCTCGAGCGCGAGCGTCATGTCCTTCTGCTGGAAGTCCACGTCCGCGAGCGCCGGCTCCTCGAGCCCGCCCTCGAGCAGGAACTTCGAGCGGTAGCGGATGACGGGCGAAGCCACGACGCTTTGGAGGACGGCCTCGACAGCGGCTGCGCGATCGATCCCTCCACGCTGGGCGAACGCGACCGCTTCGGCCGCGTTGACGACCTGGGTGATCAGGGCGAGGTTGACCGCGACCTTCATCGTGTGTCCGCTACCACTTGGTCCCAGGTAGGTGACTTTCGGCCCGATGACGCGCAGGACGGGCTCGGTGCGCTCGAAGACGTCTCGGTCTCCCCCGACCATGAGCGAAAGCTCGCCGGCCTCGAGCGTCGTCGTGCTCCCCGAGACGGGTGCGTCGAGCATGCGTCCTCCTTGGGCGGCGATCCGGTCGGCGAGCGCCCGGGATGCCGCCGGATGGATGGTGCTGAGCTCCACGTGCACCTTTCCCGGTCCGGTGCCGTGCACGATGCCGTCCTCACCGAGGACGACGGCTTCCACGGCCGCGGCGTCTGTGACCATCGAAAGTGTCACGTCTGCATTCGCGGCGGCGGCGGACGGCGACTCGACCCACTCGAGGCCGCGGGTGAGGAGCGGCTGAGCCCGCTCTTGCGTTCGGTTCCAGCCCGCGACCGAATAGCCGGCGTCGAGGAGGCGCGTGGCGATGCCGGCGCCCATGGCGCCGAGGCCGACGACGGCGAGCTTCACGCCGGGCCCCTGGTGCGTTCGGACAGGGAGGCCTCCTGTAGTCGCAAGTCGGAGGGCGCGACTATAGCCACGGTTTCTCCGGACCGAAGTCGTTCCACTTGCGATGCGGGGAAGTTGCGGTAATGATCCCTGGTCCGTTTGTCTGACCACGTCCTCTACGAGCCTGTCTCCAGGCAGAAGACGTACGAGATCGTCGCCGAGCGCCTGCTCGCGCTCATCAGCTCGCGTCGGCTCGGCCCCGGCGATGCCATCCCCTCGGAGCGCGAGCTCGTGCAGCTCTACCGGGTGGGCCGCTCGTCCGTACGTGAGGCGCTTCGGATGCT
Source organism: uncultured Actinomycetes bacterium (assembly GCA_963841425.1). Classification (GTDB taxonomy): domain Bacteria; phylum Actinomycetota; class Thermoleophilia; order Gaiellales; family Gaiellaceae; genus DATEOR01. The sequence continues at coordinate 321,920 of CAWJCL010000002.1, read as the reverse complement.
CGAGTCGAAAGGCGTCATCAAGAGCGGTGGGAACGGAAGCTTTACCGTCGCCGAGTTCGGCAACGCGCTCAACAACTCGCTCGACTTCCTTCTCTCCGTCGACGAGGCCAACTACTCCGAGCTCTTCGAGGTGCGGCGCACCCTCGAGGGCGAGGCGGCCGCGCTTGCTGCCTCCAGGCGCGACGACGAGGATCTCGAGCGGATCGAGGCTGAGATCGTGGCAATGGAGGCCGGCCTCGACTCCGAAGAGGGGTTCATCGGAGCCGATCTGCGGTTCCACCTGACGGTCGCCGAGGCGAGCGGCAACCGTCTGATCGCCCACCTGATGGATGCCATCCGCACTCTCCTCCAGCGCTCACTCTCCTCCGCGTACCACATCCCCGGAAGCCCGGAGGGCGCCGTCGTGCTCCACCGGCTCATCCTCGAGGCGATTGCCGCCGGCCGTCCCGAAGAGGCGCGCCAGCGGATGCAAGAACATGTCTCACGCGTCGAGCGCGACATCACGGGGGCGGGGCGCTGATGGCGGCGCTCGGCTTCGTCGGGCTCGGCGTCATGGGCAGCGGCGTCGCGCGCCGACTGCTCGCAGCCGGCCACGACGTTCACGGTTGGAATCGCACGCGCGAAAAGGCGGAATCGCTTGTCCACGAGGGGCTCGTGCTCGAGGACTCGCCGCGCGACGTCGCCGGAGCAGCCGACGTCGTCTTCTCCATGGTGACGAACGTTTCGGCCCTGCGCGCGGTGGCCGAGCAGCCGGACGGCATCATCGCCGGCCTCGGCCCCGGCAAGGTCTGGGTCGACATGACGACGGCGTCCCCGGCGGTCAGCCGCGAGTTGGCCGAGCGCGTGCGCGAGACCGGCGCCGAGATGGTCGACGCCCCGGTCTCGGGCAGCGTCTCGACGCTCGAGGAGGGAAAGCTCTCGGTCATGGTCGGCGGCGACGAGCAGACGTTTCGCCGCATCGAGCCCTTCCTGTTGGACATCGGCCCCAAGGCGACCCGAGTCGGCGACAACGGCCAGGCCCTCCTGCTCAAGATCGCCATCAACCTCAGCCTGCACGTTCAGATGGTTGCCTTCTCCGAGGGGCTCCTGCTCGCGGAGAAGGACGGCATCGACCGCGAGGTCGCGCTCGACGTGATGCTCGGCAGCGTGATCGCCTCGCCGATGCTGAAATACCGGGCCCCGTTCATCCTCGACATGCCCGAGGAAGCCTGGTTCGACGTCAACATGATGCAGAAGGACATGTTGCTCGCGCTCGAGGCGGGCCGTCAGCTCGACGTTCCAATGCCGACGACCGCGGTCGCGAACGAGCTTCTCACCGCCGCGCGCGGGATGGGACTCGAGCACCACGACTTCGCCGTCGTCTACGAGGTATTGGCCGCGCTCGCCGGCCGGCGGAGGGTTGAGAGCTGATGACGTCCGAGTCCGTGGCCGGCACCGGGGTCGGAGCCGAGCTCGCTCTCCGGATGTACGAGCAGATGCGGCGCATCCGCGCGTTCGAGGAGCGCGTGGACCAGCTCTACCGCTCGGCGAAGATGCCGGGTCTCGCGCACCTCTACGTCGGCGAGGAGGCGGTGGCCGTCGGCGTCTGCCAGGCGCTCCGGCGCGACGACTTCATCACGAGCACGCACCGCGGGCACGGGCACTGCCTGGCAAAGGGCGCCTCGGCCGACCGTATGTTCTGCGAGCTCCTCGGCAAGGAGGAGGGCTACTGCCGCGGCAAGGGCGGCTCGATGCACATTGCCGATCACGAGAATGGCAACCTCGGCGCGAACGCCATCGTCGGCGGCTCGGCGGGGATCGCCACCGGCGCAGCCTTCTCGGCCAAGGCACGCGGCACCGACCAGGTGGCCGTCTGCTTCTTCGGCGAGGGCGCCCTCGGCCAGGGCGTGCTCTACGAGGTCATGAACATGGCGGCGCTCTGGGCGCTACCGGTCGTCTACGCCTGCGAGAACAACTCCTACAACGAGTACACGCACTTCCGCGAGACGACTGCCGGCGGGCTCGGCGACCGCCCGGCGGCCTTCGGCATCCCGCACGAGGACGTCGACGGGCAAGACGTCCGCGCCGTATACGCCGCCGCGGTGCGAGCGGTCGCCCGCGCCCGCGCCGGCGACGGGCCGAGCTTTCTCCTCTGCGAGACGTACCGCTACCACGGGCACCACGTCGGTGACATCGACCGGACCTACTACCGCTCGAAGGAGGAGGAGGAGCGCTGGAGAGCCGAACGCGACCCGCTGCACCTCCTCGGCGCCTGGATCGTCGAGCAGGCAATGGCCGACGAAGACGCGCTCGAACGGATCGCGGCCGACATGGAGGCCGAGGTCGCCGCCGCGGCCGAGCACGCGCTCGCCGCTCCTTTCCCGGATCCCAGCGAGGTGGACCAGCATGTCTACGCCGGCTGAGGTCGCGCTCCCGAAGGAGCACGAGGGCACACGCGAGATCTCGCTCGCTCAGGCGGTCAACGAAGCGCTCGCCGAGGAACTCCGTCGCGACCCGGCAGTCTTTCTCATCGGCGAGGACGTGGCCGAGGCGGGCACGCCGTTCAAGGTCACGTCGGGGCTGGTGGAAGAGTTTGGGCCCGAGCGCGTGCTCGACTCGCCCATCTCCGAGGCCGGCATCACGGGGATCGGGCTCGGCGCGGCTATGACGGGGATGCGGCCGGTCGTCGACATCATGTTCGGCGACTTCCTCACGCTCGTGATGGATCAGCTCGCCAACCAAGCGGCGAAAGTGCATTACATGTCCGGCGGGAGGCTCAAGGCGCCCGTGACGGTGCGGACGACCCTCGGCGCGACGCGGCGCTCGGCGGCGCAGCACAGCCAGAGCCTCCACGCCTGGGTCGCGCATATCCCCGGCCTCAAGGTCGTGCTGCCCTCGACGCCCTCCGACGCGAAGGGCCTCCTGAAGACCGCGATCCGCGACGACAACCCGGTCGTCTTCTTCGAGGACAAGATGATGTTCGCGGTCAAGGGCCCGGTCCCGGACGACGAGTACACGATCCCGTTCGGCGTCGCCGATGTGAAGCGAGAGGGCGAGGACCTGACGATCGTGGCGACGAGTTCGATGGTCTACGTCGCCCTCGAGGCAGCCGACCTCCTGGCGGAGGAGGGGATGAGCGCCGAGGTAGTCGACCCGCGCACGCTCGTCCCGCTCGATATCGAGACCCTCGTCGCGTCGGCGAGGAAGACGGGCCGGGTCGTCGTCGTCGACGAGGGCCACCGCAGCTACGGCGCCTCCGCCGAGCTCGCCGCCGCCCTCGCCGAAGAGGCGTTCTACTGGCTCGATGCGCCGGTCCGGCGCGCAGCCGCGATGGACGTCCCCGTGCCCTTCTCGCCGGTGCTCGAGGATCAGACGGTTCCGACGCCGGAGTCGATTGTTGCGCTGTCCAAGTCCCTCCTCGGAAAGGCGTAGGCATGGGCCTCAGGAGCTTCGGAACGATGGGCGTCGACTGGGAGGAGCGTGTCGACTTCGACCGCCTGAGGCGCGAGCGGCTCGCGCGCGCGAAGCAGCACCTGGCCAACTCGGAGCTCGGGGCGCTCCTCTGCTTCGACATGGCGAACATCCGCTACCTGACGGCGACGCACATCGGCACGTGGGCGATCGACAAGCTCATCCGCTTCTGCCTCCTCCCGCAGGGCGACGAGCCGATCCTGTGGGACTTCGGCTCGGCCGCCCGTCATCACAAGCTCTACTGCCCCTGGCTCGGGGAGGAGCGCTCCCGCGCGGGCATCTCGACGCTCCGGGGCTCGGTCGAGGGCCGCGCCGAGGCCGTTGCCGCGAAGATCCGCGCCGAGCTCGAGGCGCGCGACCTCCTCGGCGAGCCGCTCGGCGTCGACGTCGTCGAGCTGCCGGTCTTGCGCGCGCTCGAGTCGGAGGGGATCCGGGTGGTCGACTGCCAGGCGCTCATGCAGGACGCTCGCATGGTCAAGACGCGCGACGAGATCACGCTCCTGACGACCGCCTGCGCGATGGTCGATGCCGCCTACGACGAGCTCTTCCGGGCGATGAAGCCGGGCATGCGCGAGAACGAGTGCGTCGCGCTCGTCAACCGCGTCCTCTACGAGCTCGGCTCTGAGCACGTCGAGGGCGTGAACGCCATCTCGGGCGAGCGCTGCAGCCCGCACCCACACGTCTTCACCGACCGCATGCTGCGCCCGGGCGACCCGGCCTACTTCGACATCCTCCACGCCTACAACGGCTATCGCACGTGCTACTACCGGACCTTCGCCGTGGGCAGCGCGTCGCTCGCTCAGGTGGACGCCTACCGCCGCTGCCGCGACTACCTCGACCAGGCGATCTCGCTGGTTCGGCCGGGGGTGACGACGGCGGACGTCGTCTCCGTCTGGCCCGAGGCGGAGGATTTCGGCTTCCCGGACGAGGAGGCGGCTTTCGCCCTCCAGTACGGGCACGGGGTCGGGCTCTCCATCTGGGAGAAGCCGATCTTCAGCCGGCTCGTCTCCTTCGACCATCCGGAGACGATCCAGGAGGGGATGGTGTTCGCGCTCGAGACGTTCTGGCCGGCCTCAGACGGGTGGTCGGCGGCTCGGATCGAGGAGCAGCTCGTCGTGACGGCCGACGGCTGCGAGGTGATCACGCGCTTCCCGGCAGAGGAGCTCCTCGTCGCGGGCGGCGGCCTGCCGACCGTCGGCGGCCGCCTTCCGGGCGTCCGCGAGACCCAGTCGAACCTGAACAACCCGGCCACGACGGAGGCAGTGGCGACTTCGGCGCGCTTGGAAGGCGCCGACCTCTGATGCCGACCGAGGTGATCATGCCCGCGCTCGGCGTCGCTCAGGAGACTGGGAAGGTCCTCCGCTGGCTCAAGGCCGAGGGCGAGAGCGTCGCCAAGGGCGAGCCGCTGCTCGAGATCGAGACCGACAAGGTGACCGTCGAGCTCGAGGCTCCCGCGGATGGGGTCATCGCCGCGGTCAGGGCAGCAGGCGAGGACGTCCCCGTCGGCGAGACCGTCGCGTTCGTGCTCGGCCCGGGCGAGTCGATCCCCGAGGCCGCCGCTGTCTCGGCGCCGGCCGCCGCGGGAAGCCCGCCGGAGGCTTCTTCCGCTGCGACCGTACCGGAGAGCCGGGCGGCTCCGGAGGCGAAGCCGCCGCGCCCGCTCGCCTCGCCGAAAGCCCGGCGCCTGGCCCGCGAGCGGGGCATCGACCTGGGCTCGGTCACGGGGTCGGGGCCGCATGGCTCCGTTGTCGCAGCCGACCTGGCCCCTGCGGGGGACGGCAGCGGCGCGTCTCCGCTCGAGACGGGCGCAGTCTGGCAGCGCATGGCCGAGCGGGTGGCGAAGAGCTGGCAGACTGTGCCGCACTTCTTCCTCGTCCGCGAGGTCGACGCCTCGCGTCTGAACGCTTGGCGCGACGTCGTTCGCGCTCGTCCCGGCGGCAAGGGCGTGACACATACCGATCTGCTCCTCCGGGTCTGCGCCGCCGCCCTCCGTGACCATCCGCGCGTGAACGCAACGTGGCGAGACGGCGTCGTCGTCCTGCAAGAGGAGGTCAACGTCGGCATCGCCGTGGCGACAGACGAGGCCCTCGTCGTCCCGGTGGTGCACGGCGCCGACCGCCTCGGGCTCGGTGACCTCTCGGCGCGCCGCGCCGAGCTCGTCCAGGCGGCGCGCTCAGGTCGGCTCGCGCCGGAGGACGTCCAGGGCGGCACCTTTACGATCTCGAACCTCGGCATGTACGGCGTCGACGCCTTCCTCGCCGTCGTCAATGCGCCCCAGGCGGCCATTCTTGCCGTCGGTCGCATCGCCGAACGCATCGTCGCCGTCGACGGCGCGCCCGCGGTCCGCCCGACGATGTCGCTTTCGCTCAGCTTCGACCACCGCGTCGTCGACGGGGCGCGGGGCGCGCAGTTTCTGGACAGCGTGGCCGCGCTCGTCGAGGAGCCGGCAGGGCTGGTGGACCGGTGAGCACGACCGAGCGCCTACGCGGAAGCTCGGCCGAAAGCATTCCGCGCATCGTTGGCGAGGCCGCGCTCGGCACGTTCTCCACCCTCGTCGCGGGGCGGAAGGTCGAGACGGGCCGGGAGCTTCAGGTGTGCAGCCCCTGGGACGGGTCTCTCGTCGGCGTGGTACACCGCGCCGGCCCGGTTGAGATCGAGGCCGCCATCGCCTCCGCCGCGTCCGCCTTCGCAAGGACGCGCCGCCTAGCCTCCTGGGAGCGGGAGAAGGTGCTCGAAGGGGTCGCCGATGGCATCGCAGAGCGCCGCGAGGAGCTGGCGCGCACGATCGCTCTCGAGGGCGGAAAGCCCCTCAAGCACGCACGCCTCGAGGCCGACCGCGCTGCCTTCGCGTTCCGAATCGCCGCCGAAGAGGCCAAGCGCATCCACGGCGAGATCGTCCCGCTGGACTGGATCCCGGGGACCGAAGGTCGCGTCGCCCATGTCCGGCGCGTGCCACTCGGCCCGGTAGCCGGAATCACGCCGTTCAACTTCCCGCTCATGCTGGTCGCGCACAAGATCGCGCCGGCCCTCGCCGCCGGCGATCCGATCGTCGTCCGGCCTGCATCGCAGACGCCGATCTCGGCGCTCCTCCTCGGCCAGCTGGTCGTCGAGGCGGGCTGGCCCGAGGGCGGCATCTCGGTCGTCCCGTCGACGACGGAAGACGCCGCGCCCCTCGTCGAGGACGAGCGGCTCAAGCTCCTCACGTTCACAGGAAGCCCAGCAGTCGGCTGGGCGCTGAAGGGGCGCGCGGGACGCAAGCGTGTCACGCTCGAGCTCGGCGGCAACGCGCCGGTGATCGTCGACCGAGGTACAGATGCCGCGCACGCGGCCGAGCGCATCGCCTGGGGTGCCACAGTCCAGTCGGGGCAGTCCTGTATCTCCGTCCAGCGCGCCTACGTCCACGAGGCGGTCTGGGACGAGGTGGTGCCCGCGATCGTCCAGTCGATGGAAGGCTTCGCGGCCGGCGACCCCCTCGAGGAGGGAACCGATGTCGGCCCGCTCGTCGACGATTCGGCTGCGGAGCGCGTCCAGGCGTGGGTGGACGAGGCCCGTGCGGGAGGCGCTCGCGTCCTCACCGGCGGCAAGCACGACGGGAGGCTGTGGCAGCCGACCGTGCTCGCGGACGTTCGGGAGGAGATGCGGGTCGCCTGCGGGGAGGTCTTCGCGCCGCTCCTCTCCGTCTTCCGCTTCGAGCGGGTCGAGGACGCGATCGCCGCCGCCGGCTCCGGGGACTTCGGCCTCCAGGCCGGGCTCTTCACGAACGACCTGCGCGTCGTCGACCTCGCCTTCGACGAGCTGGAGACGGGGGGCGTCATGGTCAACGACGTCCCCACCTTCCGGGTCGATCACATGCCGTACGGGGGAGTCAAGGAGTCCGGGTTCGGCCGGGAGGGTCCCCGCTACGCAATCGAGGAGATGACCGAGACGAAGCTGGTCACCTTCAATCGGAGGCACCCGTGAGCACGACCCTGAACTTCGAGGCGGAGGTCGAGAAATCCCATGGCAGGGCTCCGAAGCCGCCGGTCGAGGAGCAGCAGGGGCGGCTCCGGCGCGCCCGCGAGGCGATGTCCAGGCAGGGGCTCGACGCCCTGCTCGTCTATGGCTCGGCCGAGGTGAACTCCGATCCGATTCGCTACCTCTCTGGGTACGTTCACGTCTTCCCGAGCGCGAGCTCGCTTCTCCTTCTGCCGCTCGAAGGAGAGCCGATCCTCCTCGTCGACCAGCCGTGGCACCTCGACGAGGCGCGCAAGATGTCCTTCGTCGAGGCCGTGCGCGCCTACCCGAACCCCGGGCGCACGTGGCTCGCGGACGAGCTCCGTACCACCGTGCGCGACGCCTTCGCCGCGGCGGGAGTCGAGCGGGGACGGATCGGCATCCTCGCCGGCGGCACGCCGCTCGTCTACCGCGACGTGCTTGAGGCCGCCGTGCCCGGCGCGACCCTCGCCGGCGACGGAACCGCCGTGTGGGCCGACCTCGTCGCGTCGCCCTCCGACTGGGACTCGGCGAACATCCGTCAGACGGCCCGGGTAGCCGACGCCGGTCTTGGTGCGGCGGTCGAGGCGGCCGGCGCGGGCGTGCCCGAGTACGAACTGTGTCTCCGCTCGCTCGAGCAGATGGCCTCGATGGGCGCGGAGTTCCTGCACGGGAGCGGGATGACGACGCACATCAACATCGGCTCGTTCAGCGACGTCATCTCGAACGTGCGGCCATTCCTCTTCACCGGGAACGTGCTCGAAGAGGGTCAGATGTTCTGGCTCGATCTCTCCGCATGCTACGCAGGGTGCTACACGGACACGGACAGGACGATCTCGGTCGGCGAGCCGACCGCGCGGCAGCGCGAGATCTACGAGGTCGTCGCGGAGATGTACCGGGTGCTCCTCGACGGCGCGCGGCCCGGTGTGGCCGGAGGCGAGCTCTGGGAGAAGGGAAATCGCATCGCCGCGGAGGCGGGCTTCGACGACTACCTGAACCACGTGTACCTGGGTCACACGACCGGGATCACGACGTCGTCGCGGCCGGTCGTCGCGCGCGGTGAGACCGCCGAGCTCGTCCCGGGCAGCTTCCTGAACCTCGAGCCCGGGATCTTTGTCCCCGGCGTCGGGTCCGCCTGCATCGAGAACACCGTCCACGTCACCGAGAGCGCGGCCGAGCCAATCAACGAGTTCGGTCTCGAGATCCATGTGGTCTGAGCAGTCGAAACGAGAGAAGGAGGCGAGGCGACGAGCACACCACGGAAGTCCGAGAAGGGGCCCAACCACGTGAACGGAGGTCGTTTCATGCGTCGAATCGTGTGGCTTCTCGTCCTGCTACCGGTCCTAGCGGTGCTCGTCGTGGCCGGCTGCGGCGGCGGCGGAGGCGAGACAACGGGAGCAACCGGCGGAGGCCAGACCGGGGGCGCCAGCGGCGAGCCGATCAAGATCGGCGCTTCGCTACCGCTCACGGGTGACTTCTCCGAGCCGGGCACCGCCGCGCAGCAGGGCTATCAGATCTGGCAGCAGCTGGTGAACGATCAAGGCGGCCTGCTCGGCCGGCCAGTCGACATCACGATCAAGGACGACCAGTCGGATCAGAACCTGATCGTCACCGACTACAACGCGCTCATCGCGCAGGACAAGGTCGACCTCTTGCTCGGGACCTTCTCTTCGCTCCTCAACCTGCCGGCCTCGGCGGTCGCGGAGAAGAATCAGATGGTCTACGTCGAGCCGGCCGGCGGCTCGCCGGAGATGTTCAGTCGGGGGTTCCAGTACCTGTTCTTCGCCCAGCAGGCGACCGCGCCGCACCAGGCCGACCTCTTCTCGCAGTGGGTCACCGGGCTGCCGGCCGACCAAAAGCCGAAGACGGCCGCCTACGTGATCGCCGACGACCCGTTCGGCGGCCCCGTCGCGGAGGGAATCCAGTCCCAGCTCGAGGCCGCGGGGGTGCAGACCGTGTACAGCAAGGTCTACCCGCCGGACACGGTCAACTTCGACGCGATTGCATCCGCGGTCGCGGCGAAGAACCCGGACGTGATCGCACAGGGCTCTGCCGGTCTCCAGGACGGAGTCAACCTCGTCCGTGCGCTGATCAAGGTCGGGTACAGCCCGAAGCAGCTGTTCCAGGCCTCGACACCGTCGTTCGCCGATCAGTACTCGAGCGCGATCGGGATCGAGAACACCGAGGGCGTCTTCTACGCCGTCAGCTACCACGTCGATGCCCCGACACCCGGAAACACGGAGTTCCTGCAGGCCTACCGGGCGAAGTACAACACCGATCCGCCCGAGGACGCGGCCGACGCCTACGCGGCGGCGCAGGTCCTGCAGGCGGCAGTCGAGGGCGTCGGGTCGATCGACGACCAGAAGGCCCTCGCCGACTGGCTGCACCAAAACTCGGTGGACACCATCCTCGGCACGCTCTCGTGGGACGAGACGGGGGCGCCGGAGCAGGCGTTCCTCCTTGCCCAGTGGCAGAACGGGAACGAGGAGATCGTGCTGCCCGAGGACGCGGCTACGAGCGACACAATCGTCAACCCGAAGCCCGGGTGGTCGAAGTAACGATCCGGTTAGCCGCTCAGGGGCGGGGGAACGCGTTCCCCCGCCCCTCGGCGGGCCGATGGGGGACAGCGTGACCCAGCTCGTCCAGACGATCATCCTCGGCCTCCTCATCGGAGGGGTCTACGCGCTGCTCGCCTCCGGGCTGACGCTGATCTTCGGGGTCATGGACGTCGTCAACGTCGCCCAGGGGGCGCTCATCATCCTCTCCGCCTTCTTTACATGGGCGCTCTGGAAGGATGCGGGGCTCGACCCGCTCCTCGGGGCGATCGTGACGACGCCGGCGATGTTCGTCATCGGGTGGGTGCTCTACAAGCTCACGATCCAGTGGATCTCGGGGAGGCCGGCTTCGGCATCCGTCCTCCTCACGTTCGCCCTCGCACTCGTAATTGAAGGCACGATGGGACTGGTCTGGTCCACGACGTACCACGCCACGACGCCGTCCTACTTCGCGCAGTCCTACCGCGTGGGCGACTTCTACTTTCCCAAGGCGCAGGTGTACGGCTGCGCGATGGCGGTCGGAGTGCTCGCGTGCCTCTACGTGATGCTGCGGGCGACGTGGCTCGGGCGCGCGATCCGCGCCGTCTCCGAGAATCTCGAGTCGGCCAGGCTCGTCGGCGTCAACGCGCGCTCGGTCGCCGGCCTCACCTTCGCCATCGGCGTCGCGACGACGGGCGCCGGCGGCTCGATCGTCTCCGTCCTCTACCCGTTCCTGCCGGGATCCCACTACCAGTGGATCTCCCGTCTCCTCGGCATCATCGTCCTCGGCGGCATGGGCAGCCTGCCGGGGGCCGCGATCGGAGCCCTTACGCTGGGGGTCGCCGAGACGATGACCGTTACCTACATCTCGCCTCGCTGGGGGACGATGGTGCCCTACGCGGTGATCATGGTCGTGCTGCTCGCACGCCCCCAGGGGATCATGGGCGTGAAGCTACGGGAGGACGTCGTCCGGTGAGCGTGCCCGCCGCGCGCCGCGTCCCGGGCGATCGGGCCTGGTCGCTCCTCTCCGCCCACGGGCTCCGGACGCTCGTCGCGGCCGGGCTTCTCTTTCTCGCCGTCTATCCGCTGCTCTCGGACAACCTCTACTACCAGAACATGATCATGCTCTCGCTGCTTCTGGCGATCATGGGAAGCGGCTGGAACGTCATCTCCGGTTTCGCCGGCTACGTCTCGCTCGGCCAGAGCGTCTTCCTCGGCATCGGCGCCTACACGGCGGCCATCTTCTCGCTGCGGGTCTTCGACGGCGCGTCGCCCTTCTGGTTCGTGCCGGTCGCGGCCGTCGTGGCAGGGATCTTCGCGGCAGTCGTGGGCTCCGTGCTCATGCGGACGCGCGGGCACGCCTTCGTCATCCTCACGATCGCGTTTCTCTTCGTCATGCAGATCGTGACGCTCAACTGGTCGGCGCTCACGAACGGAAACCACGGGCTCACCCTTCCGCTACCGACGTGGAGCCGCGACTACCAGAACTGGCCGTTCTACTACGCGTTCTTCGCGCTGATGCTCGGCTCGATCGCCATGTCCTGGTGGATCCGGCGCTCGAAGTTCGGGATGGGGCTCGTCGCCATCCGCGAGGACGAGAACAAGGCGGCGAGCGTCGGGGTGGCGACCCCCGTTTACAAGGTGCTCGCCTTCGTGGCGAGCGCAGTCTGGATCGGGGCGGCGGGGGCCGTCTACGCCTACTACCTGACGTTCATCGATCCCCGTGGCATGTTCGACATCGTCGTCAGCGTCATGGTCGTGCTCGCGGTTCTCCTCGGCGGCCGCGGGACGCTCTGGGGGCCGATCCTCGGCGCCTTCATCCTCGAGCCGCTCAACGAGTGGACCAACAACCATTTCGCCGGCGGCAACCAGCGCCTGATCATCTTCGGCGGCCTCCTCATCGCGGTCGTGCTCCTCATGCCGCAGGGGATCATCCCCGGCGTCGGCGAGCTCGTCGCGCGCCTCCGCAGCAGGGGGACGGCCTCGCCCGTCGGCGCGCGCTTCGAGCGGCCCGCACTCGCGCAGGCGGCGGCGAATTCGGCGCCGGCCGTCAGGAGTGGCCGTGCGCTTCTGACTGTCGAGGGGGTCGACAAGCGCTTCGGCGGCCTGCGGGCCCTCGACGGCTGCTCGCTCACCGTGGAGGAGGGGACCATCACGGCGCTGATCGGCCCCAACGGCTCCGGAAAGACGACGCTCTTCAACCTCATCGACGGGACGATGCCCTCCGACCGCGGCGAAGTCCGCTTCGAGGACAGGCGCATCGACCGGCTCTCCCCGTGGAGCCGCGCGCACACCGGGATCGGCCGTACCTTCCAGATCACGCGCCTTTTCCGCGAGATGACCGTCCTCGAGAACGTCGTCGCGCCCCTCCGTTCCTTCTCGTGGCGTCGGCTGGGCGCGGACGCCGTCAGCGGCCCTGAGGCCGAGCGTGCGCATGACCTGCTCGCCTTCGTCGGCATGGAACGCTTCGGCGGGATGAAGGCGCGGACGCTCTCGTTCGGGCAGCAGAAGCTGGTCGAGCTGGCTCAGATCCTCATGCTCGACCCGAAGCTGATCATGCTCGACGAGCCCGCCGGCGGGATCAACCCGACGCTGATCGAGCACATGGCGGAGATGATCCGGGAGCTGAACCGGCAGGGGAAGACGTTTCTGATCGTCGAGCACAACATGCCGCTCGTCCTCAGCCTCTGCGACCCGGTGGTCGTGCTCGCCGGCGGCACCTGCATCTCCTCCGGGACGCCGGAAGAAGTGCAGGGAGACCCCGCCGTGCTCGACGCCTACCTGGGCGAGGACTACCTGGCCGGTCAGGCCGCGGAGGCGCAATGACGCTCCTGCAGTTGCGCGACGTCTACGCCGGCTACGGTGGCGGCGACGTCCTGCAAGGCGTCGACCTCGACGTCGAGGACGGCTCCGTCACCTGCATCGTCGGCCCGAACGGTGCGGGCAAGTCGACGGTGCTGCGTGTGGTCAGCGGGCTCCTCTCTCCTCGCCGCGGGAACGTCGCCTTCGACGGGGAGCAGGTGGGCGGCAAGGACCCGGGCAAGATCCTCGAGCTCGGCGTCGTCCAGGTGCCGCAATCGCAGGGGCTCTTCCCCAACCTGACCGTGCGAGAGAACGTCCTCATGGGCGCCTACGTCATCCGCTCACAGCGCAAGCTCGTGCGCCGGCGCTACGAGGAGGTCGAGGGCCTATTCCCGATCGTCCGCGAGCGCGGGGAGCACAAGGCAGGCAACCTCTCCGGAGGCCAGCGGCGCATGGTCGAATTCGCGCGCACGCTCATGCTCGACCCCCGGCTGGTCCTCCTCGACGAACCGTCGCTCGGACTCGACCCGAAGGCCCTCAAGAGCGTTTCGGACGCGATCCGCATCATGTGCGAGGCGGGGAAGACGATCCTCGTGGTCGAGCAGAACGTCCGCTTCGGGCTCCGGCTCGCCACCCACGGGGTCGTCATGGAGAGTGGCCGCGTCCTCCTGGTGACGGGCGCGGAGGACCTGCTTGCCAACCCGGAGATGGCCGGGCTCTTCTTCGGTGGCTCTGTCGCGGGGGACGGCGCCCGTCGAGTGGCGGCTGGCTCACCGGGTGAGGGAACGATCTAGCCGCCAAATGACGGGCCCCGCGCTCGCCGCTGCAGCCGGCCTCGGCTTCGGCGTCTTCCAGACGCTCAACCGCCGTGCGGTCGGGGGGATGAACGACGCCTATCTGGCGACGTTCCTGCAGCTGCTCGTCGCGCTCGGTGTCCTCCTTGCGGCGAGCGCGGCGACCGAGGACTTCAGCCTGCTCGGGGAGGCCACGACGGCCTCGGTCGTCTGGTTCTCGGCCGCCGGGCTCGTCCATTTCTTCGTCGGCTGGACGCTGCTGAACATGAGCCAGATGCGGATCGGCGCCGCGCGCACGAGCCCGCTTCTCTCGACGAACCCGGTCTTCGGCGCGGCGATCGCCGCCGTCTGGCTCTCCGAGGTGCCTGCCGCCCTCCAATGGCTCGGCATCCTGCTCGTCCTCGCCGGCGCCTTCATCGTGTCGCTCGAGCGCGTCGCCGAGACGGGCTGGGGAGTGGACTGGCGCGACACGGCGCCGGGCCTCGCGACGGCACTCGCCTGGTCGATCAGCCCTCTCTTCATCAAGGAGGGCCTCGACGGCCTCTCCTCGCCGCTCCTCGGGCTCACGCTCGGCATGCTCGTCGCCGTCGTCTTCTACGCCGCTGCGCTTCCCCTGCGACCGCGTGTGGAGGGGGCTGCGATCGGCTCGAGGCAGGCGCTCGGGTTCAAGCTCCTCGCAGGGGTCATGGTCGGGCTCTCGACCTGGGCGCGCTGGGTCTCGCTCGACTACACGGCCGTCGCCGTCGTCCTCGCGCTCGGGCTCCTCTCCGTCCCGGTCGTGCTCGCGCTCTCGCCGATCCTCATGGGTCGCCACGTCGAGCGCGTCAACCTTCAGATCTGGACGGGCGGCTTCCTCGTCGTCGCCGGCGGCCTCGTCCTCGTCCTCGCGCGCTGATGGTCGTCGACGTCCACGCTCATGTCATCGCCCCCGGCCTCGGCGCGGAGGTGTCCTGGGAGGACGGAAAGCAAGTGGTGCGCTTCGCGGGCAAGGAGATCCGCGCGGCCGTACGCGAGTTCGTCGATCTCGAGGCCATCCTCGCCGAGCAGGATCGGGCTGGTGTGGACAAGGTCGTCCTCTGCCCCTGGGTGACCCTCCTCGGGCGCGAGCCGGAGCGCCAGAACGAGGCGCTCGCCGAGATGGCCGGCGAGCGGGTCGTTGTGCTCGGCACTGCCAATCTCGATCGGCCGGAAGCGCTCGTCGAACTGATGGCGGACGGTCGTCTGGCCGGGGTCGAGATCTCCGCCTCCGTGGACGGCGACTACCTCGGCCACGAGCGCTTCCGCGACTTCTGGGCTGCCGCCGAGGAGACACGGGCACTCGTCTTTGTCCATCCGACCACGCGCGGCTTCAACCTGCCGGTCTTCGACGACTACTACCTCTGGAATGCGGTCGGAAACCCCGTCGAGACGACGATCACGGCCGCGCACATGGTCATGGCCGGCATTCCAGAGGCACACCCCCGCCTGCGTGTCGTGCTCGCCCATGCGGGAGGCGCCGTCCTCGCGCTCAGGGGTCGCCTCCGGCACGCACATTCTTTTCAGCCGCAGGCCCGCGCCCGGCTCGTGGAGTCGCCGGAGGACTCGCTTCGCCGCTTCCACTACGACACGGTGACGCATGACGTCGGCCTTCTCCGCCAGGTGGTCGACTTCGCCGGCGCCGAGCGCGTCCTCTGCGGCTCGGACTACCCATTCGACATGGGCGTCGAGCGCCCAGCCGAGCCCGTGCGCGCGCTCGGGCTTTCGCCGAACGAGGAAGCGGCGATCCTCGCGGGGAACGCCCTCCGCCTGCTCGGTCAGGAACCGAGCTCGTGATCGCGCGGCGGGAGCCCCACGGTGCGGCGCCAGTGCTGCTGGCCGAGCTCGAAGCCGATGGCGCAGCCGAGCTCGACGAGCTCGGGCTCGGAGAACTCGGCGTGGAGGGACTGCCAGAGCTCGTCGTCGGCCGCCGAGGAGTCCCAGGCGATCGCATGCGCCCAGCGGAGCGCGAGCAACTCACGTCCCTCGAAGCGGGTCAGGTCGGTCGCCTCGGGGTCGTCGGCGAGATAGCGGGAGCAGAGGTCCTTCAGGGCAGGATCGAGGAGCCCGTCGCGCAGGACGTTGTCCCGCATGAAGCGGTAGGACTCGTCGGCGGCGGGAACGAGCGTCCTCACATCGTGCTCGGTGCCGGGCAGGTGCGCCACCTAGTCGGCCACCTCCTCGGCCGCGAGGCCGCCGGTCGTGTCCGCCAGGATCTCCCCGTGGCCGACGCCCCACGTCTTGATCACGCGCTGCTGGCCGAAGGTCAGCTGGACGAACTGCCCGAGCTCGACGATCTCGGCGTCGGAGAAGTGCTCCCGGAGGCGCGCCCAGACGGCGTCGTCGGCGCCTTCGGGGTTCCAGACGAGCATGCTGGTGTAGAGGAGAGCGGCCTTTTGGCGGTCAGTGAAGCGGTCGGAGCGCTCGAACTCGAGAAGCTCTTCGTAGTCCGCCTCCGTCAGCCCTTGCTCTCCGCCCCGGAGAGACCGCTGCGTCCCTCAGTAGTCGCACTCGATGGTTTTCGAGACGTAGACACGGCAGAGCTCCTTGAGGGAGTGCTCCACCTGCCCTTCGCGGAAGATCGTCTTCCACGGCCGCATGAAGGCCTTGGCGACCGTGGGGACGTGGAAGCGGATCGCCTGGGTCTCGGGCCGCGGCGTCCCGTAGCGCCGCGAGTGCTCCATGTCGGAGGCGAGCTCCGGATCGGAGATCGAGGCCGGATCCACGTAGCTGATGCGGGCCATGGATGGGAGGCTAGCCGATGACCGTGACCGCGGATGTCGTCGTCGCCGGCGCCGGCCACAACAGCCTCGTCACCGCCGCCTACCTCGCCCGTGCCGGGTACGAGGTGCTCGTCCTCGAAGCCCGCCCCGTGGTCGGCGGCAACACGGCGACGGAGGAGCTGACCCTGCCCGGCTTCCTCCACGACTCGTGCTCGACCGCCCACAACCTCATTCAGGCGAGCCCCGCCGTCCCTGAGCTCGGGCTCGAGGATTACGGGCTCGAGTACATCCATCCCGACCCGGTCGTCCACATCCCCTTCACGGACGGCACCTGGCTCACACAGTGGCGCGATCTCGACCGCACCTGTGAGGAGTTCGCCAAGTTCTCGCACCGCGATGCCCGTGCCTACCGCCGTCTGATCGACGACTACGACGCGGCCAAGAGCGTCTTCGGCGCCTACCGCAACAATCCGGTCGGAGGCGCCGCGCGTCCCGAGGAGGCCCTGGACGGCCGATGGCGCCGGCGGCTCGCCATGAGCGCCTGGGACGTCGTCCGCGCCGAGTTCGAGGACGAGCACACGCAGGCCTTCATGCTCTGGATGAGCGTCATGACCGTGCAGCCTGCCGACCGCCCGGGCACTGGGGCACTCGCCTATTCCCTCACTTACGGGCGCCAGCAGCACAGCTGGACGCTCCCGCGCGGGGGCTCGGCCGCGCTCCCGCTTGCGCTCGCGCGCCTCATCGAGGAACGCGGCGGCACCATCGTCACCGGCACACGCGTGGCCAGGCTCGTGCTCGAGAACGGACGCTGCGCCGGGGTCGAGACCGAGGACGGAGAGACCTACCGCGCGAACCGCGCGGTCGTCTCCACGATCCACCCCAAGCACCTGCTGGAGATGGCCCCGGACGACCTTTGGTCGGACGACTTCCGCCACGGAGTCGAGACCTGGCGCCCCGGCCTCGCGCTCTTCCCCACGCACCTGGCGACGACCGAGGCGCCCGCGTTCCGGGTCGACGGCGGCACCATCGCGCCCGTCGCCTCGGGGGTCGCGCCCTCGGTCGACCGGCTCCTGCGCATGGGGCCGGACGCCGAGCGCGGGCTCCTCGCGGATGACGATCCCGTCCTCCTCGTCGTGTGCGGGTCCGTCGCCGACCCGTCGCGCGCTCCGGACGGTCGGCACACACTCAAGGTGATCGGCTTCCAGCCCTACGAGCTCGCCGACGGAGGCCCCGAGCGCTGGGACGAGGTCAAGGAGGAGGCGGCCGAGCGCAACCTCGCACAGCTTCGCCGCTTCGCGCCCAACCTGACCGACGAGACGATCCTCGCGCGGGTGGTGAAGAGCCCGGTCGACCTCGAGCGCATGAACGCGCACAACTGGCACGGAACCTGCCACGGCGGCGACCTCTCGCCCTCGCAGTCCGGCGCGCTCCGCTTTCAGCCGCGTACGCCGATTCCCGGCCTTTACCAGACGGGCGCCACGACGCACCCGGGCGGCTCGGTCTCCGCCGCTCCTGGGCGGAACACGGCCGCCGTCCTGCTGGAAGACCTCGGCGCGTCGCTCGAGGAGGTGGTCGCCCGTGCCTGACCGGCGCGTCCAGGCGGCCATCGACAACTGGGCGCCGCGCTTCGTCTCCCAGGGTGTCGACTTCAACGACTTCCTGCGCACGACGTCGGGACTCGAGCGCTGGGAGGACTGGCTCCCGTCCTGGGTCGCGACGGGCGAGAAGCACCGGGGACTCGCTGAGGAAGCGGAGGCTGTGGGGAACGGGCGCACCGCCGGGGAGGCCTGGGTGCGGGCGGCCCTCTGCTACCACTTCGCGAAGTTCGTCTGGCTCGTCGATCTCGACCGGCACCGCGACGCGACCGAACGCGCGAAGGCGGCGATCTACGCCGCGCACCGGCACCTCGACCCGGCCGCCGAGCGAATCGAGGTCCCCTTCGAAGACGGGACCCTCGTCGGCAACCTGCGCCGGCCGGCCGGCGCGGACGGCGCGCCGCTCGTCCTCCTCCTGCCGGGCCTCGACTCGACGAAGGAGGAGTTCTTCAACTGGGAGGAGGTCTTCCTGCAACGCGGCTTGGCGGCGTTCTCCTTCGACGGCCCCGGCCAGGGCGAGAGCGGCTTCGCGACCCACATCCGGGCCGACTACGAAGCGGCGGTCGCGGCTGCGCTCGACGCGCTCGCGTGGGACGGGCCGGTCGGCGCCTGCGGCGTCTCGCTCGGCGGCTATTACGCGCCGCGGGCGGCCGCGCGCGAACCTCGACTCCTCGCCGTCGCCGGGGTGAGCGGCGCCTTCAATTTCGGCGAGTGCTGGGACGGGCTGCCCCCGCTCACACGCGAGGCGTTCACGCACCACTCAGGGGCGGCGGACGAGGAGGACGCGCGCACGAAGGCCATACAGCTCGACCTCGCGCCGGTGATCGCCGACCTCGACCGGCCCGCACTCATGGTCACGGGCAAGCGCGACCGCCTCATCCCCTGGGAGCAGACGAAGCGGATCGCCGACGAGGCCGTGCAGGGCCGCTTCGTCCTCTACGAGGAGGGCAACCACGTCTGTAACAACATTCCGTACAAGTACCGCCCGCTCGTGGCCGACTGGCTCGCCGAGGAGCTTCGGCGTGTGGGATAGGTTCTCGCCTGCGGAGATGGAGCGGCGCTTCGCGCTCGCGCGCGGGCGCATGCGCGAGGAGGAGCTGGGCGCCCTCGTCGTCTTCGGCAACTCCGGCGTGAGCCGCGGCAACATGGCGAATGCCTTCTGGCTCTCCAACCACCTCGACCTCCATCACTGCTACCTCGTTGTGCCCGCCGACGAGGCGCTCGAGACGGCGCTCTACACCGGGCTCACCAACCATGTCCCGAATGCGCGCGAGGTGAGCGACGTGCCCTTGATCGAGTGGGGCGGCTACGACCCGGCGGAGAAGGTCGCCGCCCGCCTGCGCGACCTCGGGGTGACGAGCGGGCGCGCCGGCCTGGTCGGCGTCAACTCGAAGTTTTCGATGGGGATGCCGTACGCGCACCATGAGCGCCTGCGCGCCGAGCTGCCCGACCTCGAACTCGTCGACGTCACCGCCCGCTTCCAGCGCCTGCGCACCGTCAAGTCGGAAGAGGAGATCGACTGGCTCCGCAGGGCCGCAGAGCTCACCGACCGTGCCGTCCTCGCCCTGGCCGAGGGGGCCAGGCCGGGCATGACCGACGTCGAGCTCGTCGCCCTGGCCGAGGTCGCATACCGTCCCGCCGGCGGCCTGCCGCGCATCATGTTCCTGCGTTCGATGGCTATGGACGACCCCAACGGATGCCTGCCCGCGCAGAACCCCTCGCGCCGACGGATTGGGCGCGGCGACGTCATCATCACCGAGTTCAGCGCCTCCTACTGGGGCTATACGGGCCAGATCCAGAGGCCGGTCTTCGTCGGCGCCGAGCCCACGGCCGAGTGGCAGGAACTCTTCGACGCGGCGCTCGCCTCGTACGAGGCGATCCGCGGCGTGCTGCGCCCGGACGCAACCGAGGCGGATGTGATCGCGGCGGCCGAGCCGATTCGCGCTGCCGGTCTCGAGATCTACGACGACCTCGTGCACGGCTACGGGGTCGACATCATGCCTCCGATCGTCGACCGCAGCCAGCTGCGCCATCCGCCCGAGGACGGGGGCGCACGCTTTGACCTCCACAGCGCCGTCGTGATCCAGCCGAACCCCGTCACGCCCGACGAGCGCATGGGTCTCCAGCTCGGCGATCTGACGATCGTCCGCGAGGCAGGCGCGGAGTCGCTCCACGCCGTGCCGCTCGAGCCCCTCGTCGCCGCAGCATGAAGGTGGTCGGCGCGGCGCTCATCGGGCCGAGCGGGATGTGGGGACCGCGGATCGCGGACGCAGCCGCGCGAGCGCCGGGCCTCCGGCTCGTCACCTGCTACGGGCGCGACGAGGAGCGTCGGCGCGCGTTCGCGCGAGAGCGTGGGATCGAGGCGGCTGACTCATTCGAAGTCGCGGTCGAGCACCCCGACGTCGAGGCCGTCCTCCTGGTCACCCCCAACGACGTACACGCCGGGCAGGCGCTCGCGTGCGTCGAGCGCGGGCGCCACGCCTTCGTCGAGAAGCCGATCGCGGATACCGTTGCGGCTGCGGAGCGCATGCGGGCTGCCTTCGCCGCGTCCGGCCTCGTCCTCGCCGTGGGCCACGGCATGCGCCGCCTCGGCGCCGCCCGCCGAGCGAAGGAGCTCGTCGACGAAGGCGTGCTCGGCACCGTTGTGCTCGCCGAAGCGAACTGGTCGCTCGCGGCGCGGCTCAACCCCGGCGCGTGGCGCTGGCATCGCGATCGGAACCGCGGCGGTCCGCTCCTTCAGCTCGGCGTCCACCACGCCGACACGCTGGCTTACTGGCTCGGGCCGATCGTCCGCTCGCTCGGCACCTTCGGCCACGTCGTCACCGAGGCCGAGGCGGACGACGTCGGCGTCGTCGCGGTGGAGTTCGCGGACGGCGCCCGCGGCGTCATCGCGGGGAGCTACGTCTCGCCGCCGACCTACTCGCTGCGCCTCCTCGGCACGGAGGCGGTGCTCGAGTACGAGATCGACATGTCGGTCTGGCCGCAGGCCGAAAAGGCCGACGGGGCGAGCACGCTCGTCCTGCGGCGAAAGGATGCGCGCGACGAGGTCGACTTCCCGCAGCGTGACCCGCTCGCCGAGGAGCTCGGCGAGTTCGCGCGCGCGGTGCGCGGCGACGCCCAGCCGGAGACGGGAGCGGCGGAGGCCATTGCCGCCCTCCGTGTGATCGAGGACGCGCTGTGAAATACGTCGGCCGCCCGCTCCCGCGCGCCGAGGACGTCCGCTTCCTCACCGGCCGCGCCCGCTACCTCCCCGACCTCGACGCCGAAGACGCCCTGCATGTCGCCTTCGTGCGCAGCCCGCACGCGCACGCCCGCATCGTCGGGATCGACGTCGGCGCGGGCACATCCGCCCTCACGGGCGCCGACTTCGAGGCCGTCGGCCCCCTTCCGGCCGGGAGCATCGAGGACGGCGTCGTTGCCGAGGCCGGCCACCCGGTGCTCGCGCGCGGCTCCGTCCGCTACGTCGGCGAGCCGGTCGCGCTCGTTGCAGCCGCCAGCCGTGCCGAGGCCGAGGACGCGACCGAGCTCGTCGACGTCCGCTACGAGCCGCTCCTGCCGCTGCTCGACCCTCGCGCGGTCGGAGAGGAGGACGTTCACGCACGCTGGTCGAAGGCGAGCGGCGACGTCGACGGCGCGTTCGCCGCCGCCGATCGCGTCGTCTCCTGCTCCTTCTCGATCCCGCGCCTCGTCGCCGCGCCAATCGAGGGCCGCGGCGCGCTCGCCGTCTACGAGCCGGACGAGGACATGCTCGTCGTCCACTGCTCCGCGCAGGACCCGCACCGCCCGCTGGCGCAGCTCGCGCACGCTCTCGGGCGCGACCCGGCCCGGATCCGCATCGTCGTCCCCGACGTCGGCGGGGCCTTCGGGAGCAAGGGCGCGATCGGGCCGGAGGTGGTCGCCGTCGCGGCGGCGGCCATGCGCTTCGGGCGGCCTGTGAAGTGGGTCGAGGACCGCCTCGAGAACTTCCTCGCCGCCTACCAGGGCCGCGGCCTCGAGGCGGACGCGGAGCTCGCCGTCTCCGCCGACGGGCGCTTCCTCGCGCTCCGGGCGCACCTCTACGCCGACCTGGGCGCCTACCTCTACCCGACGACGGCCGTGCCCGCGCACACGACCGCGATGCTCCTCGCCGGCGCCTACGCGATCCCGGCCGCCGAGGTGACGCTCGTCGGCGCGGCGACGAATAGGCCTCCGACCGGGCCGTATCGCGGGGCCGGGCGGCCGGAGGCGGCACTGGTGATCGAGCGTCTCGTCGAGCAGGCGGCGCGCGAGCTCGGCATCGATCCGTTCGAGCTCCGCCGCCGCAACTTCGTCCCGCGCGACGCCTTCCCCTACGAGACCGCGCTCGGCTGGACGTACGACTCGGGCGACTTCGAGCGCTGCCTCGACCGCGCGCTCGAGCTTCTCGCGGTGGAGGAGCGGCAAGCCGACGTCGAGCGGGCGCGCGCCGAGGGCCGCGTGGCCGGGGTCGGTGCCGGTATGGTGATCGAGCGCTGCGGCGGGCTCTGGGAGAGCGCGAGCGTCGAGCTGGCCGGGGACGGCCGCGTCGTCGTCCGCACGGGGTCGTCCCCACACGGGCAGGGGCACGAGACCACCTTCGCCCAGATCGCCGCCGACGAGCTCGGCGTGACGCCCGAGAACGTCACCGTCGTCTGGGGCGACTCGCACGAGGTTCCCGCCGGGGTAGGCACGTTCGCGAGCCGTTCGGTGGCGATGGGCGGGTCGGCGATCGTCGCGGCGTGCCGGGAGCTGCGCGAGTCGGGTGGCACGCGCGCCGAGGCTCGCTTCGAGTCCCCGCTCCTCTTCTCCTCGGGCGCCTACGCGGCCGCCGTCGAGATCGAGCGCGAGACCGGTCGCCTGCACGTCCTCGGGCTCGCCGCCGCCGACGATCCGGGCACCGTCGTCAACCCGCTCCTCGCCGAAGGCCAGGTCGCGGGCGCGGTGATCCAGGGCCTAGGAGAGTGCCTCGTCGAGGAGGCGGTCTTCGACGAAGAGGGCCAGCCGCGCACCGCCTCCTTCGCCGACTACAAGCTTCTGACCGCGGCCGAGGTTCCGCCGCTCGCGACCGCGTTCCTGGAGACTCCGTCTCCACACACCCCGCTGGGGACCAAGGGCGTAGGGGAGGCCGGGGCGATCGGGACTCCGGCTGCGGTCGCGAACGCCGTCGCCGACGCGCTCGCCGCGGAAGGACTGCACGGGCTCGATCCACCGTTCACCGAGGAGCGCCTGTGGGCGGCGCTGCACGGGGGCCGACAGTGAAGCCGGCACCGTTTGCCTACGACGACCCCCGCTCGGTGGACGAGGCACTCGACCTCCTGGCCCGCCACGGCGACGAGGCGAAGGTGCTGGCGGGCGGACAGAGCCTCGTGCCGCTCATGAACTTCCGCCTTGCGCGGCCGGAGCGGCTGGTCGACGTGAACCGGATCGACGAGCTCGCGTACCTGCAGGAGAAGGAGGGGACGCTCCGGATCGGGGCCCTGACGCGGACGGCCGAGATCGAGCGCTCGCCGCTCGTGGCCGACCGCTGGCCACTCCTTGCGGAGGCCGCCCGCTTGGTCGGCCACGCAGCAATCCGCGCCCGCGGAACGGTGGGCGGCTCGGCCGCGCATGCCGACCCCGCCGCTGAGCTCCCGGCGGCGCTCACCGCGCTCGGGGCGGTGTTCTGCGTTCGCTCGGCGCGCGGCTCTCGCGCGCTCGCGGCCGAGAACTTCTTCTTCACGCATTTGACGACGGTGCTCGAGCCGGACGAGCTCCTTGTCGAGATCGCGGTCCCGCCCGTGCCGGCCGGGCGCGGGGCAGCAATTGTCGAGCACGCGCGAGTGCATGGCGACTTCGCGCTCGGCGGGGCGGCCGTCGTCGTCGGGGCCGACGGCGCCTCGGTCGTCCTCCTCGCGGCGGGGCCGACTCCAATGCGCGCGGTCGCCGTGCAGGAGGCGCTCGCGAGGGGGGCGGACGCCGGCGAGGCTGCGACGCTGGCCGCCGAGGCGGTCGACGTCGTCGCTGAGGCCGGCTACCGCCGGGCGCTCGCCGTCGAGCTCACGCGAAGGGCGCTCACGCTCGCGCTGGAGAGAGCGGCGTGAAGCGGCGGATCGCCGTCGAGATCAACGGCCGGCTCCACGCAGGCCAGGTCGAGCCGCGCACGCTTCTCTCCGACTGGATCCGCGCGGAGGGGCTCACTGGGACGAACGTCGGCTGTGAGCACGGCGTCTGCGGCGCGTGCACGGTGCAGTTGGACGAGGAGCCGGTGCGCTCGTGCCTCATGCTCGCCGTCCAGGCCGACGGCCGCTCCGTCCGCACCGTCGAGGCACTCGCTTTCGGCGACGACCTCCATCCTCTGCAGCGGGCCTTCCAGGACGCCCACGCGCTCCAGTGCGGCTTCTGCACACCGGGCATCCTCATGTCCGTCGACGCTTTCCTCCGCCGCCGGCCGGACCCGGATGAGGACGAGATCCGCGCCGCCCTCGCCGGCAACCTCTGCCGGTGCACCGGCTACACGTCGATGATCGAGGCGGTGCAGGCGGCTGCTCGCATCTTGGCGGCCGCTCCAGACTGAATCAACCGAGCCGCCCTCTGCGCCCGCTGTCAGCTAGAACCTGGGCGTGGGAAAGCCCGTGACGATGGGGCTGCTCTTCTATCCGCGCGGCGGGTCGGCGCAGGTCGCCCGCTATCTCGCCGCAGCCCTCGATCGCAAAGGCTGGCCGGTTCGGCTCTTCACAGGGTCGCTCGGGGAGCCGGGAGCCGTGGCAAACGCAGCCACGTTCTTCGCCGGGCTCGACGTCGTGGCAGCCGACTTCACCCCCGCGCTGGAGGCGTTCGAGAGGGGTGATGACGGGATGGCCGCTGAGATGCCGTTGCATCCGTCGTTCGAGGATCGTGTGGGGGCGCCTGACCGACTGTTCGCCTCGCTCGACGATCGAGAGGCCGAGCGACAGGTCGCCGCCTGGCAACGGCTCCTGGCCCAGGGCGGGGCCGGGGAGGCGGCGCTCGCGCACCTTCATCACCTCACGCCGCAGCACGACGCGCTTGCGCGGGTGTCACCAAACCTGCCCGTCCTCGCGCATCTGCACGGCACCGAGCTCAAGATGCTCGACGGGATACGTCGCCGCCACGAGCTGGCGCTGCGTCTCGACACCGATCTCACAGGGATGGCCGCCGGCGCAGGGCGTGGTCGGGTCGAAGCCCGGCTCACCGAGGCCGAGCGTGAACTCTTTCAGAGTACGCGCTGGGAGGCATGGCGACACGGCGACGCCTGGCAGGCTCGCCTGCAGGCCAACGCGCGGCGCGCCAGTCAGCTCGTCGCGATCTCGCCCCACGCTCGCGACGAGGCCGTCCGTCTGCTCGGTATCGATGCGTCAAGAGTCGAGGTCATCTCGAATGGCGTCGACGTAGAGCGCTTCGACCGACATCGCCTCTGCCCGGAAGAGAGCCGGGAGCGATGGCGTGCGTGGCTCGTAGACGATCCTCGCGGATGGAACGCCTCAGGTGTGGCCGGCTCGGTTCGCTACGGAGCCGACGACCTG
Organism: uncultured Actinomycetes bacterium; assembly: GCA_963841425.1. GTDB lineage: Bacteria > Actinomycetota > Thermoleophilia > Gaiellales > Gaiellaceae > DATEOR01. Next base: position 296,518 of record CAWJCL010000002.1, on the reverse strand, counting down.
GCGATCTTCGCCGATCCGAGGACGGGCGAGGCCAACCCGGTGCTGCTGTACGTCGGGCGTTTCCTCGCCTTCAAGCGTGTGCCGCTCCTCGTGCGCGCCTACCAGCGGGCACGGTCGAGCTTCCAGCGCCCCGCACCGCTCGTTGTCTGGGGTGGGCACCCCGGCGAGTGGGAGGGAGAGCACCCTGTCGAGGTGGCGCGCTCCGGCGGGAGCGAGGGGATCTTCTTCGCCGGCTGGCGGGGACACGACGACCTGCCTGAGGGGCTGAACGCGGCCGATGTGCTCGTGGCGCCGTCGGTCGACGAGCCCTTCGGCCAGGTGTACCTGGAGGCGATGGCCTGCGGGCTGCCCGTGGTCGCGACCCGCACCGGCGGCCCCCTCTCCTTCATCAACACCACCCCCGGACGTCCGAATGGCTGGCTCGTCGATCCCGACGACGAAGTCGCACTCGCCGCCACTCTCGTCGAGGTGGTCAACGATGCCAAGGAACGGGGTGTGCGCGGCGAGGCGGCCTACGAGCAGATCCGCGGTGCCTACGCATGGGATACGGTCGCGACCCGCATCGCCTCGCTGTACGAGGGCATGCTCGCCTCGACGGGCACTATCAACCTCTGAATCAGGGCTGGTCACCACGGCGATGTAGCTCCCACGACCGGCGAATCGGTGGTAGCACTGTGGCCAAGGGGGCACCACTCCACGAGAATGACGGTGTGCGGACTGCACCCCGCGTGATTGCCTGGTGCCTGGCGATCGTGGCTTTGGCCATGATCGCGGGAGGGGTGGTGCTCGACCGGATCGCGGCCGAACAGCACGTTTCCGACGCCGGCTCCTGGTGGTTGTATCCGTTCCTTGTCGCCGCCGTCTCGGCGCCTGCTGTGGTGGGCGCGTTGATCGTCGCGCGGCAGGCACGCAACCCGATTGGCTGGATCCTCGTAGTGGGCGCGCTGTCGCTTGCGGCTGTGCTCGGGGCGAGTCCGTACGCGTCGGTCGCGCTCGAAGCGCATCCGGAGTCGCTTCCCGGCGGCTCGTGGGCCGCGCTGGTTTCCTCACTGTGGCCCGTCTTCTTCGCCTGGCCACTGGCTGTCGCGTTCCTGTTTCCGGACGGCCGGCTTCCGTCGCGGCGGTGGCGCCCGTACGCACTCTTCGCGGCAAGCGCGATGACGCTCCTCATGGTGGCGCTGGTGCTTGCGGACGAGCTCGAGCCGCCGTTCGCGGACGTGGCGAATCCGGTGTCGTTACGGCTTCCGGACGCCCTCGGGTTCCTGCGACCCGTGGCCTGGTTGTCCGTCTTCGCCAGCCTGATCGTCGGCGCTGCCGCGGTCCGGGTCCGCTACCGGCGCTCCAAAGGGATCGAGCGGCTGCAGATGCTCTGGCTCGCATATGCGGCGCTCCTGATCCCGTCGGGGGTCGTCTGGTTCCTCATCTGGAGCCTCGCGGTCGGCGAGAGCGGCGCTGGCGGGGCCGTGGTCGCGCTCTTGCTCGGAATGGAGGCTGCCATGGCGCTCGCGGTCGGCGTGGCCGTGACGCGTTACCGGTTGTACGAGATCGATCGACTGATCAACCGGACAGTCGTCTACAGCGTGGTCACTGCGTTGCTCGGCCTGGTGTATACGCTCGTCTCGCTCCTCGGGGGTGTCGCGGTCGGACGGGGCTCAACCTGGGTGACGGCGCTCGCGGTCCTCGTCGTCGCGGCTGCCTTCGGGCCGCTGCGGAGCCGGGCTCAGGCTGCGGTGGACTGGCGCTTCGACCGCGCGCGCTACGAGGGGCTGCGACGCGTACGCGCATTCGTCGACGACGTTCGTGAGGGACGGCGCGAGCCGGAGGAGGTCGGGACCGTGGTCGCGTCGGCCCTTCGCGACCCGAGCGCCGAGCTGCTCTTCCGACTGCCTGCGAGCGACGCGTATGCCGATTGCTTCGGGGCCGTGGTCGTGAAGCCGGTCGGCGACGGGCGCGCCGTCACGTCTGTGGAGCACCGAGGACAGGAGATCGGGCTCCTCCGCCACAAGCGCGCCTTGCTCGACCGCCCCGATCTGCTCCGCAGCATCCTCGACGCCTCCAGCCTTGCGATCGAGATCGCGAGACTCCGAGTCGAGGTGCGGCTCCAGCTCGCCGAGGCGGAGGAGTCGAGAGCGAAGGTCGTGCGGGCGGGCTACGAGGAGCGCAGACGGCTCGAGCGCGATCTTCACGACGGCGCCCAGCAGCGGCTCGTGACGCTCGGGATCGTGCTGCGTCGGATGCAGCGCTCCCTTCCGCGCGAGGCACAGATCCTAGGCCCGGCGCTCGGCTCGGCGGTGGACGAGATTGGAGAGGCGATCGAAGATCTGCGGACGATCGCCGCCGGCGTGCGCCCGCCACGGCTAGACGAAGGGCTCGCGGCGGCTCTCGCCGACCTCGTCCGCGCTGCGCCCGTCCCGGTCGACCTGGAAGCGACTGACGCGCGGCTACCGGAAGAGGTCGAGGCGGCCGCCTACTTCGTGGTCTGCGAAGCGGTAACGAACGCCGTCAAGCACGGCTCGCCATCCCGGGTTCGGTGTCGAGGCGATCGTCGCGGACGGAGCGCTGCAGCTGGTGGTCGTGGACGACGGCAGCGGCGGTGCGACGATCGGCCAGGGGAGCGGACTCGTGGGCTTGGCCGACCGGGTCGAGGCGCAGGGCGGGACGCTCCTCATTCACAGTCCTGTAGGCGCAGGCACGCGGATCGAGGTGGAGATTCCATGCGGATCGTGATCGCCGAGGACACCGTCCTTCTGAGGGAGGGCCTTGCCGGCCTGCTCGAGGATGCCGGCCACGAGGTCGTCGCGCGGGTCGGGGGACGCCCAGGCCCTGATGGCCGTCGTCGCCGAGCACGAGCCAGATCTCGCCGTCGTGGACGTCCGCATGCCGCCCGACTACGAGGACGAGGGCATGCGCGCCGCCGCCGACATCCGCCGGGAGCATCCGCACACTGCCGTCCTCGTCCTCTCGCAGCATGTCGAGACCCGCTACGCCCTCGAGCTCGTCGGGGCGGGAGGCTTCGGGTACCTGCTCAAGCACCGTGTGCTCGACGTCGACGACTTCCTCGACGCCGCTCGGCGTGTGAGCGAAGGCGGGTCGGCGCTCGATCCCGAGGTCGTCGCCACGCTCCTCTCGCCGCAGCCCCGCGACGACACGCTCGCTGAGTTGACGCCGCGCGAGCGGGAGGTGCTCGCGCTGATGGCCGAGGGGCGAACGAACGCCGCAATTGCGAAGCGGCTCTGGCTAACGGAAAGAACGGTCGAGACGCACGTCCGTTCCGATCCTCGGCAAGCTCGGCCTTCCGATCAGCGGGGACGACCACCGGCGGGTACTCGCGGTTCTGGCGTACCTGCGCGCTTCGACTGTCTGAAAGATCCCGGTGCTGGCACGGAGGCGCATCTCAGTGCGCGCCACGACGACTGCGAGCGCGCGGCGCCGTAGCGTCGGGCTGACCCCAAAGAGAGGAACAGGATGGTGTCCGAACGATTCGACCGCTTCTTGCCACTCGCCGGCGTGCTCGCCGGACTGTTGTTCTTCGTCGGTCTTGTGCTGCTCTGGAACGACCCCAGCAGCGAGGTCGGACCGGCCGAGACATTCTCCTACTGGCAGGACGACCGGGGCCGGCACCAGATCGTGGCGCTCCTCGTCGCGCCCCTGATTGCCCTCCTGCTCATCTTCTTCGGAGCAGGTCTCCGCCGTCGGCTCGCGCAGGGGAGCGGCGACGCCGGCCACGGCTCGGTCGCCTTCGGCGGCGCGCTCCTCGGGTCTGCCGGATTCGCGCTGGTCGGGATGCTCGAAGGAGCGATGACGAACGCCGCCCACGAGGGCGAGCAGCAGACCGTCTATACGCTGAACCAATTCCACTCCTACGATTGGCTGGCGTGGAACGCGGCCTTCGCGGCCATGTTGCTCGCGACCGGCCTCGGTGCTCGCCGCAACCGGATGCTACCGAGCCCGCTAGCCTGGGCGACGATTGTCATCGGAGCATCGCTCCTGACCCCGCTCGGGTTCTTCGGGTTCGTCCTCGTTCCGGTGTGGCTGATCGTGGTCGGCCTCTGGCTCGCCCGGCAAGATCAGGTCGCCCGGGCAATTGTTCTGGCTCCGATAGCCGGCGCCCCGGGCCGCTGAGGACATTCCATTGCGGATTGTCACGGCCACGGACGGCCCGTCCAGCTTGAAGGATCAGTCGATCTGGCTCGATCGATCAACGCGCGGATGGCAGGCGGGACTCAACGGAGGGGACGACATCCACCTGTTCGGCGTCTGGAGGCAGCTGCCGGACGACGCTCCTGGGGTGATGGTGGCGGTCGGGGGCTTCGGACGCGGGTTCGATTCCCGCCGCCTCCACCTCAGGTTCAAGCCAAAAATGGATCGCGACAACCGTTACATCCCGAGGTAATCGAATCGGGGACAGCGATCCGACTGCTTCCCGGAGGCGCAGCTTCGAGTTCTCGCCGCGGCAGACTCCTTACTACAACGATCATCCGGACGCGATCATTAGGGACTTCGACCGGATCGAGTACAGGGCGGTCCTCCGCGAGATTGAGCGACGGTGATCGAATGGGAGCAGTAGCAGACACCCGAGCGAGCTGCGCAAGTCGCGCGCTTAGGGGGCCGGCGGCGCCGGCGCAAGCACCTCGAGCCGACCGCCCGCCTCGAGCTCGGTCACGGTCCCCCCGATCCCGACGGAGATCGGCGCGCCCCTCGAGGTCTTCGAAGCAAGGGTCACACCCCCGTCTGCGAAGTCGAGCTCGAGCAGTTGCCCGCGGTAGAGGACCGTGAAGACGAGCCGCCTCAGCTCCCTCGGCAGCTGGGGGTCGAGCCAGAGGACATCGTTGCGGATCTCGAGCCCTGTGTAGCAGCGCTGTAGCAGGTCGAGCGTCCCAACCATCGCTCCCAGATGGATTCCCTCGGGCGTCGTGCCGCCCTGCGTGTCGGAGATATCGCTCTCGAGGGCCTCGAGAAAGAAGTCCCAGGAACGGCTTCGGTCGGAGCGGGCAAGCACCCATGCGTGCACGAGGCGGCTGAGGGTGGAGCCGTTCGATGTCCGGTCGAGATAGTACTCGACCGCCTGTGGAATCGTCTCCTCGGCGAATTCGTAGCCGAGCCGCGCGAAGATCTCGCGCAGCTCGTCAGCAGACAGCAGATAGAAGAGCATGAGCACGTCGGCCTGCTTCGAGACCTTGTAGCGATTCGGTGCGTCGCCCTCGCTCTCCAGGATCCGGTCGAGCCGACTGATGTCCCCGTAGCGGGAGCGGTAGCCCTCCCAGTCGAACTCTTCCAGCTGCTCGTACCCCTCGAACTGGCTAAGGACGCCGTCCTCGTGGAAGACGAGGCGCATCTTCCGGCTAACGTCCTCCCAGCGCTCGAGCTCCCCAGGGGTGACAGAGAGACGCTGACGGATCTCGTCGCTCCGGTCTGACGGAAGGAGCTCGAGCAGGTCGAGCGCCCGGCAGAGTACCCAGACCGCCATCACGTTCGTGTAGGTGTTGTTGTCGACTCCGGCGACGGATGCGCCGGGATAGCCGTCGTGATACTCGTCGGGGCCCATCACTCCGCGGATGTCGTAGCGGTCGAGCGCGCGGTTGTAGGTGGCGATCGAGCTCCAGAAGCGCGCGATCTCGATGATCAGCTCTGCACCGAAGCCTCCCAGGAAGCCGACGTCGCCCGTGATCTGGTAGTAGTGCCAGACGTTGTAGGCGATCGCGGCGTTGATGTGCCGCTGGAGCGAGGAGTTGTCAGGGTTCCAACGGCCCGAGCGTGGGTTAAGGTGGTGCTGCGGAGTTTCCTCCCGCCCGTCGCTGCCGCTCTGCCAGGGGAACATGGCCCCTGAGTAGCCCGCCTTCTGCGCCGCCCAGCGCGCCTCGCGCAGTCGCCGGTAGCGGTACCGAAGCAATGCGCGGGCCAGCCTCGGAAGCCGGAGAGTGATGAACGGGATGACGAAGAGCTCATCCCAGAAGATATGGCCGCGGTATGCCTCGCCGTTGAGGCCGCGAGCCGGCACGCCCGCGTCGAGCGCGGCGCTGTGAGGCGAGAGGGTCTGCAGGAGATGGAACACGTGGAGGTTGACGATGCGGCTGGTTCGTACCTTGCCTTCCTCGAGGGAGACCCCGAACCGGCGCCAGAGGACGTGCCAGGCGAGCTCGTGTTTCTCCAGAAGTTCGTCGAAACCCGGCGCCTTGCCAACCGCGCGGCAGGCCGCGTAGCGAGGCTCGGACAGAGCTGGGTCACGCGACGTGGTGAGGGCGACGACTTTCTCGATCGTCACCGGCTCCTGTGCACGAACTTCAATAGAGAGCTCGTGCCCGACCCTGCCGGGCTCCTGGAGCAGCCTTCGCTCGACAGTGAGCGCCACGCCGTTCCGAGCAACGCGTGTCCGGGCCGCCTCCGCGACAAGGATGCGCGAGCTTGTCGTCTGTGCCCGCAGGGCTACCGTCTCGCCGTCCGCCTCGCCCGCCTCTACCGCCGTCAGATGCTCGCCTGCGAGCGCGCGATAGCGCGCGACGCCGGCGTTATGGACTGTGGCGTCCAGGCTCGAGCGAACCTGCAGCAGCCCCGACCAGTTCTCGGGGACGAGCGTGGTCTCGAGCGCGACGAGGTGCGGATCGTCCATCGAAACGATGCGCCGTTGCGTCACCGTCGTCACGGAGCCTGCGTCGTCACGAACCTGCGCGAGCCTGGTCAGCACTCCCCGGCGCATGTCGAGCTCAAGGCGCTGCTCGAGAACCTCCGCCTCGGCCAGCCAGCACCCGTCCTCGGCCCGAAACGTGAGCGGGAGCCAGTTGGGGAGGTTGACGATGCTCTCGTCTTCGAACGTCCGGCCCGCGACCGTGCTCGACAGCCGGTTGAAGACACCCGTGGCGTAGGTGGCGGGGTAATGAACGTCGTCCGCCCGCGCCTCCGGAGCCGCGCCGCGGGTGGCCAGGTAGCCGTTCCCAAGTGTGCAGAGCGCCTCGCGCAGGCCTTCGCTTGCCGGCTCGAAGCCCCGGTACGCCAGGATCCAGACGCTCATGCGGCCACTTCGCCCAGATCGCCGACCACGACATCGGCGCCACCCGCCGCGAGCTCGTCGCGCCCCGCGCCTCGGTCGACGCCGATCACGAGCCCGAAGTCCCCCCGCCGACCGGCCTCGACGCCCGAGATCGCATCCTCGACGATCGCGGCCCGATGCGGATCGACGCCCAAGCGGCGCGCCGCCTCAAGGAAGAGCGCCGGATCGGGCTTGCCCGGCAATCCAAGCTGCGCGAGATCGACGCCGTCCACCTCCACGTCGAACAAGCCTCGAATCCCGGCGACATCCAGGACCGCCTTGGAGTTCCGGCTCGACGAGGCGATCGCGGTGGAGACGCCCTTTGACCGCAGTTTCTCGATCAGGTTCACCGAGGTCGGAAAGGGCTTGACCCCTGTCCGCTCTAGCGCTTCCCTGAAGTATCGGTTCTTGCGGTTGCCAAGCCCGGAGACGGTCTCGCGGTCTTCGGAGTCGTCCGGCGAGCCGAGCGGAAGCCGAACGCCCCTCGACGCTAGGAAGCTGGCGACGCCCTCGTAGCGGGGCTTGCCGTCGACGTACGCGTGGTAGTCCGACTCCCGGTCGAAGGCCCGGAAGGGCTCACCGAGGCTTCGAGCCCGCTGCGCGAGGTACTCGTCGAAGAGCTGCTTCCAGGCCTCCGCGTGGATGTCCGCGGTTCGGGTGACGACGCCGTCGAGGTCGAATATCACCGCTTCCATCCCGCCCAGATCCGCGGCCGGAGCCACGGTCACTGCTGCGCCGCGGTGACGAGGTCCATGTGGGCCGCAACGAACGGCGCGAGGTGGAGGCCCGCCACCTTGGCCGGAGGCCACCAGAGCGGCTCCCAGTCGACGACCCCTGGGTCTCCGTGGTGGCCGCCGAGCGCGGCGCGCACGTACGCCGGTCGGTCGCCGGTGAGCAGGAGCGCGCGCACCACTGGGTCGAGCGGCGTCGGCTCCACCGGGGCACCGGCCTCAGAGGCGATCGTTTCCGCGACGACGTCCGCCTGCTGGGTCGCGATGCCGCCCTGCTTCACGGGGAAGGCCGTTACATCGCCCGCGGCGAAGACGCCCGGCACGCCCGTCACTCGGCCGCGGTCATCGACTTCGAGGAAGCCATCGCGATCGTGCGGAAGACCCGCGAGCGACGGGCCGCGTAGGCGCGGCAGCGAAACGACTACGTCGACGGCCATCGTCTCGCCACCGGCGAGCTCGAGGTTTCCGTCCGCGAAGCGCATCGGGTGCCGCTCGAGCGCCAGCCGCACCCCTTCATTCTCGAGGAGTCCGCGCGCGAGATTGCTCGCGCTCGTTCCGAAGAGGGTGAGCGGCCCGCGCTCCGGTGTGACGAAGGTGATCTCCGCGCGCGCCGTCGCCGAGCGGGCGGCGCGACGGGCGGTCAGAAGCGTCAGCTCGTAGAGCGGCAGAGGCCAGGAGACGCCCGCAGGGACGGCGAACGCCACCCGCTCGATCGTCCCCGACTCCACCTGCTTGACGAGCTCACCGAAACGACCCACGTCCTCCGGCCCCTGAAAGGTCAGGGCACCTGGGACGACCTCCTCCGACTGCGCTCCACTGGCGACGACAAGCGTGTCGTACGAGAGCGAGGTTCCCTCCGACGTCTCCACCCGGCGCGCGGCCGCATGGACGGCAGCGAGAGAGCCCTGCCGGTAGCTCGCACCTGCATGCTCGGCGAGAACCTCGAGCGAAATGCGATGAACCTCACCAAGGCCGAACGGCTCGGCGACGGCCAGGGGCCGATAGACGAAGTCCGGGCCGGGAGCCATGACCTGGACGGCGACGTGCTCCTCTGCCAACGCGCGCAGCGCGAGCGTCACCTCGAGGCCCGCGAAGCCTGCTCCGGCGACGAGGACGGTGAGACTCATGGGGGCTCGCCCAGCTCTCGCCCCAGGAACAGCTTGTTCATTCTGGCGAAGACGGCCGACACCAAACGGCCGGGCGCCACGTTCCCGATGGACTCGGCGAGGACGTCGGCCACTCCCAGGATGGTGATCTCATGCTTGCTGCTGACGGAAAGTGCCACGGAATGGGGCCATACTAAGCGGCCCAGGTCGGCCAGGTCGGCGCCGAGACGAGCCACCCTGGAACTGGCCTTGAAGCCGCTGCCCACCGGGCTCTAACAGGACAGCTGCTCGTCAGGGTCGAGGAACTTGAGCCCGCGTCAGCCGTCACCAGGCTCGCGGGATCGGGCGATGCCTCCCGCGAGAAAACCGCAGGCATCGTGCGACCGAGATGTCAGCGCGCTGTGTCCAAACCTGTCAATCGCGGATAGACCTGAGGTCAAAATCGGCTTTCGAGCCGCGCTATCGGTCGCTGTCCGCGTGTGCAGAGGCTATTCCGGTAGGTGTCGCCCCGCGGTGGGGTCGCGATACCGCGAAGCCGCAGGACACATGTGGGGCTCCCCGAGGCTTCGGACACTCATGGACGTCCATCAGTCGATAGGCGTCGACCCGACCCGATTTTCCCTTGAGCGCCAGCGGTTCGACAGGCTCGACCTCGATTGCCCCGTGGGCGAGGCGCCGGGTCTGTTCGCCGACGAGGATCTCGCCGGGTCGCGCCCACTGCTCGAGGCGCGCAGCCACGTTCAGGACATCGCCTGTGGCCAGCCGTTCTTCTGTGCCGGTCACGACTTCCCCCGTGTTGACGCCGATTCGCAGCTGTACCGAGACGCCGTAGTCACGCTCGAGTTCCTCGTTGAGGGGAGCGAGCGAGTCGCGCAGCTCCGCGGCCGCGCGAAGGGCCCGGAGCGCGTCGTCTTCGTGCACGGTCGGCACACCAAAGACGGCCATGACCGCATCGCCGATGAACTTCTCCACGGTGCCGCCGTGACGCTCGACACACGTCTTCGCCGAGTTGAAGTAGCGGGCCAGAACGCGGCGCAACGACTCCGGGTCGAGCTGCTCGCCGAGCGCGGTCGAGCCGGTCACATCTGCGAAGAGCACCGAGACCGTCTTGCGGACCTCACGCGGAATGACCGCTGCAAGCTTTGCGCCACACGCGCTGCAGAAGCGCGCGCTACCCGTCGCGAGGAGGCTTCGTCACGTACTTCGTGGAGGCCTTCGGTAATGGACGTCTGGTCGGGATCACGTCCTGGCTCCTGTACTTCGTCATCCTCATCGTCACATCGATGGTGGCGGTTTCCTTCGGGGCGTACGGGAGCTCTCTTTTCTTCGGAGACGACGCCGCCGGCTACTGGGACAACATCCTCGCCTCGCTTGCGCTTCTCGGGATGGCTCTCGTCAACCTCCTCGGGGCCGGAATCGTTGCGAAAGCGCAGTCCCTCATCGTTTGGGTCCTCTTGACCGTGTTCGCATTCTTCGTCGTGGTCACCCTCGCGGACCTAGACCCGTCGCTGCTCGCGCCATCCGGCTATCCGTCGTTGAACAAGGTCATCGCTTCGGTGGCGCTCACGTTCTTCGCCTACCTCGGTTTTTCGGTCATCGCGTTCGCAGCCGGCGACCTCGCGAATCCGGCCCGGATGCTGCCGCGCGCGATGACCATCGCCCTAGCGGTCACCACCCTCCTGTACGTGGCGGTGAGCCTCGGCGTCTTCGGCACGCTCACGGTCGACGAGGTCATCGAGCATGGCGACACCGCTCTGGCCGAGGCGGCCCGACCCGCGCTCGGAGATGCAGGCTTCACGATCATGGCCATCGCGGCGCTGCTTGCGACGGCCTCGTCGATCAACTCCAACATCTTCGCGGCCGGAGGGCTCACGCAGACGCTCTCCCAACTCGCCCAATTCCCGCCGATCTTTGGAGAGCCGGGGCGCTTTCGAGGAACGCGAGGGGTGACGATCACCGTCGCTCTCGTCCTGATCCTCGCCAACGTGTTCGACCTGAGCGCGATCGCATCACTCGGAAGCGCTGTCTCGCTGCTCGTCTTCCTGGTCGTCGGGCTGGCCGGCTTGCGTCTGCGAGCGGAGACGGGAGCGAACGCGGCGATCGTGCTCGTGGCCATTTTCGCCACGGGAATCGTGCTCATCCTCTTCGCCGTCGACACCGCCCGTAACGCACCTCAGACCTTCGCGGCGATGATCGTGATGGCGGCCCTCGCCGTCGTCCTCGACTTCGTCTGGAAGCGGGTGCGGCCCGTCTCGCCTTCGCCCGCCGCGACCCAGTAGCGCCGGCCTGGGCGAGGCGACCGCGATCTGCGTCGATTGGTTCATTCCGTGCGCTCGAGGCGGGCAGGTGCGAGCGCGGCTGGCCGCGGTCATCTCAGGCGTGCAGCCAACGTCGCGCTCGTTCGGTGCAAGCTACGAGCTGAGGTTCCGAACCATCCTGATCCCAGTCCTCACGCCCACGCGAGCAGTGATGATCCCGACTGCGGCAAGGGCGACGACCAGGACCGGAACGAGCGAGCGCAACTCAGCTCTCAGCTCTTCTCGGGTTTCGTCGAGGCGCCTTCGCTCGACGGCCATCTCCGCCCGGATCTCGCCAGTGCCGCGCTCAGCCATTTCCCCGCAGCGTCTTGAGCGTCCACTCCGCTTCTTCCATTGCCTGGGACGGTTGGGGAGGCGAAGCCTTGCGCGCAGAGCGCATCGCCACGAAGCCGAGGATTGCTGCCACGACGAGGATGACTCCCGCGACGATGAGCAGCGACAGCCAGAGTGAGAGGACTTCGGCCAGCCCCGCAGCCGCCGCCGCGAAGGCAAAGCCAATTGCGTAGAAGACAAGAACTATGGCTCCGGCTGCAAGGCCGCCTGCGAGACCCAGCGCCGTCGCCTTTTGTTTCCCCTCGAGCTTCGCCAGCTCGAGGTTGAGTGCCGCGAGCAACCCGAGCTGCCGCCGCATGGCGTTCACCTGTGAGAACACGCCAAGCATGAGGGCCAGCTTACTGTCGAAACTTCCCGGACGCACGCGGTTCTTGCGGCAGAAGGAGTTCCGTCCACGTAGCCGCGCTCCGGTCGCGATGTCGAATCCTCCACAGAGGAGGTCGGTGCTGCTGCGCGAACTTTCGAGCGTTCGGTCGAATCCCACGTGATGGTCGAAGGAGGGGAAAGCATGAGTCCCGCGCTCGAACGCAAGTTGGTGGTGGAGTTCATCGGCATGTTCGTGTTCGTGTTCACGGTCGGGATGGCGACCAACAAGGCGGGGGCCGGGGCACTGGCGCCGCTCGCGATTGGGTCGGCTCTGATGGTGATGGTGTTCGCCGGCGGTCACATCTCCGGCGGCCACTTCAACCCGGCGGTCAGCACTGCGGTGTTCCTGCGCGGGAGGATGGCAGCGAATGAGTTGGGCGCCTATGTAATCACCCAATTCGCGGCGGCAGTCGTCGCCGGCTTGCTGGTGCGCTATGTCGGGGGCCACGAGGCTCACGCGGTGGTCGCGAGCGCCGGCAAGATGCTGATCGCAGAGTTCATCTTCACGTTCGCGCTCGTCTGGGTGGTCTTGAATGTCGCGACGGCCCGCGGGACGGACGGCAACTCGTTCTACGGGCTGGCGATCGGGTTCACCGTGGTGGTAGGCGCCTTCGCCGTCGGCGGCATCTCGGGAGGCGCCTTCAATCCCGCGATCGCGTTCGGCGCGATGGTGACCGGGCTCTTCGAATGGAGCAACATCTGGATTTACTTGCTCGCCGAGTTTCTCGGCGGCGCAGCAGCCGCGTACACCTTCCTCTACGTCCTCCCAGCCGAGAAATCGACCGGAGATGTCGAGGCGGCCGCCTCCCAGTAACCGCTACGGGGAGCAGAGCACCGTGGTCGGTGGGATCGATTCCGCGGCAGGCGGAATCCGAGGCGACGGCCGAGCTCGCGGGAGGCGTACCGTTCGTCTCCGATGCCGACCTCAAGACGGCGCTCGAGAAGTCAGATTCAGGCTCCGGTGAGACCGAGGCAGCGCTTGACGCGTACGCAGACGCACGCATCGACGGGCTTCGGAGCGCGCTTGTGATCCTCGCTCTCCTCACCTCGAGCGCGCTCTTCATCGCGCCGAGGATCCCGCTGTCGCAGCACCAGGCAAGGGCGGCGAGCCCCTGGCGATGTGTCGCTGGCTCGCCTACTCGGGCTCGCCTATCCGGCTCGAAGAGCTGCTGGTCAAGCGCGACCGCTCGCTGATCGACCAGAGCCTGCACGCGCGCCAGGGCGCTACGACGACGAACGGTGTCGGCTGGTACGAGGAGGGCGAGACGCCCCGGTCTACCGCAGCACTCATCCAGCCTGGAACGACCGCAACCTCCGTGAGCTCGCGCCCGCCGTTTCCTCGCCGCTCTTCTTCGCACACATTCGCGCCTCGACCGGGGCGGCGATTCAGGAGACGAACACGCACCCGTTCCGATACGGACGCTGGCTCTGGATGCACAACGGGCTCGTCCGCGAGTTTCCCCTCCTGAAGCGCCATCTGCAACAGGCCGTCGGCGATGCGTTCTTCGGTTCCCTCGAAGGCACGACCGACTCGGAGACGATGTTTTATCTCGCCCCCACCTTCGGACTCGAGGACGATCCGGTGGGGGCCGTCGGGCGGACCCTCGGCTTCATCGAAGAAGCTGGGAGGAGCCGCGGAGTCGCGCATCCGCTCCAGATGACGGTGGCGACGACAGACGGCGAGACGATCTGGGCCTTCCGCTACTCCAGCGAGCACGACTCGCGCTCTCTGTACTTCAGCACCCGCATGGACGCGCTCAAAGCGGTCTATCCGGAGAGCGCTGAGCTCGCCGGCCTCTCGGACGAGACGCGCGTGGTCGTCTCGGAGCCCCTCGGCGACCTCCCTGGCGCCTGGAACGAGGTGCCGGAATCGCATGTCGGCATCGTCCAGCCCGGCGTGGACGAGTTGCGACCCTTCATGCCCCACCGCTGAGCGCGCTTCGACGCGTTCCGTGGCCTTGCTACGGAGCGGCCCGCCGCCTGCGGTGTGGCATTCTAGGCACACATGGCCAAGCTGCAGGAGACGCAGGTCATCCTTTCCGACGAAGAGCTCAAGCTGCTCGATCGCTACTGGCGGGCGGCGAACTACCTGTCGGTCGGGCAGATCTACCTCCTCGACAACCCGCTCCTTCGCGAGCCGCTCCGGCCCGAGCACGTAAAGCCGCGCCTACTTGGCCACTTCGGCACGACGCCCGGGCTGAACCTCCTCTACGCGCACCTGAATCGGCTCATCAAGGAGCGTGACGCGAGCGTCCTCTTCGTCACGGGCCCGGGACACGGTGGCCCGGGCCTTGTTGCGAACACGTACCTCGAGGGCACCTATACCGAGCTCTACCCTGCGATCACCCGCGACGAGCACGGCCTCCGCTCGCTCTTTCGCCAGTTCTCGTTCCCAGGGGGCATCCCGAGCCACGTGGCGCCAGAGACACCGGGCTCGATCCACGAGGGCGGCGAGCTCGGATACGCGCTTTCGCACGCCTTCGGCGCTGCGTTCGACAACCCCGACCTGATCGTCGCCTGCGTGGTCGGTGACGGTGAGGCGGAGACGGGCCCGCTCGCGACGAGCTGGCACTCGAACAAGTTCCTGAACCCGGCGACCGACGGCGCCGTCCTGCCTGTCTTGCACTTGAACGGCTACAAAATCGCGAACCCGACCGTGCTCGCCCGCATACCGGAGGAGGAGCTCGTAGCCTTCTTTCGCGGCTGCGGCTGGACGCCGATTGTCGTCGGGGGCGACGAGCCCGAGCAGGTGCACCGGGACCTGGCCGCTGCGCTCAAAGACTCCTTCGACGAGATCCACGCGATCCAGAAGCGCGCGCGAGAGAATGGCGAGACCGAGCGCCCTACGTGGCCGATGCTCGTCCTGCGGACGCCGAAGGGCTGGACGTGCCCGCGCGAGGTCGACGGCGAGCAGGTCGAAGACACGTGGCGGTCCCATCAGGTGCCGCTGAAAGAGGCGCGAGACAATCCGCAACATCTGCGCCTGCTCGAGGAGTGGATGTTGAGCTACGGGCCCGAAGACCTCTTCGACGCAGACGGCGCTGTTCGCGCCGAGCTCGCTGCACTTGCCCCTGAGGGGGAGCGGCGCATGGGCGCCAACCCGGTGGCAAACGGAGGCCTCCTCATACGCGACCTCGTCCTACCGGACTTCCGGGATTACGCCGTGGTCGTGGAGCAGCCGGCGACGACGTTCAGCGAGGCGACGAAAGTCCTCGGCGGCTTCCTCCGGGACGTCATCGCGAAAAACCCCATCAACTTCAGGATCTTCGGGCCCGACGAGACAGCCTCGAACCGTCTCGGAGCCGTCCTGGAGACGACCGACAAGATGTGGGAAGCCGAGATCCTTCCTACGGACGTTTCGCTCGGGCCCGACGGTCGCGTCATGGAAGTCCTCTCAGAGCACCAGTGCGAGGGCTGGCTCGAGGGGTACCTCCTGACCGGCCGCCATGGTCTCTTCAACTGCTACGAGGCGTTCATCCACATCGTCGACTCCATGTTCAACCAGCACGCGAAGTGGTTGAAGGTGACGCGTCACATCCCATGGCGGCAGCCGATCGCCTCGCTCAACTATCTCCTGAGCTCGCATGTCTGGCGCCAGGACCACAACGGCTTCTCACACCAGGACCCGGGCTTCATCGACCACGTGGTGAACAAGAAGGCGGAGATCATCCGCGTCTACCTGCCTCCCGACGCGAACACGCTCCTTTCCGTCGGGGATCACTGCCTGCGCAGCCGTCACTACGTGAACGTCATAGTCGCCGGCAAGCAACCGTCTCTGAACTACCTCTCGATGGACGACGCGATCATCCACTGCACGCGCGGGATCGGAATCTGGGAATGGGCCTCGAACGACGAACACGGCGATCCCGACGTCGTCCTCGCCTGCTGCGGAGACATTCCGACTCTGGAGACCCTTGCGGCGAGGGCGATCCTGCGCGAGAACATGCCGGACCTGAAGGTGCGGGTCGTCAACATCGTCGACCTCATGCGGCTTCAACCCGAGACGGAGCATCCGCACGGGCTCTCCGACCCCGAGTTCGACGCGCTCTTCACAACCGATCGTCCGGTCGTCTTCGCGTATCACGGCTATCCCTGGCTCATCCACCGGCTCACCTACCGGCGCGCGAATCATGCGAACCTTCACGTGCGCGGCTACAAGGAGGAGGGCACGACTACGACCCCCTTCGACATGGTCATGCTCAACGACCTCGACAGGTTCCACCTCGTGATCGACGTGATCGACCGCGTCGCTCACCTCGCGGACAAAGCCGCGCATCTGCGCCAGCAGATGATCGACGAGCGCCTGCGCTGCCGCGCGTGGACCCGGGAGCACGGTGAAGACCATCCGGACGTCAGCGGCTGGACCTGGCCCTACTGAACGCTCCGGGCTCCATCCTCTGCGTCAACGCCGGTTCGACGAGCCTGAAGCTCGACGTCGTCGCGCCGGACGAAACGTCTGAGCGCGCTCCGTCACTCCGCGCAATCGACACAAGCTCGGTGGTGGCCGTCGCCCACCGGGTCGTGCACGGCGGCCCGGACTTCGTCGAACCGGTCGTCATCGACGAGGGTGCGATCGCCGCTATCCACGCGCTCGAGACACTTGCCCCGCTTCACAACGCTCCCGCACTGGCCGGCATCGAGGAGGCCAGGCGTGTTCTCCCCGGTGTGCCGCATGTGGCTGTCTTCGACACGGCCTTCCACGCGACGATCCCAGCTAGGGCCGCAACGTATGCGGTGCCACGACGGTGGCGCGCGGAGTGGGGCATACGCCGCTACGGCTTTCACGGCATCTCGGTCGAATGGAGCGTCGGGCGCGCGGCGGAGCTCGTCGGGCGGCCGGCAGAAGAGCTTCGTATCGTCGTCTGCCACCTCGGCGGCGGCTCATCCGTGACGGCCGTCCGCGATGGACGATCCGTCGACACGACGATGGGGTTCTCGCCGCTCGAGGGCATCCCGATGAACTCTCGCTCTGGGTCCGTCGATCCTGGTGCTCTCGTCTACGTCCTGCGCGAGCACGGCCTCAGCGTGGACGAGCTCGATCACGCGCTGAACCATGACTCGGGGGTCATCGCCCTTGCCGGCGGCGGCGCGGGACTGCGCGAGATCGAAGCGGCGGCTGAGGCCGGCGACGCCGACGCGCGTCTGGCGGTGGACGTGTATGTCCACCGCCTCGCGGGTGCGATCGCCGCGATGGCCGCAGCCGCAGGCGGGATCGACGTGCTTGTGTTCACCGCAGGGATTGGTGAGAAGTCGCCGTCTATCCGAGCGGAGACTTGTGTGCGACTGGCGTTTCTCGGCATCGAGATCGGGGAGGATGAGAACGTAGACGCGACGCACGACGCGGACATAGCGGCCGCCGGGGCCCGAGTACGAGTTCTCGTCATTCGGGCTCGGGAAGAACTGGTTGCCGCCAGAGCGGCCCGCCGGCTCCTTGAGCTCTAAGCCGTTGCAGGCCGCCGCAGCTCGGTGCGTAGGAGGGCGCATCACGAACGTGAGGGGGCGGCCCCCGCCTGCCGGCCCGCGTAGCATCGCTTCCCCGCTAGGAAACGATGTCGATGCGGCTGTCGTGCAAGGACTCCCAGACGCGCAGATAGAGGTCGACTTCCAAGCGGGCCTGTTGCTCGTGCAGCTCATGTGGCAGACCCACGCGCAGCATGCCGTCCGGTAGCTCCTGAACATGACACTCGCGTTTTTCGAGGAACGCACGGAGGGCGTCTTTCTCGCGAGGGTCACTCAATCGCAGGGTCACGTCCATCAGCCACCAGATCAATAACGGCCGCTCGAAAAGGGCCTAGGCCGCGTCCGATACGCGGCGGCTGGATTCGGCAATGGACGCCTTGACGCCTGGATGAATCGCCTGCCAGATCGTCAGATAGACACTCACGACCCGCCTCGCCTGGGCCGTATCCGGAGAGCCGGGAATGGACACGTCAAGGCCTTCGCCGCGCGGATGGGCGGCGACGAAGCCGAGCTCCCGCAAGAATTCCTGCAGGTCGCTGACAAGACGTGGTGTATCGACGATGACGTACAAGCCGCAGAGGCGCTCCGGAGTTGCCGCAACGAAGTCGCCTTCACTCACTGTGCTTGCAAAATCGAACGAGTCAAGGGCCTGAGCTGAAGTCGGACGTTACGGCTATTCCCCGAGCGGGCAACTCGTGGACCATGGAGCGGGTCACGGCCGAAAGCACCGTCGACGATCTCAGGCGGCAGCGCGAGCGCGTCGAGAAGTGGCCACCAGGGCCGACGCGCGAGCGAGTCCTCGAAGCCCTCGACGAGTGGATCGCGCAGAAGACGCTCTCTCCGCACGCGCTCTTCTCGCGGCGGCTTACTCCGGCGGCTCGGCGCTAGGAGCCGATCGCTGCACAGATCGCCACCTTGCGGGGCGCAGCAGAGTCGGCCGCTCCCAGGGGACCGGGTTTCCCGGCCCCTCCGTCCGTTGATCGCAATAGCTTGAGCGCTGTGCCCGGGGCCCTGGCGACCAATCCACATCCTGAGGACGTCGTTGTCGCCATATTGGGAGCGTCGGCAGGGGCAGGGGGTCTGGTCCTCGTCTTCGTCGGGATCCTCGTTGCGACGATTGCCGGTTATCCGGGCGGAACCTCGCGGGCAACGCTACGTCCTTACCGAGCGGGAGCGTGGGCAGCGGTCGGTGTCTTCGGCGTCAGCCTTGCGACGGTCGCGCTGAGCGTTGTCTGGCTTGCCGTCAGCGACGCCCGATCACTCTACGTTCTCACAGTCGCCATGTTCTTCGTACTCCTCGTGATCCTCATGGTGCTCGCCGCAGCGGTCGTGAAAGCGACGGTGTGAGGTCGCATGGCTCTCAACCTCGTCAAGGAGATGAGGCTGCAAGATGCCGGGCTGGTCGGGCTCTATGAGAAGGAGCTGCCATTGTGGAGAGCGATGGCAGAGCAGGCGTACACGTATTCAGCCGGCTACATCGAGACCGCCGGGGCGACGGCTCGTCAGGATGACGTGGTGCCGGCTCTCCAGCCGGTGCTGGAGGTGACACCGGAGCTTCGACAGTTCCTCGAGCGCCAGAAGTTGCGCCAACACTACTGGTATGAATGGTTTGCAGAGCTCGTCATCGATCGGCTCTGGAACGAGCTGATCGACGTAGCCGGGATGTCATGATGCCCGACCCAGACGTGACCAAGAGCGCCAAGGAGTTCATCGATCGTGCACTTGCGGCGCGGGGAAGACTCGGCTATTCGGCGAAGATCTCGAAGAAGTCGTACGGCCGCGCGGTCGACCAAGCCGCTGATGTGTTTGAAGCCCTGCGAGCCACCAGCGCTCACCGGCAGGGCCGCTCCGACCGGTCCTCACAAGAACCCGTCTGAGGTATGAGAACACGCCGGCCTTGGTCGCTTCGACTCTTCGAGGCATCAGGTCGATGAGCAATCCGAACATCATCGAGACCGAGAGGCTCGAGCTGAGGCCTCTCACTATGGATGACCTCGACGCACTGGCGCTGATCTACCGCGACCCGGAAGTCAGGAAGTATTTTCCCGAGGGCACCCTCACGTACGAGCAGACGAGGGAGGAGCTGGAGTGGATCATCGACGTCTACTACGGCCAGCACGGATTTGGGTTATGGGCGACCACGCACAAGCAGACGAACGAGTTCATCGGTCGCTGCGGGCTGCTGCCGTGGACGATCGATGGACGCTCGGAGGTCGAGGTGGCCTATTTGCTCGCCAAGGCGTCTTGGGGGCGTGGGCTGGGGACTGAAGCGGCACGGGCCATGCGCGCCTACGGTTTCGATCAGCTGCGCCTATCTCGCTTGATCTGTCTAATCGACCCGGCAAACGAGGCTTCCGTCAACGTGGCCGTGAAGATCGGCATGAGTCTTGAAAGAGAAGCCGAGATCGACGGGGAACCGACACTCGTGTATTCCGTGGAACAGCCCGCCTGAAGCATGGACTCGAGGTCGATGGACGATCTTTGTGACATCGGAGGAGGACGTCTGCGCGATGATCGCTTTCACGGAGGAAACCTTCGATGGGCTGGACATCCTCGTGATCAAGGCGCCGCCGAGTACTCAGACGAGGAGTGAGGCGCAAACCCCACGCCGGCGACTGACGCGATGCGGCTGAACGTCCGCGTGAACCGCATCGTCCCGAACTGGATCGGGACCGACGAGGTCAAGGCCGAGATCGCAGCGATGAGCCCGAAGGAGCGCGCTGAGGTCCCCGACGAGCTCACACCCCCTGAGGAAATCGCCGCTGCCGTGGCACGTTTCGTCGAGGACGACGCGATGGCCGGACGCGTGCTGCTTTGGTGGAGCGGCGAGGAGCCGCATCTGATTCCGGTCAGCGAGCGGGGAATGTGAGGCGCGTCCGCGGGAGCGGGATGCGCCGCCGCCCTTCCGTACGCACTCCGCGCCACACCTCTCATTCCGAGTCGGCAGGCGTGACGAGTCTGACCCCCCGTGCGAGGGCTGCGTCCAGGCCAAGGGTGGTATTCAGGCCCTGGACGCTGTGGAAACCGATGCCATAGGTGTGGCCACGAACCGTCCAGATCAGGACGACGTGACGGGCAAACGCGCTTCCATCGTTGGTTCCGAACGGGACATACACGGCTCGCATGCGCCAGCCGTTGATCGTCAGCGAACGGAGAGGACGAACACGAGCGCCCGGATACCAGCCGGGGCCATTGACGACTCTCGCATCGCTTCGAAGCGCACGTGGCGAGGCGACGATGACGAGGTGCTGATCGTTCGTCTCGCTCGATCCGACCACCCAACCCCGCCATGTCCTGCTGCAACGTCCCACGCCACCGGGGCCGATGATGTCGAGCTCACACCTTCCGATGGCCCGGGTCGCGGTCAGATCTTCGGGCACTCGCGTTGGACACGGAACCGGGTAGCCAACTGCGTCGGCCGTCGCTCGGCACTTCACAAAAAGTTCCGGCGGTGCTCGTACGAGGAGAGACGCAGATGGCTTGGGCGGCGCTCCGGTCGCCGACGTCTCGCCTCTGCCGGAGCAGCCGCCGCTCGCGAGGGCCGCGAGCGCGAGCGCCACGGCCAGAATCAGCATCCGCACTACCTCAGTCTTACGTTCGTCCTCGCTTCGGAAGTCCTAGCGCGTTCTTAGGCTTTCTTCACCCCGTTCTCACGAGCTCCTTAGACGGCGCTGGTTCGGTGTACGGAAACACTCGACCTGGAACGGAAGGAGCGAACCATGACCGCTGACCTTGATCGGACAACCGCCGCCATCCTCGCCGCCGACCAAGCACACCTCGCCAGGGTGCGCGACGACACGATCTGGACGCGTGAGGGCGTCCTAGGTCATCTCGCCTGGGGCGAGCGTCGGGCCGCCGGCTGGCGCCGCCTCTTCGCTCGCCGGAGCCCCTCCTAGGACAGCGGCCGGCGAGGGGACGAGCTTCCTGGTCGGCAAAAGCATCGACGCAGGCTCATAACGGGGGAGGCGAAGTTCGAAGGTCGATCCTCGCTTCGATGTTGCCACGGTGCACCGTCCGCCATGAGCCTTTGCGATCGCATCGACGATCGCAAGCCCCAGGCCGACTCCGCCCTCCGCCCGCGTCCGGGCCGGGTCGGCGCGCGCGAAGCGCTCGAAAATCCGATCGACGGCGTCTTGAGGGATCCCGGAGCCTTGATCGGCGACCCGGATCGCGATCTCGGTGCGGCCGCCGACTGCCGAGAGCTCGATCGCGTCGGAAACGTTTGTGTACTTGACCGCGTTCTCGAGCAACGCGTCGAGTGCGGCTCGCAGCGTCTCGGGGTCGGCGCGAAGGGTCCCGACAGGCAGCGCTCCCAGTCGCCAGGCACGTTGTGCGGCCGCCGTCCAGCGGACGAAGACGTCCTCGAGGAAGGGTTCGACATCGATGTCCGACCACGTGACGAAATCGGGATGATCGGCCTTGGCGAGGAGTAGGAGCCGACCGAGTATGTGCTCGATGCGCCCGAGCTCGTCGAGCGCCACCTCGATCTCCTGCGCCTGCCCTGTCGTGCGCTGAAGGATCTCGAGATGTCCGCGCGCAATCGTCACGGGCGTTCGGAGCTCGTGGGAGGCATCGTGGAGGAACCGCTCCTGGCGCTCGAGCAGAGATGCCCGCTCGTCGGCGAGCCGCTCGACTGCCCGGAGCGCCTGTTGGCGGCGCTGCGCGTGCCAGACCATGGCGAGGAACATCGCCGACATGAGCGGAACCTCGAAGAGCTCACCCCATTCCTGGATCCCGGACCGGACATCGATCAGGATCAGAAGGCCGGTCGAGGCGCAGACGGCTGCGAGGGCGGTCAGCGTGGCACCGGCCCGCCAGACACGGAAGCCGTAGACGAGAGTCAGGCTGACCCAGATGAAGTGAAACGGGATCGTCTCCCAGGTCTGCCAACGCACCATGGCGACGAGGTTCGCCGCCGCGAACGCCGCCCAGGCGAGCTCGACGGCGTTACGCCGCGACCAGGCGATAACCGGCATGGCGAACCGTCTCAATGGGTGCGTCGGGGCCGAGCTTGTTACGGAGGCGGCGGACACAAACCTCGACCACATTCGAGCCCGGATCGAAGCTGTAACCCCATACTTCGGCGAGCAGCCGCTCCCTGCTCAGCACCTCGCCCTCGTGAAGGACGAAGTGATGGAGGAGGCGGAACTCGCGATCCGAGAGATCGGTGACGAGCGCGCCCATCTTCGCCTGGCGGCGCGCGAGATCCAGCATCAGCGCTCCCGCCGCCACGATGTTGGGGTCACCGTTCCAGTGCGACTGGCGCAGTTGCGCTCTCACCCTCGCGACCAGTTCCACGAGGGCGAATGGCTTGGCCACGTAATCGCTCGCTCCCAACTCGAAGCCGCGCAGCTTCGTCGGCAGATCGGACCGGGCGGACAAGATGACGACGGGCAGCTCGGGCCGGTCGCGCTTCAGGTCGCGGAGGACGGTCAGCCCGTCGATGCCGGGAAGCAAAAGATCCAGAACCACGAGGTCAGGCCGCTCCACCCCTGCCCGTTCCAGTCCGGCTGATCCGTGGACTGCCGACGAGACGGTGAACCCCTCCGCCTCGAGACCGCGCACAAGGAACGAAAGAATTCTCGGTTCATCCTCGATGACCAGGATTCTCATGGTCGCCGCCGCGGCGACGATAGCAGCAAATGACCTGGAAATGACCCGGTGATGACAGCTTCGTCATTTCGCTGGACACGCGTCACAGGCACCCTAGATTTCCCGCGATGGGCGAGCCTGTCTCCCCAGGAGCGGCGGTTCTCGAGCCCCCCGCGCCCGCGACCGAGCGGCCGAGGAGACCCTTCCCGTTCCCGGACGGGGCCGCGAAGCACTGGCTTCTGTCCTCGATCGTCTGGCTGACGGTCGTCGACCTCTTCGGGCTCGTCCTCGCGACCGAGTTCGTCACGCCAGAGGCGTTCAGCAGCTTCTCCTGGCTCTCGTTCAGCCGGGTGCGGCCGTCACACGTGAACGGGGTCATCCTCGCCTGGCTCACGATGATGTACTTCGGAGCGCTCTTCTACATGCTTCCCCGCCTCGTCGGCACCCGCGGAATGTGGAGCGAGCGTCTCGGCATCCTCTGCGCCTGGGCCTGGAACCTGATGTACCTCCTCGGAGTGATCGCGCTTCTGACCGGTCACAGCCAGGGCCGCGAGTACGCGGAGTTCATCTGGCCGATCGACATCGCGCTCCTCGTCATCTGGTGCGCGAACATCTTCAACATCCTCGCGACGGTGTCGATTCGGACGATCCGGCCGATCTACGTCTCCGTCTGGTTCTTCATCGCCAGCCCGATCTGGCTCGCGGTCGACTACGCAATCGGGAACGTCATCTGGCGGCCCGGCAGCATCTGGGGCTCCCCTTCGGGAGCGCTCAGCGGGAGCCTCTCGGACGCGATCCTCAACTGGTGGTACGCGCACAACCTCTTCGGTCTCTGGCTCACGCCGATGCTCCTCGCGCTCACCTACTACATCGTCCCCCGCGTCACGAACACCCCGCTCTACAGCTACACGCTCTCGCTCATCTCGTTCTGGGGGATGGCGTTCTTCTATACCGGCGTCGGCGACCACCACATTCTGCAGTCGCCTACGCCGGCGTGGCTGAAGACGGTCGCGGAGGTCTCCTCCTGGATGCTCCTCGTCCCGGTCTTCGCGTTCACGATCAACATCCTCGGGACGATGAAGGGCAACTGGGAGAAGTTCTTCACGAACTTACCCCTGCGCTTCACCATGACGGCGTTCTTCTTCTACTTCCTGGTGAACGTCCAGGGGGCGTTCGAGGCCCTCCAGCCCTTCAACAAGCTGACGCACTTCACCAACTTCGTCGTCGCGCACGCCCACTTAGCCCTGCTCGGTGCCTTCACCATCCTCGGAATGGGCGTGATCGACTACATCGTCGCCCAGGTCTACCAGCGTCCGCTGTTCAGCCGCAGCCTGACCGAGTGGCAGTACTGGCTCGTCACAGTCGGGTTCACCGGCTTCTTCAGCGTCCTCACCCTGGCCGGCTTCCAGCAGGGCTTCAGCTGGGAGCAGGGGATCCCCGAGGTGAACGTCCTTCCGCAGCTGCATGCGTACTACATCGCGCGGGGGATCTTCGGAGCAATGATCGTCGTCTCGGGGATCGTCCAGATGGTGAACATCGGGCTGACGATCTTCACCAACACCCACGAGCGCCGGCGGCGCGAGACGATGCAGGTGGCGGATGTCGTCGCGCCTCCGCTCGAGCTGCAGGCCTGAGAAATGGCGGACGAGCGCCCGGACAGCGAGCAAGAGAACCGGTCACGCCTTCCGCGTGGCTGGGTGCGCCATCCGCCGGAGCGGATGCTCATCACGCCGCTCGTCGCGGGCATCGGCGGGCTGATCGCATTCTTCACGGTCGTCGCGATCGTCGTCTGGCTCCCGATCCACACCTTCGACCCGCCTCCCTCCGACGACTGGGCTCCTCTGTCCGCCACGGCCGTGAAAGGCCGAAACCTGTTCGCCTCGAACGGCTGCTACACCTGCCACTCCGGGTACTCGCGCCCGCAAGACGTTCGCTACGCGAACTACTTCCTCTACCCGAAGGTCTCGCAGCCTGGGGACTTCTACGGGAGCGACCAATCGCCCAACCTGCTGGGAACCGAGCGCACGGGCCCCGACCTTTCCCAGGAGTCCGGCTGGCACCCGGACGACTGGCAGCGCGCACATTTCTACGACCCTCGCTACATGGACCCGCTCTCGCTCATGGCGTCGATGAAGTCCCTTTTCTCCGATGAGCAGGTCGATCAGCTCGTCACCTACGTGGAGACCCGGAGCGGCAAATCGGGTCTGTTGCGCTACGCGGGACAGCTGTACTCGAAGCACATCGTGCTCGTGAACCAGGGCTTCCCGGAGCCGTACACGGGTTTCCAGGGAGCGACGAAGCCGCCGCTCCAGCCGAACGAGGATGGTCTGGCGCCTCCCGAGGGCCAGCTGGAGGAGGCGCCCAACCTCTCCCAGATCGACCGGAGCTATTGGCTCTCCGGCAATCCCCTCCCGGTGACCGAGCAGAACCTCTATCGGGGCAAGGAAGTCTTCCTCGACCGCTGCGTCGGCTGTCACGGCGAGAAGGGCGACGGCAAGGGGCCCGGGGCGAGCTTCCTCTCGCCCATTCCGGCCGACTTCACCGACAAGGACGACGCCTGCTGCGGCGGCGACACGGGTCCCGGCGACTTCTACTACCGGATCCTCCGGGGTTGGCCGGGAACGGCGATGGAGAACTTCGGCGACCGCCTCTCAGTCGACGACATCTGGCGCGTAGTCCTCTTCCTGAAGACGATCCCGAACGGGACGCTCGACCCGAACGTGAACCCCGAGCCGAGCGACTACATCGTCTGGACGCCCTCGGACGAGCTCCTCGCCTGGCTCAAGAGCCAGCAGAAGCTCGAGGCCAACGTCTCCTTCACCCAAGCAGACGCCAGTGATCCCTTCATGCAGGAAGCCATGCGCGTCTTCCCGGGCCTCGCGCCCGGAGACTCCTTCCTGGTCAACGACGGCGTCACGCGACTTTCGCTCCAGGATGCCGCCGACGGCATCCGGACGATCTACCAGCAACTCCTCGACCAGGCGTGGAGTGACGCCCAGGCGCGTGGAGAGAAGCTTCCGCCCGAGTCGCAGAAGGCCATTCCGCCGACCGTGCCGGGGCAACAATGAGGCGTGTCGGGGTCATCGCTTTGGTCGGCCTCTCGGCGCTCGCGCTTCCGGCCACGGCGCTCGCGCACGACGCCCCTGAGAACGACCAGTCCAAGTGGGTCATGGCGGACTGGATGATGGACACGTTCTTCATCTTCTCCGGGCTTGCGCTCGTGGTCTTTATCACGGCCTGGAAGCTCGGGCACTTCCAGGATGTCGACAAGGCGGCGTCCATCCCGCTCTACGTGGAGGAGGAGGACTACTACACGCCCGACTGGGCGCTCGACGAGGAGGAGTGGAGCTGATGGGGATGCCGACCGGCGACTCGCCACAAACGGTGGAGCAGTACTACGACTACCTGCAGGCACACCATCAGACCGACCACGAGGTCGCCACCTGGCACGTTCTCTGGATCCAACTGGCCTGGCTCTGGGGATTCGTCATCGTCCTCGTTCTCGGCATCCTCTTCTGGGTCTGGCAATACCGCACGACTCTGCAGCGCACCGAAGGGCGGGGAGCGATGTACCCGGTCGACAGCTTCGGCGGTTACACGACCGAGCAGGCCGGGCCGGCCACGCTCTTCTTCATCCTTCTCACGGTCGTCCTGACCGGCTTTGCGGTCGCGCTGATCGTCGGCCACCTCGTGTGGGGACAGAAGTTCTGATGACCGTTGCTCCGCCGTACGTCGCCTATTCGACCCATACCGAGGCGACGATTCCGCTCGGCGACTGGGTGACGGTGTTCGCGTCGCTCCAGGCGCTCAAGGCACACGTCCAGGAATACCCCGGATGCCAGAGCTTCGACGTCTTCGCGCGCGCCGAGCCGGAGGCGATGCTCGTTCACTGCTACACGACGTGGGACACGATTGAGCAGCTCGAGGTGTTCCTCGAGCGCGGGTACACGTTCATGCGCATGCTCGGCGACGTCGCCGAGCTCGACTCCGAGGAGACCATGGTCATGGAGAAGATCTTCTGATGGAAGAGCCGAAGCCTGCCCGTCCGCTCGTCGGGTACCGGGATGTGGGGGAAGAGGTCAGGCACTCCCGCCGGGCCCAGAATCGAGCCTGGGTGATCCTCGCCGTGTTCGTCGTGCTCTACCTCGCCTGGACGCTGACGGTCTACTTCCTCGAGCCCGGGCTGCGCTGACCCCGCGCCATGTGGGTCCAGCACCTCTCGTCGCTCCAGTTCCTGAGCTACGTCGCATTCTTCGCGGTGATCATCGTGGCGCTCATGCGCCTCCTGCCCGGCCAACGCCCGCCGGTACGGACCGAGCCCTACTCGGATGCGGAGCTCGGGGCGCAGGACGTGCGCCTCGGAAAGTACTTCGTTGCAGGCGGGATCTTCCTCGTCATTGGCGGCGTGCACATGGCGGCGAAGAACATCCCGTGGGCGGCCGAGTGGCTTGCTCGTGGCGGGTACGCGGGCCACCTCGTCCGCGACCTCTCGAACACCCACATCATGATCGTCGGCGGGGGCACGCTGATCTCCACCGGTCTGTGCTGGTACGTCCTCCCGCGGATCGTCGGGCGACCGCTCGCGAGCCCGGGTCTCGCCCAGGCGTCTTTCTGGCTGACGGCCCTTGGGCTGCTCGTCTTCTACGTGGCGCTCGTCGAGAACGGAATCGCGATGAGCCACCTCGTCGCGGAGGGCTCGAACTACGAGGCCGCCAAGCGGCACATGGGCGACTGGTACCGCTTGCCGGTCGGCATGGGCGCGGGCGTGATGGGCCTCGGGTACTGGTGCTTCGCGGCCACCGTCTTCCTGACGGTCTTCCAGGCGCGCCTCGTGCGCGTCGCCAAACCCGACGGGCACCTCTGGAAGTTCCTCGGCGTCGGGGCAGGAGCGCTCACGGTCGGAACGGTGCAGGGCGTGATCCAGGTACAGCCGGCCAACGCGAGCTGGCTCTACGAAGCGGGGCACGCTGGGGAATGGATCGATCCGATCTCGCACGCGCACATCAACCTCGTCACCGGCCTGACCATGCTCGTGGTCGGAGCCGCGTTCTACCTCCTGCCGCGTTTCGGCGGCACCCGTCCTTCGAGGCGGGCGGCCAATGCCTGCTTCTGGTCGCTCCTGGCGGGATCGCTCGCCTTCTACGGGGCGGCGCTCTACCTCGGCTTCCACGAGGGCCGGCTCGTCGTCGATCGCCTGCTCACGCCGGAGCAGGCCGAGGAAGCCACTCCGCTCCATCCCTACCTGATCCTGGGCGGAGGCCTCGCCATGTTCGCCGCTCTTTGGCTCACCCTCGCGGTCCTCGTGCGATCCGCGCGGACGATCTCAGGGCCGCTGCGCCTGTTCGTCTTCGCCGGCTGCGCAGCTCTCGCTCTCGGGACGCTCCAGGGGCCCGTGCAGGCCGTTCCCAGCGTGAACGAGCTCCTCGACCGGGGCGGGGAGGGTGGGGACACGATCGTCAACCTCCACGCGCAGCTGAACATGCTCGGCGGTCTCATGGTCGTCCTGCTCGGGCTCGCGCTCGCCGTCCTGACCCGCCTCGGGTCGCCGTGGCCGGCAGGACGGGCGAGACTCGCTCTCACTGCTGTCTGGGGCGGAATGCTTGCCTACTACGGTTTCGGGCTCGCCTTCGCGGCGGCCGAGGCGCACCAGGTCTCCACCGGCGGCACATTTGCCCATGCGGTTTCTTCACTCGAGCCGTGGGCCTCGCTCGCGCTCGTCCCGGCTGCCCTCGTCGCTCTCACAGGCTTCTGGGCATACGCAGCGGCCGCGTGGCAGATGAACGGACGTCAGTTCGAGCTTTCGCGCCGCGCTCTCGCCGCCATGCCGTCGCTCTACACCGGCCGGATCCCACGCAGGGTGCAACGGCGAAGCCCCGCGGCCCTCGCCGGCTACGAGCTGCCTCTTGGTCTCCTGGGCTTCCCTGGGATGGGCTGGCTCTTTGCCGGGTTCCCCTTCGTGGCATCGATTCTGTTGATTGCAGGGCCCGCGCTCGCCTGGGCCATCGTCCCGATCGCTTTCAGCCCGTACGCAGAGGGACCCTTGCACGGCATCGGGTGGAAGGCCGAGCTCGTCTACCTTCCTGCGAGCGCGATTCTCTCGGCTGCTCTGCTCTACCGAGCTCACGCACGGCGCCGGTCCCGCCTGCTGGGCGATCCGCCAGGAGGCGGGCGCTTGCGTCTCCTGCGTCCCGGCAGCTATCGCACCCGCGTCAGCATCGCCGCTGGGACGATAGCGCTCGTTCTTCTCTCGCTCCCCTTCGTGCCTGCGCTCGCTGGGCTGGGGTCGAGCTCGGTCCGCTACACCTACCAACCGCGGCTGACGTCCGAGGTGACGGGACAGTTCCTCTCCACACCGGGAGGCCTGGTCAAGCTTTTCTCCTGGCCCGACCCCCAGAACCCGTATCCCGCCGATGCCCTTCGCATACATGCCAGCGAGCTTGGCTCTCTGGTGGTCCGGGCCGCAGCCGTTGACGACCCCGGCGCGTACGCCCTGTTCGACCTCGACCGCAACGGAACGTTGCCTCTCCACGTGGTCGCGTCTGGCCCGACCGCGCTCCGACTCGTCCCCGACCGCGTCCCCGAACCTGGCCGGTATGCCTTCGCGGCCACGCACGAAGGCATGTTCGGCGGGCGCGACTTCGCCTACATCACGGTCGTCCCTCGGGGTGAGCCTGTCACAGCCATCTCCAGCGGCGACAGGACGAGCGCACCGGCCATCGCCGACACGCTTCTTCCACTCGCCGCGACGCTCGTCGCCCTCGTCTTCAGCGGCCTGCTGATCTCCAGCTTCGTCCGTAGGCCGGCCGGACAGAAGGCCTTCTGGGGCCTCGGTTTCGCGCTCTTCGCGGCCGCGGCGCTCGCAGAGGCGGCGGCACAGCGCTCCGGCTGGAGTCCGGCGCTCTTCCGGACGTACTATCTCGCCGGAGGAGTGCTGGCAGTGGCATGCCTGGGCGCCGGGTCGGCCTGGCTTCTCCTTCCGCCGCGTGCGCGGGACGTCCTCGCGGGAGCGCTCGTCGCCGCGGCTTGCGCGGCGTTGGTGGCGGTCCTGCTCGCACCGGTGGACCAACAGCTTCTTGCGGCGACGCCGAGTGGCCGCCCGCCGGCGAACTCGGCGCTCGGCGGCCACGTCTTCCTCTGGGCGATCACCCTCAACGGCTTCGGAACGATCTTCCTCGTAGGGGGATCGCTGTACGCCATCCTGCGCCGGCGGCGGGTGCGTGCCAACGCGTGGATCGCCTGTGGCGCGATCATCGTTGCGCTGGCAACTGGAATGTCGCGTGCCGGGGACTACTCCTTCGTCTATGTGGGAGAGCTGCTCGGGATCGCGATCATGTTCGCCGGCTTCCGGTTCACCGGCGCTCCGGCGAAGGGAGTTCAGCGGTCGGCGACGGGAGTGCAGCTCGCGCCGGGGGCTCGAGCACGTTGACGGATCGGTCCGTCGCGCGCGCACGAGGGCGCGAGGTCGCCGAGGACCGACTGGTGCGCGCCACCACGCTCCTCCAGACGGTAACGCCCGCCGAGCGCGCAGCGATCGAAGAGATCGCGTACGCGATCGCGGCGAAAGTCGTCGACTGCGTTCTCGACGAAGCGGCGCGCTGCGCACCTCTTGCCGCCAGGCTTGCTGCGGATCGTCCGGCCGCCGCGAGCGACCGTGTGCGGCTTCGTCGCTCGCCAGACTCCACGGCGCGACCCGAGGTGGCCGCAGCGTCCGTGGCACCGGTGCGCCTCGGATAGCCAATCGGCAGGCGCTGAGGCGCGCGGATGTCGGGAGCTCGCGCTGGCGACGCGCCCTCAAAGCCGTCGTCGCGGGCATCGACGCTCTGTCGCGTCGATCACCGTCCCGTGTTGTTGCGCTTGCTTCCTAACCGTGCGGAAAGAGCCGCGCCTCGGCATTCCGGTAGGCAGCTGGATCGCGCACGATGCGCGCCCCAGGGTGCTGGGCCCAGAGGTCGAAGACCTCCATCGAGTCGGCGTTCAGGGGCAGCTCCTCGTAGACCGGGAATCGGAGCGTCACGCTGCCGCCGTTCCCGGTGCTGATCCACTGGATCGGAGCGTAGGTCACGGGGTCGACGAGGTAGACCTGCCTCCCGTCGGGAGATTCGATGCGGATCGCGTCGCGCCCGTCAATCTCGACGTGTCCGTTCACCTGGGCGCGGCCGGAATTGAGGAGCGCGAGAATCTCGGCGCGGAACGGCTCCTCGGCCGTCTCGTCGCCACCACCTGAATCCTGTGCCTGGGCACGCTGCTCGCGAAGGCGCTTGGCGCCCTCCTTGGTCGCAATGACGGTGTAGCCACGGCCACTCTTCGCGACCCCGTATCGCAGCGCCGCGTCCAGATCCCGAGGCGAACCCTGCGTCAGCTTGCGCAACCGGGCTTTCGAGACGATCTTGATCGGCACCGGATGAGATGCGGCGAGCTCCTCCTGAGAAGCGGTGTAGATCGTGTTCGTCTCCGCGTCGAACAGCTCCTGGGTATCGCCGCGGACCAGCGATTCCGCACGAATTCCGTCCGGTCCGACCTCGATCTGCCGCCGGGTAAACGGGGCCTCGCTGAGCTGCCAGTTCTCCGACTGCCAGCTGACAACGCTGCCGTCCGGGTTGTGCTGCTCACCGCGCATCTCGATGTGCAGAATCGTGTTATCCGAAACTTCGAGGGCGGCCGCCGCAGGCCCGACCACGGACGATCCACCACCCGGCAAGACGGCCAGAATCCCGAGCGCAACCGCTCCGGCCCCCGCCGAAAGAGCCGCGGCCCGCAGCAGCCGTCGCCGCCTGCGCCGCGCGCCCAGATCGCGTCGAATGGCGACCTCGAGTTCGGCGCCGAACCGGCCGAGGGCATGGGGCAAGGCGGTCATGTGTCCTCCTTCAGAGCCAGGGAAGAAAGGCGCCGGAGCGCCCGCGAGACTCGCAACCGGGCGGCCGCTGGACGAACACCGAGGCGGTCTGCGACTTGCTCGTACGGCAGCTCTTCAACGACGCGCAGCTCGAGCGCTTCACGCTCGTGCTCCGGCAGAGTCTCGAGCCCGTGGGCGAGAGTGGCGCGGGGCGAGAGCCGTTCGTCGACCGCTGCATAGCCGTCATCCGAAGCCAGGTCGGTCGAAAGGCCGAGCCGGCGACGCGCCCTCGTCTCAACCGCGTTCATACGAGCGGACTCGCGCGCGACGTTGTGGGCAATTCCGAAGAGCCACGGAAGCGCGGAGCCTCCGGCCTCGTCCCGGAAGCTCCCACGGGAGAGCCACGCCTGCGCGAACGTCTCCGCGGTCAGGTCGGCCGCCGCCCACTCGAGGCGGCGCCGAAACCATGCGTGGACCGTGGAGACGTGCCGGCTGTAGAGCTCCGCGAACGCGCCTTCGTCGACCTCGGCGGACCGCATGAGCTCCGCGTCGGTTTGGCCGTTCGAACGTCTCACACCTTTCATATGGAGGAACCCGGACGAGTTGTATCCGCAACTCAGCGCCGAGCCGTTACCCAACGCCGACCTCGATCACGGCCAAAACCCTTCCGATCGCTCGTCCTTCGCGCTCGGCGCCAATGCTCACCGTGGCAAGCGAATCACTTCAGTTTCAATCAGCCGGGTACTCGTCCTTTCGCAAGACGTGGGGCTCGGGCGGCTGGGGCCGCGGCGTTCGCTCCATGAGGAAGCTGAAGTACGGCGCGACGAACGGGTCGGGCGCCGAGACCGTGTACGTGTGGTAGACGGTTCCGTTCTCGCGCGCGAAGGCGATCCAGCTCGGGTTCTCGCGCAGTCCGTCCTTCAGCTCGGCCCCGACCTGGCCCGCCCATTCCTGGAGCCAGTCGGGTGGGTTGTCGATCAGATCCTTGACCTCGGGGATCTGCAGAGCCTGCTCCTCGGTCAGCGCGAGGCCGAAGTCGAAGGCGAAGTCGGTGTCGTAGGTGGAGACATACGGGAACTGCCAACCCATCCGCTCCTTGTAGGCGTTCAGCCGGTCGATCGGCGCCCGCGAGAAGCAGATCAGGGTCACATCCTGGTGGTTCAGGTGGACCAGCGTCCCGTCGAGCCCGTCGGCGAGGCTGGTGCATCCCGGGCAGGCGCCGAGCGAGTAGTCGGGGCCGAACATGACGTTGTAGGCGAGTAGCTGTGAGCGGCCGTCGAAGAGCTCCCCGAGCGTCTTCTTGCCTTCCTGGGTCTCGAACTCGTACTTCTTTTCGACCTCCACCCAGGGGAGCTCGAGGCGCTTTGCCTTGACCTCCTCGTTTCGCTTCGCCTGCTCGGCCTCGAGCTTGGCGAGCTCATCCCGCGCCGCCTGCCATTCCTCGCGGGTTCCAATCGTCTTCTCGGGCATGTCATCTCCCTCCGTCAGATTCGGCCGCTTCCGCACGCTAGCGGGATTCGGAAACGAGAGGCGCAGGGCCGGCCGCCGGAGATCCAGTAGCGTGAAGGGCGGCTTTTCAGGAGGAGGTACCACGCAATGGACGAGAAGAAAGCCGCAAGGGAGTCCAAGGGATTCTCACAGGAGGAACGTGCTGCGGCGAAAGAGCGCGCCCAGGAGCTCAGGGCCGAAGCGGGCGGCAAGGTGGATGGGGAAAGCGCTGTGCTCGCGAAGATCGCCGAGATGCCGGAATCCGATCGCGCCATGGCCGAGCGGCTCCACGCGATCGTCAAGGCGAGCGCGCCGGAGCTCTCTCCCAAGACCTGGTACGGGATGCCCGCGTACGCTAGGAAGGGGAAGGTCGTCTGTTTCTTCCAGAGCGCGGCGAAGTTCAGGGCGCGCTATGCCACGTTCGGCTTCAGCGACCAGGCAAACCTCGACGACGGCGCCATGTGGCCGACGTCCTTCGCACTGAAGGCGCTGGCCGCCGCCGACGAGGCAAGGATCGGCGCGCTCGTGAAAAGGGCGGTGGGCTGAGCCGTGCGGCTCGCCGCCGAGGTGCTCGCCGTTGTCGTGCTCACGATCCCGCTCGTCGTCGTCGGCTACTTCTTCGTCTGGGCCGCCCGCAAGGACGGCGAGGAGGACCGGGCGCTCCAGCGGCGGCTGGGCATCCGTCGCAAGACGCGGCTCGGCCGCTAGCACCTGAAAAGCAAAACGCCGAGCAGTAGGGTCGCCGGATGGCGCGCGCCACGGGAATCCCGGTTTCGAACGATGCCATTCGAAACCACGCCGAGCGGCTGCTCACGCGCCCGGTGCAGCTGGGAGACCTCGCGCTCGCCTTCGACGAGGCGAGCGCCGCGTCCGCGGAGGTCCTCGTCGAGGGGGAGTCGTTCTATCCGCCGATGCTCGCGGACATCGAGTCCGCTCGGGCGTCAGTGCACATCAACCAGTTCGGGTTTCGTCCCGGCGCGGTGGGCGACCGCTTCGCCGACGCGTTGATCCGCAAGGCGAAGGACGGCGTGACCGTGCGCCTCGTGGTCGACCGGCAAGGCTCTGCGCCTGAGGAAGCAGCCCGTGAGCACTACGAGAGACTCACCGCGGCCGGCATCGAGGTCTGCGTCGTCCGCGCGACGAAGCCGCGGGCGGCTCCCGGTGTGCTCGGGGGCGACGGCGCCCCGAAATGGAACCTCGCCGGCCTGGGCCACATCGACCACCGCAAGGTCGTGCTCGTGGACGGGCGTATCGGCTGGGTCGGTGGCGCCGGGATCGAGGACCACTTCGAGGACGGGCGCTTCCACGACCTCTTCCTCCGCGTGACCGGGCCCGTCGTCTCGCAGCTTCAGCTCGTCTTCGTCGCGAGCTTCCGTTGGCTCGGCGGTGAGATCCCGTCGGAGGAGGTCGGCGGCCTGTTCCCCGAGGGCGGCGAGGGCAAGATTCCTGCGGTCGTCCTGCACAATGCGCCCGGGAAGTACCGCCCGATCACCGACCAGATCGCGCGGATGCTCGACGGCGCGCGCGAGACCCTCGACGTCGTCAACCCCTACGTCACCGATCGCGGGATGATCGGCCGGATCGAGCGCGCGGCCCGCCGCGGGGTGCGCGTACGGCTCTTCGTCCCTGCGAACGCGAACAACTGGGCCTGCGCCGCCGCGCAGCAATTCCACCACGCGAAGCTCCTCGGCGCCGGCGTGCGGATCCTCGAGTACCCGACAATGCTGCACGCCAAAGCGTTCGTGCGGGACGGCGAGGAGGTCATGGCTGGGACGTGCAACCTCGAGGCCTGGAGCCTCAAGCGGTTCTTCGAGATCGACCTCCTGGTTCGCTCGGAGGCCCTGGCGGCGCAGTTCGAGGAGCGGTTCAGCGCGCCGGCGGAAGTGGTGTCGCGGCCCGGCTCCGTGCTGACGGGCCTCAAGCCGCGCGCGAAGGCCACCGCCTTCGCGGTGCTCTCGCCGTTGCTCTAGCTCAGCCGTTGACCGGGCGCGCCGATCGCGCGAGCTCTTCGGTGACGGGCGGCAGCGCGCTCCAGGGGAAGGTGATCCAGGCCGACGTCCTGCGCCACACGTAGTCGCATGCCACGACCGAGCTCGGCTTCTCGTAGAGGACGGCGGTGCGCACCTCGGCCACCTTCCCGGCGCAGAAGTCGCGAACCAGCGCGAGCGTTCGGCCCGTGTCCGCCACGTCGTCCGCGATCAAGAGCCTGGCCTCGGCGAGGTCGACGAGCTCGGGAACGGGCGGGAGGATCATCGGAGCGGGGAGGCGCTCGTCGACTCCGGTGTAGAACTCGACGTTCATCGTGTACGTGTTCTTGACGCCGAGCGCGTAGCCGAGGGCACCGGCGACGAGAAGACCACCGCGTGCGATGGCGAGGATGACGTCCGGCTCGAAGCCGTCGCCGTGGATCCTCTCCGCGAGGTCGCGGGCTCCCTCGCCGAGCTCGCCCCAGGCCATCACCTCGCGCTCGTCGCTCATGCGCCCCCTTCGTCGCGTCGCCGTCTCCACAAGACCACGCCGAGCGCCACTCCGGCGATTGCGAGCCCCACGGCGAGCGCGATCCAACCCCAAGGCGCGTCGTCGTCCGAGGACGGCTCCGTCGGGGGCGTCTCCGCCAGCGTGGGCGCCGCGACGGCGGTTTCGGTGGGCACAGTCTCGGTGACGGTTTCCGTCACAGTCTCGGTCTCCGTCTCCGTCTGGACCGTGGTGGCCGGCTCTGTCGTGATCGGCGGCTTCGCGGTTGTCGTCGGCTCCGAAGTCGTCGTTCCCGTTGTCTCCTCAGGCTCGGGAAGCGTTGGAATCGTCACCTCCGGGAGCGTCACGTCGGGAACCGTGACTTCGGGAACGGTGACCTCCGGAAGCGTGAGCGTCGGCAGCTCCGTGGCGCCCGAGAGGCCCTCGAGACCGTCGCCCGCACATCCGCCGAGCAGATAGCCGGAGAGCGCTGCCGCGACGAGCAGTGCGCCCATCCGGACGGCTGAGCGGAGCCTCACCTGACGACCGTATCAGCGTCGGTGGGCTGTTTCGAGACGCGCTCCAAACCTCCAATTTCCACCCCCAACCGCCATAGCGTTGCGCCATCAAGCGGCTCGGGCCGACGAGTTAGGAGGCGCGGGCTCCCGTTCGAGGCCGTCTACTGCGCGTCCAAGGTCGCCCAGGTCGGCTTCACGCGCGCGCTCGACCACGAGCTTCGGGAGAACGGCGTGCGCTGCACGAACGTCTGCTCCGGCGGGGTCGCTACCGACTTCGCCATGGGACGCGGGCGCACCCCGGAGATGTCGGCGCTCGAGGGGATGATGGGCTCGGAGGACGTGGCCGAAGTCGTCCTCGCTCACTCGCCCCCGCAACCACCGCATCCTCGAGACGGCCTTCAGGCGGTGTCTGAGCCCTCATGGGGGTAGACGAGGCAGTCAGTGGGGCTTTCTCTCAACGGCGAAATCAACGACAAGCTGCTGCCGGGCGCCGAGGCATCTCCCGACATCGACGTGGTCGCCGTGGCGAGCCGCGACGCCGGGCGCGCCAGGGCGTACGGGCGGGAGCGAGGGATCGAGCGGGTGTACGGGATCGAGCGGGTGTACGGCAGCTACGGGGACCTGCCCGCGGACTCGGAGGTCGAGGCCGTCTACGTCTCGCTGCCGAATTCCCTGCACGTCGAGTGGTCGATCCGCGCGCTCAGCTTCCCGCTCGACGACGCGTCCAACGTGCGCTCGAGCGCCGAGCTCGAAGGCGGCGCCCTCATGGACGTCGGTTGCTACTGCGTCTCGGGCTCGAGGCTGCTCGCCGGCGAGCCTGAGTCGGTCTTCGGCGAGCAGGTGGCTGCGGCCTCCGGCGTGGACGAGCTCTTCACCGGGACGCTGCGCTTCCCGGGCGACGTCCTGGCCGAGATCGACTGCGGGCTCGTCCTGCCCGTCCGAGACGAGCTCGAGGCGATCGGGGAGGAGGGGTCGATCTTCCTGGACGACCCGTGGCACTGCCGAACGCCGCTGCTCGAAGTACGGAGGGACGACGGCACGGAGCGGATCGAGCTCGAGCCCGCGGACTCGTACCGGCTGCAGCTCGAGAACATGAGCGCGTCCATTCGCGGTCGAGCGGAGCCGCTGCTCGGGCATGATGACGCGCTCGGCCAGGCCCGGGCGATCGAGGCGCTCTACCGCTCGGCCGACGAGGGCCGGCCGGCCTCGCTCACGTCCTAGACTTTCCTTCATGCCGCTGGCTCCGTTGCCCGACGAGGTCATCGAGTTCCTGAAGGAGCCGCATGCTGCGGTCATCTCGACCGTCCGCTCCGACGGGGCGCCGTATTCGGCCGCGACCTGGTACGACTGGGACGAGGGCCGGATCCTCGTCAACATGGACTTCGAGCGGCTGCGTCTGAGCCACATGCGCCGCGACCCTCGCGTCGCGGTCACGGTGCTCGACATCGGGGACTGGTATCGCGCGG
Organism: uncultured Actinomycetes bacterium; assembly: GCA_963841425.1. Classification (GTDB taxonomy): domain Bacteria; phylum Actinomycetota; class Thermoleophilia; order Gaiellales; family Gaiellaceae; genus DATEOR01. Next base: position 258,829 of record CAWJCL010000002.1, on the reverse strand, counting down.
TGACGGTGCTCGGGACCGTCGTCGAGATCCGCGACGACAACGGCCTGGCCGACATCGACCGGCTCTCGGTCCGTTACCGGGGGACGCCTTACTGGAATCGGGAGCGGAAGCGCGTCACGGCCCTCATCGAGCCCGAGCGGTGGCACGAGCACTCGTGACCAGGAGGCGACAAGCAACGCCGATGGCAGCTGAGTCCTGTGACGCAGTCGCCGGTCGGTGACGTATGGACGTCGTGAACGCACTCGCCGAGACCTGGCCCCGCCGTGCGCCGCTTCGCCGCCCGTTCGCGGAGGTGGCCGGCGAGCACCTCGACGACGTCTACCGCTACCTCGTCTTTCTCACCGCCGATCCGGTCATCGCTGAGGATCTCACCGGGGAGACCTTCGAGAAGGCCTTCCGGAGCTGGAAGCGCTTCGACCCCCGCCGAGGCTCCGAGCGCACATGGCTTTGCCAGCTGGCCCGCTCCAAGGCGCTCGACCACTTCCGCTCGGAGGCGAGGCGTCGAAGGCGGGAGGACCGCTCGGCATCCGCGGCTCCTCAGACCGTCGAGCCGCTCGCCGGGGGGATCTCGGCGGAGCTCGAAGCGGCTCTGCGCTCGCTGAGCGCCGGGGAGCGCGAGGTCGTCGTCCTGCGCATCGTGCTCGAGCTCGACGCGGTCGCTGCGGCGCGGATGCTCGGAATCAGCCGGACAGCGTGCTCGATGCGGCTTGCGAGAGCCCTGCAGAAGCTCGAAGAGAGGATGGAAGCCCATGTCGTCGCCTGAGCTCGTCGCGCCCGCCCGTCTCGAAGCACTCCTCGCCGGCGCATTCCCGGAGACCCAGGACGAGGCTCGCCTGCAGGGGCTGGCGCGGGAGCTCCGCAGCGCCTCGCTCGCGGCACCCTCGCCGCTCCGAAAGCGGATCGCAGCGATCGGTGGAACGCCGCAGCCGCGCCTGCGGAGGCCCAGCCGGCGTCTCGTCGCGGTGCTCGCAGCCGCCGTTCTCGTCCTCCTGGCGGGCGCGTTCGCGGCGCTCCGCTTTGCGGGAGACGGCGGAATGCAGACCGAGCTCGCGACCCCCACGACGGCGCCGCGCCACACGGAACGCAACGTGCCGCCGGCCGTTCAGAAGCAACTTTACGGTCAGGCATCGGATTCCGCAGTGCCGCTTGATCGGTCGTTCGCGCCCGCTCCAGCAGTGCCGCTTGGCCGGTCGTTCGCGCCCGCTCCAACCGACCGCGCGCAGAACATCGACATGTGGATCGACCTGCGGGTCCAAGACGCGGACACGATCTCCTCGGCCTCGCAGGACGCCGTCCGGATCACGCGCGAGCTCGGCGGAGTCGTGACCTCCTCGACGGTCGACACCCGCGGGACCCAGGGTCGGGCGCAGCTGACCCTCCGGATCCCGGTGGGGAACCTCGACGACGCCGTTTTCCGGCTCACGCAGCTCGGCACGGTGACCGCGCAGCGGACGAACACCCAGGATCTGCAGGCGCCGCTCGACCGCGTGAGCCGTAGGATCGCCGAGTTCCGCAGCAAGATCCGGATCGAGCTGGCACGCCTGTCGAGCGGCCAGCTGACCGCCGCCGAGGAGCTCGCGGCCCGCATCCACCTCGAGAACCTGCGCAGGAATCTCGACTATGCCAAGCGGAGCAGAGCTTCCATCGTGAGCAAGACGTCCGTGGCCGACCTCACGTTCCGGCTCGCGACCGGAGCCCCGGGCACCGTGGACAAGAGCGAGAGCGGGATCCCTGGCGCCGTCGACAAGGCCGCCGACTTCCTGCGCGGCGCGGGTGCGGTCGCGGTCTTCCTCGCCCTCGTTCTCACCCCGCTTCTCGTCCTGGCGATCCTCGCGTGGCTCGCGCTACGCGCCCGGAACCGCCGGATCGAGGCGCGGCTTCTCGACGAGCCGCAGCCGGGCACGCCGACGCGTTCCTCGTAGCCTCGCCGGAGCGTCGGTGCGATAGTGGAGGCGTCGTGCACGTCAGCATGACCACTGCCGCGACCGGCGACGAGCCGGCCGAGAACGCCACGATGGTCGGAGAGGAGATGACCGGCTGGCTGCGCGGAGTCGACGGCTTCGAAGGAATGGTCATGCTCTACCGGCCGGGAACGACGATCGGGCTCACGTTCTGGGAAGGACGCGAGGTGGCCGAACGCGCTCTCCCGCTCCGCATGCAGTTCCTCGAGCGGATCGCCTCCGTGGCGGCCGTCCAGATCGACGAGATCGAGGCCTTCGAGGTCGCTCTTGCGCGACCGGTCGCGAGGCACGGCTGACCACGGGAATATCTACCGATCTCGGTCGTTCGACGCTGAGGTAGGGAAAACCGAACCCCTAGGCGCGGGCCTCCCGTACTGCGATGCTCGGGAGGGGCTGCCACCCTGACCAATGCCGCAAACCGAGGAAGGGATCCTCCGATGACGAGTAACGCCGCCAGCAATTCCTCTGCCAATCTCCGCGCCCACGAACGCCTCTCCACGGGCACCTGGGCGCGCTGGGCGCGCTTCTGCGCCACGCACCCATGGCGCGTGGTCATCGGCTGGGTCGCGATTTTCGTCGTGCTCGTCGGCCTCGTCATCACGGTGGGCGGCAGCCTGCGGGACGAGTTCGAGATCCCGGGCTCCGACACGCAGCGCGCGACCGACCTGATCGAGTCGAAGTTCGCCTCCGAGCAGGGCGCGGTGCTCAACGTCGTCTTCGCCGCGCCCGAGGGCCAGCGGCTCGACACGCCCGAGCGCAAGGCCGCGATCGAGAAGGCGATCGCGCTCATCCAGACCGCGCCGTACACGCCAACGGCCGACAAGGCCGGCATCGAGAGCGCCGGCGATCCGTTCAGCCCCGACACGTTCTCCGACGACGGCCGGATCGCCTACTCGGAGGCCCAGTTCGACCAGACGATCGAGGACAAGGACCGAGACGCGGTCGTTGCCGTCGAGGACGTCGTCCGAGACACGGTCGCACCCGTCGGCGTGACCGTCGAGTACAACGGCGAGGCCGAGTTCCCACCCCTCGAGCAGGGGACTTCGGAGCTGCTCGGCCTGCTCGCGGCGATCATCGTCCTCATCTTCGTCTTCCGTACGTTCGTGGCGATGATCATCCCGATCGCGCTCGCGCTCACGGCGCTCTTCACCGCGTTTTTGCTCCTCTTCATCCTCGCGGGTCTCACCGACATCAACACGATCACGCCGATCCTCGTCTCGATGATCGGGCTCGGCGTCGGCATCGACTACTCGCTCTTCATCGTCACGCGCTTCAGGCAGCTTCTGCACGAGGGCCTCTCGCCGCGGGAGGCTGCGGCCGAGGCGGGCTCGTCTGCCGGCCGTGCGGTGCTCTTCGCCGGCCTGACCGTCGCGATCTCGGTCAGCGGGCTTGCGTTCTTCGGCCTCGACTTCGTCACGAAGCTCGGGATCGGGAGCGCCCTCGGCGTTCTGACGACGGTGCTGATCGCGAACTCCTTGCTCCTGGCCGTGCTCTCCAAGCTCGGGCACAAGATCGACCGGCTGAAGGTTCCGTTCGTGAAGCCGATCGACGACTCCGAGGAGTGCCGCGAGAAGACGTTCGTCGCCCGCTGGGGCCGCTTCGTCACGGCCAACGCGCGCTACGTCCTTCCGATCGGGATCGTGGCCGTCCTCGCGCTCGCGTCGACGTCGCTCCTCGTCCGGCTCGGCGCGGCCGACCAGGGCACGCAGCCCACTCAGCAGACGAGCCGCCGCGCATACGACCTCCTCGCCGAGGGCTTCGGGCCCGGTTTCAACGGCCCGATCCCCATCGTCGTCGACGTGCGCGGCGACGCACAAGCGCCGGAGCGCGTGTACCAGGATGTGCGCGGGATCCAGGGGGTCGCGTCCGTCCGCAAGCCGCAGTTCAACGACGAGAAGAGCGTCGCCATCGTCTTCGTCACGCCCACCTCGGCGCCGCAGGACGAGGCCACCGACCAGCTGGTCGACCGCCTGCGTCAAGACGTTGTCCCCAAGGCGACCGCCGGCGGCGACGCCGTGGCGTACGTCTCTGGCCAGACAGCGGCGTTCAAGGACATCGCCGACCGGATCATGGAGCGGCTCCCGATCTTCCTCCTCTACATCATCGGCGTCACGTTCATCGTGCTCGCGATGGCGTTCCGGTCGATCGTCGTCTCGGCGACGGCGGCAGTGACGACCCTCATGTCGGCCTTTGTCGGGTTCGGCGTCCTCGGGCTCGTGGTGCAGGAGGGCCACCTGCTCGGGCTCACCGGGCTCGACCGAACCGGGCCAATCGAGACGTTCGTCCCGCCGATCGCCTTCGCGATCCTGTTCGGGCTCTCGATGGACTACATGGTCTTCCTCATGAGCCGGATCCGGGAAGAGCACGTGAATGGGCTCAGGTGTCGCGCCGCCGTCGAGCACGGGATCGCGGCAATCGGTCGGGTGGTCGTGGCCGCTGCGCTCATCATGGGCACCGTCTTCGCGGCGTTCATCCTGAGCGTCGACCGCATCCCGAAGGAGTTCGGCCTGCTCCTCGCGGTCGCGATCCTCACGGACGCGCTGGTCGTGCGACTGACGCTCGTGCCGGCGCTCCTGACACTACTCGGGGAGAAGTCCTGGTACATGCCGCGCTGGATGGACAGGGCTCTCCCGAACATCACGATCGAGCCGCCGCACGACGGCCAGCGCCGCGAGCCGGTGGGGGTCGCTCCGGTTCCGACCGCGCGCTAGTCCGAAAGCAACGGCGGAGTGAAACCCGGGTCGCGGCCGAGGAGCACGGCCCGGGTCACCGCCGCCGTCCCGAAGCGCGCGCGGACCTCGTCGAGCGCTGAGTCGAGCGCGCCGCTCCAGGCGCGGTCGAAGGGCAGCGTGAGCTGGACGGCGTCCTCGTTCTCGAGGTTCGCGACCGAGATCCCGAGCAGCGTCAGGCCCTGACGTTCGATCGTCGGGCGCGCCTCCGCGAGGAGGCCCCGGGCGGTGACGAGGATCGCCTCGGTGCGCGCCGTCGCGCCGGGCAGCGTGTGCGACCGGGTCGCGCGCGTGAAATCGTCGAAGCGCAGGCGGAGGACGACCGTGCGCCCGACGCGCCTGGCCTTGCGCATGCGCAGCGTCACGCGGTCGACCAGTCCGATCAGGACGGTGTCGAGCTCCTCGGGCGACCCGCGCCTGCGTCCCAATGCGCGCTGCGAGCCGATCGACCCTCGCCGGCGCCGCGCCTGCACGGGCCGAGGATCGCGGTTGTGCGCGAGTGCGTGAAGATGGCGCCCCGAGGCGCGGCCGAGCATCGAGATGAGCGTCGCCTCCGCCAGCTCCGCGACCTGGCCCACGGTCTCGATCCCGTCTCTGCGCAGCTTCCGCGCCGTCGCCGGCCCGACTCCCCAGAGGCGCTCGACGGGGAGGGGGTGGAGGAAGTCGAGCTCCTTTCCCGGAGGCACGCGAAGGAGGCCGTCCGGCTTGGCGACGCCGCTTGCGACCTTGGCGAGGAACTTGGTGCGCGCGACGCCGACGCTGACGGGGATCCCCACTCGCTCGCGGACGTCCCGGCGCAGGCGCTCGGCGATCTCGCTGGGCGTGCCCGCGATCCGGCGCATGCCGCGGACGTCGAGGAACGCCTCGTCGATGGAGAGGCCCTCGACGAGCGGGGTGGCCTCCTCGAAGACCCGATAGAGCGCCTTGCTCGCCTCCGAATAGACGGACATGCGTGCCGGCACGACGACCGCCTCGGGGCAGAGGCGGCGCGCCCGGGCACCGCCCATGGCCGTGCGCACTCCGCGCGCCTTGGCCTCGTAGCTCGCGGCGAGCACGACGCCCCCGCCGACGACCACTGGGCGGCCTCGGAGGCGAGGGTCGTCCCGCTGCTCGACGGAGGCAAAGAACGCGTCGGCGTCGGCATGCAGGATCGTCGCCTCGCTCAACACGAACATATGTTCGCACACAAGACGGCTGGAGCTGGAGCACGCCTGCGCGTGAACGAGGGACGGGACGTCGCTCCGCCGAGCACGGTTTCGCTACGTCAAATGCCCTCTTGAACCGGGTCTTTGCGTGCGAAACGATGGCTCGGAGCCACCGACGAGGGAGAGGGCAGATGAGGGGCAGGCGTCTCGGCTTCAACGTTGCGGTCCACCGCAGCAACGGGCAGACGTTCCGGCCTGACATGCGCGGCGCCAGGGCACAGACAGAGAACAGGCGCCCGTCAGCCCGGATGTGGCCGGCGGCCGCGGCCACCCTCACGTTCGCTGTGCTCGCGCTGACTGTGAGCGTGCCAGAGGCGCTTCCGGATGTCGCCACGTGCTCGTCCGGGGTGCGCACGCTCTCGAACTTCGGCGACCGCGTGTATCCGGACCAGGGAAACGGCGGCTACACGAGCATCCACACCGATCTGCATATCGTCTACGACCCGCAGACGAACCAGTTCCTGTCGGGTAACCACGCCGACCTGACCGTCCAGGCGACGCAGTGCCTGACGGATCTCAGCTTCGACTTCGAGCGCGCCGCGATGTCGGCCTCGGCGGCCGGGCCGAGCATGACGGTGAGCTCCGTCCTCGTCGACGGCGCGCCGGCGACCTTCGACTTCCGGCAGCCCACGTATCCCGGCAACCCGAACGGCCCGGACGACCCGGACCCGCTGGCGCACGCGATCTCGAACGCCAACCCCGTCAGCGCAACGAACCCGAGCCCGCCCGCCTGCTCCCCGCAGGTCGGCAACAACACACAAAACGGGCTCCAATGCCCGGCGAACAAGCTGGTGATCACCCCGTCCGTCCCCATTCCCGAGGGGCAGACGATCACCGTGACGGTGAACTACACCGGGCGGCCGGGCGTCCATGCGGACGGTGACGGTTCGACCGAGGGCTGGTTCCGCGTGAACACGACGGCGGCGCCGAACGACGGCAGCTTCGTGACGACGGAGCCCGTCGGCTCGATGGCATGGATGCCGCTGAACAACCATCCCACCGCCAAGCCGACCTACGACATCTACGACACGGTGCCGGTCGGGAAGACGGGCATCTCGGCCGGCGAGCTCGTGGGCGCGACGCCGGGGCCGGCCTTCGGCCCCGTCAGCCCGACCTCGGTGAACCCGCCGGACGCAAACTTCCCAGGCGGTTCCTGGACGTGGCACTGGCACTCTCCCGAGCCGATCGCGAACTACCTGCTCACGAACTCGATCGGCTCCTACGACCTGACCGCGAAGACGAGCGCGGCGACGGGCATCCAGTTCTACCAGGCGCAGGCGAGCGGCCTGACTGCCGCGCGCAAGGCCACGATCAAGGCCGTCCTCGACACCCAGGAAGACATCACGACCTTCCAGACGCGGTTCAACGGCCCGTGGCCGTTCACGACGAACGGCGTCATCGTCGGGATCCCGTCCGCCGGGTTCGAGGAAGAGATGCAGACGAAGATCACGTTCCAAAACGGCGGGAGCTCGACGCCGGGCGCGGGCGTGTTCAACCACGAGAACATGCACCAGTGGTTCGGAGACAACGTCTCGGAGGGCGGCTTCCGGCTCACCTTCTGGAAGGAAGGCTGGGCAACCGTCGGCGAGTACCTGAACACCGCACGCAACGCGGCCAACGGTGCGGGCGGACTGGGCACCCCGGCGGGTGACACGGCCTTCGACAACTCGCTCATCGCCCGCTTCAACACGAACTACGGGACGACCAGCAGCACCGCCTGGATCTCGGCGCCCTCGAACCCGACCGTCGGGAACCTCTTCACGACGGTGAGCACGTACACGCGCCCCGGGACGACCTACCTCGCGCTGCGCCAGATCCTCGACGGGTCGATCTCGCGCCCGGACTCCGATCGCTGGATCGGCGCCATGCAGCAGATCCAGTCCGACTTCGGCGGCGGGTCGATCACCGAGGCGCAGCTCGAGGGCGTCTTCCACCAGTGGCTGCCGAACCAGAGCGCCGCCTGCCACGCGAAGCTCGACCAGTTCTTCACGCAGTGGTTCGACACGGCGTATCCGCAGCCCAACAACGCGACGAACAAGCCGCAGATCACGGGCCCCGGCCTGAACGGCCCGGATCGCTTCTACAACGACGCCTCCTCCTGCACGCGGGCCGACCAGGCGATCGCGTTCGGGCCGCTCCCGAACCGCTCTCCGGGCGACCCCGACTTCGACATCTCGGCGAGCGCGGACTCCGGTCTCCCGGTCTCGTTCTCGGCGAGCGGCGTCTGCACCGTGTCGGGCGCGACCGTGCACCTCACCGGCGCACTCGGCGAGTGCACGATCACCGCCTCGCAGGCGGGTGACGGCGTTTTCAAGTCGGCGACGCCCGTGCCGCAGACATTCGTCGTCCAGGCACCCGTGGTGACGAACGACGCGGCGGCCGGCGGCGCGGTCGTCCAGTACTCAGACGCGCTCGACCCGTCCGTGACGGTGTCGGCGAGCGACGCCGTCTCGTCGGGCTCCTCGCTCGTCGCGAGCGCGACCGGCCTCCCGGCCGGGCTCTCGCTCGAGCTTGCATCGACCTCGGACGACGGCACCTTCCCGGGAACCAGGACCTGGACGCTCGAAGGCAACGTCACCGGCGCGCCGGGTTCCTACCCGGTCACCGTCGAGGTCGGAAACGAGGAGGGCGCGACGGGCTCGACGTCCTTCACGGTCGTCGTCGGGAAGGAGGACGCCGAGACGACGTACACCGGCGATCTCCTCGCCTTCGCCTCCGCGGGCGACGCGTCGGCGGGGATCGTCCTGCGGGCGACGCTCCGCGACAGCTCGGTCTCGCCGAGCTTCCCCGACGACACCGCGCCCGGCGAGATCCTGAACGCGACCGTCGCCTTCAAGGAAGACGGAACGACCCTGTGCTCGCCGACGCTGGAGCTCCTGAACGGCGATCCCACGACCGCGACCGCGGCCTGCATCGTCCCGCTCGACCTGGGCGCGCACGTGGTCAACGTCGTCGCGGGCGGGTACTACACGGGCCGCGACCAGGCGATCGTCGAGGTGGCCCAGCCGACCGGCAACTTCCTCACGGGCGGTGGCTACCGGATCGCGGAGAGCTCGGCGGGCTCCTACGCGGCCGACCCGGGCTCGAAGATCGGCTTCGGGTTCAACCTGAAGTACAACAGGAGCCTGACGAACCTCCAGGGCCACGCCACCGTGATCTTCCGCTCGGACGGCAAGAACTACCAGATCAAGTCGACCGCCTTCGACTCGCTGGGCATCGCCTTCCGCACGGCGAGCGGCGAGCCCTGCGACAAGGGTGACCCCGGGTGCTACGGCATCGCCGAGTTCCGCTCGAAGGGGAACATGAGCCCGATCGGCGGCGGCCTATCGCTCCGGCTCACGCTGACCGACCGGGGCGAGCCTGGAGCCGACGACTCGATCGGCATTGCGCTCTGGGACGGAAGCCGGCTCGTCCTCTCGTCGGAGTGGAACGGCGCCAGGACCGTCGAGGGCCCCCTCGGCGGCGGGAACGTCGTCGTCCATTAGGAAGCCCTTACACCCGTTCGGGGGAAGGACAGCGAACCGAGGCGGCTTACCGTGAGATGCGGTGGGCCGCCGCACTTCCACACGGGTCTTCTCCGCTGCCGTTCTCGCGATCCTCGTCGCCGCGTTTCTCGGCGGTAGCGCCGCCGCGGTCACCTTCTCGATCTCGCCGGGCGGGCCGCCCGTCACCGTCACGATCTCGACCGCGGGGACGACCGGGACGGCCACGTTCACGGGCACGGCCGGCCAGCGCGTCTCGCTGAACCTCAGCGGCTCCACCATCCCTCAGTACAAGGTCACGCTCGTCAAGCAGAGCGGGCCCACGGTGTTCACCGTCTCGGCCACGAAGACGGCCAAGTTCGTGGACACGAACACGCTGCCCTCCAACGGCACGTACAAGCTCACGGTCGACCCGAACTCGAGCTACACGGGCAAGGTGACGCTCCAGCTCTACAACGTCCCGCCCGATGCATCCGCGGCCGCGACGTTCGGCGGGGCTCCCGGCACGGTGGCCACCACCGTCCCCGGTCAGAACGCGTACGTGACGTTCGACGGCGTCGCGGGGCATCGCGTCGCCCTCGGCCTCACGGGAGTGACGGTCACGGCCGGGAGCGTGAAGGTGTTGAACCCGGACGCGACGGTGCTTTCTCCGCAGCGCGCGTTCGCGAGGGCCGACAGCTTCATCGACCCGATCGACCTGACCCAGACCGGGACCTACAAGGTCGTCCTCGATCCCAGGGCCAAGTACATCGGCTCGGTCACGGTCACCGCCTACGACGTCCCGGCCGACACCACCGCCGCACTGACGCTCGGAACGCCCGCGACCGGGACGGTCAGCGTGCCGGGGCAGCGCGCCAAGTTCACGTTCTCCGGGACGGCGGGCCAGCGCGTCAGCCTCAACGTCGAGTCTTCGGAGCTGATCGGCGGCATCTCGGTCCTCAAGCCCGACCTTTCGTCGCTCGCCTCGACGAACATGAGCCCGTCCGGCGGCTTCCTCGACACGGTCGTCCTTCCGGCCGACGGCACCTACACGATCGTCGTCGACCCGGCCGGCGCCCAGACCGGCGCGGCCACGTTCGTCGCGTACAGCGTGCCCGCCGACCAGACGCAGGCGATCACGGCGGGCGGGCCTCTGGTCACCGCCACGACGACGGTGCCGGGGCAGAACGCCTACCTCACCTTCACAGCCACCGCCGGCCAGAGGATCACCGTCCTCGTCGAGAATGTGAACGGCCTCAACCCTGCGAAGCTCGACCTGCAGAAGGTGGACGGGACGCATGTCATCCCGGCTCCATTGACGGTGACGAGCGCGGGTGCCTGGACGCAGACGGTCACGCTGTCGGCCGCAGGCAACTACAAGATTCTGCTCGACCCGCAGCAGGCGAATGTCGGCACGGCCGACGTGACGCTCTTCACGGTGCCTGCCGACCTGAGCGGGGCGATCACGCCCGGTACACCGCTCTCGGTGACGACCACGGCTCCCGGCCAGAACGCGACCTACACCTTCACCGGCGCGATCAACACGCGCGTAAGCCTCAACCTCACGGGCGTGTCGATTGCGAGCCTGAAGGTCAGGGTCGTCAAGCCCGACGGCTCGAACCTGATCCAGAAGACCGTGGGCACCTCGGGCGGCTTTGCCGATCCGGTGAAGCTTCCAGTCGGCGGCACGTACAAGGTCGTCGTCGACCCGCAGAGCGCCTTCTACGGGAGCGTCACGGTCGGCCTCTACGTCGTCCCGGCAGACACGACCGGGACGCTGACGCTCGGCACGCCGCTCACGATCTCGACGACCGTGCCGGGCCAGAACGCGACGCGCACCTTCAACGGGACCGCCGGCCAGCGGATCAGCTTCAACTTCACCGGCGTCACGATGTCGAGCGTCAAGGTGATCGTGAAGGCGCCGGGCACGAACCCGCCGACGGTCCTCCAGCGCACGTTCGGCACCGACGGCGACTTCGTCGACCCGGTGACGCTGCCCGTGGGCCGGACCGGGACGTACACCGTGACGATCGACCCGCAGGGCGCATCGACGGGAAGCGTGACGCTGACGTTCTACAACGTGCCCGCAGACGCGACCGGCTCGACGAGCTGCACGACCACGGTGCCGGGCCAGAACTGCAAGCTCACCCTCACGGTCAGCGCCGGGACGCACACGCTGACGGTGACGACGAACGTTCCCCCGCCGTCCGGCCAGACGCAGAGCGTATCGCTGACCGTCTACCAGGGAACGACGACCACGCCGGCGAACCAGATCGGCTTCGGCACCGCCGGGCCGACGGGCAACCACTTCGACGTCGTGTTCCCGGCGAGCGGCACCTACACGATCGTGGTCGACCCGTTCGGCGCCGCGACCGGCAACGCGTCCGTAGCGATCTCCTAGGCGTTTCCGGCCAGCTCGCCTCGTAGGCTCCCCGCGTGAGCGAGGACGAGCCGCGCGCAACCCACGAAGCCGAGCGTCTCGGGCCGGCGCCTCCCGTCCCGGCGGTCGCGACCGAGGAGACGGGGCCGCTTCGTCGGCTGCTCGGCCTGGCCACGATCGACCTCGGGCCCCTGCGCCGTCATCCGCAGTACCGGCTGCTCTTCGCAGGGCAGGCGCTCTCCTTCTTCGGTGCGATGCTCACGTACGTCGCGATCCCGTACCAGGTCTACCACCTCACGGGCTCGTCGCTCGCGGTCGGGCTCCTCAGCCTCGCCGCGCTCGTGCCGCTTCTCTTCACCGCGTTCATCGGCGGAGCGCTCGCGGACGCGGTCGACCGCAGGCGCATGCTGCAGCTCGCCGAGCTCGCGCTCGGCGTCGCGACCGCGCTTCTCTTCGTCAACTCGCTCCTGGATGAGCCGAAGGTATGGGTGCTCTTCGCGGTCACGCCGCTCATGGCCGCGATCGACGGGTTCCAGCGGCCGGCCCTCGACTCGATGGTGCCCCGGCTCGTCTCGCGCGACGAGCTGACCGCCGCCTCGGCACTCGACTCCCTCCGCGGCGAGTTCGGGATGATCGCAGGACCCGCTGTGGGCGGCGTCCTCATCGCGACGATCGGGCTTCCGGCCACCTTCGGGATCGACATCGCGACGTACGGAGCGTCGGTCGTCGCCCTCGCGCTCATGCGCGCGGTGCCGCCTCCTCCCGACGCTGTGCCGCCGAGCGTCCGCAGCATCGTCGAGGGCATGAAGTACGCCTGGGGCCGGCAGGAGCTCCTCGGGAGCTACGGCGTCGACATGGTGGCCATGTTCTTCGGGATGCCGATGGCGCTCTTCCCGGCGATCGCGACGCAGTACGGCGGGGCGGAGGTGCTCGGGCTCCTCTACGCGGCGCCCTCGATCGGAGCGCTCGTCGCCTCGCTGACGAGCGGGTGGGCCTCGCGCGTCCATCGCCACGGCATGGCGATCATCTGGGCGGCCGCGGCGTGGGGGCTCGCGATCGCGGTCTTCGGGCTCGTCACGAACCTGCTAGTCGCGCTCTTCTTCCTCGCGCTGGCGGGGGCGGCGGACATGATCAGCGGGATCTTCCGCGGCACCCTCTGGAACCAGACCATCCCGGACCGACTGCGGGGCCGCCTCGCCGGCATCGAGCAGGTCAGCTACTCGAGCGGCCCTCTGCTCGGGAACCTCGAGGCCGGCGTCGCCGCCGCACTCTTCGGCGTGCGTGCCTCGGTCGTCTCGGGCGGTGTCCTCTGCGTTCTCGGCGTGGGTATTTTTGCCCTGCTCCTGCCTGCCTTCAGGCACTACGACGCGCGCAGGACGACTACGGACACCTCCCCCGTCGGGGCGTTGTAGGGCACGAACCCGCGCCTATTTCAGGCACGACTGCTCTCCGCCGTCAGCTAGGGACCGTTTCGCCCGACGTGCGCGCGCGTCACGGCGCTCGGGGTCGCGCACCCGAGCAGGCGCAAGGCGAGCTCGACCTCTGCGCGCAGAAGCTCCAGCACGCGGCGGACGCCGTCCTCTCCGCCGACCGCGAGCCCCCAGAGCGCGGGCCTGCCGACCAGCACCGCCCCGGCGCCGAGTGCGATCGCCGCGACGACGTCCGTCCCCCGGCGCACGCCGCCGTCCACGAGGACGAGGCAGCGCCCCGCGACCGCCTCCACGACCTCCGGAAGGGCATCGAGGCTCGCTTGCGTGCCGTCGAGCTGGCGGCCTCCGTGATTCGAGACCACGACGCCGTCGACGCCGTGCTCGCAGGCGAGACGCGCGTCCTCCTCCGTGAGGATGCCCTTGACGAGGAGCGGGAGGGGCGAGATCGAGCGCAGCCACTCCAGGTCGCGCCAGGTCACCGACGGATCGACGACCTCACCGAGCGTGGCATGGAAGTCCCCGCGCCCGAGGTGGTCCGAGAGGTTGGGGAGCGGGAGGTCTGGGGGAATCTCGAAGGCCGCCTGTATGTCGCGCTCCCTCCGTCCTGCCGCGGGAAGGTCGACGGTGAGGACGATCGCTTCGAAGCCCGCGTTCGCGGCCGCCTCGACGAGCGACTGGGTGAACCCGCGGTCGCGCGACCAGTAGAGCTGGAACCACTGCCGCGCGCCGGGCGCGGCTTCGGCGAGCTGGGCCGCCGACGCCCCTCCGAGAGTCGAGAGGCACATGACCGTGCCGGCCGCCGCAGCTCCTCTCGCCATGGCGAGGTCACCGTCCGGGTGGGCCAGGTACTGGAACGCCGTCGGCGCGACGAGGATCGGCATCGAGACCTCCGCGCCGAGGACGGTCGTCGTCGTGGCCACCGAGGCGACGTCGACGAGCATGCGCGGTCGCAGGTGCCAGCGCCGGAACGCGGCCACGTTCTCGGCGAGCGTCCGCTCGTCGCCCGCGCCGCCCACGAAGTAGTTCCAGGGTCCAGCCTCGACCTTGTCCTCGGCGAGGCGCTCGAAGTCCCAGGTGTTCAGCGGCTCGGACACGCCGCTGATCGTAAAGCGTTTGCTCTTGCCGTTCGGAGAAGCGCTACTGCAGAGGGTGCGCTTCGAGGACCGCGGGAGCCAGGCGCAGGAACGCGGCGACGACGTCGGGGTCGAATTGCGAGCCGGCGCCGTCCTCGAGCTCCTTGCAGGCGTCTTGGAAGGGCATTGCGCGGCGGTACGGCCGGTCAGTCGTCATCGCATGGAAGGCGTCGCAGACGAAGATGACACGGGACTCGATGGGGATGTCCGCTCCACCGACAGCGTCCGGATAGCCCGTGCCGTCCCAGCGTTCGTGGCAGTGGCGCACGACGGGCCGGACGGCCTCGAGGCGCGCGATCGGCGCGAGGATCCGCTCTCCGAGCTCGGGGTGCGTCTCCATGATCGCTCGCTCCCGCTTCGTCAGCGGGCCGGGCTTCAGGAGAATCGCCGAGGGGATGCCGATCTTGCCGATGTCGTGGAAGAGCGCCCCGAGCTCGAGGCGCTTGAGCGCTACGGGTTCGAGACCGAGCTCGCGGCCGACGTCGAGGGCCATGTCGGTGATCCAGCGCGCATGGGAGGACGTGTACTCGTCGTTCGCCTCGAGCGCGTTCGCGAGCGCCTCGACGGTGGAGAAGAACGTCTCCTCGAGGTTGTCGTACGCGCCGGCGTTCTGGATCGCGAGCTTCGCCTGGTGGGCGATGCCGGCGAAGAGGCGAATCGTCCGGGGTGTGAAGCCCTGCGTGTCCATGGCGACGATGCAGCCGAGCCGGGCGCCGTCGAAGTGAAGCGGCGCGACGGCGTAGCTCGCGCCGGGCTCGGGGACGCCGTCGATCGCCTGGAGCTCGTCCGGACCGATCGTGAACGGCTCGGAGGCAGCCAGGAATGTGCTCGTGAGCGAGTGCGGGTAGCTCAGCTGCTCGGTCTGTGCCCGGATCTCGTCGTCGTAGCCCCAGAAGGCGCACGGAGTGAGGTCGCCGCCAGCGATCTCCTCCCGCCAGACGGAAACGCGCGGCGCCCCGAGCGAACGGGCGGTGAGCTCGACAATGCGGCCGAGGACGTCCTCCATGCCCTCGACGGTCGCGACCTCGCGGCTGAAATCGAGGAGCGCGTTCGCGATCCAGAGGGACTCCTTGGCAAGCTCCGCCTCCTTGCGCTCGGCTTCGTAGAGCCGTGCGTTCTCGAGCGCGACCGAGGCGTGGCCGGCGAGAACTTCGAGCAGCCGGACGTCGTCCTCGTCGAACTGGCCGACTCCCAGCTTGGAGATGACGACGACGCCGCTGATGCGCGAGCCGTACTTGAGCGGAACGGCGACGACGGACTCGTCGATGTCCTCCGTGTTTGGGATCGTGACCGCGAACTCGCAGTCCATCGCGTTGGCGAGGAGGAGCGAGCGGCCGGTCTCGGCCACCCAGCCGGTGAAGCCCTCGCCGAACTCGCAGGTGAGGTCCTCGGCGCTCTCCTCGGTGTACTGGCCGAGCGTGCCCTTGAATGCGATCGGGAAAAGGGTGGCGCCGTCGGCGATGTACACGCGGCAGTTGTGGTAGTCGATCAGGCCGTGGAGCTCGTTCACGATCACGGAGCCGATCTCGCGCACGTCGTTCAGGCGGTTCAGGCGCCCCGCGAGGCTCTGCAGCATCTTCAGATGCGCGATCGAGCGAACGTCCTCGCGGCCGTTCACGCCCGGGCGTTCCGTGGCCGTGTCGTCGAAGAAAACGCTCTGGTTCTTGCCGCGGGCCTTGGCGGCCATCATCGCGGACTCCGCACAGGCGACGAGCTCGCGCGGGTTCATCGCGTGCTCGGGTCCCTGGGCGATGCCGATCGAGAGCGTGAGCCTGCCTGCCTGCTCGAATTCCTCCGTGAGCATGCGCTCGGTCAGGCGCGCTCCGAGCCCCATGGCGTCGCCCGCGTCGCAAGAGGCCATGATGACGCCGAACTCCTCGCCGCCGAGCCGGCAGACGACGTCGGAGCCGCGCACCGTCTGGCGGAGGATGTCTGCCAGCGCGACGAGTACCTGGTCGCCCGTGCCGTGGCCGTAGATGTCGTTGACGCGCTTGAAGTCGTCGATGTCGAGCATGAGCACGGCGATCGAGTCGTGCGCACGGCTGGCGCGGTTCAGCTCGGCCCGCAGGCGGTCGTGGAAGTAGCGGTGGTTGTAGAGACCGGTGAGCGAATCCGTCTGGGCCTCGAGCTCCAGCCCGGCGCGAACCTGCGCATTGTCGAGCGCGAGGGCGGCAGCGTCGCCGAAGCGCTGGGCCAGCTCGAACTCCTCCTCGGTGAAAACCGCGTTGTCGCCGAGGCGGTAGACGTTGAGCGCGCCCTTGATCGTGCCGCGCGCGACGAGCGGGACGGAGATGAGCGCCTCGGGCTCGTCCGGCGGTGTCCCGGGCACGACCTTCACGCGCGGGTCGAGATGTGCGTGGTTGACGAGCTGGGGCTCGCGGTTCTCCACGACCCAACCCGTGATGCCCTCGCCGTAGATGGGCTGGTCGCCCATGATCTCGTCCGCCCACTTGTCTCTGGACATGAGGGGGATGAGGACGCGCCGGGTCTCGTCGGCCTGGTAGATCGTGAAGGCGTCGAAGGGGATGAGATCGCCCAGCGTGTCTGCGATCCGCTCGAGGACCGCGTCCAGCTCCTGCTCGGAGAGGACGTCGTGGAAGACCTCGGCGAGGCGGCGGTAGGAGTCGACGAGCGTGTCGACCCGTGTCAGCGCAGGGCGGGTGGGAGGCGTCATGGACGCGTCGTCTCGAGCGACGTGTTCTCGCAGTACTCCCATTGGCCGCGGCATCCTTCCCGAAAAGCTCCCTAAAGCTCAATTCTTGCGTCTTTCGGGGACGCTCCCCTCCCTGAAAAGGGGGATTAGGCTCAGTTGCCCTGGCCGCCCCGTTGGAGGATGATCAGGGGCGCCTGGCAGTCGAAGAAGGAGGTCTGCGGTGCCACACCATTGGAGGCCGATCAAGGAGAAAGGCGGAGGCGATACCCGGCGCGCGGAGGTCGAGCAAGCCGTCGAGGATGCCGGCGGCTCGTTGGTCTTCGCCGCCGCTGAAGAGAACAGCCATCCGCAGCGCTGGTTCGCGCTCGTGGACGTCGAGAATGTCGAAGATCCCGACGCTATGTGGGACGCCATCGGCGCGAACGGGTCGGCGAAGAAGTTCACGTAGGAGGGAGGCCGGTATGCCGCATCACTGGAAGCCCATCGACCCAAGCAGCCCGAACGAGGAGGAGAAGGTCGGTCGGCTCGCGCTCAGGCTGGGCAAGAGACTCGGTTTCGTGGGCAGAGCAGAAGACGGCCGCGTATGGGCACTGCTCCACGTCGGCGACGATGAGCTCAACAGGCTGGCGGACGAGGGGCTCGTGACCCTCGAGGACCCCTGCGCTCAGACGTTCGAGGATTAGGCGGGCCCGGCGAGGAGACCTTCGGCGCGGCGCAAGTAGTCGGTCGCACCTACGCTCCGGAAGAACTCGAGGGCGCGGGCGAGCTCGGCCTCCGCCTCCTCTCGGCGATTGGCTTTGGCCAGCGCGGCAGCGGCACGCTCGCGCGCGAACGCCTCGTCCGGGCGTGTTCCGATCTCGGCGTAGATGCGGCCGGCTTCGAGGTCGGCTCCGGCGACGACGGCGAGCGCGGCGTCTCGCCAGCGCGATGGGATTCGCAGATATGACGCGCAGGCTGCCTCCAGCTCGCCGCCTCGCTCGAGATCGGCCAGCACGACGGCGAGGTCGGCGAGCCAAAAGGTCGCAAAGGTCAGCCCTGCCCCTGCCCAGCGCTCGAGGAGCTCGCTGGCCAGCGCCGAGGCCTGGGCCGGATCGCCGGCGAGAAGCGCCCTCGCGTAGAAGGCGAGCGCGGGGAACAGGGTTTGCGGGTCGTATACCCGGCGGCCGAAGTCGAGCGTCGGGCCCAAGTCCTCGAGCGCAGCTTCCTCGCCGCGGGCGAGGCGGATCCGTGCGCGGGTCAGTCTCGCGTCCACTTCACGATGGTGGGGAAGGCCGCTTTCGGCCTGTCGGATGAATTCGTCGGCGAGGGCGAGCGCCTCGTCCCACTGACCGACCCAGTAGAGCTCGCTCATTCGCTCGGCCTCGAGCCAGCGGAGCGCCCGCACGCTGCCGAACCGTCGCGCAGCGCTCGTGGCCTGCGAGTAGAGCTCGAAGGCGGTGCGCAGGTTGCCGAGCGATGCGTTCGTCGTAGCCAGGTTGTTGTAGCCGCGGATCACCTCGGGCGAGCCGACTTGCTCGGCGATCTGGATCGCGCGTTCGACGTCGTCCTTGCCGGCAAGCTCCCCGGTCATGAGACGCGCGATGCCAACCGTCGAAAGGACGTTCGCCTGCACGTCGTTGAGTCCGAGGCGCTCGGCCATTCGCAGAGCCTCGCGTCCGACCGGAATTGACCGTTCGGCTTCGTCGGCGATCATGCGGAAGCGGGCCAGGTTGGCGAGCACATACGCCTTCGACCGCGAATCGGGCTCATCGGCGAGCAGCTTCGCCGCCCCCTCGAAGTGTCCGAAGGCTTCCTCCCGGTCTCCCTCGATCCACCGAAGCTCGCCGACGAGGGTCTCGGCCTCCGACGCGCTCGCGCGATCGCCCGAGTCGAGGAGCTCCTCGGCGGCGCGCGTGAGGCTCTCCTCTCCCTCGTCCCGAGAGAAGAAGAGGGCGCGGCCGTACCGAAACAGGAGCTGCGCGTAGTCGCCGTCGTCTTCCAGCCAGAGTTCGAGCGCATCGCCGTAGAAGCGTGCGGCGGCGGCGAAGGCGTTCAAAGCGGCTGCGCGGTCGCCCGCGTCGCGGAGCGCGCGGCGGGCACGCTCGACGAGGTCGCCCTCGGGATGCCTCGATGCCCGTGCCAGCGCGAGGGCGTTCGAGTAGTGGTGCGCGACCATGTCTGCGAGATCCTCGGGGCGGTCCACGGCGAGCGACTCCACCCATTCCGCCACCCGCCGGTGCGAGTCCGCCCGGCGAGCGCGCGGAATTTGTCCGTACGCGACGTCCCGCACGAGCACATGGCGAAAGACGTAGGCGGACTCGCCGGCGACCGAGGAGCGCCGCTCGCGCCGCAGGAACTCCTTCCGGTCGAGCGCGTGCAACCCACGCTCGATCTCGGCTCGGTCGAGATCGAGCGCAGCCGCGAGCGCGCCGACCCAGAAGACCTTGCCGACGGTGGCAGCGGCCTGGATCAGTGCCTTCTCGTCGGCCGGGAGCGTGTCGAGCCTCGCGGCGATGATCCCTTGCACCGTCTCGGGCAGCGGCAGCCCGCCTGTCGCCTGGCCGAGCATCCGCACGTACTCCTCCGCATAGAGTGGATTGCCGCCGGCGCGAGTCAGAAGCTCCGTGCGACCCTCCGCGCCGAGGGCCCCGTTCGCCAAAAGTGACGACAGGAGCAGACCCGTCTCCGCATCGGAGAGCGGCGCGAGCGAGATCGTCGTCGCGTTGCGCTTGCCGCCTCCCCACCCGGGGCGGCGATCGAGGAGCTCGGGGCGAGCCGTACAGACCAGCACGAGCGGAACGCCGCTCGTCCAATCCGCCATGTAGTCGACGAAGTCGAGCAGATCGTCGTCGGCCCAGTGGAGATCCTCGAAGACGAGGACGAGCGGGTGCGACTCGGCGATCGCCTCGAAGAATCGCCTCCAGGCGGCGAACGCCTCGCTCCGGCCGTCTGCGCCAGGCTCGCTGCCTCCGCCCAGCCCCGCCAACGGCCGCAGGTGACCTTCGACCCACCCAGCCTGCACCTTGTCGGGGATCACCCCATCGACCGCGGCGCGGAGCTTTGCTTCGGCCGCCTGCGCGTCGTCGCTCTCGAGCACTCCCGCGTGGGACTTCGTCACCTCGCCGAGCGCCCAGTATGCGACTCCCTCGCCGTAGGGAAGCGAGCGACCTTGGCGCCAGGCAACGAGGACGCTCGGGTCCGTGTGCAGCGCCTCGTAGAGCTCCCACACCAATCGGCTCTTGCCGATTCCGGGAACGCCGACCAGCGTGACCAGCTGCGGGGCGCGGGCGCGTGCCGCCCGCGCGAGCGCATCGCGGAGCGTTGCGAGCTCGGCGTCTCTCCCGACGAGCGAGGCACCGCCGCGGAACGCGATGTCGACGCCGAGGCGCGCGATGCGGGTCACGGCCTCCCACGCCCGCACCGGCTCCGACTTTCCCTTGGCCTGAACCGGAGCTACCTCCCGATACTTGACGAGATGCTCGCTCGCCCGGCGCGTGGCGTCGTCGACGAGGATCCCGTCGACCGGCGCGGCCGACTGCATGCGGGACGCGGTGTTGAGGACGTCGCCGGCGGCGATGCCCTCGCCGTGCTCCGGCCGGGCATCGAGCCGTACGAGCGCTTCGCCAGTTGTGACGGCGATGCGAATGTGGAGGTCCAGCTCGGGGTTGTCGGCGTTCAGGTCCGCGAGCGCGTCGCGGACGGCGAGAGCTGCGAGCAGCGCCCGGGCCGGGTCGTCTTCGTGCGCCACCGGCGCGCCGAAGACGGCCATGACGGCGTCCCCGATGAACTTCTCGACCGTCCCTCCGTAGTTCTCGATCTCCTGCTTGACGCGCGCGTAGTAGGGCGTCTGCAGACCTCCGACGTCCTCGGGATCCAGGGCCTCGGCTCGTCGGGTGAAACCGACCAGGTCGGCGAAGAGGACGCTGACGATCTTCCGCTCCTCCGCGCCGGGCGCTTGCGACTCGGAGCCGAGAGCCGCACCGCAGGACGTGCAGTAGGCGAGCTCCGGAGAGACGACGGTGCCGCAGGATGGACAGGCGCGTCCGAGCGCGCTGCCGCAGTTCCCGCAGAAGAGCGAGCCCGCGGGATTGGCGAAGCCGCAGGCCGCGCACGATGAAGCAGACATGGCCCGGCTAGTCTAGGCTCGCCGGGAAATGGAGCAAAGGCGCCGGCCCGGCCTTCTGGAAGCGCGTGGGGTCTGGTCGCTCTTTGCGCTCGTCGGGCTGGCCATCCTCGTCACGTACTCGCGCCTGCCGCCCGAGTCCCTCTACCACACGAGCGGCCAGGGGATCGAAGCGGGCGCCTCGCGCGCGCTCGTCTTCGTGGGCTTCCCGGTCGCGCTCGTTGCGATTCCGCTCGCGTGGATCGCCGTGGCGCGCCTCCGCACGAGGCCCGCGGTCGCGACGGGAGCCCTCGTCACGATCCTCTGTGCCACCGTGGGATTCCCGGGCGTGATCGACCAGAACGACCTCGACGCGAGGCCGGTCAACGCGCTGGCGGGAATCGGAGCGCTCCTCGCTTTCGTGCTGACGGCCACGGCCCTCCGGCGCGGCGGCCTCGGCGACTCGCAGCCCTTCAACCCTTGGGACTACGCGAGGATCGTACTCGCCGTCCTGCTCGTCTTCGCCGCGCTGCCCTGGATCTGGGCCGAGCTCGGCTACTACGTGGACGACACCCCGGTGATCGGCGGCCCGTTCATCGCCAGCGAGGTCAAGCCGTCGTTGGGCGGCGAGCCGTCCCTCCATGCTGTGCACCTTGGACACCACCACGGGCTCGACGGGATCCTCCTCGCCCTCGCGGCGCTCCTGCTCTCCCGCGTCCCGTCCCGCATGCCGCGGAAAGGGGAGGGCACCGCGCTCGCGGCCTACGTCGCGCTTCTTCTCACCTACGGGCTCGCGAACGCGCTCCAGGACGGCTGGAACGAGCAGCTCGTCAAGCGCGGCACGTTCGACTTCAAGCTCCCGAGCGTCATCCGGCCGGATTCGAGCCCGGCCTGGCTGGGCATCGTGCTCGGAGCCGTAGCCATCTATTTCGTCCTCTTCCGCGTAGGTAAAGTGAACCGACCCGAAGGAGTGATTCGATGACAAGACGCGCGTTGCCGCTCGGGCTCGTCCTCGCGGTTTTCGCACTCGCCCTCTCCGCTTGCGGCGGCGGAAGCAGCTCCTCCTCGACCACCCCGGCCACGACAGGTGGCGGCGGTGGAGGGGGCGGCTCAACGGTGCAGATCTCGGCCGACCCGAGCGGAGCCCTGAAGTACGAACAGACCGACGTATCCGCGACCGCGGGCTCGATCACGATCGATTTCACCAACATGTCCTCGCTTCCGCACGACGTCACGATCGAAGGGAACGGCGCGAGCGGCGGGACCGACCAGATCACGAACTCGTCGACGAGCACGACCGTCGATCTCGAGCCGGGGACATACACGTTCTTCTGCTCGGTGGACGGGCATCGCGCGGCCGGGATGGAAGGCACGCTCACCGTCAACTAGGGTGGCGCCGTTTCTGATCGACCTGCTGCACCTCGGGCGTGCACGGGTCATCGCGTCCTACCTCATAGCCGGTGACGAGCCTGCGCTGGTCGACTGCGGCCCGGCGACGTGCCTGGGGGCGCTCGAGGACGGCCTGGCCGGGGTGGGGCTCGCGGTCGAGGACGTCCGCCACCTCCTCCTGACGCACATCCACCTCGACCACGCCGGCGCGGCCGGGGCCCTCGTTCGCCAAAACCCGAAGCTCCAGGTGCACGTCAGCGAGATCGGTGCGCCGCACCTCGTCGATCCGTCTCGCCTGGAGGCGAGCGCGCGCCGGCTCTACGCGGACGACTTCGACCGGCTCTGGGGCGAGCTCGTCCCCATCCCGGAGGAGAACGTCCGTGTCGTGGGCGGCGAGGTGCTCGGGCTCGAGGTTTGGCCGACGCCCGGGCACGCCTCGCACCACGTCTCCTATCTCTCGCAGGACGGGACGTGCTACTCGGGCGACGTCAGCGGCGTCGTCATCGCGCCCTCGACCCTGATCGCGCCCGTGTGCCCGCCGCCCGACGTCGACCTCGAGGCGTGGGAGCGCTCGCTCGACTCGATCGCCGCGCGGAAGCCCGAGCGCCTCTGCCTCCCGCACTTCGGAGTCGTGGAGAAGCCGGCGGAGCACATGGAGCGCACCCGAGAGCGGCTGCGGACCTGGGCGGAGCGGGTTCGCGCGGGAGCGAGCGAGGAGGAGTTCGTCCGGAGCGCCGAGCGTGAGCTCGAGGAAGCCGCCGACCCCGAGACCGCTGCCGCCTACACGCAGGCGGGGCCGCTCTGGCAATCCTACGCGGGACTGGTTCGCTACTTCGCCAAGAAGGGGGAAGCCGCGGCCGGGCAAGCCGCTAGCCT
This sequence comes from uncultured Actinomycetes bacterium, assembly GCA_963841425.1. Taxonomy (GTDB): domain Bacteria; phylum Actinomycetota; class Thermoleophilia; order Gaiellales; family Gaiellaceae; genus DATEOR01. Next base: position 235,531 of record CAWJCL010000002.1, on the reverse strand, counting down.
GTGACCCGGATGCGCCGCTCGGTCCTAGGGGTCTTCGTCGCCATGCTCGTGGTCGTCTTCCCGGCCGCGGCCGACGCGGCCGTGCACACGCAGCTCGTCGGGAACTTCGACACCCCCATCCAGGTGTTCGCGCCCTCCAGCGTGCCCGGCTCGACGCTGTATGTCGTCCAGAAGGGCGGGAAGATCATCCGCCGGCAGCGCGGAGGGCACCGAAACGTCGTCCTCGACATCCACGGCCGCCTGTCCGGAGGGGACGAGCAAGGCCTCCTCTCGGCCGTCATCGCCGGCCGCAAGCTCTTCGTCTACTACACGAACAACCACGGAGACAGCCGCGTCGCCCGCTACGGGTTGAACGGCGGCCTCGGTCACATCGTCTCGGGGTCGCGAAAGACCATCCTGCGCCAGAACCAGCCCGCCACGAATCACAACGGGGGCACGCTCCTGTACCGGGGCGGGCACCTCTATCTCAGCCTCGGCGACGGAGGCGGCGGCTGCGACACGTACCACAATGCGCAGAAAATGGGCTCCAGGCTCGGCAAACTCCTCCGCCACGACTCGAACGGCTGGAAGATCGTCGGCTACGGGCTTCGCAACCCCTGGCGCTGGTCATTCGACCGCATGACCGGTGACATCTACATCGGCGACGTCGGCCAGTCCCACCGCGAAGAAGTCGACTTCCTGTCGGCATCGAAGGTCGGTCTGCCTGCCGAGAACTACGGCTGGAACCGCTACGAGGGCGATCTCCGCGGAACCTGTTCGAGCCCGGACTCCTGGAACAACTCGGGCAAGCTCATCTTCCCGAAGTACGACTATGGGCGCGGGGCCGGGTCGACCGTGATCGGCGGCTTCGTCTACCGCGGCTCCGACATGCCGGCCCAGCGGGGGCGCTACTTCTTCGGCGACGAGCATGACAGCTGGATCAAGACGGCGGATGCGCGCACGCTGAAGAACCGGACGACTCTCGGCTTCAGCGTCCCGTTTCTCTATTCCTTCGGCGAGAACTCGAAGGGCGAGCTCTACGTCGTTTCGGGCGCCGGCCCCGTCTACAAGCTCGTCGACAACTAGTCTCCCGCACCATGCGGTTCCTCAGGTCTCTGGGGCGTGGCTCGCAAGGGAGGCGAGCGCGGCATCCCACAGCGAGCCGCGTCAGCCATTCTGGGCGACGAGCTTCGCTCGGCGCGGAAGAATGGCGGCCAGAGAGATGAGGGTGCAGTTCGTCGATTGCCGGTGGCAGCTCGGGCATCGCGAGGTCGGGCGTGAGCTCTATCTGGCCGGGCACATTCCGGGCGCGTCCTTTTTGGACGTCGAAACGGAGCTTTCGGCGCCTCCCGGAGGTGCCGACGGAGGGCGGCATCCGCTGCCCGACCCGGAGGACTTCGCCGGTGCGGCCGGGGCGACCGGGATCGGAAACGACACCCTCGTCGTCGCCTACGACCAGGGGATGAACGGCGGCGCGGCGCGGCTCTGGTGGCTCCTCCGCCATTTCGGGCACGACGACGTCGCCGTCCTGCGCGGAGGGCTGGACGACTGGCTCGGGCCGCTCCGTGCCGGCGAGGAACGCATCGAGCCGGCCGACTTCCGCCTGCAACCGCGCGAGGGCGATCTCATCTCGGCCGAAGAGATCGAAGAGCGCCTCGGGAAGCCGGGCTTCGTCCTCGTCGACGCGCGCGCAGCCGAGCGCTACCGCGGCGAGGTCGAGCCGATCGATCCTGTCGCCGGCCACATTCCGGGCGCGGTCAACATGCCGTACACCGCCGAACCGACGGCCTTGGATCCCGATGCGGAGGTCGCCGTCTACTGCGGCTCCGGCATCACGGCCGCCGTGACCGTCCTCGCCCTCGAGCGCGCGGGCGTCGAGGCGCGTCTCTACCCGGGCTCCTGGAGCGAATGGTCCTCCCGCGGACTGGCGGTCGAGCGTGGCTGAGTTCACGGTCAGGCCCGCGCGGCCCGAGGACACCGAAGCCGTGTTCGAGCTCTACGCGGACTGGCAGAGGTCGAACTACGGCCAGGTCGAGATTGGACGCGAGATGTACGCCACCATCCTGGCCTCGGCCGACGGCGCGTTCGTCGCCGAGCTGGACGGCGGCATCGTGGGCGAGGCAGACGTGAGCGGCGGCTGGATCGACGTCGGCGTCGAGCCTTCGGTGCGGCGCCGCGGAATCGGCACCGTCCTCCTTCGCGCCGCAGAGGATGCCGCGACTGCGCACCCGACGTTCGTGATGGGGCTCCAGAGCGATCCGCCCGGCGCCGCGTTCGCGCGGGCCAACGGCTACGAGAAGGCGTGGGAGGTCTGGCTCATGGGCATCGACCTCCCCGACGAGATCCCGGAGCCGGAGTGGCCCGACGGCGTCTCCGTGCGGACGTACGGGGGGGAGGAGGCCGAGGCGAGGGAGATCAAGGACTTGCTCGACCTCGCCTATGCGGAGGAGTTCCACCACCAAGCGGCCACCTTCGAGAACTGGAGCCGGTTCATGTTCGACGACCCGATGTTCGACGCGGGGGTGTGGTTTCTCGCGGTGGCGGACGGCAGGATCGTGGGCGCCGCCCTCAACTGGGACGAGGGCTACATCAAGGATCTCGTCGTCCACCCGGACTGGCGCGGCCGCGGGCTCGGGAAGGCGCTCGTCTACGAGACCTTCGGCGAGTTCAAGCGCCGCGGGCTGCCCCGCGTGACGCTCAAGACCGATTCCAACAACCCGACCGACGCGTGGCGCCTCTACGAGCGGGTCGGGATGCGCAAAGAGCGAACCTACGAGATCTTCCAGAAGGGCTAGATCTAGCCCTCCGGAGCCGGGGCCGACGAGTCGTTCTGCCAGAGCCCGAAGGGGTTCCCCTCCGGATCCTTGCACTGCGAGAACCAGCCCATCCCCGGGACGGGCATCTTGTCGTCGCCCGAACCGCCCGAATCGCGCACCTTGGTGATGCAGCCGTCGATGTCGTCGACGCCGTAGTAGACCATCAGGCCGCGCTGCTCGGCCGGGTAGACGGCGGCGCCCTCGTTGTCTGCGGTCCGCGCCATTCGGTAGTCCATCTCCGGCATCGGCGAGTCGAACTGCCAGCCGAAGAGCCCTTCGAGGAAACCCTGCAGCCTGTCGGCGTCTCCCGCCGGCCACTCCACGTGCGTCACCTGGGGCATGCCTGCTCCTTTCTCACGCTCACGCCGTGATCTCGATAACTCCCACGAAGCTATCGGCTTCGCGGTTAGCCCGCCAGGCTTCGTAGACCGCGAGCGCCACCGCGAGGTCCTGCACGGCCAGGCCGGTCGAGTCGAAGACCGTGATCTCGTGCTCGTCGCGGCGGCCCTCTTCCTCTCCCGTGAGGACGCGGCCGAGCTCGGCGACGTCTTCCCGTTTCAGCCCGTGGTCGAGGGCACGCGCGATCTCTCCGTTGTGGCTCGCCTGCTCCCGTCCACTTAATCTGCTGACATGAAGTTCGCGTTCTTGCGCGTCGCGAACCGCCTCACTGGCATCTCGACGCCCGTCTTCGGCGCGAGCTGGAAGCCTCCCGAGCTGGACGTTGATGTGGCGAACGAGCTCATTACGTTTCTCGAGGATCGCCGCATGCTGACGGTACCGCACGCTTGGGAAAACGCGCAGGACGTCGTGAAGTCGGTGATGGAGACTCGGGCGAAGCTGACCGAGGTCGCCTCGCGTGTGGATCCCGACACTCCTCCGGTGAGAGCGCACGCGCCATGCGAACTGCCTGCCGGAAGTTTCTCACGCACCGGGGGCGGCCGGACATCTCCACCCGACAGCTCGCCGCCGAGCTTCGGCTCACGATTCTCCGACCCGGTTGTCCGCGGCAATCTCACCGCTGATCTGGGAGAACTGCGAGGCGTGTTTGGCATCCCCATCGCCCGGATTTCCGCGGCATATGGAATAGATGTCGAGGAGGATCTCGCGGCAATTCTCCCCGAAGACCCGACCGCTGACGAGGAAGACGACTAACAGCGCAACGGACTCTGGTCAGGCCCTCAGCAGGCGTCGTTGACGAGCGTGATCGTGCTTTGGCTGACGGTTTCGCCTTCGACGAGGACGGTCAGGGTCCATCTTCCAGCCGGAAGCACTTCTTTCGTCGGATCGCCGGAACTGTTCGCGTAGAACGGCCCCCACCGATTCGTGAAGGTCTCCTCGGCAGGCCACGTTCCCGGCCGGTCTGCGAAGAGTTCGCCGTTGATGACCCACCGGCGCGACCACGCGACGCCTTCTTCGCCACCATCGCCCTTGAGGAACGCGTAGAACGTCCACGCTCGGCACGCGCGCAGCGTGCCGTCAGGCTCAACGATCGCCTCGGGGACGGCTCCTTCGTGGTGCCAGTCGGTGGCGGAGAACCCGAGAACTGCGATGGTGGGCTCGCCGCCAAAGAACGTAGTCGGTTTGCCTAGCGCCGCCTCGGTCGCCGTGACGCCGGCGACGGTTATGGCCGACGCTGCCGCCGCCGGCGCGAGTTGTGCCCCGACCCAGTGCCGCGTCGCGTCGAGGCCCCGCCGGAGAACGTCGGGCAAGAGGCCCTGCTTGTATCCGGAGATCAGGGCCAGGAGCGACGCCCACGCAAGCCGCTTCGCTCGGGGCCAGTCACGGGCGATGTGGCGCACCTCGCGCCCGATGAGGGGGCTGAGGGCCGCACCGAGCCACGTAGCCGTCTTGCCGAGGTCGAGGGCGAAAGCGACCACAACCGTCGTGGCGGTGCACGTGAGGATGTCCAAGGCGGTCTCCCGGCTGACGAGCCAATCGAGGTGGCGCCAGAGCCGACGGAGAAGCGCAGGCAGCCGGGCGAGGGCGCGCCCCTCAAGCCGCAGCCTGGATGTGAGGCCGAGCCCCACCGAGCACCCTTCTTTCGTCTCCCAACAACCATACGCCTCGTCACGCGCACTGCCTAGCGACCCGTCTTCACCTGGGCATCCACGAAGACTGTCCCGTAATCAACGTGGTGGAGATTCCCCTAACCGGTTGTCGCTCTTTGCCAGGAAGGCGACACGGGTGGGCCGCCTGGCAGCAGCCCTCCGCCCTTCTTGAAGAACGCGCTCCGGGATCTTCAGTCCGGTCGAGGGAGGCAGCGCAGCCCTGGGCGTTCGGTCCGCCGCTCGGCCCTCGCTAGGGGTCAATCGTCTGAACGTTCATCCCCACCTCGGCGACCTTCTGGAAGACCGCGAGCGCCACCGCGAGGTCCTGCACGGCCAGGCCGGTCGAGTCGAAGACCGTGATCTCGTGCTCGTCGCGGCGGCCCTCTTCCTCTCCGGTGAGGACGCGGCCGAGCTCGGCGACGTCTTCCCGTTTCAGGCCGTGGTCGAGGGCCCGCGCGATCTCCCCGTTGTGGCTCGCCTGCTCCCACTCGTCGCAGACGACGCGGGCCCGCAGGAGCTCGTCGACGGCGATCTCCGCCTTCCCCGGCCCGTCGGCGCCCATGAGACTCACATGCTGCCCCGCGTGTAGGGAGCCGGTGTCGAAGAGAATCTCGAAGCCCGGCGTGACGGTGGCGACGATGTCGGCCGAGAGGGCCTCCGCCGCGTCCGTCGCGACCTTCGCTCCCTCGCCGAGCTCCTCGGCGGCGGCCTCGGCCGCCTCGCGGCGCGCATCCCAGAGCGAGACCTCACGGCCGCGGGCAAGGAAGGTCTGCGCGACGGCGCGCCCGTTCACGCCCGTCCCCACGACCGTCGCCGGCGCAACGGTCGGCCGCGCGAGCGTCTCGGCGGCGAGCACCGCCGCGGCGCCCGTCCGGAGCGCGGTGACCGCCGCAGCGTCGAGGAGCGCGCGAAGCTCCCCCGTGGTCGCATCCGAGAGGAGAACGACACCGGAGACCGTGGGCAGACCCCGCTCCGGGTTCCGCGGAAACGACGTGACCCACTTCAGCACCGTGTGGCCGGCTCCCAGGGCGGGCATGGCGCGGAAATCTCCGTCCGGAGGCGCGGGTACGTAGACCTTCGAGGGCATGAACCAGTTCCCCTGGGCGTGCTCGACGAAAGCGGTGCGGACGGCCTCGACCGCCTCGTCGGGGGCGAGAGCCGCGCGCACGTGCTCGCCAGTGAAGAACGGTACGCTCACGGCGCGAGACTATGGCAGCCCCCGTGACGATCTGCGACGTCGGCCCGCGCGACGGGCTCCAGAACGAGGCCGAGACGCTCTCGCCCGACGTGCGCGCGGAGCTCGTGAACCGGCTTGCCGCCACGGGTCTTCGCAGCATCGAGGCGGTCAGCTTCGTCCGCGCGGAGAGCGTGCCGCAGATGGCCGGCGCGGAGCAGGTCGTTGCCGGGATCAAGCGCGAGGAGGGCGTGACGTACTCCGGGCTCGTCCTCAACGCGAAGGGCTACGAGCGGCTGACCGCCGCCGGCCTCGACGCGGTCCACTTCACGCTCGGGGCGACGGACGAGTTCAACCGCGCCAACGCCAACCGCACCGTCGCCGAGTCGGTCGCGGAGCTCGAGCGGATCGAGACGGCGCTCCCCGTCAGCGTGTCGATCAGCGTCTCGTTCGGCTGTCCGTTCGAAGGACGAGTCGAAGCAGACGCGGTGATCGCGCTCGCAGAGCGCTGCGTTCGGGCCGGAGCAGGTGAGATCGTCTTCGCCGACACGATCGGAGTCGGTGTGCCGCGACAGGCGCGCGACCTGGTCGAGCGGGGGAAAAGCCTCGGCGTCCCGGTGGGTGTCCATCTGCACAACACGCGCAACACGGGCTTCGCCAACGCGTATGCGGCCCTGGAGGCCGGTGCGGAGGTCTTCGAGTCGTCGGTGGGCGGGCTCGGCGGCTGTCCTTTTGCGCCACGCGCGACGGGGAACATCGCCACCGAGGATCTCGTCTTCCTCCTCGACGGCGAGGGCGTCGAGACGGAGATCGACCTCGTCGCGCTGATCGGCGTCTCGGAGTGGCTCGAGGGAGTACTCGGCCGCGCGCTCCCGGGCCAGGTCTACCGCGCGGGTGCCTCGGCGACAGGTCACTAGCCTCCCGCGCCTCGCGGCGTGGGGGGCGGTGGCGTGCGCGTGCGCCTACCTCCTCGTCGAGCTCGTCCCCGACGTCCGCTCGAAGCCGCTCTTCGAGGACGAGGCCGTCTCCGGGCTCATCTCCGCCCGGCCGTTCGGGGAGATGATCGCCACGACGATGTGGGATCGCGGCGGCGCGCCGCTCCATTTCGTCCTCGCCCACCTCGCCTTCGGCTTCGACTCCTCTGCGGATGCTCTCCGCTGGATCTCGGTCGTCTTCGCGGTCGGCGCCGTCCTGCTCTGCTACGACCTCGGCCGCCGGCTGGACGGGCGCGTCGCCGGAGTGGCGGCGGCGATCGTGGCCGCTGCCTCCGGGATGCTGGCCGTCTACGGGAGCTTCGGGCGCATGTACGCGCTCTTCGCGTTCGCAGCCGCCCTCGCAGTCGACCTCTTCGTGCGCTGCGTGCAGAGACCGACCACGGGCAGCGTCGCCGCCGCGTCGGCCGCCGCCTGGCTCCTGCCTGCGGTGCACCCTTACGGGGGGATCGTCGTCGCCGTCGAGGCCGCCGTCGCCCTCGTCCTCTGGCGCGGGCGGCCGCTCCGTCCCGCCTGGCCCGCTGTGGTCGCCGTTCTCGCCATGGTCCCGTTCGCCGTCGCCGACCTGCGCCTGGCCGACCGCTTCGAGCTGAGCTCGGGGCAGCAGGAGCGCCTCGCGACCTGGACCGAGGCGCGGGACCAGCTGGAAGACGCTCTCCGCGGGTTCGGCGGCGGAAGCGGCTGGACGTTCGTGGTCTTCCTCGCGCTCGCGGGCTCGGGGATCGCGCTTCTCCTCCGCCGACGGCCGGAGCTCGTCGCCTGGGGCCTCATCGCTTTCGCCGGCCCGCCTCTCCTCTCGACGCTCGTCCGCACCGGCCGCGCGCCCGATCTTTCGCCGCGCCATCTCATCTTCGCGCTGCCCTTCTTCGCAGCGTTCGTGGGAGTTGCCGTTGCGCGCGTTCCGGGCCGACCGCTTCCCCTCGTTGCGCTCGCGGTCGTCGCCGCCCTCTCCACGCAGGGGATCCACGACCCTCGCTCGATCACCTACACCGCCGGGCTGGGCGGGAAGGATGCGGTCGCGGCACCCGCCGCCTGGCTCGAGCAGAACGTCGGAGTGAACGACGTCCTCTATCCGTACTCGTCGGTCTTCCTGGCGGCGTTGCCGGAGGCGGGTGAGGCGCGGGGCCTTCCGCGCGCCCAGGTGCAGTCGCTCGTCGCTGCGCTCGACCGCGTCGACTATCCCGCAGGGGATGTCTTCGTCGCCGTGCCGGCGGGGACGACGAGGCGACCCGTCAGGCCAGGCCCCCTTTTCGGAGGCGAGGACTTCGGGCCCTGGGTCATCGTGCGGAAGCGCGGGCCGTTTGCCGATCGCGAGGCTGTTCTACACGCGATCGAGGCTGGTCTCGCACAAGGGACGGGCAACCTGCTCGCTCCCCTCCCGACTCCGCTCGCCGCGTGGTTCGAGCTGAATCGAGCGGTCATTTGTGAATCGCTCGCCCAACTCGGTTCGAGATGTGGTACTGAATAGGGCGATGTCGGTGCTCATCAAGGGCGGGCGCGTCATCACGGCCGCAGACGACTACGTCGGAGACGTCTACGTCGACGGCGAGAGGGTCTCGCTCATCGGCGAGTCGCTCGACGTCGAGGCCGACAAGGTCATCGACGCGAGCGGCAAGTACGTCCTCCCGGGCTGCGTCGACCCGCATACCCATCTCGACATGCCTTTCGGAGGCACGACCACGATCGACGACGTCGAGTCGGGACAGATCGCGGCGGCCTTCGGCGGGACGACCTGCCACGTCGACTTCATCATCCAGCCCCAGGGCTCGTCCTTCGCCGACGCATTCGACGAGTGGCGGTCGAAGGCGAACGGCAAGCAGGTGATCGACATGGGCTACCACATGGCGGTCACGGACCTCCGTGAGGGCGGCTCACTCGACGAGCTCGCCTCGCTGCCCGACCAGGGCATCACCTCCTACAAGCTCTTCATGGCCTACAAGGGCGCGCTCATGGTCGACGACGAGACGCTCTTCAAGACGATGGAGGTCGCCGCCGAGACCGGCGCCCTCGTGATGGTGCACGCCGAGAACGGCGACGCCATCGACGTCCTCGTGAAGAAGGCGCTCGCCGAGGGCAAGACGGAGCCGCGCTACCACGCGCTCACGCGCCCGCCCGAGACCGAGGGCGAAGCGACGAACCGCGCCATCCAGCTCGCCCGCGTAGCCGGCTGCGCGCTCTACGTCGTCCACGTCTCCTGCCACGAGGCGGTCGAGCCGATCGCCCTCGCGCGCGAGAAGGGCTGGAACGTATTCGGCGAGACCTGCACGCAGTACTTCTTCGTCGACTACACGTTCCTCGAGAAGCCGGACTTCGAGGGGGCGAAGTACGTCTACACGCCGCCTCCGCGGGACAAGGCGAACCAGGAGATCCTCTGGGCGGCGGTCCGAAACGACGTCCTCTCGGCGATCTCGACGGACCACTGCGCGTTCCTCTGGGACGGGCAGAAGTCGCTCGGCAAGGACGACTTCTCCAAGATCCCGAACGGCGGCCCGGGGCTCGAGAACCGGCTGCACATGATCCACGAGTTCGGCGTCCGCCAGGGCCGGATCGGCCTGAACCGCATGGTCGAGCTCCTCGCCACGAACCCCGCAAAGCTCTTCGGCCTCTACCCGAGGAAGGGCACGATCGCCGTCGGCTCCGACGCCGACATCGTCGTCTTCGACCCGACGAAGAAGCACACGATCACGGCCGCCTCGCAGCACTCGAAGACGGACTACAACCTCTACGAGGGCACCGAGGTCACGGGCACTCCGGAGACCGTGCTCCTGCGCGGAAACGTGCTCGTCGAGGGCGGGGAGCTCGTCGCCGAGCCGGGGATTGGACAGTTCGTCAAGCGGGCACGTTTCGGAGAGCAACTGACCGCGGTCGAGACCGCGGCCTGACCCAAGGAGGCGGACGTGGCTACACCGGAGCGTCGCTACGGCCCCGGGGCGGGAATCACCCTCGGCGGCATCATCGTCATCGTGGGGATCCTCGTGCTGATCTTCTGGAGCACGATCCTCGGCATCATCATCATCCTGCTCGGCCTGCTCGCCTTCGGAGGCTTCGCCCGCGGCCGTTGGTATTAACCGACCGCTAGGCCGGGCCTGACGAGCCGTTCCGGCCGCTTCAGGCCGGCGTCGTTCACGTGCGGGTTGACCGGCTCGGCGAGCGGCGGAGCTCCGAAGGAGAGGCTCGTGCGCTCCTCCGGCGGACTGCCGTAGAGAGTCGACCGCTGCCTCGGGGTGCGGCCGATCGCGCGGATCGCCTGCTCCATCCGCTCGGGCGGCATCTCCTGGCCGTGTGCGGCACCGGCCGCGCGCGAGATCGACTCGTTCATGAGCGTCCCGCCGAGGTCGTTGGCCCCGGAGCGCAAGCATGCCTGCGCGCCTTCGATGCCCAGCTTCACCCAGGAGGCCTGGATGTTCGGGATGGAGGGATGAAGCGCGAGCCGCGCGACCGCGTGCATGAGGACCGCTTCGCGGAAGGTCGGCCCCGGCCGCGCGCCGCCCTTGAGATAGATCGGCGCCTCCATGTGCACGAACGGAAGAGGCACGAATTCGGTGAAGCCGCCGGTCCGCTTCTGGAGGTCGCGCACGGCGATCAGATGCCTCGCCCAGCTGCGCGCGCCCTCGACCGAGCCGAACATGATCGTCGCCGTCGAGCGCAGGCCGGCTTCGTGCGCGGTTTCGTGCACCTCGAGCCACTGCTCCGTCGTGACCTTGTCCGGGCAGAGGACCCTGCGCACCTCGTCGTCGAGGATCTCCGCCGCCGTACCGGGGAGGGAGGCGAGGCCCGCGTCGCGCAGGCGCGCAAGGTAGTCGGCGAGCGGGAGCCCGAGCGTCGCCGCGCCCTGCCAGACCTCGAGCGCCGAGAAGGCGTGCACGTGCAGGTCGGGCAGCTCGCGCTTGATCGCCTCGACGAGCTCTACGTAGTAGTCGCCGGTGAACGCCGGGTGGATCCCGCCCTGGAGGCAGACCTCGACGGCGCCGCGCTCCCACGCTTCGCGGCAGCGGCGGACGATCTCGTCGAGCGGGACGAGGTACGGTGCGCCGCGCAGGTTCTCGGCCAGCTTCCCCTTCGAGAAGGCGCAGAAGCCGCAGCGGAAGTAGCAGACGTTGGTGTAGTTGATGTTGCGCGTGACGACGTAGGTGACCTCGTCGCCGTTCGCCTTGCGGCGGAGCTCGTCCGCAGCTGCGAGCACCCCGCCGAGCTCCGCCCCGCGCGCCTGGAAGAGCGCCGTGATCGCGTCCTCGTCGAGGTCGTTGCCAAGTAACAGACTGTTACTTGCCTGCTGTCGAGGAAGCGGCGGCGGAGCGCTCTCGACCCCGGCGGCCCAACGGTCTTCGCGTGCGAGCCCGTCGGCGTCTGCGTGCTTCAGGATCTCCTGCGCGATGCGCGGGTCGGCCCAGCGGTCGAGGTCGGCGACGTATTCGGGATAGATCGGGAGCCGCGGCGCGAGTGCGAATCCTGCGGCCTCCGTCGCCTCGCGCAGGCGCTCGATCTCGGGCCATGGCGCCTCGGGGTTCACGTGGTCGACGGTCACCGGCGAAATCCCGCCCCAGTCGTCGATTCCGGCTTCGAGGAGGCGCGGGAACTCGTCGTAGGAGAGGTTCGGCGGCACCTGGACGTGCAGCTCGGGCCCGAGCATGTCGCGGGCGGCTCGGGCCGTCCAGAGGAGGTCGTCGAGGGATGGCTCCGCCGCGTCGGCCATCTTCGTCCCCGGCTTCGCGCGGAAGTTCTGGACGATCACCTCCTGGATATGGCCGTAGCGTTCGTGCAGGTCCCGGATCGCTTCGAGCGCCTCGAGCCGCTCCTCGCGCGTCTCCCCGATCCCGATCAGGAGCCCGGTGGTGAACGGGATCTCGAGCTCGCCGGCGAGGCGGATCGTCTCCAGGCGCCGCTCGGGGAGCTTGTCCGGAGAGCCGTGGTGCGGCATGCCCTTCTGCGAGAGCCGCACCGATGCGGTCTCGAGCATGATCCCCTGCGAGGCCGAGACCGTCCGCAGGAGCACCAGCTCTTCCCGGGTCATCACGCCGGGGTTCACGTGGGGGAGGAGGCCCGTCTCGGCGAGCACGAGCTCGCACATGCGAGCGAGGTAGGAGATCGTCGACTCGCAGCCGAGCACGGCGAGCTCCTCGCGCGCCGCGCGGTAGCGGAGCTCCGGCTTGTCCCCGAGCGTGAAGAGCGCCTCGTGGCAGCCGGCCTCGGCGCCCGCCCGTGCGACCTCGAGCACCTCGTCGGCGCGCATGTACGCGCGCTCGCCGCGGCGGGGCGGCTGCGCGAAGGTGCAGTAGTGGCAGACATCGCGGCAGAGCTTCGTCAGCGGGATGAAGACCTTGGGCGAGTAGGTGATCAGCGGCATGTGAGCATCGCCTCGTAGTCTTCGGGCCGGTCGACGTCCAGGGCGAGCAGGGGGTCGTCCATGATCGCGGGCTCGAGCCCGGCCACCCGCGCAGCGCCGAGGGTCTCCTCGACCGGCACTCCGAACGAAGGGATGAAGCCGTTGACCGTGCGGAGAGCGAGCGCGTTCACCCCTCCGTCGCGCGAGGGGGCGAGCGCGAGGGGAGAGGCCGCCGCGGCGAGCGCGTCGAGGGACTCCGGGCGAACGAGCGGGCAATCGGCCATCACGACGAGGACTCCCGCGCGGGCGCGCTCGTCTCGAAGCGCCAGGGCGATCGCGTCCCCGTGCCCGGTGCCCGCGTCGCGGAGGAGCTCGACGCCGCCGGGCGCAAAGCCCGGATCCGGCGTCACGAGTAGCGTTCCGGTGATGCTCTTCGCCCCGGCGCACGCCTCGAGAACCCGCTCGAGCATGTCGAGCACGAGCCGCGTTCGCTCTTCGGGGTGGAGCAGGGGCGCCAGGCGCGTCTTCGCGCCGTCGCGGCCCTTCACCGGGACGACCGCCAGCACGCCGTGAGGATAGCCGTGCTGGCCGGGGGTCTCGGCGGCTCGCGCTGCGTCCATGCGCTCGCCCTCGCGGCCGGTCCCGAGCACGTGACCGCGATCGGAAACGTCGGCGACGACCTCGAGATGTGGGGCCTGCAGGTCTCGCCGGACCTCGACACGATCATGTACACGCTGGCCGGCCTCCTCGACGAGGAGCGGGGGTGGGGCGTGCGCGGTGAGACGTACCAGGCGATGGCCGTGGCCGAGCAGGCGGGGCGAGAGACCTGGTTCACGCTTGGCGACCAGGACGCGGGCCTGCACGTATTGCGCACGAGAATGCTGAAGAAAGGCGAGCCGCTCTCCACGGTGACGCAGAAGCTTGCGGAGGGCCTCGGAATCGGCGTGCGGCTCCTTCCGGTGACCGACGACCGCCTGCGCACGAAGATCCAGACCCCCGACGGCGAGCTCGACTTCCAGGAGTGGTTCGTGCGCCGCCGGCATGCCGACCGCGTCGACGGCGTTCGCTTCGAAGGCGCCGAGGAAGCGCGGCCCGCACCCGGTGTCGTCGAGGCGATCGCGGAGGCCGACGTCGTCGTCATCGCGCCCTCGAATCCCTTCGTTTCCATCCGGCCGATCCTCGCCGTTCCCGGGGTCGAGGAGGCGCTCAGCGCTACGCGCGTCGCTGCGATCTCGCCGCTCGTCGGCGGAAAGGCGCTCCGCGGCCCGCTCGCCGAGATGATGGCGAGCCTCGGGCACCAGCCCGGCGCGGCCGGAGTCCGTGCGCTCTACGGCGACCTCGTCTCCACCTTCGTGGTCGACCCGGAGGACGCGGCGCTCGCGGACGAGATCCCCGGAGCTCTCGTCTCCGACACGGTTATGGTTTTGCCCGAGCGGCGGGCAGAGGTCGGCCGCGGCCTTCTGGAGGCGATCGGATGATCGGAATCGTGGGCGGCACCGGCGACTTCGGCCAGGGCCTGGCGGAGCGGCTGCGGCGCCTCGGCGAGGAAGTGGAGCTCGGCTCGCGGACTCCCCGCGACGAGTTCGTCTCCAACCGAGACTGCGCCCAGGACTCCGAGATCGTCTTCCTCTCGGTCCCGCCCGAGGGCGTCGCCGAGATGTGCACCAGTCTGGCCGCGAACCTCGAAGGGAAGATCGTCGTCAGCGTCGCGAGCCCCGTCGCGTTCAGGGAAGGCAAGCCGGGAGCCGAGCCGGGGGAGCTCTCGCTGGCCGAGCTCGCAGCGCAGTCCGCGCGCGGCGCGCGGATGGTCGCCGGGTTCCACACGGTGAGTGCAAAGGCCCTGGCCAAGGTGGACGAGCCGCTCGACGAGGACGTCATCCTCTGCGGCGACGACGAGGAGGCGAAGGCGGTCGTCGCCGCCCTCGCCGAACGCCTCGTGGAGGGCCGCGCCGTGGACGCCGGGAGACTCGAGGTCGCGCGCTGGCTCGAGCCACTCACCGCGGTCCTCCTGAACGTGAACCGCCGCTACAAGGTGTCGAGCGGGGTCAAGGTCACGGGCCTGCCGTGACGGCGACGCTCCTCGACCACGAAGCCGAGAAGCATGGGGAGGTCGACCGGGCTGCGGTCGAGTCGCGCCTCCAGAGCGGCGAGTTCTTCTGGCTCGACCTGGAGAGCGCCGGACCGGACGACCTCGCGCTTCTCCGCGACGTCTTCCGGTTCCACCCGCTCGCGCTCGAGGACTCGGCGCAGTTCGGCCAGCGTCCGAAGCTCGAGGAGTACGACGACTACGTGTTCCTCGTCGTCTACGGGGCCGCGCCGCCGCCCGCCGCCGACCGCCTTGTCGAGGTGCACATCTTCTACTCGGAGAGCTACCTCGTCACCGTGCGGCGCGAGCACGCGCCGGCCTGCGTGGACCTCCGCGAGCGCTACACGCGCAAGCCGGGCCGGCTGGAGCGGCCGATCGCCGTCCTCTACCGCCTGATCGACACACTCTCGGACAGCTTCTTCCCGGCGCTCGAGGACTACGACGAGCGCATCGACGGCGTCGAGGACGAGATCTTCCGCGAGCCCAAAGACGAGCACCTGCAGGAGATCGTGCGCATGAAGCGGCAGCTGAACCGGCTGCGGCGCGTCGTCGGCCCGCAGCGCGACGTCGCGAGCCAGCTCTTCGGCGGAGCCGCCGTGCTTCCGGGAAGCGACGCCGAGGCCGAGCGCTACTTCCGCGACGTCTTCGACCACCTGATCCGCGTCGCCGACCTGATCGACAGCTACAAGGATCTCCTCACCGGCGCGATGGACGTCTACCTCTCGACGGTCTCGAACCGCCTGAACCTGGTCGTCGAGCGGCTGACGGTGCTTTCCACGATCCTGCTCCCGCTCATCGTGCTCACAGGCTTCTTCGGGCAGAACTTCGGCTGGCTCGTCCGCCACGTCGGCAGCCTGCAGGCGTTCCTTCTCCTCGGGCTCGCCCTGCCGATGGCCGCGGCCGCGCTCCTCGTCTACTACCTGCGCCGGCAGCGCCTTCTCTAGTGCCCCTCCCAGCGATACACGCCTGCTCCTCGCCCGCGATCACACGGCGCGCTGCTTCGTCCTCGGTCACCTCGGTAATGGCAATTACCGGGGGTTCCTGCGTCCTGGCAGCGCTGGGTGCTCGCGATCGAGAAGCGGGGCAGCATCACTGGAAGGATCACTAGTGGTCTCCGTGATTCCACTCGCCGGGCTCCCGGAGGTCCAGCCCGGGGACGACATCGGCGCGCTCCTCGGCGACGCGGTCGAGCGGGCGGGTGGCCTCGAGGCGGGGGACGTACTCGTCGTCGCGCAGAAGGCGGTATCGAAAGCCGAAGGGCGCGTCGAGCAGACGGACGACGTCGTCGCGGCGATCCTGCGCGAAGCGCGGGCGGTGCGGAGGCGGCGCGGCGACCTCGTCATCGCCGAGACGAAGCACGGCTTCGTCTGCGCCAGCGCAGGCGTGGACAGGTCGAACGCTCCCGGCGAGGGGTGGATCGTTCTGCTCCCCGACGACCCGGACGCTTCCGCCGCCGCGATCCGCGCTGCGCTCGGGCAGCGCTTCGGCCGCGCGCCGGCGGTGATCGTCAGCGATTCCTTCGGGCGGGCGTGGCGGCAGGGGACGACCGACGTGGCGATCGGCGTCGCCGGGATGCGGCCGCTGCTCGACCTGCGCGGTGAGCGCGACGCACGGGGCTACGAGCTCTCCTCGACGATCATCGCGGTTGCGGACGAGCTCGCCGGTGCCGCCGAGCTCGTGCTCGGGAAGGCGAATGGCGTCCCGGCCGCGCTCGTCCGCGGCTACGCGGTCCCGCCCGGGGACGGCTCGGCCCGCGAGCTCGTCATGCCGCCCGAGCGCGATCTCTTTCCGTAGCGCCGCCTTCGTCGGATCCAGCCCAGTCCGACACCAGCGCAGTCCGAAACCAGCCCAGTCCGAAACCAGCCCAGTCCGAAACCAGCCCAGTCCGACACCAGCGCAGTCCGAAGCCACCCTCGAACCGCAGCCCAAGAACCAGCCTTGTGTTTCTCAGTCACAAACGAAAGGCCATGTCCTCTCTCGCGCCTCGGACGCATTCGCCGGAAAAGCAGCCCATCGAACTTTGTGCACGTGCAACACAAGGCTGGTTCGGGTTCGGGGGTCGGACTAGGTTGCCGGAGCGGACACGATCCAGGTCGAGCGCGCGTGGGCGACGAGGTCGCCGTCCACGGTGTAGAGCGCGGAGCCAGCGAAGCGCTTGCGCCCCTCCTCGCCGACCCGCCAGCCGACGACCACGTGGGTCTCACCCGGCTCGGGCCGCGCATGGATCGAGGCCGCCATGCGCCCGAGGAGGACGCCCTCGCGCTGGAAGTCGTCCACGGCCCAGCCCGACGGGCAGTCGAGCGCCGCCCAGACGATCTCGGCGCGGACGTCGGGCGCCGGAGTCCACGGCGCGGCGACCACGCCCTCCCGCCCTTCCACGGGCCCGGCGAAGATGCCGAGACCGTCGTCCCGCTCGGGCCCGCACGTGAAGCACGTCGGATAGGCGTGGTGCTCGTAGCCCGGGTAGCGCTTCGACGCCTCCTCGGCCTCCGCGAGGCCCACCGGAGCCGGCACGTCCGCGTCAGAGTGAGCCGCCCGCCGCGCCCGCGCGACGACGACGTCGCCGTGGCGGAGCTCGTCCCCGGCGATGTCGAGCTGCGTGTCGAGCGGAGGCGGGCGCAGCAGCGTGATCTCGAAGCCGCCGCCGAGCGCCTCCGAGAAGAGACCGCAGGCGTAGCCGCCGTTCGCCGAGCCCGGAGGTCCGTTGAAGCGGGCCGGGATGATCACCGCTCGAGCGTCAGGGTGATGACGCCGAACGGCGGGCGCGCGTCGGTGTGGACAGTGGCGGCCTCGCCGGTCTGAGCGGTATCCCAGAGCCGGTTTTCGGCGTAGAAGTCGACCGCGGCGATCTCCGCGAAGGTCTCCAGCACGCGCGTGCCGATCTGATAGACGAGCTCCTGGATCGACGCCGACCTGATGTCGCAGAACGTCGAGACGGCGACGTCGCGCACCTCCTCGCACGGCGCGCACCGGCTCGGGTCGGCGTTCGTCCAGCCGACGTTCATGTGGACGAAGAGCGGACGGTCGTGGGTCTCAGGCAACGTCGTGTACTCGTCGCGGACGAAGCCGGCGAACGAGCTTCCCGCGAGCTTGATCAGGTGGAGGCCGTGCCAGCCGGAGCGTGCCGAGACGAGGCCCGACCGGTCGAGGTCGAGCTCCGCGACCGCGTAGTCGTCGTAGCGGCGGCGCATCACGTTGCCGCGCACGCGCTCGAACGGCACCTGCCTCGCGGAGACCTGTACGCCCTCCATGTGCTCGTAGCGCGCGAGCAGCCGGCTGCCGATCAACTCGACGAAACCCTCGAGCGTCTCGCCTTCGTACTCGAGGCCCATCTTGTGGACGAAGTTCTTCATCGAGTCGGTGGCGACGACCATCGAGTTGTCGCCCTCGGTGTAGGACCTCTCGAAGGCCTCGCCGCGCACGATCACCCGCACCTCGCAGGCAAACAGGCTGTCGCCCGCGATCCGGTAGACCGAGACCGCGTCCTTGCCGTAGGAGTGGGCTACCGCTTTCGCCATCGGTCCAGTGCGATCGCGACGAGGTCGTCGAGGCCTGCGGCGAGCTCCTCGTCGCGGGAGCGCTGCATTCGCTCCCGGAGGACGGAGAGGATCTCGGCGCGCGGCCGCCCGTCCACGAAGACGACGAAGCGGAAGCCGTACTTCTGCTCGTAGGTCTTGTTCAGCTTCGCGAGCGCGGCGAGGAGCACGGGATCCTCGTCGGAGCCCTGCTCCCGCGCGGCCTGCTCGGAGATGTTCACGCGCTGGCCGATGCGCGGATGCGTCGCCAGCGCCTCGACCTGCTCGTCCTCGGGCGCGTCGGCGAGCACCTTGCGCGCCTGGCCAAGGGGATCCTCGAGGCGCGCGAGCTGCGCCACGAAGCGAGTGTGCCCCTCGAAGAGCTCGGCGAGCTCGTCTTCGCTCAGCTGCCGCGGTAAGTCGTGCACGAGTAGGGGGAGACGAGGAGCGGGACGTGGAAATGGCCGTCGGCGAGGGCGACTTCGAGCTCCACGCGGGCGAAGAAGGCGGCTTCCGGATGGAAGACGAGCCGGTACGAGCCGGGATCGAGCTCGGCGGCGAGCTCGCCGATCCGCCCGTCGGTGCCGGTGACGCCCGTGGCCAGGAGCTCGGCGCCCCGGAAGAGCTCGACGAGGACGCCGCTCGCGGGCTCGCCGCGGCCTGTGTCGAGGACGTGGGTGGAGAGAGAGGCGCTCACTGGAGGAATCTTTGCGCCTGGAGGCGGTGTTCGGCGGCGATCTCGTGCTCCTCGGCATGCGTGAGGTGGCCGTCGAGAACCGCGGCCTGGCCGCCCACGTAGAGACGGTCGACCCGGTGAGGGGCCGAGAGGACGAGCCCGGCGACGGGGTCATCGGCCCCCGCGAGCTCGAGGCCGTCCAGCCGCCAAACGGCGAAGTCGGCGCACTTGCCCGGCTCGAGCGAGCCGATGTCGCTGCGCCCGAGCACCTGCGCGCCGCCGCGCGTGCCGATGCGGAGGGCGTCGCGGGCCGTCATCGCCGCGGGGCCGCCCCGCGCCCGGGCGACGAGAAGCGCCTGCTTGACCTCGTGGAGAAGATCGCCGCGCTCGTTCGACGCCGAGCCGTCGACCCCGAGGCCGAGCGGCACGGACGCCTCGCGCATCTCGGCGACGGGCGCGATGCCCGCGCCGAGGCGCATGTTGGAGGTCGGGCAGTGGGCGACACCGGTTCCCGCCGAGCCGAAGCGGCTCATGTCCTCTCCTGAGAGGTGGACGCAGTGCGCGCACCAGACGTCGCCCTCGAGCCAGCCCACCTGCTCGAGGTACTCGACCGGCCGGCAGCCGAAGAGGCCCTGGCAGTACTCCTCCTCCTCGACGGTCTCGGCGAGGTGAGTATGGAGCCGCAGGCCGAGCCGCCTCGCGAGGTCGGCCGACTCCCGCATCAGCCGCTTCGAGACCGAGAACGGCGAGCAGGGCGCGACCACGATCTGCGTCCACGCGCCGGGGCCGGGCTCGTGGAGCGCGAAGAGACCTTCCGTGTCGGCGAGCACTTCGTCCCCGTCTTCGACGAGGTCGTCTGGCGGAAGGCCGCCGTCGGACTCGCCCACGTCCATCGAGCCGCGCGAGGCGACGAGCCGGACGCCGAGCTCACGCGCCGCCTGGATCTCCGCCTCGACGAGCCCCTTCTGGCCACGCGGGAAGACGTAGTGGTGGTCGAACGCGGTCGTGCAGCCGCCGAGCGCGAGCACCGCGAGGCCCGTGCGCGCCGCGGCGTACTCGGCGTCGCGGTCGACGCGGCTCCAGAGCGGGTAGAGCTCGCGGAGCCAGCTGAAGAGGTCGGCCTGCTGCGCCCTCGCCCGCGTGAGGGTCTGGTAGAGGTGGTGGTGCGTGTTGACGAGGCCGGGCGTGACGAGCGCGCCGCCGAGGTTCTCGAACGCCTCGGCCGGCGGCGGATTGTCCTTGCCGACCGCGTCGACGAAGCCGTCGTCCACGAGGATCCAGCCGTTGGAGAGCTCGGTGCCGGCGTCGTCCATCGTGACGACGTAGGCGTTCGAGAACAGGGTCCGCATGAAAGGATCCTTTCATGCTGGCGTGCTTGACAACACGCGAGCGAGCGCTGCTCGGGGCCGTGGGGCTCGTCGTCGCGACCACCGCCGCGCTCGAGTACGGCGGAGGCTCCGACGTGGCGGTCTTCCTCGTCGGGGCGCTTGCGCTGGCCGGGGTCGCGTGGGTCGTCTCCTTCTCGACGGAGGCGGTCGGGGAGCGGTTCGGGCCTGCGCTGACCGGAGTGTTGCAGTCGACGCTCGGGAACCTGCCGGAGCTCTTCGTCGTTCTCTTCGCGCTCTCGGCCGGGCAGCTGGTCGTGGCGCAGTACTCGATCCTCGGATCGCTTTTCGCCAACGCGCTCCTCGTCCTCGGGCTCGTGATCCTCGCGGGCTCGCGCGCGGCCGGCGGGGTGATGAAGTTCGGAAAGCGCCTCCCCAACGACACGGCGACGCTGCTCCTGCTCGCCGTCTTCATGATCTCGATCCTCGGCGTCTCCGACCAGGTCGGCGACCGGGCGAGCAAGCATCAGGTCGAGATCTCCGTCGTCGGCGCGCTCGTCCTCCTCGCCGTCTACGGCGTCTGGGTCTTCTTCTACCTGCGCGACCGCGAGGAGGCCCGCGTCACGCGCACGCGCGTTCCGCTCCTGCTCGCGGTCGGGCTGCTCGCCGCCTCCGGCGTGGCGGCCGCGCTCGTCTCGGACTGGTTCGTCGGTGCGCTTGCGCCCGCGATCGAGTCGCTGGGGATCTCGGAGGAGTTCACCGGGCTCGTCATCGTCGGGATCGCCGGGAACGCGGTCGAGAACGTGGTCGGCATCTCGCTCGCCGCCAAAGGCCAGAACGACCTCGCCATCTCGGTCGTGAAGAACTCGGTTGCGCAGATCGCCGTCTTCCTCTTCCCGGCCCTCGTCCTGCTCTCGCTCTTCTTTGAAACGCGTTTGACCTTCGTCCTGCCGGCCGTGTACGTCGGTGCGCTTTTCCTCATGGCCATCTCGGTCTGGCAGGTGACGCAGGACGGGGAGGCGGTCGCCTTCGAGGGGCTCGCGCTCGTCGGCTTCTACGTGATCCTCGCCGTGCTGACGTTCTACGAGTAGTCGAACGAGCTATCGCGGGGTCGAGGGATCGTGCCGATTGTTGCGCGATGGAGTGCATTCGCTGTGGGAAGGCTGAGGCACCGCAGCCGCTGGGCTTCTGCGCGGCCTGCGCCGCGAGCGTGCGCATAGAGCTCTTCGAGGATCTGAAGCAGATCGGCGCATACCTCTCCTCGTGGGCGGCGTTCGACGAGTGGCTGCGCCGCCGCGGGCTCGCCTAGCTCGCGCCCGAGGTGATGCGGCGCGAAACTACCGCCGTGCACGCCGAGACCAGCTATACGCGAAGCGGCGACGTCAACATCGCCTACCAGGTCGTCGGCGACGGTCCATTCGATCTCGTCTTCGTCCCGGGGTATGTGACGCACCTCGAGTTTCAGTGGAAGATCTCGAGCTTCGCACCGTTCTTGGAAGAGCTGGCGTCCTTCTCGCGCCTGATCCGGTTCGACAAGCGCGGCACCGGCATGTCAGACCGTGTCAGCGGCGCACCGACGCTCGAGACGCGCATGGACGACGTGCGTGCGGTCATGGACGCAGCGGGCTCGCAGCGCGCGGCGTTCTACGGTCTGTCGGAAGGGGCGGCGATGAGCATCCTGTTCGCCGCGACGTACCCAGAGCGAACAGCGGCACTCGTGGTGCGGAGCGCCTTTCCTCGCAGCATGTGGGCGCACGACTACCCCTGGGGTCGCAGCGACGAGGGGTACGAGCGCGACGTCAGTCGCGCGCTACAGGCGTTCGGCACGCGCGAGCAGGCACGCGAGTCCGTGCGCGCCCTTGGTGAGTTCACCGACGAGGAGACTGACGCGTTCCTCGAGATGATCCGCTTCGGCGCGAGTCCGGGCGCGATCGAGGCTCTCCACCGGATGAACAAGGAGATCGACGTGCGGCACGTCCTGCCTGCGGTACGCGTCCCGACGCTGATCTTGCGCGGCTCCGAGGACAGACTCGTTCCCGCCGAGGTCGCGGACTACATGGCCTCGAGCATTCCCGCGGCGCAGGTCGTCGAGATCCCCGGCGCGGGGCACCTCGCCTTTGCGAAGTACCAGAGCGCGATCATCTCGGAGATCAAGGGCTTCCTGACGGAGATCTGGGAGTCCGGCGGCTGGGAGGAGCAGGAACCCGATCGCGTGCTCGCGACGGTCCTCTTCACCGACATCGTCCGCTCGTCGGAGAAGGCGAGCGCTCTCGGTGACCGCGGCTGGCGCGAGCTGCTCGAACGACACCACGCCCTCGTCCGCCGCGAGCTGCTGCGCTTCCGGGGGCGCGAGCTCGACACTGCCGGCGACGGCTTTCTCGCGTCCTTCGACGGCCCCGCACGCGCAATCCGCTGCGCGTGTGCGATCGTCGACGGCCTGCGGGAGCTCGACATCCAGATCCGGGCCGGGCTCCATACGGGCGAGTGCGAGCTCGTCGACGGGAAGGTCGCCGGCATTGCCGTCCACACCGGTGCCCGGGTCGCCGCGCAGGCGGAGCCAGGGGAGGTGCTCGTCTCGAGCACTGTGAAGGACCTCGTCGCCGGCTCGGGGATTCGCTTCGCCGACCGCGGAGCCCGCGTGCTTGCGGGGGTCCCGGGCGAGTGGCACCTCTTCGCAGTCGCAGGAACCTAGAGGCGCTCGAGCGCCTCGCTGAGCTCGTCGAGGCTGGCGAGGCTGTGCCCGCTCGCGAACAGGTCGACGTGGGGAAGGGCGGCCTTCATGCCGCGGGCGAGCGGCTCGTAGGCGGGATCTCCCTGCAGCGGGTTGAGCCAGACGACTCGGTGGGCGAGGCGGGAGAGACGCGCCATCTGCGCGGCGAGGAGGTCGGGGTCGCCGACCTCGAGCCCGTCGGAGCAGATCAGGACGAGCGCGCCGCGGGCGAGCCCTCCGTGGCCGTGCTCGTCGAGGAATGTCTTCAGCGACTCGCCGATGCGCGTGCCCCCGTCCCAGTCGACGACCTCGGAAGCCGCACGCGCCAAGGCCACGTCGGCATCAGGCGCGGCGAGCGAACGCGTCACCCGGGTGAGCCGCGTCCCAAAGCAGAAGGCCTCCACACGCCGACCGGAGCGGAGTGCGCCGTGGGCGAACATCACGAGCGCCCGTGAGTAGGGATCCATGGAGCCTGAGACGTCGAGAAGGAGGACGAGCGGACGGCGCACCCTTCGCCGTTTCCGCCAGGCCCGCTCGACAGGGTCACCGCCGGTCCTGAAGGCGTGGCGAAGCGTCCGCCTCAGATCGGGCGAACCTCTGCGCGCGGGATCGCGCCGCCGCGAGCGGCGCTCGGGGACGACGAGCGGCAACCTGCGCATCATCCGCCCGAGCTCGGCGAGCTCGGTCTCGGAGCAATGCGCGAAGCTCTTCTCCCGCAGGAGCTCGATCGGGCTGGCGAGCGCGGTCTCCGCCTCGCCCTCGACGCGGATCCGAAGGATCGCGCGCTGTGGCCGCACCTCGGCCGGCGGCCCGAAGAAAGCCTCGAACGCAGCGTCGTAGACCGGGATGTCGGCCGCGCGGGCGACGAGCGTTGCTCTTCCCGCCCAGTAGAGATCGCCGGGCGGGAGGAGGGCAACGGCGCGGCAAAATTCCGCGACGCGACCCGTCCCGACCGGCAGCCCTTCCTCGCGGAGGGCCCGGGCGAAGCGCGTGAGACGCTCTTCACTCACCGAAAAGCTCGGCCTCGACGCGCTCCGTGTCCTCCCGGTTCTTCACCGCCCACCCGAGGGTCGCTCGCGCGGGCTCCCCCTCGGCGGATTCCGCGTCGAGCAAGGCGAGTGCCTGCGCCCAGTCGATCGCCTCGGCGGCGCCGGGGAGCTTGACGAGGTCGAGGCTCCGGAGCCGCGCGACCGTCGCGGCCACCGAGCGCGCGAGCGCTTCAGAGACACCCGGCGCGCGCAGGCGGATGATCTCCACCTCGCGCTCGAGATCCGGGAAGTCGATCCAGTGGTAGAGGCAGCGCCGCTTGAGCGCGTCGTGGAGCTCCCGTGTCCGATTCGAGGTGATGACGACGACTGGCGGCTCCTCCGCCGCGATCGTCCCCAGCTCGGGCACCGTGACGGTGAAGTCGGAGAGAACCTCGAGGAGGAACGCCTCGAACTCGTCGTCGGCCCGGTCGAGCTCGTCGATCAGGAGGACGGCGCCCGAGCCCGCCCGAATCGCGGCAAGAAGCGGCCGCTCGACGAGGAAGTCTGGTCCGTAGAGCGCCGACACCCGCTCGGCCGCGACCTCTCCCTCCTGAAGCGTTCGCGCATAGAGCAGCTGGCGTGCGTAATCCCATTCGTAGAGCGCTTGCGCCGCGTCGATCCCCTCGTAGCACTGAAGCCGGATCAGCCGGGCGCCGAGCATGCGGGCGAGCGTCTTCCCGACCTCCGTCTTGCCTACTCCGGCCTCACCTTCGAGGAGGAGCGGGCGATGCATTTGCAGGGCGAGGAAGATCGCCGTAGCAAGGCCCCGGTCGGGCAGATACGACTCCGCCTGGAGCGACCGCTCGACGTCTTCCACCGATCCGATCTGCATCGCTGAAGCGTACTCCCGGTGAGAGTTATGCTCCCATCGTCTCGATCCCACCCAATGGGCGGGAAGGAGGTACCGCATGTACCCCGCCAGTTTCGAGTACTTCGCGCCATCCAGCTTGGACGAGGCGCTTTCGGTCCTCGAGCGCTACGGAGACGAGGCGAAGATCCTCGCCGGCGGCCAGAGCCTCATCCCCCTGATGAAGCTGCGCTTTGCCTCCCCACGCGCTGTCGTCGACGTGAACGGCATCGACGGTCTCGATGAGCTCTATGAGGACAACGGGATGCTGAACATCGGCGCCCTCGTGCGTCACAAGGCATGCGAGCGCTCCGATCTCCTGCGCAGCCGCTACGGCGTCCTCGCCGACACCGCGCCGCAGATCTCCGATCCGATCGTCCGCAACCGCGGCACGGTCGGCGGGTCGCTGGCGCACGCCGATCCTCAGGGCGACTGGGGCTCTGCACTCCTCGCTTCAGGCGCGCAGGTGCAGGTGCGCGGGTCCGATGGGACTCGCACGATCTCCCTCGACGACTTCTTCCTGGGCCCGTTCACGACAGCGCTCGAGCCGACCGAGATCGTGACCTGGGTGCAGGTTCCCGATCCAGGCCCGAGGGCCGGAGGCGCCTACTTCAAGCTCGAGCGAAAGGTCGGCGACTTCGCCACGGTCGCGGTGGGCGTCCACGTCTCGTTCTCGAACGGAAGCGTGGAGCGCGCGGGAATCGCCCTGACGGGCGTTGGCCCGCGCAACCTGCGCGCCGAGGCCGCCGAGCAGGCGCTCGCCGGCCACCCGCTCGACGACGAGGCGATTTCCGAAGCCGCCCGGCTCGCATCCGAGGCCGCGGAGCCGCGCGACGACCTCCGCGGCAGCGCCGAGTACAAGCGCAACGTCGTCCGCGTCTTCACCGAGCGCGGCCTTCGCAAAGCCGCCGAAGGGAAGGAGGCGCGATGACGGAGACAGCCACCGAACAGGCCGTCCACACCACGCAGGTGACCGCGGCGGTGAACGGCCAGGCGCGCTCTGCTGCCGTCGAGACGAGGCTTCTCCTCGTCCACTTCCTCCGTGACACGCTCGGGCTCACCGGGACGCACATCGGCTGCGACACCACGAGCTGCGGCGCCTGCACGGTGCTGCTGGACGGCGTCCCGATCAAGTCCTGCACGATGTTCGCCGTCCAGGCCGAGGGGCACGAGATCACCACTGTCGAGGGCCTCGCCCCGCCGGGCGGCCTCCATCCGGTGCAGGAAGGCTTCCACGAGGAGCACGGCCTGCAGTGCGGGTTCTGTACGCCCGGGATGATGCTCACCGCCACCGCGCTCCTCGCAGAGAACCCCGACCCGAGCGAGGAGGAGATCCGCTGGGCGATCTCCGGAAACATCTGCCGCTGCACGGGCTACCAGAACATCGTCAAGGCGGTGCAGTACGCGGCCGCGAAGATGAAGGAGGAGCGATAACGATGGCGGCCACCGAAGCGATCCGCGGAGTCGGCCATTCCGTCAAGCGAGTCGAGGATGCACGGTTCATTCGCGGGAAGGGCAACTACTTCGACGACATCACGCTCCGCGGCATGCTGCACCTCGAGTTCCTGCGGAGCCCGCTCGCCCACGCGCGCATCAAGTCGATCGACACGTC
The DNA here is from genome assembly GCA_963841425.1 of uncultured Actinomycetes bacterium. Lineage (GTDB taxonomy): Bacteria > Actinomycetota > Thermoleophilia > Gaiellales > Gaiellaceae > DATEOR01. The sequence continues at coordinate 209,400 of CAWJCL010000002.1, read as the reverse complement.
GCAGGCAGAAGCCGTGCCGGGCGTCGTCGCCGTCGTCACGGGTGAGCTCCTGGCGCAGCACAACCTCGCGTGGATGCCAACGCTTTCGGGCGACACACAGGCAGTGCTGGCCACCGACAAGGTCCGCTTCCAGGGCCAGGAGGTGGCGGCAGTCATAGCCGAGTCCGTCTACATCGCGAGGGACGCCGTCGAGCTGATCGACGTCGACTACGAGCCGCTGCAGGCCATCACGTCGCCGCAGCAGGCGCTCGCGGAGGGAGCGCCGGTGATCCGGGACGAGAAGGAGGGGCAGGAGGACAACCACATCTACTCCTGCGCGAACGGCGACAAGGACGCGACGGACAAGGCCTTCGCAGAGGCCGACCGCGTCGTGGAGCTCGACACGTTCTATCCGCGCTGCCATCCGGCGCCGCTCGAGTGCTGCGGTTGCGTCGCCGACGTCAATCCGGCGACCGGGAAGGCGACGATCTACATGACGTCGCAGGCCCCACATGCTCACCGGACGCTCTTCGCCCTCGTCACGGGCCTGCCCGAGCAGAAGATCCGCATCATCTCGCCAGACCTCGGCGGCGGCTTCGGGAACAAGGTGCCGATCTACCCGGGTTACGTCGTGGCAACGGCCGCCTCGCTCCTCATCGGGCGGCCGGTGAAGTGGGTCGAGGATCGCACAGGAAATCTCATTTCCACCGGCTTCGCGCGCGATTTCCACATGCACGGCGAGCTCGCGCTCAAGGGCGACAAGATCACGGGCCTGCGCGTCCGTGTCCTGTCGGACAACGGCGCGTTCTTCTCCGACGCCCAGCCGACCAAGTGCAAGGCCGGTCTCTTCGACATCGTCACGGGCTCCTACGACATCCCCGCGGCCGACGTCCAAGCCGAGGGCGCCTACACGAACAAAGCACCCGGGGGAGTCGCCTACCGCTGCTCGTTCCGCGTCACCGAGGCCTCGTACCTCATCGAGCGCCTGGTACAGACCGCGGCCTACGAGATCGGCGTCGACCCGGCCGACTTCCGGCGCGCGAACTTCATCAAGCCCGACCAGTTCCCGTACAAGTCCGCCACGGGGTTCGAGTATGACTCGGGGGACTACGAAGCGGCCTTCGACCTCGCGCTCGAGAAGATCGGCTACACGGAGCTTCGCAAGGAACAGCAGGCCGCGCGCGAGGAAGGCCGGCTGATCGGCATCGGCGTCGCTTCCTTCACGGAGGTCGTCGGCGCCGGGCACGGGGCGGAGTACCAGATCGCCGGGTTGCGGATGAACGACGGCGCAGAGCTGCGCATCCATCCGACCGGCAAGGCCGTGCTGAAGCTCAGCGTGAAGTCGCAAGGTCAGGGCCACGAGACGACCTTCGCGCAGATCGTCGCCGAGGAGCTGGGGCTGCAGCCAGAGGACGTGGAGGTGCAGGAGGGCGACACGGACAACACGCCCTACGGCCTCGGGACCTACGCCAGCCGCTCGACGCCGGTCTCCGGGGCGGCCACCGCGATGGTCTCGCGCAGGGTGCGCAACAAGGCGAAGAAGATCGCCGCCCACCTTCTCGAGGCGTCGGAGGACGACATCGACTTCGAGGACGGCCGCTTCGTCGTCAAAGGCGCCCCGGAGAAGGCGAAGACGATCCAGGAGGTCGCCTTCGCCGCGTACACGAGCGTTCCCGAGGGGATGGAGTGCGGCCTCGAGGGCGTCTACTACTACGACCCGCCCAACATGACGTACCCGTTCGGCACCTACGCCGTCGTCGTCGAGATCGACCGCGGCACGGGCGCGTGGAAGGTGCTGAAGATGGTCGCGGTCGACGACTGCGGCGTCCGCATCAACCCGATGATCGTCGAGGGCCAGATCATGGGCGGGCTCACAGAGGGCTTCGCGATCGCCGCGATGGAGCTGATCACCTTCGATGAGGACGGGAACTGCGTCGGCTCCAACTTCATGGACTACTTGCTCCCGACGGCCTGGGAGACGCCGTCGTTCGACCTCGGCGAGACGGTGACCCCGTCGCCGCATCACCCGCTGGGAGCGAAGGGCGTCGGCGAGTCCGCCACTGTCGGCTCTCCCGCCGCCTACGTGAACGCGGTCGTGGACGCGCTCGCACATGCGGGCGTGCGGAACCTCGAGATGCCCGTCACGTCGGACAAGGTCTGGAAAGCGTTGAACGAGGTCGGCCTAGCAGAGTGAGCCTCATGTCCCTGGACGGCGCATGCTCCCGCCGGGCGAAGCCCGGCTTCGCACGACGCCTGCCACCGTTGGCGGCAGGATGCTTCGCTCGCGGCGCTTGTCCGTGCCATTCGCACTGTCCTGCGCGCCGCTCGCTCGCCTCCCTTGCCAACGGCGGCCCAGGAACATGAGACCCGCTGACGTGCTCATCCGCGCGGGCGAGCTCGCCTCGGCGGGAGAGCCGTTCGCGCTCGCAACCGTCGTCAACGTCCGCCGGCCGGCGGCCGCCCGGCGGAGCGACCGGGCCCTCGTGACGGCCGACGGCGCCGTCTACGGCTGGGTCGGCGGCTCGTGCTCGGAGCCGGCGGTCGTCCGCGAGGCGCTCGCGGCGCTCGGCGACGGCGAGTCCCGGCTCGTCTCGACGGACGGCTCGTGCGCCTCGGAAGGCGCCGTCGAGATTCTCGTCGAGCCACAACTGCCCGCTCCGCTCCTGGTAATCATCGGAGAGAGCCCCGCGGCCGACACGCTCGCACGCCTGGCCGCTGGGATCGACTGGCGCGTCACGCGGGGGCTGGACGAGCGTGCCGATGCCGTCGTCGTCGCGACGATGGGCCGAGGTGACGAGGAGGCGCTCGCGGCCGCGCTCGCGGGGCCCGCCGGCTACGTCGGGCTCGTCGCGAGCCGGAAGCGGGCCGACGCGGTTGCCGCCACGCTCCGCTCGGCCGGAGTCGAGGAGGACGCGCTGGCGCGGCTCAAGGCACCCGCGGGCCTCGACCTCGGTCCGATCCGGCAGGAGGAGGTTGCCGTCGCGATCCTCGCCGAGCTCGTCGCCTGGCGCCACGCGCGAACGCCTGCGGCACCCCCGCTCGGGGAGGCGGTCGATCCGGTCTGCGGGATGACGGTCTCGCTCGCCTCTGCGGAGACTCTCGTCCACGACGGCACAACGTACGCCTTCTGCTGCGCGGGGTGTCGCGCGCGCTTCGAGGCAGATCCGGCACGCTATGAGGTGATCGGCGCATGAAGGACGTGCTCGCAACGATCGAGGGCTGGAACGCGAAAGGCCTTCGCTTCGCCACCGCCACTGTGGTCAAGACCGAGCGCTCCGCGCCCCGGGGCCCGGGAGCCGTGCTGGCGGTCTCGGAGACGGGCGAGGTGGCCGGTTCCGTCACTGGGGGCTGCGTGGAGCCGGCCGTGTACGACGAGGCACAGGAAGTCCTCGCGGGCGGCCCACCGCGCCTCGTCTCCTACGGGATCGCCGACGAGGAGGCCTTCGAGGTCGGCCTCCCGTGCGGCGGCACCGTCCACATCTTCTTGAGCACGGTCGAGCGCGATCTCGTCGTCGAACTTGCGGACTCCGTTCGCTCGGAACGACCGATCGCTCTCGCCGTGACCGTTTCCGGCTCCGAGATCGGGAAGCACGAGCTCGTTGCATTGAACGGACACTTCGAGGCGACGATCGAAGGCGACACGTTCTTCCTCCCGTTCGGGCCGCGGCCGGAGATGTTCGTCTTCGGCGCCGTCGATCACGCTGCCGCCCTCGCACGCATGGGCAAGTTCCTCGGCTACCGCGTGACGATCTGCGACGCGCGCGCCCGCTTCGCCACGCGGGAGCGCTTCCCGGACGTGGACGAGGTGGTCGTCCAGTGGCCCGACGAGTTCCTGCGCAGCGCGCCGGTGGACGAGCGCACGGCGGTCTGCGTGCTGACGCACGACCACAAGTTCGACATCCCGCTTCTCAAGGTCGCGCTCGAGACAACGGCCGGCTACATCGGCGCGATGGGCGCCAAGCGCACGACGGAGATGCGCAACGAACGCCTGCGCGCCGAGGGCGTCACGGAGGAGCAGCTCGCCCGCATCCACGCACCCATCGGGCTCCGGATCGGCTCGCGGACGCCCGAGGAAGTCGCCGTCGCCGTGGCCGCCGAGATCGTGGCGACGAGGCGCAAGGCGGCGGTGGCCGCGTGAAGCTCGAGAACTCATTCACCGTCGACGCGCCGGCCGAGGCGGCCTGGGATCTCCTCATGGACGTCCCGCGCATCGTGCCGTGCATGCCGGGGGCCGCGCTCGACGAGGTCGTGGACGACTCGCACTGGAAGGCGACGATGCAGGTGAAGCTCGGCCCGATCGGGCTCACCTTCGCCACCGACGTCGAGCGCACCGAGGCCGACGAGGCGGCGAAGCGCGTCGTGCTCAAGGCGAACGCCCGTGACGTCCGCAACCGAGGCCGCGCGGAGGCCACCATCCAATCCAGTCTCGCGCCCGCGAACGGCGCGACGCGCGTCGACCTCGTCACCGACCTCGCTCTCACGGGCACCGTCGCCCAGTTCGGGCGCGGTCTCATCGAGGACATCTCGTCCCAGCTCGTCACGAGCTTCGCCCAGTGCCTGCAGGCTCAACTCTCCGCGGCGCCCGAGGAGGCCGAGGCGGCGACCGCGGCCCAGGCGAAGCCGGTCGGTGGGCTCGGACTGTTCTTCGGCGCGATGCGCCGCAAGCTCGCACGTCTCTTCGGAAGGAGGCCAGAGTGAGTCAGATCGGAATCACCGTCAACGGGGTCCGGCGCGAGGCCGAGGTCGAGCCGCGCGAGCTGCTCGTCTACTTCCTGCGCGAGGGCCTCGGCCTGACGGGAACCGTCGTCGGCTGTGACACGTCGTCGTGCGGCAGCTGCACCGTCCTGCTCAACGGGGAGTCGGTGAAGTCGTGCACGATGCTCGCCGTCCAGGCCGACGGCAGCGAGGTGACCACGATCGAAGGCCTCGCAGAGAACGGCAAGCTCCATCCCGTGCAGCAGGCCTTCCACGAGGCCCACGGCCTCCAGTGCGGCTACTGCACGCCGGGGATGGTGCTCGCGACGGTGAGTCTCCTGGCCGAGCACTCGAGCCCGAGCGAAGAGGAGATCCGCCACGCGCTCGAGGGCAACCTCTGCCGTTGCACCGGCTACCAGAACATCGTCAAGGCGGTACAGGCCGCCGCGACCGCGTAGGAGGGCGTGATGGCGACCACAGAGACGAAGACCACGTACATCGGCGCGGCGGTCGAGCGCAAGGAAGACGCCCGTCTCCTCCGCGGCGACACGCGCTGGGTCGACAACATGACGCTGCCCGGGATGCTCTGGATGGCGGTCGTGCGCAGCCCGTATGCGCACGCGAAGATCAAGAAGGTCGACCTGTCGAAAGCGCTCGCGGCCGAGGGAGTGGTGGCGGCCTTCTCCGGCGCCGACCTGGCGGAGGAGTGGGCGGGCTCGCTGCCGTGCGCATGGCCCGTGACCGGCGACTGCCACATTCCCCAGCACCGGCCCCTCACCTCCGACAAGGCGCGCTACGCGGGCGACGGCGTCGCCGTTGTCGTCGCCGAGAGTCGCGCGCTCGCCAAGGACGCGGCCGAGCTCGTCGAGGTCGACTACGAGCCGCTTCCGGCCGTGACCGACGTGGCCGAGGCGGTTCAGGACTCTGCGCCGCTCGTCCACGACGAGTACGACATCAACAAGGCTTTCACCTGGCCGCTCCAAGCGGGCGAGGTCGACAAGCTGTTCGCGGACGCGGCTGTGACGGTGAAGGAGAACTACCGCCAGCAGCGCCTCATCCCGAACGCGATCGAGCCGCGGAGCGTGCTCGTGCAGCCGACCCCGGCCACCGGCGAGTACACGATGTGGTCGGCGACGCAGGTCCCGCACATCGCCCGCGTGACGCTCTCCGGCACGACCGGAATCCCCGAGACGAAGCTCCGCGTTGTCGCACCGGACGTCGGCGGCGGCTTCGGCTCGAAGCTCAACGTCTATGCCGAGGAGGCGCTCTGCCTCGTGCTCGCGCGCCGGCTCTGCCTTCCGGTCAAGTGGACGGAGGAGCGGTCGGAGGCATACGTGGCAACCATCCACGGACGCGACGTCCTGCAGGAGATCGAGCTCGCCGCCACGGAGGAGGGCAAGATCACCGCCGTCCGCGTGCGCCTGACGGCCGCGATGGGCGCGTACATGCAGCTCGTCTCACCGGGCGTCCCGCTCCTCGGCGCCTGGCTCTACGCCGGCTGTTACGACGTGCAGGGGTACGACTTCGAGTGTGTCGGCGTCTTCACGAACACGACCCCGACGGATGCCTACCGGGGCGCAGGCCGTCCCGAGGCGACCTACGCGATCGAGCGGGCCGTGGACGCACTCGCGCGGAAGATCGGCAAGGACCCGGTCGAGATCCGGCGGCTGAACTTCATCACGGAGTTCCCCGCCGCGATCGCGTCGGGGCTCGAGATCGACTCCGGCGACTTCCACGCGTCGCTCGACAAAGCGCTCGAGCTCGCCGGCTACGACGCCCTGCGCAACGAGCAGGCCGAGCGGCGCAAGAGGGGCGACACGAAGCAGCTCGGTATCGGCCTCTCGACCTATGTCGAGATGTGCGGGCTCGCGCCGTCGCGCATCCTCGGAGCGATCCGCTACGGGGCCGGCGGCTGGGACGCCGCGACGGTCCGCTGCCTGCCGACCGGGACCGTGCAGGTCCTGATCGGCACGTCGCCGCACGGGCAGGGCCATGTGACGACGTTCTCCCAGATCGTCGCCGACCGCCTCGGCGTCCCGATCGAGAACGTCGAGGTGCTACACGGCGACACGACGGTCATCCCGCTCGGCATGGACACCTACGGGAGCCGCAGCCTCGCCGTCGGCGGCGTCGCCGTCTGGCACGCGACCGAGAAGATCATCGGGAAGGCGCGGAAGATCGCCGCGCACCAGCTCGAGGTCGCCGAGGAAGACCTCGAGTATGCGAGCGGCCGCTTCACCATCGCGGGCACGGACAAGTCGATGTCCGTGACGGACGCCGCGCTCTCCGCCTGGACCGCGCACAACCTCCCGGACGGCACCGAGCCTGGCCTCGAAGCCCTGCACGTCTACGACCCGCCCAACTTCAGCTGGCCCGCCGGCTGCCACATCGCCGTCGTCGAGATCGATGAGGAGACCGGGGCCGTCGAGCTCGAGCGCTACGTCGCGGTCGACGACGTCGGGACGGTCATCAACCCGACGATCGTGGACGGGCAGGTGCACGGCGGCATCGCGCAGGGGGTCGCGCAGGCCCTCTACGAGGAGGCCGTGTACGACGAGGAGGGGAACCTCGCGACGGGCTCGATGGTCAACTACCTCGTCCCGTCGGCCGTCGAGCTCCCCAACTTCGAGCTCGCGCGGACCGAGAGCCCGAGCCCGACGAACCCGATGGGCGTGAAAGGCGTCGGCGAGACCGGGACGATCGCCTCGCCGGCGGCCGTCATGAACGCGGTCGTCGACGCGCTCTCGCCCTACGGGATCACAGACATCGAGATGCCGGCCAAGCCGGAGCGCGTCTGGCGGGCACTCGCCGAGGCGAAGGGAGGCGGGCGATGATCCCCGCCAGGTTCGACTACGAGCGGGCCGGCTCCGTCGACGAGGCGCTCGAGCTTCTCGGGCGCGACGACGCGAAGCTCCTCGCGGGCGGGCACTCGCTCCTGCCGCTCATGAAGCTCCGGCTCGCGCAGCCGGCGCTCCTCGTCGACATCGGCCGCATCGAGGAGCTGTCCTACGTGCGCGACGCCGGGGAACAGCTGGCGATCGGGGCGCTGACCAGACACCACGACGTGGCGACCGACCCGCTCGTCCAGGAGCACTGCCCGATCCTCTCCCACACCGCAGGGCTCATCGGGGATCCGCAGGTGCGCCATCGCGGGACGATCGGCGGCTCGGTCGCCCACGGAGACCCTGCATCCGACCTGCCGACGGTCCTCCTCGCGCTCGACGCCGAGTTCTCCGTGCGTGGCACCGGTGGCGAGACGGCCGCGCCCGCGGGGGACTTCTTCCGCGGGCTCTGGGAAACCGCGATCGGCCCGCGGGACATGCTCACGGAGATCCGGGTGCCCAAGCTCGGCAGCTGGACGGGCTGGTCGTACGTGAAGTTCAACCGCCGTGCGCAGGACTGGGCCACGGTCGGCGTGGCTGCGCTCGTCAAGCGCGGTAACGGGAAGGTCGAGCAGGCCTCCGTCGCGCTGACGAACATGGGCCTGACCCCGCTCCGTGCCAAGGCCGTGGAGGACGCGCTCGCAGGGTCGTCAGCCGATGACGCGGCCGCGGCGGCCGAGAAGGCGGACGAGGGCGCGAGCCCGCCGAGCGACACGAACGCGAGCGCCGACTACCGGCGCGAACTCTCGCGCGTGCTCACACGGAGGGCGCTCGAGGAGGCGCTATCGCGCTAGGGCCGACCCGCCAGAGTTCGTTTCAGGGTGGCCTCGGACGGGCGTTTTCTACCAGGTCTCCTCGACCTCGCGCGGCTCCATTCGCAGGCGGACGAACAGGCCGAGCAGGACGAGGGGCGCGCCCGGAAAGACCGCCAGCATCGCGAGCGGGACGAAAAGCGAGGTCGAAAGCCCGGGCCCGACGAGGGCCAGCACGGGCGCGTAGGCGAGGAGCGCGCACGCCTCCTGCTTCGCGAGGGCGAACCCGAGCAGGAAGTGAACGCCGAGCGGGAGCAGGAAGAACGCCAGCAAGACGAGGCCGGGAAGGTCGTGCTGGCCGTTGGCGAAGCCGTACACCCATGCGGTCGTGAAGGCGAGGTAGAGGAGCGAGGTCTTGACGGCCGTCGCTCGCGTTGCGGGCGTGCGCTCGATGATCGTGGTCACGCGACCTCCTGGTTCCTCGGCGTGACCGCAACGCCGTTCGAAAACGCTCGATCCTCATCATCCTCCGCCCGCGCGTCCGCTCCCATCCCTCAACCCGGTGATAGATGGGTAGCGTGAAAGGGTGAGTCGGCTTTCTGTCTGGATCTGGAGCGACTACATCTGACCGTTCTGCTCGGTGGCCCTGGAGCGGGCCGCGTGGCTCGAGCAGGAGCACGGGGCGACCGTCGAGTGGCTCCCGTTCGACCTCCATCCCGAGTATCCGCCGGAGGGGATACCGCGGGAGGAGCTCCACCGCCGTTATCCAGAGGACGCGCACGCCCGGACGCGGAAGATGGTGGAGGCATCGGGCCTCGCCTACAACCCGCCGCCCGACGTCGTCCCGAACTCGCGGCAGGCGCTCGAGCTGACGGAGCTTGCGCGCGAGCGGGGACTCCACGACGAGGTGCACACGCGGCTCATGCACGCGTACTGGTCGGAGAGCCGGAACATCGGGGACACCGAGACACTGCTCGATCTCGTCGCGAATGCCGGGCTCGACCGCGCGGAGGCCGCGGCCGCGCTCGCCGACCGACGCTACGCCGCGCGGGTCGATGCCTCGACCGCGCAGGCGCAGCAGGCCGGCATCCATGCCATCCCCGCCTTTGTGGTCGACGGCCGGCTGCTCCTCCTCGGCGCGCAGCCCCATGAGATCTTCGAGCGCGCCCTCGAACAGGTGGGGGAGAGCGCCGAGTCCTGAAAAAGTGTGGGGCGGAAATCGCCGCATGGATTTCCGCCCCAGCCGTTCTCCGGGAGCCAGCTCCCGCCGCATCGGAGCCGTCTTCCGGAGGCCTGCCTTACCGCCTCACCCAGTATCGAGGGCGCAGGCCACTTGATTCCATCCCGCTTTCGGTGGTTCACCAGCGCGCTTCACTCTGAGAGAGTCGAGAGCAACTTCGACGACGAGGCCTCATCTCGACACGATCTCTTAGGCTTGCCGCGTGGAGGTGCTCACCCCCCAGACCCTCGACGAGGCGCTGGCGCTCAAGGCCGAGCGGAAGGACGCCGTTCCGATCCAGGGCGGGACCGACGTCATGGTCGAGCTGAATTTCGACCGCGCGCGGCCGGAGACGATCCTGAACCTGAACGAGGTCGCGGAGCTCCGCGGCTGGGGGAGGGACAACCGCACGCTTCGGCTCGGATCCGGCCTGACGTACGCGGAGGCGATGGGGAACGGGCTTGCGTCGGTGCTGCCGGCTCTGGCCGAGGCGTCGCGGACGGTCGGCTCGCCGCAGATCCGGAACCGCGGCACGCTGGGCGGGAATCTCGCCACGGCCTCACCGGCGGGGGACGCCTTGCCGCCGTTGCTCGTCTACGAGGCAGAGGTGGTGGCCGCCTCGGCCGACCGGGGGGTGCGCGTGGTGCCGATGTCGCGCTTCCTGACCGGGCCGAAGCAGAACGCACTCCTCTCGGACGAGCTGATCGTGGCGGTGCGTCTCGAGCCACGCGATATGCGGCAGACGTTCATGAAGGTCGGGCCGCGGAACGCGATGGTGATCGCGGTGGTGTCCTTGTGCCTGGTCGTCGATCGAGAGGCCGACGAGATCCGCGTCGCGTACGGGTCGGCCGGCCCGAAGCCCGGGTTGGTGCGCGCGAGACTGGGGGACGCGGACGAGCTGCCCGAGCTCGTCGCGCGGGATGCGTCCCCGATCGACGACGTGCGAGGAACGGCGGCCTACCGCGTCCATGCGTTGAAGGTGCTCGTGAGCCGGGCGCTGATCAGGTGCCTGACGTGAGAGTGGCGGTCACGGTCAACGGCGAGCCGGTGGAGGCCGAGGTCTGGGAGGGCGAGAGCCTTCTCTACGCGCTGCGCGAGCACATGGGCCTGCCCGGGTCGAAGAACGCGTGCGAGCAGGGCGAGTGCGGGTCGTGCTCCGTCCTGTTGGACGGGGAGCTGGTGTGCGCGTGTCTGGTCCTGGCGGCGCAGGCGGACGGGCACGAGATCGTGACGGTCGAGGGCCTCGGGTCGGACGGCGCCCTCCATCCGGTGCAGGAGGCGTTCGCGACGACGGGCGCAGTGCAGTGCGGATTCTGCACGCCGGGGCTGATCGTGGCGACGGTGGATCTCTTGGCGCGCGTGCCCGAGCCGACGGACGACGAGATCCGGGAGGCGCTGAGCGGCAACCTCTGCCGGTGCACCGGGTACGCGAAGATCTTCGACGCGGTCAGGCTGGCGGCGGGCTCATGAGCAGACTCTGTGTATTGGGGCCACCCCGGACCACCACCCGCTTCGAGCGTAGCGCCGCAAAGCGCGCCCATGGTGCACGCAAGGTGACGAAAGGACACCAAGAGTGAGCGCGCCTTCGCGCCGCCTCGAGCTCGGCCGCGTCGGCGAGTCCGTTCGCCGCATCGACGCCGTCCCCAAGGTCACCGGGGAGTTCGCCTACGCGAGCGACCTCTTCGCCGCGGGCATGCTTTACGGCCACACCGTCCGCAGCCCGCACTCGGCCGCGCAGGTCAAGGGAATCAGCACGGCTGAGGCCAAGGGCATGCCCGGCGTCCACGCCGTCCTCACGCACCGGGACGTCCCGGGTGAGAAGCGCTACGGCCTCGAGTTTCCGGACCAGCCCGTTTTGGCCATGGAGGAGGTGCGCTACTTCGGCGAGCCGGTCGCGCTCGTCGCTGCAGAGCACCCCGAACAGGCCCGCCGCGCCGCCGCGGCCGCACAGGTCGACTACATCCCGCGGGAGCCGGTCGCCGATCCCGAGAAGGCGCGCGAAGCCGTTCGCGAGCTGACGATCTGCCACGGGGATCCGGACGCCCCCGGCGAGGTCGCGGTCTCCGGCTACTACGAGCTCGGGATCCAGGATCAGGCCTTCCTCGGCCCCGAATCGGGCCTGGCCGTTCCGGACGGCAAGGGCGGCGTGGACATCTACGTGGCCACGCAATGGCTTCACGTCGACCGCGATCAGGTCGCGCCCTGCCTCGGACTGCCGCCCTCGCAGGTGCGCATCCACCTCGCCGGGGTCGGCGGCGCCTTCGGCGGGCGCGAGGACCTCTCCATGCAGATTCACGGCGCCATGCTCGCGCTGAAGGCGAACCGGCCCGTGAAGATGGTCTACAACCGGGAAGAGTCCTTCGCCGGCCACGTGCACCGCCACCCGGCGCGCATCTGGTGCGAGCATCGCGCGACCCGCGACGGCAAGCTCACGAACGTCCGCATGAAGATCCTGCTCGACGGCGGCGCCTACGCCTCGAGCTCGACCGCGGTCTGTTCGAATGCCGCCTCCTTCGCCGCCGGGCCCTACAACGTCCCCAACGCGCTCATCGAGTGCCGCGCCGTCTTCACCAACAACCCGCCGTGCGGCGCGATGCGGGGCTTCGGCGCCGTGCAGACCTGCTTCGCGGCCGAGGCGCAGATGGACAAGCTCGCAACGGCGCTCGAGATGGATCCGGTCGAGCTTCGGATCACGAACGCGATCGCCCAGGGCGACACGCTGCCGACGGGACAGCGCATCGAGAGCTCGCTGCCGGTGGAGGAGGTGCTTCGCCGGTGCGCTGCGATCGCCGAGCCCGACCCCGAGGAGCTTCCGCGCGACCCGATCCGGCTCCCCGGCGGCGCAGGCAACACGACGCGCGGCGACGGCGTTCGGCGCGGCGTCGGCTTCGCGCTCGGCTACAAGAACATCTGCTACTCGGAAGGCTTCGACGACTACTGCGCCGCCCGCGTCCGCCTCTACGCCGACGCCGGGGGCGAGCTGATCGCGGAGGTTCATTCCGCAGCCGCCGAGGTCGGGCAGGGCGTGGTCAACATCATCGGCCAGGTCGCCCGCACCGAGCTGCCCGAGATCGCGGACGTCGTCATCGCCCCGCACTCCACCGCGGCCGTTGGCTCGGCCGGTTCCTCGTCGGCCTCGCGCCAGACCTGGATGACCGCGGGCGCGGTCCGCGCGGCCTGTCTGGCCGTCCGCGACGAGCTGGAGCGCCGCGGCGGCACCCTCGCGCCGGGCGACGAGATCGACGAGGAGCGCGTCTACCGACACCGCCAGACCTCGCCGCTCGACCCCGAGACCGGGCAGATCACCACCGGCCCGGCGCACGTCGCCTTCGCCTGCGCGGCGATGAAGGTCGTCGTCGAGGTGGACGTCGAGCTCGGCCTCACGCGCGTCGTCTGGATCGGAACCGCTCAGGACGTTGGTAAGGCGATGAACCCGCAGGCGGTCGCCGGCCAGATCGAGGGCGGCACCGCACAGGGGCTCGGCCTCGCGCTCATGGAGGAGATCCAGACGAAAGACGGCCTGATCACGAACGCGAGCTTCACGGACTACCTGATCCCGACCACGCTCGACATGCCGCCGGTCATCTCCGAGCTCGTCGAGGAGCCCGAGCTGTCCGCGCCCTACGGCGCCAAGGGCGTGGGCGAGCCGCCGACCGTCGTCTCGACGGCGGCAATCCTCTCCGCGCTACGCAACGCCACCGGCCGGGAGCTCACCCGCGTGCCCGTGAAGCCGGACGACATCGTCGGCCTCTAGCGCCGCAGGATCGCTTCGAGCGGCCGCGTGTTGAGCACATCGGCCGCCGTCGCCCAGCCACGCCGCGCCGTGCGAACCGCGAGCTCCATGTTCGTGAGGCCGCGCACGGAGTGGGCGTCCGTCGAGGCGACGATCTTCACACCGGCATCGATCGCCCGCCGGACGTGCTCGCCCCGCAGGTCGAGCCGGTCCGGGAGGCCGTTCACCTCGAGCGCGACTCCGGTCTCGAGCGCGACCTCGAACGCCCGATCGAGGTCGAGCGCGTTCTCGGGCCGGTGGTTGATGATCCGCCCCTTCGGATGGCTCAGGCAGCGAACGTACGGGTTCCGCATCGCCTCGAGCGTCCGAGCGGTCAGCTCCCGCGCGGGCATCCGCTGGCCGCCGTGGACGCTCGCCTGCACCCAGTCGAGCTCGGCCAGCACGGAGTCCGGCAGGTCGAGCGACCCGTCCCGCAGGATGTCGCACTCGATTCCGCGCAGCACCCGGAAGGGCGCGAGCGCCTCGTTCGCCGCGGCGATCTCCTCGCCCTGGCGCAGCACGTCGTCGGCCGTGAGGCCCGGGACCGCGCCCACGCTCGGCGTGTGGTCGCAGATCGCCAGGTACTCGTAGCCCCGCGCGATCGCGCCTTCGGCCATCTCGAGCACCGACGCCTTGCCGTCGGACCAGGTCGTGTGGCAGTGGAGGTCGCCGTGTATGTCCTCGACTTCGACGAGAGGTGGAGGAGCCCGGCGGTGCGCCTCCTCGCGGAGCTCGGGCGGGCAGTACGGCACGCCGAGGCGCGCGTAGACCTCCTCCTCCGTGCGCGCGTCTGGCAGGGGCTCGAGCGCCTCGACGTAGGCATCCGCCCCCGTCGCCCGGAGCAGGGCGGCCCCGAAGACCTCCGGAGCGGCGATCACGAGCTCCACCGGCACTCCTTCCACGGTGATGCCGACGCCGCCCTCCGTGACGGCGACGATCTGCGGGAGCTGGGCGAAGCGTTCGAGCGCATCGTTGTCTGAAGTGACAATAACGAGCCGCTCGGACGAGTCCGCCCAGCGGCGCGGATCGCCCGCCGCGACACCGCCGAGCGCCGCCGCGATCCCCTCGACCAGCGCACGTGCCCGATTGAGCGTCAGTCCGCGCCTCGGTCTCGGCCGGGCCGCAGCAGCGAGCGCAGCACGCACCTTCTCCTCCGTCTTCGGCCCGATGCCCGGCACCGACCTGAGCCGCCCGGCCTCGATCGCCTCACGGAACTCGGCGGCGGTCGTGATCCCCAAAGCCTCGCCGATCTCGACCGAGCGCTTCGGCGAGAGGCCGAGGAGCCGCCCGAAGCCGACGAGCTCCGGTCGCACCTCGCGCTCGAGCTCCTCGAGCTCCTCGATCCGGCCGGTTTCCACCAATTCCAGGAGGCGCGCCTCGATGCCAGGCCCGATCCCGCGGAGCTCCCGAACGCGCCCGGTGCGCACCAGGTCGGCAACAGAAGTCCCCAGACTGCGCACGAGCTCGGCCGCGCGCCGGTACGCCCGCGCCGTGTAGTGCGACGCGCCCGCGAGTTCCAGGAGCGCTGCGAACGCCTCCAGGCGCTCCGCGACCGCGAGGTTGTCCAGGTCAGCGGTCCTCGACCTTCGGCGAGGCGGTTCTTGGCCATTCCGGGTTGGAGGCGAGCTCACCGGGTGACATATTCCCCGCAATGCAGGGGCACAAGGTCGAGGACGGGACTCCTCGCCGCATTCGCGACGAATACGTGCGCGTCCGCCACTGGCGCCGCGAGCAGTTTTACCGCCTCGGCTTCTCCAACTCGGACGCGCGCACGCTCGCCAAGTCGGGCGCCGACCTGGCCGCGATGCGCAGGCTGATCTCCGCCGGCTGCCCGCCCGCGACCGCCTTTCGGATCGCCCGCTGATGCCCGTCGACCCCGGCACGCGGACCTTCATCTACGCGACGGCCTTCTTCACCTCGCTCTTCTTCGCACTGGGCATGCTGCTGCCGATCGCGCTCATCATCCGCTGGCTTTTCATCGCCCACTAGCGCAGCGCCGGCGCCGCAGCTCCTGAATGGTTTGGTCTCGACCGCCAGGGGTGACATAGTGCGGGTATGGCGACGCAGACCGGAACGTGGACACTTCGCGAGGTGCGGAACGAGCGGCTGCGCATCCGCCACTGGCGGCGCGCGCAGTTCTACCGACTTGGGTTCACCTCGTCGGACGCGCGGACGCTGGCGAAGTCGGATGCGGACGTGGGGGAAGCGCGCAAGCTCGTCATGGCGGGCTGCCCGACCGCGACCGTCTTCCGCATCGTCCGCTGACGCTCATCAGCTGATCCTTTAGGCTCGCCCCATGCCGGATCTGGCCAGGCGCCTCGCCGTCGCACGCGGCGACGAGATCGCGGACGTCGTCATCGAGGGCGGCAAGGTCTTCTCCGTCTTCACGCGCGAGTGGCTCGAGACCGAGGTGGCGATCTGCGACGGCTACGTCGCCGGTCTCGGCTCCTACGCGGGCAAGGAGGTCGTGCACGCGCGCGGGAGGTACGTCGTCCCGGGCCTCATCGATGCGCACATGCATCTCGAGTCGTCGAAGCTCCTCGTGGACGAGTTTGCCCGCCTCGTACTCCCGATGGGGACGACGACGGTCGTCGCCGATCCGCACGAGATCGCCAACGTCCTCGGCACGGACGGGATCCACTGGCTCGCCGACCTCGCCGACGACGTGCCGCTCGACATCTTCTTCATGGCGTCTTCGTCGGTGCCCGCGTCGAAGTTCGAGTCGCCGCGACGCGCCCTCACGCTCGGCGACCTCCAGGGGCTCCTCCACCGCCGGCGCGTGATCGGGCTCGCCGAGATGATGAACTACCCCGGCGTCGTCGCGGGCGACCCGCACGAGCTCGAAAAGCTCGGGCTCGAGTCGGCCTCGCACGTCGACGGCCACGCGCCCGGAGTGCTCGGGCACGACCTGCAGGCCTACGCCGCCGCCGGAATCCGCTCCGACCACGAGGTCTCGTCCCTGGAGGAGGGGAGGGAGCGCCTGCGCGCCGGGATGTGGGTGCTCGTCCGGGAGGCGAGCGCCGCGCGCAACCTCGAGGCGCTCGTTCCGCTCATCGAGGAGTTCGGGCCTGCGCGCATGGCCTTCTGCACCGATGACCGCGAGCCCGAGCACATTGCCGAGGAAGGGCACATGAACTCCATCGTCCGCCGTGCGGTCGAGCTCGGGGTCTCGCCGGAGGACGCGCTCGTCATGGCGACGCTGAACGCGGCCACGTGGCATGGCCTGCGCGATCTCGGCGCAGTCGCGCCCGGAAACGTCGCAGATCTGTTGCTCCTGCCCGACCTCGAGTCCTTCCAGCCGGACGTCGTCCTGAAGCGCGGCGCGCCGCTGGAGGAGTTCCCGCGCCCCGAGGTGCCCGAGTGGGTGAAGCACACCGTGCGCGTGCAGCCGACCGCCTCGAACGACTTCGCCATCCCTTGGGAGGGCGGCACCGCGCGTGTGATCGGGCTCGTGGAGGGCCAGATCGTGACGAAGGAGCTGCAGGACGAGCTGCCCGCCGAGAACGGCTTCGCGGTCGCGGACCCCGCGCGCGATCTCGCCAAGATCGCCGTCGTCGAGCGGCACCTCGGGACCGGCCGGATCGGCCTCGGCTTCGTGCGCGGCTTCGGGCTCGAGCGCGGAGCGATGGCGACCACGATCGCCCACGACGCGCACAACATCGTCGTGGTCGGGGTGGATGACGGCGACATGGCCCGCGCCGTCGGTCGGCTGGCGGAGACGGGGGGCGGGCTCGTCGTGATCGCCGACCGAGGCGTGCGGGCGGAGCTGCCCCTGCCCGTCGCGGGCCTCCTCTCGGACGCGCCGTACGAGGAGGTCGTCCAGGCCTCGGAAGCCTGCCTGCAGGCCGCGCGCGAGCTCGGCTGCGAGTTCCCCGCGCCCTTCCAGACGCTCAGCTTCCTCGCCCTCTCCGTCATCCCGAAGCTCAAGATCACCGACCGCGGCCTGATCGACGTCGACGCCTTCGAGGTCGTCGGGCTCGAGGCGTGAGCACACCGGAAAGAGCCGAGCCGCTTCCTGCCTGGAGCCTCCCCGCCGGCGCGGAGAAGAACATCGAGCTCGAGGTCGAGTGGCCAGCGGAGGTCTCGCGCGAGTGGGCCTGGGGAGGTTCGACCGGAAGCGGCGTCCGCGTCTGCATCCTCGACAGCGGGGTCGAAGAGAACCATCCTCTGGTCGGCCCGCTCGCGGGTGCCGTGGCGGTCGTTCGCAGCCCGGAAGGCGAGATCACGATCGAGCCCGACGAGGAGGGCGACCTCTGCGGTCACGGAACAGCGTGCGCGGGGATCGTCCGCTCTCTGGCGCCCGAATGTGAGCTCTACAGCGTGCGCGTGCTCGGCGCCGGCTACACGGGCAGCGGTCCGGTTCTGGTCGCCGGCCTCCGCTACGCGATCGAGAACGGCTTCGACGTCGTGAACATGAGCCTCTCGACGACGAAGCGAGACCTCGCCGGGAGCCTGCACGAGCTCGCCGACCTCGCGTACTTCCAAAAGACGATGCTCATCGCCTCGGCGCACAATCTGCCGGTCGAGAGCTTCCCCTGGCGGTTCGCGTCGGTGCTGTCCGTCGGGAGCCACGACCGGGCCGAGCCGCTCGACTTCTTCTACAACCCCGAGCCGCCCGTCGAGTTCTTCGCGCGGGGGGTGGACATCGACGTCGCCTGGCTGCAAGGCTCAAGCCTTCGCTGCACCGGCAACAGCTTCGCCACACCGCACATGACCGCCATCTGCGCCCTCGTCCTCGGCAGCCATCCGGAGCTGACCCCGTTCCAGCTCAAGAGCGTCCTCTACCTCACGGCCACGAACATGATCGGATCGTGATGACGGGAGACGACCTGCGAGCCGCGGTCGCCGCCGGCGTCCTGCGATCCGAGGAGGGCCACCGGGAGCTCTTGCGCTCGATCGTGGAGGTCGCCAGGGCGATCTTCCACGCGCGGGCGGCCTCCATCTTCCTGCTCGACGAGGAGCGGGACGAGCTCGTCTTCGAGGCGATCGCCGGGGAGGGCTCGGACAGCCTCGTGGGGACGCGTTTCCCCTCGAGCACGGGGATTGCGGGCTGGGTGCTCGTGACGCGCCAGCCGCTCGTGCTCGACGACGTCAGCGAGGATCCGCGCTTCGCGAAGGATGCGGCTGAGGCGACCGGCTTCGTGCCGAAGGGGCTGATGGCGGTCCCGCTTCTCCACGAGGAGCGGGCGCTCGGCGTCCTCGAGGTGCTCGACCGGCCCGCGCGCCCCGGTGCGGCGCTCGAGGAGGTGGAGCTACTCGGCCTCTTCGCCGGCCAGGCGGCGATCGCGCTCGACCTGTTGCAGGCCGCTCGACGTGCGCGGGCCGCCCTGGAGGGCTCCGGAGGGGATCTGGAGACCCTGGCCCGACTCGCAGCGGCGATCGACGGGCTCGAAGGCGACCGTCGGTCAGTCGGTCTCGAGCTGCTGACAGCGCTCGACAGGCTGCTGGAAGGTGAGAGCCGGGCGGCTGGGCCGCCCGGCTCCTCCGGATCTACGCCTTGAAGCGGTGAGCCTCGACGTCGGGCTCTTCGTCGGTTTCCCGGCGACCAGCCTCCGACGAGTCCTCCGACTCGTCGTTCATCGCCTTGGTGCGATGAGCTTCGACGTCCTGCTCGTCCTGAGCGCCCTTGTTCCTTTCGCGCTCTTCCTCCACGGTGTCTCCTTTCGTCGACGTCAGAGAACTCCTTCAGACCAGACGTGCATGCGGGCCACTATCTTCCCACTCTTTCGATCGCTCGTGAATAGCGCGCTTTCAGCGAGCGTGTGAGCGGCATGGCCGATCAGCTGCGGGAATCGCTGCGGGCGCTTGCAGACGTCTTTCGCAACCCGGGTCTGCGCCGGCTCGAGCTCGCCTGGGTCGGCTCTGTCACGGGGGAGTGGGCCTACGCGGTCGCGCTGGCCGTCTATGCGTACGAGGCGGGTGGAGCGACCGCCGTCGGGCTCGTGGCGTTGCTCCGCTTCCTCCCCTCGGCCGCAGTGGCGCCCTTTGCCGCGGTGCTCGCCGACCGCTATTCGCGGCAGCGGGTGATGCTCACGGCCGATGCGATCCGCGCCGTCGCCCTTGCGGGAGCCGCGGCCGTCGCGCTCTCCGACGGCCCCGTGCCGGCGGTCTACGCCTTCGCCGCGCTCGTCGCGGTGGTCTCGACCGCTTTCCAGCCTGCCCAGGCCGCGCTGATCCCGACGCTGGCGCGTAACCCCCAGGAGCTGACGGCCGCGAACGTTGCGTCGAGCACGGTCGAGAGCGTCGGCAGCTTCGCGGGGCCCGCGCTCGGGGGGCTCCTCCTCGCCGTCACGTCTCCCGGAGTCGTCTTCGCCGCCACCGCCGGTGCGTTCGTCTGGTCGGCCCTGAACGTCGCGCGCATTCCCTCCACGCCGCCGCCCCGCGAGGACGCCGCAGCCGAGGAGGCCCTCCATCGCGAGGCGCTGGCCGGCTTCCAGGCCATCTTCCGCGTGCCGAGCCTGCGTCTTGTCGTCGGCCTCTACTCGGCCCAGACCCTCGTCGCCGGCGCCCTCAACGTGCTCGTCGTGGTCGCAGCCCTCGAGCTGCTCGACCTCGGCCGTGCGGGCCCCGGCCTCCTCAACTCGGCGGTCGGCATCGGGGGGCTGATCGGAGCCGGTGTCGCCCTCGGGCTCGTGGGCCTGCGCGGGCTCGGGACGGCCTTTGCCTTCGGGCTCGTGCTCTGGGGGGTCCCCCTCATCCTGTTCGGCGCCTGGCCGGAAACCGCCGCGGCGCTCGTCTTTCTCGGCCTGCTCGGGGTCGGCAACACGCTCGTCGACGTCTCCGGACTCACGCTTCTGCAGCGGACGGCCCCGGAGGAGGTGCTCGGGCGCGTCTTCGGGGTGCTCGAGAGCCTCGTCGTCGGGACGCTCGGCCTGGGCGCGATCCTCGCCCCGCTCCTCATCGCACTCTTCGGCGTCCGCTGGGCGCTCGTCGCCACGGGGCTCCTGCTGCCGGCGCTGGCGCTCGTCTCGTGGGCCCGGTTGCGCGGGATCGACGAGCGGGCGGTCGTGCCGGAGCGCGAGCTCGAGCTCCTCCGCAGCCTTCCGCTCTTCGCGCCACTCCCGCCGGCGACGCTCGAGCACCTCGCGCGGAGCCTCGTGCGTGTGCCGGCCGCGGCCGGAACGGAGATCACGCGCCAGGGCGACGTCGGCGACCGCTTCTATCTCGTCGACGAGGGGGACATGGACGTGAGGATCGACGGCGAGGTCGTCTCGTCGCTCGGGCCGGGCGACCACTTCGGCGAGATCGCGCTGCTCCGCGACGTGCCGCGCACTGCCACCGTGACTGCACGGACCGACGCCTCGCTCCTGGCGCTCGAGCGCGACGAGTTCGTCTCGGCGGTCAGCGGCCACCCGGCGAGCCGCGCGGCCGCCGATGCGGTCGTCGCGGCGCGACTCGGCCGGCTCAGGCCGGGCCTGGCATCGTTCTGACGCCTACGGCTCTGCGAAGGTCGGGATATCCGCGGTCGCTGCGTCGCCCACATTCCCGGCCGCGTCCGTGGCCGTGATCGAGACGACGTAGCTGCTGGCCGCGTCGAGGCCGGTGAACTGGGCCGGGCTCGTGCAGTCCGGTCTTTCCTCGACGGCGTTCTCGAGGTCGCTCGACTCGAAGAGGGTGCAGACGACGTCCGTCTCGGACTCGGACGGCGAAAAAGTGACCTCGGCTGTCTTGGTGCTCAATCGCTCGGCGCTCTCGATGTCGACAGTTGGCGGCGTCGTATCCACAGTCCACTCGTAGGTCGCCTCGGCGCCGGTCGTGCCGGCCGCGCTGATTCCGCGAACCACGAAGACGTGGTCGCCCTCGTCCACTCGCTGCGTCGATGGGCTCGAGCAGGTCTCGAAGTCCCCGTCGTCGACGTGGCACTCGAGCCGAACGGCGTCGGGCGCGTCGAACTCGAACGTGGCGGTCGTCTCGTTGGTCGGCGAATCCGGGCCACTCGTGATCGTCACCGTCGGGCCCTCGCCGCGCTCGACGCTCCAGCGGAAGGTCTCCGCATCGCCGCGGTTGCCGGCCAGGTCGACCGCGCGAGCGGCGAAGGCGTGCTCGCCGAAGCTCAGCGGGCCCGCGATGTTGCGCGGGCTCGAGCACTCCTCGAACGGCCCGCCGTCGAGGCTGCACTCGAAGCGGTCGACGTCCTCGTCGGCTGAGAACTCGAAGCTCGCGCTCCGCTCCTCGGTCGGATCATCCGGGGTCTGGTCGAAGCTGACGACGGGAGCGGTGGTGTCGACCTTGTCGTCGTCTCCGCCCGAGGCGAGGATCGCGATCCCCGCGCCGACGGCGCCGAGCAGGAGGACTCCGCCGATGATTGCGGCGACGATCATCGGCTTCGACCAACGCGAGCCCGTTCCAAAGGCACTGTTGGCGGTGGAGAGATTGTGCTCGGTGAGCCGCAGGCCGGCGTCGTCTCGGAGCTCGTGGCGGATCTGCCGGGCCTGTTCGAGCTGGCCGGTGGCGGCCTTGGCATCCTCTGCTCCGATCGAGAACGTGCCGAGCTCGTGGCGAGCCCAGCCGACTCCGGCCGTGTCGCCGAGCGCGGCGGCTGCCTTGAGGGCGATGCGGAGCGCCTGCACGAGCGCGACCCAGCGCATGAGCAGCGCCAAGGCGCCCGCTAGGGCATGCGCGAGGCGGAAGGCATCGGCGTAGCGTCCTTCCCGGTCGAGGCGCTCGAGTGTCCCGATGAGCGCGTCGGCCTCCTTGAGGGCCGTGCCTCGGTCGATCCGGCCCTGCGCAACCGTCGTGAAAAGCTCGAGGGCCCGCTCGACCTTCCCCGTGACGCTTTCGGCGTCGGCGAGCGTTGCCTCCGTCGCGCCGATGACCTCGGTCGGCGCCGGCTCGCTCAGCGCAAGGGCAAGCTCGCCGGGATCGACGCCCGCGGGCACCGTCGCCAAGTCGGCGCGAGTCCCCTCGGGAGCGCCGATCTCGAAGGCGAAGCGCCCGATCTGGATACGACCCGTGACCCTGACGGCCATGGATCACCTTTCCGCCGCAGCTCGCCGTTTGTTGCGCGAACGCCGTTACCGTAGACCCCTATCGCCCAAATGGCCAATAACCCGTTCGACTTCGATGGCAGGGCCGCGCTCGTGACCGGCTGCGGGAGCGAGGCCGGGATCGGCTTCGCGTGCGCGCGCCTGCTCGCGCGGCTCGGCGCGAGCGTGGCCATCACGTCCACGACCGAACGGATCGAGGAGCGCGCGGAGGAGCTTCGTGCTGCGGGCGCCGAGGTCTCCGCGCACGTCGCCGACCTCACCGACCGTGAGCAGGCGTTCGCGCTCGTCGAAGCGGCCGGCGACCTCGACATCCTCGTCAACTCGGCCGGCCTCGCCCAGACCGGTGTCGACATGCCCTTCCCGCGCTTCGGCGACATCCCGCCCGACGTCATGCGTCGCCAGCTCGACACGACCTTCATGACCGCCTACCACACGACCCAGGCCGTCCTGTCCGGGAATGGCCGAGCGCGGCTACGGGCGCATCGTCATGGTCTCGTCCGTGACCGGGCCGCTCGTGACCGCGCCCGGGAGCGCCGCGTACGCGAGCGCGAAGGGGGCGATGGACGGGATGATGCGGACGATCGCCGTCGAGCACGGACGCGACGGCATCACGTGCAACTCCGTCGCGCCCGGCTGGATCGCGACCGCCTCCTCCGAGACCGACGAGATCGAGGCCGCCAAGCACACGCCCGTCGGCCGCCCGGGCACGCCTGACGAGGTCGCCGCGCTCGTCGCCTTCCTCGCCTCGGAGGGGGCGAGCTACGTCACCGGCCAGGCGCTGGTCGTGGACGGCGGCAACATCATCCAGGAGCCGCACGGGATCGATCTCTACGGTGCGCCCTGACGATCGAGCAACCGAGTTCCGCTTCGAGCCGCTGACACAAGCCGACGCGGAGGCGGTCGCCGAGTGGCACTACCCGGAGCCGTACTCCTTCTACGACTGGAGCGCCGATCCCGATGACCTGCGGGAGCTGCTCGAGCCCGCACGCCGCGGCGAGGCCTACTGGGCGGTGCGCGACGACGCGGATGAGCTCGTCGGCTACTTCGACTTCAAGCCGAAGGAGGAGGGAACGCTCGAGATCGGCCTCGGCCTCCGCCCCGACCTCACCGGCCACGGGCTCGGCGCCTCGTTCCTCGCTGCCGGTCTCGAGTTCGCGCGGGCGCGTTTCGCGCCGGAGCGGTTCACCCTCGCTGTGGCGACGTTCAACGAGCGCGCGATCACGGTCTACGAGCGGGCGGGCTTTGCCCGCGGGCGCGTGTACATGCACTGGACGAACGGCGCCGAGTGGGAGTTCATCGAGATGAGCCGGTCCGCCGGGTGAGCTGGGCGCGCCCGACGGCCTCGAACCAGTTGTACTCGTCCAGGTACTTGGCCAGTGTCTTCCGCGTCTCGTAGCCGAGTAGCTCCTGCAGGTAGGCCTCGACGTCGTCCGCGGGTGCCTCGGCGGTAAGGCGCCCGGCGAGCGCGTGCATCTGGAGGAGATAGGCGCCGTACCCCTCGGGAGCCGAGCGGCGGATCTCCTTGTCCCACATGACGAAGAGCCTTGGCTGGAGGAGATAAAGCGCCTTCGAGGCGGCCGCGTCGCCCATGCTGAGCACGCCACTCGGCGCGCATGTGCCCGATGAGGTCGTCGTGGAGCGCCCCGAGCTCTTCGGCGCGCTCGATCACGCGCGGGTCGCCGATCGTCAGCGGCTCGACCTTCTCGAGGGCAGCTGCGTTGTCTTCGAGCCAGGTCTCGAGCGCGCCCGGTGCCCGCGCGGTGGAGAGCCGGCAAGCCCATCTGTTCAGGACGGCGACGATCTCAGCCGCGGTCTCCGGGCGAGGCTCCGGCGCCTGGGCAGCGCGCGGGAAGTGGTCGCGGAAGCCCTCGAGCCCCGCGACGAAGTCCGGCCACGTGACCTTCTCCCAGTCGAGCAGCGCCACGCGCGGGGCTCGTTACCGAAGGAAGGGGATAAAGCGGCGGCGCTCCATCTGGCGGCGCTCGGCTTCCTCACGGGCGCGCGCTTGTTCCTCGAGCTCCGGGATCCGGCGTGCTAGGTATTCCTCGAACTTGCGGAGGCTCTCACGGAGCTCCGCGCTTCGTCGTTCGAACTCGTCACGGCTCATCTTCTTCCTCGCCATCTTCGTCTCCTCCGACGACTCTCCAGATATCGGTGACGACCGCCTGGATCTCGAACAATGACTTGAACATAGTCTGCACGTCTTGCTCGGTGAGCGGCAGCGCAGGAGGATTTCGCCTCCAGAGCATCCCGATATCGTGCTCCTGCAAGCGCAGAGCGACAAGATGTCCGATCCGGACGCCACGTAGGATCAGCGCGTGGTCGCAGCCCCGTCCCTGAACGTCCTCGAGACGACCCCGCCGCGCTTCACGCCGGAGGAGGTCGCCGCCATCGCCGCCGAGCTCTTCGGCCTCGAAGGCGAGGCGCGCGACCTCGGCAGCGAGCGCGACCAGACCTTCATGGTCGGCGACGGCGTCCTCAAGATCTCGAACACCGGCGAGGATCCAGCGATTCTCGACCTCGAGGCAGAAGGCGCTCGAGCACATCGAGCGCGTCGACCCCGAGCTGCCGATCGCGCGCCTGCGGGCCTCGGGCGAGCACAAGGGCCACTTCGTCCGCCTCTTCGAGCGCATGCCGGGCCGCTCGGGCGCGCGGGATCTCGACGACGACGCGGTCCGCGACTTCGCGGCCACGAACGCGCGCCTCACGCTCGCGCTGCGCGGGTTCTTCCACCCGGCGGCCGGGCGCGATCTCCTCTGGAATCCAGGGCAGGCGGCGCGGCTCCGACCCCTCGTCGCGTCGATCCCCGAAGCCGGCCGGCGGCAGATCGTCGAGCGCGTCCTCGACCGCTACGAGGAGCGCGTCCTTCCGCGCTGGGACTTCCTCCCGGCGCAGGTCGTGCACGGCGACTTCACGCTCGACAACGTGCTGGTCGACGAGGGCGGGCGCGTCTCCGGGATCACCGACTTCGGCGACCTCGGCTTCGGCACGCGGGCGGGGGATCTGGCCATCGACCTCTGCTCGATCCTCCGCGTCGGCGGCGAGGAGCCCTTCCGCACCGCGCGGATCGCCATCGACGGCTACCAGTCCCGGATCCCGCTCGAGGACGAGGAGCTCGACCTCCTCGGCGACCTCGTCTTCGCCCGGCTGGCGGCGCTGGTCGCCATCAGCGCCTGGCGCGTGGAGCGCTATCCCGAGAACGCCGAGTACATCCAGTCCTGGGACGACGAGTCATGGGCGCTGCTCGAGCGGTTCGACGACGCTCGGCTTCGACGACGTGGCTCACGAGCTGGGCGCAAGCCGGGTCGCGGCGACCGGCGAGCTCCTCGAGAGGCGCAGCCAGGTGCTCGGCTCGGCGCTCACCGGGCTCACGTACCGGGAGCCGGTGCACGTCGTCCGCGGCGAGGGCGTCTGGCTCTTCGACGCGCAGGGGAGGCGGCTCCTCGACTGCTACAACAACGTGCCCGTCGTCGGGCACTGCCACCCGCGCGTGACCGAGGCGGTCGTGCGCCAGACGCGCCTCCTGAACACGCACTCGCGCTACCTCTACGAGCCGCTCGTCGAGCTGGCCGAGCGCCTCGTCGCGACGATGCCGCCCGAGACGGGGCTCGACGCCGTCATGCTCGTCAACTCGGGGAGCGAGGCGAACGACCTCGCGTGGCGCCTGGCGACGACGGCGACCGGCCACCGCGGCGCGATCGTGACCGAGTTCGCCTACCACGGGGTCACGACCGCGATCGCGGACTTCTCTCCGGAGGAGTGGCCGCAGGGCTTCAAGCCCGAGCACGTGGAGACGATCGCGCCGCCCGGTGCCGGGCGCGAGGTGGATGTTGCGGGCGCCGCGGCGCGGCTGGATGCGGCCGGGTTCGGGCTGGCCGCGACTTATCTCGACTGCGGCTTCACGAGCGACGGCATCTGGACTCCTGCTCCCGAGGAGGTGCAGGCGATCGCGCGCGCGACGCGCGAGGCCGGCGGCCTGGTCGTCGCCGACGAGGTGCAGGCGGGCCACGGGCGGAGCGGGGAGCACCTGTGGTCGTTCGCGCAGTACGGCATCGCGCCGGACGTCGTCACGCTCGGGAAGCCGATGGGGAACGGCTACCCGGTCGCCGCGGTGATCGCGCGCCAGGAGCTCTTCGACCGGCTGAAGGAGGAGACGGAGGTCTTCTCGACGTTCGGCGGGAACCCGGTGGCGGCGCGGGCCGCGCTGGCCGTGCTGGACGTCATCGAGGACGAGCGGCTGGTCGAGCACGCGAAGCGGGTGGGGGAGGAGCTCATCGCTGCGCTGCGCGATCTGAACATCGGCGAGGTGCGCGGCCGCGGTCTGCTGATCGGCGTCGAGCTAGAGAGTCGCCGAGCTCGCGGAGGACGTCGTGAACGGGATGCGCGACGCCGGCGTCCTCATCAACCGCACGGGCCCACGGGGAAACGTTCTGAAGATCCGCCCGCCGCTCGTGTTCGCCTCCGAGCACGGGGAGCTTGTAGCG
Source organism: uncultured Actinomycetes bacterium (assembly GCA_963841425.1). Lineage (GTDB taxonomy): Bacteria > Actinomycetota > Thermoleophilia > Gaiellales > Gaiellaceae > DATEOR01. Next base: position 182,630 of record CAWJCL010000002.1, on the reverse strand, counting down.
AGCGCGCTCGATGGCGTGACAGCCTTAGCCAGCGACTAAGCGCGAAGGAATCCAAAAACGTCAGTGGGCGCCAAAGACGCAGTATCCGGCTTCGCGAAGGTCGTCGCCAAGGTGACGTTCAGCCTCCTGAGCTGCTCAACGCTTTCGTAAACGGGTAGATGCTGCGTCAGCTTGTAGTTCAGGCCAAGGCCAAATTTCCGCACCCACCGCGACGACCTTACTCCGGAGAGGTGCTGCTCCAGTCGCTCCTCCGGCTCGAGGCTGTCTCTCCGACATAGACCGCTCGACCGGAGCAATTTCCTGCGCATGTTGAGCCGCTTGCCTCGCACGCCTGGGGGTCAAGCTCGATGGCATAGACCACGCGCGTCCAGCTCGTCCGACCCTCATCAGTGATGCACCTCGGCATCCATGAGACCTTCCTCCGACCTGTCGCGTAGGCTCCAAATCGGCCAAGCGGAGTTGCCAACTTGAGACATGGCGTGACGTATGTCAAGGTACATCGGAGGTTTCGGGCAGGGGATTGGCGCTGCATGGACCAACGGGGGGATAGGAGCTGTTGACGGTTAGGCTCGAGGACACTTGGCCCGACGCTCGCCTCCGCGGAGCCTCGCTCGACAGCGCCGTAACCGGCGTCCGAGGTCGGATCCAAGGCCCCCGGGCTCTTCCGGTTGCCGAAGCGGCCAAGGGATGGCGACCGTACAACCAGGCCCTCATCAAAAGCCGCGCGGCCTGATGGGAATCAAGCTCACCAAAGTCGAGGTTCGCAACTATCGCTCGATCTTCGACGTCAGCGGCTCCCCAAAGTTCACGTTTTCCTTGTCCTCTGGGATGAACGCCCTCGTGGGGCCAAACAACTGCGGGAAGTCGAATGTGTTCAAGGCCATTGCCCTCGCACTCGAGGAAGGAGAGGAAGGAACATTCGTCTATGAGCGGGACGAGCCAGCTCAGCTTCTTTGGGCGCGACCAAAGATCACGCTCGACTTCGTCGTCGAGCGCCCCTCGAGCCCTGAGAGGACGCTCCTCGAACGCTTGGAGCAGTATGAGCAGTCGGCGCTACAGGGAGAACGGAAGAAAACACTTGCGAGCAAGGGTCGGCTGCGTCTCCGCGTGCAATACTCGAGGGCCGGAAGGGACGAGTTCTTCCTAACTGCGGCGGGAGGCCGCCGTGGGAGCCCAGGACCTGAACCAGAGGGCGCTTGAACAGTTCCGCAAGGTCGTAAGATTCATCCTCGTTCGCTCGGGAGAGAGCGTGGAGGCGTTTCTTGCGGGCCGCTTCAACGACATCCTCCACACAGTTCTCCGCGAAAACCTTGGGGACGAGCTGGACGCGGCTGCGAGCCAACGCGACCGCTACCAGCGCGACCTGGCGAGCAGCCTCTTCAGCCCGCTGTCCACGCTCGCATCGCGGGAGATCAGGCAGATGATGCCCGAAATCGAGCGTGTGGCAATTGAACCTCGCGTCCTGGGTCTCGACGAGACGTTCGCGAATCCAGGGATAGTGCTGCTCGACGGTGCGGCGACCGGGCTCGCGCAGAAGGGGACTGGCGTGCGCGGCAGCCTCCTGCTCGCGATGCTTCGCTACATTGCCGAAAGCTCGCGTCGGAGTGTGGTCTTCGCAGTCGAGGAGCCTGAGGCCTTCCTTCATCCCGCCGCCCAAGAGGAGGTTCGCGACGATCTCGAGGCGATCGCGGAGCGGGATGACGTAACGCTACTCGTTACGTCGCACTCGCCATTCGTGGTCTCGCGCTCGCCGAAAGCGCGCATGATCAGTCTCAGCAAGGACTCGAACGGGAGGACACAGGTTCTCATGTCTTGTGCCGGAGACGAAGATGCGCGACCGGTTTTGGGTGCGCTCTTCAACGACCGCCTGATGCCGGACTATCTCGAACAGGCCGCACAAACCCGGGACGATGTCCGCGCCTTTCTTGTCGTCGAGGGTTTTACTGATGCGGCCTACCTGCGTCTTGCCGCGGAGCGCGGGGGAGGCGAGGGGTTTGCCGCCGGCATCGAAATCGTTCCTGCAGATGGTGCGAGGTCGGCCGCCGTCCAAGGCGTGCTATTCCGGGCAGCGCATGACTGTCCAGTCATCGTCTTGCTCGACTTCGAGCCGCTGACGAAGGGATACAGGGAAATGCTCAAGGACACCTTTACCTTCCGACCGGAGGAGTTGATGACCTATCGCGACATCGTCCCGGACAATGTCGTCGAGGCAGAAGCGTTGTTCCCATCGAGCTTCCTCGTTCGATTTGTGCGAGAGGCCGGTGAGGACACCGTCGTGAGCGAGAAGGTCAAGACGACGAACGGTTGGCGCTACGGATTCAACCAGTCAGGCAAGGCCGCCTTCCTGGAGTTCATCGATCGGAAGGCGCGGAAGGCCGACTTGGCGAAGTTCGTGGAAGTCTGGCGGGCGGTCGACGAGCGCGTGGGGAAGCTCGAGGAGCGCAGAGCGCGTGCCGCGGCTGCGGTGCGGCAGTGAGCCGTTTCAGGAGCCTCCGCTTCCTCCGGGTCGAACCTCTACGACTCGTGGTTCCGGATCTGGCTAAGCGACATCACGGTTCCCAGGGCGACGCCGCTGGAATCCGTCCGTGGTATCGCCGAGGCGCTGTCAGACAGCGGCCAAGCCCTCGCGCCTTCTTCGATGCCGCCGACTGCCGCTTCTGCGCTGACAGCTCCACCTTCCGCAGGCGGATGAAACCCGGCGTCACCTCGACGCACTCGTCCTCCCGGATCAGCTCCAAGGCCTGCTCCAGCGACAAGGGCCGCGGGGGGATCAGGCGCACGAGCTCGTCCGCGGTCGAGGAGCGCATGTTCGTCAGCTTCTTCTCCTTGGTCGCGTTGACGTCGAGATCCTCGGCGCGCGCGTTCTCGCCGACGACCATGCCCTCGTAGACCTCGGCGCCCGGGCCGACGAAGAGCTGGCCGCGCTCCTGCAGGTTCAGGAGCGCAAAGGACGTGGCCAGCCCGGACCGATCCGCGACGAGGCTCCCCGTCGGGCGCGTCCGCATCTCCCCGTGCCACGGCTCGTAGCCGTCGAAGACGTGGTGGAGGATGCCCGTGCCGCGCGTCTCGGTGAGGAACTCGGTGCGAAAGCCGATGAGGCCGCGCGCGGGCACGAGGTACTCCATCCGCACCCAGCCGGTGCCGTGGTTGACCATCTGCTCGAGCCGGCCCTTGCGCAGGGCGAGGAGCTGCGTGATCACGCCGACGTAGTCCTCGGGCACGTCGATGGCGAGGCGCTCGACGGGCTCGTGCCGCTTGCCGTCGATCTCGCGCGTGACGACCTCGGGCTTCCCGACGGTGAGCTCGAAGCCCTCGCGGCGCATGATCTCGACGAGCACCGCGAGCTGGAGCTCGCCGCGGCCCTGCACCTCCCAGGCATCCGGCCGCTCGGTCGGGAGCACGCGGAGCGAGACGTTGCCGACGAGCTCCTGGTCGAGCCGCGCCTTGACCATGCTCGCGGTCAGCTTGTCGCCGTCGCGGCCGGAGAGGGGGGAGGTGTTGATCCCGATCGTCATCGCGAGGCTCGGCTCGTCGACGCCGATGACGGGGAGCGGGCGCGGGTCGTCCGGGTCGGCGAGGGTCTCGCCGATCGTCACCTCGGGGATGCCGGCGACGGCGATCAGCTCGCCCGGCCCGGCCTCCTCGGCGGAGACGCGGTCGAGCGCCTCGGAGACGTAGAGCTCCGTGACCTTGGTGCGCTCGATCGACCCGTCGGCGCGGCACCAGGCGATCTGCTGGCCCTGCCGGATCGTCCCCTCGAAGACGCGGCAGAGCGCGAGGCGGCCGAGGTAGGGCGAGGCGTCGAGGTTCGTGACGAGCGCCTGCAGCGGGTGGCCCTCCGTGTAGGAGGGCGCGGGGATGTGCGCGGCGAGCACCTCGAAGAGCGGCTCGAGGTCGGGCGCGAGCTCGTCCGGCGCGAGCCCGGCCTGGCCGGCGCGCGCGTTCGAGTAGACGATCGGGAACTCGATCTGGCTCTCGTCGGCGTCGAGGTCGAGGAAGAGCGCGTAGACCTCGTCCACGACCTCGGCGATCCGCGCGTCGGGCCGGTCGACCTTGTTCACGACGAGGATCACGGGCAGGCGCGCCTCGAGCGCCTTGCGCAGGACGAAGCGGGTCTGCGGGAGCGGCCCCTCGCTCGCGTCGACGAGGAGGAGGACGCCGTCCACCATCGTCAGCCCGCGCTCGACCTCGCCGCCGAAGTCCGCGTGGCCGGGCGTGTCGACGATGTTGATCTTGAGGCCGCCGTGGCGCACCGCCGTGTTCTTGGCGAGGATCGTGATGCCCTTCTCGCGCTCGAGGTCCATCGAGTCGAGCACGCGCTCGGCCACGTCCTCGTTCTCCCGGAAGGAGCCGGACTGCCAGAGCATGGCGTCGACGAGCGTCGTCTTCCCGTGGTCGACGTGGGCGACGATCGCGACGTTGCGGATGTCTGCGCGCAGAGGCACCCGCCGAGAGTAGCGATGTCGGTTCCGGGCTCGTGCCGGCAGTTGCCAACGGTGGCACAAAATCGCGGCTATGGTGGATGTGCGCAGAAGGCCTAGCGCGGAAGCCGTTGAGGCTCCACAACACTCCTTTTCGACTGTCTCATCTGGCCCAAGTGCCTCAGGAGGGCTCGTCCGAGTTCTCCGCCCTTAGATCCACAGACTGGAGCAGCACATGCATGCCATCGTGAGACGCTACGAAGGAATCGACACCAAGCGCACCGACGAGCTGACACGCAAGGTCGGCGAGAGCCTGACCCCGCGCCTCAAGAAGCTCGACGGCTTCAACGGCTACTTCCTCATCGAGGCCGAGAACGGCGTCATGAGTTCCGTCAACTTCTACGACACTTCGGCACACGCCGACGAGTCGACGCGCGTCGTGGCCGAGTGGCTACGCGAGGAGAAGCTCGAGCAGATCCTTCCGAATCCGCCCAAGGTCACGGGCGGCAAGGTTCTCGTCGAAGAGATGAAGAACGGCGCCAGGGTCTAATAACCCCGGCAACACCGCTCGACGCACGAGAGAAGGCCCGCTTGCGGGCCTTCTCTATTCGCTCTGCGTCGCCGAGTGCAGATCTGACCGCCAGACCAACCCTCGACCGCGTTTCGATCCCGGCGTAGATTGGGCGTATGGCGGACGGAACCATGACGGCAGAAGAGGTCCGCTCGGCTCTGATGGGGGAGAACGCCCGCCTGCTCAAGCGCCGGCGCGTCTTTCGACGACTGCCTTCCCCTCCGCGCTGCAAGCTGTGCGCTGCGCCGTTTGCGGGAATCGGCGGCCTCGTCCTCCGGCACGTCGGGTTCGCGCGCTCGCCCGGCAATCCGGCCCTCTGCAACAAGTGCCTGGGCAAGCTCCGCAAGCACGGGATGAGCGGGGTCGAGATGCCCGTCACGCTGCTCTTCTCCGACGTCCGCGGCTCGACGGCGATGGGCGAACAGATGCGCCCGGCCGAGTTCCACGCCTTCCTCGATCACTTCTACCGGCTGGCCTCGGAGGCGATCGTCGGTCACGACGGTCTCGTCGACAAGGTCGTCGGCGACGAGATCGTCGCGCTCTTCTTCGGCGGAATCAGCGGGCCGAAGCACGCGGCAGCCGCCGTCGAGGCCGCGATCGACGTGGCCGAGCGAGCGGCGGGCGCCGACGCGACGCCGTCCGGGCCGGTTCCGGTGGGAACGGCGGTCCACACAGGCGAGGCGTTCGTGGGCGGGACGGGGCCGGGCGGCACGATCGAGGACTTCACCGCGCTCGGCGATGTCGTGAACACGACGGCGCGGCTCGCAGCGGCTGCGCGTGCGGGCGAGGTGATCGTCAGCGTGGCAGCGGCCGAGGCCGCCGACTCGGACGGCCTCGAGCGACGCACGGTGGAGATCCGTGGCCGGGCGGAGCCGATCGAAGTGATCGTCCTCCACCCGGCACAAACGCTTCCCTAGCCTGACGGCTCTGGGATCGGCGAAGCCTGGATGGCCGGCTCTCGCGGGGACGCGTGCACGACGCCGAGGTGGCCGTGCGCCTCGGTGCCATAGCCGCCGGGCACTGGGATGTAGAACTCGGGGTAGCCCCACATGCCGTGCTCGGAGACATCGAGGCCGGCGGTCTCGACCTCCGGCTCGGCCCGGATCCCGAACGCGGCCTTCATCGCCCAGAGCGCGGCGAACGACGCGCTGAAGGTGAACGTTCCCACCGCAAGGAGTCCGAGCGCCTGGATTCCGAGCTGGTGGAAGCTGCCGGTGTAGACGAGCCCTCCCGTGCCCGTGGCGAGGTTCTCGGCGAGGGCGGGAACGGCGAAGATCCCGGTCGCGAGCGTGCCCCAGACGCCCGCGAAGCCGTGCACGGCAACGGCACCGATGGGGTCGTCGATCCGGATCCGCTCGACGAAGAGGACGCCGACGACCGCGATCGCCGCCGCAACGAAACCGATCACGACCGCGGCCCATGGCGCGACGAAGCCCGAGGCAGCCGTGATCGCCACGAGCGCGGCGATGACGCCGTTCAGCATCATCGAGATGTCCGGTTTCTTGAGCACGACCCAGGCGGTGACGATGCCTCCGAGTGCGCCCGCCGCTGCGGCGAGGTTCGTCGTCAGGGCGACGTAGCCGAAGTAGCCGATCCTGTCGCCGGTGACCACGCCGAGGGTCGAGCCCGGGTTGAAGCCGAACCAGCCGAACCAGAGGATGAGCGTGCCGAGGACGGCGAACGGCACGTTGTGGCCCGGGATCGGGTTCGCCCTGCCGTCGGTGCCGAACTTGCCGATCCTTGGCCCGAGGAGGAGCGCCCCGGCGAGCGCGGCGAGCGCGCCCTGGTAGTGGACGACCGTCGAGCCGGCGAAGTCCTGCATTCCGAGGCCGAAGAGCCAGCCGCCGCCGTGCCAGATCCAATGCGAGATGACGGAGTAGATGACGGTGAAGACGGCGCCGAAGGCGAAGTAGACCCAGAGCTTCGCGCGCTCTGCCATAGCGCCCCAGACGATCGCGAGCGAGACGCCGGCGAAGACGACTTCGAAGAGGTAGCCGGCGCCCGCCGGAATCGAGCCGAAGAAGCTGAACGGCGCTGCGGCGATCCCCAGGAGGGCGTCGGAGCTCGGAAAGAAGCCCGACGTGCCGACGATCGCGTTCCCGTCGCCGAAGGCCAGGCCGAAGCCGACCGCCCAGTAGACGAGCGAGCAGATCCCGAAGATGAGGACGTTCTTGCCGGCGATGTGGGCGGCGTTCTTCATCCGGGTGAGGCCGGCCTCGAGGAAGGCGAATCCCGCCTGCATGAACATGACGAGAATCGCCGCGACGACGACCCAGACAGTGTTCGCGGCGATCAGCAGATCGGCTGTCTTCATCTCGCCTCCACCTCCTCCAGGCGCGCACCCGTTCGGTTGTGCGTGACGTCCTGGATGGGAGCGGTCCAGACGAGGCCGTCCCCGGCGGGGTTACCGCTTCGGGCCGCGTCGGCGATCGCCTCGACCACGGCCTCCGCGCGCGCGTCCTCGACGACGAAGACGAGCAGCGCCTTCGGGCAGGAAGCGCGACTCGAAGACCCGGCCGCGGTACTCGTGCGTGATTCCCCGCTGCCGGCCGTGACCGACCGCCTCGAGGACGGTCACACCGACGTGCCCCGCCTCCGTCCTCGACCGCGTCGATGACCGTCTCGACGCGCTCCCTGATGACCACCGCCTCGACCTTGACCACCGCCCCTCCTCTCCGGACCACAAAAAAAGCCCCGGGGGCTCATGCCACCGAGGCGTCCTCGCCTGCCCGCGCCGCCGTCGTCGACTGCGCGTACGACGACCGTAGCGCTGGGCCCGGACGGGATGCACTCGTCAGCTGCCGAGAGCGCTGCGCGTGCACGCGGCCGGGCAGTCAGGTCACGACCGGTAGAGAATCGCCACGCAGTCGAACTCGCCGCTGTTGTCCCAGAGCTCGCCGTCGTTCGTTCCGAGCTTCAGCATGACCGGAACGGATTGCCTGTTGATGGGGATCGACGCCCCGCTCCCGACGAAGAAGATCTTGCCCTCGCCGATTCGTCCGATCAGCCCGAACTTCGGCGCTTCCGGGAGCGGAAAGCCCGCATCGAGCGGAGCCGGCGCGCCGCCGGCCGGCCCGGATCCTCCGAAGTCGAACAGCCCGAACTTCGCGAGGCCGGTCGCGCTGATCGTGACCAGATCGCCGTCCTCCACTTCGAAGACGTTGTTCCATTCGATCGTCGGGTTGACGTACATACGCCGAACCAGTGCCTGCCTGGGGGCCCGCGGCGGTGTATGGATCGTGTCGGGGGGCAAGCCCGCGCCCGGCGCGGGCAGCGCCGTGACGTACGTCAGCTCGGCGACGGTATCGCCGCTCTCGTTGACGATCCGTCCCGTGTCGCCGCGGTTGTTCCACACCGCGGCTTTCCGCCCCGCGTAGAGATACCACTTCGGACTCACCTCGTCCGGCGCCTTCTCTCGCGTGTAGACGCGTATCACCTGGCCGGCGGGAAGGCTCGAGTCGGCTCCGAACGCATTGGCTCCGAAGGCTGAAGAAGTTCTCGAAGATTCCCGGGGTGCCCGAAGGATTGATCAACCGGTCCTGGATCTTGCACCCGTTCAGGTCGAGCGGCCCACTCGTGGCGTTGACGATCTCGATGAACTCGCCGTCCGGGTGTACGTCGTCGCCGGGGGCATCGGCCAGGATCGACAGGATGTGAAGCGAGCCCGGCGGCACGTTCACCACCAGGGGGACGCAGCCCCGCAACTGCACCTGAACGGGGAAGCCCGCGACCTTCGGTGCTGTCGGCGCGACCGTCGTTCCTCCGGAGGTGCTTGGAGCCGCGCTTATGGTCAACAAGCCGTTGACTTGGCCGGCGCACGTCGCCGGCGGGCCGACCATCGCGGTGACCGCCGCGCCCGGGGCGACGGTGGTGTGACCGCCTCCCGTCACCGAGAACGGCGAGCCGGGAGGTGACCCGAACCCGATGGAGAGCGGCACGTTGCCCGTGTTCCTGACGATGACGGGCCGCTTGTCGGTCTCGCCCTTCTTCCAGGTCAGCGCCGTCGGGGTGACACTGGCCCGAGGGTCCGACACCAGAGCGCCCAGAGTGACCGCGACGGTGTTCGAGCCCGCGGGTGAGGCGGGGGCGGTGTTGACGGTGATCGTCGAGGTGCCTGCAGCCGTCGTCGCACGGGTGACGGAGACCGAGAGCACATCGTCGCGCCTGAGACAGACTGGCAGCGGAACGTTCGTGGACAGGGAGATTCCGGCTCCCGTCTTCGTGATGCTCGTGATCTCGAGCAGGTCGTCGCCCTGGTTGGAGATGCCGAAGGTCAACGTGCTCTGCGTGGCGCCGAAGTTGAGTGTGCGGCCGCTGAGCTTGAGCTGGCCCGGGCTCGGGGCCTGCTGGCTGGCGAGCGCGGGCAGCGGGGCGGCGGGAAGCGAGAGAACCCCGGCACCGAGGCTCGCGTGATCGTAGAGCGAGAAGAGTCCCGGAGCGGGCGTCGTCTCGACCTTGCAGGCGATGTAGCCGGTTGCAGTGGGGGCGTCCACATCGACCAGCGAGTACGCCGCCGACGGCGCGTCCATGTCGCTCCTGTAGACCGCCGCGATTCTTCCCATCGCACTCGTCGGATACCCGTTCCAGAGGAGAATCAGCCGGCCGCTGGGGTCCGGGCAGAACTGGAGCTGCACCACTCCCGCCGGTAGGTGGAACGGCCCGAGCATGATCGGGTTGGAACCACTGCTGGCCCCGGCGGCGCTGAGATCGAAGACGACAAACGTCCAGACGTGCTCTCCGCCGGGGGCACCGGCGACGTGTCGGACGACGAGATAGTCGGCGTTGGGGAAGCGGCTCGCGACGAGCTCGTCGACCGAACCGCTCGACCAGCCGAGCACCTTCCTCTTCACGACACCGCCGACAGTGGTCGCGACCTCGATATTGCCTTGCGCGTTCGACTCCGTGACCCGGACGGTCACGCCCGTGACGTCCGTAGACTTCTCGACGCCGTCTTGCCGTACGAGGTCGACCCACTCGCCTCTGACGGCGATTCCTGCGGCAGGGAGAAGCGGTGGCCCGAAGACCTCGTCAGTCAGCTGCAGTTTCGGACAAGCCATGCGTCTCGCCTCCTGATCGGAATGGACGGAGTGAGCCGCAGACTCCGGAGCAGCTGCTCTTACCGGCGGGTTCCCACCTCCGTTGCGGGCTCCCGCTGTCGGTCCTCGAGCATCCGGTTGAACGCCTCGATCGCCTGGGCCGGGTCCGGTTTCTCGGCTTCCGAATCGTCAGACGAACCGGCAGCATGCGGAATCAACAGCCAGCGCGGGTCGCCTTCGGGCCAGGCCAGCGAAGTCTCGTCCGTTTCGAGTTCGACCGGTGCCTGGGCCGTTTCGGGCTCGGTATGCGTCGCGCCATGCATCAGGGTGCCGATTGTCACATTCACGGCCGAGCGGGTCAAGGCTGCACATTGCTGGCATCCTGCGGCTTGCGGGGCCGCTACGAGCTGGCTCTCGGGGGTAGCTAAGCGGACATGCGAGCCAACCTGCCCAACGAGCTCGGCCGCCTGCGGGACGACCTCGCCGCGGTCCGCCTCGAGCTGCCGGTGCCGGGAGCGGACGAGGCACGGCGGGCGCGGGACGACCTCGTCGCCCAGGTGGACGACTATCTCCTCCCGCGGCTCGCGCAGATGGATGCGCCGGCGCTCATCGTCGTCGGCGGCTCGACCGGGGCCGGCAAGTCGACGCTCCTGAACAGCCTCGTCGGGTCGGTGGTGAGCCCGGCAGGCGTGCTGCGCCCGACGACGCGCGCGCCGGTACTGGCCTTCCATCCGGACGACCTGGAGTGGTTTCAAAGTACACGGGTGCTCCCCGGCTTGCCCCGGGCGAGTGGCGGTGATGCGCAGCCGGGGACACTGCAGCTCGCGCCGACGGACTCGCTTCCACAGGGGCTCGCCCTCCTCGACTCACCTGACATCGACTCCGTCCTCGCCGAGAACCGCGCACTCGCCAACCAGCTCCTCGCCGCCGCAGACGGATGGCTCTTCGTCACGACCGCGGCCCGCTACGCCGACGCGGTGCCCTGGGAATTCCTCCGTGCGGCGCGCGACCGCGGGACGGCGCTCTCGCTCGTTCTCAACCGCGTGCCGGAGGACGCCGGTCGCGAGGTGCCCGCGCACCTGCGGCAGATGCTCGAAGGCGAAGGCCTGCCCGAGGCGGAGGTGCTCGTCGTGCCGGAGGTTCCTCTTGCGGAGGGTCTCATTCCCGTGCCTGCTCTCGCGCCCGTCCGCGCGTGGCTCGACGATCTCGCCGCCGATGCTCAGGCGCGCGCGGCGCTCGTGCGCCGGACGCTTCGGGGTGCGCTCGCGAGCCTTCCGGCTCGGTCCGCGGTGGTCGAAGCGGCGGTCGTTCAGCAGCTCTCGGCCGCAGCCGAGCTGCGCGCCGAGGTGGACGCCGCGTACGCCGCGGCGGGGCACGAGGTCGAGGCGGCGTTGCGGAGCGGCTCGCTGCTCCGCGGCGAAGTGCTCGCCCGCTGGCACGAGGTGATCGGAACCGGAGATGTGATGCGCAGCCTCGAGTCGCGGGTCGGCTGGGCCCGCGACCGGCTCAAGAGCCTGATCAGCGGCAAGCCGGCAGACGACGGCGACCTGCGCGAAGCGGTCGAAAACCGTGTCGAGGCCGTCGTCCGTGCCGCGGCCGAGCGGGCTGCCGAGCGGACGGCGCGGGCCTGGCGCGAGCGCCTCGCCGGACAAGCATTGCTCGCGGAGGCCACGGGTCTCGATCGTGCCTCCGCGGAGCTCGAGGCCGCCACCGAGGCCGAGGTGCGGGCCTGGCAGGGCGTCGTCTTCGATCTCGTCCGGGAGGAAGGCGCCTCGAAGCGAGCGACGGCGCGCCTCGCGTCGCTCGGAGTCAACGGGGCCGGGCTGACCGTCATGCTCGCCGTCTTCGCCCATACCGGCGGTCTCACCGGCGCCGAGGTCGTGGTCGCCGGCGGCACGTCGGCGCTGAGTCAGAAGGTGCTCGAGGCGATCTTCGGCGACCAGGCGGTGCGCACGCTTGCCGCGCAGGCCCGCGAGGATCTCTTTGCGCGGGTCGAGCGCCTCCTGCGTGACGATGCCACGCGCTTCGATGAGCTTCTCGACGAGTCCGCGCCGGAGGCCGAGAGCTTCGCCCGCCTTCACGGGGCCGTCGAGTCGATCCGCCGGGCCGCATGAAGGGGATTCTCGACCACCGACTCGCCGGGCTCGGCGAGGCTGCCGAACTTGCGGAGGGGCGGCTCGACGAGGACACCGTCGAGCGGGCCCGCGCGGTCGTCGCGCAGGCGGGGACGCGGCTGGGCCTCGGGCTCGAGTCGACGGTCGTGGCTCTCGCCGGCCCGACCGGCGCCGGGAAATCGCAGCTCTTCAACGCACTCGCCGGGGAGCCGCTGGCGGCTGTCGGCCGCCGCCGCCCGACGACGTCAGCCGGCCAGGCTGCCGTCTGGGGTGACGGCGCGGATCCGCTGCTCGACTGGCTCGAGATCCCGCGCCGCCACCGGCTCGCCGCCGACGGCCTCGACGGCCTTGTGCTTCTCGACCTCCCCGACTTCGACTCGGTCGAGGCCGCGCACCGGCTCGAAGTCGACCGCGTCGTCGGGCTCGCCGACCTCGTCGCCTGGGTCGTGGAACCGCAGAAGTACGCCGACGCGGCGCTGCACGACCGGTACCTGCGCCCGCTCGCCTCGCACGGGGAGGCGATGGCGGTCGTCCTGAACCAGGCCGATCTCCTTTCCGCGGAGGACCTCGACATCTGGCGGGCCGACGTCGCACGTCTTCTCGCCGCCGACGGCGTGCGGGACGCACCGCTCCTTGTCGTCTCTGCCGAGACCGGCGAGGGACTCGACGACCTGCGGGGTCTGCTCGCAGAGCGCGTTCGCGCGCGGGATGCGGCGGTCGCCCGGCTCGCCGCGGACGTGGACGACGCCGTCGAGGCATTCGACGACGCCTGCGAGGGAAGCGCGGCCGGGGTTCGACGCGAGGATCGCCGCCGTCTCACTGCTGCGCTCGAGGACGCGGCCAGTGTCCCTGCCGTCCTGCGAGCGGTCGACGCCTCGCATCGGCGGCGGGGCGCTCTCGCAACCGGCTGGCCGTTCGTCCGCTGGGCACTCCGCCTGCGTCCCGATCCTCTTCGGCGCCTCCGTCTTCCGGAAGCGCCCCGTGAGGAGATGCGTACGTCGCTTCCGCGGCCGACCGACGTCCAGACCGCCCAGGTGGCAACCGCGGCGCGCCGCCTTGCCGATCGGGCCGCCGAGGGCCTTGGCGATCCGTGGCCAAGGCTCATCCGCGACGCCGCCACCGAGCGCGACGCGGAGGTCGCAGACCGTCTTGACCGAGCGGTGGCGGGCGCGAACCTCTCTGTCTCGCGCCCACGCTGGTGGAGCGCCGCAGCCTTCCTGCAGAAGGTCTTTGCGCTCGCCCTCCTCGCGGGCGGCCTCTGGCTCTTCGTCCTCGCGGTGCTCGGCTACGTCCGCGTGGACGACGTCGTCCCGCTTCCGGAGGCATACGGCATTCCCATCCCGACCTGGCTGCTCGTCGGCGGCGCGCTTGCCGGCATCGCCCTGGCCTTCATCGCGCGCCTGACGAACGGCGGTGGTGCGCGACGGCGTGCCCGCGCGGCCGCTCGCTCACTCCGAAGCCGGGTCGAAGACGTCGGGCGCGAGCTCGTGGTCGGCCCAGTGGAAGCCGAGCTCGACGTCCAGCGACGCCTTTGCGAGGCGGTTGCGGGCGCCCGCCGGGACCGCAGACGCCGATGAGACGGGACGCTGTCGGCATCCTCGCTCGGATCCTGCCGCTCGCGGCCGGGGTCAGCCGAGGAGTGCGCAGGCTCGGGCTCATCGGGCTGGCGGCGGCGGCTGCGATCGCGCTCATCGTCCTCGTCCGCTGGACCCCTGGCGACTCGGAAGGATGGGCGGGTCTTGCCGTCCTCGCCATCCTGCTCGCGGTGCCTGCGGCCGTCCTGTTCGCCTTCTCGGTCTTCCTCGGGGAGGTCGTGGAGCTGCCGGACAAGCTGCGGAACTATCCGGGGCTGACGCGCGAGCATGCGGCGGAACTTCAGGCGATCGCGCAGGACGCGAAGGCGCGCGAGCGGCCGGCCTGGCGGCGCCTGCCCGGGAGCACGTGGCGGCTCGCGACGCTCGTGCGCTCGGCTCGTGAGCTGCTCGCGCCCCACGCGCCGCTCCTGCCCCTCCTGAACGTCCCGTTCCTCGTCGCGACCCTCGTGGCGGCGCTCCTCGTGCCCCTGGTCGCGCTCGCCGCTCTCGTCGTCTTGCTCGCCGCTGTGGCGTAGGCCGCCTTGTTAGGTGCCGGCTTCTGCGATTCAATCGGGGGGTGGGGGTAAGCCGAGTGGGTCATGCGCTCGCCGGGCTCGTTGCCGTCTTTCGCAACCGAAACATCCGACGTCTCGAGCTCGCGTGGGGGGCAGCGATCACCGCCGAGTGGGCGCACTTCGTCGCGCTCGGCGTCTTCGCCTACGACCAGGGCGGGACTGCTGCGGTCGGGATCGCCGGGCTCGTGCGCCTTCTGCCCGCCGCGCTCGTCGCGCCCTTCGCCGCCTCGTTCGGGGACCACTTCAGGCGCGAGCGGTTTCTCGCCGTGGTCGCGCTGGTCGGCGCGGCGGCTCTCGCCGGGTCGGCTGTCGCCTTCTTCATGGGCGCGAACGTGCCGGCGATCTTCGCGCTTTCGGCCGTCGTGGGTCTCTCGTCGACCCTCGTTCGACCCGCGCTACAGGCTGTGCTGCCCTCGCTCGCGCGGACCTCGCAGGAGCTGATCGGCTCGAACGGCGCCACGTCGACGATCGAGGCCCTTGGAACCCTGATCGGGCCTCTCGTCGCGGGGGTGCTCGTCGCGGTCGCGGACGTGGGCGTCGTCTTCGCCGCCGGTGCCGGCGCGTGCCTCGCCTCGGCGGTTCTCTTCGCTTCCGTAAGGGTCGAAGGGCGCTTGCGGGTGGCGCCCGCGGAAGGGACCGAGAGCACTCGCGAAGCCCTCGTCGCGGGGATTGGGTTTCTCGCGCGCTCGCCGGGACCTCGCATGGTGGTCGGGCTCATCGCGTCTCAGGCCTTCGTTCGCGGCTGCCTCAACGTGCTGATCGTCGTCGCGGCGTTTCGCGTCCTTGACGCGAACGCGAGCGCCGTCGGCTACATGACTGCAGCGCTGGGAGTGGGCGGCCTGCTCGGGGCCCTCGGCGCCTTCACGCTCGGCGGGCGGAGGCTGGCAGCCGCGTTTGGCGTGGCGCTCGTCTTCTGGGGTCTCCCGATCGCCCTCATGGCCCCCTCGTCCTTTCTCGTGACCGCACTGCTTCTTCTCGCCGTCGTGGGCGCGGCGAACAGCATCGTGGACGTTTCGTCTTTCACGCTCGTCCAGCGGATCGTTCCGGACGAGTTGCTGACCCGCGTGTTCGGGGCCACCTGGGGCCTGGCGATGGGAGGTGTCGCGCTGGGGTCGATTTTCGCACCCGCCGTCGTCAGCCTCCTGGGCCCGCGGGCGGCGCTCGTCGTCGTCGGCATGATCCTTCCGGTGCTTGCGCTCCTCGCGTGGAGCCGCCTCGTCGCCCTCGACCGCGCGGCGCCGTGCCCCACCGGACAGCTGGCGATGATCGACCACGTGCCGATGTTCGCGCCTCTTTCCCTCGCGGCGAAGGAGCATCTCGCGACGGCGCTCGTTCCTATATCCGTCCCTGCGGGTGACGTCGTCATCCGCGCGAACGACCCGGGAGACCGCTTCTACATCGTCAAGGACGGCGAGTTCGAGATCCAGGCGGGGGACGCACAGGTCTCCGCACACGCCGGCGATCATTTCGGAGAGATCGCGTTGCTCGGTGACGTCCCGCGAACTGCCACCGTCCGGGCGGTCGTCGACTCGGATGTCTACGCGCTCGAGCGGAGCCACTTCCTCGCGGCTGTCACGGGTCACTCGGACGTGCGGGCCGCGGGCCAGGGCGTCGCGGCAGAGAGGCTCGCGCGGGGAAGCGGAGCCCCGTCGCCGGCCCGATCGCACTAGGGCTAGTTCCCCGCGCGGGAACTGCGCCGGCGTAGCCCGGGAAAGGTCGTCGCTCCTGTCCAAAACGGCGCAATCTTGTTCCTTGCGACCGACGTTGGTCGGGCCTAGGGTTCCGAAGCCAAGGGGAGCAGGATCAAAAGGGGGGAACCCATGAAACGCTTGCGAACTCGCGCGGCGGCACGGTTGTCCGTGCTCGTCGCCATCTCGGCGTGTGCGCTGATCGCCTCGATACCGGGCGCACTCGCGACGCACGGCGGAGACCGCGAGGTGACGGTGGCGAGCAACGACGCCATCTTCTCGCAGAACAAGCAGAACGAGCCGGCGATCGCGGTCGATGCCGCGCATCCGAACATCCTCGCCGCGGGCTCGAACGACAACATCGACATGGAGGCCTGCAACGCCGGCGACGACACGACGTGTCCGTTCACGCCGGACGTGGGCGGGTCCGGTGTCTACTTCTCCTTCGACAGCGGAGACACGTGGACGCAGCCTGAATACACAGGTCTGACGGCGCGAGGATGCCTCGGCGCCCCGGGTCCCGACCCGGGCTGTCAGGTCGTGGACGGGCCGATCGGGACGCTGCCTCACTACGACGAGGCGCACCTCGTCTCCGACGGGGACCCCGCGCTCGCCTTCGGGCCGAGCCCGGCGGCTGACGGCAGCTTCTCGTGGGACAACGGCTCGCGGCTCTACTACGCGAACCTCTCCTCGAACGTCTCGGCCAGCCTCGGTGAGCCGGGCGTCAAGGGCTTCGAGGCCATCGCCGTCTCGCGCTCGGACGACGTCGCGGCCGCCGCGGCCGGCGACGAGTCGGCGTGGATGGCGCCCGTGATCGCGTCGAAGCAGAGCTCGGCGACGTTCGCCGACAAGGAGCAGATCTGGGCTGACAACGCGTCCTCGAGCCCGTTCTTCGGGAACGTCTACGTCTGCTTCGCGTCCTTCACGGGGAACGGGGCCGCTCCCATGCGGGTGTCCCGCTCCACCGACGGGGGCGACACCTGGTCGACGAAGCAGGTCAGCCCTGCTCACAACGTGGCTCCGAGCCATTTCGGCCAGTCCGGATGCACGATCCGCACGGACAGCAACGGCGGCACCTACGTGTTCTGGGAGGAGTTCACGTCGGGCTCCCTGCCCACGATCGGAACGCACTTCATGGTGAAGTCGACGGACGGTGGCCGCAGCTGGACGCGGCCGCAGGCGATTCGCAAGGTGACCGATCCGTGCTTCTTCGTCGATCCCGTCATCGGCCGCTGCGTCGAGGACGGAGTCGCGGGAGCGCGGAACGACCTCGCGGCGGCTCCGAGCGTGGACATCGCCAACGGTGCTCCGACGGGTGCCGACGCGACGAACTTCATGCTCACGGCGTGGGCCGATGGGCGCGACGGCCTGAACAACGAGCACGTCATGATCAGCTCGTCGACGAACGGTACGAGCTGGTCGGCACCGGCCGCGATCGAGACCGCCGGCGACAGGGGCTACTACGCCGCGCCGGCGCTCTCGCCGAACGGAACCGACGCCTACGTCGTCTACAACGCGTTCACGACGCCGTTCCGTGACAACACGACCTCGCCGCGCTCGCTCGTCGGCGTCGTCAAGCACGCCGACGTCACGAGTGGGGGCCTCGGCGCCTGGAGCACGCTCAACCGCGGCGCGACGGGCGACCCGCGAGGCTCGAGCCAGAACGACCTCACGGCCGAGTTCCTCGGTGACTACGTCTACGCGGTCGCGACGAGGACGTACGGGGCAGCGGTGTGGAACGACGCGCGCAACGCGTCTGACTGCCCGGCGATCGACGCCTGGCGGATGTCGCTGCGCACGGCGGACACGAGCGACGATGTCCCGAGACCTGCTCCGCAGCAGGACTGCCCGGCGACGTTCGGGAACACGGACATCTTCGGCTGGTCGCAGCTGGATCCGACGCCGTAGCCGGGGCTCGTCCGGAGGAAGCGAGAGGGGCGGCCGCGCGGCCGCCCCTCTTCGTGCTTGACGCACTCCGCGAATCCGATCGGCGTAAGCTGGGCCGCGAGGACGACTCGACCGAAGGAGGAGAGATGTACGCGCGTATAGCCACGTTCGAAAGCGATCCCGCCAAGGTCGACGACGCGATCGGCATGGTCCGGGGGCAGGTGGAATCGGGAGAGACACCGCCGGGGCTCGAGGGCGCCAAGATGCTGATGCTCGTCAACCGCGAAACGGGCAAGGGCCTGGGTGTGACGCTCTTCGAGAACGAGGAGGCGATGCGTCGGGGCGACGAGGCGCTCAACGCGATGAATCCCGGTGGCACCGAGCGGCGGACATCAGTCGAGTTCTACGAGGTGCCGGTTCAGACAGTCACCTGACCCGGCTACCCGGCGGCTTGCGGGCTCAGCGTGCCTCGGCCACTCGTTCGGCCCGCTCTCCGTGGCGGCCGGGTGGCGAGGAATGCGTCGATGTCGTAGAGAGCGACGCCGAACGAAAACGCGTACCACTGATCCTTCGGCGGCAGCGTGACATCCTCCGAGAACACGTGCCGCTCGGCGAAACGGAATCCTCGCCGCAGAAACTCGCCCCCGGCGGCCCAGCCGCCGGGAGATGCCGAACCGAAGAGCAAGTTGCGGTTGACGCATTCCGTCGCCGCCCAGGCGAGGAGGCGCTCTTCGGGCTCGCCTCTCGGGAACGATGCGACGACGGCTTCGACTTCCTTTCCGAGGGCGGCACGCGGGTCGAGGTCGGTCGTCTGAGCTGCGCTTTCTGCGACCCGCCACACGTATCCAGCCGAGCCGAGCGCCCACAGGCGGTGGCGTGCGTCCTCATTCCGGGCAGGTGTCGTCTCGGGGAGCTCCTCCTCGGCAACCGTGACCATGTCGCGAAAGGCCGCCTCGAGGTCGGGTCTCACGCTCGGGTTGTGATCGGACCAGTAGAGGTCGACAAACCGGCTTGCCGTCGCGTCGAAGAGCTCATCCTGAGGCTCACCTACCGATCCGACCCAGAACGGCGACTCACTGGGTGAGATCGTCCAGTCGATCTCGGCACGCACGAATGGTTCGAGCCTCATCAGCGCGACGACGGAGCGGGCGGGCGCGGGGCCGGCCACGCTGAAGACGGGTTGGAAGAAGTCGCCCTCCTCGCAGTAGTGAATCGCGTCCAGCGCCGAGTGCAACCAGAACGAGGAGACGCCGAGTCTCTCGAGGTGCCCTCGGAGCACCTCCTCGCGGCTTGTCCTTCGTCTGAAGAGACCCACGGCGAGGCCATGATAGCCCGACTGTGGCGCGAATGATCGCGGCGCGGCGGGGCTTAGAAGATCGCGAGCGGGTTGACCGGCGACCCGGTCCCGCCGCTGATGCGGAGTGGGGCGGCGACGAAGAGGAACTCCCAGCGCCCGGCCCGCTCGCAGGCGGCGGCGAGGTCCTCGAGCTGGAGATAGTCGAGCAGGTGGACACCCATCGCGTTCAGCGCGAGGACGTGGATCGGGAAGCCGACGCCCTCGGTCGTGCTCGGTGCGGTGTCGCTGTTGCCGTCGCAACCGAGTGCCGCGGCCCCACGCTCGGCGAGGAACGGCATCGCGCGCGGATGCAGTCCCGGCTTGGCCTTGGCCGTCTCCCACGCCCCGAGCTCGGCCAGGCGCCTGACGAGGCCGGTTCGGACGAGGAGGATATCTCCGGCGCCGACGCCGACCTCCTGCTCGCGCTCGGCCTCCTCGAGATCTTCGCGAAAGACATGCTCGCCCGGCTCGAGCCAAGGCAGGCCGCGCAGGCGCGGGATGTCGAGCAAGACTCCGCGACCGACGAGGCCGTTTTCGAGCACGTCGATCGCGTCGGCCGTTGCCCCGTGCGCGGTCACCGTGTCGGTCGGCACGCCGTTGAAGAGCGATCCTTCGTAGCCGACGTGACAGAACGCGTCGATGTGCGAGTGGCCGTCGTTGTGGTAGTCGGCCCCGACGAAGTCCTTGGCGAGCTGCAGCGACCCGGAGCCGCCGACGAAGGATTCCCGCAGGGTCATGCGATGGACGGCGGGCTCGGGATTGTCGGCCGCTGCCTTCGTGTTCAGCGGCAGACTGAGCGAGACGGTCACTCCTTCGCGTACGAGCCGGGTGGCTGCGGCGACGCGCTCCGGCGTCAGTTCGTTCAGCGCACCCCGCTGGTCGTGCTCGCCCCAGCGCCCCCAGTTGCTCACGGCTCGAAACAGAGCTTCGAACTCCGCGGCGCTGACGTGCTCCCCTGCTGGGCTCATGGGCTCCTCACGGCGCGGTCCGTGACCGGCAAGCCCTCTTTGGGGGCAGTCTCGGAGGAGCCGTTAACGAGGCCGATCACGGTGTCGCCTGCCCGTACGTCAAGAGGTCGTCCATCCGCCGCGACGCGCAGCTTGCCCTCGTGTGTGACTACGAAGAGCGGTAGCTCGGTCGCCTCGCCTTCCTGGCGGAAGGCCTGATCTGCGTTCCGGCTCACGATCCGTGCGCCGGCGGCAAACCGGCGGTCGAGCTCGGCGAACGTGAGCGAGGGGGTACCGAGGATGCCGGCCTCTCGCGATGGCGGGAGGAGGTCGGGCACATGCGGGTGTGGAGCGATCCGATAGACGTGCCCCTGACCGAGCTCGTCTCGTAGCTCGGCGGCGCCGAGGGTGTTGAAGTCGTCGCTGGGCGTCAGAAGCAACGCATCGGTCACCTCCTCGAGCTCGGCTTCGCGGCTGATCGCGTCGATCATGATCCGCCCCGGCTCGGCGTCGAGGCCGGCGTCGCGGGCGGCAGACTGGTGATCGGGAGACCCGACCCACATCCGCACGGCGATGCCCGAGCGCTTCAGAGCTGCCGCAAGCTCTCGCGCCCAGGAATGGCCGCCGACGATGAGCACCAGAGTGCGACCCGCTCCGGCCACGCCGAGCATGCGTGCGACCGGTGCCGCGCTGAGCCCATAGACGACGACCGTCCCGAAGATCGCCATGAACACGATCGGGAGGACGTCGTCCCCACCGGCGACCCCCTTCTCCGCCAGCTCTGGGCCGAAGGCAGATGCCGTCGCGCCGGCAACGATCCCGCGCGGAGCCATCCAGGCCACGAACCCGCGCTCTCGCAGGGTGAAGGGCGAGCCCAGCGTCGCGAGCGCCGCGGTGATGGGTCGGATCAACAGGATCATCACGGCGACGAGTATGAGCGCCTCAGGCAGCACCGCGCGCACCTCGTCGGGCGAGACGGAAGCGGCGACGAGGACGAACAGCACCCCGATGAGCAGTTGGACAAGCGTCTCCTCGAACTCGAACAGCGAGAGACTGATGTCGATGCTCCGCTGGTTGCCGACGACGACCCCCATCAGCACTGCCGCCAGAAGCCCGGCGTCCTCGCGAATCAGGTCGGCGACGACGACGCCGGCCACGACGATCATCAGCGTGGTCGGGATGACCATCCGCGGGGCGCTCCGATGGGCCTCGCGAAGGAGGAGCCACAAGAGCGGCGCGCCGACCGCGGCCACCAGCGCACCGACTCCCAGGTCAAAGAGCATTGCCCCGGGCTGCCACCCCTCGCCCGAGCTCAAACCTGCCAGGACGAGCACGCCGAGCAGCGCGCCGATCGGATCGACGAGGGTGGCTTCCCATTTGAGGAGCGAGCGCACGTCCCGCTTCGGGCGGATGAAGGCGAGCAGTGGCAGGACGACAGTCGGGCCGGACACGACAAGGATCGCCCCGATGACGAACGCCGCCTGCCGATCCATGTCCTCGAAGAGCAGGGACACCACTGCCGTCGTTGCGAGCCAGGTGAGGAGGACACCGCCGCTGACCAGGCGTACGACCGACTTGCGAACGGACGGAACAATCTCCTCGAACGACAGCCTCAGCCCGGCTTCGAAGAGGACCACGCCCACCGCGATCGCGACGAACGGCTGGTAGAGGGAGCCCAGCAGCTTGTCCGGATGCACGTCATCGGTCGCGATCCCGGCGATGAATCCCGCGGGCAGCAGCACCACGATGGCGGGAACCGTCAGCAGCCGTCCGAGGAGCTGTGAGCTGACGGCCAGGACGAGTACGAGCGCGAGGCCGAAGAGGATCTGATTCGTGGACATCGCCGGCTGGCCGATCGTAGCGCCGGAGCGATGTGTCGTCGCACAAAACGGGCGATCCGAATCAGGGTTCGCCGGGTTAGACTCGCCCGGTGATCGGACTCGAGGTCTACGGCGAGTCTGAGGCGATGTCGACCGTCGCGCGCCTCCTCGACGGAAACGACGACGTCAGTCGTGTCAGGCTCGCCGACGCGGCCCGGCCCGGCCATGCCATGGTGTCAGCGACCATCGACCCGAGGGCCGCGGACGAGCTGTTGCAAAGCTTGCGGCGCCTCGGGATCCCGGATGCCGACGTCACGCTGACCCGGGTGGAGGTCCTCGGCCGCTCGAGTGGGGAGGCGGCCGAGGCGGGCCTCGTCTGGGAGGACGTGCTCGGCATGGCGGCGCGCAACTCGCGGCCGATCGCCCGCTATCTCGCATTCATGCTCGCGTCGGGCGTGATCGCGAGCTACGGCGTGGTCGATTACAACGAAATCCTCATCGTCGGAGCGATGGCGATCAGTCCCGACCTTCTGCCCATCACCGCGATCGGCGTGGGACTCGTCGACCGCCGCCTCCGGCTCGCCGGGCGCGCCTTCGTGACCCTGGTCGTCGGCATGGGGTTCGCAATCATTGCTGCGGCGGCGTCTGCGTTCGTGCAGGACGTCTTCGGTTGGCTCCCTTCGGACTTCAACATCGACGCGACGGTGCTGGGCGACCTGACCTTCGTCAACGACGAGACGATCGTGGTCGCCCTCGCCGCCGGAGTTGCAGGGATGCTCGCGCTCGAGACCCGCGCCAGCTCCGGCGTCGGCGTGGCCGTATCGGTGACGACGATTCCGGCCGCCGCCTATCTCGGCGTCGCCGTCGGGCTCGGAGAGAACGAGAAGATCCTCGGCGCTTTTGCGGTGCTCGCGACGAACGTCGTGATGCTCGTGATTGCCGCCTCCGCCACGCTCGTCGTTCAGCGGCTGCTTGCCCGGCGGGCGGCCGCCAAGCGGCGGCTCGAAGCGGCCGCCGGGCGTTAGCGCCGCGGCGCCTAAGATGCCGTCGTGGCGAATGGCGAGGACCTCCAGGGCCAGGTTGCGCTCGTAACCGGGGGCGGGCGAGGAATCGGGCGCAACACTGCGGTCGAGCTTGCGGGCGCGGGGATGAAGATCGCCGTCTCGGCGCGCTCGACGGAGGAGATCGAGGAGACCGCCGAAGAGATCGGCGGCATCGCGATCCAGTGCGACGTCTCCGACCGCGAGCAGGTGGAGCGCATGGTTGCGGAGGCCGGGGAGAAGCTCGGCCCGATCGACCTCCTCGTCGCGAACGCGGGGATGGCGCCCGACGAGGACAAGGCGTGGGAGATGGAGCCGGCCGACTGGTGGCGGACCTTCGAGGTCAACGTCCTCGGCGTCTACCTCTGCAACCGCGCCGTCATCCCCGGAATGCTCGAGCGTGGACGCGGCCGCATCGTCAACGTGGCGAGCGGCGCGGCCTATCTGCCGGGAAGCTCGACGACCTCATACAGCGCGAGCAAGGCGGCCGTGCACCGCTTCTCCGAGACGCTCGCGAATCAGCTCGAGGGGCGCATACCGGTCTTCTCGATCAGCCCGGGGCTCGTGCGCACGAGCATGACCGACGAGTTCGGAGACGACGCGCCGTGGACGCCGCCCGAGCTCGCGCCGCGCCTCGTCCGCGCCCTGGCTTCGGGACGGCTGGACGCCCTCGCCGGCCGCTACCTCCACGCAGAGCACGACGACGTCGACGATCTGGAGCGCCGCGCCGACGAGATCGTCCAGAACGACCTGAACGCGATTCGCCTGCGGCGCTGAGCTGCAGGAGTCAGGAAGGAGGAACGATGGCTACGAGTGACAAGGTCCTGATCAATCTGGCGACTGGGCTGGAGGACGGGGAGAAGGTGACCGTCGCGTTCCTCGTCGCAACCGCCGCGCTCAATGCGGGGAAAGAGGTCAGCGTCTGGCTGACGAAGGAAGCCGTGCGTCTCGCTCTGAACGGGTTCCCCGCGAACGTCGCCTGCGACGGCTGCCCGCCGGTCGCGACGCTGCTCGAGCAGTTCGCGGAAGGCGGGGGCGAGCTGCTCGCCTGCCCGATCTGCTTCAACGCCCGCAAGCTGGACGAGGGCGACCTCGTGTCGAACGGGCGCCTCGTGGGCGCGACCCCGCTCTGGGAGTGGATCGGCGAGGGGGCGACCGTCTTCAGCTACTAGCAGGGAGCAAGACCATGAGCGCCCGGCACGAGCTGACGCGGGTCGCCTCGCGCGACGGCACCGAGATCGCCTACTGGACGAGCGGCGACGGGCCGCCGCTCCTGCTCGTGCACGGGACGGCCGGCGTCCACGAGCGGTTCGACGTCCTCCGACCTCACCTCGAGCCTCACGCGACGGTGCACGTCATGGACCGGCGCGGACGCGGAGAAAGCGGAGACGCACCCGAGTACGATCTCGCGCGCGAGTTCGAGGACGTCGCCGCGGTGGTCGACTCGATCGCCGAGGAGTCCGGCGAGGCGGTCGCCGTCTACGGGCATTCCCACGGCGGGAACTGCGCCTGGGGCGCAACTGCGCTGACACCGAGCATTCGTGCGCTCGTGCTCTACGAGGGCTGGCCGCCGGTGAAGCCCGAGCTGCTCGAGATTCCTCCCGATGTCGAGGCGCGCCTCGACGCCCTCGTGGAAGCCGGTGAGCGGGATGCCGCCCTCGAGCTCTTCATGCGGGAGGTCGTCAGGGTTCCGGATGAGGACATCGCCGCCATCCGCGCCCAGCCGACGTGGCGGGCGCGGGTCATGGCGGTGCACACGATCACGCGGGAGATCCGCGCTCTCGTCGAGAGCCGGTTCGATCCCGAAGAGGCGGCGCGGATCCTCGTCCCCGTGCTCGTCCTGACCGGTGCCGAGAGCCCGGCCGAGATCAGGGACGATCCCGAAACGGTCTCCGCCGCGCTCCCGGACGCGCGTCTCGTCGTGCTCGAAGGTCAACAGCACCTCGCCGACGTGCTCGCTCCCGACGTCGTGGCGGGATACGTCCTCGCGTTCCTGCGCGAGCGCAGCTGGAGCTAGGCTCGACCGATGTCGCCTGCAGCGCTAGCTCGCTGGCGGCCGGCCGTGGACGCGGTCGTAGAGGTTCTGCGCGATCTCTACGGCTTTGTCCTCCGAGGTCGTGCCGGGCGGGCCGCCGAGGTCGATGTCGTAGGCGAAGTCGCCGTCCGCGAAGAAGACGGCGTACGAGTCGTAGGGTCGCTCATCGGACGTCCCCGCCGTCTTGACGGCCTCTTCCGAGGCATAGCGCCGCACGCCGGTGGCGCCCGGGATTCCCTCGACGTCGAACTCGCTTACCGAGAACGCGCACGACTCCGGACACGGCCGGAGGCTGTCGGTGTGGAAGAAGTCGGCCATTTCCTTGGCGCCGTCGGGTGAGTCGAGCTGGACGACGAGGCTGAATGTGTGCGCGTCGTCCCTCGAATGCACGTCGCCGAAGTAGCGGGTGTCGCGGATCGCCTGCACGAACCCGACGGTCTGGAGATCCTTGGTCTCCTGCTCGGTCGGGTTGATGAACGCATCGCCCATCTTCTCGCTGAACTCCTGCTCGTCGGCGGCCGTCTGCCGCTTCTCGACCGGATCGGGCTTGGAGTCCGGGGCGTCCTCTTCGGTCACCACCCGCTGGTCGAGCGCGAGCGGCCCGGTCGAGGTGGCCGTATCGCTGTCACCGCTACACGCGGCGATACCGAGCACGACGACCGCAGAGAGAAGGAGGACCAGGCCTTTCAAGACGCCTGATCCTACGACTCGACTGCGTCTGATTCCAGCGCTAGGCGCCGACGGCGGCTCTGATCTTCTCGAGCGTGCCCGCCTCCGCGGCCTCGCCGCCCTCAGCGGCCTGACCGACCGACTCGGCGACTTCCAGGACGAAGGCCCGGTACGCCGGGAGCTCGTCCGGCGCCTTGGCCTCGAGGATCTGCACGGCCGAGCCGAGTGCCTCCGTCGTCTCCTTCTCGACCTCGTCCGGCGATGTCTTCCAACCGAAGCCGGTGCCCTTCGTCGCGCCGAGGTCGCGCACGAGCGTGCTCTCGCTCGACTTCCGGGCCTCGGCCAGGTGCTTCGTCAATGCGCCGGCTTCCTTGAACGTGTCGAAGAAGCCGCGGTCGGCGATCGTCATCCAGAACCCTGCGCCCGTGACGCCCTTCTGCAGGGTCTCCCATTCCTCTTCTGTGAAATCTGTCTTGGTAGCCATGGCTTCTAGTATCCCGCCTCGCGGATTCGTACGCTGTGTCGATGAATTGCGCGGCCTGCGGCCACGAGAACCCTGACAGCGCGCGCTTCTGCATGGCGTGCGGTACCGCGCTCGAGTCCGAGCGGGCCGCCGCGCGCGAGGAGCGCAAGGTCGTCACGGTCTTCTTCGCCGACCTCGTCGGCTTCACCGGCCGCGCCGAGCAGCTCGATCCGGAGGACGTGCGCGCGATGCTCTCTCCGTATTACGCGCGCGTCCGCTCGGAGATCGAGCGCTTCGGCGGCACGGTGGAGAAGTTCATCGGCGACGCCGTCATGGCCGTCTTCGGCGCTCCCCTTGCGCACGAGGACGATCCCGAGCGCGCCGTCCGGGCGGCGCTCGCCGCGCGCGAAGCCGTCCAGGAGCTGAACGAGAGCAACCCGTCCCTCGATCTGCACGTGCGCATCGCCGTCAACACCGGCGAGGCGGTGGTCGCGCTCGACGCGCGCCCGGCGGAGGGGGAGGGAATGGTCGCCGGCGACGTTGTCAACACCGCCGCGCGCCTGCAGTCGGCGGCGCCGGTGGACGGCATCCTCGTCGGCGAGACGACGTACCGGGCGACCGAGCGCGTTGTCGAGTATCGGGACTGCGAGCCGGTGGAGGCGAAGGGGAAAGCCGAGCCGATCCCCGTGTGGGAGGCGCTCGACGCGCGCGCACGCTACGGCGTCGACGTCGCCCAGCGCGGGGGCGCCGAGCTCGTCGGGCGCCGGCAGGAGCTCGACCTCCTCCTCGAGGCCCTGGCCCGGGTCGAGCGGGAGCGGACGCCGCAGCTCCTCACCCTCGTCGGCGTACCGGGCATCGGCAAGAGCCGGCTCGTCTGGGAGCTCGCGCAGGCGGTCGACGCGCACCCCGACCGGTTCATCTTCTGGCGCCAGGGGCGCTCATTGCCCTACGGCGAAGGCGTCGCTTTCTGGGCGCTGGCAGAGATGGTCAAGGCGCAAGCGGGCATCCTCGAGACCGACTCCGCGGAGATCGCGGAGACGAAGCTCATCGAAACGATGTCGGACCTCGTGCCCGACGCAAGCGAGGCGCGCTGGGTCGAGACGCAGCTGCGCCGGCTGGTCGGGGTCAGCGCGGAGGAGGAGGGCGGCGGCGACCGGCGCGAGGAGGCGTTCGCGGCGTGGCGGCGCTTCTTCGAGGCGCTCGCCGAGCGCCTGCCGACCGTGCTCGTCTTCGAGGATCTGCACTGGGCCGACGACAACCTGCTCGACTTCGTCGACTACCTCGTCGACTGGGCGACGGACTCGCCGCTTCTCGTCCTTGGCACGGCGCGGCCCGAGCTCCTCGAGCGGCGGCCGGGCTGGGGAGGAGGAAAGTCCAACGCCGCCACCGTGTCGCTCTCACCCCTCTCGGAGGAGGACACGGCGCGCCTCATCTCGAGTCTCCTCGAGGAGACGGTCATGCCCGCCGACAAGCAGGCCCTGCTCCTCGCGCGCGCGGGAGGCAACCCGCTCTACGCCGAGGAGTACGCGCGAATGGTCGCCGAGCGCGGAATCGCTCTCACGGACGAAGCGCCGCTTCCCGAAACCGTCCAGGGGATCGTCGCCGCGCGGCTGGACGCCCTCTCGGCGGAGGAAAAGACGCTCATCCAGGACGCGGCCGTGATCGGCAAGCTCTTCTGGAGCGGAGCGCTCGCCGCGATGAGCGGGCTCCAGCGTTGGACGGTGGAGGAGCAGCTGCACGCGCTCGAGCGAAAGGAGTTCGTGCGGCGGGAGCGGCGCTCCTCGGTAGCGACCGAGACCGAGTACGCCTTCCGCCACGTCCTCGTCCGCGACGTCGCCTACGGACAGGTGCCGCGCTCCGCTCGCGCGGAGAAGCATCGGCGCGCGGCCGAGTGGATCGAGACGCTTTCCTCGGATCGCGAGGACCGCGTCGAGATGCTCGCCCACCACTACGGGAGCGCGCTCGAGTTCGCCAGGGCGGCCGGCCAACCTCTCGACGGCATTGCCGACCGGGCGCGCGTCGCCATGCGGGAGGCCGGCGACCGCGCCTACGCGCTCAGCGCCTTTGGCGCCGCAGGGGGCCTCTACGAGCGCGCGCTCGAGCTCTGGCCGGTCGATGTCCCGGGGCGGGGCGAGGTCCTCTTTCGTCAAGCACGCTCCCTCTTCTTCTCGACATCAGTCGACGTGATGGGCTTGCTCGAGGAGGCCCATTCGGCCCTCCTCGCTTCTGGCGAGCCCGAGATTGCGGCCGAAACGGACATTACGATCGGCACTCTCTACTGGTTTCGAAACAACCGGGAGAAGGCGGCTCCCCACTTCCAACGCGCCGAAGAGCTGATCGCGGGCGCAGAACCCACGCGCTCGAAGGCCTTCGTGCTGAGCGAGCTTGCGCGCTTCGCGATGCTCGGTGACGAGGACGAGCGCGCGGTCGTTCTCTCCAACGAAGCGCTGGCTATCGCCGATTCGCTCGGGATCGACAACCTACGCGCGGCCACGCTGAACGCGCTCGGCGTCTCCCGCGTGAAGCTCGGCGACCCCGGTGGAATCGCGGACCTGGAGCGCGCGATCGAGATCACCACGGGCAATCCCTCGCCGGACCGTGTTCGCGCGTTCACGAACCTCGCATCGACCTACGGTGAGCTGGGTGACATCCAGCGGAGCGTCGCGCTGCACGAAGAAGGGCTACGCGAGGCCGAGCGGGCCGGGACCCCCGATATGAGACGCTGGCACGAAGCCGAGCGCGCCTGGGACGAGTACCTCACGGGCCAATGGAGCGAGGCGCAGGCTCATGCGGGGGAGTTCCTGGCGGTCGGGCGGCCGCACCCCATGGAGGTGGCCGCGCGGATCGTGCAGGCGTTCATCCTGCTCGCGCGCGGCGAAGATGCGGCCGCGGCGGCCGACTCGGAGCGCGTGCTCGCGGTCGCTCGGGGCGTGCAGGACGCACAGGTGCTCCTCCCGGGCCTCGCGTTCCACGGACACACCCTCTACACCCTTGGCCGTCGACAGGAGGGCGTCGCGCTCATGGACGAGTTGCTCGAGCGGGTCGAGTCGAAGCCCAGCGCGCTCCGTTCCCACTGGACGCTTCCACTCGCCTACCTGCTCACCGCGGAAGGTCGAGCCGAGGAGGTGCATCGGGTGGCGGAGTCGGCTCCCATCTCCACCCGCTGGCTCGAGGCCTCGGTCGCCTATGCAGCCGGGGACTTCGACGAGGCCGCCGGCATTCTCGAGCAGATGGGCGCGATTGCCGACGAGGCCCGCCTTCGGCTGCACGCGGCTGAGGCACTCGTCGAGGCGGGCAGGCGCCCGGAAGCGGACGTTCATCTGCAGCGGGCGCTCGCCTTCTACCGCTCGGTCGGCGCGAGCGGCTACATCCGCCTGGCTGAAGGCCTCTTCGCCGCGTCGGCCTGACCTAGTCCCGGTGCCTCCCGGCGGCGAGGGTCTCCATTGCCTCGCGGTCGATCATGTCAGGCTCGATGACGGCGACGCGCGCGGCGGTGCACGCGCGAAGCGTCGCGCCCCGCGTGCCCTCGCCGACGATGGCGCCTTCGCCGAGGATGGCGCCCGGGCCGACTTGCGCGATCTCCTCGCCGTCCACGACAGCGGCGAGCACACCGTCGAGAACCAGGTAGAGCTCGTCGCCGGGATCGCCCTGCTCGACGAGCCGCTCGTCCGGCTTCAGCTTGCGCCGAGGCATTTTCGCGCTCCCCTTCATGATGTTCGCGGAGAGCTCGCGCTCGAGGGCCGACTCGGCCTGGGCCACGAACGGCTCCGAATCCTCGTCGCCCCAGGGCGTGTGCTCGCCGTGGGCCTCCCGGTACCAGGTCTTGAAGTCGACCGTGCCCGCCTTCTGGGCGAGCTCGCCCTCACGGTCGTAGACGAAGTGCCGGGGAAACGCGCTGGCTCCGATGAGCTCGTGGTCCGAGGTGCCGTCCGCCCGGATCGTGAGTGCGAGGGTCGTCCAGGCCGTCGCCGACTGCACACGCATGAACGGGCGGCCTTTGACCCGCCGCGGGGCCGGAAAGCCGGCGCGGCCGCCCACGGTCTGCACGAACCGAACTTCGTCGTCGCGCACCTCGGGGTCGGGCTGCAAGGTCTCGAAGGCGACGCCCTGGAAGACGAGATCCTTCGGGCCGAGCCTGAAGGTCGTCGTGCCGACGTAGCCGGCGCCCTCGTGCCCGTAGCCGACGATCTTGCCGTCCTCGACCTCGATCCAGGCCCTGAGGTCGTTCGCCTCGCGGAAGCGATCCTCGTCCCGCATGCGCGCGAGATCGCCCTTGCCGATCCGGTCGGGCGGCGGCTCGTCGTAGTGGCCGATCCCGAGCTCGAACGGGATCTTGGGCATGCCCTCGATGGCTTCCGAGGGGATCCAGGAAATGGCGGTTACCGAAGACTCGATGCGCATGCGTTCCCTCCTCGTCGTCGGCGCTACGCTAGATGACCCGCCTGCGGCTGTATAGGCCGAGCCGAAGGCGGTACGTTCTCCCGATGCAGCTGACCGTCGCCCAGTTCCTCGTCGCGTGGGCTCTGGCCGCCGGTGCGGCGATCGCAGTCTTCCTGCACGCAAACCGCAAGGGCGTGCCGCACGCGACCGCCTGGGGCGTAGGCGTCTTCCTAGTTCTCGGCCTAGCTCTGCCGCTCTACGTCATTCGCTATCGGCGGCAGCGGGGCTCTCGTCGGTAGGCAGCTCCTCGTCGGCCGGGAGCTCCTCGCCGGTCGGGAGCTCCTCGCCGAACTCGAGCCCTTCGGCCTTCGCGCGCTTGCGCTCTTCCTTCTTCTGAGCCTTGGCCTCGCGCTTCTCTGCCTTTGCGCGTTCGCGGGCCACCTTGGCCATGGTCTGCTTGCGTTTTGAGCTAGACGCCATGGTTAACGCCTACCACTTCGAGCGCCGGCCGCGGCGGCTCGTGTAGAGGAGCTTTGCGGGAGCCGAGCTCATCCCGGCCTCCTCGAACTGCTCGTGGTAGCCCAGGCGGCGGGCGGAGCGGCTCGTGTCGGCCTGCTGCTCGGGGAGGACGAAGGTGATGGCTGTGCCGCTCTTGCCCGCGCGGCCGGTGCGGCCGGTACGGTGGACGTAGCCCTTGTCCTCCCCGGGCGGGTCGAAGTTGATCACGTGCGTGACGCCCTGGAGGTCGAGGCCGCGCGCGGCGACATCCGTCGCGACGAGCGTCGAGACCTTGCCCTCACCGAAACGGGCGAGAGCCCGCTCGCGGGCGTTCTGGGACAGGTTTCCGTGCATCGCGACCGCCTCGACGTGGTGGTTTCGGAGCTTGCGCACGAGCGTGTCGGCGCCGCGCTTCGTCCGCACGAAGACGAGGGTGAGGCCGTCCGAGGCAAGGATGTGCTCTGCCAGCGTCTTGACCTTGGTATCCGTCGTCACCGGGACGAAGCGGTGCTCGATCTCGGCGGGCTGCAGCCCGGTTGCGAGCTCGGCCTCCACGTAGGACGGGCTGCGCGTGTATGCCCGCGCGAGCCTGCCGACCTCGCCGTCGAGTGTCGCGGAGAAGAACATCGTCTGGCGGTTCTGCGGGAGGCGGCGGACGATGCGGTCGACCTGCGGCTTGAAGCCGAAGTCGAGCATGCGATCTGCCTCGTCGAGGACGAGAATCTTGATTCCCCGGAGGTCGACGAGCCGGCGCTCGGCGAGATCCTCGAGGCGACCCGGTGTCGCGACGAGCACGTGAGCGCCCTTGACGCGCTTCGACTGGCCGCGCAGGGGAACGCCGCCGTAGGCGGCCTCGACCCTGAGGCCCTTCGGCTTCGCCAGCGACCTGAGCTCCTCGGTCACCTGGCCCGCGAGCTCGCGAGTGGGAACGAGGACGAGGGTGGACGGCCGCCCGTCGGCGGGCGATGTCCGCTCGACGATCGGTACGGCGAAGGCGATGGTCTTGCCGGAGCCCGTCGGCGCCTTGGCGAGAACATCGAGCCCGCCGAGGGCATCGGGGAGGGCGAGCGCCTGGATGCGAAACGGCGTCGTGATGGAGCGGGCTGCGAGCGTGTCGACGACGGACGAGGACACGCCGAGCTCGCGGAACGAGTGCTGCATGTACGGTTCAACTTCCTTTCGGGTTCGAGACTTGCCTACCTCGATACACCCGAAGGAGGAACGAGAAGCTCATCTCACCGGGAGGCTCGATTGCCTGACCCGTGGCGACACCCTAGCAGGAGGACTGGTTAGCAGCGCCTCATCCAGCAATACACGCCTGCTTCACGCCCACGATCACGCGGCGCGCTGCCACGTCCTCGGTCGCCCCGGTAATCACCATTACCCGGGCTCCCTGCGTCCTTGCAGCACTTGGTGCTCGCGGCGGTGAAGCGGGGCAGCATTACTGGAAGAGCCACTAGGAACTCGGTGAGACGGTCACCTCGACGCCGTGCACGGAGGTGCTCTGGCCCATGTCCGCGCTCTCCCCTGGGTTCAGGGCGTTCACGTTTGCCCGCCCCGGCTCCCGCTTCGGCCAGCGGCCCTTCGGCGAGTAGGCGACCCCGCGGGGGAGCGCGTCCGAGAGGGTGACGAGCAGCTGCAAGTGTCCAGTCTCGTTCCGCACTACGGCCTCCTCGCCCTCGACAAGCCCCCGCTCCGCGGCGTCCTCCGGATGAACGGCGATGGTCGCCGCGCCGATGCGTCTCGCGATCTTGGCGTCGTTCGCGAAGCTGTCGTTCAGAAGCCAGGGTGAGGCAGGGGAGAGGAGCCGCAGGCGTCCCTCCACCGGCCGTGGGTCGAGGAGCGGCTGCGGCACCCGCGGGAGGCCGTCGTCCTCGGCGCGCGCCGAAGCCAGCTCGACGCGCCCGCTCGGTGTGGGGAAGCGGAGGTCGGCGAACTGGACGACCGGCTCTTCCGCGACGGAAACGGTCCCCTTGGCCGCGAGGGAGGCGAAGTCCTCGCCCGTTCCCGACCGCTCGAGCAGCGTGTCGATGATGTCGGCGTCGCTTTCGAAGAGCTCCGCCTCCTGGTAGCCCATCGCAGCTGCGAGGCGCCGGAAGATCTCCATGTTCGGAAGCGCCTCCCCGAGCGGCTCGGCCGCCTTGACCTGAGCCGAGATGGTGAGCTGGAAGTAGGAGGCGACGAGATCGTCGAACTCGAGGAAGCTCGCGGCCGGGAGAACGTAGTCGGCGAAATCGGTCGTGTCCGTCGGGAAGAGGTCGACGGCGACCGTGAGGAGATCCTCGCGGCGAAGCGCCTCGTGCAGCCGCGCCTGCTGGGGATTCGAAGCGGCGATGTTGATGTTCCAGCAGAAGAGCGCCTGCGACCGAGCGGGATCGGCGAGGCGGTCCACGAGCGCCATGTGGCTGATCGCCTCCGGCGTCTCGGGCCCGAGGTGGGCGGCGAGGAGGTAGTCCTCGTCGATGCCGCGTGAGTCCGTCCCGTTCAGGTAGAGGAAGCCGGTTCCAGGCTTGCCGAGATTGCCGGTCACGGCGGGGAGAAGAGCGCACGCGCGGATGGCGTTGCCCCCGTTCCGCTGGCGCTGGAAGCCCTGTCCGAGCCAGAGGAGCGAGGGACCCCGTCCGTAGAGCCTCGCCGCCTCCTCGATCAGGCCCGCCGGGACTCCCGTTGCGGTTTCCGCCCAGGCAGGCGTGCAGTCGGCGAGGAGGGGCGCGAGCTCCTCCCAGCCGACCGTGTGCGCGTCGACGAATTCCCGGTCGAGCAGGCCGTCCCGCGCGAGGACGTGGAGGATGGCGAACGCCAGGGCCGCGTCGCTCCCGGGGAAGGGCTGCAGGTGCAGCTCGGCTGAAGCGGCGGTCGGCGTCCTCACCGGGTCGACGACGATCACGGAGGCGGGCGACTCGGGCAGCCAGTAGTCGTTCGCATGGGGCGCGGATGCGGAAGGATTCGCGCCCCAGACGAGGATGCAGGCGGCATCGCGGGCCGTCCGCGGGTCGAAGCCCCTCATCGAGCTCCCGAAGACGTACTCGAGCGCAACGTGCCCGGCCTTGTTGCAGATCGTGTCCGGGTCGATCTCGGTCGCCCCGAGGCGGTGGAAGAAGCGCATGGGGAAGAAGTAGCCGAGAAGCGAGAACGTCCCCGTGTAGTGGGCGTTCAGGACCGTCTGGCCGCCGGGGCCAGCTTCGATCTTCTGCAGTCGCTCAGCGATCTCGGCGAGCGCTTCGTCCCAGGAGACGGGCTCGAATCGGGCCTCCCCCTTGGGGCCGACCCTGCGGAGCGGGTGCGTCAGCCGCGCCTCGGGATCGAGAAACGATCCGTTGTAGCCGATCGAGCATTTGCGGCAGAGCTTCCCTCGGCTGACGGGGTGGTCGGGGTCTCCCCGGACGTGTCTGATCGTCCCGTTGCGCTTGACGACCGCGATCCCGCAGGCGTCGTAGCAGTCGCGCGGGCAGGTCGTGAGAACTATGTCGTCAGCGTTGGCGGCCACGGCCGCACTAGCCTACGACGGCGGGCCGGCCGCTGCACCTGAGCCGGAGGAAGCCTAGGCGAGCTCTTCCGCCGGCACGGTGATCCGGGGACCGAGGTCGGCGTCGCGCGAGACGAGGCGCGCGTAGGCGCCGCCGAGGGCGAGGAGCTCGTCGTGGACGCCGCGCTCGACGATCCGGCCGTGGTCGAGGACGAGGATCTGATCGGCGTCGCGGACTGTGGAGAGCCGGTGTGCGATGGCGATCGTCGTTCGGTTCTCGGCGAGCCGGTCGAGGGCTTCCTGGACGGCGCGCTCGGTCTGCGTGTCGAGGGCGCTCGTCGCCTCGTCGAGGACGAGCACGGGCGGATTGCGGAGGATCGTCCGCGCGATCGCCATGCGCTGCTTCTCGCCGCCCGAGAAGCGGTAGCCGCGCTCGCCCACCCTCGTGTCGTAGCCCTCGGGCAGGCTCGCGATGAGGTCGTGGATGCGCGCGGCGCGGGCGGCTTCCTCGATCTCCTCGTCGGTCGCCTCGGGCTTCGCGAAGCGCAGGTTCTCCCGGATGGACGCATGGAAGAGGTAGGTCTCCTGCGAGACGACGCCGATCGTGCGCGCGAGCGAGGAGAGCGTGGCGCTCCGGATGTCGATGCCGTCGATGGTGACGGCGCCCCGCTCGACGTCGTAGAGACGGGCGACGAGGTAGCCCATCGACGTCTTTCCGGACCCGGTCTCCCCGACGAGCGCGGTCGTCGTCCCCGCGGGCACGTCGAAGCTGATGTCCTCGAGCGTCCACGGGCCCTCCCCGTAGCGGAACCAGACCTGGTCGAAGGCGACGTCGCCGCGACAGGGCGGGAGGTCGACGGCGTCCTCGCGCTCGACGATCTCCACCGGCTGGTCGAGATACTCGAAGACGCGGTCGAAGAGGGCGAGCGAGGTCTGCGCATCGAGCTGCACGTTGAGGAGGGAGCCGATCGGCCAGAAGAGCCGCGTCTGCAGCGTCGTGAACGCGACGACGGTGCCGAGGGTGACGCCACCGATGAAGCTCTGGCCCGCGAACCAGTAGACGAGCGCCGGCATGATCGCGAAGCTCATCTGGATCGAGGCCATCATCCAGCGGCCGGCCATCACCCTTTTCACCTCGAGGTTCGCGAGGCGGTCTGACTCGCCTTGGAAGCGGTCGGCGAGCTCGCCGGTTCGGCCCATCGTCTTGCCGAGCAGCATCCCGGAGACGGAGAGCGATTCCTCCACGAGCGTGGAGATGTCGGCCATCGTCCGCTGTCGGTCGGTGGTGATACGGCGACGGACGTTCCCGACGCGGCGCGTGAGCAAAACGAACAGGGGAATGAGCGCGAGTGAGAAGACGGCGAGTCGCCAGTCGAGGAGGAACATCGCGACGACCGCGGCGATCACCGTCGTCACGTTCGAGACGATCGAGGTCGCGGTCGAGGTGACAACGCCTTCGACACCGCCGATGTCGTTCGCGATCCGCGACTGCACCTCGCCCGTGCGCGTCCGCGTGAAGAAGGCGAGCGAGAGCCGCTGCAGGTGCCGGTAGACCGATGTGCGCAGGTCGTGCATGACGCGCTGGCCCACCTGGTTGGAGAGCCAGGTCTGGAAGACGCCGAGGACGCCGGTGAAGACGGCGATCCCGACGAGCCCGAGGACGAGGATCGTCAGCAGCCGGTCGTCGTTCTCGGGCAGCGCCTGGTCGAAGATGTCGCGGACGAGGAACGGCGAGACGATGCTGAGGAGCGCCGAGAAGCCGATCAGCCCGAGCACGACGCCGAGCCGCAGGCGGTACGCCTTGAAGAGGCCGAAGATCCGGCGCAGGTTCGCGCGCCGCACGGCCGGGTCGGAGGGCCGCTCCGGTTTCTCGCGGGGCCTCATGAGCCCACGTTAGCTGCCCGGGGCGGCCTGACCGAGCTGTCCTTTTCCGAGGTCAGGGCTCGACGGTGAAGCTGAGCATCATCCCGCTCTCGTGGTGCTCGGCGATGTGACAGTGCGCCATCCAGCGGCCCGGATTCGTCATGTCGAGCAGGATGTCCACGGTCTCGCCGGTGCGCACGAGCACGGTGTCCTTCCAGACGAGGTTGCCCTCGGCGACCCCGTCGCGGCTCAGAATGAGGAAGCGGCCCGCGCCGTGGACGTGGAACGGGTGGTGCATCGGGTGGTCCGAGTCCATCTCGTTCACGATCCGGAGCTTCACCTGGTCGCCGACCGGAACCGCCAGTCGATCGCGTGGCCCCGGTCGCCGGTGTCCTTGTCGACGACGAGCCAGCGCGTGTTGGCCGGCGTCGTCTCGCGGTTGACCTCGACCATGTCGTCCTCCCACTCGATCCCGCCCGAGGCGTCGTGGCCGTGGTGATGATCGTCCCCATGGTCGTGCTCGTCGGTCGCGGCTCCGGTCGGGCGCAGGGTCATGCCGCACTTCGGGCACTCGCCGGCCCAGGTGGCCGTGATCTCGGGGTGCATCGGGCAGGCGTACTCCGTGGGCGCGGCCACGTCGGGCCCCGCCGGCATGAGCTTCATCCCGCACTTCGGGCACTTGCCGTCCCAGCTCGCGGCGATCTCGGCGTGCATCGGACAGGCGAAGACGCCCGTCTCGCCCTCGGCCGGGCCGCCCATGTCCATCTCGGCGACGAGTAAGAGCGTCTTGTCGGGCGCGGACTCGAGGTACGGAGCGATCCGCTCGCGCTCGGCGGCCAGATCGGCGTTCTCGCGCAGGGTCTCGAAGTCGAGCGGCTCGACCTCGTCCTCCGAGACCGTCACGGACGCGAGCCGGTAGGTCGTCTCGGGAGTGCGGTGCTCGAGCGCTGCCTCACGCTCCGCGCCAAACTGAACGTCGACGACGACGCGCTCGGAGGGGGCGATGATGACGTCCTCGACGAGCTCCTCGCGCTCGACACGGCCGCTGTCGCCGCCCACGAGCTTCATCTTCGAGCCGGCGGCGCCGACGCGGAACACGCGTGTGTTGGCCGTGTTCGTGAAGAAGAAGCGGACGACCTCGCCGCGCCTCGCTTCAAGGGTGCGATCGGTCTCGCCGCCGACGAGCATCGTGGTGCCGAAGCGGCCCATCGCCACGTAGCTCGGCTCCGAGCGGCTGAAGTGCGCCACGTGCCCGTCCTCGATGAGGATGTCGTCGAGGGTGAGGACGACCTCGCGGTGCGCGGGCGGCCAGTAGTCCTCCTCCGCGGGCTCGACCAGGATGTTCCCGTAGAGGCCCATCTCCTGGCCGTAGTCCTCGCGGATGTGCGGGTGGTACCAGTAGAGGCCGGGGTCGGGGAACTCGATGCGGTACGTGAAGCTGCCGCCGACGGGCATGGGCGCCTGTGTCTCGTGCGTCCCGTCGTAGCGGTTGTCGAGGCGAAGCCCGTGCCAGTGCACGGTCGCCTCGAGGTCGCCCTCGTTCCGCACGTTGACGACGATTTCCGAGCCCTGCTTCACCTTCAGCGTGGGGCCCGGGATTGAGCCGTTGTAGGCGAGCATGCGGATGGTCTCGCCGCCGATCTCCTTGGTGACCGGGGCGATCGTGAGGTCGAACTCGTCTCCGTCCGAGAGCTCGACGACGGGGGTCTCGACGCTTTGCTCGAGGCCGGCGGTGCCGGTCGGGAAGTTGTCATTTGCCATGGGTTCCTGCTCCTTCGAGTGCTGTCGGGGCGGAGGTCGAAGCGCGCTCGGCGATCCGCGCCGCGATGAACTCGGCGTCGGCTCGCACCCAGCCGACGAGCGCGGAGCCGCGCGTGTGCTGCCAGGGAAGGCCGAGGAAATAGAGGCCGGGAACGTCCGTGACCCCGCGGCGATGGACGAGCGTGCCGTCGTCGCCCGCGATCGGAAGGTCGATCCAGGTGTGGTCGAAGCGGTAGCCGGTCGCCCAGATGGCGGCGGCCACGTCGAGGGTCGAGCCGTCCTCGCAGACCACCGTTCGCCCGGAGGCGCCGACCGCGCGACCGTGCAGGGCCACCCCGGCGCGCTTGGCCGTGCGCGGGCTCGAGCCGATGAGCGTCTCCCGGGTGGAGAGGCGGCGGCCGAGCTTCGTGTCGACGCTCTTCTCGAGGATCCCGAGCCTCCCGAGCCACCAGAAGAGGTCGCGCCCGCCGATTCGCTGCGGAAGCGGCATCTGCCGCGCTCCGACCGAGAGGTGGGTCTCGCGGTCGGCCGCGAGCTCCTGGGCGATCTGGAAGCCGGTGTTGCCGCCGCCCACGACGAGCACGGGCCCGTCGGGGAGCTCACCCGGGTTGCGGTAGCCGACGCTGTGGGTCTGGAAGACCTTCGAGTCGAGATCGGCCGCGAGGGCCGGCACGCGCGGGATCTGGAACGGACCGGTTGCGACGACGACCTGGTCGGCCTCAACGGCTGCGCCGTCTTGAAGGTCGAGCCTGAAGCCGCCGTTCTCAGTCCGGACGGAGCGGACCTCGCTGCCGAGCCGCACGGGAAGATCGTGGGCCTTCGCGTAGCTTTCGAGGTAGGCGACCATCTCGTCGCGGCCGGGATAGCCGTCGGGGTCGCCGGGGAACTCGAGGCCGGGAAGGCTGTCGTAGCGCCGCGGCGTGAAGAGCGTGAGCGAGTCCCAGCGCGTCCGCCAGGCGGCGCCGACCGAGTCGGCAGCTTCGAGGATGACGAAGCGGCGGCCCTGCCGGGCGAGCTCGTAGCCCATGGTCAGGCCGGCCTGGCCGGCGCCGATCACTGCTACGTCGTACTGATTTTGAGCATGCATGTGCGGAAAGTCCTCGGAGTCGTGGGTTTTTTCCGCGACCGGAGCGCCTCGCATTCCCACTGGGCGGGAGGCTGAAAGCACGCCGCCGATGCGCGGTCGAAGCCCAGAGTAGCACCCTCCGGGTGCGTCTTTTCGGCGCTCCTACGAGCCGGCGCGCGCGGGGTCGATGCGCGTGACCGTCGTGCCCATGAAGGCGGTCACCCAGAGGTCTCCAAAGGCCTGGTTGACGATGACGGCGCCGAGGCCCGCCTTGTACGTGCCGGTGACCTCGTTCGTCGCCGGGTCGATGCGGGAGACCGTGCTCTCGCCCTGATTGGGGACCCAGACGGAGCCGTCGGGAGCCGTGGCGCCGACGATGGGGTGGCGCCCGACCGGGACCCGCGCCTCGACCGCGCGCGTCTCGGCGTCGAGGCGGACGACCAGGTCGTCGTTTCGGCTCATGACCCAGACCGCGTCGTCCGTGAGCGCGACCGATGACGGCGCCTCGGCGGCGACGGGGATCTTCTCGACCTTCTCGGTGGCAGGATCGATGCGATAGATCGCCTTCCCGGAGTTGGAGCCGACCCAGAGCGCGCCGAGACCGAAGCGGATGTTCGCCGGCTGGCCGCCGGTCTCGATCGTCGAAACGACCTCGTTCGTGGCGGGATCGATGCGCGAGACGGTGCCGTCGCCTGCGTTCGAGCACCAGACCGATCCCGCCCCGAACGCGATGTCCCAGGCTTCCAACCCCACGGGTATGCGGGCGACCACCTTCCGCTTCGCCGGGTCGACCCGTTCGACGCGGCTCCTGCCGAAGACCTCGACCCAGAGCGAGCCTCCCCCGGCGACCACGCCGCAGGGCTTGTCGCCGAGCCTGACGGCCTTGCCGGTCGGCTTGTTCGTGGCCGGATCGATCGCGACGAGCTCATCGTAGGAGTAGCTCGTCGTCCAGACGAGGCCGAAGCCGCCGTTGACGCCGCACGGACGGGCGTGCACCTCGATCTCCGCGACGACCGGGCTTGCGGGCGCAGCGGCACTCGTCGTCCCAGCGTCTCCGGTGCTTCCGCCGCAGCCGGCGACGAGGGAAGCGAGAGCGAGGGCCGCGGCGAAGGCGCGCACGCCTTCTACGACTACTACGATATGGAATTGGTTAGTGCGATCTCGCAGCGGCTGCTTCGACGCGCGCTGCGTGCGCGGCCCGGAGCGCGCGCTCGTACTCGGCGAGCGCGGCGGCGACCGTCTCGGCGATTCCGGGATCCAGCTGCGCGTGCACATCGGCGAGCGTCCGCGTCAGCGCGGCGTGTCCTTCCTCCACGGCTTTACGGCCTTTCGCCGAGAGCGTGACGAGGTAGGAGCGGCCGTCGCGAGGGTTCGGCGTCCGGTCGAGATGGCCGCGGTCGAGGAAGCGGCGCAGGTGGGCGGAGAGCGTCGTCGGCGGCATGCCGAGCATCTGCGCGAGCTCGCTCGGCATGATCGGCCCGAAGGCGCCGATGACGCTCTGGACCGCGTACTCGCTCGGGACGAGCTCGCCGGCGGCCATCTCCTCGGCGAGCAGGCCGCCCACGAGCTGGCCGAGGATGTAGGTCTGGAGGAGGAAGTTCGGCTGCTGGATGCGATCGGGCATCACACTCACGTTAGCCCGCGCATGCGACCTCGGGGTGCACGCTCAGTCGCATGCTACGGCTGACGGCGCCGCCCGTGACCCCCACCGCCAGGGGTCTCGATGTTGAGGACGTCGCCGGGCTCGAGGGTGCCGGTGACCTTCGCCGGGAGCCCTTCTCCGTTCAGGAAGTTGCGGCCTGGGAGGCCAGGGTCGCCGCCGTCGGCGCCCTTGGGCGAGTGGGCGCGCCGCTCGCTCACGATCGAGAAGCGGCAGGCCTCGAGCGCCTCGATCTCCCGGACGACGCCGTCGCCTCCGTGGTGTGCGCCGTCTCCGCCCGACCCGAGCCGAAGGGCGTGTCGCCGAACACGGAGCGGATAGGCGAGCTCGAGCGCCTCGGTCGGCGTCGAGAGCGTGTTCGACATCGTCACGTGGACGCCCGAGGGGCCATTGGCGTCGGGGCAGGCGCCTTGCCCGCCACCGATGGTCTCGTAGTACGTGAAGCGCTCGTTCCCGAAGGTGAGGTTGTTCATCGTCCCCTGTCCCTGGGCCGGAACGGGCACGGCCTGGCCGAAGCAGGCGAAGACGAGGTCGGCGATCCGGCAGGAGGTCTCGACGTTGCCGGCGGCGACGGCGGCGGGCGGCCGTGCGTTGAGGAGGGATCCCTCTGGCGCCGTGACCGTGACGGGCGCGAAGGCGCCTCCGGAGGCCGGGACGTCCGGGTCGGTCACGCAGCGGACGACGAAGTACGCGGCCGAGCGGGTGACGGCGAGCGGGCAGTTGAGGTTGCCCGTGTGTTGGGGCGCGGTACCGGTGAAGTCGATTTCGATCTCCTCGCCCGTGATGGTGAGGGCGGCGCGCAGCTCGAGGACTTGCTGCTGCGTCTCGAGAGCGTCGGTCGCCTTGTAGCGCCCGTCGGGCAGGGCCGCGATGGCCGCGCGCACGCGCCGTTCCGAGTAGGCGTACAGCTCATCCATGGCGGCGACGACGCGCTCGCGCCCCCGCCGGGCGCAGAGCTCGGCGATGCGCCGCGCAGCGAGGTGGTGCGCGGCAAGCTGGGCTCGAAGGTCCCCCCGGCGCTCCTCGGGGTTGCGCATCCGGGCGACGAGTTGGGCAAGCACATCGTCGTCGAGACGGGTCGGAGGGATGACGACACCCTCCTCCGAGAGGGTCGTGGAGCCGGCGGGCAGGCTGCCCGGCTCGGAGCCGCCGACGTCGGCATGGTGGGCGCGGCTGGCCGCGAAGCCGAGCTCGGTGCGGGAGACGAGTGTGATGTCGGGAAGGTGGGTGCCGCCCGTGAAAGGGTCGTTCAGGATCCAAACGTCGTCAGGGCCGGGGTCGTACGCCATCACGGCGGCGACGGCGTCCGGCATGGCGCCGAGGTGCACCGGAATGTGCTCGGCCTGCGCGATCATGCGCCCGTCCGAGTCGAACAGGGCGGTCGAGCAGTCGCGGCGCTCCTTTATGTTCGCGGAGAAGGCCGAACGGACGAGCGCAGCGCCCATCTCCTCGGCGACCGCGCGCAGAGCGCTACCGATGACTTGGAGCTCGATATTCACAGTCGCTTGAGTCGGAGAGTGCTATTGGTCCCGTCCCGAACCCCCACCCACCCCGGGGGGATCCAGCACGTCGCGCCCTCGAGCTCGAGCACGTGGGGGCCGGCGACTTCGAGCCGCTCGGCGGGCGGGAGGACGAGGTCCGGGCCGGAGCGTACGTCGGCTGTCCGCACTGCGACGAGCTCGATGGACCGCTCCCGATCGGAGTAGCCGTACCGATCCTCATGCGCGCGATGAAACGCCTGCGCGAGATCGGCGCCCAGTGGCACCGTGAGCTCGAACGACTGCCCCGTGTAGCGGAGGTCGGCCTCGCCCTCGGCCGGCAGCTCGCCCGCCTCCGCCAAGGGGCGCACGTAGGAGCGCACCGAGTCTCGCCGCTCGTCGCTCGCCACAAGTCCGAGCGCCGACAGCACGCCGGCGGCGGCCGGCACCAGCACCGTCCCGATCTCGAGCTCCTCGGCAAGCGCGCACGCGTGCAAGGGCCCAGCGCCTCCGAAGGCGATCAAGGCGAACTCCCGGGGGTCGTGTCCTCGCTCGACCGAGATGACGCGGAGGGCACGCAGCATCTCAGCGTTGACGACCTCGACGACCTCGGCCGGATCGAACCCCTCGAGCGCTCTCGCGGCAGCATCAAGGTCCAGCTCGAGCTCGCCCGCCAACCGCCTCGGCAGACGACCCAGCAGAAGATTGGCGTCGGTGACTGTCGGCCGCGCCCCACCGCGCCCGTAGCAGGCCGGCCCAGGGTCCGCGCCCGCGCTCTCGGGACCCACGCGGAGAGCACCGCCCACGTCGCGCCAGACCAGTGAGCCACCGCCTGCCCCGACCGTATGTAGGTCGACAGTCGGCACGCGCACGGGCAAGCCGCCGACCGCGCGAGCTGCGCTCCGCGCCGCCGCGCCTTCCGCGATCAGGCAGACATCCGTGGACGTGCCCCCCATGTCCAGGGAGATCGCGTTCTCGATTCCGGCCATTCGCGCTACGCGAGCCGCGCCTACAACCCCAGCCGCAGGCCCAGAGACCAGGATTGGCGCCGGATGGGCGGCCGCTTCCCGTACCGAAGCGACTCCGCCCGAGGATCGCATTACGAGCGGCTCGGGGAGGCCCGCCCCAGCGCAGCGCTCGACGAGAGAACCCAGGTAACGAGACACTACAGGCCCCAGGTATGCGTCGACGGCCGTGGTGGAGGCTCGCTCGTACTCCCGGAACTCCGGCGAGACCTCGTGCGACGCGACCACGTGCGCGTTGGGTAGCCGGCGCCGCACCTCCTCGGCCACGGTGGCCTCGTGCGAGGGGTCCCGGAAGGAGAAGAGCAAGCAGATCGCAACCGCCTCGGCGTCGAGGTCAGGCAGCGAAGCCAGGTCGAGCGATTCCAGGACGCCTTCGGGCCCGATCCGCTCCCGTACGCCTACGCAGCGGTCGAGCGGAACGATGGGAGCTGGATGGTCGGCACACGACCGGTACAGGTGCGCACGGTTTTGTCGCCGAAGATGGAGCAGGTGTTCGAATCCCGCGGTCGCCACAAAGGCTGTCCGCGCGCCCTTGCGCTCGAGAAGCGCGTTGGTCGCGATCGTCGTCCCGTGCGTGAAGCGCTCGACCGGCCCGGCACGGACGGCGCGGGCGGCTGCGACGACCGATTCCTCCGGGCGAGCGGCGGTCGGAAGCTTCGCCATGCGGAGCTCGCCGTCCTCGAAAAGGACCGCGTCAGTGAACGTGCCGCCGACATCGATCCCGAGGATGGCCATCGGTCAACCCTAGGAGACAGGGATCGCCGACCGAAACCGGCAGCGCAAGTTTTCGGCGGAATCTGCGTCCTATTCAGTAGGGCATCCACCGCCGGAAGGAAACTCGCCGCATGCTGCACTGGTAGTACCCCAGCTCCAGCCGCACCCAAGTCGATCCAGCCGAGCGCCGCTCGGGCTGCTGCGCACGTGCCGAGCTCGTCCCCGTGCGCCAAATGGGCGTCGAACGAGGCTGGTCCCGACCCTGATCGTCACCTCGGGAGTCTTCTCGACCCCGCGTGGTGACGGATGCTCACGATGCCGATCGGCCGGGGCTTCGACCCAGGCTCCAGCCGCACCCAAGTCGGTTCGGTTGAGCGCCGCTCAGTCTGCTGCGCACACGCCGAGCTCGTCGCCGTGCGCAAGATGGGCGTCGACCGCGGCTGGCCCGACCGTGATCGTCACGTCGGGATTCTTCTTCGAGCCCGTGTGGTGACAGATGGTCACGTTGCCGGTCGGCGGGGGATCCTCGTCGCCGCTCGGCGGGGGATCGTCGTCGCCGGGCGGCGGATCCGTCGTCGTCGGCGGCGGTTGCGGCCCGGGGTCGGAGCCCGGCCCCGAGCTGGAGCCCGGCCCGGAGCCGTGCTCGTGTTCCGCCGGCGAGCCGGCCATTCCCTCGACCCCGTGACTTACAGGCGACTGGGTCGAAGGCGACGACGAGGTCATGTCCTCGAGGGGGACAAGCGCCGGCGCAACCTTCTTGCCCGCCGCCGGCGCCGGAATCGTGTAGGTCAGCGGTGTCTCGAGCTGGGCAGCAGGCGCGGCCGCTTTCG
Source organism: uncultured Actinomycetes bacterium (assembly GCA_963841425.1). Classification (GTDB taxonomy): domain Bacteria; phylum Actinomycetota; class Thermoleophilia; order Gaiellales; family Gaiellaceae; genus DATEOR01. The sequence goes on along the minus strand of CAWJCL010000002.1, from coordinate 137,713 downwards.
TGGTCGCTCCCCGATGGTGGGCGATACCTTGCTCGAACACCCCGTAGGCAACCAGAGGAGCCGCTGCGCCGAGGGCGATCCCGAGTGACACCTTCATGGGAGCGATGCTTGCCGAAAAAGCGGACTTGACGGCGGAAACGCCCTGCTTGAGCGGAAACAGGAGCGGCAACGGGGCGAGCGCCCGCGCCCGGACCGAAACCCTCTCGGGCTGCGGGTCGCGCAATCCCGTCGCGACAGACTTGCGCGCACGGAAGAGAAGGGTCTCGACCGCCTGGTACGACGAGTTCAGCTGGGTCGCGATCTCGTCGTAGCTCAACCCGCGCCAGTCGCGGAGGAGGAGTGCGCGGCGCTGGCGCTCCGGGAGTTGCTCGAGAGCCGCGGAGAGCCCAAGGAGGTCGTCGCTCGGCTCGGCACCCGTCGCGATGCGGTCGAGCGCTTCAGGGTCGCGCAGCTCGACCGCGGCGCCGGAAAGGTGCGTACGCAAAATCCCGGAGCAGACGTTGGCGGCGATCTGAAAAAGCCACGGGCGAGGCGACAGCGGCTCGACGCCTCCGCTGAGGCTGCGCCACGCGTTCAGGTAGGTCGCCTGCAGAGCGTCTTCGGCCTCCTCCGGCGAGTCGAGCCGGCTCAGGCAGTAGCGATAGACGCGGGCCGAGTAGTCCTCGTACAGCCGCTCGACGCGGGCTCCGGGGTCGCGGGCTCCCGGGGATCGCGAATACGGGCCCCCGGTTTGCGGAGCCTGTCGCACGTTCGCCTGATTTGTGTTGCTCGTCGGAGTCTGGCGCACGGCACCACCCTCTCTGGCCCAAGCCGAAAGTGTCTCTCGTGACAGTGACCGTTGGGATCCCCCAAACGAGTGATTGGCAGATTTGCCCGCGGGCTGCGAAAAGCGCGCGCGAGAGTAAGGTGGGCGCGTGAATTCACCGCAGCAAACGGCGATCGTGGGAGCCGGCACGATGGGCGCCGGAATCGCGCGCATCTTCGCCGACTCGGGTGCGTCGGTCCGCCTCACGGCACGGCGCGAGGAGAGCCTGGAGGCCGCGCGGGAGCGGGCCGGGGAGGCCGTCGCGATGACCACGGACCTCGACGAGGCGCTCACTGGCGCCGAGCTCGTCGTCGAGACCGTCGTCGAGGAGGTCGAGCCGAAGCGCGCTGTCCTCGCCCGCGCGGAGGAGCTGGCCGCGCCCGACGCGATCCTGACGACGAACACGTCGTCGCTCTCGGTCGACGAGGTGGGTCGCGAGCTGCAGAGGCCCGAGCGCTTCGCCGGCTTGCATTTCCTCAACCCGCCCGAGCTCGTGCAGGTCGTCGAGATCGTCGGCGGCACGCGTACCGCGCCCGAGACCCTCGAGACCCTGAGGGGCTGGATGGAGGAGCTCGGGAAGGCCCCCGTCGTCGTCCGCCTCGACGTGCCGGGCTTCGTCGTCAACCGGCTCCAGTACGCGCTTCTCCGCGAGGCCTATGCGCTCGTGGACGCCGGGGTCTGCAGCTTCGAGGACGTCGACCGCGCGGTCACCGCCGGGCTCGGCGCGCGCTGGGCGGCGATCGGGCCGTTCCAGACGATGGACCTCGCAGGGCTCGACGTGCACGCCGCCGTGGCGGAGAACCTCTGGCCCGAGCTCGCGACGACGAGCAGGCCGTCGCGGTCGATCGAGGCCGCCCGCGAGCGCGGCAGCATCCGCGCCGACTTCGACGCCGAGGAGCTCAAGGCGCGCCGCGACCGCGTCTTACACCTGTTGCGCGAGGCATAGAGCGAACTCGCCCGCCTCGTCGGTCCACCAGCCGGCGATGTGAAGGCCGGCCGCGACCAGCTCGTCCTCGGCGCCTGCGCGCGTGAACTTCGTCGAAATCTCGGTGCGGAGCCTCTCGCCCTGCGCGAACTCGACGGTGAGGCCCAGGTCGCGCACGGTCACAGTCTGCGGCTCGAGGGCCCGCACGTACATCTCCATGCGGCTTCGCTCGGGCAGCCACTCGGCCTCGGGGCGGAAGCGCGCGACGTCGAAGTCGGCGCCGAGCTCCCGGTTGAGGATGGTCAGGAGGTTCGAGATGAGCCCGTCCGTGTAGCCGATTTCGTCCTGGTAGGCGCCCGCGATTCGCGCGGGATCCTTGACCAAGTCGAGGCCGAGGAGGAGTGCGCCGTCCTCGCCGACGAGCTGCGCGACGTTCACGAGCAGCGTCGCCCGCTCGCCGGGGCCCATGTTCCCGACCGTCGAGCCGAGGCAGATGACGAGCGTGCGCTCCGCGGGCTCGGGCAGGCCCGATTCGAAGTCCGCGACGATCCCGACGATGTCGAGGTCGGCGTACCGCTCGGCGAGGCGCCGGCCCGCAGCCTCGAGCGCCTCCTCGCTCACGTCGATCGCGACGTAGCTCTCGAGGCCGGTCAGGGCGTCGAGGACGAGCGGCGTCTTCACGGACGAGCCGGGTCCGAGCTCCACGGCTCTCCGCGGGTGGACGAGGGCCTCGACGTCGGCGGCGTGGGCGGCCAGCAGAGGGCGCTCGACCTGCGGGAGGTAGTACTGCGGGAGCTCCATGATGCGGTCGTAGAGCTCGGCGCCGCGCGCGTCCCACACCCAGCGCGAGCGCATGAACTTGGGTGCCGCCGTCAGGCCTTCGCGCGCCTCGCGGCGGAGCTGCTCGCCCAGCTCGTCGGCGCCGAGCCTGCGCTCGAGCCGGAAGCTCACAGGCCGTTCCGTTCCGCTTCGGCCTGCGCCTCGGGATAGCCCGCGTCCGCGTAGCGCGCGACGCCGAGCGCGGGATCCGTCCAGAAGACACGCCTGAGCTTCCGCTCGGCGAGCTCGCTCCCGTCCGCGACGACGACCATTCCGGAGTGGATGGAGCGGCCGACGCCGACTCCGCCTCCGTTCCCGACGGCGACCCAGCTCGCGCCCTGCGCCGCGTTGAGGAGGGCGGAGAGGACGGGCCAGTCGGCGATCGCGTCGCTCCCGTCCAGCATTCCCTCGGTCTCGCGCGTCGGCGAGGCAACGGAAGCGGGATCCATGTGGTCGCGCCCGATCGCGAGCGGCCCGCACTCGCCCGAGCGCACGAGCTCGTTCATGGCGAGCGCGACCTTGTCCCGCTCGCCGAGGCCGAGCCAGCAGATTCGGGCCGGGAGACCCTGCTGGGGGACGCGCTCGCGCGCGAGCTCGATCCACCCGCGCAGGGAGTCGGTGCCGACGACGTCCATGAGCACGTCCTCGCTTCGGCGAAGGTCCTCCGGATCGCCGGAGAGACAGATCCAGCGGAAGGGGCCGACGCCGCGCGCGAGGATCGGGCGCACGTACTCGGCGACGAAACCGGGGATCTCCCTGGCGCCCGTCAGGCCCTGCGCCGCGGCCTGTGCGCGGAGCCCGTTTCCGTACTCGAAGACGACCGCGCCGCGCTCCCTGAAGCCGAGCAGCGCGGCCACGTGCGTGGTCAGCGAGTCGTAGACCGCGCGTTGGAAGCCCGGGTCCTCCGCGTCGGCCGCGCGCGCCTCCTCCGCCGAGAAGCCGAGCGGCACGTAGCCGCGGAGCGGGTCGTGCGCCGCCGTCTGGTCGGTGACGACGTCGAACTCGACGCCGTCGGCGAGCAGGCGCGGGACGACGTCGGCCGCGTTGCCGACGAGCGCGACCGCGGGCGGTCCTCCTGGGTCGAGGTGCGCCGCTCGAGCCTCCTCGAACCCCGCGACGAGGTCGACCCACCCCTCCGCCTGGCGGCGCTTCGCCCGCGCGGGATCGACCTCGACGATGAGCGCGCGGCCTCCGTTCAGGCCGACGCCGAATCCCTGCGCGCCACCCATGCCGCCGAGCCCGGCGGTCAGCACGCGCCGGCCGGAGAGCTTGCCGTCGAAGTGCCGGGCGGCGACCGCGCGGAAGGTCTCATAGGTGAAGCCGAGGATGCCCTGCGTGCCGATGTAGAACCAGCCGGCCGCGGTCATCTGGCCGTACATCGTCAGGCCCGCGTCCTCGAGCCGGCGGAAGGTGTCCTGGCCGGACCACTCGGGGACGACCATCGCGGTCGAGATGAGGACGCGCGGAGCGTCCTCGTGGGTCGGAAGCACGGCCACCGCCTTCCCGGACTGGACGAGCAGGGTCTCGTCGGAGCCGAGGCGCTCGAGCGCGGAGACGATGCCGGCCAGGGCTTTTTTCGAGCGCGCCGCCTTGCCGCGGCCGCCGTAGACGACGAGCGCCTCCGGATCCTCGGCGACGGCCGGGTCGAGGTTGTTGAGGAGGCAGCGGAGCGCTCCTTCCTGCTCCCAGCCACGGCAGCGCAGGCCGCTCAACCGCTGATGCCCGGGAAGAGCACGCGGAAGGAGGCGCCGCCGCCGGGGTTGTCCTCCACCCAGGCGCGGCCGCCGTGCAGCGCGGCGAACTGTGCCACCAGCGAGAGGCCGACGCCGACTCCGGCCGCCTCGACCTCGCTCCCGCGCGTGAAGGCCTGGAAGATCGACTGCTTCTCATCGTCGGGCACGCCCGGGCCGTGGTCGTCCACGCGCACGAGCGCACCGCGTCCGTTGGGCGCGACCGACACCTCGATCGGCGAGCCCGCCGGAGTGTGGCGCTCCGCGTTCGCGATCAGGTTGTCCACGATGCGCTCGAACTTGGCCGGGTCGACGCTTGCGTGGACTGTCTCGGCCTGCACGTCGATCTCCCTGCCGTCGGGCCGGCCGGCGACCACGCTGCGGACGAGCTCGGCGAGGTCGGCCTGCTCGAACTCGACCCGCAAGCGTCCGTGCCGGAGCCGGTCCACGTCTAGGAGGTCGTTGAGCAGCCGTTCGAGGCGGGCCGCCTGGCTCGCGACGAGGCCGATCATCTGCTCTCGCCCCTCGTCGGTCAGGGTGGACCAGCGTTCGCGCAGGGTGATGGCGAAGCCGAGGATGGCGGTGAGCGGCGTTCGCAGCTCGTGGGACACCGCGGAGAGGATGTTCTCCCGGACCTGCTCGACGCGCTCGCGCTCGGTGATGTCCTGTGCCGTCCCGACCATTCGTACCGGATGGCCGGCGCGGTCGAGGATCACGCGGCCGCGGCCGTGGACGATCCGCTCGCTTCCGTCTGCGAGGACGACACGGTGGGTCATCTCGAAGGCGCGCCCGTCCGCAAGCGCCGCCTCGATGGTCGAGCGCACGCCGTCCCGGTCGCCGGGATGGATCCGGGAGAGGTAGGCGTCGTAGTTCAGCTCGCCGCGCTCGGGCTGCAGGTCGTAGATCCGGTAGAGCTCGTTCGACCACGTGACGCGGTCGCCGGCGATGTCCCACTCCCAGCTGCCGATGTGGGCGAGGGTCTGTGCCTCGGCGAGCCCGACCGCCGCCTGGCGGAGCGACTCGGCGGCGGCGTCACGCTCCGCGATCGAGGCCCCCAGCGCGAGCAGGCTCACGGCGGTGATGGCGAGAAGGCTCTGGAAGATCTCCACTGCGACCGTCTCGTCGCGGCCGCCGAGCGGGACGTTCTCCGTGATCACCCCGGCGACGACGAACGCGGCGACGGTGAAGCTCGCCGTCACCGCGCCGAGCTGGGTGAAGCGGACAGCTGCCCAGAGGAGGAGCGGGAAGAGGAGGTAGGGATAGCGCCAGAGCCCGCCGAGGAAGATGAACGCCGCCAGGCCTGCGAGCGCCGCCAGCACGACGGCGCCCTCGGCGAGGCGCCTCGGGGGCACGCGGAGCGGAGGGCGCGTTGCCCAGACGAGGATCAGCGGCGCAACGAGCAACGCGCCCGTCGCATCGCCGAGCCACCAGAGGAGCCAGCGCGATCCGTACGGGGAGGCGGCGGCCGAGTCCGCGAGCGCGAGCACCGAGACGCCGTTCGTCGCCGCCACCGCAGCCGCTGCGGCCGCGGCGCAGGCGAACCTGACCACGTCCTGGACGCGCTCGAAGGATCTCCGGAACGAGAGCCGTCGAAGCAGGTAGACGGCCACGAGCGCCTCGAGCGTGTTCCCGACGGCGATGCCGGCCGCGACCCAGAACGAGACGCCGCTCGTCACGTTCCCGAGGAGGGCTCCGAGCGCGACCGCGGGCCACATCCTCGGGCCGAGCAGGAGCAGCGCGGCGATCGCGATCCCGGTGGGCGGCCAGACGGGCGTGATCACGCCGTGGCCGACCGCGAGATTGAGGCCGAGCTTCGCTCCTCCGAAGTAGACGGCAGCGACGAGGGCGACCTGGAGGACGTACGAGCCTGGGCGCGTCCGCACGGCAGCCGGATCGTACGTCAGGCGCTTGTCTGCGGCATAGACTCGGGCCGATGCAGACCTGCCCCTCCTGCGGCGCCGAACAGGCATCCGATGCTCGTTTCTGCTCCCGCTGCGGCACGGCTCTCCAGCCTCTGGGCGAGGAGCAGCGGGAGCGGCGGATCGTCACCGTGCTCTTCTCCGACCTCGCCGGGTCGACGGCGCTCGCCGAGCAGCTCGACCCCGAAGACGTGCGCCGCGTCCAGGGGAGCTCTTCGACTCCTGAACACGGAGGTCGTGCGCTTTGGCGGACGACGGAGAAGCCCGGCGCGACGCAGTCCTCGCCGTCTTCGGCATTCCGTCTGCGCACGAAGACGACCCCGAGCGTGCGGTTCGGGCTGCTCTCGCCGCGCACGAGCGCTTCGTCGGGTTCGCGGAGCGGATCGAGAGCCGGCACGGGCTGACCGTCGGTCTCCGGACGGGAATCAACACGGGCGATGTCGTCTCGGGGCGGGAGACCGCGGCCCGCGGCGAGCTGATGGTGAGCGGCGATGCCGTCAACGTCGCCGCGCGGCTGCAGCAGGCGGCCCGCTCGGGCGAGATCCTCGTCGGCCCGCGCACGCACGGGGCCACGAGCCGTGCGGTCGTCTACGGCCCTCGACGGGATGTCGATGCGAAGGGAAAGAGCGCTCCCGTCTCGGCCTGGGAGGCATGCGCGGTCGCGGCCCAGCCGGCCGTGCGCGAATCCGAGTTCTCGGCGCCCCTCGTCGGCCGTGAGGAGGAGCTGACGCTGCTCGAGATGGTCGCGGCCCGCGTGCGGCGCGAGCGCGTGCCCCAGCTCGTCACGCTCTTCGGGCTCGCGGGCGTCGGCAAGTCGCGCCTCGTCGGCGAGCTCCTCGCCCGGGTGCCGGCCGTGCGGGTCCTCAAGGGGCGCTGCCTTCCCTACGGAGAGGGAATCACGTACTGGCCGCTCGCCGAGGCGGCGAAGGAGGACGCGGACATCCTCGACACCGATCCCGCCGAGGTCGCGCACGAGAAGCTCCGCACGGCCGTTCATGCGGTCGTCGAGCAGGGTGCCCGAGAGGTCTTCGACGCGATCGCCTGGACGATCGGCCTCGCTGGGAACGACTCGCCCTTGTCCTCCATGGACACGCCGACCGTCGCCAGCGCCCTGGCGGACGGATGGCAGCGCTACGTCGGCGCGCTCGGCCGCTACGGCCTGACGGTGCTCGTCATCGAGGACATCCACTGGGCCTCGGTCGCGCTGCTCGACCTCGTCGAGCACCTCGTCGACCGGATCTCGGAAGCGTGCGTCGTGCTCGTCTGCACCGCGCGGCCGGAGTTCCTCGCCGAGCATCCCTCCTGGGGGGCTGGGAAGCAGAACGCGACCGCGCTCTCGCTCACCCCGCTCACCGCAGACGAGTCGGAGCGGCTCGTTTCCAACCTTCTCGGCGAAGCGCGTGTGCCGGAGGACGTGCGGAGCCCGCTTCTCTCCAGCGCGGAGGGCAACCCCTTCTTCCTCGAGGAGATGCTGCAGATGCTCATCGACGAGGGCGCGCTCGAACGAGAGAACGGCGGCTGGGCCGCGACACGCCGGCTGGCCGAGCTTCGCATCCCGGATTCCGTGCACGGCGTCATCGCCGCGCGGCTCGACCTGCTCGACCTCGAGGCGCGTCAGGCACTGCGGCGCTGCGCGGTGGTGGGACGCGTCTTCTGGCCGTCGGCGGTGGGAGTGGACGAGGAACTCGTCGCGGGCCTCACCGGCACGGGGCTCGTCTCGCTCCGGCCCGTGTCGGTCATGGGCGGCCTGCGCGAGTTCACCTTCAAGCACGCGCTCACCCGCGACGTCGCCTACGGCTCCCTGGCGCGGCCCGAGCGGCGGGAGCTCCACCTCCAGGTCGCCGAGTGGATTCGCGGTGTCGCTCCCGACCGCGGGGTCGAGAGCGCCGAGCTCGCCGCCTACCACTACCGGGAGGCGATCAGCTATGGCGAGGACGACCCGGAATCACTCCGCAGCGCATACGCGGTTCTCCTGGACGCAGGCGGGGCGGCGATCCGGCGCGCGGCCCTCGGCGCGGCGCTCGAGCATCTGGAACACGCTCTGCCGCTCGCCGCAGACGTCGACGAGCGGGCCACGGTCTTCGTCACCCTCGGCGAGGCGAGCGTCGGCGACGGCCGCTGGGAAGAGGCCAAGTCCTGGCTCGACCAGGTCGAGGAGCTCGAGGGCGTGGACGACATGACGCGCTCGGCCGCCCTCGGCTGGAGGTCGCGGGTCTCGTGGCTCACCGGTGAATGGGACGAGGCGCTGGCCGCTGCAGATGCCGCCGTCGCCGCGCTCGACGGACTCCCGGAGTCGGTGCAGCTCGCCCGGGCGCTCGCCAGGCGCTCTCAGCTCGAGATGCTCCGCAACCGTGCCGAGGCGTTGGAGCACTCACGGGAGGTGATCGCCGTCGCCAAGCGGGTCGGAGACGGGTTCGCCGAGGTCAATGGGCGCATCAACCTCTTCACCGTCCAAGCTTCGAGCTTCGGCGAGCCGCCCGACCCGGACGAGGTCCTCGCGATCGTCGAGAGGGCACTCGCCGTGGGCGAGCACGAAGAGGCGGCCCGCGCGGTCGTCAACTTCGTCTGGTCTGCGCTCGGCTTCATGCCGCTCGAACGCATCGAGGAGACCGCCGAGACTGCACTGCGCGGCCAAACGCCGCCGGCGAGCATCGCCTCGTATCTGAAGCTCACCCATGTCGCCAAGATCCTCATCCCCGCGGGGCGCTGGGCCGAGGCGGACGAGCTGCTCGCGCCTCTCGCCGGCGGGCGGCTGACCACCACCAGCCTCCTCGTGCTGAAGCCGTCGCTCGGGACCCTCGCTCTGCGCCGGGGCGATCTGGACGAGGCGGCTTCCTGGCTGGATGGGATCTGGAAGCTCTCGCTCCGGAGCGGTGAGGTGCAGCGCATCGTGCCGGCTGGGTGCGCTGTGTTCCCCTTACTCTACCTCTCCGGCCGCGCCGACGAGCTTCGAGAGGCCGGGCGAGACCTGCTCGCCGCGGTCGGCGACCAGTGGCCGGTCGTGCTTTCGACCGACGGCGTCACGCGCCCACTGGCGGCCGCGGGCGAGGTCGACCTGCTGCGCGGCCTGAGCGAGTCGCTCGCCGGCGCGATGAGCCCGCAGGTCGGTCAGCTGAGGAACAACCACGCCGTCGCGCGGGGGCTGCTCGACCTGGCGGAAGGACGGCCGGCGGAGGCCGTCGAGGCGCTTCGCGTTGCCAGGGAGTTCCTGGGCGGGGCCGGCTACTTCTTCGACGCCGCCTGCGTCGAGCTCGATCTGGCCGGCGCGCTCGATGCGGCGGGTGAGGGCGAGGAAGCTGCGCGCGTGCGGCCCAAGGCGGAGGCCTTCATGGCCTCCCTCGACTGCGTGAACCCGTTCTAGCCGGCTACCCCAGCGGGGCGAGCAGCGTCTTCTTCCCCTCGAAAGCGAAGAAGAGGAGGTCGGTCATCCGGAAGGTTGTGTTGTTCGGCCCGAGCATCGGCCTGAAGGCCGGGTCGCGGACGATCGAATGCTCGCTTCCCTCCATGGCCCGGTGGAACGTCTCCGCGACTATGCGCGCGCCGACGCCGGTCAGCTTGCCGCCGTTCAGCTCGGCCTCGCGAAGGATGTAGAACCAGAGCGGGGTGTCGGTCAGGATGCGCTCCCGCTGTGCCTGCGTGAGACCGCCGAGGTCGGCGCCGCCGGCTCCGTCGCGGAGCTGCGCCTTCGTCAGCTTCGTCAGCGTGACGCCCTTGCTCCGCAGGAACGTGACCATCTGCTGGCCCGTCGCGAGCCGGACCATGTTCGCCCTCGTCAGGTTGCGGAAGGCGAGGTTCGCTTCGATGCCCGTGAAACCCGGGAGGAACTGGAGCGGGTTGACGATGCGGGTGTCGATTCGCATCGCCTGGTTGAATTTCGCCGCCGGCACGCCGAGCGTCGCGTGCCCGCCGGCCGGGAAGTCGTAGAGCCGCCGGAAGTCGGCGATCCACGAGCTGATCAGCCGCGGGAAGCCGCCGAGGTCGCCGCTCGTCGCCGAGAAGGCGAAGAGGAGGTCGAGCGTGCCGAAGCCGTCGTCGAAGATCTTGTTCCAGTTGTAGGAGCCGCGCACCATCGAGTGTCCGAGCCGGTAGGCGGCGACCGAGAACTCGATCGGCATCGTGGGCACATCGGTCGGCGCCGCGCCGACCTCGAAGGCCTTGCGCCCGTTCGTGAAGACGTCGTTCACGACCGAGGCTTCGCAGATCCTCGGCAGGAAGTCCGTGCGAATCATCCACTGGTAGTGCTTCGTCACCCGCCTGCGTGCGCGCTCGAAGCGCGAGCCGGCGGGAACGGTGCCGAGCGTGTCGACGACGCGGTTGTGGAAGCGGATCATCGCCAGGTGGGTCTGCGCGACCGCCAGGTTCTCGTCGTTTCGAGGATCGGGGATGATGGCTTTCCGCTTCGCCGCCGCGTTCGAGCCGGCGCCGCGCGGAAGATCGAATCCATCCTTCGAGGCGAGTCCGTCGCCGGTGGCGGTCTTGCCCATCTTCAGGTGCAGCCCGTCGGCCTCGTAGAACTGCTCCGACCCGGGGTCGCCCGGGCCCGCGCCGTAGAGGGAGTCGAGGTCAAGGCTGGGCGAGCGGCCCTGGAGGAGGGCCGTGGGAGCGACGTGCTCCCCGAGCATCACGTTCGTCTTGTCGAAGGTCAGGTCGTGGTCGATGAACTGGCCGAGGTACGTGAAGCCGGCCGGGACCCCCACCGAGCCGCCCCCAGCGACGGCCATCGCCTCCGCCAGAGCTTTCCGCGTCCCCTCGGGGAGTTGCTTCCCGCCCCCTTTCGGGCCCATGCGCGAGTAGCGGAAGGGCGGGGTCGCCGCCTCCACGGCTCTGGCCAACGTGGGCTCGCGGCCGCCGAGGCTCTCGCCCAGCAGGCCTTCGCCGAGGACGTAGTAGGTCTCCGATCCATGTTCCACGGTCTCTCCTTTCCCGGGGAAACGCGCACGAAAAGTGCGGCCGCCGGGGCCAGGTTACCGCGCTTCGACTGTCGGTCAGGCGACGTCTTCGACCGCGCGGGAAGCGCGGTAGAGGGTCTCGAGCTCGATCGCCTTGACCGGTCGGCTGAAGTGGAAGCCCTGGCCGAGCTCGCAGCCGTGCTCGAGGAAGAAGGCGCGCTGCTCCTCGGTCTCGATCCCTTCGGCGAGCGGCTCGAGCCCGAGGTTGCGGGCGAGCTGGATGATCGAGGACACGAGCACCGCGGAGTTGCGGTCGTCCGGAAGGTCGCTCACGAAGGAGCGGTCGATCTTCAGCGTGGAGACGCGCATCTGGTTCAGGCGCGAGAGGGAGGAGTGGCCGCTCCCGAAGTCGTCGATCGCGAGGCGAAGGCCGCGCTCGTGCAGCTCGTCCAGAACGGGCTCCATGCTCGTGCGGGGGTCGCCCATCATCGCCGACTCGGTGATCTCGATCATGAGCCGGTCGGGATTGAGGCCGAAGGACTCGATCGTGGCGAGCACGTGGCGCATCGCCGTCGGCTGCCAGAACGAGGGCGGCAGGTTGATCGAGACGTAGAGGTCGAGCTTGCGATCGCGCCAGTGCTTCGCCTGGCGGCAGGCCTCCGTGATCACCCAGTCCGAGAGGGGAGCCATGAGTCCCGTGCGCTCGGCGAGCGGGAGGAAGTCGGCCGGCGGGACGAGGCGTTCGCCGTCCTGCCAGCGGATGAGCGCCTCGGCGCCGATGATCTCGGCGGACTCCAGGTTGACGAGCGGCTGGTAATGGAGAACGAGGCCGTCGCCACGCTCGATCGCGGTGCGCAGGCGCCCGGCCATGGAGAGCTGCGCGAGCGCGTCGTCGCGGTCGAGCGCATACAGGGCATGGCAATCGCGGCCGGCGTCTTTTGCCCGGTACATGGCCGTGTCCGCGTGCTTCAGAAGGGTCTCCGAGTCGGGCGCGTCGTCGGGGAAGAGGCTGACGCCGATCGAGGCGCTGACAAAAATCTCCACGCCGGAGACGACGAAGGGCGCGCGCAGCGTGCGGCGGATCTTCCTCGCGACCACCCCGGCGGCCTTGCGCGCGTACTCGGGGTCGTCCTCGTTGCCGTTCGGCTCGATGTCGGCGAGGAGGACGAGGAATTCGTCGCCTCCCTGGCGGGCGACCACGTCGGCGGTGCGCGTGGCGCGCTCGAGGCGTCCCGCGACCGCACGGAGGAGCTCGTCGCCGGCCGCATGGCCGAAGCTGTCGTTGATGAGCTTGAAGTTGTCCAGGTCGATGAAGAGGACGGCGGCAGCGCACGTCTTTCCCTGGCAGCGGTCGAGTGCCTCGTCCAGCCGCTCCTGGAAGGAGACCCGGTTGGGCAAGCCCGTGAGCGGGTCATGGAAGGCGATGTGCTGGAGCTGGCGGCGCGCTTCCTCGAGGGCGTCGGAGGCCTTCCGCCGCTCGGTGATGTCGGCGACGATTCCGTCGACGAGGAGCTGGCCCCTGGGTCCGCGCCGCGGGCGCATGCGGTCCCAGACCCAGCGTGTCTTCCCGTCGTAGCCGACCAGGCGGTACTCGATCTCGACCGACTCGCCGGCCTCGAGCCTTGCGAGGACTTCGTACGTCTCCTGGTCGTCCGGGTGGACGGCTTCCTCCCAGGCTTCCTCGGGCGTGCGGTCGGCGGGAAGGGGGCCGAGGAGACTTTCGAGCCCTTCGCCGATGAAGGTGTTGCAGACGTAGGTCCCGTCCTCGAGGTACTCGGACTCGTAGAGGTGGATGGCGACCGTGCCCGCCACGCGACGGAGCATGTCGGTGGTGGCGAGCGCTTCGGCGAGTGCGTTCGAGCCGTCGTCCGGAGTGGGGGCGGTATCGGGATCGGGCATGGGGAAGGAAGCCAGCGTGGGTGTATCGGCAATCACGCGCGAGATTTGAATCCCCTCTTGCGCGGATCCGTGCCGTTTCCTGCGCGGTCACACTCACGCGCGGATCGCGGAGCTATCACCGGCGCATGCCATTCGATGGAAGGAGAAGCATGCGCTCGAAGATTCTCGTCGCACTCGCGATCGCCACAGTGGCGGTCGCGGGTGCGGCACTCGCCGCCATCCCTGACGGGAACGGCGTCATCCACGCCTGCCGCAAGGTGAACGGCGGCGCTCTTCGCGTCGTCGCAAAGGCCTCGGCCTGCCGCTCCGGAGAGCGGGCGCTCGCCTGGAGCCAGCAGGGGCGGGCGGGTCCGGCCGGCGCCCCGGGCCCCGCCGGTCCCGAAGGAGCCACCGGCGCTCAGGGGCCGCAGGGACCTGCAGGCCCCGGGCTCGCCTCGTTCGATTCCCTCGGGGGGCTCGGCTGCACCATCGGCGGCGAGGCGGGATCGATCTCGATCGCCTACGACGACTCCGGGCTCGCTCAGATCCACTGTGTCGCGGGCGGGGGCGGCGACGCGGTCATCCGGATCAACGAGTTCTCGGTGGGGATCGAGGGCGCACTCGGCGACGAGTTCGTCGAGATCGCCAACACCGGGACGGTGGCCGCCGACCTGTCTTCCTGGAAGCTCGTCTACCGCTCCGGAGCGGGGACGAGCGACGTCTCGCTCGGCACACTCGCCGACGGCACGATGCTGGCTCCGGGGGCGTTCTTCCTCTTCGGAGGCTCGGACTACTCTGGCGCGCACCCGGCGGACAAGTCGTTCTCGGCCGGCCTCGCCTCGGCTGCAGGCGGCGTGGCGATCAAGGACGCCGACGGGAATATCGTCGACTCCGTCGGCTGGGGCGACGCGACGAACGCGTTCGTCGAAGGAACCACGGCGGCGGCGCCTCCGATCGCGCCCGCTCCCGGCACGAGCGATGCGCGCCATCCGAACGGCCAGGACACGAACGTGAACTCGGCCGACTTCACGATCGGGGACCCGACACCGGGCATCTCGAACTAAGTGTCTCTCCCGGCAATCGCGGCCATCCACGGGGCGATCGCCAGAAGAGACACAGGACTGGCGGCGGTCGGGGCGAAACCCTGCGTCATGACGACGAAGGACGAGCCAGACCGCCGCCTTTCCGCCCTGATCACGGCGCTTTCGCTGAACCGCGGCGAGCTCGACGCTGCCGCGCTGGAGCGCCTCCTCGGGCTCATCGAGGCGTCGCAGCCCTCGCCCGCCAAGAGCTAAGCGGCGGCTGCGGCACAATGGGGGCGTGAGCTCTTCCACATCGGCGCCCGACGTCGTCGAGCTGGAGCGGCCCGCGGGCAGGGAGCGCGAGGAGCACGACCGTCCCTGGATCGTGGTCGTCTGGAACGACCCGATCAACCTCATGTCCTATGTGACGCTCGTCTTCCAGAAGCTCTTCGGCTACAGCCTCGCGAGGGCGACAGAGCTCATGCTGCAGGTTCATCACGAGGGCAAGGCCGTGGTTTCGAGCGGCACGCGCGAAAAAGCCGAACACGACGTCGCCCGCCTCCACGCGCACGGGCTCTGGGCGACGCTTCGCCAGGATTGACGGAGCCGCCCGCACCGATCGAGCGAACCGCAGACGGGGGCTTCCGCGTCCACCTCGGGCCGGACGAGCGCGACCTTCTGCGCAAGCTCGCCGCCGAGCTGGAGGAGCTGCTCGCAGCGGAGCCCGACGACCCGTCGCTCCGCCGCCTCCGCCCGCGGGCCTACGAGGACGATCGGGTCGAGCAGGAATACCGCTCCCTCATGGGCTCCGAGCTCGAATCGCTTCGCCTGGAGAACCTTCGCGGGCTCGGGGAGACCGCCGGCCGTGACCGGCTCGACCCCGACGAGCTCGACTGCTGGCTCGCCGCGCTCAACGACCTGCGCCTCGTCCTCGGCACGCGCCTCGACGTCAGCGAGGACGAATTCGCGGACGGGTTCGACCCGGGCGCGCCGCACGCCTACGAGCTCGCCGTCTACGCCTTTCTCACCTGGTTGCAGGAAGCCGCGATAGGCGCGTCGGCCGAAAGCCTCGACCGGAGAAACGAAGACGAGGCGCGCTAGCGGTACCGGTACACGATGCGGCCGCGAGTGAGGTCGTAGGGGGAGACCTCGACCTTCACGCGGTCACCGGGGAAGATCTTGATGCGGAATCGGCGCATCTTGCCCGCGGTGTAGCCGAGTACTTCGTGTCCCGCGTCGAGCTGAATCTTGAACATGCCGTTGGGGAAGGCCTCGACGACCTCGCCCTCCATCTCGATCTTCTCTTCCTTTGCTGCCACGGCGGCAAAGAATACCGCGTTCGGGGGACGCTCCTACCCGCATCGAACCTCACGATTCGACCGTGGGAGCGCTTACCGGAAGCCTCCTGCGGCGCAGGCCCCAGACGGGCTCGAATCAGGCTGTCGAGACGTTTCGCTTCATCTGCTATCTCGACCGCATTCCTCCGCACATCCTCGAAGATCCCGCATTCCGAATGCTCCCGGGCCACGGAGAAGTCGAGTGTGAGCTCGAGGCGGAGGACTTCGCGGGCGCGGTCGCCGAGGCGATCCGCACTCTCGAGGTCGACTTCGTGCACGTCCTCGGGATCGAGCGGCTGCTCTAGCCCTCCGCCGCAGGCTGTGAAAGGGTCGCGGAGTGCTTCTCCGCGCCGCTGGGGTCTGCGCGATTCTCGCCTTTGTCACGTCGGCGATCGGGTGGATCGCAGGTGACCTCGCTCAGCCGGCGGCGTTCAGCCCCGCGGCCGACGACATCTCCGATCTCGGCGCCCTGACCGCTTCCAGCCCCTGGCTCTACAACCAGGTCGGCGCCAATCTCACCGGGCTCCTCGTCATGGTGTCCGCGCTGGGCCTTTGGAGGGCACTCAGCCCCGACGTCCTCGGACGGATCGGCGCAGGCGCGCTCTTCGTCGCGGGGATCGGGTCCTTCCTGGACGGTGTCTTTCGGCTCGACTGCCAGGGGATCGACGCGGGCTGCGTCAACGACTCCTGGCATGCCGACGCGCACAGGTGGGAGTCTCGCTTCACGGTCGCGGCGACGCTGCTCGCCCCGATCGTGCTCGCGTTTGCGTTTCGGAGGATCCCGGCGTGGCATTCGGTCTGGCTCCCGAGCCTGCTCGTCCTTCCCGCCATCATCCTCGGGAACGCGGTCTTCTCGATCCTGGGAGCCGGGGCGGCGACGAGAGC
Source organism: uncultured Actinomycetes bacterium (assembly GCA_963841425.1). GTDB lineage: Bacteria > Actinomycetota > Thermoleophilia > Gaiellales > Gaiellaceae > DATEOR01. The sequence goes on along the minus strand of CAWJCL010000002.1, from coordinate 121,504 downwards.
GGGGACGGCGATCTGGTTCTTCTGGCTCGCGTACGTCGGGCTGCGCCTGCTTCGGGAGGCCGAGCGCGCGATCGTCCCGGCCAAGACCTGAGCCGCGTCCGGGCCGGAGCGCAGGATTCGGGCGCGTGGACGTCTCGTCGGGCAAGCGGCTCTTCCTGGTCGCGCTCGTCGCCTCGCTCACCGGGACGGCGCTTCTGGCGATCGGAATCCTTCTCTTCGCCGAGTTCGACGACGCGACAGGGCGCATCCTCGCGACCACGGCCCTCATCGGGCTCTTCAGCCTGCTCTCGCTTCCTGCGGCGGTTCTCCTCGACCGGCGGCAGGCGCGGATCCTCGCGTACGCGACGATTGTGGCGGCGGCGATCGGGCTTGTCTTCACACTCGTGCTGCTCTGGGGAGAAGTCTCGAGCGAGGCTCCCGGCAAGGCGGCTCTCACCCTCGGCCTGCTCGCGGGTGCGCTCGCCCAGGCCGCGGCGACGACCTCGCGGCGGCGCGAAACCGACTCGAGCACGATGCGCTGGCTGTATGTCGGCGGGATCGTGGCCGGGGGAGGGCTTGCGGCCATGGGCGCCGGGGCGGCGTGGGGCGACGTCGACGACGACCCGTACTACCGATTCCTCGGGGCTCTGGCGGTTGCCGATCTCCTACTCGTGCTGCTTCAACCAGCCGTACGGAGGATGGGTCGACCGAACGATCGAACCGCCTTCGAGCTCGACCTGACCCTCGACCGCGCGCCGTCCGAGAGGGCGATCGCGGCCGCGGTGGCGACTTTGGAGGAGGCAGGCGTGAGCGTCGAGAACGTCGGCCGGTCGAGCTGACGGGAGCCATCATCCGGCAGGTCTAAGATGGCCTTCCCGTGCCTGAGGCGCCGTTCGTCCATCTCCACGTCCACTCCGAGTACTCGATCCTCGACGGCGCCTGCCGCATCCCGGACCTCGCGGCGCGGGCCGCGGAGCTCGAGATGCCGGCCGTCGCGCTCACCGACCACGGGTCGCTCGCCGGCGCGGTCGAGCTCTACAAGGAGGCCGCGAAGGTGGGCGTGAAGCCGGTCCTCGGCTGTGAGGTCTACGTCGCCGACGACCGCAGGGCGCAGCAGAAGGGCTATGCGCACCTGACCCTTCTGGCCGAGTCGAACGAGGGCTACGCGAACCTGATCAAGCTCGCTTCGGCCGGTTACCTCGAGGGCTACTACTACAAGCCGCGGGTCGACTGGGAGCTTCTCCAGAGCCACTCCAGGGGGCTCGTCGCGCTCTCCGGCTGCCTCTCCGGCCGGGTCTGCAAGGCGCTCGAGAACGGAAACCCCGCCGAGGCCGAGAAGGAGATCGCGCACCTTCGCGACATCTTCGGGCCGGATTCGACCTATCTCGAGATCCAGGACGCAGGGCTCGAGATCCAGAAGCGGATCAACGGCGATCTTGCGAAGCTCGCCGAGGCCACCGGGCTGCCGCTCGTCGCCACGGGCGACGTGCACTACCTTCGCCACGAGGACGCGCGGGCGCACGAGGCGCTCCTCTGCATCCAGTCGGGCGACTCGCTGGCGAATCCGAACCACTGGCGCTTCGACACCGACCAGTTCTACTTCAAGACCCCGGCCGAGATGGCGCAGGACTTCGCCGGCTATCCAGAGGCCGTCGCGCGCACGCTCGAGATCGCCGAGCGCTGCAACGTCTCGATGGAGCTGGGCCGGATCCTGCTCCCCACGTACCCGGTCCCGGACGAGCGGGACGCCTTCGACTACCTCGTCGAGCTCTGCGAAAAAGGCCTGCAAAGGCGCTACGGATCGGTGACACCCGAGCTCTCCGACCGACTCAAGTTCGAGCTGAAGACGATCCGCGAGATGGGCTTCGCCGACTACTTCCTGATCGTCTGGGACTTCATCTCGTTCGCGAAGCGGAACGGGATCGGCGTCGGCCCGGGGCGCGGTTCGGCAGCCGGTTCCCTCGTCGCCTACTGCCTCGAGATCACCGACATCGACCCGATCAAGTACGACCTCCTCTTCGAGCGCTTCCTCAACCCCGGGCGTAAGTCGATGCCCGACATCGACATCGACTTCTCGGTGCATGGGCGCGACCAGGTGATCAACTACGTCGCCGACAAGTACGGGCGCGATCGCGTCGCCCAGATCATCACCTTCGGGACGATGATGGCGCGCGCCGCCGTCCGCGACGCGGGCCGCGTGCTCGACATCCCGTACGGCACCGTCGACAAGCTCGCGAAGCTCATCCCCGAAGGCCCGAAGGTCTACCTCGAGGAGTGCATGAAGCCCGGGTCCGAGCTCCGCAAGGCCTACGACGAGGACGAGACCGCGCGCCAGGTGGTCGACCTCGCGCGGCCGCTCGAGGGCCTCGTCCGCCAGGACTCGATCCACGCGGCCGGCGTCGTCATCGGCGACCGCCCGCTCACCGACTACGTGCCGCTGCAGCAGAAGGGCGCCGACCAGGAGGTCGTGACCCAGTTCGCGATGGAGGACGTGGAGTCGCTCGGGCTCCTGAAGATGGACTTCCTCGGTCTGCGGAACCTGGACGTCATCGACAAGGCGGTCGAGCTCATCGGCGGGACCGACATCACGAAGATCCCGCTCGACGACGCGAAGACCTACGAGATGCTGCAGCGCGGCGAGTCGACGGGCGTCTTCCAGTTCGAGTCCTCGGGCATGCGCGAGGCGCTCCGGCAGGTGAAGCCGACGGAGTTCGAGGACCTGATCGCGCTCGTCGCCCTCTACCGGCCGGGGCCGATGGGCTACATCCCGGTCTACGGCCGCCGCAAGGCCGGCGCCGAGACGGTCACGTTCCCCGACCCGCGGCTCGAGCCGATCACCGGGCCGACGTACGGCATCTGCATCTACCAGGAGCAGTACATGGAGATCGCCAAGCAGCTCGCCGGCTTCTCCCCGGCCGAGGCGGACGATCTCCGCAAGGCGATCGGCAAGAAGATCCACTCGCTCATGGCGTCCTTGAAGGACAAGTTCCTCGAGGGCTGCGCGACGTCGAACGTCACGCCTGCGGTGGCGAACCAGCTCTGGAAGGACATGGAGCAGGCGCAGGACTACTCCTTCAACAAGTCGCACGCCGCCTGCTACGGGCTGATCGCCTACCGCACGGCGTACCTGCGCGCGAACTGGCCGGCGGAGTACATGGCCGCGCTCATCTCCTCGGTCATGAACACGAAGGACAAGGTGCCCTTCTACGTCGCCGCCTGCGACGAGCTCGGGATCGAGGTGCTGCCGCCCGACGCGAACTCCTCCGCGCACGACTTCGCCGTCGTCGAGGGGAAGATTCGCTTCGGCCTGAACGCCGTGAAGAACGTGGGCGAGGGCGCCGTGCGCTCGATCATCGCCGCCCGGGAGGAAGGCGGGCACTTCACGTCGATCTGGGATTTCTGCGAGCGCGTCGACCCGCAGCTCGTGAACAAGCGGGCCCTCGAGTCCCTGGTGAAGTGCGGCGCGCTCGACTCGACGGGCGCGACGCGGCGCGGCATGTGGGAGGCCCTCGAGCCCGCGCTCTCCTGGGGCGGACAGCAGCAGGCCGACCGGCTCGCCGGGCAGAGCTCGATCTTCGACTCCCTCGATCTCGCAAGCGAGAACGAGGGAGTGAAAAACCATCACGCACCGCTCTCGGGCGCGGAGTGGGAGAAAGCAGAGAAGCTCGCGCTTCGAGAAGGAGTCGCTCGGCCTCTACGTGTCCGAGCACCCGCTCGACAGCGTCAAGGCATCGCTCCGCAAGAAGACCGACTGCCCGATCGCGGAGCTCGAGCGCCGCCGCGACGGCGAGGTCGTCACGGTCGGCGGCATCGTCGGCGCGCTCAAGAGCCTGACGACGAAGAAGGGCGAGCCGATGGTCGTTCATGCGCCTCGACGACCTCTCCGGCTCGGTCGAGACCGTCGTCTTCAACTCGGTCTACGCGGCGTCACGCGACTTCCTCGAGACCGACCGCGTCCTCGTCCTCAAGGGGCGGGTCGACCACAAGGAGGGGGAGACGAAGCTGATCGCCATCGAGGTCGTGCCCTTCGAGGCGACGCCGGACCGCTCGGAGGTCTGTCTCAAGGTCGACGCGCGGAAGGCGCCCGCCGGCCTCGTCCGCGAGCTCGCCGAGCTCCTCCGCGAGTATCCCGGGCGACGCGAAGGTGCTCGCGGCGATCGAGACCTCGGCGGGCCCGTGACTGCTCGCATTCGGTCCGGACTACCGGGTGCGGCCCGAGCCCGACTTCTTCGCCGAGGTCAAGTCGCTGCTCGGCGAGTCCGCAATCGCGTAGCTGGCCACCTGGACGGCGGGGCTCCCGCCGGGCGAAGCCCGGTGCAACGCTGCGTGTCTCAATCGACTCGCTGCACGACGCCCTCCCTTGCGAGGGTCGCCCAGCTGGCTAGCTGTGAGCAGGCGACTCGGGCGTATGGAGGAGGTTCTCCACGCCCTTGACGCCACGCACCTTGCGAACGCGCTTCTCGAGCGCTTCGACGAGCTCCGGCCGCTCGACCTGGCCGCGCAGGAAGACGACGCCGTTCTCTGCGTTGATGTTGATCTGACCCTTCGGCACGTCGTTCGTTCGGAAGACGATCGACTCGACCTTGTCCACGAGGGTGGCGTCGTCGAGCTCGACGTCGACGGCCGGGCGGAGCGACTGAGCGGCGCGTCGTGCCGTCCCTGTTGCGTCCGAGGTTGCATGGTGGACGAGCTTCCGCCCCCGTTTCGTCCCTTGCCGCGCCAGAGCGAGGAGCTGGTCACGCGACTGGTGCCGGCGCCGACGCCCGTTCTGCGGGTCGAGGAAGTACGCAAGCGCCGCGCCTCCCATCGCAGCGGAGAGAAAGAAGGGGACTTGATTGCGGTTGCGCATGGCGATACCTCCGACGGGAGCGGCTCCGAAGGTGCGAGCCTAACGGTGACCGCCCGGCTTCGCCAAGGGCCGGCTCAGTGCTCCTCCTCGGCGGTGAAGACGACGTCCTCGAAGTCCGTCGCGGGGAACTTCCCACCCTCGGGCGCCCGGGCGACGTAGACGTTCACGCCTTCCCGCTGGACGCGCACGCGGTCGGGGGCTGCTTGCTCCTCCGTGGCGAAGGCGCTCACCGCGCGGAGCGCATCCGCTTCGCTCCCGTATGCGTAGATGGTCGCCGTCGCGCCGTCCAACTGCACGACGGCCATCGCCTCGGGCATCGGATTCCCCTCGGGTACGACCTCCTCCACGTCGAAGCCGTGCTCCTCGAGGTGCTCGACGCGGTGTGCGAGCGGGCTTTCCGCAGTCGTGGAGCCGCCGCATGCGGCCAAAAGGAGGACGAGCAGGAGTGCGGCGCGCACGGGGCTAGTCATAGCGGAGGCGGAACCCGGCGCGGCCAGGAGGTGTAGAAGGAGGCAGTGGAGGGCCGTCCACTGCAGGAATCAGTGCTCGTCGAGCGAGCCAAGCAGGGCGATGAAGCCGCCTATGGAGACCTCGTGCACGCATATCAGGGGATCGCGTTTCGCACCGCCTACCTCATCGCCGGGAGCGCCGCGGATGCGGAGGACGCCGCCCAGGATGGGTTCGTGAAGGCCTGGTCGGCGCTGCACCGCTTCCGGTCCGGCGCGCCGTTTCGGCCGTGGATCCTCCAGATCGTCGCCAACGAAGCCCGCAACCGCCGCCGGGCCGCGGGCCGCCGCGCCCACCTCACGCTGCGACGGTTGCGGCGACGCCCTCGGGGGAGGCGGCCCCCTCCCCCGAGGCGACCGCCATCGACGCGGAAATGCGGGAGGGGCTGCTCGCGGCCGTGAACGAGCTTCGCGAGGAGGATCGGCTCGTGATCGCGTGCCGGTACTTCCTCGAGCTCTCCGAGGAGGAGACCGCTGCTGCGCTCGGCTGGCGGCGCGGAACCGTCAAGTCCAGGCTCTCGCGCGCGCTCGGGCGCCTGCGCGAACGGATGGGGGAAGGTGCGTATGCCTAAGCTCGAGCTCGCACTGCGCGACCTGGGCACGAGCCTCGACTGGCCGGCCGAGCCCGACCTCGAACAGCACGTCCTCCGCCGAACCCGCGAGCTGCCCGCACGCCGGCGCCTCGTCCCGCGGCGAATGCTCGTGATCGCGCTCGCCGTCCTCGCCGTGGCCGTCGGCGCGCTCTTCGCCGTGCCGCAGACGCGTGCGACGATCCTCGAGTTCTTCCACCTCCGCGGCGTGACGATCGAGCGCGTCGACGAGCTGCCGACCGTGCCGGTGCGTAGCGGGCTCGGCACCTTCTTGGGAGACCCGGTCACGCTCGAGCAGGCACGCGGCCGCGCCGGTTTCGACGTCGTCGTGCCCGAGGCGCTCGGGGCGCCCGACGCCGTCTACTTCCAGTCGGGCCCGCCGGCCGGCGGCATGGTCTCGTTCGTGTACGGGACGAAGACAGATCCGCGCGCCCTCTTCACGCAGTTCGCCGGGCGGGTGGACGAGGTCATCTTCAAGAAGATCGTGCCCGACACGAAGGTCGAGCCCGTCACGGTCGACGGACAGCCCGGGTACTGGCTCGAAGGGGCGCATTTCTTCGCGTATCTCGACCGGCAAGGCGACATGCAGTCCGAGCAGGTCCGGCTCGCCGCAAACGTGCTCCTGTGGGAGCGCGGCACGCGCACGCTGCGTCTCGAAGCCGATACTTCGAAGGAAGAAGCGCTCCGAATCGCCGCCTCGGTGGGCTGACAGGCCTAGCTCAGGGTGGGGAGTGCAAATCACCCGCCAGGGGGACAACCAAATCGGGGTCTCGGCCGAACTGAAAGGCACGATGACTGCGGCGGAACTCCAAGACCTCGATTTCGACACCGAAGCCGAACGTGTGCTCCTGTGGCGTGAAGAGGAGCTCGAGCGCGCAGGCTACGACCGGGACACGGCTCGCCAGTTGGCCGAGGCCCAGAGCGTCGACCTGCACCTCGCAACCGAGCTCCTGCGCCGCGGCTGCCCCGAGTCGACGGCTGTCGCGATCCTGCTCTAGCAAACGCTAGGCGCGCCACCCTTCCGGCGGATTCGCCAAACTCTCCGGCGTGAGCCTTCCGCTCGCGTCCATTCCCAGCCCCTCCAGCGGCAGCATCGACGTCGGCCCCCTGCAGCTCCACGCCTACGGCGTCATGCTCCTGCTCGGGATCCTCGCAGCCACGTGGCTCACCGGCCTGCGCTGGACGAGACGGGGCGGCGACTGGGATCTCGTCTTCCGCGTCGCAATGTGGGGAGTCGCGGGCGGCATCGTCGGCGCTCGGCTCTACCACGTGATCACGAGCTGGAGCGAGGTCCCCGATCCGAAATGGCAGGGCGTGTTCGAGATCTGGAAGGGCGGCCTCGGGATCTGGGGCGGGATCCTCGGCGGCGTGATCGCGGGGGCGATCGTCGTCCGCCGTTCGGGCAACTCCATCTACCGCTTCATGGACGCGGTCGCGCCCGGCCTCCTGCTCGCGCAGGCGATCGGCCGCTGGGGCAACTACTTCAACCAGGAGCTCTTCGGGAAGCCGACCGACCTTCCCTGGGGCCTCGAGATCGACGTCCAGAACCGGCCCGAGAAGTACATCGCCGAGCCGACGTTCCACCCGCTGTTCCTCTACGAGTCGATCTGGAACCTCCTCGGCGTCGGGTTCCTGCTCCTCGTCGACCGCCGCTTCACCATCCGACCGCCGGGCCTTTTCGCCCTCTACGTCGCCTGGTACACGGCGTTTCGCACCTACGAGGAGACACTGCGCATCGACCCCTCGCACGAGTACTTCGGGCTGCGCCTGAACTTCTACGTGTCCGTCGTCGTCTTCGCGCTCGCAATCGCGGCGTTCGTCTGGTCGCAGCGCCGGCCCGAGACGTCGGCTCGCCCGAGGCCCACGGCTCCCCCGCAGGGCCCGAAGATGACAGTGCCAAAAGGCCGCGTCCGCCGCTGAAAATACGATGAGCCCTATGCGCGCCGTCGCAGAGCTCCCGCTCGACCTCGACGCTTTCGAGGGGCCGTTCGATCTCCTCCTCACGCTCGTCCTCAAGGAGGAGCTCGAGCTCGCAGACGTCGAGATCGTCGAGATCGTCCTCACGTTCTTAGCCGAGAAGAGTGCTGCGCACTCTTCTCGGGAGGAAAGCGATCTTGAGGTGTCGGGAGAGTTTTTGGTGCTCGTAGCCTCACTGCTTGAACTGAAAGCGCGAAATCTCTTCCCTGATCAAGACGAGGTGCCCTTCGATGACCTCGACCCCGACGACGCTGCCGGCGAGCTCGCCGAGCTCCTCGCCCAGTACCGGCGCTTCCGTTCCGCGGCGGGGTGGCTCGAGGACAAGCTCGAAGCCGAGTCGGACCGCTTCTTCCGCCTCGGCCCGGCGCCGCTCGCACCCGTGCCCGAGCGTCCGCTCGCACCCCAGCAGCCGGAGTCGCTGGCGGCCGCCCTGCGCGCGCTCGCCGCGGAGCCACCGGCGCCGTCGCTTCGCCACATCACGCTGACCTTTCCACCCGTCTCGCTCTTTCTCGAGCGTTTCCGCGGGGTGCTTCGCCGCCGCGGCCGCTTCGTCTTCGACAAGGAGGTCGAGGCGCTCACACGCGTCGAGCAGGCCGTCGCCTTCCTCGCGCTGCTCGAGCTGCGCAAGACAGGCGAGATCGCCATCGGGCAAGCTGCCCCCTTCGAGGAGATCACCGTATGGAACAACGCAGCCTAGAAAGAGTCCCGCCCGTGACAGAGCTCTGTGCCGCAGACGCACGCTCAGCGTCGCGATGCTGCGTCCTTGCCTCGCGCCCCCGAGCGCACGTCCGCGACGAGGCTCCGTCATGAACGGAACTCTGAGACTGATCGACAACCCGGTCGACCGCCTCGCGCGCACGATCGAGGCGCTGCTCGTGATCGCGCCCACGGCGCTCTCCATCGAGGAGCTCGCGGCTGCAGCCGAGGACGAGACCGAGCGCGTCGAAACCGCCGTGGGACTTCTGGCCTCGCGCTACCGCGAGGGCCGGAGCGGAATCGTCCTCGAGCAGGTCGCCGGCGGATACGCCTTCCGGGCAGCCCGGGAGGCCGCCCAGGCCTGCGCGCGCCTGGTCGAGCGCCCCGTCCAGCGCGGGCTGTCACAGGCGGCGCTCGAAACGCTCGCCGTCGTCGCCTATCTCGCTCCGGTCTCGCGGCCGGAGATCGCCCGGATCCGCGGGGTGGCGGCCGACTCAGCGGTTGCAGGCCTCGCGGAGCGCGGGCTGATCGCCGAGGCGGGGCGCGACAAGGAGGGCGGTGCGATCCGTTACGAGACGACGCCGCTCTTCGAGCGCGTCTTCGGGCTCGCCGGGCTCTCCGAGCTCCCGCGCCTCGACGATCTCGCCGAGGACGACGAAGGCCTTCGCCGGCGCCTCGAAGAAGTCGCCGGGCGCAGAGGGGCCTAGTTTCTTCTCAACGGGGAGGGCCGGACCCGCCGGTGTGGCGGTTCCTCGCCGAACCGGCGCAAAACACGCCAAGTAACAGACTGTTACTTGGCGGTCGGTAGCGACTGCGCGAGGTCGAATGCGCAGACGGGATCTCGCATCGAGCGGTCTTTTCGATTGGAACGGAACCCTCGCCGAACGTGTGCGAAGAGACCTTGTAACAGTCTGTTACTTGGGATGTCGGGGCGCCGTTCTCAGCTCCCCCTGACGATCGCTTCGGCCTCTTCGCGCGTGAAGGCGCGGAGGGTCTCGGTGCGCACGTTTCCGTGTCGCGCCAGCTCGAGGACGACGCCGTATGCCGTCTCGTCGTTCGGCGCCTCGAAGATCTCGACGACGTCGTAGCGGCCGAGCGTGACGTACACGTCGATGAGCTTCCCGCCGCGCTCCTTGATGACAGCGTCGCTCTCCTCGACCCTGTCGCGCCAGGCGGGCAGCCCGCCGAGGCCCTGCGACGTCCAGTGCATGAGCGAGATGTAGACGGGCACGGCGGGATAATGCCAGGGAAGGGGCCGCCAGACCCGCGGCCCCCTCGGTTCCTAGCCCGCGAAGTGGAAGACGAAGGCGAACTTCGTGCCGCCGGCGCGGGACTTGAGCTCCATCACCCCGCGCGCGTCACGGTAAGCACCCGTTCCACCCGTGATGGCGAGCTTGGAGTCCTTCGTGTCGAAGAACGGACCCTCGACCGTGATGTGGCCGTTCTCGAAAAAGGTCGTCCAGTTGCACTCCCAAGAGCCCGTAGAGCTCGCCTTGATGCGGATGCAGTAACCCTGGTCGCGACCGACCTGGTGCGAGTCGGCCGCGTTGAAGACCGGGTTGTGGAAAGTGAGCACGTCGCCGGTCGAGTCGCCGGGCGGATCGACGTCCGCGAGCGTGTCCGTGTTGGCATGCTCGATGACATGGATCGTCTGGCCGCGCGTCGTGCTGGCGCCGCCCGTAACGACCGCGATGGTCAGCCCGACCGCAGCCACGAGCCCTGCGAGGACGAGCAAGCGTTTCATCTGCGCCTCCTTTTGGGGGATCGCGCGACCCTACGCCGCTCGCGGACGCGGCACAATCGTGCGATGCGTCTGAACGCCTACCTCGCCCGGGCCGGAATCGCCTCGCGCCGCGGCGCGGAGGAGCTGATCCGCGCAGGCCGCGTGACCGTGAACGGCGAGATAGCAGGCCTGACGACGTTCGTGGAGGGCGCCGACCGCGTCGAGGTCGACGGCGCCGAGGTCGTCCCCGAGCCGCTCACGTACGTCCTCCTGCACAAGCCCGCGGGCGTCGTCACCACCGTCCGCGACCCCCACGGACGACCAACCGTCGTGGGCCTCGTCGGCCACGAGCGGCGCGTCGTCCCGGTCGGGCGGCTCGACGCGGACACGACCGGCGTTCTCCTTCTCACCAACGACGGGCCGCTCGCGCACCGGCTCATGCACCCGCGCTACGAGGTGGACAAGGTCTACGAGCTGGAGGTCGAGGGCGAGCCCGACGACGAGACCCTGGTGAGGCTCGCCGCGGGCGTGGAGCTGGACGACGGCACGACTGCGCCCGCGGAGGCCAGGCGCCTCGAGCCGTCTCGGCTCGAGCTGACTCTCCACGAGGGCCGAAAGCACCAGGTGAAGCGCATGCTCGCTACGGTCGGACACCCGGTCACGAGGCTTCACCGCAGCTCCTACGCGGGCCTCACCGCCGAGGGCCTCGAGCCAGGCGAATGGCGCGAGCTCAGCGCAGAGGAGGTCTCCCGACTACGTTCCCCAGGGGGTCCATAGCCGCTCGGGCATCGAGGACGGGACCATGTCCTCGATCACGGCGAGCCCGCAGAACCGGTCCCAGAGCGAGCGGCCACCCGGGTCGCGCAACTGCCAGAGGTGGCCGAAGAACGCAAGCGAGGCAACCGTGATCGAGACAGTGCGCGACACCTGGTGGAAGGTGGAGAGTGGCGTGTCGTAGTTGCCGAGGACGAACGTGTAGGCAGTGAACGACGCGAGAAAGAAGATGACGGCGAGCACTCCTCGGCCGGCCGCGCGCGCGAGGCCAGGGCTGCGCCCGTCCTTCGCTCCGACCACATGGATGTCGAGCGCCCGCATCCCGAGCGTGTGCCCGGTAGCGAAGAAGAAGGCGAAGTAGCCGGCGATGATGGCGAGCGCCGCCGCCTGTGTGAGGCCGAAGACGATCCCGAACACCACGCCGCCGACCTCGTCGGCAGTCGCCTGAATGACGCCGAGCGGAATTTCCGCAATCAGGTAGCAGACGGTCACAAACGTCCAGTCGATCAGGCTTGCGAGCCCTCTCCTGGTCAGCGGAGCGGCGGTCGCGCGGTAGCTCCCGTCGGGAGGCCGGTACTCCGGGAAGCGGCTGCTTACGGCGGAACGAAGCCAACGCGCTCATAGGCCTGGGCGAGTGTCTCCGCGGCGATCGCGTGCGCCTTGTCCGCGCCGCGCGCGAGGATCGCGTGCAACTCGGCCGGGATTGCCGCGGAGGTCTGCGTAGCGAAGCCGAATCGGGTCGAAGAGCGCGACGAGGGCCTCGCCGACATCCTCTTTGAACGTGCCGTAGCCGGCTCCGTCGTAGCGCGCCTCGATCGCCTCGGGCTCCTCGCCGGTCGCCACGGCCATGATCTCGATGAGGTTCGTGACGCCGGGCTTCTCCTCGCTGCGGACGACGTCGCGGCCGGAGTCGGTGACCGCCGAGCGAAGCTTGCGCCTGATCACGTCGGGCGGGTCGAGGACGCGTACGAGGCCGAGGTCGCCGCTGAAGGTGGTCGACATGCGGCTCGTCGGCTCCTGCAGATCCATGATCTTCGCCCCGACCTCGCCGTAGGTCCCCTCGGGGACGACGAACGTCTCGCCGAAGCGCTGGTTGAAGCGCTGCGCGAGGTCGCGCGCGAGCTCGAGGTGCTGGCGCTGGTCTTCCCCGACCGGGACGACGTCGGCGTGGTAGAGGAGGATGTCGGCGGCCTGGAGCACCGGGTACGTCATGAGGCCGACGCTGAAGTTCTCGCTCTTCGCCGACTTCTCCCGGAATTGCGGCATGCGCCGCGCCTCGCCGTACGGCGTCATGCACTCGAGCACCCATGCGAGGCGCGGATGCTCCGGCACGTGGCTCTGCACGAAGAGCGTGCAGACGTCGGGGTCGAGGCCGCAGGCGATGAGGAGCGCGGCCAGGTCGAGCGTCGACTCGCGCAGGGCCTCGGGCTCCTGCGGCACCGTGATCGCGTGCAGGTCGACGATGGGGTGGAACGCATCCACCTCGTGCTGCTCGGCCACCCAGCGGCGGATGGCGCCGACGTAGTTGCCGAGGTGCTTCTCGCCCGTCGGCTGGATTCCGGAGAGGACGCGCATTTGGAGCTTGATTATGGCAAGGCCCCTGCAGGTGATTTGGCCCCGCCTCCGGCGCGCGAAAAATTCCGGCGGGGAAGGACGCAGGGAGTCTGCGTATCGTTGATACGCAGACGACCGAGGACGCTGCCCGAAGGTGTTTTGCAGCCGCAGGAGGTGATGGCTGGTATCGCCTGCAGGGGCCTCACTAGACTGACTTCCGAAATGGCCGTCACAGGGTCTGTCTGGTCGCCGTCGTCCTGGCGCTCGTATCCCGCGCTCCACCAGCCCGAGTGGCCGAGCGAGGAGCGGGCCGAAGCCGCCCGCGCAAAACTCGCGACCGTGCCGCCGCTCGTCTTCGCCGGCGAGGCGCGCCAGCTTCGTGCGGCGCTCGCCGAGGTGGCGCGCGGCAGAGCGTTCCTGCTCCAGGCGGGTGACTGCGCCGAGTCGTTCGACGACGTCTCGGCGATCCACATCCGCGAGAAGCTGAAGATCCTCCTGCAGATGGCGGCCGTGCTCACCTACGGCGCCACGCTCCCGGTCGTGAAGGTCGGCCGGATCGCCGGCCAGTATGCGAAGGCGCGAACGTCTCCCGACCGAGCCCGCCGGAGACGGAAGAGATACCGTCATTCCGCGGGCACATGATCCACGACGACGCGCTCACGGCCGAGGCACGCATCCCCGACCCGGAGCGCATGGTCGCGGCCTACTACCACGCGACGTCGACGCTCAACCTCGTTCGCGCGTTCACGAAGGGCGGCTTCGCAGACCTCCTCCGCGTGCACGAGTGGAACCAGGAGTTCGTCGCCTCGTCGGTCGAGGGCCGCCGGTACGAGCGGCTCGCCGCCGAGATCGAGCGCGCGCTTCTCTTCATGGCCGCGTGCGGGATCGACGTGGTCGCCGAGCAGAAGCTCCACCAGGTTGACGTCTGGACGAGCCACGAAGGGCTCGTGCTCGACTACGAGGAGGCGCTCACCCGCCGCGACTCGACGAGCGGCGACTGGTACGACTGCTCCGCGCACATGCTCTGGATCGGAGAGCGCACGCGAAAGCCCGACGGCGCCCACGTCGAGTTCTTCTCCGGCGTGCACAACCCACTGGGCGTGAAGGTCGGCCCCACGGCGACCGCCGACGAGCTGACCGAGATCTGCGAACGGCTCAACCCGGCGCGGATGCCCGGTCGGCTCACGCTCGTCTCGCGGATGGGCGCGGAGCACGTCTTCGAGCTCCTGCCGCCTCTCCTCCGCGCCGTACGGGAGACCGAGCATCCCGTCGTGTGGGCCTGCGACCCGATGCACGCAAACGTCTTCAAGGCGGATTCCGGCGTGAAGACGCGGCGTTTCGACGCGATCATGGCCGAGATCGAGGGCTTTTTCGCCGCGTGTCGGGCCGAGCGCGTGTGGCCGGGCGGCGTGCACCTCGAGTTCACGGGCGAGGACGTGACCGAGTGTCTCGGCGGCTCGGAAGCCGTCCTTGAGGAGCAGCTTTCTTCGCGCTACATGACGCTCTGCGATCCGAGACTCAACGCGCGTCAGTCGCTGGACCTCGCCTTCCGCCTCGCCGAGCTCATGCGCGCCCCCGAGCTCGACACGTAGTGCCGCCCGAGCGGCTTGCGTTGGTCGGCACGGGCCTGATCGGGGCCTCCGTCGGCCTGGCCGCGAAGCGAGTGGGCGTTTCCGAGGTCGTGGGATGGGATGCGGACCCCGAGTCGCTCGGTGTCGCGGCCGAGCGGGGCGCCGTCGATTCAGCGGCAGGCTCTCTCGCCGAAGTGGTCGAGGGCGCCGACCTCGCCCTCGTGGCGACACCGGTGGCCTCGCTGCAGGAAACCGTTCGCGCCGTGCTCGGCGCGGGATCGCAGCCGACCGTCACGGACGCCGGCTCGACGAAGAGCGGCCTCTGCGGGTCGGTGGCCGAACGCGCGCGGTTCATCGGCGGCCACCCGGTGTGCGGCTCGGAGGCGCGTGGACCCGAGAGCGCGAGCGCGGAGCTCTTCGAGGGCGCAACCTGGTTCCTAACGCCCGTCGCCGAAACAGAACCAGAGCGCTACAAGCTCCTGCACGGCTTCGTCGCCTCGCTCGGCGCGATTCCGGTGGCGATCGACCCGATTGCGCACGACCGGCTCATGGCGGTGACGAGTCACCTGCCGCACGCCCTCGCGAATCTCATCCTCAACCACGCGGGCTCGGTGCGTGTGAACGGGCATGAGCCGCTCGCGACGGCCGGCGGGTCGCTTCGCGACATGACGCGCGTCGCCGGCGCGAACCCGCGCATCTGGATCGACATCTTTCTCGACAACGCCGAGGAGTTGCGGGCGTCGCTGGCCGAGCACCGCCGGCGCGTCGAGGATCTCGAGCGCGCGCTTGAGACGGGCGACGCGGGCTGGCTCGCACGCTGGATCGGCGAGGCGGCCGTCAACCGGCGCACGCTCCTCGACGAGGCCTACCGCGATGTCGGCGCGCTCCAGCGTGTGCGCGTGCACGTTCCCGACCGGCCCGGGGTTCTCTCCGGGATCACGCAGGCGCTCGGCGCGGAGCAGATCAACATCGAGGACTTCGAGCTCCAGCACATGTCGCCGGAGCGAGGCGGGACCCTCTCGGTGCTCGTCTCGGGCGAGGACGAGGCTCGGCGCGCGGCTGCGCTCCTCGAGGCGCAGGGCTACTCCGTCATCGTGTCGCCGGCCTTCGAGGACGAGTAGGCGCAGTGGAGGTTGAACCGGCCGTCTTGCTTCGAGGCGACCTCGCCGTGCCCGGCGACAAGTCGATCTCGCATCGCGCTTTGCTCCTCGGTGCGGTAGCCGACGGCGAGAGCCGCTTCACGGGGTTCGGTGCCTCCGCGGACACGCTGGCGGCGGCGGCCGCCATGGGGGCTCTGGGAGCCGACGTGGACGTGGACGGCGACGAGGTTCGGGTGGGTGGGGTCGGCCTCCGGGGTCTCCGCTCGCCGGCGGACCCGATCGACTGTGGGAACGCCGGGACGCTCATGCGGCTTCTGCCGGGGCTCCTCGTCGGGCAGAAGGGCCGCTTCGAGCTCGTGGGCGACGAGTCGCTTTCCCGCCGCCCGCTCCGGCGGATCGCCGAGCCGCTCGTCGAGATGGGCGCCCGCGTGGAGACGGAGGAGGGCCATGGGCCCCTCGTCGTCGAGGCCGGGGCGGCGCTCCGCGCGATCCGCTACGAGCTGCCGGTCGCGAGCGCGCAGGTGAAGTCGTGCGTCCTTCTGGCCGGGCTTTATGCCGATGAGGGCCGGACCGTCGTGGTCGAGAAGCATCCGAGCCGCGACCACACTGAGCGGATGCTCGAGGCGGCCGGCGCGCGGGTGCGGAGGAAAGCGGGCGAGCCGGCCGTTTGGCCGGCTGAGCGGCTACGCCCGCTCTCGCTCTCGATTCCCGGGGACTTTTCTTCGGCGGCGCCGTTCGTGGTCGCTGCAACGCTTCTGCCCGGGTCGTCGGTCCGGATCCACGGTGTCGGCGTCAATCCGACGCGCACCGGGTTGCTCGACGTGCTCGAGAGGATGGGGGCGCGGGTGGCGTACTTCAACCGGCGGACCGAAGGTGGCGAGCCCGTCGCCGACCTCGAGGTGGAGCACGCCGACCTCGTTGCGACGGCGATCGGACCGGCCGAGGTGCCGCGGCTGGTCGATGAGTTGCCGCTCTTCGCGCTGGTGGCCGGAATGGCCAGGGGGGACAGCGTCGTGCGCGGCGCGCAGGAGTTGCGCGTCAAGGAGTCGGACCGCATCGAGACCGTGAAAAACGTTCTTCGGCCACTAGGAATCCGGATCGAAACGGCGCATGATGGCTTCCGGGTGCGTGGGGTTCCCTCCCGCCCTAAGGGTGGGGGTACGGTTGACGCCGCCGCCGATCACCGCATCGCCATGCTCGCCGCCGTCGCCGGCCTCGTCTCCCGCGAAGGCGTCGCCATCGAAGGCTCTGAGTCCGTCGCTGTAAGCTTCCCCGACTTCTTCCCGATGCTCGACGCCCTCGCGGCCAGGTAGGCCACCAAATGATCGTCGCCATCGACGGACCCGCAGGAGCCGGAAAGAGCACCGTCGCCCGGACGCTCGCGACCCGGCTCGGCTTCCGCTACCTCGACACGGGCGCCATGTACCGGGCGCTCACGCACCTCGCGCTCGACGAGGGCATATCGCTCGAGGACGGCGCCGCTCTCGGCGATCTTGCGCTCCGTGAGCCCGTGTCCTTCGAAGGCGACCGCGTCTTCATCTATGACCAGGACGTGACCGACGAGATCCGGCTGCCGAGGATCGACCGCGTCGTCTCCTCGGTCGCGCGCCATCCCGAGGTTCGCGAGGTCATGCGGGAGCGCCAGCGCGAGCTCGGCTCACACGGCGATGCCGTGATCGAGGGCCGCGACATCGGCACCGTGGTCTGCCCGAGCGCCGACGTGAAGGTCTACCTCGTCGCGGACGCAGCCGAACGCGCGCGGCGCCGCACGGCCGACCGGCCCGAGATCGGAGAGGAGGCGCTCGCCACCGACCTCCGCCTCCGCGACCAGCGCGACGCCGTGCAGATGCAGCCGGCCCCGGACGCGCAGAAGATCGACACGACCGACCTTTCCGTCGACGAGGTCGTCGACAGGATCGAGGAGCTCGTCCTCGCGAGGTCGGGCGCATGAGCATCCACCCGGTTCATTCGCCCGTCTACTGGGGGATCGGCAAGGCACTCATCGGCGCGCTCACGCGCTCAATGATCCCGATCAAGGCGTATGGGAGGGAACGCGTGCCCCGCGAGGGCGGTGCCGTGCTGGCCGCAAACCACTTTTCCTATGCCGACCCGCCGGTAGTCGGCGTCGCGTGCCCGCGCCGCGTCGTCTTCGTCGCGAAGGTGGAGCTGCACGGCGTCTACGGCTTCGGGCAGCTCATGCGGGCGCACGGCGCGCTCGCCGTCCGCCGGGGGGAGTCCGACCGAGATGCGCTGCGCCTCATGCGGGAGACCGTGCGCTCGAACGACCTCCTCGGCCTCTTCGTCGAGGGCACGCGGCAGAAGGCCGGGGTGCCCGGGGAGGCGAAGTCCGGAGCGGCGATGGTCGCCATTCAGGAGGGAGTTTCGGTGGTGCCGGCCGCGATCCACGGCTCCCAGTACTGGAAGTGGAACCGCGCGCCGGTGTCCGTCGCCTTCGGCGAGCCGATGCGCTTCGACGAGCTCCCGCGGAACGGGCGCGGCTACAAGCAGGCGACCGCGGAGATCCAGGACGAGATCCTGCGCCTCTGGCGCTTCCTCGTCGAGATGCACGAGCTCGGCCGGCCGGACGCGGTTCCGCCGCACCGCGCGACGGTCCCCTCGAAAGCCGGATGACAGCCCCCCTCCTGGGGACCGTCGCCGTCGTCGGCTTCCCGAACGTCGGCAAGTCCACCCTCGTCAACCGGCTCTCCGCGACCCGCGAGGCGGTCGTCTTCGAGACTCCAGGGGTGACGCGCGACCGCAAGGAGGTCGTGTGCGAGTGGTCTGGGAAGCGCTTCATCCTCGTCGACACGGGCGGCGTCGACGTGGCCGACCCCTCGCCCCTGATCCGCGACATCGCCGAGCAGGCGCAGCGTGCCGTCGAGGAGGCCGACCTCGTTCTCTTCGTCGTGGACACGCGTACCGGCGTGACCCCGGGGGACGAGGAGATCGCCGGGATCCTGCGGCGGGCGCACAAGCCGGTCATCGTCGTCGCGAACAAGGTCGACGACCCGCAGGGCGAGGCAGCCGCCTACGAGTTTCACAGGCTCGGCCTCGGCGATCCCGTCGCGATCTCCGCCATGCACGGCCATGGGACCGGAGACCTCCTCGACGCGGTCGTGGCGGCGCTTCCGGGCGAAGGCCGGGAGGAAGTGGGGGAAGATGCGATCGGCGTCGCCATTCTCGGGCGCCCGAATGTGGGGAAGTCGAGCCTCCTGAATGCGCTCGTCGGCGAGGAGCGCGTGATCGTCTCCGGCGAGCCGGGGACGACGCGTGACACCGTCGACACGATCCTCGAGCGGGGAGAAAGGACGTTCGTGCTCGTCGACACCGCCGGCATGAGGAGGAAGCGCCGGCAGCGGCAGGGCGTCGAGTATTACTCGGAGCTTCGGGCAATCCGCGCGGCCGAGCGGGCCGACGTCGCGCTCGTCCTCGTCGACTCGAGCGATGGCGTCGTCGAACAGGACCTCGCCGTCGCCGACGTCGCCCGCACGGCGGGCTGCTCGACGCTCGTCGTCCTGTCGAAGTGGGACATCGCCGAGGTTGGGATCGAAGACGTGCGGGAGCGCCTCGGGAGCCGCCTCCGCCAGCGTCCGACGTTCGCCGCGGTCTCGTCGAAGAGCGGCCGGGGGGTCGGGAAGCTCCTCGACCGCGTGGAAGAGCTCTACGACAGGCACACGAGCCGCATCGGCACCGGAGAGCTCAACCGTTTCCTCGCCGAGCTCCGCGAGCAGCGGCCCGGCCCGGCGAAGGGGAACCGGCGGCTGAACCTCCTCTACGGCACCCAGGTCTCGACCCGCCCGCCGCGCTTTCGCTTCTTCGTCAACGATCCCGGTCTCGTGACGCGCGACTACGGCTACTGGGTCGAGAACCGCCTCCGCGAGCACTTCGGCCTCGAGGGCGTGCCCGTGATCATCGACTTCGTGCGGCGCGGATGAAGGTCGCCGTCATCGGCGCGGGCTCGTGGGGCGCTGCCTTCGCGGGCATCATGGAGGAGCGCGGGCACGAGGTGACGCTCGCCGGCCGGGACGCGCCAGAGAGAGCGGAGGTGGCGGCGGCGGAGCTCGCCTGCATCGCCGTCCCGAGCCGCGTCTTCCGGGAAGTGGCCACGTCGCTGCCGGGCGCCGCGCCGATTCTCATCCTGACAAAAGGGCTCGATCCCGGGACCGGCAAGCGCCTGTCGCAGGTCGTCGAAGGGCGCGAGGCATTCGTGCTCTCCGGCCCGAACCACGCCGAGGAGATCGCGCAGGGCTTGCCCGCCGCGGCGGTGCTGGCGAGCACGAACGAGGGTCTCGCCACCGAGCTCCAGCACGAGATCCACTCGGTCCGCTTTCGCGTGTATGTGAACACCGACCTCGTGGGTGTCGAGCTCTGCGCGGCGTCGAAGAACGTGATCGCACTCGCCGCGGGCGCCGTCGACGGCCTCGGGGCAGGCGACAACGCGAAGGCCGCGCTCATCACGCGCGGCCTCGCGGAGATGGCACGCCTGGCTGAGGCCTGCGGGGCGCGCGCCGAGACGTTTTCGGGCATGGCCGGGATGGGCGACCTCATGGTCACCTGCTGGAGCCGCCACGGCCGCAATCGCCGGGCCGGAGAGCTCATCGCGCGCGGCGCGACGCCCGACCAGGCGGCCGCCGAGATCGGCCAGGTCGTCGAAGGGCTGACCACCGCGCCGGTGCTCCGCGATCTGGCGCGCAGGAACGGCGTCGAGCTGCCGATAACGGAAGCTGTGTGCGAGGTCCTGAGCGGGGCGAGCCTGAGCGAACTAGTCTCTGGGTTGATGGGTCGGAGGCCGACCGATGAATAGAGCGGCCCTCTTGGTGCTCCTGGCTTCGGTGCTTCTCCCGGTCGCCGGCTGCGGAGAGGGGTCTTCGCCGGGCGCCGCAGGGGCGAGCATCGCGCCTGCCTCCTCGCAGGTCTTCGTCAGCGTGGACACGAGCTTCGATTCGGCGAGCTGGAATTCGGGCCGTGAGCTCCTCGGGAAATTCCCGGACGGAGACCGCGCGGTCGAGTGGATACTCGGCGAGCTGGACGGCCAGGGAGTGGACTTCGAGGGCGACGTGAAGCCCGCGCTCGGGCCCGAGACGGACTTCGTCGCGCTCGACGTCACCGGCGAGGCGAAGGTCGTCGGCCTCACGCAGCCGGACGACCGGGCCAAGTTCGACGCGCTCCTCGCCAAGAGCGCCCAGCCGCTCGTCTCCCGGGAGATCGACGGCTGGGTTGCGTTCTCGGACTCGGACGCGAACCTCGACGAGTTCGAGCGGCTCCAGGCGGACGGCACCCTCGAAGGGGACAGCGACTACCAGCAGGTCACCGGCGAGGTGACCGACGATGGGATCGCGCACGTGTATGTCGCCGGTCAGGCGTTCGACTCGACGCCGCTTGCGGGCCTCTTCGGCTCGGACGCGCCGTCGCTCGCCTTCTCGCTCGACCCGCAGGAGGACGGCATCCACATCGAGGGTGCCGCGAGCCCGGCCACCGGCGACCTCTTCTCGGACGAGTTCTCCGCCGAGCTGCCGGGCGAGGTGCCCGCCGGCGCCTTCCTCTATGCGGGCGCGAACGACCTCGAGCGCCAGCTGGGAACCTTGCGGGACATCCTCGCCGAGGCGGCGCCGGGGATCGAGCGCGACATCGGCCGCGCCGAAGCTCAGATCGGCGTCTCGCTGGACGAGGACGTCTTCCCGCTCTTCTCCGCCGAGTCGGCCCTCTACCTGCGCCCGGGCTTCCCGATCCCGGAGGCGACGATCGTCACCCAGGTCGACGACGAGCAGGGCGCCCTCGCCGTCCTCGACAAGCTCGCCGGCGAGGTTTCGGAGTACTACGGCACCGCGGAGCTGCACTCCGTCGACATCGACGGCGTGCAGGCGAAGGAGCTCGCCGTCAACCAGCTCTTCTCGGTCTTCTACGCGGCTTTCGACGGCAAGCTCGTCGTCACGACGTCGCGCGAGGGAATCGCCGACCTGCGGGCCGACGACGGCAGGCTCGCCGACGACGAGGCGTTCAAGCACGCGACCGAAGCTGCGGGGATGCCCGACGAGACGACGGGCCTCCTCTATGTCGACCTCGACCAGGCGCTGCCCACCCTGACCGGGCTCATGGGCCTCGGGGGCCAGGCAATCCCCGACTGGCTCGACCGGAATCTCGAGCCCCTTCAGTCGCTCGTCCTCTACGGCGAGCGCGACGGCGACGTCGCCAGGCTCGTCGGATTGCTTTCGATTCAGTAGCCTTTTCGGATCATGGCGCGCGAGTTTCTCTTCACATCCGAATCGGTGACCGAGGGCCACCCGGACAAGGTCGCAGACCAGGTCTCGGACACGATCCTCGACGCCGTCCTCGCCGACGACCCGAACGGGCGCGTCGCCTGCGAGACGCTCGTCACGACCGGGCTCGTCGTGGTGGCGGGCGAGATCACGACGGAGACCTACGTCGAGATCCCGCGTCTCGTGCGCGAGACGATCAAGGGCATCGGCTACGACCGCGCCAAGTACGGCTTCGACGCCGACACCTGCGGCGTCATGGTCGCGCTCGACGAGCAGTCGCCCGACATCGCGCTCGGCGTCGAGACGTCGTACGAGATGCAGCGCGGCGAGGACGACCCGCTCGACCGCCTCGGCGCCGGCGACCAGGGGATGATGTTCGGCTACGCCTGCACGGAGACCGAGGAGCTCATGCCGCTTCCGATCATGGTCGCGCACAAGATCGCCAAGCGGCTCTCCGAGGTGCGGAAGGCGCAGATCCTCCCGTACCTGCGCCCGGACGGGAAGACGCAGGTGACGATCCGTTACGAGATCGACGAGCACGGGCACCGGCGGCCGGTCGAGGTGGTGCGCGTCCTCGTCTCGACGCAGCACCGCGACGGTCTCGATGCCGAGGCGCTCGTGAAGCCGGACCTCGTCGAGCACGTCCTGCACCCGATTCTCCCGCGCGATCTCTACGACGAGCGCCGCTTCGAGGAGCGCGACTTCGTCCTCGTCAACCCGACGGGGAAGTTCGTGGTCGGCGGGCCGATGGGGGACACGGGCCTCACCGGCCGGAAGATCATCGTCGACACCTACGGCGGCGCGGCCCGCCACGGCGGCGGTGCGTTCTCGGGGAAGGACCCCACGAAGGTCGACCGCTCGGGAGCGTACGCCGCTCGCTACGTGGCGAAGAACGTCGTCGCGGCGGGGATCGCGGAGCGCTGCGAGCTTCAGGTGGCCTACGCGATCGGCGTCGCGCACCCGGTCTCGATCGAGGTCGAATGCTTCGGCACCGAGCGGATCCCGCTCGAGCGCATCGCGTCTCTCGTCCGCGAGCACTTCGACCTGCGGCCCGGCGCGATCCTCCGCGACCTCGACCTCGGGCGGCCCGTCTACGCGAGGACCGCCGCTTACGGCCATTTCGGGCGTGAGGAGCACGACTTCACGTGGGAGCGCACCGACCGCGCGGACGCTCTTCGGGCCGCCGCGGGGCTGGCGGCGGAGGTTCCCACGGCCTCGTAAGCGGGTAGAACCCCGTGCCATGGGGGTTTTCACGCCAGAACGTCGGCGCCAGGCGCCGCCTCCCGAGCCGCCGCGTTACGAGCCGCCGCGTGAGCCGCGACGCGGTATCCCGTGGGGCCTCGTCGGGCTCGCGATCGTCATCGCGGCCCTGGTCTTCGGAATCAGCTGGGTGCGCGGGGTCTTTCCGGACTTCGGCAACCCGTTCAAGCAGCAGACCATCGACAGGAGCGGCCCGGCTGTGCTCAAGTCGCTGCAGGACCTGCACTCCTACCACGCGGCGACCGGGAACTTCCAGCAGGTCGTCGACCTGCACCAGGACAGCGGGCTGCCGGACGCGCTCCTCGGCTCGCGAACGCTCTACATCGCCTACGGCTCGGTGGACGCCAGCGTCGACTTCTCGAATGTCGACGGCGACTCTGTCGACGTCTCGGACGACCGTCTGACCGCAACCATCACGCTACCGCGACCGACACTCTCCCCGGCGCGGATCGACCCGACCCGGAGCTACGTCTACGACCAGGACGAGGGCGCGCTGAACAAGATCGGCGACATCTTCGCCTCGAACGACCACGACCAGCAGCAGCTGAACATCCTGGCGGTGCAGAAGATCAACGCCGCGGCGCAGCAGGGCTCCGGCCTGATCGCGCGGGCGCGCGAGAACACGCGCCTGATGCTCTCGAGCCTTTTGCGCGCGCTCGGATTCACGACCGTGAACGTCGTGTTCGCCGACGAGCAGGCTTAGGTCGCGCGGACGAAGAGGCCGGAGGCCTGCTTCTCGTCGAGCGGCCGTTCGTCGCCGCCGACGCCGAGGGTGAGCTTGCCGCCGTCTGCCTCGCGCACCTCGATGCGCGTGCCCGGGACGAGGCCCTCGTCGTAGTACCAGTGCAGGAGGTCGCCGTCGTGCTCGGCGAGCCGGACGATCTCGGCCTTCGAGCCGGCCGAGAGGTCCGAGAGCGGCTGCAGCTCTCGGTTCTCCGCCTGCTCGAAGTCGGTGTTCACCGGCCAGCCGTGCGGGCAGCGATCCGGGTTTCCGAGCTGCGCCTCGACGCGCTCGACCATGTCGTCCGTGAAGGTGTTACCGAGGAGATCGGCCTGCTCGTGCGCCTCCGCGGGGGTGTAGCCCATGAAGTCGGTGAGGAGCCGCTCGATGATGCGGTGCCTGCGTACGACGCGCTCCGCCTGTGCGCGCCCCTGGGCGGTGAGGATTGCCTCCTTGTGCTCGCCACGCTCGACGAGGCCGTCCGCCTCGAGGCGCTTCAGCATCTCGCCCGCGGAGGCGCGGGAGACGCCGAGCATGTCCGCGACGCGCACGGCGAGGGTGGGCGAGCCCTTCGTGTCCGGGCGGTATTCCCCAATGGGAAAAGCCAGGAAATAGATCGTCTCGAGGTAATCGTCGACCGAGTGTCCCGCCGCCATCTCAGGGAGAATCCTACCGGTGTCCCGCTTCGCCTCGGTCTATCCGCTGGTGACCGCGCGCTCGCTCGCGCGGCCGTTCACCTACCTCGCAGACGGGCTCGAGAAAGGCTCGGTCGTGTCCGTTCCCTTCGGGCGGGCGCACCACCGCGGGGTCGTCGTCGGGCTCGAGGACGAGGCTCCACCGGAGGTCGAGCCGGTCGCCGTCGAGCGCATCCTCGGCTCCGTCTCGCCTGCGCTCGTCGACCTGGCCCTCTGGCTCGCCGACTACTACGGCTCGACGCCCGCCCGGGCTCTCGCGCTCGTCGCGCCCGAAGCGCGGGCGAGACGCAAGGGCGCCAAACGCCGAGAGGGCCCGAAAGCGTTCCCGGCCGAGGAGGCTCCCGAGAAGCTCACCGACGAGCAGGAGGCTGCGCTGGAGCGGATCGTCGGCGCGCTCGGAACCGGCGGCTCCCTCCTCCTCTACGGGGCCACCGGGAGCGGGAAGACGGAGGTCTACCTGCGGGCCTGCGAGGAGGCGCTCGCCCGCGGCCTCGGGGCGATCGTTCTCGTCCCCGAGATCGCGCTCACCCCCCAGGCGCTCGGGCGCTTCACGGCCCGCTTCCCGGGCCGGGTCGCGGTCCTCCACTCGGGCATGACCGACGCGGAGCGGCGCGACGAGCGAGCGCGAATCGCCTCCGGCGAGGCGCGCGTCGTCGTGGGGGCCCGGTCGGCGGTCTTCGCGCCGGTGGAGAGGTTGGGCCTGATCTGTGTCGACGAGGAGCACGACGCTTCGTACAAGCAGGAGTCCGACCCCCGCTACGACGCGCGCACCGTCGCCGCGAAGCGCGCCTCCCTGGAAGGCGCAATCGCCGTCTACGGAAGCGCGACGCCGCGGCCCGAGAGCTGGGAGCGGGTCGAGCGGCTCGAGCTGGGCGGGCGGCTCGGGCGGCGGCTGCCGCATGTCCGGGTCGTGGATCTCCGCCGCGAGGAGGGCTATCCGCTCTCCGCACCGCTCCTCGAGGAGCTGGGCGGGATCTCGGACGGAGGCGGCAAGGCCATTCTCCTCCTCAACCGGCGCGGGATCGCGCCCGCTCTCCACTGCCGTGCCTGCGGGGCGACTGTTCGCTGCCCGAGCTGCGACGTCGCACTCACGCTGCACGGGGACGGCGCTCTCCACTGCCACCACTGCGGAAGACGGGAGCCGAGCCCGACCCTCTGCCCGGCCTGCGGAGCCGCGGAGCTCGCCCGGCTCGGCGCCGGGACGGAGCGGCTCGAAGAGGAGCTCCGGGAACGGCTTCCAGGGCTCGAGCTCATCCGGCTCGACGCGGACGTGGCCGCCAGCCCTGCCGAGCTGGCGGAACGGCTCACGAGGTTCGCCGAGGCCGACAGATCAGTTCTCCTCGGCACGCAGATGGTCGCGAAGGGCCATCACTTCGAGGGCGTGGCGCTCGCCGCGGTCGTGGATGCGGATACCGGACTGGCGCTGCCCGACTTCCGCGCCGAGGAGCGCGTTTTCCAGCTCGTCACCCAGCTCGCGGGGCGAAGCGGCCGCGACGCACCCGGGCGCGTGCTCGTCCAGACGTATCAGCCCGACTCGCGCCCGATCTCCCTCGCGGCGCGCCATGCGGTCGACGAGTTTCTCGCCGGGGAGCTCGACCGCCGGCGGGAGCTCGGCTACCCGCCCTTTCGCCACCTCGTCCGCATCGTGGTCTCCGGCCTCGGGGCGAACGGCCCCAGTGCATTGCTCACCGAGCTCCGCGCCGGACTCGCGCGCGCTGACGGAGACCTGCTCGGTCCGGCTCCGCTCCTGCGCCTTCGAAACCGAAGTAGGGCGCAGCTCCTCGTCAAGACGGCGAATCCGCGCCCGGTCGCCGCGCGCGCAGCCCGGCTCCTCGCTGCGGCCGCTCCGGCGATGCGCCGGGAGAGCCTGACGGCGTCCGTGGACGTCGATCCGCAGGGGCTGTCGTAAAGCTCAGCCGTCGACGACGGCATAGATCGGCCACGTCCTCGGGACGCCTTTGAGAGCCTTTTCTCCTCGGCGCTCGAACACGAGCCCTGAGCCGGCGACGAGGTCCTTGACGGTGCCCGTGACGAGCACCTCCCCCGGGAGGGCCTGCGAGGCGACTCGCGCGCCGATCGAGACGGCGATGCCGGCCACCTTGCCGTCGTGGAGCTCGCACTCGCCGGTGTGCAGGCCCGCGCGGATCTCGAGCCCGAGCTCGCGTACGCCGGCCGCGACCTCCTGCGCACACCGAATCGCCCGGGCGGGCCCGTCGAACGTGGCGAAGAAGCCGTCCCCCGCGGTGTCGCGCTCCTCCCCTCGAAAGCGCGCGAGCTCGCGCCTCACGAGATCGTGGTGTTGCCCAAGAAGCTCGCGCCAGCGCTGATCGCCGAGCTCGGCGGCCCGGGTCGTCGAGCCGACGATGTCCGTGAAGAGGAGCGTCGCCAGCACGGTCTCAGGCACCTCGGGCGGCGCCTGCCCGGCGACGAAACGCTCCACCTCGTCGATGACCTCGGGCGAGAGGAACATCCCCCACCAATCCTCGCCCGGTAGCCTGGTCGAGCTGACGCCGGGGATCCGAGGGATGACGCCACGGCTGTCCTCCTCTCCTCGGGCGCCGCGATGGAGGACGAGTGTCGGCACCCGGATGGTCGGGAGGATCTCGCGGAGATCCGTCTGGTGGGCGGCGAGGTTGAGCGCGTAAGCGACGGCCGGGCTCGCACCCACGCGCGCCTCGTTGGCGAACCACTCGCGTCCCGCCCCAGTGGCGTAGAGCGTCGGGCAGATCGTGGCGCAGAGCGCGTCCAGGTAATCGGCAGTCCCCCAACGCTCGCGCAGGTCGGTGAGCTCGGCGAGCTGCTCGTCGGTCGTTTCAGTTTGCGCCCATGGCTGGAAGAGGAC
The DNA here is from genome assembly GCA_963841425.1 of uncultured Actinomycetes bacterium. Taxonomy (GTDB): domain Bacteria; phylum Actinomycetota; class Thermoleophilia; order Gaiellales; family Gaiellaceae; genus DATEOR01. The sequence continues at coordinate 94,410 of CAWJCL010000002.1, read as the reverse complement.
GAGAGCCTGCGTCCGCTCGGGGTAGGTGGCCGCGTACAGGGAAGCCATGGAACAGCCGTCGTGGGAGCCGAGCACGACTGCGCTCGACGATTCGGCGGCCTCGAGCACGGCGCGCAGGTCGTCCATTCGCGTCTCGAGCGCAGGAAACTGCCCTCCGTGGTCCGACAGGCCTGTGCCGCGCTTGTCGTAGAGGATCAGCCGGAAAGAGCCTGCGAGCCGCTCGTAGAAATCCCGCCAGAACGGGTGCTCCCAGCCGTAGACGAGGTTGGACATGAAATCAGAGACGAAGACGAGGTCAGTCGTGCCCTCGCCGACGATCTGATAGGCGATCGCGACGCCGCCGTTTCTGACGTAGCGGACATCGGGACTCATGTCGTCAGTCTGCTGAACTTGCCGCATGGTGGCAACAGCACGAGACCACCCGGGTTTCCTGCCACTCCGTCGAGGGAATCAGCCCTGCATGGGAATCGGAGAGATCATCGGACTGATCGTCGTGGGGCTCATCGTCGGCGCGCTCGGGCGGCTCTTCCATCCGGGCTCGGATCCGATGGGGATCCTCATGACGATCGCTATCGGCATCGCGTCCGCGCTTCTCGTCGGCTGGCTCGTCGGCGGAGGCATTCTCGGCTTCATCCTCGCGATCATCGTGGCGGTCGTTCTCGTCGCGCTCTGGTCGCGGATGGTGGGCCCGCGGACCGCGACCGACCGGATATAGAACAACGGTTCGCCCTCGTTAGAATTGCCCCGAAATGGGCGAAGTCGAGGGTCAAGTCAGAAGCGAAGAGCTCGACGCCGAGCGTGAGGCTCGGCGTCGGTTCGCTCTGGCCCAGGTACGCCAGTACCCGGACCCGGTCCTGCGCATGAAGGCGAACGACGTCGAGGAGATCGACGACTCCGTCACCGGCCTCGTCGAGCGGATGAAGGGCCTCATGTCGGAGGCGCGCGGCGTCGGCCTCGCGGCCCCTCAGATCGGGATCCTGCGGCGCGTCCTGGTCTACCAGGCGGGGGAGGAGGAGCCGTTCGTGGCCCTCGTCAACCCGCGATTGGTCGAAAGCGGCGGCGAGGAGATCGTGGACGACGAAGGCTGCCTGTCGCTCGGCGCTGCGACCGTGATCGTCGAAGTCGAGCGCCCCTCCACGATCGTCGTCGAGGCGACGTCGCCGGAAGGCGAAGAGGTCAGGATCGAGGCCGAGGGCCTCGAGGCGCGCGTGATCCAGCACGAGCTCGACCATCTCGACGGCATCCTCATCATCGACCGGACGTCTCCCGATCAGCGGCGAGAGGCTCTGGCCAAGCTGCGGCCACAGCCTGTCCTCGGTCCCAGCGGGTAGGTGCCTCTCCAGGCAATGACTGCCATCGCCTCGGGCGGCTGCAAAGCAACGCCGCTCCACGTCCTCGGTCACCCGCGTATTCCCGATACGCGGGCTCCCTGCGTCCTCGAGCAGCGCGCTTTTCGCGCGCCCGGGTCGGGGCGCCATCACCTGAAGAGGCACTAGCCATGAAAATTGCCGTTGCGGCCACCGCGCCGTTCGGTGCGGCCGTGCTCGAAGGGATGGCCAACCGGGGCTACGACATCGAGTTCCTCCTCACGCGCCCGGACAAGCCCCAGGGCAGGGGGCGAAAGAAGGCGGCGCCTCCGGCCAAGGAGGTCGCAAAGCGTCTCGAGATCCCTGTGCGGCAGCCGGAGAAGCTCGGCGCGTTCCCCGGCGATGCGCGCGTGGTCGTCGTGGCCGGCTACGGGGTGCTCATCCCGGAGAAGCTCCTCGGCGAGCGCCTCTGGCTCAACGTGCACCCGTCGCTTCTCCCGCGCTGGCGCGGCGCCGCCCCTGTCGAGCGTGCCATCATGGCCGGCGACCGCGAAACTGGCGTCACCATCCACAAGACCACCGCCGACCTCGACGCGGGGCCGATCGCCGCGCAGCGGCGGTTTCCGATCGGGCCCGAGGACGACACCGCGGTGGTCGTCGAAAGGGCAGCCGCCCTCGCCGTCGATCTCCTCGGGGAGGTCTTCGCGGAGCCGACGTTCGTACCGCAGCCCGACGGGGCGACGTACGCGGAGAAGCTGACCGCGGCAGATCGCGAGCTCGACTGGACGAAGACGACCGACGAGCTTCTCAACCAGATCCGCGCGCTCTCGCCGCACGTCGGTGCCCGCGGGCTCGTCGACGGTAGGCGTCTGCTCGTTTGGAAGGCGCGCCTCGCCCGCGAGGATTCGCTTCTCGTCGCAGACGGGCTCGAGCTTCTCGAAGTGCAGCGAGAAGGGGGGAAGCGTATGAGCGCCGAGGAGTACCTACGCGGCAGACGCTGACGCTGACTGCGCGGGGCGTCGCGTACGAGGTCGTCCGGCGGGTCTTCGAGGAGGACGCCTACGCGGATCGCGCGTTCCGCTCCCTCGCGGACGATCTCGACGAGCGCGACCGGGCCTTCGCAATGCAGCTCGCCTACGGGACGGTGCAGCGCGTCCGCTCGCTCGACCATGCGATCGAGACGCTCGGCCGCCGACCCGTGCGGAAGCTCGACCCTCCGGTGCGCGCCGCGCTGCGCCTGGGCGCGTACCAGCTCGGCTACCTCGACTCGGTCCCCCCTCACGCGGCGGCGAACGAGAGCGTCGAGCTCGTGCGCGCCGCGGGTCTCGAGCGCGCCGTGGCGTTTACGAACGCCGTCCTGCGGAGGCTGGGAGAGGGAATCGGCGAGCTCTTCGCCGGACTTCCGGAGTCGACGCCGCAGGAGGCCGCGCTCAGACACTCGTATCCCGACTGGATCGCCGAGACCTGGTGGCGGGAGTGGGGCACCGAGGACGCGCTCGCCCTCATGCGCGCGCAGAACGAACCGACCGAGCGGGTCCTGCGCGAGCCGACCGGCGGGCTCAAAGAGCCATGGCCTCAGAGCCGCGGCTCTCAGCTCGCCGGGAACGCGGTCGGTGCGGAGCCGGGAGAGCGCGTGCTCGACCTCTGCGCCGCTCCGGGCGGGAAGGCGACGCAGCTCGCGGCGGCGGGGGCCGAGGTCGTGGCCGTCGAGAAGCACCCGGGCCGGGCGCGCGAGCTCGAGGAGAACGCTGCGCGGCTCGGAACCGCTCTGACCGTCGTGAACGCCGACGCGCTGGATCTCCCCGCCGAGCTCACCGGTTTCGACCGCGTCCTCGTGGACGCGCCGTGCTCCGGCCTCGGCGTCCTCAACTCGCGCCCCGATCTCCGCTGGCGCGCTCGCCCGCTTCCGGAGCTTCAGCTCGGCCTGATGCGGGTCGCGGCCGAGCGCACGCGGCCGGGCGGCTCGATCACGTATTCCGTCTGCACGATGACCACGATCGAGAACGAAGGCGTGGTCGATGCCCTCCAGCTGCCGGCCGACGACCTCGGCACCGAGTTCCCGGAGTTTCGCCATCCACGGCGCTCCGAGTTCCTCCTCACCCTGCCGCACGTGCACAGAACATCCGGGTTCTTCGTCGCACGCCTGCGCCGTCCGTAGGATTTCCCTATGTCCTGGAAACGATGGGTGCGCGAGATCGAGGTCGAGCCCTCGCTCTACGCGGGTGACTTCCTCCGGCTCGGCGAGCAGATCGACCATCTCATCGGCGCCGGAGCCCGGGTCTTCCACTTCGACATCGGCGACGGCCACTTCATCGAGCCGGTCACGATGGGCCCGATCGTCCTCCAGTCGATCTCGCCGCTCATCCATAAGTTCGAAGGGGTGATCGACTGCCACCTCATGGTCGACAACCCGGAGCACCACTTCGAGATGGTCAAGAAGGCGGGCGGCGACAGCGTCACGTTCCACGTCGAGGCGTGCGAGGAACCGTGGAAGGCGATCAAGCTCGCGCGGGACCTCGGGCTCGGCGTCGGCGTGGCGTTCAAGCCGGAGACGAGCGTCGAGGATGCCGTCGGGGCCTCGATCGGCGCCGACCTCGTCCTCTGTATGAGCATTCATCCCGGATATTCGGGTCAGGAGTTCATGCCGGAGAGCCTCGAACGCATCGCGGCTCTCCGGAGCCAGCTCCACCAGAACTTGTTCGTGCAGGTCGACGGGGGCGTCGGAGAGGCGAACATCGCCGACATCAGGCGGGCCGGGGCGCAGGCGGCGGTCGCGGGCAGCGCGATCTTCGGCCGGGAGGACTATCCGCGCGCCTACCGGCAGCTCGTGAAGGCCTTTGCCGAAGCCGTTTGAGCGCGCACTCGAGCTGGCGGAGCGCGGACGCGGCACGACGCACCCGAATCCTGTCGTCGGAGCCGTGGTGGTCGCCGGCGACCAGGTCGTCGGCGAGGGGTGGCACGAGCGGGCGGGAGGCCCGCACGCCGAGGTGGTCGCGCTCGAGGCCGCGGGCAAGCGGGCGCGGGGCGCAACGCTCTACGGCACGCTCGAGCCCTGCGCCCACTATGGCCGTACGCCTCCGTGCGTGGACGCGATCCTTGCTGCCGGCGTCGCCCGCGTCGTCGTGGGCGCGCCGGACCCCAATCCGAAGACGGCCGGCCAGGGCTTCGCGCGCCTGCGCCAGGCGGGGGTGCAGGTCGAGCTCTTGGACGGCGAGCCTGCCCGCCGCGCGCGGCGCCAGAACGAGGCCTGGCGGACCTGGATCGCCGCCGGCCGCCCCTTCGTCATCTACAAGGCGGCCGTCACGCTGGACGGTCGCGTCGCCGTTCCCGAGTCCCGTTGGGTGACGGGCGAGGAGAGCCGCCGCCGCGTGCACGAGCTCCGCGCCGCCTCCGATGCCGTCGCGGTCGGGATGGGCACCGCGCGCGCGGATTCGCCCCGGCTCGATGCCCGCGACGTGGACGCCGACCGCCAGCCGCGCAGGCTCGCGTTCGGGACGGGGCCTCTCCCCGAGGGCTCGGAGCTCGAGCTCGTCTCGGGCCCGCTGGACGAGGCACTGCAGCGGCTGGCCGCCGAGGGCGTGCAGTCCCTCCTCCTCGAAGGCGGCCCTACGCTCGCGACCTCGTTCCTGCGCGAAGGGCTCGTCGACAAGCTGCTCCTATTCGTCGCGCCGACGCTCGCCGGCGCGGGCCCGCGCTGGGTGGACGAGTTGGGTGCGTCGCTCGCCGTCGCCGGGCTCGAGGCCGAGCGGATCGGAGACGACGTCCTTCTGACCGGATATGTGCGCGAGCCCTAGAGTTCGGACCGTGTTCACCGGGATCGTGCGCGAGGTCGGGCGCGTCGAGGCCGTCGAGAAACGCGGCGAGTCCGTTCGCCTCGTCGTCCGCGCGCCGGAGACCGCAGCCGCCGCGAGCGTCGGAGACTCTGTCTCGCTCGCGGGCGTCTGCCTGACCGCGGTCGAGGTCGCGGACGGGACGGTGGCCTTCGAGGCGGTGCCCGAGACGCTTCGCCGCTCGACGCTCGGCCGTCTCGAGACCGGCGGCGGCGTGAACGTGGAGCCCGCCCTTCGTGCGGGCGATCCGCTGGGCGGGCACATCGTCCAGGGGCACGTCGACGGCGTCGGCCGGATCCGCCGCGTCGGCGACGAGGGGATCGAGGTCGAAGCGCCTCCGGACGTCCTTCGCTACTGCGTCGAGAAGGGCTCCGTCGCGGTCGAGGGAGTGAGTCTGACGATCGCCCGTCTTGGCGAGAGCTCGTTCACGGTGGCGCTCATCCCGCACACGCGCGAGGTGACGACGCTCGGCGGCCTCGCCGAAGGCGACGACGTGAATCTCGAGGTGGACGTGGTCGCGAAGTACGTCGAGAGGCTCGCGGCGCGGTGAGGCTTGAGCCGCTGTACAGGATCACGTTCGCCTACCCGGAGCACTATTTCTCCCGTGGGCCGGACACGCTCGGGCTCTTCTTCGGAGAAGGGCGGGTCGAGGGTCAGGTGAGCGGCCGCTTCCGGGGGCTCAACCACGCGCGGCTCAGAAGCGACGACGTCTACGTGCCCGACTTCCACGGCGTCATCGAGACCGACGACGGCGCGCTCCTGGCCTTCCACCTCCAGGGGCTCGCCCGCAAGAGCGAGCAGGGACGGGATGTGACCGGGACCATCGTCCACAACACCGGCTCCGAGCGCTACGCGCGGCTGAACGACGCGGTTTGCGTCCTCGCGGGCGAGGCTCGCCGCAACGACATCCGCCTGCAGGTGGCCGAACTGGTCTGGGAGCCGGTTACGATTCAGTCGTGAAGGTCGAGACCACGCCGTTCGCAACCGTCGAAGCCGCCCTCGAGGACATCCGCGAGGGGAAGTTCGTCGTGGTCGTGGATGCAGCCGATCGCGAGAACGAGGGTGACCTCACGATCGCGGCCCAGTTCGCCACACCGGACGCGATCAACTTCATGGCCACGCATGGCCGCGGCCTCGTCTGCCTGTGCCTCACCGAGGAGCGGTGCGAGGAGCTCGACCTGCGTCAGATGACGGACCGGAACGAGACGCCGTTCGGCACCGCGTTCACGATCTCCATCGAGGCGCGCGAGGGAGTCACGACGGGCATCTCGGCGCCCGACCGCGCGCGCACGATCCAGGTCGCCATCGACGCGAGCAAGGGGCCCGCCGACCTCGTCCAGCCCGGGCACATCTTCCCGTTGCGCGCGCGGCGTGGAGGAGTCCTCCAGCGCGCCGGCCAGACCGAGGCCGCCGTCGACCTCGCCCGACTCGCCGGCCTCAACCCGGCCGGAGTCGTCTGCGAGATCATGCGCGAGGATGGGACGATGGCGCGCGTCCCCGACCTGATCCCCTACTGCGAGCAGCACGGGATCAAGATGATCACGGTCGAGGACCTGATCGAGTACCGCCGCCAGACGGAGAAGCTCGTCGAGCGGATGACCTCGGTGAGGCTCCCCACGGCGAACGGAGACTTCACCGCGGTCGCCTTCCGCGAGACCCTCACGGGCAAGCACCACGTCGCGCTCGTCAAAGGCGACGTCGAGGACGAGGAGAACGTGCTCGTCCGCGTGCACTCCGAATGTCTGACCGGCGACGTCTTCCACTCGCTTCGCTGCGACTGTGGGGAGCAGCTCGAGCTCGCGCTCGGGCGCATTGCCGCCGAGCCGCGCGGCGTCCTTCTCTACATGGCGCAGGAGGGGAGGGGCATCGGCCTCCTCAACAAGCTGAAGGCCTACGAGCTGCAGGAGGCGGGGCTCGACACGGTCGAGGCCAACCTCGAGCTCGGGTTCGCCGCAGACCTGCGCGAATACGGCATCGGCAGCCAGATCCTGGCCGACCTCGGCCTGACGACCATTCGCATCCTCACGAACAACCCGAAGAAGATGACCGGGATCGAGGGCTTCGGCCTCACCGTGGTCGAGCAGGTGCCGATCGAGGTCTCGCCGAACGCCGAGAACCGCCGCTATCTGGAGACGAAGCGCGAGAAGCTCGGTCACCAGCTCCACCACCAGGATCTGCGCTTCGAGGAGTCCGATGGCTGAGACCCCGTTCGACACGGCCTCGAACATCGGTCATGCGCCGGGCGAGCTCCGCATCCCCGACGGAGTCGGAGTCGTGACCGGCTCGGCAAACGGGGCGCGGCGCGGGGTCGGCGTCGTCGTCAGCCGCTTCAACGGCGACATCACGACGCGCCTCCTCGAGGGTGCGCTCGAGACGCTCGCCGAGGCGGGCGTGCCGCGCGAGCGGATCGACGTCATGCCCGTGCCCGGCGCCTTCGAGCTCCCGCTCGGAGCCATGGCGCTCGCGAAGACCCGCCGCTACGCCTGCATCGTCGCCCTCGGCTGCGTCATCCGCGGGGACACGCCGCACTTCGAATACGTGGCCGGCGAGGCGGCGAGCGGGCTCCAGCTCGCCGGGCTCGAGACCGGCGTGCCCGTCTCCTTCGGCGTACTCACGTGCGACAGCCGCAGGCAGGCCGAGGAGCGCGCGGGCGGGCCGCAGGGGAACAAGGGCTCCGAAGCCGCGCTCTCCGCGCTGGAGATGGCCGACCTGCTCACGCACCTTCGGCCGTCGGCCACTCCATAAGCGCTGGCTATACTGGCCGTCCCATGTCGAAGGTCTGCGCAGTCTGCGGGAAAGGTCCCGCGTTCGGTCACTCGAGGAGCCACTCGATGGTGGCCACGAAGCGGCGGTTCAACCCGAACCTCCAGCGCGTCCGCATTCTCGTGAACGGGGTTCCGCGCCGGACCTACGTCTGCGCCCGGTGTCTCAAGGCGGGCAAGGTTCAAAAAGCGGTCTAGGCCTCGCGCGGGCCGCGTTGGCCGCGCTCGAGGCGAGCAGGGCCCGCATCGACGACCTGAACGTCTACCCGGTCCCGGACGGGGACACGGGCACGAACATGACCGAGACCGTGCGCGCAGTCGCCTCGGCTCTCGAGCGCGACCCCGACGCCGACGTCGTCCGCGCCGCGCTCATGGGCGCGCGGGGAAACTCGGGGGTGATCCTCTCCCAGCTCATCCGCGGAGCCGTCGAGGCGCTGGAGGATGAGGGCGGGATCGACGCGGTGGCGCTTGCGCGGGTGCTCCGCGGTGCGAGCGACGCGGGCTACGCCGCCGTCCCCGACCCACAGGAGGGGACGATGCTGACTGTCGCCCGCGAGCTCGCGGAGAAGGCCGAAGCGCTTGCGCCCGCCGATCCCCCGCTGACGGATGCCCTCGCCGAGCTCGTGGCGCACGGCGAGAAGGCCCTCGCCGCGACCACCGATCAGCTCGACATCCTGAGAGAGGCCGGCGTGGTCGATGCGGGCGGAGCCGGAGTGCTCGAGGTCCTGCGCGGGATCACGGCCCACGTCCGCGGCGAGCCGCTCCCCGAGCTCGAGGCGGTGACAGGCGGGATCCCGCTCGAGGCCGTGCATCTGGAGCTTTCTCGCTACCGCTACTGCACGTCGTTCTTCGTCGAGGGCGAGACGGTGGATCCCGAGGAGCTGGAGCGCGAGCTGACGAAGCTCGGCGATTCGCTCCTCGTCGTCGGAGCCCCGGGCGCTGTCAAGGTGCACGTCCACACGGATGAGCCCGGCGCCGCCCTGGCGCTTGCCACCGAGCGCGGCGTGATCGAGGAAGTCGACATCAAGAACATGCATGCCCAGACCGCGGATCGGATCGAGCGCCTGGAGCGGGAGACCGGGGTCACGGGCACTGTCGCGGTCGTGCTCGGCGACGGCAACCGCCGGCTCTTCGAGAGCCTGGGCGCGTCGACCGTCGAGGGCGGCGAGACGATGAATCCCTCGACGGCCGACCTGCTCGCGGCGGTCGAAGCCCTTCCCGAACGCGGCGTCGTCCTCCTGCCGAACTCCAAGAACGTCGTGCTCGCAGCAGAGCAGGCGGCGGCCGAGAGCGAGAAGGACGTGCGCGTGATCGCCACGCGGAGCCTGCAGGCCGGGCTCGGCGCCCTCGTCGCTTTCGACGTCCGCCGGCCGCTCGAGGAGAACGTCGCGGAGATGGAGGAGGCCGCGGCCGCGGTGCGCGCGGGCTCCGTCGCGCGCTCCTCCCGCTCCGCCAAGGTCGGCGAAGTGGACGTGGTCGAGGGCGAGTTCCTCGGCCTCGTGGACGGCGAGCCGGTCGCTTCGGGCAAGGCAATCGAGCCTGTGGCCACGGACGTGGTCGCGCGGCTCGTCGGCGACGGCGCGGACGTCCTCACCGTGCTGGTGGGCGACGGGGCGGGGGAGTCCGACCGCGTCGTGGACGCGATCCGCGCCGCCCATCCGACCCTCGAGGTCGAGGTGCACGAGGGCGGACAGCCGCACTACCCTCTTCTTTTCGCGGTCGAATAACCCGATACTTGGTAGGAAAATGGCCGGCCAGCCCATCGACGTCGTCCTCGTCGAGGACAACGACACGTTTCGTCAGGCGCTCGAGCTCATGCTCGGCCTGACGCCGGACGTGCGCGTCGTCGCCGCGGTGCCCGACGGCGAGTCGGCGCTCAGCGTCTGCCCGGCCCTCGCGCCGGACGTCGTGATCGTGGACTACCGGCTGCCGGGGCTCGACGGGGTGGAGACCACCTCGGCGCTCCTCGCCGCGCTGCCCAAGACGGCGGTGGTTGTCCTGACCGCGGCTGCCGAGCACGAGGAGATTCAGGCGCTCTACGACGCTGGCGCAGTGGCCTGTCTGACGAAAGACCGAGGAGTGGAGGAGATCGTCGGGGCGATCCGGGAGGCGGCGGGGCGTGGCGCGCCTATCGGCTGACTCGACTGCGATCGTCCTCGACTCGACGTCCGACCTGCCGGAGGGCCACGGCCGCCCGAGCTGGCGCGTCGTCCCGCTCTACGTGCGCTTCGGCGACGAAGAGGCCAAGCGGGAGTACGTCGACATCTCGACCGCGGAGTTCTACCGCCTTCTGCGCGAGAGCGACCAGCCGCCGAGGAGCGCGCAGCCCTCGCCGGCCGACTTCGCCGCGGTCTTCGAGGAGCTCTCCGGCTACGAACAGATTCTCTGCGTCGTCCTTTCCGCCAAGCTCTCGGGCACGTTCGCGAGCGCCGAGCTGGCGGCGAAAGACTTCGGCGGGAAGGTGCGCGTCATCGACTCGAAGGTCACCTCCGGCGGTACGGTGATCCTCGCCGACGCGATCCAGCGCCGGCTCGACCGTGGCACCGACGACGAGGAAATCGACGCGGTCGTCGAAAGCTTCCACCGCGAACGCGGGCTCCTCTTCACCGTGGACACCCTCGAGTACCTCGTCCGCGGCGGGCGGATCGGCAAGGCGGCCGGCCTGGCCGGGCAACTCCTCTCGGTGAAGCCGATCCTCGCCTTCGACGACGGGGAGGTGGCTCCGCTCAAGCGCGTGCGCGGCCGCGCGAAAGCCCTCAGCGAGCTGGAGCAGATCTTCCGCGACTCCACGGAGGGCCAGGACGACCCGGATCTTCACGTGGGTGTCGGCCACGCCGAGGCCAAGGACGATTGTGACGAGCTGGTCCGCCGGGTTCGGGGCGCGCGCCCGAACGCGTCGCTCGACATCGTCCCGACGCTCGGGCCGGTGATCGGCACGCACGGTGGCCCGGGAACTCTCGGTCTCTTCTGGTTCTGGGACTCGCTGATGCGCTCTCAGCCGCGGTAGACTCGGCGCGTGGCCGCGGTCGACGCACTCAAGGACGTGCCGCTGCTCAGCTGTCTCAGTCAGCGCGAGCTCAAGCGCGTGGCGCGCAACGTCCGCGAGCAGAGCTTCGCGCCCGGGACGACGGTGATACGAGAGGGCAAGATGAGCGGGGTCGGATTCTTCATCGTCGTCGAAGGAGAAGCCGAGGTGAGCGCGGGCGGAGCCGGGGTCGGCAGGCTGCATCCAGGCGATCACTTCGGCGAGCTCGCGCTCATCGGCAAGCGCGAGCGCACTGCCACCGTTACCGCAGTCACCCCGCTCACATGTCTCTTCATGGCGACCTGGGATCTGGAAGAGCTCGTCAAGTCGAGCCCGGAGACGGCATGGAAGCTCCTCCGCCACGTCGTCGATCTGCTCGCCGCCGAGCGAGAGCGCGCGTCCGGCCAGGTCGCGTCCGCCGCGCCTGGCTAGGACAACCTTCGTGAAGCACGTCGCGCACTGGGACGACGTCGAGCCGCGCCGGCGCGAAACCGGGCACCTGGCGGGCGACTGGTACGACCTCGGCGGTGCCGCCGACAGCGTCTCCGTCGGCCTCAAGCGCATCCGCGTCGACCCCGGCAGGTGGTCGACACCTGCCCACGCCGAAGGCGCGGAGGAGGAGATCTTCTTCGTCCTCGGCGGCTCCGGGCTCTCGTGGCAGGACGGCGAGGTCTTCGAAGTCGGCGAAGGCGACGTGCTCGTTCACCTGCCGGAGGAGCACGCCCACACTCTGCGCGCGGGGCCCGAGGGTCTCGACGTGCTCGCCTACGGGCAGCGCAAGAGGCAGGGAAACACGGTGCTGCCGCGCGCCGGGGTCGCCTGGATGCACCCGAGCTGGGTGGACGTCGGCGGGCCGCATCCCTGGGAGCGCGAGGGTGCCGTCGGCGAGCCGGAGGTCGGCGAGGTCTCGCCGCGTCCCGGCCGGATCGCCAATCTCGGCGGGGGCATTCGGTGGGAGCTCGACACGGGTGCGGTCGATCTGAATCTCGGCGACGTGGTCGGGTCGGTCGAGACAGGCCTCAGCCACATGACCATCCCGGCTGGCGGCGAGGGCTATCCGCCTCACTGCCATGCCGCGGAGGAAGAGCTCTTCGTCGTTCTCGAGGGGTCGGGAACGGTCACGCTTGGTGACGAAAGCTCCCAGGTCCGGCGAGGAAGCGTCGTCTCGCGGCCCGCCGGCACGGGCGTCGCGCACTCGTTCCACGCCGGGGACGACGGTCTCGCTTCACTCGCCTACGGGACGCGCGAGCCGAACGACGTCGTCTACTACGCGCGCACGGACGAGATCAAGTTCCGCGGGGTCGGCGTGACGCTCCCCGCAAGCAGGCGTTGACGTCCGGACCGGGGCGTATGCTCCCGGGGTCCTGGCCCTCTTCGTGAGTTCGCGCCCCGCGCTGGCCGGCTTTGCTGGCATGGACCAAGGTGCGCCGAGGCCGAGGAGGTTGGGCGTCGAGGAGCGGCGCGTGGAGTCCCTGCCCGGCGTCGGCCCGAGGATCGCCGAGCGCCTTGCTTCCCTCGGGATCGAGACCGTCCGCGACCTCGTCGAGCACATCCCGCGCGCCTACCTGGACTGGGACGAGGCGTCGAGCTTCGCCGACCTCGCGGTCGGGGAGGAGGCGACGGTGCGCTGCAAGCTCGGGCGCATCCGCGTGCGGCCGACCCGGCGGCGCAACCTCAAGGTCGTCGAGGGCGTCGTCGTGGATGCGGCCGGCGTCGAGGAGAAGGTCGTTTGGTTCAACCAGGCGCACCTGGCGAAGCTCGCGCCCGGCACCGAGCTCCTCCTCCACGGGACGCGCGACCTGAAGGGCTTCAAGGTGGCGCGTCACGAGCTCGGCGGTGCCGGCGTGCACACGCTCGGCCTCGTCCCCGAGTACCCGGCGACCGAGGCTCTGCCCTCCTACCGCATCCGCTCGCTGGTCGAGGCCGCGCTCCCCCTCGCGCGCCGCGTTCCGGACGCACTCCCGGCGGAGCTCCGTGCTCGCGAGCGCCTGCCGCTCCGGGCCGACGCCCTCGCCGCCGTGCACCGCCCCGAAAGCCCGGAAGACGCCGAGGCGGCTCGCGCCCGCCTCGGCCTCGAGGAGCTCCTCTTGCTCCAGCTCGGCTTCGTCCGCCGGCGCCAGGAGCTGGCAGAGACATCCCGCGCGACTCCCCTTGGTGGGGACGGCGAGCTGATCGCCCGCTATCGCGAGGTGCTTCCGTTCGAGCTGACGGAAGATCAGGAATCCGCTATCGCCGAGATCCGCGGGGATCTGGGCGGATCCAGGCCGATGCAGCGCCTGCTGCAGGGCGACGTCGGGTCGGGGAAGACCGTCGTCGCCCTCTACGCGCTCCTCCGCGCCGTCGAGCGCGGCAGGCGGGGTGCGCTCATGGCGCCGACCGAGACCCTCGCCGAGCAGCACTTCCTCACCCTCGAGCCGATCTGCGCCCAGCTCGGAGTGAGGGTGTCGCTGCAGACTGGCTCCGTGAAGCACGACCTCGAGGGCGCGCAGGTCCTCGTCGGGACGCACGCGCTCATCCAGGAAGGGCTCGCGCTGGACGATCTGGCCGTCGCCGTGATCGATGAGCAGCACCGGTTCGGAGTCGAGCAGCGCCGCGCGCTCGCCGAAGGCCGCTCCGCTCACGTCCTGCACATGACGGCGACGCCGATCCCACGAACCCTTGCGCAGACCGTCTACGGCGACCTCGACGTGACGGAGATCACCCGGCCGCCGCGCGGCCGGCAGCCGATCATCACGAGCTGGGTCTCGCACGAGCGCAGCGCCGAGGCCTACAAGCGTCTCCGCCGCCACCTGGACGACGGGCGCCAGGCCTACGTCGTCTGCCCGCTCGTCTCGGAGTCGGAGACCATCGAAGCGCGCGCGGCCGAGCAGGAGGCCGAGCGCCTGCGGAGCGCCGAGCTCCGTGGCTACCGTGTCGGCGCGCTCCACGGACGGCTGCGGCCTCCCGATCGGCGCGCGCTGATGGACGAGTTCAAGCGCGGCGAGCTCGACGTCCTCGTGGCGACCACGGTGATCGAGGTCGGCGTCGACGTCCCGAACGCGACGATCATGATCGTCCAGGAGGCCGATCGGTTCGGCCTCGCGCAGCTCCACCAGCTGCGCGGTCGGGTCGGTCGCGGCGCCGAGCAGTCGTATTGCCTCCTCGTCTCTCGCCCGAAGGAGGAGCTCACCGACGACGCGCAGCGGCGCCTCCAGGCGCTCGTGGACACGACCGACGGCTTCGCGCTCGCCGAGGTCGACCTCGAGCTCAGGGGCGAGGGACAGCTTCTCGGCACGCGCCAGTCGGGCTTGAGCGACCTGAAATTCGTCCGTCTGGGCAGAGACCGAAAACTGATCGTCAAGGCTCGTGAATTGGCTGAGCGGCTCCTCGGCGAGGACGAGGAGATCGTGTATCCGCTCAGCCGGGAGGCCGAGCGGATTGCGGATCATCGCGGGTTCGCGTAAGGGCGCACGGATCTTCGCGCCCAAGGGTCTCGAGGTGAGGCCGACCGGCGACCGCGTGCGCGAGGCCGTGTTCAACCTCATAGGGCCGGTCGACGGGGCCGACGTGCTCGACCTCTTCGCGGGCACCGGGGCGCTCGGGCTCGAGGCGCTCTCGCGAGGGGCGGCGAGTGCGGTCTTCGTGGACTCCGATCGCCTTGCCGCGGAAACCGTCGTCCGCAACGTGGAGAAGCTCGGCCTCGAGGGCGCGCGCGTCTACCGCGAGAACGCAGCTCGCCGGCTGGCGGGCGATGCCGCTGCGGGCAGGCGTTACGATCTCGTGCTGGTCGACCCGCCCTACCGCATGCTCTCGAAGTTCCTGCCCATGCTCGCCACCCATCTGCCCTCCGTCGTCGCCCCCGGCGGCATCGTCGTCGTCGAGTCCGAGGCCAAGGAGGAGCCCGAGATTCCGCTGCCGCTGCGTACGAGCCGCCGCTACGGCTCGACCCGCGTGAGCCTCTTCGAGGGCAAATGACCAGCCAGGCGACGTCCTCCAGAGTTCAACGTCACCAGGCTGGTAATACGCAGTGAGCGACTCGTCGCCGGTCACCGCGATCTGCCCGGGAAGCTACGACCCGGTCACGAACGGCCACCTCGACATCATCACCCGTGCCGCGGGGATCTTCGACCGCGTGGTCGTGGGCGTCGTCCGCGACCCGCAGCACAAGAAGGCGATGTTCTCGGTCGAGGAGCGCGTGCAGTTCCTGCGCGACGCGCTCGCGGACCACGACAACATCGAGGTCGAGGTCTTTGCCGAGCTCGTCGTCGAGTTCGCCCGGGCATGGGGCGCGAAGACGATGGTGAAAGGCCTGCGTGCGATCTCCGACTTCGAGTGGGAGTTCCAGATGCACCACCTGAACCGGAACCTCGCTCCCGAGGTCGAAACCATGTACCTGATGTCGAGCCCGCAGTACAGCTTCCTCTCGTCGAGCGGGGTGAAGGAGGTCGCATCCTTCGGCGGCGATGTTCGCGATCTCGTGCCGGAGCCAGTCGCCAAGCGGTTTCGCGAGATGTTCCCGCGGCCTAAAGGTGGCGCGCCCGTCTCACCGCAAGAGTAGACTCCGGGGACAACATGGACGTACTCGTTCTCATCGACAAGCTCGACGACCTCGTTCACAACGCCAAGGCCGTGCCGCTCACCGACCAGGTGCGCATCGACCGCGAGGAGATCTACGACATCCTCGACCAGATGCGCGCGACGATCCCGGAGGAGATCAAGCAGGCCCGCTGGATCGTGAAGGAGCGCCAGGAGATGCTCGCGGAGGCCAAGCGCGAGAGCGACCGGATTCTCGGCGAGGCGCGCGAGCAGGCCGTGCGCGAGGCGTCGCAGACCGAGATCGTCAAGCTGGCCGAGCGCCAGGCCCAGGAGATCGTCGAGGACGCCCGCCGCCAGGCGCGAGAGACACGCCTCGAGATGGAGGACTGGGCGGATTCGATCCTCTCGACGCTCGAAGTCAACCTGGACAAGTTCCTGGGCGCGGTGCGGCGGGGCCGCGAGCGGCTCCATGAGCGCTCTCAGGAGTCCGTGGTCGCCGGCATCACCGACGAGCAGCAAGCCGTCTAGAGACTCCCCCTCCGTTCGCTACGCTGGCCGTAGATGACGGTCTTCAACATCCGCACGGCCCGGCTGCAGCCGGGCGAGCAGTTTCGCGACGTCAAAGAGGTCGACCTCGACCCGCTCGAGCTCGGCGGCCAGCGCTACGTTCCGATCCCCGAGTCGCCCGAGGCGGCACTCACGTTGACGCGCCTCTCGTCCGGGCTCATGCTCGAGCTCGAGCTGGACGTGCGGCTTGTCGGCCCGTGCGTGCGCTGCCTCACAGACGCCGGCCTCGACGTCACGGTTCAGGACCGCCAGTACCAGGCGGCGAGGCCCGAGGGGGACGAGGAGCTCCGGACGCCGTATCTCCAGGACGACCGTCTCGACCTCTCCGCATGGGCCCGCGACGCCGTCGCGCTCGCGCTGCCCGACCAGATCCTCTGCCGACCCGACTGTGCCGGCCTCTGCCCGGTCTGCGGCCGGGACCTGAACCTCGAGCCGCACGAGCACGAGGACGAGGGCGGCGACGAGCGCTGGGCCAAGCTGGCCGAGCTCCGCGATCGCCTGTAGCAGCCGGGCAGCCGTACCGCGTTCTCTCCTCGCGCGCGCACCGCGTCGCACCGCATCGCACCGCACCGGCACCGCACCGGCACCGCACCGCACCGTCCGGGCCGAATCGGAGCCTTGTGTTTCACGCGCACAAAGTCTTTACCGCTTGGAAAGGCGCTTCGGGCGACGATCCAAGGGAATCGCGTGCAACACAAGGCTCCAGTGCCGGGCGGGGTGAGGCCTGTGGCTATACTGGCCCGCGGCCATGGCAGTCCCAAAGCGAAAAACGTCCAAGTCCCGCCGCGACAAGCGGCGCGCGACGCACAAGCTCTCGACACCCGCTGTCGTCGAGTGCCCGCAATGCCATCAGCCGAAGCGGCCTCATCACGTCTGCCCGACCTGCGGGACCTACCGCGGTCGTGAAGTCGAGCCGCTCGAGACTCCCGCACCTTAGCGATGCCTAGGATCCGGGTCGCCGTCGACGCGATGGGCGGCGATCGAGCCCCGGAAGAGATCGTCGCGGGCGCGCTCGAGGCGCGTTCGGACGCCGTTGCGCCCGTCCTTTTCGGGCCGTCGCGAGGCGCTCGAGCCGCTTGCCGAGGGCCTGGAGATCGTTCACGCCGACGACATCGTCGCGATGGACGAGAAGCCCTCCGACGCGGCCCGCGAGAAGCGCGAAAGCTCGATGTTCGCCGCCTGCCGCGCCGTCGGGAAGGGCGATGAGCAGGCCGTCGTCTCCGCGGGGAACACCGGCGCGATGCTCGCGGCGGGGCTCCTCGAGATCCGCAGGCTTCCCGACGTCCACCGGCCGGCGATCGCCGTGCCGCTTCCGTCCGTCGGCGGCACGTCGGTGCTGATCGACGCGGGCGCGAATGCCGACGCTCGCCCGGAGCACCTTGTCCAGTTCGGCCACATGGGCTCCGTCTTCGCCGAGGAGATTCTCGGCATCTCCGACCCGAAGGTCGCCCTCCTCTCGATCGGGGAGGAGCCGGAGAAGGGGAACCGCCTCGTTCGTGAAACGCATCCGCTTCTGGAGGCGAGCCATCTCGACTTCGTCGGCAACGTCGAGGGCCGCGACCTGCTCGCGCACGCCGCCGACGTGGTCGTCTGCGACGGCTTCACCGGGAATATGGCGCTCAAGCTCATGGAGGGGACGATCAAGACGCTCCTCGACGAGCTTCGAAAGGAGATCGAGGCCAGCCCGCGCGGGAAGCTGGGCGGCCTTCTCATCCGTCCGGCCGCGCGCGGCTTGCGCAAGCGGCTCGACCCGGAGACCTATGGCGGCGCCTATCTGCTCGGGCTGCGAGGGCTCGTGGTTATCGCCCACGGCTCGAGCTCGCGCACGGCGATCGCCAACGCGATCACGCTCGGCGCGCAGGGCGCGGCCGGAAACGTCGTCGCGCGTGTCGCTGCGCGCCTCGAGGAAGAGGTTGCGGCGGCCCCGGGGTAGCGTGGTAGCATCCGCCGTCCCGCCGGGCCAAAGAGAGAGAAAGGCAGGTACGAGAACGAGATGGCAGCTTCGCGCGAAGAGGTCGCCGAAAGGGTCAAGGAAGTACTGGTCGAGCAACTCGGTGTCGACGAGAACGAGATCACCGAAGAGGCTTCGTTCCAGGAGGATCTCGACGCAGACTCGCTCGATCTCGTCGAGCTGATCATGGAGCTCGAGGATCAGTTCGGGATCAAGATCTCGGACGAGGACGCCCAGCAGATCACGACTGTCGGACAGGCCGTCGACTACATCTCGTCCCACCAGTAACGAGGGCGGGGCCGAGAGCCCCGACGCCGCACTTCTCCAACTGATCGACGCCCTGCCCGCGGAGCGCCTCCGCAACGCGTTCACGCACGCCTCGTGGGCGGCGGACCGGGCAGATTCCTACGAACGGCTCGAGTTCCTCGGGGACAGTGTCCTCGGGCTCGCCATCGCGCAGGAGCTCTACGAGCGGTTTCCCGACTCGCAGGAGGGGACGCTCGCGAAGCTCCGCGCGCATGTCGTCTCGCGGCAGAGCTGCGCCGTCGTCGGCCGGCGACTCGAGCTCGGCGAGCGCCTGCTCGAGCACGGCGACAGCGAGGGCGATCCCGACGAGCTCCGGCGCCTCTCGGTCAACCGCAACGTCCTCGCCGCGCTCGTGGAGGCCTGTCTCGGAGCCCTCTACCTCGAGCACGGCTTCGAGCCGATCCGGAGCCCGATCGTGGACGCGTTCACCGACAGGATCGAGTACGCCCTCCAGGGCCACGTGGACTTCAAGACCGAGCTCCAGGAGGAGCTCGCGCGCCGCGGCAAGTCGGTCTCCTATTCCGTGCTCGAGGTCGAAGGGCCTCCCCACAGCCGCACGTTCACCTGTGCGGCGGCCATCGACGGCGAGCAGGCCGGAGTGGGAACGGGAGCGTCGAAGAAGGCGGCCGAGCAGGCCGCAGCCCGTGAGGCGCTCCAGAAGCTCGGCGTCGACTAAAGCGCCAGGCGTACGACCTCGTCGCCGCGGCCCACGAGCACGTCACTCGTCAGCTCCGGCGGGAAGAGGCCGTGGTCCACGACTCCCGGGGTGGCGGAAAGCCGTTCCGCGACGGCGCCAGGATCCTCCACCGGCCCGAGGTAGTCGGCGATGACGCCGCCGTCGGGGCTCGGAGGCACGTCGCGGAGCTCGACCTCCCCGAGGCGAGCAAGCGTCGCGTCAAGGCCGTAGGGGAGGAGCTCAAGCGGGATCGGTGGCGCGATCGTCTCGACGAGCTTGTCCGAGGAGGCAATGACCACGAAGCGGTCGGACGAGGCGGCGACGACCTTCTCGCGCGTATGCGCCGCGCCCCCGCCCTTGACGATCCAGCCGTCGGACGCGACCTGGTCGGCGCCGTCGATGGCGATGTCGAGCCGTGCGATGCCCGTGAACGGCTCGACCGGGAGCCCGAGCGCACGCGCCTCGTCTTCCGTGCGAAGCGAGGTCGCCACACAGCGGAAGGTGAGGCCGCGCGCGACGAGCGCGGGGAGGAGGTGGGCGACGGTTGAGCCCGTGCCAAGCCCCACGGTCATCCCGTCTTCCACGAGCTGTGCGGCCGCCTCGGCTGCCGCCTGCTTTTCACGCTCGACGCTCATCCGTAGAGAATCATGCGGTTCCCACGAGACGGAGGCAGACGACATGGCACGGATCCTGGTTCACTCGGCGACCGGCCCCGAGAATCCCACGCGCGCCGCGCTCGCGCTCCTCGTCGCGCGTACGGCTGTCGAAGAAGGGCACGAAGTGCAGGTGTTCCTTGCGGGGGATGCCGTTCACCTCGCTGACGCCGAGAAGGCGGCCGCGACGACCGGTCTGGGAACGGGCCCGGTGGCGGAGCATCTCGCGGTGCTGAAGGAAGCCGGCCCAACCGTGTTCCTCTCCGGGATGTCGAGCAAGGCGCGCGGCATCGAGGGAGGGGAGGGTTTCGAGCTCGCCCCGCCGCAGAAGCTCGTCGAGCTCGCCGTCTGGGCGGACACGGCGCTCACCTACTGAGGGCCGGTGGGGTGGACAAATGGCCACTCGTGTACGCCGAGGTGCTCAAGGGCGCCCGTCCGTCCTGATCGTCAGACTGCGGGCGCGTGCACCTGCGTGCGATCAAGCTGCGCGGCTTCAAGTCGTTTCCTGACTCGGTCGAGGTCCGCCTCGAGCGTGGCGTCGCCGTGGTCGTCGGCCCGAACGGCTCCGGCAAGTCGAACGTCTCGGACGCGATCGTCTGGGCCGCCGGAAGCCTGAGCCCCAGCGAGCTCCGCGCGGAGAAGCCCGACGACGTTCTCTTCGCGGGAGGAGCAGGCCGCGAGCCCGCCTCCTTCGCCGAGGTGGAGCTCCTCTTCGACAACGAGGACGGGGAAGGCCCGCTCGAGTTCTCCGAGCTTTCCATCGCGCGCCGGCTCCACCGCGGCGGCGAGGGCGAGTACCTCGTCAACCGCGCGCACGTGCGCCGCACCGATGTCGTCGAGCTGCTGGCCGACATCGGGCTCGGCGGCGAAATGCACTCCATCATCGGGCAGGGCCGGGTCGAGCAGATCCTCTCCTCCAAGCCGGCCGAACGGCGAGCGCTGATCGAGGAGGCGGCCGGCCTCGGAAAGTTCAAGCGCCGCCGGCACCGGGCGGAGTTGAAGCTCGCCCGCGTCCAGATCCAGGCCGAGCGGGCGCGCGATCTCGAGGACGAGGTGCGCAAGCGCCTGCGGCCGCTCGCACTGCAGGCGTCCGCCGCGGAGCGCGCGGAGAAGCTCCGCGGCGAGCTCGACGGGCTCCGCGGCCGCATCGCCTCGGCCGAGCTCGAGCGCATCGAACAGCGCCTAGCCGAGGTCGGCGAACGGAAATCGGCGGCCGAGCTCGAGCGCAAGAGCCGAGACGACACGCTGAGCGGCCTGCTCGCCGAGCGCCACCATGCCGAGGAGGAGCTGGCCGAGGCGGCAGGGAAGCACGAGAAGGCCACGGCTGCGCTGTACCGGCTGCGGAGCGCGGTCGAGCGCATCGAGCTCCGGCGCGAGCGCGCCGAGGAGACCGCGCGAGCCCTGCGCGCGGACGCAGCGCGGCCGGCCGCTCCTCCGCCCACCTCCACCTTCGAGAAGACACTGGCGGCGGCCTCCGGTTGGGATCGCGCTGAGATCGGGGATGCCTCCGAGGCGGGTGAGCGCCTCGAGCTCGCGGCGGCCGCGGGCCTGGATGCCGTCGCGGTGCTCGCGGGCGACCAGCTCTGGTTCTCCTCCGGCGCGCAGGCAAAGACCCGGAGCGAGCCGCGCGCCGACTCCGCCTTCCTGCTCCAGCTCGCCGACCGCGCCGACGAGGTCGCCGCGCTTCTCGACGCGGCCGCGCAGAGTGCGCTTCGCTTCGAGCCGCCGCTGCGGGCGCGGGTCGACGCGGGCGGAAGCCGCTCCGGGGAGCTTGGAGAGGAGCTCAGGGCGCTCGGCGCGCGCGAAGCCGAGCTCCGGCGGGCCGCGACGGAGGCCGGCGAGAAACTCTCCGCTATCGCGGTCGAGGCGGCCGGCCTGACGCGGGAGCGCGAAGATGTCCTGGCGCGCCTCCCCGACGGCGGCGAGGCCGAGGCCCTCAGTGACGAGGAGGTCGAGGAGCTGAAAGCGCAGATCGAGCGTCTCGAGCGCCGACGCGAGGCACTTGGGCAGGTGAACCCGCTCGCCGCCGAGGAGCACGCGCGCGAGAAGGAGCGGCTCGAAGAGCTCACGACGCAGCGCGAGGACCTCGACCGTTCGCTCGAGGAACTGGCCAAGCTTCGCGACGACCTGACCGCAACCGTCGAGCGGCTCTTCGAGGAGACCTATGCCGCGGTCGAGCACCATTTCGCCGAGGTGGCCGGCACGCTCTTCCCGGGCGGGAAGGGGAGGCTCGTGCGGCGCGACGGCGACGAGGGGGGTGAGGAGGCGGGCATCGAGGTCGAGCTCCAGCCCGCCGGGAAGCGCGTGACGCGGCTCTCCCTCCTGTCGGGAGGAGAAAAGGCGCTCGGCGCGATCTCGTTCCTCTTCGCGCTGTTCCTGGCCCGCCCCTGCCCGTTCTACCTCCTGGACGAGGTCGAGGCCGCCCTCGACGACACGAACATCGGCCGCTTCGTCGACCTGCTCCGGCAGTTCTCGGAGCGGGCACAGTTCATCGTCGTCACGCACCAGAAGAGGACGATGGAGGCCGCCGATATCCTCTACGGCGTGACCATGGGCGCCGACGGAGTCTCCCAGATCGTGTCGAAGAGGCTGGCCGGAGAGCGCGAGAGCCTGCACGCGCTCTCGGCGTGACGAGCTGGGCCGAGTTTCTCGGCGACGACGCCGAGCCTGAGGGAGAAGACGAGGGTGAAGGCCGCGGTGGCTGGTTCGGGCGCCTCCGCGAGTCGCTTGCAGGAAGCCGCAAGGCGCTCACCCAGGAGCTCTTCTTCAACCCGGCCGACTCGGAGTCGTGGGAACGGGTCGAGGAGGCGCTGATCCGCGCGGACGTCGGCGTGCCCGCCACCGTCGAGCTCGTGCAGCAGCTCGAGGCGCGCGAGCCGGCCAGCGAGGGCGAGCTCGTCCAGGGCCTCCAGGAGCTCGTGGAGGAGATGATGAGCGCGGACGGCCGCCGCCTGGCTCTGGGCCAGGAGCCGACGGTGATCCTCGTCGTCGGCGTCAACGGCACGGGGAAGACGACGACCATCGGCAAGCTTGCCTCACGGCTTCGCGACCACGGCCACTCCGTCGTCGTTGCCGCCGCGGACACGTTCCGCGCCGCCGCCGACGAGCAGCTCGAGATCTGGGCGGACCGCGCCGGGGCGGACTTCGTCGGCTCCACGCATGGCGCCGATCCCGCGGCCGTCGCCTTCGACGCGATCGGAGCGGCGCAGGCGCGCGGACGCGACGTCGTCATCGTGGACACGGCCGGCCGCCTGCACACGCAGACGAACCTCATGGAGGAGCTCGCCAAGGTACGGCGCGTGATCGCGCAGCGGCTCGAGGGCGCCCCCCATGAGACCCTGCTCGTCGTCGACGCGACCACCGGCCAGAACGGGCTGCAGCAGGCGAGGCTCTTCGGCGAGGCGGTCCGGGTCTCCGGCGTCGCGCTCACGAAGCTCGACGGAAGTGCGAAGGGCGGGATTGCAGTGGCGATCGCGCACGAGCTCGGCCTCCCGGTCAAGCTCGTCGGCGTGGGGGAGTCGCTGGATGACCTGCAGCCCTTCGACCCCGCCGAGTTCGCGCGCGCCCTCGTCTCGGCCGACTGACCGAGGCACACACAAACCCGGCCTTGTGTTTCACACGCACAAAGTCGGTTCGCTCGAATACTGACTTTCGTCGGCGAGGATCGGGTGACTAGGTGCAACACAAGGCTTCGGGGTGAGCGACTAGGGTGGCAGGGCTGATGGCCGACACGGACGCGGAGAAGATGGCGGACACGGACGCGGACAAGGTCTTCCTCCTCACGGGTGCCTCGAGCGGGATCGGCGAGGCGACCGCCCGGCGCGCCGTGGAGTCGGGTTACCGAGTCGTCCTCGGCGCGAGGAGCATCGACAAGCTGGAGGCGCTGGCCGCAGAGCTGGGAAGCGACAACGCGATCGCAATCCGCTGCGACGTCACCGACTGGGCCGACCAGGAGGCGCTCGTCGCGTCCGCGCTCGACCGGTTCGGGCGGCTCGACGTCGCACTCGCCAACGCGGGCTTCGGCGCGAAGCGCGGATTCCTCGAAGAGTCGCCCGAGCTCTGGAAGAGCATGGTGCTCACCAACGTCTACGGCTGCGCGCTGACGATCCGCGCGACACTGCCCTCCCTGAAGGAGTGGAAGGGCCACCTCCTTCTCACCGGCTCGGTCGCCGGCCGCCGCGCCCTTCCGGGCTCACTCTACTCGGCGACGAAGTGGGCGGTCACGGCGATGGGGGAGGCGGCGCGTCTCGAGCTGAACGACACGGGCGTGCGCGTCACGCTGATCGAGCCGGGCAGCGTGGACACACCCTTCTTCGACTCACCGCCCGACGGCGCCCTCGCGCCCGACGACATCGCCCGCGCCATCCTCTACGCGGTCTCGCAGCCGGCGCACGTGGACGTGAACGAGATGCTCGTCCGCCCGACCCAGCAGGAAACCTAGACGCGGCGCCCCCCGCGGCTTACCCTCTCGCCATGCATGCGAGGCTCGTCCGCTACGAGGACGTCTCCACTGACAACTGGGAGATCGGCCGCAACTGGTTCACGGAGGACTACCTCCCGGTGGCCATGCAGACCGACGGCTTCTGCGGCGCGTACCTCCTCCACGACGACGAGCGCATGTGCACGGTCAGCGTCACGCTCTGGACGGACGCCGAGACCGAGGCCGCGAGCGGCGAAGCCGTGCAGCAGCACCTCGACGCCTGGGAGCAGATGACCGGGATCAGGGCGACCGTCGAGACGTACGAGGTCGTCTTCGCCGAGCTCCCGACCCGGGCTCTTTAGCGCTCCACCCCGAACGCGATGTCCACCGTCGTACGGAACATCGTAATCTCCTCGTTCTCGACGACGGCGCTCATCTCGACGACGTGCGCGCCGTGGATGTCGCGCACGGTCTTCCCGGCCTCCTGAACCGCCACCTTCGTCGCCTCGGCGAAGCTCACCGGCGACTGTCCGATCACCCGGATGACCTTTGCGATCTCTGCCATGCCTCGCTCCTTCCGATAAAGGACTGGAAAACCCCGCAGCTACACTTCCCGACCGGCATGTTTGACACGCTTTCCGACAAGCTGCAAGCGACCCTCGGCGATCTTCGGGGCCATGGGACGCTGTCCGAGGAGGATCTCTCCAAGGCGATGAGGGAAATCCGGCTCGCCCTCCTCGAGGCCGACGTCAACTTCCAGGTCGTCAAGGACTTCGTCGCGCGTGTGAAGGAGCGTGCCGCCGGCGCCGAGGTGACGAAGAGCCTCTCGCCTGGGCAGCAGGTGGTGAAGATCGTCCACGACGAGCTGACCGCGATCATGGGCCAGGGAGGCTCGAAGCTTGCGTTCTCCGGCCGCCCGCCGACCATCATCCTCCTCGCCGGCCTGCAGGGCTCGGGCAAGACGACCGCCGCGGCCAAGCTCGCGCTGCTCCTCCGCAAGGAGGGCAAGACGCCCGCGCTCGTAGCCGCCGACCTCCAGCGCCCGGCTGCGATCGACCAGCTCGAGCAGCTCGGCAAGCAGATCCAGATTCCCGTCTACCTCGACCGCTCGACGAAGGACGCGGTCAAGGTCGCGAAAGGGGGCCTCGACCAGGCCCGCACGCAGGGCCGCGACGTCCTGATCGTCGACACCGCCGGCCGGCTGCACATCGACGAGGAGCTCATGAACGAGCTCGCGGCCGTCCGCAACGAGCTCAAGCCGCACAACATCCTCCTCGTCCTCGACTCCATGACCGGCCAGGACGCGGTCTCGGTGGCCGAGACCTTCGCGGAGCGGATCGACTTCGACGGCATCGTCCTCACGAAGCTCGACGGCGACGCGCGCGGCGGCGCGGCGCTCTCGGTCAAGGCAGTCACGGACAAGCCGGTGAAGCTCGCCTCGACCGGGGAGAAGCTCGACCAGCTCGAGTATTTCCACCCCGACCGCATGGCCTCGCGGATCCTTGGCATGGGCGACGTCCTCACGCTCATCGAGCGTGCCGAGGCCGCCGCGGAAGAAGACGAGCAGGCCGCGCTCGAGAAGCGGCTCATGCAGGGCCGCTTCAGCTTCGAGGACTTTCTGCAGGCCTACAAGATGATGCGCAAAATGGGCCCGATGAAGAACCTCATCGGGATGATCCCGGGAATGGGCAAGCAGCTCCAGGGCGTTGATGTCGACGAGCGCCAGCTCGGCCGGGTCGAGGCGATCGTGCTCTCCATGACGATCGCCGAGCGGCGGAATCCCGAGATCATCAAGGGCTCGCGCCGGGCCCGCATCGCCGCCGGGAGCGGTTCGACCGTCCAGCAGGTGAACCAGGTTCTGCAGATGCGCAAGCAGATGGAGAAGATGATGAAGCAGGTGGGGCGGGGCAAGATGCCCAACCTCCAGTCGATAGTCGCCCAGCAGAGGCGCTAACGAGAAAGGACCAGATGGCAGCAAAGATCAGACTGGCCCGCGTCGGGTCGAAGAAGAACCCGATCTACCGGGTCGTCGTCGCCGACTCACGCTCGCCGCGCGACGGCAAGTTCATCGAGATCGTCGGGCGGTACAACCCGCAGACGCAGCCCTCGACCATCGAGATCGACGAGGCAAAGGTCAAGGACTGGATCTCCAAGGGCGCTCAGCCCACCGACTCGGTTCAGAAGCTCATGAAGGCGAAAGGCATCTAAGTGCCCCTCCGGGCGATCGAGGTCATCACCGCAGACGGCTGCAACACGGCCCCGAGCGGCGTCCTCGGTCGCCTGCGTATTTACGATACGCAGGCTTCCTGCGTCCTCGCCCAGTGCGTGTTTCGCGCGCCTGCGGCGGGGCGCGATCACCCGAAGGAGCACTAGCGTGGAAGACCTGGTCACCTACCTGGCCAAGAGCCTCGTCGACAATCCCGACGAGGTGACGGTCACTCGGGCCGAGCGCGACGGCGCGACCGTGCTCGAGCTGCGCGTGGCCGAGCCCGACGTCGGCAAGGTGATCGGGCGGCAGGGTCGCATCGCCCGGGCGCTCCGCACGATCGTGCGCGCGAGCGGTGCGCACCAGAACGAGCGCGTCCACCTCGAGATCGTCAACGAATAGCGTGGCCGACTTGGTCCTGGTCGGCCGTGTTGGCCGACCGCATGGCCTCGACGGCTCCTTCGTCGTCGAGGACGCGAGCGCCGACCCCGAGCGCTTTGCCGTGGGCGCGCGCCTGCTGGCGGGTGAGGAGGCCGCAGCCGTCGTCGCTTCGAAGCGGGCCGGCGGCCGGGTGGTCGTGCGCCTCGACCGCCCGGTCGAGCGCGGCACCGTCCTGGCGGTCCCACGGGGCGAGCTCCCGCCGGCCGAGGAAGGCGGCTATTACGTCTTCGAGCTCGTCGGCGTCGAGGTGGAGGAGGAGGGAGGCCGCCCACTCGGCATCGTGCAGGACGTGGCGCCCGGGGTGGCGAACGACGTCCTCGAGCTCGACACGGGCCACGCGCTGCCGCTCGTCTCGCAATGCGTTCTCGAGGTCGACCTCGAGCGCCGCCGCATCTTGGTGGCGCGTGGTTTCGCCGAGCCCGACTAACGTTCCCTCGTGCAGATCGACGTCTTCACACCGCTCCCGCATGCCTTCGCCTGGATGACGGAGCAGCGTCCCGTCGCGACGGTACTCGGCGGCGAGCTGGACCTGCGCCTCTGGAACTATCGCGACTTCACGCCGCTCGGCGGCGGTCAGGTGGACGACGAGCCCTACGGGGGCGGCGCGGGCATGGTGCTCCGCGTCGATGTCGTGCACGCCGCGCTCGCGGCCGTCTACGGCGAGCCCGTCGGTCGGCGCATCGTCGCGCTCACGCCGCAGGGGCGCCAGCTCGACCAGGAGCTCGTGGAGGAGCTCGCCGCCGAGGACGAGCTGACCCTTCTCTCCGCCCGCTTCGAGGGCTTCGACGAGCGCATCGTGGAGCACATCGCCACCGACTCCGTCTCCATCGGGCCGTATGTCCTCTCCGGCGGGGAGCTTCCCGCGATGGTGGTCGTGGACGCGGTCGCGAGGCGGCTTCCCGGAGCGATCCGGGAGGAGAGCGCCGCGGTGGAGACATTCTCCGCCGAGCTCGAGGGCGGGGTCGAGTTCCCGCAGTACACGCGCCCGCCCGAGTTCAACGGCTGGCCGGTGCCGGACGTCCTTCTCTCCGGAGATCACGCGCGCATCGCGACGTGGCGCAAGGAGCAAAGCAGAGAGCGAACGCTTTCGTGAGAGGGCCGATCGACCGCCTCACGACCGGCCTGCCGGCCCCGTGGCCCACGGTGATCGACTGGGTCGTGACCATCGTCGTCGCGGTCGGCGCGGTGCTCGCGATCAAGGCATGGATCGTGAACCCGTACCGGATCCCGTCTTCGTCGATGGAGCCGACGCTGCACTGCGCAGAGCCGCAGCCCGGCTGTCTCGCGAGCTACTCGGACCGCGTCCTCGCGAACCGCTTCATCTACCACTTCCGCGACCCGCATCGCGGAGACATCGTCGTCTTCAACACGCCCCCGAAGGCGCTCGAGGCCTGCGGTGCGGGCGGCACTTTCGTGAAGCGGATCGTCGGGCTTCCGGGGGATACCGTCGAGGAGCGGAACGGCACCGTCCTCATCAACGGAGAGAAACTGGACGAGCCCTACGTGCCCGCGAGCGAGCGCGACAAGCGGACCGACAGCTGGCAGGTTCCCGAGGGGAGCTATTTCATGATGGGCGACAACCGCTCGCAATCGTGCGACAGCCGCGAGTGGGGCTCGGTCCCCCGCGAGGACCTCATCGGGCCGGTTTTCTCGGTTTATTGGCCCCCCCAGCGGATCAGCTTTCGCTGACGATCTGGGCGGCCGGCTCGCGCCGCGCGGAGCCCGGCTCCGCCGGCCTGACGACGCTGGCAGCGGGATCCCGCGCTCGCAGCATCTCGCCGTACTGGTGTACTGTCTCGGTGCTGCTCGCTTGGCTCCCTTGACAGCGCCGCCCCAGAGTCGCCAGCTTCGCTAGCATGGTGCGTCGGCCTGCCAGGGCCGCCTTTCCTATGAGCACGCCCATCGACATCCTCGAGCGCAAGCAGCTGCGCGACGGCATCCCGCAGTTCAAGGCGGGAGACACCGTGCGCGTGCACTTCCAGGTGATCGAGGGTCAACGGCGCCGCGTTCAGGTCTTCGAGGGAATCGTCATCAAGCGCCAGGGCGCCGGGGTTCGCGAGACCTTCACGGTGCGAAAGAACTCCTTCGGCGTCGGTGTCGAGCGGACGTTCCCCGTGCACTCGCCGAAAATCGAGAAGATCGAGGTCATGGCGATCGGCGACGTGAACCGCGCCAAGCTGTACTACCTTCGCTCCAAGGTGGGGAAGAAGGCGCGCGTCCGCGAGAAACAGCGGAGCTAGCCGCTATTCTCGGCCCGTGCGCAAGACGGGCCGGAAGCTCCTCAATTTCGATCGCCGGCTCGGGGCGCGCTTCGTCGCGGGAGCCGACGAGGCCGGGCGCGGAAGTCTCGCCGGGCCGCTCGTGACCGCGGCCGTTCTCTTCGACTATGACGTCCTGCGCGACCACAAGGTGCGGCCGCTCGCGATCCTGAACGACTCGAAGCAGCTCACGCCGGACGAGCGCGCGCGGCTCTTTCGCGCGGTCACGGGCTGCGCGACGCGCATCGCGGTCCGCATCATTCCGCCGGCCGTGATCGACTCCGACGGCCTGCACAGGTCGAATCTCCGCGGCCTTCGCGAGACTCTGGCCGATCTCTCCCCACCTGCAGAGGTGTGCCTGGTGGACGGGTTCAGGCTCGGCCCGCTCGCCCCCGAGCACAGGGCCGTCGTGGACGGCGACACGCGGAGCGCCGCGATCGCGGCCGCCTCGATCGTGGCGAAGGTCGTCCGCGACCGCGCCATGCACCGGCTGGACGCGCTCTATCCCGCGTACGGGTTCGCGTCCCACGTCGGCTACATCACCCCGGGACACTCCGCCGTCGTCCGCGAACGCGGCCCGAGCGAGATCCATCGCCTCTCCTTCGAAGCCCGCTGCTATGCCGAGCAGACCGTCGGCGCGGGCGCTCGGGCCTAGAGCGGAGCGGCGGGTCCGCCTCTACTACCGCCTGCGCGGCTATCGCGTGCTGGCGGCGAACGCGCGCGCGGGTCGCAACGAGCTCGACATCGTCCTGCGGCGCGGGCGGAGACTCGTCTTCTGTGAAGTCAAGGCGCGAAGCGGCGACGGCTACGGCGACCCGCGCGAGGCAGTCGGTCCCGAGAAGGTGAGGCGCCTCCGGCGGGCAGCCGAGATCTGGCTCGCGCGCAACCCCGAGCTCTTGGAGCTCGAGGTCGCGTTCGAAGTCGTCGGCGTCCGCGGGAAGCGGATCGAGCGGGTGCCGCTCGGCTAGGGTCGGGCTGCGGATCGTGGACGCGGAAGATGTCCGGCGTGCTCTTTCCGCCAGAGATAGCGGTCGTAGAACACGTTCGACGCTGCCGTCGTCGTTGTCCCGCGCGTAGGCGTTCCGCATCTGCGTGTCGGCGTTGTAGAGCTTCAGGTTGGACTGGCCGTTCGCGACCTGATAGGCGACCATGGGCGGGTCGACGCCGCCGATGAATCCCTGGCCGCGCGCGTTGAGCTCGACGCGTGGATCGCCGGTGCGGGTGAGAAAGGCGTCGAAGTGGTTCCGGCGCGCGCGAGAATCTGGCTCCACGCGAAGTACTGAGTCGTGTCGTCGGTCTCGGAGGCCGGGAGCTGCTCGTAGAGCCCGCTGGTCTTCACACCGTGCTGGCTACGACGTGCGTAGGCAGCGGGGACGGCAACCAATGCCGCGATACTCCTCGAGGTGGCATTTGTCACCAGCTCGCGCGCGTCTCGGCTCACCAGTGCGGGTTCCGCGCGTTTTCGCCGCGTAGTTTCGAAATGTGCTCGCACGCGCCACCACACATGCCCTCGTCGGGCTCGAAGCGCGGCCCGTCGAGGTCGAGGCGCATCTCCAGCGGGGCGTGCCTGCCTTCTCGATCGTCGGCCTTCCGGACAAGGCCTGCCAGGAAGCGAAGGAGCGGGTCAGGAGCGGGATAACGAGCGCGGAGCTCGAGTGGCCGCTCCGGCGGCTGACGGTCAACCTCGCACCGGCGGGGCTCCGGAAGGAAGGGTCGGGGTTCGACCTACCGATCGCGCTCGCGG
Organism: uncultured Actinomycetes bacterium; assembly: GCA_963841425.1. GTDB lineage: Bacteria > Actinomycetota > Thermoleophilia > Gaiellales > Gaiellaceae > DATEOR01. The sequence continues at coordinate 63,749 of CAWJCL010000002.1, read as the reverse complement.
TGCTCGCCGCGTCGCACCAGATCCCCGCCGAGCGACTTGCTCAGCACGCCGCCCTCGGGGAGCTCGCGCTCGACGGGCGCGTTCGCCCTGTGCCCGGCGCGCTCGTCGCCGCCGAGGCGGCGCGCCGGGCAGGCCTCGACCGGCTCATCTGCCCTCTCGAATCCGCGCCGGAGGCTGCTCTGGCGGGGATCGAGCCGATTCCTGTCGAGCACCTCGCCCAGGCGGGCGCCTACCTGCGCGGCTCCTTCGAGCCCGGCGTCGTCGTCCCGCCGGAAAGGATGAACGGAGCGAGCGGTCCCGACCTCGCCGACGTGCGCGGCCAGGAACGCGCCAAACGCGCGCTCGAGCTGGCGGCGGCGGGCCGGCACAACCTTCTCCTCGCCGGCCCGCCCGGGACCGGGAAGACGATGCTCGCCCGACGGCTCCCGGGCATCCTCCCCGACCTGACCATCGAGCAGGCGCTCGAGGTCACCCGCATCCACTCGGTCGCCGGCCTGCTCCCCGCCGGCCGGCCTCTCGTCGACAAGCCCCCGTTCCGCGCCCCGCATCACACCGCGTCGACGGCGGCAATCGTGGGGGGAGGCGCGGGCCCCCGTCCGGGAGAAGCGACGCTCGCGCATCGCGGCGTTCTCTTCCTCGACGAGCTCGCCGAGTTTTACCGGCCGGCGCTCGAGGCGTTGCGGCAGCCGCTCGAGGACGGGACGATCGCGATCGCCCGCGTGCAGGGCCACGCGGTCTTCCCGGCGCGGTTCGTCCTCGTTGGGACGATGAACCTCTGTCCCTGCGGCGGGCGAGGGGATCCGGCGGCGGAGTGCTCGTGCTCGTCGCAGCGGCTCGCGGCGTATCGGGACAAGCTGTCGCGGGCGCTTCTCGATCGCTTCGACCTCGTCGTCCAGGTCCCGCGGGCCCGGGCGACCGACCTCGCCGGGTCTCCCGGCGAGGCGTCTGCAGCTGTGCGCGAGCGCGTCGAGAGGTCCGCGGTGCGACTCCGCGACCCGCCGAGCCTTTCGAAACCGGGCGCCGAGCTGCTTGCCCGGGCGGTGGATTCCCTGCCGCTCTCGGGCCGTGGCCGGGCACGCGTGGCTCGGGTCGCTGAGACGATTGCTGCGCTGGCCGGCCAGGAAAGGGTCGGCGCCGAGCACGTGGCCGAGGCACTCTCCTACCGGTCTCCGACGGAGCTCGGCTCGTGGACGTGACCGCGGTTCGAACGGTTACCAGGCGCACGCCCGGCTATCCACCCCTGCTCTCGGAGTTGCACGATCCCCCGCCGGCCCTATTCGTGCGTGGGGAGGCCAACGTGCTATTGGAGGCCGGAGTCGCGGTCGTCGGCGCGCGCTCGTGCTCCGCGTACGGTGCTCAGGTGGCGCGGACGCTCGCCCGCGAGCTCGCCTCGGCCGGGATCGTCATCGTGAGCGGTCTCGCGCGGGGTGTGGACGGCGAGGCTCACCGAGGGGCTCTGGACGGCGGCGGTCGAACCGTCGCTGTTCTCGGATGCGGGATCGACCGCGACTATCCACGCAGCCACGCGGAGCTGGCGCGGCGGATCGTAGCGGCGGGGGCAGTCGTGTCCGAGTATCCGCCGGGGATCGAGCCGGCACCCTGGCGATTCCCCGCTCGCAACCGGATCATCGCCGGCCTTTCGCTGGCGGCGGTGGTCGTCGAGGCGCGCGAACGGTCCGGAGCGCTCATCACGGCCGATTTTGCGCTCGAGCTCGGCCGTGACGTCTTCGCCGTCCCCGGAGAGATCACGAGCGGCCTCTCCGCGGGGACGAACGATCTGCTGCGCCAGGGCGCCGCCCCGTTGACGTCCGCGCGAGACGTGCTCGAGTCCCTCGGCATCGAGCCCGAACCGAACGCCGGCGCCTCCTCGGTCTCGGACGCTGCGCGGGCCGTCCTTTTGCTCCTGGGCGACGGAGCGTCCGGGGCGGACGAGCTCACCAGGGCATCGGGGCTCTCGAGCGCGGAGGTCGCCGCAGCGCTCGTCGAGCTGGAGCTCGGCGGCCTCGCGGCACAGGCGGACGGCGTCTACAGGTCGTTCAGTCCGGGAAGGAGTCGGGGTGTTCGCAGGCCTGCCTGAAAAGGTCGTCATCGATGTTCCGGCCCGTGACGACGAGAACCAGCGGGTCGCCGACGTCGTCCAGGTCGGGCACGGCGGCGAGTGCTGCCGCCGCGGCACCCTCGGTCCGGAGGCCGGTCGACGCGTACTCGCCGACGGCCTGCGCGATCCGGCGCTCCGAGACGGTGACCATTCGTGTCGCGACCTCGCCGAGGACTTCGACGGCGAGGGGAATTGCGACCCGAACCGCGAGGCCGTCTGCGAAGGTTGCCGAGCGCTTGCTGGCGACGGGCCTCCCCGCGTTCCAGGAATCGACCATGACGGGCGCCTCCTTTGCGGCCACGCCGATCCGCTCCACCTTCGGTGCAGCGCGGGAGGTCGCGAGCCCGATCCCACCGAGCAGTGCGCCGTTTCCGAGGGGGACGACGATCGCCGCAGGCGGTTCCGGGGCCTGCGCGAGGATCTCGTCCGCGATCGCGCCGTATCCCTCGTACTGAGCGGGCTCCGCACCGTCCTCGAAGAACGGGAGGCGTTGCTGTGAGGCGTGAGCGCGCGCCTCCGCTTTCGCCGCGTCGAGGTCGGCTCCCGTCTGCCGGATCTCGGCTCCGCCATCTTCTATGAGCGCGAGCTTCGCCGCGCTGGCCGTTGCCGGTGCGTAGACGATCGCGTCGAGGCCGACGCGCCGCGCGGCCCATGCCGTCGCCGCTCCGTGGTTCCCGGTCGAGGCGGTCACGACGGCGCGGGCACCGTCGGCCGCGTAGCGCTCGAGCACGGGCAGCGCGCCGCGCCGCTTGAACGCGCCGAGCGGGTGTTCGTCCTCGCGCTTGAGGAGGAGCCGCCTGCCTGCGAGGAATGCCTCCTCGAGCGGCGTCGGCGTCATGCGAAAAGCCGCTCCGCGTTCGCGCGGAGCGCCACGTCGGCGACCCCGGCCGCTTCGACTGCCGCGACTGCCGCGTGTGCATCCATCACGGGGGCGTCGCTCCCAAAGACGAGGCAGCCCGAGCCGCATGCCTCGCCCGTCAGCCGGAGCGCAAGGGGCCCGTAGCTGGCCGTGTCGAAGAAGACCGCCATCTCCGGGACTTCCCCGCCGCGCGCACGCAGCCGCTCGAGCTGAAACGGGGCGCCTCCGGCGAGGAAGGCGAAGACGACCGGAAGCTCAGGGCTTCCGTGAGTCAGCCACGCCGCGTACGCGGCCTGCATCTGCGCGGGATAATCGACGAGCGCCGACCACCAGGCGGGCGCGCCTTTGGGCGGCGGCGGGACCGGGCCGGGGTGGACGAAAAGCGTTTGTCCTGCGGCAACGAGCTCGTCTGCCAGCTCGCCGATCCCGGCGACGACCGCTGGTGCAGGGACGCAGGCGCCTGCGAACCCGTCCCGGCACTCGGCGACCGCGAACGCCTGCAGGCGGCCGTTCGCGGCTGCGACGAGCTCGAGGATGCCCTGGTGGTAGGCGTCGACGAGTTCGGGAATCCCGTCGCACGCCAGGGTTGGCTGAAGCGAGACGACGGCCGTGTCGATACCGACCTCGTCGAGGAGACCTACCCGTGCCTCCAGCGTGTGCGCCTCCAGCCCGGCCCCGAACGTCCCTTCGCCGAGGACGAGCTCGTCGCCGTCGATGCGCGGCGGGCGGCCCCGCCTGCGAAGCGCCGCGACGAGCCGCTCCGGCCAGAGGTGTTGGTGGACGTCAAAGGAGGTCATCGGCGAGCTCGAACCCTAATCCGGGGCGGTCAGGGATGTTCACGAATCCTTCCGAATCGACGCGCACGGGCTCGGCAAGCATGAAGTCGCGCCGCTCGGGCGTCCAACCGGGTGGGTCGTACGGAAACTCGAAGAACGGGCCGCCGCCCACCCCGGCGGTGAGGTGGAGGTTGGCGAGGAGACCGATGCCGTTCGTCCACGTGTGCGGTGTGAAGAAGTGCCCGCGCGCCGTCACGCGCTCGGCAAGCTCTCGCTCGCGCAGGAGGCCCAGAGAGAGCACGGCGTCGGGCTGGTAGACGTCGAGTGCGTCGGCCGCCTCGAAGGCCTCGAGCTCCCGAGGCGCTCGCGCCATCTCCCCGCCGGCGATCCGAACGCCGCTGTCCCGCCGCAGGGAGGCGTAGCCCCTCACGTCCTCGCGGGGGAGCGGCTCCTCGAGCCAGAAGACGTCCAGGTCGCGCAGGCGCGCAGCGGTCGCAGCGACCGTCGCGAAGTCGAGTGCGGGCTCGATGTCGCCCGGCATCCTCCAGCCCTGGTTCAGATCGACCATGATCTCCATGGAGCCGCCCACTGCCTCGCGAACCGCCTCTACTGCGGCGAGCCCGTCATCGAGCCTCGTCCGGTCGATTCGAAGCTTGAGCGCCTTGAAGCCCTCCTCCCGCAGGCGCAGGGCAGATTCGGCGCGCTCGGCCGGCGAGCGCTGCTCTCCGGTCGAGGCATAGGCCGCGACGCGGCCGAGCTGTCCGCCCAGGAGCTCGGCGGCGGTCTTGCCCGCGGCCTTTCCCGCGAGGTCCCAGAGCGCTGCCTCGAGGGGCCAGTAGCGGCCGGCGTGGAACGTGATCGTCTCGAGGACGGCGACGTGGCGTTCGATCGCAAGCGGGTCCTCGCCGACGAAGAGGTGCTCGTAGCGCTCGAAACCGTCCATCGTGTCGCCCGAGCCGATGCCCGCGAGGCCCTCGTCCGTCTCGACGAGGACGAGCGTGGCCTCGAACGACCGGCGCGGCTCCGGGTCCCACGCGGCGTGAAAGGGGGGGTCGAGCTCGATCGAGCGGCGCTCGAGACGAACGCGCTCGATCTTCACGCGCGGCGGAAGAAGGGGTTCTGCGGCTCGCCGCGGATCGCGAGGAGCTCGTCGAGCCGCGGCGTGCCCTCCGCGGCGGAGGCGAGCGCCGTCCGGGTCGCCTCGAGGTTGTTGGCGAAGATCTTCTCCTCGTCGTTTGCCGCCCAGTCGACCCAGACCGCCGCGATCAGCACCAGGTCGTCCACCTCTCCCTGCGGGATCGTGGCGTCGGCCACCGCGTCCAAGACACCTTGGGCCACGGCGGCCTGGGCGGCTCCCCAGTGGAGGAAGCCGTGCGTCTCCTCGCGGATCTCCGCCTTGTTGACGAAGAGTGTCGGCGGCTTCACGGGCATGTTCGGGCGTGCGACCACGACGAATGATGCGTGGCCTGCACGCGGGGTGGCGAGCGCGGTCGCCCAGGCCGTCCCGACCGGGCCGTTCCGCGGTCCGAGCACCGTGTTGATGTGGGCCGCGTTCGACCCGCTGCCCGCGAAGCCCTCGCCGATGAGGATCCGGCTCAGGGGCGGATCACCGCCCGCGCAACTTCTCCGGCGTTCATCGCGGCGAAGGCGTCGTTGATCTCCTCGAGCGGGTAGGCACGGCTGACGAGCCGGTCGAGCGGAAGGAGCCCGTCCATGTAGAGGTCGAGCACCTTCGGCATGTCGAGCTGCGGGCTGCAGGAGCCGTAGAAGCTGCCGGTGACCACCTTCTCCTCGCGCGCGAGATCAGAGGCAGGAAGCTCCGCGCTGAGGCCCTCGGGAGGAAGGCCGACCGCGACTGCGGTCCCTCCGCGCCGCACGGCGGCATAGGCTTGCGCGAGAACGCCGGGCGCGCCGGCCGAGTCGATCGCCGCGTCTGCGCCGCGGCCGTCGGTCAACGCGCGAATCGCCGCCGGCACGTCGTCGGAGCCGGGGTCGAGAGCGTGCGTCGCGCCCAGCTCGAGGGCGGCCTCGCGCCTGAATTCGAAAGGGTCCACGGCGACGATCACGGCGGCGCCCGCGAGGCGCGAGCCCATGATCGCGGAGAGCCCGACTCCACCCGCTCCGAAGATGGCGATCGAGCTTCCGGCCTGCACGCCGGCGCGGGTCACGGCGGCCCCGTAGCCCGTCATCACCGCGCAGCCGACGAGCGAGGCGACCTCGAGCGGCGCGTCGTCGCGGATCGGGACGCAGCATCCCTCCGGGACGATGCAGCGCTCCGCGAACGCGGAAAGGTACGAGTAGTGGTAAAGCGGGTCGCCGTTCTGGGAAAGCCGGAGGGCCCCGCCGGGCAATGTGCCGCGGAACATGTCCTCCATGGCCACGTCGCAGAGGACTTGGCGGCCCCGCGAGCAGTAGTAGCAGCGTCCGCAGGCAGGCAGCCAGGAGAGGATGACGTGGTCGCCCTCGGAGACGGAGCCGACGGCTTCGCCGACCGATTCGACGACGCCGGCCCCCTCGTGGCCGAGCACTGCGGGGAGGGGGTTCGCGGTCGCCCCGGTGACGACGTTCCAGTCGCTGTGGCAGACGCCGCTCGCGGCGAGCCGCACCTCGACCTCGCCGGGCCCGGGCGGCGCCAGCTCGACGTCCTCGACGCTCATGGCTTCGTCGATCCCTCTGAGGACTGCCGCGCGCACGCGCCGATTCTACGGCTACGCTCGCCGCATGAAGACGCAAGCGGCCGTCCTCTGGGAGCCGGGCACGCCGGTCGAGATCCTCGAGGTCGAGCTCGCCCCGCCGAAGGAGGGCGAGGTGCTCGTCCGGATCGCGGCCTGCGGGGTCTGCCACAGCGACCTGCACGTGGTGGACGGCCACCTGCCCGAGCCGCTCCCGCTTGTCCTCGGCCACGAGGCCGCGGGGGTGGTAGCAGAGACCGGGCCCGGCGTGCAGTCGCTCGTGCCGGACGACCACGTCGTCCTCGCGCTCGTGCCCTCGTGCGGGGAGTGCGAGGAGTGCCGGCGCGGCCGCCCCAACTTCTGCTCGCTCGGCGCGCGCATGGCGGCCGAGGGGACGCTCACCGACGGCACGAGCCGCCTGAGCCTGAACGGGACGACGCTGCATCACTTCAACTCCATCTCGTCGTTCGCCGGTCACGCCGTCGTGCCCGAGTCGGCAACCGTCAGGATCCGCCGCGACGTCCCGCTCGAAGCGGCGGCGCTGGTCGGCTGCTCCGTTCTTACCGGCTTCGGCGCGGTGACCAACACGGCCGGGGTGGAGCAGGGCGCCACGGTCGCCGTGTGGGGCTGCGGAGGGGTGGGCGCGAACGTCGTCCAGGGGGCGCGGCTGGCCGGTGCCTCCCGGATCGTCGCGCTCGACACGCGGCCGGAGAAGCTCCAGCTCGCCGGGGAGCTCGGCGCGACGGACGTCGTCCAATCGGGCGGAGGCGTGGACGCCGTCGCCGCGGTGAAGGAGCTCACCGGCGGCGGCCCCGACTACGCGTTCGAGGCGATCGGCTCGGAGCGGGCGATCCAGGAGGCGTGGGAGGCGACGCGGGCGGGCGGAACCGTCGTCGTCGTCGGGATCATGCCGCAGGGGAGCAGCCTCACGATCGACCCGTGGCAGTTCATGTCCGAGAAGACGCTCAAAGGCACCTTCCTCGGCTCTGCGCGCATCCAGGAGGACGTGCCGCGCCTCGTCGACCTCTACCACTCGGGCGAGCTCGACCTCGACCGGCTCGTCAGCCGCAAGCTCCCGCTCGCCGAGCTTCCAGACGCGTTCGACCGGCTGAGGGCCGGCGACGTCGTCCGTCAGGTCGTCGTTTTCGACTGAGCAGCCTGCGGCGCCCCGGCCTGCAGGCGCCGAAGCTCGTCGACGGGGATGTGGCAGCGCATGAGGTGCCCCCGTTCGACCTCGGCGAGCGGCGGCTCCTCCTGGACGCAGATCTCTCCGAGAAACCGTGGGCAGCGGGTGTGGAAGACGCAGCCGGAGGGCGGGTTCGCCGCGCTAGGGATCTCGCCCTCGAGGCGGATGCGCGTTCGCGCCTCGCCCTCCAGGGTCGGCACCGCGGAGAGGAGCGCCTCCGTGTACGGATGGTGCGGGCCGCCGAAGACGGTTTCGGCGTCGCCGACTTCCTGCAGGCGGCCGAGGTACATGACGGCGATCCTGTCCGAGATGTAGCGGACGACGCCGAGGTCGTGCGAGATGAAGACGTAGCTCACGCCTTTCTGCGTCTGCAGCTCGACCAGGAGGTTGAGGATCGCGGCCTGCACCGAGACGTCGAGCGCCGACGTCGGCTCGTCGCAGAGAACGATGCGCGGCTCGCCCGCGAAGGCGCGCGCGATGGCGACGCGCTGCTTGAGGCCGCCGGAGAGCTGCACGGGCTTTGCGCCGAGGAGCGCCTGGTCGAAGCGGACGGATTCCGCGAGTTCGACGGCCCGCTCGTCCCTCTCGCGGCCGCTGAGACCGAGGAGCTTGAAGAGCGCCCGCCCGACGATGCGGCGCACCGAGTGGCGCCGGTTGAGCGCGCCGTCGGGGTTCTGGAACACGATCTGAAGCGAGCGCACCTGCTCCCGCGTCCGCTTCTCGACCTTGCCGGCGAGCGGCTCCCCGTCCATCTCCAGGGCCGAGCCCTCGTCGGGGGCGGTGAGGCCGAGGAGAACGCGGGCAAGCGTCGTCTTGCCGCTGCCCGACTCGCCGACGAGCCCGAGCACCTCGCCGGGACGGACGACGAGCGAGACGTCTACGAGGGCCTGCACGTCCTGGCCTTCCTGCTTGAACGTCTTGGAGCCGTGGCCGACCTCGAGGAGCGGCTTCCCGTTGGCGCTCTGCACCGCGGGGAGGCGCGCCGGGGCCACTCGTGGAAGCTCATGAGCCCGCTCGTGGAAATGGCAGCGGCTCGCACGCCCGTGGCCGAGCGGATACAGGTCGGGCTCGTGCTCGCGACAGATCTCCTTGGCGAGGCCGCACCGCGGCTCGAAGACACAGCCGGGCAGGTCCGCGCCGAGGCGTGGCAGGAAGCCGGGGATCGTGTCGAGGGCGGTCTCGTCCTTCCGCACCCCGCCGCGCGGGATGCAGCGGAGGAGGCCGACCGTGTAGGGGTGGCGCGGGTCGCGGAAGACCTCCTGTGCCTCGCCTTCCTCGACAACGCGGCCCGCGTAGAGGACGCCGACGCGCTCGCACATCTTCGCGATGACGGCGAGGTTGTGGCTGATGAAGAGGACGCTCGTCCCGAACTCCTGGCGCAGGGCGGCGATGAGGTCGAGGACCTCCGCCTCGACGGTCGCGTCGAGCCCGGTGGTCGGCTCGTCGAGGATGAGGAGCGTCGGATTCTTCGCGAGCGCCATCGCAATCACGACCCGCTGCTGCATGCCGCCCGAGAGCTGGTGCGGATAGCGGCGCATGACGCGCTGCGGGTCGGAGATCTGCACCTTGTGCAGCATCGCCTCGCTCTGGTGGACCGCCTCGTCCTTTTCGACCCCGATGAGCCCGAAGGCCTCGGCGAGCTGCGGCCCGATCCGGATGGATGGGTTCAGGGCCGAGGCGGGGTTCTGGTAGACCATCGAGAGCGTGGTCGCGTGGAGCCGGCGCACTTTCCCGCCGCCCATCGCGAGCATGTCCTCGCCGTTCAGGCGGATCGACCCGTTGAGGGTCTTCGCGTTGCGCGGGAGGTAGCGCATGATCGCGAAGGCAGCCGTCGTCTTCCCGCAGCCCGACTCGCCGACCAGGCCGTATGCCTCGCCCTGGCCGATGGCGAAGGAAACACCGCGGAGCACGCGCCGGTCCACGCCGCGCACGCGGTAGGCGATCTCGAGGTCCTGGAGCTCGATCGCGGCGTCGCTCATCGCTCGAAGACCTGGGAGATCGCGTCCGCGATCAGGTTGATGCCGATGATCAGCGTGGCGATCGCGAGTGAGGGGAAGAGCACCGGCCACCAGTAGCCGGCGTTGATGGACTGATAGTGCGCGGCGATGTCCTGACCCCAATCCGGGATGGAGGGGTCGGCGGCGAAGCCCAGGAACGAGAGTGTCGCCACCGCGAAGATCGCGTAGCCGAGCCGCACGGTGAACTCGACGATGATCGGCCCCATGACGTTCGGGAGGATCTCGGCGAACATCACGTAGGGCCCGCGTTCGTTGCGCAGGCGGGCGGCCTGCACGTACTCGAGCTGAGCCTCGCCGAGGACCGCGGCCCGCACGGTCTTCGCGATGATCGGCGTGAAGACGAAGCCGATCACGAGGACGAGCGTGATACGGGACGGGCCGAGCGCCGTCACCGCGAGGAGCGCCGTGATGATGAGCGGAATGGCGAGGATCGCGTCGACGAAGCGCATGATCACCTCGTCGACGAAGCCGCGATAGTAGCCCGTTACGAGCCCGATCGCGGTACCGAGGATCGTGCCGAGAATCGTCGCGAGGGGCGCGACGACGAGAATCGAGCGTGCGCCGACGATCACCCGCGAGAGCACGTCGCGGCCGAGCTTGTCTGTTCCGAAGAGATGGTCGGCCGAAGGCCCGACGAACTTGTTCAGGATGTCGGTCGCCTCGGGGTCCTTCGGAGCGATCAGGTAGCCGAAAGCAGCGCAGACGATCCAGATTCCGGCCAGCAAGCAGCCGACGATGAACGTCGGTGACCTGACGAGGATGCGCAGCCGCTCGTTGCGCGCCACTTTCGTCTCGTCCGGACGGATCGGGATCGCGATGGGGGCAGCTGGGTCGTCCAGGGTCGTCATTCGGCGGCGGCGTAACGGATGCGGGGGTTGAGGAGCGAGTAGGCCACGTCGGCGAGGAGCGTGGCGACGAGAAAGACGATGCCGACGATGAGAACGCCGCTCTCGAGGAGCGGGAAGTCCTTCTTCTGTGCGGCCGTGAAGATGAGCCGGCCCATGCCCGGGTAGTTGAAGAGCGTCTCGATGACGACGAGGCCACCGATCAGGTACCCGGTCTGGGTCGCGATGACCGCGATCGTCGGCAGAAGCGAGTTGCGAAGCACGTGGCGCCTCACCACCGTCCTTCGTGGCAGGCCTTTGAGTACAGCGGTGCGGGTGTAATCGGCGTCGAGTGCCTCGATCGTGCCGGCGCGCGTGATCCGCGCGATATAGCCGAAGAGGACGATGACGAGCGTGAGCGCGGGGAGGAAGAGGTATTTGAGCTGCGTGAGGATGCTGCTCCCGTCGGGAGCATTGGCGCTCACGGGGAAGAGGTCGAGCCAGAGGCCGAAGACGAGGATCAGCATGATCCCCGTGACGAATTCGGGGACGACGGTGAGGGAAAGGCCGCCGATCGTGATGACGCGGTCGGTGAGCCTGTCTCGTTTGAGGGCTGCGACGACGCCGCCGAAGATGGCGAGCGGGACGACCATGGCGAACGCGAAGGCCGCCAGCTTCAGCGAGTGCAGCAGCGCGGGCCCGATGAGGTCGTTTACGGGGAGGTTGTAGGAGAGAGATGTCCCGAGGTCGCCATGGAAGAGCCCCGAGATCCAGTTCCAGTACTGGGTCAGGATCGGCTTGTCCGTTCCCAGCTGATGGTTGAGCTGGTCGACGGCGGACTGGTCTGCGAACGGGCCGAGCTTGCGGCGCGCTACGTTGCCGGGGAGCACCTGTGCGCCGAAGAAGACGATCACGCTGAGCAGAAACAGCGTGATGGCCGCGAGTCCGAGCCGGGTGAGGAGGAAGCGCGCCATCCAGCCCCTACAGACTAAGGACTAGGCGACCGGAGCCAAAGCCCCGGCCGCCCCGATTCGTAGGCTTCTCAGCTGGTGAAGCCGGCCTTCGAGAGGTCGAACTGGCCGGTCGCGGCCGAGACCGTGTTGAGCAGGTTCTTCTTCGCCGCGCTCAGGAAGTAATAGAAGTACGGGAAGATGATCGGGGTCTCATCGAGGAGGAGCTCCTCGATCTGCTTCGAAACCGCCTTCTGCGAGTCGATATCCAGTGCCGCCACGTACTGCTGCACGAGGCTGTCGTACTGGTCGTTCTTGAAGTGCGCCGAATTCCAGACGCCGACCTTCGGGTTGCCCGAGAGGGCGGCGGTCAGGTAGACGTTCGGCACAGGACGGTGGCCGTAGTCCGTGATGCCCATGACGGAATCGAGCCATGTGGACTTCCCATAGACGCCGTCGCCGTAGTAGGTGCCTGCGTCCGTGATCTTCAGGTTGATCGTGACCCCGATCTCCGCCGCGTACTGCTTCACGAGCTGGGCGAGGTCGGGGATCTCGAACCCGTTCCATGTGCTCAGGTCGACCGAGAACCCGCCGCCCATTCCCGCATCCGCGAGGAGCTGCTTGGCCTGGTCGATGTCCTGCGTGCGCTGCGCGACGCTCGTGTCGGTGGAGGGATAGAGCGGTGCGAACGGGCTGTCGTTGCCCACGTCCGCCTGCCCCTCCCAGAGGCCGTCGACGAGCGCCTCGCGGTCGATGGAGAGAGCGATCGCCTGGCGGACGCGCTTGTCGGTGAAGGGATCCTTGTCCGTCCGCATGTGGAGCTGGCGGTGGGTCGCCGCCTTGACGGCGATGACGTTCACGTTCGGATCGTCGAGGAGCGCCTTGCCGCCCGAGACCGAGAAGTGCTCGACGAAGTCGACCTCGTCGCCCTGGAGGGCGAGGATCATCGGCCCCTCTTCGTCGTAGAACTTGAGCTCCATCGAGGCGGGGTTGGCCATCGTGCCCCAGTAGGCGTCGTTGCGGACGAACTTCGCGCCCACCTTCGGCGTGAAGCTGTCGAGCTTGAAGGGCCCAGTGCCTTCGAAGGTCTTGCCCCAGTCTGCCGGGTCGAGGTCGGCCGGGATGATGATCGCGTTGTAGTTCGCCGAGCTGACGAGGGTGGGGAAGTTGCCGTTCGCGGCGTCGAGGTTGAAGACGACCGTGGAGTCGTCGGGCGCCTCGATCCCGTCGGGCGAGAGGACGCCGCCGAGCGCCGACTGCGCGTTGGCGGAGCCGCCGTCGGGGTTGATCAGCTTGTCGAAGGTCGTCTTGACGTCGTTGGCGACGAGCGTCGCGCCGCTGTGGAATGTGACGCCCTGGCGGATCTTGAACGTCCATACCGTGCCGTCGTCGTTCGGCTCCCAGCTCTCCGCGATACGCGGCTCGAGCTCCAGCTTCGCGTTCGAGAAGGAGAGGAACTCGCCCGTGGAGCCGAGGAGGCCCGCACCGCCCTCGTCCTGAACAAGGAGCGGATTCGGCTCGGTGGTCGGCTGGATGAGCGCCACGCGGATGTTGCCGCCGGGCTGGACGCTGCCGGTGGCCGTCGGCGTCGTCCCACCTCCGGTCGTCTCGCCCCCGCTTCCTCCTCCGCATGCCGCTGCGAGGAACGAGACCAGCGGGATTGACATGCCGACGACGGTGCCGCGGCGCACGAACTCCCGCCGCGTGATCTTGCCTGCCGCGAACTCGTCGATGATGTGGTTTTCGAGCTCGCTGCGGTCCTTACGGATGGCGTCTACGCGACGCTCGGTGTCATCCATTACGGCCTCTCTCCTTCCGCCAGGGTGCGGCCTTCGGTTTCGCCCGAACGCCCGCTTATAGCTCATCCCAGGGCCTTTGGCAACGTGGGCTTCCCTCTCAGGAACTCAGACGGGAAGATTCCGGCGAAGTTGGCGAGAAGGCGCGCAGACGCTCCAGGAGAAGGCTGCGGAAGGCGTCGGCGTCGACGTCCACGGCCACACGCACGTTCGGCTCCGGGACCGACGTCCGCCGGCGCATGTCCACCACCGTGCGCCCGCGGCAGATGCCGTCCGAGGTGTCCACTTCCACGTGTCGGGCCTCCACGGTGAGGACGTCGGGGCGGAAGACGTGTGCCAGCGCGACGGCGTCGTGGATCGGCGCGCCGCCGTGGTCGTAGGCGTCGTTGTAGAAGCCGAGGTAGAAGTCGACCATGTCGGCAGCGGCCGCGGCGACCGGCCCGCCGCCGCGGAGGCTCTCGGCGTCGGCGTTCGAGAGCACTGCCTTGTTCGTCACGTCGAGACCGACCATGGTCACGTCGAGCCCGCTCTCGAATACCCGGGCGGCGGCCTCGGGGTCGATCCAGATGTTGAACTCGGCCGAAGGCGTCTGGTTGCCCTCGTGGATCGCGCCGCCCATGAGCACGATGCGCTCGAGCTTCCCCGCCGCCCCGGGATGCGCCTCGAGGAGGAGCGCCACGTTCGTGAGCGGGCCCAGCGCGACGAGCGTGACCCGCCCCTCGGAGGCTTCGAGCTTTGCCGCGAGGAAGTCCTTTGCGTGCTCGGGGACGGGCTCGACGCCGGGAGGCGGGAGGTCGACGCCGTCGAGCCCGGTCTCGCCGTGGGCATCGGCTGCCACGACGAGCGTGCCCGCGAGGGGTCCCTCCGCCCCGGCGGCCACGCGAATGTCCGTCCGGCCCGCGAGCTCGAGGACGCGGAGCGCATTCGCCGTCGTCTTGTCGAGCGTCTGGTTTCCGGCCACCGCAGTCACGCCGAGAACGTCGAGCTCGGGGCTTCCGAGCGCGAGTAGGAGCGCAAGCGCATCGTCCTGGCCAGGGTCACAGTCGATGAGGACGGCGCTCATGCTGCCTCGACTCCGGGGGCCTCCACGGGGACGACCTCGTGCTCGGCCGCGCTCCGTAGCAGCGCATCGAGGGTGAACGCGGTGACGATCGAGTCGGGAAGCGCCGGGACCGGCGCGGTCTCGCCGCGTGCAGCGCGGGCGAAGTGCTCGAGCTGGAGGCGATAGGGGTCGGCGGAGGCGACCGGCATGCGACTCGTCTCGAAGACTCCCCAGCCCGTGCTGCGAGCCACCCGAACCTCGGTGTCCGTCTCGATCCGCCAGGCGACGTCGAGGAGCGCGTGGCCATGCGAGCCGTCGATCCGAAGCTGGTGGTCGAAGTCGCTCCGCTTGCTGCTCTCGACGATGCCAATGCGTCCATTCTCGTACTCGATCAGCCCGAAGAGACGGTCGACGGTGCCGTAGCGCTCGCTTTCGCTCGCAACAGCCGCCACCCGAAGCGGGGTGGATGCGCCGAAGCGGTTGCACGCATCGACGCAGTAGCCCGCGAGGTCCCACGGCACCCCTCCGCCCAGATCGGATCGCTGCCGCCAATCTCTTTCGGGGTCGCCCTCCGAGGCCTCCGCGGGATCGAAGAGGGTGAACGCCGCCCGGACGCTGTCCACCTCGCCGATCTCGCCCTTCGCGACGGTCTCCTCAAGCAGGCGAAAAGCCGGGTGATGGCGGTACATGTACGCCTCCCCGACGAGCGCGTCTTCGGCTGTCGCGGCCCTCCATACTTCGAGCGCCTCCGCGCCTGTCAGTGTCAGCGACTTCTCGCAGAGGATCGCGCGGGCGCCGGCCTCGAGGCAGCCGAGGATGTGCTCGTGGTGCTGGTTCGGCCAGGTTGCGAGGAGGACACCGTCGAGCTGGTGCTCGTGCACCATCGTCCGGTAATCGTCGTAGGCGCGCTCACAGCCGTGCCGACGAGCCCAGTCCTCCGCGGCGTCGAGGCGGACGTCGCAGCACGCGACGATGTCGACCTGGTCTGACTGCTCGGCGCCGCGGGCGTGACGTTCGGAGATGCCGCCGCAGCCGATGATGCCGAGGCGCAAGGGCGTCAGAGCCGGTCGGCGAAGTCGAGGTTCGTGGGCTTGAGGAGCGGGTCGGTGCCGTAGTACGCGTGCTTGGACATGTCCGGCGAGTAGCGGCTCGCTGGCGGGGTACGCCCCAGCGCCTCGGCGAGCGTGCGCGTCAAGTAGGACGCGTTGCCGCAGCAGAGGCCGAGATACCGAATGCCGAGGGCGTCCGCTTCCCGCGCGAAGTCGGCGACCTCGAAGCGCGTCGACTCGAAGGGCTCGAGCGCGATGGGGAAGAGCATGCCGTCGTGGCGCGGATGGCGAAGGCTCTGGAAAGTCGGCATGTCCGCGGTCGTCTGGTACGGGACCGGCAGCGCGGCCACGTGGCCGGTGACCTGCTCGCGGATGCTTGGCAGGAGCTCCATCGTCGTCTGGAGGCCGCGGATGCAGTTCAGGCCCACGACGTCGGCGCCCGCCTGTTCGAGCATCGCGCAGGCGTCCGCGGGAGACATGCCGTCGCGGGTCAGCGGCTCCTGGTGGATGCACATCGTGACGACGGCTGGGAGCCCGGCCGCCTTGATCGTCTCGAGCGCCATCCGTGCTTCCTCGGCGTAGGAGTAGGTCTCCGCGATGACGTAGTCGACGCCCGCCTCCGCGGCCCACGCGACCTGCTCCTCGAACATCGCCTCGACGGCCTTCTTGGACTCGGGGTCGCCGGGGTCGAAGACGTTCGTGTTGCAGATGTCGCCGGCGAAGAGCGTGCCCGTCTCGTCGGCGACCTCCTTGGCGAGCGCGAGGGCGTTTCGGTTCAGCTCCTCGAGGAGCCCTTCCTTGCCGACGACGCGCATCTTCTCGCGGTGTGCGTAATAGGTGAACGCCTCGACCACGTCGGAGCCCGCGTGCACGAACTCGCGATGGAGCTCGGACACCTTCTCCGGGTGGTCGAGCACGGCTTCGGGGACGAACGCGCCCGCCTGGATGTAGCCGCGCCGCTCGAGCTCGAAGAGGTAACCCTCCGCGCAGATGACGTGTCCCTGCTCGAGGCGCTCGAGAAGTCCAGCTCCGGCCACCGAATCAGTCTAGGCGGCGGCGAACGCGCCCGCGACGATCAGGTCCCGCACCGGCTCCAGGTCGGCGGGAAGCGGGTCGCCCTCGCCCATGAACGGGACGCGCTCGCGAACGAGGCCGTGGGCGCGCTTCGTCCCGGCTCCCAGCGCGGACGGCTTCCGCAGGTCGATCGCCTGGGCGGCGACGGTGAAGCCGATCGCGGCGAGGCGCTCTCCAAGCTCGACCATTTCCGCGAGGCGGCGCGCTCCGAGCGGCGCCATGGTGATCCGGTCCTCGATCCCTTCTGCGTGAGTCGAGGTGACGACCTCGTACGAGACGGGCTGGGCGAGGAGGCGCGCCTCCGCGGTCAGCGCCTGCGCGGCGACGCCGAGCTCGCCGAGGGAGTTCTCCACGAGCCCCTGCCGCGGGGCGAGGGAGTCCGGCAGGCCGGTGAGCGGTCCCTGCAGCAGCTTGAGCAGCCGCTCGCACGCGCTCGTGAGCGCAGGTGCGAGTGCGACGCGGAGGAAGTCCAGCGCGGCAGCGAGAGGGAGGATGTCGAAGTTCGCGACCGAGACGATGCGGTCCTCGGACGGGATGATGAGCGGGTTCTCCTGGGACGCGTTGAGCTCGATCTCCAGCTGCCGCTTCGCGAACTCGAGCGCGTCGCGCGTCGCCCCATGGATCTGCGGCAGGCAGCGGAAGGTGAGGGGGTCCTGGAGGTTGCGGGCGGCGTCCTGCTCCCACAGGTAGCTCCCTGCGAGGAGAGCGCGCAGCCGCATGAGCGCGGTGGAGAGGCCGGGATACGGGCGCACCTCGGCGATGGCGGGGTGAAGCATCGTCAGGTTGGCGGCGAAGGCCTCCAGGTCGAGCGCACCCGTGACGTCGAGCGCGTCCACGAGTCGCTCGGCGTCGGCCACTGCGAGCGACGCCAGCCCCGTCGAGAACGCGTTCGAGTTGATGAGCGCGATGCCCTCCTTGGCGAGGAGCTCGACGTCTTCGAAGAGGCCGGCCGCAAGGTCTGCCATCGGCGCGAGGTCTCCCTGGCCGAGCGAGCCGAGCAAGCGGACGCGCGGCCGCTCGTCCTCGTTCAGCGCGCGCACGATCCGCTCCACGATCACCGGCCGTACGCCCGACGTGCCCCTGGCGAGCATGTTCGCGTGCCGGAGCATCGTCGCCCGGACTACCGCGGGCGGCGCGTCCGGCCCCGTGCCGATGCGGTGGTTCTCGATCAGCCGCCGGTTGAAGGCCGGGATCTGCTCGAGAGGCACGCGGTGCTTCTTCCGCGCGCCCACCCCCGTTGTGACGCCGTAGACCTCGTCTCCGCGCGCCACGACCCGCTCCACGAGCGCCCGCGTCTCGCGCATGCGCTCGACCGCCTCCGGTGCGAGCTCGACCGGGTCGCCGTCACGGGCGACGCGCACGACGTCGGCCACCGTCAGCCCGCTTCCCGAGAGAACGACCGTCATGGCGACCAGACGAGCTCGGCGGCGCGGACGAGCGTGGCGAGCTTGGCGCGCTCATCCGCCTCCGAGAGCGCGTTGCCGAGGATCGACGTGGCAAAGCCGCACTGCGGCGAGATCGCGAGCCGCTCGAGCGGCATGAACGCCGACGCCTCGCGCACGCGCGCGACGAGCTCGTCCACGGTCTCCCGGCGGGCGCTCTTCGTCGTCACCAGGCCGAGGACGACGACCTTGTCCTCCGGCACCTCCGCGAGCGGCTCGAAGGAGCCCGAGCGCTCGTCGTCGTACTCGAGCAGGATCCGCTCCGCCTTCACGTGCGGGAAGAGGCGCGCGGCGATCCAGTCGTAGCCGCCCGAGACGAGCCAGCGGCTCGCCTGGTTCCCGCGGCAGAGATGCATCCCGAAGGTCACGCCCGGATGGTCGCCGATGACGAGGTTGTCGAGCTCGAGGCCGAGCTCGAGCCAGCGCTCGGCCGGCCAGCCGCGGCTCTCGTAGAAGTCGCGGTAGCCCGGATCGAGGAGGAGCGGGTAGTGCGGCGCGTCGAGCTGGATGTAGCGAGCGCCCAGCCGTATGAGCTCGTCGACCTCCTCGCGCAGGATCTCCGCCACGTCGCCGAGGTAGTCCTCCAGGCTCGCGTAGGCCTCCGGCGGGCGGTCCGGGTTCCAGAAGTTCGCGAATAGGGAGGGGCTCGGCAGCGTTACCTTCAGCACGCGATTTGTCCGATCCCGCGCGTACATGAATTCCGCCGCCGAGAGAAAGCGCCTCCGCTGAAGCTTCCCCGTCACGGCCAGGGGCGGGCGCTCGACGCTCATCTCTCCGAGCTCGTCGCTTCGCCACTCGCCCCAGAGAAAGGCGTCCAGGTCCCAGTCCCCGAAGCCGTCGACGGCCGCAGGCAGCTGGCTCTGAAAGGAGAGGCGCCGCATCTCTCCGTCCGTGACGACGTCGAGCCCGGCCTCGTCCTGCAGGGCGAGGGCCTCGTCGACGGCCGCGTCCTCCACTTCCGCGAAGCCTTCCTCGGCGATCGCGCCCGCCTCGAGCTGCTCCCGGGCCTCCAGCAGGAAGGCCGGTCGCAACAGGCTGCCGACGACGTCCGTGCGGGCCGTGAGCACCCGCCTACTCTATTGAGGTCGCGGTATGGCTACGATGCCAGCTTCGCGCCGAGGCGCGGGTTGTGCGCATGAGAGACATCCTCGTCCTCTGCCCGCAAGAGCGGGATCTTGTCGCCATCCGCGCCGCGGGGCTGGAGGACCGATACCGCGTGCGCTACGAGGGCTCCGACCTCGACCAGCTCGAGATCTTCGAGCCGGAGCCGCTCCTCGAGCACGCCGAGACGCTTCCAGCCGACGGCGTCATCGGCACCAAGGACCTCTCGGCGCTCCTCGCCTCGATCCTCGGCCAGCGCTGCGGCCTGCCGGGCCCGTCGCCGCAGTCGCTCCTCGCGCTCCAGCACAAGCCGACCTCGCGAGACGTGCAGCGGCTCGTCGCGCCCGAGTCGACGCCCAAGTTCTGCCTCCTCGAGGCGGGCATCCCGTGCGACCCGCCGTTCTTCGCCAAGCCGGTCGTCGGCCGGCTCTCCCAGAACGCCTACCGGATCGACGACCTGTCCGAGCTCTCGAAGCTGCACGAGGCCGACCTTTACACGACCCGCTACGCGGAGATCGCGATGCTCGCTGACGGCGATCCCTCGCAGGTGCACGGGTTCATCGGCGAGGAGCTCCTCTCGGGCGACGAGGTTACGCTCGAGGGCTACGTCCACGCGGACTCCGTGGTCACGATCGGCGTCACCGACTCCGTCAAGTACGAGGGGACGTTCAGCTTCGAGCGCTTCGACTATCCGTCGCGGCTCTCCGAGGAGAGGCAGGCGGAGCTCGCCGACATCGCCGGTCGGATCCTCCCGGCGCTCGGCTTCGAAGGCGGGTTCTTCAACGTCGAGTTCTTCGTCCCGGAGGAGGGGCCCGCCCAGATCATCGAGGTGAACGGGCGGATCGCCTCGCAGTTCGCGCCGCTCGTCCAGGCGCTGCACGGCCGCTCCACCTACGACGCCCTCTTCGAGCTCGCCTGTGGAAGGGATCCGAAGTGGGAGACGGGCATCCCGGACGGCGTTGCGGTGAGCTACGTCATGCGGGTCTTCGAGGACGCCTACGTCGAGGCCGTGCCCGATCCGGACGACAACCTCGAAGTGCTTGCCCGGCCGGGCCTGCCGCTCTCGGCCCAGGGCACGAACGACGCTCAGAGCTACCGGCTTGCGATCCTCTACGAGTCGGGTGCGACGAGGGAGGAGGCCGTCGACAGGGCGCGCGAGCGCGCGGCCGGCCTCAATTTCCGGCTGGCGCCGGTTCCTGTCCACTGACCTCGGCGGGCGCGTCCTCGCGGTTCACGATCCCGACCGCGGCGACAGCGGCTCCCGCGAAGGCGAGGCCGGCGGCGACGAGCATCCCGACCCGGAAGCCGTCGATCGAGGCGCTGCGAAGCGTCTCGTCGACCTGGTTCTTGGCCAACGGCTCGCCGACGCTCACCTGCGAGTCGTAGACGAGCGAGATGATGAGGCCGATCGTCGCGACCGCGATCAGGTTCCCCAAACGCGAGACCGTCGAGTTCACGCCCGAGGCGATGCCCGCGAGCTCGGACGGCGCCGACTTGAGGGCCGTCGACGTGATCGGGGCAACGAGCATGGCCAGGCCGAGCGAGAAGACGGCGATCGACGCGAAGCCCCACGTCCAGAAATCGCTCTTCTCGGTCACGGGGATGATCAGCAGGATCCCGATGCCGACGAGGAAGGGGCCCGCGGTCAGGTAGAGCCGCGGGCCGTGCTCGTCGGCGAGCTTCCCGAACCGCGCCGCGAGGGCAATCATGATCACGCTCCCCGGGATGCCGAGAAGCGCGGCCTCGAAGGGCGAGAAGCCGATGAACTGCAGGTAGAGCTGCACGAAGATGAGCTGCGCGTAGAGGGCGCCGTAGACGAGGAACGTCTCGAGGTTCGCCATCGCGAAGTTGCGACGCCTGAAGAGATCGAAGGGCAGCATCGCGTTCTTCGAGCGGGCCTCGACGATGCAGAACGCGACGAGCGCAGGCACCGAGATTGCGAACGCCCACCAAACCTCGCCGAAGCCCTTGTCCTGCCCTTCCACGAGGCCGTACGTCAGCGTCCCGAAGGCGAGTGCCGCGAGCGTCGCCCCCGGGATGTCCAGTCGCCCGACGCGCAGCATCTTCTGCTCGTTGCACTCGCCCGCCTTGGCGAGCACGACGGTGAACGCGGCGAGCGGAAGGTTGATGAAAAAGATCCAGCGCCACGAGACCCACTCGACCAGCGCGCCGCCGACGGGCGGCCCGGCGATCGTGGCCACGGTCGTGAAAGCCGTCCAGAGCCCGATCGCACTGCCGGCCTGGTCGCCGTAGACGCCGCGCAGAAGGGCGAGGGAGTTCGTCGTCAGAAAGGCCCCCGCGATCCCTTGAAGCGTGCGGGCGACGATGAGCCAGGTACCGGAGGGGGCGAAGCCCGCGAACGCGGACGCGACTGCGAAGCCCGCGGCGCCCGCGATGAACGTCGGCCGACGGCCGTAGCGGTCGCCGATGGCGCCTCCTACGAGGTAAAGCGATGCGAGCGCGAGGGAATATGAGAGGACGATCCACTGCTGGCCGGTCAGGCCGAGGTCGAGATCCTCCGAGATCGTCGGCAGGGCGACGAAGACCACCGTCGCGTCGATGAAGGCGAGCGACGACCCGAGGACGGTCGCGGCGAGCGTGAGCGTTCGCCGCTGCTCCAGGCTGAAGGCCGCCATAGGCGTGAGGATATGCTCGCCGGATGATGAGGGGAATGGCGGCGGGAATCGTCGCGGCGGGGGTCTGGGCGGCCGCCGAGCCGGCACTCGGACGCGCCCTCGGCATTCCGTGGTACTCCGACCGCCGCCTCCTCGGCGGGCTCGCCCGGGTAGGTCCGAAAGCGGCGATCGCGATCCACCTCCTGAACGGTGCGCTCTTCGGCGCGACCTTCGAGCGCTTCGGCCTTCGCGGGCCCGTGACAGGCGTCGTCATGGCGCAGGCCGAGAGCTTGTCGCTCTGGCCTGCGATGACCGTCGTCGACCGCGTGCACGAGGACCGCCGCAGCGGAGACTGGCCGCCGCTTGCACGGGACGGACGCGTTTTCGCCTACGAGGTGACCGCACATGCGCTCTTCGGCGCGGTGCTCGGCGGCCTGCTCAGCTCGACTCCTAGGAGCGCTCCTTCTCCTCTTCGCGAGGTTCAGGCAGCGCGGCGTTGAGCTCCCCCTCGACGTCTTCGTCGATCGGAGCGGAACGCCCGGATTCCGCCTGTTCGTCCCGATCCGACGGAAACTCGGTCGTTCTCCGTTCCTCGGACGAGATCATCGGTAACCCCCTTGAGCTAGCCTGCTCCAGTGCTCAGGCTGCTTGTTCCCGCGTCCGGCCCGGTGAAACGCGGGGTCGGAGCGGGTAAGGAGCGGGCGTGGGACTTGCCTTTCCGACCGTAGGCGTGCGCCTGATCCGCCTCCTCGACGTGGTCGCAGTCTTGTGGGTCGTCCTCTGGGTCGTGCTCGCGCTGCTCGTGGGGCGCGAGGTGAGAAACCTCCGCGAGCTCTCGGATACCGTCGTCACGGCCGGCGTCGCGATCGAGGAGACGGGCGTCCTCGTTCGGGACCTCGGGAGCATCCCCTTCGTCGGGAGCCGGGTCTCGAGCGTCGCCGACCAGGTCGAGGAGGCCGGGAAGAGCGCCCAGGTGAGCGGACGCGACAGCCGCGACTCAACCGAGAATCTGAGCGTCCTCCTGGCGCTTTCGATCGCCCTCATTCCGACGCTGCCCCTGCTCGGCCTGTATCTCCCGTTGCGCTGGGCCTGGACGAACGACGCCCGCGCCGTGCGCCGCGCTCTCGGGCGGGCGCCGACCGATCCGCTGCTCGTCGAGTTCCTCGCCCGTCGCGCGGTCTCCAACTTCCCCTACGACAAGCTTCTGGCTGTCAGCCCGCAGCCGTTCAGGGATCTCGAAGAGAGGCGGTACGACTCGCTCGCGCGGCTCGAGCTCGACCGTCTCGGGATTCGCAACATCTCGGCCTAAAGTTCGGCGTCCGCAGCGGCCGATACTCTCGGACGTGATGAACGCAAACGGAGCGCCGCCCGAGGCGGCCGTGGAAGAGGAAGTCGAGAAGGAGGAGGTCGAGGCGACCCCTGAGATGGAGGTCTCGGAGGACGACCAGGGGATCGGCGCGCGCGTCACCGCGGTCTTCACCGCCGCGGAGAAGGCCGGCCAGCACATCGTCTCGCTCTCCCGCGAGGAAGCGGAGGACATCCGCCGCGAGGCGCGAGCCGAGGCCGAGGCCTATCTGCGCGAGCAGAAGCTGCGCGCCGACAAGGAGGTCGAGCAGATCTTCGCCGATGCCCGCCGCAGGGCCGAGGCAATCGAGGAGGATGCCCGCCTGGCCGCCCGCCAAGTCGAGGACGATGCCCGCGTGCGCAAGGAGCGGCTCCGCGAAGAGGCGCGCCTGATCGAAGAGCGCATCGGGTGGGCGAAAGAGGGCCTTGTCGAGGCAAAAGACCGGATCGAGCAGGCCTTCCTCGAGAACGAGCTGCCCGCGACCCAGCCGGACTCCGACTCCTAGCCCCTCAGGTTTCCTGAACGGCCGCTCGGACCAGAATGTGGTCATGAGCAGCTACACGAAGAAGAACCTCAGAAACGTCGAGAACCAGGCGCCGAATTTCGGCATGCCCGAGGAGATGGATGCCCGGTTCGGCCGCACCGACCTCGAGGGCGAGACGCTCGGGCTCAGCATCCTGAAGCTCGAGCCCGGGTTCCGCATGCCCTTCGGCCACAAGCATTCGGCCCAGGAGGAGGTTTACGTCGTCGTGCGGGGCTCCGGCCGCGTGAAAGTCGACGACGAGGTCGTCGAGCTCCGCGAGTGGGACGCCATCCGCTTCGACAAGGACACGATGCGGAACGTGGAAGCCGGCTCCGACGGCATCGAGTATCTCGCGTTCGGTGCCGGGACCGATCCGACCGACGCGGAGATGACCCCTGGGTGGTGGAGCGACTGAGCGAGCCGCTGACGGGCGGGTGCCTTTGTGGAGGCCTTCGCTTCGAGGTGACCGACCCGCTCCTCCGCGCGAACTACTGCCACTGCACGCGCTGCCAGCGCAGGTCGGGCACCGCCGCCTCCGCGCAGGCGCGCGTCGCGCCGGGGTCGCTTTGGATCGTCTCCGGCGAGGAGCTCGTCCGTGCGTGGCGGCCGGAGAACGGCTTCGCCAAGGAGTTTTGCTCCGAGTGCGGCTCACAGCTCTGGAGTCGCGACCCGGACGACCCGGAGGTGATCAGCGTCCGCCTCGGCGCCTTCGACGGCGACCCGGGCATCCGCCCGCAGCACCGGCAGTTCGTCGCCTACGCCGCGAGCTGGGAGGAGATCCCCGATGACGGGCTCCCACGGTTCGAGGAGAGCCCGCCCCGCTAGAAGACCAATTTGCGCTGCTCGGCAAGGTGTGCAATACTGAACTCGATGGTTCAGTATCCACCAACTGTCGACCGCGCGTTCAGCGCCCTCGCCGACCCGACCCGCCGCGCCGTGCTCGAACGGCTCGGCTCCGGCAGCAAGACGGTCAGCGAGCTCGCCGAGCCCTTCGGCATGTCGCTCACAGGGATGAAGAAGCACATCCGGCTCCTCGAAGAGGCGGAGCTCGTGACGACGGAGAAGGTCGGCCGCGTCCGCAGGTGCATGCTCGTCCCGTACGCCTTCGAGGGCATCAGCACGTGGCTGCAGCGGCTCGACCGCTTCGCGCAGGTCGTCGAACGGACGAAAGGAGAACGATGAGCACTACAGCGAAGAAGAGCAAGGAGCAAGCGGCCAAGTTCACGGCCGAGGAGAAAGCCGCGATGAGGGCGCGCGCCCGCGAATTGAAGGCCGCCGAGGATGGGGAAAGCGCCGTGCAGGCCGCGCTTGCCGAGATGTCGCCGAAGGATCGCGCCCTCGGCAAGCGGGTTCACGCGATCGTCACCGAGAGCGCTCCGGAGCTCATGCCGAAGACGTGGTATGGGATGCCCGCCTATGCGAAGGACGGCAAGGTCGTCTGCTTCTTCCGCAACGCGGGGAAGTTCAAGGAGAGATACGCGATGCTCGGCTTCAACGACAGCGCGAAGCTGGACGAGGGCTCGATGTGGCCCGTTGCATATGCGCTCACGGAGTTGAGCGCAGCCGACGAGGCCAAGATCCGCAAGCTCGTGAAGAGAGCGGTGAGCTGACGATGAACACCACCACCGTCACCACCCCGAGCGAGCTCGAGATTCGCGTCGAGCGGGTCTTCGACGCGCCGCGTCCACATGTCTTCTCCGTCTGGACGGATCCGCAACTGATCCCGGAATGGTGGGGTGACGGCACGGTCGTCGAGGAGATGGATGTCCGCGCCGGGGGCGCCTACCGGTTCCGCACCGCTCACGGCGTCGTCGAGGGCGAGTTCCGCGAGGTGGAGCCGCCCGAGCGCCTCGTGCAGACCTTCCAGAACCATCTGCAGACGCTCGTGTTCGAGGATCTCGGCGAGCAGACGAAGCTGACACAGACGATGCGCTTCGAGACGACCGAGGAGCGCGACACGACGATGCAGTACGGCGTCGAGGAGGGCGCGAAGTCGGGCTTCGCACGGATCGACGCGGTGCTCGAGCAGATCGCGGCATGAACGCGTCTCAGCAGATCGACGCGAGAATCGAGGACCTCGGCGACTGGCGGGGCGCGACGCTCGCCCGGGTCCGAGCCGTCATCACCGAGGCCGACTCCAGCCTCGGAGGCAACACGAGGCGCGCCATCGACATCCACGAGGGCGAGGAGATCGACGAAGACGCCTTGAAGGAGCTCGTTCGCGCCGCGGTGGCGCTGAACTCACCGGCCTGAGCGCTCGGCCGTGTTCAGATTGGTGACCGGTCGTGGCGCGGAGGGAGGCGACCGGCACCTCCCTCCGCGAGTGAATCGCGCTTCAAGCGGGCGCTGCGGCGGACATCGCCGCGCGTCAACCAGCGCCAATCCGCACCGGATCGCGCGCTCGGCGCCGTCGAACACGATCAGAAACGAGTCCCCGGCGATCTCTACCTCGCGGCCGCCGAAGCGGACGAGCACGGTGCGTACGACATCGTCGTGCATGGCCACCGTATGTCTCCAGGCCGCGTCGCCGGCCTTCTGCGCCTGTTCGGTGGAACCGACCATGCCGGTGAACAGAATGGTGGCCATCACACGGGCGCTCTCGCCCGGCCGCACGTCGAATCCGGCCCCGCCGGCCCAGTCGACGATCACGAGCTCTTCGTCGCCCTCCACCCAGGTGAGATGCCCGGGTGGCAGGTCGAACACCTGGTTGGGCCCGATGACGACCTCCTCGCCCTCGTCCGTCCGGACACCCATCCGTCCACTGAGGACGATGCCCCGGTGATAGAGCTCGCACGAGGGGGTGCCGACCTCGGGCTGCGCGTGCGCCTCCCAGCTCCAGCCCGGCTTGAGGACATGGTGGCTGACCACCGTTCCGGCCAGACGCACCTGGTAGGTCGTGCCCAGAGGAAATGTCACCACTGCCTCGGGCTCGCCCAGGTCGCGGATCTCCACCCGGCTCACGGGCATCCTCCACCCGGGAACTCTTGGCGCAGTCCGGGAGATCTTTTCCCAGCTTTTCGCAGCGGTGTGTCGTCCCGCAGCCGCATCGCCGAGTCCGAAGGCTCAGCGGTCATCCGAGATTCCGCTCGGCCGCTAGCGTCACTCGCTCATGATGACATGGGCCGGGCTCTGAACCTGAAAGCTCCGTGAACGGCTCCATACCCACCGCGAGTGAGAGCGAGAGGAGGCGAACGTGGGGGAGCGGATGATCGAAGCGAACGGCGTCGAGCTCTGTACGGAGCCGTTCGGCGACCCCGGCGACCCGCCAGTTCTGCTGGTCATGGGGGTCAGTGCGTCGATGCTCTGGTGGGAGGAGGACTTCTGCCGGCTGCTTGCCGAGGGCGGCCGGTTCGTGATCCGCTACGACCACCGCGACACCGGCCGCTCGGTCACCTATGAGCCGGGGCACCCTCGGTACACGGGGTCCGATCTGGTGGCCGATGCCGTCGGTGTCCTCGACGGGTACGAGCTCATGGCCGCGCACGTGGTCGGCGTGTCGGCGGGTGGGGCGTTCGCGCAGCTGCTCGCGCTCGGCTTTCCCGACCGCATGCTGTCGCTCGTCCTCATCAGCACGTCTCCGGCGA
Organism: uncultured Actinomycetes bacterium; assembly: GCA_963841425.1. GTDB lineage: Bacteria > Actinomycetota > Thermoleophilia > Gaiellales > Gaiellaceae > DATEOR01. The sequence goes on along the minus strand of CAWJCL010000002.1, from coordinate 36,795 downwards.
CCCGCGTGGAACGCAGCCTTCCCTCCGCGACCGAGCGCTTCGGCGGCTTCCTTGCCTCAGCGGAGGTGGATTGGTCGAATCACGGGTCGGTGATCGAGTACCTCGTAGCCTACGAGCGGATGCTTGCGGGGGGCGTGCGTCCCTTTGACGAGGCGGCGTGGCGTGAGCTCGTCGGCCGCCACGTCGAGCGCGCGCGGGACATCGCCGCCTCCCAGAACCACACCATGATCCCGGAGGGCGACGTTCCATCCGCGCCGATCTCGTCGATCGCGGCGCCAACCCTCGTCATTCACGGCACTGCCGACCCGATGTTCCCACTCGCGCACGGACGGGCGCTGGCCGAGGAAATCCCGGGCGCAAGCCTGCTGACGCTAGAGGGAGCCGGCCACGGCGTCGACCGAGCCGACTGGGACCCGATCGTCCGCGCGATCCTCGCACACACCGCCGCCGGCGACGGTGGGGCGTGACGATCGTGCGATCGCCTCTTGGACGCCGTTGCCTGCCGAAAGTCGCTCAAGAAGTTGCAAGCCGGCGGCCGAGGCGGCTGCTGCCTGGGCGGCTCGATGTCACGAGCGGACGAGGGCGGTGAATGCCTCGATCCCATCGACGACCGTGTCGAAGCGACGGGAACGGAACAGATCGAAACCGTGCAGCGCGCCCGGCAGCTCCGCGTAGACGACCGGGTTGGACGATGTGGCGCGAAGTTGCTCGACGAAGCCTCGTGCGTCTTCGACGATAACGAGGTTGTCCTGGTCGCCGTGCACGACGAAGCACGGCGGTGCGTTCGTCGTCGGGTAGCCGAGTCGCGCGGACGGCGGACCGGTCGAGTCGACGCGTCCGTAGTAGCCGTACAAGGAGATGACGCCGGCAACCGAGGTATCGGCGCCTTCGAAGCCGCGCTGGAACAGTGGGTCGTTGGGCGTGAGAGCCGCCAGCGACGCCAGATGACCGCCGGCGGAGCTTCCCGCGATGAACACGGCGGTTCGGTCGGCGCCGTACTCGTCGCCATGCTCGCGTAGCCAGGCGATCACCTTTTTGACATCGGTCATTTGATCGGCGAAGCCCGAGGAACGCAGTCGGTAGTTTGCGCTGACGCACACCCAGCCCCGGCTGGCGAGCCGATAGAAGAGGTGGCGTGCTCCGAGACGCTTGCTGCCGAAGCGAAATGCTCCTGCGTGGAGGTAGATGAGCGTGGGACGGTGAGAACGATCCGAGCCGTCGCAATAGACGTCGAGCAGGTTTCCCCTGCGAGCGGGGCCGTAGCGGATGTTCGCGATCCGCTCGACACCGCGGCGACGGAAGGAGATCGGCGCGAGCAGGATGCGGGCGAGGGAGGGGCGACGGCGGAGCCGAGCGGCCAGCTCGGCGCCCGCGGCGTCACGCCAGTTCGGACCGAGGCCCTCGTCCAGCGCTCGCTCGACCGTCGGGCCGGTCGCACGCGCCCGACGACGGAGGACAAGGAGACCGGCCGACGCGATGACCGCTAGACCGAGCCCGATCCAGAACACGGGCGAGCCGGCACCGCTCTGGGTGATCGCCAACGCCGTCGAGGCGACGAGCAGGAGAAAGACAGCGAGCGGCCAGTTGAGCAGGAAGGCAACGGAGTAGCTCAGGCGGAAGGGGCTCGACCGACGCGGCCGGCGTCTCAAGACGGCCGCCGAGGCGACCCACGCAATCAGTGCCGTGGTGACCAGATAACCGATTGGCATTCGAAGCTCTTCCGAAGACTGCCAACTGCCAGCGGTGGGCGTCATGCGGAAGCCCCGTCGTGGTGTCGGTCAGTGCGAGGCGACGTAAACGATCAGCACGACGATGAGCCCTCCGATGGTCGTCACGCCAATCCCAACGACCCACTGGTTGTTGGCCCACGAGCCTTTCGTCGCGGCGCTCGGTTGTCTCGGCCCCGCGGCATTCACCGCAACAGTCTTCACTTCGGGCTCCGGTCGGCGACGCAACCAATCCGCGTATGCGTCCAACACTGCATGGTGGCGATGAAGCGTCTCGCGCAATTGCCCTTCGTCCGCGGCCTGAAAGTTGTCGAGGGCCTCATCCAGCGTCAACGCACGCCACCAGGCGGTGATCGGATAGTCGGCAGGGAGGTCGTCTACGTCATCGCGGCCGAGGTCGTCGGCAACACGAAGGTCGTGTTCGGGTTCGCCACGCACGAACTCCGCGAATGGTTCCTCGACGCTGCGGTACGCATCCGCGACGCGGCGGCGCAGCCACTGGTACTCCTCCCGTTGTGTCTGTGCACGGCGGGGCGAGATTCTCTCCGTGCCCTGGATCTCTCGGCGAAGGCGAAGGAAGTCCTCGACAAATGCGTCGAGCGCCTTGCGGAAATCTCCGGCGTCATCGGGCACGGCCACCACGATACGACGATCGGCGTGCGGCCTAGGTGCGACCCTGACAGCATCGGCGCGCCGGAAAGCCACTGGCGACTGCGACGAAAACCCCCTTCTAGGTGTCGTCCTTGCCGGCGCCGGGTGGTCCTGCCAGCACCGTGGGGACGTAGTCGAGTAGCTGCAGCCGGCCGTCGAAGGTGCGGTTGCCGACCAGATCGAGCGAGACGTCGGGGTAGCCGTCGTAGATCCGATCCCGGCCACTGCTTCCGGTGATGACCGGGAAGACGACGACGCGGAACCGGTCCACGAGACCAGCACCCAGGAGTGAGCGGCACAGCGCGAGGCTGCCGATCGTACGCATGGACTTGCTTCCTTTGTCCTTCATCTCGCGCACGGTCTCGACGGCGTCCCGGGAAATCAGTTCGGTCTTCGCCCAGGACAGCGGCTCGGTCAAGGTGCTCGAGAAGACGATCTTCGACAGGCCCGCCAGGACATCTGTCCCGGGCTCGCCGCCGGCGGCCAGCCCGTGCATGAGCCGATACGTGTTTGCGCCCATCAGGACCATGTAGTCCGCCTCCGGCTGCTCTCCCAACCAGGCGAGGTACTCGGGCCCCTCGCGGCCCCACCAGCCGGGCCACCCTTCGGCGGCGCCGTATCCGTCGAGCGACGTGATGAAATCGATCATCAGTTCCGGCATCTGTGGCTCCTTTCAGTGGCTTTGCATGCGGGGAGCGCCTCACTGCGGAGCAGCACGCTGGGCATGTCGTTGTCGCTCATCCCTTGGCCTTCCTCACAGAACCTCCCCAGAAAGGTTCCGACGGCGCCAGCGCCGCCAGGCGTCCGACGTCACGGGGCAGCCGCTCGAAGACGGCGGGCTCGTTGCCCGCCTTTGCGAGCACGAACAGCCCTTCCAGGTGCGCGAGGATTGCTTCGGCGAGATCCGTCGCGTCGAGATCGGCGGGAAGCTCGCCAACATCCCTTGCCCGGACGATCGCGCGTGCAAAAACGCCGCGAATCTCCGACAGGATCTCCTCGGCGCGGCTGCCGATGACGTGATCGCGGCTTGCGAGCTCCACGGCGAAGTTTCCGAACGGACAGCCCTTGACGCTTCCGGTCTCTTCCACCTCGCGCCGCGCGCTGGCAACAAGGAGCACCGCGTAGCGAGTGAATTGCTCGACGAGCGGTTCCCCCGGCCCGAAGGCGGGCTCGAACACGTGCTCACGCGCCCGCTGCCATTGGCGGTCGAGCACCGCGAGCGCTAAGGCCTGCTTCGACGGCCACCAGTGATAGAAGCTGCCCTTCGGCGCGCGCGCCGTCTCGCACAGCTCCGCGACTCCGGTGGCCTCGTACCCTCGCTCATGCATGAGGTTGCTCGCGGCATCGAGCAGGCGCTCGCGAGCGGATGCTTCGATTGCCGTCACAGGGCTGTATTAGACCGGTCGTCTAGACGCTAAACCTCGCGCGCCCCTCTTTAGTGCGCGACGGCGTGGATGTGGTAGGGACCTTCGGGGAGGGTGAGCTCGGCGGACTGCGCTGCGACCGCGACGATGGTGGTTGGCAGCGGCCGCGCGGGGAGGCCGATGGGGATCCAGCCGCGTCCGCTCGGGGCGACGATCACGACGCCGTGATCGTCGCCGATCGCCCTTAGCAACCATCCCTCTCGGCCGCCCCAGAGAACCTCGGCCGAGAGCGTTTCCTGGATCGCGGCTCCGGTTGCAGCGGTATCGGCCGTCGCGACTCCGATCTCGGCGACCCCGAGCAACGAGGCGGGGCCGAAGGGCGCCTCGGAGGCATTGTCGAGATGATCGTTGGCAATGAACTCGACCACGTTCCCGCCGGCGTCGAGGAAATAGAGCGCGGATGCTCCGCGGTCGGTGTGCGTGATTGTCGCGCCCTCGTCCACGTCAGGGTCACAGTGGAAGGCAAGCAGCTCGTGGCGCTGTTCGATCCAGGCCGCGGCCTTCTCGATCGACCGGCGCGGGACGTTGATTGCGAAGTGGTAGTGGGCCTCGAGCTCCGGCGGAGCGGGTTCGAAGCGAATTGTCGAAGCCTGCAGCGAGACCTCGATCTGGCCGTCGCCGGACTCGCGCACGGGGAGCTCGAGTCTCTCCCCCCAGAACGCCGCCTGGCCGGCGACATCGCTCGTCGCAAGCGTCAGCTCGTGGATCCGCACGCATCTTCTCACTACCCCGTCGAGCAGGCCGCTTACCCGAGCCTCGCGTCCCAGCCGCATCGCCGGCTCGGAGGGCGGCACCCGCGCGATCCTCGCGATGGAGGGCGTTCAATCCTTCTCGTCGGCGTCGACCTTGTCGAGGAACGCCAGCACGCGCTGGGTGAGCAATGCCGCGGCGCCGGGATCGTACGTCGCGAGTGAGGAGTCGGCGAACAGGTGCTCCGTCCCCGGATAGAGGAACAGTTCCGCGCCCTCGCTCGAGTCAACTAGGGCACGAGCGGCATCGATGTCCTCGAGGAAGAGGTCGTCACCCTCCTTGCCGTGCACCTGAACCGGGAGACCGTCGGGCCACGCCTCGCCGAACTCCGAGACCGGGAGGCAGGAGTACATGAGCACGGCGCCGCGGGCGCTGGGACGGGTCTGCGCGAGCCGTTGCGCGATCATGACTCCGAACGAGAACCCGGCGTAGACGATGTCGGGACCGATCTCCTCAGCGGCAGCCACGCCGCGGTCGGCCAGCGCGTCGAACCCCGCTTCGCGGGCGAAGGCCATGCCCTCCTCGAGCGTCCCGAGCGTCCGCCCGTCGAACAGGTCGGGGGCGTGCACCGTGTGTCCCGCCTGCTGCAACTCGTCGGCGAACGACCGCACCCCTCCTGTTAGCCCCTGCACGTGGTGGTACAGCAGAACCTCGCTCATCCGATCCTCCTCTGGATTGATCCAAAAACTTGGAACGTTTCGCAACGTTAGTCTATTCGCGCTGTGGACCGCAACCCGACTCCACCCGACTACGACCTCGCGGATCGGATCGCGCTCACCGAGCCGTCCGAGGTGAAAGCCATCGGTCATGCACTACGCACTGCGATCCTGGGCCTGCTCCAGGAGCGGGCGGCGACGGTCAACGAACTGGCGGTGGCACTCGGGCGGCCGAGGAGCACCGTCGCCCATCACGTCAAGGTGCTCACCGAGGCGGGACTGCTCCAGGTCGTGCGGACGCGGCGCGTTCGGGCGATCGAGGAACGCTTCTACGGCCGCACGGCACGGATGTTCTACGTCGGCGTCGAGCGCAGCCCGGAGGGCGACGAGATGCCTCGCGACTTCAACGACTTCGAGGTCGCGGCTCGGGAGTCGGCGGCCGCGTACCGCGACGGGAAGCTGTGGGGCTTCATCCGGCACGCGCGCATTAACGAGGCACAGGCGTCGGAGTTCTGGGAGCGGATGGCCGAGTTGGTGGACGAATTCGACCAGCTTCCGCGGTCGGGCGGCACCATGTACGGATTCGCGGTCGGCGTCTATCCCACCGACCATCCGACCCTGGCGAGCAGCGGCGACTAGTCTCGCCGGCCGGTCGCCGCCGCGCGTTGCGCGGAGGCGCTCGGCGCACGGATACTGCCGGCGTGAGTCATCCCAACATCGCCCACTGGGACGACGTCGAGGAGCATGACCACGAGGAGGGAAGCATCCACTCCGCCTGGCGGTACCTGGGCGAAGCCGCCGGCACGGTCGGCGTCGGCGTGAACCGCATCCGCATCCATCCCGGCTGCCGCTCGACACCGCTCCACTCCCACGGCGATCACGAGGAGATCTTCTTCGTGCTCGGCGGCTCGGGCCTTTCGTGGCAGCGCACCGAGCCAGGCGAGGACGTCGTCTGTGAGGTCGGCCCGGGGACCTGCCTTGTCCACCTGGCGACTGGGCCGGCGCACACGCTCGTCGCCGGGCCGCACGGCCTCGACGTGCTTGCCTACGGGAACGCGCGTCGCTCGGGGGCGGGCGGCTACGACTGGTTCCCGCGCATCGAGAAGGTCGGTATGGGCCCGTCGCTCTTCGACGTCGACTTGACGCATCAGTGGGAGCTCGAGGGCGCGCTGCCCGAGCCGGGGCTGCCCGAGCCCGGCGAGCGGCCCCCGAACGTCGTCCGGCTCGAGGACGTCGAGCCGGAGCTCCTAGACCGCGGCGAGTTCGGCGACAGCTCGCGCGAGCTCGGCGCGGCCGCGGGTTCGGTCGAAACTGGGCTCAACCACTCGGACATCCCGCGCGGCAAGCTCAATTGCCCGGTGCACTGCCACGCTTCGGAGGAGGAGGTCTTCGTCGTTCTCGAGGGCGACGGCGTCTGCATCCTCGGCGAGGAGGAGCACCCGGTGCGGGCCGGCTCGGTGGTCGCGCGCCCGCCGCGCACGCGCGTCGGTCACGCCTTCCGCGCGGGCGCCGACGGGATGAGGCTACTCGCCTACGGCACGCGCGAGCCGAACGACATCGCCTGGTACCCGCGCTCGAAGAAGGTCTATTTCCGCGGCGTCGGCCTGATGACGCGTCTGCCCGAGCTCGACTACTGGGACGGCGAATAGCCGTCGCAATTCCGGCTGGCTCGCCGGGCGTGAGCATGAAAGCTCCAGTCGCGGCACAAAAGCCGCGTGAGGGGCTTCCGCACGATCCGGCGGGATTCGACGCCAGAACTCGACGACGAAGTCGCACGGCCGTGCGACCCTTGATGCGCGCGGACGATCGCAGGTTAGCTACCGCCGCGTCGGGCAGAAACGAAACGGTGGAACCTCGGCTGGACGTGATCACCTTGGCGGTGGCCGACCTCGGACGTGCGCTTGCGTTCTATCGCGATCTCGGCCTCGAGTCGAAGGGCATCATCGGGACGGAATGGAGGGACGAGAGCACCGGGGCGAACGGCGCCATCGCGATGTTCAAGCTCGACGGCGGCCCGATGCTCAACCTCTACCCGCGCGAAGATCTGGCGAAGGACGCGGCGATTCCTCTTGCGCCGCCGCAAAGCGGCGAGTTCAGCCTCGCGCAACTCGTTCGTAGCCGCAACGAGGTGGACGGGTTGCTGGAGAGGGCGGCGTCCGCGGGTGCCACGATCACACCGGCCCACGACCGACCGTGGGGGATCTACTCCGGCTACTTCCGTGATCCTGATGGCCACCTGTGGGAAATCATCTGGCACCCGAGCAGAGCTCCAAAGGAAGCACCGCTACTCACGCCACGGCCCTGGTCGAACGCCCTGGCTGCCGCGATGTACCTGCGCTGGTATTGGCCGCCGCCGGCACGCGAAGATCGAGAGTGGATGCCGTCGCGGTCGAACTCGGAGCCGAGGTCTCCTTTGCAATCGCTTTCCATTGGTTGCGACCACGAGGCTCCACAAAGACTCCATTTTCGTTGTCGCTATTGACGACACGCCGAACTCCTTCGCTGCGCTGAAGCCGCGTTTAGGTTGTGTTTATCAGCGGCTCTGTCACGATCGGTTGAACGGAATGACGGCGTTGGAGATCGTGGGTCGCGAAGGGGAGCTGGCCTCCGTCCTCGCCTTCGTCGATCGGACAGACGAAGGGTTCAGTTCGCTCGTGCTCGAGGGCGAGGCGGGCATCGGGAAGTCCACCCTCTGGCTTGCGGCTGTCGAGCACGCGCGCTCCCGGGAACTACGCGTTCTCTGGTCGCGCCCCGCTGAGGCCGAGCGCAGGCTCGTCCATGTCGGGCTGGGCGATCTGTTCGAAGATGTGCTCGACGAGGTGCTGCCTGCCTTGCCGGGCCCCCGTCGGCGCGCATTCGAGATCGCGCTCGCTCGCGAAGACCAAGCCGGAGAAAGGTTAGATCCGCGTACTCTCGGGCTCGCTACCCGGGGCGCCCTGGAGTCGCTCTCACGAGACACCCGCCTTCTCGTGGCGATCGACGACGTCCAGTGGCTTGACGACGCGTCGGCGCGGGCTCTCGCGTTTGCCCTGCGCCGGTTGAGCGACGCGAACCTCGGGCTCTTGCTCGCTCGTCGGATCGGCATGGGCCTGCCGTCGGGAGCGATCGAGCAGGCGATCGGTGCCGAACGGTTGGAGCCGGTGCACGTCGGCCCTCTCAGCGTTGGCGCAACCCAGCAGCTCCTCCTGGCGCGGCTCGGGCGCGCCTTCCCGCGTCCGACCCTCATACGTCTCCACGAGACGTCAGGCGGTAACCCGTTCTACGCGCTCGAGCTCGCACGCGCGTTCGAGGCCGAAGATACAGAGCGAGATCCGACCCGGCCCGTTCACGTTCCAAAGAGCCTGGAGGAGCTCGTGCGCGGCCGGGTCGGCGATCTGATGCCGGCGACGCGTGCGGCGCTGTCGATCGTCGCCGTGAGTGGTCGTGCCTCGCCCGCGATGCTCGGTGCTGCGGGTGTTTCCGAGGCTGCGCTCGCCCCGGCCTTCGCCGCAGGTGTGATCGCGCGTGCTGACACGGTCATCCGCTTCACGCACCCGCTGCTGGCGTCAGCTCTCTATCAAGAGCTGCCGGTCGAGGGCAGGCGAGGTGCGCATCGGCTCCTCGCGGGCATGGTCGATGATCCGCTCGCCCGGGCACGACACCTCGCTCTCTCGTCGCAGGCTCCGGACGCGGATGTGGCTGCGGACCTCGACGACGCAGCGGCAGTCGCAGCGACCCGAGGGGCGAGCGTCACCGCCGCCGAGTTGGCCGAGCACGCGCTCCACCTCACGCCCTCGGGCGCGGGCCCGGACCGGCACCGCCGGGCGATCGCAGCTGCGCGCATGCAGCTCCGCGCCGGTGACGTGAGCCGGGCCCGAGCCCACGCAGACGAGCTCTTGCGAACCGCGTCCAAAGGCCGCGAGCATGCAGAGGCGCTTGTCCTCCTCAGTGACCTTGTAGAGAGCGCGCACATCGAACACGCGATCGTTCTGCGCCGGGAGGCGCTTGCCGAGGCGGAGTCCGATCCTTCCCTGCAGGGGGCGATTCACCACTGGCTCGGGTCGGAAGTTCGTCGCACCGAAGGGATTGGTTCCGCTGAGGAGCACGCTCGCTCAGCGCTCGAGCTCGCCGTGGAGCTCGGCGACGACGCCCTGCGTGCCCGAGCCCTCGCGACGCTCGGCTACCTTCGCTTCAGCGGCGCCGAGCCGGATGCGGTCGAGCTCGTGCAGCAGGCGCACGAGCTCGCGGACCGCGTCGACGATCCTCGCGAGCGTCTCGAGACTGCTTTCAGACTGGCCCGAGTACTCATCTGGTCCGGAAAGCTGGATCGCGCGCGGATGCTGCTCGAGGGTTTGTACCCGGATCTGAGCGAGCGGGACGAGCGGAGGAGCGCGGACGCGCTCTGGTACCTGAGCCTCGTCGAGCTTGCGGCCGGGCGGCTCGCGCTCGCCGCCGACTATGCCGAGCGCCAACGAGAGATCAGCCACCAGTACACGATCGACGAGCACGAGCATCCGCTCGCGATCTGGGTCGTCGCGCGGATCGCCGCCCACCGCGGCGAGCTCGACCGTGCGCGCGAGCTCGCGGAGCAGAGTCGCGCACTTGCGCACGCACAGCCGTTGTTCCTCGCCGGCCAGGAAGGCGTGCTGGGGCTCGTTGCCGCCTGGAGCGGGCAGTCGCACGAGGCCGTCGCTCGCTTTGCAGCCGCCGAACAGGGCAGATACCGCGCCGGTGTCCGTGATCCGAGCGACTTCTGGTGGCGCGCGGAGTACGCCGAGGCGCTGCTTGCGGTCGGTCGGATCGGCGACGCCGTCGACCTGCTCGATCAGTGGGAGGCGGCCGCGGCACGCCTCGGACGCGAGCGCGTGCTCGTCGAAGTCACCCGCTGCCGCGGGCTGGTCGCCGCCGCACGTGGCGACGTCGAGGAGGCGCTCGTGCTGCTCGAGCAAGCTGTGGGCGAACACGAGGCGGTGGGCGACCCATTCGGAGGCGCCCGGTCACTGCTGGCGCTCGGGATCGTCAGACGCCGCACGCGACAGAAGCGCGACGCGCGCGAAGCGATCGCGGCCGCACTCGAGGCTTTCGAGATGATCGGTGCCCTCGGCTGGGCCGCGAACGCGCGGGCGGAGCTCGGCAGGATCGGCGGGCGCAGACGAGAGGAAGGAATGACAGCCGCCGAGCGCCGCGTCGCAGCGCTTGTCGCCGAGGGTCGCACGAACCGGGAGGTCGCGGCCGCCCTCTTCGTGGGCGAGCGGACCGTCGAGACGCATCTCTCGCACGTGTACGCCAAGCTCGGCGTCCGCTCGCGCACGGAACTCGCACGCGTATACCGGCCAGGCGAAGCGGGCGAGCAAAGTTCAGGGGGACTCACGATTTCAAGCTGAGCACGACCGCCTACGGTCGGTCGCGTGCCGAGCTACCTCGTTGAGACGTTCCTCGCCCGTGGCGCCGCTGGTGAGCGCCGAGCGCGGGAGCGGCGGGCGCACTCGGCCGCCGAGGCGATGACGCTCGAGGGGACGCGCGTCGGCTTCGAGGGATCCATCCACGTCCCCGAGGACGAGATCTGCTTCTTCACATTCGCCGCGTGCTCCGGTCGTGACGCCGCGCTGGTCGCTCAGCGGGCCCGGCTCGACCCGTTGCGCATCGTCGAGGCGATCCCGTCGGGAAAGGAGAAACAATGAAACTCCGCATCACCGTTCTCGTTAGTGTTCTCGCCGCGGTCGTCTTCATCGGTGCCGGACCCGGTGCCGGGGCGACACCGCCGACCACTCAGTGTGCGCCTCCCGGTTACCCCGCAGCGGCGACGCCGGTCGCGTTCTGGAGTACCGAGGCGCGATGTGCGATCGTCCCGGCCGGTCCGGGTGGGGTGTTCGGCACCGAGAACTTCGGCAACAAGTTCCCCGGCGAGGCGGCCGTCTACATGGGCATTGCCCACGCCGCGATCTACGACGCCGCAGTGGCGATCGAGGGCCGCTATCGGCCGTATGCGACCACGCCGACCGCGCCGGCAAACACCTCAGCTGAGGCCGCGATCGCAACCGCGGCGTACGACACGCTGACCGGGCTGCAGCCACAGCTCGGCGCCGACCAGACGATCCTCGACAACGACTACAGCGCCTACATGGCGGCCATCCCCGACGGGACCTCGGCGAAGCAGGCGGCAAAGCAGAACGGGATCGACGTGGGCCAGAAGGTCGCGCGAGCCGTGCTCGCGCTGCGCGTAAACGACGGCCGCGGCTGCAGCACCACGCTCCAGGACCTGGGTCCGCCCGCACCCGGCCCCGGGGTCTGGCAACCCAACGCCACGGGAGCCGTGCTCGGGCTGTGCCTTCCCGGGATGCGGCCGCTTGCCCTCCGGAGGGCTTCGCAGTTCCGGCCCGACGGCCCCAATGCGCTGACCAGCCAGGAGTACGCTGGCGACTTCAACCAGGTCAAGGAGTTGGGCAGCCTCAACAGCACGAGCAGGACGCCTGAGCAGACGAACGAGGCCCGCTTCTGGACCGACCACGACATCCGCCAGTGGAACGACGGCCTACTGAAGCTCGCGCACGACCGGGGGCTCGACCTGGTGCAGACCGCGCGCATGCTGGCGATGGCGCACGTCGCCGGCGGCGACGCGATGATCGCCTGCTTCGACGCCAAGTATCACTATTGGTTCTGGCGCCCCTACCAGGCGATCCACGTGGCGGACACGGACAGCAACCCGGACACAGTGGCCGACCCAACATGGGAGCCGCTTGGCGCAACGCCGAACTTCCCCGAGTACCCGTCCGCGCACGCCTGCCACAGCACCGCGGTCGTCGAGGCGTTGGATGCCTTCTTCGGCACCGACAAGGTCACGCTCACGCTCACGAGCCGCGCGCCGGGCCTGCCGGACGCGGCCCGCGTCCGCACCTACAATCGACTTCACGACGTCGTCAAGGACGTCGGCTGGGCGCGTGTCCTCGTCGGCTTCCACTTCCGCAACTCCGACCTGCAAGGCTCCGCCCTCGGACGCAAGGTCGGACGCTACGTCGCGGACAAGTACTTCCGGCCGGTCGGCTGAACGCGTTCTCCAGACGAAGTTGCAGGCGAGTGCCTGCCGAAGCCACGACGCAGAGGCCCGCAGATGCGGGCCTCTGCGTCGCCTCCTTGCATCCACTTTGCATTGGGGCGAACCCGTCTGCCCACTCCTACCATCAAGGTTCAGCGGCAACTGGTTGCAACCGGTGGCACCGGTTTTGGCTTGTTTCTGGGGTTTGCGCGCTCGTCTCCCTTGCCGCGAGTTGCCACTGATTGCGCCCGCTGGGCTTCATAAACGCTCCATCACTCTTCGCGCGGGTCCAGTGAGTACTCAGGCGAGTCCAGAGATCGCGTCTCCGATGAGCTTCACACCGATGACGAGGAGCAGCACCGCCATGATCACCGCATTGTTGTGGGCCATCCAGGTCTTCATCCGACGGAGAAGGTCGAATGAGCGCTCCCCGAGTGCGAAATAGATGACGACGGGAATCGCGACCCCGATGGACGCGATGAGCGTGAAGACCAGTAGTGCAATCGCCTGCTCGTTGGCCGGGATGCCGGTCTGTGCGATCGAAGCCATCCCCGCGACGATCAGGAGGAGGTTCTTGGGGTTCAGCGCCGAGAGGACGATCCCCACCCCCGCGGCCTTCGGTGGCTTGAACGCGTCGAGCGCGCCCATCCACGTCGGCGTCGGTGCCTCGACGCCGTCGTGGGGTCGTCCGCGCCACTGCTTGGCCGCCAGCAGGAGGAGGCTGAGCCCGAGCAGGAGCTTCAGCCAGCTCACCCAATCGGCAGGCTGCCCTTCGTCGTGTGCGCCGGCACCGCTGGCTATCAGGAGGAGGAGTGCTCCCGCGCCGGCGACGCCAGCGACCCAGCCGATGAGGAACGCCGGTCCGTTGGCGCGACCCCGAGCGGAGACCAGCATCAGGACGACCGCGACGATCGGCAGCGGGCTGATCGCGACGCCCACCGCGGCTGGGAGCATGTCACCGACCGCCTGTCCCATGCGCACGTCTCCTCGCCAAGTCATCGACAGTCGCCTAGTCGTCGGGCTGTGTCCGTTCGCCGGTTCCGAGCCTAACGAGATCGCGCACCGCGTCAACATCTCGAGCTGATACGAACTCGAGCCCTCGAGCGAGATCCTCCCTCAGCTACATGTGCAATCAGAGCTGACCCAGGAGCTGATGAAGGCCGGGGGCGACCGGGTGCGGTCGCAGACCGTCCGGTTCGTCGCTACCTCGGGCGCCGCGGCGCGTCGCTGTCCGGCCCCTGACGCCGGCGGTCGCGGGCGCGCGATCGTCTCCTTCTGCGTCTCGCCTCGCGACCCGCCCGTGCCGAGGTTGGTAGATTCGCGGAAGATTGGCCGGATCGCGCTTCATCCACCTTTTGGTGGTAGATGGCAAGATCTCCTGAGGAACGAAGTCCAACAGGGGCAGGGGAGCAGTGTGCTAGCGGTACGGCTGCACGATGACGGCTTGAAGGTTGAGGAGATCGAGACGCCGTCGCCGGATCCGGGCGAGGTGCTGGTGCGCGTGCATGCGGCAGCGATTACACGTGGCGAGCTGGAGTGGCCGGTCGATCGATTGCCGGCGATTCCGTCTTACGAGCTTTCGGGCGTTGTCGTCGGCAGCGGTGACGAGGTATATGCGCTCACGCCTTTCGATCGTGACGGCGTGGCTGCCGAGTACGCCGTCGTCCCAGCCGATGTGCTTGCACCGAAGCCCTTGCGGCTGAGCCACGTCGAGGCGGCAGCTCTGCCGATGGGTGGGCTGACCGCCTGGCAAGCACTGTTTGTGCACGGGCGGCTCGCCCGAGGCGAGCGGGTGCTGGTAACGGGCGCCTCGGGCGGGGTTGGGCACATCGGCGTCCAGCTTGCGCGACACGCCGGCGCAGCGGTCGTGGCGAGCGGTCCAGTCGATCTGGTCTTCGACACTCGTGGCGGCGAGGTCCCCGCTGGCGAGCGCGTGGTCACGATCGCAGAGGAGATGCCGGGCGCGATCTACTTCATCGTCGAACCCGACCACGAGCAACTGCTGGAGTTGAGAACGCTCGTGGACGCAGGCGAGCTTCGCGCGGAGGTCGACTCGGTTTTTCCGCTCACGGAGGCCCGGGCGGCGTTCGAGCGAGTCGCGGGCCGCGGGAAGCGTGGCAAGGTCGTGCTCGAGGTTGGCACTGACTAGCCGGCGCGTGCGGCCGTGACCTCTACCGTGGATGTATCGAACTCCGAGCGTCGACCGTGACGCCGCACGGGGCACAGCTCCATTTATCGAACGCCCCACGGACCACAGCCTGCACCATGAACAAGGAGAAGCGAGACTAGCTCGGGGGTCTCCCGAACGCTGGCCCAGGCGACTATCTGGAACCGATCAGGCAAGCGACACCCTTAGAATCGCCCAGATGAACGTCTCGCTGAGGCCGCTCGAGGACCGGGATCTCGACACGATCTATCAGCAAGTGACGGATCCGGAGTCGATCCGGATGGCCGCCTTCACGGCCGAGGATCAGACCGATCGCCGCGCGTTTCTCGACCGGATGTCGCGCCTGCGGACCGATACCAGCGTCTCGCACCGAGTCATTGATGTCGACGGAGCCGTCGCTGGAACGATCGGGTCCTTCCGAATCGACAATCAGCTCGAGGTGACCTACTGGGTAGACCGAACGCAATGGGGGAAAGGCATCGCCAGCGCAGCACTACAGATTGTTCTTGCCGAGACTGCCGAGCGTCCGGTGTACGCCCGAGCGGCCTCGGACAACGTCGGTTCGCTTCGAGTACTTGAGAAAGCTGGGTTCCGACGCATTGGCGTCAACCGCGGCTTCGCACACGGTCGCCGTGAGGAGATCGAGGAAACGATCCTGCGCCTCGACTGAGGTAGGAACGGAACGTGTGTGCCGTCGTAGGGTGGCCTGTCATCGCGCCCGCCCTTGTCACGCCCGGATGCCTTCCGGCGTCGTTCCGGAACACGTGCGCAGCCAGAGGTACGGACATCTGATCCCGCGTGCCTTGCGGGCACCGGTGATCTCTTTGCGATCCGCAAGAATGGCCGCGTGGGGCTTCAACGGATGGACAACGTCGGCATCGTGGTGGAATCGCTTGATGCCGCCATCTCTTTTTTCGCCGAGCTGGGACTTGAACTCCAAGGGCGAGCCATGATCGAAGGAGACTGGTCAGGGCGCGTCACTGGACTGCGCGACCAGCGCGTCGAGATCGCCATGATGCATACGCCGGACGGCCACGGCCGGATCGAACTCTCGCGCTTTCTAACGCCGCCTGCGGTCGCCGATCACCGGAACGCTCCGGTGAACGCTCTCGGCTACCTCCGCGTCATGTTCGCCGTGGACGACCTCGACGATACGCTGGCCCGGCTCCGCGAGCACGGCGCGCAGCTCGTCGACGAAGTGGTCCAGTACGAAGACGTGTATCGGCTCTGCTATGTCCGAGGCCCCGAGGGCATTCTCATCGGGCTGGCCGAGCAAATCGGCTAACGCCGGACGTGCGCCCAGGCGCCATTCGTGAACACTGGCGCACGCGAGCGTGTCGTTTGCTGGAACCAGCGGAATGGACGCGGTTGTTCTGTCACTGCCGTGAGTTACTAGATCAAGTCGGCGCGCCTGTGCCCTCTCGGGACGCCTGGTGCAAGCGTCGTATTCTTGGAGAACGACGACAAGATGCCTCTCACTGGCAGGTTTCGCGCTCGCTCTCATCTCAGGTGCGTTCTTCGTAGCCGGCTGTAACAGAACATCGCACAGCACCGCCGCCACGGAGACTGCTGAGTCGCCGCCTGCGCTTGCCCTTCCTGTGGTCGCACCCGGCGAATCGTGCCCAGTCTCCAGTGCGCGGCGCACTACCGCCGAGTTCGGCCCGCTTCTTGGGGAGGGACCTGTCTACCCGGTCGGCATACCACACGGGCTTCTTCAGTTCATCTATCCCGCGGTAGAAACGCAGTCCTGGTACCCCAGCGAATGGAGCGGGCAAAAGGTGCTCTGGGTTGCTGACGCGAAGTACCAGGGCCCCATCCTCATTCGTGGGGCCCGGATCGACGCGCGCGGCCGACTCGGATTCGGGGAGCACTCACAGCCGGACTGGAAGATGCAGTTCGAGCCGGGTGGTAGCGACGCTGCCTGGCGACAGTTCCCGTCGTTCACACGCCTGAGGGCACCCGGTTGCTACGCCTACCAAGTCGACGGCGACGGGTTCCAGACCATCATCGTCTTCCGAGCCGAGGTTTTCTCCTAGGGCGTAGGCCACCGGGCCCCCCGCCGGGATCGGCCAAGGGATCCCTCGCCGCAAGCGGCTCAGCCGATCTCGTCTCCCCGTTGGCCTCGGGTTTAGAGCGATGGGTGTGGACGCTGTCCCTAAGGAGCTTTCGAGTCGTACGAGCAGCGCGTTCTACGGCACGCACCAGTGCATGGCATATGGTTCGGGCACCCGATCGGCCATGCCGTTCAAGCATAAGGAGATTTGATGCCCACTGTGATGGCCTACCACGACGTGAAGGACAAGGATCACTGGCTCGCTTCCCCGAAGCGTGAGGAGTTCTTCGGGCCCCTCGGAGTCACCAACATCCGGACATTTATCGATCCGGAGAATCCAACCCGAGTCGGGTTGGTGATGGACGTTGCCGACATGGATGCCGTCATGGCCGCGATGGAGACGCAGCCAGCCGCAGACGCGATGGCACACGACGGCGTCCTTCCCGAGACGCTGGTGATTCTGATCGAGGCGTAACCCAAGCGATCCGAGCTCGACTTGCGACCCCGCTCGGGGGACATTCCTGAACACTCGCACACGTCACGGTCGATGTTGAGCCAGCCCAACCAACCGACATCTGCCCGCCCGGAACAACTCATCCGCAACGGACACATCGTCGGCTGTGCCGACCGCTCGGTTCCCGGAGTCAGGATCGGATCGCTTCTCAGGCAGCTCCTCCGAGACGACGAGCCTCTGAACCTCGCGGCCATCTACGAGTAGAGCGCAGTCGAGCGACGAGACGAAACCCATTCCGGAGTCGACCGCGCCGACCAGGATCGTCCGCCCGTCCGACAAGCGGTAGACGTCTTCGATCTCCATCGTGAACGGCAGGGAGACAGTGTGCCGCTCAGGGGTCATTCCCGAACACTGGCCCACACCTGAGGGTGCGCTCGCTAGGCGGCGTACGCGAGCGCCGAGGGCGTCTGGCGGCCCACGATCGCGGGGGCCTCGTGGACCAGTCCGTCGTTGTCGAGAGCCTCCACCATGAAAAGGGCGAAGTCGACGCGGCGCGTGATGTTGCTCTCGAGAATGGGATCACCCACGTGCCTGCTCCACACGGGCAGGCCCTGACTCTCGCCCTCCTCAAGGTCGCTGCCGCGTACGACGGTCCACCGCGTGTCGCTGGTGAAGATCCGCCGGGCTGCCTCCACCTGGTCGTCGAGATCGGCGAAGCGAGCGAGACGCGCGAGCGGGCCGAAGACCTTCACGAGGGTCTTGAGCTTCAGCGAGTACACGTCCTGGCCGTCGAGGGTGATGTGCCATCCGCACGAGAAGATGAGGCGCGCGCCTGGAGGCGCATAGTCGAGCACCGCCTGGGTCGTTCCCGTCGAGTACCCGTGGACGCCTCGCGGGGTCATCACGACGAGAACCCCGTCGCATCTCGCGACAGCGCGCTTGATGACCTCGCGGTCGTCGGTCGCTCCCGGAATGACAGTGATGCGCCCCTTGAACGGGTCGAGCTTCCCCACGCTTTCCTTGCGGCACACGCCGACCACCTCGTAACCGCGATCCAGCGACTGCTGGACCATGTACTGCCCAAGCTTCCCAGAAGCGCCAACGATGCACACCCTCATCTCTTCCTCCCATCAATGGACAGGCACTCAATTGGCCTGCATTCCGGGCACGACACGAGAAAGAGAACGCTGGCGTCACGAGGCTCAGCAGGGCCGATCCTCAGAGCAGCGGCGTGAGCGAAGGCTTACCCGCGTTTGTATCCAGCTTCACAGTACTGCGCGCCGACATGAAGGCATAGCGGCCGGCTCCGAAGCGTTCGAGGGGATCTTCGACTACCGGACTGGTGAGGTGCCCGTGCTGCTTCACGCGAGCGCCCGCCGCGCCGCCTCGTCGAACGGCGTGAGCTCGAGCGGCAACAGCTTCCGGATCCGCTCCTCGCGCGCGATCGTCGGATTGCGCAGCCCTTCGACGAGCGGCCGCGCGACCGACGCGCTCACCGGCGTGACAAGGTTCAGCCAGAGCGCGGAGAGGTAAGGCGTCAGTACCGGGACCTCGACGATTAGCGGCTTGCGGCCGAGCAGGGCAGCGATCCGCTCGATCATCTGCCGGTAGGTCATCACCTCGGGCCCGCCCGTGTCGTAGCCCTCGCCGTAGGCGGCTTCGTTGCCGCAGACGCCTGCCAGGTAGCGAGCGACGTCGTCGAGCGCGATCGGCTGCGTCGGCGTCGAGACCCAGCTCGGCGTCACCATGACCGGTAGCCGCTTGACCAGGCCGAGGATCGTCTCGAAGGCGGCGCTCCCCTTGCCGACGATCATGGCCGCACGCAGAGTCGTTACCGGGACGCCCGCGGAGGCGAGCCGCTCTCCGGTCTCGCGGCGGCTGCGCAGATGCGGCGACGCGTCGGGGTCATCGGCGCCGAGCCCGCCGAGGTAGACGATCTGCCGTACGCCTGCGTTCGCCGCCTCGCGCGCGACCGTCTCCGCTGCTGCGCGATCCTGCTCCTCGAAGTTCTGGGCGCCGAGCGAGTGGACGAGGTAGTAGACGACGTCGGCGTCTTCCAGGGCCGCGGCGACGCCGTCGCCGCTCGCTGCGTCGGCGACCATCCAGCGGGCGCCGGGCTCGTCGCGTGCGGTGCGCGAGACCGAGGTCAGCTCGTGCTCTGCCAGCAGTGGCACGAGCGCCCGGCCGACGACGCCGGTTGCGCCGAAGACGGTGACGTTCATCGGGCCCGGCTCCGCAGCAGAAGCTCGAAGTAGCGGCGGCTGACCGCGGCATGGAAGGGGCTCTGCCCTTTCGCGTAGAGCATCCCGGTCCACTGCGGCGCGCCCGCGCGGGCGGCGAGCCGCGGCAGGTACCCCTCGACGGTGACGCTCAGCTCCTGCTGATCGCCCTCGGGTCGTTGTGCGAGCGTGACGGAGCCGCCGGCTCGGAGCGCGAGCAGTCCACCTTGGATCGTGTGCCGGCAGCTGACAAGCCCGCCGTCGAACGAGAGCTCCGGCTGCCCGAAGGTGAGCAGCGTCGCACCGCCGAGCAGCTTCAGCTTGCCTCCGCCGCCCGTCCAGCTCGCACGGACGACGCCGCGGGTGAAGCGGTCGACCGCCTGCCAGTAGGTGACACCGAGTGTGCGGGCGCCCGCCTCGCACGCGTCGACCACGGGCTCCGCGACGAATACCCGCTGGCGCGACTCGAAGGCGCCGGACTCGAGGACGCGCTCCGATGTCTCCCAGCCCGTCACTCTGCCACCGCCATCGGCGAAGGGTATTCCCCCGCTACGGATTCGGGTCCATCGCCGTTGCGGGAGATCTCCATCCGCCTTCGACGCCGGAGAGATGAGGAAGGAGAGGACGATCGCCACCCGCCAACGATCGCGCAGGCGATGCGCGCTGTGGTCGACCGCAGGGGTATCGTCCGTGTGTGCGCACGTTCCGGTACGCAGCGGCGGTTGCCGTGGCGGCTGCCGGGGGAGGAGCGGCGACGCGCCGCTCAGTCGCCACCTGGTATCCCGGTCTTCGCAAGCCGAGTTGGACGCCGCCCTCGCAGGCGTTCGGTCCGGTTTGGACTCTGCTCTACGCACAGATGGCGTACTCGGCGGGGCGGGTTGCACGCTCGTCTGATCCCGGGCGTCGGCGTGCGCTTGCGCTGTGGTGGCTGCAGCTCGGGCTGAACGCTGCCTGGACGCCGGTCTTCTTCGGCGCACGCCGAACCGGCGCCGGCGCGGTTGTCATCGGCGCGCTCCTGCCCGCCGTCGCCGCCACCGCGGTCGCAAGCGCGCGCGTCGACCGTCGGGCCGGGCTGCTCTACGCGCCGTACCTGGCGTGGTCGAGCTATGCCGCGGCCCTCAACCTCGAGATCTGGCGGCTGAACCGCTCCTAGACGAGCGTCTCGCCGAACCGCCTAGGCTCCCGGCATGGAAGATAGAACGCTTCGGCGCGGCAACGCGTGGCTGGCTGTGCTCCACGCGGCGCAGGCGGCGGTGATCCTCGCGCTCTCGACCGACTTCTCGCTTCCAGTGACGGGCGCCTTCATGGAGGGCCAGCCGGGGAGCGGGCCGCCGGTGCAGGACGTGCTCTTCGAGTTGCGCATCGGCCCGCTGGTCGGCGCGTTCCTCTTGCTCGCGGCGCTCGACCACGCGCTCGTCGCGCTGCCGCCGTTCCGCGCGCGCTACGAGCGGTGCCTCGCCGCAGGCGTCAATCCGTTCCGGTGGCTCGAGTACTCGCTGTCGGCCTCGCTGATGGTCGTGCTGATCGCGATGCTGACCGGCATCGCCGACTACGTCGCGCTGCTCGCCCTCTTCGCCCTGGACGCGGCGATGATCTTCCTCGGTTGGCTGATGGAGCTGCTCAACCCGCCGGAGAGGGCCCGAACGCGCTGGCTGCCCTTCGTGCTCGGCTGCGTCGTCGGCGCCGTGGCGTGGGTCGCGATCGCGGTGCAGATCGGCGTCTCGGCGGGACGCGGACACGCGCCGCCGACCTTCGTCTACGTGATCTTCGTCTCGCTCTTCGTCCTCTTCAACAGCTTCGCCGTCAACCAGGCCCTCCAGTACAAGCGGATCGGGCGGTGGCGCGACTACCGCTACGGGGAGCGCTGGTATCTCTGGCTGAGCCTCGTCGCGAAGAGCCTCCTCGCCTGGCAGGTGTTCGCCAACGTGCTCGTCCTCTGAGCCAACCGTCACAACTCCTTGCCGCCCATTAGGCGGGTCACAGAATGCGCAGAACGGCTAAAGGGGTCAGGCGGTCGTTGGCTGGCTCTCCTCCCGTCGAAACGCCGACACTCAGGGACGGGACGCCCCGATTATGCAACGCCCCACGGTCCTAGTCGCGGTTGACGTGCCGGCCTGACGAGACGAGAGATCCGGGCACACGCGTAGGGTGCGAGCCGACGATGGGCCGACGGGTGGATGCCTGACTACCGCTACGAGCTGCGCCGCAGCGAGGAGGTGATTGCGACGGGGCACTTGAGTCGCGAGCAGCCGCTCGAAGTCGGCGAGCAGATCGCGATCGGCAGTCACAGCGGGATCGTGCACGCCATCGACCCGCTGCTGCACGAGCGCGAGTTGCGCCTCGTGGTGCGGCTGTGGCGCGACGACTAGTCCGCAGCCCGACGAGCATTCAGGGCGGCAGCTGTTCTTGCGGCGCGGAGTGTTGGCGGGCGCGATCGATCTCGGCGAGGCGGGCGCGGATGAGCTTCTTCACGAGCGCCTCCGGTAGCGGCCGATCAACGCCGAAGTGCAGCGCGCTCTTGGTCATTGTGTAGCCGTCGAGCTCATCGGCGAGCTGTCCGAGGACCGAGCCGCTGAAGGGCAGATAACTCAGGTGATCTTTGAACGCGGCAAAGCCGGCAACAGTCTTTCCGCCAACACGGAAGGCGGGCACGCGATAGGAGATCACTTGCTCTGCCTCCGGAACGATCTCGAGGATCGTCCGGCGCAATGCCTGCAGGGCGCTGCGCTTGGGCTCCTCGAGCCTGCGTAGATACTCATCGACCTCCCCGGCAGACACCGTCCCGAGTTTAGATCGGCGTTGCGCCCGAGGGTCCGGCTGATTCGGCTACCTCAACCCGCTCCATCGCCCGCGCCGCGATGGCCTTCTCCAGCGTCTTCGTCGTCACAACAGCCTCCGTCTCCGCCACTTCTCGAGCGCACGAAGGGACGTCCCCGCAATGAACTGGATCCGCCGCGCTTTGGCGCTACGTCGTCGACCGCCCGCTCGCGTGAAGCGCCCGCTCACTGATTGGCGGGCTTCCAGTATGGAGGGGGTCAGGCGAGTTCGGATCCGCTTGGACAAGCCAATTCGAGGTGTTCGAGCGTCTCGGCGAGGGAACATCAGCGGGAGCCCGCGAGTGCCCGCGCGTGACAGCCGTTGTCGATCCAGGCAAACGAAACGGCGGATTTGCAGGCGTATTGTCTAAGCCCTCTGACGGACTCGAACCGTCGACCCCCTCCTTACCATGAACGTGAGGAGGGGGTCGATTCATGCGGGTCTGCGCGTAACGGTGCGGGTTTCGTAGCCTCGCGCGTCGCCGCGTTTCGTCGCGTTTTGCGTAGCCGTGCGACCGTGGTGCGACCTGGCCAGGACGCAGCTAGCAGCACTCGCAGCTCTTGCCGCGCCAGCTCTCAAGGCCCTCTCGGGCGGCGATTGCGGCGATCACGAGTGCGGCGGCGGGGTCGGCCCACCACCAGCCGGCGAGGGCGTTCGCGAGGAGGCCGGCGAGCAGCGCGATCGAGAGGTAGGCGCAGATCATGTTCTGGCTGGCTTCGCTGACGGTGGCGGAGGAGTTGAGCTTGTGGCCGACGTTGCGCTTGGCGCGTGCGAGCAGCGGCATCGTCGGCGCGGTGAACGCGGCAAGCCCGATTCCGATCCAGCTGACCTCGGGATGGTGCGAGCCGACGAGGTCGCGCGTTGCCTCGACCGCGATGTAGGCGACGAGGATCGCGTAGCTCGCGGCGATCAGTTGCTGCGCGCGTCGCTCGGCCGCGTGCGAAGAGCCGCGTCCGCCGCTGAACAGCCAGACGATCACGCCGCCGGCGAGTGCCTCGATCGCGGAGTCGATGCCGAAGCCGACGAGTGCGACCGAGCTAGCGGCGACGCCGGCGCCGACGGCGATCGCGAACTCGACAACGTGCCAAGCGTTCCCGCTCCAGGCGAGCAGCTTTGCCCGCCGTTCGAGTGCGCCGCGGTCCTCGGGCGGTGTCCCTGCGAGTCGGCGTTGGAGCTCGACGGTCGTCATGCGGAGATCCGCTCGCTGGCGACGACGTCGAGGAGCCTGCGGCCCTGGTCGGTGAGCGAGTACAGCGCCATCTTGCCGTCGCGGCGGTAGTCGGCCAAGCCGGCGGCGCGCAGCGCGCGGACGTGGTGGGAGACGAGGTTCTCCGCGCGCTCGACGATCCAGGCGAGGTCGCAGACGCAGAGCTCGCCGCCGTCCCTGAGCGCGCGCGCGAGCATGAGCCGGGTGGGGTCGCCGAGGGCGCGGTAGCGGGCCGCGAGAGCGCGCGCCTCGAGCTCGGACGGGCGCGCCGCCCGGAGGGTTTCCGCCTTGTCGAGGTCGAGGCAGAGCAGGTCGCAACGGTCGTCCGGCATGCAGACATCCTAACGGGTGTTGCTTCGTTCTACCGTCGGTCGCCAGCGTATGCGTCTCTCGAAGTCGGGCCGCCGGCTTGACACATCGACCATCTTCGATATATTCAGAGGCGTCGATATGAAGGAGCGAGAGATGTTGAAGCTGTTCACGAAGACGAAGGACGCGGCGGTCTCGTTCTGTGAGCGCTGCGGGCAAGTGTGCGGCTCGGCGTGCCGCGCCGACGCGATCCGCGGGCGGGCACGGCTGCAGATGCTGACCTATGGGTGGCGGCAGGCATGAGCGCGACGCTGGAGCCGGTCGCCTGTTGCGCGCCGCTAGGTGCGCCGGCGCTGAGCGAGGAGGAGGCGCTTGCGACCGCCGACGTCTTTCGGGCGCTCGGCGATCCGGCGCGGGTGAAGATCGTCAACCTGCTCGCGACCCGGCGCGAGCCGGTGAGCGCGGACGAGTTCGTCGAGCCGCTCGGCCTGTCGCAGCCGACGGTGTCGCATCACCTGAAGAAGCTGACCGAGGCGGGCCTGCTCGACCGCGAACCGCGCGGCAAATTCGCCTACTTCACCCTGAACGCGGACGCGCTGCGAACGCTCGCGGCCGTCGTCGACCTGAGAGGAGTGTGCTGCTGATGTCTACGACCGCCGACGAGCTGCGCGAAGAGGTACGCCGCCGCTACGCCGAATCCGCCCGCGCGGTAGCCGAGAGCTCCGAAGGTTGCGGCTGCGGCAGCGGCTCCTGCTGTACCGATGGCGAGAGCAACGCGGCGCTGTTCGGCCACGCGCTCTACAACGCCGAACAGCGGGGCGAACTGCCCGACACGGCCGCACTTGCGTCGCTCGGCTGTGGCAACCCGGTTGCGGTCGCCGAGTTGCGCGAGGGGGAGACGGTGCTCGATCTCGGCTCCGGCGGCGGCATCGACGTGATCCTGTCGGCGAAGCGGGTCGGACCGACCGGCACCGCCTACGGGCTTGACATGACCGACGAGATGCTGGCGCTCGCGCAGCAGAACGCGGCGGAGGCGGGCGTGAAGAACGTGCACTTCCTGAAGGGCGTGATCGAGCAGATCCCGCTTCCGGCGGCGAGCCTCGACGTCGTGATCTCGAACTGCGTGATCAACCTCTCGGTCGACAAGCCGGCCGTGCTGACGGAGATCGGGCGGGTGCTGAAGCCCGGCGGGCGCGTCGGCGTCAGCGACGTCGTCGCCGAGGATCGTCTGTCGGCGGAAGCACGCGCCGAGCGCGGCTCGTTCGTCGGCTGCATCGCCGGCGCGCTTTCGAAGAGCGAGTACGTCGCGGGGCTGGAGGCGGCAGGGTTCGAGAGTGTGACGGTCGAGTTCACGCACAAGGTGGCCGACGGCATGCACAGCGCGATCGTGAAGGCCGTCAAGACGCGCGAGCCCGAGAAGAAGGGGCTGCCGGTGATCCAGGCCGCAGCCAAGGCTGGCTGCTGCTGAGGTCGCTCGGCCGGGCGACGAAAACGTGCTGGGCGACCTCCGGTTTCGGCCGGAGGTCGTCGCTACGCGACGTGCGCGAGCCGGTCGGCGAGCGTGTCTTTGAGCGACGCGAGGCCGGGGATGCGGCCGGCGAGCAGCACTTGGTCGTCGACGACGAGTGCAGGTGTCGACATGACGCCGTACGCGGCGATCTACGCGTAGTCGGTGATGTGCTCGACCTGCTCGGTGCGGCCGAGCTCCGCGAGCGCTTGTTCGGTCAGCTTGGTCAGCCGCTGGCAGTTGGCGCAGCCTTATCCGAGCACCTTGATCGTCGACATGGCGGGTCTCCTTTCAGAGGATGGCGTTGAAGAGGAAGCCGGTCGCGACGATTCCGGTCGCGACGACGGCGATGTAGATGCCAAGCAGCTGTGGCCGCAGGATGCGCCGGAGCAGGATCATCTCGGGCAGGGAGAGTGCGACGACGGCCATCATGAACGCGAGCAGCGTTCCCATCCCAAGCCCCTTCGCGTGCAGCGCCTCGACGAGCGGCAGCACGCCGGCGGCGTTCGAGTAGAGCGGGATGCCGAGCAGGACGGCGAACGGGACTGCGAGCGGGTTGTGCGGGCCGGCGTAGCGGGCGAAGAAGTCGGTCGGCATCCAACCGTGGATTACGGCGCCGAGCGCGATCCCGACGAGCAGGTAGGGCCAGACCTTGCCGAGGATCGTCCGCGAGCCGGGCGCGCAGCTCGCACGCACAGGCGCCCTGCCGGGCGAGTTCGTCGACGAGCGCGAGCCGCACCGGATCGGCGAGAGGGCGAAGGGCGGCAAGGCGGGTGGAAGGCTGGTCGGTCATCGTTTCGACTGTCGGCGCGTCCTCGTGCGGGCAGCGCTTCCTTCAACCTCCATTGAATGGTCCAGGCGGCCGGCTGCCGTCGTTGCGGAACCGGATTCGGCCTCGTAGGAACTACCGACGGCATCGCATCAAGTTTGTTCGATACGATGGGAGGGTGGCTCCTGCCTCGGATCTGCTCGCCTGCTGCTCGCCACTGGTACGGCCGCAGCTTCGCGAGGACGATGCGGTCGAGCTGGAGCGGCTGTTCCAGGCGCTCGCTGACCGGAACCGGCTCAAGGTCGTGAATATGCTCGCGCAGACGGACGGCGAGGCGATCTGCGTCTGCGACTTTCAGGACGCGCTCAAGCTGAAGCAGCCGACGGTTTCCTACCACCTGAAGCAGCTCGTCGAGGCCGGCGTGATCGTGCGTGAGCAGCGCGGCCGTTTCGCGTTCTATTCGCTGGGGGCGGGCGTGCTCGATCGGGTCGCCGAGCTGGTGAAGCCGGAGGCGGTGTCGGCATGAACGTGTTGTTCGTCTGCACCGCGAACGGCGGCAGGAGCGTGATGGCGGAGCGGCTGCTGCGGCGCGAGGCCGACGGCCGCCACGCCGCTCGCTCCGCCGGGTCGAACCCCGGAACGGAGGCGCATCCAGCGGTCGTCGAGGCGCTGCGCGAGCTCGGAATCGACGCCTCCGACCACGTGCCCAAGAAGCTCGACCAGGAGGCGATCGACTGGGCCGACGTGATCGTCGCGACCTGCGACGACGCCTGCCCTGTCGTTCCCGGAAAGCGCTACGTCAACTGGCAGCTGCCCGACCCGAAGCACGAGCCGATCGAGCGAGTGCGCGAGATCCGCGATGACGTCGGGGTGCGCGTCCATCAGCTTGTGAGCGAACTCGACCGAGAGAGGAGTGCGGTCTGATGGCCGTCGCCGAGAAGCGTCCCGTCCCGATCGTTCAGCCGGTCGACGACACGGCTGTGCTGAAGAAGCTGTCGACGCTCGACCGCTTCTTGCCGCTCTGGATCGGGCTCGCGATGGCGGTCGGGCTCGGGCTGGGCCGGCTGATCCCGTCGCTGAACGACGGGCTCGACAAGCTCCAGGTCGGCACCGTCTCGCTGCCGATCGCGGTAGGGCTGCTGCTGATGATGTACCCGGTTCTCGCCAAGGTCAGGTACGAGGAGCTCGGCCGCTCGCGCAACGACGGCGTCTCCGATCGTCGGTTCTTCGGCGTGTCGCTGTTTCTCTCGTGGGTGATTGGGCCGCTGCTGATGTTCGCGCTCGCGTGGCTCTTCCTCGCCGACCAGCCGGCCTACCGCACCGGCGTGATCGTCGTCGGCCTTGCCCGCTGCATCGCGATGGTGCTGATCTGGAACGACATCGCCAAGGGCGACCGCGACCGCACCGCGATCCTCGTCGTCTTCAACGCGCTCTTCCAGGTCGCTGCGTACTCGCTGCTCGGCTACTTCTACTTGACCGTTCTCCCAGGGTGGCTCGGCCTCGACACGCAAGGGTTCGAGGTCAGCATCTGGGCGATCGCGAAGACGGTGCTGATCTTCCTCGGCATCCCGCTCGCCGCCGGTTTCCTGACCCGGCGGATCGGCTTGAAGCGCAAGGGGCGCGAGTGGTACGACACGCGCTTCCTGCCGCGGATCGGCCCGATCACCCTGTACGGCCTCCTGTTCACGATCGTGCTCCTGTTCGCGATCCAGGGCGAGAAGATCACCGCCGAGCCCGCGGACGTCGCGCGGATCGCGCTGCCGCTGCTCGCCTACTTCGCGATCATGTGGATCGCCGGCTTCACGATCGGCAAGGCGATCGGGTTCCCGTACGCGCAGACCGCGAGCATGGGCTTCACCGTCGCCTCCAACGATTTCGAGCTCGCGATCGCCGTCGCCGTCGGCGTCTGGGGCGCCACCTCGGGACAGGCGCTCGCCGGGGTCGTCGGCCCGCTGATCGAGGTTCCCGTGCTCGTCGCGCTCGTCTATGTCGCACTCTGGGCACGCCGCTACTGGCGCGCCGACACGGGCGCGGCACTTACCGCGGCACAGCAGCGCAGAATCGTGCCTCGTTAATGCCCGGCCCCACAACGGCGTGCGACCTCGCGTGCGACCTTCGCGGCATCAACGGGCCGAATTGCCGGTGCCGTCAACGCAAAAGTCTCTGCAAAGACGGCCAATCCGGCGTCTCAGCCTGAACCCCTCCTTACCCGCAATTCAGCACAGGCAACAGTAAATCCCGATTTGCAGGTGTTTTAGAGCCCTCTGACGGACTCGAACCGTCGACCCCCTCCTTACCATGGAGGATTCGGGCCGCAAAAAGAGACTCAGGAACAGCGGTTGCTGGCGCATTTTTCCTGCAACTACGCCGCTTCGTCGGTCAGACGCATCCTTCCCTCGAAGAGCCTTGAGCCTCCCTCAAAAGCCTCGAACCTGTCCCCAATACCAATCCCCAGATCCCAGGCGGACAGCTCCGAGACCTAGCATCGCGCCCGAGGCCGATCCGCCGGAATCTTCTAGGGCCACGCCGATCGAGCCGCGCCAGATCTTCACAATGATCGCTGGCAACATCGAGAGGCTTCGGCGCAGATGCGCCAGTGCTCGTGATGGCCCGCTCACCGTCGAGCACTTCCACCTGGGCGGTCGCGTCGTCGCTACGGTGTCGGTCGGCGCTCGATACAGAGTCGCCCCCAGCCGATCACCGCACCTGCACGACGGGAGTTGTCTTATGAGCACGAAAGGAAGCAAAGAGATGGCTGACGACGTCCAGGTCCTGAACCGCCGGCTCGACGCGAGCGAGAACGAGGCGCTGATCCGCATGGCCCGAATGGGCGCGGACGCGTTCGGGTACAAGGCGGACCTGCGGATCGACCGCCGCCTCGCCGAGCTCCTGCGCCTGAGAGTTTCGCAGCTCAACAGCTGCACCTACTGCCTGAACCTGCACTACCAGGCGGCGCGCGAGGCGGGCATCCCCCGGGCGAAGATCGACACTCTGACTGCGTGGTGGGAGACCGAGCTCTACTCGCAGGCCGAGCAGGCGGCGCTCCGCTACGCCGAGGCTCTCACCCGTGCGGCCGACACCGACCGAGACGCGGCGTTCCAGCGCTTCCACGACGCGCTCGCCGAGAACTTCAGCCTGGAGCAGATGCTCGAGATCGTGGGCATCGTCGTCAATATGAATGTCTGGACCCGGATCAAGCTCGCCGAGGGTGCGATGCCGGGCCCGGCCTGAACTCTGCCGCCGCTCGGAAACCCCGCAGCTGCACCGACGCCGGCGCGTGCCGGGCGCCTTCTCCGGGGTCCTGAAAGGGGACGACTACCCGGAATGACCAAGTCGTCAGTGAGCGCCTCGTCAATTCTCGTCATCCGCGCGCGCAGTTAGGGCGGTCAGCTAAGTAGGTAGCCAGCGATGAAACCGACCACGGTCGCCGTCGCGACGCGGCTCGACACCTCGGCGAAAGCCTGAGGGACAATCGAGATCGAGACGACGGCGAGCACGGCGCCCGCGGCCAGGGCTTGAGTACCTCCGACGAACTCGTCACCGGCTTCAGCGAGGACGGTGCCGCCGAGAATCGCAGCGCCCGTGAGAGCGAGGCCAATGCCGCCGAGCAGCACGACGGCGAAGCGCTTCGCGTGGCCGCCAGCGATGATCGGCTGGGCGGCTCCGTACGCCTCGACCACATTGCCGACGACGATCCCGACGAGCAGCGCAAGCCCGATCTCGCCCTCCGCAACCGTGAGGCCCAGCGCGATCGACTCCGGCACCCCGTCGACGAAGAGTCCCACGGCGATCGACTCGCCCCGCGCCGCCTCGGCGTGGTCGGCGGGCATCGTCATCGGCTGGCCAGCTGCGGCCGCCTGGCCCGAGCGGCGCATCGCCTTCATCGCCTCGTCGCGCGTGAGCCACGCATCGGCCCCGACGTAGACCAGCGTCCCGGCCAGAAGCCCAAGCGCCGTGACCGCGGCGCCCGCGCGTTCGTCCGCTTCGGGAACGAGCTCGAAAGCGATCGCAGCGACGAGAAGGCCGCCGCCGAACGACGTCACGACGGCGGCGATGCGTTCGGGAAGCTGCAGGACCACCGCGACGAGCGCCCCTGCGACGAGGCTCGCGCCGACGAGTACGGCCCAGCCGATCAGCGCCACGTCAGCGCTGCTCGCTGTTTGTCGAAGCGCCTGTGATGAGTCGGGCGCCACGACCGTGGGTCGCGAAGCTGAACGACCAGCGGATGAGGACGAGCATCCGATTCTGGAAGCCGACCAGGTACCAGAGGTGGACGACCAGCCAGGTCGCCCACGCCGGAAAGCCGCTCAACCGGACGCCTTTGATGTCGGCGACTGCCGCTGCGCGACCGATCGTGGCCAGGTTGCCCTTGTTGCGGTAGTGGAACGCCCCGTGCTCACGGCCTCGGAGCCGCGCGCGGACGACGCCGGCAGCGTACCGTCCTTGCTGCATCGCGACGGGTGCGAAGCCGGGCAGCACGACGGGCTCGCCGCCCGGGTTGCGAACACGGACCATGTCGCCGATCGCGAACACCTCCGCGTGCCCCGGAAGAGTCAGATCGGGTTCGACGGTGACGCGGCCGACGCGGTCACGCTCGGCTCCCGTTAGCTCGGCCAGCCTGCCGGCGAGGCTGGATGCGGTAACGCCGGCGGCCCAGACCACCGCGCGGCTGGCGATGCGCTCGGCGCCACCGTCTCGGCAGTCGAGCGTCACGCCGGCGGCGTCGATCCCGGTCACCGTGCGCCCTACGAGGACGGTTACGCCGAGGCGCTGCAGCGATCGCTCCGCCTTCGCCGACAGCGAGGCTGGAAAGCTCGTCAGCACACGATCGGCTGCCTCGACGAGCAGGATGCGGGCGCGGCGGGGATCGATGGTGCGGAAGTCCCGCCGCAGGGTGTCCCGCGCGAGCTCGGCGATCTGGCCCGCCATCTCGACGCCGGTGGGGCCGGCGCCGACGACGACGAACGTGAGCCATGCGTCCCGTTGCTCTGGGTTCGGCTCGGTCTCGGCGGCTTCGAAGGCGGCGAGGAGGCGGCTGCGAACCGCGAGTGCACTCTCGAGCGACTTGACCTCGGCGGCGTGCATCCGCCACTCCTCGTGGCCGAAGTACGAGTAGTGTGAGCCGCCGGCGACGATCAGTGTGTCGTAGCCGAGCCGTTCCGGCGCAGGCACCGCCGAGACGGAGCGTAGGTGCAGCTCGCGCGCGTCGAGGTCGAAGTCGGCGACCTCCGCCAGCAGGACGCGGACGTTGCGGTCGCGCTCGAAGATCGCGCGGAGCGGATAGGCGATCTCGCCGGGCGAAAGCGCCCCCGTCGCAACCTGGTAGGTGAGCGGCTGGAAGAGATGGAAGTTACGGCGGTCGACGAGCGTGATCTCGACCGGCGCACGCCGCAGCTTCGAGACCGCCTGGAGGCCGCCGAAACCGCCGCCGACGACGATGACCTGGTGTTCTCGGGAGCCAGAGGTGCGCACGGCGCCCGCTACTTCCGATGTACCAGTTCCTCTTGTCGTCCTCGTTCGAGCTCGATGAAGAGAAGGTCACGAAGGTGCATGAGGAGAGGCGAGCCTATAAAGCGATCTGAATCATGGTCCAGCATGCCGCGGAGCGCCCAGGCGAGTTCAACCACGTTTGCGGGAGTCATGTCGGCTGGCGAGGGCTCTGTATCTTCGTCGATAGCCCCGAGCGCTCGGTCGACGACGGTGCCGGCGTCGCGCTTCGGAGATGTGTACTCGCCTCTGACGAGTTCCTCGCGTAGCCAGGCAGCCTCTTCGTCGAGTAGGTCCACTCGTGCGCCACTCGCGAAGGTGAGCGTGATCCCGCGTTCAGTCACTGTTGTGTCCAGGACGATTGTTGCGAGAAGGTCGTCGCAGGTCTTCTTGCAGCGGCGACAGACCTCGGCGCAGACGCGGCAGTGCTCGTGGTGAGCGGCGTGCAATTCGCACTCCTCGGCCGAGGCGAGGCAGGCTGCCGAGCAGGCTTCGAGCATCGCGGCGAGAAGGCGGAAATCCGGCGCGCTCTGCCGCGTCACGATACGACCGGTTGCGTCGCAGGCATCGGCGCAGTCGAGGCAGAGTCGAATGACGCGGACCAGCTCCTGCACATCCCCCTCGCTCAGACTGGCGTCGGCGCAGGCGGTGCAGCTGGCAGCGCAATCGAGACACTCTTCGATACAACGGAGGAGCGCGTCGCGATCCAGGCTGGTCGGCTGTGGGTGGAGTTTGATGATCTCTTGAAACGTCATGTGCGCTCCTTTCTCGTTTGAGGCAGACCTGGTACCGATGCTCCGGCCGCCGTCGCGGCCTACCTCCTGCCAGGCGGAGACGGACGATCAGTGGACAAGCACGCGTCGCTCGTAGCGTGACAGCGTCCCGTCGTCGAGGGTGTACACGATCGGCCCCGACGAGCAGCGACTCGCCGCCTAACTCCGCCTTGCGTGCCGGCGACTCCGGCGCGGCCAGTTGGCGAAATTGCGTCGCCTGGTCCAACTTCCGGCTGGATCAACGCGGGTAGCGGGTGGTGGCGTCTACCTCGGCCAGCAGCTGCTCCGACCACTGCTTGTGGTGCGCGCCGCCGATCACGCCTGCGTCGCCGATTGCGTAGATTAGAGCTGGGTCGTCTAGGAACCCCAGTGCCCCGCCTCGCGAGGCGAAGTCGAGCACCACGGTGAGCTCGTTTGGATCATCTTGCGATCGCAGAACCCGGTGACCGACGCCTCCGTGGCGCAGCCGTGCAGCCAGATTGGCGTCGAAGACGCGCTTCCAACGCCGGTAGTCCCCAACCCGATGGCGGATGATTACGGTCGCTTCCGGTGGATTGATCATCAGGTTTCCTCCTTTCGAGCTGGCTTGGCCTATGGAAGGCATCGGTAATGCGCGCGCGCCGGCGCGGGACAGTTCGAGAGGCAAGTGGAGCCTCTCTTCGTTCCGCTCCTCCCGCTGTTGGCGAGTGGCAATGCATTCCTCTGTTCTGGTTACAGATACCTGTTGGCTTCGCGACCGGTAGGCACCGCGAAGTACGCAGGCGGCCGGGTCGAGTGCCTTGAGGTAGTGCGGGCGCCGGCCGGCGAGGAAGCTTCTTGACTCCGGTCGCGATCCGCGAGAGCTCGAGGACCCATCGAGCTCTGTCGCAGCCGCAGCGCCGGCGACGGGGATCCAGTCCAGTGCAGCGGCGCCGAGTACAGGCAGCCAGCTACCAAGGAATGTACGGCGGTCGAACGCTCGCTCGTCGCAGGAATATGTCTGTGGCCGCCCGGGCATGTGCGCCTACTGATCCGCGGCGACAACATCTCGGTCACCCTGGGAACCTGCCGGCCATTCGGCATCGTGGGGGTCCCGGGTAACCGCCACGGCCGCGGCGCGGTGTTCATCTGTTCTCGACGGAGGATCGCCACAGCGAGGTGGCCTCGAAGCCGCCAACACGCCAGCCTGGATCGCCAGTTCATTCGACAAGGCCCGCATGCGCGATACCCATGGCGGCAAAGATCATGACCCACGATTCGGTCGACTCCGTGCCTCGGCGTGGTTTCGATCGGGCGTCGAGTTGGTGAAGATCGTGCAGCCTCGACGGAACGCCGGTCGCGGAACAGGCAGTGCCCTCTAGGCGTTTACATATATGTGGGGCGGGAGGCACGCAGCTGCGTGCTCATTCCCCATCGCCCCTAATACGACTGAACAAGGAGTGAGGACGACTGAAGACTATTTTCGAATCACCGGTTCGTGCGTTTATCGACGAAGCCGAAGAGCGTGGCGAGCCACTCGAGGAGAGCTCGCTCACCGCGTTCGCCCTCGAGCATGATCTCGACGAGGAGGATCTCGCGGACGTGCGGCGCGAACTCGAAGCCCGCGACATCGAAGTGAACGAACCGTTCGAGCTCGACGCCACGCCGGTCGCCGATGTGGCTACGACCGACGGCTTGACCCTGTTCATGAACCAGGTCGGCCGCTACCCGCTGCTGACGGCGGCGGAAGAGGTGGCGCTCGCGAAGCGAATCGAGCGTGGTGACGCACAGGCCAAGGAGCTCATGATGAACTCGAACCTGCGACTCGTCATCTCGATCGCCAAGCGCTACCAGGGCCAGGGTCTGCCGCTCTTCGATCTCGTCCAGGAGGGCGTCATCGGGCTCAACCGGGCCGTCGAGAAGTTCGACTGGAGACGCGGGTTCAAGTTTTCGACCTACGCGACCTGGTGGATTCGCCAGGCATGCCAGCGAGGCGTGTCGGGGCAGTCGGCAACGATCCGGATCCCGACGCACGTCAATGAACGGCGAGCGAAGATCGCGCGCGCCCGGCGACGGCTCGAGCTCGAGCTCGGACGCAGGCCAACGCGGGAGGAGCTCTCCGATGCAACCGACCTTCCGCTGAAGCACGTCGACGAGGCACTCGACGCGGCGGAGGCACCGGTGTCGCTGAACCAGCGCGTGGGCTCCGAGGATGAGCGCGAGCTCGGCGACCTGTTCAGCGACTCGAGCGCAAGCGACCCGGCCGAGGAGGCGACCTCAGCGGTCCAGCGCCAGGAGATTCGCGGCGCCGTGGCGGGGCTGCCTGAGCGTGAACGCCGGTTGATCGAGCTGCGCTTCGGCTTCGACGGCGAGCCTGCGTCGCTCGAGCGGATCGGCAAGGAGCTCGGGCTCAGCCGCGAGCGCGTGCGTCAGCTCGAGGCGGGTGCGTTCGAGCGTCTCGCCTCAGAGCTCGACCTGGCGCGGGCCGCCTGAGCGCGGCGCCGATGGCGCGCCTCGTCCGGAGGCGCTAAAACGCCAGATCCGCCACGGCATCCATTTCATCGGCCGAATCACAGTCGGAGCCTGTCTGGCTGAGGCGATTGCTGCACAGCTTCAACCGTGGGCCAAGTTCACCCTCACGCGCATCGTGCGCTCGCGTCCGTCGGCCACGAGGACCGAAACCGGTTTGCGGTCAGCCGCCGCGGCGCCTGGCCACGACGCGCTCCTCCTCCACCGTCCGCTCGGCGGTGGGGAAAGCCTCGAGACGCTCGTCCGGGATCGGCCGGCCACTCTCGATCGAAAGGCCGTAGTTACCCGCGGTCAGACGCTGCTCCGCACGCTCAAGGGCGGCAAGCCGGTCGCGAAGGTCTTCGGCCAGGCCCTCGTCAAGCTCGTCGAGGTAGAGGTTCGCGGCCAGGTTCCCCAGCTCCAGCCAGCCCGCGTCGTCGCCGTCGTCCTGGTGCCCGCGATGGTTGAGCGCTTGCTCGATCTCCCGTCGTTCGGCGGCAAGCAGCGTCCGGGCGCGTTCGACGTCCACTATTCCGCCCTGCCCATCAGCGCAGTCCGAGCAGGTATTCGGCATACCAAGTCGACCAGTCCTCGGCCGGCTGGACGTCACTACTCTGCCGTAGCTCGGCCAGGTAGGCGCGGTGCGAGCGCTTGGCGGTTCGGAGCGCCTCGGCCAGCTGCCCGACCGCATCCTCACGCTCCTTGCCGTTTCCTGCCGCCTTCTCGTCGTCGGTCCGGGAAATCTCCGCCGGCTTAGGTTGCTTGTGGGCCATCGCCCGGAGCGGGAGCGGGTGGTTCGGGTCTGGCTCTGACGAGGGCTTGCGCTCCGCCTGCTCGGGCGCGCTGTTGGCCTCCACATCAGTCATTGCTTCCGGTGCTCCTCTCGTCAGGGACGCCGCAAGCCGTGATCGGCGGCGAACTCGCTTCGAAGCCCAACGTAGCGCCACGTTGCGACCGGGCGGGAACCGGAAGGTGCGAAGGGGTGTGCACGCGGGAATCGATGCCCGCTATATCGGAACCGCATTGGTCACCTGCGAGGCGATGCCCGCTGGTTACCAGCCCATCGCCGCGCTGAAGGCCGTCCTGCAACGCGGTCGACCCGAGTGCATATCGACGATCAGCGGCACGGTTGCGGTGAGCCACATCCGCGGGCGGCGAGGAGCTTTGTCAATAGGTCCGCCGACTGCGAGAGTAGCCCGGCACAGAGCCCAGGGCCGCGGCCCGTGAGAGTGGCCGCCGCCGCACCGTCAGCGTAAGCGGCGGCCAGCGATTCGCCAATCCAGACGGGCGCCGCGACGACGCGCCGCGGCGAAGAGGCCCGGCAAGGCTGCTCTGCTGGCCTGGGTCGACCACCGGTCGCACAGGTGCAGCGGCGACCGGTGATGCGTCTGTGGCAGGAGGCGCACCAGCGAGATCGGTATCTCGACTCGATCAATCCAACAGCTGACCCGAGGCGAACCATCAATAGTGCGGCGGCGATCGTCGCCGCGTAGGGGGCTGTGGCGTGGAGGAGCGCGGAGCTCATCTCGGACATCTCTCGTCGTCTGTCCGCCGGCGATGTCGCCGGTCGACACCAGCCTGCCGTCCCGTCAACGACTGTTCGTCGGGCATGGCTATGTCTCCTATCCCTTGCTGTTCGATGAGGTGGTCTCACCGGGCACCTCTGCGGTCAGAAGGCCAGCCGCCTGTGCTGCCGCGACGACACCCGCGACGCGTGCAAGCCGCGCGCCCTGCCCGCGAGCGACCATCAACGCCTCCTCACCGGGTTGTCCGTCGACACTATGGTCGCTCGTGTACGACGCCCCGTAGGGGTTGCCGCCGCCGTTGAAAACCTCGTGCACCGTGTACCCGAGCGGGAGCACGATCGCCCCCCAGTGGTAGAAGGTGTTATTGAGCGCGAGAATCGTCGACTCCTGGCCGCCATGCTCGGTCTGCGAGGAGGTGAAGGAGGTCACGACCTTGTCGATGAGCGCTCCTCGCTCCCACAGCTCGCCGGCAAGATCGAGGAACACCTTCAGCTGCGCGGCGACGTTCCCGAAGCGGGTGGGCGTGCCGAAGGCGATCCCGTCCGCCCATTCGAGGTCGTCGAGCGCCGCTTCGGGCTGATCCTCGAATCGGAGCGATGACGGCCCCAGGACTGCTTGAACCAGATCAGCATCTCCTCCGGCAGCTTAGCCACGTGGCGGAGACCAACCTCGGCGCCCTCGTCGGCGGCACCTTCGGCGACCGCCCGGGCGAGCGCGTGCACGTTGCCGGTCGCGCTGTAGTAAATGACCGCGATCCGCGTCATGCCCCGACCGTGCCACCGGCCCTGGGGCAGCTCGGGATCGCCCATGTGCGCAGCGTT
>CAWJCL010000001.1:0-855425 GCA_963841425.1 uncultured Actinomycetes bacterium | reverse complement strand
GAGCGCGGGGGTGTAGAGGACGTTGTCGTAGCACCACCAGACGTTGGTCACCGGCCCTTCGAGGACGACGTCGCCCGCGCCGAGAAAGACCGCGTCGTCGGCGCCGCGGCGCTTGGCCTCCGCCTCGGCCGCCATGTTGACCGCGTAGCTCGTCGACTTCACGCCCCCGAGAAGCCACGGCGAGCTCGCGCGAAGCTCCGGGTCCAGGCCGAGCTGGATCGAGACGAGCTTGATCCCGCGCTCGCGCAGGTCGTCGAGCCCCTCGGGAAGCGTGCTCACCATCGCGACCTGGGTCGGGCCGCCCGCTCCGTCGCGGCCCGGCGTGACGAAGAGGCGGAGCATCGCGTCCGGCGAGCCGGCGGCCTCGAGCGCGAGCGCTGCCAGCCGGCCCAGCTCATCCGTGTCGATCCGGCCGATCTCCACCCGCGCCGCCGAGCCCGCCAGGCGCGCCAGGTGCTCGTCGAGCTTGAAGGGACGGCCACCGTACACTCGCGTCGTCTCGAAGGCGGCGCGGCTGCGCAGGAACGCTTCGTCGTCGACGTGGAGGACCGGCTCGTCGGGATCGACAAGGCCGCGCCCGCCCACTGCGAGGGCGAGGAGGGTCACGTGGCCGCGGGCTCCTCGACCGGAGCGCCAATGGCAGCGAGGAGCGGGCGCGCCTTCACCCACGACTCCTCGATCTCCTCCTGCGGATCGGAGTCCCAGACGATCCCGCCGCCCACCCAGAGGTGAATGCGCCCCTGCGCGATCGCGAAGGTACGGATCGTGAGCGCGAGCTCGAGGTCGCCGTTCGGCCACACCCGTCCGAGGGCCCCCATCGAGGCGCCGCGGCCCACGGGCTCGAGCGCCGCGATGTGGTCGAGGGCGGAGATCTTCGGCGCGCCGGTGACCGAGCCCCCGGGGAAGGTCGCCTCGAGGAGCTCGGCGAGACCGACCTGCGGTCTGAGGCGGCCCTCGACAGTCGTGACGAGGTTGGCGACGCCCGCGAGCTTCTGCTCGGCCATCAGGTCGGGCCAACGGATGGAGCCCGGCTCGCAGACGCGAGAGAGGTCGTTCCGCTCGAGGTCGACGATCATGACGTGCTCGGCAGCGTCCTTTTCCGA
The DNA here is from genome assembly GCA_963841425.1 of uncultured Actinomycetes bacterium. GTDB lineage: Bacteria > Actinomycetota > Thermoleophilia > Gaiellales > Gaiellaceae > DATEOR01. The sequence goes on along the minus strand of CAWJCL010000001.1, from coordinate 854,322 downwards.
CTCGTGCAGCTCCTCGGACTCGCCGAGCGGACGGGTTCCCTTGATGGGCTTCGTCCAGACGCGGTCTTCGCGCCGCGCCAGGAAGAGCTCGGGCGAGGCGGAGACGATCGTCCAGCCGTCTCCGGAGAGCGGCCAAGGGTGCAGAGGGCGGAGCGGGGCGAACGCCGGCGCGAGGGCCGCGGGGTCGCCTTCGAATGGCGCCGAGAGGTGCTGGACGAGGTTGACCTGATACACGGATCCCTCGGCGATTGCTTGCCTCACGGCCGCGATCGCGGCGGAGTAGTCCACGTCGTCCCAGGACATCTCCCACTCCCCGATGCGAATGTCGCCTCCGAACCACGGCGTCTCGACGGGCCGAATGCGGCACGCGGCGAGCGGGAGGGGACAGGGTTCGGGAGGATCGGAGTGCCGCCCACGCCGAAGCGCGCTCGAGAGCCCGTAGCCGAGGTAGAGGTCGGCGACGACGTCCTCGGCGCCGCCGCCGAAGAACCCGGCCGCGCGCAGGTAGTCCTCGATCGCGGCGAACCCGCCGTTGGGCGAGTGCAGTTCCAGCACGTGCCGAACGCTACCCGGTAGCGCTCCTAGAATCCTGGCGTGGACACGCGGCCCATCGGCATCTTCGACTCCGGCGCCGGAGGCCTGACCGTCCTCCACGAGTGCCTGGTCACGCTGCCGCACGAGGACTTCGTCTACCTCGGGGATGGCGCGCGCTGCCCGTACGGCCCGCGGCCGGGCGAGGAGATCCGTCGCTTCGCCCACGAGATCGCCTCCTATCTGGAAGACGTGGGCGTAAAGCTGATCGTTGCGGCCTGCAACTCCGCGACCTCGGCGGCCCTGCCGCAACTGCAGGAGAGGCTCCAGGTGCGGGTGCTCGGGGTCCTCGCCCCGGAGGCGCACGCCGCGGTGCAGGCAACGAGGAACCGCCGCATCGGCGTCCTCGCCACCGAGGCCACCGTCGCGAGCGGCCGCTACGAGGAGGCCGTGCACGCGCTCGACGCGGGCGCGCACGTCTTCTCAACGGCGTGCCCTCGGCTCGTGCCCTTGATCGAGTCCGCGGCGCCGAACGAGGAGATCGACGCTGCCGTGCGCGAGTACGCCGAGCCCCTGAAGGGCGCAGAGGTCGACACAGCCATCCTCGGCTGCACGCACTACCCGCTGATCAAGCCGGTATTCGAGCGGGTCTTCGGCCGCAGGACGACGCTGATCTTCTCCGCGGTCGAGACCGCGCGCGAGGTGGCCGAGACGCTGGAGCGGAAGGGGATCGAGAACGACGCCGCCCGAGAGGGGCGCTCGCGCTTCCTGACGACGGGGCCCGTGGACGAGTTCCGCGCGCTCGGCGAGCGCTTCCTCCAGCTTCCCCTCGCCGAGGTGGAGCAGGTCGCGGTGCGCGACCTCGAGCTGGCGGCGGCCTGATGCGCGAGGGCCGGCGATCCGACGAGCTCCGGCCGATCGACGTCGTCCCCGACTTCGTCGAGCAGGCGGACGGCTCGGTGCTGATCTCCTTCGGGAAGACGCGCGTTCTCTGCACCGCGTCGATCGAGGAAGGCGTTCCGCGGTGGCTGGCCGGGACCGGGCGGGGCTGGATGACCGCGGAGTACGGGATGCTTCCCGCCTCGACCGGAGAGCGCAGTGCGCGCGAGGCCCGCGCCGGCCGGCAGGGCGGTCGCACCGTGGAGATCCAGCGCCTCGTCGGCCGCTCCCTCCGCGCAGCCTACGACCTCGAAAAGCTCGGCGAGCGCACGATCTGGCTCGACTGCGACGTCATCCAGGCAGACGGCGGGACGAGAACGGCAGCGATCAGCGGCGCGTGGATCGCGCTCGCCCGGGCCGCGAAGCGCAAGGGGCTTCCGGCTCCGATGGAGCGCGTCGGCGCGATCTCCGTGGGGATCGTCGCAGGGGAGCCACTCCTCGATCTCGACTATTCGGAGGACTCGACCGCGGACGTGGACATGAACGTCGTCATGCGGGGCGACGGCCGGCTCATCGAGGTGCAGGCCACCGCCGAGCGGAACGCTTTCACGCGCGAAGAGCTCGACCGTCTTATCGACCTCGCCGCCGCGGGTATCGAGCAGATCTTCGGCATCCAGTCGAAGGCGGCCGCGTGATCCCCGACATCTCCATCGGCGAGGTCGCGCTCCGGCTCGTGATCGCCGCTGCGCTGAGCGGGTTGGTCGGGCTCGAGCGCGAATGGCGAGAGCGGGCCGCAGGCCTCCGGACGCACATGCTCGTCGGCGTCGGCTCTGCGCTCTTCACCCTCATCTCCGCGTACGGCTTCAACGACTTCCTTGTCGGCGGCTCGAATGTGGTCCGTGCCGACCCCTCGAGGATCGCGGCACAGATCGTCACGGGCATCGGCTTCCTCGGCGCCGGCGCGATCATGCGCCAGGGTCTCAACATCCGGGGGCTGACCACCGCTGCCGGGCTCTGGGTAGTGGCCGCGATCGGGATGGCGGTCGGGGCCGGCTACTACTCGGGCGCACTGCTCGGGACAGGGGTCGTGCTCTTCGGCCTCGGGCCCCTCCGCTGGGCGGAGGGCTACATCGTCGCGAGGCGCCGGGCGGCCGGCCGCCTCGAGGTCGACCTGCGTCCCGACCAGCCGCTCGCTCCCGTGCTCGCGATGCTGGAGACGCGTCGCGCCAAGGTGGAGCGGATCCAGCTCGAGGAGGCGGGCGACGAGGGCCGGGAGCTCCGCCTCGAGGTGATTCTCCCGGCCTCGGTCTCCGGGCGCGAGGTCGTCGAGCACCTATCCGAGCTGGACGAAGTTCTCTCAGTCCGTTGGGACGAGTGACCCGCGGCCACCTGGGCGGCGCGGCTCATGCCGGGCGGAGCCCGGCGCCGCCTGCGCCCGACGATGCCGGCGGCAGGTACTCTCGCCCGCGATCGCTCGCCGTGCCACTCGCACTGTCTCGTGCCCGCTCGTCCGGCTCCCTTGCCAGCGTCGGCCCAGGATGGCCGCGGTAAACGCGGTCTTCGCGTCGCGGAACGAAGGCAAGCTCCGCGAGCTCCGCGCGCTCCTGCCCGACTGGGAGATCGAGCCGCTCGGCGACGTCGAGATGCCCGAGGAGACCGGCGCGACCTTCTACGAGAACGCGGCCGCGAAGGCCCGCTTCGCCCAGAGCGTCGAGCCTGGCCGTTGGGCGATCGGCGAGGACTCCGGCCTCGAGGTCGACTGGCTCGGCGGGGTTCCCGGGATCCGCTCGGCCCGCTACGCGGGCGAGAACGCGGGTGACGAGCAAAACGTCGCCAAGCTCCTGCAGGCGCTCGCCGGTGCGGAGGGCGCAGACCGTGGCGCGCACTATGTCTCCGAGCTCGTCGTCCTCACCTCCGAAGGCCGAGAGCTCCGCGGTACGGGGACGCTCGAAGGCGAGATAGCGACCGAGCCGAAGGGGTCGGAAGGCTTCGGCTACGACCCCGTTTTCGTCCCAACCGGCGAGAGCCGCACCGTCGCGGAGCTCGGGAACGAATGGAAGCGGGCGCACAGCCACCGAGCCGCCGCGACACGCGCTCTGGTCTCAGGGGTAGGCGAGCCGCCCGGGGAGATGTAGATTCCGCGCGTGCTCTTCCCCCACGACACGAAAGTCGATGCGCTCGCGAAGGCGCCGCTCTTCGCCGCCCTCTCCAGACAGGAGCTTGGCGCACTCGCGAAGGCGAGCGAGGATCTCGAGGTCGAGGAGGGCAAGGCCCTGACGCGCGAGGGGGATCTCGGGCGCGAGTTCTTCGTCATCGTCGACGGCGACGTCTCGGTCACGCAGGACGGAAACGAGATCCGGCGCCTCGGGCCGGGCGACTTCTTCGGCGAGATCGCCCTGATCTACGACAACGCGCGCCGCACCGCGACCGTGACCGCCGCTTCGCCGCTTCGCTTCTTCGTCCTCACGCGCCAGTCCTTCCGCAGTCTCCTCGAGCACCAGCCGGAGATCGAGGAGAAGGTCATGGCCGCGCTCGAAGAGCGCTTGCAGAGCGGTTAGCTTCAAGGCTGCCCCCCGCCAGGCTGGAGCACGACGAGGCGCGTAGAAGACGAGACGGCCGCCCGAAGGCGGCCGTCTCTTGCGAATCGATCCGACCTCACCTACGGGATGCTGATTTTCAGCTCGCAACTGAGCGACGAATCCCGGTTCGGGCCGCCGAGGCACTCGTCCGAGTTGTTCCCGCCGTTGAGGAAATCCCGACCACGTGCTCCGAAGAGGCGGTCTTTGCCAGCGCCGCCCCAGAGTCCGTCATTGCCAGCCTCGCCGCGAATGACGTCCGAATCGCCGTTGCCAAAGAGGCGGTCATTACCGGCACGACCACGAATGTTGTCGGCTCCCTCGCCGCCAAAGACGTTGTCTCCGCCGTCCCCTCCGACGATGGTATCGGCGTCGGGGCCCCCGTCGATAATGTCGCTCCCGTCGCCACCTCGCAAGATGTCCGGCCCCTGGCCGCCGTGCAGCTCGTCTGTGCCTTCGCCCGCGAGGACTTGATCGGCTCCGAAGTCTCCCGATAGGACGTCGCTGCCGTCACCGCCGACCACCCGATCGATACCGAGGCCTCCCGAGATACTGTCGCCCCCCGGGCCGCCGACGAGGACGTCGTTGCCCTCGTCGCCGCAAATGACGTCGTTCCCGAAACCGCCTCGAATCGTGTCGTTGCCTGCAAGACCGACGATGACGTCGTTCCCAGGAGAGCCGACCAGGATGTCGTCACCCGCCGTGCCCGTGATGGTCGCAACTTGACCCATGCAGCTCGGGAACTGAGCATGAACAGGAGCTGCGAAGAGAAGAACCAACGCTACCCCTACGAGACCTGCTTGAACGCCGAACCGTCTGACTGGTCTCTTCGCTTTCACGGTGCTTACCTCCACTGTGAAGGGGCTGTATGCGCCGGTACCTGCCCGCGCGGTACCCAAGACAAACGACTTTGGCCGAAACGTTCGCGTTCCTACGCGGGCGCGGTCGCCGGCGACAAACCGGATGAGGGTCAGAATAGCGACCCTTGTTCCAGCGGGTAGCGACGTTTCTCAGTACGGGTAAATGTCGGCCCTGAGCTTACTCTTGCCTGACTATGTCGACCGAGATCTCCACCGCCCGATTCGTTCCTCTGTTCTCGAGCCAGTGCATGGTGTTCCTATCCTCGGGCCAGCCCACTCCCGGGCCATAATCCGTCGCGACTCCATTTCGATGGTCAGTGATCGTTCCTTGCAGTATGTAGACGATGCCTGGTCTGTCTTTATGGTCGTGAATCGGGCCGAAGACGCCCTTAGGCTCGATGGTCACCATACGCATTCGAAGTTGTCGCCCTGCCAAGCCCTCGATCTCAGGGCCAAGGTCAACCGTTCCAAGGAGCTCCGCCGTAACACCTTTGGTCTCAGGTGCCGCCTGTTCGTTGCTCATCGCTCTCCTCTCTGTACCTCCAGGGGCGTGACGTTCGGCCCAACCCGGACGGATATGCAAACACGGTGCAACCGTTCCAGGAAGGGGTCCATCTTCCGGTCACCGCACGGGACACGGGCTACCGGCTCGGTGAGATCGAGCTGTGGACCCAAGGGAACGCCCGCGATGGTGTCTTCATCGTGGACGGGGCCGAGGTGGAACTGTGGCCGCGAATGCAAGAGATGATCGGCTGCGCGTAACCGGCCCCTTCCGGCGCGTTCGAGGTCTTGGTGCCTGGGCATCGAATGCGATCACGACATCCGCTAGGGCAACGTCGAAGTCAACGGTGCGGGCTATGCCACGCCAAGCGTCTCTTCATGCGGGGTTTCGGTGCGGCCATATCGAAACCACCAGTTGACCTCGGCTCCGAGCACGAGCACGTTCGCCATCAGGTAGAGCCAGAACAGGAGGAGCACGAGGCCGCCGAAGGCCTGCAGCGCGACGAGGTCGCCGCTCGTCAGGCGGACAAACGCGGGGAGAGCCTGGAAGCTCGCCTGGAGGAGCACGGTCGCGAAGGCCGCGCCCGGAAAAGTCTCGCTCCAGGTGAGCGCTGCGTTGGTGAGCAGGTTGTAGAGCGTCCAGACGAGCCCGAAGATGAGCGCGGTCGAGACGGCGAGCGCGTAGACGTAGGAGAGGACGCCGCCGGCGACTCCCGCGTTGTGGACGAGATCGACGCCGACCGAGCCGACCACGAGCGCGACGAAGAGCACGGCGAGTGACCCGGCGACAAGGAAGAGCACCAGGAGCTTCTGGCGCACGAACGAGCGGTTCGGGAGCCCGTAGACGATGTTGAACGCAGACTCGAGCACGCTGAAGAAGCCGAGCGAGCCCCAGAGGAGCGCGACGCCGCCGATGATCCCGATCGACGTGGCCTGGTCCTGAATCGAGCGGACGACGTTCACGAGTCGGTCGACCGAGCTCGCGGGGAACGCACGCCGCAGCTCCTCGACGAGGTAGCTCGACTCCGTCTGTTGCCCGGCGAGCGCCGTCAGCGAGAGCGCGAGGAAGAGGAGGGGGACGAACGAGAGGAGCGCGAAGTAGGCGATCATTGCCGCGAGATGCGTTCCACGGTCTGCGAGGAACTTGGAGACGATGCGGTGCACGCCCGCCGGAGTGTAGGTCGCGCTCGTGATGGTCGGGCCCCGGCCCTGTGGTAGCTTCCCCCCGCATGGACGCGGTGCAGGCCCTCGCCGATCTCACCGAGATCTCCGCGCAGATCGAAGCGGCGGTGCTCGCCGACCACGACGGGTCGGTCGTCGCCTCGACGCTCGCCGACGAGGCCGCCGCGAAATCGTTCGCGGAAGCCGCCGTCGAACTTCTCGCAGCCGCCGACGAAGTCCGCACGGAGCCGGGCTCGGACCCCCTCGTCCAGGTCGAGGGCGCGGCGCTCGACGGCTCCGTCTTCGTCGCCAAGGACGACCGGCATCTCGTCGCCGCGGTGACGAAGCCGAGGCCGACAGTCGGCCTCGTCTTCTACGACCTGAAGACCTGCCTGCGGATGCTCGAGCGCGAGGAGGAGGCGAAGGCTGCCAAGGCGACCAAGACCGCCACGCGCCGCCGGACGACGACGAAGAAGCAGACCGAGGAGGCCGAGAGTGAGAGCTCGTAGCGCCGTCGGGCTTCTCGCAGCCGGCGCTGCGCTTGCCGGGGCGATCGTCTTCGTCCGGACGAAGTCCCAGGTCGAGCGAGAGCACGTCGACGTCTACTTCGCCGACGGCTCGATGGTCTCGCTCGAGGCCGGCTCCGCCAATGGGGACCGGCTTCTTCCACTCGCCCGCCGCGCGCTCGCGGCGGCGCGGGGATGACGGACGCAGAGCTCGCAGGCCTACTGCGCGAGCACGCGCTCCTCGAGGGGGACTTCGTGCTGCGCTCGGGGCGCCGCTCGAGCTACTACCTGGACAAGTACCGCTTCGAGACGAGACCGGACCTGCTGATGGAGCTCGGCGAGCGGATCGCCGCCCGCGCGCGCGAGTCGGCCCCGGGCGCGCGGCGCCTCGCCGGGCCCGAGCTCGGCGCTGTCGCGCTCGCGGCGTCGGCCTCCCTAGCCGGAGGACTGCCGTTCCTCATCGTCCGCAAGGAGGCGAAGGGCTACGGGACAGAGAGACGGATCGAGGGCGAGTTCGAGGCGGGCGAAGAGGTCTGTCTCGTCGAGGATGTGGTCACGAGCGGGGGCGCCGCGGAGCAGGCGGTCGAGGCGCTCAGAGAGGCCGGGCTCGTCTGCCGGACCGCGATCTGCGTGGTCGATCGGGAGGAGGGAGGGGCCGACGCGCTCGCCCGCAAGGCGGTGCGCCTCGTGCCGGTTTTTTCGGCCTCCGACATCCTCCCGGCTTGAAAAGGCCCGCAAACCCGCATGGTTGCGTGCTATCAGGCGATGCTGTTAGGGTCCTTCGCGGTTTCATAAGGCTAATGAACGTTGACGGAAGGAGAGGGCAGTGACAAAGGCCGAGTTCACCGACAAGGTCGCAGCGAAGAGCGGGCTCTCGAAGCGAGATGCGACGAAGGCGGTCGACGCATTCCTCGATTCGATCACCGAGGCCTTGCGGGGCGGCGAGCAGGTGGCTTTCACCGGCTTCGGCAAGTTTTCGCCGCAGCACCGCAAGGAGCGTCAGGGCGTGAACCCGCGCACGGGCGAGAAGGTGACGATTCCCGCGGCTCGTGTTCCGAAGTTCTCCGCCGGCAGCCAGCTGAAGCAAGCACTGCGGTAGCAGCAGCCCCTCCCTTCATGCCTTGAGACGGGGGCCCGTGTGGCCCCCGTCTTTCGTTCCGGCCGATGCCGCTGCGAACATATGTTCGCGTGGAGGCCCAGCTCACCTTCGACGCCGCCGACCGATTGGTCGACCTGGTCGAGGAGCGGCGCGCGCCGGTCGCAGCGGAGGAGGCGGCGCGCGTCTTGTTTGCGCTCGCCTTCGCGCCGGCGGGCCTGGCGCGAAGCCTCCTCGACGAGGTCGTCAACGGGGACTCGCGACTCGCGTGGCGGGGCTCGGCGGTCGCGCTGGCGGACGACCCGGCGGAGCAGCTGCCTCTCGAAGCGGCTCGCTACGTCGTCGTCGACCTGGAGACGACGGGGCTTCGGCCCGGCCACGCCGCGATCTGCGAGATCGGAGCAGTTCGGCTCGAAGGCCTGACGCACGCGGGCACGTTCCAGACGCTGGTCGACCCCGGGGTCCCGCTCCCCCCGGTCGTCACCTCGCTGACGGGGATCGAGGACAGGGACCTCGCAGGCGCCCCGTCGCCGCTGCAGGCGGTCCAGCGCTTCCTCGACTTCGCGGCGGGGGCGGTTCTCGTCGCGCACAACGCGCGCTTCGACATCGGCTTCCTCGACCGCGAGGTCGAGCTCGTGGAGGGCCGCCGCCTCGCGGCGCCGGTGATCGATACCGTCGGACTGGCGCGACGGCTCCTGGCTGGGCGCGCGGCGCGCGCGAGCCTGAGCTCCCTGTCGCACTTCTTCGGGACTTCGACGCAGCCGTGCCACCGCGCGCTCCCCGACGCGGAGGCGACCGCCGAGATTCTCCTGCGGCTGGTCGGCCTTGCCCAGGAACGAGGCGCCCGGACCGTCGCCGACCTCGGCCGGCTCGCCGCACCGCGCACGCGTCGTGTCTACGACAAGCGCGCGCTCGCGTTCGGCGCGCCGTCGTCGCCCGGCGTCTACTTCTTCGTGGGGAAGGGAGAGCAGACCCTCTACGTGGGGCGGGCGCGGAACCTGCGGGAGCGGCTGCGCTCTTACTTCCGAACCGACAGGCAGCGCCCCGCGGTGGAGGCCGCGCTCGCCGCGGTCGAGCGGATCGAATGGCGCGTCCTCGGCTCCGAGCTCGAGGCGGCGCTCGAGGAGCTCCGCCTTATTCGCGAGAAGCGGCCGCCCGCCAACGCGCGCTCGTCGCGCCCGGACCGTTACCTCTACTTCGGAACGCGTGGCGACCGGATCGTGGTCACCTCGACACCGTCATCGCTCGGGCCCATCCGGAGCCGCCGCCGGGCGGAGCTCGCAGCGCGTGCGCTGCAGGGCGCGAGCGAGAGCGAGCTCGCCATGCTCTCCTCGGGAGGGCCGTTGCCCCGGCTTCGCGCGAAGCTCCGCGACCTCGCGGAGTGCCTCCGCTACGAGGATGCTGCGCGCCTTCGCGACCGCATCTCGGCTCTCGAGCAGGTCGTGGACGGCCTCGCCGAGCTCGAACGGCTGCGCGCTGCGCGGCTGTGTCTCGTCGTGCCTGCCGTCGAGCCCGGTTTCCGGCGCGCGTTCTTCGTCTCCGGCGGGCGGGTCGCGGCGGTGCGCACGCTGCCCCGCGGACCGGCGGCGCGCATGGAGCTGGAGGCGGGCCTGGCGGAGGCCTGCTCCGGGGAGGAGTCGCTCGCGCCCGAGGACGCGGACGAGCTCCTCCTGATCGGGTCGTTCCTGCGCCGACCTCCGCCCGAGCTCGAGATCGTGCGCATGGCCGACCTCGAAAACGGGTACCTCCCCGGCGATGAGCGAGCAGCCGCCGGTGCCGGAGACGCCCGATGAGGGACTGCCCCAGGATCCGGGGATCCCCGGCGGACCGCCCGCGCCCGACGAAGACGACGATTCGCTCGAGCGGCCGAGCTCCCCCGACGATCCGCGCGGAATCGACGCGCCCGGGTCGCCGCACGTGCCGCCCCCGCAGCACTAGCCGCTCTGGGTGGGGCGTCAGCGGAGAACGCTAGTAAGCTCATTCCCATGGCGCAGAACCTCGAGGCCGGGGTCGACACAGCGGCTTCGACGTTCGCGGACCGCCTGGCCGAGGCCGTCGACGCAAAGCGCAGCCAACTCCTCGTGGGCCTCGATCCGCGGCCGGATCTTCTCCCGGTCGAGCTCCGCGGCGAGACGTACCTGAGCCGCGGCGCGGCGGCGGACGCCTGCGCCCGTTTCTGCCGAGGACTCATCGACGCCGTCTCCCCGTATGTGGTCGGGGTGAAGCTGCAGGTCGCGTTCTTCGAGGCGCTCGGCGCGGACGGCGTGCGGGCCTACGAGGACGTGTGCGACTACGCGCGCGCGGCGACGCTCCTGGTCGTGGCCGACGGCAAGCGTGGAGACATCGGCTCCACCGCCCGCGCGTACGCGGACGCCTATCTCGAGGCCGGCCAGGACGGGCGGTTGCCCGTGGACGCCCTCACCGTCAACCCGTATCTCGGCAGCGACTCCGTCGAGCCGTTCCTCGCCGCGTGCCGGCGCTCGGGAGCGGGCCTCTTCTGCCTCGTGAAGACGTCGAATGCGGGCAGTGCCGACATCCAGGACCTCGCCCTTTCGGACGGGCGCCGCGTCTGGCACCAGGTGGCCGAGCTCGTCAACGAGTGGGGCTCGGGGCTGGTCGGCGAGCGCGGGCTCTCGAGCGTCGGTGCCGTCGTCGGGGCGACCTATCCGCGTGCGGTGGCGGAGGCCCGGCGGCTGATGCCGCAGGCAGTCCTCCTCCTGCCAGGGATCGGCGCCCAGGGCGCGACCCCGGCCGACGTTGCGCGGGCGTTCACGAGCGGCCCGTCGAGCGCGCTCGTGCCGGTCTCGCGGGCGGTCATCTACGCGTTCCGTGTCGACGGGGCCGACTGGCGCAAGGCGGCCGCGGCCGAGGCCGCGCGGCTCCGAAGCGAGGTCTGGGCGGCTTCGGGATGGTGACCGACCCGAAATACCGGATGTGGGTGTATCGCATCGCCGCTCCGGCGGCGTTCTTTCTTGCGGCGACGATTCTCGTCGTCCTCATCGAACGGGGCCTGAACGGCGATGCCCAAACGCCGACGACCGTGCTTCCCACAACGAGCGCCCCGGACACGACCGGGACCGCTGGGACGACGACCTCGAAGAAGAAGAAGCAGATCTACCGGGTGAAGGCGGGCGACACGCTCGAGTCGATCGCGGCGAAGTTCAACACCACGGTGGACGACCTCCTCGCGTTGAACCCGGGCATCGACCCACTGGCGCTCAGCCCTGGTGAGAAGATCCGCGTCGCCTGACCGCCTTGGCCGCGTGCACGGTGGCGAGGGCGAGCGTCATGAGCGGATTCCCGACGGAGCGCATCCGCACCGCGCCGGCGACGTACTCGCTCTCTCTCCTCGGCAGGAGGAGGTTCCGGGGTGCGCGGCCGAGCGACAGGATCCGGGCCTGCCCTTCGCGGTCAGAGCCAGGCCAGAGGAAGAGCCGGGTCGGCCGCAGCTCGAAGCCGCCGAGCTCGCCGAGCTGGACCTCGAACCCTCTCTCGCGGCCGCGTACGCGGCCGGGCGAGCTGTGCCGTTCGACCAGACTCATCGCAGCTGAATTTATACGCTGGGGTCCGTGCTCCGGCGCCTTGCCCTCCTCGCCGGGCTGCTCCTCGCCTTCGCTGCAGCCCAGCCGGCCACCGCCGCCACGCCTCCGCCCAGCGTGAAGGCCTCCGCCGCGCTCCTCGTCGACGGGAAGACGGGGCAGACGCTCTACGCCCTGAACCCCGACCGCCGATTGCCGATGGCGAGCCTCACGAAGCTCATGACCGCGCTGCTCACGATGGAGAACACGGACAAGGACGACACCGTGCGCGTCGAAGGGCCCGCTCCGTCGGTCGGGGAGTCGACGGTCAACCTCCAGGAGGGAGAGCGGCTGAAGGTGAAGGATCTCCTCGCCGCTGCTCTCATCCAGAGCGCGAACGACGCCGCATACGCCTTGGCGGCTGACGTCGGCGGCGACGTCAAGACGTTCATCCGGATGATGAATGAGCGCGCCGCCGAGCTCGGTCTTGACCACACTCACTATGTCGTCCCCGACGGGCTCGACACACCGGGCCACTACTCGTCCGCGCTGGACACATACACGCTGGCCCGGGAGGACATGAAGCACGCCCTCTTTCGCAGCATCGTCGCGCGGACCGGCGGCGAGATCGCCGGCGGCCGCACGCTCTATGCGTGGAACGACCTGCTGAAGACGTACCCGGGCGCGATCGGGATCAAGACCGGGCACACCGATCTCGCCGGGTGGAGCGAGATCGCCGCCGCCAAGCGAGACGGCGAGACCATGTACGCGGTCATCCTCGGCGGGCCGACCCGCGGCAAGCGGAACCGCGATCTCGGCGCGCTCCTCGACTGGGGCTTCGGCCACTATGCGCGCGTGCAGGTGATCTCGCGCAAAAAGCCGTATGCTCAGGTCGCCGTCCCGTTCTCCGACCACGAGGTGGCTCTCGTCGCCGAGGACCGGGTGCGCGTCACCATCCCGCTCGGCCACACGCTCGTGGAGAAGGTCGTTGCGCCCGAGTCGCTCGACCTTCCGGTCTCGCAGGGCGATCCCGTCGGCGAGATCGTCGTGTACGACGGGGGCAAGGTCGTCGCCCGCCGGCCGCTCCTCTCGACCGAGACGCTCGGCGAGCCCAGCTTGCCGGCGCGGGTGCGCTGGTACGCTGGGCGGGCGCTCGACGAGGCCGGTGACATGCTCTCGAGCCTGTCGCCCTTCTGATGATCGTCACTGTCACTCTCAACGCTGCGATCGACCGCACGTTGCTCGTCCCGAATTTCCAGCTCGGGCGGCGCCACCGCGCGAGCGAGGGCACCACGAGCGCCGGCGGGAAGGGGATCAACGTCGCGCGAGCCGCGCGCCGCCTCGGGGCGCCCGTCGTCTGCACCGGTCTCGCCGGCGGCCGAACGGGGACCCTGCTCGTCGAGGAGCTGACGAACGAGGGGATCCTCAACGACTTCGTCCGGATTCGCGGCGAGTCGCGCACCTCGACGGCCGTGCTCGACCCGACCTCGAACGTCTATACGGAGATCAACGAGTGGGGGCCCGCGGTGTCCGAGGACGAGCTCGACGTGCTTCGCGAGAAGCTCGCCTACCTCTCACAGGGCGCGGCGTACGTCGTCTTCGCCGGGTCGCTCCCGCGCGACGTCGACCCGGGCCTCTATGCGGAGCTCATCCGCGAGAGCAATCGCCGTGGGCTCATGACCGTGCTCGACTCCGAAGGCGAGGCGCTCCGACTCGGGATCGAGGCCGAGCCCTATCTCGTCGCGCCGAACCTGCGCGAGGCCGAGTCCCTGGTGGGGCACGAGTTCGTCGACGAGGAGGACCTCTCGAGCGGCCTCGACGAGATCGCCGACCTGGGCGCTCGGAACGCTCTCATCACGCTCGACACGGGGTGCTACGGGCTCTTTCGCGCAGAGCGCGTCGAGGACGTCCGCGTGCGCGCTCGGGCGCCGAGACTCGCGGCCGTCTCCACCGTCGGGGCCGGCGACACGCTTCTCGCAGGTTTCATCGCAGCACGCATGAACGACCGTTCGTACGAGGATGCGGTTCGCAATGCGGTGGCCGCGAGCGCTGCGTCGGTGCTCGAAGCGGGTCCCGGGCGATTCGACCTACGCGAGGCCCAGCGCCTCGGTTCCCACGTCACGCTCGACCGCCTCGAGCCAATCCGCCAGGACGCCTGAGCGTTCCCCGGCCCGTCCGGGGGCGGTTGGTAGGATCGGTTGATGGACGTCGAGATCGGCCTCGGGAAGAAGGCGCGGCAGGCATACGGGTTCGATGACATCGCGATCGTCCCCAGCCGCCGCACCCGGGACCCGGACGACGTGGACATCGGCTGGAAGCTCGGCGGCCACCTGCTCGAGCTGCCGCTCCTCGCCTCGGCGATGGACGGCGTCGTCTCTCCGCAGATCGCGATCGCGGTCGGCCGGATGGGCGGCCTCGGCGTGCTCAATCTCGAGGGGATCTTCACGCGGTATGCGGACGCCGAGAAGCAGTTGGAGCGGATCGCCTCGTTCTCGCCGGCCGAGGCGACGAGCGGGATGCAGGAGATCTACGCCCGGCCCGTCGAGCCGAAGCTGATCGCGCGCCGAATCGAAGAGATCAAGGCGGGCGGGGTGCTCGCGGCCGGGTCGCTCACGCCGCAGCGCGTCCGGGAGCACTACGAGCTGGCGCTCGAGGCCGGCCTCGACGTGCTCGTGATCCAGGGCACCGTCGTCTCGGCCGAGCACGTGTCCTCGAACGGCTCGGCCCTCAACCTGAAGGAGTTCATCTCCAAGCTGGAGATTCCGGTGATCGTCGGCGGGTGCGCCAGCTACCACACTGCGCTGCACCTCATGCGCACCGGTGCCGAGGGCGTGCTCGTCGGCGTCGGCCCCGGAGCCGCGTGCACGACGCGCGGGGTTCTCGGCGTCGGCGTCCCGCAGGCGACGGCGATCTCTGATGCGGCCGCCGCGCGCGCAGAGCACCTGCTTGCGAGCGGTAAGTACGTGAACGTGATCGCGGACGGCGGGATGCGCACCGGCGGGGACATCTCGAAGGCGATCGCCTGCGGCGCTGACGCGGTCATGATCGGCTCTCCGCTCGCGCGGGCCCAGGAGGCGCCGGGCCGTGGCTTCCACTGGGGGATGGCGACGTTCCACCCGACGCTGCCGCGCGGTGCGCGGGTCGAGGTGAAGCAGGCAGCGACGCTGGAGGAGATCGTGGTCGGCCCCGCGCGCGAGAACGACGGGACGCTGAATTTGATGGGTGCGCTCCGCACGTCAATGGCGACGTGCGGGTACGAGAACATCCACGACTTCCAGCGCGCGGAGATCATGCTGGCGCCGTCGATCAAGACGGAGGGCAAGGCGCTGCAGCGGGCGCAGCGGATCGGGATGGGATGACCGAGGGGGGTCGCGCTGCCCGCGCCCCCCGGGGCCACCCCATGCCTCCACCCGCTTTCGAGCGTAACCGCCCTGTGCGCGCGTGTGGCGCGCGGTTCGTGCCAAAGGCGCAAGGAAACGCGACGGGCTGATGGCGGACGCCGTCCTCGTCCAACTGCCCGAGCCGCCGCCCGAAGAGCGGCCCGTTCTCGTCGTCGACCTCGGCGGCCAGTATTCCCAGCTGATCGCGCGCCGCATCCGCGAGTGCCGTGTCTACTCCGAGCTCGTCTCGCACCGGGTGCCCGCCGCCCAGCTCGCCGCGCGGCGGCCGCTCGCACTCATCCTCTCCGGCGGCCCGTCTTCGGTCTATGCCGGCGGCGCCCCTTCGGTCGACCCCGGCCTGTTCGAGCTCGGCGTCCCCGTGCTCGGCATCTGCTACGGGATGCAGGTCATGGCCCAGGAGCTCGGCGGGCGCGTCGAGCCGACGGGCGTCAGCGAGTTCGGCCGCACTGAGATCCGCACCGAGAAGGGTGCGCTTTTCGCCGGCCTCCCGGCGGAGCAGATCTCTTGGATGAGCCACCGCGACTCGGTGACGGCCCCGCCCGCGGGCGCGCGTGTCGTCGCAGGCTCGGCCTCGACGCCGATCGCCGCCTTCGAGCACCCCGACCGCGGGCTCTACGGCGTCCAGTTCCACCCCGAGGTCGTGCACACGCCCTATGGGCAGGACCTCCTGAAGAACTTCCTCTACAGGGTTGCCGACGCGCCGCCGCTTTGGACCGCCGCCGCCGTGATCGAGGAGGAGACGGCCCGCATCCGCAGCCAGGTCGGCAGCGACCGCGTGCTTTGCGCGCTCTCCGGGGGCGTCGACTCGGCCGTCGCCGCGCTCCTTGTCCACAAGGCCGTCGGGGACCAGCTGACCTGCGTCTTCGTCGACC
Organism: uncultured Actinomycetes bacterium; assembly: GCA_963841425.1. Lineage (GTDB taxonomy): Bacteria > Actinomycetota > Thermoleophilia > Gaiellales > Gaiellaceae > DATEOR01. Next base: position 838,421 of record CAWJCL010000001.1, on the reverse strand, counting down.
ACGGGCTGCTCAGGAAGGACGAAGCCGAGCAGGTCGTGGAGACCTTCGGCCGTCATTTCCACGTGCCGCTCGTCCACGTCGACGCGGCCGACCGCTTCCTCACACGCCTCGAGGGCACCACCGACCCGGAGGAGAAGCGCAAAAGGATCGGCGAGGAGTTCATCCGCGTCTTCGAGGACGAGGCGCGAACGCTCGGCGACGTCCGCTGGCTCGTGCAGGGCACGCTCTACTCCGACGTGATCGAGTCCGGCGGCGGGCACGCCGGCGCCGCCGAGACGATCAAGTCGCACCACAACGTCGGCGGGCTTCCCGAGGTGATGGACCTCGATCTCGTCGAGCCGCTCCGCATGCTTTTCAAGGACGAGGTACGGAGGGTCGGCGAGGAGCTGGGCCTCCCGGAGGAGATGGTGTGGCGGCATCCCTTTCCCGGCCCGGGGCTCGCGATCCGGATCATCGGGGACGTCACCGAGGAACGGCTGCAGATCCTGCGGGACGCGGATGCGATCCTGCTCGAAGAAGTCCGCCGCGCCGGTCTCTACCGCGAGCTCTGGCAATGCTTTGCGGTGCTGCCCGCCATCCGCTCGGTGGGCGTCCAGGGGGACGGCCGGACCTACGCGTACCCGATCGTCATCCGCGCGGTCACGTCCGAGGACGCGATGACGGCAGACTGGGCGCGCCTCCCCTACGACCTCCTGGAGACGATCTCGAGCCGGATTATCAACGAGATCCCTGGCGTGAACAGGGTCGCGCTCGACGTCTCGTCGAAGCCTCCAGCCACTATCGAGTGGGAATAACTCTCCGCGGCTAGGCTCGACGCGGTGGCTCGCTACCGCTGGACGATCCTTGCGCTCGGGACGGGCGCGCAGACCGCCTACTCGGCGGTCTTTCTCGGCATACCTGTGCTCGCGCCCGCACTGCAGGAGGAATACGGCCTCGACCTGACGCACGTCGGTCTCGCGATTGCGGCGGCCAACGCGGGCTCCGTCTTCACGCTCCTCGCCTGGGGCCTCCTGGCCGACCGGGTCGGAGAGCGCCTGGTGCTCGCGGCCGGGCTTGCCGGCTGCGGGGCGGGCCTTTTGGTCGCCGCCTTCGCCCCCTCGTTCGCCATTCTCGTGGCCGCGCTGGCGCTCGGCGGCGCCTCGGGCGCGAGCGTGAACGCGGCGAGCGGGCGTGCCGTCATGAGCTGGTTCGGGCAGGAGGAACGGGGCTTTGCCCTCGGGATCAGGCAGACCGCGCTGCCGATCGGCGGCCTGCTCGCCGCGCTCCTGCTTCCGCCGATCGAGGCGGCCGGCGGGCTCCGCGCGGGCCTCGTCGCGCTCGCGGCCGGATGCCTCGTCGCCGCGCTCGCGGGCGCGAGTGGGCTGCGGGAGGCGCCGGAGGAGGAGGGCGAGCTGACTGACATCGGCCACCCGATGCGCGACCAGCGCATGTGGCAGCTCTCGATCGGGAGCGCGCTCGTCCTCGCCGCGCAGATCAGCATCCTCAGCTTCCTCATCCTCTTCCTGCACGGCGAGCGCGGCCTGAGCACGGCCGAGGCCGCCGGCGTGTTCGCGCTCATCCAGGCCCTCGGCGCGGTGGCGCGGATCGTCACCGGGCGCTGGTCCGACCGCCTCAAGGCGCGGATCGCGCCTCTACGCCGGCTGGCGCTCGGGCTGAGCGTGAGTCTGGCGGCCGCAGCCGGACTCCTCACGGCGCCGCTTGCGATCCTCATCCCCGTCTTCGTGGTGGCGGGCGCGCTCTCCCTGAGCTGGAACGGCCTCTCGTTCACGGCGGCCGCCGAGCTCGCGGGGAGGAGGAGGGCCGGCGCCGCGCTCGGCTTCCAGCAGACGGCCCTCGCGATCACGAGCGCGGTCTCACCGCCGGCCTTCGCCGCCGTGGTCGAGGCAGGATCGTGGTCGCTCGCCTACGGGCTCGCGGCCGCGATGCCGGTCGCCGGCATCGCCGTCATGCGTCAGCTCTCGCTCTAGTCGAGCTCGGCCTCGGCGGCCTCGCCGTGCTCGACGATGTCGCCTTCCTTGAAGAGAACGTCCTTGAGCACGGTGCGCCACTTCTCGTTCCGGCGCGAGAGGAACTCGAGGTTCATGGCGAAGTGCTTGAACTCCTCCTGCTGGGCGTTCTCCATGATCGCGCGCGCCTCGGGATCCTTCTCGAGGGCGAGGCGCTGCTCGTACCAGTCGATCGCCTCGGCCTCTTCGATCAGCGACACGCAGATCCGCGCGAACGTCCGCGTCTCTTCCGGGAGCTCGTCGGGGGGCTCGTGATATTGCTCGAACGGCATGAGACGATTCTTGCCAGAAGCGCCTCAACGACAAACGCCCAGCCGCTAGCCTCTTGCGAATGAACGCGACCGACGCCACGCGCTCACGGCTGGCCTCGCCGACGACGGTCCGCATTTTGCGCTGGGGCGGTCCCGTCGTCTGGGCGGCCGCGTTCGCGCTCTTCTGGGCTGAACGAGGCCTTCCGCTCTCGCGCGACATGCTCGTCATGTGGATCCTGCTCGGGCTGCTCGCGCTCTCGCTCACCAACGTGAAGGGCTGGGTGCGGAGCGTCGTCCTCGAGTGGCTCCCGTTTCTCGCCATCCTCTGGGTCTACGACCTTCTGCGGGGACAGGCAGACGGGCTCTTCTTCCAGACGCACGTCCTTCCGCAGCTTCGCGCCGACGAGATCCTCGGCCTCGGGGTCGCGCCGACGGTGCGCCTGCAGCACTGGCTCTGGGACGGGCCGTTCACGATCCACTGGTACGACTACGTCGCCTGGCTCGTGTACGTGAGCTACTTCCTCGCGACGTACGTTGTCGCGGCCGTTCTCTGGTTCGTGGCGCGAGACCGGTTTCGCCGCTACGTCGTCACGGTCTCGGTGGTGGCGATGATGGCGTTCGCCACGTACGCGCTCTTCCCGGCGGCGCCGCCGTGGATGGCGAGCCAGCTCGGAGAGCTCGAGCCGACGACGCGCTCGATCGGCGTCATCTGGAGCCACATTCCGATCGGGAACTTCGACACGCTCTACGAGAAGGGCGCGGCTTACTCGAACCAGGTTGCGGCGGTGCCGTCGCTGCACGGCGCCTACACGCTGCTCGTCGCGGTCATCCTCTGGCCGCTGGTGCCCCGCTGGGCGCGCGTCCTCCTCGCGCTCTACCCGCTCGCGATGACCTACGCGCTCGTCTACACGGCCGAGCACTACGTCGTGGACATCCTCCTCGGCTGGCTGTACGCGCTGATCGTGTTCTGGGCCGTCAACCGCCTCTTCGACCGTCTCGCCGAGCGGCGCGAGGAGCGCGAAGCCGCGGCGGCCGCCGCCTCTACCTGATCGCGAAGCCCGAGAGGCCCTCCGGCTCCTCGTCCAGGACGTCCACGCCTTCCACGCGCGCGTCCGGCGGCCCGGCTTTCGCGAAGGAGACGAGACGCTCGACGTCGTCGGACTCCCCCTCGAAGACGGCCTCGACGGTTCCCTCGGGTGTGTTGCGAGCCCAGCCGGAGACGCCCTGCCGGTCGGCCAGTCGGCGCAGCGAGTCGCGGAAGAAGACTCCCTGGACCTTGCCGTGGACCACGACCCGGCGACGCACGCGCGTAGGCTACGCGGGTGTCCACGTGGAGCGCGGCCGCATTCGTGCGCCGTCTGGCGGATGCACGCATCGGCTCGACCTTCAATTTCTACGGGGACGGGCTGGGCGCCCATGTTCGCCGCGCGCGCCTGGCGGGTTACCTCGAATCCCGCTTGCGCGCCCGTACCCTGCTCGTCGGCGAGGCGGCCGGCTATCGGGGAGCGCGCGTGAGTGGCCTGCCGTTCACGTCGGAACGACAGCTGACAGGAACCGGGCCCGCGGAGGCCTCCGCGACCATCGTGCACCGCACGCTCACGGACCTGGGCATCGCCGAGGATGTGCTCCTCTGGAATGTGGTGCCGACCCACCCGCACCGCCCGGGCGCGCCCGCGTCGAACCGGCCGCCGACGCGCACAGAGGCAGCGGTAGGACTTCGGTTCGTCGACGAGCTCGCTGCCGGGCGACGGGTCGTCGCGGTCGGACGCCTGGCCGAACGGATCCTCGGCGCGCCCTATGTACGGCATCCGTCGCGCGGCGGCGCCTTGGCTTTCCGCACGGGTTTAATGGCGCTGCTCGATGAGTGAACCTCCTGTTCGCCGGAACACGATCCTCCTCTCCGCGTCCCTGGCCGCGAACTCGGCCATGCTGCAGCTCTCGGCCGCTGTCGCGACCTTGACCGTCGTGCTCGTCGTCGGCGTTCGAAGCCTCGTCGGGCTCGGGCCCGCGATCGTCCTCGGGACGGGAGCGCTTTCCGCGTTTCCGGCGGGCCGCGCGATGGACCGTTTCGGCCGGGTGCCCGTCCTCATCATCGGCTTCGCTCTCGGGATCGCGGGCGGCATCCTGGCGGCCGTCGGCGCCGCGTTCGACCTCGCCGTCCCGGTGCTCCTCGGGCTCGTGTTCGTCGGCGCCGCGAGCGCGACTGCACTCCTCGCGCGTACCGCAGCGGGGGACATGTATCCGCCGAGCCGGCGCGCGCGGGGGATCTCGTTTGTCCTCTTCGGCGCCGTCTTCGGCGCCATCCTCGGCCCAACTGTCTTCAGCCCGCTCCTCGCCGGAAAGGACCTCGACGCGGACGCGCTCGTGCTCCCCTGGCTCGCCGCATCCGCGTTCATGCTCCTCGGCCTCGTACTCGTCGCCTCCGTGCGGCCCGACCCGAGCAAGATCGCGAGGATGCTGGCCGGCCCTGAGCGGGCCGAAGAGCCCGCGCAGAAGCCCGCCGACCTCGCCGTCATCCTGCGCCGGCCGGGCGTCCTCCCGTCCATGGTCGCCGCTATGGCGAGCTTCGCGACGATGGTCGTGATCATGACCCTCACCGGCGTCGTCGTCGTCGACCGCGGCCATCCCGCCGATGTCGTCTTCCCGATCATCGGCGCGCATGTCGTGGGCATGTACGCCCTCGTCATCGTCGTCGGGGACCTCATCGACCGAATCGGGAGGACGCGCGCGCTCGTCGGCGGCCTCGCGCTCATGGCCGCCTCGGCGATCAGTCTCATCTGGTTCACGAGCGTCGCCACGATCGCGTTCACGCTCTTCGCGCTCGGGCTTGGCTGGAGCTTCTCGTTCGTCGCTGCGACCGCGCAGCTCGCCGACGGCACGAGCCCGGTCGAGCGCGGCAAGGTTCTCGGCTTGAACGACCTCCTTTCGGGTTTGGCGGGAGCCTCGCTCGTCCTCATCGGGGGCTTCGCCCTCGACGCCGTTGGGGTCGCCGCCCTGGCGCTCGGCGGGCTTGCGATCGCGCTTGCCCCGGCGGGCTGGATCGTCCGCTATTCGCTCCGGCTGCGGGCAGCCGCGCTCGCGCCGTCCGCGCTGGACTGACGGCTGGTACAATCGGCCCTCGGCGGACGCCCGGTCCGCCGATTTTCTGTGTGATGAAGACCTACAGCGCCAAAGCGAGCGAGATCGAGCGGCAGTGGTACGTCGTCGACGCGGAGGGCCAGACCCTCGGCCGGCTGGCGACCCGGATCGCGGACACGCTGCGCGGCAAGCGCAAGGCCGAGTTCACGCCGCACGTGGACACCGGTGACTTCGTCGTCGTCGTGAACGCGGAGAAGATCAGCGTCACCGGGAACAAGCGCGCGGCGAAGATCTACTACCGCCACTCCGGCTACCCGGGCGGGCTTCGCAGCCGTACCCTGGCCGAGCAGCTCGACCGGCGACCGACCGAGGTCATCCGCAAGGCGGTGAAGGGGATGCTTCCCCGCAACCGCCTCGCCCGCCAGCAGCTCACGAAGCTGAAGGTGTACGCCGGTCCCGAGCATCCGCACAGCGCCCAGAACCCGCAACCGCTTCCCGAGTCGTGAGCCAGATCGCGCAATACCAGGGCACCGGGAAGCGGAAGACCTCCGTGGCGCGCGTGATTCTGCGCCCGGGCGACGGGTCGACCTGGATCAACGGACGGACGATCGAGGAGTACTTTCCGAGGCAGGTGCTGCAGGCGCTCGCAACTGCTCCGCTCCGCGTCGCCGGAGTCGAGGGCAAGTTCGACCTCCGCGCACGTCTGCACGGCGGCGGCCCCACCGGCCAGGCCGGCGCGCTCCGCCACGGGATCGCGCGGGCTCTCGTCGAAGCCGATCCCGAGCTTCGCACCGTCCTCAAGCGCGAGGGATTCCTGACGCGCGACGCGCGTGTGGTCGAGCGTAAGAAGGCCGGTCTGCACAAGGCGCGCAAGGCGCCGCAGTTCTCCAAGCGCTAGACCTTGCCGCGGCGACACTTCGGGACCGACGGGGTCCGAGGGGTGGTCGGCGAGGGGCTGACTGCCGACCTCGTCGAGCGCCTCGGCACCGCTTACGCCCGCTGGAGCAGCGGCGAGTCTGTGCTGCTCGGGCGGGACACACGCGCGTCCGGACCTGAGCTCGAACGGGCTCTCGAAAAGGGCCTGGCCGCCGGAGGATCGCGCACGATTCGCGGCGGGATCCTGCCGACGCCCGCCGTCGCGCTCCTCGCCGAAGAGTCCGCTGCCGTCATCTCGGCCTCCCACAACCCGCCGGACTACAACGGCGTGAAGTTCTTTCGCGGCGGCTGGAAGCTCGAGGACGAAGAAGAGGAGGCGATCGAGGCCTTGCTGGACGCTCCTGGGGCAGTCTCGCAGCCTTCCGCACCCGAGCAGGAGGCGGCGCCCGATGACTACGCGGAGCGCTACATCGCGCTCGTCTGCCAGCGCTTCGGCGTGCCCTTGGACGGGCTCAGGGTCGCCGTCGACTGTGCGAACGGCGCGATGTTCGAAGTGGGCCCGCGGGCGCTGGAGAGGCTCGGTGCTCATGTTGTCATCATAGGAAACAGACCGGATGGCACGAACATCAACGTCGGCTGCGGCGCGACCGACATGCGCCTCCTCTCGGAGACGGTGCGGGGCGGTGAGTTCGATCTCGGCGTGGCATTCGACGGCGACGGAGACCGCATGCTCGCCGTGGACGCCGAGGGAGAGCAGCTTGACGGCGACGAGATCGTTGCCGTCGTCGCACTTCACCTCGGTGTCGACCTCGTCGCCGTCACGGAGATGACGAACCTCGGCCTCCACCGGCTCATGGAGCAGCGGGGGATCCGCGTCCTGACGACCCCTGTCGGCGACCGCTACGTCCTCGAGGCGCTTCGCCGGGAGGGCGGGAAGCTCGGCGGCGAGCAGTCCGGCCACATCATGTACCTCGATGGCCATACGACCGGGGACGGCCTGGTGGGCGCCCTCCTCCTCGGCCGGGCGCTACGCGAGAGCGGGCGCACTCTTCGCGACCTCGCCTCCGAGATGCGCAAGCTGCCGCAGGCGAGGGCCGACGTCCCGGTGCGTTCCAAGGAGATTCCTGCGGCCCTCAGGGAGGAGATCGACGCCCTGGCAGCCGGGGGCCGCGTCGTGGTTCGCCCGTCCGGAACGGAGCCTCTCGTCCGGATCCTCGTCGAGGCGGAAACCGAGGAAACTGCGGAAAGTCTCTGTGGTAGGATCGCGACTCTCGTCTCGCGAGAGCTCGGCTGAAGCCGGGCGTTTTCGTCTTCGGGCGGGTTTCGGGAAAAGGGGCGCCGAAAAACCCGGCCGAGGACGAATCGAGCGCTCGAAGAAAGGGGGTTCCTGGTGTGCGGAATCATCGGATACGTGGGCTCCCGGGAGGCGCACCCCCTCCTCCTTCACGGGCTCGAGCGCCTCGAGTACCGCGGGTATGACTCGGCCGGAATCGCACTACTCGAAGACGAGGGCCTCGACTACGTCCGGGCCGTCGGGAACCTCGACCAGCTGAAGGCCGCAACTGGCCCGGGAGGCTCGGCTTCGACCACCGGAGTCGGACACACGCGCTGGGCCACACACGGCAGAGTCTCTTTCGAGAACGCGCATCCGCTGACCGGGTGCGTGGAGGACGAGGTCGCGGTCGTGCTCAACGGGATTGTTGAGAACTTCCGCGAGCTCAAGGACTCGCTGGTCGAGGAAGGCCACGGGTTCAGCTCGGAGACCGACGCCGAGGTCGTCGCCCATCTCGTCGAGCGCTTCTACGAAGGCGACCTCGCCGACGCGGTCGCCAAGGCCTACGCGCAGCTCGAGGGTCATTTCGCTTTCGTCGTCATCCACCGCGAGCACCCGGGGATGCTCGTCGGCGCCCGGCTTCAGTGCCCGCTCGTGGTCGGCATCGGCGACGAAGAGATGTTCCTCGCCTCGTCCATCGCCGCGTTCCTGCGGGATACGAGGCGCGTGCAGCTGATCGAGGACGGCGAGATCGTCGCGATCACGAAGGACGGTGCCGCGTTCGTCTCCGTCGACGACGGCCCGCGGGAACGGGAGGAGTTCGAGGTCGACTGGGACGACGAGGACGCCGAGAAGCAGGGCTACGAGACGTTCATGCTCAAAGAGATCTACGAGCAGCCGCAGGCGGTCGCAGAGACGATCGGCGAGCGCGTCCGCGGCGGCGCGCTCGATTTCGACGACATCGGCCTGACCGAGCTCGAGACGCAGAACCTCCGCCGCATGGTCGTCCTCGCGACGGGCACCGCCTACCACGCCGGTCTCGTCGGCCGGTACGTCGTCGAGGAGTGGGCGCGCATCCCGTGCGAGCCCGACATCGCGAGCGAATGGCGCTACCGCAACCCGGTTCTCACGAAGGACACCCTCGTCGTCGGCATCTCCCAGTCCGGCGAGACCCGCGACACGGTTCACGCGCTGCGGCTTGCGCGGGAGAGCGGCGCGAGGACGCTCGCGATCACGAACATGATGGGGACCCAGATCACCCAGGAGGCCGACCGTGTTCTCTACACGCGGGCGGGGATCGAGATGAGCGTCGCCGCGACGAAGACCTTCACGGCCCAGGTGACGCTGCTCTATCTTCTTGCGCTCCACCTCGCCCAGGTGCGGAGCACGCTGCCGCAGGACGAGATCAAGACGCTCCTCGACGAGGTCTCGGCGCTCCCCGCCAAGATCGGTGCGTACCTCGACGGCGACCATCCGATCGAGGAGATCGCCCAGCGTCACTACGAGGCGCCCTTCTTCCTCTACCTCGGCCGGCATATCGGCCTGCCGCTCTGCCTGGAGGGGGCGCTCAAGCTCAAGGAGCTCTCCTACATCCCGACCGATGCCTACTCGGCGGGCGAGATGAAGCACGGGCCGATTGCGCTTCTCGACGAGCAGACGCCGGTGGTCTGCATCGCGACCGACTCGCACGTCTACGACAAGGTCGTGTCGAACATCCAGGAGGTGCGGGCGCGCGGCGCGGAGGTGATCGCGATCGCAACCGACGGCAACGAGGACATCCAGCACCACGCAGACGACGTCGTCTACGTGCCGAGGACGCATCCCTTCCTGCAGGCTGCGCTGGCTGTCGTCCCGCTCCAGCTCCTCGCGTACAGGATCGCCCGCCTGCGTGGGCTCAACATCGACCAGCCGCGGAACTTGGCCAAGACGGTCACCGTCGAATAGGCCAGGTGCGCCTGGGGCCACCGCGAGCCTCCCTCCGGTTTCGACCCTAGCGCTCGCGGACGCGCGGGTCTGGGAGCATTCGCGTCGAAATCGTCAATCGTCGTCGGGCGCCTGCCTGAGGCGCTTCGTCGTGCCGCGTCGCTTCTTCTCGCCGAGACGCCGTTCGCGCGCCGCGGCCGTCGGCTTCGTCGCGCGGCGCTTCCGCTCGACTCGCAGGCCCGCTCGAATGGCCGCCGCGAGCCGGTCGAGGGCGAGCTCGCGGTTTCGCGTGCGGCTCCGCTCATCCTGCGCAAGAGCCCTGACCACCGGGCCGACGCGCCGCCGAAGCCGCGCCTTCTGTGCGTCCGAGAGGGTCTCCGACGCGTCCACGTCGAAAAGCGCTTCGACGCGCGTTTCCGTCTTCTGCGCGTGCTGGCCGCCCGGCCCGCTCGAGCGCGAGTAGCGGAAGCCGATCTCCTCCACGGGGATCGCCAGCCGGCTCAGTACCTGAATAGACTCGCGTGCGATGACCGCGATTCTGCTGGACATCGACGGCGTCCTGCACGTTTCGGGCGAGGCGGTGCCCGGCGCGCCAGATGCCGTGCGGGCTCTCCGGGACGGCGGCCATCGCCTTCGCTTCGTCACGAACAACACGACGCAGGCCCGCATTGCCCTCGCGGGCGAGCTCCAGTCCATCGGCTTCGACCTGGAGAGCGAGGACATTTCGACGACCCCGCTCGCCGCGGGAAAGCTCCTACAGGGGAAGCGCGTGCTCGCGCTGGTCATGAGCTCGATCCGCGAGGACCTCGCCGAGTACGTCGAGCTCGTCGAGGACGGCGCCGACGCCGTGCTCCTCGGCGGTGCCGACGAGAGCGAGGAGACGGCGGAGGTCTTTTCCTACGAGCGGCTCAACCAGGCCTACGCGGAGCTCCGCGAGGGAGCGCGCCTCGTGTGCCTGCACAAGAACAGGTGGTGGCAGACGAGCCGAGGCCCGCTCCTCGACTCGGGCGCGTTCGTCGCAGGGCTCGAGTACGCGGCGGGCGTCGAGGCCGAGGTCGTCGGCAAGCCGACTGCGGCCTACTTCCAGGCGGCGCTCGCCGAGGTGAAGGCCGCGCCTGCCGAGGCAGTCATGGTGGGGGACGACGTCGAGGCGGACATCGGCGGCGCGAAGGCCATCGGCATGCGCGGCGTGCTCGTCCGCACCGGCAAGTTCAGGCCCGCCGCGCTCGAGGATGCGAAGCCGCAGCCCGACGCCGTCGTCGACTCGATCGCAGACCTGCCGTCCTACCTGGACGGCGCGTGAAGGTTGGCCTCGACCTCATCGAGATCGGGCGGATCCGGCGCACGCTGGAGCGCTACCCCTCCTTCCGCGACCGCGTCTTCACCCAGGCGGAGCGCTCCTACTGCGATTCGCGGCCCAACCCGCCGCAGCACTACGCCGCCCGCTTCGCCGGCAAGGAGGCCGTCGGAAAGGCCCTCGGCTTCGGAGTGGCGCGGGCCTTCGCCTGGCGGGACGTCGAGATCTCGGGGCGGCCGAAGCCTGGCGTGAGGCTCTCCGGCCGGGTGGCGGACTGGGCGCGGCGAAACGAAGCCGGCGAGCTCGACCTTTCGATGACCCACTCGCGCGAGCTGGCCGCCGCGGTCTGTGTCGTCCGCGACGTCGATGTGGACTGAGCGGCTCTACACAGCGGAGGAGATGCGGGCGGCCGAGGAGGCCCACGACGGCCCGATGATCGAGCTCATGGAGCGAGCCGGGAGCGCGGCGGCAGAGGCTGTGCTGCGCCGCTACCCGGACGCCCGCAGCGTGGCGGTCTGGTGTGGGACGGGCTCAAACGGGGGCGACGGGCTCGTCGTCGCACGCACGCTCCACGAAGCGGGCAGGACTGTCGAGATCGTGCTCGGAGGCCCCGAGGCGAAGATCACCGGGGACGCCGCCGAGAATCTCGGACGCGCTCGCGTGCTGAAGATCCCCTTCGCCGAGCCGGGGGGCGGGGACGTGGCCGTGGACGCGCTCTTCGGCACCGGCTTCTCCGGGAAGCCGAGAGACGAGGCCGCGCGCACGATCGAAAGGCTCAACGGGCTCGGCGTTCCGATCGTCTCGGTGGACGTGCCGAGCGGAGTCGACGCCTCGACGGGAGAGGTCGCGGGAGCGGCGGTCGAGGCCGAGGCCACGGTCACCTTCCACGGGCGGAAGATCGGGCTCGTCGTGGCTCCTGGCCGCTTCCACGCCGGCGACGTCGAGGTCGTCGACATCGGGCTCCAACCCTGCCGCACGCGGCACGAGCGCGTCACCGAGCAGATCCTCCACCAGGTTCCGCGCCGCGGGCCCGGGGACAACAAGTACACAGCCGGCTCCGTGCTCGTCGTGGGCGGCTCGACGGGGAAGACCGGCGCGCCGTGCCTGACCGCCGAGGCAGCGCTCCGGGCGGGGGCCGGGATCGTGACCGTTTGCGTGCCTGCGTCGCTGAATCTCGTCTTCGAGCAGCGGCTTCTCGAGGTGATGAGCAGGCCGTGCGCGGACGAGGGCGGAGTCATGACCATGGACGCGGCGGACGCCATCGTCGAGGCGGCGGACAAGGCGACGGCCGTCGCGATCGGCCCCGGGATCGGGCGGACGGACGCCGTCCGCGCCCTGATCGGCTACCTCCTCGACCGGCTCGACAGGCCGGTCGTTCTCGACGCGGACGGCTTGTGGGCCGTCGCGGGTCACCTGGACTGGGTCTTCTCGCGCGATGCGCCAACGGTCCTCACGCCGCACGTGGGCGAGCTCGCCCGCCTGCTCGGGCGAAACTCGAGCGCCGTGTCGGCCCGCCGGCTGAACGCCGTGCAGACGGGCGCCGACGAAGTCGGCGCAGTCCTCCTCCTCAAGGGCGTAGACACGCTGGTCGCGTCTCCGGGCAAGGGAGTCCTCGTCTGCGACCTCGGCAACCCCGGGCTCGCGACGGCCGGCACCGGCGACGTCCTCACCGGGATCGTCGCTGCGTTTCTCTCCAAGGGAATGGACGGGAAGGTGGGCGCTGCGGCGGCCGCGGCTGCCGGCGGGGCAGCGGCCCGGCGTGCGGGCGAGACCCACGGGACCGCCGGGATGATCGCGAGCGACGTCGTCGAGGCTCTGTCGCCGATCCTCTCCCGCTAACCTCGGCGTCCGATGAGCCGGTCCGAGATCACGATCGACCTCGGCGCGCTGCGCCGGAACGCGGCGGCGCTCGCGTCCGCTGCCGGCGGCGCCGAGCTCTGGGCGGTCGTCAAGGCGGATGCCTACGGCCACGGCGCCCTGGACTGTGCCCGGGCCGCGCTCGAAGGTGGGGCGCAGGCCCTCTGCGTGGCGACGGTGAAGGAGGGAGCGGCGCTCCGCGCCGAACGCGCAGGTGCGCGCATCCTCGTCCTGAGCCCGCTCGCCGGGGCGGAGGAGCACGTGGCGCGGGAAGCGGGGCTCGAGATCGCCGTCTCCACGCCGCGGCTTCCCGAGGGACTTGCCGTTCACGTCAAGGTGGACACCGGCATGGGCCGATTCGGCATGTCTCCCGAGGAGGCCGGGCGGATCGCCCCCGCCCGCGTCGTAGGAGTCATGAGCCACCTCGCCACCGCGGACGACGACGCGGCGTTCGCCCGCGCTCAGCTCGACGCATTCGCCGCCGTCGCCGAGCGCTTTCCCGGCGCGACCCGTCACATCGCGAACAGCGCTGCGACGCTCTCCATTCCGGAGGCACGCCTCGACGCCGTCCGCTGCGGCGTCGCGCTCTACGGGCTCTCCCCCTTCGGACGCGTGCCGGAGGAGCACGGCCTGGCGCCCGTCCTCTCCTGGCGGAGCTACGTTGCCCAGGCCAAGGTCCTGAGGAGCGGTGACAGCACGGGATACGGACGCCGCTTCGTCGCGGAGCGGGAGATGCGCATCGGCCTCGTCCCGGTCGGCTACGGGGACGGCTTCCGCCGCGGGCTGACCGGAACCGAGGTGCTCGTGGCCGGCACGCGCCGGCGCGTCCTCGGAACGGTCTCGATGGACTCGTTCGCGGTCGAGCTCGGCGACGAGGCGGAGGGCGCCCCCGTGACGCTCGTCGGCGACGGCCTTCTCGTCGAGGAGCACGCCTGCCATGCCGGCACGATCAACTACGAGATCACGACGGGCATCGTCTCCGAGGCGCGCCGGGCGAAGAGGCGGGTCGTCGATGGATAGCCGCATCCGCACGGCGGTCGCAGGGGTCGAGGCCTACCTCGTGGGCGGCGCGGTGCGCGACGAGCTCCTCGGCAGGCAGGTCGTGGACGTCGACGTCGCGACCCCCGATCCCGAGGTCGCCGCACGCATCTACGCGGGTCTCTCGAAGGGCGCGGTCTTCCCGCTCTCCGAGAAGCACGGTGCCTGGCGCGTCGCCTTCAAGGACGGCACCACGGTCGACTTCACGCCGCTCGACGGGACGATCGAGGACGACCTCGGCACGCGCGACTTCACCATCAACGCGATCGCGCAACCGGTGGCCGGAGGCGACTACGTCGACCCGCTCGGGGGGCGAGCAGACCTCGAGTCGCGGACCCTGCGCGCCGTCTCGGTTTCGGTCTTCGAGAACGACCCGCTGCGGCTTCTTCGAGCCGTGCGCCTCGAGGACGAGCTCGGCTTCGCCCTGGACGAGCCGACGGAGAAGCTCGTGCGCCGGCACGCCGGCCTCGTCGGCGACCCCGCTGGCGAGCGTATCGTCGGCGAGCTCGAGCGTCTCTCTCCCTCGGGGTTCGAGCGAGCGGGCGCGCTCGGCCTCCTGGCGCCCCTCGGCGGCAGCCTGGAGCGGCTCGGCTCGGTGGACGTCGCCGACACGCCCGGCTACCTGCTTGTCGTCGTCTTCGGCGAGAACGTCGAGCGCTATCCGGTCTCGAACGAGGTCAAGCGGCTCGCGCGCACGCTGCTTCGCGCGGCGCGACCCGAGGGCGACTCGCCCCGCGCCATCCACCGGTTCCGGCGTGCGACCGAGCCGTGGGCGCTGACCGCGCTCGCCTTCCTCGGCGCCGCCGATCTCTACGGAGCCGTGCAGGCGGCCAGAGTGGCCGAGCCGAAGGAGCCGCTTCTGCGCGGAGACGAGCTCGGGATCCCGCCCGGGCCGGAGATCGGGCGCCTGCTCGACCTTGTCGCCGAGGAGCGCGCGGCGGGCACGATCTCGACCAGGGAAGAAGCCCTTCAGCTCGTCGAGCGCGAACGGCCTAGCGGCGCCACTTGATGGTGCAGCCGACGGCGGGCACGTCCTGCACTTCGGGGACCCTGCCCTCGAGGGCCGCGTCGAGCGCAGCGCGGAGATAGGGCTCGGCGCCGCCCGGATCCTGGTGGTCCGAGTCCGGCGTCCCGTGGTAGACGAGGCGGTGCTCGCCGTCGAAGAGGAAGACCTCGGGGGTCCGCGAGGCGCCGTAGGCCTCGGCGACATCCTGCGTTTCGTCGTAGAGGAAGGGGAAGACGAAGCTCTTCTCCCGTGAGCGTGCCTCCATGTCGTCGAGGGAGTCGCCGAGGTAGCCCGCGTTCGAGTTGACCGCGAGGAGCGCTGCGCGCCCGTCGTAGTCACGGGCGACGTCGTTCAGCCGGTCTTCCCACGCGACGACGTACGGGCAGTGGACGCACGAGAAGACCACGGAGAGCGGCTTGCCGGCGTACCCCTCCGGCGAGTGCGAGCTCCCGTCGACAGCCGGGAGATCGAACGCCGGCGCAGGATCCCCGAGCGCGAGGCGGGCCATGCAGCAATGCTATCGGCGTGGGCCCGCTCTACGACGCCGTCGGGATTGGCATGCGGGCCTACTCCCGCGCCGCGTTCCGCGTGCGCTACGTGGGCTCGAAGTCGTTCCGGCTCCGTCCCGGGACGCTCATTGCCGCCACGCACCGCAAGGAGACCGATGTGCCGTTGATCGCACCGGAGCTCTACTTCCGCGCTTCGCTCTGGAAGAACCGGAGCGAGCGGATGCACTTCGCGGCGCGGGACGACATGTTCCTGCGCGGCTTCTTCGCGGGCTTCCCGCCGGAGATGTCGCCGCGCGCCCGGCGGCTCCTCTTTCCGCTCTCCGTCGGCCGCTTTCTCCCGCGCGTCGAGGTGCACCCGATCTCGAGCGCGAGCAGCGCGCGGCTCTTCGAGCTCCTCGACGCGTCGCCGGAGACGGCGGTTGCGGACGTCGTCCCGGAGCGACTGCTCGCCCTGCTGCGAGAACGGGGGCTCCTCGAGTCTGCGCGCTCGAAGGACGCGGTCCGCGGCGAGTACGCCGACCTCCTCTGGGAGCCCGTCTCGCGCGGTGAAGGGCCCGAGGCGTTCTGGAGCGCCCGCGCGGCCCGCGCTACCGCAGACTTCCGCGAGCTCGTGGGGCTCATGCGGGCGGGGAACTCGCTCCTCGTCTTCCCCGAGGGCAGGCCGTCGCCGGACGGAGAGATCGGTCCGCTGCGGCGAGGCCTCGACGCCCTCGTCCGCCGTGGAAAGCCCGAGCGGATCCTGCCTGTGACGCTCGCCTACGATCCGCTCGTCCACGGCCGCACCGAGGTCGTGCTCGTCTTCGCCGAGACGATGCCGCCGCCGGACGGCGGGCTGGAGGACGCCGTTCTCGAGCGGCTGAAGCAGAGCATGGCGCTGACCACGGGCCAGTTCGTGGCGCATGAGCTCTTCGAAGGGCGCGAGCCGCATCCGGCCGCGTTCGCCGCCGAGCTCGAATCCTGCCGCGCGCTCGGCCGGCCGGCCGACCCCGCGCTCGCCGACGCCGAGCAGAGGGCGGCGAAGCTCGCCGGGGCCCGGGCGATCGCCGAGGAGAAGCCGGAGGAGATCCCGTTTCTCGCGGCGGAATTCGAGAGCGCCCGGGGCTAGCCGCGCTAGACGGGCTCTTCGAGCGTCTCGTGCCGCCGGAAGACGCGCGGGAAGGCGGGGCGGACGAGCGCGAGGCCGAGCAGCGTGATCGGGATGACCGTGAGTGCGTGCATCGTGAGCACGTACGCGGTCGCCTTGTCGGCGGGCACGTCGATGCCCCTCGCGGCGATCAGGGTCAGGTAGTCGAATGTGCCGATGCCTGCCGCCGTCGCAGGCACGGCGAGGGCGAGGTTCCCGATCCCTTCGAGGAGGAAGTAGCCGCCGATGCCGATCTCGATGTCGTACGCGCGCCCGACGATGTAGTACATGACCACGTCGGCGAGCCACATCGCCACGGAGGTCGCGAAGATGAGGGAGACGCGGCGCCGACCTCTGAACGCGCCGAGCCCGTCGACGAAATACGCAGCTGCCCGGGCGACTCTCGTGTGCCAGCGAGTGGGCAGGAACTTCGTCAGCCGCCAGACGAAGCGCTCCGCGCGCTCGGGGTCACGGGTCGCGAAGCGAACGAGGAAGACGCCGAGAGCCGTGCCCGCGCAAAGCGCGATTCCGGTCAGGAGAACGGGGCCGCCCTCGCCGATCAGGAGCGCGCCGAGGACGATCCAGACCGAGAGGACGACGCCGTCGAGGAGCCGCTCGGCGAAGAGCGTCCCGGCGCTCACGAACACCGGCACGTTGCGCTCGCGCAGCGACTCGATCCTCAGCAGGTCGCCTCCCCGGGCAGGGAGGAGATTGTTCGCGCCACGTCCGACCGCGATCGTGGAGAAGAGCTTGCGATTGTCCACCCGGTAGCCCGCGCCGGCCAGCAGGTACTTCCAGCGCAGCATCATGAAGAAGACGTTGGCCCCGATGAGCCCGAGGGAGGCGAGAAGCGTCCAGGCAGGGAGCGAGGACATCGTCTTCCACGCCTGCGAGAGGTCGACCTCGCGCAGGAAGAGCACGAGGAACGCGACGGTCGCCGCAGTGCCGATCAGGAGCCGAACCAGTGTGCGTCGCCACGAGGTCCCCATGCGTCGTTAAGTATGTCGGCTGCGATGAGGAGCGGAGGGTGAGGCGGAGGTTCTCAGGGCGGCGCGAGGCCGCGATCGGCCTCGGCGTCTACGCGGTCTATCTCGCCGTCCGCCACCTCGTTGTCAACGAGGACGGAAGGCGCGAGGCCGCGCGCAACGCGGAGCGGATCGTGGCGCTCGAGCGGCGGCTCGGGATCCACGTCGAGCCCGAGCTCCAGGCGCTTCTTCTTCCACGGCGCCGCCTCGTAGCGGTTCTCAACGTGGCCTACGTGACGCTCAACGTCGGGCTCACTGTCGGCTGGCTGATGCGGCTCTACGGCCGGCGCGACCCGGAGTTCCACCGGCTCCGGCGCGCGGCCGCCCTGGCGACGCTCGGCGCCCAGCCCGTCTTCCTGCTCTTTCCGACCTCGCCGCCCCGGACCCTCGAGCACTTCGTCGACACCATCGCCGACGTCTCCGGCGTCGACCTCGACAACGGGCTCGTCGCACGGCTCTACGACCCCATCGCCGCGATGCCGAGCATCCACATCACGTACGCGGTCGTGACGGCGGCCGGGATCGGGGAGACGAGTCGCTCGCCGCTTGCACGTGCCCTCGCGCCTGCCTATCCGCCCGCGGTGGCGTTCGTCATCTTCGCGACCGCGAACCACTACGTGCTCGACGCGGTCGCGGGCGCGGCGCTCGGCCTCGCCGCGCTCAGGCTCGCCCGCGCGCTCGAGTAGCGAGCCGGGCGATCGTGCCCGGGGCCAGCGCCTGGATGGCTCCGGCGAGGCGCAGGTAGCGCGGCACGACCACCTCGGCGCGATCGCGCTCGACGGCGCGCACGATCGTCTCCGCGATCCGTTCGGGCTGGAGGACGAGACGGCTGCCTCCGCGGCGCGACAGGAGGTGGCGCTGCGGGAAGCCGGGCGTCTCGACGGGCCCGGGGCTCACCGTGTGCACGCGGACGCCGCGATCGGCGAGCTCGGCACGGATGCTGCGGGAGAACGCGAGCTGCGCGTGCTTGGCAGCCGAGTACGGCCCCGAGGCTCCGTGCGCGAACGTGCCCGCGACCGAGACGACGTTGACCACGTCCGAGGGCCGCGCGGCCTCGAGCAACGGGAGGAAGGCCCGCACGCACCAGACACTCCCGAGGTAGACGGTGTCGACCATCTGCTCGATCTCCTCGGGCTCGAGCTCGAGGAAACCGCGTCTGCCGGTGAACCCGGCGTTGTTCACGAGGAGCCCGACCGCGGGATGCCGCTCCGCGATCCTGGCGGCGACCTCGTCTACCTCCGAGCCGTCGGAGACGTCGCACACCTCCGCCTCCGCGCCGATCTCGGCCGCCGTCCGCTCGAGCTTCTCCGCTCCGCGGGCGAGAAGCACACAGCTCCAGCCGCGCACGGTGAGCAGGCGGGCGGTTGCGGCGCCGATTCCGCTCGACCCTCCGGTGACGACGGCGACCCGCACGCCCCGACAATAGAGACCAATAGACTCCTCGCGCTTTGGCTGATTTCACCGGCAAGCGCGGGCTCGTCCTCGGAGTGGCCAACCGCCGCTCGATCGCGTGGGCGATCGCGCAGAAGCTCGCCGAGGGAGGCGCCAGCCTCGCCTTCACGTATCAGGGCGACCGCATCGAAAAGAACGTGCGCGAGCTGGGAGACTCGGTCGCGAGCCCGCTGGTCACGGAGTGCGACGTGCGCTCGGACGAAGGTCTCGAGCGGGTCTTCGCGGAGGTGGCAGAGGCCTTCGGCGGGCAGCTCGACATCCTCGTCCACTCGGTCGCCTTCGCGGATGCACGCGATCTCGAAGGCCGGTTCACCGACACGCCGCGCGACCGCTTCTGGCTCGCTCTCGACGTCTCCGCGTACTCCCTCGTCGCCGCCTCGCGCCTCGCCCAGCCGCTCATGGAGGCGGCGGGCGGCGGCTCGATCCTCACCATGACCTATCTCGGTGGCGAGCGCGCGGTGCCGCACTACAACGTCATGGGGGTAGCGAAGGCGGCCCTCGACGCGTCGGTGCGCTACCTCGCCTGGGACTTGGGCCAGAAGAACATTCGCGTGAACGCGGTCTCGGCCGGGCCGGTGCGGACCCTGGCGGCCCGCTCGATCGCGGGCTTCCCGACGATGGAAGCGATCGTCGAGGAGCGCGCGCCGTTGCACCGGCCGATCGACTCGGACGACGTGGGCGCGGCCGCCGCCTTCCTCCTCTCCGACGAGGCGGACAACATCACCGGGACGACGCTCTACGTCGACTCCGGCTACCACGCGATGGGCATGTAGTCAGCTGATCTCGTCGAGCTCGAGGCCCGGCTTGGACGCCTCGAAGACCACGGTGTGCCACCGGCCTTCCCCGAGGCGGAGCGTCGCGACTCCGTCCCCATCGACGAGCATGTCGGCCACCTCTTCGCCGTCGACCGAGATGGTCAGTCGGATCGGCTCATCCGACGCGTACGCGAGCCGCGAGCGCTCGGCCCCGTACAGCCAAAGCGGCGCCTGGAGCTCGTTCATCTTCCCGTCGCGCCAGCCCTGGCAGAAGACGGGTTCCGTCCGTGAGGGCTCGGGAAAGGGCGGGGGCGCCGACGAGGAGCCGCGCTCGAAGAGCGTGATCGCGCCGCCCTGCGCGGATGGCGCCCAGCCTGCCTCTTCGAGCCCGCGCCACGCGAACCAGGCCGAGCGATCGCCGGCCTGCTCGTAGACGCCGCGGTGGAGGAGTACGTGGCGAACGCCGAGCCGCTCGAGCATCGCTTCGTCGCCGGGCTCCCAGACGCCGCACCCGATCCGGTTGTACGTGAAGGCGAAGGAGTACGCGCGTCGCGGCGCGAGGGTGTTGTAGCCCTGCGGCCGCTCGCGGGGCACCTGCAGCTCGTAGTAGTCGTAGACGGAGCCGTAGTGGATCCCGGGATCGAAGAGCGGGAGGTCGAGGATCCGGCCCGGCCCCAGGGCGGCATAGGCGGCGTTGTCCGGGTCGGCTGCCGTCGCCGAGACCGGCTGGGCGCCGAGGTCGAGCGCGACGAGGACGAGCAGGCCCGCGGCCACCGCCGTCCCCCACCGCCCGGCCCGGCGCACGAGCTCCGCGACCGCGAATGCGAGCAGGGCGGCCAGCGCGAGGTCGGCGATGGGCATGAAGCGCTCAGGCACCCGCGGGAAGCGGAGCGGCGGCAGCGCGTGCCAGAGCACCGAGTACGTCGGGAGGTTCGTGCCCAGCGCCAAGAGGACAGGGACGATCGCCCCCAGCCCGAGCAGCACGGCCAGCCAGCGCCGCCCCCTCCAGAGGACGACGAGCCCAATGAGGGCGAGCACGGGTGTGAGCCAGCCGAAGTAGACGAACTCCTCGCTTCCGGGACGGTGCCAGCGGTTGAAGAGGTCGGCCCACTCGGCCTGGAACTTGCGCACGTCCGCGAGCGAGCGCCCCTGGTCCTCGGCCGACCCCGCGATGAGCGTGTAGCGGACGACGAGGCCGACCGCCGCCGCGATGACCGAGCCGGCAACGGTCCAGAGGAGAGGAATTCGCCGTCGGCGCACGAGCGCGTAGGCGAGCACGAACGGGACGGCGCCGAGTGCGAGGTGGAGCTGCCCTGAGAGGGCGATCGAGGCGAGGGCGGCTGCCGTGAGCGCACCCCAGCCGTGGGCACGCCGAGCTGTCGACGCCACCCGCGCCCGCTCGATCCCGAGGAATGCGAGCGGGAGAAAGAGCGCCGCCCAGCCGAGCAGGTGGCCCGACGCACTCTGGTCGAGGCGATAGGGCGCAACGGCAAAGGCCATACCCCCGATCGCCGCCGCCCAGGGCCCGAGGTCGAGGGCGCGGAGCCAGAGGTAGGTGAGGAGGCCCGCGGCGACGATCGTCCCGAGGAGGAGCAGGTTCCACGCGACGACCGGGCCGAAGAGCGCGCCGAGCGGCCAGTAGAGAAGCCCGAAGGGCCAGCCGGCGAGCACGGTCTGCGGCTCGGCGAGCGGCTGGAAGCTGTACGGGTCGTCCCACGGAGGAGCGCCGTTCGCCAGCTGGTGGCCGACGAGCCAGAGGCGGTAGACCGCTTGCAGGTGATCCCCGGCCGGCGGCTCGCCGTAGCCCTCGCCGCCGCTCGCCATGAACGCGCTTCCGAAGGAGCCGATTGCCGGCCACGTCGCGGCGACCGCGGCGGCGGCATAGAGAACCGTTACGAGAGCGAGCGGGCGGCGGCCAAGAGCTCGTCGAAGTCGGGCACCTCTGCCGTCTCGTACGTCCATGACCCGCGGATGATGCCCTCTCCGTCGACGAGAAAGGCGGTCCGCGCGGCGACATCCTCCATCCCGCGGTATTCGTGGCCGACGCCGAACGCGCCGACGGCGTCCCCGTTCCAGTCCGAAAGGAGGGGAGTCGAGAGGTCGAGCGCCTGGGCCCACGCCACGTGCGACCACGGGCTGTCGCGCGAGATCCCGAAGACCTTTACGCCCGCATCCTCGAACTCCCGGCCCCTGTCACGCAGGAGCGTGAACTCATCCGTTCAGGTGCTCGACCAGTCGAAGAGGTAGAAGAGGAGGATGTAGGGCGAGCCCTCCGCCAGCTCGCGGAGCTCGACGTCGTCGCGCGGGGTCAGCCAGACGCGCACGGCCGGAACCGCTTCGCCGACGGCGATCATCCGGCCGGGACGGCGGCCGCTTCGGTCGCATCCGCGATCTCGCTCGCGACCTCGACGATGTCGCGGTTCGCGTTGAAGACGCGGAGCTGGCGGTCGGCGCCGTTGCCCTTCGCGAGGATGTCCTTGATGCCCTCGAGCTCGCGGTCGGCGCCGAGCTCGCGCGCGTGCGGCTCGATGTCCCTGAGCGTCCGGCGGATGAGCTGGGCGACCGGCACGCGGTTTCTCCGGCCCGTGGCGAGGTCCATGACCGGTGCCTCGAGGCCGTAGCGCGCCCCGAGCCACTTGTTCTCGGAGATGTGGATGCGGTGGAACGAAGGCAGCTCCGCGCCCGAGTCGAAGCGCTCGGCGTAGTGCTTCACGAGCGCCTGTACATAAGCGGTGAGGGCGACCGTCTCCTCCACGCGCGTGACTGCGTCCATGACGCGAATCTCGATCGTTCCGAAGCGCGGATGGAGGCGGATGTCCCACCAGATGTGTGTGTAGTCCGCGATGCAGCCGGTCTTCTCGAGCTGGCCCACCACCTCCGCGTAGTCGGCGTAGTCGCGGAAGCGGGGCGGCGGCCCGGAGCGCGGGAAGGCGGCGAAGACCATCTGTCGGCTCGACGCGAGCCCGGTCGCCTCGCCGCGCCAGAACGGGGAGTTGGCGGAGAGCGCGAGGAAGTCCGGGAGATGGAGGAGGAGCGCGCTCGTCACCTTGATCGCCTTCTCGGGGTCGTCCACGGCCACATGGATGTGCAGGCCGAAGATGAGCTCGCGGCGCGCGATGTACTGAAGCTGGTCGACGAGATTTCGGTAGCGGTCGCGGGCGGTGATTCGCTGGCGCTCGAAGAGGCTGAAGGGATGCGTGCCGGCGGAGCCGACGCGCATGCCGCGCTCGCCCGCGATTCTGCTGACGAGGCCCCGCAGCTTCCGGAGCTCGGCGTCCACGCCCGCGACGCTCTTGCAGACGGGCGTCGAGATCTCGACCACCGACTGCATGAGCTCCGGGCCGATGCGGTCGGTCAGCTCGCCGTTCTGTGCGGCGGAGAGGACCGTGTCCACGTGCTGGACGAGATCGAAGCTCTCGCCGTCGAGGAGCATGTACTCCTCCTCGACTCCGAGGGTGTACTGGTCGCCCGCTCCGAAGCTGTGGTCGAGCACGCTCGCAGCGGGCGCGAAGCTCTTCCCGGTGATCGTGGCCGGATAGATCTGTTTCAAGGCCCGTCAGACTCTAACCGTAGGTCGGTGGAAGAAAAGCCCGCCCGCTCCCGTCTGGTGCGCAAGAGCAGGGGTCGCACGAAGGGAGCAGGGAAGATGCGCAGCAATCGGAGAAGGAACTGGCTGGTCAAGCGAATCGCTCTTTCACTGGCGATTGCGGCCTTCGCGGCCCCGGTCGCGCAGGCGAGGATGGATGAGGGCTCGTCCGTCACGTCGAACGGCTACCAGGCGTTCATGACGGACTTCCCGTCGTCCTCGCAGGTCAACGCGTCCGACTACGGCATGCCTCGCGCGCTGCCCGCCGACTATGCGCTCGCGAGCGGCGATCAGATCGAGGTCGTCCGGGCACAGCCGAACGGCACCTCGATCGACAAGGTCGAGTTCGTTCGCACGCAGCCTCGGTCGATCGGCGAGCCGCAGGTCGTGGCCGCCGGCTTCGACTGGAAGGACGCGGGCATCGGCGCAGGGCTCATCCTCGCGCTCCTCGCCCTCGGCGGCGGCGCCGCTCTGGCGACGCGGCATCTCGGTCGGGCACAGACCGCCTAGGACACGCTGGAGACGGCAGGCGCGTCGTGAGCGGGCCCTAGGGCCCGCTCACGACTGCCTCGGCCTCGATCTCGACGAGCCAGCGGGAGTCGAGCAGCCCGCCCGCCAGCAAGGTCGTGTTGGCGGGGCGGATGTCTCCGAAGATCTCTCCGTGGGCCCGGCCGACGCCCTCGAAGTCCTCGGCCCGGACCAGGTAGACGCGCGTGCGGACGACATCCGCGAACGAGGCGCCTGCCTCCTCGAGGGCGGCGCCGATGATCTCGAAGCAGCGCCGGGCCTGCTCGTAGGAGTCTCCGGGCGGGTCGGCGCCGTCGGGCATGACGGGCGCGGTTCCGGCCACGTACACGTGCTCGCCGACCCGGACGGCGCGGGAGAACCCGACGCGAGGCTCGTACGGTGAGCCCGAGGAGATGAGCGTGCGCGCCACCCGGCTAGTATCGCGAAGTGCCCCTCCCGGTGATACTGCCCCAGAAGCAGGCCTGTATTACCAGAAGGGGTACTAGCGTGGATGCCCTCGCCCAGATCGAGGCCTGGCCGGTCGAGCAGGCCGCCGCCGGGGTGACCCACGGCGCGGAGATGTGGTCTCACGGGCCGGCCGACCGCCGCTTCGCCTGGGCCTCCGTGACGAAGCTCTTCACCACGATGTCCGTGCTCGTCGCGGCGGAGGAGGGCGTGCTCGACCTGGACGAGCCCGCCGGGCCGCCCGGCTCGACGGTTCGCCACCTGCTCGCGCACGCCTCCGGCTTGCCGTTCGAGGGGCCGCGCCCTATCTCCCAGCCGGGCAAGCGGCGGATCTACTCGAACACCGGCTTCGAGGTGCTCGGCGCGTTTCTCGAGCAGAAGGCGGAGATTCCCTTCGCCGCGTACCTCTCGGAGGCTCTTCTCGAGCCGCTCGGGCTGACCGGTACGACACTCGAGGGCCCACCATCGTCCGGCCTCGCCGGCCCGCTCGCCGACCTGCTCGCGTTCGGACGCGAGCTCATGACCCCGACCCTCGTCGCACCGGAGACGCTCGAAGAGGCGACCACCGTGGCCTTCCCCGGCCTCGCCGGGATCCTGCCCGACTTCGGGCGCTACGAGCCGCTCGACTGGGGGCTCGGCTTCGAGATCCGCGATGCGAAAGAGCCGCACTGGACCGGCGCGCGCAACTCGCCGCGCACGTTCGGGCACTTCGGTGGCTCGGGGAGCTTCCTCTGGGTCGACCCGGAGGCCGGCGCCGCCTGCGCCGCGCTCGCAGACCGGCAGTTCGGCAAGTGGGCGAAGGAGGCGTGGCCGCCGCTCTCCGACGCGGTGCTCGCGGAGCTACGATGACGGGAGCCGTGCTCAACCTCCTGATCATCGTCGTCTGTTACACATTCGCGGCGCTCTGCCTCCGCTTTCTCGGCGGCTTCAATTCGGCCGCTGACGCCCTCTCGACCTGGGGCCGGCGCGCGTCGCTCACGAAGATCCGCAAGCAAGGGTTGACGCTGCGAAGCTACGCGCGCTCGCGAAGCTCGTCGTAGACGGCGCGCTCGCAGCTCGCAACGGTGGCCGGCGTCATCGCCGTCACCCGCGCCGAGAAGCTGTCGCCGGGCCGCAGGAGCCCGCCTTGCCCTCGCAGCATCCCTGCGAGAACGACCCCGAAGCGCCCCTCTCCGTCGAGCGGCTCGCCCGGAGCGAGCTCGCGGCGCTCCATGCGCTCGGCGAGGCGCATGAGCGTCTCTCCCGGGACGCCGGCGAGCTCCGCTATCCGCGCCAGCTCATTCGCCGTCGCGCTCTGGAATTTCATCGCTCTTCGTCCGGGTCGATGACGCGCTCGGGATCGTCGTGCGCGGGATAGCGCTGGGCGTCCTCTTCCTCGCGGCGCTCGGGCGGGGACTCCCGCTCCTCTTCGGTCGGCTCCGGGGTCTCTCCTGTGGACATATAGGCTCGATGGTATGCGGCGAAGCCCGTTCTTCGACGGCTGGAAGAGCTGTCCCCGCTGCACGGCGGACCTGAACATCGTGGACGCGCGGGCGACGTGTCCCGACTGCGGACTGGTCGTCTACTCGAACCCGAAGCCGACCGTGAGCGGGCTCGTCCTGGACGACGACGGCCGCATCCTGCTCGCGCGGCGCGCAGCGGATCCCGGACGCGGTCTCTGGGACATTCTCGGCGGGTTTGCGGACGAGGGCGAGTCGCCGCTCGAGACCCTCGCCCGCGAGCTTCGCGAGGAGACCCGCGTGGAGATCGAACCGCTCGAGTTCTACGGCGCGTGGCCGGACCGTTACGGCGACGGTGGCGTCTGGACGCTCAATCTGTACTGGACCGCGCGCATCGTCTCGGGGGAGCCCGAGGCGGCCGACGACGTCGCCGAGATCCGGTGGTTTGCGCCCGACGAGATCCCGCCCTGGGAGGAGTTCGCCTTCGAGAACACGGTCGCCGTCCTCAAGGACTGGAGAGCGGGTCTGTAGGCGTCGTAAAATGGGCCGAACGGCCCATGTAGAACCAACGGTCTCCTGCCGATAATCCAGCCAGGTTGGCTGAGCGCGGCACTCACCGGATTGACGACGACCTCTCCGAGGATTGGCTCGACGCCTTCGTGGCCGAGGGCCTCGCCGACGTCGAGTCCTACCTCCGCAAGCACGCGGACTTCCAATCGTTCCTCGAAGACCGCGACTAACGGCGCTTCTCTAAGCGGTCTGGGACGTCAGGCGAGGGCGCAGCCGGGCTGCGCCCGGCGATAGCCCTCGTCCAGGACGCTTAGAGCCCGAGGGACTTCTCGAGCATGGACTTCGGCTGTGCGCCGACCGCGGCGGCCTTGGGCTCGCCGGAGTCGAAGAGGATCATCGTCGGGATGCTCATGACGCCGTAGCGGCGCGCGATCTCGGGCTCCTCGTCGATGTTGACCTTCACCAGCCGCAGATCCGAGCGCTCTTCGGCGATCTGGTCGAGCACCGGTGCCACCGCGTGGCACGGGCCGCACCATTCCGCCCAGAAATCGACGAGCACGGGGCTTTCGCTCCCGAGGACCTCGGTGTCGAATGTGTCTGTCGTGATCGTGTCTGCCATGACCCTTGAAACGTAGACTGACTCGCAAATGTTCCAGCCGCTTCCCTCGGTACCCGATCACCCCGGTCTCGAACGCGAGGTGCTCGACTGGTGGGAGGAAAACCAAGTCTTCGACCGGTTGCGGGAGCTGAACCGCGAGGGCCCCCCGTGGAGCTTCGTCGACGGCCCGATCACCGCGAACAACCCGATGGGCGTGCACCACTGCTGGGGCCGGACCCTCAAGGACGTCTTCCAGCGCTACAAGGCACTCAGAGGATTCCACCAGCGCTACCAGAACGGCTTCGACTGCCAGGGCCTCTGGGTCGAGGTGAACGTCGAGCGTGCACTCGGGCTGAACTCGAAGCGCGAGATCGAGGACTACGGGCTCGCGGCCTTCGCCGAGAAGTGCAAGGAGTCGGTGGCCGAGTACTCCGAGGTGATCACGGACCAGTCCAAGCGCCTCGGCATGTGGATGGACTGGGACAACGACTACTACACGTTCTCCGACACGAACATCGAGTACATCTGGCGCTTCCTGAAGACGGTGCACGAGCGCGGGTGGCTCTACACGGGTCACCGCTCGAACGTCTGGTGCCCGCGCTGCGGGACCTCGATTTCGCAGCACGAGCTGATCGGGTCCTACGAGGACAGGAGCGACCCGTCGCTCTACGTCCGCCTGCCACTCCTCGGCGACGACGGAGAGGCGCTCGTCGTCTGGACGACGACGCCCTGGACGTTGCCGGCGAACGTCGCCGCCGCCGTCGACCCCGAGGCCGAGTACGTGAAGCTCTCGACCGCCGACGGATTGCTCTGGATCGCGGAGGCGCGGCTCCCGGAGCTCCCGTTCGGTGGCGAGGTCGTCGCGAGTGCGAAAGGGGCGGAGCTCGTCGGCAAGCCCTACGAGGGCCCGTACGACCACCTTGCCGCCGCAGCAGAGGTCGAGCACCGCGTCATCCCGTGGGACGACGTG
Organism: uncultured Actinomycetes bacterium; assembly: GCA_963841425.1. Lineage (GTDB taxonomy): Bacteria > Actinomycetota > Thermoleophilia > Gaiellales > Gaiellaceae > DATEOR01. The sequence continues at coordinate 810,877 of CAWJCL010000001.1, read as the reverse complement.
ACCATGGAGGAGGGCACCGGCATCGTCCACATCGCGCCGGGTTGCGGTGCCGAGGACTTCGAGCTCTCGCGGGTGCACGACCTGCCGGTGCTGACCCCCGTCGATGAGGCCGGCCGCTTCTACGACTCCTACGGGTGGCTGCACGGCACCTCGACGGCCGAGGCCAAGGACCAGATCATCGGGGACCTCGGCGAGCGCGGGCGGCTGCTCGAGGCCGGCGAGATCGTCCACCGCTACCCCGTCTGCTGGCGCTGCCACACGCCGCTCATCTTCCGCATCGTCGACGAGTGGTTCATCGCCTGCGACGAGATTCGCCAGCCGATGCTCGACGCGAACGCGACCGTGAAGTGGACGCCCGATTTCTACTCGAAGCGCATGGACGACTGGCTCCGCAACATGGGCGACTGGAACATCTCGCGCAAGCGCTACTTCGGCCTGCCGCTTCCCCTCTATCCGTGCGAATGCGGCCGCCTCAACGTGATCGGCTCGCGGGCCGAGCTCGAGGAGCGCGCAACGGGCGGGCTCGACCAGCTGCAGGAGCTGCACCGGCCGTGGATCGACGACGTGCCCATCCGCTGCGACGAGTGCGGGGAGGAGGTTCGGCGCATTCCCGAGGTCGGCGACGCCTGGCTCGACGCCGGCATCGTCCCCTTCTCGACGCTCGGTTGGGAGAACCCGGAGTGGAAGGAGCGCGGGTACGCCACGGGATCCTCGGAGGGCCTCTCCGGCGCCGACCTGCCCGACCACGCCTACTGGGAGACATGGTTCCCCGCGGACTGGGTGTCGGAGATGCGCGAGCAGATCCGCCTCTGGTTCTACTCGCAGCTCTTCATGTCGGTTGCGCTCGTGGGCGAGGCGCCCTACAAGGAGATCCTCGCGTACGAGAAGCTCCGCGACGAGACCGGCAAGGAAATGCACAAGTCGTGGGGGAACGCGATCGAGGCCAACGAGGCCATGGACAAGATGGGCGCGGACGTGATGCGTTTCATGTACTGCGACCACGTCCCGCAGCAGAACCTGAACTTCGGCTACGGCCCCGCGACCGACGTCAAGCGGCGTCTCCTCAGGTTCTGGCACTCGGCCTCGTTCTTCGTCCTCTACGCGAATATCGAGGGCTTCAAGCCGACATACCGCGACCTCGTAGGCGGCCCGGAGCTCGAGGAGCTCCGCCCGCTCGACCGTTGGCTCCTCGCGCGGACGCAAGAGCTCGTGGAGGAGGCGACCGAAGCGTACGAACGCTTCTGGACGCCCGATGTCACAGCCGCCTGGGAGCGTTTCACCGACGACCTCTCCAACTGGTACATCCGTCGCTCCCGCAAGCGCTTCTACACCCTCGACGAAGCCGCGTTTCGGACGCTCTGGTACGCCCTCGTCCAGGCGGTGCGCGTGATCGCGCCGGTGACGCCTTTCCTCGCCGAGCACATGTGGCGGAACCTCGCGGGGTCGGTTCGCCAGGCGCCCGAGAGCGCCTTTCTCGCGGGCTGGCCGCAGCCGGCGCGGCGCTACGAGGATCCCGAGCTGCTCGCCGAGGTCGCCGGTGCGCGCCGGGTCGCCGAGCTCGCCCGCGCGGCGCGAGATGCGGCCGGGATCAGGCTGCGCCAGCCGCTCCGGCGGCTCGTCGTCGCGACCTCGGACCCCGGCCGGCGCATGCTCATCTCGAGGCAGGTGGAGGACCTCGCGGCCGAGCTTCGCGTGAAGGAGGTCGCGATCCTCGAGAGCCCCGGCGAGGTCGCCGAGATGCGCGCGAAGCCTCGACTCGACCTCGTCGGCCCACGCTACGGGCCGAATCTTCCCGAGCTCAGGCGCCTCCTCGCAGAGGGCGCCTTCGAGGTGACGAACGGAACGCTACGCGCGGGCGCCTACATCCTCTCCAAGGGCGAATTCATGCTCGAGTACGCGCCCCGCGAAGGGTGGGAGGTCAAGCACGAGGACGAATACGTCGTGGGCGTCGACACGCGGCTCGACGACGAGCTCGTGGCCGAAGGGCGCGTGTACGACCTCATCCATTCGGTTCAGCGTCTCCGGCGCGACGCGGGCCTCGAGGTCACGGACCGCATCGTGCTCACGATCTCGAAGGAGGACGAGGCCCTCCTCAGGCACCGCGACTGGATCGCGGGCGAGACGCTTGCCGAGGACGTGGAGCTCGGCGACGAGCTGGCGGTGCGCAAGGCGGGATGACCCGCGTCGTCCTGGCCGCGGTCGTCGTCCTCGTCGCCGTCGCGGCGGCCGACGCCATCAGGCCGCAGAGCAAGGAGCGGGCGGTCTCGGGGGCGCCCGGCCGCTCCGTCGCGCAGCCGGCCGTCCAGCGGTCGTCCTCCGGATACATCGCCGTCGGGGCATTCACCCGGAAGCGCGTTCTGCACCATGGGCGCGAGTACCTGAGCTCCGAGGCGATCGACGCCGCTTTTCCGAGTCTCGAGATCGGCGCGCCCTTCGACATCTCCCATCTCGCCACCGCGTCCGACGGGACGCTCGCGCTCGCCATTTACCGGTTCCCGGCCAAGGAGACTGTCGAGGCGGGGGTCGAGCTCTGGCGAAAGGGCCGGCTCCTGGCCGCATTCCAGGTTCCGGCCGGGAGCTTCGGCGGCGGGCTGGGGTTCGCCGACGAGGGCCGGCTCGTCGCCATGTTGCTCTCCGACGGCCACTCCGTCGTCCTCTTCAGCCGCGCGGGAAAGCGGGTGGGCAGCGTGTCCGCTACGTCCTGGTGACTGCGTCCGCGCGGATCTCGCGCGGGAGCTTGAAGAAGACGTCCTCGAACGCGCCGTCGAGCGAGTCGACCTGGGAGACGCCCCGTTCACGGAACCAGCCGACGACACGGCGCACGAGGGACTCGGGAGCCGACGCGCCGGAGGTGACGCCGACGGTCTCCACACCGTCGAGCCAGGCCTCGTCGATCTCGCTCTCGTCGTCGATCAGGTAGGCGTCCACGCCACCGGCGCGGGCGACGTCGACGAGGCGGTTCGAGTTCGAGCTGTTGCGGGAGCCGATGACGAGCAGAAGGTCGACGGCGGCGAGTATCCGCTTCACGGCACGCTGTCGGTTCGTCGTCGCGTAGCAGATGTCTTCCTTCTTGGGGGCCTCGACGGCCGGGAAGCGGCGGCGGAGGACACGGACGATCTCGTCGGTCTCGTCCACTGAGAGCGTGGTTTGCGTCAGGTAGACGAGCTTCTCGGTCCGAGGCGGCACGACGGTCTCCGCCTGCTCGGCGGTCTCGACGAGGAGGATCGACCGTGGTGCTTCGCCGGTCGTCCCCTCGACCTCCTCATGGCCCGCGTGGCCGATGAGGAAAATCGTGTATCCGAGCCGCGCGAAGTGCCGCGCCTCGGCATGGACCTTCGAGACGAGCGGACATGTGGCGTCGACCGCGCGGAGCCCGCGGAAGCGCGCGCTGTGGCGCACAGCCGGCGACACGCCGTGTGCCGAGAAGACGACGAGGCTCCCGGGCGGCGCCTCCCCGACGCTGTCGACGAACACGGCTCCCCGCTGCTCGAGGTCGCGGACGACGTGCCTGTTGTGGACGATTTGCTTCCGCACGTAGACCGGCGCTCCGTGCAGCTCGAGGGCCCGCTCCACGGTTTCGACTGCCCGCTCGACACCGGCGCAATAGCCCCGAGGCGAGGCGAGGACCAGCCGTTTGACCACCGTCTTCCAGTGTAGTCACGGCCCGCCCGCGGCAGGCCGCAAACCAGCCCTCCGCGTGGGTGAAAGCGGAAAAGCCCGCCGCTCGGGGGGGTAAGCGCAGCGGGCCTTCCCACAGTTGCTCACCGCGGCTCTACATGGCCAGGGACACATGCCGCGGTTCGCATCGCCCAGTGGCGGGGACGGTACAGCGGCGCCTCGGGTCTGCCAATAGGTCCTTCGGCCCATCTTTGCAATCGTGATTTCCTGCCCACGGGCGTCTCGACGCGCTCCCGAGCCGCGCCTATCATCACGGTGCCCAGTGAGTCACCACAGTCGAGTCATCCTGCTCGAGGTCGTTCCGCTTCTCGTCCTCGCTGCGCTGTACTTCGGCGTCGCGCTCGCGCTCGCGCCCGAGCTACTGCGCCGCCACAGGCGGTTTTCCTGGCTCGGCCTCGGCATTTGGCTCGTGTTCGTGCTCATCGGGGCAACCGCGGCCGTGATCGCCGGCGAGAAGCTCACGAACGAGGACTTTTTCGGGTCAGTCAATCCGTGGGCCATCTTCGGTCTCACCTTGCTCGCCTACCTGCCGGCGGCGATCTTCGTCTGGCGCTGGGACGAACGGCATCTCCTTATCTCTGCCGCCCCGCGCGTCGTCGAGGCGGAGACAGAGGCGTCGGAGCGCCGCCGCGAGGCCGAGTCCATCTCGCGGCTCTCGACCGCGCTCGCGCAGGCGGGAAGCGGGCGCGAGGCTGCGAACCGGCTCTTCGACGAGCTCGAAAGCGTCCTCGAGGTGACCAGGATGATGATCGCAACCGTGGACGAGGAGGCGGGCGTGGCGGCCGGCTACGCCGCGCGCGGGATCGACGAGGCCTGGTGGCAGACCGTCGTCCTCGACCTCGAGACGGCGCGTAGCGGGGTCGTGGCAGTCGCGCGGGAGCGCAACCCCCTGGTCGTCTTCGACGTCAAGACCTCCCCGCAGGTGAGCCGGGAGCTCTCCGTGCGCGTGGGCGCGCACAGCGCAGCCTTCGTCCCCCTCCTCGCCGACGGCCGGGTGACCGCCGTCCTCGCGGTCGCGAGCGAGAAGCCACGCCTCTTCACGTCGTCCGAGACCGAGCTCATGCAGGACCTTGCCAACGAGACCGCGCTCGCCCTCGGTCACGCCTCGTCTCGCGACGCGCTCCAGGAGGCCCTCGCGCGGGAGCGTCTTGTCGGGGAGATCTCGAGGCGCGTGCGCTCCGAGCTCGATCTCGACGCGGTGCTCAGCGTGGCCGTCAAGGAGGTGGGGATGGCGCTCGACCTCTCGCGCGCGTTCATCCGGCTCGGCGACCAGAGCGAAGGAGCGCCCGTCCGCGCCGAATGGGACGCGCCCGGAGTCGAGACGATCGGCAACGCCGCCGGCCGGCTGCCCGTCTCCAACCTCGCCTCGCGCGAGCGGCGGACAGTGGCGATCGCAGACGTCCTTACTGCGCCGGAGCTCGACGACTCGAGCCTCGGCGGGAGGGAGACGCTCCTCGAGCTCGGGACGCGGGCGGTGATCGCAACGCCGATCCTCGTCTTCGACCGGATGATCGGCGTCTTCGGCTTCCACCGGGCCGAGCCCTCGGCCTGGAGCCCGCACGACGTCTCGGTCGCCGAGGCGGTCGCGCGCGAGATCGGGCTCGCCGTCCACACGGCTCAGCTCTTGCAACAGAACCAGCGCCGCCTGCAGGAGCAGGCAGCGCTCCTCAAGGCCGGCCAGGTGCTCACCTCGGACCTTCGCTTCTCGTCGGTCATCCAGCGCCTCGTCACCGAGGTGGTCCAACTGCTCGGTGCGGACGCCGCCGACTGCTGGGTCTTCGACGAGCGCCGGACGGTGCTCCGCTGCGCGGCCGTGCTCGGCGTGCCGGAGCGGAACGTCGGCCGCGAGATCGTCCCGCGGGGCACCTTCCAGCAGGTGCTCTCCACCGGGCGCCCGGTCCTGAAGCGTGATTTCGCGCGCTCCGAGGCCCCGACGCCGACGGAGGACTACCAGGTGTTCGCCGAGGCCATGGACGCGCCGATCACGTGGCTCGGCGAGGTTCGCGGCGTGCTCGGCGTCTGCGCGCGGGAGGACGGGCGGTTCGACGAGAAGGACCTCGAGCTCCTCGACACCTTCGCCCGCCTCGCTTCCCTCGCGCTTCACAACGCCGAGAGCTTTGGCGAGCGCGAGCGCCAGGCCCAGGTGCAGCGGGGTTTCTACCGGATCGCAGAGGTGCTCGGCTCGACGCTCTCTCTCGGCGAGACCCTTGACGCGCTCGCCCAGGCTGCGTGCGACGCGCTGGGCGGCAGCTCGGCTCTCGTGCTCGAGCCGAACGGCGACCGGCTCATGCTCTCCGGCTCGCACGAGCTTCCCCCGGACCTGCGCGGGGCGCTCGCCGCCGGGATCGCCGACGACGTCTCGCCGCTTCGCGCCGCCGCCGAGGAGGGGCGCATCCTCTCGGCCTCCTCGCTCGAAGGCGACGACCGCTTCAAGGAGAGCGCGCGGAAGCTCCTGACAGGCGAGGGATACCGGTCGCTCATCGCCGCACCCGTCATCGGCGCGCAGGGGCAGAAGCACGCCGTTGTCGTCCTCTTCCGCGAGGAACGGAGCTTCTCCGATGACGACCTCGCGCTCGCGCGGCACCTGACCGGGGCGGCGCGGGGAGCCCTCGAGCGCGCCGAGCTCTTCGAGGGCGAGCGGCGGGCGCACACCTTCTCGAAGCGGCTGGCCGACATCGGCGGCCTCCTCGCCACGAAGCTCGACCCCGTTGCTGCATTCGAGGAGGTCGTCCGCGAGGCGCCGGCTCTCCTCGATGCCGACGCCGCGGTTCTGCGCCTGCTCGAGAACGACGACCTCGTCGTCCGCGCAGCCTGGGGCCCGGGCACGCAGGGGATCCGCAACATGCGCTCGAGCTCCGCGGGTGGAGCCGTCGGGATCGCGGCGCAGTCGCGTGCTCCCCACACCGTCTCGGATGCGCGGGAGACGCCGCGGTTCGGGCACGAGGATCCCTTGCTCGCGAACGGGATGATCTCCTGCGTCGCCGTCCCGATGCTCCTCCACGGCGGCGGCCTGAGCGGCGTGCTCACGGTCTACGACTCCGCCGTGCGGACCTGGCGCGAGGACGAGATCCAGGCGCTCTCCGCGCTCGCCGCGACGGCGTCTGCGGTCTTCTCGAGCGCCGAGCTCTACCAGCGCGTCGCCGAGGAGAAGGAGCGGAGCGAGGCGATCCTCGCCAACATCGCCGACGGCATCGTCGCCGTCGACCGCGACGGGAACATCGTCTTGTGGAACGCAACCGCCGAGCAGATCAGCGGGGTCCCCGCCGAAGAAGCGCTCGGCCGCCGCGTGGCAAAGGTCCTGCAGCGGGATCTCGCGGCGGAGGACGGCGCGCCTCCCGGCGAGCGCACGCTCTCGATTCAGCGCGGGGACAAGGAGGTCTGGCTCTCGCTCAGCGAGGCGGTCATGCTCGACGCGAGAGGGGCCATCGCCGGCCGCGTCTTCGCCTTCCGCGATGTCTCCAGCGAGCGTGTGGTCGAGCAGATGAAGTCGGACTTCGTCGCCACGGTTTCGCACGAGCTTCGCACTCCGCTCACCTCGATCTACGGCTTCGCGGAGACGCTCATGCGCGGCGACGTCGAGTTCTCGGACACCGAGCGACAGACCTTCCTCGGCTACATCGCCTCCGAGTCGGAGCGGCTCATCAACATCGTCGACGACCTCCTGAGCGTCGCACGCCTCGAGACCGGCACGCTGCGATTGAACATCGAGGAGATCGACGTCGGCGGGGTCGCGGGCGAGGTCGTTGCGCGCATGCAGGAGCACGCTGAGCGCTGGGAGTTCGACCTCGACGTTCCGAGCACGGGAGTGGTCGTCGAGGCGGACCGCGAGAAGCTCTCGCAGGTCCTGCTGAATCTCGTCGACAACGCGGTCAAGTTCTCGCCGGAGGGAGGCCGGATCTCGATCTCGGCGCGACGCCGTCCGGAGAGCGCGGAGGTGCGCGTGTCCGACCAGGGCGTCGGCATTCCTCGCGCAGACCAGCAGCGCATCTTCTCGAAGTTCTACCGCGCCGAGAGCGCGGCGCCGGGCGTCCACGGGACGGGGCTCGGCCTCTTCCTGGCGCGCGGGCTGCTCTTGGCGATGGGCGGGAGGATCTGGGTCGAGTCGAAGGAAGGCCAGGGCTCCACGTTCGTCTTCGAGCTTCCCGCGGCGGCGAGCGGCGTGGTCGAGCCGGCTCCCGAGAAGGTGATCGCCTGATGGCGCTGACCGTGCTCGTGATCGACGACGAGGATCCGATCCGGCTCCTCTGCCGGGTCAACCTCGAGGCCGAGGGAACGAGCGTGCTCGAGGCGGAGAACGGCCGCGTCGGGCTCGAGCTCGCGAGAGACGAGCGGCCGGACGCGATCCTCCTCGACGTGATGATGCCGGGCCTCGACGGCTGGACGGTCGCCGAGCGGCTCCTCGAGGACGAGGCGACGCGGCGCATCCCGATCATCTTCCTGACCGCCCGCGCGGACGTGCGCGACCGGGCCCGTGGCCTCGGCGCGGGCGGGCTCGACTACATCACGAAGCCGTTCAACCCGGTGGAGCTCGCGGCGCTCGTCGAGGAGGTCGTCGAGGCGGTCAAGCGCGGCGAACGCGAGGAGCTACGCGCCGAAAAGCTCTCCGAGCTCAGGGATCTCCTCGGGACGACCTAGGGCCCTCGGGCCGTCTGGGCGAGGACGATGGCGGCGAGCACCATGAGGCCGCCGACGAGCTGCTCCGCCGAGATCTCCTCGCCGAGCCAGGCGTAGGCGACCAGACCGGCCAGCACCGGTTCCACCATCGCGACGACGGTCGCGCGCGTGGCCGGGATGTGGCGCAGCGCGGTGATCATGAAGATGAACGGAACGACCGTCCCGAGCACGACGATGTAGAGGATCAGGAGCCAGACCGGGAGGCTGTAGCCGTCCAGCCGCCCGAGGAGCGAGGCATCCGTCGTGAGGACGCCGTCCGGGAAGCTCCACCACGGTTGCACCACTGCCCAGAAGAGCGCAGCGAAGAGGAAGCCCCAGGCGAGGAGCGAGTAGACGTCGCGCCCGCCGCGCACGCTGTGCTCGGCCATGAGGATGTAGAGGGCGTAGGCGAAGGCCCCGGCAAGCGCGGCTGCAACGCCCACGCCGTCGAGCGTGCCCCCGCCGCTCCAGATCTCGGCGACGAGCGTGAGCCCGCCGAGAGCGAGCGCGAGGGCGTACCAGAGCCGCCGTCGCACGGGCTCGTGCACGAAGAAACGCGCCCAGAGGGCAACCAGCACGGGGGCGAGGTACTGGATGACGAGCGCGATCCCGATGTCCAGATGCGTGATGGCGGTGAAGTAGAAGAAGTGGACGAAGGCGAGGCCGCAGATCCCGAAGATCGCGAGGTAGCCGAGCTCCCGGCGCGTGACGTGGAGCGTGCGAGGCGCGAAGATCGCCACGCCGGCGAAGAGGAGGATCGCGGCGCCGGTCCCGCGCACCTCGGCGAGGCGGAGCGCCGAGAGCCCGCCGGAGTCGACGACGATCTTCGCCACGGTCGCGTTCACGGACCACAGGGCGATCGCCGCGAGGACGAGCGCGTATCCGAGCGCGGGTCGGCGGTGTGGGGTCGACTCCTCGGAGCGCTCGGGAACGTTGAACGGGGCATCGACCACGGCGGCGGAGGTTATCCGGGCGGTAGGCGCTCTACACTTGGATGCGCACGGGATGTAGCTCAGCCTGGTTAGAGCGCCGCGTTTGGGACGCGGAGGCCGCCGGTTCGAATCCGGCCATCCCGACTCGAGGGTTAGCCTCACCGCGCTTCTGGTAGACCTCGGGCATGCGCTACCGGAAACTCGGTGACTTCGGCGTCAAGGTCTCGGAGATCTCCCTCGGCTCGTGGCTCACCTACGGCGGCTCCGTCGCCGACGAGCGGGCGATCGCCTGCATCCACCGGGCTTTCGAGCTCGGCGTCAACTTCTTCGACACGGCGAACGTCTATCGGCGGGGAGCCGCGGAGGAGGTCACCGGCCGCGCGCTCAAGGGCATCGACCGCGACGACTACTTTCTCGCCACGAAGGTCTACTTCTCGATGGGGGACGGGCCCAACGACCGCGGGCTCTCGCGCAAGCACATCATGGAGCAGTGCCACGCCTCCCTGAAGCGGCTCGGCACCGACTACGTCGACCTCTACCAGTGCCACCGCGCGGACGCGGACACGCCGCTCGAGGAAACCCTGCGCGCGCTCGACGATCTCGTCACGCAGGGGAAGGTGCTCTACGTCGGCGTCTCCGAGTGGTCGGCACAGCGGATCGAGGAGGCCAGGCGGATCCAGGCCGAGCTCAACCTCGACCCGCTTGCCTCCAACCAGCCCGAGTACTCGATGCTGCAGCGGAGGATCGAGGAGGACGTGCTGCCGGTGTCGAAAAGCTTGGGCATCGGCCAGGTCGTGTGGTCGCCGCTCGCCCAGGGCGTGCTCGCCGGGAAGTACAAGCCCGGTGAGCAGCCGCCCGAAGGAACGCGGGCCGCGACTCCCGGCGACCAGGACATGATGTCGCGCTTCATGCGCGACGACGTCCTCGAGGCGGTGCAGAACCTGCGCCCGGTCGCGGACGACCTCGGCATCACGATGGCCCAGCTCGCGCTCGCCTGGGTCCTGCGGGAGCCCGGGGTCTCGAGCGCCATCGTCGGCGCCTCGCGCCCCGAGCAGGTGGACGACAACGTCGCGGCGAGCGGCATCGAGCTCGATGACGAGGTCCTGCAGAGGATCGACGCGATCCTGAGCGGCGTCCTCGTCTCGGCGCCGACCGGCGACTAGCTAAGCCAGCCGGAGAAGCAGCGAGCCGAGCAGGAAGAGCCAGAGCACGGCGAGGACGACCGCGAGAGCGGTGGCGACGAAGTTCGTCGCCTCACGCGGATTTCCATGCCTGGACGCACGCCAGCCGACGAAGCCGAAGACGAGCGCGCCGAGCGCGGCGATGCTCGTGATCGGGAGCAGCGAGTCGGCGAGGACGATCGAGGCGAGCCAGGTGAAGGCTCCTGCCGCGGCCAGCCATGGAAACAGGCTCGCAGCGCGAGTATCGTCCTCGAGCGCACGGTCCAGCTCCCACACGCTCTGACTGTAGGACGAGGCCGCCCCGATCGGGTCCCCCGGAAGGGGGATGTCCCCCTGCCGGCAATAGTCAGTGCGTTTCTGGCGGCTCCCAGAACCGCCAGGCGGCGTCCTCGATCGCGCCAATATGACCATATTGACCCTCCCTGCGTCCTCGCCGACGATCCTGGTCCCACGCCAGAAACGCGAGACCATCACCGGGAAGGGGACTAGAGGTCCTTGCGGTTGAAGGCCCAGAGCCCGACCAGCCCGAGTACGGCCATGTAGCCGACCACGTACGGCCAGAGCCACGCGCCGGCGGGCTGCGCGCCGCCGAAGGGCCCGAGCGAGAGCGCGGCCTTCGTGAAACCCGCCGTGTCGGCGGTGATCCGGTTGAGCGCGTCCTGGTAGAGGGCCTCGAAGGGAAGAGCCCACGAGGCGACGTTCGCGATCGTGTTCAGACTGTCGGAGTTCAGCGCCTCGCCGATCTGGCCGAGCAGGCCGGCGACGAGGCCGGCGCCGAAGACCATGAAGATCGCGATCCCGTTCGCGATCGCCGAGAGCACGATCGAGCCGAAGAGCGAGATGGCCACGATGACCGCGATCGCGACGGCGAGCTCGAGCGCGGGAAGGACGATCTGGTCGGGCCACCAGCCGGTCACCCAGTGCGTGAGGAGCAGCGAGGCCGTGTAGACGAGCACGACGTAGACCGCGCAGACGAGCGCCGCCGCCCCGAACCGGCCCGCGAGGAGCGCGGCGCGGCCGACCGGCCGAACGACGAGCGGCTGCAGGAGCCCGCGCTCGGCGTCCCCGCGCACGACCGCGTGCGTGAGGAAGATCGCCAGCACCGTCCCGAGGAAGAGCACCGCGAAGATCGACAGGCCGAAGAGCGTGGCGCTGAAGAGCACCTGCGTGTCGATGAGCGCGCCTTCGCCGATCGTCTCCGTCGAGAAGGGGTCGATCGACTGATAGGCCTTGTAGGTGCCGAACCCGTAGAGGCCGAGGAACGCAGCGGTGAGGACGAGGACGACGGGGAAGACGCGCCGGCGGACGCTCTCCCGCATCGCGTAGCCGGCGACGATGACCGCGCCCCTCAACTCGTCTCCCCTTCGACGGCCTCGAGGTAGATCTCCTCGAGCGTCGTCTCGAGCACCCGGACGCCGTAGACCTTCTGCCCAGCGGCGACGAGCTCGGCCACGATTCTCGGTGCGTCCTCCCGCCGGGCGGACTCGAAGAGCTGCGTGCCCGCGTCGGTGTCCACCTCGACACCCCGTGGCCGTGCCAACTCCTCGGTGCGGCCCGCAGCGACGACCACGCCCTTCGAGAGGATCACGACGCGGTCGCAGACGAGCTCGACCTCGCTCAGGAGGTGGGAGTTGAGAAGCACCGACACGCCGCGGCGCCGCAGCTCCTCGAGGAGGCGGCGCACGGTTCGCCGGCCGATCGGGTCGAGCGCGCTCGTCGGCTCGTCGAGGAAGAGCAGGCGTGGCTTGCCGACGAGCGACTGCGCGATGCCGAGGCGCTGCTGCATGCCCTTCGACATGTCCTCGACCTTGCGCGAGCTCGCCTCGGTCAGGCCGACGAGGTCGAGGAGCTCGGCGCGCTCGGCCTCGCCGCCGTCCGAGCCCGCCAGGCGCTGGTGGAGCGCGAGGAGCTCGTCGGCCTTGTACCAACCCGGGAAGCGAAAGAGTTCCGCGAGGTAGCCGAGCGCGGCGCGCGCGGCCGCCGACCCCGCCGGCGCACCGGCAACCTCGGCCGTGCCGGCGCTCGCGCGCACGAGCCCGCACGCGATCTTGACGAGGGTGGACTTACCCGCACCGTTCGGCCCGAGGAGGCCGACGAGCTCCCCTTCGCGTACCTCGAGGTCGACTCCGCCGAGCGCGGTCACGTTCCCGTACCGCTTCGCGAGACCCTGTGCGCGGAACGCGGCCACGCGGCGAGTCTACGCACGACCACGGCGTTACTGTTCACACGTGGGCGTGATCCACGAGGACGTCGTCGCCGAGGGCGAGCGCCTCATCGGCCGAGCGGAAGCCGAGGAGGTTCCACTTCGGCTGCTCGGCGGGGTGGGGATGCGGCTACGCGCGCCAGGGGAGCTCGCACCGGCCTTCCAACGCACGTACGCCGACCTCGACTTCGTCACCGAGAAGAAGGCGGCCCGCCGGGCCGCCGACCTCTTCCGCACGGAGGGCTACGAGCCGCATGTCGCCTTCAACGCCCTCCACGGCGGCGAGCGTCTGCTCTTCTTCGACAACCATCACGACCGCCAGGTGGACGTCTTCGTCGGCGCGTTCTCGATGTGTCACAAGATCCCGCTCGACGGGCGTATCGAGGTCGACCCCGTCTCGATCCCGCTGGCCGAGCTCCTGCTGACCAAGCTCCAGGTCGTCGAGCTGAACGAGAAAGACGTCCGCGACGCCCTCGCGCTCCTGCACGATCACGCGGTGGGGGAGGAGGACGGCGATCTCGTCAACGTCTCCCGGGTGGCCAGTCTCTGCGCCGCCGACTGGGGGCTCTGGCGGACGATCACCCAGAACCTCATCGCGTGCCGTGCATTCGGGCAGGGGAATGACGTCCCCGACTGCGAGCGGATCGACGAGCGGCTCGAGACGCTTCTCTCCCGGATCGACAGCGAGCCGAAGTCGCGCGCCTGGAAGATGCGGTCGAAGATCGGCGATCGCAAGCGCTGGTACGAATTACCAGAGGAGGTTGCGGGAGGGCCCTAAAAGGCGAACAATCCCGCACTGAAGGTGCGCCTTTTCTTCGCCACCGACATCCACGGCTCGGAGACCTGCTGGCGGAAGTTTCTGAACAGCGGGAAGCATTACGAGGCGGAGGTGATCGTGCTCGGCGGAGACATGACGGGGAAGGCGCTCGTGCCGATCGTCGACGATGGGGACGGGCGCTGGCACGCCACCTTGCTCGAGAACCGGCACGAGCTCCAGGGCGACGAAGAGGTCGCGCAGTTCGAGGAGAGGGTCAAGCGCCGCGGCTACTACCCGTTCCGCACCGATCCCGACGAGCTTCGACGCTACGAGAACGACCCCCAGGCTGCTGATCGCTTCTTCCACGAGCAGATGCTCGCCACCGTCGAGCGCTGGATGGCGCTGGCCGACGAGAAGCTCGAAGGCACCGGAATCAGGGCGTTCGCCTGCCCCGGCAACGACGACCAGTTCGACATAGACCCCGTGATCGCGGAGTCGAAGCACGTCGAGCTCGCCGAGGGACGCGTCGTCGAGATCGAGGGGTTCCAGATGGCCTCGACCGGCTGGGCGAACCGGACTCCGTGGAAGACCTACCGGGAGGAGGACGAGCCTGATCTCGCGGCCCGCATAGAACGGGTCGTTGGGCGGGTGACCGCGCCGCCCGAGAGGACGATCTTCAGCCTGCACTGCCCCCCGTACGGCACCGGTCTCGACGATGCTCCGGAACTGACCGAGGATCTCCGGATGAAGCACGCAGGGCATGCGCCTGTCCCGGCCGGGTCGAAGGCCGTCAGGGAGGCGATCGAACGCTACCAGCCCGTGCTCTCGCTGCACGGGCACATCCACGAGGCGCGCGGCAACGCGCGTGTCGGCAAGACGCTCTGCATCAACCCGGGCAGCTCCTACGAGCAGGGCGAGCTGTTGGGCGCCCTCGTCGATCTCGACGGTGGCAAGAAAGTGAAGAACTTCGTTCTGACAAGCGGATAGGAGGACGAATGGCGACGACTGTCGGCGACGTCTCGCACCCAGCTGGGGAACGGACGCTGTTCGCCCGCAAGGCGACAGGTCTCGTTCGCGGCTGGTCTGTCCGAGACGCCTTCATCTATTCGACGTTCTCGATCAACCTCATCACTCTCGGGCTCTTCATCTTCTCGTACGCGGTGTTCGTCCCGAACGGGAGCCTCATGTGGGCGATCATCCTGTCTGGCGCCTACCTCGTGTTCCAGGCGATCACGTACGCGTCGCTCATCGCCGCCATGCCGAGGGCGGGCGGCGACTACATCTGGATCAGCCGCGTGCTCGGCGGCGGGATCGGCTTCGTCCTCGCCGCCTGCGGGTGGTGGTTCATTCTCTGGCACTGGGTTCCGATCTACGCCAACATCCTCAACGTCGAGGTGTTCATCCCGCTCGGCGCGATCGTCGGTGCGGACGGATGGGTGTCGTTCTTCTCGGAGCCGAAGGGCCTGTTCTGGGCTTCGGTGATCACGGCGCTCCTCGCGTCCGCGTTCATCGCGCTCGGCATCCGAATCTACGCCCGAATCCAGAAGATCTGCTTCTACGGAGGGCTCGTTGGCCTCGGCTTCATGATGATCCTGCTGCTCGTCAACTCGAAGGCGGACTTCATCTCCGCGCTGAACACGCAGTCGTCCGACGTTCTCGGGACGTCCGGCGACGTCTATGCGGGCACGCTAGCGCAAGGGGCAGGGACGCCTTCGAGCGTCGGCGACTTCGACACGTTCAAGGGCACGTTCCTCCTGATCCCGTTCCTCCTCTTCTTCAACCTCTGGTCGAACTGGGGCGCGACGCTCTACGGCGAGGTCCGGGGCGCTTCCGACTTCCGCAAGAACATCTACGCGATGGGTGGCGCGCTGATTGCAACTAGCATCGCGGCCGTCGTGCTGCTCCTTCTCTTCGCGAAGACGTTCGGTTGGGACTTCTACAACGCCTCGAACAACGGCTACTGGAGCGGGGAGGGCCCGCTCGGGATCTTCCCGTATCCGGGGCTCCTGGCCTCGTTCCTCATGGACGGGGCCTTCTGGCAGTTCCTCCTCGTGGGCCTGCTCTCGCTCTGGTTCTTTGGCTGGGTCGGGACGGTATTCCTCTCCTCGACCAGGGTCGTCTTCGCGGCGGCGTTCGACCGCGTGCTACCCGAGGCGGCGGCCAAGGTCTCGGGGAACGGCGTGCCGTGGGTTGCAATCCTCCTGATGCTGATCCCGTCCATTCCGATCAGCTACTTCTACGCCTACAACTCGGATTTCTACAGCTGGACGCTGGCCGCGACTCAGGTGATCGCCATCACCTTCGCGGGCTCTGCCATCGCAGCCGCGATCTTCCCCTGGCGGCGGCCCGACATATACAACGCATCGCCGATTGCCCGCTACAAGGTGGCGGGGCTGCCGGTCATCACCGTGGCGGCGATCCTCTTTCTCGGCATCCTCGGCTTCGCGCTCTACGAGTGGTTCACGAACGACCTGTACGCGGTCAATGGTCGCGACTCGCTCCTGTACATGGGGAGCTTCTACGTGCTCGCGATCGCGATCTACGTAGGGTCGCGCATCTACCGGCGAAGCCAGGGGATCGACATGAAGCTCGTGCAGTCGGAGATCCCGGTCGAGTAGTCCGACTTCGGGCGGGGCGGGCTTCGCGGCCCGCCCCGCTCAGTCTTTGCGCTGCACGTCTGCGAGGAGGCGCTCGAAGTCGGGCCCCTCGAACTCGATGACCGCGCGGTCGTACTTCTCCATCCCCCAGCTCCAGAAGTCGAAGTCAATGGGGGAGACGTTGCCCTGGATGGAGGCCCAGAGCGTCCAGCCGTACTTCGACATGAGGCCCCAAAGCCGCGAGCGGGCCACCTTGTTCGCGAGGTGCCGTCCGTAGTAGTGGCCGACGAGCTCGTCGAGCTGGTCGAGCGACAGGTTCGACTCGCTCCAGACGTTCCCGAGCTCGAAGCAGGCGTCGTTGTTACCCGAATACTCGTAGTCGATCAGCCGGAAGCCGTCGCCGACGTCGATGAAGTTCTCGGCGAGAAGGTCGTTGTTGCACGGCACGGTGCCCTCGTCCCGGACGGCCATCGCCTGCTCGATTCGCCTCACCTGCGGCTCGTAGTCGAGGTAGCCGTCGGGAAGGCGGAAGCCGCGCTCCTGGACGATGCCGAGGTAGCGCTCTTGGATACGGAACATGTCGAAGTCGTCGCGGAACCGGCGTGCTGCGTGCAGCTGCCGGCACGCGGCGGCGACCCAGTCGAGCCGGTCGCCGCGGCGAAGGTCCTCCGCAGTCTGCGTCCGGCCCTCGATGAACTCGAGCACGAGGACGCCGCGCTCCGGAAGGTGGGCGACGACCGCCGCACCGACGCCCGCTTCCGCGGCGGCAACCGAGTTCAGATACTCGTTCTCGCGGTCGATGGCGAGCAGACCCGCGTCCTTTGCGGACACACGGACGACGAATGCACGGGCGTCCGTCTCGACCTTGTAGTTCGTATTCGTGAGGCCTCCGGCGAGCTCGGACACCGCGTGCGCATTCGCCAGCTCGGGGACGAGCTCGAGGGCTACATCGATTTGGGCACCTTCGCCGGTCACCGTGGCGTAGGTTTCTACCGGATGGCTTGGCAGCTCGCATCGTTTTCCGCCGATCTTTTGCCCGCCGAGCTCGAGGTCGAGGGCGCCGAGGTCGAGATCGTCCCGCCCGGCTCGCAGGTCCGCGTGACGCACGTCCTCGACGCGATCGAGCCGCGCATCCGGCCGGACGGGCGCGCCGCGTTCCCCTCGGACGCGCGCGCGGGAGAGGGGAGGACGAACCGGCTGGATGGCGTCGTCGTCCTCTCGTGCCTCGACTTCCCGGGCGAGGAGCGCCCCCTCCACGAGCAGGAGTCGATCGTCGATCTGGGCGGGCCGGGTGCTGCCCTCACGCCTTTCGCCGGCATGACTGCGGTCGTCCTCACCTTCTCTCCGGGCGAAGGGGGCCACGTGGAGATCGACGCGCGTGCGCGCCGGACGGCGCTCTCCGTCGCGGAGGAGATCGCGCGCGGGACCCTCGACGCCGAGCCGGAGGAGATCGAGCGCTTCGAGCTCGGGCCGGCCGAGGAGAGCCTGCCCGCGGTCGCGGCTCTGATCCAGGTCTCCGACCTCGGCGCGCTGTACATCCAGTACGTCTACGGCAGGCCGGCCGGCGAGGCGGGTCTTCCGCGTGCCGTCGACCCGGCCGAGGTGCTCGACGGCGCGGTCACCTGCGGCGAGTACCACTGGGCCGCCATGCGGAATCCGACCTGGTTCTTCCAGCGCAACGAGCTCATCCGGACGCTCTACCGCGAGCACGGGAAGACGCTGCGCTTCGCCGGCGTCGTCCTCATGCGCGGCTACGAGCAGAGCGCGGCCGACAAGCAGCGCGCGGCCGAGCGCGCAGCGACTGTCGCGGGCGAGCTCGGCGCCGACGGCGTCGTCATCACGACCGACGCGGGGGGCAATTCGCACACCGACGTCATGCTCACGTGCCGCGCCTGCGAGCAGGCGGACATCCGCACCACTGTCGTCCTCGCCGAAGAGACGGATCCCCAGTCGACGAGGCCCATCCTGACCGACTGGGTGCGCGAGGCGGACTCGATCGTCTCGACCGGGAACGTCGAAGAGCTCGTCGAGGCCTGGGCGCCCGAGCGTGTGCTCGGCGGCGACCATCTCCTCGACGGGACGCTCGCGGCCCAGGCGGGCTCGATCCCGGTGAGGAATTACCTGGGTGCCGCCAATCAGATGGGGCAGCTGGCTCTGGGCGCGAGGACCGAGTGAAGGCCGTCCACTACCTGAACCAGTTCTTCGCCGGCATGGGCGGGGAGGAGCAGGCTGAGACGCCGCCGACCAGGCTCGACGGCGCGGTCGGGCCCGGGCGGGGGCTGGCCGCAGCGCTCGAGGGCGTCGAGATCGTGGCGACGCTCGCCTGCGGGGACGACTACTTCGCCGAGCACGAAGGCGAGGCGCTCGCGGCGTTGCTCGGAATGCTCGCGGAGATCGG
Organism: uncultured Actinomycetes bacterium; assembly: GCA_963841425.1. GTDB lineage: Bacteria > Actinomycetota > Thermoleophilia > Gaiellales > Gaiellaceae > DATEOR01. Next base: position 792,478 of record CAWJCL010000001.1, on the reverse strand, counting down.
CCCCGACGTCCTCGTCGCAGGGCCTGCGTTCGGGTCGGGACGGTACGGCTACGCGTGCGCGCGCGTCGCGGCGGCGGCCGCCGCGCGCGGCGTCCCTGCGGTTGCCGCCATGCACGAGGACAACCCGGGCGTGGCGGAGGCGGGATCGGCCTACCTCGTTCCGACCGCGGTCAACGTCGCCGGGATGCGCGATGCGCTCCCGCGCCTCGGCGCGCTCGCCTCGGCGCTCGCCTCGCGGCGGGAGATCGGGTCGGCCGAGGACGAGGGCTATCTCGTCCGCGGCCTCCGGCGCAACTACGTCGCCGGGAAGACGGGCGCCGAGCGCGCGGTCGAGCTCCTGCTCGCGAAGCTCGGTGGCGAGACGCGCACAGAGGTCGGTGGCGACATGGACCGCGTCGAGCCGCCGCCTGCAGTCTCTGATCTCTCGTCGGCCCTGGTCGCGCTCGTGACCGAGGCCGGCTGCGTGCCGCAGGGGAATCCTGACCACCTCCAGTCGGTGCGCGCACAGGGCTGGTTCCGCTACGACCTCGGTGGTGCCGACACTCTCGCCTCGGGACGCTACGAATCGGTGCACGGCGGCTTCGACGTCACGCTTGCGAACGAGGATCCGAACCGGCTCGTCCCGCTCGACACCGTGCGGGGGCTCGAGCGGGCCGGCCGCGTGGGCCGCGTGCACGAGTCGCTCTACACGACGACGGGGAACGGGACTCCCGTCGTCGTCGCGACGAGGTTCGGCCAGGAGATCGCCGGTGAGCTCCGCGACGCCGGGGTGCAGGCCGTCCTCCTCTCCGGAACCTGAGGAACGGGCACGCGCTGCGGGGCAGTGCTGGCGAAGGAGATCGAGCGGGCGGGAATACCGGCGGTCTACGTGACGTCTTTGCCCACAGTCGCGACGATGATCGGCGCGAACCGGATCGTGCGCGGCCCGGCGATCACGCATCCGTTCGGCCTCGACGAGGACGAGCGGGGGCGAATCGTGGAGCGGGCGCTTGCGATGCTCGAGGCCGACGTCGAGCCGAACACCGTCTGGGAGGTGGAAGAGTGAGGCTTTCTATCGGGGCCACCCCACACCTCCACCCACTTCGATCGTATCGCTGGAAAAGGGGCGCGTGGCGCGCGGAATGCGCCGGAAACGGCACGAGAGAGCGTCGACTTTGAGCGCGGCGATCCACGGCTGCAGCCTCGTCCTCGCGCACGCGCCCGACCTCGTCCGTCACGGCTCGAAGCCGACCCGCGAGCACGCCGCCGACGAGATCAGACCCGCGCTCCGCAGCTTCGACGAAGCACTCCGCTACCCGCCGCACCAGGTCTTCATCGGGAACCTCACACCGGACGCCCTCTGGGAGATCGAGCGTCCGTGGTGGAAGAGCCCCGCCGAGGCGAGGGCCGAGGGCCGCTTCGGCGTCTTCGTCGACCAGGAGGAGCTCTACTCGCGGATGGCGGCGGCCGACCAGTTTCAGCTCCTTCATCTCGACGGACGCGAGGCCACGAACGGTGCACTCCCTCTCTACCGCAACGGCAGCCGCGCGGGGGTCATGGACAGGGCACACGAGCTGGACGAGAGCCTCTCGGCCGGCGTCCTCCTCGAAAACCTCGCCTGCAAGGCGACCGGCGCGCTCGCGCTCGAGCAGCTGCTCGAGCGCACCGGCTTCCCGGCCGAGGAGCTCGGCTACGCGATCGGCTGCGGCGAGGAAGCCGTGGGGGACCGCTACCAGCGCGGAGGCGGCAACCTCGGTAAGGCGATCGCCGAGCAGGCCGGGTGCGTGAACGCCTCCGGCTCCGACGTCAAGGCATTCTGCGCGGGGCCCATCCATGCACTCGTCGTCGCAGCCTCCCTCGTCAGCTCAGGCGTCTACGAGCACGTCGCCGTGGTCGCGGGGGGCTCCCTCGCCAAGCTGGGGATGAAGTTCGCGGGAGCTCTTCGAAACGACGTGCCCGTATTGGAGGACGTCCTCGCCGGGGTCGCCATCCTCGTCGGCCCGCCTGCGAGCGGCGTCGCGACGATCCGCCTCGACGCGGTCGGCCGCCACCGCGTCGGCTCCGGGTCGGCGCAACAGGCCGTCCTCGAGGATCTCGTCGTCGAGCCCCTCGGGCGCGTCGGCCGCGGGATCCTCGACGTCGACCGCTATGCGACCGAGCTGCACGACCCCGAGATCACCGAGCCGGCCGGCGCCGGCAACGTGCCGCAGCGGAACTACCGGCTCATCGGTGCGCTCGCAGTCAAGCGCGGCGAGCTCGAGCGCGAGAAGCTCGACGACTTCGAGCGCGGGCGCGGCCTGCCGGGCTTCTCGCCGACACAGGGACACGTCGCCTCGGCCGTGCCATGGCTCCCGCACGGAATCGAAGCGCTCCGATCGGGCGAGATCGGCTCGACGATGCTCGTTGCCAAGGGGTCCCTCTTCCTCGGCCGCATGACCGAGCTGGCCGACGGCATGTCAGTCCTACTCGAACCAGGAAAGGAGTGAGGATGCCGGTTGACGCCACACCGGAGACCTTCAAGGAGCTCACGAGCGAGGGAAGCGTCTTCGTCGACTTCTGGGGCCCGCGCTGCCAGCCGTGTCTCGCGATGATGCCCACCATCAAGGACCTGGAGGAGGAGGCCGGCGGCGCCGTTCGCGTCGTCAAGGTCGACTCGACCCAGAACCGCGACGTCTGTCGCGAGCTGCGCGTCTTCGGGCTGCCCACGTACATTTTGATGCGCGACGGAGCGGAGCTGGAGCGGCTGTCCGGCGAGGTGTCCAAGCAGCAGGTGGAGGAAGCATTCGCGACGCTGAAAGGAGGTGGCGCTGCATGAAGCTCGACGGCAAGAAGGTGATCGCGCTCGGCGAGCGGGACGGTGTGCCCGGCCCCGCGATCGCGGAGTGTGTGCGCTCGGCAGGAGCCGAGCCGATCTTCGTCGAGACGGAGTGCTTCGTCTGAACGGCTGCGGGCGCCATGGACCCGGAGAACCAGGATCGGATCAAGAGCCTGGTCGACGAGCACGGGGCCGACGACGTGGTGGTGGTGCTCGGCGCCGCCGATCTCGAAGCGCTCGAGGTCGCGGCCGAGACCCTCACCGTCGGAGACCCGGCGTACGTGGGTTCACTGGCAGGAGTCCAGTTGGGGCTTCCCGTCGTTCACATCCTCGAGGAGGACGTCAAGGAACAGGTCGACCCCGGCGTCTACGACGAGCAGGTCGGGCTGCTCGAGATGACGCTGGACGTGGACCAGGTCAGGCGCGCCGCCCAGACGTTTCCCGGCCGAGACGGAACCTGAAGCAGTCTGTCGTGTGGTCGTTCACCAGGCCGCATGCCTGCATGAACGCGTAGCAGACGGTCGGCCCCACGAAGCGAAAACCGCGGCGCTTGAGCTCTTTGCTCATCGCCTTCGACTCCTCGGTCTCGGCCGGGATCTCGGCGACGGTCTTCCAGGCGTTCACCTTCGGCTCGCCGCCGACGAAGCTCCAGACGAGGTCGCCCAGGCTTCCGGCCTCGAGGACGGCCCGCGCGTTCGCGATCGCGGATTCGATCTTCAGCCGGTTCCGGACGATGCCCGCGTCGCCCAGCAGCCGCTCGACGTCTCGCGGCCCGAAGCGCGCCACCTTCTTCGCGTCGAATCTGGCGAAGGCGCGGCGGTAGCCGTCGCGCTTGTGGAGGATCGTCGACCACGAGAGCCCGGCCTGCGCCCCCTCGAGCACGAGCATCTCGAAGAGGTGCCGCTCGTCCCGCGACGGCGCGCCCCATTCCTCGTCGTGGTAGGCGACGTAGAGCGGGTCGCCCTCCGGAACCCAGGCGCAGCGCGTCACGCGGGGACGGCCTGGAGCCCCGCCGTGGCGATCAGGTGCGCCGCGGATCGCGCCGCGTTCGCGGCGATCGTCGCCGTGGGCGGCTGCGGCCCGGACGTGACGAAGACGCTGCCGTCGACGACCAAGAGGTTAGGGACGTCGTGCGAGCGCCCGAAGCGGTCGACGACCGACGCCGTCGCATCGTCGCCCATGCGGCAGGTGCCGAGCAGGTGCCAGCCCCACTGCGACCAGTCGGTGACGATCGTCTCGACGGCGCCCGCGGCCTCGTGCGCCTCCTTCGCGCGCTCGACCTGCCACGCGAGATTGCGCCGCGCCTCCTCGTCGACGCGGTAGGCGATCTTCGGAGCCGGGATGTCCGCGGAGTCCGTGAGCGCCGGGTCGAGCGTGACCGCGTTCTCCTCCGAGGGGAGATCCTCGATCCCGATCCCCCAGTCGAAGGCCCGGCCGACCGTCTTCTCGAGGAGCCCGTGCACCGCCTGCCCCCAGCGCGCGTCGAACGGCAGGTCGCGGTAGCGGGCGAGGGCCATGAGCGGCCCGCCGATGGGCATCACGTCCCATTGCGCGCCGCGAGGGAACCCGCGCGACTCGTCGGTGTCGGCAAACTCGAGCGAGAGAAGCGGCGTTCCCCAGGGCCCGAGCCAGCTGTCGAGATCCTCGTCGTAGAGCCCGAGGACGCTCATGTACGGGTGGAGCATGAGCCGCTTGCCGACGAGCCCCGACGAGTTCGCGAGACCGGAGGCGAGGAGCAGGCGCGGCGTGCCGATGCCGTTGGCCGCGAGTACGACCACGTCCGCATCGGCCCGGTGCTCGCCCCCTTCGCGGTCGACCCAGAGCGCCCCCGTGGCGAGCCCCCTCTCGTTCGTCGTGATCTCGCGTACGCGGGCGCCGGTGACGAGCTTCGCGCTTGCGGCGATCGCCTTCGGCCAGAGCGTCAGGTCGGTCGAGCCCTTCGCGCCCTCGGGGCAGCCGAACATGCAGACGCCGCGGCGCGCGCAGGGCTGCTGTGTTGCCGTCTGCTGCGAAGGGATCGCGTGCGCGGCGGGCCACCAGTGCCAGCCGAGAGCGTTCATGCCCTCGGCCGCCTTGCGGCCGATCTTCCCGATCGGGAGCCCGGAAAGGGGAGGGCCGGCACCGGGCGGATAGGCGGGGTCGCCGGCGGTCCCCGAGATGTTCATTTCCCGGTCCATGCGCTCGTAGAAGGGCAGCATTTCCTCGTAGGAGACGGGCCAGTCGTCGGCGAAGCCCTCCGTCGAGCGCACCTTGAAGTCGCTCGGCCGCATGCGCGCCCACTGCGCGCCGAAGTGGATCGTGCTTCCGCCGACTGCGTTGAACATCACCGGGGCGATCTCCGCCTCGGAGTTCTCGCACGGGTAGTCCTCCGGCCGCGACCGCACGTTGGGGTCCGGGCTCCAGGCGTGCTCGACGAGGAGCTCGAACTCCTGCTTGTCGCCGGGGTAGGCCGACGCGTCCTGCCAGTCGCCCTGCTCGAGGCAGAGGACGCTGAACCCCGCTTCCGCCATGTGCTTCGCCACCACTGCGCCCGAAGCGCCCGCGCCGATGACGAGGACGTTGACGCCCTCCGGCGAGACCGGCGGCGCCGGCGTTTCCTGCTGCACGGGCTCGGGCGCCGGAGGAAGGTCGGGCAGGAGGCCCTCGATGTAGTAGTCGGCCTCGTCGGGGAAGGGAGGTGTCGGCTTCTGGCCGGGGTAGCCGATCCGCTTCCGCACCTTCACGTTCATCGTGTAGGCGCCGGCGGCGATCTCGGTCAGAGCGGCGAAGGCATCCGGATCCGACGCCTCCAGGCCGCGCGCTTCGGGCGCCTCGAGGGCCCGCTCATAGGCGGGCACGAGGTCCGGCCTCGCGGCAAGGGCGCGTGCGAGCCACTTGCCCTGCGGGTCGGCCTCGCTCGCCGAGGGCAGGCCGTTCCGCCCCGGAATCAGCTCGTCCGCCAGCCTCGCGAAGCGCGCGTCAAGCATCGCCGTGACTGTATCCGGCGTCCTCCTCTGCCATGAAACGGACGAAGAAGAACGCGAGCAGGCCGAAGAAGACGATCGCCTCGCTCACGGCCATGAGCGTCCCGCCGAGTTGCTGGTCCTCGAGCGGCTCGAGGCCCCACAGGCGCGGCGCCTCGACGTACGTGTTGTAGAGGGGTGAGGGGAGGAGCGCGAGGAGAAGGCCGAGCGGGCTCGCGAGGACGAACGCCGCGAAGAGGTACGCGGCCTTCCCTCCGGAGGGGAGATGCCACGGCTCGTCCTGGAAGACCGGCCACCAGAGGCAGATGCCGACACCCACGTAGCTCAGGTGCTCGAGGTCGAGCAGGAACCGGTTGTCGAGCGCGGCCTCGTAGGCGACCGGGACATGCCAGAGGGCGTACGTCGCGAGCCAAAGCGGCAGGGCGACGAGCGGGCGCGTGAGTGCCCGCGCGACGGCGTTTCCCGCGACCCACCCCGCGACCCAGGGGCCGAGCCCGAGCACGAGGAGCGCGGGCGTCCACTCCGCGAGGACGACGTTCTGAAGGAGGTGGGCTGACACGAGGTAGTAGATCGCGACCGTGGCCACGGGGCTCGCCACCGCGATGAAGGCGAGGACGAGGCCGGAGAAGAAGAGCGCGGACCGGAGGAGAGAGGGCGGGTCCTTCCGCGCCGCAAGGACGTAGGCGACGCCGAGCCCCGCCAGGACAGCGATCTCCTCCCAGGCCGGGTACCAGCTCGAGGCCGGCGGCGTCTCGGCGAACGGCATCGCCTCAGGCTAACGTCCTAGGGGCTGGTCTCAGCCGATTCGGAATGAGATAGTCGACCGATGCGAAAGGTCGGACTCGACGAGCTCATCCTCGGCGCCAGGCCCCGGTCGGGCGGCGACCCTCTCGGCTCGGAATGGGTCGACGTCCTTCGTGGGATTCCTCTGTTCGCGCCTCTGTCCAAGCGGCACGTGAAGCGGATCGCCAACCTCGGCCGCCCGCGGCGCTTCGCCGCCTCCTCGCCCATCGTCCGGAAAGGCCAGCGGGGAGAGACCTTCTACGTGATCCTCGACGGAGAGGCGACGCTCAACCTGCCGGGAGGAAGAAGCGTCGCGCTTGGGGCAGGAGATTTCTTCGGAGAGCTCGCACTCCTCGACGGCGGGCCTCGTACAGCCACGATCCTCGCCAAGACTCCCGTGCTCGCAATGGCGATCGGGCGACGACCATTCCTCAAGCTCGTCAAGAGCGACCCCGACCTCGCCCTCGGTCTGCTCAAAGTCATGGCCGAGCGCCTGCGCGAAGCCGACCAGGCGCGCATCCAGTAGGGAAGGCGTTCGCTAGGCTGGCCTGACCCGCGGGCGTAGCTCAACGGTAGAGCCCCAGCCTTCCAAGCTGGTGACGAGGGTTCGATTCCCTTCGCCCGCTCTGGCTCTGCCAAAGCCGAAACCCGCCCAACGAAGCGGGTTTCGGCGTCCTAATGCACGTGTGCAGCGCCGTGCACACGTGCACCCCGTGTGCATCGTTCGTCGTGCGTGGCCTGCACAGACCGTGCACGCGAGCCTTTTAACCACAAGCTTGGTGCCGTTCCCGTCGGCCACGGAAGCAGAAGACGGGCGAGCAGCTCGAGCTCCACGCTGGCGCACGACTGGCGCGCCGTGATGCCAGGCGACATTCGGCCCACCGCGGGCACATTGTTTGGGCTTTCGCAAGATGCGCGCTCAAGGGCTGGACGTGCTCATTTGTTTCTGAGATCGTCAGGCACTTGGCATGGCGATCACGCTCGAAACCGCGATCGCGCTGGCGAGTGAGCCGGTCGAGGCGTACGCCATTATTTCCATGCACGACAACATCGGCGTAGTGGCGGTTGGCGGTGCGACCCCGACTTTCCGCGCAGATCTCCCGCTGCTGAATTGGGGACAGGGCACGCTCGCCGGCCCGGGTCCTCATCCTCCCGCGTTGGAAGCTGGTTCCAGTACGAGGGGCAGGTGCCCGGATTCTCCACCCGTGGCGATGGTGGGACACATCAGCTCGCATGGACTGGAGCGGCGCCCGGCCAGCCGCAACTCACGATCGATTTCTCCGTGCGCCTCGATCCAGGTTATGGGGCCTTCGGCCGGTTTGGCCTGGGCTCCCGCATTCAAATGGAGATCGAGAGGCTCGGGCCGGGCGGTGCGGTCGAAGAGGGAATCCAAGTCAACGCGAGTCAGGATGGCCCACTCCTGCGCGCTATGGGACCTACGCTTTGGGAAACGGGAAGCAGTCCAGCCTCATGGACAGTCGGGCTGTGGGTCAGACGCACTAGCGAGCCTTGGCCCGGGTAGGGGCACGAAGGGTTTACTGCTGCTGGCTGTGCCGGCGTCGTTTGACGGGGCGCCCCCTTAGCGAGTCGCCAATCTCCTCGAGCCGCTTGCTCCCATCACGACCCCCCTTTAGGGCAGCGCGAGCGGGCCGTCGAAGGCTCGATGCGTTCCTCACTGGCGCGCAGAGCCGTTAAGCCGCACGGTTGAGCGGAGCCTCATCGGCCTTCCAAGCTGGTGACGAGGATTCGATTCCCTCCGCCCGCTTCCGTCTCTCCCGCCGCATGCGTTAGGTTGCCGCCGTGTCCCGCTACGACTGGCTCCTCTTCCTGCACGTCCTCTCGGCGTTCGCCCTCGTCGGCGCGCTCGTCCTCTACACCGTCGTGATCGCGACTGCCTGGAACAAGGACGTCCCAGGCGACGTCGCGCGGCTCTTTCGGGTCTCGAAGGTCGGCGACGTCCTCATCGCAGTCGGCTCGATCGGCGTGCTCGTCTTCGGGATCTGGCTGGCCATCGACGTGGACGGCTACAAGGTCTGGGACGGATGGGTGATCGCGGCGCTCGTCCTCTGGTTCGTCATGGGCGCGCTCGGGTCTCGGACCGGCAAGATCTACAACGCCGTGCGCGACCGCGCCCGAGCACTCGCGCGGGAGGGAGACAACGCGCCCAACGCAGAGCTGCGCGCGCTCGTCCAGGGCCGTCGCGGCCTCTGGTTCCATACGGGCGTCGTCGTCACGGTCCTCCTCCTCTTGATCGACATGATCTTCAAGCCAGGCGCGTGAGCATGCTTGCTGCAATCCGACCCGACAGCTGGAACTACGCCCTCTTCCTGCACGTCCTGGGCGCGATGATCCTCGTCGGTGCGCTCCTGACCGCGGGCACGGCACAGGTTCTCTCCTGGAGACGCGCGGACGGCTCGGACTCGGCGGCCTTCGCCCGGCTCGGCTTCAGGACGCTTCTCTTCGCCGGGATTCCCGCCTGGTTTGCGATGCGGATCGGCGCCGAGTGGATCTACTCGAAGGAAGGGTGGGCCGACGTGCCGAGCGAGCCCGACTGGCTCGGCGTCGGCTATCTCACGGCCGACCTCGGCGGGATCCTCCTGCTCATCTCGGTGGTGCTGGCCTGGTTCGGTGCCCGCCGCCTTGCGCGCGCGGACGGCGGCTCGACGATCCTCGCCAGGTCGGCGGGCGTTCTCGCGCTCGTCGTCCTGGCCCTGTACCTCGTCGCCGTCTGGGCGATGACCGCGAAGCCCGGCTAGAGACTGTTACGCCTTGATGAAGGCTGGTGCGGGCGCAATCTCGCCGGACTGAGCGCGCGTATCTCTCCCTGAACAAACGAGCGCAGTACCGGCCGGGCCTGCGTCTCCCTTGGAGACAGGAGGCCAACATGAAGATCCCCAGATTCGCGCTACTCGCACTGGCCGCGCTCGCCGTCGGCATCGCTGCCGCGGGATGCGGCGGGAGCAGCAGCTCGTCCAGCGCGGCGCCCGCGAGCGGCACGAACGCGTCGAGCGGCTCGTCGGGGCCGTACGGCTACGGAGGCGGCTCCTCGAGCTCGTCGTCCTCCGCGGTCACCGTCAAGGCCGTGAGCTCGCCGCTCGGCACGATCCTCGTCGACCAGGACGGGAAGACGCTCTACCTCTTCGAGGCGGACAGCATGAACAAGAGCAACTGCAGCGGCGGTTGCCTCGCCCTCTGGCCGGCCGTGATGGCTGACGGCAGGGCAACTGCCGGCAGCGGAGTTTCCGCCGGGATGATCGGAACCGCAACGGATTCCTCCCAGGTGACGTACGCGGGCCACCCCCTCTACTGGTTCTCGGGGGACACGGCGGCCGGTGACACGAACGGCGAAGGACTGACCGACTTCGGCGGCGCTTGGTATGCGGTCTCGCCGGCCGGCAAAGCCGTCCAGGAGCAGGGCTCCTAGAGACCGCCGCGAGCGAACGAGCCGGACGTTGCCGAGCAAGGCTCGTCCGGCTCGTCGGTCACGCTGCCTTCATGGCGACCTCGCCTTCGCCCGAGCGGGTCGTGTACATCCGGCCGCGCACGATTCTCCAGGTACTCGGAATCGTCCTGGCGACGCTCGCGGTTCTCGCGTTCGTCTACCTGGCCTGGCACATCATCACGTGGATCCTGGTCGCGGTCTTCCTCGCGCTCGCGCTGAACCCGGCGGTGGAGAAGTTCGAGCGGCGCGGGATGCGGCGGGGCTATGCGTCGGCGACGGTCTTCCTCCTCGCACTCGCTGCGATCGTCGGGATCGGCTTCCTCGTCCTTCCCCCGCTCTTCCGGCAGGTGACCGACTTCATCCAGGCAGTCCCGGACCTCGTGGACGACCTCACGGCCGGTCGCGGCCCGCTGGGCTTCCTCCAGCGCGACTACCACATCGTCGACCGCATCCGGTCGGCGATCGAGGACAATGGCGTGGGCGGCGTGCTCGGGATCACTGCGCCCGCGATCGCGGTCGCCCAGAGCCTTTTCTCCGTGATCATCGGCTCGGTAGCGATCGCCTTCCTGACCTATTTCATGCTCCTGGACGGGCCGAGGATGGTGGAGCGGTTCTACGCTGTTCTGCCGGAGAGCGCCCGGCCTCGCTGGGAGCGGGTCGGCCACGAGATCTACCGCACGGTCGGCGGGTACGTGACCGGCAACATCCTCATCAGCGTCATCGCCGGGGTTGCCGCGATGGTCGCGCTTTTCGCGGTCGGAAGCTCGTACTCCGTCGCGCTCGCGGTCGTGGTTGCGATCCTCGACCTCGTCCCGCTCGCCGGAGCCACCATGGCCGCCGTGATCGTCTCCACGGTCGTCTTCGTCGAGCTCGGCTGGGTACGGGGCGTGATCATCATCGCCTTCTTCCTCCTCTACCAGCAGCTCGAGAACCACGTCCTTCAGCCCATCATCTACGGGCGTACGGTGCAGCTCTCCCCGCTCATCGTCCTGATCTCGGTCCTGATCGGCGCTGAGCTGGCCGGGATCCTGGGCGCGCTCGCCGCGATCCCGGTTGCAGGCATCATCCAGGCGGTCGGGCGGGAGCTTCTCCGCTACCGCTCCGAAGCCGCACCGGCCCCTCCCTAAACAGGGGGATTTGCACGGCGTCTCCGCCTGCCTACGCTTCGTGCGAAAGGAGACGAAAGCATGGCAGCAACTCTCAGCCATGCGGCCGGGCAAGAACGATATGAAGTGCGCGAGATTCTCGAAGGCCAGGCGTTGGGCCCCGAGGTTCGCCACGAATGCCGGGACTATGTCCAGGCAGTCGAGTTTGCGTTCGAATTCCTGCAGCGGCGCGATCCAGGCCGCGAGGGACTCGTTCACGCGCTCGAAGTGGTGAAGGTCGACGGACGTCACCGCGAAACGGTCTGGTCTTACGACCACGAACGCGAGCGGGGCCGCCTCGATCCCGTGCGCAAATGGGGCTACGACGTCACGCGAAGCTGGAGCGGCCCGGCGCGTCCCGTGGCGCGACCCACGTTCGGCCGCCTGCAGCAAAGACGCGCCTAAGTCTGAGGATCCGCGGGTAAGTGGGCTCTACACTCCGCGGATCCCCCAGACCTTGAGCGCAAGCCCCGACACATACGAGTCCCCGCTGCGCGTGCTCGTCGCCGACGACGAGCCGCCGATCCGGCTGCTGTGCCGGGTGAACCTCTCGGTGGCCGGGATCGAGGTCCTGCAGGCCGCTGACGGAGAGGAGGCCCTGGCGCTCGCCCGCTCGGAGGAGCCGGACCTCGTGCTTCTCGACCTGATGATGCCGAACGTGGACGGGTGGACGGTCGCGGAGGAGCTCGCGGCCGACCAGCGCACGCGCGACATCCCCGTGGTCTTCCTGACGGCGCGGGCGACGACGAACGACCGCCGGCGCGCGGAGAAGCTCGGCGCGCTCGGCTACGTGTTGAAGCCGTTCGACCCCGTACAGCTCGCGCCGCTCGTCGCCGGCGTGGTCGCGCGCTGCGCGAGAGGGGAGGCGGACGAGCTTCGCCGAGAGCGTCCGCCGGAGCTCTGGCCGGCGGATCTCGCCGGATGAGACCGTTGCCGCGACCAACGCGGCGACGTACCATGCAGCCCCCAGGGGTGGGCGAGCAAAGGAGCCGAGACGAGGGGGCGTAGCTTCTCATCGCTGTTGCGGTCGGCGACCGCTCTCGGCTGGGCCGCCGCATTTCTCGCGCCGGCACTTATCTCTTCTCTGGACGTGCTCTCGAACCGGCCGAGCTACCAGCTCGCGGGCTTTCTCTACCTGCTCGCCGTGTCGCTCGCCGCCTACCTCGGTGGGTTCGCGGCGGGCCTGGTCGCGACGGTGTTCGCGACGCTGGGGCTCGACTTCTTCTTCACGCCGGAGCGGCACGAATTGACCCCCGGGAGCGGCGACCAGGCGGCCGGCTTGGCGCTCTTCTTCGTCGTCGCGATCCTCATCTCCCACCTCTTCGAGCGTCGGCGCCAGGTTCAGCGGCAGGCCGAGGCGGCGTCCGCGCGGGCGAACCGGCTCCAGGCCGTCACCGCACGGCTGGCGGAGGCGGTCACGCCGCAGCAGGTGCTCGACGCAATCGTCACCGAGGGGGTCGAGGCCGCCGAGGCGCGGGCGGGTGCCATTGGGCTCCTGACGGCCGACGGCGAGACGATCGAGATCGTGGCGCAGCGCGGCTACGAGAAGAACATCTTCGTGGGCTGGGAGTCGTTTCCGCTGGCGAGCGAGACGCCGATGGGCAAGGCGATCCGCGAGAACACGCCGTCCTTCTTCAGCACGTCCGCCGAGCGCAACGCGGCGTTCTCCTCCATGGCGGGGATCGGCGGCCCGAGCCATGCGCTCGCGATCCTTCCGCTCGTCGTCGAGGGCCGCGCGATCGGCGCCATCGCATTCACCTTCCCGACGGAGGTCGAGTTCGACTCGGACCGCCGTGCGCTGAAGGCGACCCTCGCACAGCAGGCAGCGCAGGCGATCGACCGCGTCCGCCTCTACGGGGCCGAGCGCGCGCTGCGGCAGCGGATGACCTTCCTCGCGGACGCGAGCGAGCTCCTCGGCTCGTCGCTCGACTACGAGACGACACTCACGCAGCTCGCGCGCCTCGCCGTCCCCGAGATGGCGACCTGGTGCTCCGTGGACATGGTCGGGCCGGACGGCTCGATCCAAAGGCTCGCCGTCGCTCACGAGGATCCCGAGCGCGCTGCGTGGGCCGAGCGGCTCGGGGATGAGTACCCGCCCGACCCGGACCAGCCGATGGGGGTCCCAAACGTCATCCGAACGATGACGGCCGAGTTCGTCCCGGAGATCTCCGACGAGCTCCTGGTCGAGGCGGCGCAAGATGACGAGCGCCTGCTCCAGATCGTCCGCGAGCTCGGGCTGCGCTCTGCGATCACCGTCCCGCTCATCGCTCGCGGCCGGGCTCTCGGCGCGCTCTCCCTCATCCGGGACGACACCGCGCCGCGCTACACCGAGCTCGACCTCGACCTCGCCTCGGAGCTTGCGCGGCGGGCCGCCTCGGCCGTGGACAACGCGAGCCTCTACCGCGAGGCCGAGCGCCGAGGCGACGCCTCGCGTGCGCTTGCCCACGTGAACGACGGCGTTGTGCTCCTCGACGAAGACGGCGCGGTCGTCTCCATCAACCCGGCGGCGGCCCGGATCCTCGCGGTGGCCGAAGCCGCGGTCGTGGGCGAGACGGCGCTCGGCTCGATCGGAGGCTGGAACGAGATCGAGAACAACGCGCGGCCCGAGCAGGGCGGGACGCGCGGCCCCGTGACCCTGCCCCTCGTCCTGAGCGACGGCACCGAGCGCTGGGTCTCGGTCTCCGGAGTGGACTTCGGCGACGGCGCCGTCTACGCCCTGCGCGACGTGACCGAGGAGCGGCTCCTCGAGCGGACCCGCAGCGATTTCGTCGCCACCGCCTCCCATGAGCTGAGGACGCCGCTCGCGGCGGTGCTCGGCGCCGTCAAAACGCTGCGGCGCGAGGACGTTTCCTTCGACCCCGAACAGCGCGAGCTGCTCATGGACATGATCGACAGCGAGGCCGAGCGCCTCTCCGGAATCGTCGGGCAGATCCTCCTCACCGGCCAGCTCGACGCCGGCCGCCTGCCGCTCGAGCACGAGCGGTTCGACCCGGTCGCCCTGACGAAGAGCGTGATCGACTCGGCCGAGCTTCACCTACCGAACGGCATCGAGCTCCGCGTGCGCGCCGAGGAGGACGTGCCGCCCGTGGCCGGCGACGAGAACCAGCTTCGCCAGGTGATCTCGAACCTCGTCGACAACGCGATCAAGTACTCGCCACAGGGCGGAGATGTCGAGCTGCGCCTGAACCGGATCGGCCAGTTCGCGCGGATCGAGGTCGCCGACTCCGGGCTCGGCATCCCGCACGACGAGCATGACCGGATCTTCGAGAAGTTCTACCGCCTCGACCCTGCCCTCACCCGCGGGGTGAACGGCACGGGCCTCGGCCTCTACATCAGCAAGGAGCTCGTGGAGCGCATGAACGGCCGCATCTCCGTCGACTCCGAGCCCGGGCGGGGCTCGACGTTCGTGGTCGAGGTTCCGCTGGCCATCTGAGCCGCGGCCAGGACGCCTGCGATCGCCATCCCGGTGAGCGGCCAGAGCAGGTAGGACGCCTGGAAGACGCGGCCGAGGAAGAGCAGCACGAAGATCGAGGCGGCAAACCCGGCGGCGCCGACCCACGGCTGGCGCGAGCGCAGCTGGCCCCGGAGGAGCCAGAGCGTGACGGGTAGCCAGACGAGCAGCGCGAGGAGCCCGAAGGGATAGACGGCGTTGCGATTGTGCACCACGTCGAGCCGCACGAGGAGGGATGCGAGCCCGTAGCCGATGATTCGGTAGTCACCTGTCCCGTAGCCGATCGTGTCCGCCCAGAGCGCACCGGGGGACGCGATGAGAAACGGGAGTGCGCCGGCCATGACGACTCCGGCGAAGGCGCCCGCCGCGCGCCCGAAGCTCTGGCGGCCGCCGCGGCTCGTGATCAGCATGGCGGCGAAGAACGGAATCGCGACGAGCGCGAACTGCTTCAGCAGCACCGCGGCCGCGAGGCAGGCTGCCGCCCAGACGAAGCGCGAGCGGCTCGCGAGCCCGAACGCGAGGACGAGGAAGAAGAGACTCGGCGCGTCCGCAGTTCCGAACCACGCCGCCTGCACCACGAGAGGGTTGGCAGCAAGCGCGGCGCCGACCGCCAGGCGCACGGTCAGGGGCCCCGCGAAGGAGAGCGCCGCCGGGATCAGCCCGAGCGTCGCGAGCAGGACGAGGAAGCGGTAGTCGTCGAAAGGCGCGGGGAGGAGCCGCCACCCCGCCGAGGTGATCGCCGCTCCGGGGAAATAGGCGAAGTGGTCGAGCGCCTTGTGATCGAGCCGAGGGCTGCCGTCGCGGCTGTAGAACCGCTCGATTCCCGTGCCGCGGTAGTCGTGACCGTAGGGAGTCTGGCCGTCGAGGACGAGGTCGCCCGCGACCTCGATCTGGTACGTGGAGTCGTTCGTGTAGAACCACTGCTCCGTCGAGTCGCGAAGGCCGGCCTGGAGCAGCACACCCGGAACGACGAGCAGCCCGGTGACGAGGAGCGTGACGAGGATGGCGCGGCGCGCCGTCCAGCTCTCCCGCGCGTAGGCGAGGGCGACGACGAGGACGAGGCCTGCGGCGACGGCCGCGAACTTGAGGAGCCCCGGGCTCCAGTGCCCCCGCGCGAGCGTCACGAAGGGCCCGAGCACGCCGTGCGGCTCCACCTTCCCCGTCCGGAACACCCAGCCGTCCTCGCCCGTCCTCGCGATGCCGACGAGCACGAGCAGCCCGAGCGCGGCGAGAAGCGGCGCCGGATGCACGATGCGGGGTCGCGGCAGCCGAAAGACTTCCGCGGCGCCCAGGGGAGCCGCGGCGGGGACCGACCGGCGGGGGGTTGGCGCCAGCTCCACGAAGTTTCGGAACAAGGTACGACGCCGTTCGGCCAGAACCTTCCCCGGCTTGCGCGCCGACGGGGCGTTGTATGGTGCCCCGAACCCGGGACCTTCGGTCGACAGAGAGAGGGGAACTGATGAATCGAAAGGCATTCCTTGGCTTGCTTGCCCTTGCCGCATGTGTGGTCGCGCTCCTCGCCGCCGCGCCGGCCGGCGCGATCATCGGCGGTGTGCGGGACACGGTGCACACGAACGTGGGCCTCGTCCGCTTCACCACTGCGGACGGACGCTTCCGCTGCTCGGGCACGCTGATCTCGCCCACCGTCGTGCTGACGGCCGGCCACTGCACCGAGGGGCCGGCGACGAACGTCTACGTGTCCTTCGACACGGACCTCGCGCTGGATCCGCTCGCCCCGGGCATCACGCCGGAGGAGAAGGCGAACCGTGAGGCCCACTACATCACCGGCACCGCTCATCCGGATCCTGGCTGGACGGGCAAGCTGAGCCTCTCGAAGCAGCACGACCAGGGCGTCGTGGTGCTCGACGCGCCGGCGACCTCCAAGTGGCCGGACATCGTTCCTGCGCCGCTCCCGCCCGTCGGGTTCCTCGATCAGAACCAGGGGAAGCTGAAGAACGAGACATTCACGCTCGTCGGCTACGGTGTCGACATCGGGGCGAAGAAGGCGCAGATCGTCGTCCGGGAGCGCCGGTCGACGACGTCCTACCTCAAGAACGTCCAGAGCGAGGTCGTCGTATTCCAGATCAACGACCGGGACTCGAAGGCCGGAGGCGGCTCGTGCTTCGGCGATTCGGGCGGCGCCGTCTTCTGGGGCCCGTACGTCCTCGGCGATGCGTCCTACGTCAACTCCCTGACCTGCAACGCAACGGGGAGCTACCAGCGGACCGACACGACGTACTCGAGGAACTTCCTGGACGGGTTCCTGCCGTAGGCATCTGCTGACCGGTAAGTCGAAAAGCCCCCGGCAACGGGGGCTTTTCTCGTGCTCTTGTACGCACGGTCTCCTCTCGCCGCGTCACTGCGACGTTTGCCGGCCACCTCCGACGCCTACCGACACAGGCGGTCTCGAAGCTGGGCCCGCCGTGGTCGGTCGGGAATAGACCTCGACGAAGCCTTGCCGCCAGCTGGGATACCGCGGCGTCCAGTCCAGCTCGCGCTTGGCCTTCGCATTCGAGGCGCCGCGGGCGTCCGTTCCCATCAAGACCGGGACTTCGCCCGCGATTAGCCGCGCCAGCCAGGCGGGGACGTGGCGCGGCGGCTTGGCGCCGAGCGCCTCGGCCAGCGCCGGCAGCCACTCGCGAACCGGTGCTGGATCGTCATCCGTGATGTTGTAGATCGCCGGCCCGTCCTGTTCGAGCGCGAGCACGGTCGCCGTCGCGGCATCGTCGAGGTGAATCCAGGAGACGTAGCCGCTCCCCTCGCCGACGATCGGGAACCGTCGCTTGCGCACCGGGCCGACCATGGCATCGTTGGCGGCGCCGTAGAAAGCGCCGTAGCGGAGCGCGATCCCGCCGGCCTCGGTGACCGCCTGCTCGAGATGTCGCATCGCGGCGTGGCC
Source organism: uncultured Actinomycetes bacterium (assembly GCA_963841425.1). GTDB lineage: Bacteria > Actinomycetota > Thermoleophilia > Gaiellales > Gaiellaceae > DATEOR01. Next base: position 775,001 of record CAWJCL010000001.1, on the reverse strand, counting down.
CTCGCGCATCGTCGCCGGCGGGTTCGGGTCGAGGGGATCGTCTTCCGTCTTGACCATTCCACCCTCGCGTGCGTTGCGCATGCTCGCGAAGCTCTGGGCGACGAACCGGTGCACGCCTGCCTCGCGCGCGGCGGCGAGCAGGTTGTCGGTGCCCACGGTGCGCAGCCGGTTGGTCTGCGCGAAGGTGCGGTCGAAGTTCCTGCCGAAACGAATGTCGGCGAGCGCGGTCGCTTGATGGATGATCGCCTCGGGCTCGGTGCTCGCGACCGTTTCCCGCACGGCGCGCGCATCGATGGCGTCGAGGACGACCGGCTTGGCGCCCTGTTTGTGCAACCGCTCTTTCTTTTCAGGCGAACGGCAGGTGCCGATCACCTCGTGTCCGTCGGCTATCAGTTGCGGAACGAGCCGGGTGCCGATTGCACCGCTCGCGCCGACGACGAGGACTCTCATACCTCCTCCTCTCGTTGGTCGACCCGAAGGCCAACTGGCGCGTAGTCCTCCGATGAGTACGTCAATGAAGCTTCCAGGGAAGGACTTAAAGGGCTTGGCCGTTTGGATCGCTTTTCAAACCACCGACGTGCGAGATTTGCGTCCGCTGTCAGGTGGCGGCCATCCAGCTCGACAACGCGTGCAGGCTCCTGTCGCCTTAAATAACTGGAACAGAAGCCTGCACACTCCGGATGCGCCCGGCAGGATTCGAACCTGCGACCCGCGGATTAGAAGTCCGCCGCTCTATCCACTGAGCTACGGGCGCATCGGGGAGGAACGTAGCACCCGGGCTACACTGCATCTTGCACGGTGGCCGTAGCTCAGCTGGTAGAGCCCCGGGTTGTGGTCCCGGCTGTCGCGGGTTCGAGTCCCGTCGGCCACCCCTAACTCCTCCACGCACGGCGCAGCTCGAGCGCGCGCCGCACATCCGACCAGGAGAGGAGCCCGACGAAGCGCTCGCCGTCGAGGACGAGCGCGCGGGAGTGGTCGCCGTCCGAGATCTCAGCCGCTGCGTCGAAGAGGTCGTCGTCCTCGCGCACGACCGGGACCTTTTCCCGCGGGAGCATGCAGTCGCGCACCGTGCGCTTCTCCCATTCACTGCGCGGCACCTCGGCGACGCGACGGAGAGGGAGGAGCCCGACGACGTGGCCGTTGTCCGTGACGGGGTAGGTCGAGTGGCGGGTCGTCCACGCGATGTCGTCCATGAACTCGCCGAGCGTGACGTCGGGCCGCGTCGTCACGGGCTCGCGGACGACCACGTCGCGGACGTGCAGTCCGCGGAGGGCCTGGCGGGCCAGAAGCGTGCGGTCCTCCGCCGCGGCGGCCTGCAGGAGGAACCAGCCGACGAAGGCGATCCAGATGCCGCTGTAGGCGCTCTGCCAGATGGCGAGCGCGACGCCGCCGGCGATGAAGAGGTACCCGAAGCCGCGGCCGATGAGCGCCGCGACGTGTGTCGCCCAGCCGAGGTTGCCGCTCGCGCCCCAGAGCGCGGATCGAAGCACGCGCCCTCCGTCGAGCGGCAGCGCAGGGAGGAGGTTGAAGACCAGCAGAGTGAGGTTGATGTAGCCGAGCCACGCGGCGACGCCGTCTGCCACCTCCGGGAGGTTTGCCTTCCAGGCGAGGAGGACGAACATCCCCCCGAGGACGAGCGAGACGAGCGGGCCGGCGATTGCGATCCGAAACTCCGCACCCGCGTTCGGAAACATGCCTCGGAACTTGGCCACGCCGCCGAAGAGCCAGAGGGTGATGCCCTCGATCTCGACCCCTTCGCGCTTCGCCTCGAGCGCGTGCCCGAACTCGTGCATGAGCAGCGATGTGAAGAAGAGGAACGCGGCGACGATCGCCATGCCGACGTACGTGCCGCGGTCGTGGCCGGGGTTCGTGCTCGGAAAGATCCCGGTGGCGAGCGTCCACACGATCAGTGCGAAGACGATCACCCAGCTCCAGTTCACGCCGAAGCGAATGCCGGCGATGCGGCCCAGCGTCAGGCTGTCGCGCACGGTTAGCGGCCCTTACGGGTCTGTCTGGCGATTTCGACCGCGCGCTTCGCGACGAAGGGCCCGTGCTTGCGGGCCTGCTTCGCCGCGCCATCGATGATCTGCCGGCGCTGCTCCGGCGGGAGGCGCTTCCAGCCCCGCTGGGCCTTCAACGCGAGCGCGACGAACTTCCACGTGGCCATCCACGCCATGTTCCCATAACGAACGACCGCGCGATCGGGTTTCGCCGGCCTACGGGCGCGGTGCCAGCGTCTGCTCGATCGACGAGCGCAACCGCGCCTTCTCGTCCGCGGGAAGATCCTTCGCGGTGAAGTAACGCCGCACGTCGTCTGCGACCGCCGGTGCGAGAAAGCCCTTGCCCGCGTCCCGTTCGAGCGCGCGCCGGATCTTCGCCAGGGCGTCCGCGAACTCGACCTTCGCGCGAGCGAGCCCCCGGGTGCCCAGAGCCGAGTGAGTCTGGCGGTCGCTTGCCGAGAGGAGCTCTCCCGCCGCATCTCGCAGCGCCGCGCTCGCGGACTCGGCGCGATCGGCCCGGTCCTTCTGCTGCTCGAAGTACGTCTGCAACCGGTCCCGCTGGGCGCGAAGGGCGTCGACGAGCTCCTCGAGCTCGGCGGCCCGCTCTTCTGCCTGGGTGAGGCGCCGATCCAGCATCTGCGAGTTCGTATGCGCGATGGCGTTCTCGCGCTCGAGCTCCTCGACCCGGAAGCGCTCCTCGCTCGCGACGCGCGCGTAGTCCTGCCCGATCTGCGTCTGCCTCTGCACCTCGGCGCTCAAGCCCGAATTCGTCGTGCGTAGCCGGTCGAGCTCTGTGAGGACATCCCAGTCGGATCCATCCCGATTGAGGGCCTCCGTGCCGTTCTCGAGCTGGAGCTCCGGGTGCGGCTGCAGCAAGAGCAGTCGTCGTAGTCGCATCGTGATAACCCCCGTTTCAGCGAGTGGCTTCGAATGACATTCCAGCCCGCGCAATGGAGGGGCGGGGGCTGCCTGCCGCAAATGCCGCAGCGGTTGCCTACGACGAGTGTAGGACGCGTCCTTCGAGCCCGTGAGGACTCCTTACCGATCGCTTACACGTCCGCGATGCCCGACCGCGTTGCGAAGCTGTTACCGACGCGGCCCGGGCGGGTTACGCGTCGCTCGGAGAATCGCACCCATGACCAGAGCTCTCGCCGCCGCCATCGTGATCGCCGCCCTGGTCGTCGGATGCAACAACGGGCCCAAGGACGTCGGGCCGGTTCCGACGGGGCGCCCAACCCATTCTTCGGTCACCGCTGGAGGCGAAGGCACCGTCTCGACTGGCGGATCCACCTCGTCCGGTGCAGAGACGGCCGGCGCCACCCTGTGCAACGACGACGTCATGGCGGTGAGGATCGTCGCCCAGGAGGGGGCCGCCGGCACCATCCGCACCGTCTGGGGAGTCCGAAACACGTCGCCCGAGCAGTGCGTCTCGAAGGGCTATCCTGGCATGGACTTCCACGCCGCCAGCGGGTGGCTCGACACGCAGGTCGAGCGCGGCACGGGCTTCCCCGACAGCGACCAGGCGCCGTCGCAAATCACAATCGGGCACGGCCAGTCGCTCTACTTCGTCAGCTACTGGAGCGATGTGGACACCGCGGCCGGCCCATGCGTCCAGTTCGACCGGGTCAAAGTGACGCTGCCGGACAACTTCACGTCGGCCGAACACGCGGCCATCGGCTGTCTCAACCCTGAATCCGTGCGGGTCGGGCCCGTCGCCGACAGCCCTCCCTCGTAACGGCTGTTGGTTCCTCCATGCGGAGGGGACACGAGAGAGCTCGTCGACGCGGCGGCTGCCAAGCAGCGGGCGGATCGGTTCAGCTCGAGGCCGTGGCGGGTCTTCGTGTTCTCGGCGAGGTCGAGACGGGCGCCCTGCCAGCGGGCGGCGGCTTCAGCCACCGTCGGCGCGTGCACAGGTTCCTGCTCGAGCGCGCGAATGTCGGGCACCCGGAGCGCGGCTAGCTCGCCCGTCACCCAGCGGCGACGCTCCAGCGCCTCCGTCTTCGTCTTGAACGAGCCGGCGTAACGGTGTCTGGGGCTGCAGCGGCCGTTATCGAGGGCGATTGGCACGGGCGCGAGGACGTTCTACGTCGTCATCGCCCGGCGCACAAGTGTCTCAGCAAGCCGTGTCCAAGGGCTCACGACAGTCTCAGTTGAGGGAGAAACCGGCGATCGTGGGGATGACCAGGACTATGCAGGCGATCCCACCACCTAAGGCGCTTGCCCGCAGGAGAGACCGGCTTCCCCGAAACGCGGCGTAGATCAGGAGTGCTGCGCACGAGACCATCACGCCGACGGAGAGGACAAACATCGGCCCGAGCGCTCCATTTGGCGAGCGGTATGCCTCCCAGCGGCTGATTCCGTTGTCCCGGTAGCTGTCTTCGCCGAAGACGTAGGCAGCGAGCAAGCCTCCATTGAGGAGAGGCAGGAGCGCGAAGACAAGGGCGGAGTGCGGACGCAAGCGCACGACGAGACGAGTGAGGACGGAACCGATGAGGACGAACGCGATAACCAAGTTGACGACGAAAACCAACTGCGTCGGCACAGGTGATTTCTACGCCGCCCGCGACCAGCCGACAAGAGTGGCAGGACGACCGCATCGAACAATCCGTACCATCGTTTTGTGGATCCCCCGGCGCTGGGACGACGCGGTGAAGGCTGGGTTGTCCTTCAGTCGATCGTCATTGTCGCCGCGGTCGCGTGCGCCGTCATCGGCCCGTCCTGGCCCAACGACAGCGAGTCCTGGCTCCGAGTCATCGGGTTCGTGCTTGAAGCCGCCGGCGCGGGGATTCTGATCGTGAGCCGGATAACGCTTGGACGGTCGTTCACTCCAATGCCCCGACCACGTGATCGCTCGACACTTCGAACCACGGGCATCTACGCCGGCGCGCGTCACCCCATCTATGGCGGGCTCCTCGTCCTACTCCTTGGACTGTCGTTCCACCGCTCGCCGCTTGTCCTCGCACCGACGGCTCTCCTCGCAGGCATCTTCTGGCTCAAGTCGATCCGCGAGGAGGCCTGGCTCGCCGAGCGCTACCCGGAGTACGACGCGTACCGGCGAGCGACACCCCGGCGTTTCATCCCGTGGATCGTCTAGCTGCCAGGGCGACGCTACCCTCGAGCGCCCCGAGGCCAGCTAGCGCCCCCGCGCGCGAGCAGCTAGGCCGTCCGCCGAGCAGCCGAGCGACGACGGCGCGTAGGAGCCTTCTGGACGAGCGGCGGCCGTTGTCGAGCTGTTCGAACACGGCACTTCTACGCTGTCCCGCGACGATGTGCAGCCCTCCTCGCGGAGGTCAGGCGGCTTCGGAGCGAGAGCTAGAGTCGCCCTCCCGCTGAGCCTTCCGCCAGCTTCGCAACCGACACCGCGAGGAGCAGAAGCGCCCCACGTCTGCTTGGGGACGAACCTCACCCCGCAGTCGTCGCACTCGCGCTCGAAGGCCGTCCGACCTTCCTCGGCAAGATCATCGATGAGGGCCTGCACGTCGGGCGGGATCACGGCGTCAAGCTGGAGGTCGTTCATCTGTCGCCACCCTTGGAAACGCAGCGTGAGAAATTCGGTACCGCTAGCGGCCAGATGGATCGCCCGATTCTAAGGGTTCCTGGAGGCCGCCGAAGGATTTTCCGGCCCTAGGCCGTCCGAAGATCGATCCGAGCGCCATATGCCGAATCGGAAGGCGCTACCATCCTTTGGGCATGGCAAAACGGGCCATCCGTTCCAGGATTCTGGCGATGTGGGTCGTTGTTCTCGCCGCAGCCGGGTTCGTCGCTACGCAGGCCGCCGCGGCTGCCCACCAGAGCGCGACCGGCGGCGAAGAAGCGAATCGTTGGTTCTGGGCCGTGGTCGGGATCGTGGTCACCCTGACCGTGGGCGTCTGGCTGCTCTCGCTCCTCATGGTGATCTTCGGCCCGCCCACCGTCTGGATCAGGGATCATCTCGCGGAGCACCCCGACCGAATCACCATAGACCAGAACTTTCGGCGGCGATAACAGGCCGCGTGTGCTTGCCGTCCTCCGGGGGAGCATGGGAGGGAGCAGGGCCGAGGGCGTTCGTGCGCTCCTGGGGCCTCTCAGGCCCACGACGAAGCTCTGACCAAGCGATTCCCGAAGTACGCACCGGGGTACGCGCGCGACGCGCATTCCGGGCACCTCTGGCACACATGACCCACGCAACCATGCGGTTTTCGTGTAGCCATGCGACCCGTTATGGCCCCGGGAGGAGTCGAACCTCCGCACGCGGATTCGAAGTCCGCTGCTCTATCCGCTGAGCTACGGGGCCCGAGGAAGGAGTGTAGCCCGGGCCGCGCTAGGCTCTGGACGGCGCCCGGATCGCGCGCTCGGCCTGCTGGCCCTGCCGAAGCTCGCGGCTTCGCTCGGCCTCCGCGTTGATCTCCGCGCCCAGAAGAAGGGCGATGCCAGTCACCCAGAGCCAGGTGAGCATCACGATCACCGCGGCGAGCGAGCCCCATGTCTTGTTGTAGGAGTCGAACGTGGATGTGTAGACCGCGAAGAGGCCGGACGCGACCAGCCAGACGACGACGGCGAACACCGCGCCCGGCGTGAGGAAGCGCCAGCGCGGGTGGTCGACGTTCGGCCCCAGGTAGAGGACCGTCGCGAACACGGCGAGGAGGCCGATGAGCAGGATCGGCCACTGCGCCACCCACCAGAGCCACCCCATCACGCCCTCGATGTCGAGCGCGTCGCCGATCCAGCCCGACATCACCGGGCCGAGGACGAGGAGCGCGAAGACGAGCAGGAAGGCGACCCCCATCGCGATCACCATCTGCACGGCGACGAGGCGTTGCCGCACGAACCCGCGGCCTTCGTCCCGGTCATAGGCGCGGTTGACCGCCCGCATGAACGAGGTCATCGCCCCCGTCGTCGTCCACAGGGCGAGCAGCAAGCCGACGATGACCATGGCGAGGCTCCCGCTCTTGTTCTCGTTCATCCGCCGGAGGCTGTCCTCGATCAGCTGGGTCGCCTGAGAGGGAACGACGGCGCCGAGCTTGTCGATCAGCGTCGTGATTCCGTCCGGGCTCGCGAAGAGCGAGAAGAGGCCGACCGCGACGAGGAGCACCGCCGGGATGGCGAGGAACGAGTAATAGGCGAGCGCTGCGGCGAGATCGGTGATGCCGTGTGCGAGGGCCTGCTTCCCGGCCCGGACGACGATCGCCTTGTAGTCGCGCGCCGAGAGGTCGGAGAGCCCCGGATCGGCAAGCTCACGCTCCCGCGGTTCGGGCTGCGGCGAGGGCGCTTCCTTCGTCTCCATGGACTTCCCCTACCCAGGCGGTATCGTTTTTCCACGCGGGCGTGGCGGAACTGGAAGACGCGGCGGGTTTAGGTCCCGCTGGGCTTCGGCCCTTGGAGGTTCGAGTCCTCTCGCCCGCATCGAGGAGGACACTTTTGAGGACGCTCGGCGGCGAGTAGTGGTCCACCAACCGAAGGTGGAGGTCAGAAACCTGGACCTCCCGAGCGCGAGACCCCGAAGTAGCATTGCGCCGTCGTAATCATCCGAAAGGGAGGGACATGCTGCGGTTCAAGAAAGTGGGTGTCGCCGTTGTTGCGGCGGCCGCGTTGGCGACGGTTGGGGTGGGCTCGGCGTTTGCCGGTGAGATCACGGGCAACGGCAAGTGGATCGCCGGCTCGGAGAGTGCGCCGCTGCACGGCAAGTCCGACTGCGCCTACTCCGGAGTGAACGACAACTACGTCCTGGGGAATCCCATTCCCGATGCAGATGGCTTCACCCGGACGCAGTCGTGGGGACAGGTCATCAGGAACGCGGGACCGCTTGGCGGCGTTCCCGGCACCGCCTGCAACCCGACGCGGGCGACGGGCGGCGAATAGCAGGTTTCGCTCCGTCCGAGAAGACACGGTCGGTAAGGCGCCTCGCGCAAAAGAGAACGGCGGCTCTCGGGCCGCCGTTCTCACACTCCGGGTGAGGGGGCCGGTCGCGGGGCTTTGACGACGGTTGCGACGTCGTTACGCAGGCGCGGCCTCGGGGTTACCGGGCCTTCGGAGAATGCGGCCCATGACCAAAACGCTCCCCCTCCTCCTCATGGCCTCTGCGCTCCTGGCCGGGTGTGGCTCCGGCGCGAGGGAGGCTGGCCCTGTGCCGACCGCGACCCCTGCCGTCGAGCCGTCTGAGCCAGCCGCGAGCACGAACGAGGAGGGGGAGACCAGTTCCGCGGTGACGACAGTCGAGCTCGAGGCCGAGCCCCCGTACTTGTGCAAGCCGCAAACCGGTGGTGAGGAAGGCGTCTTCATGAACCTCACGGATGTGAGAGTCGGCGCCCACGACGGCTACGACCGCATCGTCTTCGAGTTCACGGAGCCGAAGCCCAATCCTGCGGGGAACGGCGGCATCCCGCACTACGAGATCCGCGCCGCGAAGCCCCCGTTCACCCAGGATCCGAGCGACATGCCGCTCGACGTCTACGGCGACTCCTTCGTGCAGCTCGTCGTCCAGGGCGCCACCGGCTACGACTTCGACGGGAACCCCACGTACGGGGGCTCGCGTGTCGTCACCCCCGGGTTCGGCACACTCGCCCAGGCTGCGCAGTCCGGCGACTTCGAGGCGACCCTCTCCTGGATCATGGGCCTCAGCCGCCCCACGTGCTGGCGGGTTCAGGAGCTCCACGACCCCGACCGCCTCGTCATCGACTTCCACCACGTCTAGGAACCGCGCCTAGGAATCGCCCGGCGGGAGTCACCCGCCGCCCGGTCGGGCTGAGGCCTTCTGACACAATGGCCTTCGTGAAGACGAAGGTCGAAGAGCTTCCGGAAAGCCGCGTCCGCCTCGACGTCGAGGTCCCCGAGGAGGACGTCGCGCACGCGTTCGAGCACGCTGCCACGGACATGGCCGAATCGCTCCGCCTGCCAGGCTTTCGCCAGGGCAAGGCTCCCGTCCCAGTCGTCATCGCCCGCGTGGGGCGCGAGGCCGTGTGGCAGGAGGCTCTCCGCGGCCACCTCGATTCCTGGTTCTGGAGCGCTGCCGAGTCCTCCGGCATCCGCCCGGTTGCAAGCCCCGAGGTCGAGTTCGACGGGCTGCCCGACGACGGCGGCACGTTCACGTTCAGTGCCACCGTCGCCGTCATGCCGAAGCCCGAGGTCGCCGACTGGACGACGCTCGAAGTCCCGTACGCGGAGGCCGAGGTGCCGACCGAAGCCGTGGACGCGCAGCTCGACCGCCTGCGCGATACGGTCGCCGAGCTCGCTCCGGTGGAAGGGCGCCCGGTTCGGGAGGGCGACACGGTCGTGCTCGACATCATGGGCGAAGGCGTGCCTCCGCAGCGTGACTACGTCACCGAAGTCGGCGTCGACCGACTCGTGAACGAGATCGACGACGCGCTGCCCGGCATGGAGCGCGGCGAGACGAAGCGCGTCGCGATCCAGGGCGCCGAGGGCCAGCTCACCGTCGAGGTCAGCGTGAAGGAGATCAAGGAGAAAGTGCTCCCCGAGTCCGACGACGAGCTCGCCCGCTCGGCGAGCGAGTTCGAAACGCTCGACGAGCTTCGCGCCGAGATCGAGTCGCAGCTCCTCGAACAGCTGACGGAGGAGCTCGAGATCCGCTTCCGCGAAGCGGCCGTCGACGCGCTCGTGAACGCCTCGGAGGTCGAGACCGTCGAGCCGCTCGTCGAGCGCCGCACCGCCGAGCTCTGGAGCGGCATCGACCGCTCCCTGCAGATGCGAGGCATCTCGACAGAGACCTACCTGACCATGACCGGCCAGTCGGCTGAAGAGGTCGTCGCACGGCTCCACGCGGAGGCCGAGCAGTCGCTCGCGCGCGAGCTCGTGCTCGACGCAGCCGCCTCGAAGCTCGGCGTCGAGGTCACAGACGACGAGATCGACGAGCTCATCGAGAGCCAGAGCGAAGAGGGCGACGACGTCGCCGAATCGAAGCGGCTCCTACAGGAAAACGGCGGCTACGAGCGCATTCGCGCCGACCTGCGCCTGAAGAAGGCGCTCGACGAGATCGTCGCAGGCGTCAAGCGGATCCCGGTCGAGCTCGCGGCCGCCCGCGACAAACTTTGGACACCCGAGAAGGAGAAGGAAGGTACGAAGATGAACATTTGGACCCCAGGCAGCGAGGAGGCACGATGAGTCCGTTGATTCCGATGGTGGTCGAGCAGACGTCGCGAGGCGAGCGCGCCTTCGACATCTACTCGCGCCTGCTCAACGAGCGCATCATCTTCCTCGGCACCCCCGTGGACGACCAGATCGCGAACCTGATCGTCGCCCAGCTGATCCACCTCGAGTCCGAGGACCCGGACAAGGACATCTCGATCTACATCAACTCGCCCGGGGGGTCGGTGTATGCGGGCATGGCGATCTACGACACGATGCAGTTCATCAAGCCCGACGTCTCGACGATCTGCGTCGGCATCGCCATGTCGATGGGGGCACTGCTGCTCGCGGGCGGAACGGACGGCAAGCGTATGGCGCTGCCGCACTCGAAGATCCTCATCCACCAGGTCTCGGCCGGATTCCAGGGCCAGGCGACCGATATCGAGATCCAGGCGCGCGAGACGCTCAACATGAAGCGCCTCCTCGAGGAGATCATCGCCGGGCATACGAAGCAGCCTCTCGAGAAGGTGGCGAAGGACATGGAGCGGGACTACTTCATGACCGCCGACGAGGCGAAGGACTACGGCATCATCGACAACGTCATCGCCCACCGCGGCAAGCCGCTGACCAAAGCGGCCTAGCCGAGCCGCCAAAAACGAGGTAAAAGGTAGAAGATGGCCCGCGCAACCGACGGTAACGAGCAGCTGCTCTGCAGCTTCTGCGGCAAGAGCCAGCGCCAGGTGAAGAAGCTCATCGCCGGGCCCGGGGTCTACATCTGCGACGAGTGCATCGATCTCTGCAACGAGATCATCGACGAGGAGCTGACCACACCGGCCCAGCTCGACCTCGACAACCTCCCGCGCCCCAGGGAGATCTACGAGATCCTGAACGACTACGTCGTCGGGCAGGAGGAGGCCAAGAGGACGCTCTCGGTCGCCGTCTACAACCACTACAAGCGGGTGCAGATGGCGTCCGACGAGAACGACGTCGAGCTGCAGAAGTCGAACATCCTCCTGCTCGGCCCGACGGGCTGCGGCAAGACGCTCCTCGCGCAGACGCTTGCGCGGATCCTCAACGTCCCCTTTGCGATCGCCGATGCCACGGCGCTCACCGAGGCCGGCTACGTCGGCGAGGACGTCGAGAACATCCTCCTGAAGCTCATCCAGGCGGCCGACTTCGACGTCAAGAAGGCCGAGACCGGGATCATCTACATCGACGAGGTCGACAAGATCGCGCGCAAGGCGGACAACCCGTCGATCACGCGCGACGTGTCGGGTGAGGGCGTCCAGCAGGCGCTCCTCAAGATCCTCGAGGGCACAGTTGCGAGCGTTCCGCCGCAGGGCGGACGCAAGCACCCGCACCAGGAGTTCCTCTCGATCGACACGACGAACGTCCTCTTCATCTGCGGCGGCGCCTTCGCCGGGCTGGAGAAGATCATCGGCAAGCGCATCGGCAAGAACTCGGTCGGGTTCGGTGCCGACATCAAGTCGAAGAAGTCGGTCGAGTCGAGCGAGCTCCTCTCAAAGGTGATGCCGGAGGACCTTCTCTCCTACGGGCTCATCCCCGAGTTCATCGGCCGGTTGCCCGTGGTCTCGGCGGTGCACCAGCTCACGCGCGAAGACCTGGTCCAGATCCTGCTCGAGCCGAAGAACGCGCTCGTCAAGCAGTACCAGCGCTTCTTCAACTACGACTCGGTGGAGCTGGTCTTCACGGACGACGCGCTCTGGCAGATCTCGGACAAGGCGCTCGAGCGCGAGACCGGCGCCCGCGGCCTGCGCTCGATCATCGAGCACGCGCTGCTCGATGTCATGTTCGAGCTCCCGTCTCGCAAGGACGTCTCCAAGTGCGTGATCACGAAGGAGACGATCCAGCGGAACCTGCGCCCGACGCTCGTGACGAGCGCCGGCCACGCCGTCGAGATCGAAGAGCCCGAAGAAGCATCCGCGTAGCTGGACTTCGCCGCTCAGCGGGTTAGAGTCCGCTCGTGGCCGTCCGCACGAGGGCGGGGTCGGAGAAGGTGCTCCAGGCCGAGCGCGGCTGTTTCGTGATCGCGGACATCTCCGGCTACACGGGCTACGTCGTCGAAAGCCCGCTCCAGCACGCCGAGGACGTGCTCACGGACGTGACCGCTCTGGTCGTCGAGCACCTCGGCCAGGTGCTCTCGCTGAACAAGCAGGAGGGCGATGCCATCTTCGGTTACGCCCTCGACGGCGCGCTCGACGGAGCGATGCTGCTCGACACCATCGAAGAGTGCTACTTCTCCTTCCGCAACCGGCTGGTCGGAATCGAGCGGGCGACGAGCTGCGACTGCAACGCGTGCGCGAAGCTTCCCGATCTCGACCTCAAGTTCGTCGTTCACGCCGGCGAGTTCATCCGCCGCCCCGTGGCGGGTGGCGAGGAGCTCACGGGCATGGCCGTGATCGTGGCGCACCGGCTCTTGAAGAACGAGGTCGAGGCGAGAGGCTATGCGCTCCTGACGGCGACCGCGGTCGAGGGTCTGGGGCTCGACCCGGCCGCGCTCGGTCTTCGCCGACACGTCGAGTCCTACGAGGACGTGGGCGAGGTTCCTGGGTGGGTTTCCGATCTCGAGGCCCGCTGGGAGGGGGAGCTCGAACGGAGGAGAACCGTGGTAGGGGCGCGCGAGGCGGAGTTCGAGCTCGAGCTGCGCCTGTCCTTGCCGCCACCCGCCGCCTGGGAGCTCCTCACGGCGCCGGGGAAGCGCGCCCTGTGGCAGGGCCGGGTGGAGGAGCAGGCGGAAGGTGGGCGGCGCGGGCCGGGCACGACGAGCTTCTGCGTCGACGGGCGCACGACGATCTACGAGGAGATCCTCGACTGGCGCCCGTTCAAGTACTTCACGGAGACGCGCTCGCTCCCCGGCGGCAAGGTCATCCTGACGACGGAGCTCGACGAAACCGACGGCGGTACACGGGTCCGGATATGTGCGAAACCGGCGGCTGAGCGGTCGCGCCTCGCGGGTCTCGCCAGGGCGCGGGCCCGCCGCAAACTGCTCCAACAGACCTATGCGCGGCTGACCGCGTTGGTCGAGGAAGGAGGCTGATGCTCGGACAGGCCTCCAGACTGCTCGCGAACTTCAAGTCCGCGGATCTCGACCGGACCATCTCTTTCTACGAGGGTACGCTCGGGCTTCCCGTCCTGCGCCGCCGCGAGATCATGCCCGGAGTCGAGGAGGTCCGGTTCGAATCGGGTGGAGGCATCCTCTGCTTCGAGTCGGGCGACCCCCAGGGAAAGACGAACGACCTCGTCGGCTGGGATGTCCAGGACGTCGGGGCGACAGCAGCCGCTCTTCGCGAGAAAGGGGTCGTCTTCGAGGAGTACGACTACCCGAGCCTGAAGACGGTCAACGGGATTGCAACCCTCGGCAACATGCAGGCCGCCTGGTTCAAGGATCCCGACGGGAACCTGCTCGCGCTCGTCTCCGGCTAGCTGTCCTGCCTACACACGTTGTGAACGGCTGAGATAGACGTCCGGCCCTCCTTCGAGGCTGTGGTCTTCCCGGACTCACGCTCGAAGGAGGGCGCGGATGTATCTGCACGCTAACGCCAAGCTCGGACTGGCCGGTCGGCTCGCGCTCGTGCGCGCGATCGAGGAAGGGACGAGCCTGAAGGCGGCCGCGGCCGCCTTCAGCGTCTCGCCCGCGACGGCCCACCGCTGGTGGCACCGCTTCATCGAGGGTGGGCGCCAGGCGAGCGCGCTGCTCGACCGCTCGAGCCGTCCGCACCGCTCCCCGCGACTGCTGGCGGCCCGCGCTCGAGAAGCGGATCTGCGACCGCCGGCGCAAGACGGGTTGGGGGCCGCGCCTGGTCGCGGGGGCGACCGGCTTTGCTCACTCGACCGTCTGGAAGGTCCTGAAGCGGGCCGGGCTCTCGCGCCGCCCGCAGGCGATGAAGGAGCCCGCCAATAGCTACGAGTGGCCCTGCCCGGGCGACCTCCTGCACATGGACGTCTCCCGCTATGCGCGCTTCACCGACGGCTCATGACCGACAACGCCTTCGCCTACGTCCGCAACCGCTCTTTGCGCGAGCTCCTCGCCCGCCGCGGCATCCGCCACCTCACCACTCAGCCCTACCGACCACGCACCAACGGCAAGGTCGAGCGCTTCCACCAGACGATGGCGCGCGAGTGGGCCTACGGGCTCGCCTACCGCTCACATCGAGAGCGCAACCAGGCTCTGCCACACTGGCTCGACCACTACAACCGGCGTAGACCGCACAGCTCGCTCGGTGACCGGCCTCCGCTCAGCCGCGTTCACAACCTCTGTGGGTAGGACAGCTAGCTAGCCCACTCGACGGCGCAGACGGGCACGTCGTGCTTGAAGCCCTTGAGCGCGATCTCGCGATGGTTTGCTGTCTTGAACTGGCCGAGCTTCGCCATCGTGTCGAGGCTGGCGAGGATCTCCTGGCCCTCGGCGGCCGCGCCGATCCGCGCCGCCGCGTGCACGCCCTTGCCGTGGTAGTTCTCCTCGCGCTGCAAGGCGCCGTCGGAGTGGACGCCGATGCGGAGGTCGAACTCGAACTCCTGGGAGATGGCGCGCTGGATCGCGATCGCGGCCTGCAGAGCCTCGGTCGGGTCCTCGAAGGCGGCGAAGAACCCATCCCCGGTGTGGTCGACCACCTGGCCGCCGTGGTCGGCGAAGATCGTGCGGAGCGTCTCGTCGTGGCGGCGGAGGACGTTGTTCCAGTGCCGGTCCTCGAGCGTCGAGGCGAGCTCCGTCGAGCCGACGATGTCGGTGAAGACGAACGTCTTCATGACGGCCTTCGAGACGTCGCGCATGAGCGCCTCTGCAACGCGTTCGGCGTCGCGCACGGCCCCGAGGCGCTCGAAGCGCGCCGCAGCGGCCTCGAGCTCCCAGACGGCGGCCTCCTCGTCCCCGCCGGCCCGTAGCGCGAGCCCGCGCTGCTCCCTGGCCCGCGCGGAGTCGTAGCTCGCGCCCGTGGCCTCCCAGAACGTGCGCGCGTTCCGGAAGCACGACTCGGCCCGGCCGGCATCGTCCCGCGCGAGCGCGATCTTCCCGTGCGCGTAGGCCGCGGCGGCCTTCAGCGCCGATGTCTCGAAGCTCTCGGCAGCCGTGTCGAGCTCGGCCGCGAAGCGCTCGGCGCTCTCGAGGTCCCCGGCGGCAACTGCGATGTCGACTCCGGCCGGGAGGAACGTGGTGCGCGCAGCGAGGCCCATCGTCTCGTCGGCGAGGACGCGGCGGAGCGAGGTCCATGCGCCCTGCGCGTCGCCGCGTGCGAGGCGGAGCAGCGAGTGCCCAGGCTCGGGCGTGTGACCGTGCTCGTCAGCCTCCCGGAAGGCTTGCTCGGCCTGCGCGAGGTCGCCGAGCCGCAGCCGCGTCTCGCCGAGCTCATAGAACGCGGCACCCGCGATCCGGGGGCACCAGGTCCGCAACTGCTCTCCCGCCTGGCCCGCGAGCGCCTCGGCCTCGTCGAAGCGCCCCTTGAAGCGCATGACCTCCGCGTAGTTCACGCGGCACATGCCTGGGAACGCGGACATGGAATTCGAGTCGCAGAACTGGGAGGCACGGTCCGTCCACTGTGCGGCACTGTCGAAATCGGACACCTCCCGGCACGCGCCGATCGTGTTGCAATAGACGACGAGGGTCGAATACGGGTCGAGCTCGCCCCCGAGGGCCGCCGCACTCGCCTCGTCGAGCAGCATCTTGCCCTCTCCGACCTCGCCCTTTTCGAGGAGCGCCGCGCCCTGGCGCTGGATGCCGCGGATCTCGAGGCTCCGGTCCGCGAAGCGCTTGCCGATCTCCTCGGCCGTCTTTCCCTGGCGAAACGACTCGTCGTAGTCGTGCTCGCCGAGTGCGACGAGCGACCGCTGCAGCGCCCAGTAGCCGTGCTCGGGAGCCTCCTCGGTCTCGTCGAGATGCCGTTTCGCCCGGGAAAGCCAGCCGCTGGCCACCGAGGGCTGAAGCTGTGCGCGGTAGTCGTGGGCGAGGAGCGTGGCGATGTAGGCGGCGCGCGCCAGATTCCCGGCCTCGACGTAGCCCTTGTACGCGCGCTCGGTCGCGTCCATGTACTCGCCGAAGAGGCCGCCCCAGAGGGCCGCCTCAGCCAGGAGCTCGAGATCCTCCGGCGCGAGCTCGCTCGAGGTGTCGGCCTCCTGCAGAAGCGGGTAGGCGGCGTCCCAGTCGCGCCGGCGAACCGCGTCGCGGCCTGCTTCAAGGGGGGATTCGAGGACCTGGCTCATGCTCTGGTGTTCGAGTTCAAATGCTACAAACTTCGGCTGCTCCCATCGTCGCAGCTCTCCGGGCCCGCGTCGACACCCTGGCGGGGATCGGCTCCGTACGCGCCTAGAATCACCGCATGGAGCCGCTGTACAAGCCGGAAGGGGTCGAAGAGCGCTGGCAGGAGACGTGGGAGGCCGAGGGCCTCTACGAGGCGCACGCCGAGCGCGGCGGGCCGACCTTCGTGATCGCCCACCCTCCGCCGAACGTGACCGGGGAGCTGCACATGGGCCACGCCCTCCAGCTCGCCCTCGCCGACACCCTCGTCCGTATGAAGCGCATGCAGGGCTTCAACACGCTCTTCCAGCCCGGCTACGACCACGCGGGCATCTCGACGCAGAACGCGGTCGAGAAGGACCTCGCGCGCGAGGGCAAGAGGCGGCAAGACCTCGGGCGTGAGGCGTTCGAGGCGCGCGTCTGGGAGTGGCTCCGCCTCTACGGGCGCACGATCATGACCCAGTTTCGCCGTTTGGGCGCGTCGCTCGACTACCGACGCGAGCGCTTCACGATGGACGACGACTACGTCCGCGCGGTCATGCGCTTCTTCGTCCATCTGTACGAGAAGGGCTGGATCTACCGCGACAACCGCATCATCAACTGGTGCCCGTTCCACGAGACGTCGCTCTCCGATCTCGAGCTGGCGCATGTGGACGTCGACGACGCGCTTTCCTACATCACGTATCAGTTCGTGGACGGGGAGGGCGGAGTCATGGTCGCGACCGCGCGCCCCGCCACGATCCCGGGCGACGTCGCGGTCGCAGTCCATCCGGACGACGGGCGCTACACGGGCGCGGTCGGACGCGAGGTCGTCGTCCCGTACGTCGAGCGGCGCGTGCCCGTGATCGCCGACGAGGAGGTCGATCCGGAGTTCGGCACCGGAGCCCTCAAGGTGACGCCCGGCCACGACCCGCTCGACTTCGAGATCGGTAGGCGCCACAAGCTGCCCGAGCCCATGGTCATCGCCCCCGACGGGCGCATGAACGAGCACGCAGGCGATCTCGCCGGACTGACGCAGGAGGAGGCAGGGGAGCGGGTCATCGCGTGGGCGAAGGAGCGCGGACTGCTCGAGAAGCGCGAGAGCTACCGCCACTCGGTTGCGCTCTGCGAGCGCTGCGAGTCACGCATCGAGCCGCTCATCTCGCTCCAGTGGTGGTGCTCGATGGAGGAGCTGAAGAAGCCCGCGCTCGCCGCGCTCGAGGAGCGCAACGTCGTCTACCACCCGGAGTCGCAGCACCGCTTCGCCACCGACTCGCTCGAGAACGCTCCCGACTGGAACATCTCCCGCCAGCTCTGGTGGGGTCACCAGCTTCCCGTGTGGTACTGCCCGGACGGCCACGAGGTCGTCGCCGAGAGCGAGCCCGAGGCGTGCGCCGAGTGCGGCTCGACCGAGCTCCGCCGCGAGGACGATGTCCTCGACACGTGGTTCTCGTCCAATCTCTGGCCGTTTGCGACTCTCGGCTGGCCGGACGACACGCTGGACTTGCGGACGTACTATCCGGGCGACCTGAACACGACCGCGCGGGAGATCATCCGGCTTTGGGAGAACCGGATGATCTTCTCCGGCCTCGAGATCATGGGCGCCGTCCCCTTCACGGACGTGATCATCCACTCGACCGTGCTCGCCCCCGACGGGCGGCGCATGTCGAAGAGCCTCGGCACCGGAATCGATCCGCTCGACATCATCGCCGAGCACGGCGCGGACGCCACACGCTACGGGCTCATGAAGATGTCCTCCACCCAGGACGTGCGCTTCTCCTACGGCGCCGTCGAGGAAGGACGCAAGCTCGCCAACAAGCTGTGGAACGCATCCCGACTTCTGCTGAACGCAGAAGCCGGGGAGGTCGGCCTGCGCCCGAAAGCCGTGGAAGAGCGCTGGATTCTTGCTCGCATCGAGGCAACGAGACTTACGTTCGAGGAATCCCTCGCGGCTTTCGACTTCTCGCATGCCGTGCAGTCGCTCTACCGGCTCACCTTCGACGACTTCTGCGACTGGTACGCGGAGGCGATCAAGCCGCGCCTGTACGAGAAGGACGAAAATGCCGTCGCCACGGCGCTCGGCGCGCTCGAGCGCGTCCTGCGCTTGCTCCACCCGGTCATGCCGCACGTGACCGAGGAGATCTGGTCGAACCTTCCCGGCCGCGAGTCGAGGTTGATCGTCGCGGCCTGGCCGGAGCCGGACGACCGCTTCGCCTCCGACCTCGGGGCGCTCGACGGCGTGCAGGAGGCGGCCGCGATCTTCCGGCGAAGCGGCGTGCTCGTCGCGCTCGAGGGCGAGGAGCAGCGGATCTTCTCTGCCGTGGTGAAGCCGGAGCGGATGCAGGCAAACGGCAACGAGGAGGCCGAGCGCGAGCGGCTCCGCAAGGAGATCGCGCGCGCGGAGGGGATGCTGGCGAACGAGCGCTTCGTCGCCAACGCACCGGAAGACGTCGTCGCCGGCGAGCGCGAGAAGCTCGATCGCTACCGGCGCGAGCTCGATGCCCTCGGCGGCTGACAGCCATCTCCACTGGCTCGAGTCGCTCTCGCCGTGGCCGGAGGAGTTCGGCCTCGGGCGGATGCGTCGGCTGCTCGCGGACATCGGCGATCCACAGGACGCGTTCCAGGCCGTTCACGTAGTCGGTACGAATGGGAAGACGACCACGACGCGGATGTGCGCCGCCCTGCTCGCGGCCGAGGCGAAGACGGTCGGCGCGTACACGTCCCCGCACGTGACCGGCTGGGCGGAGCGGATCCAGGTGAACGGCGAGCCGGTCGACCTGGAAGCCGCATTGGCCCGTGTGCGCAAGGCCGCCGAGTCCGTCGGCGCCACGCAGTTCGAGGCGCTGACCGCTGCCGGGCTGGCCGAGTTTCGCGCGGCTGGGGTGGACGCGGCCGTCGTCGAGGCCGGCCTCGGCGGGAGACTCGACGCGACCAACGTGCTCGACGCGCCGGTGGTCGTCCTCACGAACGTCGACCTCGAGCACACCGACGTCCTCGGCGCGACCCGCGAGGAGATCGCCCGCGAGAAGCTCGCCGTCGTCCGCCCGGGCGCGACGGTCGTGCTCGGAGAGCTGGAGTGGGAGGGGCTTGCGCGGGAATCCGGAGCCGCGGCCGTCCTCGTGACGGGAAAGAGCAACCTCGCGCTCGCAGTGGCGGCCGCTGAGTCGTTCCTCGGCAAGCTGGTCGACCCCGCGCCGGCGGAGGAAGCGATGGTGCCCGGCCGGCTGGAACGGGTGGGTGACGCGCCGCTCGAGATCTGGGACGGCGCCCACAATCTCGGCGGGATCGGCTACGTGCTCGCCCGGCTTCCGGCCCGCCGCTACGTCGTCGTGGCCTCGATCCTCGCGGACAAGGACGTCGACGGGATGCTCGCCGCGCTGTCGGCTCTCGGGGACGCGTTCGTCGCGACGCGGTCGAGCAACGCACGCGCGCTCCCGGCCGAGGATGTCGCCGCGCGCGCCCGGCGCTTCTTCGCCCGCGTGGAGACCGTGGTGGACCCGGCGGAGGCCCTGGAAAGGGCGCGGGAGGTTGCCGGAGCGGACCGGGCGGTCCTCGTCACCGGATCGCTCTATCTGCTGGCCGATCTGGCCGCCCTCCGACCGCAGGCTCCCGTACCATGAGCAGCGTTGGAGAGCGGCTCAGCGTCTTCGTGCTCGCCGCGTTCGTCCTTGTGGCGATCGTCGCGCTCTCGTTTGGCGCCGGGTGGCTCGTCGGAAAGATCCTCCTGTGACGGCGATGCAGCTTCTGGCCCAGACGACGACTGACTCGAGCGACCTCTTCGGAGGCTTCAAGGACTTCTTCGACTCCGACGTCTGGCTCGTCGTCCGCAACGTCTTCTTCTTCTTCCTCGTCGTCTTCTGGCTCGCCTCGGCGTTCTGGGTCTACAAGGATGCGCGGAGGCGGATCGAAGACCCGTGGCTCCTCGCCATGGCCGTGGCGCTCGGGATCTTCCCGCCCTTCCTCGGCCCGCTCCTGTACATGTTCTTCCGCCCGCCGGAATATCTCGAGGAGGTGCGGGAGCGCGAGCTCGAGATCAAGGCGATGGAGGAGTCGCTCGGGCAGGCGGAGCGTTGCCCAGTCTGCCGCGCGGTCGTCGAGCCGACCTTCCTCGCCTGTCCTGTCTGCACGACGAAGCTGAAGGAAGCGTGCCGCCGCTGCAAGGCGCCGCTCGAGCCGCTGTGGCAGGTGTGCCCGTACTGCGAGACCCCCGTCGAGTCACCCAGAGCAGTCGAAAATCTCTAGGCTGACTCGGCCGTGGCCGAGCAGACTCTCGTTCTCATCAAGCCCGACGCGATGCAACGCCGCCTCGCGGGCGAGATCCTCGCGCGCTTCGAGGGCCGCGGGCTGACCGTGCGGGCAGCCAAGCTCGTCCAGGTGGACCGCGAGCTCGCCGAAGAGCACTACGCCGAGCACGTCGAGAAGCCGTTCTTCGGGGAGCTCGTCGACTTCATCACGTCGTCGCCGACGCTCGCGCTCGTCCTCGAGGGCGACGGCGCGATCAAGGTCGTACGGACTACGATGGGGGCGACGAACCCCGTCGAAGCCGCTCCCGGGACGATTCGCGGCGACCTCGCGCTCGCCATGCCCGACAACCTCGTGCACGGCTCGGACTCGCCCGAATCCGCCGAGCGCGAGATCGGGCTCTGGTTCACCGCCGCAGAGCTTGTCTGACTTCGAGCAGAACCGCGCGTTCTGGGACGGTCACTCCGACGAATACCAGGAGACGCACCGCGAGCACATCGGCCGCCGCGAGCCTCGCTGGGGGATGTGGCAGCTGTCCGAAAGCGAGCTGCAGGTTCTCGGCGACATAGGCGGGAAGGATGTCCTCGAGCTCGGCTGCGGCGCGGCTCAGTGGTCGATCCTCCTCGCCGGTCTCGGCGCGCGGCCGGTCGGCGTCGACAACTCGGCGCGCCAGCTGGAGCACGCTCGGGAGGCGCTTGCCGCCTCGGGCCTCGACTTCCCGCTCGTCCACGCGCCCGCCGAGATCGTCCCGCTCCCCGACGCGAGCTTCGACGTCGTCTTCGCCGACCACGGCGCGAACCGCTTCGCAGATCCGTACGCCTGGGTGGCCGAGGCGGCACGGCTACTGAGGCCGGGCGGCCTCCTCGCCTTCAGCGGCTCGACGCCGTTCGAGGTCATGTGCTGGAACGAGCCGGCCGACCGGATGGACGCCGAGCTCCATCTGGACTACTTCGGCCTGCACCGGATCGAGGAGGCCGACGGGCCCGTGCAGTTCGAGCTGCCGTACGGCGCGTGGATCCGCCTCTTCCGCGCGAACGGCTTCGAGATCGAGGACCTGCGGGAGATCCGGCCGCCGCCCGGCGCCGAGTCCACGTACCGAAGCGCCGAGGAGACGGAATGGGCGCGGAACTGGCCCATGGAGCAGATCTGGATCGTCCGGAAGGAAGCATGAGCTACGTCGAACGAAACCGGGAAGCCTGGACCGAGTTCGCGCCCGAGTTCGCCGCGTGGGCGCCGCGGGCCTGGGGTAGCGACGAGTTCGCGTGGGGCGTCTGGCACGTTCCCGACTCCGAGCTCGGGGCACTTCCTGACGTGGCCGGGATGGACACGATCGAGCTCGGCTGCGGGACGGCGTACCTCTCTGCGTGGCTCGCCCGCCGGGGAGCGCGGCCCGTCGGGGTCGACATCACGCCCGCCCAGCTCGAGACCGCCCGGCGCATGCAGGCCGAGTTCGGCCTCGAGTTCCCGCTCATCGAGGCGAGCGCGGAGGAGGTGCCGCTACCGGACGAGAGCTTCGACCTCGCGATCTCCGAGTACGGCGCGTCCATCTGGGCCGACCCGTACCGCTGGATCCCCGAGGCGGCGCGGCTGCTCAGGCCGGGCGCTCACCTGGTCTTCCTCGTGAACGGCACCGTGATGATCCTCTGCTCGCCCGACGAAGAGCTTCCGCCCGGCCGGAAGCTCCTCCGTCCCTATTTCGGCATGCATCGCTTCGAGTGGGACGGGACCGGAGGCATCGAGTTCCACCTCGGCTACGGCGACTGGATCAGGCTTCTGCGCGAGAACGGCCTCACCGTCGAGAACCTCATCGAGATCCAGGCTCCGCCGGAGGGCGAGCCGCACCGCTACGCGGCCCTCCCGGACCGCGAATGGTCGCGCAGGTGGCCCTCGGAAGAGATCTGGGTCGCCCGCAAGCGCGCGTGAGCGTTCCGCCTGCACCTCCGCTCCTCCTCGCGTCGACCTCGCCGCAGCGGCGGGCGATCCTCGAGCAGCTGCGGATCCCGTTCGAGCTGGCTGTGCCGGACTACGAGGAGCACGACCCACCCGACGCGGATGTCGTCGCCCTCGTCCGCCAGCACGCTGCCGGGAAAGCGCGTTCGGTCGGCGAGCCCGACGAGCGGCCCGTCCTCGGGGTCGACACCGCGGTCCACCTCGACGGCCGCATGTTCGGAAAGCCCGCCGGTCCCGAGGAGGCCGAGGAGATGCTGGATGCGCTCGGCGGCCACACGCACGAGGTCGTCTCCGGTCTCTGCCTGCGCACGCCGGGCTGGGAGGTCGTCGAGCACGAGGTCACCCGGGTCACGTTCCGCCCCCTGACTCCTCGCGACCTGGCCACCTGCGTGGCGGCCGGCGAATGGGAGGGGCGGGCCGGCGCGTACGCCATCCAGAGTCTCGGCGCCGCGCTCGTGAAGCGCCTCGAAGGGGACTACCTCAATGTCGTCGGACTTCCGGCCGCACTCCTCGTCCGGCTCCTCTCCGAACGGTTTGCAGGCCTTTATGGCTTCGGATAGCTGCGGCACTCAACTAGACTTGGCCGTTCGATGAGCCTTTGGGGCTACCTCAGCGGATTCGGCGGGCGCGAGATGGCGGTCGATCTCGGCACCGCCAACACGCTCGTCTACGTGCGCGGGCGCGGCATCGTGCTCTCCGAGCCGTCGGTCGTCGCCATCGACCAGCGAAGCGGCGAGGTGCATGCTGTCGGGATCGAGGCGAAGCGCATGCTTGGCCGCACGCCCGGGACGATCTCCGCGATCCGGCCGCTGAAGGACGGGGTCATCGCCGACTTCGACGTGACCGAGCAGATGCTCCGGCACTTCATCCAGAAGGTGCACCACAACCGTTTCGCGCACCCGCGCGTCGTCGTGTGCGTGCCGAGCGGCGTCACCGGCGTCGAGAAGCGCGCGGTCGAGGAAGCGACGCTCTCGGCCGGCGCGCGACAGGCCTACCTGATCGAGGAGCCGATGGCGGCCGCGATCGGGGCCGGCCTGCCCGTGTCGGAGCCGACCGGGAACATGATCGTGGACATCGGCGGCGGCACGACCGAGGTTGCGGTCATCTCGCTCGGCGGCATCGTCGTCTCCCAGTCGATCCGCGTCGGCGGCGACGAGATGGACGAGGCGATCATGAGTCACATCAAGAAGGAGTACAAGCTCCTGATCGGCCAGCAGACCGCGGAGGAGCTGAAGCTCGAGATCGGCTCCGCGTGGGAGCTGCCCGAGGAGGTGCAGGCCGAGGTGCGCGGGCGCGACATGCTCACAGGCCTGCCCAAGACGATCGTGATCACCTCCGAGGAGGTGCGCCGCGCGCTCGACGAGCCCGTCGGCCAGATCCTCGACGCGATCAAGTCCACGCTCGACAAGACCCCGCCCGAGCTCGCCGCGGACATCATGGACCGCGGCATCGTCCTCGCCGGCGGCGGATCGCTCCTGACGGGGATCGAGGAGCGGCTTCGGGAGGAGACGCAAATGCCGGTCCAGCTGGCCGAGTCGCCGCTCACATGCGTTGCTGTCGGGTCGGGCCGCAGCCTCGAGGAGTTCGAGGTCATCCACCGCGCTGCGAAGGCTCGAAACCGCAACGGCCGCCGCCGCTAGGCAACCGGCCTCTCACTCCGGACAACGCTTTACACTGTGGCTCCCGTGCCTCGGCAACGAACAGCACGGCTTCCCGTCCTGGACGCGCACGTCCGACGGTCGGAAGGCTCCTTTCCGCGCACGAGTCGTGCCCTCAGGGCCCGGCTGCTCGCCGTTGCCCTCGTGCTCGTCTCGATCGCGCTCGTGACGGTCTATTTCCGCGAGTCCGAGGGCGGGACGCTGCACGGGGCGCAGCGGATCGGCGTCTCCGTCGCGATGCCATTCGAGGTCGCCGGCGAGCGCGTTGCGCGGCCGTTCGAGGACGCCTACGGCTGGGTCTCCGACCTCTTCGGTGCCAAGTCCGAGAACGAGAGGCTCCAGAGGGAGATCGAGGCTCTCCGCAGTGAGAGGATCGCGAACGAGACCGCCGCCCAGGAGAACGCGCACCTCAAGGAGCTCCTCGCCTACGTCGACGGCCCGCGCTTCCCGGAGAACTACTCGAGCGTCGTCACGCGCGTGGTCGGCCGGCCGCCGACGGCGTACGACCAGGAGATCCTGATCGCCGCGGGCACCTCCGCCGGCATCCAGCGAAACGACCCGGTCGTAACGAACGAGGGGCTCGTCGGTCTCGTCACCGACGTCACCTCCGACGGCGCCAAGGTCACGCTCCTGACCGACCAGTCGAGCGCGGTCTCCGCGATGGTGCTCGAGAGCGGCGCGGCGGGCATCGTCCGCCACGGGCCGAGCGACCCGTCGGCACTCATCCTCGACCGCGTCGGCAAGGACGCGTTCGTCGAGGACGGCGACCTCGTTATCACGGCAGGCTGGCAGAGCGGGAAGCTCGAGTCGCTCTACCCGCGGGGCATCCCGATCGGGACGGTCGAGTCCGTCGGCCAGCAGGACGTCGACCTCTACAAGCGGATCCAGATCGCGCCCCTGGTGAACTTCGACTCGCTCTCCGACGTCATCGTCCTCGTCCCGATGGCCCGGCCGAAGTGACGCTCGACGCGCTCAAGGCCGGCGCGCTCCTTCTGTTCGCGGCTCTCGTCCAGGTCTCGATCACGTCCAACATCCAGGTGGCGTCGGGACACCCGGACGTCCTCCTCGTGCTCGTGATCGCCATCGCGCTCCTGCGTGGGCCCGGGTTCGGCGCAGCCGCGGGCTTCTGGGCCGGGCTCGTCCTGGACATCGTCTCCTTCCAGACGCTCGGGCTCACCTCACTCCTGCTCACCCTCGCCGGCTACTTCGCCGGCCGCCTGGGCGAGGTGACGAAGAAGTCCTCCGCACACCCCGCGCTTCTCGCCGTGACCGTCGGGACGATCGGCGTGGGGCTCGGCTCCGCGGTGCTGCACTTCATGCTCGGGGAGACGGTCTCGGCCTCGGAGTTCTTCGTCGGCATGCTGCTCCCGACACTCGCGCTGAACCTGCTCCTCGCCTATCCCCTCTACGGGCTCTGCCGCAGGATCTTCCCGGTCACCCCGCGCGAGCGAAGGCAGGTGATCCCGGTTGTCTAGCCCGAGCACCAACCTGCCGGGCGGCTTCCTCCCGCCCGACCCGAGGGTCGAGGAGCCGTACCGCGTCACCCCGCAGGCGGCGATCCGGATCGCCATTCTCGGGGTCGTCGCGGTGACGATCTTCTGCGCGCTCTTCTTCCGGCTCTGGGCGCTGCAGGTCATCTCCGGCGAGCGCTATCTCGACGTGGCGAAGAACAACCAGGTGCGCACGTTCCGCGCGCCCGCCCCGCGCGGCTCCATCCTCGACCGGAAAGGTCAGGTCCTCGTCTCGAACAGGCCGGGCACGGCGGTGCAGCTCTGGCCGGCCGCGTTCGAACAGGCGACCCCGGAGACGCAGGCCTTTGTCGTGCACCGGCTCGCGACGCTCCTCCACATTCCCTACCGGGAGATCCGCTCGGACATCGCCGCCCGTAAGGGCGACCTCCTGACGCCGGTCACGATCAAGGAGAACGTCAAGGAGGACAAGATCAACTTCCTCCTCGAGCACCAGAACGACTTCCCCGGCGTCCAGATCAACCAGACCTACCAGCGCCGCTACGACCAGGGCGGGATCGCGGCGCAGACCCTCGGCTACGTGAGCGAGATCTCCCAGCAAGAGCTCGACGCCGCAAAGGGCAAGGGCTATGCCGCCGGCGACCGCATCGGCCAGACCGGGGTGGAAGCCACATACGACACCTACCTCCGCGGTCTGCCCGGGATCGGGCGTGTCTTCGTCGATGCACTCGGCCGCGTGACGAGCGCGCGCCAGTTCCAGCAGCTTCCCGAAGCCGGCGACAACGTGCGCCTCACGATCGACGCCGACCTGCAGAAGACCGCGGAGGAGGCGCTCGCGTACGGCATCAGGCTGGCCCACGACGACGGCCAGTGGGCGGCCGACGGCGGTGCGCTCGTCGCCATGGATCCCAACTCCGGGGAGATCCTTGCGCTTGCCTCGAACCCCACCTTCGACCCGAGCATCTATACGGGGCGCGTGAAGAAGAACGACCTGGAGCAGCTCGCCGACCCGACGGCGAACCACCCGACGCTCGACCGCGCCGTCGCGGGCCTCTATCCGCCCGGGTCGACCTTCAAGCCCGTGACCGCGTTGGCGGCGCTCGAAACGGGTCTCCTCTCGCCGACCCAGCTCATCCAGTGCACGCCGAAGGAAATCGTCGACGGCCAGACCTTCACGAACTGGGACCCCTACTCGAACGAGCCGATGACCCTCACCACCGCACTCGCCGCGTCCTGCGACACCTACTTCTACCAAGTGGCGCTCCGCTTCTACGACCGCACCGACTCGCCGCTGCAGAAGTGGGCGCGGACGATGGGCTTCGGCGCCTCGACAGGGATCGACATCGGCCCCGAGGCGACCGGACGCATCCCGACGCCGGCCTGGCGCCGCCACTACTTCAAGACCGAGATCGACAAGATCTGGACGTCGGGAGACTCGGTCCAGCTCGGCATCGGCCAGGGTGACGTACTCGTCACGCCGCTGCAGATGACGCGCTTTTACGCCATGCTCGCGAACGGCGGCAAGCTCGTCGAGCCGCACATCGTCCAGTCGGTCGAGGAGCCCGCGGCTCCCGGCCAGCCGCCCGTCGTCCTGCGCCCGTACTCCCCGAAGCCGGCCAAGCCCGTCGGCCTCAACCCGAACAACATCCGCGTCGTGCAGGAGGGGCTCTACGACGCGACCCACGCGAGCTACGGGACGTCGGCAGGCATCTTCGGCTCGTTCCCGATCCCCATCGTCGGCAAGACGGGGACGGCCGAGAAGTACGTCCGGCTGCCCAACTACCAGGGACTGCAGGACCAGGCGTGGTGGTGCGGCTACGGCCCCTACGACAAGCCGACCCTCGCCGTCTGCGCCATGATCGAGAACGGCGGCCACGGCGGAGTCGTCGCGGCGCCGGTGGCACTGCAGGTGTTCCAGAAGTTCTTCGACGTCGACCCGAGCTCGTTCAGCGCGGCCGTGAGGAACTCCGACTAGCCGTGGCGCGCGCCGACTGATGGCCACCATCGCCAGGGACACCCGCGCCGCGCGGGCGCACGTCGGCTCCGAGGTCGGGGCGTACCTCCGCTATCTCGACTACCTTCTGATCGCCGCCGTCGCCGGCGTAATCACGTACGGCATCTGGGTCCTGACCGCGGTGACCCGGAACGACGTGCCCGGCGACCCGAGCTACTTCGTCTCGCGCCAGGAGGTCTACATCGCCGTCGGCACGGTCCTCGCCGCGGCCACGGTGGCCGTGAGCCCGGAGGTCTACCGCCGCTACGCGAAGGCCCTCTACGTGGTCGCCGTCGCTCTCCTCATGCTCGTGCTCGTGATCGGAGACGACGTGCGCGGGTCGAAGCGGTGGATCGAGGTCGGCTCCTTCCGCCTCCAGCCGTCGGAGGTCTGCAAGGTGCTCCTCATCCTCTTCCTTGCCGCGTTCGTCGCGAACCGCGCGCGCAGCGACTCACCCTGGAAGACCGTGTGGGGCGCCGTCGGGCTCGCCGCACTGCCCATGGCTCTCGTCTTCAAGGAGCCGGACTTCGGCTCGACGCTGATCTACGGGTCGGCGCTCCTTGCGGTCTTCTTCTTCGGCGGCGTGCCGTGGAAGCATCTGGCGAGCCTCGCGATCGTAACCGCGCTCCTCGCGCTCTCCGTTCTCTGGTTCCTGCCCGCGGCGGGAGTGGAGGTCCTGGACGCGTACCAGAAGGACAGGCTGATCGGATTCGTGCATCCGGATGTCGACCCGAGCGGAACGACGTACAACGTCAACCAGTCGATTACGGCGGTCGGCTCGGGCGGCATCGACGGGCGCGGGGTCGCGGGCGCGAGCCAGACGAATATGAACTACCTGCCCGAGCACAACACCGACTTCATCTTCTCTTCGCTCGCCGAGCAGCGCGGCTTCCTCGGTGCTGCGCTCCTGCTCCTCCTGTACGCGTTCATCGCATGGCGCGGGATCAAGATCGTCGCCATCGCGCCGAGCCTGTACACCTCCGCGGTCGCGGGTGCGATCGTCTTCTCGTTCCTCTTCCAGATCTTCGTCAACGTGGGCATGACCATCGGGATCGCGCCCGTCACCGGGATCCCGCTTCCCTTCGTCAGCTTCGGCGGAAGCTCCATGATCACGACGATGCTGATGATCGGGATCCTCGAGTCGATCCACGTACGCGGGCGACTCGCGGGCCGCAGGTAGGTTCCCGCCGTGCGACGCCTCCCCCTTCACCCTGCCGCCGTTTACGGCGTCGCCAAGGAGATCAAGGCCGCGGCCGAGGACCTCTCGCCGCTCGTCGTGGCGGGGGCCGCGGGGCCCGCGGGTGAGCTCGTCGGCCTCCTCGGCGAGGGCGGGGACCCGAGTGCGCTTCGAGACCTCTCCGGCCGGGAGTTGACGAAATACGACCTGCAGGGGGCCGCCCTGCTCGTCTACGTCGTCGCCGGCGAGAAACCGACCACCGAGGACGAACACGCTTTGAAGCTCGCCGACCGAAACGACGTCGACGCCGTCTGCCTCCTCGCGGGCGCGATGTCCCAGCCGCTCGACATCGCCTACGTACCGGCGACGAGAGTGGTGGCCGTCCCGCCAGGCAGGACGATGCCCGCCGAGCGCATCGCGAAGCTCGTCGCCTCCCTCGCGGACGAGACGGGTTACGGGCTGGCCGCGCGCCTGCCCGTCCTCCGGGCTCCCGTCGTCGAGGCGATCGTGCGCCAGTTCGCGCGCCAGAACGGGATTCTCGGCGTTGCCATCTTCATTCCCGGCGCCGACTTCCCGGTGCTGACGCTGAACCAGCTGCGAATGATCTTCCGCATCGCTGCGGCGCACGGAGAAGAAATCGACCGCGAGCGCATCCCCGAGATCCTCGCCGTGGTCGGCGCGGGCCTCGGTTTTCGCACGGTCGCCCGCGAGGCGCTCGGGTTCGTCCCCGGCCTTGGCTGGGCGATCAAGGGCGGTGTCGCCTACGCCGGTACGAAGGCGCTCGGGAAGGCAGCGACGGCCTACTTCGAGCAGGGCGGCGCGCAGGCGCTCGCGCGGGCGGCCGATGCCGTCCGGTCCAGATCCTAGCCTTCCCGCGCATGAGCGCCGAGCAGCTGTTGCCGGCTCACGAGGCACTGGCAATCGAGGAGGCCGACGCCTGGTTCGAGTACCTGGAGGTCACCAGGGCCGAGATCGGGTCCGGCCGCTATCACGAGATCGAGCCGTGGGCGTGGGCTCGACTCAGCCAGCGCCTGCGGGTCGTCAAGCGAAAGCAAACCGAGCTTCGTCCCGCCGCCGCGTAGCAGGGCCGGCGAGGGCGCCTGCTACCCTTAACGGGCACGCGCAGGGAGAACCGAGCCCAGATCGGGCGAGCGGGATTCCGCGCTCACAACAAATGAGATTTGTGGCAGACAGGCTCGACTTCCCCCGCGCCGAGATGCGCGGGTGTCGGCGTGCGCCCGAAAGGAGATTTACATCGTGCGATTTTTTCGCAAGAAGACGAGCAGCGAGGAGGCGGCGCCCGCCGAGGCGGCCGCTCCCGAGGCGCTCGAGGAGGCCTCTCCGTCCCAGGCGGACGGACCGGCTGACAAGCCCAAGCCGCGCAGGCGCCGCGGGACCCGCGGCGGCCGAGGGCGTGGCAAGAAGAAGGTAGAGGCCGCCGAGGGCGGCGCGAAGATCGAATCGAAGGCCGGGGCGAAGGCCGAGCCCAAGCCAAG
The DNA here is from genome assembly GCA_963841425.1 of uncultured Actinomycetes bacterium. Taxonomy (GTDB): domain Bacteria; phylum Actinomycetota; class Thermoleophilia; order Gaiellales; family Gaiellaceae; genus DATEOR01. The sequence goes on along the minus strand of CAWJCL010000001.1, from coordinate 744,732 downwards.
CCGCGCCAGCCCCGGCAGAAGAAGAAGGACGGGGAGGACGCGAAGCCGCGCCGCAGGCGCACCCAGACGCCGAAGCGCTCGGCGCTTCCGAAGGTCAAGAAGGAGATCTTCGTCTCGGTCGAGGTGACCGAGCAGCGGGTCGCGGTGCTCGAGGACGACGTCGTCGTCGAGGTCTACCTCGGCCGGCCGTCGCACCGCTCGGTGGCCGGCAACGTCTACAAGGGCATCATCGACAACGTCCTTCCGGGCATGGAGGCGTCCTTCGTCGACATCGGGCTCGAGAAGAACGGGTTCCTCTACGTGGACGAGATCGTCGTCCCCGAGCTCGAGGGCAAGCAGCGCCACGGGAGGCGCATCCAGGAGCTGGTCGAGCGCGGGCAGGAGGTGCTCGTCCAGGCGGTCAAGGACCCCATGGGCACGAAGGGTGCCCGACTGACGACCGAGATCTCGCTCCCGGGGCGCTTCCTCGTCTTCGTCCCGTACGGAGACGGCATCGGCGTCTCTCGCCGGCTTGAGGACGAGGAGCGCGAGCGGCTGAAGGCGATCTGCAAGGGGCTCGACCTTCCGGACGGCGGGCTCATCGTCCGCACGGCGGCGGAGGGCGCTTCGAAGGAGGAGCTCGAGGGCGACCTCGCGCTCCTGCAGAAGCTCTGGTCGACGATCCAGGGTCGCGCCAAGCGCGCCGAGGCTCCGTCGCTCGTCTACCAGGAGTCCGAGCTGCCGCTCCGGATCATCCGCGACCTCTTCATCCGCGACTTCGAGCGCGTGGTCGTCGACCACGACCGCACGTACCGGCGCATCGTCGGCTACCTCAAGCGGACGTCGCCCGAGCTCGCGGCTCGCGTCGAGCTCTACAAGGGCACGGAGCCGCTCATGGAGCGCTACGGCGTGGACGAGGCCGTGCGCTCGACGCTCAACCGGCGCGTCGATCTTCCCTCGGGCGGCTACCTGATCTTCGACTACGCCGAGGCGTTTACCGTCATCGACGTCAACACGGGGCGCTTCGTCGGCTCCCGCGGACGTTCAAGCGGCGCCCGGCTCGAGGACACGATCACGAAGAACAACCTCGAAGCGGTCAGCGAGGTCGTCCGCCAGCTCCGCCTCCGGGACATCGGCGGGATCATCGTCATCGACTTCATCGACATGGCGAATCCCAAGAACCGCAAGCTGGTCGAGGAAGCGCTGGAGCAGGAGCTCGCGCGCGACCGGACGAAGACCTACGTCGTCGAGATCTCGCCGCTCGGGCTCGTCGAGATGACGCGCCAGAACGTCACGGACGGGCCGCGGGAGATCCTCACCAACGTCTGCGCCGCCTGCAAGGGCGACGGCGTCGTCGTGTCGATGGAGACCCACGCCGTCGAGGCCGAGCGCCGGATCCGGCGGCTTGTCGCCGGCTCGAAGAGCAAGGCGTTCCACATCGAGCTCAACTCGCAGGTTGCCGCCACGCTCATCGGTCCGGGCGCGGAGCGCCTCGCCGAGCTCGAGAAGGAAACCGGCCGCAGTCTCGCGGTCAAGGGCCGCCAGCGCGCGCCGCACGACCACTTCGTCGTCCTCGAGGAGGGCTCGCCGGACAAGGTCGAGGACAAGGCGCTGCCCGTCGAGCGCGGGCAGGAGCTCGAGGTCGAGCTCGAGGAGGCGCACCAGCATTCCGACACCGACGCGATCGCGCGCGTGGACGGCTATGTCGTCACCGTGAAGGACGCCGCGAGCCGCGTCGGCGAGACGGTCGCGATCAGGATCGAGAACGTCGCGAAGACGACCGCCCGAGCCGTCATCGTCGAGGGCGAACGCGCAAACGGGGAGAGCGCAAACGGCGACGATCCGACCAAGGAGAAGCCGAAGAAGAAGACGCGGCGTGGAACGCGCGGCGGCCGCGGCCGCAAGAAGAAGACCGAAGTCGTCGCAGAGGCTCCCGCCGAGGATGTCGCCGTCGCGGAGAAGCCGTCTCAGGAGGAGAACGGGGCTGAAGCGACATCCGAGGTCAAGAAGAAGAAGACCCGCAGGGGGACGCGCGGAGGGCGCGGACGCAAACGCAAGCCGGTAGAATCTTCACCCGAAGCGGGCCAGGAGAGCCCGCTCGCTTAGTGCTATGGCGACAAAAACCGGCAACTACGCGATCATCTCCCTCGGCGGAAAGCAGTACCGCGTCCGTGAGGGCGAGCGCCTGCTCGTCGACCGCCTGCCGCACGACGAGGGCAAGACGTTCCATCCCGACCTCGTCATGCTCGGCGGCGACGGCGAGCCGAAGCTCGGCGACGCGCTCAAGGGCGCGGAGGTGACCGCGAAGGTCTCGGCACACGTGCTCGGCAAGAAGGTGATCGTCGGCAAGCATCGCCGCCGCACCGGGTATCGCCGCCGGAACGGGCATCGAAGCCGCCTGTCGCAGATCGAGATCCAGTCGATCGGCAAGAAGGCAACGCGCTCCACAGCGGCAAAAAAGACGACGGCTGCGGCGAAGAAGAAGGAGAGCTAGGAATGGCCCACAAAAAAGGACTCGGCTCCTCGAAGAACGGCCGCGACTCGGAATCCAAGCGGCTCGGCGTCAAGATCTTCGACGGCCAGGACATCAAGGCGGGGATGATCGTCGTCCGCCAGCGTGGCACGCGCTTTCGCTCCGGACCGGGAACCGGTCTCGGCCGCGACCACACGATCTTCGCGACGCGCGACGGCAGGGTCGCGTTCCAGACGAACGGCTCCGGCCGCATCGTCACCGTCGTCTAGACACCGCCAGAGAGACTGATGTTCCACGATCGCGCCCGCATCGAGGTGCGAGGTGGCCGTGGCGGCGACGGCTCGCTCAGCTTCCGGCGCGAGAAGTACGTGCCGAGGGGCGGGCCCGACGGCGGTGACGGCGGGAACGGCGGCGACGTCGTCCTCGTCGCCGACCCGGACCGCCGCGACCTCTCCTTCTTCCAGCGCAAGCGGCGCTTCGAAGGCGGGCGTGGCATCCACGGGCAGGGCAAGAACAAGCATGGAGCCGACGGGGAGACCGTCGAGCTCCGAGTGCCCGTGGGGACGCAGGTGCTCGACGAGGAGGGGCGTCTCCTCGTCGACCTCGCTCATTCCGGCGCGCGCGCGGTCGCGGCGCGGGGCGGGCCAGGAGGCGCCGGCAACCGCCGCTTCGCCCGGCCGACGCACCAGGCTCCCCGCATCGCCGAGGTCGGATGGCCCGGCGAGCACTCGACGATCGAGCTGCGCCTGAAGCTCCTCGCCGACGCAGCGCTGCTCGGCTTCCCGAACGCCGGCAAGTCGTCGCTTCTCCGCCGTATCTCGAACGCGAAGCCGAAGGTGGCGGACTATCCGTTCACGACCATTTCGCCGGTTCTCGGCACCGTCGATGCGCCGGACGGACGCCAGCTCACGGTCGCAGACGTGCCGGGGCTCCTCGAAGGCGCGCACGAAGGGGTCGGGCTCGGGGACGAGTTCCTCGCGCATCTGGAGCGCGCGCGGCTCCTCCTCCATGTCATCGACGCGACCGAGGAGGTGGCGGAGCGGTTCGCGACCATCGACCGCGAGCTGCACGGCTACGGCGCCGGCCTCGCCGAGCGCCCGCAGATCGTCGTCCTGAACAAGGTCGACCTCCTCGACGAGCCGCCGAGCTTCGAGACGGACGACCCGCGCGTCCTGGCCGTCCTTCCCTTGTCGGCAGCGACGGGAGCCGGGGTGGACGACCTCATGCGCGCGCTCTTCGAGCTCGTGCCCGACGCGCCCGAGCCCCGTGCCGCGGAGGAGGCCGCGGATTTCCTCGTCTACCGGCCGCGGCCCGAGCGCAGGCGTCCGTTTCGCCTGTTCCGAACCGACGCCGGCTACCGGGTGCGGGGCCAGGCAACCGAGGACGAGCTCCGCGCCGCGGGCGTCAGGCCTGGGGATCCGGTGGAGTTCGAATGACCGGCCTCTTCGGGGGTGCGTTCGACCCTCCCCACAACGGACACGTCGCGCTTGCCCAGACCGCGCTCGACCACTTCGGCCTGGAGCGCCTCCTTGCTCTCGTCGTCGTCGACCCGGGGCACCGGGACGTCGTGCTCGACTTTCCGACCCGCTTCGGTCTCGCGGAGCTCGCCTTCCGCGCCCTGCCGCGCACCGAGGTCGTGCGGGAGGACCACCCCTACACGGTCGACGCCGTCCGCGGCGGACGGTTCGGCGACGCCATCTTCCTCGTCGGCGCCGACGAGTTCGCGAGCTTTCTCTCCTGGAAGGACCCGAACGGCGTGCTCGAGGAAGTGCGGCTCGGCGTTGCGACCCGGCCAAAGTTCCCGCCCGAGACGCTCGCGCCCGTTCTCCAGGCCCTCGAGCGGCCCGAGCGCGTCGCGTTCTTCGACATTCCCGAGCTGCCGGTCTCGGGCACGGAGATCCGGGCGCGTGCGGCCCGCGGCGAGCCGGTGAACGAGCTCGTGCCGCCCGCTGTGTCCGCCGAGATCGACCGGCTCGGTCTTTACCGGTGATACCCTGAGTGGGTCGTAATCGAGGTTTCTGACCAGCTGACGTCGCTCGAACAAGCTCGCCGAATCGCTCAGCTCGCCCAGGAAAAGCTGGCGAGGGATGTGGTCATCCTCGACATGCGCCCGGTGTGCAGCTACACCGACTATTTCGTGCTGGCCACCGGCGGGAACCCCCGTCAGGCCAAGGCGATCTACGACGAGGTGCACGGGCGCCTGAAGAAGGAAGCCAAGCTCTCGCCCCGGAACGTGCACGGGGGCAGTGAGGCGAAGTGGATTCTCGCGGACTACCTCGACGTCGTCCTGCACGTCTTCACGCCCGAGGCGCGCGACTTCTACCGGCTCGAGGATCTCTGGGGCGACGTGCCGTCGGTCGAGCTGGCGGCGGCCAACTAGGCCAGCCAGAGGACGAGCAGCACGATTCCCGCAAGGACGAGCGCGTAGATCCAGAACGCGTGCGCTCCCCAGAGGAACGCCTGCCACTTGCGGCGCTCGCGGCGCTTCTCGGCGTCGCCGGTCTCCTCGACGACCGGGCTGTAGTCGGTCTTGTCGGCCACGGCTCCAGGGTCCCCGGCTCGCCGGGGAGACAAACGCACCTCCGCTAAACTGCCCGTCGCGGGGCCATAGCTCAGTTGGGAGAGCGTCTGGCTGGCAGCCAGAAGGTCACGGGTTCGAGTCCCGTTGGCTCCACTCTCGGGGCTCGCTCCACCCCGCCGGGCGGCCGCGCTCGGGGTGTTCCGCTACGGTGGCCCGATGAGCCAAGCGACCTTGCACACCAACCACGGCGCGATCGAGCTCGAGCTCTTCGAGGAGGACGCGCCGAAGACCGTCGACAACTTCGAGAAGCTCTCGAAGGACGGCTTCTACGACGGGATCACGTTCCACCGCGTCATTCCCGACTTCATGATCCAGGGCGGCTGCCCACGCGGAGACGGGACGGGCGGCCCCGGGTACGAGTTCGAGGACGAGCCCAACGAGCACCGCGTCGAGCGCGGCGCGCTCGCGATGGCGAACCGCGGCCCGGACACGAACGGAAGCCAGTTCTTCATCGTCACCACCGAGGCGGCGCCGTGGCTCGACGGGAAGCACACCGTCTTCGGCCGGGTGACCGCCGGGATGGACGTCGTCGACGAGATCTCCGGAGTCGACCGCGACGGGACCGACCGGCCGCGCGAACCGGTCACGATCGACCGCGTCGACCTCTCTTAGCGGCCGTCCCCCCTCTGGGCTCTCGGGAACCCTCGCCGCCTTGGTGCAGTCAGACCGTCATGGTGAGGCGATGCGGGTTCACCGGGTTGTCGGCGCTTCCGTTCATCGTGGCGGCGATCGTCGCCTCAGCCGTGGCGGGGTGTTCTGGGCAAGGCGGAAGCGGTAAGCCTCTGTACGCTCCGGCCGGCTTCGACCCCACGCTTCCGGGCTGGATCGCCTGCTCCAAGCTGATCGTCGAGGGGGATGTGGTTCGCGTCAGCTCTGCCGCCTCCGACGGACGGATGGTTACTGAGCTCGCGGTGGATCAATGGGTCAAGCCCGGATCCGGGCCGAAAGTTGCGAGGATTGAGACCCCTGACATCTCGGCTGAAGGCGTCTACGAGCGCTGGGAGCCGGGCACGCACTTGCTCCTCCAGGTCGACGTCGATCCATCCAGCCTTCCGAACTGGCAGTTCGGCGATCGGATGTTCGAGAAGATCAAGCACGCCGTCCCGGCCTCGCGCACGATCGAATGCCCGTACGGTCCGCGGTGAAGACGATCGACTAGGGCCACACGGCCGACGTGAGGTCGAGGTCGAGCGCCCCGCCGTCGTGGCATTCGGACGAGCGGTAGTCCGTCGGCGCCGTGAGCGCGCGCTCGGCGAGCGCGAGCCGCGCGAGGCGCTGGGCCTCCGCAGGATCGGCGCCGAGATTCTCCGCGACGAACGCGGTCCGCTGCAAGCCGTAGCAGTCGGCTGCCGCCTCGTCCCTGACGCCTGCAAGGTGCGATGACTCGTGTGCGAGCACGTGGAGCGCCCGCGCCACCTCGGCCTCCTCGCCCTGGCCGGTCTTCCCCTCCGCGAAGCGGTCGAGCTCGGAGCACGTCTCCTCGTCGAGGTCGGTGAAGTCCGCCGGCCGCCCACGCTCGTCGAAGAACACGGTTCCCGCGTGGGTTGAGACCTCCGCAAGGCGTGCGAAAAGCCCGGGGCAATGAACGCCGACGGTGCGGCCCGCGATGTCGGTCGCGATCGCGGCGAGCCGGTGCTCGTTCCGACGCTGCTCCTGCTGGACGGCGACGACGAGCAGGAGCGGGATCGCAAGCACGATCAAGAGAGGAGCGAAGCGCCGCACCCGGCCTGTATCGGCCCGGGGAGGCGCTCAGGAAAGCCTCAGTCGAGCTCGCGTGAGAGGACGGACGCGACCGCCCGCAAGGCGACGCGCGTCTCGTCCACGTCCGGCTCCCGCGTCGTCGCCCGCTGGAGCGCGAGCCCGGGGAGGAGGAGCAGGCGAGCGCCGCGGCGGCTGGACTCCTGCACCGCGCGCCAGAGCTCCATCGTGAGGGCGAGCGAGAGGACGGTCACGACCGCGGGCGTCCAGAGCGCCGCCTGGAACGGCCAGACACGCTCGGCCACGACGGTGACGGGGATGACGAGGGCGGCGAAGTTCGTCCCGCACCGGAGCGAGAAGCGCGACGGCGTCGCCGTGCCCTTCCAGGTGGATTCGAGGGAACGCTGCTCGACGGCTGCGATCGCCCGGTGCTCGGCGCCGTGGAGGTTCAGCGTTCGCCCGCGGAAGATCCACAGAACGAGGCCGACGGTGACCGCCGCCCAGCCGACGAGGGCGAAGATGGAAGGAAGGAAGACGAACGCGAAGGGAGCGAAGATCGCGAACAGGAGAATCCTGCGTTCGCCCTTCTTCGCCACACCGCTTCTCCGGAAGAGCGGCGCAACGGACATGGCCAGCCGGGCGAGGCCGCGTGCGAGCGGGACGCGCGCGAGCAATGCCGGAGGTGACGGCATCCTGCCCTCGATGAGGTGCCCGTCCCGGCGGGCGAACGCCCAGAAGCGCTCGCTGACGATGACGACCCCGTCGGGACGTGCCATGCCGCCGAGCCGGGGGAGGGACCGGCAAGCGTCGGCACGCCGAAGGATCTCGGGCAGATGCACCTACACACCGTGCCCGAGCGACGGCCGCCCGGCAAGGGCCAGGCGGCCTGTTCTACGGGCGCCCTGGTCCTACCAGTAACCGCGCGAGAAGAACCCGAGCAGTGCGAGAACCAGAATGACGATGAGGATGATCCAAAGAACGCTCAATGAACCTCCTTTCGGCGCTGAGTCTCCCCGGCGGTCGGCTGCGCGGAAACATCGCGTACCGTTCCATCTGCGAGCTCGAAGACCCCGAAGTCCCGGCCCATGACCGGGAGCGAGACGTTGTAGACCGGGACGGCGCCGATGAAGCCCTCGTACGTGCCGGCGTGACCGTGGCCGTGGAGAACGAGGTCCGGCAGGCGGTCGGCGATCGGGCGCCCGAGACGGTCGCTGCCGAGAAACGCCCAGATTCCGGGCGGCTCGCCTTCGATCGTCGAGGCGGTCGGTGCGTAGTGGAGGAGCACGATGCGGACCGGGCAGTCGGCCACGGCCTCGAGCCCGCTTCCGAGCGCCTCGACCTCGTCGGTCGTCTCGGCGAAGACGGCCCGCAAGATCGGCTCGCCGAAGTCGGTCAGCGTCGAATCCGGGAAGCCGCCCACGAAACCCTTGGTGCCGACCACCCCGACCTTCGTGTCGCCGCAGTCCAGCACCGTCCAGCTCCGGTCGAGCACGACGATTCCGGCCGCGGACAGGACCTCGACGATCTCGTCGGCCCGGTTCGCGTGCCAGTCGTGGTTGCCGAGGACGGTGACGACCGGAATCTCCAGCTCGCGGCAGGCGTCTGCGAGCACCTCGGCCTGCTCGGGCTCCCCGAAGGTGGTCAGGTCGCCGGCGACCAGGATCGCGTCGACCTGGGCGGCGATTCCGGCGAAGGCCGCAGCCACCGCAGCCCGGTTCTCCTCGCTGCAGTGGATGTCGCCCGCTGCGGCGACCCGGATGGCCTCCCGTTTCGTCATCCGGGCCAGGAGGGTACCCGCATCGTGCCGATGTCCAACGAGAGCTTCCCCGCCATGCTCGCCACGCTGAAGCGCTCCGCCGGGGCGCTGCGCGAGGCCGGCATCCCGTTCATGCTCGGCGGCGGCCTCGCGTGCTGGGTGCGTGGGGGCCCCGAGTCCGATCACGACCTGGACCTGATGGTGAAGCCCGAGGACGCCGAGCACGCGCTTGCGACCCTCGCGGCGATCGGCATGCGATCGGAGAAGCCGTCCGAGGGCTGGCTCTACAAGGCCTTCGACGAGGACGTGATGGTGGACATCATCTTCTCGCCGGTCGGCGTCGCGATCACGGACGAGGTGCTCGCCCGCGCCGAGATGCTCGAGGTCGAGGCACAGCCCATGCTGGTCATGACGCTCGACGACGTGCTCGTGACGAAGCTTCTCGCGCTGGACGAGAACTCGCTGGACTACAAGGCGGTGCTGCTGATCGCGCGCAGCCTCCGCGAGCAGATCGAGTGGGACGACGTGCGCACGCGCACGGCCGGCTCGCCCTACGTGGCCGCCTTCTTCACGCTCGTGGAGGAGCTCGGCGTCGCCGTGACGTCGCGGAACGGCGGGTAGACACGTCCTGATCGCCGCGCACCGTCGGGCAGCGTCTCGGGGAAGCCGGCGGCGATCGCCTCGCCCGCCTGCCGCCAGAGGTGGCGCAACTCGTCTCCGACGAGCTCGGCCGCGCGCTTGTAGCCACGTCCCGACTTCGGGATCGGGCCGAGATCGATCGGCTCTCCCCAGACGACCGCGCACGGCATCCGGTTCCTGCGCGACCAGCCGAAGGAATAGACGCCGCAGGGCACGATGGGGACCTCCTCCTGGAGCGCGATCATCATCGCTCCCGGGAGCACGTCGCCCGGGTAGCCGAACTTTTGCCGCGTTCCCTCGACGAAGACGCCGACCATGTGCCCCTCGTCCGCGATTTCCCGGGCGAGGCGTAGGGAATCGCGGTCGCCTTCCCCCCGCCGGACGGGAAATGCGCCCGTCCACATGAGGACGTCGCCGACGACGGGTGTCTCCAGGAGCTCGGCTTTGGCCATGAAGTAGAGGGTCCGCGGAGAGAGGCCCCCCACGAGGGTCGGGTCGATCGCCGACAAGTGGTTGATCGCGGCAACGCCCCCACCCGTAGCCGGCACGCGTTCGAGACCGTAGCCGTAGGAGGGTGCGAGCCACATCGTCGTCGGAGCGACGAGGTAACGGGCCCAGGTCCACATCCGCTCGGGGTCGCTTCCCCACAGCTTCGAGACGAGTCTGCCGGGCGCGGACACCCACGCGAGTCTAGCGCTAGTCTCGTGGAACGCTGATGGACCGGTACGACCCACAGGCGATCGAAGCCAAGTGGCAGGCCGAATGGGAGCGCGAAGGCGCTTTCGTCGTCCCGAACCCGTCTCCCGACGATGCGCCCAGGGAGCACACGTACGTCCTCGAGATGCTCCCGTACCCGTCGGGCGAGCTGCACATGGGCCACGTCCTCAACTACACGCTCGGCGACGTCGTCGCGCACATCCGCCGTCGGCGCGGCTTCACCGTGCTCAGGCCGATCGGCTACGACGCGTTCGGGCTTCCCGCCGAGAACGCAGCCATCCGCGAGGGCAAGCACCCGCGCGACGTCACGAACCGGAACATCGCCGCGATCCGCGAGCAGATGAAGCGCCTCGGGTGGTCGATCGACTGGAGCCGTGAGCTCTCGACCGCGGAGCCGGACTACTACCGCTGGACGCAATGGCTCTTCCTCGAGTTCTTCGAGGCGGGCCTCGCGTACCGCAAGGGCGCGATCGTCAACTGGTGCCCGAACGACCAGACCGTGCTGGCGAACGAGCAGGTGATCGACGGCCATTGCGAGCGCTGCGGCTGGGAGGTCGAGGCGCGCACGCTGGAGCAGTGGTTCTTCCGCATCACCGCCTACGCCGACCGGCTGCTCGACGACATGGCGATGCTCGAGTCCTGGCCCGAGCGCGTGCTCACGATGCAGCGCAACTGGATCGGGCGCTCGGAAGGGGCGGAGGTCGTCTTCCGGATCGAGGAGCTCGACATCGACATCCCCGTCTTCACGACGCGCCCCGACACGCTCTTCGGCGCGACGTTCTTCGTCCTCGCGCCCGAGCATCCGCTCGTCGAGCGCCTCGCCGAGGGGACTCCGCACGAGCAGGAGGTCATGGACTACGTGCGCCATGCCGCAGGCCGCCCGGTCGCCGAGCGCGCCGACCCCGAGAAGGAGAAGACCGGGGTCTTCACCGGGCGTTTCGTCACGAACCCGGTGAACGACAACCGGCTCCCGATCTGGGTCTCCGACTACGTCTTGATGGAGTACGGCACCGGCGCGATCATGGCGGTGCCCGCCCATGACGAGCGCGACTACGCGTTCGCGAAGCGCTTCGAGCTGCCCATCAAGACGGTCGTCGTCCCGGCCGAGGGCGAGGTGCCGGAGGACGAGGCGTTCGTCCCGCACTCCGACGACGAGGTGCTCGTCGACTCGGCGCAGTTCTCCGCGCTGACGAGCCCCGAGGCGAAGAAGGCGATCGTCGTGTGGCTCGAATCGCGCGAGCGCGGCCGGCCGGCCGTCAGCTTCCGGCTGCGCGACTGGCTGCTCTCCCGCCAGCGCTACTGGGGTTGCCCGATCCCGATTCTCTACTGCGACGAGTGCGGCCTCGTGCCCGTGCCCGAGAAGGATCTGCCGGTGCTTCTCCCCGAGGTCGAGGAGTACGTGCCGAAGGGGCGCTCGCCGCTCGCCGCCGCCGAGGACTGGGTGGCGACGACCTGCCCGAGGTGCGGCGGCCCGGCCCGCCGCGAGACGGACACGATGGACACCTTCGTCGACTCTTCCTGGTACTACCTCCGCTACTGCGATCCCCGAAACGACGAGGCGCCGTTCGACCGCGGAATGGTCGACTACTGGCTGCCCGTCAACCAGTACATCGGCGGGATCGAGCACGCGATCCTGCATCTCCTCTATGCGCGCTTCTTCACAAAGGTCATGTACGACCTCGGGATCGTCGGCTTCCAGGAGCCGTTCGCGCGGCTCTTCAACCAGGGGATGCTCCATCACCGCGGTGCGAAGATGTCCAAGTCGAAGGGAAACGTCGTCGCGCCGGACGAGATGGTCGAACGGTACGGCGCGGAGGCGATCCGCCTCTACGTCCTCTACATGGGCCCGGCCGAGGACGACAAGGAGTGGCAGGACGCCGGGATCGAAGGGATGTTCCGCTTCCTCGGCCGTCTCTGGCGTCTCGGGCTGGAGATCGCCGAGGCGGGCCCAGCGGACGGTGAGCCCGAGGGGCCACTCGTCCGCAGGGCGCACGAGACGATCGCCAAGGTCTCCGACGACATCGAGCGCCGCTTCCAGTTCAACACCCCGATCGCCGCGGTCATCGAGCTCGTGAACGACATCTACGCGGCGAAGGACGACCCCGAGCAGGCGGCCGCCGTGCGCTTCGCGACCGAGACCGCGGTCAGCCTCATCCAGCCCTACGTCCCGCACATCGCCGAGGAGCTGTGGCAGCGCCTCGGGCACGAGCGCCTCTGGAAGACCCCCTGGCCCGATGCCGACCCCGCTCTTCTCGAGCGCGAGACCTTCGAGCTCGTCGTCCAGGTGAACGGCCGCGTGCGCGGCCGGGTCGAGGTGCCTGCCGGCCTCGAGGACGAGGAGCTCGTCGCACGCGCCAAGGAGCTCCCACGGGTCGCGGCGCACCTCGACGGCAAAGAGGTGAAGAACGCCATCGTCGTCCCCGGACGGCTGGTCAACTTGGTCGTCTAACGGGCGAAGCCCAACGCTTCGCGTCTTAGCGGTCTCGCTCCTTTGCGAGCGTCGCCCCAGACCGGCCAGACTGCCCGGGCGGCATGGTCGGGGCCGTCGTCTAGTTCCTCGCCTATGGTGAAAACGTGTTGCTCGTGGACGTCCTCGTCGTGCTCTTGGTTGCGCTCTTCGCGCTCCAGGGCGCCTATCGCGGGCTCGTAGCACAGGCGCTCTCCCTCGTCGGCCTCGCCATCGGCGCCCTCGCGGGGTCGTGGCTCGCGCCGAGGCTTCTCTCGGAGGGATCCTCATGGGTCTCGATCACGAGCCTCATCGGGGCGATCGTCGGAGCCGCCTTGTTGGGGGCCGCGAGCTCGACCCTGGCCGAAACGCCTCGCCGCTTCCTCGCCTTCCGGCCCGGCCTGCGCGTCGCCGACTCCCTGGGCGGCGCGATCGTCGGCGCGGCCCTGGGGCTCGCACTCGCCTGGCTGATCGCGGTCGTCGCGGTGCAGCAGCCGACCCTCGGCTTCCGCCAGGACGTGCGCGGGTCCACGATCCTGCCGCGGCTCATGCGGGCGGTGCCGCCCGACCGCGTCCTCCAGGCGCTCGCCCGCTTCGACCCGTTCCCGGAGCTGACGCTCTCGGGAGGGCGCCTGCCGCCTCCCGACCCGAGCGTCCTCCAGACGCCCGGTGCGAAGGCGGCTTCGAGCAGCGTCGTGAAGATCTACGGCACCGCCTGCGGGCTCGGGATCCAGGGCTCCGGCTGGGTCGTGCGCCGCGACCTCGTCGCGACGAACGCGCACGTGATCGCGGGCGAGCACGACACGAACATCATCGCGCCGAACGGGCAGTCGCTCTCCGCGCGTGTCGTGTACGTGGACACGCAGAACGACGTGGCGCTTCTGAGGGTGGACGGCCTTCGGACTTCTCCGCTCGCGATCACGGGGAGCGACGACTATCCGCGGCCCGCGGTCCTCCTCGGCTACCCGCGCGACGGGGCCCTGGTCGGGGTCGCGGCGACCGCGGGCGCGCCGAGGACGGTGATCGCACAGAACGCCTACGGGAAGCACGTCGGGCCGCGCAGCGTCGTTCCGCTGCGGGGCCAGGTGGAGCCGGGCGAGAGCGGCGGGCCGGTAGTCGACTCCCAGGGCGGCGTCGTGGCGATGATCTTCGGCGGCGCGAAGAACGGCGGGAACGGGTTCGCGGTGCCGGTGTCCGTGGTGCGCGACGCGCTGCCGGACGCGACGCAGCCGGTCTCTTCCGGCCCCTGTATCGACTAGCGCACACGCGGCGCGAACTCGGCGCATTGCGCGTCACACACGCGCGCCTTCGGGGCGCACGATCGAGTCATGCGCCTTCTCACCTGTTTCGTCCTGCTGGCCGTGTGCGTCTGCCCGGCGCCTGCCGCCGGCGGCTCCTTGGTGCGTGCGCCGCTCGAAGACGTCGGCATGCCCTTCTGGTGCGACTGGGGCTACGACTGGGACGAGCGTTGCTATCAGGATGACACCGCCCGGCTCCCGGTCGGCGGTGTCGACGACAAGGTGTGGCGTGGCGCGGTTCGGTTTCCACTCGGCGCGCTGCCCGCGGGGGCGCACGTGACGAGCGCGTCGCTCGAGCTCTACTTCGACGGGGCGTGCGTCGCATCGAGGCGCAAGGTCGGCCCCTGCCTGAGCGGTGCGTACACCGTGGACGCGCACGCGATTCTCAGCCCCAGCTGGACGAAGGAGCGCGAGGTCGACTTCGACCCGGTGGCGACGGCTTCGACCACCGTTTCGACGGCTTCCGCCCGTTGGAACGTCTGGGACCTGACCGGCCTCGTCTCCGCATGGGCTGCCGGGGCTACGCCCAATCGTGGCGTTCTCCTGAAGCTCGCGGAAGAAGAGGAGGACTTCGGCGTGAGCGGCCCGTACTTCCCCTCGGCCTCGTTCGGTCGCGCGGTTTTCCGCCCGCGGCTCGTCGTCTCGTACACCGTTCCGACCGCCGGGCTCTCCCCCTAGGCCTCGCCGTGCAGCTTCCCGACATCTCCCGCCGGCGGGCGCTCGCCTACGTGCTCGTCCTTCTCGCCGGGCTCTCCCTGGCGGGTCGAGTGGCGTTCAGCGACGAGAGCCCGCCGCCAGCCGCAACGCCCCTGAGCCTCCGAGCCGAGCCGGCGCCCGCGCGGAAGGTGGTTGTGCACGTGGTCGGCCAGGTCTACAAGCCCGGCCTCTACAGCCTTCCCGACGGAAGCCGGGTCGACGACGCCATCAAGCGGGCAGGAGGGCCGAAGCCGAAGGCCGCCCTCGCGCTCGTGAACCTCGCCGCGCCCGTCGCCGACGGCCAGCAGGTCGTCGTGCCTTCCAACCGAGAGGCCGCGCAGGCTCTCGCCGGAGGCTCCCCGGCAGGAGGTGCGGGCGGTCGCGTCCACCTGAACTCCGCCACGCTCGACCAGCTCGATGAGCTGCCCGGCATCGGGCCCGTGACCGCTCAGAAGATTCTCGACTACCGGTCCGAGCACGGAGCGTTCGGCTCCGTCGACGAGCTCGACGCTGTCCCGGGCATCGGCCCTGCGACCCTGGACGAGCTCCGGGACCTCGTGGACCTGTGAGGGCGCCACGCGAATCCCAGCGCCTCACCTTCTCGCCGCCGTGCTGTGCGTGGGCCTCGGAAGTTCGCTCGCGGTGCGGGCATCGTCGTCGCTCTTTGGTGCGGTGGCGGTCGCGCTCGCCGCCTCTGCGCTCGGAGAGCGCCGCCTCCGTCTCGTAGCGCTGGCGGCAGCGCTCCTCGTCGCCGGCCTGTGGTGGGGCAGCGTCCGCCTGGACGCCCTCGACCACAGCGAGCTTCGGTCGGAGATCGGCCGGGCGGGCCCCGCGTTGCTCGAGGTGACCGGTCCGAGCCGGCGAAGCCCTTTCGAGGTTCGCGTGCCCGTGCGTGTGCTCGGCTTCGGTGCCGAGACCCCGGGCGAGCGGGCGCGGCTCGATCTCCCGGCAGGGCGCGCGCCCCCGCAGGGCGCCCTCCTGCGCGCGATCGTCCAGATTGGAGAGCCGCGTCCCGAAGAGGACGGGTTCGACGAGGCAGGCTACCTGCGGCGCCAGGGCATTCACGTCATTCTGACGGCGAGCACGTTCACAGTCGTCGGCCGGCGCGGAGGGCTGGGCGGCATCGCCGACCGAGTCCGTGGTGGGATCGCGCGCTCGCTGGCCCCGGGTGTGAGCGGCGAGCGGCGCGCAGTCATCGCCGCGGTCGTCCTCGGCGAGGACGAGGGTCTCAGCCCTGACCTTCGGGACCAGTTCCGCGCCTCGGGCCTCTATCACCTGCTCGCCGTCTCGGGTCAAAACGTCGCCTACGTCGTCGCCGGGATGCTCGCGTTCGCATGGCTTCTCGGGATTTCGCGCTGGATTGGCGAGATCGGCGCGCTCGTCGCCGTCGGCGGCTATTTGATGGCGGTCGGGTGGCAGCCGTCGGTCGTGCGCGCTGGCGTGGCCGGCGGGCTCGCCTCGCTCGCCTGGCTGGCCGGGAGAGCCCGTGACCGCTGGTACTTCCTTCTGGTTGGCGCGGCGGTCCTCCTGGCCTGGAACCCCTACTCGCTCCTCGAGCCCGGGTTCCAGCTCTCGTTCGGTGCGGTCGGCTCGATCTTCCTCCTCGTCCCTCGGATCGAAGCGTGGCTGACCGGCTATCCGCTGCCTCGAGGACTTGCGGCGGCGCTCGCGGTCTCGATCGCTTGCGGCGGTGTGACGGCACCGATCCTCATGCTCCACTTCCAGGCCGCGCCGCTCTTCACCGTGGCCAGCAATGCAGTCGCCGGCCCCGTCGTCGCACCGCTTCTCGGGCTGGCCCTCATCTCGACGGCTCTCGACCCCGTGCTTCCCGAGGCAGCGTTGGCACTCGGCTGGGTGAACGGCTGGCTCGCCGCCTACCTCGCCGGCTCCGCGCGCTTCTTCGGCTCGCTTCCCCACGCGCAGCTCACCTCGTGGAACTCCCTCGCGGCTCTCGCGACGCTCGCTCTCTTCGCGCTCGTCCTCTCGAGGCTGCCGCCTCCCCGCGGCCGCCGGGCGGCTGCGCTGGTGGCGATGCTCGCCGTCGTCCTGGTCGGCTGGCGCCTGCGTCCGGACCATCCGCCGCCTCCGCCGCAGGGTCTTAGGATCGTGATGCTCGACGTCGGCCAGGGGGACGGGATCCTCCTGCAGACGAAAGCGGGCGCTGTGCTGGTCGACGAAGGTCCGCCTGAGGCGCGCGTTGCGTCGCAGCTTCGCTCGCTCGGAGTCCACCGCCTCGCGGCGCTCGTCGTGACCCACCCGCACCGAGACCACGTGGGCGGGGCCGCCGAGGTCGTCGATTCGCTGCCCGTCGGCTTCGTGCTGGACCCGCTCGAGCCGTCGGGCAGCCCGGACGAAGCCGCGCTCGAAGGCGAGGCTGAGAGGCGCGGCGTGCGAATCGTGCCCGCCCGCGTCGGCCAGCTATTTCAACTCGGCGAGCTGCGCATACGCGTTCTGTGGCCCGACGGGCCCGGCCAGCCCGGAGAGGATCCGCACGAGCACGGCGTCGTTCTGCTCGCGAGCTACGGTCAGTTCGATGCGCTCCTCACAGGAGACTCGGAATCGCCGGTCACGCTCCCTCTGCGCCCGCCTCAGGTCGAGCTCCTGAAGGTTGCGCATCACGGTTCGTCGGATGAGGGCCTCGGCGAGCTCCTTCGACTCGTCCATCCGCAGATCGCGCTCATCTCCGTCGGGGAGGGAAACGACTATGGGCACCCGGCGCCTTCGACGCTCTCCGCTCTGAGCTCACTCCCCGGGCTCGCCCTCTACCGAACGGACGAGGACGGGCGCATCACGGTCGAGTCCGACGGCACGGGCTTCTCGGTCCGCACGGGGCGATGACTATGCTCAGCGTCGATGGCGGACGAGCTCCTCCCGGTCTATCTCCTCACGGGAACCGATCGCCCGAAGATCGGCCGCGCCCTCCGTCGCCTGCGGACGAGATTCGGCGACGAAGCGGTCGAAGTCCTCAGCGCCGAGACGGTGTCGGGCGAGGACGTGATCGCCGCGCTGAATTCCCTCGGCCTCTTCGGCGCGGGGCGGCTGATCGTGGTCCAGGGTGTCGAAAAATGGAAGAAGGCCGACGCGGAGGCGCTCGATGCCTACCTCGTCGATCCGGTCGCGGGAACGGTCGTCGCGCTCGTCGTCGACGAGCCGGGAAAGGACGACACGCTCGGGAAGCTCGTCGCGCGGCGCGGCGGAGAGGTCCTCGCCTACGACGTGCCGAAGCCGAAGGATCCCTCCGTCTGGGTGCGGGGCGAGTTCGCACGCCTCGGCGCGCAGGCGACGGACGAGGCTGCCCGGCGACTGGTCGAGATCGCGGGCGACGACATCGCCCTGCTCGAGCAGGAGGTTGAGAAGCTCGCCACGTGGGCCGGCGGGGAACAGATCGGCCCTCGTGAGGTCGAGGGACTGGCCGTCCCCCTGACGGAGGCCCCGGCATGGGCGCTCTCGGACGCCTGGGGCGCCCGCGACGTCGGGGAAGTGCTGGCCGCCTGCGAGGCGGAGCTCGAGAAGGGCGTCGAGCCGTTCCTCATCGCCGTCAGGCTGGCGGCGCAGGTCGGGCTGGTCCGAGCCGTTCAGGCTCTTGCGGACGAAGGCTTTGGCGCCCGGGAGATCGCCGGGCGGCTGAAGAAGCACGAATTCCGCTGCCGGAAGGCGCTCGGTCACGCGGAGCGCTATTCACGGGACGAGCTCGACGCGGCGATCGTCCGGCTCGCGGAGCTGGACGCAGCGCTCAAGGGTGCGAGCCGGGTCTCGAACGAGCTCGAGCTCGAGCGAGCGCTGCTCGAGATCACCGCGGCGCGGGAGCCGGTTCCGGGCTAGACGGACTGGCCGGAGACGAGCCGGGCGGCCTGGGACTTTTTGCGTGCGGCCTTGTTCGGATCGATCGCGCGCTTCGCTGCGGCCTTGTCGAGGAGGACGACGAGCTCGCGGTGCTCGGTTGTGATCCGGTCGTGGTCGCCTTCGGCGACCGCGGACTCGAGGCGCTTGAAGAGGGTCTTCGCCGCCGAGCGATAGCGCAGGTTCTCGTCCCGCTGGCGGGCGGCGATCTTCACGCGGCGCTTTTGTTGATGGATGTTCGGCATACGGACAAACGCCCGCGTCGCGCGGGCAGGACGATGCTAGCAAGAGTTGTGCCCCTCCAAGCAACACACGCCTGCTTTCTGACCCGCGACCACGCTGAGCCAAGTTGCCCCTCGCTCTTGCCAAGGCTGCCGGCCTTGGCTGCGAGCGAGAACCACCTTTCGCTCGGTGCTCGCGAGCCAGAAGCGGGGCCGCATCGCTTGCAGGGGCACTCGCTTCCGGCCTCTGGCCTATGCTCGGGCCCGTGGAAGAACCCGAGCGCCCGGCTCCCGGCGAGCCCCCGCCGCCGAGACGCCTCGCCTGGTCGACGGCGATCTTCGCCGGGGCAACCGGACTCTCCCGGGTCATCGGGCTCGCCCGCGAGATCGTCGCCCGGAACTACTTCGGCGTCCGCGGGCCAATCAACGCGTTCGAGATCGCGTTCCTGATCCCGAACACCGTGCGCGCGCTCGTTGCCGACGCCGCGCTCTCGTCCGCATTCGTCCCCGTCTTCAGCGAGCTCCTGGAGAAGGGCGAGCGCGCGCGGGCCTGGCGCGTCGCCTCGACGCTCTTCTGGATCATCCTCCTCGGCCTCGGCAGCACGACGATCCTCTTCATCGTGCTGGCGCCCTGGATCATGGCGCCCTTCCCGTACGAGCAGGAGCTCCTCGTAAGCCTCTCCAGGATCCTCTTCCCGGTCGTGCTCCTGCTCGGGCTCTCCGGCGTGATCGTCGGGATTCTGAACAGCTACGAGCACTTCACCGTTCCGGCGCTCACCCCGGTCTTCTGGAACCTGGTCATCATCGGCGGGCTCGTCATCGGCGTGCCGCGTGTCGAGGGGAACGACGAGCTCTACGTCTACGCGGCCGCGATTCTCGCGGCGACGTTCGTCCAGCTCGTCCTGCCGGTTCCCTGGCTGCGCGGTCTCGGCGGCCGGATCCAGTTCGTCTTCGACTGGCGCGACCCGGCCGTCAAGCGGGTCTTCGTCCTGATGATCCCGGTGACTCTCGGGCTCGGTCTCATCAACGTCAACGCGCTCATCGACGGGATCTTCGCCGCGCAGCTGATCGACCCGGACATCGCGCCGAGCGCCATCAACGCCGCGTTCCGGATCTACATGCTGCCGCAGGGAATGTTCTCGGTCGCGGTCGCGACGGTGCTCTTCCCGCGCCTCTCGCGGCTCGCGACGCGCGGCGACATCGACGGCTTTCGCTCGACCGTCTCAATGGGCCTTGGCCAGATCGGCTTCCTGCTTCTCCCTGCGAGTGCGGTCGGCGCCGTTCTCGCGATCCCGATCGTGCGCCTCATATATGAGCGCGGCGCCTTCACGCCCGACCAGACCCACGTGGTCGCCGGCGCGCTCGCGGCGTTCACGCTCGGCCTCACGTTCAACGGAACGATGCTCATGCTCACGCGAGCGTTCTTCAGCCTGCAGTCGCCCTGGGTCCCGACTGCGATCGCGCTCGGCAACCTCGGCGTGAACGCGGCGCTCGACGCGGCGTTCTACCGCTACGGCGTCTGGGGCATACCGCTCGCTACCTCGTTCGTGAACATGGCGGGAACGGCTGCCCTGATCATCGTCTTCAGGCGGCGCATCGGGCGGATGGACGGGCGCGCGCTCCTGCACTCGTACTCGCGGATCGTCGTCGCCTCGGCCGTGGCCGCCGGAGTCGCCGCGGCAGTCTGGTACGGCCTCGACCAGTTGCTCGGCCGCGCCCTCCTCGCGCAGATCGTCACCGTCGGCGCCGGGCTGGCGTGCGCGGTCGCCACGTACCTTCTCTGCGCGTGGCTTCTGGGCATCCGGGAGCTCCGTGCTGTTCTCTCGCTCCGTCGCCGGTCCGGTACAACGGGCGAGTGAAGCTCGACCGCATCCGCAACTTCTCGATTGTGGCGCACATCGACCACGGCAAGTCGACCCTGGCCGACCGCATCCTCGAAGTGACCGAGACGCTCAGCGAGCGCGAGATGCGCGAGCAGGTGCTCGACTCGATGGATCTCGAGCGCGAACGCGGCATCACGATCAAGGCTCAGGCCGTGCGCGTCGCCTGGAAGGGCCACCAGCTCAACCTGATCGACACGCCGGGCCACGTGGACTTCACGTACGAGGTCTCGCGCGCGTTGCAGGCGTGCGAGGGCGCCCTGCTCGTCGTCGATGCGGCCCAGGGGATTCAGGCGCAGACCCTCGCGAACGCCTACCTCGTGCTCGAGAACGACCTCGAGATCGTCCCGGTGGTGAACAAGATCGATCTCCCGCAGGCCGACCCGGATGCCGTCGCCGCCGAGCTGGCCGACCTCGTCGGCGAGGATCCTCCGCGGGTGTTGCGCATCTCCGCGAAGACCGGCGAGGGCGTCGCCGAGATCCTCGACGCGGTCGTCGAGCGCATCTCTCCGCCCGAGGGAGACCCCGACGCGCCGGCGCGCGCCCTCGTCTTCGACTCCTCCTATGACCAATACCGGGGCGTCGTCGCTTTCGTCCGCGTCGTCGACGGACGCTTCCACACGCGCGACAACCTTCGCGCGATGGCCGCAGGGACGCGGTTCGAGGCGGAGGAGCTCGGGTTCTTCTCGCCGGTGCGCGTCCCGACCGGCACGCTCGAGGCCGGAGAGGTCGGCTACGTGGTGACAGGCCTGAAGGACGTGAGCCGCCTGCGCGTCGGCGATACCCTCACGAGCGCGCGCCACGGCGCCGCCGAGCCGCTGCCCGGCTACAAGGACGTCAAGCCGACGGTCTTCGCCGGCCTTTATCCGACCGACTCGGACGACTACCCGGAGCTCCGCGACGCGCTCGAGAAGCTGAAGCTGAACGACGCCTCGCTCTTCTACGAGCCCGAGACCTCGCAGGCGCTCGGCTTCGGCTTTCGCTGCGGTTTCCTCGGCCTTCTGCACATGGAGATCGTGCGTGAGCGGCTCGAGCGAGAGTTCGACCTCGACCTGCTCGTGACGGCGCCCAACGTCGCCTACCGCGTCTACACGCAGGGCGGCGACGAGATCGAGGTGCACAGCCCAGCCGACATGCCGCGCGAGTTCGAGCGCGTGGAGGAGCCGTACATCCGTGCGATGACGATCGTCCCCAAGGAGTACGTCGGCTCGGTCATGGAGCTGAACAACGAGCGCCGCGGACGCTTCGACCACATGGAGTACCTGAACGAGGAACGCGTGATGCTCTCCTATGACCTGCCGTTGGCCGAGATCGTCTACGACTACTACGACCAGCTGAAGAGCCGTACGAAGGGCTACGCCAGCTTCGACTACGACGTCGTCGGCTTCGAGGAGGGGAAGCTCGTGCGCGTGGACATCCTCCTCGCCGGCGACCCTGTCGACGCGCTCAGCCTCATCGTCCACCGGGACGGCGCCTACGCGCGCGGGCGCGCCCTCGTCGACCGCCTACGCGAGGAAATTCCCCGACAGATGTTCGACGTTCCGGTACAGGCTGCGATCGGCTCGCGCGTCATTGCGAGGGAGACGATCAAGGCGCGGCGGAAAGACGTGCTCGCGAAGTGCTACGGCGGCGACGTCACCCGCAAGCGCAAGCTGCTGGAGCGCCAGAAGAAGGGCAAGAAGCGCATGAAGCAGGTCGGCTCGGTCGAGGTGCCGCAGGAGGCCTTCCTCGCCGTCCTCAATCTGGAAGGGGACAAGCGATGAGCCCGGCCGGCGTGCGCCATCTGTACGTGCACCTGCCGTTTTGCGCCTCGCGCTGCGGCTACTGCGACTTCGTGACGGTCGTGGGGCGCCCGGGCGAGCATGGGCGCTACGTCGATGCGCTGCTCGCCGAGCTCGAGCTGGAAAGCGGCCGGCTGGCGGACGAGGTCGAGACGGTCTTCGTCGGGGGCGGCACGCCGACGTTCACCGAGCCTGCCGAGCTACGCCGGTTGCTCGAGGCGCTGCCCGCGGCGGAGGAGGTGACCGTCGAGGCGAATCCGGAGACCGTTACGGCGGAGCTCGCGGCGCTTCTCCGGGACGGAGGTGTGACGAGAGTCTCGCTGGGTGCACAGAGCTTCGAGCCGAGGCTCCTGGACGTGCTCGACCGCCGGGCTCGACCTGAGGATGTCCGGCGCGCGTTCTACCATTTTCGTGATGCCAAATTCGACAACATCAACCTGGATCTCATCTACGGGATCCCCGGCCAGGAGTCCTCCGATCTGGAACGAGATCTCGACGAAGCTCTAGCCCTCGGCTCGGAGCACCTGTCCTGCTACGAGCTCGAAGCGAAGCCAGGCACGCGCTTCACGCACGCGTTCGGAAACGAGCTCGCCCGCCAGGCGGAGTCGATGGAAGGATATTTCGAGCTCGTCGTCGACACGCTCACCGCAGCCGGCTACCGCTGGTACGAGACCGCCAACTTCTGCCGGGAGGGCCGCCGGGCCGGCCACAACCTCGCCTACTGGCTGGGGCACGACTATCTCGGCCTGGGGATCGGTGCAGTCTCGACCGTCGGCGGGCTGCGCTGGCGGAATCTTCCCGCCCTGCCGCGCTATCTCTCCGCGTTGGCGAGTGGGCAGACGCCGCCACGGGAGCTCGAGCCGCTGGCCGCGCCCACGCAGACGCAGGAGCGGCTCATGCTCGGCCTGCGACTGGACGACCCGCTCCCGCTCGCGCAGGTCGAGGCCGCCCTCGATTTCGAGGCGCTTGCCCGGCTGGAAGGGCTCGGGCTGGTCGAGCGACAGGGCGACGGGCTGCTCCTCACGCGCCGCGGCCGGTTTCTCGGAGGCGGCGTAACGGCTGAGCTTCTCGCTGAAATCCCTGCAAATCACTACAATTGACCGGGTATGACACCAGAGCCTGAGCCCGTACTCACGCCTCGCCAGAAGGAGATCCTCGTGCGCGTCGTCGAGGAGTACGTCGCGACCGGTGCGCCTGTCGGCTCGAAGACGTTGGTGGAGCGGGCCGCGATGCACGTCTCGTCCTCGACGGTGCGCTACGAGCTCGCAGTCCTCGAGGAGCAGGGCATGCTCTCGCATCCGCACACCTCGGCGGGGCGAGTCCCGACCGACCTCGGCTACCGCTTCTTCGTGGACAAGGTGATCGAGGAACTCGAGCCGCGGCCCTCGGTGGTCGCCCTCGATCTGGACTTTTCCCAGCTGCGAAGCGAGGTGGAAACGGCCTTGCAGGCGACGACGGACGCCCTCGCGGAGGTCACGCATCTGCTCGCGCTCGTGTCGGCGCCTCCGCTCGAGGCGACGATGGTCCGGCGAGTCGAGGTCCTGCTTCTGCAGCCGCAGCTCGTGATGGTGGTCGTCATCACGGCGACCGGAGGGGTGACGAAGAGGCTGTTCACGTTCGCCCGCGCGGTCGATCCAGGATTGGCCGAGTGGGCCGGCGAGTATCTGAACGAGAGCCTCGGCGGCCGCCAGCTGGGCGGACGCATGCTGCGCGCCTGCCTCGAGGACCCGCACCTCGGCGCCCGCGAGCGGGATTTCCTCGCCGAGCTCCGGCCCGCCTTCTCGGCGGTGCTCGAGATGCCGGAGCAAGCGTTCTACGTCGGCGGCACCGCCGGCGTTCTCGGCGAGTTCCGACCGGACGAGCTGGCCGGCTACCAGCGGCTGCTCGAGGTCCTCGAGCAGCGCGCGATGGCGCTCGAGCTGATGCGTGCGAGCCTCGTCTCCAAACGCCCCTTCGTCCGCGTCGGCTCCGAGCTCGCCGACCCGCAGCTCGCGACCGTGTCCCTCGTGGGGGCGCCGTACGGGCTCCAGCACCGCAACCTCGGCACCGTCAGCCTGATCGGGCCGATGCGGATGGACTACGTCAAGGCGATCGAAGCCGTCCGGGCCGCCGCGAGGGAGCTCTCCCGTTTCGTCGAAGACCTCTACGAGGCCTGAGCCGTGGCGAGCGCGAAGCGCGATTACTACGACGTGCTCGGGGTCGAGTCGGGCGCGTCGGACAAGGAGATCAAGTCCGCCTTCAGGCGGCTCGCGCGCGAGCTGCACCCGGACGTCTCCGACCATCCCGAAGCGCAGGAGCGGTTCCGCGAGGCGGCCGAAGCCTACGAGGTGCTCTCCAAGCCGGAGACGAGGGAGGTCTACGACCGCTATGGACACGAGGGCCTCCGCACAGGGGGCTTTCACCCGAGCGACTTCGCCAACATCGCCGATCTCTTCTCCGCCTTCTTCGGAGACGACCTCTTCGGGGGTGCCGGCCTCGGCTCGCGCCGCGCCCGCGGAGCCGACGTCATGGCCGAGGTCGCAGTCGAGCTCGAGGAGGCTGCTCGCGGCGTCAAGCGCAAGGTCCGGATTCCGGTCGCCGTCCCGTGCCAGACCTGCGGAGCGACGGGCGCGGCACCCGGCACGAGCCCCGAGACCTGCCCGGCCTGCGGCGGGAGCGGGCGGCTCCAGTCCGTCTCGTCCTCTATCTTCGGCCAGTTCATCCGGACACAGACGTGTCACGAGTGCAATGGAACGGGCGAGGTCGTGGCGACCCCCTGTCCGGACTGCAAGGGCACCCGGCGCAGGACGGACGAGCGGGCGCTCGAGGTCGATGTCCCGCCCGGGATTCACGACGGCCAGCGCATCCGCCTCTCCGGCGAGGGCCACGCCGGAGAGCTCGGCGGGCGCGCAGGCGACGCCTACGTCCTCGTGCACGTGCGGCCCGACCCGCGCTTCGTCCGCGACGGCAACGACATCATCTCGACCGTCGACCTGACCATGTCGGACGCCGCGCTCGGAGGGCAGACCACAGTTCCGACCCTGGACGGCGAGGTGGAGCTCGAGTTCAAGCCGGGCACGCAACCCGGCGAGATCCGCGTCCTGCGTGGAAAGGGCATGCCGGTGCTGCAGGGCTTCGGGCGCGGAGACCATCGCCTGCTCGTGAACGTCGCGGTGCCGCGCAACCTGAGCGACGAGCAACGGCGGCTGCTCGAGGAGTTCGCGCAGGCGGAGCACGAGGCGAACTACAAGGCCGAGGAAGGCTTCTTCGAGAAGCTCCGGGCCGCGTTCCGCTGAGCGACTCGCTCCTTCGCCGGGTGTCCGTGCGCGTCGGCGTCGAGCGCGCCGAAGAGGCGCGCGCCCTCCTCATCGAGCTTTTCCCCGAAGGGTTCGAAGAGGTCGCGGTCGACGGCGGGATCGAGTTCGCCGCCTACACGAAGGCCGGCGGCGAGGAGCGCCTCTGGCAGGTCTTCGGGCCGGGAGCTGCGACCGATGTGGAGGCCGGCTGGAGCGAGGCGTGGAAGCGATTTCACCGCCCGGTGCGCGTCGGCCGGCTCTGGGTCGGCCCGCCCTGGGAGGAGCCGGAGGAGGGACTCGTCCCCGTCGTCGTCGATCCCGGGCCGGCGTTCGGGACGGGCGCCCATCCGACGACGCAGCTCTGCCTCCGTTTCCTCCTCGAGCACGAGCCGGCCTCGCTGCTCGACCTCGGCTGCGGCTCTGGCGTGCTCTCGATCGCGGCCGCGAAGCTCGGCTACCGGCCGGTGACCGCGCTCGACCTCGACGACGCCGCCGTCGCCGCCACGCGGACGAACGCCGAGGCGAACGGCGTTGAGCTCACGGTGAGCCGGCGCGACGTCCTCTCGGGTCCGCTGCCCCTCGCGGACCTGGCGCTGGCGAACATCGCCAGCGACCCTCTGGGCGAGGTCGCGGGGCGGATCGAGGCGGCGGAGCTCGTCGCGTCCGGGTATCTCGTCAGCGAGGAGCCCGACCTCGAAGGCTGGAAGCTCGAGGAGCGGAAGGAGCTCCAGGGCTGGGCCGCCGACCGCTTCGCGCGCGCCTGATTTCGCGCGGCCTCCCGCCCGAGGTCGGCTAGCATCGAGCGGTCATGGCGACCTTCACGAGCTCGTTCCTCGGCTGCAAGATCTCGCATACGGACGCCCAGGAGCTGCGCGAGCGCCTGATCGCCGAGGGCCATGTCGAGCGCGAAGGAGCGGTCGACGTCGCAGTCGTCAACACGTGCTGCGTTACGCGCGAGGCCGTGAGAAAGTCCCGCCGGGAAGCGCGCCGGGCGGCTCGTCGCGCGCGGCGTGTGTACGTGACCGGCTGCGCGGCGAACCTCGAAGGAAGCTTCGACGGGCTTCCCGAGAACGTGGAAGTTGTCCGGCTCCCGAGCGAGCGAGCGGCCGGCTTCGTCGCCGGCGCCGTCGGGGCGCTCGGATGCGTCCGGGCGGACGTCGGCCTCGGCCGGGTGCGCGCCTTCGTGAAGATCCAGGACGGTTGCAGCTTCTCGTGCAGCTTCTGCGTGATCCCCGAGGTTCGGGGCTCGTCGCGAAGCCGCGCGGCATCCGCCGTGCTCGCCGAGGTCGAGCGACGCGTGTCGCAGGGCCACCGCGAGGTCGTCCTCACGGGGATCAACCTGGGCTGCTACCGCGACCGCGAGGCCGGTTACGGGCTGGAGCGTCTCGTCCGCGAGGTGGGCGCCCTTTCGGGAGTCGAGCGGCTGCGCCTGTCGTCCATCGAGGTCAACCACCTGACGGACGAGCTCGTCGCGGTGATGCGCGAGACGCCGGATGTCTCGCCGCACCTGCATGTCCCGCTCCAATCCGGCGACGACGGCGTCCTCAGGGATATGGGGAGGCGCTACGACGTCGCCACGTACCTGCGGCGCGTGGAGAGGGCGCGGGGCTTCAACCTCACGACCGATGTGATCGTCGGGTTCCCGAGCGAGGACGATGCCGCCTTCGAGCGCACGCTCGACGCAGTTCGCGAGGCGGGCATCACGAAGGTGCACGTCTTCCCGTATTCACCACGGCCGGGAACGCGCACTGCGGGAGACGATCGCGTGCCGGTCGCCGTGAAGAAGGAGCGGAGCGCTCGGCTCCGCGCGCTCTCCGCCGAGGCCTGCCGCCGGCGGTGGGCCGGGAAGCTAGGGCGCGAGGAGACCGTGCTCGTCGACCGGCCCGGGCGAGGCTACGGCGACGATTACTCACCGTGGCTCGTCGAGGGCCCCCAGGGCGAGTTCGTACGGGCGCGCGCGCACGACGTCACCGAGGAGGGAATCGTTGGCCTCGCAGCCTGACTGTCTCTTCTGCAGGCTCGTGCGCGAGGGCGAGCACGTCAACGCGGCCGACGGCTTCGTCGCGATCGAGGACATCAACCCGAAGGCGCCCGTCCACCTCCTCGTGCTTCCGGAGCGCCACGTCGACACGTTCCGGGACGTGTCCGCATTCGAGCCCGGCGAAGCGAAGCGGATGCTCGAGTTCGTCGCCGAGACGGCGAGGAGCTCAGGCCTCGAGGATTATCAGGTCGCGGTCAACGTGGGACCGGGGGCGGGCCAGACCGTGTTCCACCTGCACTGGCACGTGCTCGGTGGCGGGAGGCCGTTCGAATGAGCCTGATCGGACGGATCGAGGACGAGCTCAAGGCTGCGATGCGCGCGCGCGACCAGGAGCGGACGGACACGCTGCGCATGACCCTCTCCTCGCTGCGGGCCGCCGAGAAGGACCTGCAGCGGCCGCTGAAGGAGGACGAGGAGCTGCAGGTGCTCCAGCGCGAGCGCAAGCGGCGCACGGAAGCGGCGGAGGCGTTTCGCGAGGGCGACCGGCCCGAGCAGGCTGACAAGGAGAACCGTGAGCTCGCCGTCATCGAGGAGTTCATGCCGGAGCCGATATCCGAAGAGGCGATCGAGCAGATCATCGACGATGCGATCGCAGAGACGGGCGCGACGTCACTGCGGGATCTCGGCCGAGTGATGGCGGACGTGATGCCGCAGGTGGCGGGGCGGGCGGACGGGTCGACAGTCAGCCAGCTCGTGCGCGAGAAGCTCGCCTGAGGCGCGGCTCCTTTCGCACACTCCGCGCGCCACGCGGGCGCTTTTCGGCGATACGCTCGAAGCGGAGGGAGGTTCGCGGCGGCCCCAGCGGCTCGCCAACCGTCACTCCTTCGCAGATTGGCGCGAAGCCGGTGCAGGGGCGCGGCCGGAACTCGTCCCTGCGCGAGGTGATGGAGAGCCACAGATAGTCGTTTCCGCCGGCCTCACTAAACTTCGACCGTTGCAGGAAGTTCTCTCGGTCTCCAACGAGGTCGCGGCCGAGCTCGCCACGGTCGACGACGGCATCCTCGACGCGCTTCGCAACCGCCTGGGCATCGCCCTTCTCCTGCGCGGCAATCGCCTGACGCTCGAGGGTGACGACGCGCGCGTCGGCCAGGCCCGCGCGGTCGTGGACGAGCTTGTGGAGCTGGTCGAAGGCGGCCAGGTGATCGGGCCGGGGACTGTGGATGCCGTCCTTGCGGCGCTCGACGCCGCGGAGAACCCGCGCGAGATCTTCGAGGACGTGGTCTGGCGCCACCGCGGCACCAAGATCACGCCGAAGACCGTCAACCAGAAGCGCTACGTGGACGCAATCCGCGAATGCACGATCACCTTCGGCGTCGGACCCGCGGGCACGGGCAAGACCTACCTGGCCATGGCTCTCGCGGTCGCGTCGATGCAGGATCGAGCTGTGAGCCGCATCATCCTCACGCGCCCGGCCGTCGAGGCGGGGGAGCGCCTCGGTTTCCTCCCGGGCGACATGCTCGCCAAGGTCGACCCGTATCTGCGCCCGCTCTTCGACGCGCTCTACGACATGCTCGACGCCGACCGGCTGAACTCGTACCTGGAGAAGGGGACGATCGAGGTCGCGCCGCTCGCCTTCATGCGCGGCCGAACGCTCAACGACTCCTTCATCATCCTCGACGAGGCGCAGAACACGACCCCGGAGCAGATGCAGATGTTCCTCACGCGCCTCGGGTTCGGTTCGAAGATCGTGGTCACCGGCGACGTGACGCAGGTTGACCTCCCACGCGAGCAGGCCTCCGGCCTCATCCACGTGCGCGAGATCCTCGGCGCGATCGACGGCATCGAGTTCGTCGAGTTCGGGAACCAGGACGTCGTCCGCCACGTGCTCGTGCAGCGCATCGTCGAGGCGTACAAGCGCCACGCCGACGAGACGGGCACCCAGCGGCGCAAGTGATCGCCATCGAGGTCGAGAACAGAAGCGGCGAGGTCGTGGACGCGATCGGCGCCGAGTCGCTCGCGCGCGGCGTCCTCGCGGCGGAGGGAGTCGCAGCCGGCGACCTCGGCATCGCCTTCGCCGCGCCGTCGGAGATGCGTGCGCTGAAGCTCCAGCACCTGGGGATCGAAGAGGCGACCGACGTGCTCTCGTTCCCGATCGACGAGCGCGACGACCTGCCCGAGGGCGTTCCCCGCCAGCTCGGCGACGTCGTCCTCTGCCCGCAGGTCGTCGGCGAGGCCTGGCGCGCGCCGCTCGTCCATGGGCTCCTGCACCTCCTCGGCTACGACCACGGGCAGGAGATGGAGCGGCGCGAGCGGGAGCTCCTGCCCGGGTCCTGATGGCCGACCGGCGCGCACCTGCGGTCCTGCGCAGCTTCAACTACGCCTTCGAGGGCGTCATCCACGTGCTGCGGACGCAGCGCAACATGCGGATCCACTTCGCAATCGCGGCCGCCGTTCTCGTCCTGGCATTCATCTACGACGTCACGCGGCTCGAGCTGATCGCGCTCATGATCTCGATTGCCTTCGTGCTGATCGCCGAGATGGTGAACACCGCGGTGGAGGCGACGATCGACCTCTCGACGCCCTCGTTCGACCCACTGGCGAAGATCGCGAAGGACATCGCGGCAGGCGCAGTCCTCATCGCCGCGGCCAACGCGGTCGCGGTCGGCTATCTCGTGCTCGCCGATCGCCTGGCGCGGCCGAGTGCGAGGCTCGTGAACTCGCTCGGAGACGCGCCGATCAACCTGACGGTGATCGCACTCGTCCTGACGATCATCGTCGTCATCGCGGTGAAGGCCATCACCGGCACCGGGACGCCGCTCCGCGGTGGGCTGCCCTCTGGCCACGCGGCGCTTGCGTTCGGCGGCTGGGCCGCGATCACGTTCATCGTCACCGACCACCGCATCGTCGTTTCGTTCGTCGCGCTGATCATGGCTCTCCTCGTGGCCCAGACCCGCGTCGAGGCAGAGATCCACACGCCGTACGAGGTCGTCGCCGGCGCGGTCATCGGTACGCTCGTGACGCTCATCCTCTTTCAGGTGTTCCGATAACCGACCACGAGCTTTACGACGCCGCCGTAGCCGCCTCGCAGGCGGCCTACGCGCCGTACTCGAAGTTCCTCGTCGGCGCGGCCGCGCTCATGCGCGACGGGCGTGTCGTCACCGGCGTGAACGTCGAGAACGCCTCGTACCCGGTGGGGATCTGCGCGGAGCGCTGCGCCATCGCCCGGGCGGTCGTCGAGGGCGCAAAGCCGGGCGACTTCGAGGCGATCGGGATCACCGCGTCCCCGTGTGGCGCCTGCCGCCAGTGGCTCCATGAGTTCCGCTTCGACCGGGTGGCGTTCATGCACGAGGGCGAGCTCCTCGTTCGCCGGCCCGACGAGCTCCTGCCCGACTCCTTCGAGCTGTGACACCGCTCCGGAGCGGGTTCGTCGCGGTCGCCGGCCGCCCGAACGTCGGCAAGTCGACGCTCGTGAACGGGCTCGCGGGCGGGAAGGTCGCCATCGTCTCGGACAAGCCCCAGACGACGCGCCGCCGGATCGCCGCGGTCGTCAACGGCGACGGCTACCAGCTCGTCCTCACCGACCTGCCCGGCTTCCAGCGGCCGCGCGATGCGCTTACCGAGCGCATGCAGCGGACCGTGGACGCATCGCTCGAGGACGTCGACGCCCACCTCCTCGTTCTGGCCGCGGACGAGGCGATCGGCTCCGGCGACCGCTTCGTCGCCGCGCGGCTCTTCGCTTCCGGGCGCCCCGTCGTCATCGCCCTCAACAAGGTCGACCAGCTACGCCCTGAAAGAATCGCCCGGCAGATCCAGGTCGCGGCGAGCCTCGGCGACTTCCACGCGCTCCACCCGATCAGCGCCGTCCGCGGCGAGGGACTCGGCCCGCTTCAGGACGACCTCGTCGCGCTCCTTCCCGAGGGGCCGCTCTACTTCGGCGAGGGCGAGGCGACCGACCTCCCGCTCGAGACGCGGGTCGCGGAGCTCGTCCGCGAGCAGGCGCTTGCGCTCACCCGCGAGGAGGTGCCGCACGCGATCGGCGTCGAGGTCGAGGAGCTCGAGGAGGGGCGGGTGCACGCCGTCCTCTTCGTCGAGACCGAGTCCCAGAAGGGCATCCTCGTCGGCAAAGGCGGGAGCATGATCAAGGCCGTCGGCGCCAGCGCGAGGCCCGAAATCGAGCGGCTCCTGGGCGGGAAGGTCTACCTCGAGCTGCAGGTCAAGGTGCGGCCGCACTGGCGCCGTGACGAGAATGTGCTCGAACGTTTCGGAATCTAGGAACCAGGAGGGGACGTGGCAGCACTGACTGCGCTCATGTTCGAGGAACGATTGAACCGCTATCTCTACGAGCGCGCCGAGGAGGCACGCGCGGTGCGCGTGGGGGAGAAGGAGACGAGCGAGCAGGCGGAGATCGTTGCGCGGTACGCCGACCTCTTCACCCGCGAGCAGCACGCGTGTCTCCGCGACGAGGAGGAGACGGCGGTCGGCGGCGAGCGCGAGCGCCTCTACCGCCTGCGCGAAGCATGTCTCGGGGGGATCGTCGTCGCCGAGCTCGCCGAGCGGTCCGACCGCTTCGAGAACGAGTTCCTCGCAGCGCGCGTCGATTTTCGCGGCGAGTGGCTCCCGCTTCGCTCCGCGCAGGCGATGCTCGCCGTCCTGGACGACTACGGGGATCGGAACGAGCTCGGCGACCTCGCCGCGGACGCCTCCGCCCGCTTCAACGACGACCGCCAGGTACTCATGGGCGCCGCCGAGACCCTCGACGCGGAGCTCTCGGGCGACCCCGATCCAGTCGGGCGAAGCGCGCGGCGCAAGGCAATCGACCTCCACGCGCTCGCCGAAACGCTCGGTCGGGCCGCGCGGGAGCAGGACGAGTCGTACGGGCCGCTCCGCGAGCGCTGGCTCGACCGGATCCTGGGTGAGGAGCACGAGGACGAGCCCGCCTCCTACCACGTCTCCTATCTGCGGCGGCTGTCCCCGCTCGCGGACACCTACACGAAAGAGCGGGCCGTTCCCGTGTGCCTCGAGAGCCTCTCACGGCTGGGCTTCGACCTCGCCGCCGACGAGCACATCCGTCTCGATCTCGACGACCGGCCGCAGAAGAACCCGCGGGCCTGCGTGATCGCGTCCGACCCGCCCGAGATCGTCCACCTGATCACCCGGGCGCAGGGCGGGCTGCACGACTACCAGGGGCTCCTCCACGAGGCCGGGCACGCGCTCCACTACGCGAGCGTCGACCCAGCTCTTCCGTACACGTTCCGCCGTCTCTCCCGCGACCACGCTCTGACCGAGATCTACTCGTTCCTCCTGGAGTCGGTGAGCCGAGAGCCGGGCTGGCACGCCGAGCACTTCGACCTCTCGGCCGGGGAGGCGGAGGAGAACGCCGAGGCGACCCGCTTCCTGGACGTGCTCCTCTTCCGGCGCTATGCGGCGAAGCTGGACTACGAGCTGGAGCTCTGGGCCGACTTCGAGCACGCTCCGGACTACGCGCCGAAGTACGCGGAGCGCCTGCGCGCCGCGACCGGGTTCCGCTACCGGCCGGATGGCTACCTGGCCGACATGGACGACGGGTTCTACTCGGCGGACTACCTGCGCGCCTGGATCCGCGCGGCGCAACTCCGCGCCTACCTGCGCGAGACGGTCGGCTCGGACTGGTGGGAGCGGAGCGAGACGGGTGAGGCCCTGAGGAGCCTCTTCGCCGAGGGCACGCGGCCCTCGAGCGAGGACGTCGCCGCCCGGATCGGCTTCGAGCCGCTCGACACGCGACCGCTCGTCCAGGAACAGCTCGCGACCCCCTAGCCGCACTGGCCCGCGCCGTCGTGGGCGTGTCAGCTAGGCGTTGACGAAAGCGCACTCCCTCGACCTAGGGATGCGTTCGTTTTCCTGCCGATTACTGTGATGAAGCGGCATGTCCGAGGAGATCCGACATCACTCCACGCGGGTGAGGCGCCGCCGACGCCACAAGTCGTCGGTGACCAACATCAACATCTTCGCGATGACGCCCTCGCCTGAGGCGGTGGCGCAGACCGCGGCTCCCGCGTCCGCCCCGGCCCTGGCGCTGGTCGCCCCGACCGATCAAGAAGACGAGGACATTTTCGGCGAGCGCCTCGTTTCCTCCGAATGGCTCGAGCGTCGCGCGAAGCGGCTCGAGAAGCAAGAGCAGGAGATCAAGCAGCGCACGCTCGAGCTCGAGTGCCGCGAGGCGGAGCTCGACGAGCGCGAAGCCCGCTTCGAGGCCGACATGTACCTCCGCGAGGACGAGATCGAAGCGCGCGAGGAGCATCTGCGCGCGCTCGAGGCTAGGCTGGGCCAGAAGGAATCCGACCTCGGCACCTTCGTCGCCCGCGTGCAGGGCGGCCTCCTCGTAGACGCCGGCTGAGCCGGCGCCCTCCCCCGGGCTACACTGATCGCATGGCGCAGGCGCCTGCTCTCCCGGGCGGGTTCGAGCTACCGCTCGAGCCCCGTCTTCCCCGCATCGGCTCAGTCGACCAGGTCGCGGTCGAGGAGCGCGCGGCGTCGCTCTCGCGCCGCTCGATCAAGCGGGAGTCCAAGCTCTTCGCCCTCGACCTCGCCGTACGGATGATGGACCTGACCACGCTCGAAGGCGCCGACACGCCCGGGAAGGTGGCGGCTCTCTCCTCGAAGGCGATGCGACCCGATCCGTCCGACCTGACCGTGCCGCCGGTGGCAGCAGTGTGCGTCTACCCGAATCTCGTTCCCGTCGCCCTCGACCGGGTGCGGGGGAGCGGCGTCCGCGTCGCGTCGGTCGCGACCGCGTTCCCGTCCGGCCAGTCGCCGCTCGAGATCAAGGTCGAGGAGGCAGCGAGGGTCGCAGAGATGGGCGCGGACGAGATCGACATGGTCATCGACCGCGGCGCCTTCCTCTCGGGCGACTACGCGAAGGTCTACGACGAGGTGCGCAGGGTGAAGGAGGCGTGTGGCGAGGCGCACGTGAAGGTCATTCTCGAGACCGGAGAGCTCGGCACGTACGACAACGTGCGGCGCGCGAGCCTGCTCGCGATCGCGGGCGGCGCCGACTTCATCAAGACGTCCACCGGGAAGATCCAGCCCGCCGCGACGCTCCCCGTGACGCTCGTCATGCTCGAGGCGATCCGCGACGTCTACGAGGAAACGGGGCGCAAGATCGGGATGAAGCCGGCGGGCGGCATCCGCCATGCCAAGCAGGCCGTCCAGTACCTCGTTCTCCTGCACGAGACCCTCGGCGTCGAGTGGATGACGCCTGACCTCTTCCGCTTCGGCGCCTCGTCGCTACTCAACGACTGCCTCCTCCAGATCCGCAAGGAGAAGACAGGCCGCTACCAGAGCCCGGACTACTTCACCATTGACTGAGATCGAAAAGCGCCAAGACCGCTCGCCTGTCCCGTCCGCGTTCGACTACGCGCCTGCGCCCGAGTCGCGGGAGATCGTCACCCTCGAAGACCGCTACGGGCTCTTCATCGGGGGCGAGTGGGTGGAGCCGAAGTCGGGTGAGTACGAGCCGACGATCAGTCCGGCCACCGAGGAGCCGCTCGCCGAGGTCGCCTACGCAGGCCGGGAAGACGTTGGTGTGGCCGTCGAGGCCGCGCGCGGGGCGTTCGAGAACGGCTGGTCCGAGATCGCGCCGGGCGAGCGGGCCAAGTACCTCTACCGCATCGCGCGCATCCTCCAGGAGCGCTCGCGCGAGTTCGCGGTGCTCGAATCGCTCGACGGGGGCAAGCCGATCCGCGAGTCCCGCGACGTCGACCTGCCGCTCTCCGCGGCGCATTTCTTCTACTACGCGGGCTGGGCCGACAAGCTCGAGTACGCGTTCCCGAACCGGAAGCCGAGGCCGCTCGGCGTGGCCGGGCAGATCATCCCCTGGAACTTCCCCCTCCTCATGCTCTCGTGGAAGATCGCGCCGGCCCTCGCGGCGGGGAACACGGTCGTCCTGAAGCCGGCCGAGTCGACGCCGCTCACCGCGCTCCTTTTCTGCGAAGTGCTGCGCCAGGCGGAGCTCCCGCCTGGAGTCGTGAACATCCTCACCGGCGACGGGCGCGCAGGGGCGGAGCTCGTCAAGCACCCCGGCGTCGACAAGGTCGCGTTCACCGGGTCGACCGAGGTCGGGAAGGAGATCCAGCGCGCCGTCGCAGGGACCGGCAAGAAGCTCACGCTCGAGCTGGGCGGGAAGGCTGCGAACATCATCTTCGACGACGCGGCGCTCGACCAGGCGGTCGAAGGGATCATCAACGGCATCTACTTCAACCAGGGTCACGTGTGCTGCGCCGGCTCGCGCCTCCTCGTCCAGGAGTCCATCTACGAGCAGGTGATCACGAAGCTGAAGCGGCGGATGGGGACCCTGCGCGTCGGCGACCCGCTCGACAAGAACACGGACATCGGCGCGATCAACTCGAGAGAGCAGCTCGAGAAGATCAAGGAGCTCGTCGCGGCGGGGCAGGAGGAGGGCGCCGAGATCTTCCAGCCCTCGTGCCGGCTTCCCGAGAAGGGCTGGTGGTTTGCGCCGACGGTCTTCACGAACGTCGCGCAGAGCTATCGGATCGCGCAGGAGGAGATCTTTGGGCCCGTCCTCTCGGTGCTGACCTTCCGCACGCCTGACGAGGCGGTCGAGAAGGCGAACAACACGCCGTACGGGCTTTCCGCCGGGGTCTGGACGGAGAAGGGGTCGCGCATCCTCTCGATGGCGCAGCGTCTTCGGGCCGGGGTGATCTGGGCGAATACGTACAACCGCTTCGACCCGGCCTCGCCGTTCGGCGGGTACAAGGAGTCCGGCTTCGGCCGGGAAGGCGGCCGGCACGGCCTCGAGCCTTACCTGAGGTTCGAGTGAGAAGCGGCCTTAATCGGGGCCACCCCGGACCACCACCCACCTTCAGGCTAGCGCCGCCGGACGCGCGTGTGGCGCGCGGAATGGGGAAAAAGCGTGAGGCTTCCGGTCAAGAAGACCTACAAGCTCTACGTCGGCGGTGCGTTCCCCCGCTCGGAGTCCGGCCGCTCGTACGAGGCCGAGGGGGCCAACGTCGCGCTTGCCTCCCGCAAGGATGTCCGCGACGCGGTGCGTGCCGCCCGCGAGGCGTTCCCCAAGTGGGCGTCCATGACCGCCTATAACCGGGGCCAGGTGCTCTACCGGGTGGCCGAGATCATGGAGGGCCGCAGGGCCCAGTTCGTCGAGCTCACGGAGGACGAGGCCGAGGTGGACGCGGCGATCGACTCCTGGGTCTGGTACGCCGGGTGGGCGGACAAGCTCGCGCAGGTGCTCGGCTCGTCGAATCCGGTCGCAGGCCCGTACTTCAACTTCACGGTGCCCGAGCCGACCGGTGTCGTCGGCGTCGTCGCCCCCGAAGAACCAGCGCTCGCGGGCTTCGTCGCGCGCCTCGCGCCGGTCATCGTCGGAGGCAACGCGGCCGTGATCGTCGCCTCGCAGAAGCGCCCGCTCGCCGCGGTCACGCTCGCGGAGGTGCTTGCCACCTCCGACGTGCCGGGCGGCGTCGTCAACGTTCTCACCGGCAGGAAGGACGAGCTCTGCGCGGTGCTCGCCGCGCACATGGACGTGAACGCCCTCGACCTCTCGGGGGCGACCGGCGAGCGCAAGGACCTCGAGCGGCTCGCCGCGGACAACGTCAAGCGTGTCGTCTCGAACGGGGACGGTCAGTCGCCGTGGCACGTCGCGGCCTTCCTCGAGCTCAAGACCGTTTGGCACCCGATCGGCGTCTAGTCCCCTAGACTCAGCTAGTCGCCCATGGCCCTTCGGATCGAAGAGCTCGCCAAGACCATCGACTGCACCCTCCTCGACCCGCGCGCGGGCCTCCAGGAGATCGAGGCCGTGTGCCAGACGGCGCGCGACCTGCACCTCGCATCGCTCTGCGTCCTGCCGAAGCACGTCGCCGCCGCGGCCGAGCATCTGCGCGGATCGGACGTGAAGGTGTGCGCGGTCGTCGGCTATCCCGAGGGCGGCTCGGCGGCGAAGGCGAAGATCGCGGACGCCGAGCGTTGCCTCGACGAAGGGGCGGGGGAGCTCGAGTTCGCGCTCGACGTGCCGGCGATGCTCGCTCTCGACTTCGCTCTCGTCCGGGACGAGCTGACCGCCTTTGCGCGCACCGTTCGGATGCGTACCGCCAACGGGGGGCGAGGGTCGGTGACCCTGAAGGCGATCATCGGCACCGGGCGTCTGGACGACAAGCGCAAGAAGCTCGCGTGCAAGATCGTCGAGCTCGCTGAGGTGGACTTCGCACAGACGAGCGCAAACGGCGCGCCCGCGACGGTTCACGATGTCGAGCTCCTGCGCGACTACCTCCCGGAGTCCGTCGGCGTGAAGGCATCTGGCGGCGTCGAGACGCTCGACGACGCGCTCGCCATGATCAACGCGGGCGCCGGGAGGATCGGCTCTCCGTTCGCGCTCGAGATCGTGACGTACGCCGCGGGCCTCGACCGCGTCTCTTCGTGAGCCGCTTCCGCCAGGCGATCTCCGAGGGCGACGGCATCTCCGTCGTCCCCCTCCTGCAGGGCGCGGTGGAGGACCTCGCCGCGCTTGCAGAAGAGGCGGGAGCCGAGGCCGTCGCCGTCGACGTCGCCGACGTCGAGCGGGTCCTAGCGAGCACCTCCCTGGCCGTCCTCGTGCGAGGCGGCGACCCGAGCGAGGCGTCCGCCTCCGGGGCCGACGCCTGGATCGTCCCGTTCTCCGCCGAGGCGGAGGCCGTCGTCGCCCGCGCCCGCGAGCTCGATCTCGACTGTGCGGTCGAGGTGCGCGACGAGGAGACCCTCGAGGAGGCCCTCGAGCGAGTCGACCCGGACATCGTCCTCATCTCGGAGCGCGGCCTCGACGACGACGAGGAGGACCTCGAGCGCACGCTCGACCTCCTCGCCGACGTGCCGGCGGGCAAGCTCGTCATCTCAGAAGCGCGGGTGAACGCGCGCGAGCAGGTCGTGGCGCTCGAGAACGCGGGCGTGGACGCCATCCTGGTCGGAGCCGAGTTCCTGCAGAGCTCGGCCGATTTTGCCTCGGCGCTCGCCGAGCTGACCGGCCGCTAGCCGGTCGTCGTGATGATCTGGTCCAGCCGCGGCTCCAGGCCGAGCGCGAGCGCGAGCGCGTGGTCGGCGCGCCTGATCGCGAGCTCGCCCTTGGCGGCGAGGTCGGCCGACTCCTTCGCGAGGTCGTCGACCTCCTTCTTCCTCGTCTCGAGGAACGGGTCGTCGAGTGCGATCGCGAGCTCCTCGGCAACGAGCGCGAGGCCGGAGCGGCTGAGCTGGAGGCCGTCGGAGAGCTGCTTCGCATGCGCCGAGACCGGGTCGATCTCCGCGAGCCCCTGCGCCGCCTCGAGCTCAGCAGCGATGAGGTCGTTGATCTTCTCGACCGCGTCCTGGCCGCGCTGGGCTGCCTCGAGCACTGCTTCGCGATCCTGCGCCTGCGCCGCAGCCGAGATGTCGGCGAAGGCGAGACGGAGATCCTCCTCGGCATCCGTCCTCGTGTCCTCGGCCGTGCGGTAGGCGTTGTAGAGGGACCGCGCGTGCGCCTGGTGGTCGGTACCGCCGCACGCGGCCGCCAGGAGCCCGCAGGCGAGGACTACAAGTGCCGCGAGAGGGGCAATTTTCGGCTGCACGGCGACCGAGGGTACCGATCAACCCGTTGTCGGGCGTCTGGCATCATGAGTTCGTGAATCGCGCGTTCCCCTGGGCGCTTGCGGCCCTTCTCGCCCTCGTTCTCGTCTCATTTGCGGCGGCCGGCTGCGGCGGCGAGGGGTCGGCCTCGGCCGAGCCGCCGCATTCGACGACGACGACCGCCTCCGAGCCGACCTGTCCTTCGGCGCTCGCACGCGGCTGGCAGAAGCTCGCAAACCAGATCGACGCGGCCGTCTACTGCCCGAGCTGGCTCCCCGATCCGCTCGTCGGCCGGATCGGCGGCCATTGGGAGGGCGTGCACTCGGTCACGAAAGAGGGCAGCTACCTCATCGGCTTCATCTGGTTCGAGCGCGGCGCCGGCGAGGTGCACGTGAACCTGCGCGGCTACCCCGGCCAGACGAAGCTGCCGACCTGCAACGGCGAGCCGTGCTTCAGCGGCGAGCGGGGCACGCGGGAGGTCGCCGGCAGGACAGTGGACGTCTACACGGTCAACCACGGCGCCGACACGTGGCACGTCCTCTATGCCTGGAAGGACGACGGATCGCTCTACTCGGTCAGCCAGCACGTGGTGCCCGAGCTCGGCCTCTCGTACACCCAGGTGGTGAAGTATCTCGATCGGATCATGGCCGGCCTCGTGAAGATCGAGCCGCAGCAGTCCTGACGTGCGCCTGACCAGGAGGCAGTTCGTCGCGGGCGGCGCGGCGGCCCTCGGCGCAGCGGGGATCTACGAGCTGGTCGACCGCTTCGCCGCCGCGCCCGAGCGCGAGAGCACGCACGTTCTCCCGTCCGAGCAGCACGTCCTCGGCCGGCCGCAGGTGATCGTCGACAACGGGGTCGAGGTCGTCGTGCCGCCGCTCCACCACGAGGTCGTCACCGCCAGGCTGAACGTGGAGCCGACCGCCGCCGCACTGGCCGAGGCGCGCGCGACGCTCGGCGCGACGCTGCAGGAGCTCGACGCCCGCTACGAGCCCGCGCCGAAGGGGCTGTCGATCAGCCTCGGCTGGGGGCTTCCCTACTTCACGCGCTACGTCCCGGATCTGGCGGAGGAGCACCTCCCGGTCGACCTCCGCGCGTCGAAGGCGGCGGGGAAAGAGGTGCGTGGCCTCATCGACGCGATCCGCTTCCCGAGCGACCCCGAGGACATCATCCTCGAGGACAACGACCTCGCCATCTTCCTGCGCAGCGACAGCATCGATTTCATCGCCGACGGGGCGGCGAGCCTCTTCGACGAGGCGAAGGGGCTCTTCTCCATCACGAGCATCCGCCGGGGCTTCGCCGGCGGCGGCTTCGACGGGAGCCAGAGCCTGCCGAAGCAGATGGCGATGGCGGCGGGAATCGGCGGCGCCGAGCTCATCCCCGACACCGCCGAGCTCTTCCTCGGCTTCACCTCGACGCAGAAGGCCGGGCTCGGCCCGCCCGGGATCGCGAACTTCGAGACGCTGCCGGGGTACACCGACCAGTTTCCCGACGGCTACTTCCTCGGGGGAACGGCGATGCACCTCTCGCACCTCTTCGAGGACGTCGAGGCCTGGTATCTGAACTTCGACTTCCCCGAGCGCGTGGCGACGACGTTCAAGCCGGGGCTCGACGTGAAGGACGGGACGCAGACGGTGCCCCAGGACGCCGAGGACGCGGACGCCGCGAAGGCTGTCGAGCAGGACGCAGAGCGCTACGAGGCCGTCGGGCACAGCTCCGTGATGCAGCCGGCCTCGCGCCTGCAGGCCGACGTGACCGGAAACGACGGTATCCTCTATCCGAAGGGGACGGCGATCCCGCAGCGGGCCGACTTCAACACGCTCGACAACCCGTTCTTCTGGAGCGCGCGCCCGGCCGTGGATGGCCAGGGCGACGAGGCGGCGGCGGGGCTCCACTTCGTGGTCTTCACGCCGACGAGCGACGACTTCCACCGCACGCGGCTCGCGATGGACGGGATCCTTCCGGACGGCACGAGCATCCCGATCCACCCGCGCTCGCGCGGGCAAGGCTTCAACTCGATCCTGCAGACGACGCACCGGCAGAACTTCCTCGTCCCGCCACGGCGGAACCGCTCGTTCCCGCTGTCTGAGTTTCTGTAGGGGTGCCGCTTCAGGCCGGCGGTCTTGCCGCGAGGGCGGGATGACTAGCCAAAAAACGCCTTCGCGACCTCGAACCACTGGGGCGGCACCGTCTTGAGCTCGGCGACGGCGGCTTCGAGCGAAACGGCGACGATGTCGTCGCCCTGGAGCGCCGCCATCGTCCCGAAGGTGCCCTCGTCGACGAGATCGGCGGCCTTCAGGCCGAAGCGCGTCGCCAGGACGCGGTCGCGCGGGGTGGGGGAGCCGCCGCGCTGGACGTGGCCGAGCACGGTCACGCGGCTCTCGAAGCCGGTGCGCTCCTCGATCTCGCGCGCCAGCTGCTCGCCGACGCCGCCGAGCCGCACGTGGCCGAACTGGTCGGTCGCGGGTGCCTCCTGCGCCACCTGGCGCTTCTCGCCGGACTCGTAGGTGAGCTCGTAGCCCTCGCTCACGACCACGATGGAGAAGTCCTTCCCCCGCTCGTGGCGGCGGCGCAGGTCGTCGCAGGCCTCCTCGACGGTCACGGGCTGTTCCGGGATGAGGATGACGTCGGCGCCGCCCGCGATCCCGCTCATGACGGCGATCCAGCCGGTGTGCCGGCCCATCACCTCGACGACCATGACGCGGTTGTGGGACTCCGCGGTCGTGTGCAGGCGGTCGATCGCCTCCGTGGCGATGAAGACCGCGGTGTCGAAGCCGAATGTGTAGTCCGTCCCAGAGAGGTCGTTGTCGATCGTCTTCGGGACGCCGACGACGGGGAAATCGTGCTCGGCGAAGAGCCGCGAGGCGACCCCGAGCGTGTCCTCGCCCCCGATCGCGACGAGCGCGTCGAGCCCCTGGGCGCGGGAGTTCTCGAGGACCTTCTCGACGCCGCCGTCGGTGTTGTACGGATTGGTGCGAGTCGTGCCGAGGATCGTCCCACCGCGGGGAAGGATTCCCGAGATCTCTCGGGGGCCGAGCTCCATGAACCGTCCGTCGACGAGGCCCCGCCAGCCCTCGCGGATGCCGAGGATCGTGTGCCCGCGCGTGAGCGAGCGTCGGGTGACCGCGCGGATGACCGCGTTCAGGCCGGGGCAATCCCCTCCGCCCGTCAGAACTCCGACCTTCTTCGCCATCGGTCTAACTTCGGGCCTGGCCGGTCGTCTTTTGCCTCAAACGTCTCGGAAGCTGCATGGAGGGGAGGTGGAGGGGAGACTGATGCCGAAGGCGGGAGTCGAACCCGCACGGGGCAAAGCCCCACTGGATTTTGAGTCCAGCGCGTCTTCCAGTTCCGCCACTTCGGCAGAAGGCATCACGAGGGATGGTATCGGCACAGTTGCTGGACGTCCCTCACGGCGTCATAATGGCGCCCCACAACGAGCGGCCCGGTTCGGCGTGAGTCCGCGTCCGCTCCAGCAAGTCCCTTCACGGCGAATGCTCGCCATGGGCAGCGTCGAGAGAACAGTCGGGCGAACGAGGAGGCGCAGTTGAGAAGCAGGAATCTTTTGTCGGTACTGGTCTTGGTGCTCAGTGCCCTGGCGCTCCTGGCCGCTGGGTGCGGCGGGGACAACAACAGCGCAAGCGGCGGGACCGGCGGCGGCGAGACGAGTGGCGGTGGTGGCCAGGCCGTCAAGATCGTCTCCGACCTGCCGCTGCAGGGCTCGTCGGCAGGGCAAACCGAGACGATGGTCAACGCCATCAAGCTCTATCTCGAGCAGATCGGCGGCAAGGCCGGCGACTTCACGGTGACGTACGAGTCGAACGACGACTCGACCGCCGCGAAGGGAGCCTGGGACGAGGCCACGTGTGCGGCCAACGCACGCAAGTACGTGGAGGACGAGTCGATCCTAGGCGTGGTCGGGACGTTCAACTCCGGTTGTGCCAAGATCGAGGTCCCGATCGCGAACGAGGGCACGCTCGCGTACGTGAGCCCCGCGAACACCGCGGTCGGCCTCACGCACGAGGGCCCCGGCTCCGAGCCCGGTGAGCCGGACAAGTACTACCCGACCGGCACGCGCAACTACACGCGCGTCGTCGCATCGGACGACTTCCAGGGACAGGTCGACGCCACCTACATGAAGGACCAGCTGGGCGTCACGAGTGTCTACATCCTGGACGACAAGGACGCCTACGGGAAGGGCGTCGCGGACGCGTTCGAGATCGCGGCCAAGGACATCGGACTCAAGGTCGCGGGCCATACAGGCTGGGACGCGAACGCGCAGAACTACAAGGCCCTGATGACGCAGGTCAAGGCCACGGGTGCCGACGGCATGTTCATCGGCGGTATCTCGTGCTTCAACGGCGGTCAGGTGATCAAGGACAAGGTCTCCGTGGTCGGGGACAACGATGCCGTCAAGCTGCTCGTTTCGGACGGCTTCGTGCTCGACTCCCTCTTCGACGAGGCGGGAGCCGACAATCTCGCGGGTACGTACGGGAGCGCTCCGGTGCTCAACCCGGAGGACCTGACGGGAGCGG
The DNA here is from genome assembly GCA_963841425.1 of uncultured Actinomycetes bacterium. Lineage (GTDB taxonomy): Bacteria > Actinomycetota > Thermoleophilia > Gaiellales > Gaiellaceae > DATEOR01. The sequence continues at coordinate 701,362 of CAWJCL010000001.1, read as the reverse complement.
GGAAGACCTTCCTCGACGCCTACCAGGCGAAGTACGGCGCGCCGGAGGTCTACACGGCGTACGCCGCAGCCGCGGCACAAGCGCTCGTCGACGCGATCTCGCGCTCGGATGGCTCGCGCGAGGACGTGGTGGCGAAGCTGTTCGAGACGGACATCTCCGACGGCATCGTCGGTCCGATGGCGTTCAACGCAAACGGTGACCCCAAGGGGGGTCTCATCTCGATCTTCCAGGCCGAGGCAAGCGGCCCGCCGTGGAAGTTCGTCGAAGCAAAGCAGCTGAGCGTCGAATAGACGCTAGTTGGGACGAGGGGGCCGGCTTGACCGGCCCCCTCGCTTCCGTCATAACCTGCGCCTGTGACGGCTGAAACCGCATCTGGCCCGATAATCGAGCGGCGTCTGCCGATCTCGCAGATTTTGCTCTGGATCGCCGGGGTCGTTCTCGCAGGCCTGATCGGGTACTGGCTGATCAAGAACGCGATCCAGTCACCGGACCGCTTCCTCGAAGTGACGCTGATCGGGATCACGAACGGCTCGATCTTTGCCCTGATCGCGCTCGGTTACACGCTCGTCTACGGAATCATCGAGCTGATCAACTTCGCCCACGGCGACAACTTCATGCTCGGGGCCTTCCAGACGAATGGCATCGTCAACGACGGCTCGTTCCAGATCCCGCTCTTTCCGACGTCGTACGTGCTCGCGCTTCCGCTCGGCGCCGCCGCGACCGCCGCCTCCTCGGGCGGCCAGAAGATCTACACGATCGCCATGTGCCTCTTCTTCTCGATGCTCTTCTGCATGGTCATCAACGTCACCATCGAGCGGATCGGGTACAAGCCGCTTCGCAACCAGCCGCGCCTCGTGCCGCTCATCACCGCGATCGGCTTCTCGTTCATCCTCCAGGACATCGGCCTCGTCTGGAAGGACGCGGGCCCGCAGCCGCTCCCGAACATTCTTCCGACCGGAGACATCTTTCACTGGCGCGGCGCGACGTACGGTTGGAACGACTTCATCGTCATCGCGGTCACCATCCCGCTTCTGATCGCGCTCACCTATCTCATCCGGCGCACGCGGTCGGGGAAGGCGATGCGCGCGACCGCGCAAGACATGGACGCGTCCTCGATGATGGGGATCAACGTCGACCGGACGATCTCGTTCACGTTCGCACTCGGCGGGGCGCTCGCCGGCGCGGCGGGGGCGATCTATGCCCTCTACATCGGCACGGCCAAGTTCGACCTCGGCTTCCGGCTCGGCCTGTTCGCGTTCACCGCTGCTGTCCTCGGCGGCATCGGCAACCTGAGCGGGGCCGTGCTCGGCGGCGTCGTGCTCGGGCTCATCCAGGCCTACACGGAGGGATTCTGGGACGCGCGCTGGACCACGACGGTGATCTTCAGCGTCCTCATCGCGATCCTCGTGTTCAGGCCGTCCGGCCTCCTGGGCGAACAGGTGCCGGAGGGACAGTGAGCGACGAGGCCGGCCCGCAAGCGCCCAAGGCGCAACCCCGAGCCGGCTCCACGGGCTCGGGCTGGCGAGCTTCCTGGCGGCGCTATCGCCGGGAGCACACGTGGCTGCGCTGGGCCATTCCCCTCGCGGCCGTCGCGCTCGCGTTCTCCTACCCCTGGTGGGGGCTCGAGGGCCCGCTCGCCTTCATCTTCAACGACGGGCTCGGGATCGACAACGACACGCTCTTCAACATGTCCATCTACGTCATGCTCGCGCTCGGCCTGAACGTCGTCGTCGGCTATGCGGGCCTGCTCGATCTCGGCTACGTCGCCTTCTTCGCGCTCGGTGCCTACACGCTCGGCTGGTTCGGCTCGGGGCTTTTCGCCGACAAGGACATCCATTTCCTCGACACGAACCCCGCGCGCCTGCCCGGCATCCATCTCTCCTTCTGGGTCGTCGTGCTCCTCGCGGGCGCCATCTGCGCGCTCGCCGGCGTCCTCATCGGCTGGCCGACGCTGCGCCTGCGCGGCGACTACCTCGCCATCGTCACGCTCGGGTTCGGCGAGATCATCCCGGACGTCTTCCGAAACGGCGACGACATCGGCGGGCACAACCTGACCAACGGAGTCCGCGGCCTCACGCTGCTCGACCGCCCCGGCTTCGGAGAGACCATCAGCGACGCGACCGGCGGGATCTTGCCGGTCCGCTACACGTCGCTCGAGCTCCGGCCGTGGTATTTCACCGTCCTCGCCATGATGCTGATCACGGTCTTCGTCAACCTCCGCCTGCGCGACTCGAAGATGGGCCGGGCCTGGATCGCGGTGCGCGAGGACGAGGTCGCGGCCTCGGCCATGGGCGTCCCGCTCATGCGCACGAAGCTCTGGGCCTATGCGATCGGCGCCATCTTCGGCGGCTTCGCCGGTGCCGTGTACGGCTCGTTCATCAACGGCATCTTCCCGACGAGCTTCTCATTCCAGATCTCCGTGATCGTGCTCGTCATGGTCATCGTCGGCGGGATGGGCAACATCTGGGGCGTCATCGCGGGCGCGATGCTCATCTCCTGGCTCAACTTCCGCGGCCTCGACAAGATCGGCGAGCGGATCGGCTCGCTGCCCGGCGTGTCGGACGACTTCTCTATCGCGAAGTACAAGTTCGGGATCTTCGGCGGCCTGCTCGTGCTCATGATGTTGTTCAGACCTGAAGGGTTGATCCCGAGCTCACGGCGCAAAGCAGAATTCGCCGAGGGCGAGGGCCAGGCGACGCTCTACGATCTGAGGACGTGATGGCGGACTCGAACGGCGCAACCGACAACATCCTCGAGGCGGTTCAGGTGCGCAAGGAGTTCGGCGGCCTGATTGCGGTCAACGATGTGAACTTCGTCATCCCGCGCGGCTCGATCGTGAGTCTCATCGGCCCCAACGGCGCCGGCAAGACGACGTTCTTCAACATTCTGACGGGCGTGTACAGGCCGACTGCCGGCGGAGTCATCTTCCAGGGGTCGCCGATCAGCGGGCTCCCGCCGCACAAGGTGACCGCCCTCGGCATGGCCCGCACCTTCCAGAACATCCGCCTCTTCCACAACATGACGGCGCTCGAGAATGTGCTCGTGGCGATGCACAGCCGCATCAAGGGCGGCATCTGGCGCTCGATTCTTCGCACTCCCGCCCTGAAGCGGGAGGAGGAGGGCGCGCGGGATCGCGCGCGCGAGCTCCTCAGCTTCTCAGGCCTTCCGGGCCGTGAAGATGCGTACGCGAAGAACCTCTCCTACGGAGACCAGCGGCGGCTCGAGGTTGCGCGGGCACTCGCCTCCGGGCCGAGCCTGCTCCTCCTCGACGAGCCGACCGCGGGCATGAACCCGGAGGAGACTGCGAACTTCACGGACTTCGTCGCGAAGCTGCGTGCCGAGCACGACATCACCGTGCTCTTGATCGAGCACGACATGCGCGTCGTCATGGGCATCTCCGACCGGGTGACCGTCCTCGACTACGGCGAAAAGATCGCCGAGGGCGCGCCCAAGGAGGTCCAGCACGACGAGCGCGTCATCGAGGCCTACCTCGGAACGGCGGCGACGACATGAGGCTTCCTTGGCAGAAGGACGGCAACGGGAAGAAGCCCGCCCGCGTGGCGACGGGCGAGGGCGTCATCCTCAGGCTCGACGACATCCACACGTATTACGGGACGATTCATGCGCTCAAGGGTGTGTCGCTCGAGGTGAGGGCCGGCGAGATCGTCACCCTGATCGGCGCGAACGGAGCCGGCAAGTCGACGACGCTGCGTTCGATCAACGGCCTCAACCACCCGCGCGAGGGGCGGATCATCTTCGAGGGGACCGACATCACGGACACGGCGCCGCACAACATCGTGCAGATGGGCATCTCGCAGTCGCCCGAAGGCCGGCGGATCTTTCCGCGCATGAGCGTCGTCGAGAACCTCGAGATGGGCGCCTACCAGCGCCAGAAGGGGCCCGAGACCCTGGAGGACCTCGAACGCGTCTACTCGCTCTTCCCGCGCCTCAAGGAGCGCCTGCAGCAGAAGGCCGGGACGATGTCCGGAGGCGAGCAGCAAATGCTCGCCATGGGCCGCGCGCTCATGGCGCGGCCGAAGCTCCTTCTCCTCGACGAGCCTTCGATGGGCCTTGCCCCGATCTTCGTCGAGAAGATCTTCGAGATCATCCGGGAGATCAACGCGCAGGGGACGCCGATTCTCCTCGTCGAGCAGAACGCGCTCATGGCTCTCGACACGGCGCACCGCGGCTACGTGCTCGAGACCGGCCACGTCGCGCTCGCCGACGACGCGAAGGCCCTGCGCGACAACGAGCAGGTTCGCAAGACCTACCTCGGCGAGGAGTAGCTGCGGGCCGGCCGGGCCGGGACGGGCGGTCGACCGGGGGCGTGGGCGGCGAAAGGTCTGGGCGGGTGAGAGCGGGGCGCGGGGAGCGTCGCTCGGCGATGTTGTCCTAGTAACAGACTGTTACTAGGCGTCTTTTGCGCGGCGACTTCCGCTTGGAGCCTGGCTTTCTCCAAGTAACAGACTGCTACTTGGTCATTTGCAGGCGGGTTTTGTGCGGAAGGCGCGCGCGTCTCGCGGCGCCGTAGACTCGGGGTGTGTCACCGAAGACGCTGACAGGGGCTGAGCTCCAGCTCGACGACGGCCCCGTGCGCGACTCCGAGCTCTTCCTCGTGGACGGAAACAACCTCGCCTACCGTGCGTACTTCGCGCTGCCGGAGGAGCTCGCGACGAGCGAGGGCTTCCCGACGAACGCCCTTCTCGGGTTCACGAACATGCTCTTCAAGCTCCTCGCCGACTACCGCCCGAAGGGCGTCGCGGTCGCCTGGGACACCCGCGCCACGCACCGCAAGGAGCTCGACCCGGAGTACAAGGTCGACCGCCGGCCGATGCCGGACCTCCTCGCCGAGCAGTTTCCGCATTTCCGCCCGATCGTCGAGGCCTTCGGCTACCGGAACCTCGAGTTCGAGGGCTGGGAGGCGGACGACGTCATTGCGACGCTCGCCGCGCGCGCCGACGAGGCCGGGCTCAAGACCACCGTCGTCTCGACGGACCGCGACGCGTTCCAGCTCGTGAGCGACAACGTCTCCCTGATGATGACGCCGCGCGGGGTCGCGGACGTGCACGTGTACACGCCCGAGCGCGTCTTCGCGCGCTACGGCGTCACCCCGGAGCAGGTCCCCGACTTCATCGGGCTCAAGGGCGACACATCCGACAACATCCCGGGAGTTCCGGGCATCGGGGACAAGACAGCCGGGCAGCTGGTGGCGCAGTACGGCTCGCTGGAAGGCGTGCTCGAGCACGTGGACGAGCTCTCTCCCGCGCGCGGCCGTGCCCTCCGCGAGCATGCCGAGCAAGCGAGGGCGTCCAAGGAGCTCGCGACCATGCGGCGCGACCTGCAGCTCGACTGCGACCCCGCCGAGCTCGTCCTCGACCCGCCGGACCGCTCGCGCCTCAAGGAGATGTTCAGGCAGTACGAGTTCCGCAACCTGCTCCAGCGCGTGGACGTGATCGACGAGGCGCTTCCCGCCGCGCCGATGAAGCTCGAAGGCGTCGCCGTTCCCTGGCGCGAGGCCGAGGTGTCGCCGCCGTCCGGGGAGGCCGGCATCGCGGTCGAGGACGGGCGCGTGGCGCTCGCCCAGGCGGAGGTCGTCGTCGCCGCGTGGACGCCGGAAACCGCATCTGCGCTTCGCGGCGCCGACCTCGTCGCCCATGACGCCAAGCCCCTCCGGCTCGATGTCGTCGACGACACGCTCCTCATGGCGTACCTGATCGAGCCGGGTCGCGCGACCTACGCGCTCGACGACCTGGCCGCCGAGTACGGGATCGAGCTCCAGCCCGAGCCTCCCGCGGAGGAGGACACCGCGGCCCTCGTGCGCCACGCCTCGGCGTCGCTCCGCCTTGCCGGCCCGCTGCGCCAGCGCGTCTCGGAACGGAGCCTCGACCCCCTGTACCGCGAAATCGAGCTGCCGCTCACCGGGGTGCTCGCCGGCATGGAGGACGCGGGCGTCAAGATCGACACGTACCGCATGGGCGAGATCACCGCACGCCTCGCCGACCGGATCGAGGAGCTCGAGACGCGGGCGCACGAGCTCGCCGGCGAGGAATTCATGCTCGGCTCGACGCAGCAGGTGGCGCGCATCCTCTTCGAGGTGCTGGGCCTGACCGCGGGTCGCAAGGGGAAGACCGGCTACTCCACGGACTCACGCGTGCTCCGCTCGATCCGCGGCGAGCACGAGATCGTCGCGGTGCTCGAGGAATGGCGCGAGTACTCGAAGCTCCTGAACACATATCTCGGGCCGCTTCCCGAGCTGATCTCGCCGGACGACGGCCGCCTTCACACGACCTTCAACCAGGCCGTCGCCTCCACGGGCCGGCTCTCGACGACGAATCCGAACCTGCAGGCGATCCCGATCCGCACCGAGCTCGGGCGCGAGATCAGGAGCGCCTTCGTCACCGAGCCCGGGCACCGGCTCGTCTCGGCCGACTACTCCCAGGTCGAGCTGCGGATCCTCGCCCACGTCTCCGGCGAGCCGAAGCTCCGCGAGGCCTTCGCCCAGGGCGAGGACATCCATGCGGCGACGGCCGCCGAAGTGCTCGGCAAGGAGCGCGCCGAGCTAACGAAGGACGAGCGCAATGTCGCCAAGATGGTCAACTTCGGGATCATCTACGGCATCTCCGCCTTCGGGCTCTCCGAGAACCTCGAGATCCCGCGGGAGGAGGCTCAGGAATACATCGACGCGTATCTCGCCCGCTTCCCCCTCGTCCAGGACTTCATCGAGCGGACGATCGAGCGCTGCACGGAGGAGGGCTACGCCACGAGCCTCTTCGGCCGCCGCCGACCGGTTCCCGAGCTCAAGGCCTCCAACCGCCAGACCCGTTCCCTCGGCGAACGCCTTGCCGTCAACTTCGTCATGCAGGGCACGGCCGCCGACATCATCAAGAAGGCCATGGTCGCGATCCACGCCCGGCTGCGCGAAGAAGGGCGCTCCGGGCGGCTCGTGCTCCAGGTCCACGACGAGCTCCTCGTCGAGGCGCCGGACGTGGAAGTGTCGGCGGTCAAGGACATCCTGCGCGAGGAGATGTGCGGCGCCTATCCGCTCGATCCGCCGCTTGCCGTCGACATCGGCGCCGGTGACGACTGGCACGAAGCCAAGTCGTAGCCATCGGGCTTTCAATCGCACTGCGGCGGGTTTAGGATCGCCCCGTATCCGACTGAGGGGAGAGGTACACATGAAACGCCTTGTCGCGCTCTGCGCGCTTGTGGCCTTCGTCCTTGCCCTCGCGCCGACAGCATTCGGGGCACCGGGCGGCAAACAGAAGGACACGCTAGTCCAACTACTTGCGATCAACGACTTCCACGGCAACCTGCAGCCGCCGTCGGGGTCGTCCGGGAGGATCGCCGTCGGGCCACCGTTGACTCCCGGCGGGTCCGTTCAGACGGTCGACGCGGGCGGCGTGGAGTACCTCGCAACCTGGATCAAGAGCCTGCGCACGACCAATCCCAACACCATCACGGTCGGCGCCGGCGACCTCATCGGAGCGAGCCCGCTCATCTCCGGGCTCTTCCATGACGAGCCGACGATCGAGGCCATGAACGCGCTCGGCCTCGACGTCACCGGGGTCGGCAACCACGAGTTCGACGAGGGCATCGACGAGCTCCTGCGCATGCAGTTCGGAAACCAGCTCGGCGGCGACGGCTGCCATCCGGTCGACGACTGCCAGGACGGGACGCCCTTCGGCGGCTCACTCTTCCAGTATCTGGCCGCGAACGTGTTCTACGAGGGCACCCAGAACACGATCTTCCCGCCCTACGAGATTCACAAGGTCGGGAACGCGAAGATCGCGTTCATCGGCCTTACGCTAGAGGGCACGCCGCTGATCGTCACGCCCGCCGGCGTCGCGGGGCTCGAGTTCCGGCCCGAGGTTCCGACCATCAACGATCTCGTCGCCAAGCTGCGGGCCGAGCAGGGCGTGCGGGCGTTCGTCGTCCTGATCCATCAGGGCGGCTTCCAGAACGGGCCCTTCCCGCTCGGGTACCAGGACTCCGACCGCTGCGACAACTTCAGCGGCGACATCGTCCCGATCGTGAACGGCCTCAGCCCACAGGTGGACGTCGTCATCTCGGCGCACACGCACCAGCCGTACATCTGCCGGATCAACGGGAAGCTCGTCACGAGCGCGTCCTCGTTCGGCCGGCTGATCACGGACATCGATCTCCGCATCGACCACCAGACGAAGGACATCAAGAGCGCGACCGCCCACAACGTCATCGTCACGCGTGACGTAGCCAAGGACCCGGCGGAGACGGAGATCGTCAACAAGTACGATGCTCTCTCCGGCCCGATCGCTCATCGTGTGATCGGCTCGATCACGGCCGACATCACGCGGGTGCCGAACGCGGCCCAGGAGTCGGCGCTCGGCGACGTGATAGCCGACGCCCAGCTCGCCTCGACCTCACCCACCGATTTTGGTGGCGCCGTCGTCGCGTTCATGAACCCGGGCGGCATCAGGGCGGATCTCAGCTTCGCGAACAACGACGGGGGCGAGGCTCCCGGCGAGATCACCTACAACGAGATGTTCACTGTCCAGCCGTTCAACAACGTCATGAACGTGAAGACGATGACCGGCGATGCGATCTACCGGCTGCTCGAGCAGCAGTTCGATAACCCGAGCACGGGCGGTCTGCGGTTCCTCCAGGTGTCGAACGGGTTCACCTACACGTGGGACGCCTCGGAGCCACACGGAAGCCACATCGTCGACGGGTCGGTGATGATCGGCGGTGTCCCAGTCGTGAAGACGGACAGTTACCGCGTGGCAATGAACAACTTCCTCGCCAGCGGCGGCGACGGGTTCTCCGTCTTCAACGAGGGAACCAACCAGCTCGGCGGCGAGATCGATATCGACGCCGCGGTCAACTACTTCATGCACAACTCCCCGGTCGCACCGGGACCGCAGAACCGCATCACGCGCGTTCCGTAGACCGAAGGAAAGACGATCGAGTGAGGCCGGGTGCTCGCCCGGCCTCACTGCCGCCTTCGGCGGCCTAAGACGAGAGCAGCGCGTCGACGTCGTGCACGACGTCCTTGGCCTTCACGCTTGCGTCGTAGACGACGCGGCCCTCGCCCGAGCGGTCGACGAGCATCGTGTACGCGGTGTGGTCGACGAGCTCCGGGTCGCTGGCGACCGCAGCCACGTCGTAGTCCTTCCAGACTTTCGTGAGCTCCTGGCGCGAGCCGATCAGGTAGTGGAACTCCGGCAGCAGGTGGTGTGTCTTCGCGTACGCGTCGACCGCTTTCGGCGTGTCGCCCTCCGGGTCGACGCTGACCGCGAGCACACGCACGTCGTCTCGCTTCGCGCCGAGCATCTGCAGCGCCTGGTTCAGGTTCTGCGTGATGAGCGGGCAGACGTCCGGGCAGTTCGTGTAGAGGAAGGTGAGGAGGACGAGCTTCCCGCGCTGGTCGGCCATGCTCACCGTCTGGCCAGACTGGTCGGTGAGGGTGAAATCGGGCGTCGGCTGCGGCGGGTCGAGCTCTCCGCCCGCGAAGTGCCCGCTTCCGCCCGACGCGGTGAGGGAGCCGGCGGTCGCGTGTTCCTGCTCGTGGCTCTGCCCGCTGCCGCAGGCCGAGGCGGCGAGCGCGGCCAGCAGGGCGACGAGGAGGGGGCCGCGTCTCATCGTCTCGAAGATACCGGGTGCGTCCCGTCTCGGATTGCCGGAACCGTCTAGTCCGGCCGCCAGGCCAGCGCCGCGGCGCCGACCGGCCACGTGATCTCGCGGCGCGACCCGACGACGCGGTGGAAGTCGGTCTCGACGCCGTTCGAGGTGGCGACCCACTCGCCGTCCGGCGACCAGGCGGCAGTGTCGCCGGGGAACGAGCGGTTCGTGACGCCGGGCCGGCAGCCGAGGTCGATGAGCTGGACGACCTGGCTCAAGGGGAAGAGCGCCGCGCAGTTGTCGTTGCTGAAGATGGGCGTGATTCCCTGGAAGCTTGGCGTGAGCTCCGTCGTGCTCGTCAGCGAGCTCTCGTCCCAGCGCTCAATGCGCTTCCCGTCGACGACGACCGCGAGTGACCCGTCGAGCCCGAACTTCGCATACGTGATGCCGCCGTCTGCCGTGAAGACCGGGCGGTCGCCGACGAGGACTTTGTTCCCGACCGCGTAGGCGACCTCGTCGTCCCGTGTGTACCCGACCGGACAGCGCGGGAGCCGGGTCGCCGGGCCGCCGACCTCGAGGTCGAACCCGGTGCGCCGTCGGCCGCACCAGGCGATGTGCTGTCCGTCCGGGCTCCAGACGATGACGCCGAAGAGCGCCCGGTAGCCGCCGAGCTCGAGGTTCGGGTCGGCGAGGTCGGCGATCCGGAACGGCTGGAGCCCGTCCGCGGACGAGGGCCCGAGGCCGTAGGCGAGCCGCGGCCCCGCCGGCGGTGCCCACATCTGGCAACCGACGTACTGCGCCAGCGGGCGCTCGCGCCCGCCCGCAAGGCCGATCTGCCGCACGTCGCAGGTCTGGGCGTCCGCCAGCGTGAGGGTCCCCTCGAGCTCGCCCTCCGGCCACCCGGGCGGCGCCTCCGGCTGCGGCTCGGGGCCGGGGACCCGCGTCGGGGTCGTCTGGATCGGGATCGTGGGGGTCGGCCCGGCGGTTGTCTCGGCCCCCACGGTGAGCGACGGCCGCTCCGCGCGAGGCTTCCCGCGGATCGCATCGGCAAGGGCGAACCCGCCGATGACGACCACGGCGGCGATCACGAGCAGTGTCAGGAGGTCCCTGGGCTTCAAGATATGGCAGCTATAATGCGCGCTTTCCCATGGTTCAGAACGAGACCGTCACCGAGGAAGCAAACCAGCAAAGGTCTGACGACGACGTCTGGACTCAAGGTCCGGACGGCGAGCTGATCCCGGATTACGACTCGACCTTCCCCATCATCAACGAGGGCGAGGTCGTGCGCGGGAAGGTCGTTCGCGTCGACAAGGACGAGGTCCTGATCGACATCGGCTACAAGTCCGAGGGGGTCATCCCTGTCTCGGAGCTCTCCATTCGCCGGTCGGTCAACCCGGCCGACGAGGTGCAGCTCGGCGACGAGATCGACGCGCTCGTCATGACGAAGGAGGACACCGAGGGCCGGCTGATCCTCTCGAAGAAGCGCGCCCGCTTCGAGATGGCGTGGAAGCGCATCGAGGAGGCGGCCGAGAGCGGCGAGCCTGTCGAGGGCACGGTGATCGAGGTCGTCAAGGGCGGCCTCATCCTCGACCTCGGCGTGCGCGGCTTCCTGCCTGCATCGCTCGTGGACATCCGGCGCGTCCAGGATCTCGACGAGTTCATGGCCCAAACGCTGCGCTGCAAGGTGATCGAGCTCAACCGCAGCCGCAACAACGTCGTCCTCTCGCGGCGTGCCGTGCTGGAGGAGGAGCGCAAGGAGATGCGCCAGGCGATCCTCGACCGGCTCTCCCCCGGCGACATCGTCACGGGCACGATCTCGAACATCGTCGACTTCGGCGCGTTCGTCGACCTCGAGGGGATCGACGGCCTGATCCACATCTCGGAGCTCTCCTGGAGCCACGTCAACCATCCGTCCGAGCTGCTCGAGATCGGGCAGGAGGTGCAGGTCAAGGTGCTCGACATCGACCGCGAGCGCCAGCGCATCTCGCTCGGGTTGAAGCAGACCCAGTCGGACCCCTGGCAGCAGGTGATCGACACCTACGACCAGGGGGACGTGGTCGAGGGCCGCGTCACGAAGGTCGTCACCTTCGGCGCGTTCATCGAGGTCGTCCCGGGCGTGGAGGGTCTCGTCCACATCTCCGAGCTCGCGGAACACCATGTCGAGAACCCCCGCGAGGTCGTCACGCAGGGCGCGTCGGTCAAGGCCCGGATCATCGAGATGGACGCGGAGCGGCGCCGGCTGTCCCTGTCGCTCAAGCGCGTCGACGGCGACGTCGAGGGCGCGGCACCCGCGCTCGGCCTCTCCGAGGAGGTCTTCTTGGAGGAGGCCGAGGAGGCGCCCGAGCTCGAGGCGAGCGCGGAGGATTCCGCCGAGCCCGAGGAGCCCGAGGCAAGCGCGGAGCCCGAGGCCCATGAGGCTGAGGCTGTCCCCGAAGCCGAGCCGGACGAGCAAAGTCGCGACTAACCGCGGGCCCGCGGCGGTTGCCGTCACGGGAGGGATCGGGGTCGGCAAGTCGGAGGCGCTGAAGGCTTTCGCCCGTCACGGAGCGGCGGTGATCTCGAGTGACGAGATCGTCCACGAGCTTCTGCGCTCCGATCCGGAGGTACAGAGCGCCGTTCGCGAGCGGTGGGGAGACTCGCTTCTGGGTCCAGACGGAGCCGTCGACCGGGAAGGGGTGGCGCGGATCGTCTTCACGGACCGCCGGGAGCTCCAGTGGCTCGAGGCGCTCCTGCACCCGCGCGTCGTCGCGACCTACCTCCGCTGGCGCGAGAAGCTCGCCGAGCTGCCCGACCCGCCGGCTGTCTGCGTCACCGAGGTGCCGCTCCTCTACGAGGTCGGGGGCGAGGAGCGCTTCGACGCGGTCGTGGTCGTCACTGCCTCGCCCGAGGTGCGCATCTCGCGCCAGTTCAGGCCGATGCAGGACCGCGAGGAGCGCCTCCTCTCCGACGAGGACAAGCTCGCGCGCGCCGATTTCTCCTTCGTCAACGACGGTTCCCTGGAGGACCTCGACGCGTTCGTGGCCGACGTCGTCGGCAGACTGAGCTCCGAAGCACGATGAGGGTGCTCGTAGCCGTTTTCTTCCTTCTCGCCGCGGCGGGAGGAGCGTTCGCCTACATCCAGTCCGAGCCCGACTGGTACGTCCGCCTGCGCTACCCCTTGGAGTACGAGCACATCGTCACCGGCCACGCCGAGAACTACGAGCTCGACCCGGCGCTTCTGGCCGCGGTCATCTACCGGGAGAGCAGGTTCGACGCCAACGCGAAGTCATCGTCGGGTGCGATTGGCCTCATGCAGCTCCTGCCGGACACCGCGAAGGGCATCGCGCTCCACACGGGCGGGTCGCAGTTCGAGGTCTCCGACCTCTGGGATCCCGAGATCAACGTCCGCTACGGCGCGTTTTACCTCCGGCGCCTGCTGAACAAGTACGGAGACGTGAGGCTCGCGCTTGCCGCCTACAACGCGGGGCAGGCGAACGTGGACGAGTGGCTTGCAGACGGCGAGGGAATCGCCTTCCCCGAGACGCGCCAGTACGTGGACGAGGTCCTGCACGCTCGCGACGTCTACGCGGAGACCTACGCGGACGAGCTCGGGCTCGACTGAAGGCTCAGGGGCAGGGCGCTGGGCCTGTCCCGTGTCCCTTCGCACACGCGTTCTTGCGCCAGCATGGCCGAGAGCCCGGTCACGTCGGGATCGTTGCTCGCGACGCCGTCGCCGAGGAGGTTTCGGAGCTGCCACGGGTCGTGCACCAGGTCGTAGTACTCGAGGAAGGTCGGCGTCGTGTCGTCGTCGCCGTAGTACTCGACGTACTGGTACTTGGGCGTGCGAATCGAAGCCCAGGTCGGAATCCGGGCCGCAGGGCGCTCGCGCCAGTACTCGAAGAGGATACGGTCACGCGCGTCCGGGTCAAGCAGCGAGCGCCCGTCGAGTGGGGGCTTGCCCGGGTCGGGAGACACTCCGGCCGCAGCCAGCACCGTCGGCGCAATGTCAGGAGTACCGGTGAGGCGCGTGTCCTCGGACTCCGCCGGCAGGTGCCCGGGCCAGCGGACGAAGAAGGGCACCCGCACCGAGGGCGTGTAGGGGAGCCGCTTCTGGCCGCCCGTTCCTCGGTCGCCGCCGAGGTGATGATCCGCCCAGACGTAGCCGTTGTCGGACAGGAAGAACGCAAGTGTCCTGCCGCGCTCTCGGAGCTTCCCGAGCTCGGAGAAGATCGTTCCGACCATGTCGTCGACGGACATCAGGGTCCGCAGTTGCCGCCTCCTCACCTTGCGCCCGTCCGCCACCGAAAAGTCGACGTCCTGGAAGAACGGCGGCTTGTCCGAGCGGTCTCGCTCGAACACCGCCGGGTTCCCGCGCCACCGCTGAAGCGGGGCCCTTCTGTAGCGCGCCTCGGGGGTCCATGGATTGTGAGGAGCGTGCGGCGCGACGTAGAGCAACCAGGGGGCGGCGTCGTCCGCCTCGAAGTGCCGCAGGAACCGAACCGAGTATCTGCCCATGCGAGTGGTCGAATAACCGTCGACGGTCTGGATCGTCCCGTCGAGGTTGAACGTGGGCTCCCGGTATGGCGTCCCGCCGAGTGCCGACCGATCGAAGTACGGGGGCGTGTCCGTCACGGGCCAGCTGTTGAGGAACTTCCCCACGAGCGCGGTCTGGTAGCCGGCCTCCTGGAGAAGTCGCGGGAACAAGGTCGTTAAGTCGAGCGCGTCCGGGGAGTCATTCGAGTGAACCCCGGTGTTGTGGGCGTAGCGGCCGGTCAAGATCGTCGAGCGTGACGGACAGCAGAGCGGAGTCACGGCGAATCCGTTCGGATACTCGACCCCCTGTCGCTGGAAGTAGCGGCGCGTCTTCGGCATCACCGCCAGCGTGTCCGCCGCGCGCTGGTCGTCGGTGACGATGACGAGAACGTTCGGCGGCTGCGCCATGATCGTCGGCGCGACGATCGCCGCGACCAAGGTCCCCAGCGACACAACCATTGACAGGCGCCGCATCCCGACCACGATGATTCTTCTTTCGGACGGGTTCAAGGGTGGTGGGGGCGCACGGCTACGATGACCGTGATGTCCCAGTTCCACGTATCCGAGGCGTACACGCCGACCGGCGACCAGCCGCGCGCGATCGAGTCGCTCACCGGGAGCCTGAAGGCGGGGGACGGCTATCAGACCCTGCTCGGAGCGACCGGCACCGGCAAGACCGCCACGATGGCCTGGATCATCGAGCAGGTGCAGAAGCCGACGCTCGTGATCGCGCACAACAAGACGCTCGCCGCGCAGCTCTGCAACGAGTTCCGGGAGTTCCTGCCCGGGAACGCCGTCGAGTACTTCGTCTCCTACTACGACTACTACCAGCCCGAGGCCTACGTGCCCCAGGCCGACCTCTACATCGAGAAGGACGCGTCCATCAACGACGACATCGACCGGCTGCGCCACGCGGCCACCGCGGCACTGCTCGCCCGGAAGGATGTCGTCATCGTCGCGTCGGTCTCGTGCATCTACGGCATCGGCTCGCCGATCGAGTACGAGGACAAGACCGTCGTCGTCGGCGTCGGCATGGACATCGACCGCGACGTCATGCTGCGGAAGCTCGTCGACATCCAGTACTCGCGCAACGACTCCTTCCTCGGGCGCGGGCGCTTCCGGGTACGGGGCGACGTCGTCGAGGTGCAGCCGGCGCACATGGAGTCCGCCTATCGCATCTCGCTCTTCGGGGACGAGGTCGAGCAGATCACCCATTTCGACCCGCTCTCGGGCGAGATCTACGCCCGCCTCGAGCACCTGGCCATCTTCCCGGCCACGCAGTACGTCACCTCGAAGGACACGATCGAGCGGTCCGTGGGCCAGATCCGCCACGAGCTCGAGCAGCAGGTCAAGCTCTTCGAGTCCGAGGGGAAGCTGCTCGAGGCACACCGGATCCGGCAGCGCACCGAGTACGACCTCGAGATGCTGCAGGAGCTTGGCTACTGCAACGGGATCGAGAACTACTCGCGGATTCTCGACGGCCGCGCGCCGGGAACCGCCCCGAACACCCTCCTCGACTACTTCCGCGGCGACTTCGTGGTCATGGTGGACGAGTCGCACCAGACCGTGCCGCAGATCGGCGGCATGTACGAGGGCGACCGCTCGCGCAAGGAGACGCTGGTCGACTTCGGCTTCCGGCTCCCGTCGGCGCTCGACAACCGGCCGCTTCGCTTCGACGAGTTCCTCGAACGCGTGCCGCAGCTCCTTTTCGTCTCGGCGACCCCGGGGCCGTTCGAGCTGCGCAACTCGACGAACATCGCCGAGCAGATCATCCGCCCTACCGGGATCGTCGACCCGGAGGTCGAGCTCCGGACGACGAAGAACCAGATCGACGACCTGCTCAACGAGATCCGCAGGCGCGAGGAGGCGGGCGAGCGCGTTCTCGTCACGACGCTGACGAAGAAGATGGCCGAGGATCTCACCGACTACCTGCTCGAGTCGGCCGTGAAGGCGCGGTATCTCCATTCCGAGATCGACACGCTCGAGCGGATCCAGATCATCCGCGAGCTCCGGCTCGGCGAATACGACGTCCTCGTCGGCGTGAACCTCCTGCGCGAGGGCCTCGACCTGCCCGAGGTCTCGCTCGTCGCCATCCTCGACGCCGACAAGGAGGGCTTCCTCCGCGGGCAGACCGCGCTGATCCAGACGATCGGCCGCGCGGCGCGAAACGTCAACGGCAAGGTGGTCATGTACGCGGACAAGATGACCGAGGCGATCAAGGGCGCTCTCGACGAGACCAACCGCAGGCGCGAGATCCAGCTTCGCTACAACGAGGAGCACGGGATCACCCCGGAGTCGATCGTCAAGGGCGTCTCCGACATCGCTGAGTTCCTGGCGCTCGAGTCGCCGACGGTGCCCGCCCGCCGGCGCCGCGGCCGCAAGGTCGAGGGCATGCAGCCGGGTGAGATCGAGAAGCTCGTCGTCACTCTCGAGGAGGAGATGTTCGCGGCTGCGGAGGAGCTCCGCTTCGAATACGCAGCCAAGCTCCGCGACGAGATCAAGGAGCTCCGACGGGAGCTCCAGGCCGCGACCCCCGAGCCCGCGGCCTAGCAGCCGACTCGAACGGCAGGCTGCAGGCGACTTGGCGCAGCGCGACAACATCCTGGGGATCGACGCCAAGCGCGCGCTGATCACGATCGTCGTCGCGGTCATCCTCGTCGTGGGCGCGTCCAGCCTCATCGGGAAGGTCGCGGACTTCGACGAGATCCTCGAGGCGCTCGAGGAGGCGAACCGCCAGTGGTTCCCGATCTGCCTCGCCGGCCTCGTCTGCGCGTACGCCGGCTACATCGCCGGCTACCGCGAGATCGCCCGGATGCACGGCGGCCCCAACCTGCCACTCGGGACGGTCTTCCGGATCGTCGGAATCGGCTTCGGCGCCAACGTCCTCGGCTCGGCCGCGGGCGGGCTCGCGGTCGATTTCTGGGCGCTCCGCCGCGCCGGCGCGAGCACGCACGACTCGGCGCGCCGCGTCCTCGGCTTCAACACGCTGGAATGGGCGCTCCTCGGCACCTTCGCCGCCGTCGCGTCGATGTTCGTTCTCGCGGGGCGCGGCTCGGGCGCGCCGCTCGGAATGACGCTCGGATGGCTCATCGTCGTGCCCGTCTGCGTCGTCCTCGCCGCGTTCGTCAGCTCACCCAAGCGTGCCGAGAGGCTCAGTCGAGCCGAGGTGGTGAGGAGGGGCGAGGGGAGGAAGGCGTTCGCGTGGACGTCGCTCAGGAAGGGCATCGCGGACGGCATCGGCGGTGTGGTCGTCGTCCGCCACCTCGTCCTCGACCCACGCAGGCATCCGTCGGCGATCCTCGGCTTCGCCGTCTACTGGTTCGGCCACCTGCTGACCCTGTATGCGGCCCTGCGCGCGTTCACGGAGTCGGGCATCGTGCTCGCGGCGCTCGTCCTCGCCTTCGCGACCGGCTACGTGGCAACCGCGCTCCCGCTTCCGGGCGGTGGGTCGGGAGGGATCGAGGCGGCGCTCGCGTTCAGCCTGCACGCTGTCGGCGTTCCGCTTGCGCCGGCTCTCCTCGCGGCCCTCGTCTACCGCTTCTTCACGTTCTGGCTGCCGCTCCTGCCTGCGCTCATCCTGCTCCCGTCGATCAAGCAGCTGAGCTCCGAGCTGCCCCGCTTCGCGCGCCAAGGCTCGCCGGCCTAGCCGCTCTGGGGCGAGGCTCGGAAAGGAGGCAAGTGAGCAGGTCCGAGACAGTACGACGGCGGTACGGCGAGGGACTGCGAGCGCAGGCCCCTGCCGCGAGCGTCGCCAGGCGGGCAAAGGCCGGGTTTTGCCCGGACGAGACCGCCGCCCAGAGGGGCTAGGCGCACGCGGCTGCTGCTTCCTGAAGAGTCGAGGCGAGCTGGGCCGACATCTGATCGCCCTGGCGGAGCGAATCGTCGGCGGCCTTGAACTCGTCGAACGTCATGCGCGCCTTGAGCTCGTCGTACATGCAGCCGCAGATCCGCTCGGCGTCGGACTCGGCCGCGGGAGCCGTCCCCGTCGTCGCGGAGTCGACACAGGCATTGACGAAGTTCTCCTGTACCTCGGGCGTGAAGCTCGTCGGCTCGCTGCCACCGCAACCTGAGAACGCCACCGTCGCCGCCACGAGAGCCGTCGCCAGCGCACATGCCTTGCCCGCCATGCGGCGATGGCCTATCCCGCCTGCCATTTGGCCCCGAACCCTATGCCAGCCCTCGGATGCCGCGGGGGAAGCGGCGCTCGGCGATCCGGCACCAGTCGCTCCCGGTCCACGAGTACGTGACCGCGGTCACGGAGCCTTCGTCGGCCTCGAAGAAATGAAGGCCGCGCGCCTCGCCGCGCCTCTTCGGGCGCGGCTGGCCGAGGCCGGGAGTCGTCACGACAGTCGTCCCCCGGACATCGCCCTCGACCACCTCGAATTCGCGCCGCTCCGAGATCGCGCTCTGGTGGACGTGGCCCGAGACGATCAGCTCCGCGCCGGCGTCCACGAGGGCGCCGAGCACGCTCGACCGGTTGGCGATCGTCCGTTTCGCGGTGCGCCACGGCGCGCCGAGCAGATGGTGGTGGAGGGCAACCATGCGGAGCGCCCCGTCATGTGCCTCGGCGAACGTCTTCGCGACGTGGACGAGCTGGGACGGGCGCAGCGCGCCTCCCTGCTGCTTCCACGGGCGCACCGAGTTCAGGCCGCAGACCACGATCCGCTCGGAGCGGTACACAGGCTCGGTCTCGGGCCAGATCCGCAGGAACTCGTCGAAGGTGCGCGAGAACCGCCACGGCGGCCAGCGGGGAATGTCGTGGTTCCCGGGGATGACGAGGAGGGGAGGGCCGAGGGAGCGCAAGAGCGCTGCGGCGCGCTCGTGCTGCTCGGGGGTGTTGCGGTGGGTCAGATCGCCGCTCGCGACGACGAGCTCGGGGGCGAGCTCGGCGACGAGCGCCCGCAGGTCGTTCTCCACCTCGGGCTCCTCACGCGTGCCCGCATGGAGGTCGGAAACCTGCAGGACGCGTAGAGGCGCCATCGGGCGGGGACACTATAGTTTGGTCATGGTCGACGAACCCGCCGAGATCTTCGACGACATGTACCTCGGCCTTCGGGCCGGGGCCGCCGGGCGCAAGAAGCGCCGGGGCGAGCCGCTCTCCGCCGAGGAGCAGGAGGCGCTCGGCCGCTGGCAGCGCCTGTCGACGTGGCGGAAATCCCTCGCAGTCGGCAGCTTCGCCGTCGGGACGTTCGGCCTCGGATTCACGCTCGGCGGCCTCGTATTCGGCCGCTGGCGCAAGGCTTGACGCGGAACGCCTGGACGCCCCAGCCGTCCCGCGTCTGGGGTTCGTTGGGCTGAGCGGCTAGTTCTCGTTTTCCTTCGCGGGGAAGAGGACGGCAGGCATGTCCTCCTCCGCCGGATTGCGGTGCCGCACCACGACGTCCAACAGCGTGGCGAGCACCGCCGCAAACGGAATCGCAAGGAAGACCGCGAAGCCGCCGAAGAGGATCCCGATCGCGGTCACCGCGACGAGAACGGTCAGCGGCGTCAGGCCGACCACGTGGCCAAGCACGCGCGGGATGACGACGTAGTCCTCGAACAGACGCACGCCGAGGACCGCGAGCCCCGCGGCGAGCGCGAGCTGCCATGAGTCCGTGAACCCGACGCCGATTGCGACGGCGCCGGCGGCGATCGGCCCGATCACGGGGACGATCTCGACGATCCCGGCGAAGATCCCGATCAGGAGCCAGAAGGGGAGCCCGATCAAGTAGAAGAGCAGCGAGAGCACCGAGGCGACGAACGTGACGAGGATGAGCAGGCCGCGGACGTAGGCGCCGAGCTTCGCGTCGATCAGATTCCAGGTGTCGCGCACGACCCGCCGTTTCTGGCGCGGGAGGAGCGACAAAACCAGGATCTCGGCCCGGTCGCGCTCGAAGATCCAGTAGGCCGCGCAGGCGAAGGTGAAAAAGATCCCGATGAAAACTTCGAAGGCCGTGAAGGTGAGGGAGAGGGAGGAGTCGACCAGCTCCGTCCCCGAGGGTAGCTCGTCGAGACCGTCCTGGACGCGCACGAGAATTTCGTGCTTGAAGCCCGTCGACTGGCTCGTCTGGCGCTCGAGCTCCGAGCTCGACGTCGGGATCCCGCCGAGCGCGTTGTCCACCTGGTCGATCGCGCGCGGCACGATCGCCCAGAGGAGAAGGCCGATGAGGCCCGCGAGCACCGCGTAGTGGAGGAGGATCGCGATTCCGCGCGGAATGCGGCGGCGCGCGAGCCATTCGACGCTCGGGCGCATCGAGGCGGCGATGATCAGGGCGAGGAAGAGGAGCGCGAGGACGATGCGCAGCTTCCAGAGCGCGAGCGCGGACGCGACGACCGCGACCACGATCAGCGAAGCGACAAGGGCCTTGCGCGCGGTGTCCTGCATGGGGTTTCGATTCCCAGAATAGTCGTCTGGGGAACGAGGACTTCCACGCGCCTGCGGAGAAATCCTCCGTATGCGCGGGTACCTCGACCCCGGCGAGACGGTGCGCTTCCAGGCGCGTCCGCACACCGCTGCGCTCGTTCGCCCGCTGAGCCGCTCGCTGCTGCTCGCCCTCGCAGGCGGAGTGCTCGTCGGCCTCTCCCCTCCGGCCCTCGGGGTAGTCGGGGCAGTCCTCCTCGGCATCGGCGCGCTGCTGGCGCTCCGCGCGGTGCTGCGCTGGGACCGCACGTCGCTCGTCGTGACGACGGAGAAGCTGCTCGTCGTCCACGGCGTCGCCCAGCGGCGGGCGGCCACCGTGCGCTTCGCGCGCATCGGGCCCGTCGAGGTGGAGCAGGGGCTCGTCGGCCGCCTGCTCGGGTACGGCACCGTGATCGCGGGAGAGCTCGAGATCCCTTACGTGCCCGATCCCCGTCGGGTGGGCCGCCTCGCTTCGTAGCGCTACGCTCAGGCGGGATGCGTCCACTCGTGACGTGGATCTTGGTCGGCGCCCTGCTCGTCATCGGGCTGCTTGCCGCGCGCGATGCGCTCCAGTCGGAGGGGTCGGCCGCGCCCCCGCCGCCGGTCGAGCGCGCAGTCGAGCTCGCGGCGGGGCCGCCCGACATCCCCGGGCGCACGGCGCTCGTCACGCAGTTGAAGGAAATCGGCGCCCACGGCGTGCTCTACGTGACCGATGTTTCGTGCCGCCGCTTCATCCTCAGGCTCCCGACGCTCACGTGGACGACGAGCCGCGAGCTCCCCGGTAGCGACTGCGGTCTGTGGGCACGCCAGCCCAGCGACGCGGATTCCGGCCTCGCCGCCCGACAGGTCAACGCGGACACCATCGAGGTCACCTCGGGCGGCTGGAGCTTCGGCTTCGAGGGCGTCTCGCCCGCGTTCAAGCCGGACGGCATCCTCACGTTCGTCAGGGACGGCCGGCTGCGCGAGTGGACCGGCCGCTGCCCCGAGACGGCGCGGAAGGTCGTCTTCGAGGGGCTGCACGACGTTGCGCGCTGCGACCGGCCGGTGGCGGGAGCGCCCCGTGACGTGCGCGAGGCCGCCTGGCTGAGCGTCCGCGACTACGCAGTCGTCGCCGGGCCCGACGGTGCGACGTCGCTCGAGGTCGTGCGGGGCGGACGGACGGAGCGCCTCTTCAACTCGGTCGGCGCGAGGATGGGCGCGCTGGAGGCGAGCCCGAGCGGCCGGTACGTGGTCGTCCGACTGGACGGTGCGCTCACGCTCTTCCGCACGGATGCGTCTCGAGTGCTCCGCCCGCTGCCCGCCGATGACGAGCTCGTCCGCTCGATCACGTGGTCGCGGGACGAGCGCCTCGCAGCGCTCGCGACGGACAGCTCGGTGGCCGTCTTCCCGAGCGACGCGGCCGGCCGGGCGGTACGGATTCCGCTCGCCGCCGCAGCCGTCCAGTGGCGCTAGGAGCGCCGCAAAGCGAACACGTGTTCGTCCGGGGGCCAGGGCTACACTGGGGCTATGGTTCCCCTGGTTGAGTTGTCGAGCACCTGGCGCGCGAAAAGCGAGTCAGGCAAGGACGCAGGGAGCGTGCATGCTGGTAAGCATGTGCGCGACCGAGGACGCCGCGTGACGACGCTTTGCAGCCGCTCAGGAGCCGACGGATTCAGCCTGGGGAACCATTAATGGCAGCGGCGGACCAGCTCGTCGTACACGGCGCCCGCGAGCACAATCTCAAGGACGTCACGGTCAGCCTGCCCAGAAACGCTCTGATCTGCGTGACGGGCCTCTCCGGCTCCGGGAAGTCCTCGCTTGCCTTCGACACGATCTACGCCGAGGGGCAGCGCCGCTATGTCGAGTCGCTCTCGGCCTACGCCCGCCAGTTCCTGCAGATGATGGAGAAGCCCGACGTCGACTCGATCGACGGGCTCTCGCCGGCGATCTCGATCGACCAGAAGACGACCTCCCGGAACCCGCGCTCGACCGTGGGCACGGTGACCGAGATCTACGACTATCTGCGCCTTCTGTACGCGCGCGTGGGGCGGCCGCACTGCCCGATCTGCGGGCGGCCGATCGCCGGGCAGAGCATCGAGTCCATCGTCGACCAGGTGCTCCGGCTCCCGGAAGGGACGAAGTTCACGGTCAACGCGCCGGTCGTCCGCGACCGCAAGGGCGAGTACAAGGATCTCCTCGAGCAGCTCCGCGGCGAGGGCTTCACACGCGTGAAGGTGGACGGCGAGGAGCGGCTGCTCGAGGAAGAGATCGAGCTCGACAAGAAGTTCAAGCACACGATCGAGGTCGTGGTCGACCGGCTCTCCATGAAGTCCGACCTCCGCCACCGCCTCACCGATTCCGTCGAGACTGCGCTCGCGCTCGCCGAAGGGCTCGTGACCGTCGCCGTCCTGGACGGAGAGGAGCTCACGTTCTCCGAGCGTTTCGCGTGCCCCGAGCACGGCGTCGGCCTGCCCGAGCTCCAGCCGCGCATCTTCAGCTTCAACTCGCCGCACGGCGCCTGCCCGCGCTGCACGGGGCTCGGCGCCCAGCAGGAGATCGATCCCGATCTCCTCGTGCCCGACCCCGAGCTCTCGATCGCCGAGGGCGCGCTCGTGCCGTGGTCGGTCGGCAACTCGACGTACTACGAGTCGGTCATCCAGGCGATCGCCGACCGCTACGAGATCGACATCGACAAGCCGTGGCGCGAGCTCACCGAGGAGCAGCAGAACCTCTTCCTCTACGGCACGAACGGCGACAAGGTGTACGTCACGTACCGAAACCGGATGGGCCGCAGGCGCGCGTACATGCTCGCCTTCGAGGGCATCGTCACGAGTCTCGAGCGCCGCTACAAGGAGACCGACTCGGCCGGCCAGCGCGAGCGCATCGAGGAATACATGAGCTTTCGCCCCTGCCCGGTGTGCAAGGGGGCGCGGCTGAAGCCCGAGGTCCTCGCCGTCACCGTCGGCGGCTCGAACATCCACGACTTCACGCAGATGTCGGTCACGCGCGCGATCGAGTTCCTCGACGGCCTCGAGCTCTCGGAGACCGAGCAGCTGATCGGAAACCGCATCATCAAGGAGATCCGGGAGCGGCTCACGTTCCTCTCCGACGTCGGCGTCGGCTACCTGCAGCTCGACCGCGCGGCGGCGACGCTCTCGGGCGGCGAGGCACAGCGCCTGCGGCTCGCGACGCAGATCGGCTCGCAGCTCGTCGGCGTCCTCTACATCCTCGACGAGCCGTCGATCGGGCTGCACCAGCGCGACAACGCGAAGCTGATCGGGACGCTCGAGCGCCTGCAGAACCTGGGAAACACGGTGCTGGTCGTCGAGCACGACGAGCAGATGATGCGCTCGGCCGACTGGCTCCTCGACATGGGGCCCGGCGCCGGCGAGCACGGCGGCCACGTGGTCGCCCAGGGGCCCGCGGACGAGGTGGAGAAGGTGAAGGGCTCGGTCACCGGGCAGTTCCTGTCCGGCAAGCGGGCAATTGCCGTCCCCGACCGGCGCACCGAGGATCTCGGCTCCTTCTGGGTGCGCGGCGCGAGCCAGCACAACCTGAAGTCGATCGACGTCGAGTTCCCCGTCGGCAAGTTCGTCTGCGTCACGGGCGTGTCCGGATCGGGCAAGTCCACGCTGGTCAACGAGATCGTCTACAAGGCGCTCGCCAACAGGCTGCACCGGATGCGCGTAAAGCCGGGCGAGCACCTCGGCTGTGAGGGGATCGAGTGCTTCGACAAGGTCATCGACATCGACCAGTCGCCGATCGGGCGCACGCCGAGGTCGAACCCGGCCACGTACACCGACCTCTTCACGCCCATCCGCGAGCTCTACGCGCAGACGCCCGATGCGAAGGTGCGCGGCTACAAGCAGGGTCGCTTCTCCTTCAACGTGCGCGGCGGACGCTGCGAGACCTGCAAGGGCGACGGGACGATCAAGATCGAGATGCACTTCCTCCCGGACGTCTACGTCCCGTGCGAGACCTGCGGCGGGAAGCGCTACAACCGCGAGACGCTCGAGGTGCGTTTCAAGGGCAAGTCGATCGCCGAGGTGCTCGAGATGTCTGTCGAGGAGGCCCTCGCGTTCTTCGCCAAGATCCCGAAGATCCGGCGACGGCTTCAGACGCTTCACGACGTCGGGCTCGACTACATCAAGCTCGGCCAGCCGGCGACGACGCTCTCCGGCGGCGAGGCGCAGCGCGTGAAGCTCGCGAAGGAGCTCTCCAAGGTGGCGACGGGCAAGACGCTCTACATCCTCGACGAGCCGACGACCGGGCTCCACTTCGCGGACATCGAGAAGCTGCTGGAGGTGCTTCAGAGGCTCGTGGACGCGGGCAACACGGTGCTCGTCATCGAGCACAACCTCGACGTGATCAAGCAGGCGGACTGGGTCGTCGATCTCGGCCCCGAGGGCGGTGAGGCCGGCGGCGAGGTGATCGCGACCGGGACGCCGGAGCAGGTCGCCGACGTCGAGGAGAGCTACACGGGCCGCTTCCTGCGCGAGCTCGTGCCGAGCGCGACTCCGGCAGCAGCAGCCTAGGTCGAAGCGCCGTCGAATAGCCTGCCCGCCGTGGACGCGCCGCCTCGAGAGACATCGGACCGCGACTCGCCGGACCGCGAGTGGTGGCTGCGCACGCTTGCGATCTTCCAGGCGCCCCGGGCGGTCTTCGCCGCCTTGCGAAACGACGCGCCCGAGGACGCCGAGGCGAGGCAGGAGCCTGTGCTCGCGCTCGTCCTCCTGGCCGGCATGGCCGGCGTCCTTCTCGCGCCGTCCACCGGACGGCTGCTCGACGAGTCCCTGGTCGACAACAGCATGACCGTCGTGGCGGTGCTGGTCTTCGTCACGGGTGCGCTCTACGGGACGGCGACCTACTGGATCGGCGGTGCCGCGCTCTACGTTGGCCTCCGCGGTGCGGGGAGCAAGGGGAGGTACCTGCGCGGGCGGCACATCCTCGCGTTCGCCGCCGCGCCGCTCGTCCTCGGCCTCGTGTTCGTCTGGCCCGTCCGGATCGCGGTCTACGGGTCGGATCTCTTCCGGAGCGGCGGAGGAGACGCCGGCACCGGCGACGCCGTCTTCGAGGCGATCCTGGCTGCGATCGCCCTCTGGGCATTCGGCCTGCTCGTCTACGGGATCTCGGTGGTCGAGCGCTGGAGCGCAATCCGCGCGCTCGTTGCGGTCGGGCTCGTCGTGCTCGGTCTTCTGATCGTCACGTTTCCGTTCCTGATTCCGCTCGCGAGCCGCTGACGTCTTCGAAGGCGGCAAGCTCGTCCTCGGGAATCGAATAGGTGTGCTCGTCGCCGGGAAAGACGCCCGAGCGCACATCGGCGGCGTAGCGCTCGAGGGCGGTTCGCGTCTCGGCCGCGAGGGCGGCATAGCGCTTCACGAACCGCGGGGCCTTGCCGTCGTAGAGCCCGAGCAGGTCGTGGAAGACGAGCACTTGCCCGTCGCAGCCACGGCCCGAGCCGATCCCGATGGTCGGAACCGTGAGCGACTCGGTGATGCGCGCCGCGACCTGGGCGGGGACCGCTTCGAGGACGATGGCGAAGCAGCCGGAAGCCTCGAGCGCCCGTGCATCCTGCAGAAGCTGCCGTGCCTTCTCCGCGGTGCGGCCCTGCGCGCGGAAGCCGCCGAGCATCGTCGCCGACTGCGGCGTCAGGCCGATGTGTCCCATGACCGGGATTCCGGCTCCGACGAGCGCGAGCACGCGTGAGAGGGTCGGGCCGGCGCCCTCGAGCTTGACCGCGTCGGCGCCCGCTTCCTTGACGA
This sequence comes from uncultured Actinomycetes bacterium, assembly GCA_963841425.1. Lineage (GTDB taxonomy): Bacteria > Actinomycetota > Thermoleophilia > Gaiellales > Gaiellaceae > DATEOR01. The sequence goes on along the minus strand of CAWJCL010000001.1, from coordinate 675,133 downwards.
AGCGGACACCGTTGCGGACGGCGTCCTCGTCCGAGACCTGAAAGGAGCCGAAGGGCATGTCGGCGACGACGAGCGGGCGCCCGGCTCCGCGCGAAGCCGCGCGCGTGAGCATGAGCATCTCGTCCATCGTGGCCGGAACGGTCGAGTCGTTGCCGAGTACGGTCATCGCGGCCGAGTCGCCGACGAGGACGACGTCGATCCCGGCAGCGTCCGCGATGCGGCCGCTCGGGTAGTCGTAGGCCGTCACCATCACGATCGGCTCTCGGCGGGTCTTCATCCCGGCGAGCTCGGTCAGGGGGAGCTTTCCGTCCGTGCGCGGGCGGCTGGTCACAGCGGGTCTCCTTCCAGGACGACATTGTCGATGAGGCGGGTGTGCCCGGCCCGGGCTGCGGCGAGCAGGTAGACGCGGCCGTCGAGCCTCGAGAGCCCGAGGTACTCGAGCTCGAGGCGCGGCTCCGCCGCGAGCACCGCCCGCGCCGCTTCGAGCGGGTCGGCACCGCGATCCCGAGCCTCCTCGCCGACACGAAGAGCCTTGGGGAGAGCCGCGGCGGCCGCGCGCTCCTCGGGAGAGAGATAGGCATTCCGGGAGCTGACGGCGAGGCCGTCCTCTTCCCGCACGGTCGGGACGACGCGGATCTCGAGCTCGAGATCGAGATCCGCGACGAGCCGCTCGACGACTGCCGCCTGCTGCGCATCCTTCTGCCCGAAATAGGCGCGGTCGGGGCGGACGATGTTGAAGAGCTTCAGGCACACGGTCGCGACCCCGCGGAAGTGCCCGGGCCGCGCAGCGCCCTCGAGCCCGTGGGAGACACCCTCGACCTCCACCCACGTGTCGAAGCCCGGGGGGTACATCTCCGCGGTCGTCGGCACGAAGAGGATGTCGACGCCCGCCGCCTCGGCGACGGGGGCGTCCGCCTCCTCGTCGCGCGGGTAGCGCTCGAAGTCCTCCCCTTCGCCGAACTGGGCCGGGTTGACGAAGATCGAGGCGACCACGAGCTCGTTCTCGCGGCGGGCTGCATCGAAGAGGGCGACGTGCCCGGCGTGGAGCGCGCCCATCGTGGGGACGAGGCCGACGCCTTCCCGCGGAAGAGCCTCGCGCACCTCGGCGATCGTACGCAGCGTCCTCACGGCGTTTTCGCTCCGAGGAGCGCAGCCTCGGTCTGGGCGAGCGCGCGGTAGAGAGGCAGGAGCTGGGGCCGCCGCGCGGCGATCGCCTCGGCGTGGCGCTCGACCGTCCCCCTGTCGTCGCGGACCAGCGGCCCAGTGTGCTGGAAGCCGTTCTCGATCGTGCGGCGCATGAGGGGCTCGAGCGCCTCGGGCGGGCCGCCCGCGGCATCCATGAGCTCGGCGGCGACGTCGTGCAGCGTCACGAGGAACGCCGAGACGAAGCTCGCGGCCGCGTGGTAGAGCGGACGCATCTCGTCGTCCAGCTCGAAGGGCGTGAGCCCGAGCGTGCCCGCGAGCTCTCGGCCGGCTGCGAGCGCCTCGGCGCTCCCCCCGGACACCGCCGCCCACGCGCCGTCGAGCTGCTCGGGGCCACCCTCGCGCTTGAACGTCTGCAGCGGATGGAGGCTGAAGCGGCGCTCGTGCGGAGCGAGTGCCCCGAGCCTGCAGGCACCGCTCGTGTGCGCGATCCAGGGGCCGGGCGGGATCGCCGCGGCGACCTCCGAGATCGCGCGGTCGGGTACGCAGAGAAGGACGAGCCCGGCGTCGCCGCACTCGAGGTCACGGCCCGCGACGTGGGTCGGGATCCGCCCGCCGAGACGCGCGGCCATTGCCTTGCCGACGCGTCCAGCGCCGACGACACATGCTGATTCGAACACGGCTCCAGTTCCGTTGGGGATACCGGGCAACCCGAAGCATACCCGCGCAGGTAACGTGGGAAGCGTGGCCGAAAGGGTGCAGAAGTCCGACCAGGAGTGGAAGGCTGAGCTGACGCCCGAGCAGTACCGCGTGCTGCGCGAGAAGGGGACGGAGCGGGCCTTCACCGGCCGGTACCACGCGACGAAGGAGCAAGGTACATACCGCTGTGCCGGCTGCGGCGCCGAGCTCTTCTCCTCGGAGACGAAGTACGAGTCCGGCACGGGCTGGCCGAGCTTCTGGGAGCCGGCGCGCGGCGACGCGGTCGAGACCGAGCGCGACTGGGGGCTTCTCGGGATGCGCAACGAGGTGCACTGCGCGGCGTGCGGCGGCCACCTCGGCCACGTCTTCCCGGACGGCCCGCACCCGACGGGGCTTCGCTTCTGCATCAACTCCTGCGCGCTCGACCTCGAGCCGGACGAGCGCTCCTAGGTCCTCCCGCAGTCGTTTGCAGACTGTCCGGGAAGCTGCCTAGACTGCCTCGGCGATGCCGATCTACGAGTTCGTGTGCATGTCCTGCGAGAGCCACTTCGAGGAGCTCTTGCGGCTGGACGACGGCGATCCGGACTGCCCGGAGTGCGGCTCCGGGAAGACGCGCCGCCAGCTTTCCGTGTTCGCGGCTCACGGCACCGCCGAGCAGCCGAGCTTCGGCGGATCCTCCGGAGGCGGATGCTGCGGCGGGGGCTGTGGCTGCGGATCCTGACGCACTGAATCGCCGCGCCGAGCTCGCGGCCTACGCGACGGCGACCTCGGCCTGCACGCGCTGCCCGCTCGCTTCGGGGCGGACACAGGTCGTCTTCGGCGTCGGCGACCCGGCCGCCGACCTCATGTTCGTGGGTGAGGCACCCGGCTTCCACGAGGACAAGCAGGGCTATCCGTTCGTCGGCCAGGCCGGGAAGCTTCTCGACAAGCTCCTCGCCGGAATCGGCCTCACGCGCGAGAACGTCTACATCGCCAACGTGATCAAGTGCCGCCCGCCCGGGAACCGCGACCCCCAGCCCGACGAGATCGAGGCATGCGAGAGCCATCTCTTCAAGCAGATCGAGCTCATCGAGCCGAAGCTCATCGCGACGCTCGGCAACTTCGCCACGAAGCTCCTCTCGGGCAAGCCGCACGGCATCACCCGGGTACACGGTCATCCGCAGGAGACCACTCTCGGCGGCAGGGCGGTCACGCTCTATCCGATCTACCACCCGGCGGCCGCCCTCTACACGCCGGCGATGCTGCGGACGCTCGAGGACGACTTCCGCCGCATCCCGGGACTCCTCACCGAGCACTCGGCCACCCCGGCGCAGGTGATCCAGTTCCCGGTCGCTGCGCCGGCAGCCCCGCCTGCGCCGACCGAGCAGCTCGGCCTCTTCTAGCCCCGTCTCTACCCGACCCCGGGAAGGTGCTATTTCTCGGCTCTCGTGACACGCGCCTCTTTCATCCTCGTCGTCGTAGTCGTGTCTCTCTCGGGCGGCGGGGCGGCGCTCGCGGCCGGCGTGAGCGGGAAGCCCGATCGCAGCATCGTGGCCGACGGCGCCGTGCAGGCGATCGCCCGGTCAGGGCGCACCGTCTTCATGGGCGGCGACTTCGACCAGATCGGGACGCAAACCGGCGCGTTCACGGCCGCCGGACGCAGCACCGGTCGGCTCGATCTCGGCTGGCCGGACGTCACGGGCGGCTCGGTCGACACCGCCATCTCCGACGGGGCGGGCGGCTGGTTCGTCGGCGGTTCGTTCACTCATGTCGGCGGCGCGTTCTGTCCGTTCCTGGCCCACATCGGCTCGGATCGTCAGCTGGACGAGAACTTCGCACCGAAGCCCGACGGAATCGTCCTCGCCCTGCTTCGCTCAGGCGGGATGCTCTGGGTCGGCGGCAACTTCAGCACGATCGGCCACAAGGGCCGCGATCACCTCGCCCTGCTCGATCCGCAGACCGGCGACGTGGTCTCGGCGCCGGAAGCCGACGGCACGGTCCGCGCGCTGGCCGCCAAGCGCGGCACCGTCTACGTCGGGGGCAGCTTCTTCCACATCGGCGGAAAGGCCCGGAATCGCATCGCTGCGGTGAACGCGCAGGGCAACGTCACGTCCTGGAACCCGAACGCCGACCAGTTCATCGGCTCGCTCGCAGTCTCCGGTAACAGGGTCTACGCGGCGGGCGCGTTCACGTTCATCGGCGAGCACGGCCGGAACACGCTCGCAGCCATCAACCGCACGACAGGTGTCGCGAACGGCTGGAATCCCAGCCCGGACAGCTCGGCTAGCGGTGTCGTCGTCTCGGGCGGCCTCGTCTACGTCTGGGGCTTCTTCGCCAATATCGGCGGTGAGGTGCGCACGCGGCTCGCGGCACTCGACCCGTCGACCGGCAACGCGACCTCGTGGGCGCCCGGCCCGAACGGCAACGTCAACGGAGTAGCCGTGTCGGGCGAAACGGTGTACGTGGGCGGCGACTTCACCTTCATCGGCGGGCAGCCGCGGATCTCGGTCGCAGCGGTGCACGCCGCCGCACCGGGCACGGCTACATCCTGGAATCCGGGGGCCAACCAGACCGTGCGGACGTTCGCATTCTCGTCCGGCGAGGTCTTCTTCGGCGGCGACTTCACGGCTGCCGGCCTCGCCGATCGCTTCGGCGCGGCGGCCTACGACGCGTTCACAGGCCGGATCAAAGCCTGGAATCCCCAGCCGGATTCGACGGTCACCGCCCTGGCGGTCTCCGGCGACAGCGTCTTCGCCGGCGGCTCGTTCGGGTCGATCGGCGGGCAGACGCGCAACGGGCTCGCGAAGCTGGATACGACCTCCGGTAACGCGGATGCGGCCTGGGACGCGGCGCTGAACGACTCCGTGAACGACCTGGTCCTTTCGGCCGATGGGGGGACGCTCTTCGTCGCCGGTGCGTTTTCGTCGGTCGGAACGGACACGCGCCATTTCATCGCGGCCGTCGACGTCGCCACCCACAAGGCGACGGCCTGGGACCCGGACGCCGAGCGCATCGTCGCGGTTCTCGCCCGCTCCGGCACGGCGATCTACGCGGGGGGCGACTTCCTCGACATCGGCGGCCAGCCGCGCAGCTACGTCGCGCAGCTCGACGCCACGGGGGCTGCGACGGCGTGGAACCCGAGCCCCGACGGGCCGGTGACGGCGCTCGCCGTGAAGAGCGGCATCGTCTACGCGGGCGGCGAGTTCGCGAACATCGGGGGACAGCCGCGAGCCCGCCTGGCGGCACTGGCCTCCGACGGCACTGCCTTTCTCAGCTGGAATCCGAGCCCCGACGACACGGTCGAGGCGCTCGCGGTCGCGGGAAACACAGTCTTTGCGGGCGGGAACTTCGGCAGCATCGGCGGGAAGCCGCGGAACCGGCTCGCTGCGCTCAGCGCGACGACGGGCGGGGCCATTCGCTTCAATCCGAACCTCGACGGGCTCGTCCGGACACTGGCCTATTCGGGCGGCACTCTGTACGCGGGCGGAGACTTCCTGGCCGTCGACATCTATCCGCAGTTCGGCCTGGCGAGCTTCAGCGTGCCCGCCACTCTGCGAGTTGGGGATGGTCGCATCACCGAGGGTGACTCGGGAACGAAGGCGCTCACCTTCGAGGTTCGGCTGTCGCGTGTGGAGGAGCAGGCCGTCGTCGTCGGCTGGGCGACGGCTGAAGGGAGCGCGCACGCGCCCGCCGACTACATAAGTGGCAAGGGGCAGCTCGTCTTCCTCCCCGGGCAGACGGTGAGGCGCGTGAAGGTTCGCGTGAAAGGGGACGTTTTGCCCGAGCCGAACGAGTCGTTCGCCCTCATACTCGAGAGCCCGTCCAACGCCACGCTGGGCGACCAGACGGGCCGCGGCGTGATCGTCGACGACGACTAGCCCGCTCAGGCCACTACGCTGCGCCCGTGACCGAGGTCGAGTCGGACTCGCCGGAGGAGACCGAGCGCCTCGCCGCGCGCCTGGCGGCCGAGTTGGCTCCCGGCGACGTCGTCCTCGTTCAGGGGGAGCTCGGGTCCGGAAAGACCACCTTCGTCCGCGGGGCCGCGCGCGCGCTCGGCGTCGAGGGGCCGGTGACCAGCCCGACGTACACAATCGGCCACCGGTACACGGGGAAGGTTGACGTCTCCCACCTCGACCTCTATCGGTTCGAGGGTATGTCGCACGCGGAGTGGGGAGACGTGGAGGAGTACTTCGAGAACGCCGTCGTCTTCGTCGAGTGGCCGCAGGCCGGAGCCGCGTTCTTGCCGCCGGAGAAGGCGCGCGTGAGTTTGCAGCACATGGGGGAGACGCGTAGACTGATCGTCCTGGAAAGCGACGAAAAACCCCTGGAAAAGAGCGTTTTTACAGGTGCTGATCCTCGCGTTTGACACCGCCACGGACGTGGCGACGAGCGCTCTTGTACGGGACGGTGAGGTGATCGGCGAGCGCGCGTCCAAGCCTGTCCGGGTGCTCGAGGACGCCCAGGCGCTCGTCGAGGAGGCGGGCCTCCAGCCGGAGGCGGTCGACGCGATCGCGGTCGGGACCGGCCCCGGAAGCTACACGGGCCTTCGCATCGGGCTCGTGACCGCGCGGGCGCTCTCGCTCTCGCTCGGTGCACCCGTCGCCGGTGTCTCCACGCTGGACGCGCTCGCCGCGGGCGCGCCCGGCGCCGTGCCGCTGATCGACGGCCGGCGAGGCGAGGTCTTCACGCTGGAGGGGGGAGTGCCGGTCGTCCAGAGGTCGGACGCGTTGGTCATCGAGGCGGGACGCACGTACGTGGGCGACGGCGCGGTGCTCTACCGCGCCGCGCTCGGGGCACGCGGGGCCGAGATCCCCGGCGACGACGACCCGCGGCACACGCCCTGGGCGCGGCACACCGCGGCTCTCGCTCGAGACTTCGGGCCGGCGGACCGCGCCGAGCCGATCTACCTCCGCGTGCCCGACGCGGAGAAAGCGCTCGAACGCTGATGGAGATCCGCCGGCTCAGCCTGCAGGATCTCGACGCGATCGTCGCGATCGAGAACGCCGTCTACCCGACGCCCTGGTCGCGCTCGATGTTCGCGGGCGAGCTCGCAAAGCCGTCTTCGGTCTCCCTCGGCGCCTTCGATCCCGACGCGGGCGGCCTCGTCGCATACCTGATCGTCTCCCGCTATGCGGACGCGTGGCACATCATGAACGTCGCGGTGCACCCGGAATACCGCCGCCAGGGAGTCGCGAGCGGGCTTCTCGACGAGCTCTTCGAGCTCACGTCCGGCGATCCGCACCGCGGGTACACGCTCGAAGTGCGCGTCTCGAACTTGACTGCGATCGCCCTCTACGAGCGCTTCGGCTTCGAGGCGAGCGGGATTCGCCGTGGGTACTACACGGACAACCGTGAGGACGCGCTGATCATGTGGAAGGACCCCATCCGCCAGGTCGCCGCCCGCGAGGGCTAGATGGTGTCGCCGGTCGGGACACTCCTCGGGGTCGAGACCTCCTGTGACGAGACGGCCGCCGCCGTGGTCACGCAAGATGGGCGCATGCTCGCGAACGTCGTCTCCTCCCAGGCGGAGCTCCACGCCCGCTACGGGGGCGTCGTCCCCGAGGTCGCGTCCCGTCGGCATCTCGAGCTCGTCGCGCCTGTGGTCGAAGAGGCGCTCGCCGAGGCAGGCACGCCCCTCGACCGGATCGACGGGGTCGCGGTCACGCGCGGGCCGGGGCTCATCGGCGCGCTTCTCGTCGGTATCTCGGCGGCGAAGGCAATCGCCTGGTCGCGGCGGCTTCCCCTCATTCCGGTCGACCACCTCCTGGGCCATGTCGCCTCGCTCTACCTGGAGCCCCAGGACGAGGATCCGCCGTTCCTCTGCCTGCTCGCGAGCGGCGGTCACACGATGCTTCTCGACGTGCCCGACCGGGAGGGCTTCAGGGTCCTCGGAACGACCCTCGACGACGCAGCGGGTGAGGCCTTCGACAAGGGCGCGCGGCTCCTCGGCCTCGGCTATCCGGGCGGAGCCGCGATCGACCGGCTCGCCCGCGAGGGCGACGCGGAGGCCTTCCGCTTCCCCGTCGCCCGTGTCCCGGGACTGGACTTCTCATTCTCCGGCTTGAAGACCGCCCTTCTCTACACGGTGCGGGATCTGAGCTCGGATGAGCTCGAGGCGCACCGCGCCGACCTCGCCGCGAGCTATCAGCGCGCGATCGTGCGCGCCCTCGTCGAGCGTACGACCGAGGCGGCGGAGCAGGCAGGGCACTCCCGGGTCGCCGTCGTCGGGGGCGTGGCGGCGAACTCGGAGCTCCGTTCGGCGCTCCCGGAGGCGGCGCTCGCGCCGCTCCCGCTCTGCACCGACAATGCGGCGATGATCGCCTCGGCGGCCAGGTATGCCACGGCCGTCCCCTTTCCGGAGTATCTTGCGCTCGATGCCTACGCGACGGCGGCCTGAGCTCGCGCGCGCATGGGTGCTCGCAGCTGTCGCGGGGGTCGCGGCGTTCATGCTGGTCGGCAACATCCAGGGGGCCCGTCTGACCATGACAGACGCGGCCGCCCGCGCCTGGCACTCCGTCTTCGGCGACCGCCCGCAGGCCGAGCTCGGCCCGCGGATGATCGTCCTCCTCTCGTCTCCCTCGCTCGCCGACCGGATGGAGGCGGCGAACGGAAAGGTCGGGGCGGCGAAGCAGCGCCGGTGGGTCGCCGACATCGAGGCGGAGCAGGACGCGTTCCTCGCCTCGCTCCGCGAGCGCGGCATCGCCGTCGAGCCCGACCAGAGCTTCACGAAGACACTGAACGGCTTCTCGGCCACGCTCGACGCGCGGGCCGTCGCCGAGCTCGACCGTAACCCGTCCGTGATCGGCGTCTATCCGGTGAGAGCGATCTACCCCGCGGAGGCTGAAGCCCTGCGCGCGCCGGCGGTCGGCGCCCAGGCCGGGGTCAGCCTGCCCGGATTCGACGGCCAGGGCACCAAGGTCGCCCTTCTCGATACGGGGGTCGATGCGGAGCAGCCTGCGCTCGCGAGCCGCCTGCGCCGAGGCTTCGACGTCGTCGGTGGAGACAAAAAGCCCGTGCCCGAGGCCGATCCGTCGGGCCAGGGCCTGGTCGAGGCGCACGGGACGCAGATGGCCGGGCTCGTCACCGCCGTGGCGCCAGGCGCGAAGATCGTTCCGATCCGCGTCGTCGGCTGGCAGCAGGGCAAGGACGGGAGCTTCGCGCTGACGGGGCGGGGGGACCAGCTGATCGCCGGGCTCGAGCGTGCGGTCGACCCCAACGGCGACGGGGCCGTGACGGACGGGGCGACGGTCGCGCTTGCGCCGCTCGTCGAGCCGTTCGCCGCCTTCACCGACAGCCCCGAGTCGCGCGCTGTCGAGGGCGCGACCAAGCTCGGCACGCTCGTCGTCGCGTCGGCCGGGAACGACGGGGGCTCGGGAGTCGGCTTCGGCGGCATCGGGGCGCCGGGCGGAGCCCCGGATGCGCTCACCGTCGGCGCCACGGACACGCGCGCCAGGGTCGCGGTGGCGAATGCCTGGGTCCGCGCGGGCTCGGACACGATCTCGGCCGGGCCCGCCCGCGTCCTCGGCAAGACGACTCTCCCGGGCCAGGCGACGCTGGACGTCGCAGGCCTCCTCGGGCCTTCGCTCGTGAGCCCGGCTCGGGCGGCCGAGTTCGAAGCCGGCGGCTCGGCGCTGGGAGACTTCTTCGACACGAGCGGCGTCAGCCGGGTCGCCGGGCGCGCAGCGCTCGTCCCCGCGGACGGGAGCTCGCTCGAGGCCAAAGCGCGAAACGCCAAGGACGCGGGAGCGGCGGCGCTCCTCGTGTACGGAACGGCTCTGCCGGCAGGCGCTCTCGATGCCGACGAGGCGACGGCGCTCCCCGTCATCGCCCTGCCCGGGGAGACCGGGGCGGCGGCGATGGACGCGCTCCGCGAGGGCCGTCAGGTGTCCGCCGTCCTCGCTCCTCTCGGCACCGCCGGCAACCCCGAACTCGACGCCGTCGCCGGGTTCTCCTCGGGAGGGCTTGCGTTCGACGGGCGCGTGAAGCCGGACGTCGTCGCGCCGGGAGTGGGTCTCGCCACGTTCGATCCGTCGGCCGACGGCGTCCCGCGGTCTTCGACGGTCAGCGGGTCGAGCGCCGCGGCCGCCGTTGCAGCCGGAGCGGCTGTTCTGGTCTCGCAGGCGCGCACGGGGCTCAGCGCATCCGAGCTCCGTGCAGTTCTCGTCGGGAGTGCCGAGCCTCTCGGCGGCGTTCAGCCGGTCACGCGGGAGGGAGCGGGCGGCATCGACCCGGCCGCTGCGTCGACCGCGGAGCTCTCGGTCGAGCCCGCGACCGTGGCCTTCGGCCGCGCGGGTGGCACCGGCTGGTCCTCCTCCCAGACGCTCACCGTCGAGAACCTCTCCAGCACACCGCTCGAGGTCGGGTTCGGGCTCGTTCCGGACCAGTCCGGCCCCGCGAGGGTCTCGTTCACTGCACAGCCTGCTCGTCTCAGCCTCGGGCCCGGCGCGTCTTCGAGCGTGCAGCTCACCGTCTCCCCGACGGCCGAGCTGGGAGACGGCGCGAGCGGCGTGGTCGTCGTCTCGGCGCGAGGCGCGCCCGCTGCCCGGATCCCGTGGGCGATCGCGCCGCGGCCGCGAGACCTCACACTCGTCGACTCCGTCAGCCTGTCCAACTGGGAGTTCCCGCCGTCGAAGTCCGCTCCCGCGGTGCTCGCCTTCCGCGCCGGCCACGCCGCACCGGGCTCTGGGGGCGAGCAGATCGAGCCCGTAGGCCTGCTCGACCTCGAGCTCTGGACGCCCAAGGGCAAGCGCCTGGGCGTCATCGCCCGCATGCGAGACCTGCTGCCCGGCCGCTACGCCTTCGGTCTGACCGGCCGCGGCCCCGACGGCAAGGTGCTCGAGCCGGGCACCTACGTCCTCCGCCTGCGCGCCCAGCCTGTCGACGCCGCCGACGGAACGCCGCCGTCCACCGCCGACACCGTCTTCCGGATCACCGACCAGTAAAGGAGCTCTGGGTGACCACTGTCGAAGCCCCTTCCTCGCATCTGAAGGAGAACCCCTGGGAGATGGCGCGGAGCCAACTGCGCCAGACCGCCGCCCAGCTAGGGATGGACGACAGCATGCTGAACGTCCTCATCGAGTGCAAGAAGTGCGTCGCGGTCTCCGTTCCGACCCGGATGGACGACGGATCGGTGCGCGTCTTCGAGGGGTTCCGTTGCACCCACAACGTTGCCCGCGGGCCCTCCAAGGGCGGGATCCGCTATCACCACCAGGTCACTCTCGAGGAGACGAAGGCGCTCGCCATGTGGATGACGTGGAAGTGCGCCCTCATGGGCCTTCCGTTCGGCGGAGCGAAGGGCGGCGTCGTCGTCAACCCGAAGGAGCTCTCCGTCTCCGAGCTCGAGCGGATGACCCGCCGCTACACGACCGAGATCATCAACTTCATCGGACCGGAGGCCGACATTCCCGCGCCCGATGTGGGCACGAGCCCTCGCGAGATGGCCTGGATCTTCGACACGTACTCGATGAACAAGGGGTACTCCGTCCTCGGCATCGTCACCGGGAAGCCGCTCGAGGTGGGCGGCTCGGTCGGGCGGGTCGAGGCGACCGCGCGCGGCGCTGCGTTCTGCGTCCGCGAGGCATTGCGGAAGCAGGATCTGTCGATCGAGGGCCGGAAGGTCGCCGTGCAGGGCTTCGGCAACGTCGGCTCCAACCTCGCGCTCATCGTCGCCGACCAGGGCGCGACCATCGTCGCCCTCTCCGACTCGCGTGGGGGGATCCACAACGCGGACGGCATCGACGTGCGGGCCGCACTCGCCCACAAGCAGGACACGGGGTCGCTGGACGGGCTTGCGGGCGCCGAGGCGATCACGAACGACGAGCTTCTCCTCGTCGACTGCGACGTGCTCGCGCCGTGCGCGCTCGAGCAGGTGATCACGGGCGAGAACGCCGACCGGATCAAGGCGAGCATCGTCTGCGAGGGCGCGAACGGCCCGGTCACGCCGGAGGCGGACCTGATCCTCGACAACCGCGGCGTGCTCGTCCTCCCCGACGTGCTCGCGAACGCGGGCGGAGTGGTCGTCTCCTACTTCGAGTGGGTGCAGGGGCTCCAGGAGTACTTCTGGAAGGAGTCCGAGGTGAACGCGAAGCTGAACGACATCATCACCCGCGCCTTCGCCGAGACCTGGCGGGCCCACGAGGAGCGCACCCTGTCGATGCGCCAGGCCGCCTACGCCCTCGCGGTCGGGCGCGTCGCCGAGGCGACGACGACTCGTGGTCTCTACCCGTAGCGGTGAACACGTCGTCACGCTGGTTCACGCCGAGGGCTGCCACCTCTGCGAGAGCGCGCGACGCGTGATCGAGGGCGTCCGCGCGGAGACCCCATTTGCGCTCGAGGAGGTCGACATCACAGGGGACGCCGAGCTCGAGCGCCGCTATCGCGAGCGGATCCCGGTCGTCCTCGTGGACGGGGAGGAGGCGTTCACCTACTTCGTCACGCCGGACGGCCTCCGCCGCCGGGTCGAGTCCTAGCACGCACAAACTCCGCCTCCGCGACAAGGTTCTGTCCCTCCGCACCAGGGTTGAGGGTGCCGCTATCGTGTTACAAGCATGACGACGGCGGGGCTCATGACTGAAAGTGAAGGGCGGGTCGGCGAGCGGCTAACCGTCGGCGTCGCCGCGCGGCTCAGCCAGTACCTCCGGGTGCTCACCCAGGCCAAGAAGATGGGCCAGGAACGCATCTCCTCCCAGGAGATGAGCGAGTACACGAACATCAACGCGACGCAGATCCGGCGCGATCTCTCCACGTTCGGGAAGTTCGGGAAGCGGGGAGTCGGCTACAACATCGACGGCCTCATCTCGGAGATCCGCAAGATCCTCCGGACGCAGGGCCAGCACAACATCGCGCTCTTCGGCGCCGGCCGCCTCGGCCAGGCGATCGCGAGCTCGACGGTCTTCGCAGACCACGGGTTCAACATCGCCGCCGCCTTCGACACCGATCGAAGCAAGGTCGGCCAGCCGATCGGCGACTCGATCATCCGTGACTACAGCGAGCTGACGGATGCGATCCGCGAGAAGAACATCATCGTCGCCGTGCTCGCCACTCCGCCGGAAGAGGCCCAGCGCGTGGCCGACGACGTCGTCGGCGCGGGCGTGAAGATCATCTTCAACTACACCGAGGCGCTCCTGCACGCTCCCGGCGACGTGACCGTGCACACGACGAGCCCCGCAGTCGAGCTCCTCTACGCGCTCTATTTCCACCTGACCTAAAGCTCCCCGCGGCGGGAACTTTCCGGCTCGCTGGGCCGTCTGAGCGGACATGAGGTTCGCGACGGCGCTGTTGCTCGCCCTGGCTCTCGCCGGTTGCGGTGTCGAAAGGGATGCCGCAGGCCCGCCTGCTTCATCCGGCGAGGAGGAGACGGCCGTCACCGTTCCGCGACCCGCCATCGAGGTCGACCCGCCGAAGCTGCAGCCTCCTCACATCGTGCTCGAAAGCCCCTACGGCGACCAGACGGCGGTGCAGGGGTCGTATTGCGTCGAGCACGTCGACACTGCGACCGGAGAGGGGCAGGGAGCGTGCAGCGACTCGGCCGCCGTGCGCCCGAAGGAAGTCACCGCCGTGGCGGCGGGCGATGAGGTCCGATTCGTGTTCGTCGGAGCCGAAATCGTCTCGTCGAGCGGCTGCCACGGCGACGATCCCCAAGATTGCATCGGCTACGTCCATGTGACGTCGCTCGGCTGCGACCACCGGTGGGTCGAGATCGTGCCGCTTGCACTCGGCGCGGAAACGCTCTGGACCGTCGACCTCGAGCCCGGCGCCTACCAGCTCGACGTCTTCGGCTATTTCGAGTCCGACGCGGGGGCCACCGGAGACGTCAGCGGCAGTCTCGGCCTCACCGTCGCGGGTCCGAAGCAGTGGGATGCCCTCGGCGTTTCGGCGTCCGACCCGGCGCTGGTGTGCCCTCCCGGCTAGAGCCGCTTGTCGAACCAGTGGTGGGCGTAGGGCTCGCCGTTGAAGTCGGGAATCTCCTCGTAGCCCGACGAGCGGTACAGCGAGATCGCCTCGATGAGGTTCCGGTTCGTGTCGAGGCGCGTCGCCGGGGCGCCCGAATCGCGTGCCCGCCGCTCGAGCTCGTCGAGGAGCCGCCTTCCCAGGCCGATTCCGCGCACCGCGGGGGAGACCCACATCCTCTTGATCTCCGCAGGAGCGGTGCCGTGCAGGATCAGACCGCCGCACGCGACCGGCTCGCCGCGGAGACGGGCAATGAGGAAGAGGCCGGTCGGCGGCGCCATCTCGGTTGCGTCGGGCAGGCTGCTCGTGGTGGGATCGAAGCCGGCGTCGAACCGGTCGCGAAGCTCGGCGAAGTACTGCTCGAGGCACCAGCGTCCCGCCGGGCTGCGCGGGCTCTCGACATCCACCGAGATGAGCGATGCGGTCAGCAGCCGCTCGACCGTCTCAAGCGCATCGACGAGCTCCCGCTCCTGCCTCTCGCTGAGCGGCTCGAGCACGGAGGCCGCGAGCGCTTCCGAGCGCGCCTCGAGCTCGTCCCACTCGCGCTCGCCGCGTGGAGTCAGGATCGCCCGGCGCACCCGCCCGTCGGCAGGATCGGGGCCGACGACGACGAGCCCGTCCGTCTCGAGTGCGCGGAGGAGCCGGCTGAGATAGCCGGAATCATGCCCGAGGCGTGCGCGGAGATCGCGGACGGCCGCTCCGTCGCGGCCGATCTCCCAGAGAAGGCGCGCCTGGCCAAGCGGCCTCGTGCGGCCGAGAAACCGTTCGCTGAGCGCGCCCGCTCGCTCCGTTGCCACCCGGTTGAACCTCCGCACCTGTGCGATGTGGGCCGCCTCCATTCTCTGACCAACGTCAGAAATACCACGCGAAACGGTTCCGGGCAAGTCCCTCGAACGAGCTAAAGAGCGACGGGACTTCGGCCGATCACTGCACCCAACAGGGGGGAAGACGGGACATCCTCGGAAGAGGCCGCAACTTTCGAGGTGAGAGATCCCGTTTTCCCCTCTTTTCGTTTGCTCCGGGGGAGCACTAGGAGAAGCGATGCCTGAGGGCCAGCACGTTCGCCACGAACTTGCGCGTCTTCGGATAGAGACCGTGCGCGCGGACGGCCGCGGGCCCTTGGTTGTACGCGCCGACCGCGAGCCGGACGTTGAAATGGAACTCGTGCAGGAGCTGGCGGAGGTAAGCGGCACCGACGTGGATGTTCCCGTCCTTCCCGTGCCGCACCTTGTGTCCGAGGAGGACCATCTCCACGTACGACCACGTCTGCCGCGTCACCTGCATGACGCCTCGCGCGCCCACGCGCGAGCGGACGTTCTGCTGAAAGCCGGACTCCTGCCAGGCGAGCGCCTTCACGAGGCTCGGGCTGAGGCCGTAGTAGCGCGCCCAGTACGTGAGGATCGCGCGGACGCCCTTCCCTGAGCGGCGCGTCGTCGAATGTGTGGGCTGCGGCACCGCTCGGCGCACGCCGAAGGTCGCGAGCGTCTGCGGGCCGACGAGGCCGTCGACGACGAGATGCCGGCCGCGCTGGTAGCGCAGCACCGCGCGCCTCGTCCGCTCGGTGAAATGCCCGTCGACGCTGCCCGGCCAGAAGCCTCGGCGCTTGAGGAAGAACTCGAGGACGGAGACGTCCCAGCCGACGTTGCCGCTCACGATCAGGTGCCGCTTGCCGAAAAGCGGGCGCCCGAGCCGGCCGAGCTTGCCGCGCGTGATCGGACCGGCGACCCCGTCGACGACGATGCCGACATGGCGCTGGAAGCGCCGGACGCCGCCGGCGGTCATGGGCCCGGCGATGCCGTCGATGGGCCCCGCGTAGAAGCCGCGCGCCTTGAGCGCCACCTGGAGACCCGGGATCTGCGGGTTCGTGACGGCATGCGCCGCAGCGGGCACCGCGAGCGCTGTGGCCACAGCGAGGCACACGAGAAGAGCTCTTGGCCGCATGGGACCGACGGTTTTCGTCGGCCCAGGCGCGTTCCCTGCGCGGTTTACGGGTTCTTAACCACAACCTCGACGTCGCCGGGGCCGCGGTCTGCAAGGGCTTCGCGCACCTGCGCCTTCGTCGCGCCGTGGACGACGACGCGATCTTTCTGGACGGTGGCCTTGAACCCCTTGCGCTGCAGGTCTGCGGCCACCTCCTCGGCGGGGCCGCCGGCGAAGAGGTCCGTGGTCTGAGCCGACTCGGCCCCGCCTCCGCTGGTTGCGGTCGCGTCGGCGGCACCCGCGGTTCCGCCTGCGCTGCTCTCCATGCCCGGGTTGCCGCCCGTCTTGACGAGGACGGCGGCGAGCGCCGCGACGACGAGCAGCGCGGCGATTCCGGCGAGAAGCTGCTTCGAGAAGAACCCGCGCCGCTCCCCGGAGGCCCGCTCGGGCGTGGGGAGGTTTCTCAGAATCTCTTCGCGGCTGCCTTCCGGGAGCTCGAGCAGCGGGGCCTCGCGCAGGGCCTCGCGTCCGTCTGCGGCGAGCCGCACCTGCTCGCCGCAGACGGCGCACGTCGCCAGGTGCGCCGCGATCTCCTCGCGCCGCGCCTCGGGGAGCTCGTTCTCGACGTACTCGAAGAGCTCGATGTCGTGTGGGTGTGTCTCGGCCACCATGGCTTGGACTAGTTCTCGGCCGTCCTTGTTCCCAGAAGCTCCGCCAGGCGGCTTCGGCCGCGGAAGATGCGCGACTTCACCGTACCTTCGGCGACCTCGGTCAGCTCGGCGATCTCCGTGTACGAGCAGCCGAGGACGTCGTACAGGACGACTGCGACGCGGTAATCCTCGTCGAGCGTGTTCAGCGCGTCCTGCAGCGCGCTCGAGAGCTCGCTCGCGTGGAACGTGTCCTGCGGGTCGGCGGGCTCGCGCGTCTCGTCGAGCGGCGCCGTGCGCCGCCTCAGGCGCTGGTCGTGGGCGGCGTTGACGCCGATTCGGTAAAGCCACGTCGAGAAGAGCGAGCCGCCACGGAAGCGCGGCAGGCCGAGCCACGCCCGGATGAAGGCCTCCTGGACGGCGTCGGCGGCCTCGTCCGCCGAGCCGAGCGTTCGCGCCGCGAGCGTGAAGAGACGGTGCTGGTGCCGCTCGACGAGCTGGTCGAACGCCCGGCGGTCGCCTCGCCGTGCCCGCTCGACCAGCGGTGCGTCAGGATCTCCCACGGATGAAGATTCTCCTTTGGCATGGCTACCTCCTGGGAGGAACCGGCTCGAACGTGTACACCCGGGCGCTGGCGAGAGCGTGGAGCAGGCTCGGGCACGAAGTCGTCGTCTTCTGCCAGGAGCCCCATCCGGAGGAGTACGACCTCGGCGGCGCCACGGTCGTTCGGCCGCCGCTCGACGGGCCGCTCCCGGTCTTCGTGCTCGACCGCTACGCGGACATGGAGGCCCGTCGCCTCCCGGATCTGAGCCGGGCCGAGCGGGAGCGCTTCGTCGAGCAGAACGCGGCCGCCGTGCGCGACCACCTGCCGGCCGATTTCCTGCTCACAAACCACGTCCTCCTCGGTGCGCCCGTCGGCTCCGCGGCCGGCATGCCGTTCACCGTCAAGGCGCACGGCTCGGAGCTCGAGTTCTCCATGCGCGGAAACGAGGAGCTCTGCGCCTGGGCGCGCGAAAGCCTGGCCGGTGCGGCCGAGGTGCTCGCCGGATCCGAGCACATCCGCGGCGTCCTCGCGGAGGTCGTGGGCTGGACCGAGCGCGTGCGGGTCGTCCCGCCCGGTGTGGACGTCGAGGAGTTCCGGCCGGAGCCGCGAGACGAGGCGCTCGCCGCACTCGTCGAGGAGGCGGGACGCGACACCGCGCCCGCCTCGGAGCGAGACCCGGACGCCGGCAACGCCGAGCGGCTCGGCGAGTTCCTCGCCGCGGAGGGGCCGACCGTCCTCTTCGTCGGGAAGCTCAGCGAGGAGAAGGGCGTGCACGTGCTCCTCGAGGCGCTCGCGCATGTCGACGCGCGAGCAGTCGTCGTCGGCTTCGGGCCGGCGCGCGAGCAGCTCGAGCAAACCGCGGGCGAACGCGTGCTCTTCACCGGCGCCCTGGAGCACCGCCATCTCCGCCACCTCTGGCCGCTCGCGGACGTGAGCGTCACGCCGTCGGTCTTTCCCGAGGCCTTCGGCATGGTCGCCGCCGAGGCGGCCGCGTGCGGAGCGCCGCCGCTCGTCGCGCGCCATTCGGGACTGGCCGAGGTCGCCGAGGGGCTCGAGGCGGCCTATCCGGAGGAGTATCGGGCGCTCGCATCCTTCACGCCGGGGGACGCCGCCGAGCTGGCCGCGAAGCTCGACGCGATCCTCGCGCTCCCCCGTGCAGAGTGGGCTCGGCTGTCGTCAGCCGCGCGCGCGGCCGCGGTCGAGCGCTGGAGCTGGGAGACGATTGCCGCTCTGATACTTTCGCCGCGTGGGTGAGGCCCAGAAGCTCAGTCCCGAGGAACAGATCCGCTCCGCTCGCGAGGGCTTCGAAGCGGGCAAGGACTTCACCGTGGCGGTCGAGGAGGAGTTCGCGATCCTCGACCCTCGCAGCCTCGGCCTCGTCAGCCGCTTCGAGGACTTCCAGGCGGCCGCGCAGGGGACCGAGGTCGAACAGCATCTCGTCGGCGAGTTGATCGCCTCCGAGGTGGAGGTGCGCACCGGCCGGTGCGAGACCTTCGCCGATGCCGCCGCGGTCATGGTGGATCGGCGGCGACAGCTGCTCGAGCTCGCGGGCCGGCTCGACGTCGCGCTCTGCGCGACGGGAACACATCCGTGGAGCCCCTGGCAGGAGCAGCGCATCATCGACACCCCCCACTACCGGCGCAACGACGAGGTCCTCCGCTACGTCGTCTGGCGCAACAACACCTTCGGCCTCCACGTGCACGTGGGGATCAAGGGAGCCGACCGGGCGATCCTCGTCACGAACGCGCTCCGTGGCTTCCTCCCCGACCTGCTCGCCTACTCGGGCAGCTCGCCGTTCGTCGAGGGCGTCTTCACCTACCTGCACTCCGCGCGGACGGAGGTCTTCACGCGCATGTTCCCGCGCTGCGGCGTGCCGGATGCCTTCCGCGACTGGGCCGAGTACGAGGATTACGTCCGCTTCCTCTATCGCACGGGATCGATCTCCGAGCACACGCAGCTCTGGTGGAGCGTGCGCCCGCATCTCGCGTTCCCCACGGTCGAGCTCAGGATCTGCGACGGCCAGCCCGAGCTCGGCGAGTCGCAGGCCCTCGCCGCCTTCATGTACGTACTGACCGCGCGGATCGCACGCGCGCTGGACGAGGGCGAGAAGCTCCCGGACCACCCACACCGCCTGATCGAAGAGAACCTTTGGCGGGCCATCCGCCATGGGCTCTCGGGCGGGCTGATCGACCTGGTGAGCGGCGACGTCAGGCCGGCGCGCGCGCGGATCGAGCAGTTGCTCGAGTGGACGATGCCGGTGGCCGAGGAGCTCGGCGTCGCCTCGTTTCTCACCGTGCCGGCCGCGACGCCCGCCGAGCGGCAGATTGCGAGGCACGAGGCCGGGCAGAGCATGGAGGAGATCTACGCCGAGGAGGTTTTGGAGGCGGTGCATGTCTGAACAGGACCCTGAGCAGGAGCAGCTCGCCCGCGAGCTGGCCGAGGAGCTTCGCCGCCTACGCATCGAGGACATCCTCATCCAGGCGCTGATCACGATCTCGTCGATCGGCTACCGCCGGCTCGGGCTGACCGAGGACACGAAGGACGACCGCGACCTCGAGCAGGCGAAGCTCGCCATCGACACGATGAGCGCGCTCACACCGGTTCTCGAGAGCGTCGTCCCCGAGGAGCTCATCCGGGACTTCAACCAGTCCGTCGCGGGCCTGCAGCTCGCCTACGCGGAGGCCGCCGGCGAGGGGGCGGATGGCGAGGGCTGAGATCGGGGTCTTCGGGGGCTCGGGCTTCTACTCGTTCCTCGAAGATGTCGAGCAGGTGGAGGTCGAGACGCCGTACGGGAAGCCGTCTGCGCCCTTCACGATCGGCTGGATCGGCGGGAAGAGCGTCGCGTTCCTGCCGCGCCACGGCCTGAACCACGAGCTCCCTCCGCACGCGATCCCCTACAGGGCGAACGTCTGGGCGATGAAAGAGCTCGGCGTCCGCCGGATCATCGGGCCGAACGCCTCCGGCGCCCTCAAGGCCGAGCTCGAGCTCGGCGAGTTCGTGGTGTGCGACCAGTTCGTCGACCGCACGAGCGGGCGAACAGACACGTTCTACGAGGGGCCCGAGACGACGCACGTCTCGGCTGCCGACCCCTACTGCCCCGATCTGCGCGCGCTCCTCGTCGAGACGGCGCGCGAGCTCGGGATCCGGGCTCGCGACGGCGGCACCGTGGTCGTCATCCAGGGCCCGCGCTTCTCGACGCGCGCCGAGTCGAAGTGGTTCCAGGAGATGGGCTGGGACACGATCAACATGACCGCGTATCCCGAGGGCCATCTCGCCCGCGAGCTCGAGCTCTGCTACGCGAACATCTCCATGGTCACGGACCACGACGTCGGGGTCGAAGGCGCCGAGCCTGTCTCCCACGAGCAAGTCGTGACGGTCTTCGAGGAGAACAACGAGCGCCTCCGGGAGCTCCTTTTCGCGGTCGTCCCGAGGATCCCGGCGCAGCCGGAGGAGCACCTCTGCGCGACGGCGCTCCGCGGCGCGTGCCTGTGAACTTGTGATAGAAATGCCGCGGCCGGATCCGGCATCAGTTGCCGGATTCGCGCGGTTCAGGCCTCGACTTCGTGACTGACTTCTTCCAGAACCACAGCGTCCTCTTCGCCCTGCTCTGCGCCGCCGTCGGCATCGGCTGGGGGGCGGTGCTCACCTTCCGCATCCTCAAGCTTCCCGCCGGGACGGAGCGGATGCAGGAGATCGCGCGCGCGGTTCAGGAGGGGGCCTCGGCGTACCTTCGCCGCCAGTACCTGACGATCGCCGGGGTCGCCGCGGTCATCTTCCTCGGAATCGGGCTCTGGAACGACCTCGGCTGGTACACGGCCTTCGGCTTCCTCATCGGCGCCGTGCTCTCGGCCGGGGCCGGCTTCATCGGCATGAACGTCGCTGTCCGCGCCAACGTCCGCACGGCCGAGGCTGCGAGAGGCGGCGTCAAGCCGGCTCTCGCCGTGGCCTTCGGTGCGGGGTCGGTGACGGGGCTTCTCGTCGTCGGGCTCGGCCTGTTCGGTGTCGCGGCCTACTACGGGATCCTCACGGCCTGGTTCGACCAGGCTCCCGACGAAGCGACGAAGAACCTGATCGGTCTGGCTTTCGGCGGCTCTCTGATCTCGGTCTTCGCCCGCCTCGGCGGCGGCATCTACACGAAGGCCGCCGACGTCGGCGCGGATCTCGTCGGCAAGGTCGAGGCGGGCATCCCCGAGGACGACCCGCGCAACCCGGCCGTGATCGCCGACAACGTCGGCGACAACGTCGGGGACTGCGCCGGGATGGCGGCCGACCTCTTCGAGACCTACGCGGTGACGGCGGTTGCGGTGATGTTCCTCGGCGCGATCAACTTCCCGTCGTCGGGGGTCGTCGTCTATCCGCTCGCGCTCGGCGGCGTCGGCGTGATCGCGTCCGTGATCGGCACGTTCTTTGCCCGCATCGGCCGCACCGGCTCGATCATGAACGCTCTCTACAAGGCCGTCGCCGTGTCGACGGTGCTCTCGGCGATCGGCTTCATCCCCGTCACCCTCGCCTTCGACGGCGGCAAGTACAACTACTGGGAGCTCTACGGCTGCGCATTGATCGGCCTCGCGGTCACCTTCTTGCTCGTGGCGATCACGGAGTTCTACACGGGTACGCGGTGGCTGCCCGTGAAGGGCATCTCCCGCGCCTCGACGACCGGGCACGCGACCAACATCATTGAGGGCCTGGCCATCGGCATGCAGGCGACCGCGCTCCCCATCCTCGTCATCGCGGCGGGCATCGTGGGGTCGGCCGGCCTGGCCGGCCTCTACGGCATCGGCGTCGCGGTCATGGCTCAGCTGTCCATGACCGGCATGATCGTCGCCCTCGACGCGTATGGGCCCGTGACAGACAACGCCGGCGGGATTGCCGAGATGGCCGATCTGCCGGAGGAGGTGCGCGGCGTCACAGACCCGCTCGATGCGGTCGGCAACACGACGAAGGCCGTCACCAAGGGCTATGCGATCGGCTCCGCTGGCCTCGCGGCCCTCGTCCTCTTCGACGGCTTCACCTCGGAGCTCTCCAACCAGGGCATCAACCCGACGTTCAACCTCTCGGACTCGTGGGTGATCGCGGGCCTCTTCATCGGCGGCCTGATGCCCTTCCTGTTCGCCTCGCTCGCCATGCAGGCCGTCGGCCGTGTGGGCGGGCAGGTGGTGGAGGAGGTGCGGCGCCAGTTCCGGGAGATCCCGGGGATCATGGAGGGCACGGGGAGGCCCGAGTACGGGCGCACGGTCAACATCGTCACGGCCGAGGCGATCAAGAAGATGATGCTGCCCGCGGCGATCCCGATCTTCTTCCCGATCGTGGCGGGGATCATCAAGCCGGAGCTCCTCGGCGGCCTCCTCATCGGCACGATCGTCACGGGGATCTTCCTCGCCATCGCCATGACCTCCGGCGGGGGCGCCTGGGACAACGCGAAGAAGCTGATCGAGGACGGCGCCTACGGCGGCAAGGGCTCAGAGGCCCACGCCGCGGCCGTCACGGGCGACACCGTCGGGGATCCCTACAAGGACACCGCCGGCCCCGCGATCAACCCGATGATCAAGATCACGAACATCGTCGCGATCCTGATCATTCCGCTAATCGCGGCAATTCACGGCTAGCCCGAGGGGCTAGCCGGTTCTTCGTCTTCTGACCTGCGGGCCCTGGTGGCCGAGCGCAGCGTAGGCGAGCGCCTGCAGCGAGTCGTTCAGCGTCGAGAGCTCGTGCGCGATTCGGAGAAGTCCCTCGCCGTGGTCGAGGCGTTTGTTCAGCGCGTGCAGCTCGCCGGTCAGGCGGTCGAGCCGCTCGAGGATCGCGTCCAGCTGGCGGTCGTCAAGATTTTTCGGCTCCACTCTCACTGATCCTAACGAGGTCCTCGCGGCTTGCCGCGACGGCAGTGTCGGAGCCGAGCTCTGCGAGGAGGCGCTCGCGGGCCCCCGCGCCGGACTTGACGAGCTCGACGCGGCGGCCGGCTCCGAGGTGGGCCAGGGCGACGGCGGCGAGCTCGGCGGGCGCATCCGTATAGACGCCGAGCCGCCGGCCGGTCGCGGCCAGCGCGCGGAGGGCGGTGGCCGCAGCGGCGCTCGGCCGGAAATGGACGGGCGCCCGGTCTTCCGCGAAGCGCTCGAGCGCGCCGCGCCAATCGCCGATGCCTTGCTCGGCCCAGCGGTCGAGCTCCTCGGCTGCGGCGCCGCGATCCTCGGGGAGCGCCGCAGGATCCAGGGGCGCGATCGACCCGTAGCGCCGCGCCGCGTCGACGAGGAAGTCGTCCCAGAGCGGGCGCGTGTCGCCGAGCGCCCCGTCGAGGTCGATGGCGACCGGGCTCAGCGCCATACGCGGGCTGCGATGGCGACGCCGATGGCAGCGCCGGCGGTGTCGATGAGCCAGTCGACGGGCGAGCCGTGCCGGCCGGCGACGAACGTCTGGTGGACTTCGTCCGTGACCGCGTAGGCGGAGGCGAGCAGAAGGGCTGCGGGCGCGTGGCGAACGGCGCGGTAGAGGAGGGCGCCCAGCAGCGCGTACTCCGCCGTGTGCGCGATCTTCCGCAGGACGAGATCCCACGTGCCGAGGCCGGTGCCGAGATCCGGCACGGACGAGAGCGTGAAGATCACTGCGGCCCAGAGGACGACCGGGATCCAAGGGCTGATGCGGGTTGCGGTCACGCTCCAGAGCGTAGTGCCCCGACGGGGGGATAGCCGGAAGTGCCGTTCCAGCCGATCCATCTGGCAGGTTCTTCCACCAGCGTCATGACATTCGCGGCCCACAATCAAGAGCGGGACCTTCCTCTCGGCGAGCTGATCGTGCGCTCCGGGCTTCTTTCGTCGGTGCAGCTCGACGCTGCGCTGGCAGCCGCCCGTGCGAGCGGCCGCCGGTTGGGCGAGGTTCTCGTCGAGGACGAGCTCGTGGACGAGCGGGAGCTCGCCCAGATCGTCGCCCGGCAAGAAGGGCTCGAGTTCATCGACCTCGGCAAGCACGACCTCGAGCACGAGGCCGTCGACCTGCTCTCCGAATCCTCGGCGCGTCGGTACCTGGCGCTCCCGTACAGGCTCGAGGGTACCGCGGTCTGCGTCGCCATTGCCGACCCCTCCGACGACGCCGCTCTCGACGCCCTCCTCGGCGAGCTCGAGCGCCCGGTGCGCTTCGTCGCTGCGACGCGGAGCGAAGTCGAGGCCGCCCTCCGGGAAGCGTTCGGCGAGCCGTTCGCGGCCGCCTGATAGCCTCCCGCCACACATAAGGCGAGCGGAAAGGGAAGCCGGTGCGAGTCCGGCACGGTCCCGCCGCTGTAAGGGGAGACGCTCTCCGCCCGAACGCCACTGGCCGCGAGCCGGGAAGGCGGCGCGAGAGGGAGCCCCGAGTCAGAAGACCTGCCGTCCGCCTTCAGATCGTTCCCCTCGCGGAAGGAGGAAACGTGCTTCGTCGATCCTTTGCAGCACTGCTGTTCGCCTGCGCGCTCGCGGCGTGCGGCGGGAGCTCGAGCTCGTCGCCTGGCGACCAGGTGGATCTAACCGTCCCGGAGACGGCGGTGCTGGTTACGACCGACTGCGGCGCCAAGGTCGTCCTCGGGAAGAGTTCGGTGCCGTACGGCGAGACGGCCATGCGCTCGCTCGACCGCGTTGCCGACATCGAGTCCGACTCCGGCCTCGTCACCGCCATCGAGGGCGTTGAGCAGGATGCCGACAAGAACCTCTTCTGGCTCTACTACGTGAACGGCAAGCTTGCTGAGAAGGGCGCCGCCGAAGTCAAGCTCGCCGCCGGCGACGTCGAATGGTGGGATCTCCACAACTGGGAGAAGGAGTGCGCCTCGGTACCGCCCGACGCGCAGTGAGACTCGCGCCCGTTCCCGCGGCGGCCGTGCTGGCGGCCGCCGCGGTGGCGGCGCTCCTCATGGATCACGTGCTGCCGCTCGCCCTTCTGACGGCGGGATTGCTCCTTCTCTGCCTGCAGGCGCAGACGAGGCTCCGGCCCTACCTCTTCGGCACCGGTACTGCGGCCCTCGGGCTCTTCCTGGTCTGGCCGTTTCTCCAGTCGACCGGGATCGAAGTCATCTGGGAAGGCCCGATTGTCCCCGTGCTCGGCCAGCTGGACGTGACGTGGGAGGAGATCGCGCTCGCGGCCGTCTCCGCGCTTCGGCTCGCGGGGGTCGGACTCGCGTTCTCGGCCTACGCGCTCCTCCTCGACCACGACCGGCTCGTCGCCAGCGCCTCGTTCGCGCGGCGCTCCGCGCTCGCCGTCGCGCTCGCAACGCGCCTCGTTCCGACACTCGAGCGCGACGCGGCCGGGCTCGCCGAGGCCGTGCGGGGAAGGGGGGTGGAGGTCGCAGGCCTCCGCGGGCACGCACGCCTCCTCTCGCCGCTCGTGGCCGGATCCCTGGAGCGGGCCGCCAATCTCGCCGAGGCGATGGAGGCACGCGGCTTCGGGGGCGGCACTCCGACTCGCGCCCCGAGCCCGGACTGGACGTTGGCCGACTATGGGGCGCTCGCGGCGGGAGCCGCGCTCGTCGCGGCGGCGGTGCTGTGGCTCTAGTCGACGTCAGCGGCCTCGAGTTCAGCTACCCCGGCGGGGCGGAGCCGGCTCTCGAGGACGTCTCGCTTCGGCTCGAGCTGGGTGAGGTCGTCGCGCTCCTCGGCCCCTCGGGCTCCGGGAAGTCGACGCTCCTGCGCGCGCTCGGTGGGCTCGTCCCTCACTTCCACGGCGGGCGCTTCGCCGGCAGCGTGCTCGTGGCCGGGGTGGACACCCGCCGGTCGCGGCCGGCCGTGCTCGCCGGGACGACCGCGGCCGTCTTCCAGGATCCCGAAGACCAAGTCGTGATGGCGCTCGTCCGCAACGAGGTCGCCTTCGGGCTCGAGAACCTCGGCGTGCCCTCGGCCGAGATCTGGCCGCGGACGGACGAGGCGCTCGAAGCCGTCGGCGCCCTCCACCTGGCCGAGCGGCGCACGTCCGAGCTCTCGGGCGGCGAGCTGCAGCGCGTCTGCCTCGCCTCCGCGCTTGCGCTTCGTCCCAGGCTCCTGCTCCTCGACGAGCCGACGTCGCAGCTCGACCCCGAGGCGGCCGAGCGCTTCCTCGCCCTCGTCGGTGAGCTCGGCGGGACGACCGTTCTCTCCGAGCAGCGCACCGGACGGGCCCTTTCCCTGGCCGACCGGGTGCTCTTCATGGAGGGCGGCAGGATTCTCGCGGACGCCGTTCGCGAGGACGGGCTCGCCTGGCTCGCCGAGCACCGAGCTCGCTACCTGCCGCCGCAGGCGCAGTTTCCGGGCAGCGTCCTTGCGGGTGAGGCCGTCTGCCGGCTCGACGGTGTCAGGTTCGCATACCGCGGCGGCGCAGAGGTTCTCGGCGGCGCTTCCCTCGAGGTGGGCCGCGGGGAGGTCGTGGCGCTCGAAGGGCCGAACGGATCCGGGAAGACGACCCTGGCGAAGATCGCCGCCGGGCTCCTCGAGCCCGATGCCGGCACCGCCTGGCTCGACGGGCGTGCCGGCTATCTGAGCCAGGATCCCGGCCGCTACCTCGTCCGTGACCGCGTTCTCGAGGAGGTCGCGCTCGGGGTTGGCGGCGACCGGGGGCAGGCGCTCGCGGCCCTGGAGCGCGTCGGGCTGGCCTGGGCGGCAGAGCGCCATCCGCGCGACCTCTCGAGCGGCGAGCGCGAGCGGCTGGGGCTTGCCGCGGTGGCCGTGGCCGAGCCCGATCTCCTCGTCCTCGACGAGCCGACGCGCGGGATCGACCCGGACCGGAAGGCGGAGATCGCCGACTGGCTCTCGGAGTACGCGGCGGCGGGGCGAGGCGTCCTGGTGGCCACCCACGATCGTACTTTCCCCGTCGACCGGCGCGTATCGCTCGAGAAGGAGGCGCTCATTGCCGCATAGGGCGACGCTCCTCGGAGCTGCGGCCGCTCTCGGCGCCGGCGCCTGGGCCGCCCTCGACCCGGATCGCGGCGGCCTCGCCGTGCTGCTCGCGGGGATCGCAGTGCTCATCGCGGGCGCCGGCTGGCTGGAAGGCGGGACGGAATCCGCCAAGGACCTGACCCTGATCGCGACGGTCGCCGGTGTCGCGGCGGCCGCCCGGGTCCTCTTCGCTCCGGTCCCGGGAGTTCAGCCGGTGACGGTGGTCGCGGTCGTCGCGGGGACCGCCCTCGGCCCGCGGCGCGGCTTCGCCGTCGGCGCGCTCGCCGCGCTCGCGTCGAACTTCTTCCTCGGCCAGGGCGTCTGGACGCCCTGGCAGATGCTTGCCTGGGGCTCGTGCGGCGTCGCGGGCGGGCTCTTGCCAAAGGCATTGCACGGGCGCTGGGCTCTCGCGGGCGTCTGCTTCGTCCTCGGGCTCGGCTTCAGCGTCTTCATGGACGTCTGGGAGTGGTACGCCTTCTTCCCGCATACGTGGGCGGCGCTCACGCTGCAGATCGCCCGCGGCTTCCCGTTCGACATGGCGCACGCCGTCGGCAACGTGCTCCTCGTCCTCGCCGCAGGGCCAGAGCTCCGCCGGGTGCTCGAGCGCTACGAGCGGCGCACCCGCGTCGAAATCGCCTGGGCCTAGACTCCGAGGGTGCCTCGCGCCGTCATCCTCACTGTCGGAAACGAGATCGTCTCCGGCGACACCGAGAACACGAACGCATCCTGGCTCGCGCGGCGGCTTGCCGGGCTCGGCGTCGAGGTGCGACTGATCGCCGCGGTACGCGACGAGATCGAGGAGATCGCCGCGTTTCTCCGCGCCGAGGCGCCGAGGGTCGAGCACGTTTTCGTGACTGGCGGCCTCGGCGGGACTCCCGACGACCTGACGCGCGAAGGCGTCGCGGCTGCATTCGGCCGGGAGTGCGAGGAGATCGCGGAGGTGGCGGCCATCCTCCGCGCCCGGTTCGAGCCGCGGGGCCTCGGCGACTATGCCGCACGCTGGGCGTGCCTTCCTCGCGGGGCCGAGCCGCTCATGAACCCGCTCGGGGGTGCGCCGGGGTTCGTGGTCGAGAACGTCGTCGTCCTGCCCGGCTTGCCGAGCGAGATGGAGGCGATGTTCGAGACCGTCGCGGACCGGTTCGCCGGCCGGCCGATCGAGACCTGGCGCCGGAGCTACCGCACCGGTGAGGGACAGATCGTCGGCGTGCTCGAGCAGGCGACCCGCCTTCATCCGGAGGTCACGGTCGGAAGCTATCCGCGTTTCCTCGACGACGGGCCGGAAGTGACCGTCGTGCTCAAGTCTGCGGACGAGGAGGCCCTCGCCGCCGCGACCGCGTGGGTGGAGGAGGCTCTGGCTAGCCGGGAATCGGGATAACCCGGTCGCCGGGCGTCTGGGCGTCGAACGTCCTCGACGTCACCTCGCCCCCCTTGCGGTACACCGTCACCGTCGCCGGTCGGCCGGAGTCCTCCAGCGAAAGCTCCCACGTACCCCAGTACGACCCGTTCGCGGATTCGAGCACAATCTCGTCGTCCCACTCAGATCCCTGATCGACCGCGACACGGGCGACATCGGCGCGCACGATGCCGAGAAGCCAGGCTGGATGTCTGAGGACGCCGTCGGCTTGCCACGAGCGTGACAGTACGAGGACGAACCCAGATTGTGGGCCGAGGCGGGTCGGGCAGAAGTACTGGGCCGGTTCCCTCGGTGTGACGAAGCCGATGCATGTCTCGTCTGCGGCGTTCGTCCCGGAGACGATCATGTTCAAGTCGTCCGGGCCGAGACGCATTGCGCCGATGAGCCTGACGCTCGAGGGCGCGACGCCCCAACGGCGGGCTGCTGCGCGAGCAGGAGCCAGCTCCGCTCCTTGCACGCCTGAGAAGTTCCACTCCTCCTCGTGCTCACCGAAGCGGAAGCCGGGCTGGCCGCCCGCCCACGTCCAGCCTTCGGTTGCCGCCGGATACCGGCTCCATTCAACCTTGACGAGGCTGTCCTCTCCCTTCGGATGGTACTGCGGGCGAAAGAAGGCGAAGACAACGGCGGTCGCGGCGAGCGCAATCCCAACGATGGCCGACGGCGCCCAATGGCGCGATAGAACTCCCACGACTCCAAGATCGGCACGATTCGCGCCGGCTTGATCGCCCGCGGAGGGGAGAGGCTAGGATCGAGGCGTGGCCGTCACGTCGTCCGACCGGTACCTCGCGGACCTGAATCCCGCCCAGCGGGAGGCCGTGCTCGCGACCGAGGGCCCGGTGCTCGTCGTCGCCGGCGCGGGCTCGGGGAAGACACGCGTGCTCACGTACCGGATCGCCCACCTCGTGTCGGCAGTGGGCGTGAAGCCGCAGGAGATCCTCGCGATCACCTTCACGAACAAGGCCGCGGGGGAGATGCGGGAGCGGCTCGAAGGCGTCCTCGGCGGCATCGCCCGGACGATGTGGGTGATGACGTTCCACTCGGCCTGCGGACGCATCCTCAGGACCGAGGCTCCGAAGCTCGGCTACCGCTCGAACTTCACGATCTACGACCAGGCCGACCAGGTGCGGGTCGTGAAGCTGTGCCTGGAGGAGCTCGACCGCGACCCGAAGCGCTTCGTCCCGCGCGGGATCCACTCGCAGATCTCGAACGCCAAGAACCTGCTGATCACTCCCGACGACTACAAGGCGCGCGTCTCATCCTTCTACGACCAGACCGTCGCCGACGTCTACGAGCTCTACCAGGGGCGGCTCTTCGCCTCGAACGCGGTGGACTTCGACGATCTCCTCATGCTCACTGTGCAGGTGCTGGAGCGCTTCCCCGAGGCGCGCAAGCGCTGGCAGAAGGCGTTCCGCTACGTCCTCGTGGACGAGTACCAGGACACGAATCACGCGCAGTATCGGCTGCTCCAGCTTCTGGCAGGCGAGCACCGGAACGTCTTCGCTGTCGGCGACCCCGACCAGTCCATCTACGCCTTCCGCGGTGCGGACATCCGCAACATCATGGAGTTCGAGCGCGACTTCGGCGGGGCCAAGCAGATCGCCCTCGAGCAGAACTACCGCTCGACGAATGCGATCCTGCGCGCGGCGAACGCCGTCATCTCCGAGAACCGCGAGCGCAAGCCGAAGAACCTCTGGAGCGAGCTCGGCGAAGGCGATCCGATCCGCGTGATCGAGGTCGAGGACGAGCACGCCGAGGCGCGCTTCGTGGCCGCGGAGATCGCAGCCCTCGTGGACGAGGGCTTCGCGGGCTCGGAGATCGCGATCTTCTACCGGACAAACGCGCAGTCGCGAGTGCTCGAGGACGTCCTCGTTCGCCAGGACATCCCGTACCAGGTGATCGGCGGGCCGAAGTTCTACGAGCGTGCGGAGATCAAGGACGCGATCGCCTACCTGCAGGTGATCGACAACCCGTCCGACGCGATCTCGCTCATCCGGATCGCGAACCGGCCGCGCCGCGGGATCGGGGATGCCTCGCTCGTCCGCGTGCGCGCCTACGCGGATGCGCACGGGCTCTCGCTCTGGGAGGCGCTGGAACATCCGGAGGAGGCGGGCTGCGGAGGCGCCCCGCTCAAGGCGATCGACAAGTTCCGCACGCTGATGCAGTCGTCCATGGCCGGCGCGCTCGAGCTGTCCGTGCCCGAGCTCCTCGAGCGCGTCCTCGACCAGAGCGGCTACCTGGAGTCCCTCGAGGCCGAGCGGACGATCGAGGCGCAGGGACGCACCGAGAACCTGATGGAGCTGGTCGGCGTCGCCCGCGAGTACCAGGAGAGCGCCGAGGACCCGAGCCTCTCCGAGTTCCTGCAGCAGATCTCGCTCTTCTCGGACCAGGATGCGATCGACGAGGAGCGCAGCCTCGTCACGCTCATGACCCTGCACAACGCGAAGGGTCTCGAGTTCCGGGCGGTCTTCCTCATCGGAATGGAGGAGGGCGTCTTTCCGCACTCGCGCTCCATCGAGGAGCAGGGGCTCGAGGAGGAGCGGCGGCTCTGTTACGTGGGCCTCACCCGTGCCCAGGAGCGGCTCGTCCTCACGCACGCCGCCGCCCGCTCGCTCTGGGGCTCTCGCGGCTACAACCTGCCGAGCCGCTTCCTCGACGAGCTGCCGCAGGAGGAGATCGAGCGCGACCGGCTGCGGCCGTCTTCGTGGACCGGGTACGGCGCGCCGACGGTCACGGTCCGCCGCGATATGCCGTCCCTCTCCACCGGCGACTCCGTGCGCCACTCCACACTAGGGGAAGGCGTCGTCACCGCCATCGCGCCGGACGGGATCGTCACGGTTCGCTTCGCAGACGACGGGGTGGAGCGGCGTCTCATGCTCGAATACGCGCCGCTCGAGAAGGTGTGAGGTGGGGGTTCGGCAGGCGACGAGCGAGGATCTACTCGGCGGCCTGACACCGATTCTGCACTACTCCGGCCACCGGCCGACGGAGGAAAAGAGCGGATGGTTCCTGCGTGTCGTCAGACCCGAGCGCATGCGCATCGCAGAAGAGAACGGCATAGTCATCGGTGGGGCGGCCGCCTACGGGTTCGAGTTCACCGTCCCGGGAGCGATCGTCCCGGCGGCCGGTGTAACAGTGGTCGGTGTGCTGCCCACGCACCGACGCCGCGGTGTTTTCAGCGAGTTGATGCGCGGGCTGGTGGACGACGCCCACGAGCGCGGCGAGCCGCTCGCCGTTCTGTGGGCTTCCGAAGAGACGCTCTACGAGCGCTTTGGTTTTGGGCTCGCGTCGCTCTGCGGTGAGATCGACCTTCTGCGCATCTACGGCGGGTTCCGGCGCGCTCCGGAGCACGGCGGCTCCTTCCGCCTGCTCGAGGACGATGAGCCGATTCGAGTTCTGCCCTCGATCTACGATCGGGTCGCCGCCGCGACGCCCGGGATGTTCGCCCGCGGCCGCGACTGGTGGGAGGCGCGCATCCTCCACGACCCCGAGGATCGACGCGAAGGGTCGGGGGAGCTGGCCCGGGTCGTCCTCGAGCGCGACGGCGAGACGCTCGCGTACGCCCTCTACCGCCTGAAGCTGGAGTTCGAGGCCGGGAGCTCAACCGGAGAAGTGAACGTCGTCGAGGCGATGGGGGTCTCGCCCGAAGCGACGGCGGGCATCTGGCGCTATCTGCTCGACATCGACCTGATGGAGCGTGTGCGCGGCGAGTTGGTGCCCATCGACCATCCGCTCTTCCTGCTGCTCGAGCAACCGCGGCGCCTGCGCTTTCGGCTCACCGACTCGCTCTGGCTCCGGCTCGTGGACGTGGGCGCGGCGCTTGCCGCACGCTCCCTCGAGGGCGAGGTCGTGCTCGAGGTCGGGGACGCCTTCTGCCCGTGGAACGACGCCCGCTTTTCGCTCGACGGGTCCAAGACCATGGAGGACGCGGACATTCGCCTCGACGTCGCCGACCTCGCGACCGTCTACCTGGGCGGCTTCACGTTCGCGCAGCTTCAGCGGGCGGGGCATGCAGAGGAGCTCACCGAGGGGGCCGTTCCTCGCGCCGACGCCGCTTTCCGTACCGACCGGGCGCCCTGGTGCCCGGAGATCTTCTGACGCACCAAGGCCGGTCCTTCGCTACTATCCCGCCCGGTGTTCGCCCGGATGGCCCTTACGGGCCTTTTTCTTTTCAGCCTGCTCGTAGCTCCGGCAGGCGCACAGCTGCCCGAGCCGGTGGAGCGCGTGCCCGACCGGCAGTTCTTCTTCGTCCCCCTGAACGGCAACCTCGGCTCGCCGTTCGGGTATCGCTGGGGCCGCATGCACGAGGGGATCGACATCGAGGGCTGGGCGCACACGGACGTCCACGCCGCCCTCGCCGGCAAGGTGACTCGCGTCGGCTGGCTCGAGAACGCGTCCGGCTTCGGGCTCGTGATCAAGGTACGCCACACCGGTGGGATCGTGACGATGTACGCGCACCTTGCGAAGGCGCTCGTCCGCCCGGGCGACCGGGTCGCCGAGGGCCAGCTCATCGCCAAGGCGGGCTGCACCGGCTCCTGCACGGGAGTTCACCTGCACTTCCAGGTCTGGGTGAACGGCAAGCTGACCGACCCGCAGCGGTACCTCGGCAACCGCGTCAAACTGCGGTAGGCCTAGCGGTTGTGGCAGACGATCTCGACGGAGTTTCCGTCGGGGTCCAGCACGTAGGCGCCGTAGTAGCCGGGGTGGTAGATCTCGCGCTCGCCGGGAGGCCCGTCGTCGCGGTATCCCGCGTCGGTCAGAGCGGCGTGGAACGCGTCCACGGTCGCGTTGTCGTCGGCCGGGAAGGCGAGGTGCACGTTCTCCGTCGGCTCGCCTGAAACGACCGAGAACGACCCTGTCCCGCCGGCGAACATGGCCCGCCCAGGCGAGTCGAAGCGCACCTCGAAGCGGCCGAACGGCGCGACGAGCTCGTAGAAGCGCTTCGAGGCCGCCACGTCGCGCACCCTGATCCAGAGGTGGTCGACGGTGCCGTCGTCGCGCAGCCTCTCCGCGTAGTGGACGGCCTCGGCGCTGTTGCCGTCGGGGTCGAGCAGAAAGCCTCCGTAGTAGTCGTCGCCGTACTCGGGCCGCGGCCCCGGCTCGCCGTCGCTCTCGTAGCCCGCGTCGACGCCGACCCGCCAGAACTCGTCGACCTTGTCGCGCGAGGCGGCCGGGAAGCCCACGTGGAGGCGGCGCGTCACCGGCCTGACCTCGCGCGCGGCGATGAGTGACCAGTCGTCCCACTCGGGGAGCTCGTCGTCCTCGTAGGTCTTCTCGATGCCGAGCACCGCGAGGACGGTGTCGTAGAAGCGCTGGGAAGCCTCCCGATCGGAGGCCCGGATGGTGACGTGATCGAACATGGAGCGACTATGCCCGAATCCCGGTGCCGGTAGTCTGGAGCCGATGGATAGACGAACGCTCGGCCAGGGGCTCGGGGTTTCCGCGATCGGGCTCGGGTGTATGGGAATGTCCGAGTTCTACGGCGCCCGCGACGAGGAGGAAGCGCTGGGGACGATCGCTCGCGCGCTCGATTTGGGCGTGACCTTCCTCGACACGGCCGACATGTACGGGCCTTTCACGAACGAGAGGCTCGTCGCCCGGGCGATCGCGGGGCGTCGGGACAAGGTCCAGCTGGCAACGAAGTTCGGGAACGTGCGCGGCGAGAACGGCGAGCGGCTCGGGATCCGAGGGGACGCCGAATACGTGCGGCAGGCTTGCGAGGCCTCGCTCCAGCGCCTCGGGGTCGACCACATCGACCTCTACTACCAGCACCGCGTCGACAGGAACACCGAGATCGAGGAGACCGTCGGCGCGATGGCCGAGCTCGTCCAAGACGGCAAGGTGCGCCACCTGGGCCTGTCCGAGGCCTCCCCGGAGACGATCCGACGTGCGCATGCCGTCCATCCGATCACCGCGCTCCAGACCGAGTACTCCTTGTGGACGCGCGACCCGGAGGACGAGATCCTGCCCACGGTCCGCGAGCTCGGCATCGGCTTCGTCGCGTATAGCCCGCTCGGCCGGGGCTTCCTTTCCGGGCGCATCCGGTCGATCGACGACCTCGATTCGGACGACTTCCGGCGGAGCAACCCGCGCTTCCAGGGCGAGAACTTCGACAGGAACCTCGAGCTCGTCGAGCGGGTGCGCGAGATCGCCGAGGAGAAGGGCGTCACGCCCGCGCAGCTCGCGCTCGCCTGGGTTCTCAGTCGCGGAAAGGACATCGTCCCCATCCCTGGCACGAAGCGAGTTGCCTATCTCGAAGAGAACGCGGCCGCCGCCGACATCGAGCTGACTGACGACGAGCTCACGCGGATCGAGGATGCCTTTCCCAGGGGCGCGACAGCCGGAGAGCGCTACCCGGACATGTCGACAGTGGACCGCTAGCCTCGGCGCCGAGCACGACGCCGGGTGGAACGGCGAGGTCGAGCGCCTCGACCGCTCGGAGCTTGCCGAACGCCTTCGTCAGGCCCCGGGCTTCGAGCGCGGCCTCGCTCACCCTTTGTGCGCCGCCACCAGCGTGTTCCGCTCGGTCGGGCCCTTCGCCGTCTGCTCGAGCACCGTGCCGATTCCACGCACGTAGTACTTGTGATCGACGACGTTGGGCTCGAGCGGGGTCCACTCCATCGTCAGAATCGCCTGGTCGCTCGTAGCGGCGGGCGTCTTCACATGCTCGTTGAGGCTCAGGATGCGGAAGTGATCCTCGGCCTGGCCCTTGTAGTACTCCTGGCGGAAGGACTGGCCGACCTGCGGATCGGCAGGCATGAAGATCCCGGCGACGGCGCCGTCGCGCCCCGCCCGCCACGTGCCCTCCGTGCTCTTCACCTCGCCGTTCGGCTTGAGCTCGGCGGTGTCCTCCCCGAAGTACCAGACGTTTCCGTCCTTGTCCTGCGCGTAGTAGTCGAGGGTTCGCTCCTCGAGCGTCCCCGAGAGGTAGAGCCTGTCGTTCACGACCGTGCAGGGGACGCCCTGGATCATCTGCGTCTTGGACGTCGCGATCATGAACTCCCTGGACGGCTCCTCGTCCTTGACGCCCCGGTATCTCCACGTCATCCCCGGAATAAGCGGGAACCACTCGTTGTCGACGACATGCCCGTCGAAGTTCGCCGGGTTGGGCGCCGGAGTCGCGACTGGAGTCGTGCCCCCTGCGTCCGTCGAGCCGGACGGGCTCGAAGTGCTCTGCTGAGAGCTACCGCACCCGGCTGCGAGAGCTCCCATGAACAAAGCGATGGGAATAGCAACAAATCGTCTCATGTCAGCGGACGCTAGGCCGGACAGATGAGATCGTGATGAGAGCCGTTTCTCATTCGCTTCTCATGTGTGAACGATGAGAATGTGAGCGATGCGGGTCCTCATCGTCGAAGACGACTTGAAGATGGCGGGCCTCGTCCGCAGGGGCCTCATGGAAGAGGGAAACGCTGCGGACGTGACGGCGCGCGGCGAGGAAGCGGTGTGGATGGCGAAGGCTCATCCGTACGACGCGATCGTGCTCGACGTCATGCTTCCCGGCCTTTCGGGCTTCGAGACCTGCCGCCGTCTGCGTGAGGAGGAAGTGTGGTCGCCCGTGCTGATGCTGACCGCGCGAGACGGCGTCGAGGACCGCGTCGCCGGGCTCGACGCAGGCGCCGACGACTATCTGACGAAACCGTTCTCGTTCGCCGAGCTCCTCGCGCGTCTGCGCGCGCTGGCGAGGCGGGCCGGGGTGGAGCGGCCGGCCGAGCTCCTCGTCGGTGACCTCAAGCTGGATCCGGCTTCCCGCCTGGTTTGGCGCGGTGAGACCGAGGTTGCACTCTCCCCGAAGGAGTTCGCGCTCCTCGAGACCTTCATGAGGCGGCCCGGTCAGGCCCTCTCGCGTTTGCAGCTACTGGAGCACGCCTGGGACTTCGCGTACGAGAACCGGTCGAACGTGATCGACGTCTACGTTCGCTACCTGCGTGAGAAGCTCGACCGGCCCTTTGGCAAGTGCTCGTTCGAGACCGTGCGCGGCGTCGGGTATCGGTTGCGCGAGGACGGCGCGTGAGCCGCCTGCCGATTCGCGTCCGCCTTGCGCTCGTTTTCGCCGCCGCGATGGCGATCGTACTGGCCGGAGCCAGCTGGTTCGCCTACTCGCGGGTCGCCTCGGATCTGAGCAGCGCTCTTGATCGCGATCTCCGCGGCCGCGGCCAGGATCTCTCTGCGCTTGTCGCGGCCGGGGGTACGGTCGAGACCACGGAGGGGGCCCTCATCGAGCGTGGCGAATCGTTCGCCGAGGTACTTTCGCGCGATGGCCGCGTGCTCGACGCAACCCGGCCGATCACGCAAAGCCTCCTCACGTCCGCCCAGCTCTCAACGGCAGACAAGCAGCCCTTGTTCGCGAACCGCGGCTCCGTGCAGGGGCTCGACGAGCCCGCGCGCATCCTCGCGTTGCCGGTCGCGCGCTCCGGCGAGAGAGTCGTCCTCGTTGTGGGGGCGACCCGCGAAAACAAGAACGAGACGCTCAGCAGTCTCCGCGCCTCCTTCCTGATCGGCGGCCCGATCGCTCTCGTGCTGGCAGCCTTCGGGGGCTATCTCCTTGCCGGGGCTGCGCTGCGCCCCATCGAATCCATGCGCCGGCGCGCAGCGGCGATCTCGACTTCTTCTCTCGACGAGCGGCTGCCGGTCTCCCCGGCAGGAGACGAGGTCACGCGCCTCGGTGAAACCCTGAACGACATGCTCGCGCGACTGCAGGACGGTCTCGAGCGGGAGCGGCGCTTCCTCGCTGACGCGAGCCACGAGCTGAGGGCTCCCTTGGCCCTTGTGCAGACGGAGCTCGGCCTGGCGCTCCGCGGAGCCCGGTCGGAGGACGAGTTGCTCGCTGCGATCCGCTCGGCCTCGGAGCAGACCGCCCGCCTCAAGCGGATCGCCGACGACCTCCTCCTCCTGGCGCGCGCGGAGCAGGGGCAACTGCGGCTCAGCAGCGAGCAGGTGGACGTCCTCGACGTGCTCCACGACGTCGCGGGCCGGTTCGAGCTGGAGACTCGCGACAACGGCAGGGCGGTCTCGGTCACCGACGGCGAGGCGCTCGTTTTGACGGCCGACCGCCTCCGCCTCGAGCAGGCGATTGGAAATCTCGTCGACAACGCAATTCGCCACGGGGCGGGAGACATCACAATCCATGCCCGGGCGGAGAACGGGGCGGCAGAGCTCCACGTCACCGACGAAGGACCAGGCTTCGAGCGTGGCTTCATCGACCACGCCTTCGAGCGCTTCACACGGGCGGACGACGCCAGGGAGGGACAGGGCAGCGGCCTCGGTCTCGCGATCGTCGAGACGATCGCTCGCGCGCACCGCGGCAAGACGGGCACAGCGAACCGGCCGGGCGGCGGTGCGGACGTGTGGATCGCTCTCCCTCTGCGCTGAAGCGGCGTACGACCTGGTGCTCCCTCCAGCTGCTCTGTCCGACTCGCCCATTGCACTAAGAAGCACAAGGTGGGAAGATCGGCGCCCAGCTCATCGTCCAGTTGGCGTCACCTCTATGGAAGGAGAGCGTATGGACGAAGTGAGTGTAGCGGCGAAGCTCGCCAGCGAGGGTGTGGCGCCATCCCTCACGGTGGCCGTGCCTCGCCTTGAAGTCCAGCGTGCTGTCGACGAAGAGCAGGAGGCTGATCTCGTACTCGACGTCGTACGCACGAATGGGCAACGCGAGGAGCGACGCGTGCTCGTCGCCCTCGACCTGGAGACGCTCCGCAGCCTGATGACTGATCAGGAAGGGGAGCAGATCCTGTTCGCGATGGACCCCGAGTCGCTCGCGAACATCTTCGACGACGTCGAGGCCCATGGCCTTCGCGAGATCGGAGCCACGCTCGCCATCGCGGTCGCGGCGGTTGGTGCGGGGGCGGGAACTGCGGGCGCCGAAGGGCTCCAGCCCGCCCTGGCAACCAACCACGTCGTGCAGGCGACTGTGCAGTCGGAGGATGCGGGCATGCCACGAGCGATGCCGTCCGACTACGCCCAGGCTCGTGCAAGCGAGCAGCAGATGCCGCGGGCGATGCCCTCGGATTACGCTGCGCCGGACGACTCCGGAGCCACGCTTCGGCGTGACCCGGGAGCAGTGCCGACTGGTGCTGCAACGACACAGGCCGTGGAGCGTGGGATCGAGAACGTCCGCGCATCGCAGCCCCCTCCGGCGACGGCACCTGATTCGACCAGTGGGATCGAGGCCGTTCGCGTGGGGGGGACGGCGGTTCCCGACCCCTCGACAGGGATCGAGACGGTCCGCGCAGATCGTACCCCGGCACAAGTCGGAGACGATGGCACGACCATCGCCGCACCAAGCACGGGTGCGGCGGTCGCGATCGCTGGTGGAGCGCTGCTCATGATCGCAGCGGCCGCCTTCGCGATTCGACGTACGCGCGAGCCACGGCCCGCGTAGAAGACGACAGATGGGCCGGTGCCACGGCCCATCTGTTCTTTCTCCCTTCGGCCGAGCGGCTACAGTAGGCGTTGCAGGGGCGGTTAGCTCAGTTGGGAGAGCACCAGCTCGACAAGCTGGGGGTCACTGGTTCGAGCCCAGTACCGCCCACCTCGTGGAAGAGCCGAAAGTCCTGCTAATCGAGAGCTTTTGGCTCTTTCTCGTTGACGACCGTCATCCGCTCGAAACCGCCCAAATCGGCCCATTTCGGTGCGGGACTTCCCCACAGACTTCCCCGCACTGGACCGAACGAGGGTGCTAGGCCGAGGCCGGTCGTGAGCGCCGCCTGAACGTAAACGTTCCGACGACGGCAAGTGATGCTAGCCCGGCCAGAACGCCGCCCACTATCCACGGCCAGCGGGCATCACCGGCTGATTCGGCCGGAAGAGAAGTGGGGACGCCGTGACGGGCAAGAGTGGCCAGCGTTACCCGCGGAGCGCGCTTCGGGCCTGCTCGGCCATTGACGAGGAGATCGATCACCGCTTTTCGCCCGTCGGAAGCCGGATAGAAGCGTCCCTCTTGGTTCGCCTGCTCGGGACGTAGCTCGTTGAGCCGTCCTTCGCGAACGTACGGTTCCCACGTGTCGTCCCCCCAGAAGAGGGAGAGACGAAAGTAGGCGCGACCCTTGACCTGCTCGGATGGGACGGAAGGAGATTCCGCGATGGCATTCGTCAGATTGGCGATGTCGCGGAGTTTGTAGAAGACGACGGGCTTCTCGAGCTCGGAGCCGCTGATCAGAATCACGCGTGGATATGCGCCCTGCGCTGGCGAAGAAGTGAGGAGGACAGCAAGCAGGATCATCAAGGCTCCCGCCGAGAGTCGTGCAACTAGCCTTCGAAAGTTCGCCTTCATCACAAGTGAGTATGCGACGCGGCTCAAGAAGGTTCCAGAACGGAAGGAAGCAGATCGGAGCCGGAAGGTTTGCGGAAGGGCGGCGGCGGGCTACGGTGAGGGCGTGGGCGCGTGGGGCCAGTCCCTCCGAACGGTCTACCTCGGATTCTCGCTTCTGATCTACGCGGGTCTGCCGGTAATTCTGTTTGTCCCGCGTGTTGGGGTGTTCCTGATGCTCGCCGGAGCCGTGGGGATGTTTGCTACCCGGCTAGTGGTCGGCATTGTCGGCTACCGGCAAACGATGCGTCGTCCGTGGCCGAAAGTGACTCCCATCCACGACGATGACGACGACGATTGGTGGTGAACGGGAGAGCTTGCGGAAGGACTGCGGCGGGCTAGGTCGTTAGAGGCGCGTAGCTTGTCCATCCTGCGCCGTCGCAGGGGTCTGTCGGACGCTTTGAAGGCCGTCCAAGTTGAGCGCCAACCGGTCGATTTCCAGCCGGTAGCAGAGGCGACTGCCGTCATCGGCCCGGATCGTGAGACGCCATCCGTTGTGGTCTGTCCGGCTGAAGCCCGCCACAGAGCAGAACGGGCATTTCCTCTGCAGCCACTCCGAAGCGACCACTCCGGCAAGTTGGCGCTCGGCTGCGCCATCCGAGCTTGACCCCTCTGAATAGAGCCACCATCCGGTAGCTCCAGAGGGAAGACCAATGGCGAGGCCGATGAGGAGGCCGACCAGGAGCCGCGTCACGTTGAAAGCATCGGACGCCATCGCCATCATCCAAGCTGAGGCAGGCGGGAGGCAGTGTCCGCCCGTTCGAGATATGCGTCCACCAGGGCCACGGCCTCGTTCTCGTTTCCCGGCATGAGGTGGCCATAGAGGTCGAACGTTGTCTGGATCGACGCGTGGCCGAGGTAAGCCGTGATCGCCTTTGCGTTCACACCGGCTGCGATCAGGAGGCTCGCGAACGTATGCCGGCACTCGTGCAGGCCGATCGGATCGAGATCCGCTCGCCGCCACGCCGTCAAGGCTCGCTTGCGGACCGCCGTCGGTGTGAATGGCTGCGCTGCGCTCGAGCCGAAGACGAGACCTGCGTCGCGGCCCGTGACGAGCTTGTGCTCAACGAGGAGGTCGCGCAGCGCGGCGACGATCGGAACACCACGTCGGCCGGCACGACTCTTTGGCCCGCCGGTTTCTCCGTGGCCGCTCATGCTCCGCTCGACCCGAACCACCCCGTCCGCGAGGTCGACGTCGTCCCAGACCAGCGCTCGAAGCTCGCCGCGCCGCAGGCCCGCATAGAACGCGCAGCCCCAGAGCGCGCGATCCTCAGGGCGAAGCGCGGCGATGAGTACCGCAGCTTCAGTCGGCGACGCGATCCGCTCGCGGCGGCCGCGGGCAGCCGGTAGGCGGAGCCGCTCGCTTGGATTGACGGCGAGGTCGCCGTCCTCGATCGCCCGCCGGCAAATCACCTGGAGCGGCTTGAGGGCGTTCCGGATCGTGCTCGGGTCGGCGCCGCCGGCAAGCAAGTCGTCGGCCAAGCGCTGGACGTCGCGTCGCTGGATCTTTGAGAGCCTCGCGCCGCCGAGCGCGGGGAGGACGTGGAGGCGCAACGACCGCTCATACTCGCGGACGACCGAGGGCTTGTACCGCTCGCCGGCTCGCGTGCGGATGGCGCCGCTCGCCATCCCTTCGACGAAGGCCTCCGCCGTCTCCAGGAGCGTTTGCGACGTGCCGGACAGTCGGACGCCCTTCGCGGACTGCGTCTGGGCCGTGGCGCGCCAGCGGCGGGCTTCTGCGAGCGTCCTGAACGTCTTCGAGACCTTCCGCCGAGCGATCGCGTCGTAGACGGCAACGCGGTAGCCGGGCTGGCAGGTACAGCGCCTGCCGGCCCGCGAGCCGCAGGAGCGGGAGTGCCGGACCTCGATCCCTTCGGCCATCAGCCTCTGCCTCCGACACTAGCGCGCGTCCCGCTCCGGTCCAACCATCGTTCGAGCTCGGCGAGCGCTACGAGGATCCGCCGGCCGCGACGGACGATGCGCAGCTCGCCGATCACGTGCTCGTCGAAGTAGTCGCGGCTCACGCCGAGAACCGCCGCGGCCTCGTCTGGGCTTACGGCCAGGCGTGGGCCGAGGGCTTTGCGAGGGGTCGAGCCATTCCGCTGCGCGCGCGGCTTATCCGGCGACTCGATCCGAACCACCTCGAGCTCTAGCTGCTCCGGCGCGACGCGCACGGCGTCAATGTAGCAGATCCGTCACTAGAGATGCTTCAAAGGCTAGACTGACACCGTGACCAGCGGAATGATGATTCGCGAGGCGCGTCTTCGGGCCGGGCTCTCGCAGGGCGAGCTCTCGGAGCGGAGCGGCAAGGACCGCGCGCAGATCGCCCGCTGGGAGCGCGACGTCGTCCAGCCGAGCTTTGAGACGCTCCGTGACCTCGCTCGCGCCTGCGGGTTCGATCTCGAGTTCGCTCTCGTGCCGTACGAGGCCGACGAGGGCGAGGCGGCCCCGCCTGCGGAAGGCGCTACTGCATTCGCCGCAGGAGCGCCTCCAGGCGATGCTGAAGGAGCGCCGACGCTGATGCCAAACCCGATCTTCGATCCGCTCGCGATCCTGCGGGCCCTCGACCAACGCCGGGTGTCGTACATCGTCATCGGCGCGCTCGGCCGCGTGATCCAAGGGAGCGACGAAGTGACCGACGGAGTGGACATCGTCCCGTCGACGAGGGAGGAGAACCTCCGGAAGCTCGGACTCGCGCTCGAGGACTTGAACGCACGGCGCGTCGGCGGGAAGCCGCTCATGCCTTGAGCAGGGGCTTCCTGAAGACCCGGTGCTCGAGTTCGAGACCGGCGCCGGCGAGCTTAAGATCGTCCCCCAGCCGGCCGGGACGCGGGGCTACGACGACCTCCGCCGGGACGCGAGCCGCGAGCCGCTCGGG
The DNA here is from genome assembly GCA_963841425.1 of uncultured Actinomycetes bacterium. Classification (GTDB taxonomy): domain Bacteria; phylum Actinomycetota; class Thermoleophilia; order Gaiellales; family Gaiellaceae; genus DATEOR01. The sequence continues at coordinate 632,792 of CAWJCL010000001.1, read as the reverse complement.
TCCGGCCTCCGACCCTCGGTCGCCTCCCTCGGTGACGCAGCTCGGATGCTGGCCGCACTCGGCCGCGACGAGACCTCGATCAGCTCCGAACGCTTCGCCGCGTGATCGAGCTCGAACGCCAGCTCGGCCTCGGCCTCGAGCGGTAGCTCATCGGCCGTCCGTTCGGGGTACCAGCGCCGCCTCACTACTCACCGCGATAGCCGGAGAGACGCAGATGCATCCAATGATGCATATGTGCCCTGCAGGCTATCCAGCTCAGTCGGACCGGGGAGCGGGGAGAGATCCACTTGCGCTGTACGGACGTTGTGTGTACATTGAGCGCCATGGCAAGGGTCAAGGAGCGTTGGGACTTTCGCGTGGCGTCCGAGACGGATCAGCTCGTCCGTCAGGCGGCTGAGACTGCGGAGAGGACGCTCACGGACTTCGTCGTCGACGCAGCAGTCATCGAGGCCGAGCGCGTGCTCACGGATCGGACGCAGTTCGTGCTGGAAGCTGACCAGTGGAAGCGCTTCGTCGAACTTCTCGACCGCTCGCCGCAGGAGAAGCCCGGCCTCGAGAAGCTCTTCTCCCAGCCGAGCGTGTTCGCAGGCTCGTAGCGCGTGGCCTACCGGCGGCCCGAGCCGCTCGGGAAGCAGCATCGCATCGACGACTTCGACTGCGGTGAGCCGCCGCTCGACGACTGGCTGAAACGGCACGCGCTCGGCGCCCAGGCGTCAGGCTCGTCCCGCGTGTTTGTCACCACGCTCGATGGTGAGACGGTCGTCGGCTACTACGCTCTCGCTGCGGCCCAGGTGGCGCCCGACGACGCGACCGCGCGCGCGCTCAAGGGTCAGCCGCGCGTGCGACCCGTCCCGGCGATTCTCCTCGCGAGGCTCGCAGTCGACAGAGGACATCAGCGGACGGGTCTCGGCCGTTCTCTGCTCCAGGACGTCCTCCTGCGCTGCGTCGATGCGGCCGAGGCGATCGGCGCCCGCGTCTTACTTGTGCACGCGAAGCACGAGGCCGCGAAGGCGTGGTACAGCCAGTTCGACTTTGAAGAGTCGCCTACCGACCCTCTTCACCTCATGATGCTGATGAAAGACGTGCGGGCCTTCTTGGAGAGATACCGAATCGAGTAGGCGCACGCCGACGAGTTCCGCCTGCGTCCGCCCAAGTCGGCGTAAGTCTGCCCGGTCAACCTAGGCCGGCCGTTCCCGTGGCTACGGTTCGCACCGATGCCGCCCGACTTTTTGAATAGCCGCGAAGACGCCGCTTTGGTCTGCGTCGCTGCCGTCATCAGCTTTGCGGTCTTGAAGGACCCACGCGGCATCGGAGGCTCCACCTACGCGCTCCTCAAGGCGGCATTGCATCCCAAGCTCCTTCTCTTGTTTGGCTCCGCCGCGGTCTACAGCGCGGGCCTCGTCTACGCGGCCAACGAGGCCCACCTCTGGCACTCGGTCGCGCTGAAAGAGACCGTGTACTGGTTCGTCGGCGCCGGGATCGTCTTGGTCGGTAGTGCCGTGAGCCAAGCCGCTCCGGTCGACGCTCGCGTTGTGAGGCAGGTGGTTAAGCCAGCGTCTTCGCCGCCACCGTCCTCGTCGAGTTCATCGCCAATCTGTACGCCCTCCCACTCGGCTACGAGCTCATACTCGTCCCGCTGGCGTACCTGTTCGTGGCCATGCGCTCGATTGCCCCCACGATGCGCGAGCTCGACAAACGGACCCTCCGCTTCATCGATGCTGTCCTCGCGACCATCGGCTTGATGTACCTCCTCTATTTCGTCGTCCAAGCCCTGGGAGACCTCGGCACGTTCTTCACGCGGGACAATGCGGAGGACTTCCTCGTCGGCCCCGTACTCACGATCACGCTGCTTCCGTTCCTCTACGGGGTGGCGTAGCTTTCGCAGCGAAACAGGTCGGCCCAAGAGGTCGGTACGTGTCTCCCGGGGCCAGTTCGGAGAGGAGTGGCCTTTCACCGTGGAGGTGGGCGTCCTTCGGGGTAGGGGCCGGGGGAGCGTCACGTTCAAGCAAGAGGCGAGGAATACGCGGTCAACGGCGTTGCGAAGGGGCAGGGTTTCAAGGACATCGACGCCATCTGGGCGAACGACGCCGAGACAGCTGGAAGAAGAACATTGGGCCCGTCATTGAGCGGGGGCTCGAGCTCTGCGCCTAGGGGACAACTGCGAAATGTTCGAGCCGCATGGTTAGGGGGCTCGCGGCCGTGCTGTCCGGTTAGTCCACATCGGGCGCCGTTTTACCCCAACGGGAGCAGGCTCACCTTAGCCGCCCCAGCCCTTCCGCAAGCGTTCGGGCTTCACCCCTCATCGTCGTCGTCCTCGACCGGAGAAACCTTGGGCCACGCACGGCGCATCGTTTCGCGGTAGTGGACAACTCCCATAGCCAGGTGTGCCCCCGTATAGCCGAGAAACCCCGCGAGGATCAGCACGACAGCGAGGCGACGGGCAAAGAGGACGCTGGCGACTCCAGCGAAGATGACGAGTTCAAACTCGAGCAGCACGCCTCGTAGAAGCCTCGTCCGACCGCCCATCGTCCCTCACCGTAGCCCGCCGCCGCCGTTCCGCAAGCGTTCCGGCTGCCCATCTCGGCGTCCGCCGTCGACCCGTCGTGTACGGGCGTATCTTGAGCGGATGCGATCCAAGCTGCCCCGCTGGGGATGGACAGTTCTCTGCGTCCTTTGTGCCTGTGTTGTCGCTTCTGCCTGCGACTCTCATGGCACGGGATCGGGACAGGACAACGGAACCGTTCTGCTGACCGGAGAAGGAGTGCCGCTCGATACTCCCATTCGCGGGTGCGAATCGGCGGTCTTCGGAACGTTGGCCTCGAACTGGCGAGACACGGCCATCATCGCAGGGCCGCTCGGTTGGCCAGGAATCGTCGGGTATGCGAATCAGCCCGCCGCCGATTTCAGCGTCCAAAACGGTCGCTACTTCCTCCAGAAGGCGCTAGCCGTCGTCGAGCCCGGTGCACTCGTGAAGATCGTCGTCCCCGAGCCAGAGCGTGATCGCCTGTCGCTTTCGTACGGCCTCTCGGGCAGATCGGACAACCTCTACGCGCTCAGAGACGGCAAGCCAACCTGGGCGCTGCGAGCGTGCAAGGACGCCGAAACGCAGTTCAACGGTGGCTTCATCGTCGCGGGCCCTCAATGCGCAGGATTAGACGTTTACGTCGAGGGGAGGAGCACCCCGATCAGAGTCATGATCCCGTTCGGAACCGACAGGCAGGCTTGCCCGTAGCCCGCTGCCGCCCTTCCGCAACTCTCCGGCTCTCTGTGCCCCGCCTCACCCGCCGCCAGGCTCACCGATCGCGCAGAAGCCTTCGCCCCACTTCACGACGTTCGTCAGGGAGGCGCCGGGCAGCGTGACCGGAGCGGGAGAGGCAGCGCCGCGGTCGCGAGCGGCTTCGTTCAAACCGTACGTCTTGCCCCCGACTTCTAAGGTAAGGATCTGACTCTCGCCGCGGCAGGTGATCGTTGCCTTATCGACCGTAAACGGCCAAGGCCCGGCGAAGGGATGCGCCGATGGTGAAATGACGGTCGAGACGCTCCAACTGTTGTCCGGCCCTCCGCAACCCGAGACGACAAGGGCCGCCGAAATCGCGAGGAGTGAACGTCTCATCACTCGTTGAGACGTGGCGTCGGCTTAGCAGTTCGTCCGCCGCCCTTCAGCAACCCTCGCGGCTCCGCTTCGCGGCTCCTTCCCGCCGTCTTCTGCGAGCGCCCTGCCCCGGACTCGTCGCCTCCCATCCAGCGTAAGTTGAAAGCGTGATGAGTCGCCGTTTATCGGCTGCCGCCTTCTTGGCGCTCCTGGTTGCCCTGCCGTGTGGGTGCCGAGCTGGCCGCGAGGCGCGCGAGCCGGTTACAACCGCCCCGACCACGGCTGCGATGCAACTCGCTGCGACCCCGGCTTCGATCCTTGACCGGTGCCTTCGGCTCCCGGGGCTTGCGCCTGCCTGTCCTCGCGTCCTGCCGCACGCCTCTGATTACGTGGCCCGAAAGATTGACCGTGGCCCTTTGCCGCTCACGACGTTCGACATCGAGTCCGGAGTCGCGTATGCCAACCCTGCGAAGAACGCTCCGCCCTCCTTCGTCCACGTTGTCGCGGAGACGGGGAATCTCCGTGACTCGCTCGGGTCCTTCGTCTTTCCAATGAAGGGGACGCCGACCGCTCCGGTAGACGGCCTAACAAGGAGCGAGAAGCGTGACCATCTCGTCAATCGAGTTCCCCAGGCTGTCTTCCTCGGGCGTTTCACGTGGAGGGGGAGGACAGGAGTGGTCGTTCTCGCCCCGCCTTACGATTCCGTGTCGAGCATCCACGGAGACCACTTGATCTTTCGCTGGCGGCAAAGCCACTGGGATTACGCACTGTCCCTCCACGCTTGGGAGCCGTTCTCACAGTGCTTCGCGACCCTGCGGGCAATGGTCGAATCGCTGAGCGGGCCGTAACTCCCGCCGCCCTCCTGCAACAGTCACGGCTGCTTACCGCGCACTATTGGAAAAGAGGCGGAGGGGGCGAGCTTCCTTTCGGCGGCTGCCTATTCCCCCACGCGAACCAGGCCAGCCTGCCCCGCTCGCCAAAGCAGAGCTTCGCTTCCGTGAATTCGCGCCGAGGTCCATATGACCAGCATTCAGCCCTTTTCAGTAGCTCAACCGAGTCGGGAGGACCAAGCACGGCGCGGACCTCAGCCTTAGTCATCAAGCGGCTACCCATCGAGTTCTTGTCCCGCCCGGTTGTGTAAAACAGGACGGCCATTGCAAGCAGGGCGACGGCAAGCAGGGTGGCCACCCTCGGGATCACCACCCAGTTAGGAATCCCGGTCGTGCGCACGGGGCCAGGTTAGACCCCCCAATCGCGGCGGGACGATCTACGTGCTCGGCAACGACCGCCCGCTCGCACCGCTGGGCGCTTCCGGACCGCGCGTGAAGCAGAACTGGCACCATCGGCGGGTCTCCGCGACCTGATGCTCCGTTTCGCAGTCAAAACGGAAGTTCTCCCCTAGCGCGCTCATCCCCTGCCATTGCGGTCAAGACCGCCCAAGGCCGCCCCTTGAGGCGTAAGACTTCCCCAAATCCTTCCCCACACCCGAAGAAGTCCCTGCAAAACGCCTAGTTAGCACCAGCTCGACAAGCTGGGGGTCACTGGTTCGAGCCCAGTACCGCCCATCACAGAAAGCCCCGGAAACCGGGGCTTTTCTATGGACACGCACGAATGAGTGGAGGTCGGCGCTCGAACCGTCACCGCTACTCAATCGAGGGGCGACGGACAGCCCTTCTTCATGTACTCCGCCTTCGGCGCACAGAGCACGATGGCCTGGTCAAACGTCGCCTCGTACCTCGTTCCTCCACTCGTGTAGCGCACACGCACGTCCGGGATCAGATGTCGCCCTTGTGTCGTCGCACTCAGTCCGACGATCACCTCGTAGATGCCGTGGGCAGGAATGTCGAGACCCTCGACCGGCGGGCCGTTGCTCGGGTCATAACCCGGGAGGACACCGATGCTGTGGCCGAACGGATCTTGCGCGTACGACCCGAGCACGCGCAGCCCAGGCGGAACCTGGCCGAGATCGAACGCGACGACGTGCGCGGTGTCGTCGTTACCCCGGTTGTCGAGGTAGATGAGTCCCCACGAGTAAGGAGTCTTGACGTCGACCGGGACTGCGACGGCATCGGTGTAGCCCGCTCGCGGAGCCAGCGGGCCACCGTTGTGCAGACCGCCGCCGCCGACGAAGCGCACGAGGAAAAACGCCCCCAGCCCGAGCACGAGTGCGGACAGCAGGAGCAGGGGGATGATCCGCCTGCTCCTGCTGCGTGACGCGCTAGGCGCCCGCGTAGATGCGATGGGATTCTGTGACAAGGTTGTCGTTGCCACACAGGTAGCAGGTGCCGAGTTTCGTGCCGAATTTCCAGTGCGCCTTCACGTACTTCAACTTCACCGTCTGGAAATTGCGTCTTGGTCTTCTCCTCAGGCTATGTGGGCCAGAGACTGGCGGAATGCGCCGGGGCGCGCGGCGGCACGGTGACGGCCGAGCGCGCCTACTCTGCCTGAGCAGTAGCAGGCTCTGCCATTGCATGTCCGGGTGCCGAGACCGGGCGGAGCAGCGCGGCCGTGAGCACGCCTCCGACTGCGGCAAAGAGGGCGCCGACCACGAACGCCGCGTGGTAGCCACCGGTGAGCGCTTCGGCCTGAGAGTGACCCGAGGCGAGCAGGTTGTCCGTGCGAGACGTCGCGATCGCCGCGAGCACGGCGAGGCCGAGCGCACCGCCCATCATGAACGCGGTGTTCACGACTCCCGAGGCCAGACCGGAGTCCTGTGGTTCGACGTCACCCATGGCCGCCAGCAGGAGCGGGTTGAACGTGATGCCGCCGCCGAGGCCGAAGAACAGCATCGGCAGAAGAACATCCATGGTGAAGCTCCCGTCCACGGGCGCGCGGGCGAAGAGGAGCAGGCCGACGATGAAAAAGCCGAGGCCGCCGATCAGCGGCGGTTTGATGCCGAACTTCATGACGAGGCGATCGGAGAGGAACAGCGACGAGAGCCCCCAGACCAGCGTCGAGGGCAGGAAGGCGAGCCCGACCTCGAGCGGGCTGTAATCGAGCACGAGCTGCAGATAGAGCGCCGAGAAGAAGAACATCGCGAACATCGCGGCCGCCATCAGGACCCCGACGACGTTGGCAACGGAGAGGTTCCGGTGCCGAAACAGGCCGAGCGGCATGAGCGGCGCAGGATGGCGCGCCTCGATCACGACGAAGACCACGAACAGGGCGAAGGACGCGCCCAGGAAGCCGAGGGTTCGCGCGGAGGTCCAGCCGACCTCGTTGCCCTTCACGATGGCGTAGACGGCGAGCATCAGCGCCGAAGTCACAGTGATGGCGCCGCCTATGTCGAGCCGCCGTTCCCCGGCCGGTGCCTGCACGGTCGGACAGAGGTAGATGGAGAGCACGAAGACCGCGATGCCGACCGGGATGTTGACGAGGAAGATCCAGTGCCAGCTCAGAAGGTCCGTGAGGATCCCGCCGAGAAGCACACCGGCAGTCCCGCCTCCCGACAACACGAAGCCGACGACGCCCATGGCTTTCGCCCGTTCGGCCGGCTCGGTGAACATGATCATGATCAGCGAGAGGACGACCACCGAGACGATCGCGCCGCCGAAACCCTGGACTGCGCGAGCCGTGATGAGGAACGTCTGGGAGGTGGCGAGTCCGCACGCGAGCGAGGCCGTCGTGAAGATCGTGATGCCGATGAGGAAGAGGCGCCGGTGCCCGTAGAGGTCACCGAGACGGCCACCCAGAAGCAAGAAGCCGCCGAACGTGAGCAAGTACGCGTTCACGACCCATGCCAGGGAGGTCTGAGAGAAGCCGAGATCGTCGCGAATCGACGGCAAGGCGACGTTCACGATCGTGCTGTCGAGGACGATCATGATGTCGCCGAGACAAAGCACGTAAAGGGCGAGCCAGCGGCTGCGGCCTTTCACGGGCACGCCTCCACCGTATCCACTCGCCCATTCGGTACGCCCCGGTCCATGTACCGAAACATCCAGATTCTTTACAACTTCCGACCTCCGCCTTTCCCGTGCCTACGTGAGTTGAAGGGCTTGTTGGCGTCGCGCCACGACGATTCCCGAGTGCCATCCGGGCGCCCGCCCCTGAGCTGGCATCTGGATCGCCTCTGCGTCGATGCCGCTGCGGACGAGCACCCACGAAATGAGCGAGTTGGAGTTCCACATCTCGCCCGCGCCCAGTTCATCGCGGCCCCACACGACCCTCGGGACGCCTGGAACCAGAGCGAGCACGTGCCAAGCGACGTCTACGTCCTCGGAAATTCGCCTTGGGCTCTCGACGGCTTCCTCGACGTCCGGGATGACACCGTCGCGCCAGCGACGCACTTCATAGCGGAAGAGGCGAAATCGGCCAGCGGCACGGCTGCCCACGGGCCCTTGGGCGACGACGCCCCGCGCTTTCCCGTTCTTCCTGACCGGAGCCTGCTCGATCACGAAGCGGCCTTCGGGCACGTGGACGATCAGCGCCGAGTGGTAGAGGTCGCACCGGCCGCGGTGGGCGACTCGCGCGGCGATCGCTTCGAACACCTTTCCATTCAGGCGAACGGAATGCCCCCCGGCGCCGAGAGGCAACCAGTACAGGTCGATAGCACCCTCAGGCTCTTCGCGCATTCCGGATATCTTCGCCGGGCGGCGTTCGCGTGGCAGCAACTCCTTTCGACAGGCGCTCCCGCCGGAAAGCGCCACCCACCCGGATGCTCACAATGCGTTCGCGGCCGACTTCCATTCCCTAAGGCGCTGCGTGATGAGCTCGGCCCGCTCTTCCTCGCTCCCGCCGTCGAGCACCTGGAGGTCTGAGGGGTCGGCTCGAAGGTAGACGCCGGCGGTTCGGGCATTCAGCGCTGGGTCGCGATCCGACCGTGTCGTCCAGTACCCGGTGGCGCGGTCGGCGGTCTCCACCCTGATCTCGCCGGTGCCCTCGAGCTCCGGAGCATTCGGATGTCGAGGGCGCTCACCCCTCCAGAAGTAAAGGATGCCGGCTGGATCCCTGCGCTCCTTCGCAGCCTCGCTCCAGTAGCGGGCCGACAGGGTGCCGTCCTCTTGCCAGGCCCGGCCGTTCACGGTCAGGCCACCGTCGCGGTCCCGCGAGATGCGCAGGAGGCTCACCGCCGACGGTTCTTCCTCGCTCCGCATCGTCAGCGAGAGCTGCCACCACAGCCCCTCGACCGCGCCACGGCGACCTTCGGTCTCGATCGCCTTGCGGAGTTTCTGGTTGATCGCGCGAACCTCCCCGGCGTTCGCGTCCGGGTCGTAGCGGACCGAGGTCAGCCCGAGCAGGTCGCTCGGCAGCTTGGAATCGTGGGCGTGGAGGATGAATGTGCGCCGGATACCCAGCGCGCCGCCGAACAGCCCGGCCTCGAACACCACGTTGTCGCGCGGCGACGCCTGGCCGGACTGGGAGGCATCCGTCGTGGTCCAGTCGTCCTGGGCGAACACGAACGCGGCGAAATCGACCTCCTGGCAGAGCTCGACGAGGCGGTCGAGCGTGGACCGCCCCGGGTTGAACGTCGTCGTCCAGGGCTCGACGTCGGCGACGTCCTCGAGCCCGCGCGTGATCGCCTTGAGCAGTTTGGCCTGCTTGCCCGACGACCCGAGGAAGATGCGCGGCTTGTTCATGCGCGGTTCATCTTTCGATCAAGAGACAAGGGTCAGCGTACTCGACTCCGATGCGCACGCCACGACCGGTTGATGCGACGCGATCTGGGGGCAACGGGACCAAGCACATCGGCTCGCTCCACGAGAGTGGTCGCCGACGCCGCAGACCCTGCGATGACGCCGGTCGGGGATGTCTACTCTCCGGTTGTCGAGAACGGCAGGCTCGTGGGCATCGTTGCGCAAGCCGACGTCGCCCTGAGCGAGAAGGAGAAAAGGACCGGTGAGCTCGTCGAGGCGACCTCAGAGCCCTCCGAGGGAGAGCGCAGGTAGCGTCTGGCTCTTCCGAGCGGCTAGGCCGACGCCTTCCCCGCCGCGACACCCATTTTCTCGGGCACGCCGGCGATCCAGCCTTCGATCGCGCCTGCGATCTCGGCCCATTTCTCGGCGGCCATCATCAAGTGAGGCCGGCCCGCGAACTCGAGGTAGTCGGTCTGCGCCGGAGACTTCTCGTACTTCTTGTACTGCTTCTTCGCGACCGAGGCGGGGACCGTGTGATCCTGGTCGGCGCCGATGATCAGTAGCGGTGCCCGCTCCTCGTACTTGAAATCCAGCTCCGTGGGCGGGTGCAGATGGAAGTTCGCGAAACCCGCCTCGTAGAAGATCTGACCGGTCTCCGGAACGTAGTACTTCTCATACGCGGCCTCCGCCTCCTCCGGCGTGAACGTGTTCACGAAGCCGTAGGTGAACTCCTCGAGAGTAAGCGGCACCACGCCGTGCCAGCGAGAAGGGTGCGCCAGCGCCGACGAGGCGACCTTGAGCGACGAGAAGGGCAGGACGAGGATCCCTTTCGGCGGCGCCGGACTCATCGCCACGCCTCCCCGGGCGAGCCCACGGTCGAGCAGGAGCTCGACGATCAGGCCGCCGAACGAGTGGCCGATCAAGATCGGCTCGTGCTCGAGCGCCCTGATCTGCGCCTCGTAGTGGTCGACGATCTCGGCCAGGCCGAGCCCCTCGATCGCGTCCGTCGCCTCGCGCAGCTCTTGGACGTCTCCCTGCTTGCGCGGCCATTCGGGGGCGGAGACGTCGTAGCCCCGGTCGCGGAAGTACTCGGCGAACGGGTCCCAGCTCCGCGACGAGAGCCAGGCGCCGTGAATCAGCATCAGTGGACTGCGGGTTGCGGCACCCTCCACCATGACCTCCCTGCTCGCTTGCCTTTGCACGCTACCCGCCTGGGGTCCACCTCGCTGCGAGCCCGGCGATTGAGGTGGACAATAGCTACAGTGGTCTCACTGGCTCTGCTCTCAGAATCCGGCCCAAAGCCCGCATAAGAACACCGACGCGCTGTGGCGCGCGAGGCGAGGAGCTTTAGGCGAACAGATTCGCCTGCAGGGCCAGTAGTTACGCAAAGTCTGCTGTCGCGCTCGACTTCTCGCTTGCGTTCGGGCTCCTGTTGACCAGCGCGGCGCTCACACGGCAGCTCTGGGACTGAGCGCCTCGCTCATTCTCACGCTCCGTGCGCGCCGGGTGCTCGTCCCCGCGATCTAGGAGCGAGAGCCGCTTTGGTGAACGCCGTCCGGCTCACGGCTGCCCGTCAGGCTTGCCCCTCGGGGATGTCGCGCACGACCGATGACGATCCTTTGTCGAGAAGCTTCTCGATGAGCTCCACGAACGCATGCGGATCCTCAAACCGTGTCCCTGGGTCGAGGCCGGCGGTCTTGAGGAATTCTCTGTCGCCCTGGACGCGCCCGTCTATCCACCTCGCCCATACCTCCTGGCCTTCTCGCCTACCTCCGATTTCCACCCTGGCCACGCGGTCCTCTCCTTGGCGTTCGCCAGACAGTCTGCCTTCTCGGCGTAGAATCGGCTGAACGCGGGGGCCGATTGACCGGGCTGGCTACGAGCCTGGATTGCGGCGGTGCGTCCTCCTGTAAGCGATGTCAGCCGCCGCGCAAGCCGCCGAAACCGAGGCCACTTCCGTAGTTTCCCGAACGAGAATCAAGGGACTCGCTGATGCTCGAAACGGGCGCGCACTGCCAACCTCAGTAGCGAAGAAAGGAGTCGGCATGGCAGTGGACGTCGAGCAGCGAGTTGCGCCGGTACCGGTCGTCGCCCAGCAGCTCATCATCGAAGCGCAGGGTATGGACAAGACCTACGACACCGGCAAGATCGAGGTCCACGCCCTCCGCGACGTCACCTTCACTGTCCCCCAGGGCGAAATGGTCGCGATCATGGGCCCGAGCGGCTCGGGAAAGACGACGCTCCTGAACTGCCTCTCGGGTCTCGACGCGATCGACTCGGGCGACGTGGTCATCGAAGGCGTTTCCCTGAGGGAGATGTCCGACCGCGAGCGCACGGATTACCGCGCGAGGCGGATGGGCTTCGTCTTCCAGTTCTACAACCTGATGCCTGTGCTGACCGCGGTGGAGAACGTCGAGCTTCCGCTCCTCGTCTCGCGGGTCGGTGCCGGGGAGGCGCGAAGACGCGCTCTCGCTGCACTCGAGCTCGTCGGCCTCGGAGACCGGGGGCACCATCTTCCCGACGAGCTCTCCGGAGGCCAGCGGCAACGGGTGACGATCGCGCGCGCACTGGTCAACGACCCGGCGATCGTCTGGGCGGACGAGCCCACGGGCGATCTCGACAGCGAGAACGCCGAGGAGATCGTCGAGCTCATGCGCCGGCTCAACCGGGAGAAGGGGCTGACCTTTCTCATCGTCACCCACGACATCGCCGTCGGCCGCGCGACGGATCGCATCGTACGCATGGTCGACGGCCAGATCGTCGAGGAGCAATACCTGGAGGTGGTTTGATCGTGATTGCGCGTGTGACAACGGCAGACATCGACACGGTGCGCACAAGCGTCGAAGACGCCGTCGAGGTCTTCAGGGAGTCCGTCCTTCCGGCCTTGCACGATCAGCCGGGCTATGAGGGCTCGTACGTTCTCCTGTCGCCCGACGGAAAAGCACTTGTCGTGACCTTCTGGGCGACCGTCGAGGCAGCCGACGCCGGCCTTGCCGGCGCGCGGAGCTTCTACTCGGAGCAGGTGGCGAAGTTCACCACCGTCTACCGCTCGCCGCCCGGGCGCGAGTCATACGACGTCGTGCTCGCCGAGGCGCCGACCGTCCAGGTGGGGTGAGAACCGCGGCATGAGCAAGCTCTTCGGCATCCCGGTCGACGAGCTCGCAGTTGTGCTCGCCGCGCTCACCGTGGCTGCGTTCGCCGTCGTAGGCATGCTCGCGTTGCGAAACCGTGTGTTCTTCCGGATGGGTGTGCGCAACATCCGGCGGCGACCTGGGCGAAGCGTGCTCATCGTCGTGGGCTCCATGCTCGGCACCGCCATCATCGCTGCGGCGCTGGCGACAGGGGACACAATGGGGCGGACCGTCCGGAGCTCGGCCATTTCGGCCCTCGGGCAGGCCGATGAGGTGGTCGCGGCAAAAGGAGTGACGACCGCTCTTGCAGCCGGCTCCGAGGGCACCACGGGAACACGCTATTTCCCCGAGAGCTACGCGGAGAAGATCGCCGCTTCGACGCGTGGCTCCGGGCTCGTCGACGGCGTCGCGCCCGTCATCGCCGAGACGATCGCCGTGCAGGATCTGACGACGCTCCAGAACGAGCCGCGCACCACCCTTTTCGCGGGCGACCCCGAGAGCCTGCGTCCGTTCGGCGACATCACGAGCAACGGGAAGACCGTTTCGCTCGCCGACCTGGCGACCGGCGAGGTCTATCTGAACATGGATGCCGCCGACGAGCTCGACGCGCATGCAGGCGACTCGCTCCGCATCCTCGCAGGGCAGAACTTCATAACCGCCAAGGTGAAGGCGATCGTCCATTACGACGGCGGGGCGACGGACGATTCCGGCCTGCTCCTTCCGCTCTCGGAGGCTCAGCGCCTGCTCGACAAGCCGGGCTTGGTGAAGGCGGTCTTCGTCTCCAACACGGGCGACGCGGAAAGCGGCGCAAAGCTCAGCGACCAGGTGATCGACCGCATGCAGCCGACACTCTCACAGCTCGGGCTCGAGGCCGACAACACGAAGGAAGACGCGCTGAACGCGGCGGACCAGGCCGGCGCGGCGTTCATGTCGATGTTCACGACGTTCGGCTCGTTCTCGATCGCCGCGGGCATCCTCCTCATCTTCCTCATCTTCGTGATGCTCGCCGCCGAGCGGCGCGGCGAGCTTGGGATCGCGCGGGCGGTCGGCACACGCCGCGGCCATCTCGTGCAGACCTTTCTCTTCGAGGGAGTCGCCTACGACGTGATCGCGGCAGCGATCGGCGTCCTGATTGGGGTCGCAGTCGCCTACGGAATGGTGCTCGTCATGGCGAGCGCGTTCGGGACCGCGTTCGGCGATTTCCAAATCTCGTATTCGGTCAAGCCGGTCAGCCTCGTACTCGCCTACACGATCGGCGTCCTCCTGACTCTCGCCGTCGTGGCGTTCTCCGCCTGGCGCGTCAGCCGCATGAACATCGTCTCGGCAATCCGCGACCTCCCCGATCCGCCGACGGAAAAGGGCCGCCGGCGCCGCTGGATCCTCGGCATTGTCGGGATCCTCCTCGGAGGGTTGGTGGCCGTCTCGGGCGTCGGCGCCGAGGACGCGGTCGTGCTTGGGCTCGGCGTGTCCCTGATCATCCTGAGCTTCGTTCCCGTCCTCCACGCAATCGGTCTTCCCGACCGGGCGGTACACACCGGCGCAGGGCTCGGCCTCGTCATCTGGTTCGTCCTGCCGATCAGCCGCTGGCTCTTCGGCGACCTGAAGGTGAACTTCTCGATCTTCCTGCTCGGCGGGCTCATGATCGTCATCGGATCCACCTGGGCGATCGTCTACAACGCCGACGTACTCCTCGGAGCGGTCGCCTCGACGCTCGGAAGGATTAGCTCTCTCGCGCCGATCCTGCGCATGTCGATCGCCTATCCACTCCGGAGCGTCTTCCGGACCGGTGTGACACTCGCCATGTTCACGCTCGTCGTCTTCACGATCGTCGTCGGCGCCATCACGACCAGCTCGTTCCTCCACGCGATCGACAACCCGCAGGCGTTCGGCGGCGGATTCGACGTCCGCGCGACCGCGTCGCCGGCGAGTCCCATCGCGGACATGCCGGAGGCGCTTCGCTACGCGCGTGGGGTCGAACCGGCGGACTTCCGGGTCGTCTCGAGCGTCTCCGACCTTCCTGTCGATGCGAATCAGGTCGGCACCGGGGCGAAGCCGGAAACGTACGTCGTCCACGGTGCCGACCGTGCCTTCTTGACGAACACGACGTACAGCCTCGCTGCGCGGGCGACGGGTTACGGGTCGGATGCTGCGGTCTGGCACGCAGTTCGCGATGGAAGGAACCTCGCGGTCGTCGATCCGTTCATCGTCCCTCGGCGCGCGAACTGGAACTTCGGACCGGTGCCGGCCTTCCATCTGACCGGCTTCTACTTGGAGGACAAGACGTTCGATCCTGTCCCCGTGCGGGTGCGCGATCCGCAGACGGGAAAGGCAATCACCCTCGACGTCATCGGCGTCCTCTCCGATACTGCTCCCGCGCTCATGGCCGGCGTCTGGACGTCGCAGTCCTCGCTCACGCCGGTGTTCGGCGACCGGGTTCTCCCGACCACGTATTTCTTCACCGTGCGCGATGGAATCGATCCGGAGTCCGAAGCGAAGAGCATCGAGTCGGCGTTCCTCGCCAACGGCATGGAGGCGGACTCCTTGCAGAAGCTCCTGGACGACGTCGTGAGTGGAAGCCTTACCTTCGACCGGCTGATCATGGGCTTCATGGGGCTCGGTCTCATCGTCGGCGTGGCCGCCCTCGGTGTCATAAGCGCCCGTTCTGTCGTCGAGCGACGCCAGCAGATCGGCGTCCTGCGGGCGATCGGCTTCCGTAAGCGGATGGTCCAGGCGTGCTTCCTGGTCGAGTCTTCCTTCATCGCGCTCACCTCGATCTTCATCGGCACCGGGCTCGGCGTGGTCGTGGGCCACAACATCATCAGCGACTCGCGCAGAACGCCGAGCTGGGCAGGAATGGACTTTGTCGTCCCCTGGCCGACGTTCGCCATCGTCTTCTTCGTCGTCTATGCGGTCGCGCTCGCCACGACGTTTCTGCCGGCGCTGCGCGCCTCACGGGTCTATCCCGCCGAGGCGCTCCGCTACCAGTGAATCTCGCTGAACGTTCATAAGGTGAGAGCGATGAATCTCGCATCGGATGAAACCAAGCTGCGTGCGCTGGTGGTCGTCGAAGGGGTCAGTGACCAGGTCGCGATCGAAGCGCTGGCCGAGCGGCGCGGCATCGACCTCCCAGCCACGGGCGTTCGGGTCGAGTGCCTCGGCGGCGCGCATCGGATCGGGACGTTCCTCGAGGAGCTCGGTGCGCGCGGGAGCGGCCCGCAGCTCGCGGGTCTTTGCGATGCGGGCGAGGAGCCGGTGTTTCGAAGGGCACTCGAGCGCGCCGGCTTCGGCTCCGAGCTCACGCGCGCGGGCATGGAGCGGCTCGGCTTCTACGTGTGCGTCGCCGATCTGGAGGAGGAGCTGATCCGCGCGCTCGGTGTGCCGCGGGTCGAGGACATCCTTCGGAGGAACGACGATCTCCACCGGTTTCGGAGGCTCCAGCAGATGCCGGCTTGGCGCGATCGCGCCACCGAGGAGCAGCTTCGCAGGTTCATGGGCAGCGGTGGACGGCGCAAGATCCGGTATGCCCGCTTCCTCGTCGACGCGCTCGATCTCGACCATGTCCCCCGGCCGCTCGACCGCGTCCTCGCCCATTCTGCGCAGGGCTAGCAGGTATACCTAGGACGATGAGGCGGACGAAGCACCGCGTCCTGGTGATCTTCAACGCCGGCCCGGCCTGGCAAAGCGGGCCGCCCGAGGATCAGCCCGACTGGGACGCGCACGCGGACTGGGTCGACGACCTGATCGCCGATGGGACCTTCGTCATGGGAGGGCCGCTGAGCGACAACTCGGGCTCGGTCAGCCTGCTCGAGGGGCTCACGGCCGCGGAGGCCGCCGAATTGCTCGCGACGGATCCGTTCGTCGCAAACGGCGTCTTCGTGCTCGACTCGGTCCGCGACTGGACGGTCTACGTGGACGAGCTGAGCGCGAAGGAGGGCGTCTAGCGCTCGTCGGGCGGCTGCTTGCCGCCGCCGAACATGCCCTTCAGCCAGCCGAGCAGGCGCTGCTTCGTGAGGTCGACGACCTCCGCATCCTCGTCTGTGTCCTCGGCGGCGGGCTCGTCGGAGGCCTCGTCCGGGGGCTGAGCTCGCCAAGCCAGGTGCGCCACGGGCATGACTAAAGCAAATCTGGCGAAACCTTTCTAGACCTCGTCGAAACGAATGTCTTGGGCGCCTTCCCAGAGGACGCGCCGTCCAAGCTCCGCGAGGTGTTCTTGGCCCGCCTGGACAGTGGCGAAATGGTTGCCGGCGAGCTGGCCCATCTTGCTCGCGAAGCTGGTCGCGCCGTAGGGAAAGAGGATCTCGACCTCGGAGAGGCCGCCCGGGTAGAGCAGGAGCTCGCCCGCGCCGGGGTACGAGCTTGCGTTCTCCGGGCCGAGCCCGAGATCGAGCTCGAAGCCCATCGGCACCCAGGCCGCCTCGCCGCTCCAGCGGGCCTGCACGAGCCGGCTCTCGAGCGGCAGCAGCGCGCGCAGGACCGCGACCGTCCTGGGCGCCGCCTCCTCCTCGAGGCGCGCCTCGAGCTCGAATCCGCCGACGGTGATCTTGAGCATCGGGCGGGAGCCTACCGTGCGGCACAATGGGAGAACCCCCGATGGCCAAGACCCTCTTCGACAAGATCTGGGAAAGCCACGTCGTTGCCGAGCCGCACGGCGAGCCGGCGCTGCTCTTCGTCGACCTCCATCTGATCCACGAGGTGACCTCCGCGCAGGCCTTCGACGGCCTCCGGCTGGCGGGTAGGAAGCTGCGGCGGCCCGATCTCTCCATCGCGACGATGGATCACAACGTGCCGACGGAGGAAGGGCCGATCACGGATCCCCTTGCAAAGGCGCAGCTCGAGGCGCTCGAGCGAAACTGCGCCGAGTTCGGCGTTCCCCTCTACGCAACCGGCAGCGGCCGCGAGGGCATCGTCCACGTCATCGGGCCCGAGCTCGGCCTCACGCAGCCCGGCATGACGATCGTCTGCGGGGACAGCCACACGTCCACGCACGGGGCGTTCGGCACGCTCGCGTTCGGGATCGGCACCTCGGAGGTCGAGCACGTGCTCGCGACGCAGACCCTTCCGCAGCGCAAGCCGGCGTCCATGCGCCTCCTCTTCACCGGCGAGCTCCCGTTCGGGGTCACCGCGAAGGACGTCATCCTCGGCGCCATCGGGCGGATCGGCGTCTCGGGCGGCGCGGGTCATGTGGTCGAGTACGCGGGCGAGGTGATCGAGGGGCTCTCCATGGAGGGCCGCATGACCATCTGCAACATGTCCATCGAGGCCGGCGCGCGAGCCGGGATCGTCGCGCCGGACGACACCACCTTCGCTTATCTCGAAGGGCGGCCGGCCGCCCCGCAAGGCGCGGAGTGGGAGGAGGCGGTCGACCGCTGGCGCGCGCTCGCCACGGACGAGGGCGCCTCTTATGACCGAGACGTCGAGATCGACGTCCGCGAGCTCGCTCCCCAGGTCACCTGGGGCACGAACCCGGGGATGGTCACGTCTATCGAGGGAGCAGTGCCGGATCCCGCCGCCTACGCGGACCCGGACGAGCGCGATGCAGTCGAGCGCGCGCTTGCCTACATGGCACTCGACCCGGGAACGCCGATCGGCGACATCCACGTCGACCGCGTTTTCATCGGCTCGTGCACGAACGCGCGCATCGAGGATCTCCGCACTGCCGCGTCGGTCGTCGCCGGCAAGCGCGTCCATCCGCACGTGCGCGCGATGGTCGTGCCCGGCTCGGCCATGGTGAAGCGAGAGGCGGAGGAAGAAGGGCTCGACCGCATCTTCGAGGAGGCGGGCTTCGAATGGCGACGCGCCGGCTGCTCCATGTGCCTCGGCATGAACCCCGACATCCTCGCTCCCGGCGAGCGCTGCGCCTCGACATCGAACCGGAACTTCGAGGGACGTCAGGGCGCCGGGGGTCGCACGCATCTCGTCAGCCCGGCGATGGCGGCGGCGACGGCGATCGAGGGCCATTTCGTCGACATCCGCGAGTATGCGCTGGAGCCGGTGGCGTGAGGCCGTTCCGCTCCGTCACCTCGCGCGCGGCGGTGCTAGACCGCCCGGACGTCGACACCGACCAGATCATGCCCAAGCAGTTCCTGAAACGGACCGAGCGCACCGGCTTCTCCGAGTTCCTCTTCTTCGACTGGGCGAAGGATCCCGACTTCGAGCTCAATCGCTCGGAGGCCCGTGGCGCAAAGATCCTCCTGACAGGTCGGAACTTCGGCTGCGGCTCGTCGCGCGAGCACGCGCCGTGGGGCCTGCAGGAATACGGGTTCGAGGCGATCGTGGCGCCATCATTCGGCGACATCTTTCGCACGAACTGCGTCAAGATCGGCCTCCTCCCAGTCGTCCTCCTGCAGGAGCAGGTGAAGGCGCTCATGGAGGAGCCCGGGGAGATCACCGTCGATCTCGAGGAGCAGACCGCCGGCCCGTACTCGTTCGAGTTCGACGCCTTCGAGCGCGAGTGCCTTCTGCAGGGGCTCGACGACATCGGCCGCACACTCCAGCACGAAGACGAGATCGCGGCTTTCGAGGCCGCGCACCCGCCGCGATTCGCTACGACAGCTCTTTGACGACCGTGTCGCCGAATCCGGCGGTGCGAAGCTCGTCGTCCGCCTCGTAGGTCTTCCACACGGCGGCGCGCAGGCGCTCGGCCTCGCCGGTCCGTCCCAGGCCGTGCTCGAGCATGAGTGCCGCAGAGAGCATCATCGCCATGGGGTTCGCGACTCCCTTGCCTGCGATGTCGGGGGCCGAGCCGTGCACCGGCTCGAAGAGCCCCGGTCCCGTGTCCGAGAGGCTTGCCGACGGCGCGAGCCCGATGCCGCCTGTCAGGGACGCGGCCAGGTCGCTGAGGATGTCCCCGAACAGATTCTCGGTCACGACCACGTCGAACTGGTCGGTGGCGAGCACCAGCTGCATGGCGGCGTTGTCGACGAGCATGTGGTCGAGCGCGAC
Source organism: uncultured Actinomycetes bacterium (assembly GCA_963841425.1). GTDB lineage: Bacteria > Actinomycetota > Thermoleophilia > Gaiellales > Gaiellaceae > DATEOR01. Next base: position 613,554 of record CAWJCL010000001.1, on the reverse strand, counting down.
GTCGTCGTAGCCGGCTGCCACGTCGGTCACCACACGCCGCCACATCCGCGACGTCTCGAGGACGTTCGCCTTGTCGACCGACACGATCCTCCGTCGCCGGGCGCGCGCGAGCTCGAAGGCGCGGCGCGCGATCCGCTCGACCTGGTCGGGGTGGTACTCCATCGTGTCGTACACCGTCCCGTCCTCCCGCATGCCGCGCTCGCCGAAGTAGAGGCCGCCGACGAGCTCGCGCACGATGAGGATGTCGATGTCCTCCTGCTTCGAGGGTCGGAGGTTCGCGTAGACGTCAAGCTCGGCGCGCAGGCGGAGCATGCCCTGCTCGGGGCGGACCTCGGCGGCGTCGAACTCGGGGTCGCCGATGGGGCCCTTCAAAACGGCCTCGGATGTCTTGCAGGCCGCGAGCGTCGCCTCCGGAAGCGAGTCGCCCGTGTCGCGGATCGCCTGGGCCCCGAACGGGTGCTCTTCGAGCTCGATGTCGGGCGCGACCTTCTCGAGGGCGCGAAGCGCCTCCCGCATCACCTCGGGACCGATCCCATCGCCGGGAAGCACGACCACACTCACGTGAGCGCACCGAGCCGCTCGAGCACGTGATCCGCGTCGGCGTCGATCCCGATCGGATCGAGGTGAGCCTCGACTGGGCCGGGCGTCTTCAGTCCGTCGCCGGTGACCACGAGCACAACGCGGTCGGCCGAGCCCAGCTCTCCCTCGTCGACCGCCCTGCGAAGGGCGCCGAGAGAGACTCCCGCGGCCGTCTCGCCGAAGACGCCTGCGTGCTCGGCCAGGAGGCCCATGTTCGCACCCACGTCCTCCTCGGCGACGGTGTAGACCGCCCCTCCCGTCCTGCGAGCGGTTGCGACCGCCTTGTCCCCGTCGGCCGGGTTGCCGATGGCCAGCGAGCGCGCGATGGTTGCGGGCCGGACCGGAGTGACCGGCTCACCGGAGGCGAAGGCGATCACGACCGGCGAGCACCCCTCTGCCTGGCCGCCGAAGAGGCGCGGCGTGGGCGCGTCCACGAGGCCGACCCGCTGGAGCTGGTCGAAGCCCTCGGCGATCTTCGAGTAGAGAGAGCCGGAGGCGATGGGCGCGACGACGGCGTCGGGCGCGTCCCAGCCGAGTTGCTCGGCGATCTCGAACGCGACGGTCTTCGACCCCTCGGCGTAGTACGAGCGCAGGCTCACGTTGACGAACCCCCAGGGGAGCTCGAAGGAGAGCTCGATCGTGAGCCGGCTGCAGTCGTCGTAGGTGCCACGGACGGCATAGATGGTGGCACCGTAGACGGCGGTGGCGACGAGCTTCTCGGGCTCGAGGTCGGCCGGACAGAAGACGGCCGCCTCGATCCCCTCCGCCGCGGCGCGCGCGGCAACCGCGTTGGCGAGGTTCCCGGTCGAGGAGCAGGCGATCGTCTCGAGGCCGAGCTCGCGGGCCTTGGCCGCCGCGACGGCGACGACGCGGTCCTTGAAGGAGTGCGTCGGGTTGGCCGTGTCGAGCTTGAGCCAGAGCTCGCCGACTCCGACCTCGTCTGCGAGGCGCGGCGCGCGGACGAGCGGAGTGAAGCCGGGTGCGAGCCGGGCCTCTGCAGGCGGCTCGACCGGGAGGAAGGGCGCGTAGCGCCAGACGGACGCGGGCCCGGCCGCGATCGTCTCGCGGGAGACCGTCCGGGCGAGCTCGTCCCAGTCGTACACGGGATCGAGGGGGCCGAAGCAGGCCGTGCAGGTGCCGATGTCCTCGAGCGCGTACTCGTTCGCGCAGCTACGGCAACGGAGAGATGTGGCGGGCATTTCTGGCTCCTTTCTCGCTGACATCCTCCCGAGCCCGGAGGCTCGGCCGGGATTGGCACCTTGCTCGTCGAGTAGGTTGCCGAGGCTTCAAAGGGCCGGTTCCCTCAGCCTCTCTTGATGCGAGCGGGGCCGCTGCCCGTCGCTCAGGTCTGAGTATAGGGGGCGACCTGCGCCCGAGTCACTGCCCCTTCGGAGGCAGATGAGACGAGGGCCGCGTACTTGGCGAAGACGCCGTTCGGATAGCGCGGGGGAGGCGGGCTCCACCTGGCGAGGCGCGCCTCAAGCTCGTCGCCGGAGAGCTCGACGGAGAGCGTCCGGGCCGCGACGTCGATGACGACCGTGTCGCCGTCCTCGAGCGCGGCGATGGGGCCGCCGCGCGCCGCCTCAGGCGAGATGTGCCCTGCCATCAGCCCGTGCGTCGCACCCGAGAAGCGCCCGTCGGTGATGAGCGCGATCTTGTCGCCGAGCCCCTCGCCGACGAGGGCGGCCGTGACGTGCAGCATCTCCCGCATCCCCGGCCCACCCGCGGGCCCCTCGTAGCGGATGACGACGACGTCGCCTTCCTCGATTCCCTGCTTCTTCACGGCGGCGAAACAGGCCTCCTCGGAGTCGAAGACCCGCGCCGGGCCGCGGTGTAAGAGGCGCTCGTGCCCGGCGAGCTTGACGACGCAGCCCTCGGGCGCGAGGTTTCCGCGCAGCACGGCCAGGCCGCCGATGGGCTTGATCGGAGTCTCGATCGGCACGACGACGTCCTGCCCGGGCTTCTCCTCGGCCGCGGCGGCGATCTCGCCGAGCGAGCGGCCGTCGACGTTCGGCGCGTCGGCGTGCACGAGCTCCTTCTTCAGGAGCTCTCGCGCGACGAGTGCGACCCCGCCCGCCTCGAAGACGTCGGTGGCGACGTACTGCCCGCCCGGCTTCAGGCTCGCCACGATCGGCGTCTCGGCCGCGATCCGGTCGAAGTCGTCGAGCTCGAAGGGGACGCCGAGCTCGCGCGCGATGGCGAGCAGGTGGAGGACGCCGTTGGTCGAGCCGCCGGTGGCGACGATCGAGGCGGCCGCGTTCTCGAGCGCCTCGCGGGTGATGATCTGGGACGGCCGCAGGTCGCGGTGCAGGAGGTCCATCGCGAGCCGGCCGGCCGCCTCGGCCGCCTCGGCCTTGGACGGATGGAGCGCGGGAATCCCGTTGAGGCCGGCGGGACTGATCCCGAGGAAGTCGAGCGCGGTGGACATCGTGTTCGCGGTGAACTGTCCACCGCATGCGCCGGCACCCGGACACGCGGCGCCCTCGAGCTCGTGCAGGTCCTCGTCGCTCATCTTCCCAACCGCGTGCGCGCCGACGGCTTCGAAGACGTCCTGGATGGTGACGTCGCGCCCGCGGAAGCGACCGGGCGCGATGGAGCCGTTGTAGAGCGCGAGACCCGGGAGGTCGAGGCGTGCGAGCGCCATCACCGCCGCGGGGATCGTCTTGTCGCAGCCGACGAGACAGACGAGGCCGTCGAAGAGGTGCCCGCGCGCGACGAGCTCGATCGAGTCGGCGATCACCTCGCGCGAGACGAGCGAGGCGCGCATACCCTCCGTTCCCATCGAGACACCGTCCGAGACCGCGATCGTGTTGAACTCCATCGGCGTCCCGCCGGCCGCGCGGATGCCGCGCTTCACGTGCTGGGCGAGCTCGCGCTGGTTCCAGTTGCACGGCATCGTCTCGATCCACGTCGTGGCGACGCCGATGAGCGGGCGGGCGAGGTCGTCGTCCGTGAAGCCGATCCCCTTGAGCATCGCGCGCGCGGCCGCGCGCTCGGGGCCGTCGGTGAGGGCTGCGCTCTGCCGCTTGTCGGGGTCGCTCATGCCTGGTGGGCTCCTTGCTCGGAGACTGTGAAGCGAAGCACACTTGCGTCCGCGAAGCGGCGGGCGAGCTTCTCCTCGCAGGAATCGACCGCGTCCTTTCGCACCCACACGATCACGCTCGGGCCCGAGCCGGAGAGCGTCGCGCCAAGGGCGCCTTCCGGGAGATCGGCGCGCACCCTCTCGAGGAGCGGTGCGCTTTGAGCCCGATATGGCTCGTGCAGCCGATCCTCGATCGCCGCGGCGAAAAGCTCGGCAGAGCCCTGCGCGAGGGCGGCCCCGAGGAGCGCCGCGCGGCCGGCTGTGAAGGACGCGTCCGCGTGCGACACCGAGTCCGGAAGGGAGCTTCGCGCCTCGGCGGTGGAGACCGTCGCCTCCGGGACGAGCGCGAAGGGGACGGCGGGCAGGGAGTCGGCCACGCGGACGATGCGGTTCTCCCACGTCAGGCAGACGCCGCCCGCGAGCGCCGCGGCGAGGTTGTCGGCGTGGCCTTCGAGCTCGACGCCGACGGAAAGGAGCTCCTCGGGGTCGGGCTCCTTGCCGGCGGCCAAAGACCCGGCGACGAGGCCGAGCGCGATCACCGCTGCGCTCGAGCCGAGGCCGCGCTCGCGCGGGATCCGACTCACGAACTCGAAGCGCCGTCCCTCCACGGGCGCGAGCCTGGCGAAGGCCTGGACGCCGAGGTGTGATTCGTCGACCTCGTCGCCGCCCTCCTCGACCTCGAGCTCGTTCCAGAGGTCGAGCGCGGCGGCGACGCAGTCGAAGCCCGGCCCGAGGTTCGCAGTCGTCGCCGGTGCGCGCACCTGGATCTTCACGCGACTGCGTCCGGGTCCTTGAGGCCGTGCCCCGTGATCACGCAGACGACCCTGGCCCCGCGCGGCGGATCCGCCAGGAGAGCCGCTAGTCCCGCGGCCGACGAGGGTTCGCAGAAGACGCCCTCGTCACGGGCGAGGAGGCGCCAGGCATCGAGGATGGCCTCGTCGGGAATGGACGGCGCCGTGCCCCCCGAGTCGGCCAGCGCGCGCCCCGCTTCCTCCTCGTGCGCGGGCTCGACGATGCGGATCGCGGAGGCCGCGGTTCCCGCGCGGTTCTCGGCCTGGGCGGCGACGAAGCGGGGAAGCGCCCCCAGCTCTCCGAAGCCGATCGCGTAGGCGCAGAGGTTCCCGCCCCCGCCGTACGGAAGCGCGAGGACGTCGGGCGCCCCACCGAGCTCCTCGGCGATCTCGAACGCTGCCGTCTTCTGGCCCTGGAGCCGTAGCGGGTTCAGCGAGTTGACGAGGACGTGGGTTCCGGCTGCCTCGAGCTCCTTCGCCTCCGCGAGCGCCTCTTCGAAGTTCGCGCGGGTCTCGACCTTCGCGCCCACCGCTCGTGCTTGCGCGAGCTTGCCGCGGGCGACCGCGCCTTCCGGTTGGAGGATCAGGGCTTCGAGGCCCGCTCGCGCCGCATACGCGGCCGCCGATGCGGCCGTGTTCCCGGTGGAGGCGCAGACCACCGATTCAGCGCCGTCGGCGAGCGCCTGCGTGACCGCCACGGTCATGCCGCGGTCCTTGAAGCTCCCGGTCGGGTTCGCGCCTTCCCACTTCAGCCACACCTCGGCGCCCGTGCGCTCGGAGAGGCGGGGCGCGGGTAGGAGGGGCGTGGAGCCCTCGCCCAGGTTGACGATCTCCGCACCGGCCGACAGAGGGAGCCGGTCGCGGTAGCGCTCTATGAGCGGGAGACTCACGCCCCGTGAGCCTAACGTCCGCGTCACGCCCAGCCGAGGCCGGGAACGCCGCGGTCGGAGATGACCGGCAGCGCGGAGGGGGGAGCCTTGGACTCCTCGAGCTCGGCGATCTCCTCGAGTGCGGCCTCGAGGTCCCCGGCGGGCGCCTCGTGCGTGACCATGTGGAGCGTCGCCGACCCGTTGTCCTGCTTCTGCACGAGCCGCGCGATGGAGACGCCGTGCGTGGCGAGCCGGAGCGCGACGTGGGCGAGGACGCCGGCGCGGTCCTCCACCTCGAGGCGGATGTAGAACGGCGAGCGGAGCTTGCCGGGGTCGAGGCGCTCGACGGTGCGCCAGCACGCGTCGTTCTGCAGGAAACCGGTGCCCGTCGTCCCGATGATCGAGACCATGTCGGCGACGACGGCGGAGGCCGTCTCGATGCCGCCGGCGCCCGGGCCCTCGAGCGTGATCTCGCGGATGGCGTCACCCTGGAGCATGACGGCGTTGAAGGCACCCGCGACCGCGCCGAGCGGATGCTGCCGGTCGACGAGAGCGGGCTGGACACGGACGTCGAGCCGGCCGTCGACGAGCGTCGCGGCGCCGACGAGCCGGACGGTCATGCCCATCTCGCCGGCAGCCTCGACGTCGTCCGACGCGACTCCCTGGATGCCTTCGTAATCCACGTCGGCGAGCGTGACGCGCGACCCGAAGGCGACCGTGGCGAGGATGGCCATCTTCGCGGCCGCGTCCGCGCCCGAGACGTCGTCGGTCGGATCGGCCTCCGCGAAGCCGCGCGACTGCGCCTCGGAGAGCGCCTCGTCGTAGGTGGCGCCGCGCTCCATCTCCGTGAGGATGAAATTGGTCGTCCCGTTGACGATGCCGAGGACGCGGTGCACGTTCGTGACGACGAGCGCCTCGCGGAGCACCTTGATCACGGGGATCGCAGCGCAGACGCTCGCCTCGAACCGGAGCTGGACGCCGCCGGTGGACGCCGCCTCGAAGAGCTCGGCTCCGCGCTGGGCGACGAGCTGCTTGTTGGCGGAAACGACCGGCTTCCCGGCCCTGAGCAGATCGAGGACGTACTCCCCGGTCGGCGCGACTCCGCCCATGACCTCGGCCACGAGCGCGATGGACTTGTCCTCGATGATCGAGGCGAAGTCGGTCGTCAGGACCTCGGGATCGGGCTGGTACGCGCGCTCCTTCTCCGGGTCGCGGACGAGCGCTTTGACCACGCGCAGGCGGTGGCCGGTCGCGCGCTCGATGTCGTCGGCGCTTTCGTGAAGGAGTCGGTTTACCGCCGACCCGACCGTGCCATAGCCGAGAAGGGCGACGGGGACATCAACTGTGGACACGTGCCTCCGCGCCGAAGAGACCCTCGCGACCGGCGAGGTCGCGGAGCTCCTGCCCGACCTGCTCGACCGGATGCTTGGCGGCCATGCGCCTGAGGGCAGTGAAGCGCGGCCGCCCAGCATCCTCCTCCGCGATCAGCTCGCGGGCGAACGAGCCTGAGCGGATGTCCTCGAGCAGCTTCTTCATCGTCGTCTTCACGTGCTCGTCGACGATCACCTGGCCACGGGTGAGGTCGCCGTACTCGGCGACGTCGGAGATCGAGTGGCGCATGTACGAGAAGCCGCCCTCGTAGATCAGGTCCACGATCAGCTTCATCTCGTTGATGCACTCGTAGTAGGCGATCTCGGGCTGGTAGCCGGCGTCCACGAGTGTCTCGAAGCCGGCCTGCATGAGCGCGCAGACGCCGCCGCAGAGGACGGCCTGCTCGCCGAAGAGGTCGCTCTCGGTCTCCTCCGCGAACGTCGTCGCGAGCATGCCCGCGCGGCCGCAGCCGATGGCGCTGCCGTAGGCGAGCGCGAGGTCGAAGGCGTTGCCGCTCGCGTCCTGGGCTACGGCGACGAGGCCCGGCGTGCCCGCGCCGGCCTCGAAGAGCTGGCGCACTCGGTGGCCGGGGCCCTTGGGCGCCACCATGACCACGTCGTGGCCCGCACCGGGCTTGATCTCGCCGAAGTGGACGTTGAACCCGTGCGCGAAGAGGACCGCGGCGCCTGGTTCGAGGTTCGGCTCGATCTCCCGCTCGTAGACGCCCTTCTGCACGTGGTCCGGCAAGAGGATGGCGACGAGCTGCGCGCCCTGCACCGCTGCGGGGATCGCCTTCACGGTCAGCCCGGCTTCTTCCGCAGCGGCCCACGAGTCGCTCCCGAGGCGCAGGCCGACTTCGACGTCGATGCCCGAGTCGCGCAGGTTCAGCGCGTGCGCGTGCCCCTGGCTGCCGTAGCCGATGACGGCGACCTTCCCGTTCAGGAGATCGAGGTTGCCTTCGCGGTAGACCGTTGCTGCCATGACTTCCTTTCGCTAGCGGAGTACGTGTTGACGTCGGGGGGCGCGCGCCGTGGACGCACGGGCGAGGCCGATGCGGCCGGTGCGCGCAAGCTCTTTGAGGCCGTGCGGGCGGACGAGCTCCTCGAAGGAGTCGAGCTCCTCCGGCGAGCCGACAACCTCGAAGATGATCGCGTTCGGCCCGAGGTCCGCGACCCGGGCGCTGAAGACCTCGGCGAGGGCGAGCAGCTCGCCGCGCCGCTCTGCGGGTGCGTTCACCTTGAGGAGGGCGAGCTCGCGCTCGATTGCCTCGCCGGGCTCGAGCTCGTTCACCCGCAGGACGTTCACGAGCTTGTGCATCTGCTTCTCGATCTGCTCGATCGACTCCTGGGCGCAGTCCACGCGCAGGGTGATGCGCGAGACGTTCGCGCGCTCGGTCGGGCCGACCGCGAGGCTCTCGATGTTGAACCCGCGGCGGGCGAACATGTTCGAGACGCGGGCAAGGGCGCCCGGGCGGTTCTCGACGAGGACGGAGAGCGTGTGCGTCATGCCTCCACCCGCTCGTCCTCGGCGTCGAACTCGAGCACGTCGAGCGCGGCCGCGCCCGCCGGGATCATCGGGAAGCACTTCTCCTCGGGGTCGACGCGGGCGTCCACGACCGCCGCGCGGCCGCAGGTGAGGGCCTCCTCGAGCGCGGACTCGAGCTCGTCCTCGGAGGAGACGGTGAAGCCGGCGGCGCCGTAGGCCTCGGCGAGCTGCGCGTAGTCGGGCACCTGGTGCGTCAGGTGCGTCTGCGCGAAGCGCTCGTCGTAGAACATCTCCTGCCACTGGCGCACCATCCCGAGCCAGCCGTTGTTCACGATCACGACGACGATCGGGAGGCCTTCGAGAACCGACGTCGCGAGCTCCTGGCACGTCATCTGGAAGCAGCCGTCGCCGTCCACGCAGACCACGGTCGCGTCGGGGCGGGCCGCCTTCGCCCCCACCGCGGCGGGCACGCCGTAGCCCATTGTCCCCAGGCCTCCGGAGGTGATGAAGGAGCGCGGCGTGTCGCAGGCGAGATACTGCATCGCCCACATCTGGTGCTGGCCGACGCCGGTCGTCCAGACGACGTCGTCGCGCCCGGCGGTGAGATCGCGGAGCGACTCGAGCACCGTCTGGGGCTTGAGCGTGTCGCTCTTCGCGTAGCGGTACGGGAACTCCTCGCGCCAGGCGTCGATCTGCCGGCGCCAGGCCTCGGGGCCCTTGCCGTCGGACGCCCGGAGCTTTCGCACCTGGCTCGCGAGCTCGCCGAGCGCGACCTTCAGCGGGCCGACGACCGGGATGTCCGCGCGGCGGAGCTTGCCGATCTCGGCGGAGTCGATGTCGAGGTGGATGACCTTCGCGCCCGCCGCGAATGCGGAAAGCTTCCCGGTGACCCGGTCGTCGAACCGCGACCCGACGGCGACGAGGAGGTCGCACTTGTTCATCGCCCAGTTCGCCCACTTCGAGCCGTGCATGCCGGGCGCTCCGTATGCCAGCGGGTGGGAGTCGGGGAAGGCGCCTTTCGCCATGAGCGTCGTGACCACGGGGATGCCGCCGGCCTCCGCGAGCTCGCGGAGCTCGGCGCAGGCGTCGGCGTTGATCGTCCCGCCGCCCACGTAGAGGACGGGCTTCTCGGCGGCTGCGAGCGCCTCGGCCGCCGTCGCGATCTGGCGTGGGTGCACGCGGACGTGGCGGCTTCCAGCCCGGAAGGTCGACGTCGTCCGGGTAGCGGAAGTCGAATTCGGCCTCCTGCACGTCCTTGGCGATGTCGACGTGGACGGGGCCGCTGCGGCCGGTCTGGGCGACGTGGAAGGCTGCCTTCAGAACTCCGGGCAGCTCCTCCACGTTCTGGACGAGCCACGAGTGCTTGACGACGGGGAGGGTGATGCCGACGGCGTCCGTCTCCTGGAATGCGTCAGTGCCGATCAGGTTCGTCCGCACCTGGCCGGTGATGGCGACGAGCGGCGTCGAGTCCATCCAGGCGTCGGCGATCGGCGTGACGAGGTTCGTCGCGCCCGGGCCGGACGTGGCTATCGCGACCCCGACCTTGCCCGATGCGCGGGCGTACCCCTCGGCCATGTGGCCTGCGCCCTGCTCGTGGCGGGCGAGGACGTGGCGGACGTTCGAACCGCGGGCGAACGCGTCGTAGAGCGGCAGGATCGCGCCTCCGGGGAGGCCGAAGGCGATCTCGACGCCCTCGGCCTCGAGCGAGCGCAGGATCGCGTCGGAGCCGAGCATCTTCATGCGGCGAACTCCGTGTCTCGCCGCGCTGAGGGCAGGCCGGCGAGGAGAACGTCCATGAACTGGCGGGTCGTGGCGGCCGCGCCGGTCTCGACGAGATCCGCCGTGCGCACGCCGTCTCCGATCGCCCCGGCGACGCCGCGTTCGAGCGTTTCCGCCGCGGCGCGCTCGCCGAGCCCCTCGCCGAGCATGACCGAGGTGGCGAGGAGCATGGCCATCGGGTTGGCCACGCCCTGGCCTGCGATCTCGGGCGCCGAGCCGTGGGTCGGCCCGAAGAGGCCCATGCCGCCGGCGGACATCCGGCCGGAGGCGACCATGCGCACGCCCTCGTGCGCGAAGGCCGCCATGTTGGAGAGGGCCTCGGCGAAGACCTCCTGCGTGACGATGACGTCGAACCGCCCCGGGTCGGCCGCGAGCACGGGGAGGACCAGCTCGACGGGAACGTGCTCCACGATCACGCCCTCGTGGCGCTCGGTGGCGGCCTGCACCGCTGCGAACCATTCCTGGCTCGTGCCGACGGAGGTCACCTTTGCCCTCCGCTCGCGGGCGAGCCGGAAGGCCCGTTCGACTGCGACCTGCTCGGCGTCCTGGGCGACAGGGCCGACAAGCGCGACGTCGCCCCCGCGGGCGAGGCGCACGCGCGTCACGCGCCACGTGAGGTCGAGCTCCGCCTTCACGCCCTCGAGCGCGGGCTCGCGGGTCGCGGCGACGAGCACGGCGTCCGCCTCGCGGCACGCGGCCCGCGTGGCGGGAGGGAGGGGATGCCCGAAGCGGCGGACGGCGTCTCCTCCGAACGGGACGTGCGCCTCGTCGACGGCGAACCCGTGCAGGCGGGAAACAGCCTCGACGGCGCGGCTGGCCTCGGCCATCAGCTCAGGGCCGATTCCGTCGCCGGCGAGACAGGCGATCTTGTAGCGACGGGCTCTCATGGGACGGCGGCCTCCCGTTCGAAGACGTCGTAAAGCGTGACCTGCTTACGTTGGTCGGCAAGCTGCTTGAAGCGCTTGAACGCTTCGTTCAGCTCGTCGCCATCGATCTGGATGCCGGCGTCCGCGCAGGCGAGCGCGAACGCGTGCCGGCCCGAGTGCTTTCCGAGCGGCAGCGTCATCACGAGCCCGAGCTCGGTCGGGTCCATGATCTGGTACGTGTCGGCGTCCTTCAGCATCCCGTCCTGGTGGATGCCGGCCTCGTGAGCGAAGGCGTTCGCGCCCACGATCGCCTTGCAGCGCTGGACGCTGTAGCCCGTCAGCTTCTCGACGAGATGCGAGGTCTTCCCGATCTCGCCGACGACGATGCCGGTCTCGGTCGCGAAGGAGTCGCGCCGCACGCGGAGCGCCATGACGATCTCCTCGAGGGCCGCGTTCCCGGCTCGCTCGCCGAGCCCGTTGACGGTCGCCTCGATCTGCGTCGCGCCCGCCCGGACGGCGGCGAGGGAGTTGGCGACGGCGAGCCCGAGGTCGTTGTGGCAGTGGACGGAGAGGGAGACTTCCTCGAGCTCGGGGCAGAGGTGCTGGACCTCGAGCAGGAAGCTCGCATACTCCTCCGGCAGGCAGTAGCCGACCGTGTCGGGGAGGTTGATCGTCGTCGCGCCGGCCTCGATCGCCTCGCGGCACACCTTGGCCACGAACCGCGGGTCGGAGCGGGTCGCGTCCTCACAGGAGAACTCGACCTCGTCCGCCTTCGCATTGGCGTAGCCGACCGCCCAGCGGGCCTGCTCGACCACCTCGGCGGGCTCGAGGCGGAGCTTCTTCTCCATGTGGATGGGGCTCGTCGCGATGAAGACGTGAATGCGGGAGCGCCTCGCGTCGGCGAGCGCCTCCGCGCTCGCGTCGATGTCTTCCTTCCGGGTGCGGGCGAGAGATGCCACCGCGGGTCGGTCGACCGCGGCCGCCACGGCCCTCACGCCCTCGAAGTCGCCCGGCGAGGAGACCGCGAAGCCGGCCTCGACGACGTCGACTCCGAGGCGCTCGAGCTGGGTGGCGATCTCCGCCTTCTCATGCGGCTGCAGCGCGATGCCCGGGGACTGCTCACCGTCGCGCAACGTCGTATCGAAGATGGTGATCCTGCGTGCTGCCACTGCTCCTCCTTCGGCGTCCCCGAAACGGAGACGCACCTCGGGTGTCGTTTCGGTCGGCGTGTGCGCCTTCTAAAGGGCGCGTGGTCGCGTCCTCCCCCTTAGCGGGGGAGAATGGCGATAAGGAGAATGGCGAGGAGGCCGAGCGACGCCAGACCGGCCAAGCCGCTGGCGGGCAATGCTGTCGCTCGTGACCTCGACTGCACGATTGGCCAAGTCTGCGTAAACCTCACCGGGCTGTCAACCCCCTACGGGGCAAGCTCGTGCTCCAGCTGGCGCGCGAGATCCTCTACCCAGGGCGCCCTCTCCTTTGCGTCCGATGCCTGCGCGACCGCAGAGCGCAGGTCGCGAGAGGCCGTTCGGCGGCTGCTCCCGAGCCGGCGCGCGCAGTAGACCGTGGCGCCGCGCCACGGGCCCCAGGCGACGAGCGCGGCCCTGATCTCGAGCTTCTCGCCCGTCGCGGGCACCTCGACGACCATCGACCCGCGCGGGTCGACGGGCTCGATCCCCTGAGTCGCGTCGGCCGGCCGCGAGCCGAAGGCGAGGAGCATGGCGAGCGGGTTGCCGGGGAAGTTGGCGGGACGCTTTCGGTCTCCGACCGAAAGTCGTCGCTGGTGCTCGCAGCGGAGACAGCGTGCGTACGCGCGCCAGCGGCCGGAGACCGGGTCGCGGTACGTGACTGATTCGTAGAGATGGCCCGGCGGCCAGCCGAGCCAGCAGGTCGTCTTTCCCATCGTCACTTCATTTAGACGTCGGCGCCTTCAGTTAGTGTGGCCGCCGGACACGAAGTGAACGAGCCGACCCGACACCGCGGCGTCATCCGCCGTCGCCGATCCCAGGGGTTGGAGCGAGTCCTCGGAGCGCCGGGCCTTTTTGCGACTGTCTATGGCAACGTCGGCTCGTCGATCTACTACGCCCTCGGCGTCACCGCTGCTTTCGCCCTCGGACTGACTCCGCTCGTCTTCGTCATCGCCGGCGTCATCTTCGCCGCGACGACGATGACCTACGCCGAGGGGACCGTGCGCTTCCCCGAGGCCGGCGGATCGTCGAGCTTTGCGCGCCATGCCTTCAACGAGGTCGTGAGCTTCGGAGCGGCCTGGGCGCAGATGCTCAACTACATCATCACGATCTCGATCTCCGCGTTCTTCGTCCCCCATTACCTGTCGATCTTCTGGGAGCCGCTGCGGGAGAACCCGTGGGACATCATCGGCGGAGCGGTCGTCATCGCCCTCCTCGTCGCACTCAACATCGTCGGGCTGCGGGAATCTGCGCGCTTGAACGTCGGTCTCGCGATGATCGACTTCGCGACGCAGCTCCTCCTCGTCCTGCTCGGCTTCGCGCTCATCTTCAGCCCAGCGATCTTGAAGGCCAACGTCGTCCTCGGGGTGGCTCCGAAGTGGAGCGACTTCTTTCTCGCGATCCCGATCGGGATGATCGCCTACACGGGGATCGAGACCGTCTCCAATCTCGCCGAGGAGGCGCGCGACCCGGCGAGAAACGTGCCGCGTGCGTACCTGATGACGGCAATCGCCGTGTTCGCGATCTTCTTCACGCTCCCCTCGATCGCTCTTTCCGCCATGCCCGTCCACCTCGTCAACGGCGAGTACCAGACGCTGCTCGGGCTCTCGCCGGAAGAGGGCGGCTACGCGAACGACCCCGTGCTCGGGCTCGTGAAGAATCTCGGCGTCTCGGGCCCCTTTCTCTCCTTCCTCGAGGTCTACGTGGGCATCCTCGCGGCGACGATCCTCTTCATCGCGACGAACGCCGGAGTGATCGGCGCCTCCCGGATCACGTATGCCATGGCGGGATACCGCCAGCTGCCGGAGGTCTTCCGTCGCCTTCATCCCCGCTTCAAGACCCCGTGGCTGTCGCTGATCGTGTTCGCCGGGATCGTGTCCATCGTGACTCTTCTGCCGGGGGAGACGGACTTCCTGGGGACGATGTACTCGTTCGGCGCGATGCTTTCCTTCACGATCGCGCACATCTCGATCATCGCGCTCCGCTACCGGGCGCGGGACGCCGAGCTGGTCTTCAAGGGGCGCCCGAATCTGCGCATCCGCGGGATCGACTGGCCGCTCTTCGCGTTCTTCGGAGCGCTCGGCACGGGTCTCGCCTGGCTCGTCGTGGTCGTCCAGACTCCGGACACGCGCATCGCAGGACTCGCCTGGCTCGTCCTCGGCTTCGTCGTCTACGCCGCCTACCGCCGCCGCTATGTAAAGGCCTCCCTTCGGGAGACTGTGCGCGCGCCCGCCCTCGTGCTCGGGCCCTCGCTCGAGCTCCAGTTCCGGTCAATCGTCGTCCCCGTCGTCCGTTCGGCCGAGTCGGAGGAGGCGCTCGTCGCGGCAGCCAGGCTCGCCGCGGATCGCAGAGCGACGGTGGCCATCGTCACCGTCATCGAAGTCCCCCTCGAGCTGCCGCTCGACGCGGACACGCCGTACGCGGAACTCGAAGCGAACGATCTGCTGGACGAGGCGCGTGCCCTTGTGGAGTCATACGGCGTTCGAGTCGTGACGCGCCTGCTGCGGGCTCGCCGGGCGGGACCGGCGATCGTCGAGGATGCCGCCGGTCGCGATGCCGAGCTGATCGTCATGGGCGGAAAGCGCGGGCTCGCCCGAGGCCAAAAGCCGATCTTCGGTCGCACGATCGACCACGTGTTGAAGAACAGCCCGTGCCGGGTCCTTCTGGCCGCTGGCCGGCGGGCCGCATGACGACTTTCCATCGCGGCGCGACGGTCCTCCTGTCGAGTGTCCTCGTGATCCTCGGAGCAGCGCTCCTCGTGCAGACCGCGCGGCTCGGGGGCGGGATCGGGTACTTCATCGGGGCGCTGATCCTCGTTGCGGGTGCCGTCCGGCTGTACGTTTCTACGAGGAAGTAATGGCGAAGAAGATCCCTGGTCTGGCGCGGGTGCTCGGGGCGGGCTCGCTCGCCTCGGTCGCCTATGGCGAGATCGGGTCGTCGATCTACTTCGCCCTCGGGGTCGTCGCGCTCTACGCGCTCGGTGCGACCCCGTGGGTGCTGCTCTGCGTCGGCGCGCTCTTCCTTCTCGTCGCGCTCTCGTACGCGGAGGGAACCGCTGCGCTGCCGGAGACCGGGGGCGCCGCGACCTTCGTGCGGCGCGCCTTCAACGACCCGGCCGGGTTCATCACGGGCTGGGCGCTCTTCCTCGACTACCTGATCGTCATCGCGCTGGCCGGCCTCTTCGTGCCGCACTACCTCGGCACTGCAATCGGCTGGGACGCCGTCACGGATTCGCCGTGGGATGTCGTCTTCGGCGTGGTCGCGATCCTCGGGGTCGCCGGGATCCGCCTCGTGCGCCGCGCCCGGATGTACACGGCCGCGATCTTCATCGCCGTCCTCGCCTTCGTCTCGCACCTGCTCATCATCGGCCTCGGATTCGCCTTCCTGCTCTCGCGGGAGGGCTTCGGGAAGGGAATCGACCTCGGCACCGCCCCGACCTGGCACGCGCTCGTCTTCTCGCTCTCACTCGCGATGCTTGCCTTCACCGGGCTCGAGACCGTCGCGAACCTTGCGGCCGAGGCGCGCGAGCCGGGGAAGGCGCTCCCGCGGAGCCTGTTCGCGGGGATCGGGGCCGTCGTGATCGTCTCGTTCGCGATCGCGGCGATCGGCCTCTCCGCGTACCCGCCGCATCCGGATCCCGCGGGGCCGGACGGCTGGGCGACCGACCTGGGCACGACCTGGATCCGCGCACCCCTCGTCGGGATCTCGGAAGCCTTCGGGGGCTCACTGCCCGACGCGGCCGTGAGCACGATCAAGATTTTCCTCGGCGTCACGGGCGCGATCATCCTCGTCTCGGCGATCGCGACGTCGCTCTCGGGAGCGGGCCGGCTCGCCTACTCGCTCGGTCAGCGGGCGATGCTGCCCCGGTCGTTCGGCCGCCTGAACCAGAGGACGTTCATCGCACCCGCCTCGATCGTGAGCGGAGCCGTCATCGCGGCGTTTATCCTCGTGATCGCCGACTCGGTCGGCCGCGAGGTCACATTCCTCGCGAGCCTCTACAGCTTCGGCGCGCTCATCGCCTTCACCGCCGCGCAGCTCGCCGTCATCCGCCTTCGCTTCACGGAGCCGGACCTCGCCCGCCCATACCGCGTGCCGGTGAACCTGCGCCTCCGCGGTGTGCCGGTGCCGCTTGCCCCGCTGATCGGCGCTCCGCTCACGCTCGCGCTGTGGATCGCGGCGGTCTACACGCACGACGCGGCGAGGATCGCCGGCCCGGTCTGGCTCGTCCTCGGCGCCATCCTCTTCGTCGCCGTGCGCAAGGCTCGCCACGAGCGGCTGCTCGAGCACGTGGAGCCTGCGGTCGCCGACCTCGTCCCGGAGGAGGAAGGGGTGTACGAGCGGATCCTCGTCCCGGTCAAGCTCGGTCTGATCGGCGAGGAGATGCTCGCGACCGCGATCCGACTTGCGGAAGAGCGCGGTTGTGCGGTGCGGGCGCTGCACGTGATCAAGGTTCCCCTCGAGCTTCCGCTCGACGCTGAGCTGACCGATGACGAGGAGAAGGCCGAGGCCTCGCTCGCCGAGGCGAAGCTGCTCGCGGCCGAGCACGGAGTGGAGGTCGAGGGTGAGATCGTGCGCGGGCGCGCCATCGGCGAGGCGATCGTCGAGCAGGCCGAGGGCGACGGCGTCGATCTCATCCTCATGGGCTCCGCGCCGCGGTGGCGGCGCCAGTCGCGCTTCTTCAGCCCGACCGTCGACTACGTGCTCCGCCGTGCGCCCTGCGAGGTGATGGTCGTCACGTACCCGCAGGGTGTCCTCGAGGAATAGATGCTTCACCGGGAATTGCCGGGTAACCGTGGCATCGCCGGTTGGCGTCCGCGACTCGTCGCCTGAGACCACGCTCGTCCTCACCCGTATCTGGCGATACGCCCTCGTCCGATCGCCGCCTCATGCTCGGTCGCGGCCGTCCCCGTCGGCACCACGCTTTCCGGCCAAACATCTAGGCTTTCGCCCGTGAAAGCCCTCATCGTCGGCGTCGGAAGAGTCGGCTCGGCCGTGGCCGGGCGCCTGCGCGCCGAGGGGTGGGAGGTCGTCGTCGTCGACGAGAGCGAGGAAGTGCTCGGGCGCCTCGGGCCGAACTGGCCCGGAGAGTTCCACCTCGGGCACGGAATGGACACCTCAGTCCTCGAGAGCGCCGGAATCGCAGAGGCCGACGCCTGCGTCGCCTCCACCGACGGCGACAACACGAACATCGTCGTCGCGCAGGTCGCGAAGCGGCGCTACGAGGTGCCCTTCGTCGCCGCGCGCATCCTCGATCCCGCGCGGGCCGACTTCTACTCCGGCCGGGGCTTCGACGTCGTCTCGCCGACGAAGACGGCGATCGCCGAGCTCAGCCACAGCGTGCTCTCCGCGGGCGTGAGCTGATGTTCGTCGTCGTCGCGGGCGGAGGGAAGGTCGGGGTCAGCGTCACCCGGACGCTGCTCGCACTCGGCCACGAGCTCGTCCTCGTCGAGCAGGAGCAGCCGCGCTACGAGCGTCTCGAGGAGGAGTTCCAGCACCGCGCGATCCACGGCGACGCCACCGAGATCTTCGTGCTCGAACAGGCCGGCCTTGGCCGGCCGCCGGACATCCTCGTCGCGGTCACCGGGGACGACGAGGACAACATCGTCATCTGTCAGCTCGCGCGGGAGAAGTACGGCGTCCCGAAGGTGATCGCGCGCGTGAACGACCCGCGCAACGAGCCGCACTTCGACCTGCTCGGCATCTCTCCGACGGTGTCGGCGACCTCGATGGTCCTCGCCCTGGTCGAGCACGAGGTCCCGCAGCACGAGCTCGTCCATCTGCTCGAGCTGCGCAAGGAGAATCTCGAGATCGTCGAGGTCGAGATCAAGCCGAGCTCATCGGCGGCGGGGAAGAAGGTGGAGGACCTGCACCTGCCGCGAACGGCTCGCCTCATCTCCGTCGTGCGTGACGGGCGGGCCGAGATCGCGGTCGGCTCGACCGAGCTTCACGCGGGCGACCAGGTGCTGGCGATCCTCGAGCCGGGGAGCGAGGACGACCTCAAGTCCGTGCTGCTCTCCCGCTAGCTGCGCTAGGACGCCTAGCGACCTGGGTCGTCGGGGCCGCCGGGCCCGAAGAACTCCTGGTCGGGTGCCTCCCGGACGACCTCGCTCGTCGTCGTCTTCGAGCCGGCGAGGGCGAAGAACCAGACGAGCGCGCCGATGATGACGGCTGCGGCGAGGATCGCGCCGAGGAGCGGTCCTCCGAACGCCGCGCCGAGTCCGATGACCACAGCCGCGAGCACGGCGAGGATGACGATCGCGGTCACGGGTGGACGATTCCCTCCCGGCCGCTCTCCAAACGGCTCCTTCGAACGAAGCCTTGTGTTTCACGAGCCGAGCGAATCGGATCCTGAAAGGCCAGAAGAAATGCGGAAGAGACTTTGTGCGTGTGAAACACAAGGCCGAGTTCGTGCCGGCGGGTTTCGGGCCGGGGCGGCGCGGTGCGAAACCGGCTTCGTAGGCGCGGAGCGGGGCGGCGCGGAACGGATAGGCGCGGGACGGGTTCGTAGGCGCCGCCGGGCGGACTAACTACGGTCGTCGGGGTGGTGGCGGCCGTGGTAGGCGATGAGCGTGCAGAGGAGGCCGACGAGCCCGATCCCCGGGCCGACTTCGTAGACGAGGCGCTGGTCGTCCGTCCGCGCGACGTCGAGGAGGAGGCCGCCGACCCCGATCCAGACCGAGGCGAGGATCGCGGGCAGGAGGGTGAGGATCACCGCCCAGTCGTGCCACGGCCGTCCGTGCCGTTCCCAGTGGACGTACGAGACGAGCGCGAGCGCGACGACGAGCGCCGCGGGGAAGGCTCCCGTCCAGACCTCACCCGAGCGGATCGCCACCCAGAGCGCGAGGACGACTGCGCCGGCGGTCAGGTACTTCGGCATCGGGACACGGGCAGCCCTACCGAACCGGCGTCGTCACCTCGAAAACGACGTCGAGTCCCGACGAGACCGGTCGGATCCGTACGACCCCCTGGGCCCCCTCGTATGCGTCGGTGCCGCCGGTCACGGCCCAGACGACGTCGGTCGCGTCGTCGCGTGACATGCCCTCGGACACGATCATCCCTCGTTCCAGCTCGGCCCAGGCGCTGCAGTGCTCGAGCACGTGCTCGCCGGAGACTCCGACCCATGTGCACGTGCCGCCGAAGTGCCCCGCGCTCGTGCCTGCCTCGTCGCGCATCGTCCCGCTGAAGGCCTGGTGATCACCGAGGCTTGGGCCCTGGGGCGGTGTGTCGACGACCTTTTCCTGGTCGTATGCCGCGCTGAACGCAAGCGTGCTGGTCGCGTCGCCGCCGCCCGACCCGCACCCGGTCAGAACGAGGAAAGAAAGTGTCATGCCCACCCGCAGCGCCTTCACTCGAATCACCTCCGCTCGTGTCCGACGGATGATTCCCGGGCACGGATGCGAGATCAAGGCTGCCGGCCGGGTGTCAACGCGACCGCGAGAAGCGGTGAACGGCTTCGAGGAGCTCGCGGCTCTTCTCGGCTGCGACTTCGGCATCGCCCGACTCGAGCGCGCCGGCGACGCAGTGGTTCACGTGCTCGTCCAGGATCTTGAAGGCGACGCTCTCGAGGGCGGTCGTGGCCGCTGCGATCTGCGTGAGGATGTCGATGCAGTAGCGCTCGTCCTCGACCATCCGCTCGATCCCGCGCACCTGTCCCTCGATGCGGTGCAGCCGCTTGACGAGCGCGTTCTTCTCTCCAACGTATCCGTGCGTCATGTCTTCTCCCTCGGGCTCGAAAAGCGGCGAAGCCGCAGGCTGTTCGTGACGACGAAGACGCTCGAGAACGCCATCGCGCCCGCCGCGACGATCGGGCTGAGAAGCCCGGCCACCGCGAGCGGGATCGCCGCGACGTTGTAGGCAAACGCCCAGAACAGGTTGTGCTTGATGGTGCCGAGGACGCGGCGCGAGAGCCGGATCGCGTCCACGGCCGCCCGCAGGTCGCCGGAGACGAGCGTGAGGTCGCTCGCCTCGACCGCGATGTCCGTGCCAGTGCCGATCGCGAGGCCGAGGTCGGCCTGTGCGAGCGCGGGCGCGTCGTTGATCCCGTCCCCGACCATCGCCACCACCTCGCCGGCCGCCTGCAGCCGGCGCACCTCGTCCGCCTTCTCGCCCGGCAGGACTCCGGCGACGACGCGGTCGACTCCGACCTCCATCGCGACCTTCCCCGCCGGCTCCTCGGAGTCGCCGGTCACGAGGACGGGAGCGAGGCCCAGGGCCCGAAATTGGGCGACCGCCTCGGCGCTCGTCGGCTTGACGGAATCTGCGACCGACAGGCGGCCGGCGAGAACGCCGTCGATGGACACCGTCCCGCGGTCGACCTCGACTTGGTGGCCTTCGACGACGCCGGTGACGCCGCGGCCCGCGACGCTTCGGAACCCCTCCACCGGGGGCAGCGAGCCGAAGCGCGTGCGGGCGGCCTCGGCGACGGCGCGCCCGACCGGATGCTCACTCGCGTCCTCGACCGCACCGGCGAGACGCAGCGCCTCGGACGGCAGGCCGTTTTCGACGAGCCTGACGCGGCCCTCGGTGACCGTGCCCGTCTTGTCGAGGACGACCGTCGTGATCTCGCGTGTCCTCTCGAGAACCTCAGGCCCGCGGATGAGGATGCCGAGCTGGGCGCCGCGGCCCGTTCCGACCATGAGCGCCGTCGGCGTGGCGAGCCCGAGGGCGCATGGGCAGGCGATGATGAGCACCGCGACCGCCGCCGTGAAGGCATCCGCGGCATCGCCAGTGGCGATGAGCCACCCGGCGAGGGTCGCAACCGAGATCGCGATCACGACCGGGACGAAGACCGCGGAGACGCGGTCCGCGAGCCGTTGTACCGGGGCTTTGCCCGTCTGTGCCTGGGCGACGAGGCGGGCGATCTGAGCGAGTGTCGTGTCGGCCCCGACCCTGGTCGCGCGCACGACGAGGCGCCCGGAGACGTTGATCGTTGCGCCGATGACCTCGTCCCCCGGCGCCGTGTCCTCCGGGATCGGCTCGCCTGTGAGCAGCGAGCGGTCGACCGCCGATTCACCCTCGATGACGATCCCGTCGGTCGCGATTCGCTCGCCCGGTCTCACCACGAACTCGTCCCCGACCTGGATCCCGCGGTCCGGAACGGACAGGTCTGCGAGCGCACGGATGGCTTCGCCGGCGCGGCGGCGAGCCCGGGCTTCGAGAAAGCGGCCGAGAAGGATGAGCGTCGTGATCGCGCCCGCGACCTCGAAGTACGTGTCGGCCCCCTGCACGAAGAGGAGCGCTGCGGTCGACCAGGTCCAGGCGGAGAGCGTTCCGAGGGAGACGAGGGTGTCCATGGTCACGGCGCGGTGGCGCAGGTTTCGAACCGCTGCACGGTGGAAAGGCCAGCCGGTGACGAAGACGACCGGGGTGGCGAGCGCAAAAGCGAGCCATTCCCACCCGTCGAACTGGAGCGGCGGCACCATCGCGACGAGCGCGAGCGGGACCGTCAATGCGGCTGCGATCGTGAGCCGCGTGCGGATGGTCTCCCGCGGCTCGTCCTCCCTTTCGCCCGCGGGGGACGCGCGGTACCCGGCGGCCTCGACCGCGGCGAGGAGCGCGTCCACGCCCAGGCTCGACTCGTCGAAGCGAACGGCGGCCTGCTCGGTCGCGAGGTTGACGGATGCCTGCACGCCCTCGAGGCCGTTCAGCCCGCGTTCGATGCGGGCCGCGCAACTCGCGCACGTCATCCCCTCGAGCTCGAGCGTGATCTCGGTCACGCTCCTATTCTATACCCCGTAGGGGTTTATGACCTTGCGGTCGACCACGTGCCCGGAGAGGCTGACGGCCTTCAGCCGGATCGCGCTCGGCCGAACGACGATGTCGAGGAAGCCGTGCCCACGGCGGGCGAAGGCGCGCTTGGGGTAGCCGTCCGGGCACGTGCGAAGCGCGTAGAGCTCCTGGCCGCCCCCGCCGTGGACCACGTAGGTGACACCGTTCCGCGGGGCGAAGCGCTGGTAGTTGTGGTCGTGTCCCGAGAGGACGAGAGCGACGCCGTAGCGCTCGAAGAGCGGTACCCACCTCGAGACGACCGCCGGATTGCTGAGATACCCGCCGCAGCTGTAGACGGGGTGGTGGAGGGAGACGATCTTCCAGGTCGCGGTCGACGCTGCGAGGTGCCGCTTCAGCCAGCGCGTCTGCCGGTCGCCGACCGAATTCGAGTTGAGCACGAAGAGGTCGAAGTCCGGACGGGAGCGCTGGTAGTGGGACGACGGGATGCGGAGCGCCTTGAACTCATAGCGACCGCCGCCGACCCGCACGTCGTGATTCCCGAGCGTGCCCCGCGGCCAGACCCCGGCTGCCTCGAGCCAGCCGAACGCGTCGTGCCAGTTGCTGCGGAAGGCGGGCGGGCTCTCCGTGTAGTCGTTGTCTCCGAGCGTGAGGAGGAGACTCGCGGGATGGTCGGCCTCCCACGCCTCGATCGCGGCTCCCGTCGCCCGCTCCGTCGAGCCTCCGACCCCGAAGTCGCCGACCGCGAGGATCCGCGTCGCTGCGCCGGCCGGGGCGGCAAGGACCAGGGCGACGGCGATCGCGCCCGTTGCAGTCACTCGACGCACCCGGTCGGTTGTACCATGCCGCGCGCTCATGCGACTCAGCCTGGTCCCGCGTCCCGCCGAGTTTTACGAGCTCTTCACGGAGGCCGGCGCCAACGCTCTCGAGGCGGCGCAGAAAGCGGAGACCCGCTTCCGCGAGTTCCCGAACTCCTCGGTCACGCAGGCCGACGTGAAGGCGACCGAGCACGAGGGCGATCGGATCACGCGCGATCTCATCAGGCTCCTGAACACCCAGTACGTGACCCCGTTCGACCGCGAGGACATCTTCGCGCTCGCGACGGCGATCGACGACGTCGTCGACCACATCGAGGAGGCGACCGACCTGCTCGAGCTCTACGGCGTCGAGTCGCCGACCCGCCAGTCCATCGAGCAGGCCCGGATCCTCACCGCGGCAGTCGGCCACCTCTGCGCCGCCCTCGGCTCCCTGAAGGGACAGCGTGGGGTGCAGGACGAGCTCATCAAGCTGAAGGAGCTCGAGGACGAAGGCGACCGCGTTCTCCGCGACGCCATCGCCGACCTCTTCCGCGACGAGCGGATCGACCCGCTGACCGTCATCCGCTGGAAGGACATCTTCGAGGCGCTCGAGGACGCCCTCGACGCGGCCGAGACGGCGGCCAACGTCGTCGGGAACATCGTGGTCAAGAACGCCTAGGGCCTGATGAACCTCACGCTCGTCGCAGTCGTCGTCGTCGCGCTTTTCTTCGACTTCACGAACGGCTTCCACGACACGGCGAACTCGATCGCGACGAGCGTCTCCACCCGCGCGCTCTCGCCGCGGCTGGCCGTGCTCATGTCGGCGGTCTTGAACTTCGCCGGCGCGTTCGTCTCCTTCAAGGTCGCGGCGACGATCGCGAGCGGCCTTGTCGACGCCGACGCGATCACGCTCCAGATCGTCCTCGCCGGCCTTGTCGGCGCGATCACGTGGAACCTGATCACGTGGTACGTCGGCCTGCCCTCGAGCTCGAGCCACGCGCTCATCGGCGGGGTGGTCGGGTCAGCAATCGCCGCCGCCGGCCTCGACGTGGTCAACTGGGACGGGCTCGTCCACAAGGTGCTGGTCCCGTCTCTCCTCGCGCCGTTCCTGGGAATCGTCCTCGCCGCGGCGATCATGCTCCTGCTCCTCTGGGTCATCCGCAGGCGGCATCCCGGGATCGTGAACCGCGTGTTCCGGCGCCTGCAGCTCGTCTCCGGCGGTTTCGTCGCCTTCACGCACGGGACGAACGACGCGCAGAAGACGATGGGGATCATCTCGCTCGCCCTCGTCGTCTCCGGACATCTCGACGAGGACTTCTCCCGTCCGCCCAACTGGGTGATCTTCAGCGCTGCAACGGCGATGGCGCTCGGCACGTACGCGGGCGGCTGGCGGATCATCAAGACCCTCGGCACGCGCGTCGCGAAGCTCGACCCGCCGCAGGGCTTCGCCGCCCAGACCTCCTGCGCGACGATCCTCTGGCTGACCGCCCACTACGGCTATCCCGTCTCGACGACCCATACGATCTCCGGCTCCGTGCTCGGCGCTGGGGCGACGCGGAGGCTCTCTGCCGTGCGGTGGGGAGTCGCGGGCAACATTCTCGTCGCCTGGGTCATGACGATCCCGTGCGCCGGGCTCGTCGGTGCGGGCATGGAGGCGCTGACGCGGCTTCCCGGAGGGACGGCGCTCGTCTTCGTCCTGACCGGCCTCATCGCGGCGGCCGCGTTCCTCGGCCGCACGTTCCAGGGACGCCGCCTTGCCGCAGCGGAATCGCTCGCGTAAAGAAGCGGGTCTCTGGAGGTAAAACCCCTGTAAATCGCGGCCCGCAGGCGCCCGCCGGCAGCTACGGTCGAGGCATGCGAACGAACGACGACCTCTGGCTCCAGGAACAGGACGTGTGGGGAGCAGACCGGCTCGCGTGGGAGGACGAGCAGGAGGATTCCCAGGGCGAGCCTGACGACGCCGAGGCCGAGCCCGAAGACCACCGCTACTAGGCCGCGTATGATCGGGGCCCTGGCGGACCGGCGACCCCTTCCTCAGCTCGACGGCGGCACGTACATCACCGACGGCGGCATGGAGACGACCCTGATCTTCCGCGACGGGCTCGAGTTGCCTGACTTCGCCTCCTTCGTCCTCCTCGAGGACGAGGACGGGGTAGCGGCGCTGCGCTCGTACTACGCGGCCTACATCGCGATCGCGACGCGCCACGGCGTCGGCATCGTGCTGGACACGCCGACCTGGCGCGCGAATCCCGACTGGGGCGCCCGGCTCGGCTATTCGGAAGAGGCGCTCGACGACGTCAACCGCAGAGGAGTCACTCTCCTCGAGGAGATTCGCGCCGAGGCCGGCACCGGCGTGGCGATGGTCATTAGCGGCTGCATCGGACCTCGCGGAGACGGCTACGTCGTCGCCGATGCGATGAGCCCGGACGAGGCGCAGGCCTACCACTCGGCGCAGGTCTCCATCTTCGCGGGGACGAGCGCGGATCTCGTCAGCGCGCTGACGCTCAACTATGCGGACGAGGCGACCGGGATCGCGCGTGCCGCGGCGGAGGCCGCGATCCCGTCGGTCATCTCCTTCACCGTTGAGACCGACGGGCGGCTGCCGAGCGGCCAGGAGCTTCGGGATGCGGTCGCCGAGGTCGACGCCGCCACCGGCGCGGCGCCGGCCTACTACATGGTCAACTGCGCGCATCCGACGCATCTCGAGGAGGTGCTCTCCGAGGGTGGCCTCGAGCGCGTCCGCGGCTTGCGAGCCAACGCCTCGGCGAGAAGCCACGCAGAGCTCGACGAAGCCGAGGAGCTCGACCAGGGCGACCCGGACGACCTCGCCGCCCGCTACCGCGAGCTCAGGCCTCTGCTCCCCGGCCTCAACGTCGTCGGCGGGTGCTGCGGCACCGACGAGCGCCACGTCGAGAAGATCTGCGCGGCTTTCGGCTAGTAGTCGCTAGTGCGAGGCGTCGGTGAACTCGCGGAACTGGCCGCTGACGAGAAACGCCGTCTGCTCGCCGATGTCGACCGCGTGATCGCCGATCCGCTCGAGGCAGCGTGAGACGAGCAGCATCCGCAGCCCCCATTCGCGCAGGTCGGGGTCGGCGGAGAGGGAGAGGATCTGGTGGACGACGCGGCGGTTGGCGGCGTCGATGAGCTCGTCCATCTCCACGAGCGACTCCGCGCTCTCGACGTCGCGATTGGCGAACGAGTCGAGCGCGGCCTGGGTCATCTCCTCGGCGCGGGCGCCCATGTCCTCGAGCGCCTCGGTGAGGGTCTCGTCGGGCGGCGTGTCGTGGACGAGCTTCGTCAGCTTTGCGATGGTCACGCAGTAGTCGGCCATCCGCTCGAGGTGCAGGTTGTCGTGGAGGATGGCGAGGACGAGCCGGAGATCCATCGCGGCCGGCGCCTGCCGGGCGAGCAGCGACTGGATGCCGGTCTCGATGTCGATGTAGCAGCGGTCGACCTCGTCGTCGAAGGCGATCACCTCGTCGGCTAGCTCTTCGTCCTGCTGCCCGAGGGCGTTGAGCGCGCCTCGTAGCGCGCGGCGGACGAGCTCACCCTCCTCCTGCAGGGCTGCCTCGAGCTGGTCGAGCTCCTCCTGCAGGCCGACTCTCATCCGAACCGCCCGCTGACGTAGTCCTCGGTCGCTTTGTTCTCCGGGTTCGTGAAGATCTTTTCGGTCGGGCCCATCTCGATCAGCCGGCCGGGTTGTCCCGCGGCGTCGATGTTGAAGAAGCCCGTGATGTCGCTCGCGCGGCTCGCCTGCTGCATGTTGTGGGTGACGATCACGATCGTGTAGTCCTGTTTCAGCTGCTGCACGAGGTCCTCGATCGCCAGCGTGGAGATCGGGTCGAGCGCCGAGGCGGGCTCGTCCATGAGCAGGACCTCCGGCTCGACCGCGATCGCGCGGGCGATGCACAGCCGCTGCTGCTGTCCGCCGGAAAGTCCGGAGCCGGATTTGCCGAGGCGGTTCTTCACCTCTTCCCAGAGGTTGGCCCCTCTGAGCGAGCGCTCGACGACGGTGTCCAGGTCGCTCTTCTTGATGCGGCGCGTGTTGAGCTTGAGGCCGGCGGCGACATTGTC
This sequence comes from uncultured Actinomycetes bacterium, assembly GCA_963841425.1. GTDB lineage: Bacteria > Actinomycetota > Thermoleophilia > Gaiellales > Gaiellaceae > DATEOR01. Next base: position 586,951 of record CAWJCL010000001.1, on the reverse strand, counting down.
GTAGATCGACATGGTCGGAAACGGGTTCGGGGCCTGGAAAACCATTCCGATGCGCCGTCGGACGCTGACAGGGTCGACGGTCGGGGCGTAGGTGTTCTCGCCCTCGAGCAGGACGCGCCCCTCGGCGCGGGCGCCGGGGACGAGCTCGTGCATACGGTTCAGCGAGCGCAAGAAAGTCGACTTCCCGCAACCGGAGGCGCCGATGAGAGCCGTCGCCTTGTTGCGCTGGATCGACATGCTCACGCCGTCGACGGCGAGGAACGAGCCGTAATAGAGGTTCAGGTCCGTGACTTCGATCGCTACCCCTGAGCTCGCCTCCATCGCCGGAGGCACCTCCCTGGTCGCCGGTTGGGTTCGAGCTTTCGTGTTCACTATTTCAAGATCTCCGTTCTGCCCCAGCGCAGCGACACGAGACGCGCCACGAAGTAGAGCACGAGCACGATGATGATGAGCGTCAGCGCAGCGGCCCAAGCGCGCGCGAAGTACGGCTCGGGCGGGACGCCGGGCGTCTTGTACTGGAAGTAGGCGAAGACCGAGAGGTTCATCATCCGGCCCTCAAAGGGGTTCCAGTTCACCGACGTGATGACGCCGGTCGTCACGAGTAGGGGGGCGGTCTCGCCAACCACGCGCGCGATCGCGAGCATGACCCCGGTGATGATCCCGCCGAGCGCCGTCGGAAGGACGACGCGCACGATCGTCTTCCACTTGGGAATGCCTAGGGCGTAGGCGGCTTCCCGCAGGCTGTTCGGAACGATTCTCAGCATCTCCTCGGTCGCGCGGACGACGATGGGGATCATGAGCACGGTCAGCGCGACGGCTCCGACGATACCCAGCCGGACGCCGGGGCCCAGGAACAGGGCGAAGAGGGCGTAGGCGAACAGGCCCGCGACGATGGACGGGATCCCGGTCATGACGTCGACGAAGAAGGTCACCGCCGCGGCCAGCCGTCGCCCGGCTCCGTACTCGCGCAGATAAACGGCCGTCAGGATCCCGATCGGAACAGCCATGAACGTCGCCACGCCCGTGATGACGAGGGTGCCGATGATCGCGTGCGCGGCGCCGCCCCCGTCTCCGACGACGTTTCGCAGCGACTCGGTGAAGAACGCGAAGTCGAAACGGTCGGAACCCTTTCGGATGACCGTGGCGAGCAACGAGGCGAGCGGAACCATCGCGATGGCGAACGTCGACGTGACGGCCAGCGTCGCCGTCCGGTCGGTGGCCCGGCGGGATCCCTCGACCGCGCGGGACCAGAGGTAGATCGTGGTGCCCGCAAGGATGATCGCCGCCACGACGAGCAGCCCGACGTTGATTCCGGTTGCCCGCGAAAGGATGACGGCCAGCGCGCTCGCCGCCCCGTAGGTCGCCCAGGGAGCCCACGCCGGCACCGTGCCGCCTCTGCGCAGCCTGGTCGTACAGCCGACGGCGGTCATTCCCGAATCTGCCTGCTGATGATGAGCCGAGCGGCCGTGTTGACGAGGACCGTGATCCCGAACAGGACGAGACCGGTGGCGATCAGGAGGTTGATGGCGAGCCCCGACGACTCGGGGAAATCGAGCGCGATGTTGGCCGCGATCGTGGACGGGTTCCCCGAGCTGATCAGGTTGATGGTCACACCGCCGGAGACCGAGAGAATGAGGGCGACCGCCATCGTCTCCCCGAGTGCCCGTCCGAGGCCGAGCATGGAGGCGCTGATGATCGCCGGGCGGCCGAAGGGAAGAACGGTCATGCGAATCATCTCCCAGCGCGTGGCTCCCAGCGCCAGCGACCCTTCGCGCAGGCTTCGAGGGGTCTGCGCGAAGACTTCGCGGACGATTGCGCTGATGATCGGCAGGATCATCACGGCGAGGACGATCCCGAGGACGAACATCGTCCGGCCGGTTGGCGAGGGCGGCCCCTTGAAGAACGGGAGAAAGTTCAGGTGGTCGTAGAGCCATGCCTGCAACCCCACCGCGGCGGGCCCCAGCACGGCGATTCCCCAGAGGCCGTAGATGACGCTCGGGATCGCGGCCAGGAGATCGACGAGCGCGCCGAGCGGGCTCGCCAGCCGGCGGGGCGCGAAGAAGTTGATGAAAAGCGCGACTCCGACGGCAAGCGGAACCGCGATGAGGATCGCGATGGTCGAGGACAGGATGGTCCCGAAAGCGAGGGGCCAGACGTAGTGCAGGAAGCTCTGGCCCCCCGGCAGGTCCTCTGCCTTTGCGGTCAAGGCAGGCCAGCCCTTGACGAGGAGGAAGATCGCGACTCCCGCCAGGATGACGAGGATCAAGATTCCCGCCCCCGTGACCAGAGCCGAGAAAACGCGGTCACCCGCCCGTCTCGGGCGGGTGACCGCGTTCGTGCTCTCGCTTCGAACCGTCACGAGTCGTTAGGTCTACGAACCGCCGATTGCGTCGACGGCAGGCTGGATCTTGGCGCGCACCGAGTCGCTGAGCGGAGCCGAGCCGGCCGCTCCCGAGGCGACCTGCTGGCCGTCCGGGCTGATGATGTAGTTGAAGTACGCCTTGACGAGCGCGGCGTCGCCCGCCGAGTCGTACGTCGTGCAGCCCATCAAGTACGAGACGAGCACGATCGGATAGGTGTCCGAGGCGTCGGGCGTCCGGTTGAGCGTGAACGTGAACACGTTCTTCCCCGGATCCCCGCTCGGTGCGGACTCATCGAAGATCTTGGCCGCCGCCTCGGCGGTGGGCCCGACGAAGTCGCTTCCGACCTTGACCTCTGCAATTCCCAGGCTGCCCGCCTGGCTCGCGTCGGCGTAGCCGATCGTGCCGTCACCGTTCGTGACTGCGTCGACGACGCCCGAGGTGCCCTCGGCGGCCTCGCCGCCCTTGACGGGCCAGTCACCGCTGACCTCGTACGTCCACACGTCGGGCGCGGCCTGCGAGAGGTAATCGACGAAGTTCTCGGTCGTGCCGGATTCGTCCGAGCGGTTGACGGGCGTGATGTTCGTGTCCGGCAGATCGACCCCGGCGTTGTCTGCCGCGATCGCCGGGTCGTTCCACTTCGTGATCTTCTGGGCGAAGATGTTCGCGAGGGTCTCGGGGGACAGCTTGAGGCTGTCGACACCCGAGACGTTGTAGATGACTGCGATCGGCGAGACGTAGTCCGGGATCTCGACGAGGTTGTCGGGGCCGCCGCAGCGTGTCTGACCCGCAGTGAGCTCCTCGTCCGCGAGCGCCGCGTCCGAGCCGCCGAAGGCGACCCCCCCGGCGGTGAACTGCTCCCGCCCTCCGCCGGACCCGACCGGGTCATACGCGATCGTCACGCCCGAGTTGGCCCCCTGAAAGCCGGCGATCCACGCTTCCTGGGCTGCCTGCTGCGCGGTCGACCCGGCACCGGCGATCTCGCCGGAAAGGCTGGCGCTGCCGCCGCCGGTCGAGGCGCTCGTGCTCGAGCTGTCGTTGCTATCTCCGCACGCCGCGGCTACGAATGCAAGAAGACCGGCCGCGAGGATGAGCAGGAGCATCCTGCCGTAAGGGCGAATTCCCACTGTTTTCCTTTCGTCTCGTTGCACTGCCCCGAGTGTTCCGGGGGCGCTCGCGGACATGGGCTGAAAGGCTGTGAAGGAGTGGTTACGGGCTGGTGAAGGAGATCCGGATTGTCAGCCCCGAACCCCGCTCGCTCTCTGCTTCGATCATGCCGCCGGCCGAGTTCGTGATGTGCTTGACGATGGCCAGGCCGAGACCCGTTCCGCGGGAGGCGCGTGCGCGATCGGCCCGGTAGAAGCGCTCGAAGAGCCGTGGCAGGTCGTCCTCGGAGACGCCGACCCCGTTGTCGGAGGCGGTCAGCTCGCCGGGGCGAACGGCGAGCGTGAACGTTGAGCCGGGCCCGGCGTAGCGGATGGCGTTCTCGGCGAGATTCCCGGCGATCACGCGGATCATGCGGGGGCGGAGCGCGAGCTCGGCCTCGGGGTCGCCCTCGGCGCGAAGGGTGAGGCCCGCGCGCGCCGCCGGCTCGGCCAGACTCTCCACGACCTCCTCGAGGATGGGCAGCGCGACCGTGGAGCCGAGCGCCACGAGCTCTCGCCCGGACTCGAGCTCGCTGAGGAAGAGGACGTCGTCGATCAGCTCGCCGATCTGCCGCACCTCGGCCTGTGCATGCTCGATCAGCTCGTCCATGTCGGCGTCCGGGAGTGTCGCCGACTCGAGCAGGGCGAGGAGCCGCGCGAGCGGCGTGCGGAGCTCGTGCGAGACCGAGGCCGTGAAGCCGGCGCGAAGCTCTTCGTACGCGGCGAGATCGCCGGGATCGCGGACGTAGACGAGCTTTTCGGTGCGCCCGGCGACGGTGTACGGGACGACGAGCGAATCCAGAAGGACGGCCTCCGGCGGCGGCTCGCCCTCCGAGAGCGCGTCGAAGAGCTCGCGTGCGCGGCGGCTCGCCGTCACAACGCGTCCCTCCGCGTCGAGCACGACGACGATCTCCCGGCTCTCCTCCACGAGGACCCGGCCGCGCTCCGCGTCCGCGCTCGGCTCGAGCCGGGCCGCCGGGGGGTCGCGCCGGAACAATCTCTTCACGACTTCTTCACCACTCTTACACCTCTGGACAGGGCATCATCTGGAGAGACGTGCCGAAGGTTCTCATCATCGAGGACGACGACGTAATCGCGCGCGGGATGGCGAGCCACCTGAACGCCGCCGGGTTCGATCCGCTGTGGGTGAATAAGGGGGAGTCGGGGCTCGCACGGCTGCGCTACGAGAAGCCGGATGTCTGCGTCCTCGACCTCATGCTGCCCGGCGTCGACGGCTGGCGGGTGATCGAGACCGCGCGGGCCGAGGGAATCGGCACCCCGATCGTCGTCGTGAGCGCGCGGGGCACCGAGCACGACCGCGTGCACGCACTCGAGATCGGTGCGGACGACTACCTCGTCAAGCCGTTCTCCATGAAGGAGCTCGTCGCCCGCGTGCGCGCCGCCGCCCGGCGGGGCGTGCGTGTGCAGGACGAGGATCGCGGCGACCCGATCGACGTCGCGGAGCTTCGGATCGACCCGCTGAACGTGCAGGCCTACGTGAACGGAAAGAGCGCCGGGCTGACGCCGACCGAGTTCCGCCTGCTCTACGCGCTCGCCCTCGACCGCGGCCGCGTCGTCACCCGAGACGAGGTTCTGCAGAAGGTCTGGGGCCGCCGCCAGACGCATCGCGACCGCACCGTGGACGTTTTCGTCCGCAAGCTGCGCGACAAGATCGATGCTCTCCAGCCGAAGCACACCTTCATCCAGACCCGCTATGGCGTCGGCTACAAGCTCGAGGCCCTCCGCAAGCAAACGTAGCCCGGGCCTCGACGCGCCGCGCGCAGGGCTTTAAGATCGCCTCCTTCGATGGCCGTCGTTTCCAACCACATGTCGAGCGACATCCTCACCGCCTCCGCGGAGGAGCGGCTGGCCGACGCGGCCAAGCGGATGGTGGAGCGCGGGGTGGGGGCGGTGCTCATCCTCGCCGGCGAGCGACTCGAGGGAATCCTCACCGAGCGAGACCTCATGAAGGCGGTTGCGGCCGGCTACAGCGAGGACGCCAAGGTCGCAGACTGGATGACCCGCCATCCGGAGACCATCGAAGCCGACGACTCGACGGGCCACGCCGCCGCGCTCATGATCCACGGCGGCTTCCGCCACCTGCCCGTCCTTCACGAGGACCGCGTCGCGGGGATCGTCTCGATCCGCGACCTGATGCGGGTCGCGCTCGAGGATTCCTCTCCGAGAGGGGTCTAGAAAGGCCCGCAAAGAGTGTGGTTAGCCGTATTCCGGCGTCGTCGCCGGTCAGCCACTATTTGGTCGTGGCCACTGTATTGATCGTCGACGATCACCCCAGCTTCCGCGCCACCGCGCGCGCGATTCTAGAGGCTGACGGGTTCGAGGTGGTCGGCGAAGCGGAGGACGGGACCTCGGCTCTCGAGATCATCCACCGTCTTCGTCCGGACATCGTCCTGCTCGACGTCCAGCTCCCCGACATGGACGGTTTCACCGTGGCGACGACCCTGGGGGCCAACGGCTACATGCCGACGGTCGTGCTGACCTCGAGCCGCGATGCGGCCGACTTCGGCCCGCTCGTCAGCGAGTGCGGCGCGCGCGGTTTCGTGCCGAAGGCCGAGCTGTCCGGTGCGGCCCTGCACGCTGTGCTTCGATAGAGCGATGCGCACCCGGATCCTGGCGGTCTTGACGCTCGCGCTCGCCGCGACGGCGGGCGCTCTCTACCTCACGCTCACGAGCGACCACGAGGAGAACCCCGTCTTCATCTCGGCGGTCTACCTCGTCGTCGTCTGGGCCTTCATCGCGACCGGCCTCGTCGCGTGGGCGCGCCGCCCGGGGAACCGGTTCGGCCCGCTCATGGCCACGGTCGGATTCGCGTTCATGCTCGGCGCCCTCTCGGAGTCGAGCAACGAGTATCTCTTCGCGCTCGGGGAGATCCTCGGCGGGCTCGGCATCGCGGTCTTCGTCCACGCCCTGCTCGCCTTCCCGCGCGGGTATCTGGAGACCAGGCTCGTCCATGCGATCGTCGGCACCGCCTACTTTCTCGTCCTCGGCGTCCAGACGCTCTACAACGTCTTCGGAGCCGAGAACTGCGACGGGTGCCCCGACAACCTCCTCGCCGCCTGGGACTCGCAGCCGGCCCGCAACGCGCTCGGCGCAGTCGCCATCCTCGGAGCCGGCTTCGTCCTCTTCGGGACCGCCTGGGTGCTCTTCAGACGCTGGCGCGCGGCCTCTCCGCCGCTTCGGCGGACGCTCGCGCCGATCTTCGCCACGTCCGCGGCAACGCTCTTCTTCATCGGTCTCGCGATCGCAGTGTCGTTCGTCTCGCAGCGCGGTTCGGACGCCATCTGGTGGTTCGTCATCTTCTCCTTCGCGCTGGTGCCGCTCGCGTTCCTGGCCGGGCTCCTGCAGATCCGTCTCGCGCGCGCCTCGGTCGCGGTTCTCGTAGTGGAGCTCCTCAGCGCCGACGGCCTGCCCGAGCTTCGCGACGCGATCGCGCGCACGCTCAACGACCCGGATCTCGACCTGGCCCTCTGGCTCCCGGACACCTACGAGTGGATCGGCTCCGACGGCCAAGCGTTCGACCTCGCCACGGAAGCGGCCAGGGAGGGGAAGGAGGCGACCTTTGTCGAGCGCGAGGGCGAGGTCGTCGCGACCATCGTCCATGACGCGGCTCTCGCCGAGGAGCGCGACCTGGTGGAGGCGGTCAGCGCGGCAGCCAGCCTCGCGCTTGCCCGCGAACGGACCGTCGAAGCGCTGCGCCAGAGCGAGAGCCGCTACCGCGCGCTCCTCGATGCGGCTCCCGACCTCATGTTCCGCTTCGATCGCGAGGGGACGTACCTCGACTTCAACGGCCATCCGGGAGATCTCATCACTCCGCCGGAGCAGCTCCTCGGCAGCAGGGCGCACGACGTCCTTCCCCAAGAGGTGGCCGACAAGATCGTGAACGGCGTCCGCGAGGCGATCGACACGGGACGCCTCGTCACCGGGGATTACAAGGTCGAGATTGACGGCGTGGAGCGCGACTTCGAGGCCAGGATCGTCAAGGACGGGGAGGAGGCGATCCTCATCGCGCGCGAGTTCACGAAGCTCAAGCGCCTGGCCGCTGCGCTCGAGCGCGAGCGCGACTTCATCCGCACGGTCGTCGACAACGCGCCGAGCCTCTTCTGCATGATCGATCCCGTGGGGAAGATCGTCCGCTTCAACCAAACCCTCGAGCAGATGGCGGGCATTCCCGACGGGCCGGGCGTTCAGGACAAGAAGTTCTGGGAGGTCTTCATCGTCCCCGAGGAGGCCGAAGACGTACACCGCGAGCTCGCCTCGCTGGCGGCCGAGGGCGCGGCCGGCGAGCACGAGAACCTCTGGCGCGCGGCCGGCGGCGGCGAGGCGGTCGTCGCCTGGTCGACGACGCCGCTCCTCGACGAGCGCGGGCGTCCCAGCTTCCTCATCTCAGGGATGGAGATCACCGAGCGCAAGCGGCAGGAGGAGGAGTTGCGCCATTCCCGCAAACGCCTCCTGCAGGCTGGCGACGCCGAGCGGCGCCGGTTGGAACGAAACCTCCACGACGGCGCGCAGCAGCGCCTCGTCTCGCTGTCGCTGGCCCTGCGGCTCGCCCAGGCGAAGCTGAAGACCGACCCGGAAGAGGCCTCCAAGCTCCTGAACGGCGCTTCGGAGGAGCTCGCACAGGCCCTCGAGGAGCTCCGCGAACTGGCGCGCGGCATCCATCCGGCCGTACTCTCAGACCGTGGACTTTCGGCTGCCCTCGAGGCTCTCGCGGGCCGGGCGCCGCTCCCGGTGGAGGTGCTCGTCCCGGAGGAGCGCCTGCCTCCGCCCGTCGAGGCTGCCGCGTACTACGTTGTCTCGGAGGCGCTGACCAACGTGGCGAAGTACGCGCAGGCATCTGCGGTCGGCGTTCGCGTGATCCGCCTGAACGGCAGTGCGGTGGTCGAGGTGGCCGACGACGGTGTCGGAGGGGCGGATCCGCTGAACGGCTCCGGCCTGCGCGGCCTGGCCGACCGCGTCGAGGCACTGGACGGGCGCCTGCACGTCGAGAGCGCACCGGGCCGGGGGACCGTGATTCGGGCGGAGATTCCGTGCGGGTAGTCCTCGCCGAGGACTCCGTCCTCCTTCGCGAGGGGGTGGCGCGCATCCTTGGCGAGGCGGGGTTCGAGGTCGTCGGCCAGGCCGGGAACGCGGACGAGCTCTTGCTCAAGGTGCGCAGCTACTCGCCGGACGTTGCGATCGTGGACATCCGCATGCCGCCGACACATACCGACGAGGGTCTCCGCGCCGCCCAGGAGATCCGCGAGAAGCATCCCACCTGCGGCGTGCTCGTTCTATCCCAGTACGTCGAGGCCGCGTACGCGATGGAGCTCCTGGCCGAGAGCGCCGAGGGCGTCGGCTACCTCCTCAAGGACCGCGTGTCGGACGTGAACGAGTTCGCAGACGCGGTCCGGCGCGTCGGCGAGGGCGGCTCGGCCCTCGACCCGACGATCGTCTCACAGCTCGTCGGAAGGCGGCGGCGGGATGACCCCATCGACCAGCTCACGCCGCGCGAGCGCGAGGTCCTCGGACTCATGGCCGAGGGCCGCTCGAACTCGGGGATCGCCGAGCAGCTCGTCGTCACCGAGCGCGCCGTCGAGAAACACGTGACGGGCATCTTCTCCAAGCTCCGCCTGCCCGCCGCGTCGGAAGATCACCGCCGTGTGCTCGCCGTTCTCGCCTACCTGCGCTCGTAGACCTCCTACGGGTAGCCGCACCTGCAGACGCCAGGAGGCCTCATCGTCGCCATGACCGTGCCCCGTCATCCTGCTGCACATGAAGTCCAAGCTCTTCATCGGCACAGTCGCATTCGCGGTGGTCGTCCTCGCGGTCGCGGGCTGGGCGGTCGACGGAGTTCGCTGGGCACTCCCCGCCCGTGCCTAGCCCTGTACCTTTGGGCCTCGACCCGAGGGCGGCTATGAAGCGACCGAAGACCGGCACAGTCACCTTTCTCTTCACAGACCTCGAAGGCTCGACCGGGCTGGCGCACCGGCTCAGCGAGCGCTGGAGCGAGGTTCTCGTCGAGCACCGCAGGCTGATCCGCGAGCCCGCGCAATCCGCGGGCGGGCACGAGATCGACTGCCGCGGGGACGAGCTCTTCGTCGCCTTCGAGGACGCCGCCGCGGCGGCGCAATGCGCCATCGACGCGCAGCTCGCGTTCGCGACCCAGGAGTGGCCGGACGACGAGCAGGTGCGCGTGCGCATCGGCATGCACACCGGCGAGGCCATCTTCGCCGACTCCGACTACCTGGGCGTCGAAGTGCACAAGGCGGCGCGCATCTGCTTTGCGGGCCACGGGCGGCAGGTGCTCCTCTCCGCCTCGACGGCCGAGCTCCTCCCCGAGGAGCACGCGACTCGCGAGCTGGGCGAGTACTGGCTGCGCGGCCTCCCCGAGCCGCAGCGAATCTTCCAGCTGGACGTGCCCGGCCTCGAGCAGGAGTTCCCGCCGCTCCGCTTCGCCAACGACGCGTCCCAGCCGCTCTCCGGCACCACGCTCACGGTCGTCCTCGCGGACGACTCCGTGCTGCTGAGGGAGGGAATCGCATCGCTTCTCGAGGGCCACGGATTCGAGGTGGTCGGCCAGTCCGACGACGCCGACGATCTGATGCTGAAGGTGGAGGAAACGAGGCCGGACGTGGTCATCGCCGACATCCGCATGCCACCCGGCCTGGCCGACGACGGGGTTCGCGCCGCGCAGGAGATCCGGCGCCGCTACCCCGGGACCGGCGTCCTTTTGCTCTCGCAGTACGTGGAGCCCGCCTACGCGCGTGATCTCCTGGAGGCCGGGGAGGAGGGCGTCGGCTACCTGCTGAAGGATCGCGTCGCCGACATGGACGGATTCAGGGATGCGGTGCGCCGCATCGCCGCGGGCCAGCTCGTCCTCGATCCCGAGATCCGTCTCGAGGGCCGCTAGCGCTCCGGGTTGACTCCCCCGGGCGTCCGACGGAAGATCCCTCGCCTGGTGCCGAGCCCGGCGAGGAAGAAGAAGGCTGCAGCGCCTCTGGCCAAGCCGGCCATGGGCGCTGCGCTCGCCGCGAGCTTCCGCCGCTTCCCGGCGGCGCACCTGCACAAGCGGCTCGCCGCTGCCGCCAAGCGCTAGCCGACGGTGCTACATGCTGCGCGAAAGGAGCGCTGACACGTACTCGAACTCGTGTTCGGCGCAGGCGGGGCAATAGACGACGGCCTCCGCGGCGATGCCGGTGTCGTCGGGGTCGACGATCACCTGGGCGATCCAGCCCATTCCGTCGCCGGTCGAGGATCTGCACTCGTGGCATACCAGCGCCCGCGGGCCGCTGCCGAACCGAGTCTCCAAGGTGCGACCACCCTAAGACCTTTCGGTCGTCCCGAACCCCGCTCCATGGGGTATCCAGTTGGGTATCGGCCCATTTTTTCCCACGGGAGGGGAATCCGCTAGGCTCGCCCCGTGTCGCGCTTCGCGGACGAGCTTCGGGCGCTCGCGCTGTCATTGCCCGAGACCTACGAGGACGAGCCGTGGGGCCACCCGGTCTTCAAGGTCGCCGACAACAAGATGTTCGCCTCGATGTCCGTCGCCTCGGACTGCGTCCAGCTGACAGTCAAGCTGACCGCCGAGGAGCGGGAGATCGCCCAGCTCCTTCCATACGTCTCCACCGCCCGCTGGGTGGGACGCTACGGCTGGATCACCGCCGAGGTGACGGACGGCGAGTCCCTCGACGCGGCGCTCGAGTGGATGCGCGAGAGCTACTGGCTCAAGTGCCCGCCGCACCTGAAAAGCGCGGTGGAAGAGTCCGAGAGGTAGAGCTACGCTGCGTCTGCGATGACTCTTCTCGCCTACGCGGTACGACGGACGATCGGCGCGGTGATCGTCTTCCTCATCGTCGTGCTGCTGGCGATGTTCGCCGTCGGAAGTGCGGATCGGGCACCGATTCGAAGGCTGCCCGAGCACGCCTTTGGCCAAGGGGATACCTGGACGCACAATTCCGAGAATTGGCGAACCTTCCCCGCGTTCGCGCTCGGAATGCTCGCCTTCGCACTGACGGCAGTCGTGCTGCGCCGCCGGCTTGCGCGCTAGAGCTTGTCCGGCGGGGCGATGCGGTAGAAGAACGGGCCGCTCTGGCCCGCGACCGCGAAGATGACGTCGAGGAAGTCCTCGACGGCACGCGCGCTTTCGAGGCCGCCGGCGAAGACGGGATCGAAGCCCGCGTCGCGGATGAGTTGCTCCGTCACCGCGCGCGCGTCGTCGTCGGCGGCGTAGACCATGCTCGGTGTCGCGCGCGCCTCTTCGATGCGGTCGTAGAGCCTCGCGAAGTTCGCGTTGAACGCCTTTGCCACCGGTCCGCCGGTCAGCGACTTCACGTACTCGGCCATGGACTCGAAGCCCTCAGGCCTCGGTCCGCGCACGGCGTTGATCGCGTCGATCACGGGCACGTCGGCGAGCCCGCTGACCGAGGCGAGTGCATCCGCGATCGCCTTCTGCGGGACGGCGAGCAGAACTGCGTCCGAGCCGGATGCATCGCCGCCTTGTCGGCCCATCTCGACGACCTCGTGGCCGGCGCGGCGCCAGAGATCCCCGAGCCCCCCGCCGACGTTGCCCCGGCCGATCGTCGTGATCCGCACGGCCCTAGTCTGCCTGCGGATCGTCCTCCGCGTCGCCCCGCTCCTCCTCCGGGTCGGGGACGGGGGTCCCTTCCTCCGTGGGCTCGGGGTCTTGGGGTGAAGGTGCCTGAGTATCCTCTGCGTTCATGGTGAAGGTCGTTCTTCCCGACGAGTCCGAGCTTGAACTTCCGGACGGTGCGACGGGCCTCGACGCAGCGCGCGCGATCGGCCCGAAGCTCGCCGAGCAGGCGGTTCTCCTGCGCTCGAACGGGTCGGTCCGCGACCTGCGGCTGCCCGTCCGAGACGGCGAGCGCATCCAGATCCTGACCACGCGGGACAAGGACGACCCCGACGCCCTCTACGTCCTGCGCCACTCGGCCGCGCACCTCCTCGCCGAGGCCGCGCGCCGGCTCTTCCCGGGCACGAAGGTCGCCATCGGCCCGCCGATCGAGAACGGCTTCTACTACGACTTCGAGTTCCCCGAGCCCGTCACCGAGGCCGACCTGCAGCGGCTGGAGGAGGAAGTTCGCAACGAGATCTCCGAAGGTCGGGAATGGGAGCGGATGGATGTTTCCCGAGAGGAAGCGCGCCAGCGGTTCCTCGAGGCCGAGGAGCCGTACAAGGTCGAGCTCGTCGACACGGCCGAGGGCGACATCTCGCTCTACAGCCAGGGCGACTTCGTCGACCTCTGCCGCGGGCCGCATCTCCAGGATGCGAAGCCGATCAAGGCGGTGAAGCTTCTCTCGCTTGCCGGCGCGTACTGGCGGGGCGACGAGACGAAGCCGCAGCTCACGCGCGTCTACGGAACGGCCTTCTACGACCCCAAGGATCTCGACGCCCACCTCCACCGGATCGAGGAGGCCAAGCGCCGCGACCACAGGAGGCTGGGCAAGGATCTCGACCTGTTCGAGTTCTCGGAGCTCTCGCCCGGCATGCCCTTCTGGCATCCGCGCGGGATGGTGGTCTGGAACGTCCTCGAGGACCTGCGCCGGCGCGAGAACGTGAAGCGCGGCTATCACGAGGTGCGTACGCCGCTTCTCTACGACTCCGACCTCTGGCGCACCTCCGGCCACTGGGAGAAGTACCAGGAGGACATGTTCCGGCTGGAGGTCGAGGGCCGCGACTTCGCCCTCAAGCCGATGAACTGCCCAGGGCACTGTCTTCTCTACTCGCTCTCGCCGCACTCCTATCGCGAACTGCCGCTCCGCCTCGCGGAAGCCGGCAACCTGCACCGAAACGAGCTCTCCGGTGTCCTGCACGGCCTTCTCCGCGTCCGCCACTTCGTGCAGGACGACGCGCACATCTACTGCACGCACGAGCAGATCCAGGACGAGCTCATCGCATGTCTCGACTACGCGTACTACCTTTACGACCTCTTCGAGCTGAACATGCGCGTCGAGCTCTCGCTTCGGCCCGACAACAAGCTGGGCACGGACGAGGAGTGGGACATGGCGGAGGAGGAGCTCCGCAAAGCGCTCGCCACGCAGGGTCTCGAGTACGCCGAAAGCCAGGGCGAGGGCTCGTTCTACGGGCCCAAGATCGACCTGCACATGAACGACTCGCTCGGCCGCAGCTGGCAGATCGGCACCGTCCAGCTCGACCTGCAGATGCCGAAGCGCTTCGGCCTCACCTACCAGGGCGACGACAACGCCGAGCACACGCCGGCGATGATCCATCGTGCTCTTCTCGGCTCGCTCGAGCGCTTCGTCGGCATCTACCTCGAGCACACGGGCGGCGACCTGCCGCTCGTCCTCGCCCCGGAACAGGTGCGCGTCCTTGCGATCTCGGAGCCCTTCGCGGCGGCCGCCGAGTCCCTCGCCGACGACCTGCGAGTGCACGGCTTCCGCGTCTCGGTCGACGAACGCGAGGAGACGCTGGGGCGCAAGATCCGAGACGCCGAGCTCGCGAAGATCCCGTATGTCGTCGTCTGGGGCGAGCGCGAGTCGCTCGACGCTCTCGCCCTCCGGCGCCGCGGCGGAGAGCAGACCACGGTCGGCTGGGAGGCCCTTCTGAGCGAGCTGCAGGCGGCTGCTAAGCTGTAGGCCTGCAAGCAGGAGCATCGTTCCTCACCTCCCAAGCCGCCGGCTTCGCGGAGGTTTCAACCGAAAACGGTGAGTTGACGAAGCTGCTGCGCGCAGCTTTTTGTTTTGTCTAGGAGGAGGAAGCAGCACAACTTGGTGACGTTTCAGTGAGGCCGCGGCGCAGATTCGACCAGGCCAGGCCGGTTCAGGATCAGACTCGGATCAACGAAGCCATCCGCTCGTCGAAGGTGCGCCTGGTGGACGAGGATGGCTCGCAGGTGGGCGTGAAGACGCGAGACGAAGCGCTCGAATACGCCTATTCCAAGGACCTCGACCTCGTCGAAGTTGCTTCGAGCGCCGACCCGCCGGTCGCGCGGATCATGGATTACGGCAAGTACAAGTACGAGCAGGAGCAAAAGGCGAAGACGGCCCGCAAGCACCAGTCACAGATTCACATCAAGGAAATCAAGATGCGGCCGAAGATCGGCGTCCACGACTACGAGACGAAGAAGGGCCACGTGGTCCGCTTCCTCAACTCGAAGGCGAAGGTCAAGGTCACGATCATGTTCCGGGGACGGGAACAGAGCCACCCGGAGCGCGGGCGAGACCTCCTGATGCGCCTCGCCGAAGACGTGAAGGAGATCGGGCAGATCGAATCGCCTCCGCTCCAGGATGGGCGCAACATGGTCATGTTGCTCGGGCCGACGAAAGCCGCAGGACAACAGGTGGAGACAGCAAGTGCCTAAGCAGAAGACGAACAAAGCAGCGAAGAAGCGCTTCAAGGTGACCGGCGGCGGCAAGCTGCTGCGCCGTCACGGGATGAAGAGCCACAATCTCGAGAAGAAGAGCGCCAAGCGCAAGCGCGCGTTCGCAAGCGACCAGCCGGTCGCTCCGCAGGACGAGCGCGAAGTGCGGCGGCTCCTCGGCGGGTAGGAGGACGGATGCCTCGCGTCAAGCGATCGGTTCACGCGCGCAAGAAGCGCCGCAAGCTCCTCGCCGAGGCGAAGGGATTCAGCGGGCAGCCGCGGATCTCCTACCGGAAGGCGAAGGAGCAGGTCATGAAGGCCGACGTCCACGCCTATCGGGACCGGAAGCGAAAGAAGCGGGTCTTCCGCCGCCTCTGGATCATCCGGATCAACGCGGCCGCCCGGAAAGAGGGGCTCTCCTACAACCAGTTCCTCTCGGGCATCCGCAAGGCGAACATCGAGCTCGACCGAAAGGTGCTCGCCGACATCGCCGTGAACGACCCGGTCGCCTTCTCCGCCATCGCCGCCCAGGCGAAGGCGGCCCTCGACAATCCGGCCTGAAACCTCGCCGGCGGCGCGTTTCAGGCCGGTGAAAAGCGATGTCCGAATCGACCGCTGAGGTTTTCCGGCGAATGGCGGACGACTTCGACCAGGGAGGCTCGAAGCTCTACGCGTCGCTCGCGCGCTCGCTGGCAGACGAGCCCATTGTCGCCGCGCTCGTCGGCGACCACGAGCCGCGCTGGGAGGCGCCGCTCCGGCTCTTCGGCGGCGTCCACTACCTCGAGCTCGCGGGCATGGTGCAGCACCCGTGGGCGAAGCTCCGCGGCGTCCTCGAGGCGAACCGCGAGTGGCTGGCCCGGTTCGTCGCCGAGCAGCCGATCCAGACGAACGAGGTGCAGCGCTGCTGGGGGCTCCTGCCGGCGTTCCTCACCGTCGCCGACGGGCGTCGCCTCGATCTGATCGAGCTCGGGCCGAGCGGCGGCCTCAACCTCTACTGGGACCGCTATGCGTACCGCTACCGAGAGGCGCGGTGGGGCGATCGCAGCGCCGGGCTTGAGCTTTCCGGGCGGACGGAAGGGGGCCCGCCGCCGGATCTCCTCCGAGCGGAGGTCGAGGTGGCGAGGCGCATCGGCATCGACCGCAGGCCGGTCGACGTGACGACGGACCACGGCGCGCGGCTCCTCGAGGCCTTCGTCTGGGCCGACCAGACCGATCGCCTCGACCGCGTGCGCTGCGCGATCGAGATCGCGCGCCAGGATCCGCCCCAGCTCCTCGACGGGGACTACGTCGAGGAGCTGCCGGCCCTGCTCGCCGAGCGCGACCTCGGCGCCCTCACCGTTGTCTACCACTCGGTCTCGACCGTCTATCTCCGGCAGGAGGAGCGGGACCGCCTCGACGAGATCCTCGCCGGAGAGGGGCGGCGCGGCTCGCTCGCCCGGATCTCCTACGAGGTCGACCGGGAAACACCGACCTACTACGGCTTCGCCCTCGACGTCGAGACCTGGCCCGGCGGCCCCCGGCGGCTGGCGCGGCTCGACGGCCATGCCAACTCCTTGGAGTGGATTTCATGATCACTTCGGCGTCGAACCCGCGCCTGAAGCTCGTGCGCAAGCTGGCCTCCGGGCGGCAGCGCGCCAAGCTCGGGCTCTTCGTCTGCGAGGGAGAGGATCTCGTCGCGGCGGGGCTGGCCGCCGGCCTGCGGCCGGTCGAGGCGCTCACGGACGCGGCGCGGCCCGTCGAGCTCGAAGGTCTCGAAGGCGCCGAAGAGGTCGAGCCGAGCCTCGTCGCCGAGATCTCCTCGCTGGCACACCCGCCGCGAATCGTCGCCGTCTTCCGGAGCGCCGATCTGCCTCGGGGGCTCGACGCTCCGACAGGGCTGGCCCTCTGGCACGTCGGCGATCCGGGCAACGTCGGCACGCTCATCCGGACCGCCGATGCGCTCGGGCCCGCGTTCGTCGCGCTCTCTGCGGGATGCGCGGACCCGACGTCTCCGAAGGCGCTGCGCGCTTCCATGGGAGCGGTCTTCCGGGTGGCGACCGGAAGTTTCGACGAGGCGCCGCGGCCGTGGATCGGGCTCGTCCCGCGGGGTGGAGCGGCGCTTGCGGAGACCGAGCTCGGCGACCGCGTCACGTTCGTCCTCGGCGCCGAGCGCAACGGGCTCCCGGACGAGATTGCTGCGTCCTGCAATCTCTTTGCGTCCATCCCCCTGGCCGACGAGGCGGAGTCCCTGAACGTCGCGGCCGCCGGAGCAATCGCGCTCTATGAGCGCGGCCGCCGGGGCTAGCTCCCGAGTGCCCCCGACGCTCCCGCGCGGCTCACAGCGGCGTCACGAACCCAGCCTTGTGTTTCACGCGCACAAAGTCGCCTTGCGATAAAGACTGGGCTCGGTGGGAGCGTCGTGCCGTTTCTGTGCAACACAAGGGAGGTTGGGGTCACCAGGGAGGTTGGGGTCACCAGGCTCCTCCGCCTCCGCCTCCGCCCCCGCCGCCGCCGCCGCCCGAGAAGCCGCCGCCGAAGCCGCCCGAGCCGCTCGAAGGCGGTGCGAGCGCGCTGCCGAAGCCCGAGGAAAGGTCGCTGATCCCAAGCGCCGAGGGTCCCGAGCCGAGGTCGCCGGTCGGACTGATCCAGTAGATGTTCGATGCCTGGTGGAGCTCCTCCGGCATGCGGAGCTGGGCGCCCTGGAGCACACGCTCCGCGATCCCGAAGGCGATGCCGTAGACGAGGTAGCGCTCCCACAGCTCGAGCGTCGAGGGCGGCGCGTCCTGCAGCCGCGGGAAGTCCGTGAGGTAGCGCCGGAAGGCTTCCCAGCGCTCCGCCTCCTGCTCGGCCTCGGCCGAGCGGCGCCGCCAGAGGCTCACGTGGCGGCCGGCGATGACGAGCACCACCGTGCTCACACAGAAACACGCGCCGAAGGCGATGAGGAGCACGTCGCCCCAGCGGGGTGCGAAGGACTCGAAGCGCTGGATCCCGATTGCGAGCATGAGCACGCCCGCAACGGCGACCGGCGCCCCCGCGCCGAGGAGAATCTTGAGACCATCCGACCGGAACCACTTCCGTCGGCGCACCTCGTCCCCGACTGCCTTCTTGAAGGCCGTGAAGCGCTTGCTGTTCTCCGTGCGGTCGCCCTGTATCCGCGCGCGGAAATTGGAGAGCCGCTCGCTGCCGCCAGCGAGGACGCCGTCGACGACCTTTGCGACCGGGCCCTCGACATCGGACAGGGGCGCGTCGTTGGCGAGGCTGAGCTCGAGGTCTGCCACGTCCTCCTGGCGCAGGCCGCCCCAGGTGCTCTTCTGCGTCGTGACCGGTTCGGCCTTGTAGCGGCCCTTGCGGATGAGGTCGAAGAGCGTGGCCGTGAACTCGTTGGAGCCGACCGTAGGGGATTGGCGCACGAGCGGCGGGACGAGCGCGGGCTCGAGCTCCGAGGGCGGCTCCTGCTCGTACTCGCGGTCGTACGTGGTCTTGCGCTCGCGCCCGTAGAACCAGTAGGTCGCCGCGAGGATCGCGAGCGCCGGGAGGAGCGCGGCGGCGAGGAGTATCAGAATGGTGCGCGGAAGATGATCGCCCGCTGCCCGGATCTTCTCCTGGTCAGCCTCGAACGCGGCCGCATCGGCCGTCTCCTCGGCCACGATCCGCGGCAGGGCATCGCCGTGTCGCACCTTCGTGCCGCCCGTCGAGGTCAGGAGGCTTCGCGGAAAGACGGCGCGCAGCTCGACGAACTGCTGGGGGGGAACGTCCACGGCCCGGAGAAGCGCCCGGTCGGGCTCACGGATGACGTCGCCCCGGACGGACACGGGGTGGCCCCACACCCGCCACGAGGGCCCGCTCGCCGGTCCGGGCAGCGTCAGCTCCGCGCTCAGCTGTTGCAGGGTCTGGTCCCACTGGTCGCCCCAGACGTTCAGGTCGACGTCGACGACGTCGTCGAAGGCCACTGCGAGGTTGCTCAGCCGGTAGTCGAGGGTGAAGGTGCGCGGCTCGGAGAAGGCCTGGAAGTGCCACACGATCCGGTAGCCGCCGTCGATCGGTGTCTCCCCGTAAGTGTTCGGCGCGCCGCTCGAGCCGAGCTCGGCCGAGGCGCCCGGCGAGTAGCGAACGCCGCCCTCGGAGACCGAGACGTCGCCGATCCGCTCGCCGTCTCGGAGCGGGATGTCGCGGTAGGCGCCCGTGAACGAGCCGTCGAAGAAGAACGTGGTTCGCTCCTCGATCGCGAGCGTGCCGTCCGGCTCGACGGTGACGTGGACGTTCGCCGCGGGGAGGTAGAAAGACTTCGCAGCCGCCTCGCTGGCCGCGAGGAGCGCGAGCAGGATCGCGGCTACGAGGACCGCGATCCTCAGAACTCGACGCGTGGCGCCTCCCGCACGGCCGGCTCCTCGACCTCGAAGTACTCGCGCGGCTCGAAGTTGAAGATCCCGGCGACGATGTTCGTCGGGACGGTCTCGAGCGCGTTGTCGTAGGTGAGGACGGCGTCGTTGTAGACCTGACGCGAAATCGCGATCTTCTGCTCGGTCTCGGCGAGCTGCGCCTGCAGCTGCTGGAAGTTCTCCGTCGCGCGCAGCTCGGGATAGGCCTCGGCGACGGCGAAGAGCCTGCCGATCGCCTGGGTGAGCATGTTCTCGGCCTGCGCCTGCTCCTGGACGCCCTTCGCCTGCTGCGCCGCCGTTCGCGCCTTCGTCACCTCTTCGAATGTCCCGCGCTCGTGCGCCGCGTATCCCTTCACCGCCTCGACGAGATTCGGAATGAGGTCGTAGCGCCGCCGGAGCTGGACGTCGACCTGAGCCCAGGCGTTCTCGGCGCGGTTTCGGAGCCGGACGAGCCTGTTGTAGAGCGCGATCAAGATCGCCACGAGGACGACGACGATCACGATGACGACGATCACCCAGAGCACGCGCCTACCCTAAACCGGCGGGCGGCTCGCAATCCAGACCGTGTCCTCGCCGCCGTCGTAGGGCCGCAGGTCGAACCAGCCGTACATCGCCTCGACCTCGAAGCCGGCGCGGTCGAGCAGCGCTCGCCACTCCTCGGGCGAGCGCCAGCTGAGCTGCATCGCCGTCTCGCCGCCCTCGCCCCGGACGGCGAGCGTGAGGACGCGCCGTTGCAGGTCCCAGTCGGCTCGCTCCCAGATGCCCGGCTCACGCTCGAGCCAGCGCCCGTTGGTCTCCTCGACGTCCTCCATGCTCGGCGCGAAGACGTCGAACACGAAGCGCCCGCGCGGCTCGAGAACCCGGTACACGGCGCGCAAAGCGTCCAGCCGCTCGCCGTCGGAGCCGAGATGGAGAAGTGCGCGGAAGGGGCACGTGACGAGGGACACGCGCTCGGGCACCGGTGGGCGGCGCAGGTCGCCGAGCCTGAGCTCGACGAGGTCGGAGACGCCGGCTCCCTCGGCCCGCGACCTGCAGAGGGCGAGCATGCCCTCGGAGTCGTCGACTCCGATCACGCCCACGCCCGCCTTTGCGACGGGCACGGCGATCCGCCCGGTGCCGACGCCGAGCTCGACGATGGGCCCGCCCGCCTTCCGCGCCTGGGCGACGTAGAAATCGACGTCCTCGGTGACGCTGCGGCTCCACGGGTCGTAGAGCGCGGCGATGGCGTCATAGGACGACATGGGCACG
Source organism: uncultured Actinomycetes bacterium (assembly GCA_963841425.1). Classification (GTDB taxonomy): domain Bacteria; phylum Actinomycetota; class Thermoleophilia; order Gaiellales; family Gaiellaceae; genus DATEOR01. The sequence goes on along the minus strand of CAWJCL010000001.1, from coordinate 566,502 downwards.
ATGATACGCTCCGGCGGTGGATGTCCAGGGTCTGGAAAACGAGGCGCAAAGCGCGATTGCGAGCGCTTCGACCCTCGCTGGCCTCGACGATGCAAGGGTGCGCTACCTCGGCCGGAAGAGCGCGCTGAAGCAGGCCCTCCGCGAGGTGCGCGACCCGGAGTCGGGCCGTGTCCTCAACACCCTGCGCGAGCAGCTCGAGCAGGCCGTCGCCGAGCGCGAGGCGGCGCTCTCCGGCGAGGATCTGGAGCGGCGGCTGTCGGAGGAGCAGGTCGACGTCACGCTTCCCGGCCGGGCAACGCCGCGCGGTCAGCTCCATCTCGTCACGCAGGTCCGCCGCGAGGTCGAGGATGTCTTCCTCGGCCTCGGGTACCGCGTCGTCGACGGCCGCGAGGTCGAGACGACGCATTACAACTTCGACGCGCTGAACCTGCCGACGACGCATCCTGCGCGCTCGCAGCTGCAGTCGCTCTTCCTCACCGACGACGTCGTCCTGCGAACCGAGACTTCCCCGTCCCAGATCCACGTCATGGAGGAGGGAGAGCCGCCCGTCTACATGATCTCGATCGGGCGCGTGTACCGGCGTGAGACTCCAGACGCCACCCACTCGCCCGTGTTCCACCAGGTCGAGGGCCTCGCCGTCGACCGCGGGATCACGATGGCCGACCTCAAGGGCACGCTGCTCCACCTGATGCGCGCGCTCTTCGGGCGCGAGCGCGAAATGCGCTTCCGCACGCACTACTTCCCGTTCACGGAGCCTTCGCTCGAGCCCGACGTCTCGTGCTTCCTCTGCTCGGGCCGGGGCTGCGCGGTGTGCCGCTGGTCGGGCTGGATCGAGCTCGGCGGCTCCGGGATGGTCGATCCCAACGTGCTCGAGTTCGTTGGCTACGACCCCGAGGAGTGGACAGGCTTCGCGTTCGGGATCGGGCTCGAGCGCATCGCCATGCTTCGCCACGGCCTGCCCGAGATCGGGCCGCTCTGGCAGAACGACCTTCGCCTGTTGCGCCAATTCTGATGAAGGTCCCCGTCTCCTGGCTCCGCGAGTACGTCGAGGTCCCGGCCACGACGCGGCAGATCGCCGACCGGCTTGCAATCGCGACCGGCGAAGTCGAGCGCATCACGCGTCGCGGGGTCGCCGATGAGAACGGCAACTACGGGCTCTTCAAGGTCGGGCGCGTGGTCGAGGCGGGCAAGCACCCGAACGCCGACCGTCTCCAGCTCTGCCGCGTGGACGTCGGTGAGGGCGAGCCGCGCCAGATCGTCTGCGGCGCCTGGAACTTCGGGGCGGGCGCGACGGTCGCGGTCGCCCTCCCCGGCGCCGTCCTCCCCGACGGCAACCGGCTCGAGCAGGCGAAGCTCCGCGGCGAGGTCTCCGACGGGATGATCCTCTCGGAGCGCGAGCTCGAGCTCGGCTCAGACCACAGCGGAATCCTCGTCCTCTCCGAGCCCATCGAGCCGGGCACGCCGCTGGCCGACGTTCTCCCGCTCGGCGAGGAGGTGCTCGAGATCGAGATGACCCGCAACCGGCCCGACTGCCTCTCGGTGTACGGGATCGCGCGCGAGGTCGCCGCGCTGTTGTCCGGCGAGCTCGCGCCGCCTCCGGGGCGGGACCCCGGCGATCCAGGCCCGGAGACTCCGGACGTGACCATCGAGGACTACGAGGGCTGCCCGCGCTACATCGGCCGGCTCTTCACGAACGTCGCCATCGCCCCCTCGCCTCCGTGGCTCAAGGCGCGGATCACGGCTGCGGGCATGCGGCCGATCGCCAACGTCGTCGACGTCACGAACTACGTCATGCTCGCCCTCGGCAACCCGCTCCATGCCTTCGACTTCGACACGCTGCGGGGCGGGAAGATCGTCGTGCGCCGGGCGCGCAAGGGGGAGGAGTTCACGACCCTCGACGGGGCCCCGCGCAAGCTCGACCCGGAGGATCTCGTCATCGCCGACGCCGAAGGAGCGATCGCCTTCGCGGGGATCATGGGCGGCGAGGACACCGAGGTGCGCGAGGGGACGGCGAACGTCCTCCTCGAGGCCGCGAACTTCGAGCCGGTCGGCATTCTGCGGAGCTCCGAGCGGCATGCGCTCCGGACCGAGGGCTCGAACCGCTGGGAGAAGGGCGTCGACCCCCATCTCGCTACACAGGCGGCCGCACTTGCGACCGAGCTCATCCTCGAGCTGACGGGCGCGAACTGGGCGGGCCACGCCGACGTGAAGGGCGAGCTCCGCGAGCCGCCCGCTGTGCCGCTTCGCACCGACCGGGTCAACCGCGTGGTCGGGCTCGAGATCCCGCCGGACGAGCAGCGTGGCGCGCTGGAGCGCCTCGGGTTCGACGTCGCCTCGGACTGGCGGGTCACCGTCCCGACCTGGCGCGCGACCGACGTCAGCCGGGAGATCGACCTGGTCGAAGAGGTGGCCCGCGTTCACGGCCTGGAGAAGATCCCCTTCACGCTCCCGACGCGGAGCGCGATGTTCGGCACCCTCTCTCCGGACCAGAGGCTGCGGCGCCTGGTCGAGGACGTGCTCGTCGGCGCCGGTTTCTCGGAGGCCTACACGCTCAGCCTGGTCGCGTCCGACCGGGACGAGAAGGCGCTGCGCCTCCCCGACCCGCTCACGTCGGAGCACGCGGTTCTGCGCACGACGCTTCTGGACGGCCTGATCGCGGCCACGCGCCACAACCTCAACATGGGGAACGAAGGGATACAGCTCTTCGAGATCGCGCGGGTCTACCTACCGGCGGGCGGCGAGCTGCCGGAGGAGCGGCGGCGCGTGGCCGGGATCGCGGAAGGCGGCTTCGCCGCGGCCCGCGGCGCAGTCGAGACGCTCTTCGCCGCCCTGAAGGTGGAGCCGGGCTTCGAGCGCGCGACGGAGCCGATCCTCCACCCGGGCAAGGCCGCGCGGATGCAGGGCGGCTGGGTCGGCGAGCTTCACCCGACGCTCCTCGAGGGTGAGTGGGGAGTCTTCGAGCTCGACCTCGAGACGCTGCTCGAGCTCCTCCCCGCGCGCATCGTCTACGAGGATGTCATCACCTTCCCCGCGCTCCGACAGGACCTCGCCTTCGTCGTGGACGAGGGCACGCCCGCCGGGGACATCGTCGCGGCTGCACGCGAGGCGGCCGGGCCGGAGCTCCGCGACATGCGCGTCTTCGACGTCTACCGCGGCGAGGGCATTCCCGAGGGCCGAAAGTCGATCGCGTTCCACGCCGAGTTCCGCTCGCCCGAGCGCACGCTCTCGGACGAGGACGCGCGCCAGCTCCGGGAGAAGATCGTGGCCGCGCTGGGGGCGCAGTTCGCGGCGGAGCTCCGCGCATGAGCACGCGGGCCGACACGGTGGTCTTCATCCCGGCGCTGAACGAGGAGGAGAGCCTCCCTGGAGTCCTCGACGAGCTCCGCGACGAGCTCCCCGGGGTGGACGTGCTCGTCGTCGACGACGGCTCACGGGACCGCACCGCCGAGCTCGCGCGGACCTGGGGCGCCGAGGTGCTGAGCTTTCCGGAGAACCGCGGCTTGCCGGTGGTGGTCGCGGCCGGCTACGAGTACGCGGCGCGGAAGCACTATGCGTACTGCGGCCGGGTCGACGCCGACGGGCAGCATCCGGCCGCGGAGCTCCAGCGCCTGCTCGAGCGCGTCCGCTCAGGGGCCTGCGACGTGGCCGTGGGTTCGCGCTTCGTCTCCGGCGACGGCTACGAGCCGTATCGCTACAAGCCGAGCCCGGCGCGCAGACTTGGTACCGGCGTGCTGCGCCGCGCGCTCCGGCTCCAGCTCGGGCGGCCCTTCGCCGATGCGACGAGCGGCATGTACGCCGCAGCCGCCTCCGCCTTCCCGCTCCTCGCGCAGCCCTACACGACGGGTGCGCCCGAGGTTCAGGGCCTCCTGCGGCTCGCCGACGCGGGCCTCGTGGTCGAGGAGGTTCCCGTGAACATGCGCGAGCGGGCGAGCGGGGAATCCCGGATCTCCGGAAAGAAGGCTGTGAGCCTCGTCCTCACTCTGACCGGGACGATCCTGCTCTACCGCTGGATGAAGAGGCGCGCGTGAGGCTCGTCGTCGTTCTCGGCTACTCGGCCTGGCGCGGCGCGGGCCTGCATCCGGTGTGCGCGGCCAGGGTGGCCGCGGCGGCCGATCTCGCCTCCGAGGAGGACGCCGTTCTCCTCAGCGGACGGCCCGAGGCAGAGCTGATGCGGGAGGCCTGGCCGGGGCGCCCGGACCGTGTCCTCTGCGACGACGGCGCCCGCGTGACTGCCGAGAGCGCGGCGCACGTCGCGCGCCTGGCCCGAGAGCTCGGGGCCGACGAAGTGGTCGCCGTGACCTCGTGGTGGCACTGCCGCCGCACCGGCGTCCTGTTCCGGCGGGCGCTTTCCGGCACGGGGATCGCCGTTCGCACGGTCGGCGCGCCGCGCTGGAGCGGCCGCCTCCTGCTGCGCGAGGCGGCAGCGTACGCCGTCCTGCCGCTCCATCTGCGCCGGGCGCGCGTCTAGCGCCGACCGAAGAGCCGCGCGAAGAACCCGGGCTCGTCCGCTCCGAGGCGGATCACGGGTGCTTCCTCGTACTCGGGCAGCGACTCGATATCCGCTTTGTCGAGGCCGACCTGGATGCGGTCGGGCCAGATTCCCTGGACGTGCTCCGAAGGAATGAAGCGCTCGCCGCTCAGGATGCCGACCGTGACCGCGAGCCCGGAGAAGACGTCCGCATCGGCATCGCCCACGACCCGGCTGACCTTGGCTGCCTTCTCGCCGTCGGACGAAACGACCTCTGCCCCCGAGTCGATGACCTTCCAGGAAACCTCGGGCTCTTCCGGCGTGATCAAACCGACCGGCCTCCGACGCGCCAGACGGGGCCCTGTGTCGAGACGTGCGAGGTGTGCGAGAGGACGCGGAGCGCCCGGACCGAGCCGGTGATGCGCTCGGAGTCGAGGCGCTCGAAGCAGCGCCGGGTCATTGCGGGTGCGACTCCGTAGCCGGACTGCCTGGCGCTCCTGAAGCGCAGGACGGCGAGCCCGCCGTACCGGGAGGGGTTTACGGGCGCGAGGAGCAAGGCGGCCCGGGAGAGGAAGTCGGAGGAAGCGAGCTCGACCTCCGCGTAGAGCTCCGACCAGTCCTCGGGCAGATCGGCGACGAGCTCGTCCCACTGGCGCATGAGCGGCGCCCGGCGGTGTCGACGCTCATCCGAAGGAGCAGCGGCAGCGGCGGCGTCGGCGCCGATGAGATCGAGGCGGCCTCGGATGCGCTCTCGGTCGAGCCGGCGGACGATGCCTGCCGGGTTCCGGTCGGGACGCACGTCGATCCGAAAGCTGTGGCCGGTCCGCCCCGGAGTGAGCGAGGCGAGGATCAGCGCGACCCGGTCGGCATCCGCGTCCTCGGCCACCGAGAGAGAGAGCCGCGCGGAGGTCCAGTCCCCCGGCAGGGAGGTCTCGATCTCCTTCCACTGGTCGGCGAACCGCACGGGCGCAAGTCTACGTGGCTCCCATCCCGAACAGGTTGTTCGTTGCTAGCGTGTCGGCGCGTGGCCACGCTCGAGGAAAAGGGGCAGGTTTCGTCCAGTGGGCGCCTGAAGGAATTCCTGCGGGAAATGCTGCTCATCCGCCGTTTCGAGGAGAAGGTGGAGGAGCGCTTCCGCGCCGGTGAGCTGCCCGGATTCCTCCATGTCGCGATCGGCCAGGAGGCCGTTGCGGTAGGCGTCTGCCGGGCGCTCGAGGAGAACGACGTGATCGCCTCCACGCACCGCGCACACGGACACACACTCGCCAAGGGCACGCATCCGAACGAGGTGATGGCGGAGCTTTACGGCAAGGTGGAAGGCATGAGCCACGGCTACGGCGGCTCCATGCACCTCTACGACTTGGAGCGCGGGAATCTCGGCGCGAACGCGGTCGTCGGCGGCGGGCTGCCGGGGGTCGTGGGCGCCGCGCTCGCCTTCAAGCTGCGCGGCGAGCCCCGGGTGGCGGTCGCGTTCTTCGGGGACGGGGCGACGAACATCGGCACGTTCCACGAGTCGCTGAACCTCGCACAGCTCTGGACAGTGCCGGCGGTTTTCGTCTGCGAGAACAACCACTACGCGGAGTCGACGCCGGCCAAGCAGGAGCTGCCGATCGAGGATCTGACCAAGCGCGCCGAGGCCTTCGGCATGACGGCCATGAAGGTCGACGGCCAGGACGTCGAAGCTGTCTACGACGTTGCGAAGAAGGCGCTCAAGCATGCGCGCGAGGGGAAGGGGCCGGTGTTTCTCCTCGCCGAGACGTACCGTCTCACCGGCCACTACATCGGCGACCCGCAGGTGTACCGGCCGAAGGAGGAGGTGCGCGAGCTCCGCCAGACGCAGGACCCGATCACGAAGGCGCGGGAGAAGCTCGAGCTGTCCGACTCCGAGTGGGAGGAGATGGATGCGGAGATCGTGAAGATCGTGGAGGCGTCCGTCGAGTTTTCGAAGCAGGGCACCGACCCGAAGCCCGAGGACGCCCTCAAGAACGTCTACTCCTGATGGCCGAGCTCTCGTATAGGGAAGCCGTCCGGGATGCCATGTCGACCGCGATGAGGCGGGACGAGGACGTCTTCATCATGGGCGAGGACATCGCCGAGATGGGCGGCTCGATGGGCGTGACGCAGGGGATGCTCGAGGAATTCGGGCCCGAACGCGTGCGCAACACGCCGATCTCCGAGATGGCCATCGTCGGCGCGGGCGTCGGGGCCGCGATCGCCGGGATGCGCCCGATCGTCGAGATCATGTACCAGGACTTCACGACCCTCGCGATGGAGCAGATCGTCAGCCAGGCCGCCAAGCATCGCTACATGTCGGGCGGACAGATCAAGGTGCCCATCACGATTCGCACGCAGGGAGGCGCCGGCTGGTCGCCGGGCGCCCAGCACGCCCAGCAGCTCGAGGCCTGGTTCGTGCACGTGCCGGGACTCAAGGTCGTCTTCCCGTCCACCCCCGAGGACGTACGCGGCCTCCTCTGGAGCTCCATCTACGAGGACAACCCGATCATCTTCTTCGAGCACCGCACGCTGTACGGCGTCAAGGGCGAGGTGCCGGACGAGATCGAACCGATCGAGATCGGCAAGGCGCGGATCCATCGGAAGGGCGAGGACGTGACCGTCGTCGCCACGGGACGGCTCGTCCACGAGTCGCTCAAGGCCGCCGAGCAGGCCGCGGAGGAGGGGATCTCCGTCGAGGTCTTCGACCCGCGCACGCTGCAGCCGCTCGACGAGGACGCCCTCATCGCCTCCGTGCAGAAGACGAACCGCGTCGTCGTCGCCCACGAGGCCGTCACGCGAATGGGCTGGGGGGCGGAGGTCGCCGCCGTCGTCCAGGAGAACGCCTTCGACTACCTCGATGCGCCCATCGCGCGCGTCGGCGCCAAGTTCACCCCGATCCCGTTTGCGCCGGTCATGGAGGAGTGGGTCGTTCCTCACGCCAAGGACGTGCTCGCGGCGATCAACAAGACCGTGGGCAAGGAATGAGCTCGCAAGTCACGCTTCCGCGCCTCGGCCAGGGGATGGAGACCGGCACCATCGTGCGCTGGCTCAAGTCCGTGGGCGAGAGCGTCGAGGAGGGCGAGCCCCTCTACGAGCTCGACACGGAGAAGGTGACCCAGGAGGTCGAGGCCGAGGCAACCGGTGTCCTCCTCAAGATCCTCGCCGGCGAGGGGGAGGAGATCGAGGTCGGCAAGGCCATTGCCGTGATCGGCCAAGAGGGCGAAGAGGTCCCCGAGGAGGAGGAGACGCCCGACCGCGTCGAGCCCGACGAGGGTGGCGCCGAGATCGGCGTCGAGAAGCCCGCCGAGGCTCCCGAGCGGGAGCCCGAGCGCGAGCGCGGCCGCGAGGCGGGGCCTGAGGGCCCGTCGGAGCCGGAGCAGCGCGTGGAGAGCACCAATGGTGGCCGGGTCAAGGCATCGCCGCTCGCGCGCCGCATCGCCCGGGAGCGCGGGATCGAGCTGTCCGCCCTCCGCGGGACCGGGCCCGAGGGCCGCATCGTCGCCGAGGACGTCGAGCGCGCCTCCGCATCGGGAGCCGTGAGCGCCGCGCCCGCAGCCGCCGCCCGGCCCCCCAGCGGCGAGGTCGAAGTGGTGAAGCTGAACCAGATGCGGAAGACCATCGCGCGCCGCATGACCGAGGCGTGGGAGGCGCCCGCCTTTCAGATCTCCATGTCGGCCGACATGACCGCCTCCATCCGCCTGCGCGAGGCGCTGCTCGCCCAGGTGAAAGAGGGCGGGGTGAGGCCGACCTACTCCGACATCCTCACGAAGGTCGTGGCGCTCGCCCTCATGCGCCACCGCGACGTGAACGCTCACTTTGACGGCGATTCGGTGAAGCTCTTCCCGACGGCCAACGTCGGTATCGCCGTCGCGATCCCGCACGGCCTGGTCGTCCCGGTGATTCCCGGCTGCGAGCGGCTGACCATCACGGAGATCGCCGCTGCGCGCGCGGACATCGTCTCGCGCACGCGCGAGGGCAAGCTGCGCGCCGAAGACCTCGACGGCGGCACGTTCACGATCTCCAACCTCGGCATGTACGGGGTCGAGCGCTTCACGGCCGTCCTCAATCCACCGCAGGCGGGCATTCTCGCGGTCGGGGCGATCGAGGAGCGGGCCGTCGTCGTGGGCGGCGACCTCGAGATCCAGCCGCGAATGGACATGACCCTGACCGTCGACCACCGCTCGGTCGACGGCGCGACCGCATCCGAGTTCCTCGCCACGGTCAAGTCGTTCCTCGAAGAGCCCGGGCTCGCCCTCTAGCCGATGAACGTCTGGTACCACGTCACCGATCTCGAGGCGGCCCAGGACTTCTACAAGCGCACGTTCGGCTTCGAAGAGGTGTACAAGGACGAGGAGGACCGCTGGGCGCGTATGGTCCGCGACGGCCTCGAGATCGCGCTCGCCGAGGGTGAGTTCGAGGGAGGCGGCGAGGGAGGCCAGGAAGAGGTGATCGCGACCCTCGAGGTCGCCGACCTGAGGGCGGAGGCCGAACGCCTGCGTGACGCCGGCGTCAACGTCGGCGTCGTCCTCGAGATCCCGGGCACGATCCGCCTGCTGGACGTCTTCGACTCGGACGGCAACCGCATTCAGCTCTCCGAAGACGTGTGACCCGTGAGGGCGATGCGTGCGGTCGCCCTCAACAGCGTCGCCGAGCGGGGCAAGCAGGGAAGGTCGTGCTCCGTGTCGGCGACCACGGGAATCACCGGTCTCTGTCCGGAGAACCACTACGGATGTCCTTGATAGCGGCGGGGACGCCGGCGGTCGCCATCGAGGGATTCGTGCAACTTGTCGTGGACGGAAGGCTCTACGGGAGCGACAACGTCGTCGCGGACGTCTACACAACCGGCACCATGCTCTTCGTCTCAGCGCGATAAGCGAATCCCGACTCGGGCGTCATAGGTGAACACTCGCGGACCGCAACGCACACTCCCCGGGCGAACCTGGTGCGACGGAGGCTCGATTTCGCTGCCCGTCCGCTTCTGCCAGCGATCCGCCGTCCCGATCGTTCTGTTTGCGAGGACGACCCACTTGTAGGTCCCCCGCGGGCCATATGCACTGGGGCGCGCGCCTTACAAGGTGCGCGGCCGCCAGGGCTCGTGCTCGTGCGCGAGCCAGACGAGATCGGGGTCGAGCGCACGCACACGCAGCTGGCCTTCGGTGTGCGGCTCGTCGAGCTCGCCGAACCAAACCGCCACGTCGCCACCGACGACGACCGGGCGCCCGCCCGTCTCGACGACGACCATCTGCATGCCGCGGGTGTGGCCCGGCGCCGGGACGAGTCGGAGCCCCGGAAGCAGGTCGAGCTCGCCGTCGACCGGCTCGTAGCGCACGCCGGGGGCCTCGACCCACTCGCGAATGGTGTAGTCGTCCTCGCTGCGCGCGTCGTCGAGCTCCCGACGCTGGACGTAGATCGGCCTGCCGGCGAAGAGGTGGTTGCCGCCGCAGTGGTCGAAGTGCAGGTGTGTGTTGACGACGATGTCGATGCCGGCGAGATCGAAGTCCTGCTTGCTCAGTGGCCGGAGGCGGGGATCGAGGTCGGCCACCGCCGGGTGCACCTCCGTTATGCCGGTGTCGACCAGCACGCGCGCATCGGGATGGTCGATGACGTGCACGTAGACCGGCATCCGCTCGCCCTCGGCGAGCAACTCGGCCACGAGCAGCGGCGTGATCGTGGGCGGCGTTTTCACCAATCAACCTCGTACCACGGTACGACTCCCGCCGCGAGGCGAAGTCGTCGCTTCGCATCAATTGATGCCGAGGTCTCGACCAGCTAGCTCTTCGATGCGACTGCGCCCTCGGCGCTCCAAGCGACGGGAACGGCGCTGACGGAACCTAACGCACCGTCCGGCCTACTCGCAACCTCCCCGTCGGGGGACATTCCCGCACGCTGGCGCAGGCGATCCGCCATCTCTCCCGGCATCATTCGGGGATGGCGACCGGGACAAGTGAGGCGACCTGCCCCCACTGCAAAGCGCCCTTCCGATACGAGCGCTACCACGCTGGGTTCAGCAACGAGGGGTTCTTGTACTGCGACGGCGATTCGACCGTCCTGACCTGGGATGCCTACGACGGCTCTTATCTGGCCGTTGCAGACGCCCATCCCTGGATGCTTACGCCGGAGCAGCAGGAAACCGTCGAAGCGAACGTCCGCCCCTGCCCGTGCGGCGGGCGGTTTTCCTTCAAGAACACGCCGCTCTGCCCGCACTGCTCCGAGGAGGTCGCGTTGACTCACCAAGCCGGGAGTACTTCGTCGTCGTCGGGCGCCGGTTGGACGCAGCGACAGACCATATGTGGTTGAACCAGCTAGGCCCCGCTCGAGTGACATTCCCGCACACTGGCCCATCCGAGCGTGTCGTCTGACTGGACCAGTGAGATGAAGTCGCCGACGACTGAGGAGAAGGCCGAAGCCTTCCGGGCGCTGCATTCCGGCGAGCCGTTTGTGATCCCGAATCCATGGGACGCCGGCTCCGCACGCGTCCTTGCTGCGCTCGGCTTTCGCGCGCTCGCGACGACCAGTTCCGGCTTCGCCTTCACGCTCGGTCGGCCCGACGGTGCTGCCACGCTCGGCGAGGTGGTCGATCACGTCGCCGCCCTGGCCGAGGCGACCGACCTGCCGGTGTCCGTCGATCTCGAGGACGGGCACGGCGTCGACCCAGGGGTTGCCATCGCGCGAGTCGCTGAGGCCGGCGCGGTCGGTGCGTCGATCGAGGACTGGGACCGGGAGCACCTCTACGCCCTCGACGAGGCCGCAGAGCGGGTTGGTGCAGCCGTGGTCGCCGCCCGCGCCGTGGGCACCCCGTTCACCCTGACAGCGAGGGCGGAGAACTACATTCGCGGCAACCCCGACCTCGACGACACGATCGCCCGTCTGCAGGCATTTGAGGCCGCGGGGGCAGATGCTCTCTACGCCCCCGGCCTGTCCGACCTGGACGACATCCGCGCCGTCTGCAGTGCCGTCTCGAAGCCGGTGAACGTGCTCGCTCGTCCGAACCTGACGTTTCAGGAGCTTGTCGACGCGGGAGCACAGCGCGTCAGCGTCGGCGGATCGCTCACGTGGGCCGCCGTGCAGGCGCTCGTCGAGGCAGCGTCCGCGATCCGCGACCGGGGCGACTTCTCCCTGCTCGGCGCGAGTCCGCCCGCGGACTGGTTCGAGCCCGCCTGAAGGCCCTGTTGCGAACGAGCACGCCGCCCAGGCAGCGGTTAAAAGCGGGAGGGCGGCGTTCCCTTGGTAAGCGCCGCCCTCGCCGTGACCCGGGGTTAATCCGGTCAGGCGAGGAAACGGCAGCAGCGCGCTCGCCGGCGATCCCTGGAACGAGGGAAAGCCCCGCGGCTCTTGGAAAGACCCCTCGCGGGTAGGATCGAGTCGCAAACTCGAAACGAGCGAAAGGGCAGGAGATGGAATGTGACGTTGCCGTCCTCGGCGGTGGGTCGGGCGGCTATCCGGCGGCGATCCGGGCGACTCAGCTCGGCGCCAGCGTCGTCTGCGTCGAGCAGGAAGCCGAGCTCGGCGGCACCTGTCTGCGGGTCGGCTGCATCCCGACCAAGGCCTGGGTGCAGACCGCCCTTGCGCTCAAGGAGGCCAACGAGACCTTCGAGAAGCTCGGCGTCAAGGTCGGCGTCCCAGAGCTCGACTTCGGCGCTGCGCAACAGTGGAAGGAAGGCGTCGTCAAGCAGCTGACCGGCGGCGTCGCGACGCTTTTCAAGGCCAACGGAATCGAGTGGGTGAAAGGCGTCGGGCGTTTCAAGGACGCGAACACGCTTTCGGTCGAGGGCGCCGAAGACATCACGTTCAAGAGCGCGATCGTCGCGACGGGATCGTCGCCGCTCCGGCCACCCATCGAGGGCATCGACTCGGAGCGTTGCGTCGACTCGACTGGGCTCCTCGCCCAGACGGAGGTTCCGCGCCGGATCGTCATCCTCGGCGGCGGCATCATCGGTTGCGAGTTTGCCTCTGCACTGCAGCGGTTCGGCAGCGAGGTGACGATCGTCGAGATGCTCCCGAAGCTCATCCCCCTCGAGGACGACGATGCATCGAAAGAGCTTGCCAAGCAGTTCAAGAAGCGCGGCATCGAGCTGAACCTCGAGACGCAATGCGACAAGGTCGAGGACACGGGCGACGGCCTCCGGGTCCACTTCGGGGGTCAGACCAAGGAGTGCGACCTGATGCTCGTCGCAACGGGGCGCGGGCCCAACGTCGAAGGGCTCGGGCTCGAGGAGATCGGGGTCGAGCTCGACCCCAAGAAGGGGATTGCGGCTGACGAGCATCGGCGCACCACGGTTCCGCACGTCTACGCCACCGGAGACTGCGCCGGCTACTGGCAGCTCGCGCACACCGCCTTCCGCGAGGCCGAGGTCGCCGCCGAGAACGCGATGGGCCACGAGGCCGTCGTCGACAACCGCGGCGTGCCGCGCCCGATCTACACCGATCCGGAGATCGCGAGCGTCGGCCTCACCGAACAGTCTGCCCGCGAGCAATACGGCGACGACGTGGTCACGGGCTCGTTCCCGTGGGTCGCCAACGGGCGGGCGATCATGCAGAACGAGACCACCGGCTGGGTCAAGACCATCCATGAGTCGCGTTACGGGGAGTTCCTGGGGCTCGTCATGGTGGGCCCGCACGTGACCGACCTGGTCGAGGCAGGGGTCGTCGCGCTCGACGCCGAGGCGACGATCGAAACCGTTGCGGACGGCATGACGGCGCACCCGACGCTCTCCGAGGCGATCAAGGAGGCGGGTCTCGTGGCACTCGGGCGTCCGATCCACGTCGCCACCCGCAGGCGGACCGCCGCGAAGGCCTGAGAGGAGGAAAACGATGAGCCTGTTCAACAGACGAAACGCTTTCATCGGCTGGCTCGTGATCACGCTTGCCAAGCCGGTCGCGAAGCAGAAAGCTCGGGCGGCCGCGCGCAAGGCCGGCACCAAGAAGGGCGGTGCGGTGGCGGCCTCGGTCGCAGCGGTGGGAGCCGCGGCCGCGGGGCTCATGTTCTGGCGCAAGCGCCGTTCGGGCGACGCGCCCCCCGACAGCTGAGCCCCGGAAGCGTCGTCGTCGGCGCGGGAGTCGCCGGCTGTGCGGCGGCGACCTTCCTTGCGCGTGGCGGGTCGCAGGTCGTCGTCGTGGACTCCGGCGGAATCGGCGCGGGGGCATCGGGCCGAAACGGCGGCTTCCTCTTTCGCCAGCCACTCGGGTGGGTCAACGACCTCCTTGCCGATTCGCTCGAGATCTACGAGGAGGTCTCGGACGGGCCGGTCCCCTTCGACCTCGCTCCGTGGCCGATGCTCGTCCTCGCCGTCGAGGACGACGAGCTCGAAGCGGCGCGCGCCTACGCGGAAGCCGTGGGAGGCGAGGAGGTCGACCTCCGCGGCGATCCGTGGTTCTCGGACGACCTCGCCGGAGGCTTCGTGGTCGACGGCGGGCGCACGCTCGACGCGATGGGCGCGACGATGGCTCTCGCCGAGGCGGCCCGGCGCGAGGGCGTGAGATTCACGCTCGGCTGCGAGGCGAAGCGGATCCTCGTCGAAGCCGGACGCGTCACCGGGCTGGCCACGGACCAGGGGGTGCTCCCCTGCGAGCGCGTCGTCCTCGCGACCGGGCCGTGGCTGCGATGCCTCTTGCGCCCGTTGGGAGTCGAGCTCCCCGTGACGGCCTCGCGCGGCTGGCTCCTCGAGACCGGACGCGTCGAACCGCCCCCGCGCTACGCGATCGAACAGGCGCTCTGGCCGATGCAGGACGAGATGGCGAGCATCGTGGGCGCACCGACGGTGCGAGAGGTCGCGGGCGGCGCCGCCGAAGAGCCGGGCATCGTCTCGCTCCTCCTCGGCGCGCGCCCGGGCGGTCGCTGCCTCATCGGCACGTCGCTTCGGCGGTCGCTCCTGGACGACCCCGAAGGGCCGGAGACCGTTCGCCGGCTGGCCGAGCGCGCCGCCCGCGTGTCGCCCGCCCTCGAGGACGTTCCGGTGGTCGCCGCCTGGTCAGGGCGCCGAGCCCACACTCCCGACGGCCTGCCCGTCGTCGGTCCGGTTCCCGGGGTCGAGGGCCTTCTCGTGGCGGGCGGCTTCTCGTCCATTGGGATGGTGACCGCGCCGGCCGCATGCCGGCGCCTCGCCGCCGGAGACACCGGGCTCTTCGATCCCGGGCGCTTCGCCGCCGACTAAGCTAATGCCCCTGACGCCCATGGATCCGCTCACCGCACCCATCGAGGGATCCGACCACCGCGAGGTCGGGGGCGCCGAGATCGACATCGCGCGCGTGGGGAACGGGCGGGTGAAGCGCGTCGTCTACCCGCCCGGCTTCCGCTGGTCGACCCACATGCGCCCGAACGTCGAGACCGAGCTCTGCATGCACGCGCACATCGGCTTCCTCGCCCGCGGCCACATCGCCGGCGAGTACGGCGACGGCTGCACCTTCGAGTACGTGGCGCCGCAGGTCGTGACCATCGAGCCCGGTCACGATGCCTGGGTCGTCGGGGACGAGGCCGCAGTGCTCATCCAGTTCGACTCGGAGGAGGGCACGGCGCGCCGCTTCGGCCTTCCCGACGAGCACGCCCACTAAGAGGTTCGGCTCGAGACCGTGTTCGACTCGCTCACGCAGTACGTCTCCGGGTCGCCGTGGACGTACGCATTCCTCTTCGCCGTCGCCGCGCTCGACGTGATCATCCCGCTCGTCCCCAGCGAGACATCCGTGATCCTCGCCGGCGTGCTCGCCTCGACCGGCGACCTCATGCTCTGGCTCGTCATCCTCTGCGCGGCCGGCGGCGCGATCCTGGGCGACAACACGGCGTACTGGATCGGGAGAAAGGCGGGCCACCGCATCGTGGCGCGGTGGTTCCAGGGCGAGCGCCGCAAGCGGATCGACTGGGCCGAGGAGCAGATCCAGGAGCGAGGCGGCTACCTGATCCTCATCGGACGCTTCATCCCCGGCGGCCGCACGGCGGTGACGCTGGCCTGCGGCCTGCTCGAGATGGCGTGGCACCGGTTCATCCGCTTCGACGTGGTGGCCGGCTTCCTCTGGGCCGGCTATGCCGCGATGCTCGGCTACTTCGGCGGCCGGGCCTTCGAGGAGCAGCCGTGGAAGGGGTTTCTCCTTGCGTTCGGGATCGCACTTGCGATCACGGGCGCGATCGAGCTCTACCGCTGGCTGAAGAGGCGTGGTGTCCTCGCTCGCGGCTGAGCTCGAGGCTGCTGCTCAGATCGGCGCCGACGGCGGCGGCGTCTCCCGCTTCGCCTGGTCCCCGGAGCTCGCGCAGGCGAATGACTGGCTCATGCAGCGGCTGGAGGAGCTCGGGCTCGAGGCCGAGCTCGATCCGGCGGGCAATGTCTTCGGCCGCTGGGACGCAGGGGCGGGGAAGGCGGTGCTCGTCGGCTCTCACCTCGACACGGTCCCGCGCGGTGGGCGCTACGACGGCGCCCTCGGCGTGCTCGCCGCCCTCACCGCAGTCCGCGCGCTGCGCGCGGCTGGCGTCGAGCCGAGCCGGCCGCTCTGGGTGGTTTCCTTCAACGACGAGGAGGGCAGCCGCTTCCAGACCGGGATGCTCGGCAGCCGCGCCTTCTGCGGCGAGCTGGACCTGGACGACTGGCGTCGCCGCGGCGTCGCGGACGCGATGGCGCGCGCCGGCTTCGACTTCGAACGCTTGACCGAAGCGCGCGGAGTCGACCGGGTCGGCGCCTACCTCGAGCTCCACATCGAGCAGGGGCCCGTGCTCGAGCAGAGTGGGGAGGACCTGGGCGTCGTCACGGCCATCACCGGGCTTCTCGGCTTCCGCGTGAAGCTTCTGGGTGCGGCCAACCACGCCGGCACGACGCCCATGGACGGGCGCCGCGACGCGCTCGCCGGCGCCTCGCGCATCGTCCTCGAGCTGCGGCAGGAGGCCCGCGCCCGCGACGACATGACCGCCAATGTCGGGATCGTCTCGGTCGAGCCGGGCGGATTCAACGTGATCCCCGGGCTCGCCGAGTTCACGATCGACGTCCGCTCGCCGACCGTCGAGGGCTTCGAGCGTGCCGAGGCGTTCGTGCGCGAGACCGTCGAGCGGATCGCCGCCGAGGAGGGTCTGGGCCCGGAGATCTCAGTCACGCACCGCAAGCCTCCGGTCGCCCTCGACCGGAGGCTCCAGGAGGCGCTCGTCGAGGCAGCGCAGACGGAAGGAGCCTCGTTCAGGAAGATGCCGAGCGGAGCCGGCCACGACGCCATGGTCCTCGCGCGTCACGTTCCCTCCGCGATGCTGTTCGTGCCGAGCCGCGGAGGCATCAGCCACTCGCCCGACGAGTACACCCCGCCCGAGCAATGCGAGCTCGGCGCGCGCGTGCTCACGGGCGCGGTGCGCGAGCTCGTCGCCTGAGAATCACTCGTACGAGTGACGTAAACGGTGCCGCCGTGCTCGTACTCTGCATTCGAGAGGGTGAACGCGGCCTACCAACACCGATCGCTCGTCATGAGCCTTGCGATCGCGAGCTATGCGCTCGTGTTCACGACGTTTGTCGTCTTCGAGGTCCCGGGTCTCGGAATCGCACACCTCTTCTACCTTCCGGTCGCCGCGCTGGCGCTGACCGGCGGCGTGAAGCGCGGGATCCTGGCAGGTTGCATCGCCGTCGCTTTCTTCACGCTCGGCGTCGTCGTCAATCCCAACATCGCGCCGTCGGAGCTCCTCACGCTTTCGACTCCGATTCGCTTCCTCACGTACGCGACGATGGGCGGCTTGCTCGGCTGGTTCTCGGCGCGAGACTACGAGCTCGTCGAGCGGCTGCGCGTTCTCGCGGAGCGCGACTTCCTGACGGGCCTGCCGAACACGCGCGCTTTCGAGGCTGCGATCGCCCGGCGGTTCGAGGCCGGCACGCCGTTCGCACTTCTCCTCGGCGACATGGACGGGCTCAAGGCGATCAATGACTCGCAGGGACACGCGGAGGGCAACGACGCATTGCGGCGCCTCGCGCTCATGCTCGGGAGCTCGCTCCGCCCGGAGGACGAGGTCGCCCGCGTCGGCGGCGACGAGTTCGCCGTTCTCACGAGTTTTGGACGGGCCGAGGAAGCCGCGGCGCTCGCTACGAGGCTCGAGGGCGGCGTGGCGCGCCAGGACAGCGCGATCACGTTCGGCTGGGCGGTCTTTCCCACGGACGGTGAGAACGCGCTCTCCCTCTACCGAGCGGCCGACGAGCGCCTCTACGCGCGGAAGCTCGTGCGCGGCGAGCGGCCCGGGCGCACGCTGTACACCGTCGGCGCTTAGGTCTGCGGCAGGCCTGGAGCCGCTCAGGTGCCTAGCGGTGGCAGTTGCAGACCGATTCGCCGAGATACCTGCGCTCGAGCTTGAGCCCGCAGTCCCGGCATGTCGGCGGGAGCTTCTGGGCGAAGACGAGCACGGCGCGGGCGACCGTCATCCAGGCCATGCTGATGAGGAGAAGGGCGAGCGGTACGTCCCGGGGGAACACGTTTCACGTATCGGACGAAAGCGCCCGGCTCCTTAGTCCCGGGACTACAATGAGGCGATGGGCGTGGTTGCCTTCGTGCTTCTCGCGTGCGCCCTCGTCTTGATTGCGGGGGTGGAATGGCCGCGCGTCTCGGCCAAGGTCGGGAGGGACGCGCGCGCCGGCCGAAAGCGCGCCCGGCGAAAGGAAGCCCTGACGGTCATCGAGGGCGACGCCGGACGGGAGGACGATTTTCAGGCGAGCGTCGAGCGCGACCTGGCGAACCTGCCGGTGCTCGAAGAGTCGGACGACGACCGCTCGCATCGCCCGTAGTCGCGCCGCGCCCGCCGATACAATCGCCTCACCGCGCGGATGTGGCGGAATTGGTAGACGCGCACGGTTCAGGTCCGTGTGGGCGAAAGCCCGTGGAGGTTCAAGTCCTCTCATCCGCACTGAACGCTGAGCGTCGGCGCCGGCAGGACTGACACCACCCACGACAAAGCTCGGCAAGGCGATGACGATTGCGACGCCGTCTGGCCCTGTCCTCTACCCTGGTCGAGCGGCCCCCCTTGGCGCCCCGTCCACCGGGCCGCGGCCTATTTCACTCTTTTCCTCGATTCGGTCAGCCATTCATACCCTTTTGCGGGTTGAGCCCGTTGGGTAACGCGACGATGGTGAAGAGCATGCGAGGGTTCATCGACCTGTGCCGGTCCAGGAAGGGCAGGATCGCGCTCAACGTCTCGTCGGCGGTGCTCGGCATCGGCGTCGCGGTCCTCGCCGCCCGGCACTTCGCCGAGACCGGCTGGCCCCTCGCCAACGCCGATTTCCAGCTCGTCGGGGCCGCGGGCGGCTTCTTCCTCCTCTCTTACGCCTTCAAGGCCTTCGGTTGGCACCGTCTCTTCGCACCCGCGCAGCGCCCGCACAAGATGGCCCTCGCGGCCGCGGGCGGGGCAGCCGCGGTCGGCGGCGCAGCCCTTCCGGGCCGCTTCGACGACGTCGTGCGGGTCGCCGTCGTCCGTCGCTTCGGCGCGAGCGACTCCTGCGTCGGCACGGTCTGCCTCTCCCTCTTCATGCTCGGGATGATCGACACCGCCGCGCTGATGCCTCTCGCATCGTCCGCCGCGGCGACATCCGACAGCTCGGTGGGCGTCCGCGCCGGAATGGGTGTCGTGGCCGCTGCCGGCGTCGCCGCCGCAATCGTCATCTTGTTCCTGCCGCGCTTCGTTGCGAGCGGCCGCCTGATCCGCTTCCGGGTCGGCCGGTGGCTCGCAGATCGCACGACTTCGCCCCGGGAGGCCTGGAAGTCGATGGTCTTCGTCCTCGCCTCGTGGGTCGCGCGGGCGGTCGGCCTCTTCTTCCTGCTCGCCGCCCTCGGCGTGAGCGTCTCGTTCCCGCTCGCCGTCGCGTTCCTCGTGGCGGCTGCCGCATCCTCAGCGCTCCCGATCGCCCCCGCCGGTGCTGCCACCCAGGCAGGCGCGGGCGCGGCGATCCTCGTTGCGAGCGGCATCGGCACCTCGCAGGCGATCGCGTTCGCCGTCGCGGCGCAGGCAATCCTCATCGTCGTTGCGGCAGTCGTGCTCGTCGTCGCGGCGACCTGGGGTGCTGCGCAACGCTTCCGCCCCCTCGGCGCCTAGCCTAGGGCAGAGCCTCGAACACCTCGTCGGCGTGGCCCTCGGGCTTCACGCCGTACATCGCGCGGGCGACGTTGCCGTCGGCATCGATGACGAAGGTCGAGCGCTTGATGCCCATGCGCTTCTTCCCGTACGTGTTCTTCTCGACCCAGACTCCGTAGTCCTCGGCGACCTCGTGGTCGGGGTCGGCCAACAGCGTGAAAGGAAGCGAGTACTTCTCCTTGAAGCGCACGTGCGAGGCCTCGTCGTCCGGGCTCACGCCGAGCACGACCGCGCCGCGCTCGCGAAAGCGGGAGTACTCGTCGCGGAACTCGCACGCCTCCGTCGTGCAGCCGGCCGTGTCGTCGGCGGGATAGAAGTAGAGGACGACGGGAGAACCGCGTAACCCGGACAGCCGGACGCTCACGCCCGAGTCGCTGACGAGCTCGAAATCGGGAGCCGGCGCGCCTTCGTCGATCACCTTCGGGAGTGTACGCGCCGTTAGGGTGGCGACCGTGCTTGGCCTCCACGAGCTGAACGCCGTGCTCGTCATCGCCGTCAACCTGCTCGCGTTCGGGTGGGGCGGGATCTACCTGTGGCGGAAGCGCTATCCGGGGCGCCTGTACGCGCACGCGCTCGCGCTCGGCCAATCGCTCCTCATCGCGCAGGTCGCCCTCGGGCTGCTGCTCCTCTCCGACGGCCGGCGGGCTCCCGACAAGCTCCACTACGCATACGGGACGTTCGCGCTTCTCGCCGCGCTCTCACCCTGGCTCTACGCGCCGCCCGTGCCGGCCCGGCGCCTGGCGTGGTTCGTGGGAGCTACCCTCCTGGCGACGGCGCTCTCGGTCCGGGCGTTCGCCACGGCATGAGCCGGATCAACCCCACAGTCCGCGGCTTCGCGATCATCCTGCTGATCGCGGTCGGGATCTGGCTGCTCCAGTTGCAGACGGCGCTCTTCAGCCTGCTCCTGCTCGCACGCATCGCATTTTTCCTCGCGATCGCCTTCTTTCTCTTCCTGCTCTGGCGCGAGCGCCGCGGCGACATCGCCATGTGGCCCGGAAGCTCGCAGGCGGTGTTCTACGGCGCGGTCGGCCTCGCGGTCGCGAACATCGGCGCCGCCATCCTCGCGCCCTACCCGCGCGGGAGCCTCGAGGTGCTCGTCTTCATCTTCGTGCTCGCTGCGTGCGGATACTCGCTTTGGCGCGTGTGGCGCCGCGAGCACACGTACGGCTACTAGACGCCTGGCCGGAAGGGCCCGCCTGACGATGCCCCGACCGTCTAGTAGCGGTCTCGCTAGCTGTCGTGACCACAGAGGTTTGAGACGCGGCTGATAGGTGGCCGGGCTCCGAGCGAGCTGTGGGGTCGACGCCTGTTGTACCAGCGCAGATAACCACTAAGCGCCCGGGCCCGGGCCCGGGCCCGAGCCGAGCTGGAGCGGTAGCTGCGTGCGTAGGCCCACTCGCGGAGCAGCGTCTGGATGAAGCGCTCAGCCTTGCCGTTCGTGCGCGGGCGATAGATCCGCGTGTAGCGGCGCTCGAGCCCAAGCCGCCCGCTCGCCAGCAGCCAGCTCCGCGAGTGATAAGCCTTGGCGTTGTCGGTCAGCAGACGCTCGACCCCAATCCCCTGCTCCCGATACCAGGCGACGGCCCGCTCGAGGAAGGCGACACAGGAGTCGGCGTCCTGGCCGGGGAGCAGCTCTGCGTAGGCGAGCCGCGAGTGGTCGTCGATCGCGACGTGCAGATGTTGCCAGCCGACGCGCCGGTTCTTGTGCGGGCGCCCGGCCTGCTCTCCGAGCACGCGCTTCCCCGGCTCCCAGAAGCGTCCCAGCCGTTTCGTATCGATGTGCAGCAGCTCGCCGGGACGCTCGCGCTCGTAGCGACGCGCGCAGCGCGCAGCGCCGGCAGGCCGCGGCAGCCGCGAGCAGCCGTGTCGGCGCAGGACCTTGCCGATCGTCGAGGGAGGATGCGGAACGAGCCCGGCCAGCCGCACCGGGCCCTAGGCCGAGCGACGCCGAGCGGCGACGATCAGTTGCTCGGCCTCGGCGCAGAGGCGTCGCGGCTGCCGGCGCGGCGTCGAAGGTCGGTCGCGCAACCCTGCCCAGCCGCCTGCGCGGTAGCGGGCGAGCAACCGATAGCCCGTCGCGCGGCTGGCGCCGCCCCTGGCCGCGGCCAGGGGCGGGCTCATCCCTGCTTCGATCAGCGCCACGATTTCGCAGCGGGACTCCCACGAGAGCAGCTTCCGTCGCGGCCGCTCCATAACCTGTTTCATTCCGGGCCTCCTTTCGGGC
Organism: uncultured Actinomycetes bacterium; assembly: GCA_963841425.1. Lineage (GTDB taxonomy): Bacteria > Actinomycetota > Thermoleophilia > Gaiellales > Gaiellaceae > DATEOR01. The sequence continues at coordinate 544,749 of CAWJCL010000001.1, read as the reverse complement.
CAAAGGGCGTCGACACCCCTCAGCCTTTCGGGAGGCCCGGATAGATCAGACCCGTCTCACAGGTGTGTGGTCGTCACAGCTAGCTACGCCTGGATGCGCGCGGCGGCGCCGTCGAGCGAGTCGAGGATCTCGGGCAGCTCCTGCGCCGTGCCGACGAAAATCGGCGTGTCGCGCTCGGTGTAGCGCGAGGCCTCGGTCTCCCGGAGCGTCATCATCAGCTGGAGGAAGTCGGCGGGGCTCTCGCACTCGAACGCAGTCATGAACTCCTGGTCGTCGATTCCGAACGAGTAGGTCGTGTGATTCGTGATCGTGACGAAGCGGCTGCCGACCGCGGCGTGCTCCTGCATGGCGCGGCGGCGGTCGTCCATCGGGAGGGAGTACCACTCCCGCTTCTTCACGAAGGGGTAGACGACGAGGTAGGGCGCGCCGCGCGGCACGACCCGCCGAGGCCGCTTGCTCTTGTCCTCGAAGTACTGCGACGGCTTGGTGGTCGCAAGGTAGGAGTACGGCGTCGAGAGGTACGGGGCAAGCGGCGTCCCGTTCAGATCGGTGGTCAACTCGCGGAGATCGTCGTAGCGCTCGGTGAGCTTCCAGTGCATGAAGTCGACTTCGGGCCGGACGCCGACGAGGCTGTAGGAGCGAAGCTCCATGCGCTCCTGCCAGGCGGATACAACCTCGGCGAACCCCTCCTTGCCCGCGTTGCGCTCCTCGATCGGAAGGCGCAGCCAGGCGGGATCCGCCTTGTAGAGCGTGTATGCGACGAATTGCGTCGAGGTCTCCGCGGGCACGGCGCAATCGTAGCCGCTTGCGTGACGGTTTCCGCCCTACCTTGAACGGGAGCCCACTCGACCAGCGGGCAACCGGGTGGGCTCTCGCCTTAGTCGGCGACGGCGAGGGTGACGCCGGCTTCGGGCATCTGGCGCACGTCGGCACGGGAGGCGAAGAGGCCTTCCTTCGACATGAGGAAGAGCTCCGGGATGATCTCCGCGCGCACCTGGCCGTTCGCGAAGACGCGCACGACCGAGCTTTGCGAGACGACGACGGCGATCGCGTTCGTCTGCCGGCTGACCGAGGCCGCCGCGGCGTGCCGCGTTCCGAGGCCGGGAAGGAAGTTCTCCGGAGCGCCGACCTCGACGTCCACGTAGCGCCCGGCCGAGACAAAGGTGCCGTCGTCTCTGACGACGAAGGCGCCGTCGAGCTGGGCCAGCTCCTTGACGGTCTCCCGGAACTCGGGGAGCTCGACGTGCGTGAGGTCTTCGGAGTGCCCGTAGAGCGGGTCGAGGAGAAGCGACCGCGAATGCGCGAGCACGTTGTCCACGTCTCCGATGACGAAGAGCGTGCCCACCTTTCGGCCCTCGCGGCCCTCGCGCGCGAGCTCCACCGCGAGGTGGACGACGCTCTCGAGAGTCCGCCGCCGCTTCTCCGTGCAGCGCGTGCTGCGGCAGACGGAGCCGTAGGTGGCCTCGAGGGACTCGGGCTGGGCATGCGTGGCCATGCTCTGCGTACAACCGCCGTCTGGTCGCTCGTATTCCCACGGCTAGGCTTGAACAGGCATGAGCACCACCGCAGAAAGCCGCACAGAGCGCATCGAGGCGCAGCTGAAGGGCATCCCGGCGAAGCCGGGCGTGTACCTCTTCCGCGGTACGAGGGACACGGTTCTCTACGTGGGCAAGGCGAAGTCCCTGCGCTCGCGCGTGCGCTCGTACTTCCGCGGCGGCGACTCACGTCCGGGCCTCGAGAATCTCACCGAGCGCGTCGAGCGGATCGAGGTGATCGTCACCTCGAACGAGACCGAGGCCTTCCATCTCGAGCAGAACCTCATCCGCCGCCACCGGCCGCCGTTCAACGTCCGCCTCCGCGACGACAAGTCCTATCCCTACATCGCGGTGACCCTGGAGGACGACTACCCCCGCGTCATGTTCACGCGCGAGCGGCATCGACGCGGGGTCGTCTACTTCGGCCCGTACGCGAACGCGAAGAAGGTGCGTGAGACCCTCGACGTCCTCAATCGCGTCTTTGCGTACCGGCCGTGCGAGGGCCCCCAGCCGGGGCGCCATTCAGGCATCCCGTGCCTCGATTACCACATCGAACGCTGCCTGGCGCCGTGCGTCGGCTACGTGTCCAAGGAGGACTACCGAGAGATCATCGAACGCGTCGTCGAGTTTCTCTCGGGCGAGTCGAGGCCGATCCAGCGAGAGCTCGAGGAGAAGATGCGCACCGCCGCCGAGCAGCAGGACTTCGAGGCGGCCGCCCGCTACCGGAACCGGCTCTACTCGGTGCGGCACCTGGCCGAACGGCAAGCCGCGGACAAACGCGCGATCGGCACCGTCGACGTGATCGGCATCGCGGTGGGCGGCGACGGCGCCGCCGTGCAGGTCTTCCCGCTCCGGGGCGGCCGCCTCACCGATCGGCACAGCTTCTTCCTCGAGAACGTCGCCGGCCAGGACCTCGAGTCGCTTTTGGAGGCCTTCGCGCTCGAGTACTACGGGAGCGCGCCCAGCATCCCGCCGCAGATCATCGTCCCGCCGGAGGCGCGCCCGAGCGGAGCGCTCTCCGAGTTCCTGTCGGAGGAGCGCGGCTCGCGTGTCGAGGTGCGGCCTGCCCAGCGAGGCGAGAAGCGGCGGCTGCAGGAGCTCGCGCAGCAGAATGCCGAGCTCGCGCTCGAGCACGACACCGCGCAAACCGAGCGCAAGCGGCTTCGCCGCATCGAGGCGCTCGAGGAGCTCCGGGAGTCCCTCAACCTCGAGAGCCTGCCGCTCCGGATCGAGTGCTTCGACATCTCGAACATCCAGGACCAGGCCCCCGTCGGCTCGATGGTCGTCTTCCAGGATGCTCTGCCCAAAAAGGCGCACTACCGCAAGTTCGGGATCCGCAAGGAGGGCGGACAGGACGACTTCGCGATGATGGCCGAGGTCGTCTCGCGCCGGTTCGCCCGCGCCAGGCCGGCGACGACCCTGGAGGCCTACGACGAGGGCTTCGCCTCGATCCCGAACCTCGTCGTCATCGACGGCGGCAAGGGACAGCTTTCCGCGGCGCTCGCCGCCATGCAGGCCTACGACCTCCCGCGCGTGGCCGTGATCTCGCTTGCAAAGCGCGACGAGGAGGTCTTCGTGCCGGGCCGGCCTGGCCCGATCGTGCTCGACCCTGCCTCGCCCGGCCTTCAGCTCCTGCAGCGGATCCGCGACGAGGCACACCGCTTTGCACTCGGCTTCCACCGCCAGCGGCGCGAGGCGCGCGCGCACGAGTCGATTCTCGACGCGCTACCCGGAGTCGGGCCGGCCCGCCGTCGCGCGCTCATCAGGCACTTCGGCTCGCCGGAGCGGATCCTCGCCGCGGGGCCCGAGGAGTTCGAGGGCGTACCGGGAGTCCCCGCGAAGACGGGCAGGCAGATCTACGCCGCCCTTCATCGCGCTGGCCGCGCCTAGCCCGCTTACTCGGGCCGCCCCCCAGTGGGCCCGTCGGCGCCTACACCTCCGAGGGGCGAGGTGCCCGAGCGATCGGCCCAGAATGATCCTCGATGATCAAGGCTCTCGTGTTGCGGCAGTCGTCGGCACTGCGGGTCTTGTCGCGGTCGCGACCGGGGGCGTTGACGAGCTTCGCTCGCAGCTGCCCGACCTTCGAAAGCCCTTCAACGAAGTCAACGGCGCGCTCGAGGGGGCACAGGCCCGCGAGCGCCAATGGGACAACGTTGTGAAGGAGGCCAACTCGATCTGCGCCCGTGACCGGCAGGGCGAATTCGTCCTCAGACGGGCTCTGCCTCCGAATCGAACGCAGCACGTCCGCGCGATCAGACGCGAGCTAGATCGCGAGGGCACCATCCAGTCCGAGTTGGTCGTGCTGCGGCCCTCCGGCCAACTACGCAGGTCCCTATTCGCTCTTCCTCCACAACAGACAGGACGCCCTTGCCGCGCTCGAGCGCCTGCAGAGAGCTACGAAGGAGAAAAACCGAGAGGGCTACGTCGACGCTGCGCGCGTCCTCACTCAGAGGGAGAGGTTCATCGAACACTACGCTGCAGCGGTTGGAATGCCTGCCTGTGCGTTCTGAACCGCTGAGCTAGCCCTCTTCGTCGCGGCGCGTGAGTGCGTCGCGGAGGCCCGAGCCGAAGCCACCTTCCGTTTCAGGCTCGTCCCCGACGACGCCGTACTCGTGCCGCTCGTCGCCGCGGAGGGTGCTGCGAAGGCCCGACTCGAATCCGCTTTCGTGCTCCCGGGCGAGCGACTGCTCGTGGAGGCTGCTTGCGAGCGCGAGCCTGGACAGGAGCCCGTTTCGAAGCAGGATCTCCCCGAGGAGACCGCCCGTCCGCTCCTGCTCGTCGAGCGCGGCTTCGAGCTCCTCGTTCGTGAGCAGGCCCCGCTGAACCAAGAGCTGGCCGAGCGGGCGCCAGTACGCGTCGTGATCGGCTTCGTTGAGCGGCTCGGGCACGAAGATCCCCTACCGCGACTGTCGGCGCGGAGCGGGCGAAACGGCATCCCTCGGAGGGGTTACACGCCGCCGTCGTCGCCCCCGAGGAACGGATAACGGTAATCCGTCGGCGGGTTGAACGTCTCCTTGATCGTGCGCGGGCTCACCCAGCGGATGAGGTTCCACATCGAGCCGGCCTTGTCGTTCGTGCCCGAGGCCCGTGAGCCGCCGAACGGCTGTTGCGCCACGACGGCCCCCGTCGGCTTGTCGTTCAGATAGAGGTTCCCCGCCGCGTAGCGGAGCTTCTCCTCGGCGTCGACGAGGGCGAGGCGGTCGTCGGAGAAGATCGCGCCGGTGAGACCGTAGGGAGCGGTCTTGTCGACGAGGTCGAGGGTCTCGTCCCATTTCTTCTCCGGATAGACGTAGGCGGTCACCACTGGGCCGAAGAGCTCGTCGCGCAGGAGGCGGAAGTTCGGGTCCTCGGTCTCGATCACCGTGGGCTCGACGAAGTAGCCCACGCTCGAGTCAACGCCGCCGCCGACGACCACGCTCGACTTTGCGTGCGAGCGCGCCTCCTCGATCGCCTCCTTTTGCGTCTTGAAGGAGCTCTCGTCGATGACGGCGCCCATGAAGTTGGAGAAGTCGGACACGTCGCCGACCCGAAGCTCCCCGACCTGGGCGACGAGGCGCTCCTTGAGCTCGGGCCAGAGGTTCGAAGGGGCGTACACGCGCGAGGCTGCAGAGCACTTCTGCCCCTGGTACTCGAAGGAGCCGCGCACGATCGCCGTTGCGAGCTCGTCCACGTCGGCGGTCGGGTGGGCGACGATGAAGTCCTTGCCGCCCGTCTCGCCGACGATGCGCGGGTAGTTGCGGTAGTCGGCGATGTTCGCGCCGATCGTCTTCCACATCGACTGGAAGACCGGGGTCGAGCCGGTGAAGTGGACGCCTGCGAGCTCAGGGCTCGCGAGCGCCGCGTCGCCGATCTCCTTGCCGGAGCCGTAGACGAGGTTGACGACGCCGTCGGGGAGCCCGGCATCCTGGAGGAGCTTCATCGTGTAGTAGGCGGACAACATCGCCGTGCCGGCCGGCTTCCAGACCGAGGTGTTGCCCATGAGCGCCGGGGCGGTCGGCAGGTTCCCGCCGATCGCCGTGAAGTTGAACGGCGTGACGGCGAAGACGAACCCCTCGAGCGGGCGGTATTCCATTCGGTTCCAGGAGCCCGGTCCCGAGAAGGGCTGCTCTTCGTAGACCCGGTTCATGAAGTAGGGGTTGAAGCGCCAGAAGTCGACGAGCTCGCAGGCGGCGTCGACCTCGGCCTGGTGCGCGGTCTTCGACTGGCCCAGCATCGTGGCCGCGTTGAGCGTGTCGCGCCAGGGTCCGGCGAGGAGCTCTGCGGCGCGGTAGAAGACCGCGGCGCGCTCCTCCCACGGAAGCCGGTGCCAGTCTTGCCACGCTTCGTCGGCGGCCTGGATCGCCTGCTCCACCTCCTTCGCGCCGCCCTGGTGGACGTTGGCGAGGACGTGATCCTTGTCGTGCGGCATGACCGCCGCCTTAAGGCTCCCGGTGTTGACCTCCTTGCCGCCGATGATGCAAGGGATCTCGGGCTGCTCGCCCTTCATCTGCTCGAGGCGGAGCTGGAGGCTCGCGCGCTCGGGCGACGCTGGGGCGTAGGTGCGAACCGGCTCGTTGACCGGTGGAATGGGCTTGAAGATTCCTGGTGCGCTCATGCAGGGGATTATGCGCTGCCGCCCGCCACGCGTGCAGGCTCAGGGCGTCCGCGCAAAGCCGGCGTGCAGCTCGTGGACGATCACGGTTGCATCGCCGAGCATGTGCGCCTTCTGATGCAGGCGGTCGCGCGCGGCGGCGCTCACGTGGCCGTAAACCTCGATCCGCTCGAGCTCGATGAGGTCGGCGAACTTGCGAAATGCTTCTCGCCCGGTGTCCAGGTGAGACTCGAGCGACGAGGAGTCTGTGTGAACCGCGACGACGGTCATCGTCGTGCCGCTGTCGTCGAGGTAGAAGCCGTAGGAAAGAAGCTGGGGCATGTGGGCCTCCACGAACCGACTGAGCTCCCCGATCGACCGCATGAGCTCACCCAGCTTTCCGTCGCGGACGGTGGAAACGTCGATGTAGACGATCGGTTGGGCCACTTGCCGCCCTCCTGCAGCGCAAGGCGGCATTGTATGAGCGTGCAGGTCCTCTCGTATGAGGCCCCGGGCTGGGGAGTGGGCGAGCTCTACCTCGACGGAGAGCGGCTCCTCTACCACGAGCTCCCCTCTGCCCGGGAGACGCGCGCGGAGGCGAAGGAGCACCCGTTGGCCGATCGCGTGCGCCGGTATTTCGCGGGCGAGCGGGTCTCGTTCGGGGACGTCGCGGTCGACCTTTCCTGGGGCACGGAGTTCCAGGTCGGCCTCGCCGATGTCTTGCGGGAGGTGCCCTACGGCGAGACGGTCACCTACGGCGAGCTCGCCGCGTTGGCCGGGCACCCGAACGCCCAACGCGCCGCCGGCACCTTCTGCGCCGGTAACCGCTTTCCGCTCGTCGTGCCCTGCCACCGCGTGGTGTCCGCAGGCGGCCTGGGCGGATACGGGGCCCTGGGCGGCGAGTACAAGCGGCGGCTGCTCGAGCTCGAGCATGCTCTCTGAGGACGTCCGCGCGGAGCTGGCCGGGATCGACCCGCGCAAAGCGTGCTGCCGCCTCGCGGAGCTCTCAGCGCTCGTTCGCACCGCGGGCAGCGTCCATTTCAGGGGAGGGGGGCGGATCTCCCTTCATCTGGAGGTGGCGACCCCGGCCGTCGCGCGGCGCGCCTTCGCGCTTCTGCGCTCGTACGACGTGCCGGGAGAGATCCGCACCTACAAGAGCCAGGCGTTCGAGCACGCCACGCGCTTTCAGATCCACATCGACGACGACGCCCGCGCCCTCCAGGTGCTGAACGAGGCAGGCGTGCTCGACAACCGTCTCGCGCCGCTGGAGCGGCCGCCCGCGCGCGTCGTTGGCCGTTCGTGCTGCCGCGCCGCGTACCTGCGCGGCGCGCTCCTCGCCTCCGGTTCGGTGAGCGGGCCGCGGAACGCCCACCTCGAGCTTCGAAGCGCGAACGTCGAGGGCGCCGAGCACCTTGCCTCGCTCGCGGAGGCCGAGGGATTCCGCCTCGCCGTCCATGACCGGGGCCGCCACGCCGTCGCGTACGCCAAGTCCTCGGACACGATCGCGGAGCTCCTCGCCTTCCTCGGCGCGCATCGGGCCGCCCTCGGCCTGGAGGAGAGCGCCGTCGTCGCCTCGACCCGGGCGCGTGCGAACCGGCTCGCCAATGCCGACCACGCGAACATCGTCCGCGCGAGTCGCGCCGCGGAGACGCAGCTCCGCGCAATCCGGCGGCTCGAGGCGGACGGCCAGCTCGAGCATCTTTCCTCTGAGCTGCGTGAGATCGCCGAGCTACGGGCCAGGAACCCGACACTGTCCCTCGGGGAGCTGGCGCGGCGCCTGAAGCCGCCTGCGACGAAGGCCGCCGCGCACCGACGGCTCGCAAAGCTCCAGAAGCTGGCCGAGCGCTGACTTTGGTCCTGGCAATTTCTGGATGGTTCAGGGTTGCCTTCGGCTCACGTCCACGACTATGTTGGAGCGGAGCGGGTCCGTGCTCGTCGGGTGTCGGATTCAGACCCCGTCCGGCGCCACGGTCCTGAGTGCGGTTCAACCGGAGGGGGAGGTCGTCCTCGGAGCTTCCCCTCCGGCCCGCTCGCTTAGAATCCCAGGAGCTGGGGGAGAGCGAACTGGGAGTGTGCTAGATGGCGCTGCGCGTAGGAATCAACGGTTTCGGGCGAATCGGGCGGAACTTCTTCCGCGCCGCGAGGGCGCGGGACGCCGACCTCGAGATCGTCGCGGTGAACGACATCGGTGACGCCAAGACGATGGCCCACCTCTTGAAGCACGACTCCGTGCTCGGCGCCCTCGATGCCGAGGTGGAGGCCTCGGACGGAGCGATTGGCGTCGACGGCAAGGAGTTCAAGCTTCTCACCGAGCGCGATCCCGCCGCCCTGCCATGGGGCGACCTCGGCGTCCAGGTCGTGATCGAGTCGACGGGGCTCTTCACGAAGCGGGAGGACGCCCAGAAGCATCTCGACGCCGGCGCGGAGAAGGTGATCATCTCTGCGCCCGCGAGCGACCCGGACGTGACCCTCGTGCTCGGTGTGAACGACGACGACTACGACAAGGAGAAGCATCGGATCGTCTCCAACGCGTCGTGCACCACGAACTGCGTCGCTCCGGTCGCCAAGGTACTGAACGACGCCTTCGGAATCGAGACCGGTTTCATGACGACGATCCACGCCTACACGAACGACCAGCGGATCCTCGACCTGCCGCATTCCGACCTCAGGCGAGCGCGGTCGGCTGCGATCAACCTGATCCCGACGTCCACGGGTGCGGCGCGGGCGATCGGCGTCGTCATCCCCGATCTCAAGGGCAAGGTCGACGGCGTCGCCATTCGCGCTCCGGTCCCCGACGGCTCGGTCGTCGACCTGACCGTCCATGTCGGCAAGGGAGTCAGCGTCGAGGAGGTCAACGGCCGCTTCCAGGAGACGGCCGACAGGGACGCCTTCGAGGGGATCCTGCACTACTCGGACGAGCCGCTCGTCTCCACCGACATCATCGGAAGCTCGTACTCGTCGATCTTCGACAGCGGCCTGACGATGACCCACGGCGACGAGGTCAAGGTGTTCGCGTGGTACGACAACGAGTGGGGCTACAGCTGCCGGCTCGTCGATCTGTCGCAGCGCCTGCTCTAGTGCTCCTTTCGGTGCTGCCGCCCCGTTTTTCGGCCGCGAGCACCACGCGCTGCAAGGACGCAGGGAGCTCCGGTAACGGTGTTTACCGGGGCGACCGAAGACGCCGCAGGGGGCAACGTGTGCGCGAGCGAGAAGCAGGCGAGTATTGCCGGAAGGAGGACTAGTGCACCGGCCGCGCTCCGTCCGGGACGCCGACGTCTCCGGCAAGAACGTCCTCGCACGGGTGGACTTCAACGTCCCGCTGGAGAACGGGCGGGTGGCCGACGACACCCGGATCCGCGCTGCGCTGCCCACGATCCGGCTCATCCTCGACGGCGGGGCGCAGAAGCTTCGTCTCTGCTCGCACCTGGGCCGGCCGAAGGGCGAGGACCCGAAGTTCTCGCTGCAGCCGGTCGAAGAGCACCTGCGCACACTCGTGGACGATCCGCGCATCGCCGTTCTCGAGAACACGCGCTTCCATCCGGGCGAGACGAAGAACGACCCTCGGTTCGCGCGCGAGCTGGCCGAGGGGTGCGACCTCTACGTCGACGACGCGTTCGGGTCTGCGCATCGCGCCCATGCCTCCACGGAGGCGGTCGCACATCTGCTCCCCGCGTATGCCGGCCTGCTGCTCGAGCGCGAGCTCGAGGAGCTTGGCTCGCTGCTCGAAGAACCGGCGCGGCCGTTCGTGGCCGTGCTGGGCGGGGCGAAGGTCGAGGACAAGATCGGTGTGCTCGATTCGCTCGCCGGGAAGGCGGACGCCGTGCTCGTCGGCGGGAAGATGGCGGAGGAGGTCGAGCCGCGCGGGAAGGTCCTGTTGCCGGTCGACGTCGTCGCGGCCTCGGCGTTCGACGCCGACGCGGATGCGAAGGTCGTGGCCGCCGACGCGGTTCCCGATGGCTGGCTCGGCCTGGACGTGGGCCCGAAGACGCGCGAGGCGTTCGCCGCCAAGGTCGCCGATGCCGGAACCGTGTTCTGGAACGGGCCGATGGGGGTCTTCGAGTGGCCGCGGTTTGCTGAGGGGACGGAGGCGGTCGCGCGGGCCGTGGCTGCCACGGATGGGCACACGGTGGTCGGCGGCGGAGATTCTGTGCGCGCCGTGCAGGAGCTGGGGCTGGCGGAGCGGATCGACTGGGTGTCGACGGGCGGCGGAGCCTCGCTCGAGCTTCTCGAGGGCAAGGAGCTCCCGGGAGTCGTCGCCATACCGGACGCCTGATTTGTACACTTTCGACTCAGTCCCGTTTCCCACCGGCTCGCCTTTTCCGAATAGGCTGAAATTGGAGGGAGGCCCGCGGTGGCCCCGGCGAAAATGCTGATTGCGGGGAACTGGAAGATGTTCAAGGGGCCCTCGGAGACGCGGGCCTTCGCCGCTGCCTTCGAGCCTCCCGACGGCGTCGACGTCGTCCTCTGCCCGGCCTATCCGTCCCTCGCCGCCGCGGTCGAAGCCGGCCTCACCACCTACGCCCAGAACGTCCACTGGGCGCCCGAGGGAGCGTTTACGGGCGAGGTCTCGGCTCCCATGCTCGTCGAGCTCGGTGTGCAGGGCGCCGTCGTCGGCCACTCCGAGCGCCGGCAGTTCTTCGGCGAGACGGACGAGACCGTCGCGCGCCGCACGATCGCCGCCCTCGAACACGGCCTCGCCGTGATCGCCTGCGTCGGGGAGTCCGAGGAGGAGCGGGAGGCCGGCCAGACCGAGACCGTCGTTCGCCTCCAGGTCGAGTCGATCCGAGACGCCGTCGGCCCGCACGAGCGCCTCGTGATCGCCTACGAGCCCGTGTGGGCGATCGGCACCGGCCAGACGGCCACGCCGGAGCAGGCGCAGGAGGCTCACTCGTTCATCAAGGGCCTCGTCGACGTCCCCGTGCTCTACGGCGGCTCCGTCAAGCCGGAGAACGCGGACGAGCTTCTGTCCCAGGCCGACGTCGACGGCGCCCTCGTCGGCGGTGCGTCTCTCGAAGTCGATTCCTTGACGACGATTTGCCAGTCGGCAGCCCGTATCCGCTCGTAGCGCTCGTCATCCTCGACGGGTGGGGCTGCGCGCCGCCGGGGCCGGGGAACGCCGTCGAGCTCGCGGACACACCCGTCTTCGACGAGCTCTGGCGCCGCTACCCGCACACGACGCTCGAGGCCTCCGGCGAGGCGGTCGGGCTTCCGCGCGGTCAGATGGGGAACTCCGAGGTGGGCCATCTCACGATCGGGTCCGGCCGCGTGATCGACCAGGACTTCATGCGGATCAACCGCTCGGTCGAGCGCGGCGACTTCTTCGGGAACGCGGCGCTCGTGGGGGCATTCCAGCGCGCCAAGGACCGCGGGACGAACGTCCACCTGCTCGGGCTTGTCTCCTACGGCGGCGTACACAGCCACATCGACCACCTCCGCGCGCTGATCGAGCTCGCGAGGCGGGAGGGGATGGCCGAGCGCACCTTCGTGCACGCCTTCACGGACGGGCGCGACGTCTCGCCGCACGCCGGCCGGAGCGACGTCGGCGAGCTGGTCGACGCCGGCATCCGCGTCGTCACGGTCAGCGGCCGCTACTACGCCATGGATCGCGACCAGCGCTGGGACCGCACCCACCGCGCGCTGGGTGCCATCGTCGACGGCACGGGGACTCCGGCGGAGAGCGCCGTGGCCGCGATCGAGGCGAGCTATGCGGCGGGCGTGACGGACGAGTTCGTGCAGCCCGTCGTTCTCCCGGGGCCCAGGCTCGGCCCCGGGGACGCGGCGATCTTCTTCAACTTCCGCCCGGACCGCGCCCGGCAGCTCTCCCAGCTCCTGCTCGAGCGCCGGTACGACCTCACGACGATGACGCGCTACCGGGAGGACTTCGACTGCCCGGTCGCCTTCGCGGAGCATGAGATCGCGGATACGCTCGCACAAGTGCTCGCAGAGCACGACGCCCGGCAGCTCCACCTGGCCGAGACCGAGAAGTACGCCCACGTCACGTACTTCTTCAACGGCGGCCGCGAGGGCGAGTGGGAGGGGGAGACCCGCATCCTCGTCCCGTCGCCGAAGGACGTCGCCACCTACGACCAGAAGCCGGAGATGTCGGCCGACGAGGTCACCCGCCGGTTCGAAGAGGAGATCGGCGACGGCTTTCGCTTCGCGGTCGTCAACTATGCCAACGCGGACATGGTCGGGCACACAGGCGTGATCCCGGCGGTGGTCCGAGCGGTCGAGACGGTCGACGCCTGCCTCGGGCGCGTTGTCGCGGCGGTGGAGCGCCTCGGCGGTGTCTGCCTCGTCACCGCCGACCACGGCAACGCGGAGGAGATGCTCGAATCCGACGGCACGAGCCCGCACACCGCGCACACGACCAACCCGGTGCCGCTCTTCGTCACGATCGACGGCGCGAAGTTCGCGGACGGCGGAACGCTCTCGGACCTTGTCCCAACCTGCCTCAATCTGCTCGGAATTCCCCCAAGCGCGGGAATGACCGGCAGGGATCTCGTTACTAACGTGTAAGGGGCGGCTATACTTGCCGTCACTCAGCGGCCATCCGGACACCTTCAGTGCCTCTGTCACAGCCCGACTTCGACGTACTGCGCAAAGCGCAGCGTGGCGACGAGCGGGCGTTTCGGATCATCGTCGAGACCTACGAGACGCCGGTCTACAACTACGTCCTTCGCATGGTGGGCGACCGGGCACTCGCCGAAGACCTCACGCAGGAGATCTTCCTGCGGATCTACCAAGGCCTCGCCGGCTTTTCGCTCCGCTGCCGCTTCACGACGTGGCTCTTCCAGGTCGCGAAGAACCGCGTGCTCGACGAGCTTCGCGCTCGTGAGCGCAAGCCGCAGAGCTTCCTGACGCTGGACGACGTGCCGCCGCTCGAGGTCGTCGACGCGCCGCCCGAACGGGTCGAGACCATCGACGCCGTCTGGCGCGCGGTCGCCGTGCTCAACCCCGACCTCAAGATGGCGCTTCTCCTCCGCGACGTCGTCGGCCTCTCGTACACGGAGATCGCCGACTCCCTCGAGAGTCACGCTCGCCACCGTGAAGTGGCGGATCTTCAAGGCGCGCGAAGAGGTGCAGCTGGCGCTCGCCCGCGAGGGCGTGAGCGTCGAGTTCGGCGGCGAGCGCGCCGCGTCGCCCTAGACGCCGGACTCCAGCCGCAGCGCGAGCGGCTCGGGCAAGCCGCGCTCGCGGATCTCCGCCTGCGTCTTCTCGACGGAATACTCGACGCGGCGGTAGACGGCCGTCTGTGCGTCGAAGTCGAGCAGGAGCCACGCGGCCCGGGGGTTCCCGTCGCGGGGCTGGCCGACCGAGCCGGGGTTCAAGAGCCAGCGCTCGCGGGCCAGGTCGACCTCGGAGCCTTCCTCCCCCAGGGCGAGCGTCAGCTCCTCGGAGCCGAAGCGGAGCGCGACGTGGCTGTGCCCGACGAGCACGAGCGGCCTCTCGGTCGCCTCGAGCGAGAGGAATGCGACCTCGGGCGCGAGCACGTACTCCCAGACCGGGTCACGGGGGCTCGCGTGGTAGAGCTCCGCGCGGTCGAGCACTGCTGAGGGCGAGAGCGACTCGAGGTAGCGGCGCGGCTCGTCCTCCAGCACGTCGGCGGTCCAGCGTGCGCTTGCCGCAGCGTCCGGCGAGAAATCCTCCAGGTCGATGCGACCGAGCACCCCGAGGTCGTGGTTTCCTACCAGGCAGACGTCGGCGCGTTCGGCCACGAGCGTGCAGCAGCGGTTCGGGCGCGGCCCGTAGCCGACGAGGTCGCCCAGGCACCAGAGCTCGTCGGGCGGCTCGGCGTCGATGGAGCGAAGCACCGACTCGAGCGCATGGAGATTCCCGTGAATGTCGGAGATGACGGCCACTCGCACGGCAGCCGGACGTTAGCGAAGCGGGCAGGCGTGATCGCCCTCGCAGCCGTCTGGGTCGTCTCGGGCTTCTTTCTCTGGAGGACGAGCGTGCCGCGCCTCGACATCCCAGACCTCGATCCGGGAAACTACTTCAGCGCCGCCGAGCTCGCGAGGGCCGACGAGTACCGGCGCGTGAGCCGCACGCTCCTCCTGGGCTCGCTGGCGGTTCAGGTCGTCGTCATGGCCCTGCTCGTCTGGAAGGCGCAGCCACTCGCCGATGCGCTGGGAGGAATCGGGCGCGGGCGGATCCGTACCGGAGCTCTCGTCGCGGTCGCCGTCGGGATCGCGCTCTGGCTGGCGACGCTTCCGCTCGGCGGCGTCTCGCTCTGGTGGCGGCGGCGCTACGGGCTTTCCACGCAGAGCGCGGCCGGCTGGCTGCGCGACCAGGCGGTTGCCGTGGGCGTCGAGTGCCTGCTCGTCGCCGCCGCGGCGGCGGTCACGCTCGGCCTCGCCGCTTGGCTCGGCCGATCCTGGTGGCTCGCCGCAGCGCCGCTCTTCGTTCTCGCTGGAGTCCTCTACTTCATCGCCCAGCCGCTCGTGATCCAGCCGCTCTTCAACACGTTCCACCCGCTCGGAGACGCGCGGCTGACCGCGGAGATCAAGAAGCTCGGCGCAAAGGAGGGCGTGACCGTGGACAAGGTGCTCGTCGCGGATGCGAGCAAGCGCACGACGACGGCGAACGCGTACGTCTCCGGGATCGGCCCGACGAAGCGCGTCGTCTTCTACGACACCATTCTCGACGGGCGCTTCAGCCCGGCCGAGCTCGAGTCTGTCGCCGCGCACGAGCTCGGGCACGTCGCTCGCAGCCACATCTGGAAGGGGCTCGGCTGGTTCGCGCTCTTGGCGATCCCCGGCGTCTTCCTCGTCTGGTGGTTCACCGAGCGGCGCGGCGGGCTACCAGACCCTCGCCTCGTGCCGCTCGCGATCGCGGTCGCGCTTGTCTACGCCCTGCTCGTCATGCCGTTCGGGAATCTCGTCTCCCGCCGCTACGAGGCCGAGGCCGACTGGATGGCGCTCACCGCGACGAACGACCCGAAGAGCCTCATCGGCCTCCAGCAGCGACTGACCGTCACGTCGCTCGGCGATCCGGACCCGCCGGCCTGGTCGAACCTCGTCTTCGGGACGCATCCGACACCGATGAAGCGCATCGGGATGGCCGAGGCGTTCAGGAAGAATCCTGCTCCGGCAGGTTCCTGATCCCCTCGCGCGTCGACCACTTCGACCAGCTGTCGTTCATCGCGTCGATCAGCTCGCGCATGAAGCGCGGAGACATGTTGATGCGGGCGACGACGACGCCGGGCACGTCTCCCTCCTCGACCTCGTGGTCGATGCGGGCGAACGTGAGGGTGAACTCGTAGTCGGAGAAGCTGACGTTGGCGAAGTTCGCATAGACACCTGCCAGGTTCTCAGGGTCGAGGTGGATATTGAGCTGACGCTCCTGGGGCTCCTCGTCCACGGCTCTACGATATAGCCGCATGACGGCCAAGGCGATTGCAAGGCTCGAACGCGGGCTCGAGGCCGAGCTCGGGGTCCCGGTGGCGCTCGAGCGCCCGTCGAACCCCGAGCACGGCGACTATGCGACGAACGCGGCCCTCCGCGCCGCGCCGGTCCGGCGCAAACCCCCGATGGAGATCGCCGAGGAGCTGCGCGTCGTGGCAAGCGGCCTTCCGGGGGTGAAGGACGCCGCCGTCGCGCCGCCCGGCTTCGTCAACCTCCAGCTAGATCCGGCCTGGTACGGCGAGGCTCTCGGCGACGTTCTCGCCGCGGGCGCGGACTACGGCGCGAGCTCGGCAACGGAGCCCGAGAGTGTGCAGGTGGAGTTCGTCTCCGCCAACCCCACCGGGCCGCTGACGGTCGCCTCCGCGCGGAACGCCGCATACGGAGACTCCGTCGCCCGCCTGCTCGACTTCGCGGGCCACACCGTCGAGCGCGAGTTCTACGTCAACGACGGCGGCGCGCAGATCGACCTCTTCCACCAGTCGGTCGACGCCAGACGCAGGGGAGAGGAGCCGCCGCCGGACGGCTATCAGGGGGACTATGTCGGCGAGCTCGCCGAGCTCGATACCGACCCCGTCAAGGTGATGGAGGAACGCATCCGCGAGACGCTCGAGCGCTTCCGCGTCCATATGGACCTCTGGGTGCACCAGAGCGAGATGGAGCCGCTCGTCGACGAGGCGATCGCCGAGATCGAGCTCTACGAGAAGGAAGGAGCGCGCTGGCTTGCGACGACCAAATGGGGAGACGACAAGGACCGCGTGGTCCTCCGCTCGGACGGGCGGCCCACGTACTTCGCCGTCGACGTCCCGCACATGCGGCTCAAGTGGAACCGGGGGCACCAGCGGCTCATCTACGTGCTCGGGGCCGACCACCACGGTTACATCGCGCGCCTGAAGGCGATCGCGGGTGCGCTCGGCCGCGACCCGGAGAAGGTGGAGATCCTCATCTACCAGCTCGTCCACCTGTCCGAGGGCGGCCTGGCGCGCAAGGTCTCGAAGCGTCGGGGGGACGTCGTCTTCCTCGACGAGCTCCTCGACGAGATCGGGGTGGACGCGGCGCGCTGGCATCTCTTGTCGCGGAGCCATGACCAGGCGATGGACATCGACGTCGACCTCGCGCGCGAGCGCACGGACAAGAACCCGGTCTATTACGTCCAGTACGCGCACGCCCGGATCGCCGGCATCCTGCGAAACGCGCAGGGCAGGACATCCTCGCCGGAGCCCGTGGGCCAGGTCGCGTCGGCGGAGCGCGAGCTCGTCAAACGGCTTGCCGAATTCCCCGCGGTCGTCGCCGAGGCAACCGAGCGGCGCGGCCCGCACGCCCTCCCGACCTACGCCATCCGCGTCGCCGACGACTTCCACCGCTTCTACCACGACCACCGTGTGCTCGACAGCGAGGAGGAGCCGTTCCGCCTTGCGCTCTGCACGGCAACGGGCTCCGTCATCGCACGTGCGCTGGACCTCATGGGGGTCAAAGCGCCCGAGCGGATGTAGATTCTCCGCCATGGCAGGCGGGAACCCAGTCGCACCGGACCGAAACCTCGCGCTCGAGCTCGTGCGCGTGACCGAGGCAGGCGCGCTCAGCTGCGCTCGATGGGTGGGACGGGGCGACAAGGAGGCTGCCGACCAGGCCGCCGTCGACGCCATGCGCGCCATGCTGGACACCGTGGCCATGAACGGCGTCGTCGTCATCGGCGAGGGAGAGAAGGACGAGGCGCCGATGCTCTTCAACGGCGAGGAGGTCGGGAACGGCAACCCGCCGGAGGTGGACGTGGCCGTCGACCCGCTCGAGGGCACGCGCCTCACGTCGGTCGGGCAGCCGAACGCGATCGCGGTCATCGCCGTCGCGGAGCGGGGAACGATGTTCTTCCCGGGCGCCGCGGTCTACATGGACAAGATCGCGGCCGGGTCCGACGTCGCGGAGGCGATCGACATCACCGCCACGCCGCAGGAGAACGTCACGCGCGCGGCCGAGGCGAAGGGCGTCAAGCCGACCGACATCACCGTCGTCGTCCTCGACCGCGACCGGAACGCGGATTTGATCTCCGGCCTGCGCGACGCGGGCGCGAAGGTCAACCTGATCACCGACGGCGACGTCGCTCCCGCGATCGCTGCGGCGCGGCAAGGCTCGGTTGTCGACTTGATGATGGGGATCGGCGGCACGCCCGAGGGTGTGATCGCGGCCGCGGCGGTCAAGTGCCTCGGCGGCGCGGTGCAGGGGAAGCTCTGGCCTCGCACCGACGAGGAGCGGCAGTCGCTCCTCGACGACGGCTA
Organism: uncultured Actinomycetes bacterium; assembly: GCA_963841425.1. Lineage (GTDB taxonomy): Bacteria > Actinomycetota > Thermoleophilia > Gaiellales > Gaiellaceae > DATEOR01. Next base: position 526,967 of record CAWJCL010000001.1, on the reverse strand, counting down.
CGACCTCGACAAGGTGCTGACCACCGACGACCTCGTCGCCGGAGACGACGTCTTCGTCGCGGCGACGGGCGTCACCGACGGCGCGCTCTTGAACGGCGTTCGCCTCTCGCGCGACGGCGCGGTCACGGATTCCATCGTCATGCGCTCACGGTCGGGAACTGTGCGTCGCATCGAGGCCTACCACCACCTCGAAAAGCTCACTCGGTTTTCGGGCCGCGAGTACCGCTAGGCGACGCCGGCGAACTCCTTCTCGTTCTCGGCCGAATACTCGCCGGAGCGGGCGAGGCCGTTCATCCTGGCGCGGTGCGCATAGGCCTCCTGGCCGGCGGCCACGTTCGCCTCGTCGCCTCGCCACGCCTTGAGCGCCGGAGCCTGCAGCGCACGCCCGTACGAGAAGGAGAGCTCCCACGGATGCGGGCCGCGCTCGTTCATCGCGTTCAGGTGCGCAGTCGAATCCTCGTCCGTCTGCCCACCCGAGAGAAAGACGATGCCCGGGACCGATGCGGGCACGTGCTTGTACAGGACCTCGAGGGTCTTCCCGGCGACCTCCTCGGCACCGGCGCGGCTCGAGGCGCCGTAGCCGGAGAGCACCATGTTCGGCTTGAGCAGCGTCCCGGTCAGCTCGATGCGCTGGTCATGGAGCTCCGTGTAGACCGCCTGGAGCACGCGGCCGGTCGCCTTGGCGCTCTCCTCGATCGTGTGCGTCCCGTCCTGAAGCACCTCCGGCTCGACGATCGGGACGAGCCCGGCCTCCTGGCACAGCGCCGCGTAGCGTGCCAGCGCGTGGGCGTTCGTCCAGACGCAGTACTCGCTGGGGAGGCTCTCGGCGATCGAGTACGTCGCGCGCCATTTGGCGAACTTCGCGCCCAGCTTCTGGTACTCGTTCAGGCGGTCGCGCAGGCCGTCGAGACCCTCGGTGATCGTCTCCCCCTCGGCGAGGGCGAGCGGCTTCGCGCCCTTGTCGACCTTGATTCCCGGGATGACGCCCTTGCTCTCCAGGAGCGCCGCGAACGGCGTGCCGTCCGCAGAGCTCTGGCGGATCGTCTCGTCGAAGAGGATCACGCCGCTGATGTGCTCCTCCGCGCCCGGTGTGGTGAAGAGCATGTCGCGGTACGCGCGCCGGGTCTCCTCGGTCGACTCGACGTCGATCGAGTCGAAGCGCTTCTTGATCGTGCCGTCGCTCTCGTCGGCGGCCAGAATTCCTTTGCCCGGAGCGACCAGCGCCCGGGCGATCGTCTCGAGCTCCTGCTCGGCCATGTTCGGCTCCTTCCTCGAAATCACCTCGAGGATATCTTCCCGGGCGAGCACGAAACTAGTAGCATGCCGCGCTTGAGGGGCGGCGCTGCGGCGGCCGTCCCTCGGTCTTCTCCGCCGTCCTAGGGAATGAGCCCGGGGAGCGCGCTGAACAAGCCTGCGACGCGGTCGGAGAGAAGTGAAACAGCGAGGACGATCGCCGGAGTGATCACCGCCAGGATGATCGAGTACTCGGCCATGGTCTGACCGTCTTCACGGAGCCAGTCGAGAAGAGTTCTCACGGTCGAATCGTCGTCCTGACGCCGTTCTTTCGCTATCCCCTGATGGAGCGACGGTCTGTACCCTTTTTCGGGACGCGAAGCGGCGACACGGTCTAGGTGAAGCGGTCGTGGAGTGCCGTCTCGTCGGCGACCCACAGGCCGACGACGAACACGACGGCAACGAGGGCGACGCGGACGGCGAAGCCCGGAGCTCGCCGGTCGGAGACCAGCACCGGGAGTCGCCAGACATAGACGAGGACGTGGACGGACGCGACGGCGAGCCAGATGACGAAGCTCGTCTTGTGGATCCCAACCCAGCCTCCTGCCCGCCGTCCACTGGCGAGGAGGTAGACGCCCGACGTGATCACGACGGCTGTGGCGACCACGAGCACCGGTGCCAGCACGCGCATGACAAGCCATGGTGGGCCCTTGGCCCTGTAGAGGGAGTTGCCGCTGTAGTAGCGGACGAAGCGGTAGCCATTGCTCGCCAGCTTCAGGCAGAGCGGCGGGATGAGCGCGACCCCGATGAACATGTGGAGCGTGAGCAGCGGACGTATGAACACGATCGTGATGCCCTCCACGGCCAGAAGAAGAAGGACGATCACCGCGGCCGTCGCCGTCAGCCGTTCGTTTCCGTCTGGGCCACCGCTTCGCATCGGGCCATGGTAGTCCAGGCGCTACGCTCACACCGCCAGCATCCAGGCCCGACCCGATCCGCACTAGGTGTTTTCCGCCGGTAGGACGAGAGGTGGACGCGGCCCTTTGGATGTCCGGGGGGCGAGTCGGAATCGGTTATCCTGAGCCGAATGCGGACGTAGCTCAGTTGGTAGAGCATCAGCTTCCCAAGCTGATCGCTCCGTTCGCAGTCCTTCCCGCCCGTTGCCGCCGGTTCGCTTGTAGAGCGGGATTCAGGCCCTCCCGCGCCCGACTCGTTCCACCCCGTTCCCACCCGTTTCCGACGGTTGCTGTTAGCACCGCGTTAGCACCGCGGGGGGGAGGGCGATGAGCGCAGACCAGGAGAAGGCCCGCACGTTCGCCGAGCGCGAAGCCGAGCGCGAGCGGACCGCGGGCCTTGACGAGAACGACGCCGCCGCGCGCTGGCTCCGCGGCGAGAGCGCCCTCGAGGACCCGCAGGCCGCTTGGCGCCGGAAGCCCGCGACGCCCGGGCAGGTCCGCGAGCTTCGGAGACTCGGAGCGAACCCGCTCGCCTTCCGCAACCGCGGAGAAGCCAGCGACGAACTCACAAGGCGGAAAGGGCCAAAGCGATGAACGCCGAGCGGCTCCGCCTACGCCTCGTGCGCGCCTTCGACGTCGCCCAGGAGGAGCGGTGGGCCACCGACCTGCCGCCCACGCGGCTGAAAGAAGCCGATCCCGAGGCGCTCATCCGCACCAGCTTCCACCACGGCTACGTCGAGGGCCTCGAGCTGGCCCTCACGATCCTGAACGAGGAAAACGTGGGGGAGGAGCGATGAAGCGCCCCGCTGTGATCCCGAGAAACATCTGGCGCCAGCTCCCGCTCGCGAAGCAGCGCCTCGCCGTGGAAGGTCCCACCGACCGCCACCACGGCGGTATCAGGGACGCAGCCATCGTCCTAGCCGCCGAGCTCCGTCTCGCCGGAGTGAAGCAGGAGGAGGCGCTGGAAGTGGTCCGGGGGATGCCGCTAGACGTCCCTCCGAACAAGGAGCGCCACTACCGGAAGCAGTATGCGGCCTTCGTCGCCTGGGCCTACGAGCCGCCAGACGGAGCCGCGATCCTCACGGGATGCCCCCAAGGTAAGGCCCACTCCGAGAATCAGAACACGTCGCGCCTACGGTCGACATTCGCGCCGTACTGCGACGACGAGTGCGCCAGGACGTGCCCAATCCGGCGAGGAGGGGCCGTGCCGGCGACGATGCTCCTCGGCTCACCGTTCGAGAATGTCTGGAACTCCTCGCTCTGGGCGTCGACGCAGCTCGGCATGGAGGGCAAGGCGATCTACGAGCGCCTCGCCTCCCTCGCCGCCCTGGGCAAGAACGCGGAGGAGCCAGTCTGGGCATCCAGGCGCTACATCGCGAGCCGTCTCGGCTACCAGGTCACGCAGACCACGATCACGAGGCGGCTAAGCGTCATGGCGTCCCTCGGCCTCGTCACGCTTAGGAACAAGCGCAAGGGCCTCTACACCGTGCACATGCTCACCGACGAGCAGGTCGAGGGGCTGGAGGCCTTCCTGGGGACACGCGAGAAGGTCAGCGAGCGGGAGCGAGACGCGAAGCTGGAATCCCTCGCCTACGCCGAGTGGACGTGGGAGTGGGACGAGGCAGACGAGCTTCTCGCCGGGGTCGGCCCGGTGAGTAATCCATGCAATTTGAACCAATACACCTAGCCCCTACAGGCAGAGGCACCCCCCGACTAACCCGTTGCCCTTCCGCAACCTCTCCGGCTTCGCTCTGTGACGGTCGCTCCACTGCCGGAACTTTTCGTCTCCGAAGGCGGTCATATCCTTCATCAGTATGAGACGTCGTGCGCTCATCGTCTTGCCAATCCTCGCGGTCTTGCTCGGCCTTGGTCTGAGCAGTTGCTTCAACCACGACACCTCACTCTCAATCCGCGTCGAGAACGGGGTTGGCGGACACACTTACGAGCTTCGCTGCGATCCCCCTCGTGGTAACGCGCCGCAGCCCGCCCGCCTCTGTGAGTCGTTGGCCGAACACTCCGAGACGCTGCTCTTTACCCATAAGAACCAGATCTGCGCCGGCGGATTTCTCACTCCTCACATCTACGTCAAGGGACGCTACGAGGGGAAGCGCGTAAACACGGAGTCAGATGGCTGCGCCGGGATTCCTGAAGCGGAGCGTCTTTGGTTCGAAGTGCTTCCTTTACCGCCTTCGGCCTAGCCCGCCGCAGCCCTTTCCCAACCGTCCCGCTACCCCAGGTAGGCGTCCCCGGCACTGTCCTGGGACCAGGTCGCTTCACCCCGGCTCCGTCCCGATGGGACCCTAGACGCCTTGCGCCACGCCCAGACGAACATGGCGATCCAGACGGACCAGGCGAGGCCCGCGATGATCCAGACATCCACAAGCCCAGCCTAGTCTTCGACGTCAAGGAGGGCCGATCCGAGCAGGTCACCGACGAAACCTTCGAGGTTTGCCGCGCGCGTACCCACCTCCCCGAAATCCGGGCGGGGATAGTGCCCGTGAACGAGCTGGCTACGCATCTCGTAGCAGCGCATGAAGAACCGAGCCGGCGTTTCGTCCATGTACTCGCGCTTTCCCAATGAGGAAGCAAGTCGGCGTCCAGCGTGCCCGACGGACTCGACACGGAGCCACTCAAGGGAGCCGACCAACGAATCGACCTGATTGGAAGGTAGGTCGGATGCTCTCGTCTCCGCGATCAGACGAGCGACATGTGCTCGGGCATCCTCGGGACGCTCCTCTTGGTCAATCAGAGTCTCCGCCGCCATCATCAACAGGAGAAATCGCGCGTCCGCGGACGTCTCCGAGAACGAGGCCGAATACAGATCAAAAGCGAGCTGCTCCCGTTCGTCGAGAACGAGGTCACGCTCAGCCGCCGCACGCACGAAGCGGACAAACCGTTCAGCCGGTTTACCGACCACCGCGGTGGCTCCGATGCTCGCGAATCTCGGCGGGGGATCACACTCGAAGACGAGCACGCCCGGTGCATCCGCCATCACCCGCTGGCCGGCCATCTGCTCGAGCCACCGAAGACCGTACTCGGTCACCATGCCGCGAGGGCCACGGGCACCGAAGTCGGCTCCGCAGCGCAAACGCGCGAACGCGACTTGGAGGCGGGAAACCCAGTGCTCACCTGCGCGGCGAGCGTCGTCCTCGTTCCCATAGCCCTCTCCGCGGACCGCCAACTGCTCGGCGTCCGAGAGCTGCTCATCCTCGCTAGTCGAGCGAACGATGACCCGCTCACCGTCCTCGTCGGCAAGAACGAGCTCCTGAGCGTCGGACTGAATCCGCACCCTGCTGCCAACGCGGAATCGAACTCGAAAGCAGTAGCGCAACCCCGCTCAGCCTACCCCGCCGCTCGCCTCGCTCGCGGATAGCCACAGCAAGGCAGGCCGTTTTATCCCACCCGGATTTTGAGGGCTAAGCAACGAGAGTCAACAACCCCACTACACACCCCCACACATCCTCTAGGCCAAGGCGGAAGCGACCCCAGGGTCGCAGGTCGGATCATCCCCCCTTACTAGTTCAGGCCCTCGCCACCCGTCCATAGCGCGCCGCCCCTCGCACCGTCACACCCCTGGAAGTTTCTTCCTGCTCTCGTTGCATTCCCAGTTCTGCCTGCCCCGTCCCCGTCCCCCTGCAGCTAGGCCTTCGCTAGCGACCTCGCACGGGTATAGCGGCCCGTCGTCCGACCATGCGTGTCGCCCGTAAGCTCGCGCGCGTCGGGTCACCCTTCGCACCGTCTGACGCTCGCGGGCTTCGCCCCCGGAGAGGCGAGAGAGAAAGACGAAGCCCCGGCTCCGCTCATTATGGCAGGCGCCGAGTCGGCTTCGGACCTCGTCGCTGCGCTCCTCACCCTCCCCTCGCTTCGCTCGGCTCCGCCGCCACGGTCGCCTGCCCATTCGCTCCTAGCCGGGGCTGGCGATTGAGAGAGGCGAGGGGAGGTCCCGCACTCTCGAACTCCCCCGCCGCCCTTCCGCAAGCGTTCCGGCTCCGTTGCGGCTCCTTCGGTTCCACAGCGCAGCCCGGCGACAACTCAGGCCTTGAACTTGGCCAGCATCTGGACGACGACGATGTCGCTGAAAGTCGGACCGTCCATCTGCCACGCATAGCAGCCCGGAGACCTGACGAAGGTGGAGTAGGGAAACTCACGCCACCCTGCCAGCCCGTTGGCTGCAGGCCCTGAAGGAATGAAGAGAGGGGCGGCTTGTAACGGCGTCGCGCCGAGAGCTATGGGTCCAGCGTGGTCAAGGCCCATTGCGCGCACAAGAAACGGCCCTTGATAGGCGGGAGGGGTGAAGAAGTGCGTCTTGAGGGCAAGCCACCCGGGGACGTTCGTGGAGGCCAGGTGCGCCCTGCCGCGGCGCAGGTCGCCTGCGTTGTTGATGAAGACGCGAACAGGCCCGCTGCCGAGCGCGACGCCCTTGGCCATCGGGGTGCGCACGTAGTGGCCCCGAGACGCGGGACACTGACCCTCTGCGACTCGCGGGAAGTGCAGCGGGCGACTGAGCTTGGCATGGATGGCGCTTGTGGTTGAGGGGGTCGGGCTTGTTCCTCCTGAGGATGAAGGCCCGCTGGCTTCCTTGTTCCCGCCCAGGCAAGAGGGAAGAACGAGAACCGACGCCGCCAGCGCGGCCAAACAGACAGCGGTTCTTCCGGACATTCCGCTTGAGTCTCCGCCCGCCGCCGCCCTTCCGCAACCCGTCCGGCTACTCCTCCGGCGGCTTAACCGCAGGCTGCCCCCGCAGACTGGAAGGGGGGATCTCAACAGAGGATCCGTCCTCAAACTCGACGATTACAAGAGCGCGGTCTGGAGTAGGAAGTCCGACAACCCATCCTCTCGCGCCGGGCCTAAAGCGCTCGGGTGAACCCGTCAAGACTACGACTTCGTCTCCCAAGTTCAAGTCGATCATTCACCTCACCGTAACGCCCCGCCGCCCTTCCGCAAGCTCCCGCTCCGCTACGCGGCTCCTTTCCGGCACCCTTCCGAGGGACCAATCTTCGCCCCGCAGTCGTAACCTCCACGCGAAAGTGCGTGTCTTCGCCCTTGTCTTTCTCGTCCTCGTTTGCGCAGCGTGCGACAACGGTTCACCGACGAGTCGCGAAGGCGATTCAGAGGGGGACTGCGTGACGGAATCGAGCGGTGCTTGGACGAAGGAGTGTTCGGCTGAGTGGATAGCGAGCGTCGTGGGGACGGCTGGCTACAGGATCACGGGCGATACCAAGGCGGCCTGGGTCGCGGAGGGGAATGGCCGGAACTTCTACGTCTGGGCGACCGACCTCACGACCCCCGTTGCGCAGATCCGCAGACGGGAGGGGTACGAAGTGGCCGGGCGCGTTGATGGGACGTGGGTCTATGACGACGGCACGCGCAAGTTCTGGCGTGAGGACAGGTATCTCATATGGATTGAAGCCGCGCGGGCCGACCCGAGCGCACCGACGGTGGCGGAACTCCGTCCGCTTATTCTGGCCAGCGAGGAGCTGGAAGGACCGTAACTCCCCGCCGCCCTTCCGCAAGCGTTCCGGCTCCTCTACTCAGCGTAGCCCGCTGCCCTTCCGGAAGCGCTTCAGCTCGGCTGCCGAGTTGCTCTCGTACTCCCAGCGGCCCCAGCGGGACAGCTCCGTGGCGATTTCTTGCCAGGTTTCCCCGTGCGTGCGCGAGCATAAGTCTCGGAGCGCGCGGTCAAGCACGACGAAGTCCCAGCGGGTCAGGAGCAAATGGTTCCGGAGGAACCAGAATCCCTTCCCCGGCGGATGCTCGGCCAGCCAACGCGGGGAGCAGACGAAGAAGTCGAACATCTCCTCGCCACCTCCATCCTTTGGCCCGATGAACGTCGTGACAGAAAGACCGAAGTTGTCACTCTCAGCGGGAGCGAAGGACTCCAAGTCCACCTCCGGCGCGTCGTTGTTGTAGAACCCGCGAAGTTCGGTTTGCACGGCCTCACCGTAGCCCTCCGCCGCCCTTCCGCAAGCGTTCCGGGCTAGAGGTTGCCCGTCACGATTGCGATCAAAATCGCGTCAACCGTGACGAGCGCGGCGCAAGCTGCCGCCCAGAGATGACCAAGCGGCCCGCGTCGCCCGCCGACGACGGCGACTGCGCCAAACAGAAACGCGGGCGCACACCCGAGCAACCACCAGCCCGCCTCACCCGGCTCTCCAACAGCCGTGCAGACGTCGCCCCGAGCAGTCCCGGGAAAAACGTTCTCGCTGCAACCGAGACCCACGACGAACGCTCCGAACACGCCGAGGGTGCATAGGGCGAACGTGAGAAAGATCAGAGCGCCCCAATGCATTCGGCTGATTTGAGGCGAGGCGCCCACGATCTCACCGTAACTCCCCGCCGCTCTTCCGCAAGCCTCCGGCTCCGCTTCGCGGCTCCTTCCCGCCGCCTTGGCGTGAGGGGTCGCTTTAGAGGTTGTCTGTCACGATTGCGATGAGGATCGCGTCCACCACGATAAGAGCGGCGCACACTGCCAGCCAGACCTGGTCCAAGCGACCGCGCCGTCCGGAGCCGAGGGCGACCGCGCCAAACAGGAACGCCGGGGCAGACACGAACAACCACCAGCGTGGGTCCCCTTCACCTCCAACCAACTCGCAGACGTCAGCCCGGGTAGTTGCAGACTGGACGTTCTCGCAGCCAAAAGCAGAGATGAAAGCCCCAAAGGCGCCGAGGGTGAAAAGCGCGAAGGTCAGAAGAATCACTGCGCCCCAGCCCATTCGGATTCGAGGCGATGCCGGGAGCAGCCACTGCCGCACGAAAAAGCTGAAGGGGTTCACCGCCTCACCGTAACTCTCCGCCGCCTTTCCGCAACCACTCCTCAAGCATTCCCGCTTCCTCACGCACCGCCCGCAGCTCCGCCCTGGTCCATTCCAGCTCCGCCTCGAGCTCAGTGACCCTCGCGCGTCTCTCCGCGGCAAGCCGCTCGGCCCACGAGACCGCCGGCGACCCGACCTGCGGCAGCACTGCGCTCACAGCTCCTCCTCGGCCACGACCTCGCCCTCGACCAGCTCGGGCGGGGGTTCGAGCACTCCAGCCACGAAGCCGCCGACCGCGGAGCCGATTCCGCGCAGGAGAATCGAGGTTTCTTCGTTCGCCTTTCTGCGCGTCGTGGCGTCGATGGAGCGGATTACAGTGTCCTGAGAGACCTTGATCGGGCGCCCCTCGAGCGCGTCCTTGTACGTCTCGCGCGCCCAGAGAGCGCGTTGCAGTTCAAGCACGGCTTCGGGTGAGGGGACCGAGGCTTCCCAGTTCTCGCCGAGGACGCGGGTGAACAGCTCGTCGATGGACTCGCGATCCTTCGCGTCGGCCTGCTCGCGCTCGCTCGCCTGCCCGTCATCGAGGACCTGGCAGTGCTTCGCTCGGTGCCGCTTGAGAGCCGAGAGGGAGACAGGCTTGCCCAGGAGGACCTCCGCGGCCTTCTCGACATCGGCCCAGGACGCCTCGCCGTCGGCGAGCTTCCCGAGCCACCCGTTCACGTCGGAAGCGCGCCCGGACGCGCAGACGGCGCAGCGGGTCTCGTGCTTGGTCTCAACTACCCGAGCCATCGTCCCTCGCTCATCGGAGCATCCCCGAGGGGTGCGGCAGCTTCCCACGGTCGACAATGAAGCCAGCACGCAGGCAGAGCAGGCAGGCGGCAGCGTCGTTCAGGCCCCGCAGTGCACCCGCCCTGAGCGAGTGAGCCTCGGCGACCTCGCGCGCGGCCTCCCAGACCTCGAGGTCCGGAGCCTTGGCGAAGGCATCGCCGCCGACGAAGAACGAGTCGAGCAGCTCGCCGCCTTCCATCTTGCGCCAGCGCTGACCAGGCCGACGACTCTCGAGCGACGGCACCCTCGAGACCTCGCCGCGGTCGGCCAGCTCGTAGCTGTCACCGACTCGGGCGACCATCTTGAGGGTCACCGACACCTGACTCGGCTTGAAGCGTGAGGACTCCGCCACGCGATCGGCGAGCAGGTTCGTCAGGACGCTCGCAAAGACGTGATCCGGACCCGAGGGCCAGCCAGCAGGTGAGACCGGCTGGAAGAAGCGGCTCCCGGCGGGAGCGGCGGGCGCAGCGTAGGGACTCCAGCTCCGCTCAGTCACCAGCCTCGCCCCCTTCCTCGGACCCGCCCCGGAGCGACTCGACGAGCTGAGACGAGATGCCCAGCTCGCGACCGCGCGCGGTACGAGTGACGGGATCGAGCGAGTCGTACTCGGCGACGAAGGCCATCTCGGCGGCTTCGCGCTCCTTGAAGCTCATCTCGTGGACGGCCTTCTCCTCGATGCCAGCAGCACGGAGGATCGAGTCATCATCCAGCTCAGAAAGGTCGCCTTGGCCTTCCTGCGCGAGAAGGGTGCGAGCGGCCTGAGCGAGCTCGGCACGCTCGGCCTGGACCTTGGCCGCGGCGAGAGCGGCCTCGCGGCGCCCTTCCGGCGTGGCGGCGTGAGCCGCTTGCTTCTCGGCCTCAGCGCGGGCGTCTCGCTGGGCCTTCCAGTCGGCCATGACGGGAGCCATCCGCTCCGGGGCCGTGGGATCGGTGACGAGCAGCTCGAGCGTCTTCTCGCGGTCGTTGCCCTGGTCGACCATGAACTGAATGAACTCGGTGACGGTCGGTGACAGTGCCATCGGTTACCTCTTTCGATTGAAGTGACGGTCGAGAACGTGGTCGGCGGTGATGCCGAGGCCAAGCGGGTCGGGGTTCGGCTCGTCCTCGGCGGAGCGCCCCTCCCAGGCGGCGACGCAGCGGCGACAGAGACCGCCGGAGAGATGCGCCTCCCTCCGGTCGCGCAGCTCGCCAGAGCACTCGGGAGTCACGCAGCGGATGACGAAGGACTCGCCCTCTTCGCCGTTCACACTCGCCGGGTACGCGTGAGGCCAGACGCGGCGCAGCTCGGCGTCCAAGACGTCGCGCCGGCCCAGGCAGCGCTCAAGAGCCTCGTATCCCTCTCCCGTGCGCCCGAAGCGGTCGCGCCGCGCCTCAATCTCTAGCTTGAGGCGATCCAGCTCCTCCTCCAGGTCGGCGCAGAATGCGCGCGCGGCCTCGCGGGGGGAGACGTCATCGCGGGCCTCGGGGAGAAGGCGGGAGCGGAACTCCTGCCACGCCTCGGTAGGCTCAGCGGCGGGTGCTTCGGAGACGCCTCGGTCCAGGCCGCGTGCCCTCTCGAGGAGAGCGACGTACCGCCGGAAGCGTCCCATCAGCGAACGCGGCGGGCCTCGATGAAGCGGTCAAGCTCGGCAGAGGAGACGCGATAGAGCGGGAGCTTGCGGCGCCCGGTCTTCACGTCGACCGCGGGGAGGTTGCCGCGGCGAATCCAGCGCAGGACGGTCTCGGTCGCGAGACCGAGGCGAGAGGCAACCTGCACGGGAGTAAGGTAGTGATCGCTCACTATCTACATCGTAGTACGAGGACCGGACGGACCTTCCGCCTTCTCGCGACGTCTCTTGGACGCGGGCCAGAAGTGACGTCCGACGCCCCTTGTATAAACGAAGCATGGCTACTCCACTCACCGCATTCCGCATACCGGACGCCGAGAAAGCCGAGCTGGCGAAGCTCGCGAAGGCCCGCGGCGTCACCCTCACGGAGGCGTACATCAAGGGCGCCCGGATGTACCTGGAAAGCAAGGAGAAGGTCGCGAGAGCGGCCTGACCCCAGACAGTCCGAGAGCGCCCCGCTAGGCGCTCCCGGAGGTAACCCAGCGACCACGGAGGTCCATTCTCCATGACCGCAACACCGATTTTAGAAGCACCCCCGGAACGAGCGCCCGCCGCTGTCGACCAGCTCCTTGAATGGCTCGACGACGCCGAGAGACGCCTGAGCGCAGCCGCCGGCGCCCTCACGTTTGCCGACATTGCGATCCGCGGCGCGGAGAACGTCCTTGCGATCTTTCCCAGCGCGACACCGCAGCTCCACGAGCGAGGCCACGACGCCCGAGTCGCCCGGGCGCTCGTCCGCGTGAAGCAGAAGCGGGCCGAGCTCCTACGCGAGCACGTCGACGACCCCGAGAGCTACGTCAGGGGAGTGAAAGAAATCAGCCGCGCGATCGGACGCCGCGAGAAGACCACCAGGAACCTGCTCGAGGCGGGCCAGATTCCTGGGGCCGAGCAGGTCACCCCCGGCAAGAAGAACTCGCCGTGGCTCGCCCCACGATGGGGCGTCGAGGTGTTCAACAGGAAGGAGACGTGAGATGGCGCGGGCGAAACCGCAGCGGACGAAGAGGTACCCCGGGCTCTATAAGTTCAACACGAACCGCGGCACGGTGTACGGCTTCCAGGTGCGCGTCAACGGAAAGCAGAAGTGGGAGCGACTGCCGCCTGGAACGAAGATCGAGGACGCAGCGGCTCGGCAAGCGCAAGTCGTCGCCGAAGTCCGACTCGGCGGCAACCCGTTCGCCGCCAAGCCGCGGGCGTTCGAGGACTTCATCCGAAACGACTACCTCCCGAGCGTCGAGGCGCGCGTAATGCGCGGCGACCTCCAACGGAGCAGCGCAGAGAACATCCGCCGAGACATGGAGGGCAAGCTCATCCCGGCATTCGGCTCGCAGCGGCTCGACCGAATCGGAGTCGAGGAGATAGAGCGCTTCCAGAACGAACTGTCGCTCACCCTCGCCTCCTGGACGGTGCTCCGAATCATCAACACGCTCAGCGGAGCGCTCGAACTCGCGCGCCGGTGGAAGATGATCCGCGAGAACCCATGCCGCGACGTCGACAAGATCGATGGGCAGGCCACGCGAGCGCCATATGCACTCACGCGCGCGGACGTCTTCCGCCTCGCCGGCGCCGCGGTCCAGGTCGCGTCCATAGACGAGAAGAACCTCGTGATCGTCGCCGCGTTCGCCGGAGGGCGCCGCGGCGAGCTGCATGGACTCCGCTGGCCGAATGTCGACCTCACCGATGGCCACGAAAGCGTTCGCTTCGTCGAGCAGTCCTACCGCGGAGAGCACAAGGAGCGCACGAAGACGCGGAGTAGCAGCCGCCTGGTCCCCCTCAGCCCCGAGGCGTCCGAGGCGCTCCGCTCGCAGCAGGTAGAGGGCCGCTCGAGTGCGCTCGGCCTCGTCTTCCCGGCACCCCGCGGGGGGCCATGGGCGGAGAACAACTTCCACGAGCGCCGCTGGCAACCGATACGCGAGGCGGCGGGCCTCTCGGACCTCCACTTCCACGACCTCCGCCACCATTTCGTCACCTACGCCCGCACGACACTCGAACTCGCACCGTCACTAACGGAGCAGCTCGCGGGCCACAGCGACGAGCGGACGCACCAGCACTACACACACCCGACCGCCGAGGGCGATGCGATCATCCGCGCTCGCATGAGGCGAGTCTACGAGGAGGCACAGGGCGGATGAGCGCCGTTAGCACGCCGTTAGCACGGTCGCTCGTGGGCCGAAAGGAGCGCCCCGCAGTCCGGTATCCTGAGCCGCACGCGGACGTAGCTCAGTTGGTAGAGCATCAGCTTCCCAAGCTGAGGGTCGCGGGTTCGAACCCCGTCGTCCGCTTCCTCCGTCTCCACCGGTGCTTCAGTTCCGCTGCCGGCGGCGGCGGTGCCGCGCGGACAGCGTAGGTTCTTCGAGACTCAGACCCGCTCCGACTGCGACGCAGGTAAGGGGGGAGTCGACGATCGTGACGGCGAGGCCCGTCTCGTCCCTGAGCCGCTGATCCATGCCGCGCAGAAGCGCCCCACCCCCGACTAGAACGAGCCCGCGTTTCATCACGTCGGCCGCCAACTCCGCCGGGGCGCGCTCGAGCGTCCCCTTGACCGCGTCGACGATCTGGTCGACGGGTGCGCGCAGTGCCTCGCGCACCTCGGGCGCGGTCACCGTTTCCCTGCGAAGAAGACCGGTGGCGAGATCGCGCCCGCGAATCTCCGCCTCCTCCGCCTCGGCGACCGGCCAGGCCGATCCGATGGCGAGCTTCAGAGCCTCGGCCCCTTCCTCGCCAACCAGGAGACGGTGGCGGGTCTTGGCGTGGCGGACAATCGCGTCGTCCATCTCGTACCCGCCCACGCGAATCGAGTTGCTCACGGCGAGTCCGCCGAGAGAGGTAATCGCCACCTCCGTCGTTCCGCCGCCGATGTCGACGACCATGCTGCCCACAGGCTCCGCCACCGGCAGGTCGGCTCCGATCGCGGCGGCCATCGCCTCCTCGATCAGAGAGACCTCGCCAGCGCCCGCAGCGAGCGTCGCTTCGTGAACGGCGTCCCGCTCGACGCCTGTCATGCCGCTCGGCACGCACAACACCACACGTGGCCTTCGTAAGCGACGGCGGCCGATCGCCTTCTGGATGAAGTGGCGGAGCATCTGCTCGGTTATCTCGAAGTCGGTGATGACGCCATGCCGAAGCGGTCGCGTCGCGCGGATCGAAGCGGGCGTGCGTCCGATCATCTCTCTCGCCTGGTCGCCAACGGCGAGTACGTCGTTCGTCTCCGCGTTGATCGCGATCACGGAAGGCTCGAAGAGGACGATGCCTTCGCCCCGCAAGAAGACGACCGTGTTCGCCGTGCCCAAATCGACGGCAAGGCTGCCGCCGATGCTGCGAAATATCCGCGAAGTCAGTGTGACCCCTCTCCCCAGGCGAAACGCTACCGACCTTGGCGGCCGTCGTCCGCTTCCTTCTCAGAAGGTCATGAACGGATCTTCGGGTCGCAGGCGAGGATGAAACCTATTGAATTCTCACCCTGGCGGGCGTATCGTCGGTCGCTCAACTGCTCGGTTTGCGGCCCGAGGTTGTGGGAGGTCGCCATGCCAGAAACCGAGAACCCTGTTTCCTCCGACGAGGACGAGACCAGCCAGCCTTCGGGTCAACCGGAGCCCCGGCGAGGTGTGGCTCCCGACGATCCCGACGGTCATCTGGACGGCGCCCACGAGGAGGGCGTGACAGGCTCAAACGGCAACGGCGCCATCGACAGGAGGTCGGCCGCCGGGATGTTTGCCGAGCTCGTCGGGGCGCACTACGAGCTGGAACGGCGTCCGAGCGAGACCAGGGTGATCGAGCGCTATCACCACACGCTCGAGCAGTTCGAGGCCTACGAGGGTGAGATCACGCACGTCTACTGGTCGTCGAAGCGTGCTTCGGCGGTTGCGCTGACGGTCAAGAAGCGCGGGCGCCTCGCCCAGTGGGTGCTCGACGACGATGCGGTGATCCGACTGCACCGCGTGACCGACTGGCTCGAGCCGGAGTATCGGATCGCCGAGTTGTTGCATCACTGCGACACCCTGGCGATCAAGGTCTCCCAGGTCTTGCGCGGTACGAGCGAGCGAATCGCAATGCAGTGGATCTATGCCGTGCAGAGTCACCTCGTCGGCTACCTGGAGCGAAGTGACCACGCGCGGAAGGGCAACGGGGCGCACCGGGAGATCACTCCGACGAAGAAGAAGGAGCTCAATGCCGTTATCAGGTCGCAGGCCAGGGAGCTGATCCAGATCGAGCGGTACTACTCGCAGGCCGCGGAGAAGGCTTCGAGGATCGTCTACTTCTGGGGGATGATGGTGGGGGCGGTCCTGTCCGGCCTGATCGGCCTGGGGATCGCGGCCATTCTCGACAACGGCGGCTGGTTCGACGAGCCACATACGCTCGAGACGCAGACGTTCATCATCTGCTACGCGGCCGGCGGACTCGGGGCGATCGTCAGCGTGCTCATGAGGATGAGCTCGAACAGGTTCGGGGTGGACTACGAAGTCGGGAGGGCGACCGTCAGACGCCTGGGCAGTTTCCGTCCGTTCATCGGGGCGGTGTTCGGCATGTCGCTCTACTTCCTGTTCCAGAGCGAGCTGCTGCACACGTCGGTCCCCGATGACCCCGGGACGTCCTTTTTCTTCTTCGGCATCCTCGCGTTTCTGGCCGGCTTCAACGAGCGGTGGACAAACGTCCTTTTGGGGAAGGCCGAAAGGACGCTCGCCGCGAGCCTCGGGGACATTCGAAAGGACGCACTGTTGGACGAAGAGGAGGAGTGAGCGATGTCCGACCAGGACTACATCGACGACGACCCGGAGTACGAGGCCGACGCCGACGACGACGGCCTGCTCGTGGGCCTTGCGCCCACGGACCCGCGAAGCGTGCCGCCTGACGAAGGCGACGCTGGAAAGGAGAGCGGCTGATGCCTGCCGTTTCGGGGCTGGACCGTGAGCAACGGGCCGCGGCCCGCCGGGCGGCTGTGGAGGCGGCGTTGCTGGGCTTGAACCACATCTCCGAGGTTCACTACACCCAGGATTCGCGTCGCTGGGAAGGCATCGGCAGCCGCCGCGTCGCGGCAAAAGGGAAGGTCCCACACCATTCCGACTGCTCGTCTTTCGCGACGTGGTGCCTTTGGAACGGCCTCAACCTCGGCTTCGACATCGGAGACGTCGTCAACGGCCTCGACTGGGGCGCCGGCTACACGGGCACCATGCTGCAGAACGGCAAGCAGGTGAAACGCGTCGAGAACGTGCGGCAGGGCGACTGTGTGCTCTACGGAACCGCATGGCCCGGGAGCCATGTCGCGATCGTGGTCGGGCGACAAGACGGTGTCCCGATGGTCGTGAGCCACGGGAGCGAGGAAGGGCCGTTCTTCGTCAGGTACGACTACCGGTCGGACGTCCTGGAGTTTCGCCGCTACATCTAGGCAGCTGGTCGACGAGCCGGAAGTACAGGTCCAGTACCCAGCCGTCGGGCTCGCACGCCACCGCCGCGCGGCCCCGTTGACGCCGCCTGACCGGTCCGAGCACGTCATGCACGCATCATGATGCTATGATGCGTTTATGGCAAAGGTGCGAACAACTCTGACGATCGATGAGGATGTCCTCCGAGCTGTGAAGGTTCGCGGGGCGCGCATGGGCAAGGGCGACAGCGAGGTCATCGAGCAAGCGCTCCGCCGCGAGCTGGGGCTCGATCTGCTCGACCGGCTTTGGCAAAGCAACGACCTGACCGAGGACGAGGCGACGATGCTTGCGGTCGAGGCCCAGCACAGGACGCGCAACGCGCGCCGCTGAGTGCGCGCGGTCCTCGATCCAAACGTCCTCATCTCTGCTCTGCTCTCCCCGGGCGGCGCTCCGGCGCAGACTCGTTGCCCGCTGGCTGGCCGGCGAGTTCGAGCTCGTCGTCTCCGAGTCGCTGCTCGCCGAGCTCGAGCGTGCGCTCGCGTATCCGAAACTCCGCCGACGGATCCCGGCTGACGCCGCCGCCGATTTCGTGGCGCTGCTTCGAAGCGCGGCAATCGTGGCCGCCGATCCCGGGGATTCGCCCCGCCGTTCTGCCGACCCAGGCGATGATTATCTCCCCGCGCTGGCCGAGAGCGAGCACGCAGTGCTTGTCTCAGGGGATGAGCATCTTCTCCGCCTGGCCGCGAGCATGCCGGTGCGAGCTCCGCGGGCATTCCTCCAGTCACTCGAAAGTATTGAGTGAGTGCAGATCCGCGGCTAGCAGCTCTCCCTAAAGTCCGGCTAGGGGCGCTTGACCCGGAGCGTGCCCTTCATGCCGCGCGCCTTGTGGTCGGCGACGCTGCACCAGTACTTGAAGCGTCCGTGCCGGAGCTTGATCGTCTTCGAGGCCCGCGCTCCGGGCAGGGTCTTCCCGATCGTGTAGATGTGCGTGCCCCCGACGCGCCTGAGCTTGAAATTGTGTGTGTCCTCGCCGAAGTTCGCGAGCTCGATCGTCACGCGTCCGGCCGGAACTCTCGAGCGGGAGAGGGAAAAACGAAACTCGTCCGCCACCGCCTGGACGCGCGTCGGGAAGGTTCCCGCTTCCGCGGTCTGAGCACGCCAGGGACGACAGAGAACGAGCGCTCCCGAGGCGACGAGAAGCCCGAGCGCTGCGAACGCGAGGTGCCGGCGCCGCGAGCTCATTTCAGAAGCGCGGGCCGGTCGAAGCTCGCCGCATCCGGGATGATCGCCTCCGCGTCCGCTCCGAACCACTGTTCGAGGAGGGAGCAGTAGAGGGACCTGAAATCGAAGGTCGCCTTCAGGTTCCCCTCGTCGTCGAGCCCGCTTGCGAGCCCGGGGAACTCGCCCAGCATCTGACCCTTGACCTGGGAGCCGATGAGGAATCCCACGCCCGCCGCGCCGTGGTCGGTCCCGAGGGATCCGTTCTCCTCACCGCGGCGGCCGAACTCGCTCCACACCTGGACGATCACGCGGTCGGAAAGGCCGCGCGCCTCGAGGTCACGCTGGAAGGCGTTGAGGGAGCCTGCGGTGAGCGCGAGAGCGCTTCCGAGGTCGGTCGCCTGGTCGGCGTGGGTGTCGTACATTCCCGGCGCGCTCACCGTGACGCAGCGGAGCGGCAAGCCTGCGGCGATCATGGCCGCAAGACCGGCGAGACGGGCTGGGAAAGGATCGGAGCTCGTCGGATAGGTGACCGGGCTGCCCCAGTTTCCATCATCGAAGGGCAAAAGCTGTCCACGGAGGCGCGCGACCTGTGCGGCGACCTCGGCGACCTGCGCGCGGCCCGGGTCGGACGAGGGGCCGAACGAGCCGATCGCGTCGAGCATGCGGGTCTCCGGCTCCCCCCACACACCTTGCGCCCAGAACCCGTAGTCGTCGACCTGGGAGACGGCTGCGATCGGAACGTTCGCCGAGGCGAGGGCGGGGTGGAGCGAGTCGGAGAGCGCAAGGCCCTGGAGCGGATTGTCCGCTGTCCCGGCCAGGTCGAGGTAACGGCCCAGCCAGCCGGTGCGGAGATGAGCGTCGGTGGCACCGACCTCCCAGTAGTGACGGGACGTGAAGTGCGACTGGTCGGCGTTCGTGTAGCCGACCGCGGGGAGCACGCTCACCTTGCCCTCTCCGTGCAGCTCGGCGAGCGGCGCGAGCGAAGGGTGCCAGTGCAGAGCCGTGTCCTCGGCGAACGGCGCCCCGGCCTCGGGAGCGAGCGCGAGGTGAGGACGCAGGCCGGCGTACTGGGCGTCCCCGGCGGGGTAGAGCAGCGAGAGCGAGTCGGCTCCTCCGTCGAGGAAGATGGAGACGAGCAGCGGGTCGGTGGGAGTGGCTGCCCGGGCGATGCCCTCCTCGAAGAGGCCGAGCGGGAGCTTGCTCGCGCCGTACACCGACAGTGCGAGGCCGGCCGTTCGGGCCAGGAAGGTGCGACGGCTCAGACCGCTGCCGGCCGGAAGCGGCATCCCCGCCTCGATGCCCGGCAGGCCGCGTCCGGCCTCGGCCACCGAACGCCGGAGAGCGGCGGCGCGCGAGAACTCGTTGCAGGAGCAGCTCACGTCAGCAGGTCTGGTAGTCGGGAGAGACGGCCACGAGCATGCGCAGGGCGTTCAGGACGAGCACCGGGTACTGGGCCTTCTTCCACCCCTGATCGGCATCCGCGAGCGCGCTCTTGGCAAAGCCGAGAAGCGCGGTGCGAGTGTCCCGCTTCAGCCGGGGATCTCCCCAGAAATCCAGTGCCCGCGAAAGGAGCACCTGCGCGTCCAGCGGAAGCTTCCCGCTCGAGGCCCCCGGGTCGAGTGCGTACTTCCGGGCGGCGTAGTTGGCCGCGATCCAGCGGCCGCGGAAAGTCGACGTGTCGAGCCAGCGCTCCTCGCTCCAGCCGGCGACGTTTGGCGGGTAGAAGAGCCGCTGGCCGTCGATCTCGGAGATCCACGCCCAGGCGCCCGTGTCGACCGGACGCCGGCGCGCTCTGAGCATGCCGGCGACCTGGACGACCGGTGGCTTCAGCATCGCCGGGCCGGTGTAGAGGCGCGGGTGGCGGAGTATGGCGCCGACGACCGGCACGAGCTCGTAGCCGGAGCGCTTGTAGAGAGCTTTCAGCGCGGACTCGGTCTCCGCCGGCGGCGGTGTCGGGACGAAGTAGCTCCAGAGCCGGCGGACGAAATAGGTGAGGTGGGGTGGATGCTGGACGCAGAGGCGGCAGGCGTCCTGCCAGCCGAAGTTCCCGCTCTTCCCGAAGACGACCTTCACCCCGTTGTCGTGCCGCGAGGAGTCGTAGCGGAAGTTAACGTCGCCGAGGCCGTCCTGCCAGTCGTTTCGCCAGCCGGTGAGCGCCCTGGCCTGCTCGCGGACGTCCTCCTCCGTGTACCCGCTTCCGGCTCCGAGGGTGAAGATCTCCATCAACTCGCGCGCGTAGTTCTCGTTCGGGCTCCACTTCGTGTTGTCCCGGCCGTTCAGCCAGATCAACATCGCCGGATCGTGGGTCACGCCGATCAGGAGGGATTCGAAGTTCCCGAGCGCGTGCTTCCGAAAGAGGGTGTTCTGGGTCAGCATCCACTTCTGAGAGCCGACACCGGCGTTGGACGTCGCGAACCAGTCGTGCCAGACGAGGGTCATCCGCTCGACGAGCTGCTGGTTCGAGCGCACCATCCGGTCGAGCCACCAGAGATGGTCGTGGCCCCACGCGTCGCGGGGTGAGAGCGGCTCTCCCCCGTCGGAGGTCGGCGCCGGGCCGACGAGCCGGGCTTTCGGAGGATGCAGCAGGTCGTCGACCGCCCGCTTGAGCCCCTTGCGGGCCACGCCCTTTGCCTCGCCCGGCTTCGGTCCGAAGCCGGCGCGCCAGAGCAGCCGCTCGGCCTCCCTTCTCCCGAACGGACCGTGGTAGACGGGAACCTGTGCGGCGGCCACCACCTCATGAAAGGCGGTGAGGCCATGGCAGGCGTCCCCTTTTGGTGTGAGGAGCTCTTGAGATACTTGTCGGATGGACGATTCTCAGATCCACGTATCCATAGAGAAGCTCGTCGCAGAGGAGCACGAGCTCTGGGGCCGCGAGTCGGACGGCAGCGCGACGGACGACGATCGGCGCCGTCTCGAGCAGATCCAGCTCTCGCTCGACCAGTGCTGGGACTTTCTGCGCCAGCGCCGCGCCCGCCGCGATGCGGGGCAGGACCCGGACACTGCGGCCGCCCGTGCGCCCGAGGTCGTCGAGCGCTACGAGCAGTAGGCCGCCGTGCCGCACGCGGCGTCGCAGTCGCTCTTCGAATTCGCGGGCGGGGAGCCCGCGTTCCTGGCACTTGCGAGAGCCCATCACGAGCGTTGCCTGGCCGACCCCGAACTGAACCATCCGTTCTCGCACGAGGACCAGCACCCCCGGCACGTCGAGCGGTTGGCTGCCTACTGGGCCGAGGTGCTGGGCGGACCGGCGATCTACTCGGAATCGTGCGGTGACGAGTCAGGCGTGCTCGCGATGCACGCCGGCAACGGAGACATGGGCGACCTCGGCGAGCGCTTCCTCGACTGCTTCGTCAAGGCGATGGACGACGCGGAGCTGCCCGATGACGCGGCGTTTCGCGAGGCGCTGACTGCCTACATGCGCTGGGCCGTCGACAACGTCCTCGTGTACTCGCCCGTCGGGGCGGTCGTCCCACGGGGGCTCCGCATGCCCCGGTGGGACTGGAACGGGCTAGAAAGCTAGTCGGCCGAGGGAGCCGCGACCGGGGCCACGGCTCCCTCGGTTCTCAGTGAGCTAGGCGGCCAGGTCGAACGCCGGCTCGGGAACTTCCTGAGACTGCTCGAGCTCGTCGCGCCGGATGAGCGTCAGGGCAGCGACGATCCCGACACCCGCAACGATCGCGCCCGCAACGAACGCGCCGGTGAATCCGTCGACCAGTGCGCTCGGCAGCGCTGTGCCTGTCGAGACGGCATCGTCTGTCCGCGAGGTCGCGATGGTCGAGAGCGCGGCGATCCCGAGCGCCCCACCGATCTGCTGCGACGTGTTGATGAGGCCGGAGGCCAGTCCCGCCTCCGCGGGCTCGACGCCCGCGAGGGCGGCGATCGTGATCGGCACGAACGAGAAGCCGATCCCGATCCCGATGAGCAGGAACCCCGGTAGGAGGTCGCTCACGTACGAGCCGCCAACGGAGACTTGGGTGAAGAAAATCAGGCCCGCGGTGAGGAAGCTCATCCCAGAGACGAGCACCGGCTTGACGCCGATGCGCGTCACGAGCTGGGCCGCGACGCCCGACCAGATGATCGCCGTCCCGGCGACCGCGAGGTAGGCGACGCCGGTCTCCATCGCCGAGTAGCCAAGCACCTGCTGCATATAGAGCGTCAGCATCAGGAACATCGAGAACATCACCGTGCCCATGATGAATCCGGCCACGTTTGCGCCGGCCACCGTCCGGGTGCGGAGGAGGCCGAAGCGCATGAGCGGCTCGGGGTGTCGGAGCTCCCAGCCCACGAAGCCGGCGAGGAGGATCAGGGAGACGAGAGCGAATCCGATCGTCCTCCCGGCCAGCCAGCCTCCCTGCCCGGCCTGCGTGATCGCGTAGACGAGGGAGGAGAGGCCTGCGGTGACGAGCACCGCGCCCGGAAGATCGAACGTCTTCACGCGTGCATCGCGGCTCTCTTCGAGCAGGATGGGCGCGAGAACCATCGCGAGCACCCCGACGGGGACGTTGACGAAGAAGATCCACTCCCAGCTGAGGGCGTCGGTGAGGATCCCGCCCATGAGAACACCCGCAGCGGCGCCGAAGCCGCCGACGGCGCCCCAGACGCCGAGCGCGATGTTGCGCTCGCGCCCTTCGTGGAAGGTCGTGGAGAGGATCGAGAGCGCGGCCGGCGTGATGATCGCCGCGCCGAGGCCCTGGAACGCGCGAGCCGTGATGAGCGACGCCTCCGACCAGGCGAGACCGGCGAAGAGTGAGGCGAGGGTGAAGACGGCGAGGCCGCCCAGGAAGATCCGTCTGCGGCCCAGGAGATCGGCCGAACGGCCTCCCATGAGCAGGAATCCGCCGAAGACAAGCGCGTACGCGCTGATCACCCATTGCAGGTTCTCCTGCGAGAACCCGAGATCGACCTGGATCGACGGCAGCGCGACGTTCACGATGGCGATGTCCAGGACGACCATGAACTGGACCACGCTGAGGAGCGCCAGTGCCAGCCACTTCCGTTGATCCGTTGCGATCATGTCGTCCGTTTCCTTTCGAATCCGTAGACGTTGCTAGCAAACTAGCAGTAGATACTTGTTGATTGCAAGTCATGACTTAACATCAGCAAGCCGTTTGCTACACTTGGCGCATGGCCAAACGCTACGACGAGTACTGCCCGGTGGCCCACGCGCTCGGCTTGGTCGGCGAGCGGTGGGCGCTTCTCGTCGTGCTCGAGCTCCTTCGTGGCCCCAAGCGCTACACGGATCTCGCCGAAAGCCTGCGAGGGATCGGAACGAACATCCTCGCCTCTCGGCTCCGTGACCTGGAGGTTGCGGGCGTGGTGACGAAGCGGACGCTCCCGCCGCCAGCCGCCTCGAGGGTGTACGAGCTCACCGACTACGGGCGCGAGCTGCGCCCGGTCATCCGCGAGCTGGCGCTCTGGGGCGCCCGCACGCTCGGGCCGCCGACCGAACGCGACGAGCTCTTCCCGGGCTGGCTTGCGAACGCACTCGACACCGTGCTCGCGCCGCTCGCGCCGCCGGGTCGGTTCGAGTTCCGCGTAGGAGACGAGGTCGCGTCGCTCGTTGACGGGCAGGTGTCGGACGGGCCAGTCGAGGATCCCGACGTGGTCGTCGAAGGCGACCCCGAGGGTGTCTACTACATGTTCATCCAGCGGCGCCTCGACTGTGTCGTCGTCGAGGGCGACCGCGGCTTGCTCGACGAGCTGATCGCAGCCTCTCCGACCCCCGTCGATCTGCCGGCTTCAGCCTGACGGGTGGGGCCCCGGGGCGGCCGTTAGCCGACCGGCCCTGCCCCAACAAGCGCTAGCTCGGCTCGCCCTTGATGATCCCGAAGACCGCGCCCTGCGGATCTTGCAGGACCGCGAAGCGACCGCTTCCGTCGGGGCGATCGCGACGGTCCGTTAAAACGCCAGATCCGCGAACCCGAGGGCCCACGGATCTGACGACACGAAGCTAGTGCTTCGGGCCACGCGTGTCAAGGGATCTTCCAAGATCCCTTGGTTCTGCGCTGGAGTACGATCGTCCGGTGGCCTACGACGAGGATCTCGCGGCCCGGATCCGCGAGCTGGTGAGCGCCGAGCCGGGCCTCACCGAGCAGAAGATGTTCGGCGGGCTCGCCTTTCTCATCGGAGGCAATATGGCCGTCGGAGTCAGCGGCCAGGGCGGGATTCTCGTTCGGGTCGATCCCGGCGAATCGGACGAGCTGGTGGCGAAGACTCCCGCTCAGCTGATGGAGATGCGTGGGCGGAGCATGCGCGGCTGGCTGCGCGTCGACGCCGAGGACGTCGCCGGTGAGGACGAGCTCGCAGAGTGGGTCGGGCGTGGGACGGCCTATGCGCGTTCTCTCCCCGCCAAAAAATGAACCAGCGGGTGGCGCTCGTTACGGGTAGCTCCCGCGGGCTCGGGCGCCACATCGCCATGCGGTTGGCCCGAGACGGCCTCTCGGTGGCCGTCAACGGCCTGCATGCAGACGGGGGAGCGGAGGACGTTGCCGCCGAGATCGTTGCCGCCGGGGGTGCCGCGCAAGCCTTCGCTGCAGACGTGACGGACGAGGGCCAGGTGGCCGAGCTCGTCCGCGTGGTCGACGATGCGCTCGCGCCGGTCGCCGTCCTCGTTCTCAACGCGACCGGACCCCAGCCCGAGGCGCCGCTCGAGGACGTCGGCTGGGACGACCACATGGCGCAGCTCGAGTTCTTCGTCAAGAGCCCCGTCCTGCTCGGCCGCGCCGTCGTACCCGGGATGCGCGAACGGGGCTGGGGGCGCATCGTCGAGATCGACTCGGAGGTCGTCGACCTTCCTCCGCGGGGCCGCTCCGCCTACGTGACGGCGAAGAGCGCCCAGGTTGGGTTGACGAGGAGCTGGGCGCGTGAGCTTGCGCCCCACGGGATCACGGTGAACGCCGTCTCACCAGGCTTTGTCCCCGTCGAGCGGCACGCGGATGTGACCGCCGAGACACGCGCCGCCTATCTCGCCTCGGTACCCGCAGGCCGAATGGGGACGCCCGAGGAGGTAGCGCACGCGGTCAGCTTCTTCGCGTCGGACGGCGCCGCGTTCATTACCGGCCAGCGACTCGTCGTGGACGGCGGCCGCGGGCTCGGCGGCTAGCATCGTCGGTGCGAAACCCCAGTTCACCCGCCTGCCGCCGCGAGGGCGTTCTCGAGCGCCTGCTGCGTCAGCATCCCGAACCGATAGATGGGGTCGCGCGAACGAGGGGCCGCAAGCTCGGCCGCGATTCGACCGTCGGCGCCGAGGTGGGGTGGACGGCCGCGCCTAGGAGGCGGGCTCGCCCTTGATGACGCCGAAGACGGCGCCCTGCGGATCCTGGAGGATCGCGAAGCGGCCGACGCCCGGGACGTCCATCGGCTCGACGACGGCCTTGGCGCCGAGCTCCTTCGCCTTGGCGCAGATGGCATCCGCGTCTTCGACTCCGACATACGGCGTCCACATGGCCGGGATGCCCTCGGTCTGGTTCTGCATGAGGCCGGCATGGCCCTGGCCGGTGCCCCCGACGCGATCGAAGATCCGGTAGCCGCCGAAGTCCGATCCCATGTCGGTCGTCGTCCAACCGAAGACGTCCTCGTAGAACCGCTGCGCGCCGTCGGCGTCCGTCGTGCCGAGCTCGTCCCAGACGAAGATTCCCTCGGAGTCGCTGCCCTCGCTGAAGCGCTGGTACACGCCCAGAAAGGCGCCCTGTGGGTCGGCGATGATCGCCATGCGCCCGACAGCTTCCATGTCGAACGGCCCTGCGAGGAGCTTCCCGCCCGCGGCCGTCGCGCGTTCAACCGTCTCGTCCACGCTCTCGACGAGCACGTGCCCGAGCCAGTGAGGCGGGGGCGCGCCCTCCATGGCCTTGCTGAAGCCGCCGTGGGTCTTCCCGCCGGCCGAGATCATCTCGTAGTCGATCTCGCCCGGACCGAAGACCTCGGTGCCCCAGCCGAAGAGCTGTCCGTAGAACTCCTTGGCCTTCGCGGGATCGCCGGACACCTGCTCGTGCCACACGAACGTGCCGACCCTGGTCTCGACGGTGCTCATCCTCGACCTCCTCTGCTCGCTTCCAGCCGAGGCTACCAGCGGGCGGGCGGGCTAGCCTCTGAGCCGAAGGCCGTTAGTCGCGCGGAGAGACGCGGGCGGGGAACTCGAACTCCCGCACCGAGCATTCCGGGCAGTAGCTGACCGCCTCGTCGAAGCTGTCCTGCTCGGGATCGAAGCTGAGAAGCGTTCGCCAGCCCGGCTCGAAGCGGTCGGTCTCGGCGCCACATTCGATGCACCGCAGCACGGGTTCGAGGCTAGCGAGTTCGGGGGGCTGCACCAAACGCGGTTTTCGCTGCGAGCGGGAAATTCCGTTCGCCGACCGTCCCTTAAAACGCCAGATCCGCGAACCCGAGGGCCCACGGATCTGACGGGAGGGAACCTACTGGCTCGCCGGCACGCGTGTCAAGGGGCCGGCGAAGAAGACGGCCTACGTGCTCGAGCGTACGACTCCGGGGCGGGTGAGCGCCCAGATCACCCAGCAGTCGAGGGCGATCATGACGAGCGACCAGAGCGGGTAGTAGGGGATGAAGAAGAAGTTCGCCAGGGCGCTCAGCATCGCCAGCGTGAGCCCGACCACCGCCGCCCACGTCTTGCCGGCGAAGATCGACCAGCCGGCGAGCACCATGACGATTCCGAGCAGGAGATGGATCCAGCCCCACGCCGTCGTGTCGAGGTCGAACGTGTAGTTCTGCGTCACGAGGAAGAAGTCGTCGTTGAAGATGGCGACGAGCCCGTCGATCGCCTGGAACATGCCGATGAGGATCAGCATCGTCCCCGCGAACGTGATGCCTCCGACCACCCAGCCGGAGACCGTCGGTTCTCGAGACGTTTCGTACTGCGACATTCCTTGGCTCCTTTCGTCGCCCCGTAGTACGAGCAGAGCCGGTTATTTCCTGCGCATCCGCACATCCCAGACGACCGCGTTCAGCTCTGCCGCCCAGATCACCCCGCGGCCGACGAGGAAGAAGACGAAGAGCGCCGTGGTGGCGAGGCCGAGCACGCCGTAGAGCTCCGACGCGCTGGCGAGCTTGGCCTGCAGGAAGTAGGTCGTGAACACATGCAGCGCCTCGAGGCCGACGCCGAACAGGATCGCGCCCGGCAGAAAAGCGGTCCACGGCACGTCCGGCGACGGCAGGTACATGGAGACCCAGATCCAGACTGCGCCGAAGCAGACGCCGACTCCGAGCGTCGCCGCGAGCCCGACCGGATCGGCCGCATGGGCGCGCACCCACCCGGCGGCTGCCGTCGCCGCGAAGAGGACGACCGGTGCCGCGAGCACGAACCCAACCGCTTTCGGCAGGTTCCGAAGCGGGGGAGGGCTGATCCGCCACGCGGCCGCATGGACGAGGTGCAGCGCCCGCAGGAGGCCGTAGCTCGACCACAGCACGAGGGCGACGCCGGAGAGGACGAGCCACCAGCGGGCGGTCTCCGACTGGGCGGCCGCACTCGCGATGATCTGCGCCAGCGAGTCCGTGACCCCGGCGTCGTGCGAGCTCTCCTCGACGTCGGTACCGGAGGCCGACGCGAACCCGAGCCCGCCCGCGACGAGCACGCTCAGCGCGAGGATCCAGAAGAAGAACCGGTAGGCGAGCCCGCCGCCGAGAACTCCGCCCGCGATGTCCTTGTCGCGCTGAAGCCAGCAGAAACCCGTCTCGATCGACGCATGTTCCGCGCGCTGCCCCTCCAGCTGCTCCCGGAGCTCGAGGCCCCGCGCCCGCGCGGCCTGGGCGCGGTCTCGCATCGTCCGCTTGGGCGCTGCCTCGGGGAGGGGGTCGTCGTCGCTCGGCAGGAAGTCGGCTCCTGAGCGTGAACCCTAATCAGCTATGGCCTCAATGGGCCCTGCTCTCGACGTTCCAGACGGGCGGCCGAACCGCCGCTTCATCGCCGTCGCCACGCTCGTGGCGGTGGCGGTCATCCTCGCCGTCTCCGCGCTCCTCATCGGCATCTGGCTCGTGCGCGAGACGGTCGTCTGGCTTGTCGCCGCCGGCTTCCTGGCCTTCTCGATCGAGCCGCTGATCAGGATCTTCACGCGCAGGGGCCTCGGCCGGGGCTGGTCGACGGGGCTCGCCTTCCTCATGATCACCGCGGTCATCCTCTTTTTTGCCTTCGCGCTCATTCCATCGATCGTCGACGCCGCCCAGGGCTTGAAGGCGGCCATTCCGGGTTACGTCGAGCAGCTGCAAAACACGGGCGCCTCCGATTCGCTGAACGCCGACGAGGCGATCCAGACCGCGGGCAACACCGCGGAGGGCGCGTCGACCTTCTTCGAGAAAAGCGGAAAGGTTCTGGACCTCGTCGGCGGGCTTGCGAGCGCCGGATTCGCGGTCTTCATGATCTTCACGTTCACCCTCTACTTTCTGGTGTACGGCCGCGATCTCCTGAATGGCCTCGTCGGCTTCATGCCGTTCACCTACCGCGCGCCCTTCCTGGATGCAGCGCGGCGGATCTTCAAGATGAACACGGGCTACTGGTACGGGAAGTTCCTCATCGGCGTCATCGCCGGGCTCACGACGTTCGTGACGATGAAGCTCCTTGGGCTCCCGTACGCGGCCGCCCTATCGCTGTTCGTCGGGATCACCGACCTGATCCCAAACATCGGCGCCACGCTCGGCACCATCCCCGTCGTGATCGTCGGCCTGCTCGAGGAGCCGTGGAAGGGCGTCGTCGCGGGCGCCGTGCTGATCCTCTACCAGCAGGTCGAGAACAACCTCATTACGCCGAGGATCTTCAAGGAGACGGTGGAGATCCACCCGTTCCTCTCGGTCGTGACCGTGATCGTGTTCACGTCCCTCTTCGGGATCGTCGGCGCGCTCATCGCCGTGCCTGTGACCAAGGCGATCGAGATCCTCATCGGCGCCTGGCGCGAGGGACGGGCGCCGACGCTCGAGCCTCCGCTGCCCGAGCCTGGCGACCAGGCGGTCCCGTAACCGTCCGTTAAAACGCCAGATCCGCGAACCCGAGGGCCCACGGATCTGACAGGGAGGACTCTACTCGGTCGGCCGCGCGGATGTCAAGGGACGAGAGTCACCCGGGTGAACGGCGGCGCCGGGCGAGGTTGACAGCCGAGCCCGCACGGAGAATTTTCCCTGGCACCAAACCTCTACCGCTAAAGGAGACATAGATGGCGACGCAAGCTCAGGACGACGGCCCCGCCACGCGTGAGCTCCCGAGTGGGTGGTACGCGTTCGCCGGCGCGCTGCTGGTCATCATCGGCTCGCTGAACATCCTGCAGGGCTTCATCGCGCTCCTGAAGGACGACTACTTCGCGGTGACGAAGGGCGGGCTGCTCTTCGCCGACTTCTCGTCGTGGGGCGCGTTCTTCCTCGTCCTCGGAATCATCGAGCTCCTCGTCGGGCTCGGGATCTTTGCGCTAAAGACGTGGGCGCGAGCCGCCGGGGTCCTTCTGCTCATGCTGAACACGATCGTGCAGTTCGCGTTCATCGCGGCATTTCCGATCTGGACGCTCGCTGCAATCATCATCAACATCGCCGCGATCTCCGCGCTCATGCGCCCACTCGAGGACTACACCCCTCGCCGGGGCTACATCGAATAGCGGGGTCGAGAAAGGAATCGCATGGAGACGACCGCACGCCACAGTCCCACACCGAGCCCACTCGCCCTCCTGGTCGTGCGCTGGGTCGCCCTCGCCGCCGCGTTCGCCTTCACGGCGTGGGTCCTGAACGGCGTCGACATCACGGGGGGCTTCTGGGCCTACGTCTGGGTGGCGCTCATCTTCGGGGTTGTGAACGCCATCATCGGGACGATCCTCCGAATCCTCACGCTGCCCTTCAACCTGATCACCCTCGGCCTCATCTCGCTCCTCATCACGGCCGTGCTGCTCTCGATCACCGACGCGCTGACCGACCACCTGACGATCGACGACTTCTTCTGGACGACGATCTGGGCGGCCATCATCCTCGCCGTTGCGTCGGTGGTGGTCGAGCTGATCCTGCAGCTGATCTTCTGGAGGGAGCCCGTCGTCGCGGCCTAGCGGTCAGAGCTCGAGGCTCCCGCCGACGGGGAGGACGCGGACGTCCACGCCGGGCGCGAGCTCGGCCGCCGCTTTCTGGAACTCCGCCACGGGAGCCCGGAGAAAGCCGCGCGCCGACTTCCGCGCCGTCACCGGAAAGTACGTGCCCCAGTGGATCGGCACGGCCATGCGCGGCCGGATGAGTGCAAGCGCCTCGGCCGCTTTCCGCGGATCGAGGTGACCCGCGCCAAGCGACGGGCCCCAGCCCCAGATCGGGATCAGCGCCACGTCGGTTTCGGGCGCGACATCCGCGAGCCCGGGGAAGAGGTCCGTGTCGCCCAGGAAGTAGATGCGCCTGGAGCCGCTGACGACGTAGCCGAGCGCCTCAGTCTTCTTGCCGAAGAGGCGGGTCGAGTCGTGCTCGGCGGGCACGGCCTTCACGGTCACGGGGCCGACCTCTGCGACCTCGTCGACGCCGAGCTCTTCGACCGCAGCCTGCACGCGACGGCGCAGGAGAGCGCCGGCGCCGCGGGGGACGACGACGGTCTTCGGCCCGCGTAGGCGCCGGAGCGAGCCGAGATCGAGGTGGTCATAGTGGATGTGCGAGATCAGGACCGCGTCGAGGTCCTCGAGATCGCCGAGGTCGAGCGGCTCGGAGCGGCGGAGCAGAACTACGCGTTCCCGAAGCAGCGGGTCGGTGAGGAGGCGGACGCCGTCCAGCTCGACGAGGACGGTCGAATGCCCGATCCAGCGAACGCTGTCGCCCACCTAGGGCCTCCGCACGAACAGGCCCCCGACCGCCTCGCGCGCCTGCTTGAAGACCGGAACCGGAGGGTCGGGCGGGCCGTAGGCGCTCTCGGCCCACGCGCATGCGACCTCGGCTCCGAACAGGAGGACAAGCGACTGCAGGTAGACGACGAGGAGCAGCGCGAAGACGGAGCCGAGCGCGCCGTAGAGGAGGTCGTACCGCGCCACGCTGGTCAGGTAGTAGCTGAAGCCGACGCGGATCGCCTCCGACGCGACGGCCGCGACGAGCGCGCCCGCCGCGAGATCGCGGAAGCGCAGCCTCTTCCTCGGCACGAGCCGGTAGAGAAGAAGCAGCAGGCCGAAGGTGAGTAGCGGGGGGCCGACGAGCGCGAGGACGCTGCCACGACCGAGCCCGGCGGCACCGAGGCCGCGGGCGACGGTCTCGCTCCAGGGCTCGATCGCGTTGATCGCGATCGAAAGGGCCAGGAACCCGATGAAGAGCAAGGCGATCGAGAGTACGAGTAGCAGGTCGACGAGCTTGGAATGGAAGAACGGCCGTCCCTCACCCTCGTCGAAGGCGGCGGTCAGGCCGACTCTGACCGAGCTCATCATCCCGCTCGCAGACCAGAGGAGCGCGAGGATGCTGAGGACGCCGATGACGCTGAAGGGCGTCGGGATCTCGGACAGCAGACGCTCGATGTCCACCCCCGCGTCGGGCGAGAGCGGAAAGCGGTCCACGAGCTGCTCGGTCACGTCCTGCCGGCGCTCGTCGTTTCTGAGGAGGAGGCCGAAGATCGTCCCCAGGAAGACGAAGAGGGGCACGATCGCGAAGAGGACGTGGTAGGAGATCGCCGCCGCGATCTGCGGGTTGCGATGGGCGGTGTAGCGGGCGATCGCGGTCGTCGCCGTCCAGACGATCCGGCCGACGGCCGTCCTCTTGACGGCGTCCGGATCGCCGGCAGCCGGAACGGTCGGCATCGCGAAAGTGTCGACCAGCCTCGCTGAGCTCGCCACCCCTGAGCTGCCGTTCACCCGGGTGAACCGGGAGGAGTCGCCTCGGCTACGCCGCTCGCCGGGCGTTGCCCGTGGCGAAGAGCCGCTCGCGGATATCGATTCCGGAGGATGCGAGCTCCCCGAGTTCGCACAGAAAGCTCAGCCAGCGAAGGTCGAGGGCTGGGCCGTCCGGTGAGACGCTGAGTCCGGAGCCCGACCTCAGGCAGAAGGCGAGTATCAGGAGGCGCGCGACGAGGTCGTCAGCGGCTTCCTGGAGGGTGCTTCCTTCGCCCCAGGCATGGCCCCCGAGCGAGAGCCGACAGGAGGGCCCCTCCTCGTGAAGCTCCAGCTCCGGTGTCCAGCTCTCGCTCATCATCGGGATAGTGACCTCGGGATCGGCCTCCGAATCAACGGCAATTCCGAGCCAGAAGATGATCACCCGGGTGAATCCGCTCCCTGGGTGGCGACGGGCACCTCCGTGGCGGCGAAGGTGATCGATAGCCAAATTCGGAGGTTTCGGTGCGCAAAAAAGACGACCCGCAGACGAGAGCGGCTCTGCCCGTTCCCGATCCCGCCCAGGGCGAGATCACGGCCACGGACGCGAAGGATCCGTCCGCGGTCTTCCCCGCAATCGAGCCCCTGCGCCCGCCGGAATCGGCGCCCAACGTTCTCATCGTCCTGCTCGACGACGTGGGCTTTGCCGCCTCGAGTGCCTTCGGCGGCCCGTGCTCGACGCCGACAGCGGAGCGGCTCGCAGCCGGCGGGCTCAAGTTCAACCGCTTCCACACCACGGCGCTCTGTTCACCGACCCGCCAGGCGCTCCTGACCGGACGCAACCATCACACCGTCGGAATGGGCGGCATCACCGAGATCGCGACCTCCGCTCCCGGGTACAACTCCATCCGACCGAAGTCCTGCGCCCCCCTGGCCGAAGTGTTGAAGCTGAACGGCTATTCGACCGCGCAGTTCGGCAAGTGCCACGAGGTCCCGGTGTGGGAGACGAGCCCGCTCGGCCCGTTCGATGCCTGGCCCTCCGGCGGAGGCGGCTTCGAGCACTTCTACGGCTTCATCGGCGGTGAGACGAACCAGTACTACCCCGCCATCTACGACGGGACGGTTCCGGTCGAGCCCGAGAAGACGCCCGAGGAGGGCTATCACTTCACCGAGGACATGACCGACCGGACGATCGCCTGGATCCGCCAGCAGAAGGCGCTGATGTCGGACAAGCCCTTCTTCGTCTACTACGCGCCCGGTGCGACCCATGCCCCTCATCACGTGCGCCCGGAATGGTCGGACAAGTACAAGGGCCAGTTCGACGACGGCTGGGACGCCCTGCGGGCGCGGACGTTTGCGCGCCAGAAGGAGCTCGGCGTCATTCCGCCCGAGGCCGAGCTCACCGAGCGCCCGGCTGAGATCCCGGCCTGGGACGACATGCCCGACGCCCTGAAGCCGGTGCTCGCGCGGCAGATGGAGGTCTACGCGGGCTTCCTCGAGCACACCGACCATCACGTCGGGCGGCTCGTCGACGCCCTCGAGGATCTCGGCGTCCTCGAGGACACGCTCGTCTACTACATCATCGGCGACAACGGAGCCTCCGCCGAGGGGACGCCCAGCGGCTGCTTCAACGAGCTCGTCGTACTGAACGGCGCCGCGGGGCTCGAGTCCGTCGAGTTCATGGCCTCGCGTATCGACGACTTCGGGACGCCTGACGCCTACAACCACTACGCGGTCGGTTGGGCGCATGCGATGGACACGCCGTACCAGTGGACGAAGCAGGTGGCCTCGCACTGGGGCGGCACCCGGAACGGCACGATCGTGCACTGGCCGGCGGGGATCGAGGCCAAGGGCGAGGTGCGGCCGCAGTTCCACCACGTCATCGATATCGCGCCCACCGTCCTCGAAGCCGCCGGGCTGCCCGAGCCTTCCTCGGTACACGGCATCCCGCAACGGCCCATCGAGGGCGTGAGCATGCTCTACGCGTTCGACGACCCGGGAGCGGAGGACCGCCGCACGACTCAGTACTTCGAGATGTTCTGCAACCGCGGCATCTACGACGAGGGCTGGACCGCGGTCACCCGGCACAGCACGCCGTGGGTGGCGACGGAGATGCCGGCGTTCGAGGACGACGTGTGGGAGCTCTACGCCCCCGATGACTGGACGCAGGCACGCGACCTGGCCGCGGAGCAGCCCGACAGGCTGGCCGGGCTGCAGGAGCGTTTCATGTCCGAAGCACGAAAGTACAACGTCCTGCCGCTCGACGACCGCCGCTTCGAGCGGTTCAATCCCGATCTGGCAGGGCGGCCGCAGCTCGTCAGCGGCAACTCGCAGCTGCTCTTCGGCCAGATGGGACGGCTGTCCGAGAACTCGATCGTCGCGACGAAGAACAAGTCTCATGCCGTCACCTCCGAGATCGTCGTCCCGGACGGCGGGGCTGAAGGAGTGATCGTCTCCCAGGGCGGCGCCTTTGGCGGATTCGCGCTCTATCTCAAGGACGGGAGGCCGGCGTACTGCTACAACCTCTTCGGCCTGCAGCGCTTCAAGGTCTACGGCGAGGAGAAGGTGTCCCCCGGTGAACACCAGGTGCGGATGGAGTTCGCCTACGACGGCGGCGGCCTCGGCAAGGGCGGAGACGTCACGCTCTACCTCGACGGCGAGCAGGTGGGGACCGGCCGTGTCGACGGGACGGTTCCGATGCTCTTCTCCGCAGACGAGACGACCGACGTCGGGTCGGACACGGCCTCGCCGGTCAGCGACGACTACACCCCCGCAGGGAGCATGTTCACCGGAGAAGTTCGGTGGGTGCAGATCGACATCGGCGAGTCCGCCGAGGATCTCGACCACCTGATCTCCCCGGAGGAGCGCCTGGCGATCGCCATGGCGAGGCAGTAGGCCGCCCGCGTCTCACCCGGGTGAATCGGGCCTACGGGCGATGTCCTCGCCCCTGGCGTCCGCGATGCTCGACCTGAGCTTCGAAAGGAGAGGTACATGGCAATCGGACCCGTACAGCTTTTGGTGCTGGGGTTCAACGAACCGAACTTCCAGGGGGAGATCCTGGCCGAGCTCGACCGGCTGAAGGAGAACGACGTCGTGCGCGTCATCGACGCGATCGCGGTCTACAAGGACGCCGACGGAGATGTCGCGGTGCTGAAGCGGACCGACCTGAGCGATGACGAGGCGGCCGAGTTCGGCGCGGTCATCGGCGCGCTGGTGGGCCTCGGGGCCGGTGGGCTCGAAGGCGCCGAGGCCGGCGCCGAGGCAGGCGCAGAGGCGACTGCCGAGGGCGTCGATCTGTTCTCGGAGGAGGACGCGTGGGACGTCGTCGAGGACATCCCGAACGACTCGGCGGCGGCTGTGATCCTTCTGGAGCACCGCTGGGCGGTCGAACTTCGGGACGCGACCGTGCGGGCAGGCGGATTCCCGATCTCGGACGGATTCATCCATCCGCTCGACCTCGTCGCCGTCGGCCTGATGGCCGCCGAGGAGGCCGAGGCGCTCGCCGCCTCGCCACGCTAACCGAACGAAGGAGGATTCCACATGATGGGAGGACGAAGAGTTGCGCGCCGGACGGCCCGCAGAACCTCGCGCCGTCAGATGGCCATGTACGACTCCGGCGGCGGATACGACGAGCCGGCACCCGCTGCCGCGCCCGCCGCACCTGCCGCCCCCGCGGCGCCCGATTACGCGGAGGAGCTCCAGAAGCTCGCCGAGCTGAAGGCCGCGGGAGTCATCAACGACGAGGAGTTCGAGGCGAAGAAGAAGCAGATCCTCGGGATCTGAGCATGTCGCGTCGGCAGCACGCGAACGAGATCGCCTGCTGCGCGCCGTCGAGCGGCCGGAGGACGGAAGGCCGGCCGCTCGAGGCCGCCGACGAAGCAGACGGGAGCACAGCGGGAATGGTCGCGCTCGCCGGCGGGGCCTTTCTCATCGGGAGCGAGGACCGCTTCGCCTATCCGGCGGACGGAGAGGGCCCGGTGCGGGAGGTCGAGCTGAGCCCGTTCTGGATCGATCTGTGTGCCGTCTCGAACCGGGAGTTCGCGCGCTTCGCGGACGAGACCGGCTACAGGACGGAGGCGGAGGAATTCGGTTGGTCGTTCGTCTTCGGGGGCTTGCTTCCCGATGACTTCCCACCGACACGCGCGGTCGCGACCGCACCGTGGTGGCGACAGGTGGAGGGGGCGAGCTGGCGGCAGCCCGAGGGACCGCAGTCCGACGTCGAGTCGCGGCTCGAGCATCCGGTCGTCCACGTCTCGTGGGCGGATGCGCAGTCGTACTGCGCATGGGCCGGTAAGCGGCTCCCGACTGAGGCGGAGTGGGAGTTCGCGGCGCGCGGCGGGCTCGAGGGCCGGGCTTTCCCGTGGGGTGACGAGCTCGAGCCTGCGGACGGCCACCGGATGAACGTCTGGCAGGGCTCGTTTCCGGACGCGAACTCGAAGGATGACGGGTTCCTGGGCACCTGTCCCGTCGGTGCGTTCGAGCCGAACGGATTCGGCCTGCACAACACGACGGGCAACGTCTGGGAATGGACCCGGGACTGGTTCCATGCCGACTTCAGGGCGCGCGACAGGCGCCGCGACCCGGCGGGACCTTCCAACGGCACGCACAAGGTGCAAAAGGGCGGCTCGTATCTCTGCCACGAGTCGTACTGCCGTCGGTACCGCGTGGCCGCCCGACAGGGGAACACGCCGGACAGCTCGGCCGGAAACCTCGGCTTTCGGTGCGCCCGCGATGCTGACGGGGCGCCCGTCCGCTGATCTGAATCGCGACTGGCCGAAGCCTCCGCGCTAGGTCGCGAGCAATGCCTTCTCGGTCTCGTACTCTTCGTCCGTGAGAGCGCCCCGCTCGTGCAGGGCGGCGAGCCGCTCGAGGCTCTCGACCCGCTCGTCGGCAGGAGGCCCGCCGGCCCCTCGCCGTCGCCAGTGGAAGTCGTAGTGGGCGACCGCGTTCGGGAACTCCCGAACGGTCTGCCTCCGCAGGATCTCGAGGCCCACAAAGGCAAGGATGACGAGGATCACGACGGCCAGGAAGCGGCGCGGCGTCCCGGCCGGCCCCCAGGCGAGGAAGAGAAGAAGGAGGACGGCGAGGGTCCCGTGCACGATGAGCGGGTGGTCGCGAAACGCTGGCGCGAGCCATTTGCGCCCCGCCGTAGCGCGTGCTCCGGGGCCAGAGAACCACATCGCGAGCACGGTCAAGAGCCCGACGAAGATCCCGGCTACCGCCGATTGCGCGAGCAGAGATGTGAGCACCGACCAGACGTCGCTCGCCGCGGCTCTCACCGACTCCGCTTCGACGAGGCTGTCGATGACCGCGTGGCCGACGATCCTACGGATCACGAGGATGAGGAGCCCGATGATCACCAGGCTCCAGGCGATGTTGCGAATCGTCGGGCGACGACGGCCGGCGGCGAGGTAGACCGCACCCGCCCAGAGGAGGACGCCGATGATGAACGGCCAGAACGAAACGGCCTTGAGCCACTTCACCGCCTTCTGGGCCGTGTTCAGCTGGTTGGACTCGAGTAGGACGATCGGCTGGATGTGCCCTTCGAGCGCCGTTGCCGCGCCTTCACCGGCACCGACCCGGCCGGTCACGTTGGCGACGATCTGGTCGAGGTTCAAGACGACGGCGCCGTTGGTGAGCTGCAGCCGCTCCGTGTTCCCCTCGAGCAGGTCGACGAGCTGGGCGTTGACCGCCCGGTTCGTGGAGCGCCAGAGCTCCTGCACGCGCGGCCTTTCGAGCGCCCGCGCGACTGCGTCGTAGGCGACTCCACGGAGCTGGGCCGAGAGGGGGCCGGCCAGCGGCTTGAGCCGCTCCGGCAGAGTCTCCTCGAGGCGGGCCTCGGCGTCACTCGCCGCGAAGGTCTGGTCGACGATGTAGACCGAGAGGACGTTGCGGACGTCCTCGCTCTGCAGCACCTGGGAGCTCGTGTTCGCCCATTCGTCGGGGTCGAGCGCCACGTCCCGAATCCAGATGCCCAGTGTCGAGATGAAGATGCACAGGGCTCCCAGGATGATGAGCGCCAGGACTCCGGCGCGCCGCCGGCGACTGCCTTTCTCGGGCCTCGCGGGGGCCTTGCTCTTGTCGCTCACGGAGCGACCTTCGCGCACATGAGGCCGGCGAGCCTCACCCGTTGGGCCGGTTCACCCGGGTGAAACAGGTCTGCAGGTGGCGACTGACCTCGGACGGTGAGAGAATCTTGACGCGGGCGGAGCGACCCCGCGATGCCCCTCGGAAAGGAGAAAGATGGTACTGGCCGAAACGACGTTCCTCGACGTCTTCTGGTACTCGATCCTGTTCTTCTTCTGGATCATGGCGATCTGGATCTTCATTGCTCTGATCTCCGACATCATCCGCCGGGACGATCTGTCGGGCGGCAAGAAGGCGGTGTGGATCGTCTTCATGGTCATCCTGCCATTCATAGGCTGTCTGACGTACATCATCGCCCGCCCGAAGGTGACGGCTCAGGACGTTCGCATGGCGACCCAGGCCGAGGCCGCGCAACGGGCGGCAGCCGGCGTCTCGACCGCGGACGAGCTGAAGAAGCTCGGCGACCTCCGCAGCGCCGGCGTCATCAACGACGCGGAGTACGAAAACCTGAAGAAGAAGGCGCTGGCGTAGGCGCCACTCGAGGCTGGGCGCGGGCCGTCCTCGCGACGGCCGCGCCTCTGCCCGCAAGCGATAGAAAGGACATGCGATGAGCACGAGAGTCACCTCAGGCCCCACCGGTTGGGCGGTCTTCGCAGGGACGGTGCTCGCCATCGTCGGGGCGTTCAACGTCATCTACGGGCTGGCAGCCATCTTCCGCGACGAGGTCATCACGACCACCGGGAGCGCCGTGATCGTCTGGGACGTCACGAAGTGGGGCTGGATCCTCCTGATCTTCGGCATCTTCCAGCTCCTCGCCGGCATGGCGCTCTTCGCGGGTGCGAGCTGGGCGCGCTGGGTCGCGGTCGTGCTGGCCGGCCTGAACGCGATCGGCAACGTCGGCTTCCTCACCGTGCAGCCGATCTGGACGACGTTGATCATCGCGCTCGACATCCTCGTCATCTACCAGCTGACCGCGCGGTGGGAGGCGGTCGACCCTCGTTCCTACGAGGGGTACGACGAATCGACGAGGGGCGCGAGCGCCGCGCGCGACGAGGCAACCCGGATGCGCACCGGGCTCTAGGCTTTCCCTGCAGAACCTGGCACGATTGGCCACCCTTGCCTCGGCGTGCCCGGACATCGCGCCGAGGATCAATTCGGTCAAATGTCCTGAATCGAGCGCGGTAACATCTCCCCCAGGGGGCTGTTCGAGCGGGAGGAGCGTGGAGATCGTGCAGCTAGCGCAACCGGCGCCGACCTGGCGGGCGGGCGACGCGCTGCTTCGATCGACGCTCGCCCGACGCGTCGCAGCGATCCTCCTTCTCGCCGTCGCCTACTACGGAGCCGCCAAGCTCGCCCAGAGCGTTCGCTACACCGCCTCCGTGAGCGCCGTCTGGCCGCCGGCCGGGCTCGGGATCGCCGCGCTCTACCTCTGGGGACTGCGGCTCTGGCCCGGGATCTTCATTGCCGAGCTGGCCGTCAACGCCCAGCTCCTCACGGGCGACAACGGCCTGCCGTTTTGGAGCGTCGTCGGCCAGCAGGCCGGGAACATGCTCGAGGTCGTCGTCGGCGCGATCCTGCTGCGTCGGCTGATCGGGCCCAATGCGGGGCTCGACCGGGCGGAAGAGATCATCGGCATGATCGTCGCGCTCGCGACGGCCACCGCCATCAGCGCCGTCTGCGGAACGGTCTCCATGCTCGCCGGGGGCGTCATCGACTGGTCCGAGGCCGCCACGTTCTGGCGCACCTGGTGGCTCGGCGACACCGCGGGCGGGCTGATCGCGCTTCCGCTCATCCTTACCTGGGCCCACGACCCCCGCGGCTCCTTCCGGCGCATGTGCACGTGGGAGGGCGGGCTCCTCATCCTCACCGTGGTGACTCTGAGTGTGCTCTCGATCTCGGCCGACGAGCCGGTCACCTACCTCGTCTTTCCCGCGTTGATCTGGGCCGCGCTGCGCTTCGGCCCCGCCGGGGCGACCCTCTCGGTCACGCTCGCCGCCGGTGCGGCCATCGCATTCACTGCGAACGAGCTCGGCCCGTTCTTCAGGCAGCCGATCGACCACCGGGCGCTGAGCACGCAGCTCTACGTCGCCGTCGCCGCGCTCACGACGCTGTTCGTCGGCGCGCTGGTCGGCGAGCGGCAGCGCTCGGTCACGGAGCTCGAGGAGGCGAAGCAGCGCGAGGGCGACCGGGCGGTCGCGGAGCGCCAGCGCATCGCACGCGATCTCCACGACTCCGTCTCGCAGGCGCTTTTCTCGACCGTCCTTCATACCCGCACGGCGGAGCGGGACCTCGAGAAAGAGGGGCTCGACTCCCGGGGGGCGGTCGCCCGCTCCCTGGGCGCGATCGCCGAGCTGACCGCCGGTGCGCAGCGGGAGATGCGCGTGCTGCTCTACGAGCTGAACGGCACGTCGGGCGATGAGGGGCTCGTGGCCGGCCTCGCCCGGCACGCCTCGACCGTGGGCAGCCCGGAGGGGCTAACCGTCGCCGTGCACGGCCCCAAGCAGCGTCTGCCGCTCGCGCCGACGACGGAGGCACAGCTGCTCGCCATCGGCCGCGAGGCGATCGCCAATGTGGTCAAGCACTCGGCCGCCCGGAGGGCGTGGGTGTATGTGGATGCACGCGACGGGTCCGTCTCGATGGAGATCGGGGACAACGGCAACGGGTTCGACGCGCAACTCGACCACCCGGGGCACTACGGGCTCCAGTCGATGCGCACCCGCGCCGCGGAGGCAGGCGCCTCGCTGGCGATCCGGAGCGTGCCCGGCGGCGGGACCGTCGTGCGCGTCCAGCTTGCGCATCCCAACGGAGGGACCAGCAATGGGGCGTGAGGGGGTCATCCGGATACTCGTCGTCGACGACCACGAGGTCGTCCGCCGGGGGCTGCACGCCTTCCTCGACGGCGAGCCCGACCTCGACGTCGTCGCGGACGCGGGCGGGGGAGAGGAGGCGCTCGACGTCTGCGCGCGACTCGAATCGGAAGGGCGCGTTCCCGACGTCGTTCTCATGGACCTGCAGATGTCGCCCATGGACGGGATCGAGACGACACGCCTGGTGAGAGACCGCTACCCCGGGGTCGAGGTCGTCGCCCTGACGTCCTTCGCCGAGAAGGAGCGGGTCCGCGCGGCGCTGGAGAGCGGAGCGGCCGGGTATCTCCTGAAGGACTCGGAGCCCGCCGAAGTCGCTGCCGCGGTGCGCTCGGCGCATCGGGGCGAGATCCAGCTCGATCCCGCCGTGACGAGGCCGCTCCTCACCGACCTCGGCTCGGGCGGGAACGACGTCGCATCGCTCCTGACGAACCGGGAGCTCGAGGTTCTCCAGCTCGTCGGCGCGGGCAAGGCGAACAAGGAGATCGCGGCAGAGCTCGTCATCAGCGAGCGCACCGCCCGAACGCACGTCTCGAACGTCCTGCGCAAGATCGGCGTCAGCTCGAGGACGCAGGCGGCCGTGCTCGCCGTCCGCGAGGGATTGGTCGCGCCGCCCGAACACGAGGGGGCCCGGCCCGCGTGAGCCGATGGCCCCTCCTCGGCGAAGGCGAGCGGGAAGGCACCGGCGTCGGCCTTCTTCTGGAGACGAAGCTGCACGGCTTCTCTCCCTCGCCCGAGATGATCGTGCGCCCGCGGCTCAGCGCCCGGCTCATCGGCTCGGACGCGTCTTTCGTCCTCTTCTCCGCGCCCCCAGGGTTCGGCAAGACGACCCTCCTCGCGCAGTGGCGCGAGCTCGACGAGCGCCCGTTCGCCTGGTTCACCGCCGATTCATCCGACAACGACCCGGTCGCGCTCTGGACCGGGATCATCGAGGCGATCCGCCGCGTCCGGCCGGATTTCGGGGACGTCGCCGAGGTCGCGCTCCACGCCCGCCACGTCGACGTGCACGACGCGCTGATCCCGGTCGTCCTCCGCGAGCTCGAGTCGCTTCAGAGCGAGCTCGTCCTCGTCCTCGACGACTACCACGCGGTCGACAACGCGGCTTGCCACACCTCGCTCGCCTACTTCATGGAGGCGAAGCCAAAGAACGTCCAGTTCGTCATCGCGAGCCGCGCTGATCCGCCGATTCCGGTGGCAAGGCTGCGCGCCGAAGGGCGCTTGCTCGAGCTGCGCGCGCTCGACCTCTGCTTTACGAAAGACGAGGAGGCGATCTTCCTGAACGAGCAGCTGGCTCTTGGGCTCGGCCCGGAGAGCCTCGAGGTCCTGCACGAGCGCACCGAGGGCTGGCCCGCCGGTGTCTACCTCGCGTCGCTCTCCCTGCGCCAGAGCCCCGATCCGGACGGGTTCGTGTCTGCTTTCGACGGCTCGAACCGCCACATCGTCGACTACCTGACCGAGGTCGTGCTCGGCTCGCTCGACGCGCGTCAACGGGACTTCCTGCTCCAGACCTCGATCCTTGACTCTTTCTCGGCTCCGCTCTGCGACGCGGTCACCGGGCGCAGGCGCTCGGCCGCCCGCCTGGCGGAGCTCGAGCGCGCGAACCTCTTCCTCATCCCGCTCGACGACCGCCGCGAGCGGTACCGCTACCACCAGCTCTTCGCCGACCTCCTGCGGGCGCAGCTCGCGCAGCGCGATCCCGGGCTCGTCCCGAAGCTCCACAAGCGCGCGTCCGAGTGGCTCGCCGAGGCGGGAGAGACGGACGCGGCCGTCCGCCATGCGCTCTCCGCCGGCGAGGTCGATGCAGCGGTCGAGCTCGTCGCCGGGCAGTGGCTTTCCGATCCCAATGCGCATCTCGGCCGCGGGAACGCGACGGTCCGACGTCTCGAGGGCTTCACCGCCGAGGCGATCGCGGAGGACCCGCGCCTGGTTCTCCTCCAGGGATGGGCGCTCAGCATGACCGGAAAGCACGCCGAGTCCGACGAGGCGCTCGCCGTCGTGCAGGCTGCGGAGGAGAAGCTCCCGGACGGGACGGCCGTGGGCGACGCGGCCACGGTCGTTCGCGCGTGCTTTTTCCGGGGAGACGCCGCCGCCGCGCTCGCAGCTGCCGAGACCGCCGCCGAGCTCGCGGACCGGCTGCCGGCATCATGGCACCCGGTTTTGGCGCTGGCCCTCGGCCGGGCGCGCTACTTCGCGGGCGACGACCGGGGGGCGGAGTCGCCCCTCGAGTGGGCGGTCTCCTCCGGCCACCATGCCGACCGCCGGCTCGTCGCCGCCACGGCGCAGGCTCTTCTTGCCAGGATCGCCCTCGCCGGC
Source organism: uncultured Actinomycetes bacterium (assembly GCA_963841425.1). Taxonomy (GTDB): domain Bacteria; phylum Actinomycetota; class Thermoleophilia; order Gaiellales; family Gaiellaceae; genus DATEOR01. The sequence goes on along the minus strand of CAWJCL010000001.1, from coordinate 484,019 downwards.
GACGACGTCGACCTCGCCGAGCAGAGGGCGCATGCCGCGGTGAGCTCTCTGGAGCTGCAGGACCTGGCGGACCAGCCCGGAGCGGGGACGGCGTATGTGGCCCTCGGAGCGGTCGTCGCGCGTCGGGGCCGCACGGAGGAGGCCGGAGACCTGCTCGTCCGCGGCCTCGCCCGGCTACGGCGCCACGGGGATGTCCGCGAGATCGCCGACGCGCTGCTCGTTTTTGCCCCCGTGCGGCGGGCCCTCGTCTCCCTCGCGTCGGCGCGGACCCTCGTCGAGGAGGCGAGGCTCATCCTCGCGGAGTGCGCCGACCCGGGGGCCGTGGGCGTCGAGCTCGAAGAGGTCGCCCGCTCGCTGACCCCGGCTCACCGCCGGATCAACGGCGAGAGCGAGCTCACCGAGCGGGAGCTCGAGGTCCTCCGCTACCTGGCCGAGGGGATCCCGAAGCGCGACATCGGGACCGCGCTCTTCCTCTCCTACAACACGATTCACTCGCACACGAAGTCGATCTACCAGAAGCTCCGCGTCTCCTCGCGCGACGCCGCAGTGGCTCGGGCCCGCGAGCTCGGCGCGCTCTAGCTAGTTCACGAGCTTGCGGGCCATCGCGTGGATCGCCACGCGCCACATGAGAAGGCCGAAGAAGAGCAGGACCGCGACGTGGTAGACGTCGATCCAGCCCTCGAACCCGAACGCCGCGTCACGCACGAGCTGGACGCAGTGGTAGAGCGGGTTGAACTGGGCGAGGACCTGGGCCCAATCCGGGAGATTGTCGATTGGGAAGAACGTGCCGGCGACGAGGAAGAGCGGCGTCAGCACGGCGCTGATGATGTAGCTGAAGTTCTCGATCGACTTGGCGAAACCGGCCACCATGATTCCGAAAGACGCCCAGCCGTAGCCCGCGAGGAAGCCGATGAACGGCACGGTCAGCATTCCCCATGCCGGCGGGAGCCCGAAGACCATGGCGACGATGAGCGGCACGCAGCCGTAGACGCCGGCACGACAAGCGATCCATAACGCCTCGGCCGTGACGAGTTCCTCGGTGTCGACCGGAGCGGCCAGAATGGCGTCGTATGTCCTTTGAAAAGTATATTTCACGAACGTCCCGAACATCGCCGGGAACGCGCTCGAGAAGAGGACGGCGGTGGCCACGGTGCCCGTCCCGACGAACTCGACGTAGTCGTAGCCGCCGATGGTCGAGACGAGAGAGCCGAAGCCAAAGCCGAAGGCGAGCAGGTAAATCGTCGGCTCGACCGTCGAGGAGAACGTGGCCGAGCGCCAGTACGACGAGAAGTTGACGACCTCGCGAACGAGCACGCCCGTCAGGGCCGGGCGCTCGAGGCGGCCGATGCGAATCTTGGTCGCGGCACGCGTGGCCATCAGTCGACCGTTTCCATCAGTCGATCTCCTCCCCCGTGAGGAGGACGAAGACGTCCTCGAGGTTGGCAGGCCGCCGTTCGCCCTCGGGCGCCTTCCCGTCCGCTCCGTCCACCCCGAGCACGGCGATGCTCGTTCCGGTGCGCCGGGTGAGAAAGCCGTCGGTGCGCGCCTTTGCCTCCGCTTCGGCGAGCAGCGACGGGGAGCCGTAGACCTCAACGGCGGTGCGGCCTGCGTGCTTCGCGATGAGCTCGGCCGGCGGCCCGGCGGCGACCCCCTCGCCGTGCGACATGATCAGGACGGTGTCCGCGAGGCGCTCGGCTTCCTCGATGTAGTGCGTCGACATGAGGATCGTCGTCCCCTCCGCGCGGAGCGCGTCGATGAGGGCCCAGAGCTCTTGCCTGACCTGCGGGTCGAGGCCGACGGTCGGCTCGTCGAGAAGAACGAGGCGCGGCCGGTGGACCAGGGCGCGCGCGATAAGGAGCCGGCGGCGCATCCCGCCCGAGAGCTTGTCCACCCGCGAGTCGCGCCGGTCGGCGAGGTTGGCCATCTCGAGCGCCGCTTCGATCGCCGCGTGGCGCTGGGAGCGGCCGATGCGGTAGAGGTGCGTGAAGACGAGCAGGTTCTGCTCGACGGTCAGCGTCACGTCGAGGTTGTCGAGCTGTGGCACGACGCCGCACTCGGCGCGCGCGGCCTTCGACTCGTCGGGCAGGCGGAAACCGAGCACCTCGAGCTCGCCTTCGTCCGCGATCGCCTGCGCCGTGAGCAGGCGCATCGTCGTCGACTTGCCGGCGCCGTTGGGTCCGAGCAGGCCGACACACGTGCCCTCGGGCACGTCGAGGTCGAGGCCGTTCACCGCCGTGATGGGGCCGTAGCGCTTCACCACGCCCCGCAATCGAATCGCCAGCCCGTCGCGCACGATTTCAGCATGCCAGTTTGAACTTCTCGCGCAGTTCGACGTCTGAACGAATAAGTGCAGGCAGACACGATCCACCGGACCCTGTTCGAAAACGAGCGGCTCGTCCTCGGAGAGCTCTGGTGCCCGCCCGAAAGCCGCTGCTGGCACGGGCTGAACAGCGTCTCCGCGGTGCCTCATGTGATCTTCCCGCGGACCCCCGTGACGATCCGCCAGCTCGGGCGCGAGCCGGTCGTCTGCGATCGAAACCATGTGCTCTTCTTCAACCCGGGACAGCGCTTCTTCCGCTCGCTGCGAAGCCGCGACGGCGACCGCTCGTACTACGTGGAGCTCGCGCCCGAGCTGATGTTCAACCTCGCGCGGCTGACGAGCTTTCCGTTCGCGTTCGGGCCGTGCGACCCCGAGGTGTTCCTCCTCCAGCGGCTCGCCGTTCGGCATCTCCGCGAGCCGAGCCCCGACCCGTTGCTGGTCGAGGAGAGCATCACCGAGTCGGTCGGAATCGCTCTCGAGCGGGCCCGGGGCTTCCACGGCCTTCGCGCGAAGGGCAGAGAGGCGACGCGCGCGGCGCACCGGGAGATCGTCGATCAGACGAAGGAGCTGCTCGCCGCGCGGTTCCGGGAGCGGCTCACCATGGGCGAGATCGCAGGCGCGATCGGCGTCTCGCGCTTCCACCTGAGCCGCGTCTTCCGCTCCAGCACGGGCTTCTCCCTGCACGGCTACCGGAACCAGCTGCGCCTGCGAGCCGCGCTCGAGCGCATCGCCGATCCCGAGACCCGGCTGCCCGCCCTCGCTGCAGAGCTCGGGTTCTCGGGCCACAGCCATTTCACGGCCGCCTTCCGCGAGTCGTTCGGCGTGGCCCCGTCCGAGCTGCGCGGACGCGTGACGCAGGCACGGCTCCAGGACGTGCTCGAGCGCCATTCGGCTAGCAGGATCGTGCCTCTTTCGGCCGCCTCAGGCTGCGACTGAGGCCTGCTCGCACGCGCCTCGGGCGCCGTTTACGGACCGCGCAACAACGTGTCAGCCCCGCCAAACACGGTGGGCACGACGGCGTCTTCACTCCTCGACGACACCAAGGAGGCAGGCGTGAAACTGAACAGGCGTTTCGCTGCACTACCGGCGGTCCTCGCGGCCGCCGCCCTCGCGGCCGCAGGCTGCGGCGGGAGCGACGGCGGAGGGAATGCGGCTCCGACGGGCGGTGGCTCGGACGGAGCGCCGGCCGCAGACCAGGTCATCACGGTCGGCTGGGGGGCCGAGCCGCCGTCGCTCGATCCGGGCCTCGCGACCGACACGACTTCCTCCAACATCCTCGTGAACATCATGGATCCGCTCGTGAGGCTGGGCGACGATCTGGAGCCCGTGCCGAGCCTTGCGGAGAGCTGGGACACGAGCAAGGACGGGAAGACCGTCACCTTCCACCTCCGCTCCGACGGACAGTGGACGAACGGCGACCCAGTCACCGCGCAGGACTTCGAGTACTCGTGGAAGCGGACGATCTCGCCCGAGCTCGCCGCTGACTACGCGTACCAGTTCTACGGAATCGTCGGCGCCGCCGACTACAACGCCTGCCAGAAGAGCTGCGAGTCGCTCGCCGACAAGGTCGGCGTGAAGGCCCTCGACGACACGACGCTCGAGGTACAGCTGACGACGCCGCAGCCGTGGTTCATCCAGCAGGTCAGCCACACGTCGTTCCTCGCTGTCCATCCCGCCACGGTCGAGCAGTTCGGCGACGGCTGGACGGATCCGAAGAACATCGTCACCGACGGGCCGTTCAAGCTCGAGTCGTGGGAGCACGACGCCTCGATCGACCTCGTGAAGTGGGACGACTGGCGCGATGCCGCCGACGTCACCCTCACGCGGGTGAACGGCAAGATCATCGTCGACGGGACGACGCGGGTTCAGTCCTTCGAGGCCGGCGAGGTCGACGCGCTCGACGCGGGCGGCCTGCCGCCGGACGAGATCGCGCGTCTCAAGGAGACCCCCGAGTACGAGTCCTATCCCGCGCTCGGGACGTACTACTACGGCTTCAACCTCGAGAACCTGCCCGACGTGCACGAGCGGCAGGCGTTGTCGCTCGCCATCGACCGGCGGACGATCGTGGACCAGATCGCGCAGGCCGACCAGGTGCCGGCCACGGGCTTCTCCCCGAAGGGCCTCCCGGGGTTCGAGAGCTTCAATCCGAACTCGCCCTGGACGCCCGAGAACGGCGACATCGACGCTGCCAAGAACGCGATGTCGCAGGCGCAGAACCCGAAGACGTCCCTCAACCTCTTCTTCAACGACTCGCCGGGCCACAAGGAGATCGCCACCGCCGTGCAGGCGAACTGGGGCGAGCTCGGCGTCACGACGACGTTGAAGCAGCAGGAATGGGCGCAGTTCCTCGAGTTCCTCGGCCCGCCGCCCAACAAGGCAGTGGACGTCTACCGGAACGGGTGGATCGGCGACTACGTCGATGCCATCAACTTCCTGGAGCTCTGGACCTGCGATTCGGGCAACAACAACTCCAACTACTGCGACGAGGACTACGACGCGCTGCTCGAGCAGGCTCGCCAGACGCCGGACGACGCGGCCCGCTACGAGATCTACGGTCAGCTCGAGGACAAGCTCCTCGGCCAGGACGGCGCGCTGCCCCTCTCGCCGATCTACTGGTACACGTATCCAAACCTGGAGCAGCTCTCCATCAAGGACAGCTTCACGGTCAACCTCCTCAACCAGATCGACCTGACGAAGGTGGTCGTCAGGGAGCAATAGGGCACTCCCCACCACCTGTCACCGGCGGATGGGGTGCGTCCGGCACTCCATCCGCCCCCTCCATACGTCGCCTCGAAGGGTGCGGGGATCCGCACCCTTCGAATGCCCGCCTAGCGTGTGAGGCCGAGCTTGGCGATCCAGACGTAGTCCGTCTCGGCCGCGCCGATGTGGCAGCTCCAGCAGACGGCGCCGCTCGCCGTCTCGCCGAACCTCGCGTAAGCCGAGTCGCGCGTGTACTCGACGAAGACCCAGTCGTTGTGGGCGGGATCTGCGCCTTGCATCTTCCGCATGACGGCGATCAAGCCGACGAAATCCGCGCCCGGCCGCGTCGCCTCCTTTACGACGATCGTGCCGTTCGGATAGACACCTCCGCGGGCCGGTCGGCTCGCGAACACCTCTTTCGTCCCGAGATGCGGATCCGCGTCGCGAGGAGGGACCGGTTTGCGATTGAGCCTCGTCCAGCGCTCGTACGGCCAGGCGTAGCGCGGGATGCCCGCGATCGGCGCCACTTCGGCCTCGGCGGTGCTCGTGGCGGGCACGGGCTCCGTCGTGGTCGTCGAAGACGTGGTCGTCGGTGCAGAAGTCGGAGGTGTCTCCCGCGTTTCGGGCGCTCCACCGCAGCCCGCGACGCCGAGGAGCACGGCCAGCGTCAGCAGGCGCGACATCGCTACAGCTTCGCACGCTTAGACTGGCCACGTGGCCATCCACGACATCTCCGTCCCGATCCGCCCGGACATGCCCGTGTACTCGGGCGACCCGGATGTCGAGCTCGAGCGTGCGTCCTCGATCTCCGAGGGAGGTCACGCCAACGTGAGCAAGGTCTCGATGGGGGTGCATACCGGGACGCACGTCGACGCGCCGGTTCACTTCATCGAGGGGGCTCCGGGGATGGAGAGCGTGCCGCTGGACGCGCTCTGCGGCCCGGCGGTCGTCGTCGACGGGACGTCCATTTCCGGTGACTCGATCGGAGAGTCCGACCTGGAGGCGATCGACATCCCCGAGGGCGCGGAGCGCGTTCTTCTCAAGACCCGGAACTCCGAGCTCTGGAACCGGAAGGAGTTCACCCGCGACTTCCTGAGGCTCGACGGAGGCGGCGCGCGCTTTGTCGTCGCCCGCGGCATCCGTACGATCGGCATCGACTACCTGTCGATCGGCGACCACGAGGCGCACCGCGAGCTGCTCGGGGCCGGAGTCGTCCCGGTCGAGGGCCTCGATCTCCGGGAGATCGATCCCGGGACCTACACCTTCGTCTGCCTTCCCCTCGACCTCGTCGGATCGGACGGGGCGCCGGCCCGCGCGATCCTGATCGACTAGAGTCGCACCTCGAGCGAGCGCACTCCGGTCATCTCGAGCCAGTAGCGGCCGGCCCCGTCATTCGCCACACGCAGGAGAACGGCTCCGCAGGTCGGGCAGCGCATGACGATTCCAGGCGCTTGTGAGTAGACCATGGCGCTCCCGACGGGTCCGACTGCCCCACAGCTCGCGCAGGTACCCATCGCGGTCGTGACCTCGAACGCGAAGAGTTGCTCCAGCGTCCCCGCCGCCGCGTTTCCGTCCAGCTTCATCTCTTCCATGTCAGCCTCCTGTGGGCCCGAATCTCTCTGTCTTCACGCGCGCAGGAAGATGGCCGCGCTCGACGAGCGCCGATGCGACCGCCTCCACGAAGCCGGTCGGGCCGCAGACGAAGGCACGGGGATCGGCCTCCGCGTTCCACCCGACCTCGGTGAGCATGTCGCCGTCCACCCGGCGGCCGTAGCCCTGCCAACCCTCTGGCTGCTCTCGGGTCAGCGTGAAGAACGTCTCGAAGCCGTCTCCTCGCGCCGCAAGCTCGTCCAGCTCGGAGCGGTAGATCAGGTCGTCCTCGCGCTTCGCGGAGTAGAGGAGCCGCATCGGTGCGTCGCTTCCCACCGCGAACCTGTGGCGCGCCATTGCCATCAACGGCACGACCCCGGAACCGCCGCCGACGAGGAGCACGGGGCCGCCCTCGTCCGCCTCCCAGACGAAGTACCCGCCGATCGGGCCGCGCAGCTCGAGCTCGTCCCCGACCACGAGCACATCCGTGAGGTACGGCGAGACCTCGCCGTCGTCGAGCCGCTCTACGGTCACGGCTAGCCTACCCTCCTCCGGCGCGGAGGCAATCGAGTAGCTTCGCTGCGCCTGGTAGCCGTCCTCGGCGGTGAGGCGGACGTCGACGTGCTGCCCTGCGAGGTGGCCAGGCCACTCGGGCGCAGCGAGGAAGATCGTCTTCACGGTCGGCGTCTCCCCGACGAGCCCGGCGACCTCGAAGAGTTCCCAGGAGATCGGGGCTCTCAGTCGCCCCAGTACCGCTGCTCCCGCCACGGGTCTCCGTACATGTGGTACCCCAGCGCCTCCCAGAAGCCCGGCTCGTCGTCGCCGGCGAGGCTCAGCCCGCGCACCCATTTCGCACTCTTCCAGAAGTAGAGGTGCGGGACGAGCAGGCGGGCGGGCCCGCCGTGCTCGGGGTCGAGCGGCTCGTCGTCGTAGCCGAACGCGACCCAGGCCTTGCCGTCGCTCACGTCATCGAGCGGCAGGTTCGTCGTGTAGCCGCCGTCGCAGAAGGCGACTACGTAGGCGGCGTCGTGCTCGACCTCGGCGAGCAGCGTGTCCACGGACACCCCTTCCCAGACCGTGTCGAGCTTCGACCACTTCGTGACGCAGTGGATGTCTTTCGTGATCGTCTCGGTCGGGAGCTCGCGGAACTCCTCCCAGGTCCACGTCTTCGCCTCGGCCACCTCGCCGGTGATGGTGAAGCTCCACTCCTCGAGCGGCGTGTGCGGAGTCGGGCCGGCCGAGAGCACGGGGAAGTCGTCGACGAGGTACTGGCCGGGAGGGACCCGGCCGGAGTCCCCTTCCTCCCGGCGGCGGCCTTGAAAACCGCGCGACACGAAGCTCACACGGAACATTCAACACCTCCGCGGCTCCGTGCGAAAGGGAATTCAGAAATCCTTAAGAGCCTGGTCACACGAGCGCAATGCGATTCCGAAAGTCTGCTCGTCGACCACGACCAGGAGGAACTCATGAAAAGGAACATTGCCCTCGCAGGGCTCGGTGCGCTCGTGGCGGCCCTGTTTTCCGCTGCAGCCATGGCCGGCGGGCCGCCGCAGCCGAGCTTCTACGTGAACGGGACGCTCTACCGCACGGTCGGGACCCCGACAGACTTCTCCAAGACGGGTGCGCCGGCCTCGAGCTACGACACGATCTACCAGTTCTTCGGCGCGCAACCGTACAACGTCGCCACCGCCGCCCCGGGCGACCCCGGCTTCAACGGCGGCCGCTGGCGCGTCGTCGGGCTCTCGTTCGCCGACTACGACGCGGCCCTCGCCTCGCACGACACGAACGGAAGCGGTGACTTCGACACGACAGCCGAGGTTCAAGGTGCGCTCGGCGACGGAAGTGCTACCAGCCTCGGGATCGTGAAGTCCTTCGAGTGCCCGGTAATCCCACTCCACTGAGCGACGTGGTCCGGACCGGTTCCCACTTGTGGGGCCGGTCCGGACCGCGCAGACTGAGCGAGAAGATGGAGACCGTCCTGGTCGTCGACGACGAGCCGACGCTGCGCGACGTCGTCGTCCGCTATCTCGAGCGCGAGGGATACCTTGCGCTCGTTGCGGGAGACGGGGAAGAGGCGGAGTCGATCCTTCGCAACGAGGCCCCGGACCTCGTCATCCTCGATGTCATGCTGCCAGGCACCGACGGGCTCGAGCTCTGCCGCCGGATCCGGGCTCGCTCGTCGCTTCCGGTGATTATGCTCACCGCGCGCGGCGAGGAGACCGACCGGATCGTCGGGCTCGAGCTCGGCGCCGACGACTACGTGACGAAGCCGTTCTCCCCGCGGGAGCTGGTTGCCCGCGTCCGGACGGTCCTGCGCCGGACGGCGCAGCTCTCCGACCCCCAGGAGGTTGTGCAGCACGCGGACCTTGTGCTCGACTCCGCCTCGCGCGAGGTCCGCAGGAAAGGGAGGCCCGTCAGGCTGACCGCGAAGGAGTTCGACCTGCTCTGGTTCCTCGCAACGCACCCTCGCCGCGTCTTCTCGCGCGAGCACCTGATGGCGAGTGTCTGGGGCTACCACGCCGCGTTCGACACGGGAACCGTCACCGTCCACATCCGCAGACTTCGCGCGAAGATCGAGGACGACGCCGCCAGGCCTCGTCACATCGAGACGGTCTGGGGCGTCGGCTACAGGTTCTCGCCGTGATCGAGCTCGCCCTCGTCGTCGCCACCGCGACCTTCGCTGCGGGCGCGCTCGTCGCCCTCGGCATCTCGCGGCTGCGTACCGTCCATGCCCGTCTGCTCGGGCTCGCGCTCCTCTGCGTCGTCCTTCCGCTTGCAGCCGTCCTGCTCTCGGGCGTGGCGATGTTCCACATGGGAGCCGACGTCGTCGTGCTGGCGGTCGCGGGTGCGTCCTCGCTCGTGGCAGTGGGCGCCGCACTCCTCGTCACGCGCTCGATCACGATTCCGCTCGATCGGCTCCGTGCCGCCTCGTCGGCGCTCGCGGGCGGCGACTTCGCGCCGATGGCGGCGGGCGCAGGGCCCGACGAGCTCGTCGAAGTGGGCCTCGCCTTCGACGAGATGGCGCGGAAGCTCGAGGAGCTCTTCGACGCACGCCGGCAGCTGATCGCGTGGGCGAGCCACGATCTGCGAACGCCCCTCGCCTCGCTGCAGGCGATGCTCGAGGCCGTCGAGGACGGGGTCGTCCCCGCCGAGCACTACCTCCCAGCCATGCGCGAGCAAGTTCGCACGCTCGGACGGCTCGTCGACGATCTCTTCGAGCTCGCGCAGATCGACTCGGGCGCGCTCACGCTCGAGCTGGAGGAAGCACAGGTTGCCGATCTCGTGCGGACGTGCGTGCGCGGCCTCGAGGCCGAAGCCAGGGCTCGGCACGTCGATCTCTCCGCCCGCCTCGACGGCAACCTCCCCGCGGTGCACGCCGCCCCCGATCAGGTTCAGCGCGTCCTGCAAAACCTGCTCACGAACGCGCTCCGGCATACGCCGTCGGACGGCGCCGTCGCGGTCGTCGTCCGCGCCGGCGACCGCGAGGTGACGATCGCGGTCGAGGACGACGGTGAAGGGCTTGCGGCCGGTGCCGAGCGGCGCATGTTCGAGCGCTTCTGGCGAGGCGATTCGGCGCGGGCAGCCCCGCGAAGCGGCGCCGGGCTCGGACTCGCGATTGCCCGCGGCCTCGTCGAGGCCCAGGGCGGCCACATCTGGGCCGAGAATCGCCCGGGTGGCGGGGCTCGCGTCGCCTTCACGCTCCCGCGCGCGTAAGGAAGCGTTCAGATCTCGGGTCTACGATCAGGGCGTGGCCCTGCTCATCGGAGTCGCCTTCGTCGCTGGCATCGTCACCGCGATCTCGCCCTGCGTCCTGCCGGTCCTGCCCATCGTCTTCGCGGGCGGAGCCACGGGCGACAGGCGGCGGCCCTATGCGATCGTCGCCGGGCTCGTCTGGAGCTTCACGCTCTTCACCCTCGTCGCGACCGCGCTCCTCTCGGCGCTCGGCCTGCCGGACGACCTGCTCCGGAACATCGCCATCGGGGTCGTCCTCCTCGTCGGGCTCTCGCTGCTCTGGCCGAGGCTCGGGGCGCTCGTCGAGCGGCCGTTTCAGGCGCTCGGACGCCGCAGGCCCGGAGGGATGGGAGGCGGCTTTCTCCTCGGCGTCAGCCTCGGGCTCCTCTTCACGCCCTGCGCGGGCCCCGTGATCGCCGCCGTCGCCGTGCTCGCCGCGACACAGCGCTTCTCGGTCCAGGGCGTCTTCGTCACGCTTGCATACGCGCTCGGCGCCGGCCTTGTCCTCCTGCTCATCGCCATCGGCGCGCAGCGGGGGATGACGCTCCGCTCGGTTCGCTCCCGGGCGCCGCGGATCCGGCAGGCGCTCGGGGCGCTCGTCGTGGCCGTCGCGGTCGCCATGGCCCTCGGCCTCGACGTCAGGCTCTCCGCTCACGTCCCCGGCTACACGAGGGCCCTGCAGGGGCTCGAGGAAAGCGCTGCCGCCCAGGACCGCATCGACTCGCTCCTGGCCGGTGAGAGCCACTTCCAGGGAAGCAAGCTGCAGGACTACGGCCAGGCGCCCGAGTTCAAGGGGATCTCGCAGTGGGTGAACTCGGAGCCGCTCACGCTCGCGTCGCTCCGCGGCAAGGTCGTCCTGATCGACTTCTGGACGTACTCCTGCGTCAATTGCATCCGCACGCTGCCCTACGTGAAGCGCTGGTACGAGACGTACCGCGACGCGGGCCTCGTCGTCGTCGGCGTGCACACCCCCGAGTTCGCCTTCGAGCACGTACCCGGGAACGTCGAGCGGGCGGTTGACTCGTTCGGGATCGACTACCCCGTGGCGCTCGACAACGACTACGGAACCTGGACCGCCTGGGGCAACCGCTACTGGCCGGCCGAGTACTACGTCGACCGCCAGGGCCGCGTCCGCTACGCGCACTTCGGCGAGGGCCAGTACGCGGAGACCGAGAAGGTCATCCGCACGCTCCTCGCGGAGAAGGACCTGCCCGCGCCGGTCTCCGGCTCGGTCTCCGACAAGACGCCGCAAGGCGTGCTGACGCCGGAGACCTACCTCGGCACCGACCGGCTCTCGAGCCTCGTCGGCTCGCCCGTCGTCGAGGGGCGGGAGGCCGCCTACACGATCCCCGAGGTGGTCCCGCAGAACGCCGTCGCCTACGGGGGCCGCTGGCTCGTCGAGCGCGAGCGGATCGTCGCGGGCGAAGGCGCGCGGCTTCGCCTGGCCTACCATGCGAGGAACGTCTACCTCGTCCTCGGCAAGGGGGAGTCCGAGGGCTCGGTCGGCGTCGCCGTCGACGGCGAGCACGTCAAGACCGTGAGGGTCACGGGCGACCGGCTCTATACCCTCGTTGCGCTTCCCGGTCCCGCCGCCGACCACACGCTCGACCTCTCGTTCTCCCCGGGGGTCGCGGCTTACGCCTTCACCTTCGGCTAGCGACTCCGACGTCGAACCGGTACCCCATGCCGGCTCTGTGTGGAAATAGGACGGCCGTGTCGGATCGGGCTCCAGCTTGCGCCGAATCTGAGCCAGGTAGACCCGGAGGTAGTTCGTTTCCTTCTCGTACTGGGAGCCCCAGACTTCTTGCAGGAGCTGGCGCTGGCTGACCAGCTTGCCTCGATTGCGGACGAGCACCTCGACGATGTGCCACTCGGTCGGGGTGAGGCGGATCTCGCCGTCGCGGGTCGTCACGCGCTTGGCCGTTAGGTCGACCTTGAAGTCGTCGGTCTCGACCAGCGCCTCCTCCCCGGCCGGAGCGGACCGGCGAAGAGCCGCTCGGAGCCGCGCGAGGAGCTCGTCCATCCCGAAGGGCTTCGTCACGAAGTCGTCGGCACCCGCGTCGAGCGCTGCGACCTTGTCGCGCTCGGCCTCTCGGACCGAGAGGACGACGATTGGGACCGCGCTCCAGCCGCGGAGGCCGCGAATCACCTCGATGCCGTCGATCCCCGGCAGGCCGAGGTCGAGTACGACGACGTCGGGGTGATGGCGGGCCGCCAGACTGAGCGCCGCTTCTCCCGTCGGCGCCAGGTCGACCTCGTAGCCCCGAGCCTTCAGATTTGTCCCGAGCGCCCGGAGGATCTGCGGCTCGTCGTCGACCACGAGGATTCGTGTCATCCGGCCGTCCGCAAGCGCGTGACGACGGTCAACCCGCCGCCCGGAGTGTCTTCGATCTCGATCACGCCGCCCATCGCCTCGACGAATCCCTTCGCCACGGCCAGGCCGAGACCGACTCCCTCGTCGTTCCCGGAGTCTCCAAGGCGCTGGAACGGGAGAAAGATGCGCTCCCGCTGGTCGAGCGGCACTCCCGGCCCGCGGTCGACGACTCGAACGTCCACGACTCCATCGATGGCACCCGCGGTCACCCGCACGCCCAGGCCCGCCGGCGAGAACCGGACAGCATTCTGGATGAGGTTGGCCAGGGCTCGTTCGAGCAGCCCGCGGTCGGCCATGACGCGGGGGAGCGTATCGGGAACGTCGAGCTCGACCGCCTCGTCATCGAGTCCCAGGCTGTGAACGGCTGCCGGGAGGATCTCTTCGAGCCCCACCGCCGCCGAGGTCATCTCGAGCGCGCCCGATTGGATGCGGCTCATGTCGAGGAGGTTGCCGACGAGCCCGTTCAGCCGGTCGGTCTCCTCGTCGATTGTGTTCAGGAACTCGTCCCGGGCCTCGGGGCTCCACTCGATGTCGTCCTGGAGGAGGCTCGTCACGGACGCCTTGATGGCCGAGATCGGGGTGCGGAGGTCGTGGGAGACGGCGGACAGGATGGCCACGCGCAGCTCGTTGGCCGCGGAGACTGCCCCAGCTGCCTCGACCTCGGCCTGCAGGTCGCCCAGTTCGACGGAAGCCGTGAGCTCCTTCCCGAATGCGTCGAGGATGCGCTCGTCTTCGCTCCGAAGAGAGCGCCCCGCGAGCGCGAGGATGTGCTCGTCGTCCAGGTCGATCGTTCGGGACGCCGATTCCGGTCCTTCCGGAGCGCGCAGCCCGCTTGACGCCTCGATCCGCCAGCGCTCGCCCTCTCGGTGGAGGACGGCGGCGCCGTCGAGCCCGAGGACCCTGACGAGGCTGTCGACGACAACGGCGGCCGGTGCCGAGCCCGCAAGGCGGGCCAGAGCCTCGGCCTCGGCCCGCGTCCGCGCGGCCTCGGCAGCCCGGCGGGCTGCGAGCGCCACGAAGCCGCTGACGATCGCAGCGACGGCCAGGAACACCGAGAGGGCAAGGATGTTCTCTCCTTCGCTGATCGTGAATGTGTAGAACGGCGGCGTGAAGTACCAGTTGACGAGAAGGAAGCCGAAGACGGCCGCGGCAAGCGCCGGCCAGAGCCCGCCGACAGCCGAGACGCCGACGACGAGGACCAGGAAGAGCAGGAGGACGCTCGGAAGCCCGATGTGCTCACGCAGCTGCGCCAGCATGAAGGCGAGAAGAGGCGGTGCTGTCGCGGCAAGGCTGAAGCCGATGACGACACGACGGCGTGGCAGTCCCGATGGTCGTCGCCGTTCCGGAAGAGCGAATCCCTCGCGTGCGCCTGACTGCGGGCGGCTGATGACGTGCACGTCGACGCCGACACCGGATTCCCGGATCACCTTCCCGATCACCGAGCCGCGGGTCAACCGCTGCCAGCGGGATCGCCGGCTTGCGCCCATCACGATCTGCGTGGCGTTCAACGCTCGAGCCGCTTCGGTGAGGGCCGTTCCGGGATCCTCGCCCACCACCTCCTGGTAGGTGCCGCCGAGCTCGGAGATGAGGGCGCGCTGCTCCTCGAGGCGCTCGACGGACGGAGCCGAAAGCCCGTCCTGCATACGGACGTGCAGGGCGACGAGGTCGCCCTTGGCGCGCTGTGCGATGCGGGCGGCGCGCCGGATGAGCCGCTCCCCGTCCGAGGAGCCCGTGAGGGCGACGACAATTCGCTCGCGCGTTTCCCAGGGCTGTTCGATCCCATGGCGAGCTCTGTATTCGGCGAGGCCCTCGTCGACGCGGTCGGCGAGCCAGAGCAGTGCGAGCTCGCGTAGCGCCAACAGATTCCCCGTGCGGAAGTAGTTGGCGAGCGCCGTGTCGATGCGTTCCGCCGGATAGACGTCACCCCGCGCCAGGCGGTTCCTGAGGGCGAGCGGCGTGAGGTCGACGAGCTGGATCTCGTCCGCCGCGCGCACGACGTCGTCCGGGATTGTTTCCCGCTGTTTGACCACGGTGATCTGCTCGACGACGTCGTTCAGCGACTCGAGATGCTGGATGTTCAGCGTCGTGATGACTGTCGATGCCGGCGGCAAGGAGCTCCTCGATGTCCTGCCAGCGCTTCTCGTTCCGCGATCCCGGGACGTTCGTGTGCGCGAACTCATCGACCAGCGCGACCTGCGGCTTACGTGCGAGCAGGAGCGTCGACGTCCATCTCCTCGAACGTCCCGCCGCGGTATTCGACACGCCTGCACGGCACAACTTCGAGGTCGCCGACCTGACTCCGCCGTCTTCTCTCTGCCGTGGTCTCCACGAAGCCGACGGCGACGTCCTCGCCGTATTCGCGTCGGCGACGACCTTCGTTCTAGCATCGAGTAGGTCTTGCCGACGCCCGGCGGCGGCGCCGAGGTAGACACGGAGCTCGCCTCTTGCCATACAGACGGAAGGCTACGCCTGTTGGTCGAGCGCGAGGTTGAGCTCGAGCACGTTGACGCCCGGCTCGCCGAGGAATCCGAGCGAGCGCCCTGTCGCGTTTGGCGCGCACGAGCGCCATGACCTGGCCGAGAGTCATGCCGCGGGCATCGGCCACACGCTGCGCCTGAAGATGCGGGCGTTCTCCGGCGAGATCAAGGGGTCGAGCCCGGAGCCCGACACCGGTCACCGCGTCGGCCGGCACTTCTTGACCGGCAGCTGAGCCCGTTCTCGGCGCGGTAGAGGCGTATGCGCGCGCGGACTTCCTGCAGCAGCTTGGGGTTACTCGGGCCCGAGGTTCGATGCGGAGCTCGACATCGCGTCGTAGCCCTCACCGGCCGATGAGGGCCGCGGGTGGAAGTAGCAGCCGTCCCGGTGAACTCCTGGCCGATCAGCCGTGAGCCGATGACCTTGCCGTGCCTGCTTCACGAGCGAACCGTCTGCCTGGGATGAGAAGGCGACTTGCGCGGTGCCCGTGATCGCGAGGGGATAGAGCAGACCCAGGAGCACCGTGAAGGCGAGGAAGGCGATGATCGCCGGAATGATCTGGCGACGAACTCCGACGATCACACGATTCCCGACCCGGTCACGATGACGTCGATCAGCTTGATGCCGGCGAACGGAGCGATGATCCCGCCGACGCCGTAGATGAGGAGGTTGCGCCGCAGCATTGTCGCGGCCGACACGGCGCGGAACTTGACTCCGCGCAGCGCAAGAGGGATCAGCGCGACGATGATCGAGCGCGTTGAAGACGACCGCCGAAAGGATCGCCGCTCTGCGGCGTCCCGAGCGCCATGATGTTGAGCGCGGTCGAGCACCGGGAACGACGCCCGCGAACATCGCCGGGATGATCGCGAAGTACTTCGCGACGTCGTTGGCGATCGAGAACGTCGTCAGCGCTCCGCGCGTGATGAGGAGCTGCTTGCCGATCTCGACGACCTCGATCAGCTTCGTCGGGTTCGAGTCGAGATCGACCATGTTGCCCGCCTCCTTCGCGGCCTGCGTGCCGGTGTTCATCGCCACGCCTACATCGGCCTGGCGAGCGCCGGGTGCGTCGTTCGTGCCGTCGCCTGTCATCGCGACGAGCGTGCCACCCGGCTTGCTCCCGCCGGATGAGAGCCATCTTGTCCTCGGGCGTCGCCTCGGCCAGGAAGTCGTCGACGCCTGCCTCCTCGGCGATCGCCGCGGCCGTCAGCGGGTTGTCGCCGGTGATCATGACCGTGCGAATCCCCATCCGGCGGAGCTGCGTCGAACCGCTCGCGCATGCCCGTCCTTGACCACGTCCTTGAGATGGATGACGCCGAGCGGCCGCGCCGCCGACTCTGCGACGACCAGCGGGGTTCCTCCGGAGACTGCAATCTGTTCCACGACCGGCTCGAGCTCGGCCGGCGCCGAGCCGCCGTTCTCCTCGATCCACCGGCGGACGGAGTCAGCAGCGCCCTTGCGGATCAAGCGCCCGTCGAGGTCGACTCCGCTCATTCGGTCTGAGCGGTGAAGGGGATGAGTGTGCGCGCCGACGAGCTCGCGCTCGCGAAGGCCGTACTGATCCTTCGCCAGGACGACGATGGACCGCCCCTCGGGGGTCTCGTCGGCGAAGCTCGCCAGCTGGGCAGCATCGGCGAGCTCCTCCTCCGTCACTCCCGTTAGGGGGATGAACTCGGCGGCCTGGCGATTGCCGAGGGTGATCGTGCCGGTCTTGTCGAGGAGGAGCGTGGAGCAGTCGCCGGCGGCCTCGACTGCGCGGCCGGAGAGGGCGAGCACGTTTCGCTGCACGAGGCGGTCGATGCCGGCGATGCCGATCGCGGAGAGCAGCGCGCCAATCGTCGTCGGGATAAGGCAGACGAGTAGCGCGACGAGCACGATTACGCTTCTGCTCCGCGCCTGAGTAGACGGCGAATGGCTGGAGCGTGACGACGGAGAAGAGGAAGATGATCGTCAGCCCGGCGAGAAGGATGTCGAGGCGATCTCATTCGGGCGTCTTCTGTCGGCTCGCCGCCCTCGACGAGGGCGATCATCCGGTCGAGGAAGCTCTCGCCGGGCTTGGCCGTGACGAGCACGACGATTCGGTCGGAGAGGACGCGCGTGCCGCCGGTGACCGCGGACGCGGTCTCCACCGGACTCGCGGATCACGGGAGCGGACTCGCCGGTGATGGCTGATTCGTCAACGCTCGCGATGCCTTCGACCACGTCACCGTCAGCCGGGATGACGTCTCCCGCCGAGACGACGACCTTGTCGCCGTTGCGAAGTGACAACGCTGGGAACGTCCTCCACCGATCCATCGGGAAGAAGGCGATGCGCAATCGTCTCCGAGCGCGTGCGCCGAAGCGTCTCGGCCTGAGCCTGCCCGCGGCCTTCGGCCATTGCCTCGGCGAAGTTGGCGAACAGGACGGTGAACCAAAGCCAGGCCGCGATGAGGCCTGCGAAAACGGTCGGATCCACGAAGAAGAGCACCGTGACGAGGACGCTTCCCGCCTCGACGACGAACATGACGGGATTCCGTGCCATCCGCCGCGGGTCGAGCTTGCGGCAGCTCTCGAGCGCGGCCGCCCGAAGGATCTTGGGGTCGAAAAGGGAGGCTGTTCGTTTCACAGCGTCAAATGCTCGAGGATCGGCCCGAGCGAGAGCACGGGGAAATAGGTAAGGGCGACCACGATGACGACGACCGAGACGAGGAGACCTGCGAACAGCGGCGTTCCGGTGGGGAAGGTGCCTGCGGTGGCGGGCGCGGGCTGCTTGCGCGCCAGCGATCCGGCGACGGCGAGTACAGGGGCGATGAGGAGGAAACGCCCACCGAGCATCGCCAGCCCGAGCGTCGTGTTGAACCAGTCAGTGTTGCCGCTGAGCCCGCCGAATGCCGATCCGTTGTTGTTCGAGGCCGATGTGAAGGCGTAGACGATCTCCGAGAGCCCATGGGCTCCGGGATTGAAAATCGACGCCTTCGCACTCGAGAGCAGGACACTGATTCCGGCGAAGGTCAGGATCAGCGCAGGGACGACGAGCAGATACAGGACGACGAGCTTCATCTCCGCCGCCTGGATCTTCTTCCCGAGGTACTCCGGCGTCCGACCCACCATGAGGCCGGCGAGGAACACGGCGAGAAGGACGAAGACGAGCATGCCGTAGAGACCCGACCCGACGCCGCCGGGACTCACCTCACCGAACATCATGTTGACGAGCGGAACGGCACCGCCAAGCGGGGTGAAGCTGTCGTGGGAGGAGATGACCGCACCGGTCGAAGTGCCGGTAGTGCTTGCCGCGAAAAGGCCAGATGCTGCGGGGCCGAAGCGCACCTCTTTGCCTTCCGTGTTTCCGCCCGCCGCGTGTATCCCCGGATTTCCGTGGAGCTCGAGCGCCGTCGCGGCTCCCGCCGCGCCGATCCAGAGGACGAACATCGCCGCGAAGAGCACCCAGCCCTGCCTGTTGTCCTTTGCGAGCTTGCCGAACGTGAAGGTGAGGGCGAAGGGGATCATCAGAAGCGCCCACATCTCGAGCAAGTTCGTGAGTCCCGTCGGGTTCTCGTACGGATGCGCCGAGTTCGCGCTCACGTGACCGCCGCCGTTCGTCCCGAGCTCCTTGATCGCCTCCTGGCTCGCAACGGGGCCGCGATAGATCTGTTGAACCGTGCCGCCAAGGGTGGTCGCCTCGGCCGGCGCGCGCAGGCTCTGCACCATGCCGAGCCCTGCAAAGGCGAGGGCGAAGACGATGGCCAGAGGGAGGAGGACCCGGGTGACCGATCGCGTGAGGTCGACCCAGAAGTTCCCGATCGTGGGCGACTTGCGCCGGACGAGGCCCCGAATCACTGCGATCGCAACGGCGATCCCGACCGCGGCCGAGACGAAGTTCTGCACCGTCAGCCCGGCCATCTGGGTCAGATGGCTCATGGTCGACTCCCCGCCGTAGTTCTGCCAGTTCGTGTTCGTGACGAAGCTGGCCGCGGTGTTGAACGCGAGAGCGGGTGGGACGGACGAAACGTCGGTCGGGTTGAGCGGCAGCCCGCCCTGGACCCTCTGGAGGAGATACAGGCCCAGCACCGAGACGGCGCTGAACGCGAGGAGTGAGACGGCGTAGGTGACCACGCCTGCTCACGCGTGGGATCGACGCCGAAGAGGCGGTAGAGCGTGCGCTCGACCGGAAGGAAGACGCGGTCGGCCGGCGCACGCTCCTCGCCGTACACGTGGGCGAGGTAGGCACCGACGAGCGGTGTCGAGACGAGCACGAGCCCGACGAGCGCGCCTAACTGGAGCCATTCGGGCCAGCTCATCGAAGCCTCGGCCCGTTGAACAGCTCCGGGAACGTCAACACGAGCACCGCGAGCCCGACCGCGATCCCGATGACGATGACTCCGTGCAGGGCACCGGCGACGAAGGTCAGCCCAGGTCCTCCGGGGCGAGGAGCGCGTAGACGAGATAGCCGAGCGCGGCGACCGCGAGGATGAGGCCGACGATGTCGTCGGCGCTCATTCGCGCTCGCGGGAGATCCACTCGCAGCCGCGGACGAACAGCACCGCGACTGCGAAGAAGAGGAGGGTCACGAGCAGGAAGAAGACGTCGCGCATGCCTCGTTACCTAACCCAGCGAGAAGGCTCTCGCGAGGCGTTTAGCGCGATCAATACGCTCGTAACTCCTATCTTGATGCGTTCTTAGCCCAGCTACCCTCGTTCGGGGGAGGCCAGGGCCAGCCCTCGCGCCGAAGCTCACTAGAGGCACGCGAGATGTTGAGGATCCTCGTTTATGTCGCCGCCCTGGTCGCGCTCTTCGCGGGCGCGATCATGTACGGCGGGAATGCGATCGGCGCCTGGGACCCGCTTCCACCTGCGCCGACGCCGCCCCCTGCCGTGAAGCTGGGCAAGGAGAAGCCGAAGAACAAGGCTTCCTCCAAGCAGTCCGCGCCGGCGAAGGCCCCGCGCCTCACGCACGCCCAGAAGCCTCTCGATCCCTCCCTCCCCTTCCCCCACCTCGACTCCCCAGGCGCGCTCCAGCCTTCACCCGATAAGAAGGTGAACGCCGAGCTCAACGACCGTTTCCTCGCCATCGAGGTGCCTGCCGGCTACCAGGACGACGTCCGCGCATCCGGACGCTCTTCGCCAAGGAGGAGCGCTACCTCGACTCGATGGGGCGGCGCTCGAGCAGGGCGACATGAAGACCTTCGACGCGCTCAACGACCGCCTCACCCAGATCGCGCTCGAGGAACGACACCTCGCCGGCCGGCGCCACGACGCGACATCACGCTCTCGTCCGTCCGTAGGCCGTTTCTCGATTCCAGTCGCCGGGAACGATGGCGCCATGCGTATCTCTGCGGTCGGCGTCATCTATCTCGTCGTGGGCGCGGTCGTCGCGGCCACTCACGACTACTTCGAGAACATCGACACGCTGAAGCGGTTTCTCTCCGCGGTCCTGGCCGTCGTCCTCTGGCCGCTGATCCTCATCGGGATCGATCTGCACGTCCACTAGCGGTCCCGGCTGCTTCCGGTATCTTCGAGCCGTGAGCGAGCGGCTTCAGACATTGCTCGAAGGCGCGTTCCCGGACGCCAAGGGCGTGCAGGTCGTCGACCGCACCGGCGGCGGCGACCACTTTCACGTGACGGTGGTCAGCCCGCGCTTCTCGGGGCTCTCGCTCGTCGACCAGCACCGGCTCGTCTACGACGCGCTCGCCGAGCCGCTCACGGACGGGACCATCCATGAGCTTCGCATCACGACACGAGGAGACGCATGAGCGACCTGAGCGACAGGATCCAAGAGACCATCGACGCCGAGCCGGTGGTCGCCTTCATCAAGGGAACGCACGAGCAGTGCATGTGCGGGAACTCCGAGCGCGCGCTCGACGCGCTTCGCTCGGTCGGCACCTCTTTCACGGCCGTCGACGTGCTTCCCGACCCGGCGATCCGGCAGGAGCTCTCCGCGGTTTCCAGCTGGCCGACGATCCCCCAGGTCTTCGTCGGCGGCGAGCTCGTTGGCGGCGCCGACATCGTCCAGGAGCTGGCCGCGACAGGCGGGCTCGAGGCCAAGCTGGACGAGAAGCTCGGCGACTCGTGGCGGAACGGTGGGGAGGAGCGGACGGTCGCCGTGACCGACCGCCAGGACCCCTTCAGGCTCGCCGGCTAGCCCCGCGCTGACCAGACGATCGCCGCGAGGATCACGCTCAGCCCCGAGACGACGATGCCGATGATCCAGGCCTCCACGTCCTGAGAGCCGAGGATCGCGGCGAGGCCGGTGCCGATCCCGATGATCCCCCCGGTGGCGACGAAGCGGCTGAAGGACGACTGGAACATCGTCATGCGGTCGCGAAATCCGACGCCTGATTCGGCCTCCCCCTCCGGCCGGCCTGTGCCGTTTCCTTCCTCGCTAGCCATCGCGGGATCCTAACCCCGCTCGCGCGGTCAGGAAGCGAACATCAGCGTGCCGGCTCGATGTTCTGGTTCACGTGGAAGACATTGTCCGGGTCGTACGTCGCCTTCACGTCCGCGAGGCGGTCGTAGCTTTCGCCGTAACTGGGGCGGATGCGCTCGCGCCCCTGGTCTCCGATGAAGTTGATGTACGCACCCTCCATCGCATACGGCTCGAGAGACTCCCAGAACTCGATCGTCCATGACCTCAACCGGTCGAAGTTGGCCGGGTCGGGGTCGGTGCCGAAGATCACCTCCGACCAGCGCGCGTTTCTGTGGCCCCAGGCGGTTCGCTCAGGAGCAACGCGCGCAGCGGCACCGTCGATCGGATAGACGAGAACGCCGGACAGGGGAGTGGGCAGCCTCGTCGCTCCGTCGACGTGCCGCTCGACGGCCTCGTCGGAAAGCTCGTCGAAGACGTGTGCCCTCCAGTAGTTCTGCAGCCCGGACGGGTACAGGCCGTCGAAGGCCGTTTGCAGCGCCGGATAAGGGACTTCGGCCACGCCATCGAGTGCCGGTGAGAGCGCTCGGGCCGGAGCGAGGACGTCGTCTGCCTCGGCCGCCGGGCCTGCCCAGCACCAGATGACGCCCCCCATCTTCTGCAGGTGGAGCTCCTCCGGGAAGAGCGGTCCCGGCGGAACGGTGACGAAGGCGAAGATGCCGGAAAGGTCCTCGGGTGCCTGCGGGATGAAGTCTCGGTAGAAGCGCATCACCTCCTCCGCGCGCGCAAGCGGCCACAGCATCGGGCCCGCGACCACGCTCGAGAGCGGATGCAGCCGGTACGTGAAGCGCGTGACGATCCCGAAGTTCCCGCTCCCGCCGCGGAGCGCCCAGAAGAGGTCCTCGTTCTCGCTTTCGCTCGCCGTGACGAAGCTGCCGTCGGCGAGCACGACGTCGGCCTCGACGAGGTTGTCGATCGTGAGCCCGTGCTTTCGCGTCAGGTACCCCTGGCCGCCGCCGAGCGTCAGGCCTCCCACCCCGGTTGTCGACAGGATGCCCGTGGGGGTGGCGAGGCCGAAGGCGTGCGTCGCGTGATCGAGGTCGCCGAGGGTCGCTCCTGCGCCAGCCTGGGCGAGACGTGCCGCGGGATCGACTCGCACGTTCCGGATCGGCGACAGGTCGATCACGAGGCCCTCGTCGACCGTCCCGAAGCCCGGTGCGCTGTGGCCGCCGCCGCGGACGGCGATGTCGAGGCCCGCTTCGCGCCCCACCCGAAGTGCTGCGATGACGTCTCCTGCGTCGGCACACTGGACGATCAACGTCGGATACTTGTCGACGCTCCCGTTGTCGACGCGCCGCGCCTCGTCGTATGCCGGGTGCTCGCGGTCCACGACCTCCCCGCGAACGATGCCGGCAAGAGCGCCGGCGAGGTCTCTCTCGGCCCTTGAAGGCTGTGCCACGTGTCTCCCCTTCGCCTCCCGCGCGGCGAGCTAATCACAGTCGGAACTTCGCGCGCAACGTTACGCTCGGGTCCTCACGGGCGCGAGGATCGCCTTGACCGCCTGGTGTGACTCCTCGTTCGGCGACTCGGAGATGATGGTCGCGGGACGCTTGAAGCGCCGAAGCGCCGTGCGCAACGGCTCGGCCCGGAGCGTGCCCTCGCCGTAGGGTAGGTGCTTCGTCTCGTTCCGGTTCGCATACGCGATGTCGGAGAAGTGGACGTGGAACGGGGCTCCTCGCTCCATGACCCCGTCCGCGGCCTCGAGCACCCCTGCAAATGCGTCCGCGTTCGTGAACCCTCCGTCGGTGACCGCGTGTAGGTGGGCGAAGTCGAGCACGGGCCGCACCCAGTCGAAGCGGGCGGCGAGCCAGAACACGTCCTCCGGAGTCCCGAGCTCGCGCACGCGGCCCATGATCTCGACGCCGAACGCGACGGTGCGGCCCTTCGGCTCCAGCCGCTCGCGCAGGGCGGCAAGGTCGTCCGCGACGGATTCGAGCGCTCCCTCCCGCTCGCGCCCGAGGAGATAGCCCGGGTGCACGACGAGGAGCTCGGCCCCGACCGCGGTCGCGACCCCGGCCGAGTGGTCGATCATCCCGAACGCTCGCTTGCGTTTCCCCTCGTCTCCGGGCAGGTGACCGAGGATCGCGGCGATCGGGGCATGGATGGAGAGGACGATCTTGTTCTTCTTCGCGAGCTCGCCGAAGCGCGCGGCCCATTCCCACTCGGGCTTCATCCAGAAGCCGCCCTCGAAGTCGATCTCGCAGGCCGAGTAGCCGCGCTCGAGGAGGAGCTCGATCGCCGCCTCCGGGCTCTCCCGGCTGGGCACGCGTGCTGGGCCGAAGCGGGTTTTCATGTCGTCCGACGGCAAGAGTACGGTCTTCGACATGGGTAAGCGACCGACGCGCATCGAGCTGCTCGAACTGGACATCGACCTGCGCCTCTCCGACCTCTGGAGCGAGGCATGTGGCGTGGGCGAGTGGAACCTCGAGGTCGTCGCCGCATTCCTCCGTGCCGCCTACGGCAAGGGGTACTGCGACGCCCTCACCGAGGACGCGCCGGGCTCGCTCTGCCGGGATCACGGTTACCGCATCCCGGATCGACGTCACGCTCCGGCACACGAGCAGCTCTAGCAGAGGCGCGAAAAGCCCAGCTAAACTCGGGATCGTGGCTCGGCGCCGAAGTCCCGCACGGCTCGTCATCGCGCTCTCAGTCGCGGCTGCGCTCGCGATCTTTCTCGTCTACACGGCGCTCGCGGGCGGGACGCCGTCGCTCAAGCCGAGCCAGGTCGCAGGCCGCGACGGGCGCGTGAGCGTCGCGGGCAAGGTCGTCGGTCAGCCGAGCGGGACGGCACGCGGGCCCGAAGGGCTTCGCTTCACGATCCGGGACGTCCAGGGCACCGCCACGCTGCCCGTGGTCTACCGGGGCTCGGTACCCGACCTCTTCAAGACGGGACGTGACGTCTCCGTCGAGGGATCGCTCCAGAACGGTGTCTTCGTCGCGGACAAGCTCGTGACGAAGTGCCCGTCCAAGTACACGAACAAGCAATCCTGATGCCCGGCCTGGGGAGTGCCGCGCTCGTTGTCGCGTTCGGCCTCGTCCTCTACGCGGCCGTTGCGGGCGGCTACGCTGCACACCGCGGACGCAGGCGCCTCCTGGAGTCGGCGACGAACGCGCTCTTCGCGTCCTTCGCAAGCGTCCTGCTCGCTGCGCTGGTCCTGCTCGCGGCGCTCGCGCGCCACGACTTCACGTTCTCCTACGTCGCCTCGCACACGAGCCGGGAGCTCCCGCTCGGCTACACCCTCGCGTCCTTCTGGAGCGGGCAGGCGGGGTCGCTCCTCCTCTGGCTCCTCGTGCTCACGGGCATCGGGTCGGCCGCGGTCGCCTTGAACCGGCGCCTCGTCCGCACGGTGCTCCCGTGGACGGTGCCGGTTCTCGCCGCGATCGCGAGCTTCTTCGCGCTGCTCCTCGTCTTTGTCGCCTCTCCGTTCGAAACGCAAGTTGCGCCCGCGGACGGGGCGGGCATGAACCCGAGCCTCCAGAACCCCTACATGCTCGCCCACCCGCCGCTTCTCTACCTCGGCTACGTCGGCCTGACGATCCCGTTCGCCTTCGCGATGGGCGCGCTTGCCTCCGGCCGGACGGACGAGCGCTGGATCATCGCCACGCGGCGCTGGACGCTCGCCTCGTGGACCTTCCTCGGCTTCGCCATCCTCCTCGGCGCGAAGTGGGCCTACGAGGAGGTGGGCTGGGGCGGCTGGTACGCGTGGGACCCGGTCGAAAACGCTGCTCTCATGCCGTGGCTCGTCGCCACCGCCTATCTCCACTCGGTGATGGTGCAGGAGAAGAAGAACATGCTGCGCGTCTGGAACAACGTGCTCATCGCGGGCGCGTTCTGCCTGTCCCTCTTCGGCACCTTTCTGACGCGGAGCGGCGTGATCAACTCGATCCACAGTTTCACGCAGTCCTCGATCGGAGCCTGGTTCCTCGGCTTCATCGCCGTCGTCGCAGGGGCTTCGACGGCCCTCATCATCTACCGGCTCCCGCTCCTTCGGTCGCGGACGCGGCTCGAGTCGCTCGTCTCCCGCGAGGCGGCCTTCCTCTACAACAACCTGTTCCTCGTCGCCTTCGCGCTGACCGTCCTCTGGGGGGTGATCTACCCGCTCGTCTCCGAGGCGGTGCGCGGCGTTGCGGTGACCGTGGGCGCGCCCTACTACGACTTCTTCGCCATCGCGTTCGGGCTGCCGCTCGTCCTCCTCATGGGCATCGGCCCGCTCGTGGCCTGGCGGCGCGCCTCGCTTCGCGCCGTTGGCCGCTCGCTCCTCTGGCCGGCCGGCACCGCGGTCGCCGTCGGGATCCTGCTGCTCCTGGCGGGAGCGGGATCGAACCCGGCCGGGCTCGTCGGGTACACGTTCGCGGCCTTCGTCCTCGCGGCGATCGTGCTCGAGTTCGTCCGCGGGACGCGGGCGCGCCATGCGCTCGGCGCAGGCTCCTGGCTCGCCGCCTTCACCAGCCTCGTCGGGCGGAACCGCAGACGCTACGGCGGCTACGTCGTGCACGCGGCGATCGTGCTCTTGCTCGTCGGCGCGGTCGGGATCGGCGGCTTCGGCACGACCCGGGAGGGAAAGCTCGTGCAAGGCCAGTCGGTCGAGGTCGGCGACTACACGCTGACCTACCTGGGCAGCGTGCAGCGGCGCGCCGCCAACGCGCAGGAGCTTCGCGCGCGCCTGGCCGTCTCGCGCGGCGGGGCGGATCTCGGAACCGTGCTCGCCGGCAAGAACCGCTACTTCGCCGAGCAGCAGACGTCGAACGAGGTCGCGATTCGGTCGGACTGGCTGCGGGCAGAAGACCTCTTTGTCATCGCCGACCAGTTCAATCCCGATGGCTCGGTCTTCGTCAAGGTGCTCGTCAATCCGCTCGTCAACCTCATCTGGCTCGCGGGCCTTCTCTTCGTCGCGGGCTCCCTCATCACGCTCTGGCCGGACGCGCGCGAGCAGCGGCGGCTCGCGCGGCGGTTCGCGGAGGAGGGAGCGCTCGCGCGCGTCTGAGATGGACGTCCTCGCAGTCGCGCTCGCAGCCATCTTCGCCGTCGCCGCGGTCGCGTTCGTCGCTCGCCCGTTCCTGGCGGAGCCGGAGGCCGACGACGATCGGCTCGCCGGCCTGGCTCCCCGAGAGCAGGAGCGGCTGGAGCTCCTCGAGCGGCGCGACCGGGCCCTCGGCGCCCTGAAGGAGCTCGAGTTCGACCACCGCACGGGGAAGATCGCCGACGCCGACTACGAGGCCTCTGTCGGGCCGCTGCGCAGGGAGGCCGCGGAGGCGATGAGAGCGCTCGAGCCATCGGCGCCCTTGCTACCGGCGCCCGTCGAGAAGGTGGACGCCCATGCCTGAGTGTCCTCACTGTGGGCACTCGGCCCCGGACGGCAGCCGGTTCTGCCCGGAATGCGGACGGGCCCTCGTCTCCAACGGCGAGACCCTGGTGCGACCCCCGTCGGCGCGCCTCTGGCCTCCCGACCCGTTCCTGATCATCACGGCGGCACTCTTCATCGGCGCCGTCTTCCTCTTCGCCGCCGGGGTCTGGGCGTGGGGGATCGTCGCGCTCCTCGCCGCCGCGGTTGTCTTCCTCGGCACGCGGGCGGAGGAGCGGCGGGCGGCCAAGTACGCACTCGGCGGGCTCGGAGCCCGCGTCTCGGCGAGCAGAGACTCGATCGCCGCGCGCAGCCGCGGCCAGATCGACCTCTTCCGCGCGCGGCGGGAGCGGGCCGAGCTCGAGGGCGAGCGGACCCGGGCGCTCCAGAAGCTCGGGCACTCGGTGTTCTATGAGGACGAAACGGGCATCGAATCCTCGAGGGCGGCCGTGCAGGAGGTCGTCGACAGGATCGCCGCCAAGGAGGCCGAGATCCAAGCCCTGATCGACAGAACCGATGAGCGTGTCCAGCGCGCGCAGGCCGGTGTCAGGCCGACCGAGAAGCTGGAAGCGCCGCCCGAGCCCGCGCGGATCCCCGAGCCCTGGCCTCCGCCCGACGAGGGGGAGCCGCCGCAACCCGCGAAGGTCCCGGAGCCTTCTCCGGACCAGCCCGCTCCCGAGCCGGAGCCGGCCCCGACGCCGCAGGCGAAGGCGAAGCGAAGCCGCAAGACCCCGGACAAGGCGAAACGCTCCTGAACGGTTCGCACCTGGCGCGGACCACGTTTGTCCTGTAAAACACGGAACTTCGGCCAGCCCATTCGCAGCACGCGCGCGCAGGGACGTCCGCGTGTCCGGCGAAACTGACTTCCGTGCGCGATCTTCGTCGCCTCCCCCTGCTCGCCCTCGTCATCGCCCTCGGCGTGGCGTTCGGCGTTCCCTCGGCGCTCGGTCAGTCGGTGTGGGAGCAGCAGCAGAGCCTCGACTCGAAGATCGCAGGGCTCCAGAGCGAGATCTCGCAGGCGAAGCACAAGGAGGGTGTCCTCACGACCGAGATCTCGAGTGCCTCGTCGCAGATCTCGTCTCTCCAGGGAGACATCGGCTCGCTGACCGCGAAGGTGGCCGCGCTCCAGGCGAATCTCGACATCCATCGTGCGCGCCTCGAGCGCCTGCAGGAGAAGTACAGGGAGCAGACGGAGCGCTACAACCTGTTGCGGCGCAACCACCAGATCGCACTTCAGCGGCTGGAGGCGCGGCTGGTCCAGCTCTACGAGACCGCCGACACGGACGAGCTCGACGTTCTTCTCCAGTCCAACAGTCTTTCGGATCTCATCGAGCAGATCGACTACTTCCGGACGATCGGCGATGCGGACAAGCAGCTCGCCGACCACCTGAAGACCCTCTCGAACCAGATGCGGCTCGCCCGCATCATGACTGCGTCGACGAAGCGCGACGTGGCCGAGGCGACCGCCGTCCTCGCGCGGGAGACCGAGAAGCAGCGCGCCGCCCGCGACGCGCTCATCGTTCGTCAGAACGCCCTCGCGGCCGCGCGGGCGAACCAGCGCAGCCTCCTCGTGAGCGTTCGCTCCCGGCGGGAGAAGGACGAAGAGGATCTCTCGAAGATGCAGGCGGCGAGCGCCGCGATCGCGGCCCAGATCCGGGCGCACCAGGACGCGAGCGGCACGAGCGGGAGCGGCACCTCGTCGAGCGGCCTCGTCTGGCCGGTCAACGGGCCGATCACGAGCGGCTTCGGCTGGCGCTGGGGCCGGATGCACGAGGGCATCGACATCGGCGCCCCCTGCGGCACACCCATCCACGCCGCCGCGGCGGGAACCGTCATCTATTCCGGCTGGATGGACGGCTACGGCAACTTCGTGGTCATCGACCACGGCAACGGCCTCGCCACCGCGTACGGACACCAGTCCGCGATCTACGTGAGCGGCGGCTCCGTGTCGCAGGGCCAGACGGTCGGCCTCGTCGGCTCAACCGGCAACTCGACCGGCTGCCATCTCCACTTCGAGGTGCGCGTCAACGGCAGCCCCGTCGATCCCCTCGGATATCTGTAAACGGGCGGAGCGCCGGCTCAAACCGTCACGTGCGGTTCACGACGCGGAGGTCGGGCAGCCCGCGCCAGCGGTCGTCGAGGTCGAAGCCGTAGCCGGCGAAGAACTCGTCGGGCACCGTGAAGCCTGTGTAGCGGAGCGGGAGGTCGTCGACGAGGCGACGGTAGGGCCGGTCGAGAAGTGCGCATGCCGCCACGCTGGCCGGTTCCCGCAGCTCGAGGGTCTTCACGAGGTAGTTCAGCGTCAGGCCGGTGTCGACCACGTTCTCGACGAGGATTACGTCCCGTCCTGCGATGACCAGGTCGAGGTCCTTGATGAGCCGTATCTTGCTGCGCCCGCCGAGAGCCCCGTCGTAGCCGGCGAGGACGACGAAGTCGAGGGCGTGCGGGATCGTGAGCGCCCGCGAGAGGTCTGCGAGGAAGACGAACGCGCCCTTGAGAATCGTGACCAGCGCGGGCTCGCGGCCCTCGTAGTCGGAGGTGATCTGCGCTCCCAGCTCGCCGACGCGGGAGCGTAGCTGGTCGCGGGAGAGGTACACCTCTCCGATCCGAGGGTCCGCCGGCTCTATGAGGCGAGGTTCAGTCTGTATTTGTGCGAGAGGCGCTCGAAGTCGCGCCGGGTGAAAAGCTTGATCTTGATGTCTGGGTGCCGCTCGCGGAGCTTGCGCATCTTCCGGTGTTTGCGAGTGACGAGGGATTGCTTCATCACCGTCACCTCGAGATACATGTCCTGTTCCGGGAGGTAGAAGTCCGGCGTGAAGGCCTCGAGCACACGCCCGTTCTCGTCCTGCTCGAGGACGAACGAGTGCGGCTCGTATTCCCAGGCAATGCCGTGGAAGTCGAGGATCCGCGCGCACTCGACCTCTGCATCGTTGGCGAAACGCGGGGGCCCCGCTCTCGATTTTGCCTGGAAATCAGGCGTTTTCTGGGCCATCTACAAGTGAGGGTAGCAGTCACTGCGGACGACCCCGCACTAAACTTTGAACTCATCCGGGTAGGCCGGAAGAAGACAAAGGGAGCTCGTGTTCCGGATCGCGCACATCTCGGACCTCCATTGCGGCTCGCCGTATTTCATGCCCGATCTCATGGAGCGGGCGATCATGGAGATCAACGAGCTCGAGCCGGAGATCGTCGTCTGCTCGGGTGATCTGACCGCGTACGGCTTCAAGCCGGAGTACGCCGAGGCGAAGACCTACCTCGACCGGCTCGACTGCCGGCAGCTCGTGGTCGTCCCCGGAAACCACGACTCCCGCAACGTCGGGTACATCCATTTCGAGGAGCTCTTCGGCGATCGCAACCCGGTCGTGCACGTGAACGGCGTCTCCATCGTCGCCGTCGACTCCACCGAGCCGGACCTCGACCACGGCCACATCGGGCGCAGCCGCTATCCCTGGATCCAGGAACAGTTCTCCGTGGACGCGGACTTTCGCATCTTCGTCCTCCACCACCACCTGCTGCCCGTGCCGGGGACGGGGAGGGAGCGCAACATCGTCTACGACGCGGGCGACACCCTGGAGGCGCTGCAGCGCGCGCGGGTCAACCTCGTGCTCTCCGGCCACAAGCACGTTCCGTATGCCTGGCGCCTGGAGAACATCTTCGTCGTCAACGCCGGCACGGTGTCGACATTGCGCCTGAGGGGAAACACTCGACCCTGCTACAACCTGATCGAGATCGAAGGCAGGCACGTGGACGTCTGGCGGAAGTATCCGTACCACGACCAGGAGCGCATCATCCAGTTCTCGGCGGACACGCTCGAGTTCGAGAAGTACACGAGCCGAATCGAGGGTGAGGTGACGAGCAAGCCGTGAAGGCACTCGCCCTGATCGATGGCGAGCACTATCCGGACGTCGTCCGGGTCGCGTTCGCGGGCCTGGAGCACGACGTGGTCGGCGCCGTCTTCCTCGGAGGCACGGAGAAGCTGCGTGGGGGAGAGGACTACGGCGTCCCGGTCTTCGAGACCCTCGAGGAGGCGTTCGAGGCGGCCGCGCCGGAGATCGTGCTCGACCTCTCCGACGAGCCCATCGCCGACCCACCGCGCCGCTTTCGCATTGCGAGCCGGGTGCTGGCCCGCGGGATCCCGTACGCGGGCGCGGACTTCCGCTTCGACCCGGTCCGGTTCGATCCGTTCTCGCGCCCCGCAATCGCCGTGATCGGGACGGGCAAGCGGGTCGGGAAGACGGCGGTTGCGGGCCACATCGCCCGCCTGCTCTCGCGCGACCTCTTCGTCGTCGTGGTCGCGATGGGCCGGGGCGGGCCACAGGAGCCCATCGTCGTCGACCGGGAGCCCGAGATCGAAGAGCTCCTCGAGCTCTCGCGTGCGGGCGGCCACGCCGCCTCGGACTACCTCGAGGGAGCGGCATTCGCGAGCGTCGTCACGGTCGGCAGCCGACGCGCGGGAGGAGGGCTCGCGGGCGCGCCTTTCTACTCCAATGTGAGCGCAGCGGCCGAGCTGGCCGCGTCGCTCTCGCCGGACCTCGTGATCTTCGAAGGGAGCGGCGCGGCGATCCCGCCCGTCGAAGTCGGCAAGCGCATCCTCGTCGTCGGCGCCGCTCAGGACCCGGCTACGGTCATCGGCTACCTCGGTGCCTACCGGGTCCTCCTCAGCGACCTCGTCGTCCTCACGGGTTGCGAGGAGCCGCTGGCCGACGAGGACCAGGTGCAGAAGGTGCGTCGTGCGATCGCCGAGGTGAGCGACGTGCCCATGCTGCAGACGATCTTCAGGCCGCGCCCGGTCAGCGACGTGAGCGGGCGCAGGGTCGCGTACTTCTCGACCGCGCCGAACGCGGCGCACGCGCGCCTCCGCGAGCACCTCCGCCGCGAGTGCGGCGCCGAGATCGTCCATATCTCGGGGAACCTCTCGCGCCGCGCGGAGCTTCGGGCCGACCTCGCCTCCCTCGAGGCGCGCTCGGCCGAGCTCTACCTCGTCGAGCTCAAGGCGGCTGCGATCGACGTCGTCGCCGAGACCGCCGCCGAGCGCGAAGTGCCGGTCGTACTCTGTGACAACGAGGTGCGTACCGTGGACGGCGAGAGCCTCGACGAGCGTGTGCTCGAGCTCGCCGAGTCGCTTGCAGGAGCGCGCGCGTGAACGACCGGCGCCCGCCCGAGTCGACACTTTTCCCGGTAGAGGTGCATCCGCGCCTGGAGGCGCTCAGGCGGCTCGAGCTCCCGCTGCTCGTGCTCGTGGGCGGGGCGACCGGCACCGGGAAGTCGACGGTGGCGACCGAGGTCGCCCATCGCCTCGGCATCACGCGCGTCACGTCCACCGACGTCGTGCGCCAGACGATGCGGGCGTTCTTCTCCGAAGAGTTCATGCCGTCCATCCACTACTCGAGCTTCGAGGCCGGCAAGGCGATGTCACGGGTGGAGGGCGACAAGCGCGACCCGAACCTCACGGGGTTCCACGACCAGACGCGTAACGTCCTCGTCGGCGTCCACGCGGTGCTGGCGCGCGCGCTCGAGGAGGGCTACTCGCTCGCCCTCGAAGGCGTCCACATCGTTCCGGGGATGGTGCGTCCGCCTGACGGCGCGCTCGTTTGCCAGGTCCTGCTCGCGATCGAGGACGAGGCCGACCACGAAAGCCACTTCTGGACACGAGACTCGGCATCCGAGGGCGTGCGTCCCTTCGAGAAGTACCTGCGCGCCCTGCCAGACATCCGGCGGATCCAGGACTACCTCGTGAAGGAGGCGGCAAAGGCCGGCGTGCCGGTGATCGAGAACTCCCGGGTGGAAGAGACCGTTGACCGCGTGATCGACCTCGTGCTCGACCAGATCGAGCGCGAGCTCGCGCCGGCGTGAACGCGATCGCGACACGCTGCGGTTGCGAGGCGTTCGCCGCCGTGACCGAGGCGGCTGCGCTTGCGAGCGGGCGCTGGCTCGGGCGCGGCGACGTCGAGGGTGCGGAGAGGGCCGCGTCCACGGCGATGCGCGACGGCCTGGACGAGCTCGCCATCGACGGCCGCATCGTCGTCGGGAGCGAGGATGAGGACGACGCGCTCTCGATCGGCACGCGCGTGGGCCGCGGCGGCATGGAGGTCGACCTCGCCGTGGATCCGCTCGAGGGCCGGAGCGTGGTCGCGCGCGGCGACTACGGGGCGATGGCGATGATCGCCGTCGGCGACGCGGGGAGCTTCCCGAGCCTCCCGCAGATGTACATGCGCAAGATGGCGGTCGGCCCGGTGGCGCGGGAGAAGATCGACCTGCGGCTGCCGGTGGGCGACAACGTGCGTGCCATCGCGGAGGCTTTCGGCCGCAACACGAACGACATCACGGCGATCGTCCTCGACCGCCCGAGGCACCACGATCTGATCGAGGAGATCCGAGCAGCCGGGGCCCGCATCAAGCTCATCCAGGACGGGGACGTGACCGCATCCATCACCGCTGCGATCCGAGGCACGAACGACCACCTGGCGATCGGGATCGGAGGCTCCCGGCAGGCGCTTCTCTCCGCGGCCGCCCTCCGCTGTCTCGGCGGGGAGCTCCAGGCGCAGCTTTGGCCGACTACGCGAGGCGAGATCGAGGCGGCACGCGAGCACGGCATCGAGGACGTGAACAAGGTCTTCGAGGGCGGCGAGCTCGCCCCGGGAGAGGTCATCGTCGCGGCGACCGGGGTGACGAACGGCGACCTCCTGCGCGGCGTCCGCTTCCTTGCGGATAGCGCGCGAACGCACTCGATCGTCATGTGCACCCGCCACAACTGGGTGCGGTTCGTGGACGGGATCCACTTCTTCGCCCGCGACCGGCGCGAGGAAGTCCGCCTGCTCGGCTAGCCGCTAGACCAGTTCCAAAACCCGTTCGGTGTGGATGAGGCGCGCGGCCTCCTCGCGTGAGTGGATGCCGAGGCGGCGGTAGGCGTTCTTCACGTGCGTGCGGACGGTGTGCGGCGAGATGACGAAGATGTCCGCGATCTCGGCCGCCGACAAGCCCTCGCTGTAAAGGGCCAGGATGGTGAGCTCGCGGGGGCGCAGCAGCTTGGCGACACGGGCGGGCGCGTCGATCGCCGCCGTCAGGCTCTCACGCGCGGCCCGCTGCGCTGCATCCTCGAGAGCCGCCCGGCGGCGGTTGGCGTCCTTCAACATCGGGCCTATTCGGTCGGCACACGACCGGAGCCGCCCTCGTTGCTCGTGGGTCGGCCGGCGCTCCGTACGGCACCCGACGGTGATCGTCCCGATCGGATCGTCGTCGGCCTTGAGCCACTCGCCGTCGAGCCATGAGAAGCCGAGCGCCGCAGCGAGGCTGTGCCGGCTCTTGAGCGCGAACAGGGCCCGCGCCTGGGCGATGCTCTGGAGATAGAAGGCCGGATTGCGCCGGTCGTGCGACGGAATCCCCTCGCTCGCGACGAGATGAAGATCCCCCTCCCGGTCGGAATCGCGCAGCCGGATGGCGACGGTCTCGACCCCGACGGCCAGGGGCAACTTGCGGGCCACGGCCTTCAGGCCTTGCGCGAAGCTGGGCGGCGCAAGCTGCTCGACGGCTCGGTCGAGCTCGATCGCCGCGAGCCGCTCGGCTGCGACCGCCGTCCTCATGTGCGTTTCCGTGCTCGTCCCAGGATGGTATGTAACCACGGCTACACTGGCTCCATGCCTACGCGGGAAGAAGTGATCGAGGCGCTCCGGGTCGTCGAGGACCCGGAGCTCGGCATGGACATCGTCGAGCTCGGGCTCCTCTACGACGTCGCCGTCGACGGCCCGAAGGTGCATGTGACGTACTCGCTCACGTCGATGGGCTGCCCGGTCGGCCCGCTTCTCGAGCAGCAGATCACCGAAACGGTCGCGGACATGCCGGGCGTCGAGGACGTCGAGTCGGAGCTCACCTGGGACCCGCCCTGGACGCCCGAGAAGATGTCCGACGACGCCAAGTTCATCCTCGGCTTCGGCTAGTCGACGTCCGGGCGGCGGCGGCTTTCGCCGGGCGAAGCCCGGCCGCCGCGCCGCCGAAGGCGCCCCAGCGCCCCTAGCGCGAAATGGACAGGACGACCTTGCCGAACTGCTTGCCGCTCTCGAGGTGCTCGTGGGCGGCGGCCGCCTCGCTGAGTGGAAAGACGCGGTCCACGATCGGTTTCGCCGCGCCGCGCGCGACGAGGTCGTAGACGCCGGCGAAGTCCGCGCGCGTCCCCATCGTCGAGCCGAGGATCGAGAGCTGCTTCCACCAGATCCGGTGGAGCTGCGCCGGCGGGTTCGGGCCGCTCGTCGCCCCGCAGACCACGATCCGCCCTTCGGTGGCCGCAGCCTGGAGCGACGTCTTCCAGGTCGCCTCGCCCACGTGCTCGACGACGACGTCGGCGCCGTGGCCGCCCGTCGCCTCCTTCACGGCCGAGGCCACGTCGCCGGTCTCGTGGTTCACGACGGCGTCGGCGCCGAACTCGCGCGCCCGCTCGAGTTTTTCGTCGCTCGAGGACGTGGCGATCACACGAGCGCCGAGAGCTTTCGAGAGCACGAGCGCCCCCGAGGCGACGCCGCCGCCTGCTCCCCAGACGAGGACCCATTCGCCCTCCTGTAGATTCGCGCGCGTGACGAGCATCCGGTAGGCGGTTTCGAAGACGAGGGGGAACGCGGCCGCCTCCTCGAACGAGAGGCCGCCGGGCAGGGGATGGACGTAGTCCGCCGGCACGGCGATGAGCTCCGCGTGGGTACCGTCGCTGTGCTCGCCGATGATGTGCGCGCCGTCGTCGAGGCCGGGGTTGATCACGACTTCGTCGCCGGCCGCGAAGCCCTCGGTTCCCTCGCCGAGCGCTTCGACTACGCCGGCCCCGTCCGCCCCGAGGATCCGGGGCTTGGGAGCGGAGGGGAGGCCCTGGCGCGTCCAGATGTCCAGGTGGTTGAGCGAGGCCGCGCGGAGGCGAATCAGGATCTCGCCCGCGCCGGCGACGGGATCGTCTGCGTCCTCGTAGCGGAGGACCTCCGGACCGCCGTCCTCGTGGATGCGTACCGCTTTCACGGGCGGATCCTAACCGCCGCGCAGTGGTACCTTCCGCTCGTATGCAGCAGGCGGAGCTCAGTCGCCTGGCCGTGCAGCTCGGGCTCGACGCCGTGGGGGCGGCGCCTGCCGAGCCTTACGAGGAGACCGAGCGGCACATCCGCGAGCGTCGCGCCCGCGGCCTCTTCGCGCGGATGCGGTTCACGATGGCGCAGCCCGAGGTGAGCTGCCACCCCGAGTCGCTCTTGCCCGGGGCCCGCTCGGTCGTCTCCGCGGCGCTCTCCTACTACGGGCCTGGCCCCGATCCGGAGCCCGGAGAGGGCCGCCTTCCCCGGTACACGTGGAGCGACCGGTACGCCGAGCTCCGCGCGAAGCTCGAGCAGCTCGGCGAGCGCCTGGGCGGGGCCTACCGCGTGCTCGTGGACGAGAACCAGCACGTCGACCGCGAGGGCGCCTCGCGGGCAGGGGTGGGGTTCTACGGGAAGAACACGCTACTCATCACCCGCCGCCACGGATCCTGGGTCGTCCTCGGGACGGTCGTGACGACAGCCGAGATCGAGCGCAGCGCCCCGCTCGACCTCGACTGCGGCTCGTGCACGCGCTGCATCGACGCCTGCCCGACCGGGGCGCTCGACGATCCCGGCGTCCTCGACTCGACCAAGTGCCTGTCGTACTGGAGCCAGGCTCCCGGCGCGGTACCGTCCGAGTACCGCGCGGAGATGGGGTCATACGTCTACGGGTGCGACATCTGCCAGGACGTGTGCCCCTGGAACCGCGGCACGGAGAAGCGCAGCGCGGACGCGGCCCTTCCGGAGGGTGCCGAGCCGGTCGTCTCCCTCGTCGACTGGCTCGAGGCGGCGGACGACGACCTCAGGGCGCGGTACGACAGGCTCTACTTCCCGCGCAACGATCCCCGCTACCTGCGCCGAAACGCACTCATCGCCGCGGGGAACTCGGGCGAGGCCACGCTGGTCCCGGCGGTTGCGCGCTGGAGCGAGAGCAACGACGACCTTCTCCGCGAGCACGCCGGGTGGGCGCTGGAGCGGCTGCGATGACCCGCGACCTCGAGCGCCGCCGCCACATCGAGCTTTGGATCTGCTGAGTTCGGCTCGTCGCCGTCCCGTTCGCGGCGATTGACTACCGCAGCTCGCCTAGGAAGGCGTTTTGGCCGTCGGCCGGCGCCCGAGCTCCTTCTTCAGGCGCTTGGCGCGGGTGAGGATCTCGCTCCGCACTCCGGCCGGCTCGATCACCTCTCCCTCGCCGCGGTGGGAGAGGATCTCCCCGACGAGGTACTCCATGCTCCCGAAGCGGAGGTCCTCCAGGGCGTAGCCCTTGGCGAGCGGCAGCGCGCCGCGCTCGAGCCGCCAGCGGCCGAGCGCTGGGGAGAAGAGGACGCGGGCCGTGCTCGCGTCGGAGAGCTTTTTGGGGACGAGCTCGGGGCGGGGCTCGAAGGTCTCGTCGAGAAGGTCGGCGCGCTTCATGCGGTCGATGCGGAAGCTGCGCTGCGCGTCCTTCGTCCGGTCCCAGCTGTGCACGTACCACCAGGGCAGCTCGCGCTCGAGGGCATGTGGCTCGATCGTGCGGACGCTCGTCTCCTCGCCGACGGCGGTGTACTCGATCTCGACGAGCCGGTGCTCGGTGCTCGCCCGGGAGAGCGTGGCGATGAGCTGCTCCTCTGCGGTGACGGCCTGGCGCTCGGGGCCCTCGTCGACGTCGAACTCGCCGAAGGTCTCCTCGAGCTTGCGCCGCACGCGCTCGAGCGGCGTATGGGCTTCCGCGGCGATCATCGGACCGACGAACTCGAGGGCGAGCCGGATCGCGCGCGCCTCGAGCGGCGTCAGCCGCGGCGGGCGCCGGAACGTGTCGCCGAAAAGCTCCTTCTCGACGTAGACCTCGTCGTCCTCGAGGGCCGCGTAGACCGCGTAGCACCCGCCGCCGAAGTTGACGAGGTTGAGGAGCTGGAGGTGGTCGTCCAGCTGGTCCGGCGGGATCTTGAAGCGTTCGACGATCTCATCCGCCGGGATCCGCGCGGAGGTCGCGTTGCCGCAGCTGGCGAGCAGGAATGCGAGCAGCGCCTGGAGGACGCCGAAGCGCTCCGGCGCGACGGGACCGGCCGGCCGCTCGAGCGGCTCCACCACCTGTCGCGACGCCGCGGCGCGCGGCGGCTTCGTCGGTTCGCCCTCGTGGGTCTCGATCACCTTGTCGATTCCCGCGCGGACGAGATCGACGAGCTCGGGCGGCCGGAGCGGACGGGCGCGGCCCTCCTGGCGGAGCACCCAGCCCGCGAGCTGGCCGATGTCCGCGTACTCGGTCGTGAAGACGCCGTCCTCCACGCTTCCCCGGTCGATCATGCGCTCGACCCACCATGCGGTGTCTCCGTCGAGCTCGATGCTCGCCTCGCCGACCGGGTCGCCGAACTGCCAGTCCTGCTTGCCCCGGTAGTGGGCGGGCTCGAATTCCTCCGGCAGACGGAAGTCGCGCTCCCGCCGGGTCGCGAAGCGGATGTCGCCCCGGATCCGCGACACACGGAAGGTACGCATCGCGTCGCGGTCGTGGTCGTAGCCGATCACGTACCAGGAGCCGCGGTCCGGAAGGAGGGCGTACGGGTTCACGGTGCGCTCGGACTCGACGTCGCGGCCGATCGTGTAGTAGGGGAACTTGACCGTCCGCTGCTTCGAGATCGCATTCTCGAGCTTCGTCAGGCGTCCGGACATCTCGGCCGAGTAGTCGGGATCCCGGACCTCGATCCGCACGGCTGCCTCGGTCGGCTCCTCGTCGAAGCCGGGCCGGCCGAGGGCGAGGTTCTGGAGCGCGAGGCGAAGCGGCTCGGCGTAGGCGAACTGGCCCTCGAGCATGTAGAGCGCGGTCTGCAGCGCCGCGAGCTCGTCCTCCTCGAGCCGGAGCTCCGGAAGGAAGTAGTTCTCGGAGCGAAGCGTGTAGAGCTCCTCGCCCGTGAACTCGTCGCGCTGCGAGTGGAGCGGGACGCCGAGCGCGATCAGCTCCGAGCGATCGGAGTAGAAGCGGCGGGCGAAGGCCTCGTCCGACATCTCCGAGTAGCCCTCGACGGTCGACTTGATGTCGCGCGCGGTGAGCGGTCGCCGCTCGGCCATGAGGAAGGCGACGAGCGAGAGCTGGCGGATGAGCTTGTCGGTGTCGTGTGACAAGGGACCTATTCTTTCAGTCGTGACAAGTCCCCCGAAGATCGTCGCGCATCTCGATCTCGATGCGTTCTTCGCCGCGGTCGAGGAACTGGAGCATCCGGAGCTCCGCGACAAGCCCCTCGTGGTGGGCGGGGACCCCCGCGGGCGCGGCGTCGTGGCGACCGCGAACTACGCCGCGCGAAGGTTCGGGATCCATTCCGCGATGAGCTGCGCCGAGGCGGCGCGGCGCTGCCCGCAGGCCGTCTTCCTCCCGCCGAGCCGCAGTCTCTACTCCCAGTACTCGCGCGCGGTCTGGACGGTCGTTCGAGAGGTGGTGCCCACCGTCGAGCGAACGGGGATGGACGAGGGCTACCTCGATCTCGGCGAGGTGGCCGAGAGCTTCCGCGCCGTGCGACCCCTCGCCGAGGCGGTACAGACCGCAGTGAAGGGCGCGACGAGCCTCTCCTGCTCGCTCGGCGTCGGAACCTGCAAGGTCGTCGCCAAGGTGGCGAGCGACCGGCGCAAGCCAGGCGGGATCACGATCGTCCGCCCGGGCCGCGAAGCTTCCTTCCTCGCGCCGTTCGCGGTCCGGCTGCTGCCCGGGGTCGGCCCGAGAGCCGAGGAGCGCCTTCGGAAAGCGGGGATCGAGACGATCGGGGGCCTGGCGAGCCTGTCCGACTCCGACCTCTCGCGGCTCCTTCCGGGCAAGGTCGGGCGGCTCCTCCGCGATCGCGCGCGAGGGATCGACCCGAGACCGCTCGAGCTCGAGAGCGAGTCGATCTCGATCGGCCACGAGGAGACCTTCGAGCGGGACGTCTCCGACCGCGCGCAGCTCCACGCCGAGCTGCGTCGGATGGCCGAGTCAGTGGCGGGCCACCTGGAGCGCGGAGGCCAGGTGGCGCGCACGGTGACGACCAAGGTGCGCTATCCGGACTTCTCGATCCGCAGCCGCTCGACGACGGCTCCGCATGGTTTCGCCGATGCGGAGCGGATCGGAGACCTCGCCTGCGCGCTTCTCGACCGCGCGCTCGCGGACCGACCGGGTGCGCTGCGCCTCGTCGGCGTCAGCGTCTCCAATCTCGAGGCGCACCAGCAGCTCGTGCTGGGTTAGGTCAGGCGGCCGCTGGAGTGGCTTCGAGGTGCTGGTGCGAGGGGCAGTATTCGCGCTCGGGAAGCGGCGTGCGCTGGCACGGCTTGCCCTTGCGCGTCGTCGCGCGGCAGCGGGCGACGCCGCCGTCGAACGCGCCGGCCTCGATCTGCGCCTCGATGAACTCGACCGCGGCGCCGATCCCCTCGGTCACGGCCCAGGCGACCTGCGCCTGCTGCGTGATCGGGAAGTAGCGGCGGATGTCCTGGAAGAGCGTCTTGTCAGGGTTCGCGAAGTAGCGCGGATCCTTGGCGAGGCGCTCCACGCAGTCCTCGCACGCGGCGAGGACGTCACGGCGGTACTCGAGCTGCTTCTCGACGCCGACGTACGGGTCGATCAGGTCCTTGATGCTGCGGTAAATGGCTCTCGAGTACTGATACATACGCGCCGGGATTCGTCCTCTTCCTCGATGATCGAGCTTACCTAGACGCCCTTCAAAAAGCCTGCAAATTTCTGTTAACCGGAGATTAAGTGCTGCCGATTTCGCGCCCGGCGGGCATCCTAACGCGGTGCCGGAGGCTGTCACAAACTTCCCGGTCTCCGCTGTTACAAACGTCGTGCGCTAGTTCGAGACTTCGCGCACGTACGCGGTCGGGAACCCTTTCGACCGCGCGTTGGGAAGGGCGGCGTTCGCCTGGGACTCGGTGTCGTAAATCCCGGTGAACGTGACGTAGTAGCCCGGGTTCAGGCTCGAGAAGTCGGAGGAGTTGAGGACCCCGACCTGGGAGAGCCCGTTCGTCCGCGCTTTGTCGGCCGCAGCCTCGGACTGGGAGCGACCGTTGCTCGTCGGCACCGACTTCAAGACGACGGTGAAGCCGTCCTTCGACGGCGGCCAGGTGACGTTGCTCCCCGTGGTGGTGGTCGTACCGAACGTCGTCGTGCCGAACGTCGTGGTCGAGAACGTCGTCGTGCCGATGCTCGTGCTGGGCGTGGTGATCGTGATGGTGCCCGGCGTCGTCGTCACGACCCCGCCGGTGTCCGTCGTCGAGGGAGTGGTGGAGGGGGCGGGGATGGACGCTCCGGGCTCGCCGCTCTTCCCGTCGTCGGTAGCCGCCAGCGCGACGACCGCCCCGGAGACGAGGGCGACGAGCAGGAGCGCCGCGAGAGCCGCCCAGAGCCAGATCGGGGAGTCGCGCCGCCAGACCTCGGCGTAGCGTCCGCCGACGTAGGCGCCGGGGAGGCGGCGCCCACACTCCAGGCAGTACTCCTGGTAGACGTCGTGCGGCGCCCCGCAATTCGGGCAGCGGCCGGGCTCGGGAGCCGGGGGAGGGGGCGCCGCCTCGGGGGGCGGAGGTGGAGGCGGCGGCTCGACCACGCTAGTCTTCCTCGCCGGACGACCAGCGGCGGATCAGGGTCTGGTCGAGGTCATCGGTCTCGGAAGAGAACTCGTCCGCCGCGACGGAATGGCCGCAGGCGGGGCAGAAGTTCGTGTCGGCGGGGAGGGGCCCCGCGCAGTGCGAGCACGTCGAGAGTGCCTTCGTCCCCGTGGCGGGCCGCCCGCAGTGCGAGCAGAAATGGGCTCCCGGAAGAAGGGGCGCGCCGCAGGCGCAGAGTTGCACCGCGCGCGTCCCGCGCGGCACTGCGCTCGCCGCCAGCATGAGACCGTCGAGCTCGAGCATCCGCTCCTCGATGGCGAGGACGTCGCCTGCGCGCTCGACGAGGAGCTCC
This sequence comes from uncultured Actinomycetes bacterium, assembly GCA_963841425.1. GTDB lineage: Bacteria > Actinomycetota > Thermoleophilia > Gaiellales > Gaiellaceae > DATEOR01. The sequence goes on along the minus strand of CAWJCL010000001.1, from coordinate 442,165 downwards.
GGGCGGAACCGGTCGCGGCGCACCATCTCGACCGTGAGGCCGCCGACGTCGCGGATCTCCGTCTCCCGCCGGCCGGCGAGCCAGCGCCGTTCGCGCCGCATCCGCCCGGGAGGCGGCAACGGGGTGGATCCGGCCGGGCCTTCGGGCGCGGGCGGAGGCTCTGCGACGCCGGGCTCGCCCTGCGGGCCGCGGCGAAGTCTTGGCACCCAGGGCATCTGGCTGCCGAGTCTAACGCCCGCGACCGACGAGCTCGACCGCTAGAGCGCCAGAACGACGAGTCGCTCTTCGGTCATCTCCCGCACGGCGTAGTGCGGGCCTTCCTTCGTGTTGCCGGACTCCTTGACGCCTCCGTACGGCATCTGGTCGGCGCGGAAGGTCGGCGCCTCGTTCACGGTCACGCCGCCGAACTCGAGGGCGGCCGCCGCCGCGAGCGCCGTCTTCAGATTGGCCGTGAAGATCCCGGCCTGGAGTCCGTATTCGGTGCCGTTGGCGAGCTCGAACGCCTCTTCGGAGGAGTCGTAGGGCGAAACGGTGCAGAGCGGGCCGAACACCTCCTGGCAGGAGACCTTCATGTCCGGCGTCACGTCTGCGAGAACGGTGGGCTGGAGGAGCCCGTCGACGACCTCGCCGCCTGTCAGCACGGTCGCGCCGGCGGACTTCGCCTCCTCGACCCAGGAGACGATGCGCTCGCGCGCGTCCTCGTCGATGACCGGGCCCACGTCGGTGTCCTCCTCGCCCGGGTCGCCGATTTTGAGCGCCTGCACCTTCGGGACGAATCGCGAGACGAAGTCGTCGTACGCGTCGCGCTTGACATAGATCCGCTGGACGGAGATGCAGCTCTGGCCGGCGAAGGAGAACGCGTTCGCGGCAAGCTTCGTCGCCGCCTCCTCGATGTCCGCGTCCGCCTCGACGACGACCGGGGTCGCGTTGCCGAGCTCGAGGTTCACGCGCTTCTTCGCCGCGCGCTCGCGGATCTTCCAGCCGACGTCCGAGGAGCCGGTGAACGTGATCAGCTTCACGCGCTCGTCCTCGACGATGACGTCGCCGATCTCCGCGGAGGGCCCGACGAGGACGTTGAGCCAGCCGGGCGGCAAGCCGGCCTCGGTCTCGAGCTCGCCGAGGAGAAGCGCGGAGAGCGGGGTCTGGCCGGCCGGCTTCAGCACGACGGCACAGCCGGCCGCGAGCGCCGGCGCGATCTTGTGTGCGGCGAGGTTGAGCGGGAAGTTGAAGGGAGTGATGGCGCCGACGACACCGATCGGCACGCGCATCGTGTAGGCAACCTTGCCGACCCCGGCGGCGGAGGCGTCCATCGGGACGACCTCGCCTGCGAGGGTGCGCGCCTCGACTGCGGCCATCGTGTACGTGGACACCGCGCGCTCGGCCTCGACGCGCGCGGCCTTCAACGGCTTGCCGGCCTCGGCGGAGATCGTCTGTGCGACCTCGTCGTGCCGCTCCTTGAGAAGCGCAGCGACGCGGTCGAGGATCGCGGCGCGCTCGTGCGCGGGAAAGGGAGAGCTCATCGCACGCTCCGCCGCATCGAGCGCCTTTCGTGCGTGCTCCACCCCCGCCCGCGCCACGCGCGCGACGGTCTCTCCCGAATAGGGGGAGTCGACGTCCTGCCACTCGCCGGTCTCGATCCACTCGCCGTCGAGGAGGAGCTTCCGCTCCTGAACCGTCACAGCCATAGGAGATCTATTCAACCATTACGCTGGCGCTCGTGGCGACCGAGATTCAGCGCGTCGGTGTGGTCGGGCTCGGGACGATGGGCGCAGGCATCGCGCAGGTCTGCGTCCAGTCGGGTGTCGAGACCTTCGGGCGCGAGGTGACCGAGGAGCTCGGCGAGCGCGCGCGGGAGCGCATCGGCCACTACCTCGGCCGCGGCGTCGAGAAGGGCCGGCTCACCGCCGAGGAGCGCGACGCGGCGCTCGGCCGGCTCACGACGACCGCCGAGCTGGCGGATCTCGAGGGCTGCGACCTCGTGATCGAAGCCGTCGTCGAGGAGCTCGACGCGAAGCGCGAGCTCTTCGCGGAGCTCGACCGGCTCCTTCCTTCGGCGGTACTTGCGACGAATACCTCCGCTTTGCCCGTGCGGGAGATCGCCGCGGCGACCGAGCGGCCCGAGCGCGTCGTCGGCATGCATTTCTTCAACCCCGCGCCGGTCTTGCCGCTCGTCGAGGTCGTGCAGGCGGAAGCCTCCTCGGACGAAGCGGTCGAGACGGCCTTCGCATTCGCCGAGCGCATCGGAAAGCGCCCGATCCGCTGCCGGGACACGCCGGGCTTCGTCGTGAACCGCATCCTCATCCCGCTCCTGAACGACTGCGTGCGCGTCCTCGACGAGGCAGCGGTCACGCCCGAGGATCTGGATACGGCCATGACCGCGGGCCTGAACTGGCCGATCGGGCCGTGCGCGCTCATCGACCTCATCGGCGTGGACGTCCACGTGCACGCGTCCGATGCGCTCTACGAGGCGCTCGGCGAAGAGCGGCTGCGACCGCCCGAGCGCCTCGTCGAGATGCAGGAGAGCGGCACGCTCGGGCGCAAGACCGGCGAGGGCTTCTTCCGCTACGGGTAGACGTCCGGCCCCGGGCCTAGGATCCAAGCCCGGTGACGATGTGCGCGGTCTGCCGGAGAAACCTGCTCGCGGGCGAGAGCTTCCGCTACTGGCAGGTGCGCCGCCATGAGGGGCCGGGCGGACGAATCGTCTGTCTGCTCTGCGAGCGCGACGCGGCCCGCGAGGGGTGGCAGCGAAGCGGGAACGCGCTGCGCCACGAGAACGCGACCGGGCTTCGCGGATCCGTACGACGAGTGGCCTAGATGGCCTAGGCTGCGAGCCGCGGGCCCGAGCGGCACCAGTCCGCATCGGGATGGCGGTTCGCGACTTCCGCCCAGATCGAATCCGCCTCGGACGGGGAGATGAGATCGAGGTCGATCGCGTGCCGCGTCGCGGCCACCGCCGCCAGGATGTGGTGGCGGTACATGCGCACTCCGCCCGGAACGCGCATCGAGGCGATCGCAAGCGCGTCGAGTCGCGCTGCGAGAAGGCGAACGGTGCGGTCGTGGCGGAGGTTCTCGTCCATGGGAGTTGCCTCGGAAGCGGCGGATCGTAGTACGGCGGCTGGACGGCGACTCCTGCCCGACAAGCGAACTCTGCTTACAAATTCATGAAGAAAGGTTCACCGCGGGGAGCCATATTTCGTCTCGAGCACATGCGGCGTTTCTCGGTGCTTCTCGTGGCGGTGGCGGTCGCGGCCTCGACGGCCGGGGCTGCGCACGGCGCGGTGGCGAAGACCGCCGGAGGCGTGTACCTCCAGCTCTCCGAGGGCGCCGGCTTCGCGAAGGTCCGAAACCAGGGGACCTTTCTCGGGCGGGTGAGGCGGGGGAAGATCGTCGCCACCCCGAACGTGACCGTGAACGGCTGCGAGTCGAGAGGGACGACGAACGACAACCTGACCCGCTGCAAGGGCCGGGAGATCACGTTCAATACCGTGGGGGCCGGCAGGTGGCGGCTCAAGCTGCGCGGCCGGGGGATCTACGGCTCCGGGTTCGTGCACGGCTGTCTCGTCCTCGACGGCCGCGACACGGGGGAGACCGGCACCTTCCGCCGGGGTCTCGGCGGCAACGAGCAGCCGTGGCCGCATTCCCGCAAGAGATTCGCGCTCGGCAGCGGCACCTGCTGACCTCCCTCCGCGAACCACCCGGCGCGTTTGACAGGATACGCTGACGTGACTCGCGCTCAAGGCCACTCCATCCTCGTCGTCGAGGATGAGCCGAGCATCGCTTCCTTCGTGGGCATGTATCTCGAGAAGGCGGGCTTCGCGGTGCGCAAAGCGGAGACAGGCGCCGGGGCGATCGAGCAGGCCGACGCGGAGGCGCCGTCGCTCGTCATCCTCGACCTCATGCTCCCCGACCTCGACGGGATCGACGTCTGCCGGCGGATCCGGCAGCGCTCCGACGTCCCGATCCTGATGCTCACCGCGCGCGACGACGATATCGACAAGATCATCGGGCTCGAGGTCGGCGCGGACGACTACCTCACGAAGCCTTTCAACCCGGGCGAGCTCGTTGCCCGCGTGAAGTCGGTGCTGCGCCGGGCGAACCCGGAACGGCGAGAGCTGCAGAGCGCCTCGCTCCAGCACGGCGAGCTCCGGATCGACGCGGGACGGCGCGAGGTCACGGTCGCGGGCGAGGAGGTTCAGCTCGCGCCGAAGGAGTTCGACCTGCTCTGGGAGCTGCTCGACCACCGGGGGCTCGTCCTCACCCGCGACCAGCTGCTCGAACGGGTCTGGGGGTACACGTTCGCGGGCGACACCCGCACGGTGGACGTGCACGTGAGGCAGCTGCGGCGAAAGCTCGGCGACGCCTCGCCCATCGTCACCGTTTGGGGTGTGGGCTACAAGGTCTCGGTAGAGCCCAAGGTCGCCCGAGTCTCGTAGGCGTCCGGTGCGCTCGCTGCGCTACCGCATTCCGGCTGTCTTTCTCATTGGAGTGCTGGTCGCGTCCGCGGTGGCCGCCGTGCTCGCGGTGCGGCTGTTCCAGGACTACACGCGTGACCGCACCCTCACCGAGCTTCGGCGCCAGGCGCGGGGGCTGGCGCAGCTCTACCAGGAGCAGGCGATCAGGAGCGTCGACGAGGCGCGCCGGGCTCCCGGGTTCGCGGCGCCGATCCTCGAGCAGGCGACGGGCTCGCGCATCTACTACGCGGGCGTCGAGATCTTTCCCGGCGAGAAGTCCGGGCTCCGTCAGCTCCCGCTCTCGCTTCTCGACCGGTCGCGGCTCGACGCCGGCCAGGTGCAGACCTTCGAGTTCACGCCCCCGGGCACCGAGCGCACGTACTTTGCGGCCGCCTACCCGATCACGCTCGGGGGCGACACCTTCGGCGCGCTCGTCGTGGCGAAGCCGCGCGCGGAGCTGCAGGAGCGCTGGGTCGTCCTCCTCGGACGCATGGCGATCGCAATGCTCGTCGGTCTCGGCGTGGCGGGCGGCCTCGTCTGGTACCTCTCGCGGCGCCTGACCAAGCCGGTGCTCGCTCTCTCACGCGCGGCCGACGAGGTCGCCGCCGGGCGCTACGACGCGGACCTTCCGCAGGCGCGCTCGAAGGACGAGATCGGCCACCTCACGGAGCGCTTTGCCGAGATGACCGGGAAGCTCGCCGAGTCGCAGCGGCGCGAGCGCAACTTCCTCATGGTCGTCTCCCACGAGCTGCGGACGCCTCTGACCGCGATCCGTGGCCACGTGGAGGCCCTGCGCGACGGGATCGCGCAGGACGAGGAGACGCAGGAGGCCTCCCTTCGGGTGATCGGCGCCGAGACGGATCGGCTTACGCGTCTCGTCGGCGACGTGCTCGACCTCGCACGCATGGAGGCACACCAGTTCACCCTCGAGGAGGGGGAAGTCGAGCTGCGGCGGTTGCTCGAGCAGGCGTACGAGAGCTTCGGCGAGGAGGCGCGGCGCCGCGGGATCGAGTACGAGTGCTCGCTCGAGGCGGATCCGGTCCTCGACACGGACGGGGACCGGCTGCTGCAGATCGTCTCCAATCTCCTCGACAACGCCTTCGCGTGGACGCCTGACGGAGGCCGCATCGACCTCGGGCTGAGCGCGACGAACGGAACGATCTCGATCTCGGTGGCCGATTCGGGGCCGGGCATCGGTCCGGAAGAGAGGGAGCGGATCTTCCGCCCGTTCTGGTCGCGGGCCGGGGAAGGGACGGGCCTCGGGCTTCCGATTGCGCGCGAGCTCGCGCAGGCGCTCGGGGGCGAGCTCATGCTCGAGTCGCAGCTCGGGAAGGGGTCTCGCTTCGAGCTGCGTCTACCGGCCTAGTCCCGCTGGCGAGGAGCGGGCTAGGCGCCCGGGTTCTTGCGCTGGATGGGATAGACGGACGCGGCGCTCTCGGCGCGCTCGTCCAGGGCGCGCTCGACGCGGTCGAGCACGCGCTCCATCCGGTCGAGGCGCTTCTCGACGCCTCGCCAGCCCGACGTGATCAGGTCGACGAGGAGAGCGAGGTCCTCGACACGCGCCTGGCGCTCGGACGCGATGTCCGTCTGCAGGCGCTCGAGCCGGCGAATGGCCTGGCCCGACAGGCCGCGTACCTCGGCGAGGTGGCGCGCCACGGGCAGCACCTCTTCTCGCAGGCCTTTCTGAAGCGAGGTCTCGAGCCTTTCGGGGATCCCCGTCTCGAGCTCGGCGGTCGTCAGCGCGAGCGCTTCGAGCCCTGCCCGCGCGCGCTCGAGGAGCGCCCGCAGGGCAGCGTCGTCGGGGCGTTCCTCGCCGCTTCGGGCGAGCCGCATCCGAGCTCTTTCGATGGCATCGCGGTCCACGGACATGACTCTAACCTTCAATGCGGATGTCGGCATGAGGACGTCTGAGCTTGACTACGAGCTTCCCCCGGAGCTCATCGCGCAGCGTCCCTCGGTACGCCGAGACGAGTCGCGGCTACTCGTCTTCTCCCGCGCAACGGGGACGGTCGAGCACCGGCAATTCCGCGACCTCGGGTCGCTCATCGCGTCCGAGACGCTCGTCGTCGTGAACGACACGCGCGTTCTTCCTGCCCGCCTCATGCTCGAGCGGCCGACCGGCGGCCGCACCGAAGTACTCCTCCTCGAGCGGGTCGAGGGGGACGTGTGGGAGGCGCTGGCCCGGCCGAGCAAGCGGCTCCGCGAGGGCATGGAGCTCGGCCCCGTCGAGCTCCTCGAGTCGCTCGGCGAGGGCCGCTGGCGCCTTCGCCTCTCGGGCGAGCCCGACGGCGAGGCGCCGCTCCCGCCGTACATCACCGAGCGGCTCGAGGATGCGGAGCGCTACCAGACGGTCTACGCCGAGGAGAGCGGGTCGGCGGCCGCCCCCACCGCGGGGCTCCACTTCACGCCCGAGCTCTTCGCCTCGCTCGAAGTCGAGCGGGTGACGCTCCACGTCGGCCTCGACACGTTCAGGCCGGTGACCGCCGACACGCTGGCTGAGCATCGACTTCACAGCGAGCGCTACGAGGTGGGCGAGGAGGCGTGGGCGCGCATGCAGGCGGCGCCGCACGTGACGGCGGTGGGGACGACGACCGTGCGGGTGTTGGAGTCGGTCGCCCGGGGGGCAACCCTGGCGGGGCGCACCGACCTTTTCATCACGCCCGGGTTCGAGTTCCGGCGGGTCGACTCGCTCGTGACGAACTTCCACTTGCCGCGCTCGTCACTGCTCGCGCTCGTGATGGCCTTCGCGGGGGTGGAGGAGACGCGGCGCCTCTACGAGATCGCGATCGAGCAGCGGTATCGTTTCTATTCGTTCGGCGACGCGATGCTCATTTTGTGAGGGGCCACCCCGTGCCTCCACCCGCTTCGAGCGTAGCCAGCCAAGATGCATGCGTGGCGCGCGCAGTGCGACAAGAGCGGAAAAGGTGCTTCGCATGAGCTTCGACCTCGTCGCGACGGAGGGCGAGGCGCGCGCGGGCGTCCTGCACACCGCGCACGGCGACGTGCCGACGCCGACCTTCATGCCCGTCGGGACGAAGGGCACCGTGAAGGGGCTCGACCCCGAGCGCCTGCGCGAGCTCGGCACGACCGTCCTCCTCGGGAACACGTACCACCTCCACTTCCGCCCCGGCGAGGACCTCGTCGAGGCGATGGGCGGCCTCCATCGCTTCATGGCCTGGGACGGCCCGATCCTCACGGACTCGGGCGGCTTCCAGGTCTTCTCCCTCCGAGACACGATCTCCGCCGTCGACGAGGAAGGGGTCACCTTCCGGTCGGTCTACGACGGCCGGATGGCCCGCTTCACGCCGGAGCTCGTGGCCGACGTCCAGCGGCGCCTCGGGTCGAATATCGCCATGTGCCTGGACGTCTGCCCGCCGTCCGATGCGCCGCGCGAAGAGCTCGAGGCCGCGACGGCGCTCACGACGCGCTGGGCGACGCGCCAGCTCACGGCGCCGAGGGCGCCCGGCCAGCTCCTCTTCGGAATCAGCCAGGGCGGCACCGACCCCGAACTCCGCCGCCGCTCCACGGAGGAGATCGCAGCCCTCGGCTTGGACGGCCACGCTCTCGGCGGGCTGAGCGTGGGGGAAGACCGAGACCTCATGCTCGAGACGGTTGGGTGGGCCGCTCCGCTCCTGCCTGCCGAGCGGCCGCGGTACTTCATGGGGATCGGGGATCCGCCCGGGATCCTCGAGGTCGTCGAGCGCGGGATCGACATGTTCGACTGCGTGCTGCCGACGCGGCTCGGCCGCACGGGCTCGGCGCTCACGTGGGAGGGGCGGCTCAATCTCAAGAACGCCCGCTTCGCCCGGGACGAGCGCCCGCTCGACGAAAGTTGCTCGTGCTCGGCATGCCGGCGCTTCACGCGCGCCTATCTCCGCCATCTCATCAATCAACAGGAGCTGCTCGGCTTGATACTTTTGTCCGAGCACAACGTCAGATTTCTGCTCGATTTGACCGCCGGGGCGCGGGCTTCCATCGAGCGCGGCGAGTTCGGCTCCTTCAAGGCGGCCGCCCTCGAGCGCCTCGACTCGGCGGCCTTCGCGCCAGGCGAGGAGGTCTCCCGGTGAACAGTGGTTTCTTGGTTCTTCTTCTTGCGATGTTCGGCTTCCTGTACTTCCTGCTGATCAGGCCGCAGCGTCAACAGCAGCGGAGACATACCGAGCTCCTCTCGTCGCTCAAGCCTGGCGACGAGGTCGTCACCGCCGGCGGGATCTACGGCGAGGTCGTCGAGCTCGACGCCGAGCGCGTGATGCTGGAGATCGACGAGGACGTGCGCATCGCCGTCGCCCGGCGCGCAATCGCGTCCGTCGTCCCACCCGAGGAGCTCGAGCGCCTCGAGTCGGGCGAGGAGGGCGAGTCCCTCGATGTCGACGCGGCCGAGCCCCTCACGGCCGACGAGGCCATGACCGCAGAGGAGCGGGACGCGGCCCGGAACTAGCCGGCAGGACTTCACGAGTGCGCCGCTACCTCCTCATCCTCGCCGCGATCCTGGCCGCCGTCGCCGGGGTCGTCGTGCTGTCGCTCTTCCGCTCGCCGACCCTCGGCCTCGACCTCCAGGGCGGGCTCGAGGTCATCCTCCAGGCGAGGGCGCCGCAAGGCAGGGAGATCACCCAGGAGGATCTCGACCGCTCGATCGAGATCATGCGCCAGCGCATCGACAAGCTCGGCGTCTCCGAGCCGATCATCACGCGCCAGGGCGCCGACCAGATCTCGGTTCAGCTCGCAGGCGTTCACGATGCCGGCCGTGCGGCCGAGATCATCGGCCAGACCGCGCAGCTCCAGTTCTTCGACCTCCAGGCCGACGCGTTGCCGCCGACGGCGGGCGCGGGCGGGGCGATCACTGCCTCGCCTCGGCTCCTGCCGCTCCTGTCAGGCCAGCAGCAGGCGGCGAAGACGGGCACGCCAACGCAGTGGTACCTGTATTCGAAGGACAAGACGCGCATCGCCGGCCCGAGCGAGACGAAGGAGGACATCCTCAGGCAGCTCGGCGGCGAGCAGCCCGAGGGCTCGAGGTTCTACGCGGTCCCTCAGGGCAAGATCATCCTCACCTGCACCGACACCGCGACGCTCTGCCCCGGCGTCGGCGTGCCGGCTCCGGGGGCGACCTACTACTACCTCTACAAGTACCAGCCGAACGACCCGACGAAGCCGGTCCCCGAGCTGACGGGGAAGGATCTCAACGCCGACGGGACGGATTGGACGTTCGGTTCGGGCAACTCGCCCATCGTCGAGCTCGACTTCACGTCGAGCGGCGGCGACAAGTTCCACGAGATCACGCGCGACCTGTACCAGCGGGGGCAGAACCTGGCGAACCTCGCGGGGCAGCCCGGCAACTCCGACTTCTCGCAGAGCTTCGCGATCGTCCTCGACGGCGAGATCCGCTCGTTTCCCCGGATCGACATCGCCGACTCAACGCTGAGCGACGGGATCGCCGGCGGCCGGGCGCAGATCACCGGTCTCGACTCGGTGCAGGAGGCGAAGGATCTCGCGCTCGTCCTCCAGACCGGCGCGCTGCCCGTCGAGTTCGTCCAGGTGCAGAGAGAGGACATCTCCGCCACTCTCGGCGAGGACTCGCTTCACCAGGCCCTCATCGCCGGCATCGGCGGCCTCCTCGCGGTCGCGTTCTTCCTGCTCCTCTTCTACCGCTTCCTGGGCGTCATCGCGATCATCGGCCTCGGGATCTACGGCGTGCTCCTCTACGGCGCGATGCTCATCTTCGGGGTGACGCTCACGCTGCCCGGCTTTGCCGGCCTCGTCCTCACGATCGGTGTCGCGGCGGACGCGAACGTCGTCATCTTCGAGCGCATCAAGGAAGAGGTGAGAGCGGGCAAATCGGTGCGCGCCGCGATCTCGAGCGGCTACCGCAAGGGCTTCAACACGATCGTCGACGCGAACGTCGTCACGATCATCACGGCGTTCGTCCTCTTCGCGGTCGCGACCGGCGGCGTGAAGGGCTTCGCCCTCATGCTCATCATCGGAACGCTGATCTCGATGGTGACGGCCGTTGCCGTGACGCGCGCCCTGCTCGGCGTCGTCGCCGGCTTCCGCTGGTTCAACAACCCGGCGTTCATGGGGGCGAGCGCCCAGAAGATCCCCGCCTGGCAGCGCGTCGATTTCATCGGGCGGACGAAGTACTGGTTCGCCGTCTCCGGCGCCGTGCTCCTGATCGGAATCGTGTCGCTCGCGGTCCAGGGGCTGAACCTCGGCATCGACTTCGAGGGCGGCAGCCAGTTCTCGTTCAAGACGCCGCAGGCGCACCAGATCCAGGACGTCCGAGAAGAGACCACGAAGCTGGGGATCCAGGACGCGGTCATCCAGGGGCGCGGCACGGTCGAGAACGGGGCCTACAAGTCGTTCCAGGTTCGCACGCCGTCGCTCGGGCAGCAGGCGCAGACGAATCTCTCGGCCGCGCTCACGTCCAACCTTGACGCCACCTCCGTCGGCGTCAAGAACGTCTCGGCGAGCTTCAGCCGGCAGATCCTGAAGGGCGCGTTCCTCGCGATCATCGTCTCCCTGGCGCTGATCGTCATCTACGTGACGCTTCGGTTCGAGTTCAAGTTCGCCGTGCCCGTGCTCATCGCCCTCGTGCACGACATCTTCATCACGCTCGGCATCTACTCGCTGACGCAGAGGGAGGTGACGAGCGCCACGGTGGCGGCGGTGCTGACGATCCTCGGCTACTCGATCTACGACACGATCATCATCTTCGACCGCGTGCGCGAGAACATCCCGCTCATGCGGCGGTCGAGCTTCGCTGCGATCGCGAACCAGTCGCTCTGGGAGACGATCCGCCGTTCGCTCGCGACGACGTTCATCACGCTCCTCCCGGTCACGTCGCTCTTCCTCTTCGGCGGCGACACGCTCAAGGACTTCGCCTTCGCGCTCATGGTCGGGATCATCTCGGGCGCGTACTCGACGATCTTCATCGCGACGCCGTTCCTCGTCGTCCTGAAGGAGCGTGAGCCCGAGTTCGCCAAGCGCAAGACCGCGGGGCTCCGCGAGAAGGTCGAGGACACGGACGTTCCGGAGGAGGCCGAGCCGGAGACTGTGCCGGTCGAGGAGGCGCCCGTCGCCGCAGCGGTTCCCGTGGACGGGCCGGCCGAGCCGGGCGAGGGCGCGTCGGCGAGCGCGGCCGCGAGGCGAGAGGCGCGCCGGAAGCGACGGAGGGCGAGGCCCCATGGACGAGCCCGGTAGCCGAAGCCACGACTCCAAGTCGCTACGCGGCCTCGCCGAGGAAACTCTCCTCGCCGGCGTCGGAGCGATCGCGCTGACGAAGGACCGTGCCGACGAGCTCGTTCAGGAGCTGGCCGGCCGCGGGAAAATGACCGGCGACGACGCCCGCGAGCTCGTCGACGATGTGATGGGCCGGTGGCGGGGCGACGCCGTGCGCATGAGCGAGCGCGCCGGCTCGACGCTCTCCACGCTCTTCCGCGAGCTCGGCCTCATCACGCGGCGCGAGTACGAGGAGCTCGAGCTTCGCCTGGCGCAGGTGGAGCACCGGCTTCGCCTCGTCGAGAAGCAGGACCAATGAGCTCCCGGCCGGCTGTCCGCCAGCTCGGCCGCCTCTCCGAGATCTCGCAGGTCGCGGCCAAGCACGGTTTCGGCTACTTCTTCGACACCCATCGGCCGCACGGGCCCCGCTCCCGCCGCGCCCGGGAAGTCGACGTCTCGGCCGACGGCTCGAACCGCGGCCTACGGGTCCGGCAGATGCTGGACGAGCTCGGGCCGACCTTCGTCAAGTTCGGCCAGCTCCTCTCCACGCGCCCGGACATCGTCCCGCCCGACATCGTCTTCGAGCTGAAGGCGCTGCAGGACGACGTCACGCCGGTGGCCTACTCCGAGGTCGAGCGCGTGATCCAGGAGGAGCTCGAGCTCACCATCGAGCAGCTCTTCGTCGACTTCGAGGAGAAGCCCGTTGCCGCCGCGTCCATCGGCCAGGTGCACCGGGCGACGCTGCCGAACGGGCGCCGAGTCGCGGTCAAGGTGCAGCGACCGGACGCGCCGCGCCAGATCGAAGCCGACCTCGAGCTCATGTACCAGGCGGCGCGCGTCGTTCGCGACCGCGTGAAGGCGCTCGAGTTCATCGACACCGTCTCGCTCGTCGACGAGTTCGCCCGCACGATCCGCCAGGAGCTCGACTACCGGATGGAGGCGCGGAACGCCGAGCAGTTCCACCGCAACTTCGCCGGGCATCCGCACGTGCGCGTTCCCCGGGTCTTCTGGAGCTACTCGCGCTCGCGGGTGCTCACGCTCGAGCTGCTCGAGGGCGTACAGCTCCGCGACCTCGACACAGACACGTATTCCATCGAGGAACGGCAGCGGCTCTCGTACTTGATCGCCGAGGCGTGGATGCACATGATCTTCCGGCACGGCTTCTTCCACGCCGACCCGCACCCGTCCAACATCATGGTGCTCGAGGCGACCGAGCAGATCGGCCTCATCGACTTCGGGATGGTCGGGAAGCTGACCGACGAGGACCTTTCCCGCCTCACCGGTCTCTTCATCGACGCGGTCAGCGAACGGATCGAGGCGCTGCCGAAGCGGCTTGCGGCCCTCGGTGTGCGTTATCCCAAGGAGCTCGAGGAGGAGTTCGTCGCCGAGCTCCGCGACGTCTACTACCGCTACTACGGCTCGAGCCTCTCGGAGATCGACCCGATCCAGCTCATCCGGGAGGCCTTCGCGCTCATCTACCGGATGCACCTGCAGCTGCCGACGCGTTTCGTCCTCCTCGACCGCGCGATCGCCACCCTCGGGTCGGTCGGCATGGAGCTCTACCCGGACTTCAACGTCTTCGACGTCGCAAAGCCGTACGCGCGCGAGCTCATGATCGAACGCTTCACGCCGCAGCGGATCGCGCGGCGCACCGGGCATGAGATGCGAAACCTTGCCTCGATGCTTCACGAGCTGCCGTACCAGGTGCACGACACGCTCGAGCAGGTGCGCGACGGGCAGATCGAGGTCGGCTTCCGCCACGAGGGCCTCGAGGATCTGATCGCGCGGATGGATCAGGTCTTCAACCGCATCGGAATCGCCGTGGTCGCCGTCGGCGGCGCGATCACCTCGGCGGTGCTCGCGTCCGTCGCGAACGGCGTCGGGTCGTTCTTCGGGATCCTTTCCGTCATCGGGCTCGCGCTCTCGGGCCTGCTCAGCATCTGGCTCGTCTGGGGCGTCATCCGCTCCGGCCGTCTCTAGCGGATCCAGGGACCCTTTTACGCTCGGCCGGCGTAGTAGCGGCATGCGCACTCGATTTCTCATCGCAGCTCTCGTAGCCCTCGCCCTCGCGCCGCTCGCCCGCGCCGATGGGCTGCCCATCGCAGATGCCTCGGCGCCGGCCATCGTCGGCGCAGCGGATCAAGGCGGGCGCTATGTGGCCCTGCCCAGCGAGCGGGGCACGGTGGTCGCCCGGATCGGGTCCTCTGTGTATGCATCGCGCGTACTCGACGGGCGCTACACCGTCCCCGTGGTCGCTCTCGACCACACGGCGTCCGGCCTCTCGACCGACGGTTCGACGCTCGTCCTCGTCAACCCGCGGCGCGCCTTCCCACGTGCCCGGACGAGCTTCGTCGTCCTGAACGCGAAGAGCCTGCGCGTGCGGAGCCACATCGTGCTCCAGGGCGACTTCAGCTTCGACGCGCTCTCGCCGGACGGGACGCGCTTGTTCCTCATCCACTACCTGTCGCGCCGGGATCCGACCCGGTACGAAGTCCGTGCCCTCGACGTCCCGAGCGGGAAGCTCCTGCCGACGCCGATCGTCGACAAGAGCGAGCCCGACGAGCGCATGGCCGGCCTCCCGATCACCCGCCAGACGACCGCGGACGGACGCTGGGCCTACACGCTCTATGACGGGGCGGGCCAGGATCCGTTCGTCCACGCGCTCGACACGGTGAACGGGGAGGCGCACTGCATCGATCTCGAGCTGCTCAGCGGGCGGCAGGACCTCTACGACCTGCGCCTCGGGCTCGGCCCGGGAGGCACCCGGCTCGCGGTGGTGAACGGAGCCGAGCAGCTGGCCGTGGTCGACACGAGCGACTTCGAGCCGGCCGCGGCCGTTACGGTGGCGCCGGACACGTCGGTCGCGGTGGAGGCCTCGTCCAGTCGCCGGCCGTCGGCCTTGGTTGCCTCCGCTGCCGGTGCCGCTGCTCTCATCCTCGGAGCGATGGGCCTCCTCGTGTGGCGGCGGCGTTGCGCACGCGCCTCAGACGTCGCGGAGCGGCCCGTCGGCGCGGATGTCCCGACCCCGCAGGCTACGAACGGCGCTCGAGCTCTCCGTTCGCCCCGCGAACATAGATTCTCACGTCGCGCCTAGGGGTCGGGGTCGGCTTCGGCTTGACATAGAAGATCTCGACGGTGGTCTTGCTCCGGCCTCCGGAAGGGCTCCTCCGCGGCGCCGCCGGTTCGGGCCTCGGTAGCGGAGGCTCCGTCCGGGGCGGGGCCTTCTCGCGCTCGTCCTGCGGGGGCCCGGACGCGATGCGCTCCGCAAGCGCACGTGCTCCCTCGGTGTCCACGTGCGAATTCTCGCCGCTGTGCAGGGAATGTCACTCTCCGTTGCGCTCGCTCGACCTCGCCTTGAGGTCAGTTCCCAAACGGCCGGTTGTGCACGCACCTGTCGAGCCGTTGTTGCGCTTCTTGCGCAAAGGACATCTAGGCCGGCCGCGCGTGCTTCGCTAGCCTCGGCGCCCATGGTGGGTGGAACGGTCCTGGTGGTCGAGCACGAGACTCCCGTGCGCGCCTACCTGGAGCAGCAGCTCGCAGACGACGGGTTCGAAGTCCTCGCCACCGACAGGGCCACCGCGGCGCTCGAGCTGGTCGAACAGGCGAGGCCGAGCCTCGTCCTCCTCGATGCGATGCTGCCGGACGCCTCCGGGTTCGAGGTCTGCAGCCGTCTCCGCGAAGGCGAGCCCGGCCGGGCCTGGGACCGCGACGTGCCCGTGATCATGGTCAGTGCCCGCGGCGATCCGGTCGACCGCGTGCGCGGTTTCGCGCGCGGCTGCGACGACTATCTGGTGCGCCCGTTCGTCTACGAGGAGCTCGTCGCCCGCATGCGCGCAGTTCTGCGCCGCTCGTCCGGCCCGCGCCACGCGCGCCTCTCGGTCCGCGACCTCGAGATCGACCTCGCGGCGCGCCTCGTCACGGTCGCCGGAGAGCCCGTGCAGCTCTCGGCGAAGGAGTACGAGCTGCTTGTCGCCCTCGCCGAGGATCCGGAGCGCGTCTTCAAGAAGGAGGACCTCCTGCGAGACGTCTGGGGCTTCCGCTCGCTGGGCCGGACACGCACTCTGGACTCCCACGCGTCGCGTCTCCGCCGCAAGCTCAACCGCGACGGAGACGCGGGCTACGTCCTGAATGTCTGGGGCGTGGGCTATCGCCTCACCGCCCTCAGCTGATTACGACCGGGCCTGCTCCTCGTCGAGATCGACGTCGGGGTCGAGCTCGTTCGCGCGCCGGGTCGTCAGCTCGGCCTCACGCCGGTCCGCCTCAGCCCGCTGTGCCATCTGCTCCGCGGCCGCGCGGCGCTCGTCTGCCTCCTGTGAACGTGTGTCGGCTTGCTGACGGAGCTGCCGAGCCTCCTCGCGCTGCTCGTTCAGGCGGCGCGAGCGCCGAGCACTGAGCCAGATGAGCGCCAGCACTACGATGACGGCGACAGCGATGAGTATCCAGATCCAAGCGTCCATGTGAACCTCCGCTCTTTCCTCCTGGGCTACCCGGGGGGCGGAGTCGCCACACTCAGACGAGGCAGCGCGAGAATGACCGCACGGCGCGCGCCGGCCCTAGACGGGCTCGGCGACCCAGTCACGTGTGAGGAAGAGCCAGAAGGCGAGACCCGAGTAGCGGCCGTAGCGGCGGAAGCGGCGCTCGATCGCGGTGTCCTTCGCCTTCCGGCCGTTCAGGCTCGCGTACGTCGGGCGCGTCCAGGAGTCGAGCACGAGCCTCGAGTAGCGGCCGATCAGCATCATGATGTGCGCGGCCGCGTAAGGGCCGACTCCGGGGAGCGCGAGCAGGCGCGCCGCGACCTCGTCGTCGGGAAGGTCGTCGGGGTCGGCGGTCGCGAGCTCCTCCAGGTCGATCTCGCCGAGAGCGACCGACTGGGCGAGGGAGCGCAGGTAGGCCCCGCGGTAGCCGGTCCGGGCCACGTCGCGGTAGAACGACTCCGGCGCGGCCGCCATCGCGGCGGGTGAGGGGAAGGCGTGGCCGAACGGGCTGTCCGGGGGCGCACCCTGGGCGGGCTCGCCGAGGTGCTCGACGATCGCGCTCACCATGCGGACGGTTCCCGACCACGCAGTGTTCGTCGTGCAGATCGTCTTGACGACGTCCTCGTAGACCGTCTGGCTCCGCATCAGCCGGCCCGCGCCTTCGGTCACCCACGCGAGGTCGGGGTCCTCCGCTGCGAGCGCGTAGAACTCCGACAGGTCCTCGTCGATTCGGAGGATGTGCCGCACGCCGTCGAGAACCACTTCGGAACGCTTGCCGGCGGTGCCGGTCAACGCAGCCTTCCCGCCTCGTCTCTCTCGCACGATCACGGTCTGCGGGCGCCGGCGAGGGACCGCCACGGTCGTCTCGAACCTACGCGCCTCCTCGTCGATCCGGTTCGGCGGCAGGTCGGCGACCCCGTGGGACATGATCGTCCGCCAGAGGTCGACGGGCTCGCCGCCGGCACCCCGGAGGGGCAGGGTCGCGCTCCAGGTCACGAAGCCGATGCCGGGTCGTACTTCTGCTCCCAATCCGAGACTTCGAACGCCTCGCCGGGGGCTCCCCCGAGGCAGAGGACGGTCGTCCCCGGCTCGTGCGCGACGGCCGAGCGGAACGACGCCGGATCGGGCACGTAGACGAAGGTGCCTGCGGGGGCCTCCGCCGTCTCGCCGTCGACCGTGAACGTCGCGCTCCCCGTGGAGACGTAGAAGAGCTCCTCGTGCTTCGTGTCGGCCTCGTCGTGCTCGCCGACGATCTCGCCTTCCTGGGTGGCCGTGTAGGCGTTGACCCCGAACGACTGGATCCCGAAATGGATCCGGACCGCGTGCCAGTCGCGCTCTTCCTTCTCGCCCGGCGGCTCCGGAATCTGGTCGATGTGCGTCACCTGGTAGCCCGCCTCGCTCATACGTCCTCCCTTGTCGTCTGACCCCGTTACGGAGAGGTTATTCGCAGTCGGTCGCCCGGCGAGATGCCCCAGCCGGCGAACGCGCCCTGGTTGACCTCGAGGGCGCCGCGGTAGGCGACTCCCGGGTCGTAGAGGGGACACGGGTCGGCGTCGCACGGCTCCATGTCGAGGATCTTCAGGATGCGCCCGTCTGCGGAGTAGAAGGCG
Source organism: uncultured Actinomycetes bacterium (assembly GCA_963841425.1). Classification (GTDB taxonomy): domain Bacteria; phylum Actinomycetota; class Thermoleophilia; order Gaiellales; family Gaiellaceae; genus DATEOR01. The sequence goes on along the minus strand of CAWJCL010000001.1, from coordinate 424,417 downwards.
ACCGAAAGCGGGATGAGAGTGTCCTTCATCCAGAAGGAGCCGGTCTGATCCTCGGGAAAGAGGAACGCCATACCTGCGTCTGCGGGGAGGGAGGTGCGCCCCATGAGCCCGTGCTCTCGCTCCGAGGGGCTGTCCGCGATCTCGACGGCGATCGTCGTCTGCTCGTCCCCGTGGGAGAGCACCGCCTGCGAGCCGTGGGTGAGCCCCGCCTGCGAACCCTGGTTGGCGCCGGCTCCGCCGCAACCGGCGAGGACGGCGAGCGCGACCGCGAGGAGCGCCCTAGACGAGGCTTCCTCCCTCGAGGCTGATGAGGAGCTCCTTGCGCTCGAGGCCGCCGGCGTACCCGACGAGGTTGCCGGTCGAGCCGACGATCCGGTGGCACGGGACGACGATTGGCACGGGGTTTCGGTTGAGCGCGCCGCCGACGGCCCGCGCCGCCTTCGGCTTCCCGATGCGCGCGGCGAGGCCGCCGTACGTGTCCACTCGCCCATAGGGCACCCGCTGGAGCTCGGCGAGGACGCTCTGCTGGAAGGCGGGCAGGGCGCTCAGGTCGACCGGGAGGTCGAACTCGTGGCGCCGGCCCTCGAAGTACTCGTCGAGCTCGCGGCGGGCTTCGTCCACGGGCCGCGCCGACCGCAGCACGCGCACGCCGTGCCGGCGGGCAAGGCGTTCGACCTCCGCCTCGGGATCGGGATCGAAGGCGATCTCGCAGAGGCCGCGCTCGGTCGAGGCGAGGAGGAGCGGGCCGATCGGCGAGTCGGTCAGGTCGTAGGCGACGTCGAGCAGGGCCTCGGCGGCCGCCCGGTCGCGGAACGCGAGGTCGGTCTTGGCGGGAACGGTCATGTCATCCTCCTGCGCAGTCGCCGGACTCCGGACGAGGCGGCCTGCCGGGCCGCGGCCTCGCTGGAGCCGAGCGCTGTCGCGATGTCTGCGTAGTCGAGGTCGTAGCCGTAGCGAAGAACGACCGCCGCCCGCTCGGTCGCCGGAAGGTCGCCGGTGAGGTGATCGAGCTCGGCGTAGGCCGGGCGGCTGTCGTCGGCCGGGAGCTCCCGAATCTCGGCTGTCGGCCTCCTCCTCCGGCGCTCGTCGATCGCGACCCGGGTCGCGATCCGGTAGGCCCACGCGCGCAGATGCCGGCCGTGTTGGAGGCTCGGATACCCGCGCAGGGCACGGAGAAAGGTCTCCTGGAAGGCGTCGTCGGCCGCGTCTCGGCCGGCCAGCTTGCGGAGATACGCGTAGATCTCGTCGCGGTATTCCTCATAGAAGCGTTCGTAGGGCGGTATCGCCACGGCGTCCATCATGTGCTCTAACGCGCCGGCCCGCTGAGATGTGAGACTGCCGCCGTGAACGTCGCGGTCGTGGGTCATGTCGAGTGGATCGAGTTCGTCCGGGTCGACCACGTCCCGACGACCGGCGAGATCGTGCACGCCGGCGAGACGTGGTGCGAGGCGGCCGGGGGCGGGGCAGTCGCCGCAGTGCAGCTCGCGCGCCTCGCCGGGGCGAGCACGCTCTTCACGGCGATCGGCGACGACGAGCTCGGCGAGAAGGTCGTCCCCGAGCTCGAGCGCCACGGAGTGACCGTGCACGCGGCCCTGCGTCCGGGCGGGCAGCGCCGCGGCTTCACCTACATCGACTCGGCGGGGGAGAGGACGATCACTGTCATCGGGGAGCGCCTCGGCCCACGGCGCTCGGACGACCTCCCGTGGGACGAGCTCGCGGAGGCAGACGGCGTCTACTTCGTGAGCGGCGATGCGGCCTCCCTCAAGGCCGCGCGCGAGGCGAAGGTCCTGGTCGCGACCGCCCGCTCGCTGGCGACTCTGGCCGAGGGCCGCGTCGAGCTGGACGCGCTCGTCCGCAGCCGAAGCGACGAGGGCGAGACGTATCGCCCCGGCGACCTTGAGCCTCTACCGCGCACCGATGTCGCGACGTCCGGGCCCCAGGGCGGGACGTTCACGCTCGCCGGCGGCTCGCCCAACCACTTCCCGCCGGCAGCCGCCCCCGGACCGCTCCAGGACGCCTACGGCGCAGGGGACAGCTTTGCGGCCGGCCTCACCTACGGGCTTGCCGAAGGGCTCCCGATGGACGAGGCCATCGCGCTTGCTGCACACTCAGGAGCTGCCGCGTTGTCGAGACGCGGCGCCCACGGCGCCTAGCCCGATCGTTCGCGGAGCCGGTCGAGGACGTAGCCGGCGTACCAGGTCGGCCAGTCCTCGTCGCGCTCGCCGAGGCCGCGCTCGTACTCGCCGTGGGCGCTCTCGGCTTCCTTCAGCAACTCGGCCAGCTCTTCTCGGGTCACCCGGATGTCCATCTCTTCCCTTCCTCAGCTCGACGATTCGGTCGCAGGCATTGTCCCGCGCTTCGAAGCCGAACGGTTGAAGATGGGCTGGCCGGTGCGCCGGTGCGCTTGCACGACCCAGGCGACGGCGAGAATCCAGACGGCGACCAGGACGGCGTAGACCAGCCAGCGCGTGAACGCGTCGACCTCGCCGGCGTCGAACAGCGTGCGGATGTTCGTCAGCACGATCAGCCCGCCGACGGAGGCGCCCAGAAGACGTGCCGTCACCTTTTGAACGAGCCACGCGGCGAACGGAGCTGCGACAAGGCCGCCGGACATGAGGGCTGCGACCACTTTCCAGCTGATCCCCTCGCTTCCTAGCGAGAGAAGAAAGCCGGCGCTCGCGGACAACGCGACGAGAAACTCGCTCGAGTCCACGGAGCCGACGATCTTCCGGGGCTCCATGCGCCCACTGGCGAGGAGCGTCGGTGTGGCGACCGGGCCCCAGCCGCCTCCGCCGGTCGCATCGATGAATCCGGCGGCGAGGCCGAGTGGGGCGAGGTACCGACCCCGGACGTACGCGCGCCCCGCACGGCGCTCGGCTCCCTTCCAGGTGAAGCGGGCGAGGATGTAGACGCCGACTGCGAGCAGAATGCCCGCCATCCACGGCTTGGCGATGTCGGCCGAGATCGAGCTCAGGACGACGGCACCGACGAACGCGCCTCCCGCGCCCGGGATGCCGATCCGCCGAACCGTTCGCCAGTCGACGTTCCCGAAGCGCCAGTGAGAGACTCCGGAGGCGAGCGTCGTCCCGAGCTCGGCCAGGTGGACGGAGGCCGAGGCCGTCGCAGGACTGAGGCCGATGGCCAGGACCAGGGTGGAGGAGGTGGCGCCGTAGGCCATGCCGAGAGCGCCGTCCACGAGCTGTGCGACGAATCCGGCCAGGGCGAGGACGATCAGCGTAGGCATGGACCTCCTGTGTGATTTAGATATATTTCCGACAAGAAATACTGATATTGTCGAATTTGCGCGAGCGGGAACCTTAGGGGTCGCCGCCCGCCGCTGTCAAACGAGAACCTCGATGTGGATCTCCCGCCGGACCGACTACGCCTCGCGCGCACTCCTCGTTCTGACACTGAGCGATGGAGGCCCGCTCACGCTCGAGGCCTTGGCCGAAGCGACGGAGGCGCCGGCCTCAGTTCTGGAGCAGGTGATGCCTGCTCTCCGCAAGGCCGGCCTCGTACGGTCGGAGCGCGGCCGGAGCGGGGGATACCGGCTCAACGGGGCCGCCGAAGAAATCACCCTCGAGCGTGTCGTCCGCCTGTTCGAAGGCCAGCTCGCGCCGATCGGCTATGCGACGCGACGGCAGCCGGACCCATGTCCTGAGCTCGTCGCCCTCACGCTCCGTCCCGTCTGGGAAGAGGTTCGCGACGAGACGATTCGCATCCTCGAGCGCACGACGTTCGCCGATCTCGCCGCACGCAGCCGCTGACCTGCGTCGCCGTCCTGCGAGCCAGGTGGGTTCAGGGGGTTGCCAAGTGGGGACTTGTGGTCTACAGTGGGGCGAAGTGGGGATCAAGCCTCAGGCGGTTGGATGCTACTCGGCGAATACGAGCACACCCTCGACGACAAGAACCGGCTCACCCTCCCGGCCAAGTTTCGCCAGGCCTTCTCGGGTGAGGTCGTCGTGTCGCGCGGGCTCGACGGTTGTCTCTTTGTGTTCACCCGCGACAACTGGGATTCCTTCGTGGCCGCCCAGCTGGAGGGCCTCAACCCGTTCAGCAGGGAGGCGCGCCAGATGAGTCGCTACATGTTCGCGGGCGCTGCCGAGACCGAGCTCGACAAGCAGGGCCGGATGATGATTCCGTCCGCGCTTCTCGGGCACGCGGGCCTCGGCCGCGAGGTCGTCGTCGCGGGCGTCCGCGACCACGTCGAGATCTGGGGCCGGGCCGCCTGGAAAGAGCAACTCGAAGAGGTCGAAGGGAGTGTGGAGCTTGTTGCCGAGCGCCTTGCAGCGAAGCAGGACTGACCACGTTCCCGTCCTCGCGGAGGAGGTGCGAGAGCTCCTCGCCGTCGCGCCGGGCGAGACCGTCGTCGACACAACCTTCGGCGCGGGCGGCCACGCCCGCGTCCTCGCCGCCGGCCTGCAGGGGAAGGGTCGCTTCATCGCGATCGACCGCGACTCGACCGTGCGCCCGTTCTTCGAGCGCTTCGAGCGTGAGGCGGGCGTGCAGGCGCGCTTCCTCCGGGGCGAGCTCTCACTCGTCCTCTCCCAGCTCGGCGCGAACGGCGTCGAGGCGGACGCGATCCTCATCGACCTCGGCGTGTCGAGCATGCAGATCGATCGGCCCGAGCGCGGCTTCTCGTACGCGGTCGACGCGCCGCTCGACATGCGCATGGATTCCTCCGCAGAGCTGAGCGCGAAGGAGATCGTCAACGAGTGGGACGAGCGCGAGCTGGCGACGATCTTCCGCCGCTACGGCGAGGAGCGCTTCGCACGCCAGATCGCCCGGGCGATCGTGGGCCGGCGCCAGGAGAAGCAGTTCGAGCGCACGGGCGAGCTCGTCGACGTCGTCAAGTCGTCCATCCCTGCGCCGCGCCGCTTTGGCGACGGCCATCCCGCGAAGCGCGTGTTTCAGGCGCTCCGGATCGCCGTCAACGAGGAGCTCGACTCGCTCGAGCGTGCGCTCCCGGCTGCGCTCGCGATGCTGCGGCCGGGCGGCCGGCTCGCGGTCATCAGCTTCCACTCCCTCGAAGACCGTATGGTCAAGCGCTTTTTCGCCGCCCAGGCACGCGGGTGCACGTGCCCGCCCGAGTTTCCCGTCTGCGTCTGCGGGAACGAGCCGACGATGCGTCTCCTGACGCGCAAGGCCGTTCGCCCGTCGCCGCAGGAGACCGCCGAGAACCCGCGCTCGGCATCGGCGAAGCTGCGGGCGGCAGTCAAGGTCGGGAAGGACTGATGGCGAGCTTCGCGCCCGCCACCGCGAGGGCGTACGCACCCGCGGCACCACGCCGAAAGCCGGTCGCTCCGCCCCGGACGCAGCCGCATCCCCGGCGCGCAGCTCGTGCGCAGGCCCGGCCGCGAGTCGCCGGTGGAGTTCTCTGGATCGTGATCGTTGCCGCGCTTCTCGCCGGGATCGTCGCCCTGAATGTCGCCGTCCTTCGCCTGAACATGCGGGTCGAGCAGCTCGACAACCAGCGCGACGAGCTCGTCTCCAAGCGCGAGAACATCCAGTCGCAGCTGTCGTCGACGGCCGCCGCGGGGCGGATCGAGGACATCGCCACGAAGACGCTGCATCTGGGTCAGCCGGCGTCAACCACGTATCTCGAGCTCAAGCACCGCGGGCCCTAGACGATGACGGCGCGGGTCGCGAACCGGCGCATTCGCCTCCTCATCGCTCTCTTTGCGGCCGTGTTCGCGGTCGCGCTTCTTCGCGCCGGATGGCTGCAGGCCGTGCGCGCGCAGGCGCTCGGCAAGCTGGCGACGAGCCAGCACCATGAGACGATCGAGGTGCCGCCGCACCGCGGCACGATCTACGACCGCCTCGGCGTCGAGCTCGCGGTCGGCTCTCGTGCGACGACCGTCTACGCGAACCCGCGTCAGATCCGCGACCCGCGTGCTGCGGCCGTCGCGGTCGAGCAGAGCCTCGGCCTTGACGCGGACAAGGTGTATCCCCTGCTCGCAGACCGCTCGCGTGGGTTCGTCTACGTCGAGCGCCAGGCCGACCCGGGCCTCGCGCAGTCGCTCCAGGACAAGCACATTCAGGGGCTCGGGTTCTACGACGAGGAGCGGCGGGATTATCCGCAAAAGCGGATCGGCGCCTCGGCGCTCGGCTACGCGGGCGTCGACAACAAGGGCCTCGCCGGACTCGAGCTCGAGCTCGACAAGACGCTGACCGGCACGCGCGGCGAGAAGACCATCGTCAAGGACCCCTTCGGGCGAACCCTTCAGGTCGTCGATTCGAAGCCGGGGAGCGACGGCAAGAACGTCTACCTCACGCTCGACCAATCCATCCAGGGCCAAGTCGAGCGCGTCCTCGAGGAGACGCGGACGCGGTGGGCCGCCACGTCCGCGAGCGCCATCGTCATGGACCCCCGCACCGGCGGGATCCTCGCCATCGCGAACGACCCCGGCTACGACGCGAACAAGTTCCCCGACATCCCGCAGGAGCGGCAGCGAAACCGCGCCGTCACGGACACGTACGAGCCGGGCTCGACGTTCAAGATCGTGACGATCTCGGGCGCGCTCGAGGCCGGCCTCGTCACGCCGACTACGAAGTTCACCCTGCCCTACGAGATCCAGGTCGCCGACCGGAAGATCCATGATGCCGAGCCGCGCGGGACCGAGAGGATGACGACCGAGCAGATCCTGTCGCGCTCGTCCAACGTCGGGGTCGTCACGATCGCGGAGGCGCTAGGCCAGACCCGGGTCAACGAATGGATCCACCGCTTCGGTTTCGGCCGCCGGACTGGGATCGACTATCCGGGCGAGAGCAAGGGAATCGTTCTCGCGCCCCAGGCCTGGTCGGGCTCGACGATCGGCAACGTCCCCATCGGCCAGGGCATCGCCGTGACGCCGGCGCAGATGATCGCGGCCTACGGCGCGATCGCGAACAGAGGCATCCTCGTCGAGCCTCATCTCGTCGACCGCGTTGGTAGCGGAGAGCGGGTGCAGCCGGTGCGGCGACGGGTCGTATCCACGGAGACCGCGGACGAGGTGCGCCACATGCTGCGCGAGGTCGTCGAGGAGGGGTCGGGCACCGCGGCCCAGATCCCCGGGTACCGGATCGCGGGGAAGACGGGCACGGCGGCGAAGCCCGACGGCGCGGGCGGGTACTCGACGTCGGCCTACGTCGCGTCGTTCGTCGGCTTCGTGCCGGCGAAGCACCCGCGACTGGTCATCCTCGTCACGGTGGACGAGCCGCGCGGGGCCATCTGGGGCGGGGTCGTGGCGGCTCCGGCGTTCGCCGAGATCGCCAAGTTCGCCTTGCAATACCTTGAGATTCCGCCCGACTAGCCGGGGCCGCCGCGAGCCTCCCTCCACTTCGATCCTATCGTTGAGAAGTGCATGTGTGGTGCGCGGAACGTCAAAATACCCGTGCAAAAGGAAGGTTTTTCACACGCAACGCTCATCCAGACCGGGAAGCGCCCGTTGCTAGAATCCGGCCCATCGACCTCGAGCACCTGGCCCACGCCGTGCACGCCACGCGCACCGCCAATCCGGCCCCCGTCGACGTCACCGACCTGGCCTACGACGCACGGCGAGTGACTCCGGGAGCTCTCTTCGTGTGCGTCCCCGGGATGAGGGCGGACGGGCACGACTTCGCCGCGCAGGCCGTCGCCGACGGCGCCGCCGCACTGATCGTCGAGCGCGAGCTCGACCTGTCGGTGCCGCAGCTCGTCGCCGCCGACGCCCGTGAGGCGATGGCGCTCGCGGCCGACGCCTTCTTCGGCCACCCGACGCGCGAGCTCGAGGTCGCCGGGGTCACCGGCACGAACGGGAAGACGACGACCGCGTTCCTCCTCTTCGCCATTCTCGCCGCGGCCGGCCGGCGCCCCGGTCTCCTCGGCACTATCGAGAACCGCGTCGGCGGCGAGCGGCGCGCCGCGGTGCGGACGACCTCCGAGGCGATCGACGTCCAGCGCCTCATGCGTGAGATGCTCGACGCCGGCGACAGAAGCGCCGCCATGGAGGCCACCTCTCACGGCTCCGCGCTGAAGCGCCTGCTCGGGATCCGCTTCGCCGTCCTCGTCTTCACGAACCTGAGCCAGGATCACCTCGACTTTCACGGGACGCTCGAGGACTACTACGACGCGAAGCGCCGGCTCTTCACCGAGCCCGACCCGGACGGACGCAGACCCCCGGCGGTCGTCAACATCGGTGACCCGCATGGCCGGCGGCTCGCCCAGGAACTCCGGGACATCGGCGAAGAGCCGGTGACCTTCGAGCCGGCGGACGCCCAGGACCTCGAGCTGACCGCGGGCGGCGCCCGCTTCACCGTCGACGGCATCCCGCTCGAGACGAAGCTCCGCGGCCGCTTCAACGTCGAGAACGTCCTCGGAGCGGTGAAGGCCGCGCGCGTCCTCGGGATCGAGCCGCACGCGATCGCGACCGGTGTCGAGCACGTGACCGGAGTTCCGGGGCGCTTCGAGGCCGTGGACGAGGGTCAGCCGTTCACGGTCCTCGTCGACTATGCGCACACGCCGGAGGCGCTCGAGAACATCCTCACGGAGGCGCGCGAGATCACGGCCGGTCGCCTCGTCTGCGTCTTCGGCTGCGGCGGCGACCGCGACAGGAGCAAGCGGCCGCTCATGGGCGAGGTCGTCGCCCGCCTCGCCGATTCGGCGATCGTCACGTCCGACAACCCGCGGAGCGAGGACCCGCAGGCGATCATCGACGAGATCCTCGCCGGGATGTCCGGTGGTCCCGAGGTCGAGCCCGACCGCGAGACTGCGATCGCATCCGCTCTCGAGCGGGCCGGGGAGGGGGACGTCGTCCTGATCGCCGGCAAGGGCCACGAGCAGGGACAGGAGCTCGCCGACCGGATCGTCCCGTTCGACGACCGGGAGGTCGCGCGCGAGACCCTGCGCCGGCCCGCGGCCCGCGCATGATCCCGCTCGCCCTCGAGGAGATCGGCCGCCTCGCGAGTGGCGAGCTCACGCCCGGAAGCGGAGAGTCCGTCACCGGCGTGACCATCGACTCGAGGCGCGTCGAGCCGGGCGACCTCTTCGTCGCGGTCGGGCGCGGTGTTGAGTTCGCGAACGAGGCCCTCGAGGCCGGCGCCGCGGCGGCGCTTCTACCGGAGGACGCCTTCACGGCCCTCGCCGCGATCGCGCGCGAGGTTCGGTCGCGGAGCGGCGCGAAGGTCGTCGCCGTCACGGGCTCGACCGCGAAGACCTCGACCAAAGACATCCTCGCCGCGCTTTGCCGGCCGCACGCGCGCACGGTGGCGGCGGATGGAAGCCAGAACAACGAGGTCGGCCTCCCCCTGACGCTTTGCAAGCTCGAGCCGGACACCGAGGTCGCAGTCGTCGAGATGGGCATGCGCGGGCTTGGACAGATCACCGACCTCTGCGCGATCGCGCGGCCGGACGTGGGGATCGTCACGGCTGTGGGCCCCGTTCACCTCGAGCTCCTCGGCTCGATCGAGCGCGTCGCGCAGGCCAAGGCAGAGCTGATCGAGGCGCTGCCGCCGGGCGGGACGGCCGTCGTCCCGGCCAACGAGCCCTACCTCGAGCCATACCTGTCGCGTACAGACATCGAGGTCTACCGCTTCGGGGAGGGCGGCGACGTGTCGCTCACGTACTTCGCCGCCCACGACGGACAAGCTCGCCTCAAGGTGGCGGCGTTCGGACGGCCGCTCACCCTCGAGTTCAGCTTTTCCTCCCGCTACAACGCCACGAACGCGCTCGCCGCGCTCGCCGCCTACCACGCGCTCGGCCTGCCGCTCGGGAAAGTGGGGCGCGGGGCGCGCCATGTCCAGCTCTCGCGCTTGCGCGGGGAGGAAGTCTCGCTCCCGGAGGGAGGTGTCCTCATCAACGACTGCTACAACGCGAACCCCCTCTCGATGGCGGCCGCCCTCGAGCACCTGGCCGAGCGCGCCGGTGAGCATCGGAAGGTCGCTGTCCTCGGCGACATGGCCGAGCTGGGGCCCGGCGCCGCGTCGTATCACCGGGAGGTTGGGGCCGCAGCGGCCCGTGCCCGCGTGGACGTGCTCGTCGCGGTCGGCCCGCTCGCCCGCGGCTACATCGAAGGAGCGCGCGGCGTTCCGACGGTGCGCTGGGCGCCGACGGTCGAGGCGGGGCTCACCGCCTTGCGGCAGCTCCTACAGCCGGGCGACTGCGTGCTCGTCAAGGGCTCCCGCTCCATGGGCCTCGAGGCGATCGGCGAAGCCGTCGCCGTCGTCCCGGCTCGAAGCCAGATGATTTGATCGAAAATTGACCGGAAACCGTGGCACCGCCGGATGGCGCCATGACACGTCACCTGACGCCACGCTCGTTCCTCGCCCGTACGCACGGTACGAGCTCGGAATGATCGCGGCGTCAATGCTCGGTCATGACCGCCCCCGACGGCACCCCACTTTCCGATCAACCATCTAGTCTCCGCGCGTGGTTCAGGTCCTTCTCGCGGGGCTCATCTCGATGGTCATCTCGATCGTCGCGGGCCCGAAGTTCATCGAGTTCCTGCGGCGCAACGAGTTCGGGCAGCAGATCAGGGAGGAGGGCCCCCAGGGGCACGTCGGGAAGCGCGGCACCCCTGCGATGGGCGGCCTTCTGATCATGCTCGCGATGGCGATCCCGTTCCTCGCCTTCTCGAAGCACACCCTGCCGGCGCTGACGGCCTTCTTCGTCACCCTCGGCTGCGCGGCCATCGGCTTCGTCGACGACTGGACGAAGATCGCCCGCCGCCGCTCGCTGGGCCTCGCCGGCCGCTGGAAGCTCGTCTGGCTCGCGGGGATCACGGTCATCGTCGGCCTGGTCGTGTCCGACCGCGGCTTCTCGACGTCCGTGTACGTGCCGCTGATCGACGTGGACGTGCCGCTCTCCTACGCCTGGTATGTGCTTGCCTTCTTCATCATCGCGGGCGCGGCCAACGGGGTGAACCTCACGGACGGCGTCGACGGGCTCGCCGCCGGCACGACGACGATCGCGATCCTCACCTACACGGCGATGAGCCTGGTCGCCGCCCTGACCGCCGTGCGGCGGGGCGCGCCGGCCGACCCGATCGACCTGGATCTTGCCATCCTCGGCGCGAGCCTGATCGGAGCCTCGATCGGATTCCTCTGGTACAACGCCTTCCCGGCCCAGGTCTTCATGGGCGATACGGGCTCGATGGGCCTGGGAGGCGCGCTTGCGGCCTTCGCGATCATGACGAAGACCGAGCTGCTCCTCCTCCTGATCGGCGGCATCTTCCTCGTCGAGGCCCTCTCCGTGATCTTGCAGGTCCTCACCTACAAGTGGCTCGGGCGCCGCATCTTCCTCATGGCGCCGCTCCACCACCATTTCGAGATGAAGGCCTGGTCGGAAACCAGGATCACGGTGCGCTTCTGGATCGCGACCGCGATCCTCTGCGCGTGCGGCTTCGTCCTCTATTACGCCTACTTCTCCAACTTCAATAACCTCGCCTCCTGACCCGACTCCCCGGTCGGCTCCGCTCACGCAGGGCGGAGCCCGGCTTCGCCGGGGCCTGACGCCGAAAGGCCGGGAAGGGTTCGAGTGAGCATGAAAGCGTGCAAAGCGCTCGTCCTCGGCCTGGCCCGCTCGGGCGAAGCAGCGGCCCTCGCGCTGGCGCGCCGCGGGGTGGAGGTCGTCGGGGTCGACCGCCGGGAGGACGTGGACGCGGGGAGGCTTCGCGAGGCAGGCGTCGAAGTCGTCCTCGGCGCGGACGACCCCGAGCTTCTCGACGGCGTGGACCTGCTCGTGAAAAGCCCAGGCGTATCTCCGGCGGCTCCCCTCGCGGCCGCTGCGCGGGAGCGTGGGCTGACCCTCTGGAGCGAGGTCGAGCTCGGCTTTCGGCTGCTCCAAAACCCGATTCTCGGCGTCACCGGGACGAACGGCAAGACGACCACGAGCGAGCTGCTCGGAACCATCTTTCGCGCGGCCGGGAAGGACGTGGCCGTGGCCGGGAACGTCGGCCGCCCGCTCTCCGCGCTCGACGGCGCGCTCGGCGAAGAAGCCTGGATCGTCTGCGAGCTCTCGAGCTTCCAGCTCGAGGACATCGACACCTTCCGCCCGCACATCGCCGTCCTGCTCAACCTGGCGCCGGACCACCTCGACCGGCACGAGACGCTCGACGACTACCGCTCCGCCAAGCTCCGGATCTTCGAGAACCAGAGGGCGGAGGACGTCGCCGTCGTCCCACGCGGGTTCGAGCCGGTTCCGGGCGAGGCCCGGCGAATCGAGTTCGCGCTGGGAGACGAGCTGCCCGCCGAGCCGGCCATCCCCGGCGAGCACAACCGCGAGAATGCCGCAGCGGCGACCGCCGCCGCGCGCGCCGCGGGGATCCCGGACGACGCCATCGCCGCCGGCCTCTCCTCGTTTGCGGGAGTGCCGCACCGCCTCGAGCTCGTCCGCGAAGTGGGTGGTGTGCGTTTCGTGAACGACTCCAAGGCGACGAATCCGGAGGCGGCCGAGCGAGCGCTCTCCGCCTACCCGCCGGGAATCCGGCTGATCCTGGGCGGGAGTCGCAAGGGGATCCCATTCCGGCGCCTCGCCAAGCGGGCAGCCGCAGCGGGGGTCGCCCAGGCCTATCTGATCGGAGAGTCCGCGGACGAGGTCGCCGAGGCGCTCGCGGCCGAGGGCGTCCGCTTCACGTACTCGCGCGACCTGGAGAAAGCAGTCCAGGACGCGTTCCGCGACGCGGATCCGGGGGAGGTCGTCCTTCTGTCGCCCGCGTGCGCGAGCTACGACCAGTTCCGCGACTTCGAGGAGCGCGGAGAGCGCTTCCGCGAGCTCGTCGAGGCGCTGTGAAGCGGTCCGCCAGGAGCCACCTCGAGTACCATCTCCTCGTCCTCGTGACGCTCGGGCTCGTCGCCTTCGGGCTCGTGATGGTCTACAGCGCGAGCTCGGCGCGCGCGCTTCTCTCCTCCGACGCACCCTCCTACTACCTGAAGCGCCAGGCGATCTACGCCGTGATGGGCCTCGTCGCGCTCGTCATCCTCTCCCGTTTCGACTTCCACCGGTTGCGCCACGCCACGCAGCCGCTCCTTGCGGTCACGTTCGTCCTCCTCGTCGCAGTGCTCGCGGTCGGGACCGCCGTCAACGGCGCGCGCCGCTGGATCCCGATCGGCTTCATGAACTTCCAGCCGTCCGAGCTCGCCAAGCTCGTGCTCGCGCTCTGGACCGCGGCGCTCCTCGCCCGGAGGCCAGCGCCGCGTACCCTCGGCGAGCTGGCCAAGCCGATCGGTGTCGTCGTGGGGCTGGCGTGTGCGCTCATCCTGATCGAGCCCGACCTCGGCACGGCGATCGCCATCGCAATCATGGTCTCCGCGATCCTCGTCGTCTCCGGCACGCGGCTTCGCCTCCTCACCGCGGCGGCCGGGATCGCGACCGGCATCGTCCTTCTCGCCATCTGGTTCGAGCCGTACCGCCGCGAGCGCATCTTCAGTTTCCTCGATCCCTGGCACGACCCGCAGGGGGCCGGCTTCCAGGCCGTGCAGTCGATGATCGCCCTCGGGTCCGGCGGCGTCTTCGGAGTCGGCCTCGGCGAGAGCGTGCAGAAGATCTACTACCTGCCCGAGGCGTCCACGGACATGATCTTCGCCATCGTCGGCGAGGAGCTCGGGCTCATCGGCGCGATGGCGGTCATCGCCGCGTTCGCGGTTTTCGCCTACGCCGGCTTCAACATCGCGCTGCACTGTCGCGACCCCTTCGGGAAGCGGCTTGCTGCGGGCATCACGGCGCTGATTTGCGGGCAGGCCGCCGTGAACGTGAGCGCGGTCATGGGCATCGCGCCGCTGACCGGGATCCCGCTTCCTTTCGTCTCCTACGGAGGCTCCAGCCTGGTGGTCGGCCTCGCGGCCGTGGGCATCCTCCTTAACATCGCGTCGAACGATGCCGTCGTCCGGGAAACCGAAGTGCCTGATCGCGGCCGGCGGAACCGCCGGACACGTGCTACCGGCACTCGCCGTCGCCGAGTCGCTTAGGCAGCTCGGCGCGGAGGTCACCTTCGCGTCGAGCGCCGGTTCGCGGCTCGTCCGTGACGCGGGCTACGAGCTCGACGTCTTCGGCGTCGAGGGCTTTCCGCGGGAGCTGAGCATGCGTCTTGCGAAGGCGCTCGGCCGCGCGGCCGCGGCAGTTCCCGCCTGTGCCCGGATCCTGCGCAGGCGCCGTCCGGACGTCGTGCTCGGCGGAGGTGGCTACGTCGCCGGACCGATGGTGCTCGCTGCGGGCAGCATGCGGATCCCCGCCGCCCTCTCGGAGGCGGACGCCCACCTGGGGCTGGCAAACCGCCTGGCGGCGCCGTTCGCGAAAGTCGTGTTCCTCGCCTATCCGATCGAGGGTCTCGAGCCTCCGAAGTACCAGGTGGTCGGCCGGCCGATCCCCCCGCGCTCGCAGCCGGGCGACCCGGTCGAGGCCCGGCTCCTGTTCGAGCTTCCGGAGAAGGAACCGGTCGTCCTCGTCTTCGGCGGGAGCCAGGGCGCACAGCGACTCAACGAAGCTGCGCTCGAGGCATTCGGCGACTCGGGCCCGGCGGTGCTGCACATGGCCGGCGAGCGCGACTACCCGGCGCTCGCCGAGCGCGTCGCGCGGCGGGACTACCGCCTGCTTCCGTTCACGGACGACTTCGGCGCCGCCCTGGCCGCGGCCGACCTCGTCGTCGCCCGCGCGGGCGGCTCCGTCTGGGAGATCGCCGCCGCCGGCCGGCCCGCCCTGCTCGTCCCGTATCCGCACGCGACCGCCGACCACCAAACAGAGAACGCGCGCTACTTCGCGCGCGGTGGAGGCGCCGTCGTCGTGCCCGAGCCCGAGCTCGACCTTCGGCGGCGGGTGGACGAGCTTCTCGCCGATCACGAGCGCCTGCGGGAGATGGGGGAGGCGATGACGTCGCTCGCGCGCCCCCACGCCGCCGACGACATCGCGAAGGAGCTTCTGCGCCTTGCCTCTTAGCGGCCGGAAGATCTGGCTGGCCGGGATCGGCGGAGCGGGGATGAGCGGCTACGGCATCCTCGCCAAGGCCTGGGGTGCGGACGTGAGCGGCTGGGACCGGCGGGAGACCCCGTACCTCCACGGTGTGCGCGCCGCGGGAATCCCGGTCTTGATCTCGGATGACCCACCCGCGCCCCCGGCCGACGCGGAGGTCTTCGTCTCGACCGCCTTCGCCGGGCGAGTTGAGGGAGCGGCCCGCGCGGAGCTCCTCGCCGAGCTCGTCGGCCTTGCGGAGTCGATCGTCGTCGCCGGCGCGCACGGAAAGACGACGACCACAGCGATGATCGCCTTCGTGCTCGACCGGCTCGGCCGCGACCCGTCGTTCCTCATCGGCGGCGAGATCCCGCAGCTCGGCGGAAACGCGAGGGCCGGGAGCGGCTGGCTCGTCGTCGAGGGAGACGAGTCGGACAGAAGCGTCTTTGCGCTTCGGGCGACGGTCGCCGTCGTGACGAACGTCGAGCTCGACCACCACACGACCTTCGGCTCGGACGCCGAGCTCGCGGAGGCCTTCGAGGCCTGGGCTGGCGGGATCGAGACCGTCGTCTGGGGGAGGGCTCTCGAGCCCGTCGACTTCGACCTCGCCGTGCCGGGCGAGCACAACCGCCTGAACGCTGCGTGCGCGCTCGCCGCCCTCGCAGCCGTGGATGTGCCTCGTCCTGACGCCGAGCGGCTGCTCGCCGACTTCACGGGCGCGCATCGCCGCTTCGACCTCGCCGCGGAGGTGAACGGCATCCGTCTCTACGACGACTACGCCCACCACCCCGCGGAGATCGCCGCGACGCTCGAGACGGCGCGGACTCTCGTGGACGGCGGCCGCGTGCTCGCGCTCTTCCAGCCGCACCTCTACTCGCGCACACTCCACCTCGCCGGCGAGCTGGCCGAAGCGCTGGCCCTCGCGGACATCGCCTGCGTGACCGAGATCTATCCGGCCCGCGAGGAGCCCATCTCCGGCGTGACCGGCAAGCTCGTGGTCGACCGGCTCTCCGAGGTCAGGCCCGGCATGCGCGTCGGCTGGATCCCGGAGCTTCACGCCGCCGCCGCGTTCGTCGCGTCGTTCGCCCGGCCGGGCGACCTCGTGCTCATGGTCGGAGCAGGCGACGTCAACTCCGCGCTGCCGCTCATCGAGGAACGCCTGCGATGAATCTCCCCGAAGGCGTGGCGCTGTCGAAGTACACGACCCTCGGCACGGGTGGGCCCGCCCACCGGCTCGGGAGCCCAGGCACCGTGAACGAGCTCGTGGAGATGCTGGCGTGGGCGCGCGAGGAGGATCTCCCCGTCGCTGCGGTCGGGCTCGGGTCTAACCTCCTGGCCGCCGACGAGGGCTTCCCGGGTCTCGTGCTGAAGCTCGGCGGCCAGCTCGCGTCCGCGCAGGTCGAAGACGGCGTTCTCTTCGCCGGCGGCGGTGCGCCTCTCGCCGTCTGCCTCCACCGCGCCCGCGCCGCGGAGCTGGGCGGCCTCGAATTCGTGTGCGCCATCCCCGGCACTGTCGGTGGCGGCGTGAAGATGAACGCGGGAGCCTACGGCGGCGACATCGCGTCGGTGCTCATTCGGGCGCAGGTGGCGGACGCCGACGGCGCGGACTGGCGTTCGCCCGCGGAGCTCGGCCTGAGCTACCGGCGCTCGGCGCTCGAGCCGGGCCAGGTCGTCGCGGACGCCGCGTTCCGGGGCGTGGCGAGGCCGGCGGCGGAGATCAAGGAGATCGTCGCCGGGATGCAGAAGCAGCGGAAGGACGCACAGCCGACGAATAGACGCACGTTCGGGAGCGTGTTCAAAAATCCGGAGCACGAGCTGACCGCGGGGCGGATGCTCGAAGCGTGCGGGCTCCGTGGGTTCCGCATCGGAGGCGCGCAGATCTCCCCCAAGCACGCGAACTTCATCGAGAACGCGGGCGACGCCAGATCCTCGGACGCCGTCGCGCTGATCGCCGAAGCAAGGCGGCGGGCGCGCGAGAAGTTCGGCGTCACGCTCGAGCCGGAAGTGCAGATCCTGGGCGCCGTCGAGATCCCGCCCCTCGGGTAGGACGGCACGGGGCGGCGCCGAACTGTCGGGTATGGCCCGGCAACCGGCTCTGGCACTCGCGCGTCCGCGCAGCGTCCCCGCACTCCGGGGGCCGTGGCGCCGCGCCGTGGTGATCGGCGCCTGCGTCGTCGCGGTGCTCGGGCTCCTCTACCTCGGAGCCAGGGAGACCCCGGTGTTCTCGCTTCGAACCGTCGAGGTCGAAGGCGGGCCGGCAAGCGTGCGCCAGGCGGTTAGACAGTCCCTCGAGGAGACGCGCGGGACGAGCCTCGTCGCACTCGACGGCAACGCGGTCGTCCGTCGCCTGGAGGCCCTCCCCTCGGTGCAGTCCGTCACCTACGACCGGGCGTTTCCGCACACGCTCCGCCTCCTGGTCGTGCCGGAGCAGCCGGTGGCGGTCGTGAACCAGGGGTCGAATCTGTGGATCGTCTCTGTGCGCGGACGTGTCATCGGCCCGACGAAGGCGGCCGAGGCGCCCGATCTTCCACGCGTCCGCTACGTGCCCGAGGCGCCGCTCGTTGCCGGGCAGTTCGTAGCGGACGAAGCGACGAAGACCGTCCTCGCGGCGCTCGCCGAGGCCCCGAAGCGCATGCCGCTCCCGATCCACTCGGGGCGCTTCGAGGACGGCGAGCTCACTCTCGTCCTCGCCGGGGAGGGAGAGACGCAGCCGCTTCTGCTTCTCGGGGATCCCGTCGATGTGTGGACGAAATTACGCGTCGCGGCACTGGTCTTGCGGAAGCTCGGCTACGAGGAACGCGACGCGCTCACCTATATCGACGTCACGCTGCCCGATCGGCCGGTCGCGTCCACCAACCCTCTAGTCTCAGGTTGAGGGTTATGGTTTAACCGCTTCTTCCCTGCAAATACCGGTTTGACATCCCGCGAAAGCGGACGTACTCTCAGGCGCACGCTCAAGATGAGCTTGAGGAACGAGGAGAGGAACCAAAGGTGAGAGACCAGTCCGGGAGCTATCTCGCCGTCATCAAGGTCGTCGGTGCCGGCGGCGGCGGAACGAACGCCGTGAACAGGATGATCGAGGCAGGTTTGCGCGGCTGCGAGTTCGTCGCCGTGAACACCGACGCGCAGGCGCTGCTCATGTCGGAGGCCGAGCAGAAGCTCCACATCGGCACCCACCGCACGCGCGGGCTCGGGGCCGGCGCCGACCCCGAGGTCGGCGAGGAAGCGGCGCTCGAGTCGAAGGACGAGATCAAGGAAGCGCTGAAGGGCGCGGACATGGTCTTCATCACCGCGGGCGAGGGCGGCGGCACCGGAACTGGCGCCGCGCCGGTCATCGCGGAGATCGCCCACGAGGATCTGAAGGCGCTGACCGTCGGCGTCGTCACGCGGCCGTTCAACTTCGAGGGCCGCAAGCGCGCCGAGCAGGCTCAGAACGGAATCGCCAAGCTCCGCGAGAAGGTCGACACCCTGATCATCATCCCGAACGACCGGCTGCTACAGGTCGTCGAGAAGAGGACGTCGGTCGTCGAGGCGTTCGGGATGGCCGACGAGGTCCTCCGCCAGGGCGTGCAGGGCATCACCGACCTGATCACGGTGCCCGGGCTCGTCAACCTCGACTTTGCCGACGTGCGGACGATCATGACCGATGCCGGCTCCGCCCTCATGGGCATTGGCGAGGCGGAGGGCGAGAACCGCGCCGCCGAGGCCGCGCGCGCGGCGGTGTCGTCTCCGCTCCTCGAGGCCTCGGTCGAAGGGGCGACCGGCATCCTGCTGAACATCACGGGCGGATCCGATCTCGGCCTCTTCGAGGTGAACGAGGCCGCCGAGGTCGTGACGGGCGCGGCCGACCTGAATGCGAACGTCATCTTCGGCGCCGTTATCGACGAGGGCATGCACGGGAAGGTGCGCGTCACCGTGATCGCAACGGGTTTCGACCGGACGCTTCGCCGTGAGCGGCGCGAGCGCGAGGACATCGAGCTCGACCGCGAGCGGGAGCCAGTGAGCGGCGGCTTCGATGTCCCCGCGGACGTGCTCGAAGTGCCGTCCTTCCTGCGCCGCCGGTAGCACCTGCCGTACGCTCGGCGGTCGATGCGGCCGCCGCGCGAACCGTTTCGGATCAAGATGGTCGAGCCCATCCGCTCGACCACGCGCGCCGAGCGTGAGCGCGCGCTCGACGCCGCGGGATGGACGTCTTCCAGCTCGCCGCTGCGGACGTCGAGCTCGACCTCCTGACCGACTCGGGAACCGGCGCCATGAGCCAGGCTCAGTGGGCTGCCCTCATCCAGGGGGACGAGTCCTACGCCGGCTCGCGGAGCTTCGACCGCTTCCGGGAGACGGTCAACGACGTCCTCGGTTTTCCGGCTGGTCGTCCCCGCGCATCAGGGCCGCGGTGCCGAGAGCGTCTTCTTCGGAGCCGTGATCGACCCCGGCGAGATCGTCCCGTCCAACGCGCATTTCGACACGACGCGCGCGCACATCGAGGTCAGGGAGGGCATTGCCCTGGACCTGCCGGTCGCCGCTGCCCTCGACCCGGACCTCGACGTGCCGTTCAAGGGCGACATGGACACCGACCGCCTCGCGGACCTTCTCGCCGGGAAGGACGGGAGCGCGTCTCGATCGTGATGCTGACGCTGACGAACAACACGGGAGGCGGCTGGCCAGTCTCCATGGCCATCCGCGAGGTCGCCCGGCTCGCGCGGGAGCACTCGAAGAAGCTCGTGCTCGACATCGCGCGCTTCGCCGAGAACGCGTGGTTCATCCGCGAGGGCGAAGCGGGCTATGCGGACGCGTCGCTGCCCGACGTCGCCCGCGAGATGCTCTCCGACGCCGACGGCGTCCTCATGAGCGCGAAGAAGGACGCGATCGCGAACATCGGCGGCTTCGTCGCCATCCGCGAGGACGAGGTTTTCTTCAAGCGGCTGCACGACCGCGGGATCGTCTTCGAAGGGTTTCCCACCTACGGCGGCCTGGCCGGAAGCGACCTCGAGGCGATCGCGGTCGGGCTCAGGGAGGTGCTCGGCGAGGACTACCTTCGTCACCGCATCGAGCAGGTCGCCTACCTCGGTGCCGTGCTCGAGGAGCAGGGCGCGTCGATCCTGAGGCCGGTCGGGGGGCACGCGGTCTACCTCAATGCGGGGCGGATGCTTCCGGAGATTCCCGCGGCCGAGTTCCCCGCCCCGGCGCTCACGTGCGCGCTCCACCTCGCCGGCGGTGTGCGCGGCGTCGAGATCGGCTCGGTCATGGCCGGGCGCGACCCTGCGAGCGGGGAGAACCGCGTGCCGCCGCTCTAGCTCGTGCGCCTCGCCGTCCCGCGGCGGGTCTACAGCTCGCGCCAGCTCGAGCAGGCGGGAGACGCGGCTGCCGAGGTCCTCGCCGACCCGGGCGCGGTGCGCGGCCTCGAGATGACCTCCGAGGCGCCGGTGCTACGCCACTTCACGGCGCGCTTCAGCCCGGTCGGTTAGCGATAGGATCCGCCCCGGTGCAGACGCTCCGGCGCACGCCTCTGTACGAGCGCCACGCCGCTCTCGGCGCGCGCCTCGTCCCCTTCGCCGGTTGGGAGATGCCGGTGCAGTACACGTCCATCGTGAGCGAGCACCGCGCTGTGCGGACCTCGGCGGGAGTCTTCGACGTCTCGCACATGGGGCAGCTGCAGATCTCGGGGGGCGGCGCCCACGACTACCTGCAGGCGCGACTCTCCAACGACCTCGACAAGGCGGGAGACGGCGACGCCCAGTACACGCTGCTCACGAACGACCAGGGCGGGATCGTCGACGACCTCATCGCCTACAGGCGCGGTAGCGACGACTACCTCCTCGTCGTGAATGCCGCCAACGTCGAGCCCGATCACGCAGCCCTCTCCGAGACCGAAGACGTGTCAGCGGAGTGGGCGCTTCTCGCCGTCCAGGGGCCCGAGGCTCTGCCGCGGCTCGGCATCGACGTCGCGCCGTTCACGTTCCGCGAGGATGACGTGCTCGGCGTGCGCTGTCTCGTCGCGGGCACCGGCTACACCGGAGAGCGCGGCTGCGAGCTCGGATGCGCCCCCGACGACGCGGTCGGGCTCTGGGACGCGATCCTCGACGCGGGCGTGACCCCGTGCGGGCTCGGCGCGCGCGACACGCTTCGGCTCGAGGTCTGCTATCCGCTGCACGGGAACGACATCACGCCCGAGCGGACGCCCATCGAGGCCGGCCTCGGTTGGGCCTGCGCGCTCGACAAGGAGTTCACCGGCGTCGAGGTCCTGCGCCGGCAGAAGGAGGGGGGCACGGCCGAGAAGCTCGTCGCCTTCGTCATGGACGACAAGGGCATCCCGCGGCAGGGCATGGCAATCGAGGAGGGCGGAACCGTTACCTCGGGCTCGCTCTCGCCGATGCTCGACCGGGGCATCGGCCTCGCCTACGTCGACTCCGCGCTGGCGGCGCCCGAGACCAAGGTGACCGTCGATCTGCGCGGGAGGCCCCGCGCTGCTCATATCGTGAAGAAGCCGATCTACGAACGGGAGGGGTAAGTGGCTGCCGACGAGTCGTATCCGGAAGACCTGAGGTACCACCGCGAGCACGACTGGGCGCGGGTCGACGGCGACACGGCGACGGTGGGCATCACCTGGTACGCGCAGGATGCACTCGGCGAGCTCGTCCATTTCGAGCCGCCCGAGCAGGGCGCGTCGGTCGCGGCGGACGAGAGCTACGGTGAGGTCGAGTCCGTGAAGGCCGTCTCGGATCTCGTCTCGCCGCTCTCGGGCGAGGTCGTCGAAGTGAATCAGGTGGTTCTGGAGGAGCCGGAGAAGGTGAACGACGACCCCTACGGCGACGGCTGGCTGATCAGGATTCGGCTCAGCGACCCGGGCGAGGCCGACGGGCTCCTCGACGTCGCGGCTTACAAGGCGCTTCTCGACGAGCAGTAGCGTGCGCTACCTCTCGCTCACGGACGCCGACCAGAAGGCGATGCTCGCAGCAATCGGGGTCTCGTCGATCGACGAGCTCTTCCAGGACATCCCCGTGGACGTCCGCTTCGACCGGCCGCTCGACCTCGAGCCGGCGCTCTCCGAGCCGCAGCTCGTCGCTCATCTCGAAGAGCTCGCGGGAAGAAACGCCCACACCGGCCGGGAGCTCTCGTTCCTGGGCGCGGGGATCTACGACCACTACGTGCCCGCGATCGTGGATGCGATCCTCGCCCGTGGCGAGTTCCTGACCGCATATACGCCGTACCAACCCGAGATGAGCCAGGGCGTCCTCCAGGCGATCTTCGAGTACCAGACGGTGATCTGCGAGCTCACCGGCATGGACGTTTCCAACGCCTCGGGGTACGACGGCACGACCGTCGCGGCGGACGCCTGCTACGTCGCCAAGCACACGACCGGCCGGACGAAGGTCGTCCTCGCGGAGACGCTGAACCCACAGGTTCGGCAGGTCGTGAAGACCTACGCGCCCGGCTTCGGGCTCGAGGTGGTCGAGGTTCCGCATACGGACGGGATCACCGACCCGGACGACGTGCGCAAGGAGGCCGAAGAGGCCGCCTGTGTCATCTTCCAGCAGCCGAACTTCTTCGGCTGCCTCGAGTCGGCCCCCGAGCTCGCCGCGGCCGCGAACGACGCCGAGGCCCTCGCCGTGGCGCACGTCGACCCCGTCTCACTCGGGGTCCTCGAGGCTCCCGGCCGCTACGGCTGCGCGATTGCGATCGGCGAAGGCCAGGGCGCCGGCAACTACCAGTCGTACGGCGGGCCGCACTACGGGTTCATCGCCATGCGCTCGGACTTCATCCGGCGGATGCCGGGCCGGATCGTCGGCGAGACGACCGACACCGCGGGTGAACGCGGCTATGTCCTCACC
Source organism: uncultured Actinomycetes bacterium (assembly GCA_963841425.1). GTDB lineage: Bacteria > Actinomycetota > Thermoleophilia > Gaiellales > Gaiellaceae > DATEOR01. The sequence goes on along the minus strand of CAWJCL010000001.1, from coordinate 401,695 downwards.
CTGCAGACCCGGGAGCAGCACATCCGCCGGGAGAAGGCGACCTCCAACATCACCACCAACCAGACGCTCCTCGCCCTCGCGGGGCTGGCGCACCTCTCCTGGCTGGGCCCGCAGGGACTGCGCGAGCTGGGGGAGACCTGCATGAGCCTCGCGGCGTATGCGAAGGATCGATTGGCCCTCCCGTTGGTGTTTCCGGAACGGACAACATTCAAGGAGTTTGCCGTGCGTGTCGGACGGCCCGCCGAGGAGGCGATCCGCGCCGCGCGGGAGCAAGGCGTCCATCCGGGCTACGCGCTCAAGCGCGACTACTCCGGGATGGAAGACGCGCTGCTCGTCTGCGTGACCGAGAAGCGCTCGCCGGCAGACATCGACCGCCTGGCGGAGGTGCTCCGGTGACTCCGTGCACTCTCTGGGCGGCGCGAGTGGCGTCAGTCGCGCGCGAAGCCGAGCTTTGCCCGGCCGAAGCCGCGCCGGCCGGGGGCGTCCCGGCGTGAAGCTGATCTTCGAGAAGTCGCAGGCCGGCCGCAGGGCCGGCACCCTCCCGACCTACGACCTCCCATCGGCGGAGGTGCCGGAGGAGCTCCGCCGCTTCGAGCCGCCTCGCCTTCCCGAGCTCGCCGAGCCGGAGATCGTTCGCCATTTCACCGCTCTGGCCGACCGCACCTTCGGGGTGGATACCGGGTTTTACCCGCTCGGCTCCTGCACGATGAAGCACAACCCACGGGTCAACGAGCGCGTGGTCGCGCTCCCGGGGTTCCGCGACCTCCATCCGCTGCAGGAGGAGGACGGGGCGCAGGGCGCGCTCGAGCTCATGTGGCGCCTGCAAGAGATCCTCGCCGAGGTGTGCGGCCTGCACGCGGTCTCGCTGCAGCCCGCGGCAGGCTCGCAGGGAGAGCTCACCGGACTCATGCTGATGCGCGCGTACTTCGCCGACCGCGGCGAGGCGGAGCAGCGCAAGGTCGTCATCACCGCCGACACCGCGCATGGGACGAACCCGGCGAGCGTGACGATGGCCGGGTTCGAGCTGAAGAAGGTCGAGACCGACGCGCGCGGGAACCTCGATCTGGACGACCTCCGCGCGAAGGTGAACGAGGAGACGGCCGGCCTGATGCTCACCAACCCCTCGACCCTCGGGCTTTTCGACGAGCACATCGAGGAGGTCGCGGAGATCTTCCACGGCGCGGGCGCGCTCCTCTACTACGACGGGGCGAACCTGAACGCGGTCTGCGGGATCTCGCGCCCGGGCGACATGGGCTTCGACATCGTCCACATCAACCTGCACAAGACGTTCTCGCAGCCGCACGGAGGCGGCGGTCCCGGCGGCGGGCCCGTCGCCGTGCGCGACATCCTCGAGCCGTTCCTGCCTGCCCCGACGGTGATGCGAGACGGAGACGAGTTCCGACTCGACTACAACCGGCCGAAGTCGATCGGCAAGGTCCGCGGATACACGGGGCCGTTCGGCGTCTTCGTCCGTTCGTACGCCTTCATCCGCGCCTACGGGCCGGAGCTCCGGCGCATGTCCGAGGTCGCGGTCCTGAACGCGAACTACATGCTCAGCCGCCTCAAGGACACATACGACCTTCCCTTCGAGCGGCTCTGCATGCACGAGTTCGTTCTCTCGGCGCGGAACCTCAAGCGCGACCACGGCGTGAACGCGCTCGACGTGGCCAAGCGCCTGATGGACTACGGCTTTCACCCGCCGACGATCTACTTTCCGCTGATCGTCCCCGAGGCGCTCATGATCGAGCCGACCGAGACGGAGCCCAAGGAGTCGCTCGACGCGTTCTGCGACGCGATGGAGAAGATCGCCGAGGAGGCGGCGACCGATCCAGAGATCCTGAAGGAGGCGCCGCACCGTCGGCCCGTCCGCCGCCTCGACGAGGTCAAGGCCGCGAAGCGTGCGATCGTCACGTACGGCTTCGACCAGCACCCCGACCTGCGGGGAGAGCCGGCCGAGGGCAAGGCGGTCGAGGCGCAGAAGGGAGGCTGAGCGATGATCGTCTCGACGACCTGGTTCGTCTCAGGCCAGCGAGTGGCCGAGACGAAGGGCGAGGTCTTCGGCCTGGTCGTCCGCAGCCGAGGCCTGCTGCCGAATATTTGGGCGGCGCTTCGCTCCCTCTTCGGAGGTGAGATCAGCGTCTACTCGGCGCTCCTCGAACGCTGGCGGCAAGAGGCGGTCGAGCGCATGGTCGAACGGGCCGAAGCGATGGGCGCAAACGCCGTGCTCTCGATGCGCTTCGATGCGTCCTCTATCTCGACGTTCATGACCGAGATCGTCGCGTACGGGACGGCGGTCCGCATCGAGCCGGATCAGGGCGGCGAAGCAGGGACAGCGAGCAACTGATGGCGCGCGTGTGGTCACGCCGCGACATCGAGGACCGCGTCAACGTCCTGCGCGAGCGGCACGACGGCGAAGCATTCGCGGCTGCTATCGCGGAGTTCTCCGCGGAGCTCGAGCCCGAGGAGCAGGAGGACCTTCGCGAGATTCTCCTCGAGCGCTCGCGCGAGCACGCCGTGCGCAACGCGGCGCTCGACGAGCGGCTCGCCCAGGGTGGCTGGCTGCGGCGGACCTTCGGGAAGATCGATGAGGCGGAGCGCAGGCAGCAAGAGCGCTGGGAGCGCCAGAGGCGTTCCTGATGGAGGTTCGCTCCCGCGTCGGCGCCGAGCCCTTCACGACCCTCGACGGCTCGACGATCCGGGTACTGCTCGACGCGGCGCTCGGCGGAGCGGCGAACCAGAGCCTGGCCGAGGCGAGCCTCGACCCGGGCCGCTCCACGCAGCGCCACTACCACGCGAGGTCCGAGGAGATCTATGCCTTTCTCGAGGGCGGGGGCGAGATGGAGGTCGAAGGCGAGTCGCGCGAGGTCGGCGCCGGCGAGGCGGTCCTCATCCCGGCAGGTGCCTGGCATCGGATCACGGCCGGCCCCGACGGCGCCCGCTTCCTCTGCTGCTGCGCGCCGCCGTACTCGGATGACGACACGTATTTCGCTTAGCTACCGTTGAGCCCGTGATCGACCTCCGCTCCGACACGCTGACCCAGCCCACGCCCGAGATGCGGCGGGCGATCGCCGAGGCCGAGGTCGGGGACGAGCAGAAGCGCGAGGACCCGACCGTGATCGCGCTCGAGGAGCGCGCGGCGGAGCTGCTCGGCCACGAGGAGGCGGTTTTCCTCCCGACCGCGACGATGGCGAACCAGATCGCGCTCCGCACGCTGACGGAGCCGGGCGACGAGGTCCTCGCCGAAGAGATGGCGCACGTCTTCCGCTACGAGCTTGGCGGCCCGGCAGTGCACTCCGGGCTGGTGATGAAGTCGCTCGAGACCGCGCACGGGATCTTCGCAGCCGAGGACGTCCGCGACGCCGTCAACCCGCCCGGCGACCTGCACACGGCGCCGACCCGGCTCGTCTGCATCGAGAACACCCACAACGGCGGAGGCGGCAGGGTCTGGCCGCTCACGCACCTGCAAGAGGTGGTCGCCGAGGCGCGGGCGCACGGCCTCGCGGTGCACCTCGACGGCGCGCGGCTCATGAACGCGGCGGTCGCGAGCGGGACTCCGGCCGCGGAGTATGGGCGCGAGTTCGACACGGTCACCCTCTGCCTCTCGAAGGGGCTCGGCTGTCCGCTCGGTGCGGTCATCGCGGGGTCGCGGGAGCGCATGGCGAAGGCCCGGCGCTACAAGCACCTCTTCGGAGGCGCGATGCGCCAGGCCGGAGTGGTGGCGGCCGCGGGGGTCTATGCGCTTGAGCACCACATCGACCGGCTGGCCGAGGACCACGCCAACGCGCACCGGCTCGCCGAGGGCTTGGCCGAAGCCGGCTTGCCCGTCGACGCCGACCAGGTCGAGACGAATTTCGTCCAACTCGACGCGGCCCGCCTCGGCCTGACCGCCGACGAGGCGGTCGTGCGGCTTCGCGCAGAGGGCGTCCTGCTCTCGTTCGCCGCGCGAAAGGACGTGCTCCGGGCGGTCACGCACCTCGACATCTCGTCCGACGACATCGACGACGCGATCGCGGGGACCGTGCGCGCCTTCAGCGGTTCGCAGCGTCCCGTCGAGCTCGCCGGCGACGCGCCGACGCCGTACTAGAAGCCGGCCTGCTCGTCGCCGAAGAACGAGCTCGAGCCGACATAGAACGCTGCGATGGCGAGGTAAAGCGCCGCGCTCGCCTCGGGGCTGAGAAGCGCCACCGCGGTGGCGAGCCCGTACATGAAAGGACCGGGGAGGTAGGCGCGCGAAATGCCGCTCACCTCCTGCGGGTTGGCGTCCGGGCTGATCAGCCGGTTGTTCCAGACCGCGTAGCGCCAGAGCAGGTTGAAGAAGATCGCCGTGATCGTGAGCGTGATGCCGTAGGCCAGGGCCGCCGCCGTGCCGTCGCCGCCCCACGCGTAGTCGGCGAGGAGCGTCGTCGGAAACGGGACGAACGAGATGCACATCAAGAGCCCGAGGTTGATGAAGAGGAAGCGGTGGTCGACCTCGCCCAGCTGGCGAAACACGGTGTGGTGATTGATCCACATGATCCCAATCGTGAGGAAGCTCGTCGCGTAGGCGAGGTACGACGGCCAGAGATCGAGGAGCGCCTGGCCGAGCTCGCCGGGCTCCTCGAGGTGGGGGACGACGATCTCGAGGACGAGCAGCGTGATGGCGATGGCGAAGACGCCGTCCGAGAAGGCCTCGAGCCTGCTCTTCTCCACACGGCAAGCCTAGAGAGGGGCCCGGTCGTGAAACCGGGCCCCTCTCGGCGTGCCTATTCGTACTGAAGCGCCTGGAGGACGTTCAGCCTGGCCGCGCGCCGCGCGGGCAGGATCGCCGCGAGGATTCCGACGACGATCGCGGCGATGGCGAAGATGACGATCTGTGCGACCGGCACGTCGAACTTGATGAAGTCGACGCGGACCGTGAGCAGGGCCGCCAGCACGATCCCGAGGATGATCCCGAGCGCGGCGCCGATCAGGGCCGTGATGATGCTCTCGTAGCGGATCATCCTGCGAACCTGGCGGCGCGTCATTCCGACCGCTCGTAGCGTGCCGATCTCGCGCGTCCGCTCGAAGACGGTGAGCACGAGCGTGTTGATGATGCCGAAGAGGCTCACGATCACCGACAGCGCGAGCAGCAGGTACAGAACGTTCAGGATGTTGTTCAGGAAGCTCACCTGGTTGTCCTTGAACTGGTCGCGGGTCTGTGCCTTCGCGTTCGGGAAGTCCTTGAGAGAGTTGTCGAGCGCCTCCGTGTTCGCGTCGGTGACGCCGCCCTTCATCTTCACGAACGAGAAGAGGTTTTCCGGCTGGTCGTAGTTTCGGTCGAACGTGGCGGCCGAGAAGGTCACGATTCCGAAGGGAGAACCGCCCGGCGGCGGATCGAAGATGCCCTTGATCACGAGCCGGACGACGCTTCCGTCGGGGACCGTGACCTTGATCGGCGAGCCGATCGTGAGGTTGTGATCCTCCGCGAAGCCGTCGTCGATGAAGGCGCCGTTCTCGCCGAGCTCCGAGTAGACCGCCTGAGAGCCTTCGGTCCAGTCGAGTGCGATCGACTCACCGGCATTGGGAGTGACGGCGGTGACGTTTTCGACCTTCCCGAAGACGAGCCCCTGTCCGGCGCGAACGCTCGCGACCGCCTCGGCGCCGGGCGTGTTCGCCGCGGCATCGGCTGCGTCGATCGGAATCGGCGAGAAGTTGTTCTGCGCCGTGATCGCGTAGTCGGAGACGAAGATCTTGTCCACAGCGCCCGTGAAGCTCGAGCGAATCCCCTGCCCGAGCACCGCGACGAGCGTGACGAGTGCGAGCCCGATCATGAGCGCCGCCGCCGTCGACGCGGTGCGTTGCGGGTTGCGCTTGGCATTGCCGCGCGCGAGCCGGCCCGCCGCTCCACCCATGCGTGCGGTTGGCCAGCCGAGCAGCGTGGCCATCCCGGGCACGAGCTTCGAGGCGAAGAGCGCGACGCCGATGAAGATGAGCAGCGCGCCTGCGCCCATGGACAGGAGAATCGTGGCCGTTCCTAGGCCGCTTCCGAAGAGGCCGTAGATCACGAGGGCGAAGCCGATCGCGGCGAGAATCAACGCAGCCGGCGTGCGGAAGCGGGCGAAGCGCGACTCTGGAAGCGTGGCGCCTTCGCGCACCGCGGCGATGGGCGGCACTCTCGTCGCCCGGATCGCGGGCCGCAGGCTCGCGCCTACGGTGACGATGATGCCCACGACGAGTGCGACGATGATCGTGCGCGTCTCGAAGATGAGGCCGCTGTTCGGAAGCGTGAAGCCGACCAGGTCGAAGAGCCAGAAGAGCCCCTTGGCGAGCGCGAGCCCGAGAAACAGGCCGACGATCGAGGCGAGGACGCCGACGACCACAGACTCGATGAGGATCGACCTCAAGACCTGCCGGCGGGAGGCGCCGATGGTGCGGAGCGTCGCGAGCTCGCGGGTACGTTGGGCGATCGTGATCGAGAGCGAGTTCGCGATCACGAAGGCGCCGACGAAGAGGGCGATGCCGCCGAAGGAGAGCAGGAACGTGCGGAGGAAGGTGATGAACTCATCCGTGTCCTTCGCGTCGTTCTGCGCCTGTTCGGCTCCGGTGCGCACCTGCGTGTTCTCGGGAAGCACCGTCGTGAGCTCGCCTGCGAGCTGCGTGTCGGAGACACCGGGTTTTGCTGCGACGGCGATCTCGTCGAGCTTCCCCTCCCGTGCGAAGATTCGCTGCGCGGTCGGGAGGTCGAAGCCGGCCAGCGTGGCGCCGCCGATCGTCGAGACCGAGCCGAATTTCACGATCCCCGAGATGCGGAGGTCTTCGACAGGACCGCGGCCCTGGACGCCGACGGTGTCGCCGACCTTGAATCCCTCTTTGTCAGCGGTCGAGCCGTCGATCACCACCTCGTCCCCCGAGGGCCACTCACCCTCGATGAGCGCGAGTGGATTGAAGCGGCTGTCTCCGTTCTCGATCGAGAACCCGAGGTTCGGCGCTCCGCCGTAGACGATCGCCTTGCCGTCGTCACCGATGATCTGGGCGTCGCCCGAGACGCTCCCCTCTGCCTCTGCGACGTCCGGCTGTGACCGGACGGTCTGGAGCAGCGACTCGTTCAGCGGCGGCGCGGTCGCCCCACTGTCCTCGGTCAGGTCGAACGCCGACTTCCCGCTGATGACGACGCTCGAGCCCTGTCGCGAGTCCGTGAAGATGTTGTCGAAGGCCTTGTCGATCGAATCGGTCAGCACCAGAGTGCCGGCCACCAGCGCGACACCGAGAACGATCGCTACCGCGGTGAGGAGCGTGCGGAGCTTCCGGCCCCAGAGGCCCCTGAGTGCGACCCGTGTCATTGCCGGGCGACCTCGTCCATGGCCGCGACGATCTCACCCTGGTCCGCGCCCTTGAGCTCCTTGACGATGCAGCCGTCGGCCAGGAAGAGGATCCGATCGGCGATCGCCGCGGCGCGGGCGTCATGAGTGACCATGACGATGGTCTGCCCGAAGTCGGCGACCATCTCGTGCAGGAGGTCGAGGATCTCGCCGCTCGTGCCCGAGTCGAGGTTGCCCGTCGGCTCGTCGGCGAAGATGACGGTCGGCCTTGACGCGAGCGCGCGTGCGATCGCGACACGCTGCTGCTGGCCGCCCGAGAGCTCGGAGGGACGGTGGGTGCGCCGGTCGTCGAGGCCGGTGCGCTTGATGACCTCGTCGAGCCACTCCGTGTCGATCTTCCCGCCGGCGAGCTCGAGCGGAAGCCGGATGTTCTCTTCCGCCGTCAACATCGGGAGCAGGTTGAAGAACTGGAAGATGAAGCCGATGTGCTCGCGGCGGAGCTTCGTCAGCTCGTTGTCGTTCAGCTTCGTGATGTCGGCGCCCTCGATCGAGACGCTTCCCTTCGTGGGGCGATCCAGGCCCGCGAGGATGTGCATCATGGTCGACTTACCGGATCCGGACGGCCCCATGACGGCCGTCAGCTGCCCGCGCGATACGGTCAGAGAGCAGCCGTTCAGTGCGTGCACGGCCGTATCGCCTTCGCCGTAGACGCGGGTGATCTCGTTTGCCTGGACGACGGCGTCGGTCGCCCGTTCTTCCGCCGTCCGCCCCTCGCTCATCGCCGATGTCATGCCTTGACCTCCAGGGTTTGATCTCCCTAGGGTGTCAAAACAAGGTCGAGAGTCAATGGCGGCGAGCGCGACTCTTAACGTACGGCTAACCGAACCCTCCGGCCGGCGTTATTGTCGGCCGTGCGTCTGCGGCGGATCGGACGAAAGGAGCGGGCATGACCAAACGCAAGCTCTTGGAGTGGGGCGGTATCGCGGCCGGGGTGGTCCTGATCGCCTTCGGGATCGGCACGCTCGTCCTCAGCATCGGGGGCCACAACGAGGTTCGTTCTCAGCTGGAGCGTGAGGCGATCGTCGGCTCGCCGGACATGACTCCCGATGAGATCGCAAAGGGCGCCCAGGAGGCAGGGCTGCCTGACAGCATCGAGCTGCCGACCTGCAGCGTTGCCGGAGAAGAGATCGACACCGGATCCGAGGCGAAGTGCTTCGCGGACTACATGCGGATCCACGCGCTCGAGAGCACCGGGGGCCTGAGCTACGCACAGATGGGCCGGTTTCAGTCCGCCTCGGACCCGAGCAATCCGGAGGGAACCGACGACGAGGACCAGGCGGCGAAGGACGCCGACGGAAACCCGGTCTCGAACGGTGCCCGCAACATCTGGGTGACGGAGACCGCGCTTGCGACTGCGCTCAACACGTCGTTTCTCGCGGAGAGCACTGCACTCTTCGGAATCGTCGTCGCGATAGCCCTCATTCTCGCGGGCATCGGCTTCATCATCCTCGCGCTGGGAGGGGCGCTCCGGCGAAGCCGAGCGGCCGAGTGACCCGAGATCAGCGGTCGCCGGCGAGCAGGAAGGCGAGCGCGACGAGGCAGTAGGCGCAGATGAGGACAATGCCTTTCGTCCTACTCGACCGCCCGTTGCCCAAGATCGCCGCCGTAAAGAGCGTCGCGACCGCGAGCGCAGCGATCTCCACCTGCCTGAACGAGAGTGCGAGCGGCTCGATCAACCAGGAGAGAAGAGCGACGGCCGGGATGAGGAAGACCGCGACCTGCGCGCCCGACGCGAGAGCGATCTCCGCGGCGAGCTTGATCTTGCCGCGGTAGGCGACGACGACGGCGCCGCCGTGCTCGGCCGCGTTGCCGACGATGGCCACGATCACCGCCGCGACGAAGAAGTCGCTCAGGTGCGCCTTCTCCGCGAACGCCTCCAGTGAGCCGACGAGGATCTCGGCCACGAGCGCGGTGATGACTGTGGCGCCGCCGAGGACGAGCATCGCGGTGGTGAAGGACCACGCAGCCATCTCGGGCGATTCGTCCGAAGTGTGCTGCTGCCGGTGCCGGCGGAGCGAGAACACGGTGACCCCGACGTAGACGAGAAGCAGCACGATCGACACCGGAACGGAGAGCACTGCGAGGTCGTGCCGGTCCGGGTCGCCGCTCCAGCCGGGGATCGCGGGGATCAGGAAGAGCAGTACGGCGAAGCCGACGAGCGCGAGGGAGATCATGCTCGACCGGCGGTCGAGCTCCCCGCTTCCGCCGAAGGCGAGTGAGAAGCCGAGGACGAGGAGGAGGTTGCCGACGACGCTACCGGTCAGCGAGCCCCGCACGACCTCCGTCAACCCGTCGTGGACGGCGAAGAGTGCGATGATCAGCTCGGGCGCGTTGCCGAAGGTCGCATTGAGGAAACCGCCGATTCCGGGGCCCGTGTGATGGGCCGCGTGCTCGGTCGCCTCGCCGATCAGCCAGGCGAGCGGGATGAGCGCGGCTGCCGCGAGCACGAACAGCTGGATGTCGCCGAGGCCCGCGTGCTCGAGCACGACCACGAGTGGCCCGAGCGCGAGGAGAGCGAAGAGGACTTTGCGGACCACGGCCGGGGGACCCTAACGTTCGCCCTCGTGATCGACGCTGTTCTGTTCGACTGGGGCGACACGCTCTTCCGCTTCGAATACGACGACGCCCTGCTCGAGGCGGGCTGGGAGGCCGGCTTCTCGGCGATCGGACGCGACGGCCTGCCCGGCCATGCGGACGCGGCCGAGCGGTTCCGCGCGGGATACATGCCGCTCCTGTGGCAGCCCGGTTCGCTCGAGGAGGTCGAGTACCCGGAGCTGGTTCGCGACTGTCTCGGGAGCCTCGGCGTCGAAGTGGACCACGCCGAGCTCGAGCGCTTTCTCGAGGCCGAGCACGCGGCCTGGGAGCCGGCCAGGCTGCTCGGCGACTCGACGCACGCGCTGCTCGATGTCCTGCGCGAGCGCGGCCTCAAAACGGGGCTCGTCTCGAACGCCTTCGACCCGCCGGCCCTCCTCCATCGGGATCTCGCGCAGATGGGGCTCGGTGAGCGCCTCGACGTCGCGGTCTTCTCCTCCGAGACCGGGAAGCGAAAGCCGCACCCCGTCATCTTCGAGAAGGCGCTGGGGCGGCTCGGCGTCGACCCATCCCGGGCGCTCTTCGTCGGAGACCGCCGCTACGAGGACGTGCGCGGTGCAAAGGAGGTCGGGATGACGACCGTCCAGGCCTTCTGGTTTCGGGCCGACGACGACGAGCGGGGGCTCGACCCGGACTACGAGGCGTTCACGGCGATGGACGTCCTGAACGTCGTCAGGCGCCTGCGCGGCGAGCTCTAGGCGCCGCGGGCTTTACACCCGGTCTCGCGCCCTGTCAAGTCTTGCGGGACGTAAGAAGCTCACCCACAATCCAGACTGAATGCAACGGCGATTGCCGATCGTTCAAGAGCTTCCACTGCGGCCACAGGACGAGACCGAGTGTCGCCGCTGCGGGGTCCACTGCGACAAGGTCGTCTACCCGGCTGCGTGCGTCACGCGCGCCTGCCCCTTCCTCTACGCGTACGAGGAGTGGGGGCACACGTACATCGGTTGCATGCAGAAGGTCTACGACGTCGAGATCGACCTCGACGCTCTGCAGGAGGCGCAGAAGCGCAAGGGCGGGTTCGGCGCAGTCAAGACCGTTCGCCAGCCGCTGCCGATGTGCAAAGCCGAGGTCGCCGCGTGCTACGAGCACCGCGCCGACGAGCTCGGCTGCGTCAACCCCGAGTTCTTCGAGCTCCCGCGCGGGAAGCCGTCTTTCCGCGTGGTCGCGCAGCAGCCTTCCGAGGACCAGGCCTAGCGCCCTTCAGTCCGCGGGCGTGGAGGTCGCGGAGCTTCTGGATTTCCTTCGCGTCCGGTCCGTGGCCGTCCGGGCCCGGGACCTCGAGGATCGTCGGCAGCCCTTGCACCTTGGGGTGGCCGAGGAAGACGCTCATGCCCTCGGCGATCTCGCCCTCGCCGAGGTTCGCGTGGCGGTCGCGGTTCGAGCCGAGGGGCGCGGCGGCGTCGTTCACGTGCAGCGCTCGCAGCCGGTCGAGGCCGATGCGCTCCTCGACCTCGTCGACGCAGGCGTCCAGCGCTGCCCGATCGGTGACGTCGGTGCCCGAGACCCACAGGTGGCACGAGTCGAGGCAGATGCCGAGCCGCGGGTGCCGGTCGAGGCGGTCGACCAGGACGGCGAGCTCGTCCACCGAGCGGCCGATCGTCCCGCCGGCCCCGGCCGAGTTCTCGATCAGGAGCCAGGTGGTGTCGGAGCAGCGCTCGAGCGCGCGCTCGAGCGCCGGCACGACGTGCTCGAGCCCCGCCTCGAACCCGGCGCCGAGGTGTGAGCCGACATGGAAGACGACGCCGTCGGCCTCGATCGCGCAGGCGACGTCGACGGTGTTCATGAGCGTCGCTACCGACTTCTCGTAGATCTCCTCGTCGGGGGTCGCAAGGTTGACGAGGTAGAGGGCGTGGCAGACGACGCCCTGGATTCCCGCCTCGACACGCCGCTCCTTGAAGCGCTCGAGGTTCGCCGTGTCGTGGTTCGTGGGGCGCCAGGTTCGCGGGCTCTGCGTGAAGATCTGGACGGACTCGGCGCCCATCGCCTCCGCGCGGTCGATGGCCGTATGGATCCCGCCTGAGGTCGAGACGTGGGCGCCCGGGATCACCCGACTACCATAGCCGCGTGCCACCGGTCGTCCGCTTCGCTCCGAGCCCGACGGGGTTCCTGCACATCGGGGGAGTCCACACGGCGCTCTTCAACTGGCTCTACGCCCGCCACGAGGGCGGCGAGTTTCGCCTGCGGATCGAGAACACGGACACGAGCCGGGAGGTGGCGGAAGCCTCGGAGCAGATCATGGAATCGCTCCGCTGGCTCGGGCTCGACTGGGACGGCGAGGTCACGTACCAGCTCGAGCGCATGGAGCGGTGCAGGGAGGAAGCGCAGCGGCTGGTCGCCGAGGGATCGGCCTACGAGGACGAGGGCGCGATCAGGATCCGCATGCCCGACGAGGGCTCGACCGCGTGGGACGATCTCGTTCGCGGGCACATCGAGGTCCCGAGCGAGAAGCTCGAGGACCTCGTGGCGATGCGGGCCGACGGGCGCCCGACCTACAACTTCGCCTCACCGGTGGAGGACTGGCTCGACGGGATCACGCACGTCATCCGGGGCGAGGACCACGTCTCGAACACGCCGAAGCAGATCCGCGTTCTCGAGGCGCTCGGCGCGGAGCCGCCCGCCTACGGGCACCTCGGCAACATCTACGGGCCCGACGGCAAGAAGCTCTCCAAGCGCCACGGCGCCGTCTCGGTGGAGGAGTTTCGGCACGACGGCTACTACGCGCCCGCGGTCCTCAACTACCTCGCGCTCCTCGGCTGGAGCTACGACGATCGCACCGAGATCTTCAGCCGCGACGACCTCGTCCGGCTCTTCACCCTCGAGCGCGTCGGCGCGAGCCCGGCCGTCTTCGACTACGACAAGCTCGACCACCTGAACGGCGTCTACCTGCGCGCGCTACCGCGGGAGGAGTACGCCGCCGCGCTCCTCACCTGGCTCCGGGAGCAGGGCTACGAATGGGACGAAGAGCTCGTCCGGAAATCCGCGCGGCTCGTCCAGGAGAAGATCGGGACCCTCGGCGAGTTCCCCGCGTTCGCCGGGTTCTTCTTCGAGCGCGTCGCGCCCGACCCGTCGCTTCTGGACGGCTCGGCGCCGCTCGTCGCCGAAGCGCGTTCGACGCTGGCCGAGGTCGAGCCCTTCGACTCCGAGCGGATCGAGGCGGCCCTACGCGAGCTCGCCGAGCGCCAGGGGCTGAAGCCGCGCCAGGCCTTCCAGCCCATCCGGGCCGCGGTCACGGGGTCGAACGTCTCGCCGGGGCTCTTCGAGTCGATCGAGCTCCTCGGCCGCGACGAAACGATCGCCCGGCTCGACGCGGCTGCCGGCTAGGGCCTGTAGAGGACGAAGCCGCCGGCGAAGAGCGCGAGCCCGGCGGCCCACACCGGCCAGGCGACGAGCACGGCGCCGGCCGTGAACAGGAAGGCGCCGCCGAGGATGAGGGCGGTGGCGACGATCGCCGTCCACGACGGGCCCTGGTGGTCGGACTCATGCTGCTCGGGCCGCGCGGCCGGAGCCTCGGCCGCGAGCGCGTTCGTCCGCTCGAGGGCGCGGAGGCGGGCGAGCCGGACGCGGAAGAGCGAGCCGCGCCACTCGGGCAGGAGCGGCTCGACGCCGTCCGCCTCGTCGATCTCGACGGCGTAGGCGACCTCTGCGGTCGCATCGCGCGCCTCGGCCAGGGCCGCCACGAGCTCCTCGTGCAGGTCCTCCGCGCTCGGCGGCGGCTCGATGCCGACGGCGAGCTCAGCGCCGGCGTGCAGCGAGTACTGGAGGCCCGGTAGCTCGTCCGAGTGCTCCTCCGCGAGCACGTCCGCAGGGCTCTCGGCGATGCGTTCGAGGCGGGTCAAGGCCGTCCCGACGCGCTCCCAGAGATCCGTGACTGCAGCCGAATACGTCTGCCGTCCGCCGGTCCGAACGGATGGTTCCATGCGCCTCGCAATCATACGCCGTTCGCACGGCCTGGAAGTGCAGAGGGTGAGGGCGGGGCCGCCGGGTCCGAGCCGGGCGGCTCGGCGCCCGTCGCCGCCTTGAGCCCCTCGTCGGCGAAGACGTGCTGCCGCCAGCGAAGGGTGCGGAGCATGACGGCGATCGCCCCGAAGCCGAGCAGGACGTTCACGGCGGTGGTCACGAGCTGCATCCCGACGCTGAAGCCGAGCACGGTGCTCGCGGCCGCAGTCCCGCTGAAGGCGAAGACGAGCACCGCCTGCTGCGTTCCCGCTCCTCCGGGTGTGAACGGGAGGAGCGTCGAAAGCCCCTGGACGACGAGGACGGTGACCGTCGCCTGCACGCTCGCCGGGATGTGGAAAGCCTCGAGAAAGAAGTAGACCCCGGCGCCGCGCGCGAGCCAGCTCGCCGCTTGCCACGTCACGACTCCGGTGAGGAAGGCGCGGCGGTCGCGGAGGATGGCGAAGCCCTGGGCGAGCTTCTCCCTGAAGTGGTTCACATGGCGGGAGGCCCAGGCCGCCCCGATGATGGCGAGTCCGATGAGCACGCAGCCGATGAAAGCGGCGATGACGGGGTGGCGAATGACGAATGCCCAGTCGAAGGCCGGGAGCGCAGGTAGGTCAGGGATTCCCGGGAGGATTCCCAGCTTGATCGCCCAGAGGAAGAGGATGGATGCGACGACGAAGTCGAAGAGCGTCTCGACCACGAGACTCGAGGCGAGGGTCGGATAGCTCGAGTCCCTCACCTGCCGTTTGACCAGGTAGAGCTTCACGACGTCGCCGCCGCGCGCGGGCGCGATCGAGTTGACCCCCACGCCGGCCATGTAGGAGCCGAAGACGCCCCAGTATGGGACCCGCTCGCCCGGGTACGACGCGCGCAGGATGTTCTGCCAGGCGCGGCCTCTCAGGAGAAGCTTGAGGACGTGCAGCGAGACCGCGAGGAGGAGCGGCCAGAACGCGACCGAGGTGATCGTGTCGAAGAACGCCTGGCACGCGTCGAGAAAGCCCCTTACGTCGTCCATAGACTGAATGTAGCGGGCGCCCGGGCGGCGTAGCGGTTTCCGGCCGGCGAGTAGCGGAGCTGGCCGCCGGCGGCGGCGAGGGCCTTCACGAAGCATGTGCCGTCGCGGCTCGTTTTACGTTGGCCGCTGTGGGGTGGGCACGTCGTCAGCGCGGCTTGTGGCGTTTGCTTGTTCGGGTCGAGGGAATGGGCCTATTTCGTCCTTGATCCGAGGAGGGGAACATGGCAGACGTACATAAGTTCTCAGAGCGGGTGATCGATTTGGCCGAGCGAACATCCGCCGTTGCTGACGCGGCCCAGGGGAAGAAGGTTCGGCGAGGAGGGATGTCGGCGCGCTGGCTCTTGCTTCCTGCGACCGGCGCCGGCCTTTATGCGCTCATGACGAATCGCTCCTTCACACGCCAAGCAAAGAACGTCATGAATCAGGCGAAGGAACGCGCCTCTGACCTGCCCGAGGATTTGGTGGATCGTGTCCAGCAGACCACGGGACAAAAAAGCAGCTCGGCGTCGAGCAACCGTCCATCCACGCGGAAGTCCGCAGGCCGGACAACCCAGCGGCGAAAGAGCGCGTCCGCTCGTTAGGCGCGTCGGAACGGGACCGCAGAGCTCGTCCGTAGGGGCGGGCGAGCTCTCAACTTCACGAGGCCTTGAACTTAGCTCGCAGAGGCCCCGCGAGGATCGTCCTCGACGAGTGGCTCAGCTTCCGGCTTCTTGTCGACGACGACATATCTCTCGGTTCGGTGCACGACTTCCTCGAGCTCCTGCGTTTCATGTCCGGGGACGAGCGCAAAGCGGTCGTCCTGCGACCGGACGTCCTCGTACTCAGCGAGCGTCATTTCGACGTGCTCTTCGCAGCCGACGTCAGTCCCGTTCGCTCTCCCACACTCGCACATGAACTCGAAGGTGGTGTCTTCGCTGAGACCCGCTTTTTGAGTGGCCTTGTCCACGCGCTCAATCTGTTCATTCACGCGGCGAAGAAGCGCCTCGTTTCGCGCTTGCCGCTCCCGACGAGGTTCCACGGAGTGAGTTCTACGTCCCCAGCGACGATCCGACAAGTACCTCGGCGGCCCGCTCAAGCCGGGGCAGTCCAGCTCGGCGGGGAGCCATGTGTTGGCTTCGTCCTGGCCGGGTACCCCCCGGGGGCAGGCGGCGAAAGGGGGTCTCATGTACATCGGTCTTGGAACGCTGCTCCTGGTTCTGCTGATCGTGCTGCTGATCGTCTTCGTCTTCTAACCAGTCGGAAACAGAGGAGGAACCACCTGTGGAACGTTCATACACCACGACTGACCCGTGGACCTATCGGGACCTAGACACTCTCGGTGTCGACATGACCCGAGGAGTCGACCTCGTTGGTTTTGATATCGAAGCGACGGACGGAGGCATCGGCAAGATCGACGAGGCGACCTACGACGTCGGCTCAAGCTTTATCGTCGTCGATACCGGCCCGTGGATCTTCGGTAAGAAGGTCATGCTTCCGGCCGCGGTGATCCAGCGCGTCGACCTCGATTCGCAGACGGTGTACGTCGACCGCACGAAGGACGAGATCAAAGATGCGCCTGAGTTCGACGAGAGTGTGTACCGCAACGAGGACTACCGCTCGCGCGTCGGCTCCTACTACTACGGCGAAGAGACGGGCAACCACTCGAGCTCCTTCTAAGGGGATGAACAGCGAGAACGGCGGCTCGCAAGCCGCCGTTCTCGCTCTTGGAAGGGACAGCTGCGGGGCGAGCCCGCCGGGGTCGGAGCCGGGGAGAGAAACGGACAACAGGTGCTACTCTGGACGGACCGTCGCGGTGGTTCGTCCCTCGCGCCCACCTCATTACGACTAAAGCCGGTACACCGGCGAGTTCGTCGGAGGCGCTTCTTCGGCGGAGCGGAAGCTCCACAACCGAAGGAGATCGCGATGGCAATGCCGATCGATGCCACAAAAGGGGCGCAGAATCAGGCGCTGATCCGCGAGGTCAACGAGCGCATCGAACAACTAGCCGAGGACGCGGCGCACCCCGAGTTCCTCTGCGAATGCGCGAATACTGGGTGCATCGACACGATTTCGCTTTCGCTTGCAGAGTACGAGTCGATTCGATCGTCGCCCGTTCGCTTCCCGATCAAGCCCGGGCACGAGTTCTCCGAGTTCGAGCGCGTCGTCGAGACGAATGGCCACTACGCCATCGTCGAGAAGTTCGGCGAAGCTGCCAGAGTCGTGCGCGAACGCGACCCCCGACGAGCCGAGTAGCACGGTTTCGGTCTCAGTGTCGACGGGAGACTCGATGGGCGCCTCGGCGGACACCCGCCGGGAACAGCTGAGAGATCTTCGCCGCCGGATCGCCGAAGACTGGCCCGAGTCGACGTCCAAGGAGATCGTCTTACGAATCCTCGATGAGATGGTCTTGGAGGCGAGCGACGAGGTCGAGGGCTCTTGATCTACTCGATCGGGATCTCGAAGCGAGCGATGATGCCCGGGTCGTCGCCCTTCGCGAGTAGCTCGGGATCGGGATCGCGAGTCGCCACCCACGCATACCCATGTTCGGGGTAGGCGACGACGTCCGGGAAGCTCCCGGCACTGATCGCGAGGATCTGAGCGGGTTCTTCGGTGGGGTTGCTGAACGCGTGTAGTCCAGCACGTCCGTCGGGGCAGAAGACGAAGTCGCCCGGAGCTAGCTCCTCTTCGCCTTGCTGGTTTCGGAAGACGGGACGACCGCTCAGGACGAAGAACATCTCTTCGGCTCCGAAGTGCATATGCATCCGCATCCCCGGCGCGTCTGGGGCCAGCTCGTACTGCGTCGCTCCCATCCGCGCGTAGTCCGGCCGCCAGAAGACCCGATGCCGGGTCCCCTCTTCTTCGTCGGCTCCATCCCATTCCTCGGAGAACAGGTTCTGACGAATCATTCCGTGCACCTCCAAGTCGTAGCGGTGTGCACGCTGCGCCGGACCTTGAAGCGGCTCACCGAGGACCGTCTCGAAAGCAGCTTCGGCGCCCGCGTTCATCACGCGCGGCGGCCGTCGCGTCTGACCGCAATCTCGTCGCCGGATCCACGACGGGATCGTAACCTTCGCCGGCAGGGTCAAGCCGGCCGCGCGCCCTATGGACCTCCGGGGCTCTATGAGACAGTCGAGATGGTCTTGTTCGATGACTCACCCGCGGGATTCTGACCGGAAAGCTCAGCCTCGTGTTCTCGCTTGTGAGAAGTCGTGCAGCTCATACGGTGGGCAGACAATGGCATGGCATCGCCCGGCCGCGCCCCGTCCAGGCGCATGTGCGAGCGTCGGGATCAGAATGAAGGAGCCGAACATCCGAAGCCGACGAGCAGCGTGGCGATGTTCGTCATGAGCACGGTGTCTTCGCCAGGGCCTCGATGTCGGCGAGCGGCTGCGGCGTGCGCTGCTCGAGAACGACCCAGAACGCGAGGATCGCGACCCCCGCTCCGATCAGGACGAGCGTCCGCGCGCTGCTCCAACCCACGTGCGGCGCCTGCGAGATCGCAATCAGCGGCAATACGAGTCCGACCGCGAGGACGAGAGCGCCCCGGAGGTCGAGGCGTCCTGGAGTCGGATCGGGCTCTCAGGAATGAAGAGCTGAGGAAGCGACCGCGTATGGGACTTCTGCGCCGACAGTCCGTGTGGCCGCGTCGACTACACCCATCTGAACCAGGATGGGCACGCGTTCGTCGCCCACAACGCTTGAGCAGCTCGGTTACGCGCCTCTCTCGGACTGACCACGATAAGAGGCGCTGCCTGCCCGACTTGAAAGGCTCTTAGGGACAGCGTCCAGAGCGCTTGTGCGGCTTCGCGCTCACCGCGAGTGCCCGTGACTTCGGCGCGTTTAACCATGAACGCCTTGGTCTCACCGGAACGCGCGCAGCGATCGTTGAAGGGGTATGCGTCGCCGCGTCCGAGCGACTGTCCATGGGATGCGGCGAGAATCTTGGATTCCAGCCGGATGCACAGGAGGCGCATACGGGATTCGCACGCCCCTGCAAATCGCAGGTTTTCGGCTGCCGAGGTATGCCGATAGATCTGCGGTCCCTGAGCGTTCCTGGCCAATATGAAATGGTTACGAAGGGCATGCTCGCTCGCCGCGCCATTCTCGCAGCCCTCGTGGGTGCGCTCTTTCTAGCGACGGCGTCGGCCGCCGACGCTACGCGGACGCTCGCTCGCTCGCCAACATGGATCCAGGCGTTTGCTCAGGATGGAAGGTTCATCTCCTGGGTCCCGCGCGTTGCGCCTGCCAAGCTTCCTTGCGGCGAGGCGATCGTGATCCGCAATCTGGAGACGAGGAGGCAGCATTCCTTCATGCCGAGGTCCACCCCGTGCTTTTCCCGCCTCGGCCTCGCCCTCGGCGGGAGGAGGGCGCTCGGCCTCAGCCCGCCGACCACGTGTGGCAACTGCGTAGGCGCCACCGTGTGGACTGCCGCGCTCGGCGGCCGTCTGGCAGAGCTCGGAACGTTCGCGCAGTCGCCTAAGGGCGGTGGCCGCCAAGTGACCGGGATGGCAGGCGACAAGCGTCTCCTTGCTTTCTCCCATATCCGCTACCGCCTGGAGAATGAGGACTGCCATCCGTGTCTTTGGAATATCACCGGTGGGCGCGTGACTCGCGTCGTCAAGGGCGGTCAGCAGGTATCTGTTCCCGGTGTGGCGCCCGCAGCGCTCCTTGCCGCGGGCGCAGGACGACTGGCGACCGCCCCCGCGCTCGATCCGTGGGAGGAGGCGGCCAAGTTCTTTCCATCGCCACGCCCTGCCGAAGACGGGCCGGTCAATGTCGTGAACGCGAAGACAGGCGATCCCGTCATGACGGTGTCGCCGACGGGGACAGTACGTGCTCTTGCGCTCTCAGCCGGCGCCCTCGCCGTTCTCGTCCAAGCAGCACCACATGGAGGGCAGAGGATCGAGCGGTACTCGATTCCGGACGGAACGAAGATCGCATCGACCCAAGTAAGGCCCCGCGGCATCCACGCCTTGGATATCGCCGGAAAGTGGATCGTTTATTCAGCTTTCCGCGCCATCAAGCTCATCGACCCGCTCGGCCACAAGCAACTGCTGTTGTGGGCAGAGCATCGCCCCATCGATGTCTCGATCGAGGGCAACCGCGTCGCATGGGCTGAGAACGGTTCGGGCCGACATCGGATCCGTGCCGTCTCCGTGCCTGAGTAGGCCTTTAGAGAGGGCCAAGCCGACACGGCGCTCGCGTCACCACGTTCAACTGCCTTCCTCCGGCAGACGAACCCGGGTTCGGCTAGTCGTCGAGCAGGCTCCCGTAGTCGAGCTCCTCCTCATCCACGAGGACGTGCGCCCGGTTCGCGGCGGAGCATGACCTTGGCTCCGTGAGAAGGCCGGCCAGCGGGTCTTCTACGTCGCTCCTTGGCTGAGTCAAGCGGCCGGTACGTCCATGCGGATCGCTCGCCTCGGGCGTCGTCTATGGGCGTCGAAGCATGGCTATTGCGAGCGTCCCAGCTGCACGGATGAGGAGCTAGAGGTGGTGATGAAGTTCCTGGCTGCTCGCGATGGGCCTCCCGAACGGGCTCCGTAGGGTGCGGCGGCCGAGCGCTCGACCCGGCAGGGTCAAGCCGGCCGCGCGCCCTATGACCTTCGGGGTTCCATGAGACAGTCGAGATGGTCTTGCTCGATGGCTCACCCGCAAGTCCCATCCACCCGCACCCGGAAACGGGTGGTGGGCTGCGGGAAGGTTCGAAAGGCACTGGAAGCTGGGCTTGCCGGCAAATAGAAAATTGCGGTTGCGCGCAGTAAGATCGCCCGCTGATCAACGTGGCGGGAGGCCTGCCGCCACCGGACGAGGAAGGGGTCTTAACGGCATGACTCTCGACCAGAAGAGGGCGCGCTGGTTCGGCGTGCTCTATCTCATCACCTTCGCCACGTCGATCCCAGCGTTGATCCTGTACCAGCCGGTGCTCGACGATCCCGTGGGCTACATCGCCGGTGCAGGACACGACAAGCGGATCCTCCTCGGCGCTTTCCTGGAACTGCTGCTGATTATCGCGAATATCGGCACCGCGGTAGTGATCGTTCCGATCATGAGGCGGCGGTTCGAGGATCTGTCAATCGGCTACGTGACGGCGCGGCTCGTCGAGTGCACGTTCATCCTCGTTGGCATCCTCGCGGTGCTCGGGATCATTACGTTGCGCAACGAGGCCGCGGGTGCGAACGAAGGCACAATCGCGTACACGCTCGCGGCGATCAAGGACTGGACGTTCCTACTCGGCCCAGGCTGGGTCGTCGGCTGGGGGAACGGACTGATCCTTGGTTACATGATGTACCGCACGCAACTCGTGCCGCGGCCGTGGCCGTGGCTCGGGCTTATTGGCGGGCCGCTACTCATCATCACCGGCACGGCCATCCTGTTCACCGGAAACGATCCGAGCAGCACGCTGCGCTCGTTGCAAGGCCTAGTCACCATCCCGGAAGCGGCGTGGGAGCTCTTCCTCGGCGTCTACTGCACCATCTGGGGCTTCAGGCGCGCTGCCCCGATCCTTTCCGAGAGCGTCCGATGACCACTCAACCAGCCCCGACTCCGCACATCTCCGACGCCGCGGCGGACGTTCTCCCACCGGGCTGGCACCGGCTTCTGGCCCTGTCTGGGGTGGTGTTTGCCGCGCTGTTTGTCGTCGGGTGGTTCACAACGGGTGGTGTGACGCCTCACTACACCGCACCAGATCAGGATTGGACGAACTGGGCAAGTGACAATCAGTGGAATGGCCGCATCAGCGCTTTCCTGATGCTGCTCGCGGGCTTCGTCTTCCTGTACTTCGTCGGGGCGATTCGAAGCGTCCTCGGGCGCGCGGAGTCCGCGGTCCGCGGGTCTGCACCTATCGCCCGCGCCGCCTTCGGGGGCGGCGTGATCGGCATGGCGGGAATGGCGATGGCGTCGGTCACGCTCGCCGCCGCGAGCAGCGACGGTGCCGACGTGGATCCCGTCGTGAGCAAGGCGGTGGCGACTGCTGCCGGCGGCCCCTTCCTCCTCGCCGCAATGGGCTTCGCAGCGTTCCTGCTGGCGGCGGGAGTCCTCACGCTCCGAACGGGAGCCTTTGCACGCTGGACCGGAATCGTGGCTCTACTTGGCGCGGTCTGTTTCCTCATCACGTTCCTCACCGTCCTCGACGGGACGACTGACGGGAGCCCATTCGGCTATGCGTTCTTCCCGGCTATCGTGTCGCTCGTCGTGTGGGCAGCTGCAACGAGCGTCGCCAGATACCGCGCAGTGGGGACCTAGTGGACGACGTGGTGTGGCGCGGTTCCCTGCTTGAAAGGTTCTTAGGGACAGCGTCCACAGGCTCAAAAGGCGTCGGCAATCGCTCGGATGAACTCCCGTGCGGGCAGGGCTTCATCTGCATGTCGGTTGGCGTCAAGAACATCGGCGACCCAGCTTGGTCCATGACCGCCGATTTCGGGAACCCACCGCTCAACCTCTCCCACCGGGACGACGTGTAGCCCGCTCGCCGCTAGGCGTTCGAGAAGTGAAGTTGCCCTTTCGAACGGCTGACCTTGCGGCACCGAGGCCAGCCCTCCGCGCTCGACAACTGCCCAGCCATCATCGACGCGCGTGTTGGTCACGAATGTGACGCGCGTCGTCGCGCGATAGGCGTGGTCCGGCGTGGTCAAGAACCTCTTCCAGCCGTTCCCTGGGCATTCGCTTGGTGTTCCTGACCTCGCGTCCGGGTGCAATTGAGGCCCTACAAGCACTGATGAATCACTCGCGGATCGATACGACCCAGGTGTACCTGCAGGCGCTCAACAGATCGAAGGCGATGGAGGCAGTTCGAGACCTCTCGCGGGGTCTCGGATTACAGCCGGATGCAAAAGGAGGCGCATACGGGATTCGAACCCGTGCTACCGCCGTGAGAGGGCGGCGTCCTAGGCCACTAGACGAATGCGCCCGGCGGGGGACAGGGTAGCGAACGGGAGCTTAAGGAGAGCGGCGGCCCGGAGGCCGCCGCTCGTCTGCCGCTTCGGGACATGCTGGCGGTCATTCCCCGAGCCGCAGGAGGATTTGCGTCCTCAGTGAAACTCAATCGGCTGCGCCCGCCGATACTTGAGCGCCGTGTCGCGGATTCCGCCCGAAAGGTGCCCTATGCGGCCCTTCTTGTTCGGCGCCACTTCCGGGCTAAAGAGGACCGCGGCTTCTGCCGAGGAAGTAGAGACCGACGCTTCGCCGCAAAGCGTCGTTCCTCTCCTCGTCGAAGGCCGCTCTCCCGGGCGGCCTTCGACTTTCAGCTGGGCTTCGGATCAAGGACTCGAACCGTCGACCTGGTCCCTGGGCGCGTGTAACGCCGCGACCGCCTAAGGCGATGTTCGTTGTGCAGGGCCGGATGCTCCCGTGGATCTGCGGCGACTCACGAGGAGCTCACCCCTGGGGAGAGAACGGGGGTGCCCGGCCCTGCGTCTTTGGAATTGGTTCCGGTGGCGGCGTTCCTTGACGCCCTTGGGAAGGCCGTTCGTGACTGCTCGGGGCTCGGCTTGCATGAACGCCAAAAACCTGTCTGAGCGAGGCCTTTGAGAGGCTGCGGGGCAAGGACTCGAACCTTGACTACCTGATCCAGAGTCAGGCGTCCTACCATTAGACGACCCCGCAAGGGCGAGGCCATTGTAGCGGCCGCCTCGCGCTCAGAGCTCGAGGCGGTAGAGCGGAATGAGGCTCTTCTCGGCCTCGGTGTCGATCCGTGCGACCACCTCGACATACGGCTCGAGACCCGACCCGCGGAGCTTCGCCTTGAGGAGCTCGTCCACCTGGTAGACGCCGGAGGAGTTGTTCATCTCGATCTCGATCGAGATCGGGGCGCTCTCCCCGTCGGCGATGTGGACGCTGTCGATGGCCGCCGCGGAGAGCGAGTGAATGGACACGCGGCCGTGCTCGAACGGGATCCGCGAGCGGCCCTTCGCCATGTCGAGGGCGTCCGCGACCCGGACGATCCCTGCTTCCAGGGTGAGCGGCTTGCCGTCCTCCCGGTGGCTCGTGATCGCGCCGAGCACCTCGACGATGACCACCGTTCGCTCCGGCTCGTCGTAGAGCCCTTCGAGCAGCTCGCGCATCTTCGGCTCGGCGAGGAAGAGGCTCCAGTCCTCGTGGCCCTCGCGGTGCACCGACATCCCGATGCAGTGGAGGAGGGCGCCGAGCACGACGACGATCTCGGCGTCGTCGCGGCTCATCCCGTAGTCGCGCACCATCGCGGGCTCGACGTGGTGCTTCGTCAGCTGGCGGAGCAACTTCAGGGCGATATTCGTGACGATCTGGATGTGCACCCACGAGTGGTCGTTGATCTCGAGGCGCTTGACCGCGTTCACGTTCGAGACGTGCCACCACGCCTTCACCTGGTCGTCATCGTTGATGCGCTCGACGAGCGTCGCGAGCTTGCGGTTCGCTCGTGTCGGCACCTTGATCCGCATCTGCGCCACCGCTTCGGCGGGCGTCAGACGGGTCTCTTCCTCCGCCTGCTCGGAGACCGGATCCTCGATCCGCTCCTGGGTCTCCTTGTCGAGCTCGGACACGAACCCGAGCTTAGACGGCTGCGGTGGCTTCCGCTCCCTTCAGATCCCTGAGCTCGTAGTACGTGATCGTCCAGGCCAGCGCCAGGAAGGGGGCGGTGAGCGTCTGCAGGACGATGTTGAGCGCGAAGCTGAGCCAGCGGTTGTCGAGCACTCCTTCGAGGATCCCGAAGACGATCCCGACCCCGATGAAGATCAAGACCGTCAGGACGATCACGCCGAAGACCGACCAGCCGTACCCGCGCACGAGGTCCTGGCTCCGCGCGAACGACGCCGAGACGCCGCAGCCCTCGAGCATGATCGCGGGGACGATCAGGAGCCAGATCGTCAGCAGGAAGAGGCCCGGGACGATGAGGAGCAAGAAGCCGAGCCCGATCCCGATCCCCGCGAGGACCCCGGAAAGCGCGAGCGTCGTGAGGTGCGGCGTCACCCGATCGAGCGTCTCGCTGATCGAGAGGTCGGCGCGGCCGTCACGCACATCGTCCACGGCGAGGACGAGTGCGCCCTGCAGCCAGAAGATTCCGGCGATGCTGACGAGAAAGCCGATCACGGCGCCCAGCCAGCCGAGCGCGCCGAGCAGGAGGATGAGGAGCGAGATGAGGACGTAGACGACGAAGGCGATGGGGACGAGATGGCGCCAGTGCGCCTTGTACATCGCCCAGGCCTTGCCGATGACCGTGCCCGCCTGCATCGTGGCGCGTACCCTAGATCAGGCGGCTGCCGATGCCCAGTCCCCGTAGAGCGAGAGGTAGAGGCCCTCTCGCCGGAGGAGCTCCTCGTGCGTCCCCTGCTCGACGACCCGGCCGTGCTCGAGGACGACGATCCGGTCTGCGCTCCGGATCGTGGAGAGCCGGTGGGCGATGATGAACGCGGTCCTGCCGGCGAGGAGCGTGCGCAGTGCGAGCTCGATGCGCCGCTCTGTGCCGATGTCGACGCTCGAGGTCGCCTCGTCGAGGACGAGGATGCGCGGGTCGGCGAGGAGCGCGCGCGCGAAGGCGACGAGCTGGCGCTGGCCGAGTGAGAGCCTCGCGCCGCGCTCGGCCACCTCGGTCTCGTAGCCCAGCTCGAGCGACGAGATGAAGTCGTGGGCTCCGACCGCGCGCGCGGCAGCCTCGATCTGGTCCTGGGTCGCGCCGGGCCGCCCGAAGGCGATGTTCTCGCGGACCGTGCCCGCGAAGAGGAAGCCTTCCTGCGGGACGATCCCGAGCTGGCTGCGCAGGCTCTCCTGCCTGACAGTGCGAAGGTCGCGGCCGTCGATCAGGATGCGACCCTCGCGCGGATCGTAGAAGCGCGCGAGGAGCTTCGCGATCGTGGACTTTCCCGCGCCCGTGTGGCCGACGAGCGCGACCGTCGTCCCGGCCGGGACGTCCAGCTCGATGCCGTGCAGGACCTCGATGCCTTTGCCGTAGCCGAAGCGGACGTCCTCGAAGTGGACATGCCCTTCGATCGCGGGGAGGTCGTGCGCGTCCGGCGCGTCCAGGACGTCCGGCTCCTCGTCCAGCACCTCGGTGATCTTGTCCAGCGCGGCGACCGCGGCGAGAAACGTGTTGTAGAGCTGGGACAGCTGCTGCACGGGGTCGAAGAAGTTGGAGAGATAGAGCATGAAGGCGAGGAGCGTGCCGATCGTGAGGTCGTTCTCGAAGTAGCGGTAGCCGCCGTAGCCGAGCACGATCGCGCTCGCCGCGGTGGACAGGAAGTCGACGAACGGGAAGTAGAGGCCGTTGGTCACGACCGTGACGTGGTTCGCCTCCCGGTAATGGGCGTTGACTTCCCGGAAGTGCCGCTCGTTCGCCGACTGGCGGTTGAACGCCTGGACGATCCGCATGCCGGCGATGTCCTCGGCGAGGGTCGCCGTGACGTGCCCGAGCCGTTCTCGAACCGCCCGGTAGGCGCGCGCGGAGACGATGCGGAAGAGCGCCGTCGCAATCGCCATGAACGGGAAGACCGCGAGCGTGGCGAGCGCGAGCTTCCAGTCGAGGGCGAAGAGGATCACCGCCGAGCCGACGAGGATCAGCGTGTTCTGGAAGAGACTCGTGACGCCGTCGGTGACGAGCTGGTCGAGCGCCTCGACGTCGTTCGTCAGGCGGCTGATGAGCACCCCGGCGCGGTTGCGCTCGTAGAAGCCGAGCGAGAGCCGCTGCAGATGGCGGAAGAGCTTGTCGCGCAGGTCGGCGAGGATCCGCTCGCCCGTCCAGCCCGTGAAGTACGTCTGCGCGCTGCTCATGAGCCAGTTGAGCACCCCGGCCGCGATGAAGACGATCACGACCTCGACGAGTCGCCGGTAGTCCTCGGCGCGGATCCCGTCGTCGAGGGCGAGCTTCGCGAGGTAGGGCGGCGCGAGCGAGGTGAGCGTCGCCGCGAGGAGCGTGACGATCGCGAGCGTCGTGCGCAGCTTGTAGCGGCCGGCGAGCCGGGCGAGGGTGGAGATGCGGTGCGCGGTGCGCCGCCACGACCAGTCCTCCACCTCGGCTCCGCGCTGCATGGTGAGGTGGGATCCGGGCTGCCAAACCCTCATGCCGAGGCCTCCAGCCGTGCGGCCAGCTCGCGGTCGATCAGGCCGTGCTCGTAGATCTCCCGGTAGACGGGGCTCGACTCGGCGAGCTCGGACTGCGTTCCGCGCGCCACCACCTGTCCGTGGTCGAGGACGACCACCTCGTCCGCGAGCGAGATAGTGGACAGACGGTGGGCGATGATCAGCGTCGTCCGGCCCTTCATCGCCTCGCGGAGGCCGAGCCGGATTCGCGCCTCCGTCGTGGCGTCGACTGCAGCCGTCGCGTCGTCGAGGACGAGAATGCGGGGGCTCATGGCGATCGCGCGCGCGATGGCGACGCGCTGGCGCTGACCGCCGGAGAGCGTGATGCCCCGCTCGCCGATCACCGTGTCGTAGCCTTCGGGCAGATCGACGATGAACTCGTGCGCCTGCGCGAGGCGGGCGGCCGACTCGATCTCCTTGTCGGTCGCGGTCGGCGCGCCGAACGCGATGTTCTCCCGCACGGTGGTCGAGAAGAGAAACGGATCCTGCGAGATGACCGCGATCTGCGAGCGCAGCGATGCGAGCGAGACGTCGCGCACGTCGACGCCGTCGATCAGGACGCGGCCCTCGGTGGCGTCGTAGAACCGCGGCACGAGTGCGGTCAGCGTCGTCTTGCCCGAGCCTGTGTGGCCGATGACCGCCACGTTCTGATCCGGCTCGATCGCGATGTCGACGCCGTGGAGCACGTGGCGCTCCGGGTCGTAGCCGAAGGAGACGCCCTCGAAGTCGATCCGCCCCGGCCCCGGCGGGAGCGCCTCGGCCCCGGGCTTATCCGCGATCTCCTCGGGCTCGTCGAGCACCTGGAAGATGCGCTCGCCGGACGCGGTCGCGCGCTGCGATTGCCCGATCCACATGCCGAGCATCCGCAGCGGCAGGATCAGCATCGTCACGTAGAGGTTGAAGGCGAAGAACTGGCCGACGGTGAGGCTCCCGTGCGTCACCATCCAGCCTCCGACCAAGAGGATCCCGGCTTGGGCGAGGAGCGGAACGAAGCTCAGGAGCGGCACGTACAGGGAGCGCTGCCGGTTCGCGAGCACCGTCTGCTCGAAGACCGCGTTGGAGCGCCGCTGGAACTTCGCCTGCTCCTGCTCCTCCTGGGCGAACGACTTCACGACGTGGACGCCGACGATGTTCTCCTCCGCGACGGTGGCGACGTCGGCCAACTTCTGCTGGACGTCGCGGAGCACCGGATGGGAGACTTTCGAGTACCGGTACGCGAGCGCGACGACGAACGGCGTGATCGCCAGCGCGACGAGCGCGAGGCGCCAGTCCGTCCAGAGCATGATCGCGGTGACCCCGACGATCGTGAGCACGTGCTGGAAGAAGAAGATCAGGCCGTATCCGAGGAAAAAGCGCACCGACTGCAGGTCGACCGTCGCCCTCGACATCAGCTGCCCGGTTTGGTTCCGGTCGTAGAAGCCGAAGGAGAGGCGCAGGAGGTGCGCGTACATCGCGTTTCGCATGTCGAACTCGACGCCGAGCGCCTGCCGTCCGGAGATGAACCGCCGGCCGACCATGAGCAGCGCCTTCACGAGGCCGATCACGGCGATGAGCGCGACCAGCTCCCAGAGCATCTGCTCGTCGCGAGGCTCGATCGCGAGGTCGATGACGCTCTGGCTGATGCGAACGAGCGCGATCGCCGCTGCTTGCGACATCGCGGCAAGGACGATCGAGATAAAGAGTGACCAGCGATAGGGGCGCAGAAACCCGAGCAAACGGGCGAACGTGTGCAGGTTCGGGTGCTTCTCTACGTCCACGGGTGACCTAACGCCGAGTGTATCGACGCCCTTCCCGGGCCCTTTTATCCTGCACCCGTGGCCTTACCGCTCGAATCGGTGCCCAATTTCTCGGAAGGGAGAGACCCGGACGCGATCGCCGCCCTCGAGCGCGCGCTCTCTCAGCCTGCCCGGCTCCTCGACGTCCACAGCGACTGGGACCATCATCGCTCGGTCTTCACCGTGGTCGGGTCCGGAGACGACCTGATCGAGACGCTCACCGCCGGGATCTCGGCGGCTGCCGGACGGATCGACCTGCGCCGCCACGAGGGAGCACACCCGCGGATCGGGGCTGCCGACGTCGTCCCGCTCGTGCCGCTTCTGCCCGAGGACGAGCCCGCGGCGCGCGCCGCGGCTCTCGACCTCGCCGAGCGGGTGGGAGGCGACCTCGGGCTCCCGGTCTTCTTCTACGGACGCCTGACGGAGGATCGCCGCGAGCCCGCGTTCTTCCGGCGCGGAGGTCCGGACGAGCTGCAACGCCGGATCGACTCGGGCGAGCTCGCACCCGACCGCGGGCCGGCCACCCTCCATCCAAGTGCGGGCGGGGTCCTCATCGGTGTTCGGCGGCCGCTGATCGCCTTCAACGTCAACCTGCGCGGCGCGACCGTGGAGACTGCGCGCGAGATCGCCGCCCTCGTCCGCGAGCGCGACGGGGGCTTCCCAGGCGTGCGCGCGCTCGGACTCGACCTGCCGAGGGCCGGGCTCGTGCAGGTGAGCATGAACGTGACCGACTGGGAGGCGGCCGCCCTGCACGCGATCGTGGCCACGATCGTTGCCGAGGCGGAGGCCCGCGGAGCCGAGGTCGCGGGCAGCGAGCTCGTGGGACTGATGCCGGCCGGCGCCGCCGTGGAGGCCGCGGGCAGCCTGCTCAGGATCGAGGGCTTCGACTCGCGCCGTGTCCTGGAGCTCCGGCTCCTCGACCACTGAGCACGAGCGCGGAGGCCGCTCCGCCGATGCCGACGAGCGGGCCGGCCAGGGCCGCCGCAACGAAGATCGGCCTGGGCGAGAAGAACGCGAAGAGGGGCGACACGAAGATCAGCCCGGTCGCATGCGCGCCGCGATGGACGAGACTGATCAGCCCCATCACTCGGCCGAGCACCCGGTCCGGGACCTGCTCCTGCGCGGCCGAGTTGAGCAGGACGATGGACGAGCCCTGTCCGACTCCGGCGCAGAGCGCGCCGAGGATCGCGACCGTGAGCGTGCCTGCGAGCCCCATGAGGAGGTAGGCAGGCAGGTAGAGCGTCCAGGCGAGAAGGCTCGCATAGGCCTTGCGCCTCACGGGATGGCGGGCCAGATAGATGCCGCCGGAAATCGACCCGGCCGCATAACCGACCATCACGAGCGAGAAGCCGCCTGGCCCGTGTGCGAGCTCGCTCCGGACGAGCTCGGGCACACCGACCATCCACGCGCCGGACTCGATCGTGACCGCGACCCCCAGTGCGGCTACGGCCACCGCGAGGACCGGCAGGAGGGCGAGAGCGTTCATGCCCTCCTTGACCTGCGTCCACGCGGTTCCCTCTACGGCGCTCGGGGCGGGTCGCGGGTGGATTCGCGAGATGAGCGCCGCCGAAACGAAGAAGGTGGCGGCGTTGATGGCGAAGAGCACGCTCAACGGCATGAAGAGGAGGAGGCCCGCGGCCAAGGCCCAGCCGCCGACGCTGATGGCATCTGCACTGGCGCGCACCAGCGCGTTTGCCTCCTGGACCCGGGCGCGGCTAACGAGTGCGGGGAGAAGAGCGCCGTAGGCCGGGTCGAAGTAGCTCGTCGCGGCGGTGAGAAGGAAGGCCGCCAGCACGAGCCCCCAGAGTGGGAGATTGCCGGCGAGCCCGGCGATTGCGACCGGGACCAGGACGGCACCGCGGAAGAGGTCGGCCGCGATCATCGTCCGTCGCCTCTCGAGCCGGTCGGCGAGGAGGCCCCCGTGGAGGCCGAAGAGGAGCGCCGGGATGCTGTCTGCGAGCCGGACGACGAGAACGCCGGCCGGCCCCGCGACCTCGAGCGCGAACCACATGAGCGCGATGTACTGGAACGCGTCGCCGAGCTCGCTGGTCGCGATCGCCGCGTACGTCAGGCGGAAGTCCCTCCTGCGAAGGAGGAGGAGGGCGCCCTTGGACGGCTCCCGATCGGCGTGCGGGAGCGATTCCTCGGGATCGGCGGTTAGGGCATCGGCCAGAACTGCCTCCAGGCCGTCCACCAGTCATCGGCCTTCGAGACGAGGCGGCGCCCGTTCAGGACCTCGATGCCGTGACGGAAGCGGTAGGGCTCGACGAGGTGCGACCCCATCAGGTCGACCTCGATCTCGCAGGGATGTCCAGGGTCGTAAGGCGCCACTGCAGTCAGGTCTGCAAGTGCCCGCTTTGCGCCGTCCTCGATCATCTCGCGTGCGCGCCGGGGTGCGATGTTCCGCGCACTGTTGCGTCCGAGCCCTTGCTTGACGGCGACGGTGGTGAGCCCATCGCCGAGAAGCTCGCGGCCCTCGCGGGACACGGCGTCGTCCCCCGTCACGAGCAGCACCGGGCAGCCGAAGGTGCCGCAGAGCGCAGCGTTGATCCCGGTCTCGCCGACGGGGGTGCCGTTGAAGCGGAGCTCGAAGATGTCGGAGCCCGAGATCGTGTGGTTGAGGACGCCGTCGGCGACGCCCGCCCGCGCGTGCATCCCGATGAAGAGCGCTGCGTCGCATCCCTCCTCGAGGAAGCCCGTGTACTCCGTCCATTCGTTCTGGACGACCCATTCGCAGCGAGGGTCGAGCGCCTCGGGCAGGAGGGAGTTGAAATCCCAGCCCTTCCCCGCGCCGTGGCAGTCCATCACGACCACCTCGGTCGCGCCCGCCGCGCAGGCTCCCCGGATCGCTGCGTTGATCTCCTCCGTGTACAAGCGCCGCGCCTCCTCGAAGAGGGACTCGCCGCCGTCGCCCTGCTCGGACTTGACGACGCCCGAGACCCCTTCGATGTCGCTGATCACATGAACTCGCATCCGTCCTCCTTCCCGGGCCCGGAACCCCGGGCCCCGCGCGATCTAGACTTGGCCGCGATGGCGGTTGCCACCGCAGTGCTCCTGAACGGGGACGATCTCACGATCGACGAGGTCTGGTCGGTCGCGGTCGAGCAGGCCCCCGCCGCCCTCTCAGACAACGGGCGTTCGCGGATGGCCGCCGCCCGTGAGCTCGTCGACCGTGCCGTCTCGGAGGCCTCGGGCGAGCACACCTACGGCATCAACACGGGCTTCGGCCGCTTCGTCTCGAAGGCGATTCCGCCGGAGCTCTCCGAGGAGCTCCAGCTCCGACTCCTGCGCAGCCACGCGTGCGGGGTGGGGGAGCCGTACCCGGACGAGGTCGTGCGCGCCGCGATGGTGCTGCGCGCGAACGCGCTCGCGAAAGGCTTCTCGGGCGCCCGCGTCGAAACGGTCGAGCTCCTCCTCGACTGCCTGAACAAGGGAGTGCTGCCCGTCGTGCCGAGCCGCGGCTCGGTCGGCGCGTCAGGAGATCTCGCGCCGCTCGCCCATCTCGCGCTCCCCCTCGTGGGTGAGGGTTCGGCCACCTACGAGGACGAGCTTCTTCCTGGGGCGGACGCCCTCGCTCGCGCCGGACTCGAGCCGGTCCGCCTGCAGGCGAAGGAGGGGCTCTCGCTAGTCAACGGGACGCAGTTCATGGGCGCAGTCGGCGCGCTCGGGCTCGTCCGCGCCCGCCGGATCGCCAAGACCGCGGACATTGCGTGCGCGCTTTCCCTCGAGGCGCTGCAGGGCTCGCGCGTCAGCTTCATGCCGGAGATCCAGGCGCTCCGCCCGCTCGCGGGCCAGGCGGCGTCCGCCGCCAACGTCCTCCGCCTACTCGAGGGCTCGGCGATCATCGAGGCGCATCGCTGGTGCGACAAGGTGCAAGACGCCTACTCGCTTCGCTGCGCGCCGCAGGTGCACGGCGCGAGCCGCGACCTCCTCTCCTACGTCGAGCAGACGGTCGCCGTCGAGGTCAACGCTGCGACGGACAACCCTCTCGTCCTCGTCGACAGGGGAGAGCTCGTCTCGAACGGCAACTTCCACGGCCAGCCCGTCGCGCTCGCGCTCGACTGCATGGCCCTGGCGGTGGCCGAGCTGGCGTCCATCTCGGAGCGCCGCGTCGAGCGGCTCGTCAACCCGTCGCTCTCCGACGGGCTGCCCGCCTTCCTCACCCACGACGGCGGGCTCAACTCCGGGTTCATGATCCCGCAGTACGTGGCCGCCGCGCTCGTCAGCGAGAACAAGGTGCTCTGTCACCCCGCCTCAGTGGACTCCATTCCGACCAGCGCGGGCCAGGAGGATCACGTCTCGATGGGGAACGCCGCGGCGCTCAAATGCTGGGTCGTGCTCGGGAACGTGGAGCGCGCGCTTGCGATCGAGCTTCTCGCCGCCGCCCAGGGCGTCGAGTTCCTCGCCCCGCTGGAGCCCGGGGCCGGCGCGCGTGCCGCGCACGACTTCGTCCGCTCGGTCTCGCCGACGGTCATGGAGGACCGGTCGCTCGCGCCGGACATCGAGCGCGTCGCGGAGGCACTCCGCGCCGGGGAGCTCGTGGCCGCTGTGGAGGCCGAAGTGGGTGAGCTCGCGTGAGCGTGCGCGAGGCCGACGTGGTCGTCGAGCAGCTCTGCGGCGACCTGAGCTCGATCCGCGCGCCGCGCGGACAGACGCTGAACGCCCGCTCGTGGCAGACCGAGGCGCCGCTTCGCATGCTCCTCAACAACCTCGATCGCGAGGTGGCGGAGAAGCCCGAGGAGCTGATCGTCTACGGCGGCTCGGGCAAGGCAGCGCGGAACCACGACGCGCTGAAGGCACTGGTCCGCTCGCTCCTCGCCCTGGGCGAGGACGAGACGCTGCTCGTGCAGAGCGGAAAGCCCGTCGGCGTGTTCCGCACCCACCCGGGCGCGCCGCGCGTCCTGATCGCGAACTCGCTGCTCGTCCCGCGCTGGGCGACCTGGGACGAGTTTCGCCGGCTCGAGGCTCTCGGCCTGACGATGTTCGGGCAGATGACCGCCGGGAGCTGGATCTACATCGGCACCCAGGGGATCCTGCAGGGCACGTACCAGACGTTCGCCGCGGCCGGCGAGAAGCACTTCGGCTCACCGGAGCTGAACGGGAAAACCATTCTCACCGCCGGGCTCGGCGGGATGGGAGGCGCCCAGCCTCTCGCCGCGACGATGACAGGCGCTGCGATCCTCTGCATCGAGGTCGACCCCGCGCGGATCCAGCGTCGGATCGAGACCCGCTACCTCGACGAGGCGGCCGAGTCGCTGGACGACGCGCTGGCGCGGGTTCGCGCCGCCGCCGCGGACGGTCGCCCCCTGTCGGTGGGGCTGCTCGGCAACGCAGCCGAGATCGTCCCAGAGCTCGCCTCGCGCGGCGAGCACTTCGATTTCGTCACCGACCAGACCGCCGCGCACGATCCTCTGAACGGCTACGTCCCGGCCGGGCTGGCGGTGGAGGAAGCCGACCGGCTTCGCGCCGACGACCCCGAGGAATATCTGCGCCGCGCCTCCGAGTCGATTGCGCGTCACGTCGAGGGCATGCTCGAGTACGTCCGGGCCGGGAGCTATGTTTTCGACTATGGCAACAACCTCAGAGGGGAGGCCCAACAGGCCGGCGTAAAGGAGGCTTTCTCATACCCGGGCTTTGTCCCGGCCTATATCCGGCCGCTCTTTTGCCGCGGCATCGGGCCCTTCCGCTGGGCTGTGCTGTCGGGCGATCCGGAGGACATCGCAGCGATCGACGGGGCGCTGCGGGGTCTCTTTCCGGACGACCGCCTCCTCCAACGGTGGCTCGACCTCGCTCCAGGGCGCGTGGCGTTCCAGGGTCTCCCGGCGAGAATCTGCTGGCTCGGCTACGGCGATCGCGCCAAGGCCGGCCTGGCGATCAACGAGCTCGTCCGGAGCGGCCAGGTGAGCGCACCCGTGGTCATCGGCCGCGACCACCTGGACTCGGGCTCGGTGGCGTCCCCGTACAGGGAGACCGAGGCCATGGCGGACGGCTCCGACGCAATCGCCGATTGGCCGATCCTGAACGCGCTCCTGAACACGGCCGCGGGAGCGACGTGGGTCAGCGTCCATCACGGTGGCGGCGTCGGGATCGGCAACGCCATCCACGCGGGCATGGTCGTGGTCGCCGACGGCACGGACGAGGCTGCCGAGCGGCTCGAGCGGGTCCTGACGACCGACCCGGGCACCGGCGTGCTCCGCCATCTCGACGCCGGCTACGACGAGGCCAAGGAGGCCGCGCGCGAGCACGGCCTCGAAGTTCCCGGCGCCTAGCCGTCGCGTGGCGAAGCTGCTGATCCGCGACCTTGCGCAGGCCGTCTCCCCGGCAGGGACGCAGGCGCCGCTCCGTGGTCGGCACGCGATGAGGTCCGTCGACGTCGTCGAGGACGCGTTCGTCCTCTGCGACGGCGGGCGGATCTCGGCCGTCGGCCACATGCGCGACCTCGATCGGCTCGACGGAGACGTGGAGGAGCTGGACGGGAGCGGCTGCGCCGCCGTCCCCGGGCTGGTCGACTGCCACACGCATGCGGTCTTCGCGGGCTCGAGGGTGGAGGAGTTCGAGCTTCGCTCGGGCGGTGCCTCCTACGAGGAGCTGCACGCGGCTGGAGGCGGGATCCTGTCCACGGTCCGGGCCACGCGTGCGGCCGGCGAGAACGGCCTCGTGAAGGCGCTTGCGCTGCACCGCTCGTGGATGCTCGCCTCGGGGACGACGACCTTCGAAGCGAAGTCCGGCTACGGCCTGGACCGCGACACGGAGCTCGCGATGCTGCGGGTCGTCCGCGGCGCCGGCGGCTCGCCGACCTGGCTTGGCGCGCACGCCGTCCCGCCCGAGTTCGCGGATGCCGACGCCTACCTCGACTTCGCGCTCGCCGAGGTTCTCCCGGAGGCGGCGACGATCGCCGAGGCGGCCGATGTCTTCCTGGAGCGAGGTGCGTTCGACGCCGCTCAGGCCAGGCGCTATCTCGAGGCCTGCCGGGAGGCCGGTCTCCGGCTCCGCCTGCATGCGGACCAGTTCACCGAGGCCGGGGGCGTCCCGCTCGCCATCGAGCTCGGCGCAGTCAGCGTCGATCATCTCGAGGCGACGGAGCCAGAGGGGATAAAAGCCCTGGCCCGAAGCGACGTCGCGGCCGTGCTTCTCCCCGTCGCCGCGCTCTTCATCGACCGCCCGATGCCGCCGGGGCGAGCGCTGGTCGACGAGGGCGCGATCGTCGCGCTGGCGACCGACTTCAACCCGGGCAGCGCCTTCTGCGAGAGCCTGCCCCTTGTCGCGGCCCTCGCGTGCACCCAGATGCACATGGCACCGGCGGAAGCCCTCGCCGCGTGCACGGTGAACGCCGCACACGTCCTCGGCCGAGGCGACCGCGTCGGCCGACTCGCGCCCGGATACGACGCCGACATCGTCCTGCTCGCCGCCTCCGACTGGCGCTGCCTGGCCTACCACCTCGGAGGAAATCACATCGCCCGGGTCATCCAGGGCGGCGCGCCCACGGCATAATCGGAACCATGCCAAGCCGCAAGCAGCGCCGCCGGCGCGAGAAGCTGAAGCGCCACGAGTACGAGTACGTGATCGAGACCGAGGACGGCGACGAGATCCCGGTCGAGAAGCCTGTCGCTGCGACGAAGCCGAACGGCAAGAGCAGCGCAAGGCCGGCCGTGCGCCGGGGCGGGCGCGAGATCCCGAAGCCCTCGATGGCCCGCGTCGTCAAGCGGACGGCGATCTTCGCGCCGCTGATTCTGGTCGTCGTCTTCTGGACGGGCGGCGATTCGACGACCACCGCGAAGGTCTTCACAGGGGTGACGCTGATCGCGTTCTTCATCCCGTTCAGCTACTTGGTCGACTCGATCATGTACCGGGTCTACTCGAAGCGGCAGCGCGGCGCGGGCCCCGGCTAGTTGGACGGCGACGACTTCACCGCCATCGCCCATGAGGGCCTCGCGTTCATGAACCCTCTCGGGGAGGAGGACGTCGAAGAGATGATCGAGGCGCTGGAGCTCGAGCCGGGCGCCCACGTTCTCGATCTCGGGTGCGGGAAGGCGGAGATCCTCCTTCGGATCGTCGAACGCTATCCCGATGTGCGCGCCACCGGGCTCGACAACTCCCCCGCCGTCCTCGCGGAGGCGCGCAGGCAGGCCGAGGCCCGCGTTCCCGAGTCGAAGGTCGTGCTGCTCGAAGAGGACGTGCGCGAATACGCACCGGAGCCGGGTGCCTTCGACCTCGTGGTCAGCACCGGCGGCGTCTCCTTCAGAGGCGGAGTAGGAGGGACACTCGCCGTTCTCTCCGGCTATGTCGCGAGCGGAGGCAAGCTCCTCTTCGGCGAGGGCTACTGGCGCGAGGAGCCGACCGCGGAGTACCTGGTCGCGCTCGGCGCTGCGCGGGAGGAGCTGAAGGGCTACGAGGGGACGATCGAGGCCGGCGTCGAAGCCGGGCTCGACCTCAAGCGCGCGGTCACGAGCAGCGTCGACGACTGGGACGCCTACGAGGACGCCTGGGCCCGGAACGGGGAGCGCTACGCGGAGAAGCACGAGGGCGAAGAGGGGATCGCCGAGCTGCGCGAATGGATCGAGAACGGCCGCGCCCGCTACCGGGAGCTCGGCGGCCGGGAGATCCTCGGCTTCGGCCTCTTCCTCTTCGAGCGCTAGCGATCTGGGCGGCTCAGGCTTCCAGCGCCCCGGCTTTGCCACCGCCCGACGACGCCCCGAAGCGCGAGCGCGCTAGCCGCTCCCGCGGAAGTGGCCGGGGCCGGGCCACGGGGCCAAGAGCAGCAGGATCTTCGCACCCTCGTCACTGGCGACCGAATGGCGCTCGTCCGGCTCGAAGTGGGCGAGCGTCCCGGTTGGGGCCTCGATCTCGCCGTCGGCGGCCGCGACCCGTACGGTGCCCTCGACGACGAAGAGCCAGGCGTGCTCCTTGACCTGGTGGTCGCCGAGCTCCTGCCCCGGATCGAGGCCGATGAGGACCGCCCGCGCCTCGTCCTCGCTCTTCAGGACGACCGGCGAGCGGGTGCCTGTCGGAGTCTCGATCTCGGGGAGCCGCCAGCTCTCCATTCCGCGCCAGTCTAACCGCGACGCCCCGTTAGACTCAGCGCCCGATGGCCCTCGACGTTACCCAGCTCGCGTTGAGCCCGTTCGCGATGAACTGCTACGTCGTCCGCCCTCCCGGCGCCGGCGAAGCCGTCGTCGTCGACCCCGGCTGGCCAGGCGAGACGGCCCGGATCGAGGAGGGGCTCGAGAGCGCTCGCTGCGCCGCGATCCTCATCACGCACGCCGACATCGACCACATCGGCGGCGTGGCCGAGCTCCAGCGGGCCACCGACGCGCCGGTGTACATGGCGGAGGTGGACAGCGACCGCGCGCAGCGGATCAACGAGCTCTACCCCGAGGCGGGCGTCACGTTCGAGGCGTTCACGCCGGACGTCCTCCTTCAGGGGGACGAGCGGCTCGAGCTCGCCGGCATCGAGTTCGAGACCCTGAAAGTCCCCGGCCACCTGCTCGGCCACCTCGCCTTCTATTCGGACGGCGCGCTCTTCTCGGGAGACGTCCTCTTCGCCGGCTCGGTGGGCCGGACCGACCGGCCGGACGGGGACTGGGACACGCTGCTCGACTCGATCCGCCGGCTGCTCGAGCGTTTCCCTCCGGAAACGGTCGTCTACTCGGGGCACGGCCCGCCGACGACGCTCGGCGACGAGCTGGCGCGCAACCCCTTCCTCGCAGAGCTCCGGGCGTGAAGTTCGAAGCTCCGCGCGGCACCCACGACATCCTTCCCTCCGAGCAGCCGCGCTGGCGGCACGTGCTCGGAGAGTTCGAGCGCCTGTGCCACCTGTACGGCTATCGCCGCATCGACACGCCCGTCTTCGAGGACACCGAGCTCTTCGCGCGCACGTCCGGCCAGGGCTCGGACGTCGTCACGAAGGAGATGTACACGTTCGAGGACCGCGGCGACCGGTCGCTCACGCTTCGCGCAGAAGCCACCGCGCCGGTCGTCCGCGCTTACCTGGAGCACGGCCTGCACCGCGAGCCGCAGCCGCAGAAGCTCTACACGCACGAGACGATCTACCGCTACGGGCGTCCACAGAAGGGGCGCTATCGGGAGCACTGGCAGCTGGACGTCGAGGCGATCGGCTCCGAGGACCCCGCGCTCGACGCGGAGGTGATTCAGCTCTACGACTCGCTGCTCGGGCGCCTCGGCGTGACCGAGTACCGGCTCGAGCTGAACTCCATCGGCGACGCCGACTGCCGCCCCGCATATCTCGACCGCCTGCGGCCCTGGCTGGAGGAGCACGCGGGCAAGCTCGACGACGCCACCCGCGAGCAGGCCTCGCGCAACCCGCTCCGTGCCCTCGACAACATCGCCGGGAAGCCACCGGCAGTGCAGGAAATCCTGCGTCGGGCGCCGACGATCGGAGACTCCCTCTGCGAGGCCTGCCGCGACCACTTCGCCGCGGTGCGCCGCTACCTCGATGCCTACGGGGTGCGCTACGAGGTGGTACCGACGCTCGTCCGCGGCCTCGACTACTACACGCGAACCACCTGGGAGTTCGTCGGGCCCGAGGGCGGCTCACAGAGCACCCTGAGCGGCGGCGGCCGCTACGACGGCCTGGCGGAGGAGCTCGGCGGGCCGCATACGCCCGGAGTCGGGTTCGGCGCGGGGATCGAGCGTCTCCTCCTCGCTCTCGAGGATGCCGGAGTCGAACCGCCGGCCGAGCAGGGCATCGACGTCTTCTTCATCTGCGAGGAAGGCGCGGACCGGACTGCCGTCCTCGCCAAGGTCGCTGAGCTGCGCGCGGCAGGCATGCGCGCGGAGGCCGACTTCGCAGGCCGCTCCGTCAAGGGCCAGCGAACGCAGGCGAGCCGGCTCGGCGCGGAGCGAGTGGTCGTCGTCGGTGCCGGCACGGATCTTTCCGAGGTGACTGCATGACCTGGCGCGACCTCATGTGCGGCGAGGTGCGGCCCGAGCACGTCGGCCAGCGGCTCACCCTCGCCGGCTGGGCCGATTCGCGGCGCGACCACGGCGGGCTCGTCTTCGTCGACCTCCGCGACCGCACAGGGATCTGCCAGCTCGTCCTCAACCCCGAGCGCGCGCCCGACGCCGCGAAGTCGGGGCACGCGATCAGGAACGAGTTCGTCCTCCGGGCGGAGGGAGAGGTCGTCCGCCGCGCGCCGGAGGCCGTGAACCCCAACGTCCCGACCGGCGAGGTCGAGCTCCAGGTCGACACCCTGGAGATGGTCTCCACGTCGACGCCGCTCCCCTTCCAGCTCGACGAGGAGAACGTCGACGAGACGCTGCGTCTCCGCTACCGCTGGCTCGACCTGCGCCGCTCAAAGATGCAGCGCAACATCGGCCTTCGCAGCACGATGGTCTCTGCGATCAGGAAGACCATGGAGGGCGGCGGCTTCCTCGAGATCGAGACGCCGATCCTCTTCAAGCCGACGCCCGAGGGCGCGCGCGACTTCATCGTCCCGAGCCGCCTTCAGCCCGGCCGATTCTTCGCGCTCCCGCAGTCGCCCCAGATCCTCAAGCAGCTGCTCGTGATCGGCGGCTTCGACCGCTACTTCCAGATCGCGCGCTGCTTCCGGGACGAGGACCTGCGCGCCGACCGGGTGCAGGAGATCACGCAGCTGGACGTCGAGATGGCCTTCCCGGATCAGGAGTTCCTCTTCGCCCTCATGGAGCGGATGATCCAGACCGCCTGGCGCGACTGTCTCGGCGTGGAGCTCGAGGCGCCGTTCCCGCGCCTCACGTGGGCGGAGGCCGAC
Organism: uncultured Actinomycetes bacterium; assembly: GCA_963841425.1. Lineage (GTDB taxonomy): Bacteria > Actinomycetota > Thermoleophilia > Gaiellales > Gaiellaceae > DATEOR01. Next base: position 361,260 of record CAWJCL010000001.1, on the reverse strand, counting down.
GCGCGCTACGGCTCGGACAAGCCCGATCTTCGCTTCGGGCTCGAGCTCGAGGACGCGACCGAGCTCACCCGTTCCTCCGAGTTCGGCGTCTTCGCGGGCGCGCCGTGCGTGCGCTTCATCCGCGTACCGCAGGCGTTTTCGCGCGCCGAGCTCGAGCGCCTCGAGGAGGTGGCCAAGGAGTGGGGCGCAAAGGGGCTCGCGTACCTCGTGTGGGACGAGGAGGGTGAGGTGCGCTCGCCGATCGCGAAGTTCCTCTCCGAGGAGGAGCTCGCCCGCTTCCGCTGCGATCCGGGCTACACGGTCCTCTTCGCCGCCGACGAGCCGGCCATGGTCTCGCGCGTCCTCGGCGCGGTGCGCCTCCACCTCGGCCGCGAGCTCGGGCTGATCGACGAGGAGGCCTGGAAATGGGTCTGGGTCACCGACTTCCCGATGTTCGAGTGGTCCGAGGAGGACGAACGCTGGGCGGCTGTCCACCATCCGTTCACGCGTCCGGCACCGGGCTTCGAGGAGACGTTCGACCGGGACCCCGCGCACGCGCTGGCCCACGCGTACGACCTCGTCGGGAACGGTCAGGAGCTGGGCGGAGGCTCCTTCAGGATCCACGAAGCCGCCATTCAGGCGCGCGTCTTCTCGCTCCTCGAGCTTTCGCCGGAGGAGCAGCGGGCGAAGTTCGGCTTCCTCCTCGACGCGCTGGCCATGGGCGCGCCCCCGCACGGCGGGATCGCGTTCGGGATCGACCGGATGATGATGGTGCTCGCAAAGGAGCCGAACCTCCGCGACGTGATCGCGTTTCCGAAGAACCAGGCGGGGGCCGACCCGATGAGCGGTGCGCCCTCGGAGGTGGAGGAGGAACAGCTGCGGGAGCTCGGAATTCAGCTTCGGCCCGGAGTCGGTCAAGAAAGCGGTCCGACCGGCCGATGAGCTAGTCATACTTTCTGGCGAAACCCGTGGTGCAACGGGGGAGTGGAGGCGTAAGCAGATGTCGAGTCAAGATCCAAGTCGCGCCGGAGGGCACGCCCTCACGCCGCTGCCGCGGCTGGAGGATTTGCCGCGTTCAGGCGAGGGCTTCGACCGCGACAAGGTCGGTGAGGCCTTCGACGCGTTCCGCAAGCACGTCACCGCGCTCCAGGCGCAGCTGCGAGTCCTGCAGGCCGCGCCGCGCAACGCGATCACCGAGCCGTCGGGGCATGCCGTCCGCATGGACGCGCTGCATCTCATTCGCTCGGCGGCCGAGTTCGCGGACACGATCGAGCGCGACGCCCAGGAGGCCGCCGCGAAGCAGGTCGGCAAGGCCGAGCAGGAGATCCGCGAGTCGCAGATGGACCTCCAGCAGCGTGAGGCCGAGATCGCGCGCATCCGCCAGGAGACCGAGCGGCAGCGTGGCGAGATCCTGAACGCGGCCCGCAACGAGGCGCGCGAGATCCTCACGAAGGCGAACAGAGACTCGAGCTCCGAGCTCCACGACGCCGAGACGCGCGGCAGCCGTCTCCTCGAGCAGTCGCGCCACCAGGCGACCGAGCTGACGAACTCCGCCCGCGCCGAGGTCGAGCAGACCCTCGAGTGGGCGCGCGCGCAGGCCGACGTCATCGTCCAGCGGGCGCGCATGGGCGCCGAGCAGCTTCTGTCCGCAGCCGGTCACGGCGAGGCGGCGATCCAGGAGGCTGTCGATGCGATCGTCCATGCCGCCCAGTCGTCTGTGCCGAAGCCGAGCGGGGTCACCGCGAGCGCACCGGTCGAGATCCCTGAGCCGAGCGAGCCCGAGACCGAGGAGCCGGCCGAGGAGGAGAGCGAATCGCCGGGAGCTCCCGGGAGCCCCTCTGCCGCGGCCGAGGCCGCGGACGACGACAACCCGCCGAGCGCGTAGGCTTTTCGGCACCGAAGCGTGCCGCCGATAGTCTCGACCCTGCGCCTCCTCGCGCTCATGATCTTCATCGCGCTCGTCGCGGTGGCGGTCTGGCTTGCCGACCTGCGGCTCGCAATCGCATTGCCGCTCGTGGCCCTCGCGTGGCTGATCGCCGCGACGATCGAGTTGCTGGCGTGGCGCTCCGCCCGCGGTCCCGTCGCCGTGGTCGAGGCAGGGGCGCCCGCGCCGGTGCCGCCACCGGTGTTTCCCGCGGAGCCCGAGCCTGTGCCCGACACGCCGCCGGTCGAGCAGACGATCGTCCAACCGGAGCCGCCCTCGGAGCCCGAGCCCGAACCCCAGCCTGAGCCGGAGGCCGTAGACCCCGCGGCCTTCCGCGAGCCCGAGCCGGTGCCTGAACCAGAGCCGGAGCTTGCCCGCGAGGCGTCCGAGCCCGGGCCGATCGTCGCCGAGGCGCCTCCCGCCCCCGAGCCCGCACCGGATCCGGAGGCTGAGCCTGAGCTGGCGGCGGCCGCAATCGCGGCACAAGAGTCCCGCTGGGGACGACGCCGGCGACTGCGCGCGGTTCCCACGCCGCCTCCGGAAACATCGATTCCAGCGCCCGTTTCTCCGGTCGCCGAGTCGCAGGTCGTCTCGCTTCCGCAGCGGAGCTATGTGCCGCGCCAGTGGAACATCTGGGATCTCGAGCGCCTTGCACGAGCCGAGGCGCCGGGGCATCCGGAGCGCCGCGACGAATGGGCGTTTCTCTTCGTGCACCTCCGCCAGTTCGCGAACGCGGACGGCGTGCTTCCGACCGAGTTCGACTCCCTCGTGCGTGAGTCGTTCGGCGGGCTGCTCGAGCGCCAGCCGAGTCGATGAGCTCGGCCGCCCTCCAGCGCCAGGCCGCGCTGGCGGGGGCGGCGCTCCTGGCCGTGCTCCTCGTCGTCGTGCTCGACCGCTCGGGCGACCAGGAGACCCCTGCCACGACCCCATCGCCGCCCGTCTCCCGGGCCGAGTGGAAAAGCGCGACCGTCGGCGTCTTCGGCCGCTCGCGCCTGGGCGAGACGACCACGTGCGGCACGCCCCTCTCGGAGGAGACACTCGGCATCGCCCACCCCGTGCTCCCGTGCGGCGTCGACCTCATCGTCTCCTATCGAGGCCGTGAGGTCCGCACCGAGGTGATCGAACGAGGCACTGTCGGCCCCGAGAGCCAGTTCGACCTCAGCCCCGGGCTGGCGGACGAACTCGGGATCGAGAAGCCGACGACCATCCGCTGGCGCTTCGCGGGCTAGGCGCTACGGGCTGCCGAGCCGGCCGAGCGGCCAGTAGGTGAGAAACACCGGGCCGATGAGATTCTCGCGCGGGACGGTGCCCCAGTCGCGCGAGTCGCACGAACGGCTGCGGTTGTCGCCCATCATGAAGTAGTGACCCTGGGGGATCCGAGGCCACTGCTGCGTCTGGTGGTCGCGATGGGCAACGTAGGGCTCGTCGAGCCGCCGTCCGTCGATGTACACGATGCCGTTTCGCTCCGAGACGGCCTCCCCGGGCAGGCCGACGATGCGTTTCACGAACGTCCCGCCCTCGGCGCACGCCTGAATCGTTCTCGCAGGTGCGTCGAAGACGACGATCTCGCCCCGCTTCGGCTCCCGGAAGCGGTAGATGAAGCGGTTGGCGACGACGCGGTCCGAATGAGCGGCGAGGCACCCGTCCGCGGGGCGTGCGCAGTGGAGCGTCGGCTCCATCGAGGCGGATGGGACCCGGTACGGGTTGGCGACCTCCACTTTCACCGCGAGGACGACGACGACCGCAACGACGATCGAGAGCGTCCAGTCGACGACGCTTCTCCATGGCTCCGGGATGCGGCTGGTCAGGCGATCGAGAGGATTTCGCACCTTGGCGCACAGTAGCGGCGGGCGCCGCCGGGCGGTTACGGCACCATTCCGGTATGGCCGCGGCTCGCGAGCTCGTCGGAAACGCCGCCCGGGACGGAGATCTCGCCTGGGTGCGGCTGACTGTGTCCGGACAGCGGATCGAGCGCGCGGCGGGAGAGGGGCCGGGCTTGGCGGGGCTTCTCGGCGAGGTCGAAGGGTGCACGCTTCTCGAGGCAGCTTCCGTTCCCGGAGAGCGCCTCGCCGCGGACGCGCTGCACGACGCACTCGGACCCGCGGTCGCAGCGGCTCCACGCGACGAGCGCGTCGCCGTCGCGATGAGCGGCGGGGTCGACAGCGCCGTCGCGCTCCTCCGCGTGCGCGACGCCGGCCACGAGCCGGTCGGGGTCACGCTTCGCCTCTGGACCGATCCGGCCGGGAAGGACTCCGAGCGCGTGTGCTGCTCGCCCGCCTCGGTGGTCGCGGCGCGCGAGGCGTGCCAGGCCCTCGGCTTCCCGCACGTCACGCTCGATCTCCGCGAGCCCTTCCGGAAGGCCGTGGTCGGCCCGTTCGTCCGCGGCTACGCGCGCGGCGAGACGCCGAACCCGTGCGTGCGGTGCAATGGAGGCTTCCGCTTCGGCGCGCTCCTCGCCTTCGCGAAGCGAATCGGCGCCTCGCGGCTCGCCACGGGCCACTATGCGCGTCTCGCCGAGCACCGCGGCCGGCTCCTCCTCGCCCGGGCCGCGGATCCCCAGAAGGACCAGTCCTACATGCTCGCGCGCCTGGATCCGCGTTTCCTGCCCCGCCTCTGGTTCCCGCTCGGCGAGCAGGGCAAGGACGAGACACGCGCCGAGGCGAGAGCGGCCGGGCTCGGGGCCGCGACCCGGCCCGAGAGCCAGGAGGCCTGCTTCCTCGCCGGGGACGACTACCGCGACTTCCTTTCCCGCCACGGCCTCGAGAGCCGGGAAGGGCCCGTGCTCGATGCAGAGGGCCGGGAGCTCGGCCGCCACGACGGCTTCTGGCGCTTCACGCCCGGGCAGCGGCGCGGGCTGGGCGTTGCCACCGGAGGGCCGCTCTACGCATTGAGAACCGATCCGCGCGCGAACGCCGTCTTCGTCGGCCCGCGCGAGTCGCTCGCCCGGCGCGAGGTCAGCTCCGGGACGGGAAGGCTCTTCGTCCCTGTGGAGCGGGTGGGGGCGAAGCTCCGCTACCGGTCTCCGGCCAGCGCCGCGACTGTCTCGCCGCTCGCGCGCGGCTTTCGGCTCACCCTCGACGAGCCCGCCTACGGCGTGGCGATCGGGCAGGCGGCTGTGCTCTACGAGGAGGACGCGGTCGTCGGCGCGGGCCTCATCTCGGCGTCGCGTTGAACTAGGATCGTCCTCTTGCCTCTCGCCGACCTGAGCACCCTCGACATCGTCTGGATCGCGCTCAGCGTGTTCCTCGTCGTCGTGGGCCTCGGGCTCGGGCTCGTCCTTCTCAACCTGAGCGGAACCGTTCGGCGCCTTACTTCGTTCATCCAAGGGTTGGAAAAAGAAGTTCTCCCTGTGATCTCGAAGGCCGGAGGAACAGTCGACCGCGTGAATGCTCAGCTGGACAAGGTAGATCTCGTCACCGACAGTGCCGTCGACGCCGCGGACAGCGTCGACACGGCCGTGCGGGCGGTCTCGCTCGCCATCACACGGCCGGTGCAGAAGCTGTCCGGTCTTTTCGCGGGCGCCTCCCACGGCATCGCCGCCTTTCGGGTCTCGCGCGACCCGCGGCAGGCGCGGGACGCTGGCCGCAAGGCCGCTGCACGGCGCGAACAGGAGATCGCCGACGAGCTCGAGCACGGCGCTGAGGGACCATGACGCAGGCGATCGAGCTCCGCATCCCGAACGAGCGCCCCTTCCACGGGGTCGCGCGCCTTGTCGTCGGCGGCCTCGCCGCGCGGCACAACCTTTCCTACGAGGCCCTGGAAGACCTGCAGCTCGCCCTCGTCACGGTCCTCGAAGGCGACCGCTACGCCGTGGCGGACGAGATCCGCGTCGAGCTCGAGGTCTTGGACGACGCCATCGTCATGGCCATCGGGCCGGTGAACGGCGATGCCGTCCGCGCCGACCTCCAGGAGACCACGGACGGCGACCTCGGGCTCGGGCGCCTTCTCGGTACCCTCGTCGAGGACGCGGGGGTCGAGGCGCGCGAGGGCGGCGACTGGCTCCGGCTTTCGAAGGGCGTCCGCGGGATCAAACCAGCGGGGACAAATGCCTGAGGAAAGGAAAGACAAGGAGCTTCTGCGCAGGTATCACGAGGGTGGCGACACCCAGGCGCGCGAGCAGCTGATCGAGCAGTACCTCCCGCTCGTCCGCTCCCTGGCCCGGCGCTACTCCTATCGCGGCGAGCAGCTCGAGGATCTGGTCCAGGTCGGCTGCATCGGCCTCATCAAGGCGATCGACCGCTTCGACATCGACCGCGGCGTCGAGCTGACGACCTACGCGACGCCGAACATCATCGGCGAGATCAAACGGCACTTCCGCGACAAGGGGTGGTCGATCCGCGTGCCGCGCGGCCTGCAGGAGCTGAACGTGCGGCTCTCGCACCTCCTCGAAGAGCTGACCGTGCAGCTCGAGCGCTCGCCCACGATCCCCGAGCTGGCGAAGGCGGCCGGTGTCGAGGAGGAGGACGTGCTCGAGGCGCTCGAGAGCGGTCAGGCCTACGCGACGCTTTCCCTCTCCGCGCCCAGCGGTGGAGACGACGACTCGGACCTCGACCCGCTCGAGTCACTGGGCACCATCGAGCACGAGTACGAGGTGAGCGAGGACCGCGCCGTGCTCGCGCCCGGCCTGGCCGCGCTCGACGAGCGCGAGCGGCGGATCCTCCACCTGCGCTTCTTCGAGGGCCTGACGCAGTCGCAGATCGCCCAGCAGGTCGGAATCTCGCAGATGCACGTCTCGCGCCTCATCAGGCGCTCGCTCGAAAAGATGCGCGACGAGATCGTGGCCGAGGAAGAGCCTCGGCGCGCCTCCGAGAGCCGCCGCTAGCGCCCCTGACTATTGCCAGAAGGGGTGCTGAACAAGCGCCGCGTAGAATCGAGCGCATGCGCACCTCCGCTGATCTTCGGGAGGGATTCCTCTCCTTCTTCGAGTCCAAGGGCCACAAAAGGCTTCCTTCCTGGCCGCTCGTCCCGCGCCCGGAGGACACGTCGACGCTGCTCACCTCCGCGGGGATGCAGCCGCAGATGCCGTATTTTCTGGGCCGCGAGGAGCCGCCCGCCCTGCTCACGACCACCGCGCAGAAGTGCTTCCGGACACCCGACATCGACGAGGTCGGGCTCGACGGCCACCACCTCACGTTCTTCGAGATGCTCGGCAACTTCTCGTTCGGCCAGTACTTCAAGCAGGGCGCGATCGAGCTCGCGACGGAGTTCATCCAGGATCATCTGCAGCTCGAGTGGGAGCGCATCTGGGCGACCGTGCACGCCGGCGACCTCGAGCTCGGGCTCGGCGAGGACGAAGTCGCGGTCGGGCACTGGCTCGAGGTCGGCATCCCGCGCGAGCGGATCGTCGCCCTTCCGAGCAGCGAGAACTTCTGGTCGGTCGGCGGGCCCGGACCGTGCGGGCCCGACTCGGAGATCTACTTCGACTGGGGCGAGGAGTACGGCTGCGGCGATCCCGGCTGCGCTCCCGCGTGCCCCCGCTGCGACCGCTTCCTCGAGTTCTGGAACCTCGTCTTCATGGAGTACGAGCTCAAGCCCGAGGGGACGCTGACGCCTCTTCCGCAGCAGAACGTCGACACGGGCATGGGCCTCGAGCGGCTGGCCGCGATCGTGCAGCGCGTGCCCTCACGGTCGGTTTACGAGACGGACGGCTACCAGGCGATCATGGCCTGGATCGAGGAGGAGAGCGGCGTCGCCTGGGACGCGAACGAGGTCGCGACGAAGGCGCACCGCGTGCTCGCCGACCACGGGCGCGGGATGACCTGCCTCGTCGGCGACGGGGTCGTGCCCTCGAACGAGGGCCGTGGCTACGTGCTCCGCCGCATCATCCGCCGCGCGGTCCAGCAGGCGCGGAAGATCGGGCTCGAAGATCTGTGGCGCCTGTCCGACGTCGTCGTCGAGCAGCTGGGCCCGTGGTATCCGGAGCTCGGGTCGAACCGGGACAACATCCGCGAAGCCCTGCGGGCCGAGGAGGAGCGGTTCTCGGAGACGCTCGCGCGCGGGATGAGGCTCTTCGAGGAGGTCGCGGCCAGGGGAGACATCTCGGCCGAGGATGCCTTCACGCTCACTGCGACCTACGGCTTCCCGATCGAGCTGACGGAGGAGCTTGCGCGCGAGCGCGGTCACGCGGTGGACGAGGACGGCTTCAAGGGGCTCATGGAAGAGCATCGGGAGATCTCCCGGGCGGGAGGGGAGAAGAGCGAGCTGCAGCGGGCAGGGGATTTCGCGCGCGAGGCCGGCTTCGAGGCGCATTTCGTGGGCTGGGAGAAGATCGAGGCGCTTACCCAGATCGGCGCGCTCGAGGAGCTCGGGGACGGCACCTTCCTCGCCAAGCTGCGGGAGTCCCCCTTCTATCCCGACGGAGGCGGGCAGGTGAGCGACCGGGGCTGGATCGAGGCGGACGGGAAGCGCGCCGAGCTCGCGGCCGCGTTCCGCTTCGGCGACGACCAGGCGCTCCTCTTCCGGGGGAACGGCTTCTCCGCGGGCGAACGGGTCAAGGCCTCCGTTCCGTGGAAGGTGCGCTTCCCGACGATGGCCAACCACACCGCGACGCACCTCCTCCACAAGGCGCTCCAGGAGGTCCTCGGCGACCACGTGCGCCAGGCGGGCTCGGCCGTGCGCCCCGACAAGCTGCGCTTCGACTTCACCCATCCCCAGGCGATGAGCGCGGAGGAGCGCGAGCGCGTGGAGGAGATCGTCAACGAGCGGATCTTCGAGAACCTCCCCGTGCACACGTTCCTGACGCCGATCGAGGAGGCGCGGAAGCTCGGCGCGATGATGCTCTTCGGCGAGAAGTACGGCGAGGTCGTCCGCGTGGTGGAGATCCCGGGCTTCTCGCGCGAGCTCTGCGGCGGCACCCACGTGCGCTCGACCGCCGAGATCGGGCCGTTCGCGATCGTCTCCGAGGGATCCGTCGGCTCGGGCGTGCGGCGCATCGAAGCCGTCACCTCCGGCGAGGCCTTCGCGTACCTCCGCGCGCAGGCCGAGGAGGCCAGAGCGCTGCGGTCAGAGCTCGGGCGGGCGCGCAAGGAGTCGAAGCGCAAGCCTGGGCCGAGCGACGGGCCCCAGGTCGTCGCGGAGAGGAGAAATCAGGCGGGCGGGGTGGAGGTGATCGTCATGGAGCTCGGCGAGTCGACCCCCGACGACATGCTCGAGCTCTCCGACCGGCTGAAGCAGCAGCACGCGCCGGCGGCCGTCGTGCTCGGCGCGCGCGAAGACGGGCGCGTGCATCTCGTCGTCAATCTCGACCGTTCGCTCGAGGAGCGCGGACTGGACGCGGTGGCGCTCGTCCGCGAGGCTGCGGCACTGATGGGGGGAGGGGGAGGGGGCCGCCCGACGATGGCCCGTGCGGGCGGCCGCGACCCCGAAAAGCTCGCAGACGCGCTGGCCCAGGCGGAGAAGGCGCTGATCGCCGCTCTGTCCAACTAGTGCCCCATAGAATCGCCCGCCTGTGAAGGTGCTCGCCCTCGACTACGGCTCGGCGCGCACCGGTGTCGCCGTATCGGATCCGACCGGGACCCTGGCGAGGCCGCTCGAAGTCGTCCAGAACGCGTCGGCCCCCGCCGGCCTCCGGCATCTCGCCGAGCTCGTCGAGCGCGAAGGGGTCGAGCAGATCGTCGTCGGCCTGCCCGTGACCCTGCGCGGCGAGCGGGGAGCGCAGGCCGAGGAGACCGAGGCCTTCGTGTCGGCCCTCGGGGCGGTGACCGAGGTGCCGATAGAGAGCTTCGACGAGCGGTTCACGACCAAGCTGGCCGAGGCGAGGCCGTCCGAGGCTCCTCCGGATGCCGTCGCCGCAGCCCACTTGCTTTCGACCTACCTGGAATGGAAGAGCGCCCTCCCGAGATAAGACGCCCTCGACAGGCGTCCTCCATGACGCGCGCGCTCGCGGCTCTCGGCGGAGTGATCCTCGGGATCGGTGTACTCGCCGCCATCGCGTTTGCGGTCGTCGGTCGCGACACCGGCGCGAGCGCGGACCCCGCCACCGAAGACACGACGACCGGACCGCCGCCGAAGCCGGTCCTCCGCATCGTCTTTCCCGAGGGCTTCACCCGCGTCGAGATGGCCGGGCGCATCACCGCGGTGAACAAGATCGCCGAGGACAAGCGCCACATCACGCCAAAGCTCTCCGAGCGGGAGTACCTGAGTCTCACGAAGACGACCGACCCGCCGGCCGGCTTCCCCAAGAACGTGCCGAATCTCGAGGGCTTTCTCTTCCCCGCGACCTACGACTTCACCGAGGACACGACGTCGAAGGAGCTCGTCGCCGACCAGCTCGAGGCCTTCGACCGCAACTGGAGCCAGATCGACCTCAAGTACGCGAAGTCGAAGAACCTGACCCCGTACGACGTCCTCGTCATCGCCTCGATGATCGAGAAGGAGGTGCAGGTCCCGAAGGAGCGGCCCCTGGTCGCGGCGGTCATCTACAACAGGCTCCACCTGGACATGCCGCTCGGTATCGACGCCACGATCCGCTACGGCTTGAACATCCCGCCGACGCAGGCGATTCTGCAGAGCCAGCTGGAGACTCCCTCGCCGTACAACACGCGTTGCTGTCCGGGGCTTCCGCCCACCCCGATCGGCAACCCCGGGCTTGCCTCGATGCAGGCGGCCGCCCACCCGGCGAAGGTCGACTACCTGTACTTCGTCCGCAAGGCGGACTGCAAGAGCCACTTCTTCACCGCCAGCCTCGAGAAGTTCAACAACTACCCTCGCGGCGGGCTCAACTGCGGTTGACGATCGGCGGCGCAACACGGCTCGTGGGTCTGATCGGCGACCCGGTCGAGCATTCGCTGTCCCCGCTCATGCAGAACGCCGCCTTCGCCTCGGTCGCGCTCGACTGGGCCTACGTGCCGCTGCCCGTGAAGGGTGAGCGGCTCGAGGAGGCCGTGGCGGGCCTGGAGGCACTCGGGTTCGCGGGGGCAAACGTGACCATTCCGCACAAGACCGCCGTTGTCGGCTACTGCGACGAGCTCGACGAGGTTGCCGCCCGCGCCGGGTCGGTGAACACGCTCGTCGTCCGCGATGGCCGTGTCCTCGGCGCGAGCACCGACGGGCCCGCAGTGGTGAGCCTGGTCGAAGCGGAGGGAGCCCGCGTGCTCGTCTTCGGCGCCGGCGGTGGAGCGCAGGCGGTGGCAACGTCCCTCGGAGATGCCGGCGCGGAGTCCATCACGGTTGCGGCGCGGGATGCCGAGCGGGCACACGCGCTCGCTCTTCGCCTTCGCACCCTCTTCCCCGAACGCGAGATCTCGGCCGAGAGCGACTGGCCCCCTGCCGGGCAAGGGGCCACGCTCGTCCTCAATGCGACGCCGATCCGGGACGATTCGTTGGTCGAGCTCTCGCCCGGGCAGCAGGTCGTCGATCTCGCCTACAGGCAGGACGGATCGGACACCACCCTGGTCGCCGCCGCGCGCCAGGCCGGCTGCGCGCGCATCGTCGACGGCCTCGAGGTCTTGCTCGCCCAGGGGGCGGCTTCGTTCGAGCGCTGGACCGGGATCGAGGCGCCGGTCCCGGTCATGCGCGCCGCGCTCTCGCGCTGAAACGCCCTCGCGTACCGGGATCGCCTCCTCGAAGCCTGGGCCATAGGCTTTGCGGCGTGCCGCTCACGCTGACGACAGCCGGCGAGTCTCACGGCCCCGCGCTCGTGGGCATCGTCACCGGCCTCCCCGCCGGCCTCGCGCTCGACCGCACGGCGATCGAGGCGGACCTCCAGCGCCGCCAGCAGGGGTACGGGCGCAGCCCGAGGCAGCAGATCGAGACGGACACCATCGAGGTCCTCGCCGGCCTCCGTCACGGCCGCACCCTCGGGACGCCGCTCGCATTCCTCGTTCGCAATCGCGACCACGCGAACTGGGAGTGGGGGATGAGCCCGTGGGCTCCCGAGGGCGACCCCGCGGGAAAGGGCAAGGAGCCCGTGACGCTTCCGCGCCCGGGTCATGCCGATCTCGCGGGTGTCATGAAGTACGAGCTTTCCGATGCACGCGACGCCCTCGAGCGCGCGAGCGCGCGGCACACGGCGGCGATCGTCGCGGGGGGAGGCGTGGCGAAGGCGCTCGTCGCGGAGATCGGGATCGAGGTTTCGGGGGCGCCGATGGGCGACGACCTCGAGAGCCGCATCGACGCGGCGCGGGCCGACCGCGACACCGTCGGCGGAATCGTCGAGGTGCGGGCGAAGGGCGTTCCTCCGGGCCTTGGGTCCTACGCGACGAAGGAGGAGCGCCTGGACGCGCGGCTCGCCTGGACGCTCATGGGCACGCAGGCGGTCAAAGGCGTCGAGGTCGGGGACGGCTTCGCCCTGGCGGGCCTGCGGGGCTCCGAGGCCCATGACGAGATCCTGCGCGACGAACGCGGCTACCGGCGCGAGTCGAATCGCGCCGGCGGGGTCGAGGCGGGCGTGTCCAACGGCGAGGAGATCGTGGTGCGCGCGGCGATGAAACCGCTGCCCACGTTGATGCGGCCGCTCCGATCCGCCGACCTCGAGACCGGTGAGCCCGCGCAGGCCCTCGTCGAGCGCTCCGACGTCGCCGCGGTGGAGGCGCTCGCGGTCGTCGCCGAGGCGTGCGTCGCGTTCGAGCTCGCTCGGGCGGCCCGGGAGAAGTTCGGCGGTGACTCGGCGGGGGACTTCGTCGCCGCGTGGCGGGCGTACGTGGAGCGGATCCCCTGGTCGGCGCGCTAGATCGCCATATCGCTCTCGTCGGCTTCATGGGGGCGGGGAAGTCGACGGTCGGGCGCGAGGTCGCGGAGCGCGCCGCTCGCCCGTTCGTCGACACGGACGCCGAGATCGAGCGGCTGCACGGGCCGATCCCAGAGCTCTTCGAGCGCGGAGAGCTCGAGTTCCGGCGGCTCGAGGAGCAGGTGGTCGCCGAGGCACTCGCCGGGCCTCCTTCGGTCATCGCGCTCGGCGGCGGCGCGGTGCTCTCCGGGAAGACGCGGGCGCGCCTGCGAGCGCATGCCTTCGCCGTGCACGTGCAGGTCGACCCGGAAACCGCCTGGGACCGGGTGCGCGGGTCGGATCGTCCGCTCGCCCGCGACGAGAACGACTTTCGGCGCCTCTTCACCGAGCGGGCAGGCGTGTATGCGGAAACGACCGACGCGGCCGCAGTCGATGCCGACGGGACGCTCCTCGCAGCGCTGGGGATCCGCATGGGCGAAGCCGCAGACGCGCTCGGCGCGGGCCCCTTGGCCGTGATCGCGGACGAGCACGTCCTCACCCTCCACGAGCCTCCCGCCGAGGGCGCCGTGCACCGTGTGCCGGCCGGCGAGCGCGCGAAGGACGGGGCCGTGGTCGAGCGCCTTTGGAGTGAGCTCGAGCTCGGGCGTGACGGGACCCTCGTTGCGTTCGGCGGCGGGTCGACAACGGACGTGGCCGGCTTTCTCGCCGCCACGTATCTCCGCGGCGTCGAGTGGATCGCGGTGCCGACCACGCTTCTCGGCCAGGTGGACGCGGCCATCGGCGGGAAGACGGGGATCGACACTGCGCGCGGCAAGAACCTCGCAGGCGCCTTCCACTTCCCGCGCACCGTCGTGCTCGACCAGGCCTACCTCGCCACCCTGCCCGCTGCCGAGCGAGCCGCGGGCATGGCGGAGGTGGTCAAGACCGGGCTCCTCGCGGGCGCCGATGTCTGGGAGCTGGCCGAGGGCGAGATGATTCGCGCGTGTGCCGCGTTCAAGGCCGGCGTCGTCCTCTCCGATCCGTTCGAGCGCGAGGGCAGGCGGACGATCCTCAACCTCGGCCACACGTTCGCACACGCGCTCGAGTCCGCCTCCGGCTACACCGTGAGGCACGGGGACGCGGTCGCTCTCGGGCTCCTCGCCGCGCTGCGCCTCTCAGGCCTCGGCACGGAGGTCATCGAGAATGTCCTCGGGCCCGAGCCTGTCGCCGCCGACGCCGATGCGGCGTGGGCGGCGCTCAAGCGCGACAAGAAGGGCGAGGGTGTCTTCGTCCTTCTCGAGGCGCCCGGGAAGCCGGTCGTGACGACGCTTCCCGACGCCGCCGCGCGCGAGGCACTCGACGCGCTGATCCGGAAGTAGACTCGGCCGGTGCAGGTCGTCGTCCTGAACGGGGCCAACCTGAACGCGCTCGCGGAGCGCGATCCGTCGCTCTACGGCGGGATGGCGTACTCCGAGCTCGAGACCCGGATCTACCAGTGGGCGAAGGAGCTCGGCTGCTCGGTGCGCTGCGTCCAGACGAACCACGAGGGCGAGTTCATCGACAACTGCCACGAGGCGCGGCGCTGGGCCGACGGCCTCATCGTCAACCCGGGCGCGTGGACGCACTACAGCTACGCGATCCGGGATGCGCTCGAGCTCTTCACCGTCCCGGTCGTCGAGGTGCATCTGTCGGACATCAGCGCGCGCGAGGAATGGCGGCGCGTCTCCGTGATCGAGGACGTCGTCGACCACCGTGTGATCGGCAAGGGCCCGAGCGGGTATCAGGAAGCCCTTGTGTTTCTCGCGCACAAGGGAAAGACCACGTCGTGAACGGCCGGGTGGAGCGCCTGCGCGGCGAGATGGAGCGCCTCGAAGTCACATCGTTCCTCGTCTCCAGCCCGGTGAACGTCCGCTACCTCACCGGGTTCGAGAGCTCGAATGCGTTTGTGCTCGTGAAACACAAGGAGGTCGTGTTGATGACCGACGGGCGCTACGCCGAGGCGGCCCGGGCGGTCGAGGGCGTCGAGGCCCAGATCGTGGAGCGCGACTTCCTGCCCGGGGTCGCAACGCATCTCGGTCGGCTCGCCAACGGGCCGGTCGCCTTCGAGTCCGACCACGTCACGGTCGCGCGTCACGCCGACCTCCTCTCGACGGGAGTCGAGCTCGTCCCGGTCGCGGCCGTGCCGATGACGCTGCGCGCGGTCAAGGAGCCCGCCGAGCTCGACGCGATCCGGCGCGCGGCGCAGGTCGTCGACGAAGTCCTCGCGCGCCTCGCCGAGGAGAGCGTCGTCGGGAGGACGGAGGCCGACCTCGCCTGGTGGATCGTGCGGGCAATCCACGAGGAGGGCGCCGACGGCGTCTCCTTCGAGCCGACCGTTGGCTCAGGCCCGAACGCTGCGCTGCCACACCACCATCCCGGCGATCGCCGGCTCGGCGCCGGCGAGACCGTCGTCGTCGACCTCGGCGCGAAGGTGGACGGGTACTGCTCCGACTGCACCCGCACGTTCGCGACCGGCGAACTTCCGGAGGCGCTGCGCGAGGCGTATGCGGTCTGCGCGGGCGCCCAGGGAGCCGCGCTCGCCGAGGTCCGGGCCGGCGCCGACTCCCGCGGGCTCGACGCGATCGCCCGCATGGAGATCGAGGCCGCGGGCCACGAGGTCCTCCACGGGCTCGGGCACGGCGTCGGACTCGAGGTGCACGAGCTCCCCGTGCTCCGCCAGACCGCGGCGGGGCCGCTCGTGGCCGGCAACGTCGTCACCGTCGAGCCGGGGGTCTACCTCTCCGGCCGCGGCGGCGTGCGCATCGAGGACCTCGTCGTCGTGGCGGAGGGCGGCGCCGAAGTGCTGAGCGGCTTCACGAAGGAACTGGTGACCCTCCACTAAACTGGCTCCGCTTTGGCCGAAACGGTCTCGACCAACCAGTTCAAGAACGGCATGCACGTCGAGCTCGACGGGCAGGTGTGGCGCATCGTCGAGTTCCAGCACGTCAAGCCCGGGAAGGGCGGCGCGTTCGTGCGCACGAAGCTCAAGAATCTCGACTCGGGCTCGGTAGTGGACCGCACTTTCCGCGCCGGCGAGAAGATGCCGCGCGTCCGCACCGAGACCAAGAGCGTCCAGTACCTCTATGACGCGGGCGACGAGGTCGTGTTCATGGACACAGGCAACTACGAGCAAATCTCCCTTCCGCACACGGATCTCGAAGGCCAGCTTCCCTACATGCAGCCGTCCAGCGAGGTCATGCTGCTCCTCGTCAACGGCCGTCCCTCCGCCGTCGACCTGCCCGCCGCCGTCGAGCTCGCAGTCGTGGAGACCGAGCCTGGGGTGAAAGGCGACACGGTTTCCAACGTGACCAAGCCCGCCACGCTCGAGACGGGCGCGGTCGTCCAGGTGCCGCTCTTCGTCAACATCGGCGACCGCATCAAAGTCGACACGCGCGAGGCGCGCTACATCTCACGGGCCTAGCCGTGCCCGCCCTCGTCGACACCAGCATCCGGCTCCTCTCGCAGGAGCCGCTCGCGCAGCAGATGCAGTCCTCGCGGGTGCTCGAGCTCGCTGAGATCCTCGACCAGGCCGGGTTCGCCTACCTCGAGGTCTCGGGCGGAGGCTGCTTCGACTCGGCTGTGCGCCGCGGGATGGAGAGCCCCTGGGAGCGGATCCGAGCCATTCGCTCGCGCTGCTCGACCCCGCTCGGCATGGCATTGCGAGGACGGCTGCTCGTCGGCTCGCGCCCACTCTCCCGCGACCTCGTCTCCCGCTTCGTGGCGAGCGCAGCCG
The DNA here is from genome assembly GCA_963841425.1 of uncultured Actinomycetes bacterium. Lineage (GTDB taxonomy): Bacteria > Actinomycetota > Thermoleophilia > Gaiellales > Gaiellaceae > DATEOR01. The sequence continues at coordinate 344,940 of CAWJCL010000001.1, read as the reverse complement.
CGAGTGGCATCGACATCTTCCGGATTCACGACCCATTGAACGATCTGGGGAATCTCCAGGAAGCGGCGGAGGCAATCCGGGCGGCGGAGAAGGAGCTCACCGTCGGACTCGTGTACAGCCCGGGCCCGAGCGGCGACGCGGACGTCCTGCTCGAGCGGGCCAATCACCTCGGCGAGCTCGGTGCGTCGCGCGTCCTCATCCACGACCCGTCGGGGTCTCTCGATCCCGCCAAGGCGCGCGAGCTCGTCGAGCGCCTCGGCGAGGCGAGCCAGCTGGCCGTCGGGCTGCACTGCCAGGGAGCCGGCGGCGCCGCGCTCGCGGCGTCGCTCGAAGGGGCGCGCGCGGGCGCGGGAGTGATCGCGTGCGCGCTCTATCCGATCGCACTCTCGCTGCACCGTGTCTCGGCGGAGTCGCTCACGAAATCCCTCGCCGGTCTCGGCGTGGACTCGGGGGTCGACCTCGAGACTCTCTGGCGCGGCTCGGAGCTCGTCGACGATGCGCTGGGCGACGTCCCGGTACCGCCGCTCTCGCCCCGCGTCGCGGTGCGGGCGGCCGAGCACAGCCTGCCGGCAGGGCTCGTAGCCGAGCTCGACGCGAACCTCCGCGCCCACGGCTTTTCCGACCGCCTCGACGAGGTCTTGGACGAGCTGACGGAGCTTCGGCGCGAGTGCGGGTGGCCGCCGCTCGCTTCGCCGATCGGCCAGATCCTGGGGTCGCAGGCCGTTCTCCATGTGCTCTCCGCGCAGCGCTGGCAAATCGTCGTGGACGAGCTACGTGACCTCGTCGAAGGACGCTTTGGCTCGCCGCCCGCAGAGATCGACCCGGTCGTGCGGCGGGCGGTGCAGCTGATCGGCGAAGGTGCGCGCCGCGAGGAGAGGCCCGTCGAGCTCGACGACGTTCGCGACGCGGCCGAGGGGCTCGCGTCGAGCGACGAGGAGCTGCTCTTGCTCGCGCTCTTCGGGGAGGAGGCCGAGCCGCTTCTACGCTCGATCCGAAGCCGCGGCGGGGGCGCCGAGAGCCTGGCGCGGGCCGGGCTCGAGCAGGGCGAAGCGGAGCGGATCCGCGAGCTGATTCGGATCGTGCAGGACTCCGGGATCGGCGAGGTCACGATCGAAGAGGGTGAGACGCGCGTGACTGTGCGCCGAAGCGACGAGACCGGGGCGGTGCCGGCCGTCGGGGTCGCGGCGTCCGTTGCCCAGCCCGGCGGCGACGTCGAGGCGCCGGTCGTCCCGCCTGCGGACGGGACGATCAGGGTCGAGTCGCCGATGGTCGGGACCTTCTACCGCGGGCCGGAGCCGGGGGCCGAGCCGTTCGTCGAGGAAGGCGATCCGGTCGCTCCGGGCCAGACGCTCTGCATCCTCGAGGCGATGAAGCTCATGAACGAGGTCAAGGCGGATGTCGAGGCCGTCGTACGCAGCGTCTGCGTCGAGAACGCCCAGCCGGTCGAGTACGGGCAGCTCCTGTTCGAGCTCGAGCCGCTGAACGGCCGTCCGCTCGACGCGCTCTAGTGTCCTTTCGAGCCGAGGAATCCCCGGGGCCGCCGCGAGCCTCCCTCCGCTTCGAGCGTAGCGTTGAAAGACGCGCGTGTGGCGCGCGGAACGAGCCGAGTTCGAGCCGAGAGAGACCGTGTTCGAGCGCGTCCTGATCGCCAACCGCGGCGAGGTCGCCGTCCGCATCGTCCGCGCGTGCCGCGAGCTCGGCGTCGAGACCGTCGCCGTCTACTCGACCGCGGACCGCGAAAGCCTCCACGTCCGCCTCGCGGACCGCGCTGTTCACATCGGGCCGCCCCTCCCCGCCGACAGCTACCTCCGCATTCCGTCCCTCGTCGCGGCCGCTACCACGACGGAATGCGATGCCGTCCACCCGGGCTGGGGCTTCCTCGCCGAGAACGCCGCCTTCGCGCTCGCGTGCGAGGACAACGACCTCGTCTTCATCGGCCCGCGGGCCGAGACGATCGAAACGATGGGCGACAAGATCGCGGCCAAGGAGGCCATGGCCGAGGCGGGCGTGCCCCTCGTCCCAGGCTCGGACGGGGCCGTCGACCTCGACCAGGCGCGCGAGGTGGCTGCCGCGGTGGGGTTTCCGGTGCTGCTCAAGGCCTCGGCGGGAGGCGGCGGGCGGGGCATGCGCCTCGTCGAGTCCGCCGACGAGCTCGATGCGGCCCACCGCACAGCGTCTTCCGAGGCGCAGTCGGCCTTCGGCGACGGGTCGCTCTACGTCGAGAAGGCGGTCGTCGGCGCGCGGCACGTTGAGATCCAGGTGCTCGGGGACGGGGAGGGAGCGGTCCTCACGCTCGGCGAGCGCGACTGCTCGATCCAGCGCCGGCACCAGAAGCTCGTCGAGGAGTCGCCCTCGCCGGCGGTCACGCCCGAGATCCGTGCCGAGATGGAAGGTGCCGCCCACCAGGCCTGCGAAGCGCTCCGCTACCGGGGCGCGGGCACCATCGAGTTTCTCCTCGACGCCGACGGCCGCTTCTACTTCATCGAGATGAACACGCGCCTTCAGGTCGAGCATCCGGTGACCGAGCTCGTCACCGGCATCGACCTCGCCCACGCCCAGCTCGCGGTCGCGGCCGGAGATGGCCTTCCGCGCGAGGGACGAGCGGACCTGCGCGGTCACGCGATCGAGTTCCGGATCAACGCCGAGGATCCGGCCGAGGACTTCCGGCCGGCGCCCGGGCGCGTATCCCGCTTCCGGCCGCCGCTCGGCCCCGGCGTGCGAGTGGACACGCACGCGGAGGAGGGCTACGCGATCCCGCCCTTCTACGACTCCCTCATCGCCAAAGTGATCGTCTGGGGCGAGAACCGCGAAGTCGCGCTTGCCCGCGGCCGGCGGGCGCTCTCGGAGCTCGAGCTCGAGGGCGTTCCGACCACGCGCGGGCTCGCGCTCGAGATCGTCGCGAGCGACGAGTTCGGGAGCGGGGACTACACGACGTCCTTCCTCGCCGACGCGGCTCCGTCGCTCGAGTCTCTCCGCGGAGGAACCGCATGAGCGCCGGACGCCGCGCTGCCCGTCGCGCGGCCCTCTTCGTGCTGTACCAGTGGGACGTGACCGGGCAACCGCTCGCGTCCCTCTTCGAAGGCGAGCTCGACCCGTACACTCAGGAGCTGGCCGACGGGGTCGCGGTCGAGGCGCAGGAGCTGGACGTGACGATCGCGGAGGCATCGAGCGCCTGGCCGCCCGAGCGGCTCGGCGCGCTCGAGCGCAACATCCTGCGCATCGCGCTCTACGAGCTCGACCGCGACGAGGTGCCGCTCGAGGTGTCGATCGACGAGGCGGTTCGCCTTGCGCGACGCTACGCGTCGGAGGACGCTGCCAAGCTCGTGAACGGAATCCTTGGCAAGGTCGCAAAGGAGGCGAAACGATGAGCACGCAGGAACCCCAGTCCGTCGCACGCCTGCAGGAGCTGCTCGAGCGGCTGGAGAGAGCCCGCGCCCAGCTCGAGACGACCGAGGGGGATCCCGAGCGGGCGGTCGACGTGCTGCAGAGCCTGGCCGACCTGGCCAAGGAGATCCAGGCCGAGATCGACCTCGCCCGCCGGGAGGGCCCCGCGTGAGGTCGCCCGACGAGCTCCATGAGCTCGTCGACGCCGAGCTCTCGCGCCTGCCGCTCGCCCGCGAGCTCGGCGAACTGGAAGAGGCGCTTCGTTACTCGCTCCTCGGCGGCGGAAAGCGGGTTCGGCCGGTTCTCTGCCTGGCGACCGGCGAGGCGCTCGGGCGCGAGCCCGCGGAGGTGCTGCCCGCCGCCTGCGCGCTGGAGCTCGTCCACACCTTCAGCCTCGTCCACGACGATCTGCCCGCGCTGGACGACGACGACCTGCGGCGCGGGCAGCCGAGCTCCCACGTGCGCTTCGGCGAGGGCGTCGCCATCCTCGCCGGAGACGCGCTCCTGACCGAGGCGTTCCGGCTCGTTCTCCGCTACGAAAGCCCGGAGGCGGCACGGGAGCTCGCCGCTGCGACCCTCGGGATGATCGGAGGCCAGTACGTGGATGTGACGACCGACGGGGACCTCGACGCCGACGGGCTCGTCCACCTGCACGAGCTGAAGACCGGCAGGCTCCTTCGCGCCTCGGTGACGTGCGCGGTCGCGGTTGCGGGCCTCCCGCCCGGCGAGCGGACGCCGTGGGCGTCCTTCGGGGAGGAGCTCGGCCTGCTCTTCCAGATCGTCGACGACATCCTCGACGCCACGGGCACGGCTGCCGAGCTGGGCAAGACACCGGGGAAGGACGAGGCCACCGGCAAGATCACCTATGTCTCGCTGCACGGGCTCAAGCGTGCGCGGGAGCTCGCAGACGCGGCGCGGGCGCGGGTGAACGAGCGCCTGGCCGAGCTGCCGGCGGACACTGCCGTCCTGGCCGAGCTCGTCGACACGATTCGCGACCGTCGCACCTAGCGCCCCATCCAGCAATACACGCCTGCTTCTCGCCCGCGATCACGCGGTGCGCTGCCCGCGTCCTCGGTCGCCCCGGTAATTCCGTTACCGGGGCTTCCTGTGTCCTTGCAGCGCGTGGTGCTCGCGAACGAGAAGAAGCTGGGCAGCATTACTGGATAGGGCGCCACCGTGACGATTGCGGCGCAGGGCACCCGTTACGCTGCCGACGTGACCAAGAAGCGGCTCGATGTCCTCATGGTCGAGCGCGGGCTCGCCGAGACGCGCTCGCAGGCGCAGGCACTCCTCCTCGCCGGCAAGGTGCCCGGCCACGCAAAGGCCGGCGAGCAGGTGGACGAGTCGACGGAGATCGAGGTCGAGCCCGGCCCGCGGTTCGTCTCTCGCGGAGGCGAGAAGCTCGCGAATGCGCTCGCCACCTTTGCCCTGGACGTGGAAGGGGAGGACTGCCTCGACGTGGGAGCTTCGACGGGTGGTTTCGCCGACTGCCTCCTCCAGGCGGGCGCGGCGCGCGTCTGCGCACTCGACGTCGGCTACGGCCAGCTCCACCCGAAGCTCCGCGACGACCCGCGCGTCACGGTCATGGAGCGCGTGAACGTGCGCAACCTCGAGTGCGCGGAGCTGCCGTTCAGGCCGGCCTTCGTCACCTGCGATGTTTCCTTCATCTCGCTCGCAAAGGCGCTGCCACCCGCGCTTGCCTGCGCGGTGGGGGGCTGGCGGGCGCTCGTCCTCGTCAAGCCGCAGTTCGAGGCCGGGCGCGAGGAGGTCGGCAGGGGCGGTGTCGTCCGCGACCCCGAGGTCCACAAGCGCGTCGTCGACGAGATCGCCGCGCAGGCGGCCGACTGGGGAGCGCGCGCCGAGGGAGTGGCCGACTCGGGCTTGCCCGGTCCGAAGGGAAACCGTGAGTTCTTCCTCTACCTCCGCGCGGCCTAGCGTGCCCGCCAAGCTCACCTGCGCGGCACTCTTCACCCACGGCCGCCCGGAGCGGATCGGGGATGCGGAGAGCCGCGTCCAGCACCTGGCGGCCGAGGCGGGGGTCGAGCTCACCTCGCTCGGCGAGGGCTCGCCCGACCTGGTCGTCGCGCTCGGCGGCGACGGGACGATGCTCCGGGCGCTCAGGGCGACGCTCGGCGCCGCGACGCCCGTCTTCGGCGTGAACTTCGGCCGCATGGGCTTCTTGACGAGCGCCGAGGGCCTCGAGCTCGAGGCGGCGCTTCGCCGCGTGTTCGCGGGCGAGTACAAGACGGTCGAGCTCTGCACGCTGTCCGCGACTCTCGCCGAAGGGCCACAGGTCGCGGTCAACGACGTCGTCGTCACGAGCGCGGAGCCCGGCCGGATGGTGGAGCTCGGCTGGGAGGTGGGCGGCGAGGAGCTCGGCTCGCAGCCCTGCGACGGGCTCATCTGCTGCACGCCCTCCGGCTCGACGGCTTACAACCTCTCCAACGGCGGCCCCGTGATGATGTGGGGGCTCGAGGCGATGGCGATCACGTTCGTGGCGCCGCATTCCCTGCACGCGCGCCCGCTCGTCCTGCCGCGCGGCCACGACCTGAACGTGACGAACCGCTCCGCGGCCCAGCACGTGACCGTCCTCGTGGACGGGAAGTCCGTCGGCGACCTAGCGCCGGGCGCCGGAATCACCGTGTCGATCGGCGAGGAGACCGCGTCGCTCGGCGTTCTCCCCGAGGTCAGCTTCTTCACCCGCTACCACTCGGTCTTTCCTTAGTGCCTCTCCCAGCAATCGCAGCCATCGCTTCCAGCGGCTGCAAAGCCGCGTCGACCCACGTCCTCGGTCGCCCGCGTATTCTCGATACGCGAGCTCCCTGCGTCCTCGGCCGACGGGCTTTTCGCGCGCTTGAAGCGGGGCACGATCACCGGAAGAGGCACTGATGCTCCGCAGCCTGCGCATCGAGAACTTCGTCCTCATTCGCGAGGCCGACCTCGTCTTCGGGCCGCGTCTCAACGCGGCCACCGGGGAGACCGGCGCCGGCAAGACGATCCTTGCCCAGGCGATCGGGCTGCTGCTCGGCGCCCCCGGGGACGCCGGCTACCTCGGGCCGGGTGCGACCGAGGCCTATGTCGAGGCGGACTTCGACCTCCCGGAGGGCATCCTCGACGACGAAGAGCTCGCCACGCTCGCCGAGCTCCGGCCGGAGGACGAGACCGGGCTCGTCGCCGCGCGGCGGGTCTTCGCGGACGGGCGCACCCGCGCCTATGCCTGGGGTCGGGCCGTCCCGCGGGAGGACCTGGCGGCGCTCGTGGAGCGGCTGCTCGCGATGTCCGGCCAGTTCGAACAGCGGCGTCTCGCACGGCCGTCGTTCCAGCTCGACGTCCTCGATGCGTTCGTCGGCGAGGCTCAGCTCCGCCTGCGCGCCGACCACGCGCGCGCCTGGCGAGAGGTCGCGGCCGCTGGCCGGCACCGGGACGAGCTCGCGCGCTCGGACGCGGAACGCGCCGAGCGGATGGAGGAGCTGCGGCAGCTCGTCGCGCGCACCGAGGGTCTCGCGCCGGACGCGGAGGACGCGCTGCGCTCGGAGCGCGAGCGGCTCCGCCATGTGACCGAGCTGGCCGAGGCCGCGACCGATGCGGTGGAGGCCCTTGTCTCCGAGCAGAGCGAGACCGGTGCGGTCGACCAGCTGGCGAAGGCGGCGAACGCGCTCATGCCCGTGACGAACCTGGCTCCCGAGCTCCAGGCCGAGTACGTCAGTCTCGGGGATCTCGAGGAGCGGCTCAAGGACGTGACCTCGGCGCTGCGCGGCTTCCTCTCGTCCCTCGCGGCGGAGCCTGGTCGGCTCGAGGAGGTCGAGGGTGAGCTCGAGCGCATCTCGGACGCACGCCGTCGCTTCGGCGCCGCCAGCTACGAGGAGCTCCTGAGCCGGGCGGAGGCCGCCCGCGCCGAGCTCGACGCACACGAGGCGGGAGTGGATCCGCTCGCCGCTGCGGATCAGGCGCTCGCGGACGCCGAGGGGCGCGCCGCGGATCTCGCGGGCCGGCTCTCGGAGGCGCGCCGCAGCGCGGCGAAACCGTTCGGCGAGTCCGTCGCCGCCGAGCTGCAGGGTCTCGGCATGGGGGACGGGGAGTTCCAGGCCCAGGTTTCGGAGCGCGAGCACGGGACGAGCGGGCGCGACGCCGTTGCCTTCCTCATCAGGCCGAACCCGGGCCTGCCGCTCGCGCCCGTCGCCGAGACGGCCTCGGGCGGCGAGCTTTCCCGCATCGCCCTCGCGCTACGAGCAGTCGCCCACGCGGGCGCCGGCGAGCCCACCATCATCTTCGACGAGATCGATGCGGGCATCGGCGGCCGCACGGCCCATGCCGTTGCGGAGGCGCTGGGCCGCCTCGCCGAGCGCGCGCAGGTGCTCACGATCACGCACCTTCCGCAGATCGCGACCGCCGCGGAGACCCACTTCCGTGTCGAAAAAGTGCCCGGCGACCCAACCCACACGCGCATCGAACGCTTGGCAGAATCCGCACGAAGGGAAGAGGTGGAGAGAATGCTCGGCGGAGCGGAGTTCATCGAGGCGGTCCGGCAGTGAGCTTCGTGGAGTTCACGGGGACTGCCCGTCTGGACAGAAGGACGAAGCGGCTCGTCGACCGCCTCGGCCCAGACGACATCGCCATCATCGACCACCGCGACCTCGACCGGGTGTCTGCGGAGGAGCTCCTGGCCACCAACGTGCGCGTCGTCGTCAACGTCTCGCCGTCCATGAGCGGACGCTTCCCGAATGCGGGCCCGCTCGAGCTCGTGCGCGGCGGCGTGCGGCTGATCGACGTCAACGGCGACTCCGATCTCTTCGAAGAGGTGCGCGACGGCGAGTCCCTGATCGTCCGCGGCTCGAGCCTCTTCCGGAACGGCTCCCGGCTCGCGGCCGGCCGCACTCTCACCGAGCTCGAGCTCGAGACCGAGCTCGAGGAGCAGCGCGGCCGCGTCACCGAGGCACTCGAGAGCTTCGCCGAGAACACGCTCCGCTACCTCCGCGACGAGGCGAAGCTCCTCTCCGAGGGCGTGCGGCTCCCACAGGTGCAGACCCGCTTCCGCGACCGCCACGCGCTCGTCGTGGCCCGCGGTCCCGGGATGAAGCGCGATCTGCGGATCGTAAGGCCCTACATCCGGGACTTCAGGCCGGTCCTCGTAGGGGTGGACGGCGGCGCCGACGCGCTCATCGAGGCCGGCTACAAGCCCGACGTGATCGTCGGCGACATGGACTCCGTGTCCGACCACGCTCTCCAGAGCGGAGCCGAGCTCATCGTCCATGCGTATCCCGACGGGCGGGCGCCCGGGCGCGGGCGGATCGACCGCCTCGGGCTCCCGTCGTCGGTCCTGCCCTCGCCTGGGATCAGCGAGGACGTCGCCATCCTCCTCGCCCACGAGAAGGGCGCGGAGCTGATCGTCGCGGTCGGCACCCACTTCAACCTGCTCGAGTTTCTCGAACGGAATCGAGAGGGGATGTCGTCCACGTTCTTCACGCGCCTCAAGGTCGGCGACAAGCTCATCGACGCCCGCGGCGTGTCGAGCCTCTTTCGCGGCCGCGCCGGCTTGGGCCCGATGTTCCTGTTTCTCTTCGGAGGGCTCGGCGCGCTCGCGGCGGCCGTGGCCGTCTCCTCCGACCTCCAGCGCTTCATCGAGCTTCTCGCGCAGCGAGTGCAGTCGATCCTCGGGCTGTGAGAAGCGAGGCATCCCTCGTCCTTCCGGCCCGCCGGGAGGGCGTCTGGGCGCTCGTCGCGGAGCCCTTCCACCTTCCGGACTGGTGGCCCGGCTACACCGGCGTCGAACCGGACCGGCGCGGCCTCGAGGAGAACGCGCGCTGGACGGTCGTCCGCGCCCTCCGCCCGGGGCTCGTGCGAAAGCCGCACGGCACCGGCCTCATCATCATCAGCCGCGTGCGCCTGGGAAGCGAGCTCGCCTGGCACGACCTGAGTCAGAAGCTCGACATGGGCATCCGGTTCGAGGACGAGGGCCGCGAGACCATCGCCACCGCGTGGGTCTCGGGCCCGTTCTGGCGCCTCTACGCGGAGGGAGTGCGGTCGCTGCCGGCGAAGGCCGTCGCCCGGCTGCACGACCTCTGCGACACTGCTTCCGGCCTTTGAAATGTTCGACCTTCGCTATCACCTCGCCTCGCTCGCGGCCGTCTTCATTGCGCTCGCGGTGGGCATCCTGCTCGGCGTCGCCATCTCCGGCAAGCTCTCCAACGCCGACAACGAGTTCGCGCACGCGCGCATCGACCAGCTGAACGAGCAGCTACAGCAGGCAAACGCGCGGGCCGACATCATCGGGCGGCGAAACGATGCGGCCGGGAAGCTGCTCGAGCTCAGCTATCCGGCGCTCATGGAAAACCGGCTCGACGGGAAGAACGTCGGCGTGCTCTTCGCCGGTCCGGTGGACGGCAGCGTCCGCTCGGCGATCGAGCGCACGCTCTCGGATGCGGGCGCCGGCGAGCCCGTGCGCCTGATCGCCGTCGACACTCCGGTCGACGCGACCGAGCTCGACGCGGCACTGAACGGAGACCAGGTGCTCGCGCAGTTTGCGGAGGGGGGCGACGACTTCGCCGGCCTCGGGACGGCGCTCGGCCTCGAGCTCGTGGAAGGTGACGGCACTCCCATGTGGAGCACGCTCTCGAGCAGGCTCGTCGAGGAGCGGTTCGGTACGAGCACGCCGGCTCTCGACGCGGTCGTCGTCGTACGCTCCTGGGCGCCTCCCGAGGACCCGACGGCGCAGGAGGAGGCGCAGGCGCGCCCGACGGAGACGCTTGTCGACGGCCTCCTCAGCGGTCTGCAGGAATCGGGCATCCCAGTCGTCGGTGTCGAGACCACGACGGAGGCCGCCTCGGCGATCGACCTCTACCGCACACAGGGAGTCTCGAGCGTAGACGACGTGGAGACGGTCGCCGGCAAGGTCGCGCTCGCCTTTCTCCTGGCCGGCGGCGCTCCAGGGCATTACGGCGTCAAGGATTCGGCGAGCGACGGCGTCGCTCCCTCGGTGGACTCGGTGCCGGTCCCGAGTGGCTGAGCTCACGGTTCTCATTGCCGCCCGCAATGAGGCTGAGCATATCGGCGAGACGGTCAGGGCTCTGCGGGCCGAGCTCGGCGACCCCGAGGTCCTCGTCGTCGACGGAGCCTCCACGGACGGCACAGCCGCGGCGGCGGAAGAGGCGGGCGCGGTCGTGCTCCGCCTCGAGGAGCGAGGAAAGGGCGAGGCGCTGACCGCGGGCGAGCGGATGGCCGCGCCGGGCCCGCTCCTCCTGTGCGATGCCGACCTGCGCGGCCCGCTTGCGCCCCTCGCCGAGGGAGACGCCGACCTCTGCGTGGCCGCGTTCACGCGCCGGGTGGGCGGAGGGTTCGGGATTGCCAAGCGCGTCGCGCGGGAGCTCATCCGCCTGCGGACGGGCTTCGCGGCCCGCGAGCCGCTCTCCGGCCAGCGCCGCCTGAGCGAGCGCGCCCGCGCCGCGTGCTTCCCGCTCGCGCCCGGGTTCGGCTGCGAGGTGCGGATGACGATCGACGCGCTCCGAGCGGGCCTCCGCGTCGAGGAGGTGGATCTCGACCTCGACCACCGCGCGACCGGCCGCGACGCCGCCGGGTTCGCTCACCGCGGCCGCCAGCTCCTCGACGCGCTCCTCGCCGCCGGCCCGCTCGCCGTCAACTACCGGGGCAAGCGCCTGCCGCTCGTCGGCTGGCTCGCGGGTATGCGGCCGGACCCGGCCGTCGTCGCCGTCGCCGCGCTCGGTCTCGTCGACGACCTCTGGAGCGGGGAAGAGCGCGGGATCCGCGCGCACCTCGCGGCCGGAGGGACGACGGGCATCCTCAAGCTCCTCGGCATCCCGCTCGTCGCGCTCCTGCGCACCAGAAGCGTCTCCGGGACCCTCCTCGTCGCGGGGAGCGCGAACCTCCTGAACCAGCTCGACACGAAGCCGGGCCGGGCGCTCAAGGCATACACCGCAGCCGCCTTCTGCCTCGACGCGCCGCTCGGCCTGGCCGTCCTCCTGCTTCCCTACGATCTTCGCGAGAGAGTGATGCTGGGGGACGCGGGATCGAATGCTCTAGGAGCCCTGGTAGGCTTCAAGTCCGTGGACCGATTCCGCGGATGGGGTCGTTGGGCGGCAGTGGCCGGGGTCGTCGCCCTCAACATCGCCGGTGAGCGCCGCTCGCTCGGCGAGTTGATCGAGCGCACGCCTGGACTGGCCGACCTCGACCGGATGGGGCGGATCTAGTGCCCCAGCCGGCAGTCCATGCCTGCTTCCCGCCCGCGATCGCACTGCGCGCTGCGGCGTCCTCGGTCGCCCCGGTAATCACGGTTGCCGGGGCTCCCTGCGTTCTTGCCGCGCTTGGCGCTCGCGACCCCGAAGCGGGGCAGCACTACCGGAAGGGACACTGATGCGGGCCCGTCCGACGAAGTACGTCTTCGTGACGGGCGGCGTCGTCTCGTCTCTGGGCAAGGGCATCACCGCCGCCTCTCTCGGCCGTCTCCTGAAGGCGCGTGGCCTGCGCGTGCAGGTGCAGAAGTTCGACCCGTACATCAACGTCGACCCGGGGACGATGAGCCCCTTCCAGCACGGCGAGGTCTTCGTCACCGAAGACGGGGCCGAGACCGATCTCGACATCGGCCACTACGAGCGCTTCATCGACGAGAACCTCTCCCGGAACGCGAACCACACGTCGGGCTCGATCTGGAACTCGGTCATCCGCCGGGAGCGGAAGGGCGAATACCTCGGCTCGACGGTGCAGGTGATCCCGCACATCACGAACGAGATCAAGGACCGCGTGCGCCGCGGGGCGGCCGCATCCGACACGGACGTCGTCATCTCCGAGATCGGCGGCACCGTCGGCGACATCGAGTCGCTTCCCTTCCTCGAGGCGATTCGCCAGTTCCGGCGCGAGGTCGGCCCGGAGAACGTCCTCTACCTGCACGTGACCTTCGTCCCGTTCATCGAGACGGCGGGTGAGCTGAAGACGAAGCCGACGCAGCACTCGGTCAACGAGCTGCGCCGGATCGGTATCCATCCCGACATCGTCGTCTGTCGCTCGCACGAGCCGCTTTCGCGCGACATTCGCGACAAGATCGCCCTCTTCGCAGACGTCGATCCCGAGGCGGTCGTCGCGAACGAGGACGTGAGCGACGTCTACCTCGTCCCGCAGGCGCTTCGCGACGAAGGCCTGGACACCCTCGCCTGTGCGAAGCTCGGCCTGCCCGACGAGCCCCTCGACCTGGGCGAGTGGGAAGACCTCGCCGCCCGCATCGCGGAGCGCGACGGCGACGTGGAGATCGCCCTGGTCGGCAAGTACGTCAAGCTCCAGGACGCCTACCTCTCCGTCCACGAGGCGTTGAAGCACGCGGGCATCCACCACGGCACGAACGTCCACGTGCGGTGGGTCGACGCCGAGGGCATGAGCGTCGAAGAGGCCGCGCGGGAGCTCGAGCGCGCCGACGGCGTGCTTGTCCCGGGCGGATTCGGCTCGCGTGGGTGGGAGGGGAAGATCACTGCCTGCCGCATCGCGCGCGAGCGCGGCATTCCGTACCTCGGCATCTGCCTCGGCATGCACGTCGCCATCTCCGAGTTCGCGCGGAACGTCGTCGGGCTCGACGGTGCCAACTCGACCGAGATGGACCCGGAGACGCCCTACCCGGTCATCGACCTCCTGCCCGAGCAGAAGGAGATCGAGGATCTGGGCGGCACGATGCGCCTCGGCGCCGACGCCGTCGACGTGCAGGAGGGGACGCGGGCTCACACGGCCTACGGCGAGACCGTCATCCACGAGCGCCACCGCCACCGCTACGAGGTGAACAACGCCTTCCGGCCGAAGCTCGTCGAGGCAGGCCTCATCGTGTCGGGCACGTTTCAGGAGGGTCGTCTCGTCGAGGTGATCGAGCTCCCCGACCATCCCTGGTTCGTCGCCAGCCAGTACCACCCGGAGTTCAAGTCGCGCCCGACGCGTCCTGCGCCCCTCTTCCGCGACTTCGTCGGCGCCGCCGTCGAACGGGCCCACGCGCGCACCGCCGTCGGCCAGGCCGCCTCGCACTCCTAGAATCGCGCCATGGGTGCAACCTGGGCCTCGGGCGTCCTCGACCTGTTCGTCGAGCTCGCCGCCATTCCGAGCCCTTCCGGCGAGGAGGAGCCTGTGGCGGCGGTCATCCGCTCCTACCTCGCCGATCTCGGGCTGGCGGTGGAAGGCGACGAGGCGGGGAACCTCCTCGCGCGGCTCGAGCCGGCCGAGCGAAACGGGAGCGGCTCCATCTTTCTCTGCGCGCACATGGACACGGTTCCGCCCGTGGGCGAGATCCGGCCCGTCGTCGGCGAGGACGGATTCGTGCGCAACGGCGCCGGGACGATCCTCGGCGCCGACAACAAGGCCACCGTGGCGGTGCTCCTCGAAGCAGCCCGCCTGCTCCTCTCCGAAGGGCGTCCGCATGCGGGCGTCGAGCTCCTCTTCACCGTGAAGGAGGAGGTCGGGCTCCAGGGAGCCAAGGATTTCGACCACACGCGCCTGCAGTCGAAGCTCGGCTTCGTCTACGACTGCAGCGGCCCGGTGGGCGGGATCGTCCGCTCGGCCCCGTTCGGGAAGACGATCGACGTCGTCTTCAAGGGCCGCTGCGCGCACGCGGGCCTCGCTCCGGAGGAGGGCCGCTCGGCCATCGCCGCGGCCGCGCGCGCCATTGCCGACCTCAGGCTGGGCAGGATCGACGACGAGACGACGGCCAACGTGGGGCTCATCGAAGGCGGCACGGGGAGGAACGTCGTGCCCGACCGCTGCGAGCTCGCGGCCGAGGCGCGCTCCCGCGACGAAGGCAAGCTCGCCGACCTCGTCCAGGAAATGCTCGACGCCTTCACGTTCGCCGCTGCAGTCGCGGAGTGCGAGGCCGAGACGCGAATCTCGGAGACCTACGCGGGGTACCGGTTCAAGCCGGACGACCCCGTCTTCGCGCTTGCGGCGCAGGCAGTCCAACGCGCCGGCCTCGAGCCGCGGCCGATCGACGTCGGGGGTGGCGCCGACGCGAACGTCTTCAACGCGCGCGGCGTGCCCTGCGTCAATCTCGCCAACGGGATGCTGCAGGTGCACACCCCGGCCGAGCACATCGCCGTCGCCGACCTCGAGACGATGCTCAACGTCACGCTCGAGCTCGTCGACGCGGCTCGGGATGCTTAGCCTGCGGCGCGGCTCGGTCACCGCGGTGACCGAGCGGCACGACGGCCTGGTGAGGCTCGAGGTGGATGGCCGGCCCTGTGTCGCCTACCCGGGGATGACGGGGCCGGTGGCGCTCGGGGACGACGTGCTCGTGAACGCCCAAGCCGTCGGGCTCGGGCTCGGCTCCGGCGGCTTCGACGTCCTGTACGCGAACCTCACGCGCGGGCTCGACCTCGACGGGGAGGCCGGCGCCCACGTCATGAAGCTTCCGTACACGCCGCTCCAGTACGCCGTTCGGCATGGGGAGGAGGGCGGCGCCCGGCTCGAGTCGCTGGGAGGCCTGCCGGTCGTCTGCTGCTCGCTGCACAGCCAGGTTGCACCGGCCGCCGCGGGGCTCGGCGAGGGGAGGAGGGTCGCCTACGTCCAGGTGCCCGGCGGCGCGCTGCCGGTATCACTCTCGGACACGGTTCGCGCGCTCCGTGCGCGCGGGCTCGTCGAGACCACCGTCGCCGTCGGGGCCTGCATCGAAGGCGACGTCGCGTGCGTCTCGACCGCCGCGGCGTTCGTCTGGGCTGCCGAGGAGAGATTCGATGCCGTTCTGTGCTCGATCGGGCCCGGCATCGTGGGAACCGCGAGCCCGTGGGGCCACGGCGGGCTTTCCGTGGCGGAGTCGGTGCTCACGGCCCGCGCGCTCGGCGGGGCGCCGGTGCTGGCCGTCCGCTATTCGGAAGGCGACTCGCGCGAGCGCCATCGCGGTCTTTCGCACCACACGCAGGCCGTGCTCGCGCTCGCCGGCGATGTCGAGATCGGCTGGCCCGAAGGGCTGGCTGCGCCGGACGGGCTCGCGCGCGTCACCGTCGTCGACGTGTCCGGATGGCAGGACTCCTGCGCAGGCTTGCCGCTCTCCCACATGGGCCGCGAAGCGAACGACGATCCGTGGTTCTTCGCCACCGCCTACGCCGCGGGGAGGGTTGCCTCCGGCTACGTGGCGTGAGATAGCCTTCGCAGCCCATGAGGATCGGCGTCGCCAGGGAGATCAAGCCGGACGAGCACCGAGTCGCCCTCACGCCCGCGGGCGCGCGCGAGCTGACCCAGACAGGCCACGAAGTCGTCGTCGAGCACGGCGCGGGCGAAGGCAGCGCGCTTCCGGACCCGGCCTACGAGGCGGTCGGCGCGCGCATCGCATCGGTGGACGAGGTCTGGGGAAGCTCCGACCTCGTCCTCAAGGTGAAGGAGCCGCTCGCGGCCGAGTTCGACCGGCTGCGGGACGGCCTCATTCTCTTCACGTACCTCCACCTCGCGGCCGACGAGGCGCTCACGCGCGCGCTTCTCGAGAGCGGTGCAATCTGCATCGCCTACGAGACCGTCGAGACCGACGACCGCCAGCTGCCGCTGCTCGCGCCGATGAGCGAGGTCGCCGGCCGGCTTGCGACGCAGATGGGCGCGTGGGCGCTCGAGAAGTCGCAGGGAGGCCGCGGGATGCTCCTCGGCGGCCTGCCGGGGGTACCTCCGGCCAAGGTGGTCGTCCTCGGCGGCGGGATCGTCGGGTACAACGCCGCGCTCATCGCGGTGGGCATGCAGGCCGACGTGTGGATCCTGGACAAGTCCGTTCAGCGGATGCGCGACCTCGAGATGATGCTCGACGGGCGCATCACGCTCGCGATGTCGAACCAGCTCGCGATCGACGAGGCCGTCGAGGACGCGGACCTCGTCATCGGCGCCGTCCTCATCCCCGGCGCGCGGGCGCCGAAGCTCATCACGCGCGAGATGCTGCCCGCGTTGAAGCCGGGCGCCGCGCTCGTCGACGTGGCCATCGACCAGGGCGGGTGCTTCGAGACCTCGCGTCCGACCACGCACTCGGATCCCATCTACATCGTCGACGGCATCGTCCACTACTGCGTCTCGAACATGCCCGGCGCGGTGCCGATCACGTCCACGGCCGGGCTCACGAACGTGACGCTGCCGTACGTCGAGCAGATTGCCGACCTCGGCGTGCGCGAGGCCATCGCGCGCAGCCGCCCGCTCGGGCGCGGGGTCAACGTCTTCGAGGGAAAGCTCACCTACGAGGCGGTCGCGGAGGCCCACGGCCTCGACTACTCGCCGCTCGACGAGGTTCTTCCGCTCGAGGCCGTCTAGTGCCCCTGCGGAACCGAGCTACGCCTCGGTCGTCTCCGGCTTCTTGTCTTCCCGCTCGGGCGTGAGCCTCACGACCGCGTACGTCATTCCCGCGGCGAGCGCGATGACCGAGACGATCCAAAGCGCCATGCCGAAAAGCCCGAGGACGGTATCCATGTCCGAAGTAGAATAGCCCGATGCCGCGCGCCTGCGTGATCGTGCTGGACGCGGTTGGTGCGGGCGAGCTGCCGGACGCGGCGGACTACGGTGACGAGGGATCGAACACACTCGGCAACGTCGCAGAAGCGGTCGGCGGCCTCGACCTCCCCAACCTCGAGCAACTCGGCCTCGGGAACATCGAGGAGCTGGCGGGCTGCCCGCCAAAGCCGCATGCTCCGGCCGTCGCGGGCAGACTCTTCGAGCGCTCGAAGGGCAAGGACACGACCACGGGCCACTGGGAGCTCATGGGCATCGTCACGCCCGAGCCGATGCCCACCTTTCCGCACGGATTCCCCTTCGAGCTCATCGAGGAATTCGCCCACCGGACGGGACGCGGCGTGCTCGGCAACAAGTCGGCCTCGGGCACGGAGATCATCGAAGAGCTGGGAGAGGAGCACCAGCGGACGGGCAAGTGGATCGTCTACACGTCCGCGGACTCCGTCTTCCAGATCGCCGCGCACGAGGAGACGATCCCGCTCGACGAGCTCTACGCCGCATGCGGGATAGCCCGCGAGATTCTGACCGGGAAGAACGCGGTCGGGCGCGTGATTGCCCGTCCGTTCATCGGGGAGCCCGGCAACTACACGCGCACGCCGAACCGCCACGACTGGTCGCTCAGGCCGCGGCAGCCGAATTACCTGACGCTCGTTCGCGAGGCGGGCAAGGAGGTCTACGGCGTGGGCAAGATCCACGACATCTTCGCGGGCGTCGACATCGACCACTCGGAGACGACGAAGTCGAACAACGACGGCATCACGAAGACGGAGGCGCTCCTCCGCGACCTGGACGAGGGGCTCATCTTCGTGAACCTCGTCGAGACCGACATGCTCTGGGGCCACCGCAACGACCCGGTCAACTTTCACCGCTGTCTGCAGGACTTCGACCGCCGGATCCCGGATCTCCTCGATGCCCTGCGCCCGCAGGACCTCTTCATCCTCACCTCCGACCACGGCTGCGATCCCACGACTCCCTCAACGGACCACTCCCGCGAGCACGCGCTCCTGCTGGCCTACGTCGAGGGGCGAAACGCCGACGGCGCGATCCACGAGGGCGAGTTCGCGGACGTCGGGGCGACGGTGAACGCCTGGCTGGGCGGGAAGGCGCCGTCGCGCGGGATCCCGGGCACGCCGATCGTCGCGCAGTGAACGCGCCGCCGCGGGCAGCGGGCGTTCTGCGCCCCGCGGAGCTGATCCGGAAGAAACGCGACGGCGGGGAGCTGACGGACGCGGAGATCTCCGGGCTCGTCCTCGCCTACGCGCGCGACGAGATCCCCGACTACCAGATGGCCGCGTTCTGCATGGCCGTCTACTTCAAGGGGCTCAGCCACGCCGAGACGCACGCGCTCACCGACGCGATGGTGCGAAGCGGTGAGACCGTCGACCTCTCGCCCCTCGGGCGCAAGGTCGTGGACAAGCATTCAACGGGCGGGGTGGGGGACAAGACGTCCATCGCGCTCGGCCCCGTCGTCGCGGCCTGCGGAGTGCCTTTCGCGAAGATGAGCGGCCGCGGCCTCGGGCACACCGGAGGCACCCTCGACAAGCTCGCGGCGATCCCGGGCTTCAACGTCGAACTGGACATCGGGACGTTCCTCGCCCAGGTCCGCGAGATCGGCATGGCGATCATCGGCCAGACCGGTGAGCTCGTCCCGGCGGACAAGCGCCTCTACGCGCTTCGCGACGTCACCGCGACCGTGGACATCATCCCGCTGATCGCGTCGAGCATCATGTCGAAGAAGATCGCAGGCGGGGCCGACGCGATCTTGCTCGACGTCAAGGTCGGCGACGGCGCGTTCATGAAGGACCTCGACTCGGCCCGCGAGCTGGCGGAGGCCATGCGGGAGCTCGGTGTCCGCGCCGGCCGGGAGGTCGTCTGCGAGCTGACCGACATGGACCAGCCCCTCGGGCAGGCGGTCGGAAACGCCCTCGAGATTCGCGAAGCGGTCGCAACCCTGCAGGGCGAGGGCCCGCCGGACCTCGTCGAGCTCGTCGTCGGCGCGGCAGCGCACCTGCTCGCGCTCTCCGATCTGGGGGTGGACGCTCGCGAGGGGCGTGCGAAGGCCGAGGCTGCGGTTGCGGATGGAAGCGCGTTCGCGCTCTATGAGCGATGGGTCCACGCCCAGGGCGGAGACCCAGCGCTCCACGCCTTGCCCCAGGCTCCCGTGGTCCGGCCCGTGCCCGCTCCGTCGGCGGGGTGGGTCCAGCGCATCGCGACGACCGCGATCGGGGAGGCGGCCCTCGGCCTCGGTGCCGGCAGGCTCCGCAAGGAGGACGGCATCGACCACGCCGTGGGACTCCGCTGTCTCGCGAAGCGCGGACAGGAGGTCGCGGTCGGCGATGTGGTCGCCGAGGTGCATGCTCGCACCGACGAATCGGCCGAGGCCGCCGCAACCGAGGTCGCCGCCGCCTATCGCATCGGCACACAGCCGCCGCAGGAAGTCCCGATCGTCCTCGACGTCATCGCCTGACGGGAAGGCGGGGTGCCCGAGCTACCCGAGGTCGAGACGATCCGCGCCAAGCTAGCGCCGGGCCTCGAAGGGCGGAGGCTGGAGCGAGTCGAGATCGTCGACCCGCGGCTCACCCGGCCCGAGCCGCCGGAGGCCGTCGCCCACGCCCTCGAAGGGGAGCGCATCTCCGCAGTCGGCCGGCGAGGCAAGTATTTGATTTTCGAGTTCGAGAGCGGGCGGCACCTCCTTGTCCATCTCCGTATGACGGGGAACGTCGAGCACCCGGCACGAGGCGGTTTCGCCGCCGACCCGTACCGGCGTGCCGTTGTCAGATTAGACGACGGCTCGGACGTCGCCTATCGCGATGTGCGCCGGTTCGGAACGTGGGCGCTGCTCGAGCCGGGCGAGCTCGAGGACTACTTCGCGTCGAGGCGCCTCGGCGGCGAGCCGCTCGAGCGCGGCTTCACCACGCGCGTCCTCACGAAATCGCTCGCGGGCCGCCGCGCGCCCGTCAAGGCCGCCCTCCTCGACCAACGGGCGGCTGCCGGCATCGGGAACATCTATGCGGACGAGGCGCTCTGGCGCGCGAGAATCCACCCTCTTCGGCCGGCGGGCTCCCTCGCCGGCGACGAGATCACACGGCTGCGCAAGGCGATCCGCGCCGCACTCGAGATGGGGATCGCACGCCAGGGCGCGACGCTGCGGGACTATCGCGATCCCGAAGGGCGCCGTGGCCGGATGCAGGACGAGCTCAAGGTCTACGGCCGTGCCGGCGAGCCGTGTCCGCGATGCGGCGCGCCGATCGAGAAGACGCGCGCCGGCGGGCGAGGCACGTGGTACTGCCCTCGGTGCCAAGTGCTCCACCCCGGCTAGGATCGGGGCCGTGAAGCCGTGGTCGTTCGAGCCGCGCGGCCGCTTCGACGAAGCGGAGATCGAGAGCAAGGTGCTCGAGGGCAATCCCCTCGGCGACCCGAGCGTGCGCCCACTTCGCGTCCACCTCCCGGCTGGCTACGACGACGACGCCGAGCGGCGATATCCGTCCATCTACGTGATCCAGGGGCTCACGGGCCAGCTCGACATGTGGCGAAACCGTGCCCCCTTCCGCAAGAACTTCCCCGAGCTCGCCGACGACCTGTTCGCCGACGAAGACGTGCCCCCCGCGATCCTCGTCTACGCCGACTGCTGGACGTCGCTCGGCGGCAGTCAGTTCCTCGACTCGCCCGGCACTGGGCAATACCACACCTATCTCTGCGACGAGGTCGTCCCCTGGGTGGACGAGCGCTACCGCACATTGCCGGCTCCCGAGCACCGCGGGATCGCCGGGAAGTCCTCGGGCGGCTACGGGGCGATGGTCACGCCGATGCTCCGGCCGGATGTCTTCGGCGGCCTCGCCACGCACGCCGGCGACGCGCTCTTCGAGGCGTGCTACTTGCCCGAGATGCCGCAGGCGGCGCGAGCTCTGCGCGACGAGTACGACGGCTCCTACGAGCGCTTCTGGGAGGATTTCCGCTCGCGGCCGGCCTTCTCGAAGGACTCCGACCACGTGCTCCTCAACCAGTGGTGCATGGCGGCCTCCTACTCGACCGACGAGGACGGAACCGTCCGGCTCCCATTCGACCCCGCGACGTCGAAGCTCATCCCCGAGGTCTGGGAGCGCTGGCTCGCCTGGGATCCTGTGCGGATGGTTCCGAGACATGAGGACGCACTGCGGTCGCTCAAGGCGATCTACATCGATGCGGGCAAGAAGGACGAATGGTTTCTCGACCTCGGCGCCGAGGCGTTCCGGCGCGCGCTCGCGGAAATCGGTATCACCGACGTCTTCTTCGAGCTCTTCGACGCCACGCACATGGCGATCGAATACCGCTATCCGCTCGGGATCGCCTACCTGGCGGAGCGGCTGAGCCGCTAGGCCGCGAGCTCGTCGAGGCGGCCGTCCCGGTCGAGGCACCAGAGCTCGGTATAGCCGCCGATCGGCACCTCGTCGATGAAGATCTGCGGAACGGTCCAACGGCCCGTCAGCTCGAGCAGCTTCTGCCGGAAGGCCGGGTCGTCGTCCATGACGATCTCTTCGTACTCGAGGCCGCGGCGCTCGAGCAGTGCCTTCGCACGGATGCAATAGCCGCACCAGGTCGTCGAGTACATTCGGATTCGCGGCATCCTCTCTTTCAACGTACCCGGAAACCCCAGGATTCCACCGGGACGGCGGCTAGAGTGGGCGCGTGCCCGGAACCTTCAAGACGGAGGCCGTCGTCCTGCGCTCGATCCGTTTTTCCGAGGCGGATTGCGTCCTCCACCTCTACACCCTCGAGCGCGGCCGGGTGGGGGCGATCGCGAAGGGCGTCCGCAAGACGAAATCGCGCTTCGGCGCGCGGCTCGAGCCCTTCAGCCACGTCGAGCTCATGCTGCACGAGGGGAGGGGGGAGCTCTGCACTGTGCGCGGCGCCGACCTTCTGCGCTCGCACGAGCGCGGGCGGGTGGACGGGTACCGCATGGCGGTCGGCCACATCGGCCTCGAGGCAATGCTCAGGCTCTTTGTCGAGCAGGACGCCAACGCGCCGGCCTTCAATGCGCTGACGCGCTTTCTCGACCTCCTCGACGACGTCGAGGCCGCCCTGCCCGCCCAGCCGGCGCTCGACCCGCTCGTCCTTTCGTTCCAGCTGAAGCTCCTCTGGCTCTCGGGCTACCTCCCGCATCTCGCCGGGTGCGCCGCGTGCGGGGAGGAGAAGCCGCTCGTCGGCTTCTCGGCACAGGCCGGAGGAGGCGTCTGCGCAGAATGCGGCTCCGGGTCGCTCGCCGTGTCCGCGGAGGGCTTCGAAGCGGTCCGCGGCTTCCTCGAGCGCCCGTTGGCGGAGGCAGCCGCTCCCGCCGTGACCGCACGCGGCCTGCGCGAATGCCTGCGCATGATCGAGTCGTCGTACGAGTACCACGGCGGCTTCCGCCTGAGGACGCTCGCGCAGAGGGCGTGAGGCCATGAGCGCGCCGAACTACCAGGAGATGATCGGCTCCCTGGAGCGCTACTGGGCCGACTACGGGTGCGTCCTCATGCAGCCGTACCACACCGAATTGGCAGCGGGGACGATGAATCCGGCCACGTTTCTCCGTTCGCTGGGCCCGGACGAGTGGAAGACGGCCTACGTCGAGCCGGTGATCCGCCCGACGGACGGTCGCTACGGCGAGAACCCATTCCGCTTCCAGCACTACTTCCAGTACCAGGTGCTTCTGAAGCCGGCGCCCGAGGACGTGCTCGATCTGTACTTCGCCTCGCTCGAGGCCCTCGGCATCGACACGAGAAAGCACGACGTGCGCCTCGTCGAGGACGACTGGGAGCAGCCGACGCTCGGCGCCTGGGGCCTTGGCTGGGAGATCTGGTGCGATGGGATGGAGGTGACCCAGTTCACATACTTCCAGCAGGTCGGCGGGCTCGAGATCGAGCTCGTCCCCGCGGAGATCACCTACGGCCTCGAGCGGCTGGCGATGTTCCTGCAGGGGAAGCGATCGGCGCTCGATCTCGAATGGGCCCCGGGGATCAGGTGGGGCGACGTCTATCGCGAGAGCGAGCGCGAGTGGTCGGTCTACAACTTCGAGGTCGCGCCCGTCGACATCCTCACGAGGCGCTTCGAAGAGCACGAGACCGAGTGCCGCCTCCTGCTCGACCGCGAGCTGCCGCTGCCCGCCTACGACCAGGTGCTCAAGTGCTCCCACACCTTCAACCTGCTGGACGCGCGCGGCGCCATCTCGGTGACGGAGCGGGCCGCGTACATCGGCCGGGTCCGGACGCTTGCGCGCAAGGTCGCCCAGCTCTACGTGGAGAAGATTGCCCAGCCTGCTCTTTGAGATCGGATGTGAAGAGCTGCCTGCCTCGGCCTGCGCGGAGGCGGAGGCGCAGCTGCGCTCCGAGCTGGCGAAGCTGGGAGAAGGCAGTGTGTTCGTCGGCCCGCGCCGGCTCGCGCTCCTCGTGGAGGACCTCCCCGAGCGGGAGCCGGACGAATGGGTCAAGGGGCCGCCCGAGCACCTGCGGGAGAAGGCCGCCGAGGGCTTCGCACGCAAGCAGGGCGTGAGAGTCGACGACCTCGAGGTCCGCGACGGCTTCTTGGGCGTGCTCGTGCCCGGCCGGCCGCTCCTCGACGCGCTCCCCGAGCGGTTGAACGAGGTCGTCCGCGGGCTTGCGTTCTCGAAGTCGATGCGCTGGGACGACTCCGGCCTCCGCTTTGCGCGCCCGGTGCGCTGGCTCTGCGCGAAGCTGGACGACCGGACGATCGAGGGCTTCAGCGGCTCCTCCTACGGCCACCGCTTCACTCACCGCGAGGTGCCGGTCCCGAGTGCGCGCGAGTACCTCGAATCGCTGCGTGCCGCCAACGTCGAGCCGGATCCGGACGCGCGGCTGAACACCATCGCGCAGGGCCTCGGAAAGCACGGCCTCGCCGAGCCGAACCCGACAGTCCTCGCCGAGGTCGTGCACCTGGCCGAGTGGCCGACGGTGCTCGAGGGCGCCTTCGACGAGCGCTTCCTTTCGCTTCCGCGCGGCGTCGTGGAGACGGCGATGGAGTCGCACCAGCGCTACTTCCCACTCGACGGCAACCGCTTCGCGTTCGTGGCCAACGGCGGTGATCCGGAGACCGTGATCGCCGGGAACGAGGGCGTCCTCGAGGGACGCCTCGAAGATGCCTCCTTCACGTTCGAGCGCGACGTCGCCAAGGGCATCGAGCGCCTGGCCGAGGAGGCTGCGCGGATCACGTTCGTCGCCGGGGCCGGCACGTACGGGGACAAGGTCGCGCGGTTGGAGGTTCTCGTCGACGCACTCGGCGGCGGGGATGCCTCCCGGGAGGCCGCTCGGCTCGCCAAGGCCGACCAGGCCGCGGAGCTCGTGCGCGAGTTTCCGGATCTCGAAGGCCATATCGGCGCCGAGTACGCGCGCCTCGCCGGCTTCCCCGAGGCGGTCTGCGCCGCAATCGACGAGCACTACCTGCCGGACGCGGCCGGCGGCCCGCTGCCCGAGACGGAGACCGGGCGCGTGCTCGCCGCCGCCGACAGGATCGACAGCCTCACCGTCGCGTTCGCGCTCGGCCAGCGGCCGACCGGGTCGCGCGACCCGTACGGGCTTCGGCGCGCGGCGATCGGGCTCTGCCGGCTCGCGCTGGAGGGCAGCCTCGAGCTCGACGTGGCCGCGCTCGCGGCGCGCGGACACCAGCTGCTCGTCGACCAAGGGGCAGAGCTGAAAGACGATGCGAGCGAGGTCGCCGGGTTCGTCGAAGAGCGGCTGGAGGGGATGCTCGACGTGCCGGTCGAGTTCGTCCGGGCCGCACGGGCGAGCGGCGTCGCCGAGCTCGGCGCGATCGCCCGCCTCTCCGAGGCTCTGGCAGCTTCGGCCGACACCGAGGAGTTCGAGCAGGCCTACGTCGCCTACGACCGCGCGAACCGCCTGGCGGGGAAATCGGACGGCGCAGCCGCGGAGCTCGACCCCAAGCTGGCGACCGACGAGGCTGAGATCGCGCTGATCGACGCTGTCGCGGGAGCGTCTCCGAGGATCACCGCTGCACTCGAGGCACGGGAGTTCGACGGCGCGCTCGCCGCGGCCGCGGAGCTTCGCGCTCCGGTCGACCGCTTCTTCGACGAGGTGCTCGTGATGGCCGACGACGCACAGGTGCGCGCCAACCGCCTCCGGCTCCTGCTCGACGTGCGCGACGCCGTCGGCGCACTCGGCGACCTCGCGCAGATCCCGCGGTGAGCGAGCCCGTCGAGATCCACGTCGTCTCCGACTCGACGGGGGAGACGGCGGCACGGTTCGCCGAGGCGGTCGAGCGCCAGTTCCCGGACGAGGAGTTCGAGATCGTCCGCCACCCGCGCATCATGAGCGTGGACGACGTCCAGCTCGCTGCCGCCCGGGCGCGCGGGCGGCGCGCCGTCCTCATGTACACGCTCGTGGAGAACGAGTTTCGGGACGCGATGCGTACGCTCTGCCGCCGCTACCGGCTCCACTACTGCGACCTCCTAGGCCAGCCGATCGACGCGGTCGCGCGGGTCTCGGGCCAGCCGGCGACGATGATGCCGGGGGGCCAACCCGTCCTCGACTCGAGCTACTTCAAGCGCATCGAGGCGATCGAGTTCGCCGTGCGCTTCGACGACGGCGTCGGCCCGGGCGGCCTCAAGGACGCCGACATCGTCCTCGTGGGGGTATCGCGGAGCTCCAAGACCCCTCTCTCGATCTACCTGGGCTACCTCGGGTACAAGACGGCCAACGTGCCGATCGTCCCCGGAGTCGAACCCCCGCGCGAGCTCGAAGAGATCGACCCGCGCACGATCGTAGGCCTGACGATCGACGCGGAGAGCCTCGCCGAGAGACGAAGCGAGCGCGCGCGTGGGCTCCGCGGCGCGAGACGGCGCTATGCCGACCTCTCGGAGATCTACGAGGAGCTCGAGCGCGCCGAGCAGATCCACCGGCGGCTCGGCTGTCCGGTCATCGAGGTCTCTAATCTTGCGATCGAGGAGACCGCGCGGCGCATCATCAGGCTCGTCGAGCAGCGGCGCCTCGAGGGGAACGCGAAGGCGCGAGCATGAGCGCGAAGCCGAAGATCCCGTTCTACTACTGGCCGTTCTGGATGTTTCTGCTCGCGCTCGGCCTCTTCGTCTTCTACGTTCTCTTGACGCCGGTCTGGATGGGGATCCGGCTCATCTCCTGGCTGGCGGAGCGGCGAAATATGGAGCAGGCCGCCTAGGGGTGTCGGCGATTCGACGCCGGCGTGATGCCCGCCGACGCTGCGTCTCACTCATTCGGCGCGGTCGTAGAAAGACCACCATGAGAGAAAGGACGAGCCCATGAAACTGACGACCATGACGCAGGTCACCGTCGATGGCGTGATGCAGGGAAACGGCGCCGCGTCGGATGAGGACCGCAGGAAGGGATTCGAGCGCGGCGGATGGGCCATGGGGGTGTTCGACGACGAGACCATGACGTTCATCGACCAGACCTACCAGCGCGCCGACGCGTTCCTGTTCGGCCGGAGGACCTACGAGCTCTTCGCCGGCTACTGGGGCGCAGAGGAACGGGCTCGCGCCGCGGCGGAAGATCCGGGCAACCACCAGATCGCAGCTGCTTTGAACACGAAGCCGAAGTACCTCGCATCGACCACGCTCACCGAACCGCGCTGGGCGAACACGACCCTCCTCTCCGGTGACCTCGCGGTTGCTATCGGCGAGCTGAAAGCCGAGCCGGCCGGTGAGCTGCAGGTGCACGGCAGCGGTACCCTGATCCGATGGCTGCTCGACAACGACCTCGTCGACGAGATCAACCTGCTCGTCGTCCCCGTGGTCCTCGGTCAGGGCGCGCGGCTGTTCCCCGACGCCGGCCCGGACATTGCGCTGGACCTGGTCGACTCGCGAGCTGACTCGAAGGGCGTAACGATCCAGGTCTACCGGCCCACAGGGCGCCCGCAGTATGCACCCGCCGCCGCCGAGAGTGTCAGGCCTTAAATAAACAGAGGCGGCCGTGGTGCCGAGCCGCCTCTTCTCGGGCCGAGACGTAGACTGCGGCGCCCCACGTCTAATCGAACCCGTACGCGGACCATGGCGCACAACAGGGGTGGACGCCATGACCGAATGGGGTAATCGGCGGGCGGTTCCCTCGTTAGAGGTGGCCGTCGAAAAAGCCGCCCCCGGCCAGGGAGCAGGCGACGGCGAGGAGCAGCGCGAGTAGTAGGAACGGCGTGCGGGGCATGGCGCGAAGTGTCGTCTTCGCTCCTTCGGGAGTCAAGACGGCGAAGAGAGACGCGATAATCCCACTGCGATGGGAGAGCGCTACGTGTACGACTTCGTCGAGGGAGGCGAGCTGGGCCGCGAGCTGCTCGGCGGCAAGGGAGTCGGGCTGGCCGAGATGACCGCGATCGGCATTCCGGTCCCGGCCGGCTTCACGGTCACGACCGCCGCTTGCGTCGCCTACATGAAGGAAGGTCGGCGAGTGCCGGAAGGCCTGGAAGAAGAGGTCGCGGAGCACATGGCTCGGCTCGAGGAGTCGACGGGCAAGCGGTTCGGCGATCCGAGCGACCCACTCCTCGTGTCGGTCCGCTCGGGCGCCGCCATCTCGATGCCCGGGATGATGGACACCATCCTGAACCTCGGCCTGAACGAGGAGTCCGTCGCGGGTCTCGCACGGGCAACGGGGAACGAACGCTTCGCCAGGGACGCCTACCGGCGCCTGATCCAAATGTTCGGGGACGTGGTCGCCGGAGTCGACGCGCACCGGTTCGAGGAGGTGCTCGCCGAGCTGAAAGAGCGGAAAGGCGTCGTGCAGGACGTCGATCTCGGCGCGGACGACCTCGACGAGCTGATCGGGCGCTTCGAGCAGATCTACCGGGACGAGGCGGACGCCGACTTCCCCAAGGACCCCTGGGGGCAGCTGAATACTGCTCTACGAGCCGTCTTCGACTCGTGGGACACACCGCGAGCTCAGGTCTACCGGCGCGTCAACGGCATTCCCGACGACCTCGGCACCGCGGTCAACATCGTCCAGATGGTCTTCGGGAACAAGGGCGACGACTCGGGCACGGGAGTCGCCTTCACGCGCGATCCCGCGACGGGCGAGCCGGGCGCATGGGGTGAGTTCCTCGTCAACGCGCAGGGCGAGGACGTCGTCGCAGGCATCCGCACGCCGCAGCCGATCGCAGAGATGCGGGAGCGCTTCCCCGAGGCTCATGCGGAGCTCATGGACACGATGCGTCGCCTGGAGGAGCACTACCGCGAGATGCAGGACATCGAGTTCACGATCGAGGAGGGCCGGCTCTACCTCCTGCAGACGAGAAGCGGGAAGCGCACCGCGCAGTCCGCCCTCAGGATCGCGGTGGACATGGTCGAGGAGGGCCTCATCTCCAAGGAGGAGGCGGTCGGCCGCATCGACCCGAAACAGCTCGACCAGCTGCTGCACCCGATGATCGACCCGAAGGCCGACTACAAGGTGGCCGCCAAGGGCCTGAACGCCTCTCCCGGAGCAGCCACCGGCAAGGTCGTTCTCGACGCGGACACCGCCGAGGACGAGGGCAAGCGGGGGGAGGACGTGATACTCGTCCGGTGGGAGACGACCCCGGACGACATCCACGGACTGATCGAGGCCCGCGGTGTCCTGACCGCGCAGGGCGGGATGACCTCACACGCGGCCGTCGTCGCCCGCGGGATGGGCAAGCCGTGCGTGGCCGGGTGCGAAGGGCTCACCATCGACCTCGAGGCCCGCAAGCTGAAGATCGGGAACGTGGAGCTCGCGGAGGGCGACGTGATCACGATCGACGGCGGCACCGGGGAGGTCATCCTCGACGCGGTCGATCTCGTCCCGCCTCTCATCAACGAAGACTTCGAGCTTCTGCTCGGGTGGGCCGACGACATTCGTCGGTTGAAGGTGCGTGCGAACGCCGACACCCCTGCGGACGCCGCCAAGGCGCGCGAGTTCGGCGCCCAGGGGATCGGGCTCTGCCGTACCGAGCACATGTTCATGGCCGAGGAGCGCCTACCGCTCGTTCGTGCGATGATCATGGCCTCGGGGGAGGACGAGCGCCGCGCGGCACTCGCGAACCTCCTGCCGCTTCAACAGGAGGACTTCGAGGGCATCTTCGAGGCCATGGCCGGGCTCCCCGTGACGATCCGGCTCCTCGATCCTCCGCTGCACGAGTTCCTGCCCCCGCTCGAGGAGGCCGAGTCGCCCGAGATGGCCCGGCGGATCCGTGTCCTCCGGGAGGCGAACCCGATGCTCGGAACTCGCGGCTGTCGGCTCGGGCTCCTCTTCCCGGAGATCTACGAGATGCAGGTGCGGGCGATCATCCGCGCCGCACGCGCCGTGGAAGCGCGAACGGGGGACGCGCCGATCGTCGAGATCATGCACCCGCTCGTCGGGTTCGCCGAGGAGCTCCGGCGCCTGCGCGAGCTGACGGTTCGAACCGCCGAGGAAGAGGGCGACGTGGCCTATCACTGCGGGACGATGATCGAGCTCCCGCGTGCGTGCATCCGCGCCGACGAGATCGCCGAGCATGCGGACTTCTTCAGCTTCGGGACGAACGACCTCACGCAGACAACGCTCGGCTTCTCCCGCGACGACGCCGAGGGAAAGTTCCTCACGCACTACCTCGACGACGGCATCCTGCGCCAGAACCCGTTCGAGACCCTCGACCAGAGCGGCGTGGGGGAGCTGATGGAGCTCGCCGTCGAGCGCGCACGCTCCGCGAAGCCCGACCTGAAGATGGGCATCTGCGGAGAGCACGGCGGCGACCCCGCGTCGGTCGCGTTCTGCCACCGGCTCGGGCTCGACTACGTGTCGTGCTCGCCCTATCGCGTTCCACTGGCCCGGCTCGCAGCCGCGCAGGCGGTGCTCGCCGAGTCGGGTATCGGCGCCGTCCAGGTCGGCGGCTAGTCGGCCAGGGGAAGGATGTGCTTCTTGTAGGCCTTGAGGGTGTTCGGCTTGCCGCTGAGGTCGAAGTCCGAGCCGTTCTGGCTGCGGTAGTAGATGATCGTCTTGACCCGAGGGTGGCTCGAGACGAAGTTGGCCATCTTCTGGACGAACTCGGGGTGGTCGACGCCCGCCGCGAGCCCCCACTCGCCGATCGCATACGGCTTGCCCGGGTGCGCACGGTAGAGGTCGAGGTTGGCCCCCCATTCCACGCCGTTCCCGTAGTCGTAGAGGTCGTTCGCGACGACGTCCACGTACTTGTTGCCGGGGTAGTACGCAGCGGCGCGGTTACCCTTCAGGTTGGGGCTGCCGAAGCCCTGCGGGTTCCAGATCACCTTGACGTCGTTCGCAGGGAGGGGGTTCGTGCGCTTGAGCTTCGGCATGCCGGAGGCGACGAGCTTGGCGTTGATGTCGGCGACCGAGCCGCCGTGCACGATCAGGTACGTGCGGCGGAACGCTTTGCGGAAGTTTTTCGTCGAGTGCGCTCTGCCGCGGTATGACCCGTTGTAGTTGTACGCGCAGTAGGGATTCCAGTGGCCGTTCATCTCCGCGTAGGGCCGGACGTACGCGAAGCGGCCGAAGCGGTCGAGCGCCTGGGCGACATCGATCAGCACCCGGTCGCCCTTGCCTCTCGCGATCCCCGCCGGCGTGACGGCTTCGTTCCCGTACTTGTTCACGGTGCCGAACGAGAGCGCCGGGATCGGCTTGGCCGCGGCGAGCGTGTTGTCCATGTAGCTCTGCTTGTGCACGCCCCAGGAGATGAAGTCGAGGTTCACATCCGTGGACTGGTTCGTCTGATCCTTGAACCGCGACTTCGAGCCTTCGACACCCAGGAGGATGGAGGCGCCTGCTTCAGCCGGAATGAGGAGTGCTGCTAGAGCCCCAAGAACGAGAAGCTTGCGCATGCTTCTCGTGTATCGGCCTTAAGCAAGGATTCTCTTACCCCCATTTGAGCCACGTGTAAAGAGTCTTTTAGGGAATTGGGGCGGCCGGGTAGCGCGCGCGGATCTGGTCCACGAACGCCGCGAGCTGGTCGGCCAACGCGGCATCCTCGACCTCGAGGACGTTCTCCGCGTTCTCCTCGCCGGAATGCGAGAGGTTGTAGCTCCCCGTGAAGAGGTGGTCGTCGGCGATCACGACCTTGGCGTGCATGAAGTCGTGCACGTCCCCCTGCCCGTAGGGCATCGAGTTCTTCCCGGTGAAGCGCCCGTTCGCGAAGATGCGCCTGATCGCGGGCATCTTCCACTCCGAGTTCCCATTCAGCTCCCACTGGTGGTAGACGCCCTTCATCTGGGTGGCGTCGACGACGCCCGAGGCGTCGCACTTGCCGTCCGAGACGGCCTCGGCGAGGGCGCCGAGAATCGGCCCGGAGGTCATGACGGGCGAGGAGATCCGGATGCGCCTCTTCGACCTGGCGATCCGGTGTGCAATCCGGGTGGCGAGGGCTTCCCCGTGGCCGGGAGAAAACCACGCGCGCACTTTCGCGGCGCCGACACGGATGGGGTTCGGTTCCACGAAGCCCGACTGCTCGACCGTCTCCGTCTCCCAGAGCTGCTCGAAGTCCTCGGTGTAGCGCGCGGCGAGCTCCTCCGAATGGACGACGGCGATCACGTTCTCCTCCCGGCTCCAGGAGTCGTCGGTCCAGTTCGTCGATCCCGTCCAGACGTCGGCGCCGTCCCTGATCACGTACTTGTGGTGCATGAGGTCGGGCACGCCCAGAATCCGCTTCGTCGGGACGGCGAGGTCGTCGAGCAGGCTCGGGTCGGCGCGGGGCGGGGGCGGCTCCGGGATCGGCTTGTCGTGGTCGACGTTGAAGGCGAGCCGGACCTCGACGCCGCGGCTCTGCGCCTCGAGGAGGGCTGTCGCGACGAGTTTCGCCGTCTCCTGCTCGAGGTCGAAATCGTAGAGGGCCAGGTCGAGGGACTTCTCGGCCTTGGCGAGGAAGCCGGCCGCGTACTCGGCGATCTCGAGCGCGCTCTGGCCCCCGTCCCGGAGAGTGCGCAGCTCGATGTCAGGCGTAGCCGCGCACCTGGAAATAGGCGATGAGGACGCTGCCGGCGGCGATCGCGACGAGGCCGGCCGCGGCGGCGAGGTTGAAGCGGCCGTAGACCGCGTGGCCGCGCCCGAAGCCGGAGAGCACGAGTATGCAGAGCGCGCCGCCGATGAGTCCCCCCACGTGGCCGCCGATCGAGACGCTGTTCAGCGTGAAGCTGAGCGCCAGGTTCAGGATGACCACGATCAGGGCCGACCCGCCGAAGACGTTGATGTTGCTCCGCTCGAGGACAAGGCCTGCGCCCAGGATCCCGAACACGGCTCCCGAGGCGCCGATGGTCGGCCTGTCGGGAGTGATGAGAAGCGCGCCTGCAGAGCCGGCAAGGATCGAGACGAAGTAGATGGCGAGGAAGCGCGCACGGCCGAGCAGGTGCTCGAGCGGCCGGCCGAACCACCAGAGCATCAGCATGTTGAAGAAGATGTGGAGGATGCTCCCGTGCAGGAACGCGGAGGAGACGAGGCGGTACCAGTCGCCATTGGCCACGGCTGGGCCGTAGAGCGCGCCGCGGATGAAGAGCTCTCCGAACGGGTTCGTGAGGCTGCCCGACTGCACGACCTGGGCGAGGAAGACGAGGACGTTGACGGCGATGAGTACCTTCGTCACGATGAAGTCCGCGCCTTGGCCCAGCGAGCGCGCACGTACCGCCGCCTTCTTCGCTCCGGTCGGCGTGCCGGCACACTCGGGGCACTTGATGCCAACGGGCGCAAAGACCATGCACTCGGTGCAGATCGGCCGCCCGCAGCTCGAGCACGTGACGGCGGTCTCGTTCTGCGGGTGCCGGTAACAGACCATCGTCTGCGTCTGTTCGGGCGCGGCCATCGGCGTCATCGTAGCCGCGCAGCTACCCGGTAACGTCCGCCCGATGCGCGTCCACGTCGCCTTTACACCGGGGGAGGCGGCCCGCGTTCCCACCGGAATCGTGGTCGACGTGCTTCGCGCCACCTCCACCATCGTCCAGGCTCTCGACGCCGGCTACCGCACGGTCTACTGCTGCGCCGAGGTCGAGGAGGCCCGGGCGCTCAGGGACGAGCTCGGCGACGCGGTGCTCGGCGGAGAGCGCGGCGGCGACCCGCTGCCCGGCTTCGACCTCGGGAACTCTCCGCCCGAGTACCTCTCGCCCCGGGCCGGCGAGGTCGTCCTCACGACGACGAACGGCACCCGGGCGGTGGTCGGGGCTGCTGTGAACTGCGACCTCGTCCTCGTCGGAAGCATGCTGAACCTCGAGGCCGCGGCGTTCGCGGCGCGGGAGCGAGGCGAGGACGTGGAGGTCGTGTGTGCCGGTCTCCGCGGCGGCTATAGCGAGGACGACGCCTACTGCGCCGGCCGGATCGCCGCGCTGGTCGGGGGCGAGCCGACCGAGGCGGCCGAGCGGGCGCTCGAGCTGGCAGCCTCCTACGCGAGCGCCGAGCAGGCCTTTCGCACCATCCGGAGGGTCGGTGAGACCGTGACGGAGGAAGACCTGGTCTGGTGCGCACGCGAGAGCGTCACCGCGGTCGTCCCTCGCTACGACGGCATGCGTGGAACCGCCGCGCGGCTCGTCGCCTAGCCGGTCCGAAAGAGGAGCGCGTTTCCCGAGGGATCCCGCAGAAGAGGACCCTCGGCCGTGTCGTCGACGTCCACGTCTGCAGCGCGCGCGCGTTCGCGGAGCGCGTCGGCCTCGGCCTCGTCGCGGAGCACGACGGTGAAGTGACGCAGACCGACCGTGCCATCGGCGGCGGGCGAGACGCCGGGCCCCCGCCACGTGTTGAAGCCGACGTGGTGGTGATAGCCGCTCGCGGCCACGAAGACCGCGCTCGGGAGGTGGGTCATGACGTCGAAGCCGACGACGTCCACGTAAAAGTGCGTCGCGGCCTCGAGGTCGCCCACGTGCAGGTGGACGTGCCCGATGACTGCGTCGGGAGCGACCGATTCCTGCGGGTCCTCGTCCGTGACCGATGCGAGGAGCGCGTTCAGGTCGAGGGGATCCGGGCCCCCGCTCATCACGGAGAGGTCCGGCCACTCGGCCTTGGGCCGGTCGGCGGCGAGCTCGATGCCGTTCCCGTCGGGATCCGGGAGATAGATCGCTTCCGAGATGCCGTGGTCCGAGGCGCCCTGGATGGGCGTGCGCGTGCGCGCGAGGCGGGCGGCTGCGCGCGCAAGCTCCTCGCGCGACGAATGCAGGAGCGCGAAGTGGTAGAGGCCCGCGTGGCGTCCGGCCGGACGGGCGCCCTGGTCCTCGACGAGGACGAGCAGGTCCTCGCCGCCGGCGCCGAGTGCAGCGCGCCCTTCCTCTCGCCGGTGCGTGCGCAGCCCGATCGCCTCCTCGTAGAACGGCACGGAGCGCTCCAAGTCGGTGACGGTCAGCTCGACTGCGCCGAGACGGGTCTCCGGGGCGAGCTTCGCAGTCTCGGCCCCGACCTGGGTCATCCGGAGACCTCCGCCGGCTTGCGCGGGTTGGAGATCGGCGTCAGGCGCGGCTCGATCTGCTCGCGCAGGTGCTCGAACGCGGGCGGGAGCGACAGGCGCTCGCCGAGCGTCTCCTTCGGCTCGTCGGAGGCGAAGCCGGGGCCGATGGTGGCGATCTCGAAGAGGACGCCGCTCGGTTCGCGGAAGTAGATGGAGCGGAAGTAGAAGCGGTCGATCACGGGCGTGGGGTGGGCGCCCGCCTCGGCGACGCGCCGCTGCCACGCCTCGTGGTCGTCCATGAGTGACGCGAACGCGACGTGGTGGACGGTGCCCGCGCCGGGAGTGCCGAGGCTGTCGGCGGGGTCGTAGACGTACCGCCCGCCGCGCTTCTCTCCGCGGACCTCCCAGCCTTCCTCGTCCTGCGCTTCGAAGCCGAGCACGTCTTCGAGGAAGCCCCGGCCCCTGGCGGCGTCGCGCGTGAAGGCGCGCACCTCGTCGAACCCCTGGACGGCGACCTCGGCCGGTATGTCCGGGCTGACCGCGACGAGCGGCTCGTCACGCGTGTCGACCGCGCGGAGCTCGAGCCCGAGGCCCTCCGGGTCCACGAACAGGAGGCGAATCGTCTGCGCGCCGGGCCTCGATCCCCTCTGCGGTGAGGCGGTCGGCCCAGAAGTCGAGCGCCGCGCCGTCGGCGACGCGAAAGACGACGCGGTGCACCATTCCGGCTCCGGCGCGGCCGCGCCGGGCGCCCGGGTACTCGAAGAACGTGATGTCCGCGCCGGCCGAGCCTTCCTCGTCCGCGTAGAAGAGGTGGTAGACGGTGGGGTCGTCCTGGTTGACGGTCTTCTTCACGAGCCGCAGCCCGAGGACGCGCGCGTAGAAGTCGACGTTTCCGGGTGCGTCGGCGGTGATCGCCGTCACGTGGTGGATGCCTTCGAGCTTCATGTCGTTCCTTTCTTCCTCGGGTCACGCCGCGGTGCGGGCGAGCTCTTGCCGCTCGGCCACGGCGGAGACGAGCGCGTCGACGACCTCGCCGAGCTGCTCGCAGAGATCCTCGTCCACCAGCGTACCGTCCTCGTCGAATCGCGTCGGCGCGTGGCCCACGGCGAGCTCGGCCTCGACGACCCGTGCGCCGATGGAGGCCAGCACCTTGCGGAGCTCGGCCTGGGCCCAGACTGCGCCGAAGGCGCCCGTCGAGGCACCCACGACGACCGCGGGCTTGTTCCTGAGCGGGTTCGTGGCGAGCGGCCGCGAGACCCAGTCGAGCGCGTTCTTCAGATGGCCTGGAATGGAGCTGTTGTACTCAGGGGTGGCGATGAAGAAGGCGTCGGCGCCTGCGAAAGCCGCGCGCAGAGAACGCACGGGCTCCGGGGGGCCGTCGCGGTCGTCGTCTTCGTCATAGGGCGGGACGTCCTTCAGCCCCTGCAGGACATCGACGTCCACGCCGTCGCCGAAGAGATCGACAGCGCAGCGGAGCAGCTTCGCGTTGAACGAGTCGCTGCGGAGGCTGCCCGAGATGGCGAGGACCTTCGTCATCGTGGTCAAGCCGCCTTCACCAGCTGGAGCTCGGCCAGGATCGTCACGGTGTTCGCGAGCGCCTGGTCGCCGGTCGGAAGCGGCATGTTCCAGTTGAGCCCGAACTCGGTGCGGTCGACGGTCGCGGAGAGGTGGAGGCCGATGCGCTCGTTGCCCCAGGCGTCCGTGATCGGCGCGGAGATCGTTCCCGTGACCTCGACGGGCTTGGTCACGCCCTTGATCGTGATCTCGCCCGAAGCATCGACGGTCTCGCTCTCGAGGTCGACGTCGCCGGCGACGAAGCGAAGCTCGGGGTGGCGCTCGGCGTCGAAGAAATCGGGAGACTGGAGGTGCGCGGCGAGGTTCTCGTCCTTGACGTCGACGCTCGCGACGTACGCGGTGCCCTCGATGCGAGTTCGGCCGTCGGAGACGTCGAGCTCGGCGTGCACGTCACGGAACGTGCCGCGGAAGGTGCCGGCGAGGTACGCGACCTCGAAGCCTGCCGTGGAGTGAACCGGGTCGAGGTTCCATGTGCCGGCCGGGATCTGCGTCTGAATCGCGCTCATGTCTTCGTCCTTTCCTTGACGTGTGTATTATTGAAGACACAACCAAGTGTAGCGAGAAGAAGTTGACAGCGCAAGTATTCCCAGAACAGCAGATTTCATCGGACATTCCGCCTGCAGTGCGGGCCTGGACCAGGCTTCTGCGCGCCCACGCCGCGGCGACGCGCGTCCTGAACACGGAGCTCCAGGCCGAGCACGGCCTCTCGGTGAACGCGTACGAGGCGCTGTACCTCCTCTCGCAGGCGGAGGGGCGGCGGCTCAGGCGCGTCGACCTGTCGCGCCGCCTGGCGCTTACCCCGTCCGGCGTGACGCGGCTCCTCGAGGGGCTCGAGCATGCCGGCCTGGTGGAGAGGACGACCTGCCCGACGGATCTCCGCGTCGCCTACGCGGAGCTCACGGATGCCGGCGCGGCCAAGCTCGAGGCGGCTTCGTGCGGCCACGTGGGCTCGATTCGCGCTCTCTTCGAGGCGCACTTCGCCGACGAGGAGATCGACGAGCTCTCCGAGCTCCTCGGCCGGTTCCCGGGAGTCGCCGGCACCGACGACTCCTGTCCGGCCGCTTAGGCCAGGATCTCCGAGTCGTAGCGGGCGAAGATGGCCCGGATGTCGGCGCCGGGCTCGTGGATCTCCTCGAGCAGGCGCGCAATATTCGGCGTGAGCACGAGGAGATAGCGGGCCGGGAGATCACCTGCGTTCCAGTACGTGTGTGGCGTCTCGCGCCGTGCCAGGACCGCCGAGCCGGCCGGCGCTTCGATTTCGTCGTCTCCAAGCCTGAAGCCGAGCGTGCCCTCGAGCACGTACCAGGCCTCGTCGTCAGTGTGGTGGATGTGGAGCGGCGCGATCCAGTGCGTCCCGATTTCGGCCGTCCATTCGACAACCACGAAGTCGTCGTTCGGCGATCCCAGTGATCCTCCGGCGAGTCGCTCGATGAACATCGAAAAAAGAGTAGAAGCAGTTGACAGGAGAACGTGTGTTCGTGTAGAACATACGTTCCCATGATCGCTTGT
This sequence comes from uncultured Actinomycetes bacterium, assembly GCA_963841425.1. Classification (GTDB taxonomy): domain Bacteria; phylum Actinomycetota; class Thermoleophilia; order Gaiellales; family Gaiellaceae; genus DATEOR01. The sequence goes on along the minus strand of CAWJCL010000001.1, from coordinate 307,725 downwards.
CTGAACATCCAAGCGTTTTCCCTCCGCGCTGCCCTCCGCTCCCGGCCGGAGCTCATGCGCGGCCCCGTTGCGCTCGCCCCGCCTCTCGGCAGCCGGCCGCTCTTGGGAGCATGCTCCGCCGCCGCCGAGGAGGCGGGCGTGCGTCCGGGGATGCGCCTCTCGGAGGCGCTTGCCAACTGTCCCGACCTCGTCCTCGCCGAGCAGGATCCCGCTGCGGCCGAAGAGGAGTGGGAGCGGATCCTGCGGCGGCTCGAGGAAGCCGGCCTCGCCGTCGAGCCGGTCGAACCGGGCTGCGCGTATTTCGCGACCGAAGGTGTCGAGCGCATGGCCGGCGGCATCAGTGCCGTCCTGCGCAGGGCTCTCGATGCGATCGGTCCGTATTGGCAGCCGCGCCTCGGCGTCGCCGGCCGACGCTTCGCCGCGCTCGCGGCGGCGAGCGTGGCCCCGGCGGGCCGCGCGATCGTGGTCGACGACGCCGAGGCGGAGCTCTTTCTCGAGCCGCTCCCGCTGCATCTCCTTCCGCTCAGCCCGGAAAGGCGGAAGGAATTCGCCGAGCTCGGCATCAAGCAGCTGGGCCAGCTCTCCCGTCTCCCGAGCGCAGCCGTCCGTGACCGGATGGGCCGGGAGGCGGCGGAGGCCCGGCGGCTCCTGGGCGGCGAGGACGACAATCACGTCGCAGCGAGGCGTCCGGCCGCCGAGATCGCCGAAGCCCTCGAGTTTCCCGAGCCGGTCGCCAACGAGATTACGCTCGAGCTTGCCTTCTCGGCTCTCCTCGACAGGCTGCTCGCCCGCGAGGAGCGAGGCGGGCGACTCCCGCGGCGCCTCGCCGTCTCCGCCCGCCTGGTCGGCGGCGGCTCGTGGCGGCGCACGGCGACGTTGCGAGAGCCGACGGCTGAATCCGAGCGCCTGCGCCAGTCGCTGGCGCCGAAGCTCAAAGAACTGCCTGCGCCGGCGGTCGAGCTGCGGCTCGAGCTGGGGGAGCTGACCGAGTCCATCGGGACTCAGGCCGAGCTCGTCCGCCCGCGCGGCAGTCGACTTCGAGGCCGTCTCCGCGAAGGACTCCGCCAGGTGCGGGCCGCGATGGGGATGGAGGCGGTCTGCACCGTCGTGGAGGTAGCGCCGTGGTCCCGCATTCCCGAGGCCAGGGCGATTCTCGTGCCGCGCGACGACTGAACGAGCCTCGACCCGTGCGCGTCACGGTCGAGGATGGGTTGCCGGCCGCGGTCGGGCAGGTGGACGTCATTCAGGTGCGCGAGGAGTGGCGGGTGGTCGACCGCTGGTGGACGGATACGCCCGTTCGGCGGCGCTACTTCGACCTCGTCCTCGCGACGGGCGAGAACGTCGCGGTCTTCGAGGACGAGGAGGGGGGAGGTTGGTTCCGCCAGAAAGCCTGAATCCCGGGGCCGCCGCGAGCCTCCCTCCACTTCGATCCTATTGGGGGAAAGCGCGCGGGTGTGACGCGGAAAGGGTCGAAAGGCGCGCGTGAGCGGGGCGGAATACATCGAGCTGCACGCGCACTCTGCCTACAGCTTCCTCGACGGGGCGTCGCTGCCCGAGGAGCTCGCGGTCCGCGCCGCCGAGCTCGGCTGCCCCGCTCTTGCGCTCACCGACCACGACGGCGTCTACGGCTCGCTCGAGTTCGCCTATGCGGCGCGCGCGGTCGGCGTCCGCGCCATCACGGGGGCCGAGGCCACCCTCGCTGACGGCTCGCACCTGACCCTCCTGGTCGAGACTCCACGCGGCTACGCGAACCTCTGCCGCCTGCTGACCGCCGCGCACGCCCGCGAGCGCCTCAATCCCGGCCTCGAGCCGGACCTCCTGGCCGAGCTGAACGAGGGGCTCGTCTGCCTCTCAGGCTGCGCGCGCTATGGGCTCGGCGTCAAGAGCCCGAACGCTGCCGCCCGCCTCGCCCAGGCCTTCGGGCGCGATCGCTTCTACGTCGAGCTCCAGCGCCCGTACATGCGCGGCGACGCCCGAAGGAACGCGGCGCTTCGCGACCTGGCGGAGGCACTCCAGGTCCGCACGATCGCCACGGGAGACGTGCACGCCCACCATCCGCGCCGCGCTCAGCTGCAGGACGTGCTCGTCGCCGTGAAGCACAACGTCGCGCTCGAAGGCTGCGAGGCCGAGCGGCGCGGGAACGAGCAGTTCGTCCTCGCCCCGCCTGCTGAGGCTGCCGCACGCTTCCCCGAGGACCCCGATGCCGTCCGGGCGACGGTCGAGCTCGCCGAGCGGCTCGAATTCGACCTGACGCACGAGCTCGGCTATCGCTACCCCGACTTTTCCGACGGTGCCGATCCCGCGGACGTGCAGCTGGCCCAGGTCTGCGGGCGCGCCTTCGAGGAGCGCTACCGCAATGCGCCCGCTGGCCTGCGCAACCGGGCGTCAGCCCGGTTACGAGAAGAGCTCGCGCTCATCGCCGAGCTCGGGCTCTCCGGCTTCTTCCTCCTCCACTGGGAAGTGCTCGAGCTCGCGCGCGAGGTCGCCTACGAGGTGCGCGGCCCCGGCTCGCCGCGCCACCTCCTGCCGCCCGGCCGCGGACGGGGAAGCTCGGTCGGCTCGATCGTCTGCTACCTGACCGGGCTCTCGCACGTGGACCCGGTCTCGGCCGGCCTCGCGCTCGGCCGCTTCCTGAACCGCGAGCTCGTCTCCGTCCCGGACATCGACCTCGACTTCCCGCGAGACATCCGCGAGAAGCTGATCGTCGCTGTGATCGAGCGCTACGGCCACGAGCACTCGGCGCTTGTGGCGAGCTTCGCGACGTACCGCTCGCGGGGCGCGATCCGCGACGTCGGCAAGGCGCTCGGGCTGCCCCAGTCGGAGCTCGAGCGGCTCGCGCGCATCACCGAAGGAAGTCCGCGTCGTGTCGCCGAGGAGCTGGAGAAGCTGCCCGGCGCGAAGACCAAGCTCGCCTCGCCGCGCTGGCGCGCGTTCGGGGAGCTCTGCGCAGAGATCGGCGGACTTCCAAGGCACCTTTCCCAGCACCCGGGCGGCATGGTCATCTCGAGCCGCCCCCTCGTCGAGCTCGTCCCGGTCGAGCACGCCGCGATGGAGGGCCGGAGGCTCTGCCAATGGGACAAGGACTCCTGCGCCGACGCAGGCTTCCTGAAGATCGACCTGCTCGGGCTCGGGATGCTCTCGGCGGTCGAGGAGTGCGTCGACCAGGTCGTCCGCCTGCGTGGGGAGCGCATCGACCTCTCCCGCATCCCGCTCGACGACCCCGCCGTGTACCGGGAGATCCAGGACGCCGACACCGTCGGTCTCTTCCAGATCGAGAGCCGCGCGCAGATGCAGAGCCTCCTGCGCACGCGGCCGGAGAACCTCGACGACCTCACCGTGCAGGTGGCGCTCGTCCGTCCGGGCCCGATCCAGGGGAAAGCCGTACACCCCTATGTCGAGCGCAGGCAGCGCCGGCGCGAGGACCCGTCTTACGTCATCCCGCACGACCATCCGCTCCTCGCCGAGTGCCTCGAGGAGACGCTCGGCGCGATCATCTTCCAGGAGCAGGTGCTCGAGGTCGCGATGGCGCTCGCGGGGTTCAGCGTGGGGGAGGCCGAGGGGCTGCGCCGGGCGATGAGCCGCAAGCGGAGCCAGGACGCGATCGAGGCCCACCGCGAGCGCTTCTTCGCAGGGGCGGCGAGAAACGGCGTGCCCGAGGAGATCACGGAGCTCGTCTTCTCGAAGATCAACGGCTTCGCGGCGTTCGGCTTCCCCAAGTCGCACGCGGCCGCCTTTGCGCTCCTCGCCTACCAGTCCGCCTGGCTTCGCCACTACTACTCCGGCGAGTTCCTCTGCGCGCTCCTGAACGCCCAGCCGATGGGCTTCTATCCGCCGGCGAGTCTCGTACGCGACGCGCAGCGCCGCGACGTCCAGGTGCTGCCCCCGGACGTGAACCTGAGCGGTGCCTCCTGCCGGATCGAGGGGAATTCCGTGCGCATCGGCCTCGGGTACATCAAGGGGCTCGGGGAGGAGCCCGCGAAGGCCTTCGTGGCCGAGCGGGAGGAGAACGGCGACTTCACGAGTGTTGTCCAGCTCGCGCAGCGCGCCCCGCTCGACCGGCCCGAGCTCGAGGCGCTGGTGGTTTCTGGAGCGTGTGATTCGTTTGGATGGCCGAGGCGACAACTGCTCTGGCGGCTCGGGCTTGCGCCACGCTCGGTGTCGGTCGGCTGGGGCGGAGACGAGCGCCAGCTGTCGCTCCCGCTCGGCCCGACCTCGGAGATCCCCGAGCTTCCCGAGCAGACGTCCTGGGAACGCATGCTGGCCGACTACCGGACGACGAGCATGTCGATCGGCGTCCACCCGCTCGAGCTCCTCCGCCCGCACCTGCCCGCGGAAGTGGCGACGAGCGCCGACTTCGAGCACCTCGAGCACAGAAGCCGTGTTGCGATCGCGGGCCTCGTCGTCGCCCGCCAGCGCCCCGCGACCGCGAACGGCGTCGTCTTCATGCTCCTCGAGGACGAGCACGGGCAGATGAACCTTGTCATCCCGCCGGAGGTGTACGAGCGTTTCCGGCCGCTCGTCCGGGGCGAGCCGCTCCTCCTCGCACGCGGCCGCTTCGAGCGCTTCGAGCGGAACAGGAACGTGATCGTGGACGAGCTCGTCACGCTGGCGCCGCTCGCCCGCCAGGCCGCCGGCGAAGCCGAGGTCCGCTCCGCCCTTCCGGAGGCTCACCACTTCGGCCATCGGTAGGGTTCACGCGCATGGCCGGCCCGCGCTCACTCTGGCTCCAGGAGGCCCTGCGCGCCGAGGACGGCCTCGAGTCGCACGAGCTTCTCGAGGACACGAAGGCCGACGTCTGCATCGTCGGTGGCGGCTACACGGGGCTCTGGACGGCCCTTCGCATCAAGGAGCTCGAGCCGGGCGCCGACGTCGTCGTGATCGAGCAGGACATCTGCGGAGGCGGCCCCTCGGGCCGAAACGGCGGCTTTGCGCTCACGTGGTGGTCGAAGATCCAGACGCTCGTCAAGCGCGTCGGGGAAGAGGAGGCCGTTCGCCTCGCGAAGGCCTCCGAGGACGCGGTCGGGGAGATCGGCGCCTTCTGCGAGCGCGAGGGAGTAGACGCACACTTCCACGAGGGCGGCTGGCTCTGGACGGCGACCTCTCCGGCGCAGGCCGGCGCGTGGGAGTCGAGCGTCGCGACCGCCGAGGCGCACGGCGCTCATCCCTACGAGATCCTGAGCGCGGAGGAGGTGCAGGAGCGCACCGGCTCGCCGATCCACCTCGGTGCGGCCTACGAGAAGACCGCGGCGATCGTGCAGCCGGCCCTCCTGGCTCGCGGGCTCCGAAGAGTCGCCGTCGAGAGGGGCGTCCGCGTCTACGAGCGCACGCCCATGGTGGAGCTCGAACGCGAGAACGGAGTCGTGCGGACGCCGTCGGGCCGCGTCCGGGCCGGAGCCGTCGTGCTCGCCCTGAACGCGTGGGCGACGAAGATCCCAGAGCTCGCGCGGGCAGTCGTGGCCGTCTCCAGCGACATGGTCGCAACGGCGCCGATGCCGGAGAAGCTCGCGGAGAGCGGCTGGACCGGAGGCGAGGCGATCTCGGACTGTCGCCTCCTCGTCCACTACTACCGCCCGACGAAGGACGGCCGCGTCGCCTTCGGCCGCGGCGGCGGGCGGCTTGCGTTCGGCGGCCGCGTCAACTCGAACTTCGACCACAACGGGCGCCAGACCCGCGAGCTCGAGGGGGAGCTCGTGAAGCTCGTGCCCGCGGCCGAAGGCGTGCCCGTCACGCATGCGTGGGGAGGGCCCATCGACCGAACGGCGGACGGGTTTCCGATCGTCGGCTCGCTACCCGGACGCGCCCAGATCGTCTACGGAACCGGCTACTCCGGAAACGGGGTCGCGCCGTCGCTCACGATCGCAAAGATGCTCGCCTCGAGCGCGCTTCGACGCGACGACGAGTGGGCCGGCTCCCCGCTCAACTGTGGCGTCTGCGGAAGGTTCCCGCCCGAGCCGATCCGCTTCGTCGGCGGGCTCGTCGTCCGCCAGGCCGTGCGGCGAAAGGAAAGCCGTGAAGACCGGGGCAAAGGCGTCGACCCGGTGACGAAGAGGGTCGCCGGTCTCGCCCCGCAAGGGTTCTTCCGCGCCTCGCGCTAAGGCGTGGCGAAGACCGATCAGCCGGTACTCTTCTTCGCCACTCCGGCCGAGCTCGAGACATGGATGGAAGAGCACGGCGAAGAGTCGGACGGTATCTGGCTCAAGTTTGCGAAGAAGGCCTCGAGTATGCAGTCCGTCGTCTACGCCGAGGCGGTCGAGATCGCGCTTTGCCACGGGTGGATCGACGGCCAGGCGAAACGCTTCGACGACCACCACTACCTCCAGAAGCTCACACCGCGCCGCCCGCGCAGCAAGTGGTCGAAGATTTAATCGCCAGAAGGCCGAGCGGCTGATCGCGGAGGGCCGTATGCGCCCGGCCGGTCTCCGCGAGATCGACCGGGCCAAGGAGGACGGACGCTGGGACGAGGCCTACGACTCGCCGACGACGGCGACGGTGCCAGACGACTTCCAGGCAGCTCTCGACGCCGAACCCGCCGCGGCCGAGTTCTTCGCGAGCCTCGGCTCGACGAAGCGCTATTCCTTCCTCTACCGCATCACGGATGCGAAGCGGCCCGAGACGCGGGCGAAGCGGATCGCGGAGTACGTCGAGCTCCTCCGCGACGGGAAGACGCTCTAGCCGCCGACCGGAGCGCGGTTAGTCCAGTTCGAGGCCGAAGCGGGGAAGGCGCTTGCGGATCGTCCGGTTGAAGACCTCGTGATACTCCTCGTAGGAGCCCTCGTCCAGGGTGGCCGCAAAGTTGTCGCGCAGCTCGACGAGCTCGTCGGTACCGGTCTCGACGAGGTCGAGGTAGTCGCCGTAGCGTTCCTCCGCTTCGCCCCTGGGCGCGCGGTTGTAGGCGGCGAGCGCAGCCTCGGTGTCCCGGATGAGTCCCTCGTTCTCGGCTGTGAAGAGGGCGATCTGCCGCTCGACGAGATCCACGAATCGCCCGCGCACAGGTTCCCTATGCTGCGTCGGCCGTGGGACTCGTCATTCGCACGTGGAACCTCTATCACGGGCGTACGCATCCGAAGACGAGCCGGACCTATCTGGAGCGCATGGTGCGGCTCGTGTCGCTCGATGCGCCCGACGTGGTCGCCCTGCAGGAGGTGCCGCTCTGGGCCCTGGGCCGGCTCGAGCGTTGGAGCGGGATGCGCGCGGTCTGGTCGATCACGGTGCCGGGGTTCCTCGGGCCGGTGGCGCGCTTCATCAGCGACCTCGACCCGGTCCGGGTGAGGTTCACCGCAGCGGGGCAGGCGAATGCAACGCTCCTGAGCCCCCGTCTCGAGGTTCAGGACGACCGGACCCTCGTCCTGAACCCGGAGGTGAAACGCCTCGAATGGCTCCGGGGAGGACGACAGCGGCGAGTATGTCAGGCGGTCGCCCTCGAGCTCGCGGGCAGGACGCTGACCGTCGCGAACCTGCACGCGACGAACAACTCCGACCTTGCCCGCGTCGAGGCCGGGCTCGCCGCGGATTTCGTCGCAGGCGCCGAACGGTGCATTCTGTGCGGCGACTTCAACGTGCCTGCCTTCGCCGTCCAGGAGTTCTCCCCCCCGATCGACGGGATCGACCAGATCCTCGTACGCGGTGTCGAGTTCGAGCGCACGCCGAGCGCGTGGCCTCCGGAGCGGCGGCGCGTGGACGGCGTGCTCCTCTCGGACCACGCGCCCGTCGAAGCGGAGGTGGCGTGGACCTAGACGCCGTCCGCGCGGGCCTCCCCGTTTTGGCCCGCCTCGCATATCTCAATGCAGGCACGAACGGGCCCCTCCCGCGCCGAACCGTCGAGGCGATGCAGGCGACGCTTGCCCGGGACCTGGAGGAAGGCCGCTCCAGCCGCGAATACTTCGAGGCGATGCTCGCCCGCCGGGAAGAGGTCCGTGCCGCGCTCGCCCGCTTCCTCGGGGCGCCGGCGGAGTCGATCGCGCTCACGACCTCGACGACGGAGGGGTGCAACGTCGTCCTGAACGGCCTCGGCATCGGCCCCGGCGACGAGGTCGTCACCACGGATTCGGAGCACCCGGGCCTCTTCGGCGGCCTCGTCGCCTCGGGAGCGGACCTCCAGGTCGTGCCGGCGCGTGACGTGCCCGTCGTCGAGCTCGCCGGCGCGCTCGACGCCGCGATCACGGAGCGGACCAAGCTCGTCGCGCTCTCGCACGTCTCGTGGCTCACCGGCGCAGTGATGCCGGTCGAAGCCCTTGCTGGGCGTGGGGTCCCGCTGCTCGTCGACGGTGCCCAGGCGGCCGGCGCGATTCCCGTCGCCCTTGCCGACCTGGGCTGCGACTTCTACACGGTCTCGGCGCAGAAATGGCTCCTCGGCCCGGACGTCACCGGAGCGCTCTTCGTCCGTCTCGAGCGCGTCGAGGAGCTGCGCATGGCGATGCCGAGCTACGGGTCATGGGAGTTCGGCGACAACCAGGCGTACGACCCGAAGGCCGGGGCTGCGCGCTTCGACCCGGGCTGGATCGCCGCCGCCTCGGGAGCCGGCCTGCTGGAATCGCTCGCCTTTGCGGAGGAAGCCGGGGAGGAGAGGTACGCCCACGCCGCCGACATGGCCGGACACCTCATGCACATGCTCGAGGGATCGGGATGCGAGGTCGTGACCGAGCCCGGCCAGGCGACGCTCGTGACGTGGAAAGCCGTGGGCGACTCGAAGGAGGTCGTCGAGCGGCTCGCCGACGCGGGGGTCGTGATCCGGGACTTGCCCGGGCTCGGCTGGCTGCGCGCGTCGTGCGGCTTCTGGACGAATCACGACGACTTCGAGCGGCTCATCGGCGCGCTCTAGGCCTTCTCCAGCGCCGCGTAGAAGTCGGGTGGCTGGGCCTTCCGTAGCCACCCGAGGCGCCACCCCGTACCGACGAGGAGCTTCTCGAGCTCGGCGGGGGAGACGAGGAGCAGCCCGAACCACGGGGTCGCCACTCCCCCGTACCGGATCCGGATCCTGACCTCTCCGGGCATCCGGCCGTCCGCGATGTTGCGAGCGATATAGGCGAGATCGGCTTCGTCGTTGTCCACGTAGGGATCGACGGAGTCGAGCACGATCCGCCCGTCGGGCCCGGTGAGCTCGTGGAGCCTGCGGAGAAGGGCCACGGTCTTGTCCGCCGATCCCGCCAGGCCGAAGTTGCCGCAGAGGAGCAGGGCAGTGTCGAAGGTGCCGAGGCTCTCGTCGATCTCCTCCAGGGAGAGCAGGCGAGCGTCGCGAACGCCTCGGCGCCGGCAGACCGTCACCGCGCCGGGCGAGATGTCGATCGCGACCGCCTCGAGCCCGCGCCGCTGCGCCTCGAGACTGTGGCGGCCCGCGCCTGCCCCGATGTCGAGCACACGTCCGCGAACGAGCTCGAACGCAGCCCGCTCCTCGTCGACCCACTCGTCGTGCGGCGCGAAGAACCACTCGGCGCCCATCGCCGGCCCGATGTGGCCGTCGTCGCGCTCGAGCTTCGGCTTGCCTGCACGCCCTTCGAGGTGGTCGAGGAGGAGGAGCCCGAAGGCGTCCTCCTCCGTCGAGAGGTTCCCGGCTATGCGGCCTCGGAGGTGCGCAGGCCGAGCTCGGCCGCGATCGGGCGCATCGCCGCGACCACGTTTCGGATGTGGTCGTCGAGCTCGACGTCCAGCTCCTCGGCGCCGCGGTAGACCTCCTCGCGGTGGACGCCGGCCGCGAAGGAGGGCTGCTTCAGCTTCTTCCGCACCGACTTCGGCTCGAGAGTCTCGATCCCGTCGGGCCGGACCAGTCCGCAGGCGTGGACGAAGCCGGCGAGCTCGTCGCACGCGAAGAGCGTCTTCTTGAGCGGCGTGTCCCGCTCCATGTTCAGGTGCTCCGCGTGCGAGAGGACCGCCTCGATGAGCTCTTCCGGATACCCCTCCTCGCGAAGGATCGGCGCGCCGTCCTGAGGGTGCTTGTCGAGGGTCGGGTGGATCTCGTAGTCGAAGTCGTGGAGGAGGGCGGCCGCGCGCCACAACTCCTCGTCCTCGCCGAAGTCGCGGGCATACCAGCCGACCGCGGCCTCGACGGCGAGCGCGTGCCGGCGCAGCGATTCGGACGTCGTGTAGCGCGTGAGGGTTTGCCACGCTCGCTCGCGGGTGACCTCCATGGAAGCGAAGTAGGATACCCTCCGCCGCTCGCCTCGCCGTCCGAGGACAGGACTACCGTCGATGCCCGAAACAGCCGTATCCGATGCCTTGATGGAGGCTTTCGTCATCGAGGGCGCGCGGCCGCTTTCGGGGTCGATCCGCGCGGCCGGGAACAAGAACGCGGCCCTGCCGATCGTGGCCGCCTGTCTCCTCACCGACGAGCCCGTCACGCTCAGAAACGTCCCGGTGATCACGGACGTCGAGACGATGCTCGACCTGGCCGCCGACCTCGGCGCCGACGTCGAGCGCGTGGGTGGGGGCGAGGTCCGCATCACCGCCGGGAGCATCTCGAAGTACGAGCTCGACGAGGAGCTCTGCAGCCGGATCCGCGCATCCATTCTCTTTGCGGGCCCGCTACTCGCGCGCTACGGCCGGGCGCTCGTCCCCCCGCCGGGAGGCGACGTCATCGGGCGCCGACGGCTCGACACGCACATCCATGCGCTCACGCGGCTCGGGGCGGACATCAGCGCGGAGAAGGCCTACAACATGCGCACCGACGGCCTGAAGGGAGCCCAGGTCTTCCTCGACGAGGCCTCCGTGACCGGAACCGAGAATGTCGTCATGGCCGCAGTCCTCGCTCCGGGCGAGACGGTGATCGGCAACGCGGCGAGCGAGCCGCATATCCAGGACCTCTGCAGGTTCCTGGTCACCCTCGGCGCAGAGATCGACGGGATCGGCTCGAACGTCCTGCGCATCCGCGGGGTCGACGAGCTCCACGGCGGGGAGTGGCGTATCTGCCCGGACCACATCGAGGTGGCGAGCTTCATGGGTCTGGCCGCGGTGACGGAGGGCGAGGTCGTGATCGAGGACGTCGTCGCCGAGGATCTCGTCGCCATCTGGCCGGCGTTCGAGCGCCTCGGCGTCAACTGGGAAGTCGAAGGCTCGTCCGTGCGCGTCCCCGGCAACCAGCACCTCAAGATCCATGACGACATCGGCTCCCAGATCCCGAAGATCGAGGACGGCCCGTGGCCGGCGTTCCCGGCCGACCTCACGTCGATCGCGCTCGCGGTCGCGACACAGGTCGAGGGCACCGTGCTCATCTTCGAGAAGATGTTCGAGAACCGCCTGTTCTTCGTCGACAAGCTTGTGACGATGGGCGCGCGGATCATCCTCTGCGACCCACACCGCGCCGTGGTCAACGGGCCGGCGCGCCTCTACGGCGAGCGCATGGAGAGCCCGGACATCCGCGCGGGGATGGCGTTGCTGATCGCGAGCCTCTGCGCCGAGGGCACGTCGACGATCGGGAACATCGGGCAGATCGACCGCGGGTACGAGAGAATCGACGAGCGGCTGCGCGCCGTAGGGGCTCAGATCCAGCGAATGGAGATCTCGTGACGAAGCGCGTGATTCGCACCGACCAGGCCCCGGCTCCGTTCCAGGGCGCCCCGTACTCGCAGGGAATCGCCCACGGAGGCTTCGTGTTCGTCTCGGGCCAGCTCGGGGTCGACCCGGGCGGCAACATGGTCGAGGGCGGGATCTCCGAGCAGACCGAGCAGGTGATGAAGAACCTGTCCGCGATTCTCGAGGCGGCCGGGACGAGCCTCGAGAACGTCGTCAAGGCGACGATCTTCCTGGTCGACCTCGGCGACTTCCAGGCGATGAACGAGGTCTACGCCCGCCACGTCGGGGACGAGCCGCCCGCGCGGGCGACGTTCCAGGTCGCAGCCCTCCCTTCAGGCGCGCTCATCGAGATCGAAGTGATCGCAGCGGCGAGCCAGTCGCCCACGAAGAGCGGCTAGGGCCTGCGGACCTTCTTGTAGTAGTAGAAGGTCACGTAGCCGGTCTTCGAGACACGGAAGGCCACTTTTGCGAGCTGCGTCGGCTTGAGGCCGAACTTGGCGACCCCGCTCGAGTTCGTCGTCTTCGTCGTGGTCGTGACGCCGGCTCCGTAGGCCCGCACAGTCGCCCCCTGAACGACGTTCAGCGTCGCCGAGTCGCGCACCTTGATGGAGACGGTGCGGTAACGCTTCTTGACGAGCTTGCCCGACGAGGTGACCTTGAAGTGCTTGACGCTGCCGCCTCCGCCGCCGCTCGAGATGGCGGGTAGCGTAAACGTCTCGGGGTTCGTGGCATAGGCGCCGTATACCCCGTCCCCGTCTATTGCGGCGACGCGCCAGTAGAACGTGCCGCCGGAGGTGTAGTTCGACGAGACGAGGTTCGGCGCCCAATCGGGATTGTCGGTGACCTTCGTCTCGAAAGCCGGGTTGAAGTCCTCGCGCTTGGATACCTGCACCCGGTAGCCCTTCGTTCCGGTCTTCGCGTCCCAGCTCAGGACGAGGCGATTCGCGCCGGCGCTCGATACGGGGTTCGTCGGCTCCTTGATCGTGTGCGTGTAGTCGGCGTCGTCGGACCAGGGCCCGGGCGTCGTGCCGCCGGCGAGCTTCGGGAAGTCCGCCCGGACCTCCCAGGTGAAGAGCCCGGTCCCGGCGATCTTTTCGAAGGACGCGGCGGTCGAGGGAAAGCCCGTGTATGTGCTCGGTGTGCTGTCGTTGGGCTCGTGGACACGGAGGCTGTAGGAGACCGCTCCGGGAACCGGGAACCAGCGCAGCACGGGCAGGCTCGCGTCCCCGAGCGTCGGCGTCGCCGGGTCGAGTGAAGGCGCGTCGAGGTCGATCTCGAACGTCCTCGTCTCCGACCAGGTGAGGCCGTTGTTGTTCTCGTCCTGCGCCTGCACCCGCCAGTAGAGGGTTTTCGAGGCGTCGTACGTCTTCTGCGCAGTGAACTCCGTCGCCGCGGTCGTGATGTCGTCGAGTCTCGTCGACGAGGCGAACGTCGGCTCGGTGGCGACCTGCAGGTGGTACTTCTTTCCGCCCGGAACCCACGTCCAGCTGAAAGTGGGAGGGAGGGAGAAGACCGTGTCGTCGTCCGGCCCGAGGAGGGTCGGGGCCACCGCTTGTTTCTCGAAGTCCGCGTACGCTCCTTGGGCGGGGGTGCTGCCCCGCTGTCCACCGCCGTTGGTGTCCGCAGCCGGCAGGACGACCCAGTAGTAGGACGTCGTCTCGTCGGGATATGTCCGAGGCTGGTTGCCGGTCCTGACCGCGTACGCGGGAACTCGAGTGAACGCGTAGTCGACGATGTTCGTGAACGACTGATCCTTGGCGACGATCACCCAATACGACTGCTTGCCGGCGATCGGGTTCCAGATGAAGAGCGGATTGGACGTGGTCGCCTCGCCCCTGACGGGGAGCAGGTAGTCGTCGTGTCCGAGGTAGTTGGCGTTGCAACTCGGGGTGCACGCGCCCCCCGTCGGATATCCGGTGAACGTGAATGCCACTCCCGTGCCGTCGTCGAGCTCGGTGAAGTCGCCCCAGACGGCGTCGGGGAGATTCACCCGACCGCCGCGGGCCCGCACCTGGACGCAATAGGACGTGCCGGCTACGAGCTCGGAACCGTCTGAAGAGGTGCTGGGGCCGGACGGGAACGGCTTGGACGTGGGGCTCTTTCCGAGCGGCGTCCAGTAATTCGACGCGGTTGGGGTGAGCCACCCGGTCCCCCACAAGCACCCGTCCTCCGGGTCGTAGGCGACGACGTTCACCTGGTAGCTGGAAGCGCCGGGGATCGGATCCCAGGTGATGATCGGGAGCTCCGTCTGGTAGCCGGGCGTGACGCCGTCGGTATCGGTGCCCGGGTCGCTCGTGTCGCGCATGCGCAGGTTCTTGATCCCGAGCTCGCTCAGGTCCGGGTAGTTCGAGAAGGTCTTCACGAACGATGGCCCTTCGTTCCAGTCACCGGCCTCGCCGTGCGCGTTCACCGCGCGCACACGCCAGTAGTAGGTGTTGTTCGGGAGGGTCTCCTTCGGGGTGAACGCCGTCGTGATCGGCCAGTCGGAGGAATCGCAGCAGACCTTCGAGTTTCCTTCGGGGAAATCGGAGACCGAGTTGATCTCGACCTCGTATTTCGCCGCGCCGGGAACTGGATCCCAGGAGAACTCCGGCACGTAGAGCTCGGTGTCGGGCGCGACATCCTGGACGTCGGTTGTCGTCGTCGACGGCCAGTCCCAGGTGAAGGAGCGCGTCTCCGAGGGCTCGCCCTCGTTCCCCTGCGCGTCCACGGGAGTGACGGACCACCAGTAGGTGTTCGACGAGAGGAGGAGCGCCGGGGCGGCGTTCGTCGCCTGCGTCTCGAGCGGGTCGCCGTGGGGAGTGACGAGGGAGGAAGAGGCGGGATCGGGATCCGTCCTGATCGAGATGTGGTACTTCGCGGCTCCCGGGACGGGCGCCCAGCGGAGCACGAGCGGCTCGTCGGGGAAGGAGATCGTCGCGGCGTCGTCCGGAGCGGTGAGAACCGGCGAGTTCGCCCAGAGCTTCACGATCTGTCGCGACTCCGACCAGCCGGAGGTGTGGCCGTCGGCGTCGACCGCCTGCACGCGCCAGTAATAGGTGCCGTTCGCAACCGTCTTGTCGGGGGTCACTCGTGTGTTCTTCGTCCCGTTGAGCACGTACTTGGGCGAGTTGAAGGCCGCGTCGGCCGCGAGGATGAAGTTGTACTTGTCGGCGCCCGCGACCGGGTCCCAGGAGAAGATCGGGAGGAAAGAGACTGTGTCGCCGTCGTTCGGCCCGACGAGGTTCGGGACATCGGGCGCGCTCGCGGCAGGCGCGACCGTGATGAGGGCCACGGCGAGCGCGGCGAAGACGATGCGCAGTTTGGAGTACGTCGTTCGGCCCAAAATTCGTCTGACCCCCGGCCGCCTCGGGACTCGTTTCTTGCGTTCATCGTCGTCGCGCTTGCCTGCCGTCACGTCCCCCAAGAGGGGGGTTGGCGCAAGTCGGGTCTAACCTTCTTTCAATGCAGGTCATCGTCACCCACGCGAACACCGATTTCGACGCGTTTGCGGCCATGCTGGCCGCGCGGCGGCTCTACCCGGGTGCCGTCATCGCGCTCTCGGGATCACTCAACCGCAACGTGCGCGACTTCTACCGCCTGCACGAGGAGGAGCTGGGCGTTGCGGAGGCGGGGCGCGTCGACCCGGCCGAGGTCGAGCGCCTGATCGTCGTCGAGACGTCCCATCCGGAGCGCCTCGGCGAGTTCGAGGCCGCCGCGCGGAGCCCCGAGGTCGAGGTCGTCCTCTTCGACCACCATGCGGGCAAGGAGCTCGACTGGGTGCGGCCCGAGAACGCGGTCCGCTCCGAGGACGGGGCTCTCACGACGACGATGGTCGCGATCCTCGCCGAGCGCGAGGTCGAGGTGAGCCCGATCGAGGCGACGGCCTTCGCTCTTGGCATCCACGAGGACACGGGCTCCCTCGGCTATGCCGGGACGACGATCCGCGACGCGGAGGCCCTGGCCTGGTGCATGCGTCACGGCGCGAGCCAGGAGATGGTGGCGCAATATCTGCACACGCCGCTCGCCGAGCGCGAGCGGGCGCTCCTCGACGCGCTCGTCGGAGGCCTCGAGCCGCACGAGGCGGGCGGCTACGAGGTGCTCGTGACCGCCCTCCGGTGGCCGGAGTACGTGGAGGGGGTCTCGAACCTCGCGCACAAGATCGTCGACCTGACCGACTGCCGCGCGCTCGTCTGCCTCGTCGAGATGGACGACAGGGTCTTCTGCGTGGTGCGCACGCGGGTGGCGGAGCTCGACGCCTCCGCCATCGCGGCCGCGCTGGGAGGCGGCGGCCATTCGCAGGCGGCGGCGGCCACCTACCGGGGCTTCCTCGAGGACGCCCGCGCCGCCGTGCTCGAGGCGCTCCCGAACGCGGTGCGCCGCGGCCTGACCGCCGCCGAGATCATGTCGCGGCCCGCCCGCTTCGTCTCTCCGGACGACACCGTCGCGCAGGCGATGGTCGTCTGCCAGCGCCACCGCCAGAGCGGGATGCTCGTCGGCGCGCCCGACCGGCTGGTCGGCGTAGTCACGCGTGAGGACCTCGACAAGGCGATCGGGCATGGGCTCTCGCACGCGCCGGTGAAGAGCGTGATGGGCTCCGACGTCGTCGCGTGTGCCGAGGACACGCCGCTCGCCGAGGTCAGGCGGCTCGTCTCCGGAGCGGCGAGCGGCCGCGTGCCCGTCCTCCGGGACGGCGAGGTCGTGGGAGTCGTGACGCGCTCGGACGTCCTCCGCGCGCTCGAGGAGCCGCACGGGGAGGAGGGCTCGGGCGAGGCCGTCTTGATCGCGGGAAAGCTCGACGCGCTCGAGCACCTGCGGCCCGTCTTCGAGGCGGTGCAGGCGGTGAGCGAGCGCTTCGAGGGCGTCTATCTCGTCGGCGGCGCCGTGCGCGACGTGCTCATGGGCGAGCCCAACTTCGATGTCGACATCGCGGTCGAAGGGGACGGCATCGCCTTCGGTGAGGCTCTCGCCGAGGCGCTCGGCGGCCGCGTCGTCCCGCACGACCGCTTCGGCACTGCGATCGTCGTCTACGACGGAGGCCGCGTGGACGTCGCCACCGCGCGCACGGAGTTCTACGACAGCCCGGGAGCGCTGCCGACGGTCGAGCAGGCTTCGATCCGGCAGGACCTCTACCGACGCGACTTCACGATCAACGCGCTGGCGGCGTCCCTCAAGGGCGAGGACTTCGGCCGGCTCGTCGACTACTTCGGGGGGCTCGGAGACCTCGGGAACGGCGTCGTCCGCGTCTTGCACAACCTGTCCTTCATCGACGATCCGACGCGGATCTTTCGCGCGATCCGCTACGAGAACCGCTACGGCCTGGCCATGGACGCTCACACGCTGGCACTCGCGCGGGCGTGCGTGGAGATGAACCTCGTCGGGGAGCTCTCCTCGTCCCGCCTTCGCGACGAGCTGCAGGCCCTTCTCTCGGAGGAGCGCGTGGGCGACTCGGTGCGCCGGCTCGCAGAGCTCGGGATCGATCGCGCAATCCACCCTCACCTCGCCGCGAACGAGGAGTCGATTCGGCTCATCGAGGAGGTCGACCACGCGCGGGCAGAGCTCGCCCCGGCCACGCCCGCATGGAGGCTTCGGCTCGCGGTCATCGCGCGCCGACTCCCCGCTGACGAGCTCTACGAGTGGTTCGAGCGCCTGAAGCTCCGGCGCCGGGACGCCGACCTGATCGCCGACGCGGTCGCCGTCGGCCCGCGACTCCCCGAGCTCCTGGCCGAGACGGAGGAGCCCGCGGCGTTGCGCGCGATCGTCGAGCCGCACGACCCCGACGGAGCCCTGTTCGCCGTCGCTCTCGCCGGAGAGCCCGCGCGCTCGCGGCTCGAGCGCTACTTCGCCGACCTCCGCCAGGTCGGCCTCGAGATCTCCGGTGACGACCTCGCCGAGCTCGGCCTGCAGGAATCGCCGCGTGTCGGCGCGATCCTCGACGAGCTCCTGCGCCGGAAGCTCAACGGGGAGCTCGATGGGCGCGAGTCCGAGATCGAGGCGGCGAAAGCGCTCATCTCCGCTCCGGCGGGGCCCGCGTGAAGCTCTTCGAGCACGATCTCGGCGAGGCCTACTTCGCCGCCTTCTCGACACGCCAGGGAGGCGTGAGCGAGGGCGACTTCGAGTCCCTGAACCTCGGCATCCTCACGGACGACGAGCCGGACAGAGTCGTCCGAAACCGGCGCATTCTGGGCGAAGCCGTCGGCGCCGACCCGGAGACCGCGACGATGGCCTGGCAGGTGCACGGCGCGCGGGTCTTCGAGGCGGACGGCCGCGGCGTCGTCACGCCCGGCACCGACTTCGAGCAGGGGGACGGCCTCTGGACCGAGAAGCCGGGGCGCGCCCTCGGCCTCCTGACGGCGGACTGCTTCCCGGTCGTCCTCGCCCGCCGAAACGGGGCGCCGCGCCTCGTCGTCCTCCACGTCGGCTGGCGCGGGCTCCGAGACGGCATTCTCGAGAGCGGCGTCGCCACGGCGGCGGGCCCGGCGGCAGCCGCGATCGGGCCGGGAATCGGCCCCTGCTGCTACGAGGTGGGGGAGGAGGTCGCGGAGCCGTTCCGCGCTCGCTTCGGCGACGACGTCATGCGCGGGCGGAACCTCGACCTCGCCGAGGCGATCGAGCGCGGCCTGCGGACGGCCGGAGTCGAGACGGTCGAGCGGACCGGCCACTGCACGAGCTGCGAGCCCGAGCTCTTCTTCTCCCACCGCCGCGACCGGGGCCGCACGGGGCGGCAAGGCGTCATTGCCTATATCCGCTGAGGAGATCCGCGCCAATTACGCGCGGATCCAGGAGGAGGTGGGCGAGGGCGTGACCGTCGTTGCGGCCACGAAGTACGTCTCCGCGGACGAGATGGAGGCGCTCGCGGAGGCCGGCGTCCCCGTCGTGGGGGAGAACCGCCTCCAGGACCTCGAGGCGAAGCACGCGCGCTTCGGCGACCGCTTTCGCTGGCATTTCATCGGGCACCTGCAGTCCCGGAAGGCGCGCGACGTCTCCGCGCTCTGCGAGCTCGTTCACTCCCTGGACTCCCTCTCGGCCGCCAAGCGTCTGGCGGCCCCGGCGCTCGTGGAGGTCAACCTGTCCGGCGAGGAGACGAAGTCCGGGGTCCCACGGCAGGAGCTCCGCGCGTTCCTCGGCGAAGCCCGCCGCCTGGGAGTCGACGTCCGCGGGCTCATGACGATGCCGCCGCTCGCGGAAGACCCCGCTGCGTCTCGCCCCTACTTCCGCGAGCTTCGCGAGCTGGCCCGGAAGCACTCCCTGCCGGAGCTCTCGATGGGCACCTCGCAGGACTACCGCGTGGCCGCCGAGGAGGGTGCGACGCTCGTTCGGGTGGGTTCCGTGCTGTTCGGACGCTAACATTGGCCCCCGTCATGGGTGTTGGACAGGTCTGGAGCCGCGCCCTCGTGTACTTCGGGATCGTCGAAGAGGACGAGTACTGGGACGAGGAGGCGTACGCCGCCGAGGAGGAGCTCGAGCGGACGTACGACCGAAGCGACAGCGCGAACGTGCGCCGGCTCTCGCCGCGCAGGCAGCGCCGTGAGGAGTTCGAGGACTGGTCCGAGCCGGACGCATCGGTGCCGAACACCGCTGTCATTCGGCAGGGGTCGGGGCGCCGGCCGCTCGAGGCCGTCGCCTCTGCGTCGGTCCGCGTCCATCTCGTCGTGCCGAGAAGCTTCAACGACGCGCAGTCGATCGCGGACAAGTTCAAGGAGTCCGTGCCGGTGATCGTGAACCTGCAGGGCACCGACCCGGAGCTCTCGAAGCGGCTGATCGACTTCTCGAGCGGGCTGACCTACGCGCTCAACGGCTCGATGCAGCGGGTCGCGGACAAGGTCTTCCTGCTCACGCCGAGGAACGTCGAGGTCTCCGCGGAAGAGCGCGCGCGCCTCATCGACCGCGGCTTCTACAATCAGAGCTAGTCGGCCGAAATCTTCGGCTACGCCGCGGTTTCGGCCGAAGGGGGCGCTAGGTTTCCATCCATGCTGCTGGCAGACCTCGTGTCGAGCGCGCAGAACTTCGTCACCGTTCTGTACTACGTCTACCTGCTCTGCATCATCGCGTACATCCTGACGTCCTGGGTTCCGCTGCCCTACAACGCGTGGCTGAACCGCGTACAGCGCTTCCTCTACGACGTCGTGAACCCGTACCTGCGCCTATTCAGGCGGATGCTCCCGCAGCTCTCCGTGGCGGGGCTCGGGCTCGATCTCTCGCCGATCGTCGCGATCCTCATGTTGACGGTCGTCTACCGGCTCGTCCTCTTCGCCATCGGCGCCGCGAACTAGGGGAGGGAAAGACCGGTGTCCGGCGAAGCCCGGATCCGGTATGTCCTTGACTCCTGTCGAAATCCGCCACGTGGCCCTGGGCCGGCGGCCGCTCGGCTACGACCGCAGCGCGACCGACGAGCTTCTGGCCGAGGTGGTCGCGAGCTTCGAGCACGTCTGGCGCGAGCGCGCCGACCTGCGCGACGAGCTCGAGGAGCTCGAGAGCGAGCTCGCCCGCCAGAAGGAGCTCGAGCAGGCGCTTCGCAACACTCTCCTCTCGGCCGAGCGGATGGCCGACGACATGCGCTCGCAGGCCCGCCGCGAGGCCGACGTCATCGTGGCGGAGGCACGCTCAGCCGCACGCGACATCGTCGCGAGCGCCGAGACCGAGAGGGAGCGGATCCGCACCGAGATCCGCCGCCTGCAGGAGGTCGAGACCGGCGTCCGCGCCGACTATCGCGCCTTCCTCTTGGCCGCGCTCGACCGCCTCGAGAGCGACCCCGAGAAACGCCGGGCCGCCCACCAGGCCGCCTGAGTTCGGCCGCAGAGCACCCCGTTATACTCAGCCAAGTGGCGCGGGGAATGGCTCACGCATGAATACAGACCGCTATCGGGACCTCCTGCGGGACGAGCGCGAGCGCGTTTCCGCCTCGATTGAGCACCTCCATGAGGAAGGTTCGCTGGAGGACGAAACGGAAGAGGAAACCTATGACAACCACCTCGCCGACTCCGCGACGGCCACCCTCAATCGCGAGATCGACTACACGCTCGAGGAGAACTCCGGGCACGTGCTGAGCGCGATCGACGAGGCGCTGGTGCGGATCGACAGCGGGACCTTCGGGACATGCGGGCGCTGCGGCAAACCGATCGCCGAGGAACGGCTCGAGGCGATCCCGTACGCGAATAGGTGTATCGACTGCAAGCGCCTCGAAGAGAGGGGTTAGTCAACCCATCACCGCGGCTGATCGACGTTCGCGTCGGTTCGGCAACGGATGGGCGCGTTCCGATCTCCATGGTCGAGCGCTCGCTGACCGCTGGTCCGTTCCACTGGCTGGCCCTCGCCGCGGTCGCGCTCTCGGCGCTCGCAGCCGACCAGCTGACGAAACAGATCGTCGTCACGCAGCTGGCCCTGGGCGAGTCCGTCCACGTTCTCGGGCCGTTCTGGATCCGGCACGTGAACAATCCGGGCATCGCCTTCGGCCTCTTCTCGAGCTGGGCCTCCGCCGTCACGTTCCTGACCGCCGGCGCCGTCATCTGGATGCTGTTCTACTTCGCGAAGTCGGGTGCGCGCCATCCGATCCTGCCGGTCGCGCTCGGGCTCCTCATCGGCGGCAGCATGGGCAACCTCGTCGACCGCCTCCGCATCGGTCACGTCACGGACTTCCTCGACCTTCGGTTCTGGCCGGCCTTCAACCTCGCCGACACGTTCATCGTCGTGGGCGTCGCGGCCCTTCTCCTCGCGCTCGTCGCAGCGGAGCGGCAGCCGCGCATCAGGCGCACTCCTTCGGGGCGACCCGCTCCGAAGACGCTTGGCTGAGTTCGACCTCGAAGTCCCGCCGGGGGCCGCGGGCGAGCGGCTGGACCGCTTTCTCTCCCGCCTCCAGGAGGTCGGCTCACGCGCCGCGGCCGAGCGCCTGCTCTCCCGGGGCGGTGTGAAGGTCAACGGCTCGCCGGAGCCGAAGAGCCACCGCCTTTCGGCCGGCGACGTGCTCTCGGTGAGCCTCCCCGACAGCAGGCCGTCGACGCTCGAGCCCGAGCAGCTCGACCTGCGCATCGCCTTCGAGGACGAGCACCTGTTGGTCGTCGACAAACCGGCCGGGATCGTCGTTCACCCGTCGGCGGGACACCCGAGCGGCACGCTCGTACACGGGCTCCTCGGGCACGCTGTCGCGGGCGGGGAGGACGCCGAGCGGCCGGGAATCGTCCACCGGCTCGACCGCGATACATCGGGGCTCCTGGTCGTCGCGCGCTCCGACGAAGCACACCGTCGCCTCCAGCAGCTCCTGCGGCGGCGGAAGCTCGTGCGCGAATACTTCGCCCTCGTGCGCGGCCGCCCGCGCTCGAAGCGGGGGCGCATCGAGGCCCCGATCGGCCGTGACCGGCACGACCCGACCCGGATCTCCCTCAACACGAACACCCCGCGCGACGCCGTCACGAACTTCGAAGTCGTCGAGACGATGCGCCGGCATGCCTTTCTGCGAGTTGCCCTCGAGACGGGGAGGACGCATCAGATCCGTGTGCATCTCGCCGCGATCGACTTGCCCGTGTCGGGCGATCCCGTCTACGGGGTCGAGGGTGACCTCGGCCTCGGGCGCCAGTTTCTCCATGCGGCCCGCCTCGCGTTCCCGCATCCCTTCACCAGCGAGCCGGTCGAGGTCGAGTCGCCGCTCCCGGCCGAGCTCGGGGCCGCGCTCGAAAAGGCCCGGACGTGAGGACGTACGCGGCGTTCAGGCAGGCGTGGCGACCCGCGGTCGAAGGGAAGCCGCATCCTGCGATCGAGGAGTTCGTCGAGACCAGGCTCGCCCGGTACGAGGACGACCGGGACTTCCCGGGCCGTGATGGAACCTCGCGCCTTTCTCCGCTGATCGCCTCGGGGGAGATCACGATCGCGGACTGCGCGGCGGCGGCACTTGCGGCCCCGCCGACGAAGGGCCGCGAGAAATGGCTCTCGGAGCTCGCCTGGCACGAGTGGTTCGAGTACCTGAAGCTGGAGGGCCTCGACGCTCCGCGGCTCGAGCCCCGCTGGGACGCGCCCGGAGAGCGATTTGAACGCTGGCGCGCCGGAGAGACCGGTTTTCCCCTCGTCGACGCGGGGATGCGGGAGCTTGCCGCCACGGGCTGGATGCACAATCGTGCCCGCATGGTGACCGCAAGCTTCCTCGTCAAGCATCTGCACATCGACTGGCGGCTCGGCGAGGGTCACTTCGCCGACCTTCTCGTCGACTACGACCCGGCCCAGAACGAGGGCAACTGGCAGTGGGTGGCCGGGACGGGGATCGATGCTCAACCGTGGTTTCGCATCCTCAACCCCGAGCGCCAGCGGGAGCGCTTCGATCCGGGCGGGACGTATTGCCGCCGCTGGGTATCCGAGTGGGGGACCGACCGCTATGCGGAGCCGATGGTCGACCTCGCAGAGGAGGCGGCCGAGGCCAAGCGCCGCTATCAGGCCGCGCGTGCGCGCTTGTCGTCGTAGAGCCGCCGGTCGGCCACCTCGAGGAGCCCCTGGGGCTCGGACGCGTCCGTAGGAAGGAACGCCGCGCCGGCGCTCGCCGAGATGCCCTCGGGAAGACGTTCGTGCAGGCGGGTGAGGAAGGAACCTGCGGTCTCGGGGCCCGCCTCGATCAGAAGCGCGGCGAACTCGTCGCCGCCCAGGCGGCCCACGGAGTCCGTCTCGCGCGCCGTTCCCGCAAGCGCCAAGGCGAAGGCGCGGAGCAGCCGGTCGCCCTCTTGATGGCCCTCGCGGTCGTTTGTCTCCTTGAAGCGGTCGAGATCGAAGAGAAGGAGCGCGATGCGGCTCCGGTACCGCCGCGCCCGCGCGGCCTCCGCAAGCAGCCGGGCGTGGAAAGCACGGTGGTTGAGGACGCCCGTCAGAGGATCTCGCCGTGCGCGCTCGGCCAGCTCGCCGGTCACGCGCTCGACGTAGGCGACCACGCAGCGGTCGAGCGCGCGACGTGCCTCGCTCTCGCCGTGCCGATCGAGAACCCGGCCGAGCACGAGCAGCTCCGCAGTTACTTCCGCTGGCGCCAGCCCGAGGCTCTCCCGCTCGCGGGCGTGATCCTCGGCGAGCTCACCTGGATCTTCGTCGCCGTCCAGGCTTGCGACGAAGGACGGGAGCGTCCCTAGCTGCCCGAGCCGGCCGAGCCGCTCGAGCGACGGGACAACGCCGTCCGCCAGCGCCTGCTCGACGCTTTCGACCGCGAGGTCCCACGCGGATGTCCTCACGACCCCGGTCATGCCACGGAGAGTAGAGACGTGCCCGGCTGGCTTCAAGTGTCCCACGCCCGGGCGGGTCGGACGAATGCCGTAACGGCCGGCTTCTCGACCGCAACCTCCAAAGCGACATCTGGCCGTAGTCGCCCAGCGGCTTCGGCTCGGTAGTCGCCCAGCGGCTTCGGCTAGAATGCAGCGGTTTTTGTCACCCGACCCGGCGGAGGTCTCGGGTGGCGGTGCCGGGCGAGACCCGGTTCCACCCGATTCCGCCGGCAGTAGCGAAATTCAACCGAGGAGGATCAGCTTGTCCGTCGTCAGCATGCGCGAGCTCCTGGAGGCCGGGGTGCATTTCGGCCACCAGACGCGGCGCTGGAACCCCAAGATGCGCCGCTACATCTTCACGGAGCGCGGCGGCATCTACATCATCGATCTCCAGCAGACGCTCGACCTGGTCGAGCAGGCGCACTCCTTCGTGCGCAACGTCGCCGAACGGGGAGGCTCCGTCCTCTTCGTCGGCACGAAGAAGCAGTCCCAGGACTCCATCGCCGAGGAGGCGGACCGCGTCGGCATGCCGTACGTGAACCACCGGTGGCTTGGCGGGCTCCTGACGAACTGGAAGACGATCTCCGAGCGGCTCGAGCGCCTGCACGAGCTTCGCCGCCTGCGCGACGAGGGCCAGCTCGAGCTTTTGCCGGCGAAGGAGCGCATGACCATGGCGGCCGAGCTCGAGAAGCTGGAGACGAACCTCGGAGGGGTGGACGACATGAAGCGCCTTCCCGACGCGGTCTTCGTCGTCGACCTGAAGAAGGAGCAGCTGGCGATCCGCGAGGCGCGCCGGCTCGGCCTCCCCGTGGTCGCGCTCGTGGACACGAACTGCGACCCCGACGACGCCGACTACGTCATCCCCGGAAATGACGACGCCATTCGCTCGTGCAGCCTCATCATCCGTGCGATTGCGAACGGGATCGAGGCCGGCAAGCAGAAGGTGACCGCCGCCGAGATGACCGCGCCGACGAACGGCCAGCCCGAGGAAGAGGCTCCGGAGCCGGCTCCCGAGGAAGCGACGCCCGAACCGGCTGCCGGGGAAACGCCGGCAGAACCGGCCGCAGAGGCAACAGACGCCGAGAAGCCTGTCGTGGAGGTGCCGGCCGAATGACCCAGATCTCCGCCTCTCAGGTCAAGGAGCTCCGCGACATGACCGGCGCTCCGATGATGGACGCGAAGCGCGCGCTCGTGGAGACGGACGGCGACCTCGAGCAGGCCGCCCAGCTCCTGCGCGAGAAGGGCCTCGCGGCCGCGGCCAAGCGGGCCGGCCGCCAGGTCACCGAGGGCCGCGTCATCGCCCGGATCGAGAACACCCACGGCGCCATCGTCGCCGTCGGCTCGGAGACCGAGCCCGTCTCGAAGAACGATGAGTTTCTCGGCTTTGCCGAGAAGGTAATCGACGCGGTCGAGAAGGAGGGCCCCGACGCGGTCGCAGAGCTCGAGGAGGAGCGCGTCGACCTCGTGGCGAGGATCGGCGAGAACATCGAGGTCGTGGGCGCCAAACGCTTCGAGGCCGGAGGCGACGAGGTGCTCGCCTCCTACGTCCACCCGCCGGCGCAGAAGATCGGCGTCCTCGTGCGGGCGCAGGGCTCGCCCGACCTCGCGCGCCTCGTCGCCATGCACATCGCCTTCGCGAATCCACGCTTCGTGACGCGGGAGGAGGTTCCCGAGGACGAGATCGCGGCCGAGCGCGACATCCTCGAAAAGCTTCCCGACCTCGAGGGCAAGCCGGACGACGTTCGGACGAAGATGATCGAGGGGCGGCTGGCGAAGGGCTTCTTCGCGGACAGCGTCCTCACCGACCAGCCCTGGATCCACAACCCCGACCAGACCGTAGGCCAGGCACTCGCCGAACACGGGGCGGAGGTGCGCGACTTCGTGCGCTACGCCCTCGCCGGGTGAGCGCAGAGGTCGAGAGCGAGGTCGCGGCGCCCGAGGAGGGTGCGGCAGCCTTCGAGCGCATCCTGCTCAAGCTCTCGGGCGAGGCGCTGCTCGGAAGCCAGGAGTACGGGATCGACCGCGTGCGCGTCGATGCGATCGCGCGCGAGATCCAGGACGTCCACGGGCTCGGGGTCGAGACGGCGATCGTCCTCGGCGCGGGGAACATCTACCGCGGGATGGCGGTGGCGGCCGAGGGGATGGACCGGGCGACCGCCGACTACGCGGGGATGCTCGCCACCCTGCTCAACTGCCTCGCGGTCCAGGACTCGCTCGAGCAGCTCGGCGTCGACACCCGCGTGCTCTCCGCGATCACCGCGAGCCAGGTGGCCGAGCCATACTTGCGCCGCCGCGCGATCCGGCACCTGGAGAAGGAGCGCGTCGTCATCTTCGCCGGCGGCACGGGGAACCCGTTCTTCACGACGGACACCGCCGCGGCGTTGCGCGCGCTCGAGATCGGAGCCGAGGCGATCCTGATGGGCAAGAACGGTGTCGACGGGGTCTACGACGGCGATCCGGACGAGAACCCGGATGCTGCGTTCCTGCCCGAGCTCACGCATCGCGAGGCGCTCGAGCGCGGGCTCAGGGTGATGGACTCGACCGCGCTCTCGCTCTGCATGGACAACAGCCTGCCGATCTACGTCTTCGGCCTCGACGACGAGCGCAACATCGGGCGTGTCGTGCGCGGCGAGCGAATCGGCACGATTATCTCCACGCCAAGGAGGGAGGAATGATCGACGATTTCGTGAGCGACGCGACCAGGCGGATGGACAAGTCGGTCGAGGCCGCTGCGCACGAGTTCAACACCGTCAGAACGGGCCGCGCATCCGCGGCGCTCCTCGACCGCATCCAGGTCGACTATTACGGGACGCCGACGCCGCTCCAGCAGCTCGCGACGATCAACGTCCCGGAGCCGCGCATGATCACCGTGCAGCCCTACGACCCCGGCTCGATCAAGGCGATCGAGCGCGCGATCCTCGAGTCCGACCTCGGCCTCACGCCGTCCAACGACGGCAAGCTCGTCCGCCTGCCCATCCCGCAGCTGACGGAGGAGAGGCGCAAGGAGCTCGTGAAGGTCATCCGGCACCTCGCCGAAGAGGGCCGGGTCGCGGTCCGGAACGTGCGCCGCGACGTCATGCACGACCTCAAGGAGCTCGTTCGCAACGGCGACGTCGGCGACGACGAGGAGCGGCGTGCCGAGGACCGGGTTCAGAAGCTCACCGACGAGCACGTCGCGAAGATCGAGGACCTCTTGAAGCGCAAGGAAGCCGAGATCATGGAGGTGTAATCGGAGTCGTCTCCTGTGGAGCCGACTCCGTGAAGAGCATGAACCTCATCACGAAGCTGCGAACCCTTGGGACTGCAAAGGCGGCACCCGAGCAAGATCTCCCTGACGTCGCGCGCTCGATCGCGATCATCATGGACGGGAACGGACGCTGGGCGAGGCGGCGCAAGCTGCCGGTCGCCGCCGGGCACCGCTCCGGGACGAAGGCGCTCCGCCGCACCGTCGAGGCGGCGATCGACCTGGGCGTCGAGTCCGTCTGCGTCTTCGCGTTCTCGACCGAGAACTGGTCGCGCCCGCCCGAAGAGGTGGACGCGCTCATGGAGATCTTCGTCGAGACGATCGAGCGCGAGCTGCCCGATCTCGCCAAGCAGGGCGTGGCGACGCGCTTCATCGGCCGGCGAGACCGCGCGAACCCCGAGCTCCAGGAGCGGATGGCGCGCCTCGAGGACGAGACCGCGCACAACGAGCGGCTCCAGCTCTGGATCGCGTTCGACTACGGCGGCCGGGCTGAGATCGTCGAGGCGACGCGGCGGCTGGTCGAGGAGGGGATCGACCCGCGCGACATCGACGAGAACGCAATCGCCTCCCGGCTCTACGCGCCCGAGATGCCCGAGCCCGACCTTCTGATCCGTACCTCGGGAGAGCTGCGGGTCTCCAACTTCCTTCTCTGGCAGCTCGCCTACACGGAGCTCGTGTTCGTGGACACGCTCTGGCCCGACTTCGGCGAGCGGCACCTCCGGCAGGCCCTCGCCGAGTACGCAGGGCGGCGCCGGCGCTTCGGCGGACGATGAGCCCCCTGATCTCGCGGCTCGCCATCGTGGCGGCCGGCCTTCCGATCGTCCTCGGCAGCGCGTATCTCGGCGGCTGGTTTCTCTTCGCGCTCGTCGCGCTCGCAGGCCTGATCGCCCTGCACGAGCTCTACCGGTTGGCGAGACCGCTGCGCCCGCTCGTCCTCGCGGGTTACGGCGGCGCGCTGGCAGCGCTCGTCGGAGCCGAGGTTTCCGGGGCGGACTGGATGCTCGCCGGCTTCCTGCTCACGTTCGTCCTCAGCTTCGTGTTCGCCGCGGTCTCCGACACGAGGCAGTCGACGACGGTGGCCATCGCGGCGACGATCTTCGGAGCGGCCTGGATCGGGCTCGGGCTCGGGCACCTGCTTCTCGTCCGTGAGCTGGACACCTACGGGCGTCTCGGCCTGATCACGATCCTCCTGACGGTCTTCGTGACGGACACCTTCGCCTACGTCGGCGGGCGGATCGCCGGCCGGCACAAGATGTCGCCGGTCGTCTCGCCCGGGAAAACGTGGGAGGGCTTCGTCGTCGGCGCGGTCGCGGGCGTGCTCACGACGTTCGTGGCGCTGTACAAGGAAGCGGTCTTCGCCGACACGTGGCGTGCGCTCGCTCTCGGCGCCGTGATCGTGGCCGCGGCCACCCTTGGCGACCTTTTCGAGTCGCTCGTGAAACGGGACCTCGGGACGAAGGACACCGGGCGCCTCCTGCTCGGGCACGGCGGCGTCCTCGACCGGATCGACTCGCTGCTCTTCGCGGCGCCTGCCGCGTACTTCACCATCCTCGCCCTCGGGCAGTCCTAGACTCTCGGCATGAAGCGTGTTGCGCTCCTGGGAGCGACCGGGTCGATCGGCACCCAGGCGCTCGAGATCATCGGCGCCCATCCCGAGCTCGAGCTCGTGGCCGCCGCGTCCGGGTCGCGGGACATCGAGGGCCTTGCGCCGCTGACGCAGGTCGGCGGCGACCTCACCGAGCTCCTGGAGCGCGCGGAGCCGGACGTCGTCCTGAACGCGGTCGTCGGCTTCGCAGGGCTTCCGGCCACCCTCTGGGCGCTCGAGCGCGGGATCGACCTGGCGCTCGCCAACAAGGAGAGCCTCGTCGCCGGCGGCGAGCTCGCGACGGCTGCGTGGAAGAAGGGGGGAGGGCGGATCCTGCCCGTCGACTCGGAGCACTCCGCCGCCTTCCAGCTTCTCGAAGAACGCGCGCCCGAGACCGTCCACTCACTCGTCCTCACCGCCTCAGGAGGGCCCTTCCGTGGGCGGAGCCGCCTCGACCTCTCGGGGGTCAGCGCGGCGGAGGCGCTCGCGCACCCGACCTGGAGCATGGGCCCGAAGATCACGGTCGACTCTGCCACGCTCATGAACAAGGGCCTCGAGCTCATCGAGGCGCATTTCCTCTTCGACCTTCCGTACGAGCGGATCGAGGTCGTCGTGCACCCGACGTCCGTCGTGCACGCCCTCGTCCGGTTGCGCGACGGTGCGGCGCTCGCCCATCTCGGCTACCCCGACATGCGCGTGCCGATCTCCTACGCGCTCACGTTCTCCGACCGTGCGGAGACCCCGATCGAGCCGCTCGACATCGCCGCGGGGCTGATTCTCGAGTTCTCGGCGCCGGACGAGGAGGCGTTCCCGTGCCTCGCGCTGGCGCGGGCGGCCGGAGAGGCCGGGCGCACCGCGCCGTGCGTCCTGAACGCAGCCAACGAAGAGGCCGTGTCCGCCTTCCTGGACGGGCGCCTGCCGTTCCTCGGGATCGCGGAGGTCGTCGAGGGAACGCTGAACGCGACGGACACCGCCGCCGCGCGCGACCTCGGCGAGCTGGTCGCCATGGACGCCGAGGCGCGGAAGACTGCCGCGGCGCTGACCAGGCAACTGGTTCACTAGTCGAAGTGGCGGCCACCAACCTCACGGCCCAGGCGATCTGTTCGGATGGTGGCCGCGGTCGATGAACATCCTCGTCGCCATCGGGGGGCTCGCCTTCCTCATCCTCATACACGAGGCCGGCCACTTCTTCACCGCGCTCGCCGTGAAGATGCGGCCGCGGCGGTTCTACATCTTCTTCCCGCCCGCGGTCGTCAAGTGGCAGCGTAAGGGAATCGAGTACGGCATCGGCGCTATCCCGCTCGGTGGCTACGTGAAGATCCCAGGCATGCACAAGCCGGCGGGAGCCGATCTCGAGGGGCAGTTCGGGCCCGCGATCGACGAGGCGCCCTGGCTCGCGGCGCATCTCGAGCCGGTGACGGCCGCTCTCGACGAGGAGAGGCTGCAGGACGCGCGCACCGGGCTCGAAGACCTACGCGCCGCAGTCGAGCGCTCAGAGCTGACCGAGTCTGCGCGCAAGTCGGCCGAGCGCGGCCTCACGGACACCGACGATGCAGTCGCCGACGACGCCTACTGGCGGGCGCCCGTCTGGAAGCGCGTCACGGTCATCGCCGCAGGGCCGCTCACGAATCTCGTCTTCGCCGTCGTTCTCTTGGCGATCGTCTTCATGCTCGGCGTCCCGTCCAAGGTCGACCGGACGATCGCCGACGTCGATCCGGGCACGCCGGCCGCGCAGATCGTTCGGTCGGGGGACACCATCGTCGCCATCGACGGTCAGCCGGTCGAGGGAGATCAGATCTCGGAGAAGATCCGGGCGAGCAACGGCGAGCCCGTCAGTCTCACCGTCGAGCGCGGCGGCAAGGAGCTCATCGTGCAGGCGCGTCCGCGCCTGATCGAAGGCGCGTATCGGCTCGGGTTCACGCTCGGCGTCATCTACGAGAGCTACGGCCCGTGGGAGGCGCTCAGACTCGCGGGCGAGAGGACCTGGGAGGCGACGAGCGCGATCGGCGCCTCACTGGGGCGGATCGTCACCGGCGAGGGGAGAAAGGACGTCGCGAGCCCGGTCGGCATCGTCCAGGCCTCGAGCGAGACCCTCGAGGCCGGCTTCCGGGAGTACCTCGGCATCCTCGCGCTCATCTCGCTCTCGCTCGCGCTGCTCAACCTGCTGCCGCTCCTGCCGCTCGACGGCGGGCACATCGCCTTTTCGCTCGCGGAGGGAGTCCGCGGCCGCGCGATTCCCCGCGCCGCGTACGAACGCGCATCTGCGATCGGCATCCTCCTCGTCCTCTTCCTCTTCTTCATCGGCCTCACGAACGACGTGAATCGCATCAGAGGCGGCTAGGAAGGCCGTTAGACTTTCCCCGATGGCGAGCGAACGCCAGATCCATGTCGGCGGCGTCGCGATCGGCGGCGGCGCGCCGGTCGTCGTGCAGTCGATGACCCTGACGAAGACGTACGACGTCGAGGCCACGATGGCGCAGATCGCCGACCTCGCTTCCGCCGGCTGCGAGATCGTGCGTCTCGCCGTGCCGAAGTCAGAGGACGCGGACGCGCTCGCGAAGCTCGTCTACCTGAGCCCGGTCCCGCTGATCGCCGACATCCATTTCAACGCCTCGCTCGCCCTCAAGGCGATCGACGCCGGTGTCGCCGCTGTACGGATCAACCCGGGGAACATCGGCGGGCCCGACAAGGTCGCAAGCGTTGTCGAGGCAGCCAAGGCGAAGGGGATCCCGATGCGCATCGGCGCGAACTCGGGCTCGCTGCCCAAGCACCTCGTCGAGCTGGCGCAGCGAGACACCGCCGAGGCTCTCGTCGAGGAGGCGCTCGAACAGGTGCGCCTGCTCGAGTCCATGGACTACTACGACTTCAAGATCTCGGTCAAGTCGAGCTCGGTGCCGACGATGATCCGCGCCTACCGGATGCTCTCCGAGCGCGTCCCCTATCCCCTCCACCTGGGAGTGACGGAGGCCGGTCCCATCGCCACCGGGTCGATCAAGAGCGCGATCGGCGTCGGCTCGCTCCTCATGGACGGCATCGGCGACACCATTCGCATCTCCCTGACCGCCGATCCCGTCGAAGAGGTCAAGGTCGCCTGGGAGATCCTGAAAGCGCTCGGCCTCCGCGAGCGCGGACCCGTGATGATCGCCTGCCCGTCCTGCGGCCGCGACAACGTCGGCGTCTGGAACCTCGCCGAGGCCGTGGAGGAGCGCCTGAAGAGCTATCCGCAGGCCTTCGAGGTCGCCGTCATGGGCTGCGCCGTGAACGGGCCGGGGGAGGCCGGGGATGCCGACTTCGGGATCGCGGGCGGCCGCGACACCGGCTTCATCTACGCCCACGGGAGCGTGCTGAAGAAGGTCTCCTCCGACATCCTCGTCGACGAGCTCTTCCACGAGATCGACGCGTGGATCGCCGGCGGCATGGAGCGTCCGAAGCGGCTCAGGCTCGCCAAGCCCGCCGCACTCCTCATGGCCGAAGCGGCCCAGCGCCCCTCCTAGGGCAAACCGTGGCCCTGCCAGCAATGTCCACCAAGCCTCTGAGCGGTTGCAAATCATCGCCATCCCGCGTCGTCGGTCGGCCGCGTGCCACCAGCACGCAACCTCCCTGCCTGCTTGGCTGGCTCGATTTTCGCGCGCCAGAGGCGTGGCGACATCGCCGGCAGAGCCTCTGATGCGAGCCTCCCAACTCTTCATCCCGACGCTCCGGGAGGATCCGGGCGATGCCGAAGCGGCGAGCCACAAGCTGCTCGTCCGCGGCGGCTTCATCCGCCAGGTCTCGGCGGGGCTCTGGTCCTTCACGCCGCTCGGCTGGCGCGTCCACCGCAAGGTCGAGCAGATCATCCGCGAAGAGATGGACGCGATCGGCGGCCAGGAGATGTTGATGCCCGTCCTCACTCCTGCCGAGCTCTGGGAGATGACGGGCCGCATCGCGATCCCGGAGATCTTCCGCCTCAAGGATCGGAGCGGGCGGGACTTCATCCTCCCGCTGACGCACGAGGAGACCGTCACCTTCCATGCCCGCGAGATCCGTAGCTACCGGGAACTGCCACAGCTCTGGTACCACTTTCAGACGAAGGATCGCGACGAGCCTCGTCCGCGCGGCGGCCTCCTGCGGGTGCGCGAGTTCATCATGAAAGACGCCTACTCCTTCGACCGGGACGAGGAGGGCGTGCGCGCGAGCTTCGAGGCGAACCGCGAGGCGTACAGGCGCATTTTCGACCGTTGCGACCTGGAGACCTACGATGTCCAGGCCGAGAGCGGGATCATGGGCGGCAAGTTCAGCATCGACTTCCTGGCGCCGTCCGGCTCGGGCGAGAACACGCTCGTTCGCTGCGAGAACGGGGACTACGCAGGCGACCTGGAGGTGGCGGAGGCGGTTCCGGGCGCAGCGGTCTTGCCCGAGCCGATCGATGCGCCCGAGGAGGTCGAGACGCCCGGGGTGACGACGATCGAGGGGCTGGCCGAGCTCCTCGGGATCGACCCCTCGGCGACCTCGAAGGCGATCCCGGTCGTCAAGCCGGACGGCAGCGTCGTGCTTGCGCTCGTCCGCGGTGACGACCGCCTGAGTGAGACGAAGCTCTACGACGCGCTGCCCGGCTCATCGCGCCCGGCGACGGAGGACGAGATCAGGACCGCGTTCGGCGCGGGCGGCGGCTCGCTCGGACCGGTCGGCTTCTCGGGCGAGGTGATCGCGGACGAGACCCTGCGCGAGGGACAGTTCGTCGCCGGCGCAAACTACGATGGCCGGCACTTGCGCGGTATCGAAGCGGGCCGCGACTACCACCCGCGCTTCGCAGATCTGCGCGAGCCGCGCGAAGGCGACTGCTGCCGGCTGTGCGGAGGAGCGCTCATCTTCGAGACCGCGATCGAGGTCGGCCACATCTTCAATTTCGGGAGCTTCTACTCCGAGCCGCTCGGTGCGACGTTTCTCGACGAGGACGGCCAGGAGAAGCCGCTGCTCGGCGGCAGCTACGGGATCGGGCCCGGCCGGGTCATGGCCGCGATCGTCGAGCAGCACAACGACGAGTACGGGATCTCCTGGCCCGCCTCGACCGCCCCGTACGACGTCCACGTCGTCGCCATCGGCGCCGCCGGGGCGGAGGCGATGGATACCGCCGACGAGATCGTCATCGCCCTCGAGAATGCGGGACGCTCCGTTCTTCTCGACGACCGCGACGAGCGCCCAGGCGAGAAGTTCGCCGACGCCGACCTGATCGGCTGCCCGGTCCGCCTCACCGTCGGCAAGAAGACCCTCGAAGACGGGCAGGTCGATCTTCTCGTCCGCGACGGCCGAGCGGAGGAGCGCGTGCCAGTCGCGGAAATTCCCGCTCGTGTGGGAGGATTGCTCGATGGCGCGTAAGCGGCGGTTCAGCGAAGAGCCCTTCGGCGAGACGATCCAGGCCCTGATGGCGGAGCGCGCGACGACCTACCGCGGGCTGGCCGAGAAGACCGGCCTCTCCGCCGGGTACCTGAACCACCTCGTGCACGGGAACCGGCCCGTCCCGTCCAACGACGTGATCGCCACGCTTGCGAAGGCTCTCCGCGTCGAGCCGGAGCACTTCCGTGAGTACCGCATCCGCGTGATCACCGACCGGCTCGAGCGCATGCCCGAGCTCGTCGACCGCCTGTACAAGCGCCTGAACGCCTAGACGCTCCGGGCGGCGGGGTTTAGCCGGGCAAAGCCCGGCTCCGCCCGCCTGACGCCGCTCCAAAGCGCCTAGGAGGCGCGCGCCAAGAAGCCGAGCTCGAGAAGCCGGCGCACGGCCGGGAGCCCCGCGCGCGCGACCGAGTCCTCCTCGAGCTGGGACTCGCGGGCGATCTCGGCGAACAGGTCGCGCAGCCGTCTGCGCCCGTCGACGCGGGCGAGAAGCTCGATCGTGTACATGTCGACGCCGACGCTGAAGCCGAAGCCCCACTCGAGGCGGACGCGGGCGCTCTCGAGCTCGAGGCCCTCGTCCTTGTGGCGCCAGATCTGCTCGACGCGTTGCGGCTCGACTACGGCGAGAACCTCGTCGAGAAGCTGATCGTCGGTCGGCAGCGAGGTGAGGAGGTCTTGGTTCACGAAGGTGCGCACGATCTGGTCTCCGGCGGGGCCGATCTCGGTCTCCGGAATGACCTCGTGCCGTGCCCAGTTCGTCCCGCGCGAGCGCCGCCGCAGGACGATCGCCCCCGAGGCGACCCTGTCGGCGGCGAGATCGCGGAGAAAGCCGGTCCAGCGGGCGAGTGAGCTCGAGTCTGCGTGCGCCGCGGCGTATCCAGCCGGATCGTCCTCGCGCTCGAGCAGGAGGATTGCGTCGCACCCGGTCCCGGCAACCCATTGCTCGAGCGGCGACCACCAGTCCTCGCCCGTGCCGAGCACCCACGTGACGAGCACGTGGGCGAAACCGCCTTCGCTCAGGTGCGAGGCGATCGCCTTCACGAGCTCGCGACACCGGGTGTCGGCGCGCTCGTCCTCCTCCGGCGAGAGGACGCGTGGGGGGTTGGCCACGATGAGCCCGTACGAGTGGCCCGCGATCGGGTCGAGATTCTCTCCCTCGACCACTTCGAGATTGTCGAGCGCGTTCAGCAGGGCGCCGACGCGAATCAGGGTCAGCCCCCGCGCGTCCGCCTCGACCGCGACCGCACGGTCCGTGTGCCGTGCGGCGAGAAGCGCGTGCATGCCCGTCGCGGCTTCGGCCTGGAGCGCGGAGACGAAGTGCATGCGAACGGTCATGTTCGCGAGGAGGTGCGAACCTTCCGGCGGCCCGCCGTCGGGCTCGTAGGCGACGAGGACGTCCTTGTGCGGAACGATGCGCACGGTCGCCTGCACGTCGTCGCCCGGGGCTATGAGGACTCCTGTCGCCACGAGCCGGTCCGGATCGAGCCCCGGAAGCGCCGCCGCGGCGTCTTGCCACGACACGCGGTCGCCGAGGAAGAAGAGCCTGATCAGCGTCTCGAGCGGCTTCCCTTCGGGTATGCGCTGAAGCTGGACCGGGATGTCGGTGGTGCGAGCGTGGATGTCCCCGTCGAGGCCGAGCCGCTCCTTGAGGCCGTCGGCCGTGTACCCCGCCGCCACGAGGAGCGTTCCAAGCGTCGAAACGGCCCCGGGGTCGTCGAGGTCTGGAGTGGGGTGGGGCGACGCGTCCGTGCTCACGAGGATACGTGGGCCATCCGCTATCGTTGCCGGGCACGGGGCGTGGCGCAGCCTGGTTAGCGCGCTAGTCTGGGGGACTAGAGGTCCCGAGTTCAAATCTCGGCGCCCCGATCAGAGGAAAAGCCCCGCCGGGACGGGGCTTTTCGCCAGGGCCAGAGTCACCCGACTCGGCTACGATTGCCCCGCCGCCCAGCGCGCCGCCTCGTCCCGATCACCGGCCCCGAAGACGCGCAACTCGCCGGGCATGAGCGCGCTGAAGAGGCGGGCGCCGTCGTGGATCCACTCCTTGTCGGTCACGACCGCGACCCGCTCGAAGGCGTTGAAGTGCGTCGCGCCGAGGCGCAAGTCCTGCCAGACCCCGCCGGCCGCGAAGCCCTCGTAGTCGCAGCCCAGCTCGTAGAGCAGTCGGATGCGCCCGCTCTCCGCTGCCGTGTCGAGAGCGGGTATCAGGACCTCGCGGTAGTCGTCCGCGGTGACAGTGCCGCTTGCCTTCATGCCGACGACGCCCTCGGGTAGGCCGGTGAGTGGCTCGAGCATGGATTCCTCCTCCGAATCGACGATCGAACCCTAAGCGACCGGGGGTCGTCCTCCGGGCCAGGGGACCGAGCCTGCGCGTCGAATTCCCTGCCGGATGGCCGAAGGCTCGCCCAAACACCGCACCGAAAGCCCGGCGCTCATCGAGCGCCGCATCAGGAAGATCGCCAACGCGCGCTCGATCACGCTTGCCCTGGCAACGACGTTCGTCGGGCTCGCCTTCGCGGGAGCTGTCGCCATTCGCTTCCTCGACGAGGACAGCTTCCCCTCCTTCGGCCTCGCCGTCTGGTGGGCGCTCCAGACCGTGACCACCGTCGGCTACGGTGACGTCGTCCCGGCCGGTGCCACGGGGAAGGTCATCGGCGGGATCGAGATGGTGCTCGGGGTCTCGTTCATCTCGTTCCTCACAGCGGGGGTGACGAGCGCGGTCATCCAGCGGTCGCAGGACAAGCGGCACGAAGAGGAGCGCGCGCAGGAGATACAGGACCTTCAGCGTCTCATCGACACGCTCGGCGAGATCCGAAGCTCGATCGCCGCTCTCGAGCGCCGGCTCAGCTGACGACGTCGACGGTCACCGATGCCGCCTTGCGGCGGTCGACCGCCTGAATCACGAGCCAGGCCGCGCAGGCTGCGAGCACGGCAGCCGGCACGGCGTCCGTCCCCTGCGGTCCCACGAGTAGCGCGGCGAAGAGGGACGACGTGACGAGGAGCCGGGTGACGGCCGCCGTTCCCGCCGCTGTGCCCACGGCGACCGCGAGGGTGGGGGAGACGTCGAACCACAGGCTCGCGAACGTCGCCAACGCGATCCCCAGGAAGATGGCGGGGAAGACGGGGCCGCCGCGGAAGCCGCACCCGAGGCTCACGGCGTACGCGATCGCCTTGGCGACGAGGAGGATAAGGACGATCTTCGTCGAGTCCGACGCCACGAGATCGGGAACAGCTGCCTGGCCCGAGAACAGCACGTCCTGCGAATTCGCACCGAGCCAGTCGGCGGTCTGGGCGAGCAGGCCGACCGCGAGCCCTCCGCCGACGAGGACGATAGGAATCTCCGCTCGCCGGCGCGCGCGGGCGTCGAGGGGCCCGGCGAGTCGGCGTGCCGCGACGACGACCAGAGCGCCGAGGATCCCCACCGCGACGGCGACGAGCAGATCGGCAATGTGCGTCCCGTTGTATGGGGGCAGGTTGGGGACCACAAGGCCCTGCGCCTCGAGCCCGCCCCAGTCGCCGAACCCGATGAAGATGAGGTAGCCGACCGCGGAGGCGACGAACCCCGGCAGGATCACGGGCAGGAGAGCCGTGCCCATGGCCAGTCCGCCCTCCACCATCAGCATCCCCCCGACGAGCGGGCCGCCGAAGAGCGCGGAGATCGCGGAGAACGACCCGGCCGTCGCAAGCACCGTCTGCTCGCGCTGGTTTGCTCGGTAGAAGAGGGTCATCGACGTCCCGACGATGGATCCGAGCGCAATGAGCGGCGCTTCAGGGCCGAGAACGGCGCC
Source organism: uncultured Actinomycetes bacterium (assembly GCA_963841425.1). Classification (GTDB taxonomy): domain Bacteria; phylum Actinomycetota; class Thermoleophilia; order Gaiellales; family Gaiellaceae; genus DATEOR01. The sequence continues at coordinate 270,033 of CAWJCL010000001.1, read as the reverse complement.
GAACGACAGCGTGCCGAGGCCCGCGAGGGCGATGCCCGGGCCGAAGGCCAGCGGCATGGCTCCCATCGCGAGCCCCTCGATCGGGCGGTGGCCTCCATCCCCGGGCAGAAGCAGCCGGACGATTGCGACGATCACGCCGCCGACCGCCGGTAGCCCGATGACCAGATACCAGGGCGGGCCGGAGTGGCCCAGCGCGTCAGGAAGGTCGTGCCAGAGCCAGTGCTCGAGGTCGTGGACGAGCGCGAGGAAGACCGCTGCCGCCAGCGCAGCCGGAATGCCCACCACGGCGCCGAGGGCGACGAGGCGCAAATACGCGCCCGCACTGATCTGCGGCTGGTCGGCCATGGGAGCCCGACCATGCTCTCACGTATCCTTCGTTCCATGAACATCGCGAAGTGGTTTCGCCGCGAGAAGCGGACCGACGAGGAGCTCCGCGAAGACGCCGAGAGCAAGGTGCGAGCCGCCGAGGAGCTGCGACAGGCGGAGATGAACTCACAGCGCTCGCGCGAGTCGCATACGGTCCCGAGCCCTCAGAGCCGCAGCGGTCCCTTCTAGGCGAAGAGAACCGGCCTGCGGCCGCGCGCAAGATCCGCGGTCGCGCCGACGATGGCGACGAGAAAGAGGAACGCCAGTGCGAGCTTGAGCATGCTCTCGAGACGGACGCACGGCCCCGTTTCTTCCCTCGAGATTTTCCACACCCCTGTGGACGCCTGTGAGCTTTGTGGAAGTTTGGCGTCTTTTTTGCGGAATTTCCGGAAACCACCTCTGGTCTGTCCTAGGACAGATGCTCTAGGTTCCGGCGCGGCGGTCACAAGAGCCGCCTTTCCCGGTCGTGGGTCCGCAGCCCACCTCTCCCCAGGACGGAGGCCGGTGCTCGCCGAAGGTCTTCTACCGAGCGCCGGCCTCCTTCCTTTTGCCGGCACGCTGGCGAGGCACGGCTAGGCCTCTGGACGGACGAGCGTCGGCACGGGGAGGCCGCCCTGGATCTGCGAGACGTAGACGCGCAGCTCGCGCTCCTTGCGGGCGAGCTTTTCCTCGAGCTCCGCCAGCTCTCGCTCGCGGCGGTCGAGCTCGTCCTGCCGTACCTGAAGGTCGACGTTGATGCGCACCTCGCGGCCCTCGAGCTCCTTCTCGCGCCTCCCGACGTCATCGATCCGCTCCTGGATGAGCGTCTCGTTGTCGTTCAGGCGCTTCTCGCGGTGCTCGATCCAGCGAGTGGCCTGCGCGGCTGTTTCTGCGCTGAGGAGGTCTCCCTCGGCTTCGACGATCTCCCGCTCCCGCTCGGCGAGGAGCTTCTGCTCGGAGCGGAGCCGGTCGCGGCGGTAGGCGGCAAGCCGCTCGCGCTCTGTGAGCTCGGCCTCGGCCTCGACGATCTTGGTCGTGCGCTCTCGGAGCTCGCCGGCCTTCTCGGCCAGGGCCAGGGCGTGCTCCTCGACAGCTCCGAGGGTACGACGAAGAGCCTCGTCGGCCTGCTCCTGGCGCGGCCGCAGCTCGTCGACGCGGGCGGACCGCTCGATGAGCTCGTTCTCCAGCGTTTCGAGCCGCTTGATCTCGAACTCGACCTCGTTCTCGCGGAAGGTGATCTCGGCGCCGCGCTCGTCGAGCTCTGCGGCACTCTTCTTCAGATACGACTCCAGTGAATGTCGAAGCCCCTCACTAAGCCCCATGAACTCAGTATCGAACCGGCCCAGGCATGGAAAACCCCCTTTTGGGGGGGAGGCCTGCCGCCGGTTTCGGCCTTTCCTTTGCAAGGAATGAGCGTTCGCTTCCTTGCAGTGGGCCTCGCGGCCTTCGCGACCGCGATCGTGATGGCCGCTCTGCCGCTCATCGCACACGGCGGCTGAGCTTCCCACTTGACGTGCGGCATCGCTGCAGCGCTGAATAGGGGATGCCCGAATACCTCCCGATCGCCGAGCACGGGATCATGGGCGACCTGCACACGGTCGCGCTGGCCGGCACCGACGGAGCGATCGACTGGTACTGCTGCCCGTCGTTCGACTCGCCCAGCGTCTTCGCCTCGATTCTCGACAAGGAGAACGGCGGTCACTACGTCATCGCGCCCGTGGCGGAGGACTGGACGCCGAAGCAGCTCTACTTCCCGGACACGAACGTCCTCATCACACGCTTCCTCAGCGAGGAAGGCGTGGGGGAGATCCAGGGCTTCATGCCGATTGCGGAGTCGAAGGAGGACATCCATCGCCATCGGCTGATCCGCCGCGTCGAGGGCGTCCGCGGCGAGATGCGCTTCCGGGTCGAGATGCAGCCGCGCTTCAACTACGGGCGCGACAAGCACGAGATCGAGCAGTACGAGCACGGCGTCGTGTTCCGCTCACCGAGCCTCTGCCTCGCGCTCCAGGCGACGACGCCCGTGGCCTGCGACGAGACCGGCATCCACTGCGAGTTCACCGTGCGGGCGGGCTCCTCGGTCACGTTCGTGCTCGAGCGGGTCGAGCCCGACTATGTGCCGCGCGAGTACTCGGAGGCGGAGACGCGCGCCGTCTACGAGGAGACGATCGCCTTCTGGCGGAATTGGGTGTCCCGCTCCCAGTACAAGGGCCGCTGGCGCGAGGTGGTCAACCGTTCGGCGCTCACACTGAAGCTCCTGACCTATCGCCCGAGCGGGGCGATCGTCGCCGCGCCGACGACGAGCCTGCCCGAGGTGATCGGAGGCGGCCGCAACTGGGACTACCGCTACACGTGGATCCGGGACGCGGCGTTCTCGCTCTACGCGCTTCTTCGCCTCGGGTTCACCGACGAGGCGGAGGCCTTCACCGGCTGGCTCCGCGACCGGGTGGTCGCCCACACCGATGCGGTGTCGGGCCCGCTCCAGATCATGTACGGGATCGATGGGCGGACCGATCTCACCGAGGAGACCCTCGACCACTTCGAGGGCTACCGTGGCTCGAAGCCGGTGCGGATCGGGAACGGCGCCTACGGCCAGCTCCAGCTCGACATCTACGGCGAGCTGATGGACTCCGTCTACCTCTTCAACAAGTACGGCCGCCCGATCGCGCACGACGGGTGGGTGGAGCTCTCGGCGGTGACCGACTGGCTCTGCGAGAACTGGGATCAGCCGGACGAGGGGATCTGGGAGGTGAGAGGCGGCCGGCACGACTTCACGTACTCGCGCCTGATGTGCTGGGTAGCGCTCGAACGCGCGATCCGAATCGCCAGCTACCGCGGCCTCCCGGCCGACCTCGACACCTGGCGCGCGGCTCGGGATGCCATCTACCACCAGATCATGAGCAGGGGCTGGAACGAGAAGCGCCAGGCATTCGTCCAGCACTACGACACCGACGTCCTCGACGCGTCGCTCCTCCTCATGCCGCTCGTGAAGTTCATCGCGCCGACCGATCCGCGCTGGCTCTCGACCCTCGATGCGATCACGAAGGAGCTCGTCTCCGACAGCCTCGTCTACCGCTACAACGCGCGTGCTGCGCCAGACGGGATCGACGGGGAGGAGGGCACGTTCTCGATCTGCTCGTTCTGGTATGTCGAGGCGCTCGCGCGCGCGGGACGGCTCCAGGAGGCGCGGCTCGCTTTCGAGAAGATGCTCACGTACGCGAACCATCTCGGGCTCTTCTCGGAGGAGATCGGCCCCACCGGGGAGCAGCTCGGGAACTTCCCGCAGGCCTTCACCCATCTCGCGCTGATCAGCGCGGCCGTGAACCTCGACCATCAGCTGGGGTAGCGTTCACCCATGGCGAGCCGGAAGATTGCCGTTCTCGGAGCGGGAAAGGCCGGCGAGGCTCTCATCTCGGGCCTCCTGTCCTCGGGCTGGCGCAAGCCGTCCGAGATCGTGGCGACCGTGCGCCACGAGGAGCGGCTCGCCGAGCTCGCCGAGCGGCACGGCATCGAGACGACGCTCTCGAACGTCGATGCCGCCGCGGGCGCGGGCATCGTCGTCATCGCCGTGAAGCCGCAGGACATCGAGTCGCTCCTGGCAGACGTCGGGAGCACGCTCACGAAGGAGCAGACCGTGCTCACGATCGCCGCAGCGATCCCGGCGGCGTTCATCGAGAGCCGCCTCGGCGACGGCGTGCCTGTGGTCCGCGCGATGCCGAACACGCCTGTGACGGTGCACGAGGGCATGGCGGGCATCGCGGCGGGCGCGCACGCGACCGAGGAGCATCTGAAAACGGCCGAGGATGTGCTCGGCTCCGTCGGCCGCTCCGTGCGGGTGGACGAGAGCTACATGGACGCGATCACGGCGGTCTCGGGCTCCGGGCCCGCGTATTTTGCGCTCCTCGCGGAGTCGATGATCGAGGCGGGGATCCTCCTCGGTCTCTCGCGCGAGATCGCGACCGATCTCGTCGTCCAGACGATGCTCGGGACGGCGAAGCTCCTCCGCGACGAGCACATGCACCCGGTCGAGCTCCGCGAGATGGTCACGTCGCCGGGCGGCACGACCATCGCCGCGATCCGGGAGCTCGAGCAGGCCGGCGTCCGGGCGGCGTTTCTGAACGCCATCCAGGCGGCGATGAAGCGCTCGCAGGAGCTTGCGGACGGATAGCGGCCCTCCGGCAGGTGTCAACCGGGGCTATCCTCGCCCACTATGACCGACACCAAGGTGCTCCTGCCCGAGTCCGCGCTCCCCGGCCGCTGGTACAACATCGCGGCCGACATGCCGAACCGGCCGCAGCCGGTTTTGCACCCCGGAACGGGCCAGTCGGTCGGCCCCGACGACCTCGCTCCGCTCTTCCCGATGGAGCTCATCCTCCAGGAGGTTTCCGACGCGCCCGAGATCCCGATCCCGGAGCCGGTGCGGGAGATCCTCCGCCTCTGGCGCCCGACTCCGCTTTTCCGCGCCCACCGGCTCGAGCAGGCGCTCGGGACGAGGTCGCAAATCTTCTACAAGTACGAGGGTGTCTCACCGGCGGGGAGCCACAAGCCGAACACCGCGGTCGCGCAGGCGTACTACTCGAAGCAGGAAGGCCGCGAGCGCCTGGCCACCGAGACCGGGGCGGGCCAGTGGGGGAGCGCCCTGGCGCTCGCCTGCAGGCTCCTGGGACTCGAGTGCAAGGTCTACATGGTCAAGGTCTCGTACCACCAGAAGCCCTACCGGCGCTCGATGATGGAGACCTGGGGAGCGAGCGTCGTCGCGAGCCCGTCGGAGGTTACCCAGGCGGGCCGCGCGATTCTCGAGGCGGACCCCGATTCGCCAGGGAGCCTGGGCATCGCCATCTCGGAAGCGGTCGAGGACGCGGCGGGGCGGGAGGACACGGCCTACGCGCTCGGAAGTGTGCTCAACCACGTTCTCCTGCACCAGACCGTGATCGGCCAGGAGGCGCTGGCCCAGATGGAGCTTGCGGGCGCGTTCCCCGATGTTGTGATCGGCTGTGTCGGCGGGGGCTCGAACTTCGCCGGGCTCGCGTTTCCGTTCATCCGGGAGAAGATCGGCGGCAGGAAGATCGACGTGCTGGCCTGCGAGCCTGCGGCGTGCCCGACGCTCACACGCGGGCCCTTCGCGTACGACTTCGGGGACACGGGGAAGCTCACGCCGCTCGTTCCCATGCACACGCTCGGCCACGACTTCGTCCCCGCCGGGATCCATGCGGGTGGGCTGCGCTACCACGGCGTGGCGCCGCTCGTCTCCCAGCTCGTCCTCGACGACCTCGTATGTGCCGAGGCTTATGCGCAGAACGACGTCTTCGCCTCCGCGGTCACCTTTGCCGGTAGCGAGGGGATCATCCCGGCGCCGGAGTCTGCGCACGCGATCCACGGAACCGTCCTGAGTGCGCTCGCGGCGGACGAGGAGGGCGTCGAACGGACGATCCTCTTCAACCTCTCGGGCCACGGCCACTTCGACATGGCCGCGTACGACGACTACTTGGCCGGCCGCCTCGAAGACGTGGCGCTGCCCGAGGACGAGATTCAGCGGGCTTTGGCGGCCATCGAGCCGCTCCCGAAGCCGGCCTAGTCCTCTTCCAGCTCCAGGAGGTCGAGCAGCTCGCCGATCTGGTGATCCTGCTGGGCCCGATGCCGCATGTTCGCGTCGCGGTTGATCACGTAACGGTTGCGCCGGCCCACGCGCTTGCGCCGTACGAATCCGCTCTCGATCAGGTCCCGGACGATGCGCTGCGCGGCGCGCTCGGTGATGCCGACCGCATCGGCGATCGATCTGAGCCGGACATCTGGATCACGCGCGATGCAGAGCAGCACCTGCGTGTGGTTCGTGACGAAGCGCCACGGCTTGTCCGGATGGCCGGTTGACATAGACGACATAAATGACGTATCTTTTTTGTCGTTCGTTCCGTTTTCTCACAGTACCAGATGACGGAGCAAAGCCCCCACGAACGAATATCCGGTAGGAATGGGCGCGGCGGTCCGGGGGAGCCGGTGCGGAGCGAGCTCCTGCGCGAGGTGAACGACCGCATCAGAGAAGTGGGCGATTCACCCAGATCCGACGGCCTCGAGTTCGTCTGCGAGTGCGGCGGCGGGGAGTGCGAGGAGATGGTGCTGCTCTCCCTGACGCAGTACGACGGCATTCGGGTCGGCGCCGGAGACGTGCTCGCCGTCGGCCACTGCCCGAACCCCGCCTAGGCGACGAGGACGTCCGCGCCGCATCCGAAGACGAGCGCGGCCTCGACCTCGTCCCCTTCGACGCCGGCCAGAGAGGGGTGGCCGAGGTCGGCCTCGATCCCGGGCCACTCCTCGAGACCGATCGCTTTCGCGCCATCGCCCGAGCCGATCGCGAGGAGGTCCGACACGGAGATGACATTGCGCAGGAGCTCCTGTCGCCGCGCGATGCCCTCCAGCTCGCGCAGCTCCTCGAGCGGGTCGAGCCGCACGTTCGCGTCCGACCCGATACAGAGCGGGATCCCGCGCTCGCGGACACGGGCCACCGGGAGGAAGCCGTCGCCGAGGTTCGCCTCCGTGAGCGGGCAGACGCAGATGCCGGCGCCCGACTCGGCCAGGAGCGAGAGCTCGTTCTCGTCCGCATGGGTTCCGTGGACGATCGTCGTACGCGGGCCGAGGCAGCCGGTCCGCGCGAGGAGCTCGATCGGCCTCACTCCGTGCTCTCTCAGGCACTCCTCGATCTCCCTCGGTTGCTCGTCTGCGTGGACGTGGAGCACGAGACCCTCGCGCTCCGCGTAGGCTCCGATCTCCTCGAGCCAGTCGGCCGGGCAGGCCCGGACGGAGTGTGGAGCGACGCCGACGCGCGCACCGGCTGCGCGCAGCGCCTCGACCTGCTCGAGGTAGGCGGCGACCGAGGGCTGCCTGAAGCGTTCGAGACCGCCACGCGCGTAGGCGGAGAGAAGGAGGACGAGGTCGATCCCCGCAGCGGCAGCCGCTTCGACGGCCGCCCTGGCCTCGGGAAGGCCGACGTAGTGGAACTCGCCCACGGCCGTGTAGCCGGCCGCGTGCATCTCCCGGTAGGTCGCCTCGTAGGCCGAACGCACCCCCTCAGGGGTCAGCCCCTCGGCCACCTCGAGCATCGCCTCGCGCCACGTCCAGAAGTCGTCTCCCTGTGCGCGACCCCGGAGCGCGCGCTGGAACGCATGGCTGTGCGCCGTGACGAATCCGGGCAGCGGGTGCCGGTCGGACATCCGCGCGAGGCTACCATTGCCCAACCATGGCGACACGAGCCGTGCCCGCGCCCCTCGCGCAGCTGCCGAACGCGCTCACCATCCTCCGCCTGGTGCTCGTCCCGGTCTTCGTCGTCCTTGCTGTGGACGCAGGCGGAGGCGCGAGCTGGCCGGCCGGGATCGTCTTCGGCGTGGCCGGGGTCACGGACCAGGTGGACGGCTGGCTAGCGCGCCGCTGGGAGGTCGAGTCCGAGTTCGGGAAGTTCGCCGACCCGCTCGCCGACCGGCTGATGATCGACATCGCGGTCATCCTGCTCTTCGCCTACGACCGGCTGCCCTGGCCGGCCCTCGCCCTCATCGTCATCCGCGACGGGCTCCTCGTTCTCGGCACGCCGTTCGCGCTTCGGCGGGGCTACGACTTCAGTGTCAGCTTCCTCGGCAAGGCGGCGACCTGGGTCCTCTACGCTTCGATTGCGTTCATCCTCGTCACCGACGTCGGCACGCATTGGCCCCTGTGGCTTTTCTGGAGCGGTGTTGCGCTGGCGTCGCTGGCGGGAATCCTCTACGGCGTGGCGGTCTGGAAGGCGGTGCGGAAGTGAAGGCGGTCGTGATGGCGGGCGGCGAAGGCACGCGCCTGCGCCCGCTCACCTCGAATCAGCCGAAACCGATGGTCCCGATCGTCGGCAAGCCGTGCATGGAGCACATCGTCGAGCTCCTGAAAACGCATGGCTTCGACGACATCGTCGTCACGCTCGCATTCATGCCGCAGGCGATTCGGGGCTACTTCGGCGGGGGCGAGGGCTACGGCGTCTCGATCCGCTATTCCGTCGAGGAGACCCCGATGGGCACGGCCGGGTCGGTGAAGCTCGCCGAGGACGCGCTCGACGAGCCTTTTCTCGTCATCTCCGGGGACGCGCTCTGCGACATCGATCTCGGCGCGCTCGTCCGCTTCCACCAGGCAAAGGAGGCGTTCGTCACGATCGGCTTGAAGAGCGTCGACAACCCGCTCGAGTTCGGGATCGTCGTCACCGACGAGGACGGCCGCATCGAGCGCTTCCTCGAGAAGCCGTCATGGGGCCAGGTCTTCACGGACACGATCAACACCGGCATCTACGTCCTCGACCCCGAGGTGTTGCGCCACGTGCCCGAGGACCGGCCGTTCGACTTCTCGAAGGAGCTCTTCCCGCTCCTCCTCGAGATGGGGCGCCCCCTCTACGGCTACGTCGCCGATGGCTACTGGCAGGACATCGGCAACCTCGACCAGTTTCGCCAGGCGAACTTCGACGCCCTCGACGAGCGCGTCGCGCTGAACGTCGCCGGCATCAAGCTGCGCGGCAATGTCTGGGTAGGGGAGGGGGTCGAGCTCGCCGACCTCGAGTCCGTCGAAGGCCCGGCGTTCATCGGTAACTACTGCCGCATTGCGCCGCAGGCCTCGGTCGGCTCGTACTCGGTCCTCTCGCCGAGCGTGACGCTGCGCGAGCACGCCCGCACGACTCGCTCTGTCGTCGACTCGTCGACCTATCTTGGCCGCAGCGCGCTCGTGGAGGGCGCGATCGTCGGGAAGTCGTGCGACATCAGGCCGCACGCCCGGCTCCACGAGGGCGTCGCGGTGGGGGACAGCTGCACGATCGGCGAGCAGAGCGTCGTCATGCCGGGCGTTCGCATCTACCCGTTCAAGGAGGTCGAGGCCGGCGCCCTCGTCGATCGAAACCTGATCTGGGAGTCGAGGCTCGCCTCGCGGCTCTTCGGCCGGGACTTGGTCTCGGGCCTCGTGAACGTCGACCTGACTCCGGAGACGGCGCTTCGGGTCGGGATCGCGCTCGGGACGGCCTTGAAGCGCGGCGTCAGGGTGGTGACGAGCCGCGACGGCGCCCCGGCCAGCCGGCTGCTGAAGCGCGCCGTGGTCTCCGGCATCACGTCCACGGGCGTCGAGGTCGCCGACCTCCACGTGATGCCCGCCGCCGTCAACCGCCATTTCCTGAAGAGCGAGGGTCTCGGCGCGGGCGTGCACGTGCGTCCCAGCAGCGCCGACCCCGAGATGATGCAGATCCAGTTCTTCGAGCCGCCCGGGATCCAGGCGACGCCCGAGTTTCTGAAAGAGATCGAGAAGCACTTCCAGCGGCAGGAGTTCCGCCGGGCCGCGTACGACGAGGTGGGACAGATCTACACGCCCACGCGCGCGGGGGAGACCTACGCGGACGACCTCCTGCGAACGCTCGACGTGGAGGGGGTCAAGGCGCGTGCATTCAGGATCGTCGTCGACTACGCGCACTCGGCGGCCTCGATCATCCTCCCGGTCGTGCTCGGGCCGCTCGGCGTCGAGATGATCGCTGCGCATCCATACGGCGGCGAGCACACCGTCGAGTCGACCGACGGCGTGCGCGAGGCGCTCGGCCATGCGAAACGGCTGGTCTCGGCGGTCGGGGCCGACTTCGGCGTCGTCTTCGACCGCTCGGGGGAGCGGATGTACCTCGTCGACGAACAGGCGCACGAGGTCCCGGTCGAGCAGGAGCTTCTCCTCTTCCTCAGCCTGCTCGCGTCGGACGGGAAGAGCGGGACGCTCGCGCTTCCGATCACGGTGACGAGCCTCGCCGAACCGCTCATGCGGGGATCGAAGCTCGAGGTCACCCGGACGCCCGCCTCGCTCTCGGCGCTCACGCGCGCGTCCGCCGACAACGGCGTCGTCTTCGCGGGCTCGGTGGGCGGCGGCTTCGTCTTTCCGGAGTTCCTCCCCGCCTACGACGGCGTCGCGAGCCTCTGCAACCTGCTCCAGCTTCTCGCTCCGGTCGACCTTCCGCTCTCCGAGCTCGTCTCGGGCCTGCCGGAGTCCACCGTCGTCCACCGCCAGGTGCGCTGCCCCTGGTCCCGCAAGGGCGCCGTCATGCGCATCCTCACCGAGCGCATGAAGGGGAAGAAGGTGGACACCCTCGACGGGATCAAGGTCTTCGACGACCGCGGCTGGGCCCAGGTGCTCCCCGACCCGGACGAGCCGCTCGTGCACGTCTACGCGGAAGGGAAAACGCTCGAGGACGCCGCAACGCTCGAGGAGGAGTTTCTGAAGCTCGTCGAGGAGATCGTCGCTGGCACCGACGACGAGGTCGAGGTGGCATAACCCTCAAGTCCAGGTTGAAGGATTGGCGGGCACTTGCCATACTTCATGGGCCCTCGTTCCTCTCCGATCGGAGTTGCCTCGTGGAAGCCCTTCCTGACCTCGATTCCCTGTCCGACCAGGAGTTGCGCGACCTGATTCGCGACCTCATGGACGAGGAGCGCGAGGTCTCGTACCGCCGCCGCATCCTGCACGGCAAGATCGACATCCTCCGCGCGGAGCTGCAGGCGCGCCTGAAGAAAGACGTGGGGGAGGGCAAGAGCCCGCTCCACGACATCGACGTCGACACGCTCGCGGAGATCCTCGCTACGAAGGCATCCCCGCCGGCCGAATAGGACCCCGTGAGTTACGTCCACTGCCCCGAGTGTGGCTTTCAGAATCCTGAGGCCGCGAATTACTGCTCCAAATGCGGCGCCTTGCTCCCGCACGACGAGCCGGGGTCGCACACGACGATGACGTTCACGCCGGAGGAGATGACCGAGGACGACTCGCTCTCGCTCGCAGACCTCCGCATCGAAGGCCCCGCGCTCGTCGTCCGCTCCGGCGGCGGCCGCTCGGGCGAAACCTACGCGGTCGAGTCCGAGCGTCTCGGCATCGGCCGCGGGCCCGAGAACGAGGTCTTCCTCGACGACGTGACCGTCTCCCGCCGGCACGCGGTGCTCGTGCACCGGGAGGACGGCTACTACATCGACGACGAAGAGAGCCTGAACGGCACCTACGTCAACCGGCGCAGGGTCGAGAGCGCGAAGCTCGAAGACGGCGACGAGGTGCAGATCGGCAAGTACCGCCTCACGTTCTTGGAGTCCTGAATGCCCCTCCACGCAATCGAACCCATCATCGCCGACGGCTCGTACGTCCTCGGACACGCGTGTATTCCCGATACACGCCCTCACCTGAAGGGGCACTGATGGCGACCGTCGTCTCCCGAGTCGAGCCCGACGGGCCGCGAGAGCGGCCCCTCACGATCGGCGCGGTCTGCCGGCGGCTCCAGGATGAGTTCCCGGAGATCTCAATCTCGAAGATCCGCTACCTGGAGGACCAGGGCCTCCTCACGCCGCGGCGCACACAGGGCGGCTACCGGCTCTTCACGGAGGACGACGTCGACCGGCTCGAGACGATCCTGCGACTGCAGCGCGACGAGTTTCTCCCGCTGCGCGTCATCCGTCAGGAGCTCGCGACGCCGAGTCGCAAGGCACGGCCGCGCGCGGGCCTCGGCGAGCCCGAGCAGGAGCTCGACTTCGAGACGCTCTGCGAACGGACCGGCGCGACCCCCGCCTTCGTGCGCGATTTGGAGGACTACGGATTGCTCGATCCGTCCGCGGACGGCGGGGAGCGGCGCTATCCCGAGCGAGACGTGGAAGTCGTGTCCGCGTGCCTCCAGCTCGCGCGCTACGGCATCGAGCCGCGGAACCTGCGCCCGTTCAAGACCGGAGCCGAGCAGGAGGCCGCGAAGCTCGAGCAGATCGTGGCGCCGAAGCTCCGCTCGCACAATCCTGATCGCCACCGGGCCGGCCTCGAAGACCTCCAGACGCTCGCGGCGCTCTCGCAGGAGCTCTCGCAGCTTCTCTTCTGGCGGGCGGTCCGCTCCCTCGTGCGATAGAGAGGCACTAGGTGCCGGTCGACCTCAAGTCGAAGATCCGGGACATCCCGGATTTCCCCAAGCGGGGAATCGTCTTCAAGGACATCATGCCGCTGCTCGCGGACCGGGAGGCGCTGCACGAGACCGTCGAGCAGCTCGCCGAGTTCGCCGAGCCGCGGAAGCCGGATCTCATCCTGGGCGCCGAGGCCCGCGGGTTCATCCTCGGGGCGGCGCTCGCCTACCGGCTCGAGTGCGGGTTCGTAGCCGCGCGCAAGCCGGGGAAGCTCCCCTGGCGGACGGTGAGCGCGAAGTACGCGCTCGAGTACGGCTTCGACGCGCTCGAGCTCCATGCCGACGCGATCGAGAGCGGCGCGCGCGTCCTCATCCACGACGACCTCCTCGCCACGGGCGGGACGGCGAAGGCGAAGGTCGACCTCGTGGAGCAGCTCGGCGGAGAGGTCGTCGGCCTCGCATTCGTGATCGAGCTCGAGTTCCTGCACGGGCGCGAGAAGCTGGACGGCTACGACGTCTGCTCGCTGATCAAGTACTGATCCGAACGTGATCTGACGTTTTCCGTCGGACCTGCCGATACATAATTCCGACATGTACGACGGGCTGACCGGGCGCTACACCTTCGCGTGCCCCGTCGGGGGCGAGGTCCGCCTGCCGCTCTCCGCCTTCAGGGTCATCGACCGGCTACCGGGCGCAGCCCACCCCGCGGTCTACAAGATCACCTTCTCGTGCGACTGCGGGGGCGAGCACGAGGGCCTCGTCGCGCACGACGACCTCGATTGGGCGCCGCTCGCGGGCGGAGACGTCTCGTTCGTGAACATGATGACGTCGAGGCTCGAGTCCGCCGCCGCCGACCTCCTCGAGCTCGCCGCAACGCAGATCAGGGCGGGGAAGTGGCCGTGGAGCTTCTTCTGCTATCCGGAGGAGCGGCCGCGGCCCGTGTTTCCCTCCTCCTTTCGCGCGCTCGGAGCCGGGGAGGACCGCATCGGCCTCGCCGTCGAGTGTCCTTCCTGCTCCCGCACGTCGGTCAACCTCGTCACGCACCGCCACGTCGACGTGCCCTTCTACAACGACCGGAAGGTGGACGTCGTCGAGCACATCTTCTCCGGTGACCGCGAGAGGACGCTCGAGGCGTTTCGCGCGGAGCTCGACTCCGGGCGCTTCGACGCGCGCCGCCGCGACCTCGCCGCGTAACCGCAGCGCGGTTACAGACGTTGCTCCACGGGGAATTCTTCCCTGGAACCCGACGGAGACGAGGTGACGATAGTGGCACTTTTCCGTAGACGGAGCGACGAAGACGTCGCCGCCACGGAGGTCCGCCGTGAGGAGGCCGACGTGCGCGGGTGGGGGAGCCCCCCGCTCGTGCGCACTCTCTTCACGCTCGTAGGGGTCGCGGTTGCCGGCTTTCTCATCTGGCTCGCGCAGACTTTCGACCTGACGAACGCGAACGGTTTCTGGGCTGCAATGGGGCTGGTCGCAGCCGCAGGGCTCGCACTCGGGCTCTCGCAGCTCTTCGGCGGCTGGACGAAGTGGGGCCTTCCGGTCATGAGCCCCGGCGTCTTCTTGCTCGCCTTCATCCCGGCCGCGATCGTGGTCGGCTGGATCCTCCTCGCCACGCAGCCCGACGGCGGCTGGCAGCAGGAGCGGCTCTCCGGCTGGAGCTCCGATCTCGGCATCGCCGGCTTCGTGAACGGTCTCGGCACCCTTCCGGCCGCCCTCGCCATGGGCCTCGGCATCGTGTTCGCGTTCACGTTCGACACGACCGGGCCGCGGACGCGCGCCGTGGTCGAGGAAGAACGGGTCATTCCGGACGAGGACGTCCACGACTACGACGATCGCGAGGGCGTCGCTCCCGCAGGCACGACCGCGACCACGACGGACGACGACCGCACGATGGTTCCCGCCGCCGACTCGCGGCCCGAGCGGGTGGAGATCAGCGATCCCGAGAGGCGCGACACGCCGTAGCGCGGGGTCGCATCCGCCGAGAGGGGCGCCCCGCTGCGGGCGCCCCTCGTCGTTTGGGGAGACTGTTCACTCGCGCCAGGGATTTCCGGATCGGCGCGGAGCACCGATGCAGGCGGCATGGAGAACGCCGCCCCGGGACACACGGGCGATGCCCGTGGAGCTCCCCGCCTCCTCGAGCACTGCGCCGCGGTCGAGCGGTTGGTCCGAGCCGACGGCGGAACGGCTCGCGCGCGCCTCGAGGACGAGCTGGGTGGCCAACTGGCCGGGCTCCTCTGCCGCGCCCTCGTGCAGCGGCAGCCTTCACGGGCGCTGATCCCCGCGCTCTAAGGGTTCAGCTGGTCTGCGCCGCGCAGGCGGACGTAGAAAAAGATGAGAAAGCCGGCCAGGATCCCAGTGACGAGCGAGGTGCCCTTGGAGATTCCGATCGCCAGCATCCCGACGACGATGTAGCTCCCGAGGACGAGGCCCCAGACGAAGGCGGTGAATCCAGGGCTGAAGGCTGGGAGGCGGAGATGCATCGGGCGGGAACTCTAGCCTGCGAGCCACCCGGCGGGCCGGACCAAAAAATTCACCGAGTGAGTGGCGCTTTCGTCCACCTCACCGACCGACCTTCCGCTTCCGCGTACTGCCGCCCGGTGGGGCTTCGACCTACTTGCGCTCCCTGCTCGGTGCAAGCGGCAATCTAGGGCGTCGCCGGGTGCGATGCAAGCGCCCTGGAAAACGAAAATCCGCAATTTGCGGAAAGTTCACTTTTCCACATTTTCCACTGCCTTCGAGCGGGCCTGTGGGCACGTCTGTGGAAGGCGGCTAGCCTAACGGAAAACGGAGATCAGGGTGCCGCCGGCGACGACCAGGATCGCGGCGCCCGCGAGCCGCGCTCCGACGACCTCCGTGCGCTTGAAGAGGAGGACCGAGAGGCTCACGCCCCAGAGGGACTCCGTCGCGACCAGGGGGGAGACCACGGTCACGCGGGCCCGGTAGTACGCGGCGAAGAGGCAGACATAGGAAAGGCCGAAGAAGACGCCGCCGACCGCGAACGGCTTCCATGCGATCCGGCGGACGTTCGCACCGAGTCGCCGCCCGCGCGCTGCGGCGAGGAAGAGAAGCGTGCCGAGCGCGCCGGCCGCCATGGCCACCGCCGCGCCCTTCACCGACCCGCTCGAGGTCTCGCCGGAGTACCAGCGCACGAGGTTGTCGCGGCTCGTGAAGAGAAGGGTGGCGGCAAAGGCGATCGCGATCCCGCTCAGGCGGACGTGCTCGGGCCTGGTGGGCTCGCTGACGAGCACGAGCCCCGCGGCGACGACGAGGAGCGCGCCGATCACGAGCGGCGGCTCGATCGGCTCGCCGAGGAAGGCGATCGCCATCGCAGCCGCGAAGAGCGGGGCGGTCCCGACGACCACGGACGTGCGCGACGGGCCTGCGTCGCGGACCGCACGCGTGAAGAAGAGCTGCGAGGCGCCCGGAGCGATTAGCCCTGCGAGGGCGAAGAACGCCGCGTCGCGAAGCGTGAGCTGCGTACCCTCCCGGTCGACGACGGCCGCGACGGCGGCGATGACCGCGGCCACGGAGGTGCAGACGAGGGCTCCGAGCTCGGCGTCGTGCGCCCGTCCATCCCGAAAGCCGTACCGGAGCGCGACGGTCATGGCGCCGAAGAGCGCAGCGGAGAGCAGCGCGAGGACGACTGCGAGCACGGTGGGGGAGGGCTCGGCCTAGCGGTCGGCGAGGGCGCCGCGCGTGTAGAGGCCGGCGGCGTTCCAGAGCAGGAATCCCTCTGCGCCGGCGTCGCGAGCGGCCTCGACCTGGTCCTGGACGTCCGCCAGTGTGTACGTGCGCCCGAGCGAGAAGTCCTGGAGCCAGGGGACGACCCGCGTGTCCAGGCCGGTCAGCTGCCGGTCGAAGTCCCGGAGCGCGAGGCCGACGGTCCGGCCGGGCTGGGCGTTCGGGTCCGGCAGGTTGTATTCCCCGGGCCCGAAGTGGGAGGGATAGACCATCGGGTAGATGGTGTCGAGATAGGCGCCGAGCTTTTTCGGTCGCTGCCCGATGCCCATGTTCCGGGTCGCGCTCAGGCCGAACACGTCCGCGGAGACGCGCACTCCGAGCGGCTTGAGCCGCTCGCCGGCGTACTTGGCGAAGTTCGTGATCACGGCCGTCTTGGATTCCTTCGTCTTGCCGGGGAAGACCGCGGCCGACAGGTCGCCGTCGGTGGGGAAGCGGACGTAGTCGAACTGGATCTCGTCGAAGCCGGCCTTCGCCGCCGCCATTCCGAGCTGGACGTTGTAGTCCCACACGCGCTGGTCGTAGGGATTCGCCCAGCCGAGTCCGGCAACGGTCGTCCAGACGCCCCCCGAGGTCGTCCTGATGGCGTAGCGGGGCGCATTTCGGGTCAGCGCCGGGTCCTCGAAGCAGACGATCCTCCCGATGAGGTAGACGCCGGCCGCATGCGCCTTCTGCGCCACCTCGACCGGGTCGTAGTAGTCCTTCGCCGCGCCGACCTCCCGCGCGAGCGCGACTTTCGGCTTTCGGAACCCAACCTCGCCGTTCTCGTCCTTCACGTCGAGCTCGAGCGTGTTCAGCCCGTGCCTCGTCAGCGAGAGATACTCGTCGATCTTCCCCGGGACGGAGGCGAGCGCCATCGTCACGTGCACGCCGCGAATCTCGTCCGGGTAGGGCCGCGGCTCGGGCTTCGGCTGGGTCGGCGCTGCCTGTGTCGTCGGCGCCTGCCCGCCGCTCGCCCCGGCCACGTGCGCGTCTCGCTCGGTGAGGAAGCGCGCGCCGAGGGTCGTCCCGGCCGCGGCGAGCGCTACGACTGCAAGGGCGGCGGTCCTTCGTATCGCGCGTCGCCTCCGGGCTTGTCGACGCCGGCTACGGAATCTCTCGTTCGGGTCAACAGGCTCCAGAAGCATGAACCCCGGCACGCTAGTCGAACGTGCGTGTTGGCTGCAAGAAGGAAAAGCCGTTGACGCAACACTTTCTGTTGCGTTACGCTCCGGGCATGCCCGTTGCCACTGCCCTCAAGGTGGAGGCCCTGAGCAAGGACTTCCATTCGCAGCGAAAACTCGCCGCCGCGCTCGGCGTCAGCCCGGCTCAGGTGAGCCGCTGGCGACGCGGGCAGGGAATCGACGCGGACAACGCGGAGCGGCTCGACCTGCTCGAGCTCGTCATGTCCTCGCTCCTGCGCCTCTACGAGCCCGAGACGGCAGAGAAGTGGCTCTTCGGCCTCAATCCGCTCCTGCGCCACCGGCGTCCGATCGACGTCATCCGCCAGGGGCGGCCCGAGGAGCTGCTCGCGGCCATCCGTCAGGAGCAAGCGGACTCCTACGCGTGATCCTCTTTCGGTGCGTTGCCTGGGACAGGGCCGCATCGCCACGCGCACGGGGAGGCCCGCTCTGGTTTCCGCGGATGCTGCAGGGCAACGGGCGCCACGACAACCCGGAGCTCTACGGCTGCCTCTACGTCTCGCTGGAACCGGTGTCCGCGGTCGCAGAGCAGCTGCAGCGGCTGGCCGGCACGTCGCTCGAGGCCCCCGATCTCGTCCGCCGTGGCCTGCCCCTCGCGCTTGCGGCGATCGACTTCGACGAGCGCGGCGAGCTCGTCGACCTCGACGATCCGGCCGTCCTCGCGGGGGAGGGGCTCCGGCCGTCGCAGGTGGCCACGACCCACCGCTCCGTGACGCAGGCCGGCGCGGGTGAGATCCACGCGCGGCATCCGCAGGCCGTCGGGCTTTGCTGGTGGTCGACAATCGAGGCGCTCTGGCCGAACGTCACGCTCTTCGACCGCGCCGAGGAGCTTCTCGCCGTGGAGGACGTCCACCCGCTCGAGCTAGGGGACGAGATCGTCGTCGAGGCGGCCGACTACCTGGGCCTGCCGATCTCGACTTGACATAACGCCGGTTATCGTGAATCGAGAGACAACGAGGGAGCCGGGGCTGTAAGGAGGAGTTCGGTCACGCCCTAGTGCCGTTGAGCCTGCCCCGGCTCCGTCGTCTCGTCCTTCTCAGTATCGGACTTTCCAGGCCGCGCTCGCGTTGATCTTCGTAAACGCTAAGCGGAAGGGCTCGGAGTGCCGATTTCCTCCTTGGAATGCGCTTTCGGCTCTTCACGTTGGCGTTTGCCGGGGCCGCGGCCGCGCTGACGGCAGCCGCGAGCCTCGTCCCGGGCTTCACGCTCGCCTACTCGAGCCCGCAGCTCCACATCGCACTCGAGACGGCGACGGCGCTCATCTCCTTCCTCGTCGCGTACCTCGTCTACGGCCGTTTTCGCGAGCGCAAGCGCCTCGACGACCTGATGCTCGCGTCCGCGCTCGTCCTGATCGCCTCCACGAGCCTCGTCTTCTCGGCGCTCCCGCACACGGTTCCGGCCGAGGGAGCGCGGAACTTCAGCGTGTGGGCCTCAGTCGGCGGCGCCGTCCTCGGCGCCTTGACGCTCGCGCTCGCCGCCTTCGTGCCCGCGAAGCGCGTCTCATCGCCCCGCCGGGCGACCGTGATCGCCGCGCTCTCCTGCGCGGGAGCCCTGATCGCGACGGCATCCGTCGTCGGCCTTTTCGCGGACGGCGTCGACCCGGACATCCCGCTCGCGCTCTCGCCGGACGCGACCCACAGGCCGATCCTCCTCGGTCACCACTTCCTCCTCGGCACGCAGATCGTCGGCGTCCTCCTCTTCATCGTCGCGGCGCTCGGCTTCATCCAGCGAGGCGAGCGCGACAACGACGAGCTCATGCGCTGGTTCGCGGCCGGCGCCGCTCTCTCGGCCTTCGCGCGCTTCAACTACTTCCTCTTCCCGTCGCTCTACTCCGACTGGGTCTTCACCGGGGATTTCCTCCGCGTCGGCTTCTGTCTCCTCCTCCTGGCCGGGGCGGCGCGGGAGATCGGAAGCTACTGGCGCCGACTCGCGTCCATGGCCGTTCTCGAGGAGCGGCGCCGGATCGCGCGCGAGCTGCACGACGGCGTCGCCCAGGAGCTTGCGTACATCGTGGCCGAGTCGAACGGGTCGCTCGCCGCTGCCGCCGAGCGGGCCCTCGACGAGTCCAGGCGCGCGATCGCCGCGCTCACGAGGCCCGTGGACGAGCCGCTCGGCGTCGCCCTGGTGCAGGCGGCCGAGGAGGTGGCGGGTCGGGTCGGCGTCCAGCTTCGGATTGACATCGGCACGGGCGCCGAAGTCTCACCGGACGAGCGCGAGGCGCTCATCCGCATCGTCCGCGAGGCGATCACGAACGCGGGCCGCCACGGGGGCGCGGGGAACGTCTCCGTCGAGCTCTCGAACGGGAACGGCACGCTCCTCCGCATCGCCGACGACGGCTCCGGCTTCGACCCCGGGCACACGCGCGTGGGCGGCTTCGGCCTCGTGAGCATGCGCGAGCGGACCGAGGCGCTCGGCGGCCGCTTCAAGGTCTCCTCCGAGGCCGGCGAGGGGACCCGCATCGAGGTGCGCCTGCCGTGAGCGAGCGGATCCGCATCGTCATCGCCGACGACCATGCGCCGACACGGGCCGGGATCCGGGCTGTGCTCGAGGACGACGGCTTCGACGTCTGCGGCGAGGCGGCGAGTGCGGATGCCGCGGTCGAGCTGGCGCTCGAGGAGCGCCCGTCCGTCTGCCTCCTCGACATCAACATGCCGGGCGGCGGGATCGCGGCAGCCGGGGCCATCTCGGAGCGCCTGCCGGAGACCGCGATCGTCATGCTCACCGTCTCGCGCGACGACGCCGACCTCTTCGACGCGCTGCGTGCCGGAGCGGCGGGCTATCTCCTCAAGGACATCGACCGCCGGCAGCTCCCCGCCGACCTCCGTGGCGTGCTCGCCGGGGAGGCGCCCCTCCCCCGCGCCCTCGTCACCAAGCTGATCGAGGAGTTCCGCGAGCGCGGGCGCCGGCGCAAGCTTCTGCTCGCGGAGCGTCCAGGCGTCCAGCTCCGCCAGCGGGAGTGGGAGATCCTGGATCTGCTGAGCGAAGGGCTCTCGACCGCGGAGATCGCCTCGAGGCTCTTCATCGCGGAGGTGACCGTGCGGACGCACGTCTCCTCGATCCTGAAGAAGCTGCGCGTGCCCACGCGCGAAGCGGCCGTCGAGCTACTGCGCGGCCGATAGCCGGTCGGCGGCGGCCTGCTTTGCGCGCTCGAGGGCGGCCTCTGCGCGCCCGCGGCAGAGGGTCGCGTCATCCTCGGCCCGTAGCTCCACGCGCCCCGCGTGGATGCGCACACCGTCGGCGCCGGAATCGACCCGGCCGCCGAGCGCGAACTGAATGCGGCGGTGCAGGCGCTCGGCATCCGCCTCCGCGGCCTCCGGAAGGATGACGGCGAAGCGACCGTCGCCGAGATGGCTCGCGATGTCGGTCGCGCGGACGGCCGCCCGGATCCGGTCGCCGGCCGCGACGAGGTCGGCCCCTCTCCCCTGCTCCAGGTCGAAGACGAGGAGACCGAGTCGCCGGTCGTAGCGCCGCGCCCGGGCGATCTCCCGCCGCAGGCGCTCTTCGAAGTAGCGCGCGTTGTGGAGGCCCGTGTGGTGGTCGGTGTCCGCGAGCCGGCGCGCCTCGGAGAAGAGGCGCGCGTTCTCGAGCGCCGGCCCGAAGACCCGCGAGAGTTCTTCGAACTGCTCGAGCTCGGAATCGCCGAGCGTCCGCTCGACGCGCCGCGAGAAGATGGCCAGCGTGCCGATGCGCTCCTGCCTCAGGCCGAGCAGCGGAACCGCCAGGCCCCCGCTCAGGCGGAACTCGTCGTTCGCCGCCTCCTCGGGCGTGTAGAGGTAGCTGAGGCGCACCGCGCTCGCGTCGCCCCCACCAGGCGGCAGGCCGATGAGCTCGCGCGACGACTCCTCCTCGGAGAGCCCGAAGGCGGCCGCGATGGGCTCGCCCTCCTGGCGGAGGACGATCAGGGCCGCGTCGGCGCCCGTGAGCTCGCTCACGGCTTCGAGGGCTCTCGAGAGCGCCCCATCGAGGTCGAGCGTGCTCCCGAGGTCGCCGAGGAGGGCGACGCGGCGGCCTTCCTCCTGGGCCTCGGCGAGCGCAGTCCGAATCTCGCCGACCAGTCGCTCGGTCCGCGCGGTCGACCCCTGTACCGCGGCGAGCTCGTGTGTGGCCGCGCGCCGGGAGCGCCAGAAGAGGAAGATGCCGAGCGCGAGGATAAGCGCGGCCAAGCCGAGCGCACCAGCGCTCGTCCAGGTTGCGCTCTCGTCTGCGAAAGTCACCCTGCCTCCCCTCGATTTCGCCGCAAGAAGGCGAGCTGCAGTCGCACAATAGAGCGGATTTTGCGAATTACCACCGGGCGGGACCCTTGCCGGATGTTTACTTTCGAATCGAGGTTGGTAGGGTTAGGCGGCAGCGCGCCCGGGTTGGGCTGACAGGTCCGAAGTCCGGGCGTCTTCGACTGAATGGCCGACGAAACCAACGCTCTTCACAACGAGGAGGTCCAGCACCTCCTGGAGCGCGGCGAAGCTGCCGGCTTCCTCGAATCGACCGATATCTCGGAGGTGCTCGACACCCTCGAGTTGGACGCCTCTGACGTCGAGCTGGTGCATCGCGAGCTCGAGGAGCGCTCGATCGAGGTCGTCGAGGTCGTCAAGGAGCCGCCGCGCGAGCCGACGGCCCCGCCCAGGGCCTCGGAGGTCCTGGAGACGACGACCGACGCCCTCCAGCTCTTTCTCCGGGAGATCGGGCGTCATCCCCTTCTGACCGCCGCCGACGAGGTCGAGCTCTCCAAGCGCATCGAGCGCGGCGACATGGAGGCGAAGCGGCGGATGATCGAGTCCAACCTGCGCCTGGTCGTCTCGATCGCGAAGAACTACCGCAACCAGGGCCTCCCCTTCCTCGACCTCATCCAGGAAGGGATGTTCGGCCTCATCCGAGCCGTCGAGAAGTTCGAGTGGCAGCGCGGCCTCAAGTTCTCGACGTACGCGACCTGGTGGATTCGGCAGGCCGTCGCCCGCGCGATCGCCGACAAGGCGCGCACGATTCGCGTGCCCGTCCATGTCGTCGAGCGCATGCAGAAGATGCACCGCGCCGAGCGCCATCTCTGGACGCAGCTCGCCCGCGAGCCGACGCTCGAAGAGATCGCGCACGAGGCCGGCCTGCCGCTGCAGCAGGCGATCGAGGTCCGGGCGGCCGCCCGTGCCTCGACGAGCCTCGACCAGCCCATCGGCGAGCAGGAGGACGCGGTCTTCGGCGACCTCGTCGCCGGCGAGGACCCGCTTCCGGAGGAGCAGACCGAGCGGCGGCTGCAGAAGGAAGCCCTCGATCGTGCGCTCGACTCGCTGCCCGAGCGCGACCGCCGCGTCCTCGAGCTTCGCTACGGGCTCGGGGGCGAGGAGCCGCACACTCTGGAGCACATCGGCCGCCGGCTCGGGATCACGCGCGAGCGCGTGCGGCAGATCGAGATCGAGTCGCTCTCGCGGCTAGCGTCCCTGCGCGAGATCGACGCCGTCGCCAGCCGCTAGCCCGGCGAGCGCGCTCCCGTCGAAGAGCCTCCGGGCCTCCTCCCCCATTCGCGCCGCCACGAGCCGGTAGGCCTCGTCGAGCGTCGCGGGCCGCGCCGGCCGGTGCCCGTCCGAGCCGAAGAGGTCGACGAGGCCCTCGCCGAGGAGCCGCCAAGCGGTCACCTCGACGGCCGCTCCGTGGTAACCGAGGACGCTCGTCGCGTTCATCTGCAGGAGCCGGCCGCGTTCCCGTAGGCTCGCCGCCAGGTCCGTATCGCCGACAACGGCCTCAGAGCGCTCAGGATGCGCGATCACGGGGAGCAGGCCGGAGCCCTGGATTCGCTCTGCGAGCGCCTCAGCGAGCCGGAGAGAGCCGTGGAACGGCAGTTCCATCAGGACGGCCGGGAGGTCGCCGAGGCGATAGCGGCCAAGGTCTTCGTCGAGGAGTGCGGGAGTCGGGGTCAGCTCGAAGCCGAGCCGGAGGTCGAGGCCGAAGGAAGCTGCCTCGTCGGCGAGCTCGGCGTGCGCCTCGCGCACTCGTTCTTCCCGACCCTCCGTGAGCGTCAGGCTCGGCCAGACGTGCGGCGTGGCGAAGAGGACGCTCGTGCCGCGCTCGCTCGCCGTCCGGCAAAGGGCAACCCCCTCCTCCAGGCTCTGTGCACCGTCGTCTCCGGACGGGACCACGTGGGAATGGACGTCCCAGAACACCCACGGGACGCTACCCGCAGCGCCACCGGCCGCGACCGCGGCGCACGTCCTTCGGCCTTGTGTTTCACAGTCACAAAGCTCGCTCCTCGAAGACACAGCGTCTCAGCGAGAGGGACATGGCCCCACCGGCGAGCCATGGGCTTGTGCGTGTGCAACACAAGGCTCCTCGAGTGCCTCGGGGACTCCCCGGATCAGCCGGATTCCCGGATCAGCCGAGGTTTCGGATCGTCCGGAGGTCCCGGATCGGCCGGCGGGCCGGCGGCCTACTCGGCGCGGAGGTAGAAGCGAAGGTCCGGCGCGGCGGCCTGGAGCTCGCGTAGCGCGCGGGACTCGAGCTGGCGGACGCGCTCGCGCGTGACGCCCAGCTCGGTGCCGACCTCCTCGAGGGTCTTCGGCGTCTCGCCGGCGAGGCCGAAGCGGAGCTCGAGGACGTGTCGCATGCGTTCGGAGAGCTTCTCCAGGGCGATCTGGAGCTCGACCCCGCGCAGGAGCTCGGCGAGGGCGAGGTCCGGCTGCTCGGCGTTCACGTCCTCGAGCATGTCGCCGTAGATGGAGTCGCCGTCGCCGACTGGCGTCTCGAGGCTGACGGGGTCCTCGACGAGGTCGAGGAGCTCGTTGACGCGCTTGACGTCGAAGCCGCTCTCCTTGGCGATCTCGTGCGGGAGCGGGTCGCGGTTCAGCTTCTGGGTGAGGACGCGGCGGGCGCGCATGACGCGCCGAACCTGGTCGACGACGTGGACGGGCAGGCGGATCGTCCGCCCCTGGTCGGCGATCGCGCGCGTGACGGCCTGGCGGATCCACCACGTCGCGTACGTGGAGAGCTTGTAGCCCATCTTGTAGTCGAACTTCTCGACCGCCCTGATGAGGCCGAGGTTGCCTTCCTGGATCAGGTCGAGGAGCGGGACGCCCGAATTCACGTAGTTCCGCGTGATCGACATGACGAGGCGCAAGTTCGACTCGATGAGCTTCTTCTTGGCCGCCTCGTCGCCCTCGTCCTTGCGGCGCGCGAGCTCGCGCTCCTCCTGGGCGGTCAGGAGCGGGCCGTCGCCGATCTGGCGGACGTAGAGCTTGAGCGGGTCCTGCGTCGGCCCGGGGACGAGCTTCTCGCGGGCCTCTTCCTGCTCGTCTTCGTCGACCGGAGCGTCGAGCGCGGCCGGGTCCGCGACGAGCTCGAGCTTCGGCTCGTCTGTTTCACGAGCTTCGGGCTCGGGCTCTGGTTGCGGCAGCTTGGAAACTGGGCGCTGTCCCACGGGGCCTCTATCGGCCTGAACCAACGGTGCCTTGAGGCGCCCTACCGATACGAGGGATGGTGCTCGGAGAGGGCCGGGCCGATGGCTATAGTGGTCATTCGTCTTGTGTGGGATCGCCGGATATAGCCTCAGCGACTCGAGTCGGCTCGACCCCACTCTCGCCACCCAGATCCTCATGGCCGCGATCTCCGAACGGGGATCCGACGCCGCCGGCTACTGCTATCGCGGGCCCGACGTCGCACTCGCGATCCACAAGCAGCGCTCAGGTGCGAGCCGGCTTCTCGACTCGATCCGGGTGCCGGCACACGCGCGGCAGGCCCTCGTCCACGTCCGCGACTACACGAAGGGTCACCCCAGCCTCGAGGCCAACAACCATCCGATCCGTCATGGGTCGGTGGTCGGGATCCACAACGGGATCATTCGCAACGACGAGGAGATCTTCGCGGAGTACGGGTTCGAGCGCGCCGCGCCGCAGATGACGGTCGACTCCGAGGCGATCTTCGCGCTCATGGAGCTCGAGCGGAGCTCCGCGCGGGCTCTCGACAAGCTGTACGGCTCGATGGCGAGCGCCTGGATGGACGAGCGCGAGCCCGATGTCGTCTACCTCGCCCGCGGGATGGGCCGGCCGCTCTGGGTCGGCGAGGGGCGCCACGAGCTCTTCTTCGCGTCCACGAAGGCCGCGCTCGAGCTCGTCGAGAGCTACGCCGGCGTGTCGTTCGTCAGCCGCGAGGTCTCCGAGGGCACGCTTCTCTCCGTGAACGGCGGCCAGATCGCCCGGACCGAGTCCTTCCGGCCGGACATGGCCTTCACCGAGAAGCTCCTCCCCGCCGTGCGCGCCCCCGAGGAGCACCGCTCCTGCCTCGCCCTCCTGGCTTCGCTGGCGGCGCCCGCCGCGGCTCGCGCGGCTGCCCGCTAGCGAGTTTCCGCTCCACTTTCGCGAGAAACGCAGCCCAAGCGCCCTTGCGCCCGCCGAAGAGCCGGTAGACCTGCCATTCGCTCGGGAGCCGCGGGTTCCGAGCTCGCTCCCGGGCCCAGTCCTCGAAGGTCGGAAGGCGGCGGAGCCTCTGCGCGAGGCGAACGCCTTCCACCACCGCGCGCTCGGAGCGCTCTTTCGCCCCGGGAACGTCGAAGCCCGCCGCGCGGAGCGCGGAGCGAAACGAGCCGAACGCCTGCCAGTAGAGCGACTTCGACGGCATCGAGCCTCGCCTCTGCTCGAGATCGCCGCCCGTCGGGGTCCTCCCCAGCTCGGCACCGAGCTCCCGAAGCTGCAGCAGGAGCTCCGCGCGCGTCGCGAACCGCCGCGCGACGAGGCCGGCGCGCCTCTTCGCCCCGTTCCAGCTGCCGAAGCGTGCCACGACGGTCTGCGGATGCGGCCTAGCCCGGGCGTCGAGCGAGAACTCGCGCATCGTCGGCGAGCGTCCGAGGCGTTTCGCCGAGGCGCGGAGTTCTTCAAGAAGCATCTCGTCGGTGTAACGCTGCGACCGGGACATGACGGTCGCCGCAAAGGATAGAGCAGGCTAGACGGCCCGCAAGCTCAGGCCGTGGCGATGAGCTTCGAGGGCGGCCGGGACGCGCCGGGCGCCTCGGTCTGGAGCAGGCGTTCGAGCGCGGAGACGCAGCGCGGGCAGAACTGGCTGCCGGACCCGCGCCGGAGCTCCTCGAGAGCCTCGTCGGCCGGGCGCGCGGCCCGGTAGATACGAGTCGTGAGCATCGAGTCGAGCGCGTCGGCGACGTGGATGATGCGTGCGCCGAGCGGGATCTCCTCTCCGGCGATTCCGTCCGGATAGCCGGCGCCGTCGAAGCGCTCGTGGTGGTGGCGAATCGCCGGGACGGCGTCCTGCAGGAAACCGAGGCGATCGATGATGCGCGCGCCCTCGTCCGCGTGGCGCCGCATCAGGGCCCACTCGTCCGGAGTGAGGCTCGCCGGTTTCAGGAGGATTGCGTCCGGGATCGCGAGCTTCCCGATGTCGTGGAAGAGCGCCGCGTGACCGAGAAGGTCGAGCTCGGCCTGCGAGAGCCCCAGCTCGCGTCCGATGGCGAGGGCGAGCTGCTGGACGCGGCGCGAGTGGCCGGCCGTGTAGGCATCCCGCGCGTCGACGGTGGCCGAGAGGCTCTCCATCGCCGCGGTGGAGCGCTCCTTGAGGAGCCGGTTCGCCTGCTCGAGCGACACATTCTGCTGCCGGATGGTCTCTGCCGCCTTCCGGAGCTTCTTCGTCGACTTCTCGGTGTGCCCGAGGTAGGCGGCCATCGTCTTGCGCATGAGGAAGAGCGGGAGAACGAAGACGGCGAGGCCGTAGAGCCCGATGGCCGAGTACGCGAGTGCGATCGCACCGCCGACCGCGCCGAAGGCGACGTAGTGCGGTAGGAGCCACGAGAAGCGCTCGTTCCAGACACTCCTCCACTTGTCGTGCCCTTCGAGCGCCATCGCGCCCGAGAGGAGGCCCGTGTTGACCACGAAGTACGCGCCGCCGGCGACCAGGCCGGCAGCGGCGATGACCAGCTCGCCGGTGTGGGTATCACTCGACCCGATGCTGAAGACGGCGGCCGCGGCGAGCGAGGCGAGACTGAGCGCGCCGATGTTGAAGCAGATGTAGTACCAGGCGTCGCGGCGTGAGCTCCACTCGACCGCGACGGTGGCGACGGCGAGCGGCAAGGCGGCCCGCGGCCCGAAGAGCGCGGCGCCCGCCAGGGCGCCGACCGCGCTGACCGAGATCGAGCCTGCCTCCATCTCGAGGGAGAGTGCCTGTCCTCCGCCGACGAGGATGATGATCGCGATCAGGCCGATGACGTCGTCGTTCGTCCCGAAGAGGGCCCCGGCGATGCCCGCGCCGATCCCGGCGATCGAGACGAGGGCGACGAGCGCGGCCACTGGCGGTGAGAGCGCGAGGAAGTGCGGGCGGCCAGGTGTGTGCGGACGTGGCTGGTGCTGCTCGCGGCGCTCGCTCGCGCGCTGCTCGGGCATGGCGCGGGAGACGACCGACGCGTACTCCCCGTCCTCCGGGACGGCCGCGAGCCTGGCCGGGCGTTCCGTGGGCGAAAGGAGCAGCGGCTCGGAGCTCGCGCCCTGGACGCGGTTTCGGCCCTGGAGCTTGGCGCGGTAGACGGCGAGGTCGGCCTGGTGGATGAGCTCGTTCGGGTCCGTCCCGTCCTTGGGGAAGCCCGCGACGCCGAGTGAGATCGTGGCGCGGATCGGCTCGCTCGACGTCTCCACCTCGAAGCGTCTGTCGGCAACCGCCCGCCGGATGCGCTCGGCGATCTCGAGCGCTTGCTCCGGCGGGGTCTCGGGCAGGAGGATGGCGAACTCCTCCCCACCGAATCGGGCGGGAACGTCGTAGTGCCGCAGCTGCTTGCGGAAGACCTCCGCGATTCCCTTGAGGACGGCGTCGCCGGCGAGATGGCCGTAGGAGTTGTTTATGTCCCTGAGAAGGTCGAGGTCGGCCATGATGATCGACATCGGTCGGTCCATCCGGCCCGCCCGCACGAGTTCCTCGCGCAGCTCCGCGGCGAAGTAGCGGGCGTTGAAGAGGCCGGTCTTCGGGTCGACGCGCGCCTCCTCCTGGAGGGCCGGGACGCTCAGCGAGCGGTGGATCAGAAGGAGCGGGGCGACGGCGGTCGGAAGGAGCCAGGGATTCCACGTCCAGATGGCCGCGAAGGCGACGCCGAGCGCTGCGAGGACGAAGTCGGTCGAGAGGCTCTCCGAGGAGAAGAGACCGGTGTCTCGGAGCGTGTGGCCGCGCGCGAAGTGGAGCATGGTCGCGAGCAGGACGTGGTTCAGCGTGACGAAGACGACGGAGGCGGCGAGCCCGGCGAGTGCGAACGTCACGTCCGGGTCCAGGTTCCAGCTCTCCACGATGTGCACCGCCCCCCACGCCGCCAGGCCGTTCAGCGTGTAGTTGGCAATGTTGAAGCCCTGGATGTACCAGGGATAGCGCACCTTCAGCCATTCCGGGATGTGCTGGACGACACCCATCAGGGCGACGAGCTCCGGCGGGAGGAGCATGGCCGCCGGGATGAGGAAGACGATCGTCGTGTGGTACGACTGGTCCCGAGGCGTCCGCACGACGAAGAGCTGGGCGATTGCGGCACACGAGGCGAGGACGAGGAACGTCGGCCAGCCGTGCGACCCGGGCTTCAGGTGCGAGAGGGGGACGAGGGCCGCGGCCACGGCGATTGCGGCGACCGCGAAGAGGTAGACCTTGGCCTGGCGCGAGAGCGATTCCTCGGGCGGCTCGGGCCCGCTACGGCGCTCGGTTGCGCCAAACTCGCTCGAAACTGCGCTCATCTATCTCACTCCAGGGGGCGCCATGCGCCAGAGGACGCTCCGTTCCACGCGTACGCGTGGGGCCGCAGAGCCATAGCCGCAAGGTACGACCTGCAGAAAGGGGGAGCGTCCCCCGTTTGAGGGACGCCCCGACCCCGTTTGCAAATTCCCCCGAAAGGGTGAGTCCCGGCCTCGAGCCGGCCGGGCTTCAGCAGCCGAGGGTCACGGGAGCGGAAGCGCGGTGGTGTCGGTCGAATCGCCGCTCTCGCCCACCGGGTCGGTAAGTCCGAGATCGGCTGCGAACTCCTGGAGCTCCGTGTCGGTCAGGTACTCGCCTTTCTCGGACGGTGCCTCGCTCTCGGCGTTGTCCGACCAGGAGGCCGACGCCCAAGAGGCGCTCGCCCACGAGGCGGCCGACTGGGAGTCGCTCGCCCAGGAGGCCGACGCCCAGGAGGCGGAGGCCCAGGAGGCGCTCGCCCAGCTGGCCTGGTTCCAGGACGCGGAGGCCCAGGAGGCGCTCGCCCAGCTGGCGCTCGCCCAGGACGCGTTCGCGGAGGCCGTGCTGGCCCAGCTGGCCGCGTCGAACGCCGTGCCGCCGGAGTCGTCGGTCGTGACGAACCTGTTCAAGGCCGTGTTGGGGTTCGGGGCGCTCGACAGCGCAACCGCCTTCGCGACGTCGACCACGCCGACGCCTGACGCGAGCGGAGCCGAGCCGCCAGCCGGGCGTGCGGTCAGCATCAGCGCGCCCTTGACCTGGTCGGGTGTCCACGTGGGATGCGCCGACAGGATCTGGGCGGCCGCGCCGGCGACGACCGGAGCCGCGAACGAGGTGCCGGAGAGCTGGATGTAGCCCGGGGCGACGACGCTCGTCGGCTTCTCAGTGACGAGGGTCGAGGCGACGGGCACAGGGCCGACCATGTAGCGGCCGGGGGCCGCGAGATCGGGCTTGGCGAAGCCGTCGAGCGTGTACCCGTAGGCCGACCACGGGGCGGCGTAGTCGTCGTTCGTCGAGACGGAGCCGTCGACGTCGTCGGCGCCGACCGTGATCACGAACGGATCGTTGCCGGGGGCGAAGGGCACGCCGCTCGGCTTGCCTTCGACACCGTAGTTGCCGGCGGCCGCCACGACGACGACACCCGAGAGCCAGAGCCGCTCGACCGCCTTGTCCAGCGGGTCGTACATGAAGCTGTTCGCCTGGGAGGAGTGCAGCGAGAAGTTGGCGACGCGGATGTCGTACTTGTCCTTGTTCTGAAGAATCCAGTCGGCGGCGCCGATGACGTCGCGCGTCATCGCCATGCCCTGGTCGTCCATGACGTCGATCGAGACGAGCTTCGAGGCCGGCGCGGCGCCCGCGTAGCCGTCGCCCGAGCCCGCGGCGATCCCCGCCACGAACGTTCCGTGACCGCGGCCGTCGCCGGCCGAGTTGCCCGTCAGCGAGGTCATGTCCACCTGGGCGACGACGCGGCCGCCGAAGTCGGAGCGCGTGGCGTCGATGCCGGAGTCGACGACGGCGATCGTCGGCGTCGCGGCCGAGCTCCCGTTCGCCCAGAACTTCTGGACGCCGGAGACGAAGGGCCAGCGCTGCTTGTTCGAGAGACCGCCGGCGAGCTGCACGGGAGAGTCCGTCGTGATCGCGGAAATTCCGTTCTTCGACACCAGGTGGAGGATCTGGGCGCCGGTCAGGTTCGCTGCGAGGCCGTTTACCGACGCGAACTGGCGCTTGATGCCCGTGGCGCCGCCGCGCTCGTTCTTGAGCTCGCCCTTCACGACCGACGCGATCGCGGCGGTCGGCTTGTCGGCATCGCCCTGGACGATGACGTTGAACGTCTGCGAGGGATTCGCCTCTGCAGACGCGAGGAGGCCCGGCGTCGTGTAGGGGTACCGGGAAGCGGCTCCGGCAGCCGTGGAGGCCGTCAGCGCGAGCGCGACGACGACCAGCGAGGCGAAGCCGCGTCCGCCTTTGCCCCAGAGCGCGCTCGACCGCGTCTCGCCCTTCGAGGGCTTGCCCCAGAGGGCATTCTGCCGAAGCTCTCCGTTGGTGCCGCGCTCGAGCCGCATCGAATCGTTTCCCCTTCCCTTCCCTCTCCCACCCACCAAGGCCGCAGGCCGAGTGAGCTTTGGACGCCAGACAGGAAGCTAGGGCCTCACAAAGAGAGGAGCCTCCCCCTTTTGCGGGAGAGGCTCCAGATTTCACTCTTTCGAGGGATCAGCCGCGCTCGGTGCGTCTGACCATCTCTACGCCGCCCACGAAGCCGCCGCCCAGCTGGCTGCGTTCCACGAGGCCGCCGCCCACGAGGCTGCTGCCCAGGAGGCGCTGTTCCAGCTGGCCGACGCCCAGCTCGCCTGTGCCCAGGAAGCCTGGGCCCAGCTGGCCGAGTTCCAGGATGCGTTGGCCCAGCTTGCGTTGGCCCAGGAGGCGCTGTTCCAGCTCGCCTGGTTCCAGGAGGCGTTGGCGGTGGCCGTGCTCGCCCAGCTGGCGGAGTCGAACGCCTGGCCGCCAGTGCCGTCGGAGCCGACGAATTGGCTCAACGCCTGATTCGGGTTCGGGAGTGAGCTTGGGTTGCCGAGGTCGTATGCCGCCTTCGCATTGACTTCGCCAACCCCTAGCGCCACTCCGGCCGAAGTCGGGCGGGCCGTATACATGAGCGCGCCTTTGACCTTGTCCGGGGTCCAGTTCGGATACTTGGCCAGGACGAGGGCCGCCGCGCCGGAGACGACAGGAGCGGAGAAGGATGTTCCCGACATCCACATGTAGCCAGGTGCCGTCACGCGAGTCGCACCGAGCAGGTCCGTCGCCATGGTCGAGGTCTGCGGAACGGGCCCGACAAGCCGTCGGCCAGGGGCGCCCAAGTCAGGCTTCGCAAAGCCGTCGAGCGTATAGCCGTATGCCGACCACGGAGCGGCGACGTCGTCTGCCGTCGTCCAGCCCGTGTCCTTCGTGTCGGCCGCTCCGACCGTGATCACAAACGGGTCGTTGCCGGGTGCGTAGGCGACCGCCGTCGGCTGCCCGTCGACGCCGTAATTACCGGCCGCCGCGACGACCACCACGCCGGAGAACCAAAGCTTCTCGACCGCCTTGTCCAGCGGGTCGTACATGAAGCTGCCCGGGACGGTCGACTGGAGCGAGAAGTTGGCGACACGGATGTTGTACGTCGACTTGTTTGCGAGGATCCAATCCGCGGCCGCGATGACGTCGCTCGTCATCGCCATGCCGTTGTCGTCCATGACGTCGATCGAAACGATTGGAGCAATCGGGTTCGCCCCCGCGTAACCGCCCGCAGAGCCTGCGGCGATACCCGCGACGAACGTGCCGTGCCCGCGGCCATCACCGGACGAGTTCGGCGTCAGTCCCGTCAGCGTGACCTGCTTGATGACGCGTCCGGAGAAATCGGTCCGCCCAGCCTGGATGCCGCTGTCCACGACAGCGATCGCCGGCGGGGTGACGCCCGAGAGGGCGTTGCCGGTCCAAAAGTCCGAGATGCCGGCCGACTGTGGCCAGCTCTGGCTATTGGAGAACTGCCCAGAGAGGCGTATGCGGCCGTCGAGCGTGATCGCGAGGATACCCGGCCGCTTGGCCAGGTCGACGATCTGCGCGCCCGTGAGCTCTGCGGAGACGCCGTTCACGCTCGTGAAGCTCTTCTTCAGGCCCTTCGCCTTGCCGGGCTTCGCCTTCTTGGAGTTCCCGACCTGGCCTGCGACCGTGGTGCTCTTCGTCCCACGGCTGCCCTGGACGATGACTTCGAACACCTTGGTGGGATGCGCCTGCGCATCCGCCATCAGGCTCGCGGGTACGAGCGCTCGCGCTGCCTGCACGGAGCGTCCCGTCTGTCCCGCGGTTGCCGCGACGGGCGCGGCCAAAGCGGCGACGAGCGCCAGAATGGCGAAACCACGCCCGGGCTTGCCCCAAAGCGCGCTGGAACGAGACTCGCCCTTGGGCTTACCCCAAAGCGCACTGCCTCGCAGATTGCCCCTCGTGCCGTTGACCTGCCGCATGTGGTCTTCGCCTTCCTCCGCGCTTCCGCGGGCCGCAGTTGAATTGCAGTCCCCATGATCGGCGGGAGCGGGCGTTTCGTCTCTCCCCGTTCGAGGGACGGACGCAAAGTTCACTCGTTCGAGTGAGCGAAAGGCGCCCGTAGACTGGCTCCCGTGCGGCTTCGAGTCGAAATAGCCCTCGCCCGGGCGGCGGGCCGCCTTTCACGGCTCGCCGGCAAAGGCGGCGGCACGACAATTCCCGGCAAAATCCTCGCCACGGTCGACCCCGGCGCCGTCGGGAGGCTCGCCGGCCGCCTCCCGCTCGGATCGGCGCTCGTCTCGGCGACCAACGGGAAAACGACGACGGCCGCGATGGTCGCGGAGATCGTCGGGGACCGCGTGCAGCTCGCGCACAACCGCGCCGGGGCCAACCTGGTCTCGGGAGTGGCCTCGGCGCTCCTCGCCTCCGACGGGGCCGACCTGGGGCTCTTCGAGGTCGACGAGGGCGCGCTTCCCGACATCGCCGGCCGCATCCGGCCGCAGGTCGTGTGTCTCGGGAACCTCTTCCGCGACCAGCTCGACCGCTACGGCGAGCTCGAGCACATCGCCGAGCGCTGGCGCACCGCGGTCGCCGACCTCGACCCCGCGGCCTGGACCGTCGTGAACGCGGACGACCCGCTCCTCGCCGACATCGCGCGCAGCCGCATCGAGGCGCTTCGGTTCGGGATCGACGACCCCTCGGTGGCGCGTGAACGCCTCCCCCACGCCGCCGACTCGAAGTATTGCCGTAGGTGCGGGGCGCCCTACGACTACGCGGCCGCCTACGTCGGGCACCTCGGGGACTACCGCTGCCCGCATTGCCACGAGGCCAGGCCTCCGCTCGATGTCGCTGCGACGGCGATCGAGCTCAGGGGCCTCGAGAGCTCGTCCTTCGACCTCGTGACCCCGGAAGGGACGCGCCGGGTGACGCTCTCTCTTCCCGGGCTCTACAACGTCTACAACGCCCTCGCTGCGGCCTCGCTCTCCCTCGTACTCGGGGCCGGCCTGGACGACATCGGGGCCGGCCTGGCGCGCTTCCGTGCGGCCTTCGGGCGCTTCGAGCGCATCGTAACGGGCGACCGGACCGTCCTACTGCTCCTCGTGAAGAACCCGGCGGGCGCGAACGAGGTCGTCCGAACGCTCGTGCACGCGGGCGTACCGAAACGCTTGCTCATCGCTCTGAACGACGAGATCGCGGACGGCCGCGACGTCTCGTGGATCTGGGACGTCGACTTCGAGCCGCTGATCGGATCCCTCCAGGAGCTCGTGGCGACCGGCGCCCGCGCAGAGGAGTTGGCGCTCCGCTTCAAGTACGGCGGCCTCGATCCCGCCAGGATCACGCTCGTGCCGGACCTCGCGGAGGCGCTCGCCTCAGGGATCGATGGAACCCCGTCCGGTGGCGAGCTCGTCGTCCTTCCGACCTACACCGCCATGCTCGCGCTGCGGCAGATCGCCTCGGACCAGGGCCTCGTGCGCCCGTACTGGGAGGAGGCCGCCGCGTGAAGCTCGTCGTCGGGCACCTCTATCCCGAGTACCTGAACATCTACGCAGACCGCGGCAACATCGCCGTCCTCGAACGAAGGAGCGCGTGGCGCGGAATCGAGCTCGACTACCGGACGATCGGCCTCGGCGAGGCCGTGCGGCCCGGCGAGCACGACCTCTACTACGTGGGCGGCGGCCAGGACCGCGAGCAGGCGCTGATCGCGCCGGACCTCGCCGCGAAGGGCCCTGCCCTCATCGAAGCTGTGGAGGCGGGAGCCGCATTCCTCGCCGTGTGCGGGGGCTATCAGCTCCTCGGCCGCTTCTACCGCGACCGCTCGGGGGCGGAGCTGCCCGGGATCGGCCTCCTGCCCCAGCACACGGTCGCCGGCGAGCGGCGCATGATCGGCGACGTCCTCCTCGAGTGCGAGCTCGACGCAGGCGATCCACGGACGCTGGCCGGATTCGAGAACCACGCGGGCCGCACCCACCTCGACGAGGGCGCAGAGCCGCTCGGCCGCGTGGTCTCGGGCTTCGGGAACAACGGCAAGGACGGTTTCGAAGGCTGCCGCGTGGCCGGCGCAGTCGGTACGTACCTCCACGGTCCACTTCTGCCCCGGAATCCATGGCTCGCCGACTGGCTCATCGCGCGCGCCCTGGCGCGGAGGCTCGGCGAGGCGCCGGGGCTCGATCCCCTGGGCGACGAGCTCGAGGCGGCGGCGAAGGCCGTCTCCGCCGAGCGGGCTCGGACCCGCGGCGGGCGCTTCTAGGCCGTTCGCGCCTTGCGGCGGCTGCGGGCGGCCGCCTGGGTGGCCCGGTCGGCGCAGTAGTGGCAGCAGTAGCGCCGGCTCCGGTTTCGCGAACGGTCGACGAACACACAGCAGCAGGGCGAGGCGGCGCAGAGGCCGAAGCGGCTCCAGCCGCCCTCCTCGATCACGCCGAGGAGCGCGACGCTCGTGCGCCCGGCGAGCTCGTCCACGAGCGATCGCCGTCCGCTGCCGTAGCGAAAGCCCCAACCCCCGTTCTTACGCTCGAGCTGCGGAATCGCGCCGGCCTCGCGCGCCAAGCCGTTCAGCGCCTCGACGGCCGCGGCCTCGTCGGGCGCTCCGAAGGCGCTCCGCAGCCGGTCGCGCATCGCGCGAAGCGGGGCCAGGTCGCCCTCTCTGGCCCGCTCGGCCTCGTCGTGCAGCCCGAATGCACGCAGGATGAGCCTCAGCATCTCGACGTCCTCGAGGTGCTCGGGCGGGTCGTTCAGAACGTCCCAGGTGTTCGCCAGAGCGACGGCCAGGGCGATCGGGTCTCTTTCGCGCGGAAGGATCACTGGACTTTTCTCGACAATCAGTCTAACTTCGTCAGTCCCGTAACGTCTTTTGCTACTGATGGCCGTCGATCACCGAGAAGTCGCCCTTCCCCACGGAGAACGGAGCGGCGAGGCCTCGGGAACCGCCGCCGGCACTCCGCTCCGGCGAACGGGCCTCTGGGGCGACGCGTTCATCCGCTTCACGCGCAACCGCGCGGCCGTTGCGGCCTCGGTCACCTTCGGCCTCATCGTCCTCTACTGCGTGATCGTGCCGTTCGTCTCGCCGTACGACCCGAACGCGGTCAACTTCAAGGATGCCTACCTGCCCGCAAGCCTCGAGCACCCGTTCGGGGCGGACAAGTTCGGCCGTGACCTTTTCACTCGCATTGCAGTCGGCGGGCGGATCTCGATCGCCATCGGCTTCGCGGGGACGATCGCGATCTTGACCGTCGGCGTCGTGTACGGCTCGATCGCCGGCTTTCTCGGGGGGGCTGTGGACGACGTTCTCATGCGCCTCCTCGACGCGCTCTACGGCCTCCCCTACCTCCCCTTCGCCATCATCACGACGCAGATCCTGAGCCCGAGCGGCGAGGTCACGTTCTGGACGATGGTCGCGGCGCTCACGATCGCAAGCTGGCTCACCACCGCGCGGATCGTCAGAGGCCAGGTGACGACGCTGAAACAGAACGAGTACGTCCGCGCCGCCCGTGCCGTCGGCGCGCGCTGGTACCGGATCCTCAGCCGTCACCTCCTTCCGAACACGCTTGGCGTGCTGATCATCGCGGCCTTCCTCGACCTGCCCGGAGTCGTCCTCGGCGAAGCGTTCCTCTCCTTCATCGGGCTCGGGATCAACCCGCCGACGGCGTCGTGGGGCTCGATCGCCCAGGACGGACGGGCCGCCTTCGTCCTCCATCCCCTCGTGCTCTTCGTGCCGAGCATGGCCATCGCGACGCTCGTCCTCTGCGCGAACTTCATCGCCGACGGCCTGCGGGACGCGCTCGATCCCCGCACACGCACCGAGCGAACCTGAATCGCCCCGCTCGCTCTCGTATCATCGGGGGAACGCGGGAGGCAGGCACGCTCAAGCGCAAATCCAAGATCTCGGTGGACGAGAAATGGCGCCGCGTCCTGATGGGCGAGAGGCGGGGTCACTTCTGCTGGAACCCGGCGGTGCGCCGGATCAGCCGCGCGATTCCCTCGGATCCCCGTTGCAAGCTCTGCGACACTCCGTTCGGGCGCCCCGGGAACATCCTCCGCTACCTCGGGTTCGGCCCTTCCCGCATCAACCGCCGCATCTGCAGCGGCTGCATCCATGCGCTCCAGAAGCGACCGGGGGGCGCCGAGGTGGAGGCGACGTTTCTCTTCGCCGACGTCCGCGGGTCGACTGCGCTCGCCGAGAGTGTCGGCGCGGATGAGTTCCGCAGGCTGATGGCGCACTTCTACGCCGAGGCGGCCGCCGCGGTCGACGTCCGGAACGGCATCGTCGACAAGTTCGCGGGAGACGAGCTCGTCGCGCTCTTCATTCCCGGCTTCGCGGGCCCTGACCATGCGGCCGACGCCGTGGATGCCGCGCGCGAGCTTCTTACTCGAACCGGCCATGACGAAGACGCGCCGCCCTGGCTACCTGTGGGCGCCGGCGTGCATGTCGGCAAGGCCTACATCGGAACCGTTGGCGAGGACGAGGCACTCGACTTCACCGCGTTGGGCGATCCCGTCAACACGGCCGCGCGTCTCGCGAGTCTTGCAAGCGCCGGCGAGATCCTCGTCTCCACGACCGCGGCGACCGCAGCAGGCCTCGACACCGAAGGCCTGGAGACGCGCAGCCTGGATCTACGTGGCCGCTCGGAGGCTCTGGAAGCCGTCGTGCTGGACGTTACGGCTCACGGAGCCCACATGGCGCCGAGGTAGACCACGGGGTCTCCCGGTTGCCAGCGCTCCAGGAACCGCTGGATCGGCGGGTGCACGGGCAGGCCCAAGAGCTCCTCCCCGCCGAAGAGGCGATGGCCGCGGACGGCAGCGTCCTTCGACGTGACGGCCTCGAGGGAGCGGCCTCCGAGGTACCCGGCGAAGACGATGTGCACGACGTGCTTGGCCGGGAGCCCATGGGGCGCGATCGACTCGGCGACGGCGATCGGGCCTTCGAGCGGAAAGTCCTCGTCGATCCCGCACTCCTCCGCCAGCTCGCGCTTCAGGGCCTGCAGCAGGGTCTCGCCCGCGTCCACTCCGCCGCCCGGGAGCATCCAGTACTCCTTGCCCGGCTTCTCCTGCCGGATGAGGAGAATTCGGCCTTCGCGCCGGAGCACGGCGGAAACCCTTATTCGGGGTTCCATCACACGGTTTGCGACGAGCCGAAGCCGCGCACGCCCCGCTCGCTCCCCGGGAGCTCGCCCACCTCGCGGACGGCCAGCTCGGGAACGGGCAGGACGATGAGCTGGGCGATCCTCTCGCCCGGCTCCGCGACGAACGTCTTCTCGCGGTCGGTGTTCAGAAGCACGACCTTGATCTCGCCGCGGTAGCCCGAGTCGATCAGGCCCGGCGAGTTGACGACCGCGATCCCGTGCCGGGCCGCGAGGCCCGACCGCGGTTGGACGAAGCCTGCGTATCCTTCGGGGATCGCCACGGCGAGCCCCGTGCCGACGAGCGCTCGCTCGCCGGGTGCGAGCGTGACCTCGTCGCAGGCGGCGAGATCCAGGCCGGCATCCCCCTGATAGGCCCGCTCCGGCACGCGCGCATCCTCGCGGAGGCGCTGGATCTCGAGCTCGATCACCGGCCGCGGGCCTTCGCGCTGGCCGCAGGTTCGGCGACGAGGTACGGCGCGAAGCGAGGCACCTCCCGCTGCGGAAGCTGGGCGAGGATGACGACCCCCTCTGGCGTGTCGAGTCGCTCGTCGATCGGCGCGCCGAGCTCGTAGAGCTCGGCGAGGATGCGGCCCTCGTCATAGGGGACGAGGAGGCGAACCGGACGCAGGCGCTCCGCAAACCGTTGTGCGACCCGGCCTTTGAGCTCGTCGAGCCCTTCGCCCGTGCGCGCCGAGACCTCGAGCGCGCCCGGGAAGTGGTTGGCGAGTCGCCGGCGCCTCAGGGGGTCGACGGCGTCGATCTTGTTCAGGAGGAGCTCGACCGGAAGCTCGGACCCGCCGATCTCCTCGAGCACGGACTCGACGGCGGCGATCGTGTCGTCCAGGTGCTCGTCCGACACAGAGGCATCGGCCACGTGGAGGACGAGGTCGGACGTCAGCGTCTCCTCGAGGGTGGCGGCGAAGCCCTCGACGAGCTGGTGCGGGAGGCGCCGGATGAAGCCGACGGTGTCGGTCACGAGGTAGCGGCGGCCTTCGTGGGCGAAGCCGCGCGTGGTCGGGTCGAGGGTCTCGAAAAGCCTGTCGTCGACGGACACCGAGGCGTCCGTCAGCGCGTTCAGAAGCGTGGATTTGCCCGCGTTTGTGTAGCCCGCGAGCGCGACGACCGGAGTCTCCGCGCGGCGGCGTGCCTTGCGCTGGGTGTCGCGCCGGCGCTCGAGCTCCTTGAGCCGGCGCTTGAGCTGGCCGACGCGACGCCGTGCGAGCCGGCGGTCCGTCTCGAGCTGGGACTCGCCGGGGCCGCGTGTCCCGATGCCGCCGCCGAGGCGCTCGAGGTGCTGCCACATGCCCCGCATCCGCGGGAGGTTGTACTCGAGCTGGGCCAGTTCGACCTGGAGCTTGCCTTCGGCGCTCGTCGCGTGCTGGGCGAAGATGTCGAGGATGAGCTGCGTGCGGTCGACCACCCGGAGCTTGAGCTCGTCCTCGAGGCGTCGCTGCTGGCCCGGGTCGAGGTCGTCGTCCACGACCAGGGATTCGGCGTCGGAGCCGGCGACCGCCTGCTTCAGCTCGACGAGCTTCCCCTTCCCGACATAGGTGCGCGGATCGGGCGCGGGCCGGCGCTGCAGGAGCTCTCCGACGGGCTCCACGCCCGCGGTGCGCAGAAGCTCCCGCATTTCGGCGAGCTCGTCATGTTCGTCAACGCCCTGGGCCAGCACGGCGACGAGGAAGCCGCGCTCCGGCTCGGCCCCGGGCGCGGGATCCGGCTGGTGTTGCGTCACACCCGGATTATGCCCCCGCCTCGACACGGAGCGAAGTTTCGATCCGGGAAGCCGCCTCCTCGAGCCGGTCGTCGGCGACCGTCAGCGAGATGCGGACGTAGCCCTCTCCGCTCGGCCCGAACGACGGGCCCGGCGAGACGACGACACCCGCCTCCTCGAGGACGAGCTCGGTGAAGGTCTCGGAGGTGTGTCCCTCCGGCACCCGTACCCAGATGTAGGGCGTCGCCCGCGGCGGGTCGGCCGGAAGGCCGATGCCTGCGAGCGCGTCGATCATGAGGTTGCGGCGGCGACGGTAGATCGCCGACATCTCGCCTGGAAAGCCGCGGGCTTCTGTCAGAGCAGCGGCGCCGGCGACCTGCAGCGCGCCGAACATGCCGGAGTCGAGGTTCGTCTTCAGGCAGCGGAACTGCTCGACGACCTCGGCGTTTCCCGCCACGCAGCCGACGCGCCAGCCGGTCATGTTCCAGCCCTTGGAGAGCGAGAAGATCTCGACGCCGACCTCTTTCGCGCCGCTCGTGGCGAGGAAGCTCGGCGCGTCGTAGCCGTCGAAGGCGATCTCCGAATAGGCGTTGTCGTGGACGACGATGAGGTCGTTGGCGCGGGCGAACTCGACCGCGCGGTCGAAGAAGCCCGGCGCGACCACGGCTCCGGTCGGGTTGTTCGGGTAGTTGAGGAAGAGCAGGTTGGCGCGTGCGGCGACGTCTGCGGGAATTGCACCCAGGTCGGGCATGAACTCGTTCTCCGCTCGGAGCGGCAGGTAGTGGACATCCGCGCCGGCGAAGAGAGGCCCCGAGGTGTAGGGGGGGTAGCCCGGCTCAGGAGCGAGCGCAACGTCGCCCGGGTCGAGGCAGGCAAAGGCGATGTGGGCGACCCCCTCCTTGCCGCCGAGGACGGGGACGACCTGGGTTGCCGGGTCGACGTCGACGCCGAAGCGTTCCTCGTAGAAAGTCGCGACTGCGCCGCGAAACGTCTCCAACCCGCGGTTCGTCGGGTAGCGGTGGGTCATCGGGTCCGCGGCTGACTCCCGGAGCGCGCGGATCACCGGCTCGGGCGTCGGGAGGTCCGGGTCGCCGATCCCCAGGCTGATCACGTCGACGCCTTCGCGCTCCTTTTCGGCGATCTTCCGCTCCAGTTCGGCGAACAGGTACGGCGGAACGAGGTCGAGTCTCCTTGCGAATCTCATCCGGCCGGCCACTCCGAGCTCAGGTCGCCCGTGCAGATCTCCTGGGCCGACCCGGTGAGCCGGGCGCGGAGGTCGGAGTCGAGCTCGACGATCAGGTCGCCCCCCGCAAGGTGAACGGTGACGGGACTGTCGCACCATCCGTTCACGACCGCTGCGCCGGCGACCGCACAGGCGCTCGTGCCCGAGGAGAGCGTCTCCCCCGCTCCCCGCTCCCAGACGCCGGCAGTTGCGTCCGCGCGCGAGTCGACGCGGACGAGCTGCACGTTCGTCCGCTCGGGAAAGCGCGGGTGGTTCTCGACGAGCGGGCCGAGCCGCAAGAGCTCTTCCCGTGCGGGATCGCGGGCGATGACGGCATGCGGGTTTCCCACGGAGACGGGCGTGAACTCGAGCCGAGTCCCGTTGACATCGAGCGCCTCGGTCGGCGCGACCTCGACCGGGCCCATGTCCATCTCGACCTCGAGGCCGCCGCGCATGCGGGCGTGGACCTCGCGCTCCCCGACGGCGATGGTGACCTCGTCGGCGCCGGCCCGGCGGGCGAGCCAGCGGGCGGCGATCCGCGTCCCGTTGCCGGAGAGCTCTGCGGTCGAGCCGTCAGGGTTCCAGATGACGATCTCCGCGCGTGACCCGTCTGACGCGACCACCTCGAGGACGCCGTCCGAGCCTACTCCGAAGTGGTAGTCGCAGAGCCTACGAACGAGATTCGCCTCGAGCGGCGCGCCGACCTCATCCCGCTCGACCAGGAGATAGTCGTTGCCGAGCCCGTGCCATTTTGCGAATCGCAAAGCGCCGACAGCGTAACGAAGCGGTCTCCGCCTCAGGCCCCCTGCGCCCGCGCGAGAATCTCGGCTGCCGTCTCCTCCGCGAGACGGTCGGCGGAAATCGTTTGAATGCGGGGAATACGGCGCATCCATTTGCGCTGGTAGGCCGCATATCGGCGCGTGCGCAGCGCAATCGCAGCTCCCGCCTCGTCAGGGGGGAGCTCGGCGACCTCGCCCAGGCCGATGATCTGGCTCGCGGTCCGTGAGAGCGGCTTCTGGAGAGCGCGCGCGACCTCGTCGGCCACCCCGCTCGCGAACATCGCCTCCGTGCGCTCGCGGATGCGCTCTTCGAGGACGGGCACCGGGACGTCGAGGCCGAAGATCAGCGTCGGGTGGCGGGTCTCCTCGCTCCAGAGCCGGTCGCGCCTCGGCGCGAGCGATCCGCCGGCCTCGCAGAGCTCCAGGGCGCGGACGACCCGCCGGCGGTCGTTCGGGTGGACGGCCTGCGCCGCCTGCGGATCGCGCTCGGCGAGTGCGGCGTGCGCCCGCTCGGGCCCGAGTCGGTCGTAGAGGCGCTCCCAGCGCTCGCGTGCACCGGGCGGCGGTGCAGGCGGGAGCTCGAGGTCGGCGAGCGCGGCGCGGAGGTAGAGGCCCGTTCCGCCGGCGACGACCGGGGTGCGTCCGCGAGCGAGCGCATCGTCGACGGCCTCGTGCGCGAGACGCTGGTACTCGGCGACGGAGCCTTCGTGTGCGATCGGCCAGATGCCGACGAGGGCGGTCGGCCGCCTGGGCTGGTTCGTGAGGATCCTCAGGCCCTCGTAGACCTGCATCGAGTCGGCAGAGATGACCTGCGTGGGCAAGGCGTCTGCGATCGCCTCGGCGACGGCCGTTTTCCCGCTCGCCGTGGGACCAAAGATCGCAACGACCACTCCAGACAGGTCAGCGGTGGACATGACACCGGGGCCGCCGCGGGCCTCCCTCCGCTTCGAGCCTAATCGGAAAAGGCGTGCAGGTGGCGCGCGGAATGTGGAACGAGCGGCTCAGACTGCGACGAGGGCCGCTTGCGAACCGCGGAGTGTCGCCGACGTCGAGCCCTCGATGAGGACTTCGACAAGTGCGCCGGGCTCGGCATCCCCGCTGAAGTTGACCGTCGTGTTCCGCCGGGTGCGGCCGCGCAGGACCGCCGGATCGGTCCTGCTCGGGCCCTCGACGAGCACCTCTTCGATCCGGCCCACACGCTCCGCGTTTCGGCGGGCGGCCAGCCCCTGCACGACCTCGACGAGGCGGTCGATGCGCTCGGCCTTCACCCCTTCGGGCACCTGGTCGGGCATCGACGCGGCCTCCGTGCCGCTGCGCGGGCTGAAGACGAAGGTGAACGCGGCGTCGTAGGCCACTTCCTCGATCACCTCGACGGTCTCGGCGAAGTCCTTCTCGGTCTCGCCGGGGAACCCGACGATGAGGTCGGTCGTGAGCGCAAGGTCGGGAATCGCGGCCCGCAGCGTGTCCACGAGAGCGAGATAGCGCTCCCGGCCGTACGTGCGTCGCATCGACTTCAGGATCCGCGTCGAGCCGGATTGGAGCGGGAGATGAATGTGCTCACACACCGCCCGGCATTCCCCCATCGCGGCGATCACGGGATCGCGGAAGTCCTTGGGGTGCGGGCTCGTGAACCGGATCCGCTCGATCCCGTCGACACGGTCGAGCGCTCGCAGAAGCTCCCCGAACTCCGTCGTGAGCTCGGGCGCGAGGTCGCGCCCCCAGGAGTTCACGTTCTGGCCGAGGAGTGTCACCTCGCGGACGCCGTCGCGGGCGAGCGCGGTGACCTCCGCGACGATGTCGCCCGGCCTTCTGCTCTGCTCACGGCCGCGCACTGCGGGGACGATGCAGTAGGCGCACTTCGAGTTGCAGCCCATCGAAATCTGCACCCAGGCCTGGAATCGCCGCTCGCGCCGGGCCGGGAGTTCGGCCGCGAATTCCCGCCACTCGGCAAACCGTCCCGGCGCGATCCCTTCCCCGCCCGCGCCGACCCAGTCGGCCAGGTGTGAGATCGAACCCGGACCAAATGCTACGTCCACCTCGGGATAGAGCTCGAAGATGCGATCGCGCTGCGCCTCGGCGTAGCAGCCACCGACCGCGATCACCTTCTCCGGGTCCCGAGCCTTGAGGGCCCGTGCCTGGGCGAGGTGGGCGGCGAACCGCCGGTCGGGCTTTTCGCGCACGGTGCAGGTGTTGAAGACGATCACGTCGGCCATGTCCTGCGACCGCGCCTCTCCCAGTCCGAGCGACTCGAGCATGCCCTTGATCCGCTCGGAATCGTGCGCGTTCATCTGGCATCCGAACGTCGAGACGAAGTAGGTCCGCACGTCGAGCACTGTACCGACGGAAACGGCCTTGTCTCGTTCGGGCCACCGGACGTAGGATCGGTTGGTCGTCGAACCCTGGGGGGAATCAGCGTGCCTTTCGTGAGATCTCGCCGTAAGCGCCTGCTTGCCGGTTTCGTCACACTCGTCGCGGCGCTCCCGCTCATCGTCTCCGTCTCGAGCGCGGCCGCGACGCCCACCGATCTTTTCTTCTCGGAGTACATCGAGGGGACGAGCAACAACAAGGCGCTCGAGATCTTCAACGGCACCGGGATGCCCGTCGATCTGACCACCGGGGCCTACAACGTCCAGATGTTTTTCAACGGGAGCGCGACCGCCGGTCTCACGATCAACCTGGCCGGCACCGTCGCGAACGACGACGTGTTCGTGCTCGCACAGAGCTCGGCGACTGCCGCCATCCTTGCCGAGGCCGACCAGACGAACGGCGCAGGCTGGTTCAACGGCGACGACGCTGTCGTTCTCCGCAAGGGAACGACGGTACTCG
The DNA here is from genome assembly GCA_963841425.1 of uncultured Actinomycetes bacterium. Lineage (GTDB taxonomy): Bacteria > Actinomycetota > Thermoleophilia > Gaiellales > Gaiellaceae > DATEOR01. The sequence goes on along the minus strand of CAWJCL010000001.1, from coordinate 225,555 downwards.
ACGTCATCGGGCAGATCGGGTTCGATCCTGGCAGCGAATGGGGAAGCGGGCTCACGAGCACCGCGGACAACACCCTGCGTCGCAAGACCGCCGTTCAGACCGGAGATCCCAACGGCGGCGACGCCTTCGATCCGGCCGCCGAGTGGGACGGCTTCGCCACCGACGCCTTCGGCGGCCTCGGCGCCCACGACGTCAATCCGGGAGACGCCGCTCCGTCCGTCGCCAGCACGACCCCAGCCGGCGGGGCGACCAACGTCGAGCTCGACTCCGACGTGACCATCACCTACAGCGAGCCCGTCGATGTGACCGGAAACTGGTTCACGCTCGTTTGCGACACGAGCGGGTCACACACCGCGGCCGTGAGCGGCGGTCCGACGACGTTCACGCTCGACCCGGACGCGCCGTTCGCGCTCGAGGAGTCCTGCACCCTGACCGTGGTCGCCGCACAGGTCACGGATCAGGACACGGATGACCCGCCCGACACGATGTCGCAGGACTTCGCATCGAGCTTCACGACCGTCGGGCCGCCGACCCGCATCCACGAGATCCAGGGTGCCGCGCACAGGTCGCCGCTCGCGGGCGAGACGGTCTCCGGCGTGGCCGGGATCGTGACGGCGAAGCTCGACAACGGCTTCTATCTCCAGGATCCCGTCACCGACGCCGATCCGGCGACCTCCGAGGCGGTGTTCGTCTTCACGTCGTCCTCCCCCGCGTCCGTCGTCGTCGGCGACGCCGTCGAGGTGGGCGGGCGCGTGAGCGAGTTCCGCCCGGGCGGCTCGTCGGGGACGAACCTCACGACGACGGAGATCGTGTCGCCGTCGATCTCCGTCGTGTCGACCGGCAATCCGCTCCCGTCGCCGACCGCGATCGGAGCTGCGGGTCGAGTCCCCCCGGACATGGTGATCGAGGACGACGCGACGGGAAGCGTCGAGACGAGCGGGGTATTCGACCCGTCTTTCGACGGAATCGACTTCTACGAGAGCCTCGAGGCCATGAGGGTCGAGGTCGACGACGCCGTGGCCGTCGGGCCGACGAACGCCTTCGGAGAGATCCCGGTCGTCGCGGACGACGGCGCCTCCGCCGGCATCCGCACAGTCCGCGGCGGCGTCGTGATCAGGCCCGAGGACTTCAATCCCGAACGCATCCAGCTCGACGACTCCATCCTCGCGACGCCCAAGGTCAACGTCGGCGACCACTTCGACGGACCGGCGGTAGGCGTCCTCGACTACAGCTTCGGGAACTTCAAGCTCAACATCACCGCACCACTCGCACGGGTGGACGACGGACTCGTGCGTGAAGTGACTCGCGCGCCGCGCGACCAGGAGATCGCGGTCGGTACCTACAACGTCGAGAACCTCGACCCCGGCGACGGCGATGCATTCGCCCGGCACGCCGACCTGATCGTCAACCACCTGCGCTCGCCCGACGTCCTCGCGATCGAGGAGGTGCAGGACAACGACGGCGCCACGGACGACGGCGTGACGGACGCCACAGTGACCTGGAACCTGCTCGTCGCCGCGATCGAGGCAGCAGGCGGGCCTCACTACGAGTACCGGCAGATCGACCCCGTCGACGACGCGGACGGTGGTGAGCCGGGCGGCAACATCCGGGTCGGCTTTCTCTTCCGCACGGATCGAGGCGTCTCGTTCATCGATCGTCCTGGAGGGAACTCGACGACCGCCACCCATGTCGTCGACCACCCCTCGGGTCCGCGGCTCACGCTGAGCCCGGGACGGGTCGACCCGCAGAACGCCGCATGGGAAGACTCCCGCAAGCCGCTCGCGGGCGAGTTTCGGATGCACGGCAAGAAGGTGTTCGTGATCGCGAATCATTTCGCCTCGAAGGGCGGCGACGATCCGCTCTTCGGGCGGTTCCAGCCAACGGTGCGCTCCAGCGAGATCCAGCGGCACGCACAGGCGCAGGTCGTGCACGACTTCGTCGAAGATTTGCTCGCCGCCGACCCGGACGCGAACGCCATCGTCCTCGGGGACATCAACGACTTCGAATTCTCCGAGACGGTCGAAATCCTGGGCGCGGGCGGCTCTCTCACCTCTCTCATGGAGACGTTGCCGAAAGCGGAGCGTTACTCCTATGACTTCGAGGGCAACTCGCAGGTGCTCGACCAGGTGCTCGTCAGCCCGAGCCTGCTCGCAAGCTTCCCGGTCGACTACGACCCCGTCCACGTGAACTCCGAGTTCTTCGACCAGACCTCGGATCACGATCCGCAGGTGGCGCGGATCGACTTCCGCGGCCCCGCGACCACCCCGAAGTAGCCGGCCTTGGCCCCGCGCTCCTGGAAGGGAGCGCGGGGCTCACTTGGCGAACTCGGTCGCTCGAGACTCCCGGATCACCGTCACCTTGATCTGACCCGGGTACTCGAGCTGGTCCTCGATCTCGCGGGCGATCTCGTGTGAGAGGAGGACGGCTGTGTCGTCGTCGATCTCCGACGGCTTGACGATGACGCGGATCTCGCGGCCGGCCTGGAGCGCATACACCCGCTCTACCCCCTTCTTCGCGGAGGCGATCTTCTCCAGCGACTCGAGGCGCTTGATGTAGTTCTCGAGACTCTCCCCGCGCGCGCCGGGGCGCGAGGCGGAGATCGCGTCCGCGGCGATGACCAGCACGGCCTCGACGGTCTGCGGCTGGACCTCGTAGTGGTGCGCCTCGATCGCGTGGACCACATGCTGGGACTCCCCGAAGCGCTTCGCCTGCTGCGCGGAGATGACCGCGTGTGAGCCCTCGACCTCGTGCGTCATCGCCTTGCCGAGATCGTGCAGAAGTGCGGCCCGCTTGGCCGTCTTCACGCTCGCGCCGAGCTCCGCGGCCATGATCCCGGCGAGATGGGCGCACTCGAGCGAGTGCTTGAGGATGTTCTGCCCGTAGCTCGTCCGGTAGCGAAGCCGGCCAAGGAGCTTCACGAGCTCCTCGTGCATGGCTCCGCAGTTGGCCTCGAACACGGCTTGCTCCCCGGCATGCTGGATGTGCTCCTCGATCTCCGCCTTCGAGCTGTAGTACATCTCCTCGATGCGCGACGGATGGATGCGTCCGTCCTCGACGAGCTTCGTGAGGGTGAGCTTCGCGACCTCGCGGCGAACCCCGTCGAACGACGAGAGGACGACCGCCTGCGGGGTGTCGTCGATGATGAAGTCGACGCCGGTGAGGTTCTCGAGCGCCCGGATGTTCCGGCCCTCGCGGCCGATGATCCGGCCTTTCATGTCGTCGGATGGGAGCTCGACGATGGAGACCGTCGTCTCGGCCGCGTGGCTCGCGGCCACCCGCTGCAGAGCGTCCGCCACGAGGTTCCTCGCGCGCCGCTTGGCCTCGGTGCGCGCCTCCTCCTCCATCTGCCGCACCATTCGCGCCATCTCATGGCGGACGAGCTCCTCGGAGCGCTCGAGGACGTGCCGTTTCGCCTCCTCGATGGTGAGGCCGGAGATCCGCTCGAGCTCCTTCATCTGCTCCTCTCCCGCGGCCTTGGCCTCCTCCTGCATCGCCTTCAGGTGCGTCTCCCGGTCGGTGAGCCCCTGCTCGCGACGCTCGAACTCCGTCAGCTTGCCGTCGATCTCCTCTTCCTTGGCGAGCACGCGCTCCTCGATCTTGATGATCTCGCCCCGCTTCTCCCGCAGCTCGTTCTCGACCTCCGCACGGAGCTTGAGCGCCCCTTCGCGCGCTTCGACCTGCGCCTCGCGGCGGATCGCCTCGGCGCTTCGCTTGGCCTCCTCGCTGAGACGAAGGTTCTCGGCTGCCGTCGCACCGGCGCGGCGCGAGGACAACAGGCGCGATCCCACGTAGATGCCGACAGCCAGGCCCACCCCGATCCCGACGATCAGGAGGCCGATGAGAATCACCATTCCTCGCTCCTACGCGGTCAGGCCCGTAGGAACGGGTTCGTCGATCGGCGGTCCAGAAACGGGGCAGGCTTCGCCCGCCTACTCGAGGCGCGTCCTCCGGGTCTCAGGGCCGTTGGTCATGGACTGGGCTTCGTAAGGTTGTTGGTCGCGGGTTTCCGATTCGGCGAAAAACCGTTCCGTGCAGGCTTTTTTGTGTGTTGTGCTGCACGGCTATCCTAGCCCCTGGAAGCCGTTCCCGTCCAGGCCTCCCAGGATGGATTCGATCGTCTCTGGGTCGAACCCGCGGCGCTGAAGGAGCGACCAAGCTCTCTGCAGCGGCAGGCTGGCGACGAGTGACCGGGCCCGTCCGGCCTCTTGCTCGAGCTTGCCGACCGCCGCTGCGACGTCCGGCTCTCGAAGGCCCTCGCCGGCGAGGCGGGCCTCGATCGCGGCGTTTCCCCACCCTCGCTCCGCGAGTGCGAGAGCGCGGCCGCGGGCGAGCCGCGCGTCGTCGAGAAAGCCCGCTTCAGCGAGCGTGCCGACCGCCGCGTTCTCCGCGTCCGGGCGCACTCCACGGCTCCGCAGCCGCTCGCGCAGCCGCCGTTCGGACAGGGGTCGCGTCCGCATGGAGCGCACGGCGGTGCCCACGGCGCGCTCGCGCCGGAGCTCTCGGGCGAGAGACCGCGCCAGCGGGCGGTCGATCACCACGCCTGCGCTGAGGCGGCAGCGGACGACGACCCCCTCGGGGACCGTCCGCCACGCCTCCCCGTCGAGCTCGACGGAGACGCGCCCGGGGCCCGCCCTGCGAAGCGCGGTGATCCTAGGCGGCTGCGACCTCGTCCGCGGCCTGCTCGGCCGCCTCGGCCTCCGTGTCCGCCTCGGCGTCTGCCTTCTTCGGCTTTGGCGCGTCGCCGCTCACGGGCAAGAGTCGCGAGGACACGACCGCGTCGGGGCCGATCTCCGTCTGGAGCGAGCGGAGAATCTGCTCGCCGATATCGGGATGCTCGCGCAGGAAGGCCGTCGCGTTCTGCCGCCCTTGCCCGAGGCGCTCGTCTCCGTAGCTGAAGTACGAGCCCGACTTCTGCACGAGCTTCTTCTCCAGGCCGACCTCGAGCACCGTTCCTTCCCAGGAGATCCCTTCCCCGTAGATGATGTCGAACTCCGCCTGCTTGAACGGCGGCGCGACCTTGTTCTTCACGACCTTCACGCGGACGCGGTTGCCGATTGCCTCGACGCCCTCCTTCAGTGTCTCGATGCGCCTGATGTCGAGCCGGATCGACGAGTAGAACTTCAGCGCACGTCCGCCCGGAGTGGTCTCCGGATTGCCGAACATGACGCCGATCTTCTCCCGCAGCTGGTTCGTGAAGAGGGCGACGGTGCCCGTGCGGTTGAGCGTGCCCGCGAGCTTGCGGAGCGCCTGGCTCATGAGGCGCGCCTGCAGGCCGACATGACTGTCCCCCATCTCCCCCTCGATCTCGGCCTTCGGGGTCAGCGCGGCGACCGAATCGACTGCGACGACGTCGACTGCGCCGCTGCGGATGAGGAGCTCGGCGATCTCGAGCGCCTGCTCGCCGTGGTCGGGCTGCGAGACGAGGAGGTCGTCGATGTTCACGCCGATGCGCCTGGCATAGGACGGGTCCATCGCGTGCTCCGCATCGATGAAGGCGCAGATCCCGCCGCGCCGCTGAGCCTCGGCGATGACGTGGTAGACCAACGTTGTCTTTCCCGAGGACTCCGGGCCGAAGACCTCGACGATGCGGCCGCGAGGCAGGCCACCCACCCCGAGCGCGATGTCGAGCGAGAGCGACCCGGTCGAGATCGAAGGGATCGCAACCTGGGCCTGGTCGCCCATCTTCATGACCGTTCCTTTGCCGTACTGCCGCTCGATCTGGCTCAGAGCGGCGTCGAGTGCTTGCTCACGCTCCAAGGCGCTCAACCTCCTAACGACACCGATTCGAAGACTTCATACCGCGCGCCGCCCGGACGCAGACGGGAAATCATCACGGCCGCGTCGGACGGAGCGACCTCGCCGAGCTCGGGAAGCGCCGGGCTAAGCCGTGGGCGTTCTCGAAAGCGCGCGACCGTGACGTGCGGCAGCCAGCGGCGCTCGTCGCGCCGGTAGAGGCCGCGTTCCTCGAGGGCGGCGAAAAGCCCCTCCGCGACGCTCTCCGCGCGACCTCCTTCGTCCGTGAGCGCGATCATCGCCACGCTCCGCGTCTCGCGGTAGCGGCCCACGGCGAACAGCGGGGGCTCGCGGCCGGCGCACACGTCTCGCAGGGCTTCGGCCACCTCCCCCGCTCGGGCAGAAGGCGTGGTGCCGAGAAACGCGAGCGTGACGTGGAGGTTCTCCGGCGAGACGAGGCGCAGCTTCTCGCCCCGCGGGGCGAGCTCGGCCGTCTGCCAGGCGACGAGACCCTCCACCGCAGCGGGAGGCAGGAGCAGGGCGCAGAAGAGCCGAAGCCGCTCATCGCCTTCCACCCTAGCGAGGGGATTCATGCATCAGCGTCATGCAATGCGACGAGATGCCGACGTACCAGGTGCAATGCAAGCGCGCACGCCCGGGCCCTGACCGCTTCGCGATCTCCCGCTAGCTGAAACCGCTCCGTCGAATCTCCGAAAGGAGTTTCGACGGAGACAAAGACGAGCCCGACGGGCTTCTCCGGCGTCCCCCCGCCCGGGCCCGCGATGCCCGTATCCGCGATCGCGAGGTCCGCCCCGAACGCTTCGCGCGCCCCGGCGGCCATGGCGGCGCCGACCTCCGCCGACACGGCCCCGTGCTTTCGGAGCAGCTCAGCGGCGACGCCGAGCTGCTCCTCCTTCACCTCGTTGGAGTAGGCGATCACCCCGCCGAGGAAAACGTCGCTCGCCCCGGCCACCTCGGTCAGCCGCGCCCCGATCAGCCCCCCCGTGCAGGACTCGGCCGTGACCAGGGTCAAGCTCTGCTCTCGGCAGAGGTCGAGGACGATTTCCTCCACCGGCCGTTCGTCGTCGCGGGCGAAGAGATCGTCCGCGAACGCGGCGACCAGGGCATCGGCCAGCGTTGCCGCGGCGGTCTCTCCGCCGGGACGCACCACGAGGTCCACGTGGATCTCGAGGTCGCGCGCGCAGACGGTCGCCTCGAAGCCTTCTCCTCCCCCGTTCTCGTCGAGGACGCGTGCGACGCCCGACTCCGTGGGCCCGAAGAAGCGCAGGGAGCGGCGCGCCGGCGCGCTCGCCCTCCGTAGCAGCGCCTGCACCGCCGGGTGGGCGACGGCGTTCGGCCAGAGCCGCCGGAGCTCGGACGGCGGGCCGGGAAGCGCGATCGCCACACGGCCTTCGTCGTGCTCGAGGAGAATCGCCGGGGCGGTCCCGGCGAGCCCGAGCGGAACGCCTCCCTCCGGCAGGGATGCCTGCTTGCGGACTCCGGGCATGAAGTCGCCGAAGGGTCGCTGGAGGCGCTCGGCGACACCGCGCGAGAATGCCTCGATCTCGGCGGCGAGCGCCTCGTCGACCGAGAGTACGCGTCCGGTGGAAGCCGCCAGGAGCGCGACCGTACGGTCGTCGTGCGTGGGCCCGAGCCCGCCCGACGTCACGCAGAGATCGGCCTGGAGACCGTCCGCGAGCGCCGCAGTGAGCTCCTCGCGGCGGTCGCCCACGACGACGACGCGGTCGGGCTCGAGACCGAGCCGCGTCAGCTCCCCCGCGAGGAACGGGCCGTTCAGGTCGCGGCGGTCGCCGCGGACGAGCTCGCTACCGGTGACGACGACGACGGCCCGCGGAGGAGCCAACTACGCGGTCGAGACGACTTGAAGACCGTCAGGCTTGACGACCACGATCGCGGGGCCGTTCGGCATGTTGCGAATCCGCTTGTCGTTCACCGTGCCTCTGAGGTAGGCGGGCGCCCCGAGCTGGAGCCAGATCCGCTTGGCGTCCACGAAGCGCTGGGTCTGCCCGGCCTGCAGGGTGCCCTCGTAGAGGAGCTTGCCCGTGGCCGACTTCGAGCGCACGCGGAGCCAGCAGTCGCCGCCGTCCGCGTAGAGGACGAGCTTCGTTTTCTTCGCCTTCCCCAGGGCCGGAGCGACGGGCGCCTGCTTGGTCGACGTGCCCGTCGAGCCGGCAGGCGTGTTCACGGCCGGAGGAATCTCCGTGGGCGTTTCGGGCCCCGCCGAGCCGAACTTCCACGCGACGACGACGAGGATCGTCACGGCGATGATCCCCGCCAGCGCGACGATGACGAAGTTCGACTCCACTGCCCGCGAGCGTGAGGTCTGCTTCGGCGGCCGTGGGGGCGCGAGCGCCTCCTCCTCTCTCGTGAAGCGGGAATTGAACTCGTCCACGTAGAGCTGGCCGTCCAGGCCCAGGTACTCCGCGTACGTGCGCAGGAAGCCCTTGACGTATGTCTCGCCGGGCAGGACCTCGAAGCGCTCTTCCTCGAGCGCCCTCAGGTACTTCGCGCGGATCTTGGTATCCGCCTCTACTCGAGGGAGCTCATAACCTTGGCGCAGCCGAGCTTCACGCAGGCTGTTGCCGATCTCGAACACGGAGAACGGGATTGTAGCGGCCGGGGTGTCGCCCCTACTGCGAAGCCAGTGTGAGAACGGCGAACACGCCCAGTGCGAGCGCTCCTGTGATCGCCAGCAGGAGCGCAAGCCCGCCCAGGATGCGGGCTACGGTGGCGAGCCCCCGTCCTCCGATGCGGCCGAGCGAGCGGTCGTGGTCGAGCCGCGCGCGGCGGGCCATGCGGATCGAGAGGAACGCGAGTAGAAAGCCGATCGGGACGGCCGGGATCGCCTGGTAGAGACCGACATCGCCGGAGTAATGCGCCGCCGCGAGCCCGCCCCCGAGCACGGCGAGCGCCGCAAGGGCCGTCAGGAAGGCCCAGACCGCCTTCGGGTTTCGGCTCACTGCTTGACGTACGGGCGACCGACTGCGGCCGGGCCGCGCGAGCGGCCGACCACGCCGATCAGCGCGATCAGCGTGAGGACATAAGGGAGGGTCTGCAGGAGATTCGACGAGATGCCCGCCTCGTTTTGGAGGCGCTGTGCCAGCCCGCTCGAGAAGCCGAAGAGGAGACACGCGGCAAAGGCCGGGAACGGACGCCACTTCCCGAAGATCACAGCGGCGAGGGCGATGAAGCCTCGGCCGACGGTCATGTTCTCGTTGAACGACCCGACGAACCCGATCGAGAGGTACGCGCCGCCGAGAGCGGCGAGCATCCCCGACACGACGACGCAGGCATAGCGAATCCCGTACACCGAGATCCCGACGGTGTCCGCCGCCTTCGGATGCTCGCCTACCGAGCGGATTCGCAGCCCGATCGGCGTCTTGAAGAGCACCGCCCAGCTCACGATCAAGAGGGCGAGCATCAGCCAGATCATCAGGCTCATGGAGCCGATGACGTCGCCGATGAACGGGATCTTGTCGAGCCCGGGCACGGTGACCGTCGGGACGCGGGACACGTCCGAGGGCGTTCCCTCCGTCCCGTAGATGTAGCGGAAGAGGTAGCCCGTCACCCCGAGCGCGAGAAAGTTGATCGCCGTGCCGCTCACGATCTGGTCGGCGCGCAGGTGGATGGAGAAGAACGCGTGGATGAGCGCGAGCCCGCCCCCGAAGACCATCGCCATGAGGAGCCCAACGACCCACGAGCCGCTCCAGGCAGCCGCCCAGATCCCGAAGAAGGCGCCCGAGAGCATCATCCCCTCGAGCCCGATGTTGATCACCCCCGAGCGCTCGGAGAAGATGCCGCCCATCGCGGCGAAGGCGAGAGGGGTCGCGAAGCGAAGCGTCGCCGCGAAGAGGCCGGCGTTGACGACCGCGTCGAGGGAATCGGTGTCCTTCGTCTGCGCCCAGAGTGCGGCGGCGGTCCCGCCGATCGCAACGGCGATCGCCCACCAGCCGAGCCGCCTCTCGTCGCGCGTGACAGCCCAGAGGCCGGCGGCGACGCCGGCGATGCCGAGCGCAATGGGCCCGCCCTCGAAGCGGACGTCCCACGGCGGCAGCGCGAGCCAGAAGGCGAGCAGGCCGAGCCCGATGCCGTACCAGGCGATCGACGTCGTCTCGCCGAGCCGGCGGAGCCAGCTCCTGTCCTGAATGGCCGCCGCGACCGACATCAGGGCCTCAGAGCTCCTGCACTTTCACCCTTGGGGTCGAGCCACGTCCGATGCCGACCTTCTTCCGTGCGTTCCACGCGTAGACGATCAGGAGCTCGGCGCCGACGAAGAGGATGATCAGCGCCTGGATCATCGTCGAGAGATTCGTCGCGAGCTCGGGCGGGAAGTCGGTGCCTGAGAGCTGTCTCGGCGACGTGCCGACCTGCAGCGCCCCGAAGAGCAGCGCCGCGAAGAGGATCCCGACCGCTTTGTTCCGCCCGAGGAGCGCGACGGCGATCCCGATGAAGCCCACGAAGCTGACGTCGTAGTCGTTGATCGCCTGGTGGAACTTCCAGCCGAGGATGTCCACGGCGCCGGCGAGGCCCGCGAAGGCGCCCGCGATCCCCATGGCGAGGATGTAGTTCTTCGAGACATTGATGCCGCCGTAGCGAGCGGCCTCCGGGTTGAAGCCGACGGCGCGCACCTCGTACCCGAGCGTCGTCCTGTTCAGCAGGAAGTGGTAGACGACGAGCGCGAAGAGCGCGATGAAGATGCCCGCGTGGAGCGGTTGCAGCGCGCCCCAGATCGGCCAGATCTTGGCCGAGTCGGCGACGTCGTAGGATCGCGGCACGTCGGGCTCGTTCCCCTGCATGAAGCCGCCGAGCTCGACGAAGTACTTGCCGACCCAGAGCGCGATCCAGTTGAGCATGATCGTCGAGATGACCTCGTGAGCCCCGACGGCGGCCTTGAGGAAGCCCGCGATCCCGGCCCAGACCGCGCCGCCGAGGATCGCGCCGACGCAGCACACGAGGATGTGCAGCGGGCGCGGCATCCCTTCAAGGGCATGACCGAGGTAGAGCGCGGTCAAGAGGCCGACGAAGTACTGGCCTTGCCCGCCGATGTTGAACATCCCGCAGCGGAACGCGAACGCCACGGCGAGGGCGGTGAGCATGAGCGGCGTCGTGATGATGAGCGTCTGCTGGAGGTCGAGCGCGGCGCTGAAGCGCTCGTCGCCCTGCACCCAGGGGAAGAACCAGTTGAGCCCCGTGCCGGCGAAGATCGCCTTGTAGGCGGCGAACGGGTCGTGGCCGGTCGCGACGACGACGAGGCCGCCGACGAAGAAGGCGAGTACGGCCGCCGCGAGTGCCGTGAAGAAGCCTCCGAGGCCCGAGTACCAGCGGCTCACGACCTCGTAGCCGGAGTCGGTGCCCGCGCCCGCGCCCTCGCTCACGCTGCCGTTGCCTTTCTCGTTCCGCCGACCATGGCGAGTCCGATCTCCTCCTCGGAGACGTCCGGGCTGTACTCGGCGACGACCTGGCCTTCGTAGACGACCAGGATCCGGTCGGAGAGGGACAGGATCTCGTCGAGCTCGAAGGAGACGAGCAGGATGGCGCGCCCCTCGTCCCGCTCCTCGACGAGGCGGCGGTGGACGAACTCGATCGCGCCGACGTCGAGGCCTCGGGTCGGCTGGGCCGCGACGAGGACGCTCGGGTCGCGGGACACTTCGCGTGCGACGATCACCTTCTGCTGGTTGCCGCCCGAGAGCGCCGACGCTCGGGTCTCCGGGGCGCCGCCGCGCACGTCGAACTCCTTCAGGAGCGTACGGGCGCGCGCGATCAGCCGCCCCGGGAAGAGCCAGCCGTACTTCGAGTCCGGCTCCTCGCGGTAGTCGTGCAGCGCGATGTTCTCCGCCAGCGAGAAATCGAGGACGAGGCCACGCAGCTGGCGGTCCTCGGGGATGTGGCCGATGCCGGCGTCGAGGCGCTCGCGCGGCGAGCCCCGGGTGACGTCGCGCTCGCCGACGGAGATGCGGCCCGCCTTCGGCCTGCGCAGGCCCGTGATCGCGTCGATGAGCTCCGACTGGCCGTTGCCGTCGACCCCGGCGATCCCGACGATCTCACCCGCCTTCACGTCCAGCGAGATGCCGCGAACCGCCTCGAGCCCGCGCTCGTCGTCGACATAGAGGTCCTCGACCGTGAGGAGCGGCGCGCCCGGCTCCGCCTTGGTCTTGTCGATGCGGAGGATGACGTCGCGGCCGACCATGAGGCGGGCGAGGCCCTCCTCCGTCGCGCCCTCGCGCGGAACCGTGTCGATCGTCTTGCCGCGGCGCAGGACGGTGATGCGCTCTGCGATCTCGAGCACCTCGTTCAGCTTGTGGGTGATGAAAACGATGGATTTCCCCTCAGCCTTGAGCGAGTCGATGATCTCGAAGAGCTCGCTCGACTCCTGCGGCGTGAGGACCGCGGTCGGCTCGTCGAGGATGAGGATCTCGGCGCCGCGGTAGAGCGCCTTCAGGATCTCGACCCGCTGCTGCATGCCGACGCTGATCGACTCGATGCGAGCATGGGGCCGGACGGCCAGGCCGAACCGCTCGGAGAGCTCGCGGACGCGCTCCTCCGCCTCGCGCTCGTCGAGGAACGGGCCCTTCGTCGGCTCCGCGGCGAGCACGATGTTCTCCGCCACCGTCATCACCGGGATGAGCATGAAGTGCTGGTGCACCATGCCAATCCCCGCATCGATCGCCTCGCGCGGCGAGTTGATGCGCAGCGGCTTCCCGTTCAGCCGAAACTCGCCCTCATCCGGATGGTAGAGGCCGTAGAGGATGTTCATCAGCGTCGACTTGCCGGCGCCGTTCTCCCCGAGGAGCGCGTGCACCTCGCCCTTGCGCAGGTCGAAGTCGACCCCGTCGTTCGCTACCACTCCGGGGAAGCGCTTGGTGATCCCCCTGAGCTCGAGAAGAGGCGCTTCCGCCATGGGAGAGGGAAGTGTAAGGGGCGGGACAAGCCCGCCCCTTACGTACGTGCTCTTAGTCGACCGTGTCCGGGATGTCGAGTTCCCCGTCGATGATCTTCTGCTTGTACTCGTCGACGGTGTCGATGACGTCCTGCGGCACTTCCGAGCTCACCTTGCCGAGCGCGACGCCGTCCTCGGCGAGGCCGAACGTCGTCACTCCGCCACCCGTGAAGGTGCCGTTCTGGACCGATTCGATCGTCTTGAAGACGGCCACATCGACGCGCTTCACTGCGCTGGTGAGGATGTGATCCCCGAGGAACGACTGGTCGGCGTCGACGCCGATGCCCCAGACGCCTTCCTGCTTCGCGGCGTCCAGCGCGCCGAGGCCGCAACCGCCGGCAACCTGGAAGACCACGTCGGAGCCCTTGGAGATCTGGTCGAGCGCGATCTCCTTGCACTTCGCCTGGTCGACGAAGTCGTCGGAGTACGACCCCGAGACCTTGATGTCCGGGTTCGCCTGCTTGGCGCAGTACTCGTAGCCGGCGATGAAGCGATCGACGGGCGGAATCTTCTGGCCGCCGACCCACGTGATCGTGCCGGTCTTCGAGGTGAGCGCACCCACCACGCCGACGAGACAACCCGCCTCCTGCTCCTTGAAGAGGAGGCCCTGTGCGTTCGGGATCGCAGGATCGAATGCCGAGTCCACGATCGCGAAGTTCGAGTCCGGGAACGCCTTCGCCGCCTGTGCGGTCGCATCCGTCATCAGGAAGCCGACCGACACGACGAGGTTCGACCCCTTCTGACCGAACTCGGACAGGTTCGGGATGTAGTCGGCATCGGACTTGGACTCGAGGACGTCACCCGTGACGCCCAGCTGGCTCTTCGCGTTTTCGAGCCCCTGGTTCGCCAGCGAGTTGAAGCCGCGGTCGTTCAGACCGCCGATGTCGGTCACGAGGCCGACCGAGATGGCCTCGCCACCTGTTGTCTCGCTCGGAGTGCTCGCGGCCGCACCGCTCGTGTCGCCCTCGTCGCCGCCGCCACAGCCGGCCGCCGCAATGGCGACCGCAGCCGTCAGCAGAGCCAGGAGCGCAAGCCACGACCACCTACGGTTACCGTTCACAGAACCTCCCTTGTCGCCCGTTTCTCAGCGGTTGGAACCGGGACGATGCTATCCCTCCCGCCGCTTGAAAGCTAGGACGGACTGCGGCGGGCTTCGTTAGGAGGGAACTTCGCTGAGGACGCGGCCGAGGTCTCCCTCGCCGATCAAAACGCGGCGCGGCTTCGAGCCCTCGTAGCCGGAGATGATCCCCCGGCGCTCGAGCATGTCGATGAGGCGGCCGGCCCGCGTGTAGCCGACGCGTAGGCGCCGCTGGATGAGCGAGACGGAGGCGGTCTGGGTCTGGACGACGATCTCGATCGCGCGGTCGAGAAGCGGGTCCTCGTCCGGGTCGAACTCGCCCTCCTCCCCATCGTGCTCACGCGCGCTCGGCGCTTCGAGGAGCGACTCGTCGAGCTCCTGCTCGCGCTGCCCGCGGCACTGCTCGACGATGAGGGCGATCTCCTCCTCGCTCACGTAGGCGCCCTGCACTCGCTGGAGTCGCGACGTGCCGAGCGGCTTGAAGAGCATGTCGCCCTGGCCGAGGAGGCTCTCGGCACCCGAGGTGTCGAGGATGACGCGGCTGTCCGTCTGGCTCGAGACGGCGAACGCGATCCGCGACGGCACGTTCGCCTTGATCATGCCCGTGATCACGTCCACAGACGGGCGTTGCGTTGCGAGGACGAGGTGGATGCCGACCGCGCGTGACTTCTGCGCAAGGCGGATGACTGCATCCTCCACGTCCTGGGGGGACACCATCATCAGGTCGGCGAGCTCGTCGATGACGACGAGGAGGTACGGGAGGGTCTGCTCGCCGCGCTCGCCGAGGACGCGGTTGAGCTCGGGGAGGTTCCGGGCGCGCGCGAGACTCATGCGCTCGTAGCGGCGCTCCATCTCCGTGAGGACGTTGGTGAGTACCGCGGCAGCCGCCTTCGGGCTCGAGACCACGGGCGTAAGGAGGTGCGGGATCGACTCGTAGAGGCCGAGCTCGACGCGCTTCGGGTCGACGAGGATCATGCGCACCTCGTCAGGGGTCGCGCGGAGCAGGATCGAGCAGAGCATCGTGTTGATGCAGCCAGACTTGCCCGAGCCGGTCGTGCCGGCGATGAGGATGTGCGGCATCCGCGCCAGGTCGGCGGGCACGGATGAGCCCGAGATGTCCTTTCCGAGCCAGACGGAGAGCGGGCTCGAGCCCGAAGGCATGTCCGCGAAGATGTCTCCGAGGGTGACGACGTTCGGGGAGAGGTTGGGCACCTCGACGCCGACGGCCTGCTTCCCGGGGATGGGCGCGAGGATCCGAATCTCGGTCGTGGCCAGCGCGTAGGCGAGGTCGTCCTTCAGGGAGGCGACCTTGCCGACCTTCGTTCCCGGTGCGAGCTGCAGCTCGTAGCGCGTGACCCGCGGGCCGACGACCTGGCCGATCATGTGCGCCTCGACGCCGAAGTTCGAGAGCGCCTGGAGCAGCGCCTCGCCGGTGCGCTCGATCGCCTTCTCGGGCTGGCCCTTCTTCGAGTCGGCGCGCGAGCGGCGGAGGACGCTCGCATCCGGGAGCTTGTATCCGGCATGTTCCGACGAAGGCATGTCGAACACCGGCTTTGGCTCGGCGGCGACTTCGGGCGCCAGGTCGTGTAGCTGGTCGACGAGGACGGCGGACGGCTCCGGGCTCTCGCCCACGACGTCGGGATAGGCCGCGGCGCCGTCCACGGGCGGTGCGTCCGGCTGCGTGATCGGCTCGTCGTCGATCGGGATGCGGACGCGGTCGACGGAGCGGCGCGCGGCGACGGCCGTCTTCTGCGCCGCGCGCGCCGAGTGCCGGACCAGTGCGCCGAGCGATGCGCCGGAGACGAGCAGCGCTCCCGTGACGACGAGGAAGAAGCCCAGGACGGCGGTGCCCGTGTCGCCGAGCAGGCGCCCAAAGATGAGCTCGAGCGCCTCGCCGGTGCTTCCGCCGCGGGATTCGCCCAGGATGGTCATGACGCCGAGGCCGAGGATGACGAGGCCGGTGCGGAACGGCCTCACGTCGATCAACTGGGCCCGGGCGACGAGAAGGCCGCCCACGGCGGCGAGGACGAGCGGGACTCCGATGCGCCCGGCGCCGACGAGGGCATCGAGGGCCGAGTCGATCCGGTCGCCTGCGTAGCCCCCGTCCCAGCCGAGCCAGAGCGGAATGGCGAGGAAGATGCCCAGGAAGAGGAGCGCGAGACCGAGAAGCTCGTGGTGCTGCTGCCCTCGAGCGCCCTTCGACCGCGTGCGCTTCTTCCTGCGAACGCGGGCCGGGGACTTCGGGCGTAGGTGCTTTGGACGCTTCCTCGGCGCCATGAACGCCATTTCGTCGGAACGGGAAGCCCTCCTCCCTCGTATCTTCAAGGTGTGAGAAGCGGCGCCACGCTCTTTCTCCTCGCGGCGGTGGGCATCCTCGCTGCCCTCGCTCTCGCCGACGCGCTGCGGCCGAAGGGCGATGCACGTCCCGCCGCCGGGCCCGCCTCGACGTCGGCGACGACCTCGCGGCCCGAGCGGCCGACCCTGCTCGCCACTTTGCGCGACGAGGCGGTCTCGGGCCTCGTCCTCTACTCCGACCAGGACTGCCGCCTCCACTCCCTGCTCCTCCCGCGCATGATCGACGACGTCGTGCGGGACGAGAACGGCGCGGACATCTTCCACTGCCGCTTCCACGTGGCCGGAGTACGGTTGGTCTCCGGGCACGCGAGCGCCGCCGGCAAGCTCGTGTTCCGCGACGGCGGGATCGTTTCGGGGGACCGCGTCGTCGTCACGCACGACGACCTCGTCCGCGCCGCGCGCCGGCACCCGAACCTCTTCGGCTATGACCGGAGCATCCCGCTCCATATCGCCGTCGACGACCTGGCGAGCTTCGGGGCGCGGAGTCCGGTGGTCGCGATGACGGTCTCCGCCCGCTACCTCGAGCCGCAGTACCTGATCGCCTTCTTCGACCGAGACAACGTGCGCGCGGTGGCCACAAGCTTCCGCGGCCCCTACCGCCACCTCTTCGTGAGCAATGACGGCGCGCTCGTCGGCGCCGAGGACGGCACTGTGGTCACCCGCACCGGGCGCACGATCGACCCACCCCAGGGGCTGCCCGCGAGCCGGGCGATCGCCTTCTCGCCCGACGACCGCTGGATCGTCCGCGTGAACGGGACGAGCACCTTTCTCGTCGGGGCGCCCGAGGGCGGCCAGGCGGGGCGCATCATCCGCCTGCCGATCCCCGCGCGCGATCTCGTCTGGAAGCCCGTTACCTCAGGGACCGCAAACGGTCCACCAATACGTCGATGAACCCGGGCCCGTCGACGTCGACGCCGACGTGGCAGTTCGGCTCTTTGCCCGTCCGCTCCCAGAGGTCGACGTAGGTGCGCCCGCGGCCGGGCTCCGGGCCGATGTCGACCTCGACGTGGCGGTGCGCGGTCTGCAGGAATCGGTCGCTGACCACGTGGGCGACCGCGAGCGCGTCGTGCACGGGCGAGCCCTCCCAGCCGTACATGCGCTGGTGGTGGCCGTGGTAGAAGTCGTACAGGGCTGCGACGAGGCCCCCCACGCGGCCGGACTCGCGCAGCTCGTCCACCTTCTGCGGGAAGAGGAGCGCCTTGTGCGTGACGTCGAGCCCGACCATGGTCAGGTCGATCCCGCTCGTGAAGACGCGATGCGCGGCCTCTGGATCCGCCCAGATGTTGAACTCCGCCGCCGGCGTGACGTTCCCCTCCGCGATCGCGCCGCCCATGAGGACGATGCGCGCGATCCGCTCCTCGATGCCGGGATAGCGGGCGAGGAGAAGGCCGATGTTGGTGAGCGGGCCGACCGGGATGAGGACGACGCCGTCGTTTTCGTCCACGCTCTTGGCGATGAAGTCGATCGCATGTGCTTCGGCGGGCTTCGTCGTCGGATCCGGAAGGTCGGGCCCGTCCAGCCCGCTCTCGCCGTGGACGTAGGCCGCGGCCCATTGCTCCCGGACGAGCGGGCGGTCGCAGCCGACATGGACGGGGACGTCCGTGCGCTCGACGAACTCGAGGATCTTGAGCGCGTTCGCCGTCGTCTTCTCGAGCGTCTGGTTGCCCGAGACGGAGGTGACCCCGAGCACCTCGACCTCTGGCGAGGCGAGCGCGAGAAGCAGCGCGATCGCGTCGTCGTGGCCCGGGTCGGTATCGAGGACGATCTTGGTCACGTCTCTGGCCGCCGCTGCCTGCGGGATCCAGCGCTCACGGCTCCTCGCCGTACCTGATTCGTACTGTCTCGTCGCCGCTCACTCGGCTCCCTTGCCAGCGACACCCCAGAAACATGACCGCCGCCATCTAGGGCCGGAGTATGTCGTCTATCTCCCCGGCCGTGGGCAGGGAAGGCTGCGCGCCGAGCCGGGAGGCTGCGATCGCCCCGGCCGCGCACGAGCGGCGCAGTGCCTCCTCGCGATCGCGGCCCTCGAGGAGCGAGACGACCATGCAGGCAGTAAAGGCATCGCCGGCGGCGGTGCCGTCGACTGCGTCCACCTTGGGCGGTTGGGCGCGTGCCATCTCCTGCCCGTCCTCGAGCAGGACGGCGCCTTCGGCACCCAGGGTGAGCGCGGCCAGGCGCGGGGCCTTGGGCAGCGCGTCGAGCTCGTAGCGGTTGACGACCACGAGGTCGGCTCGGCCGAGCATCTCCACGGGGACCGGCTTCGAGGGCGCCGCGTTAAGCGCGAAGAAGCCGCTCGTCGAGCGCGCCGCTTCCGCGACGGTCTCGACCGGGATCTCGAGCTGGCAGAGGAGGTTCTCGATCGGCCCGGAGGTCATGACCGCCAGGTTCGCTCCGGGAGCGACGACGATCTCCGTCTCCCCCTCTGCGTCCACGTAGATGAGCGCGACTCCGGTCGGCTCGTCCGCATGATCGAGGTCGTGGTCGATTCGCGCCTCCTCGATGCCTCTCAGGGCCTCTTCGGCGAACGGATCCTCGCCCACGGCGCCGACCATCCGCACATGTGCCCCGAGCCGTGACGCGGCCACGGCCTGATTCGCGCCCTTGCCGCCGGGGAAGCGCTCGAAGCGTGCGTCGGTGACGGTCTCCCCGGGCCGCGGCAACCGGTCGCAGCGGGCGACGAGGTCGAGGTTGATGCTCCCGACGACGGTGAGGCAGACGCGTATCTCAGGCGGCAAGCGCGCGCAGGTCGTCGACCGCGCCGTTCACGAGGTTCTCGCGCAGGTCGAAGAGCCCGGCCCAGAGTGAGCTCCGGTCCGGGACGGAAGCAAAGCGGGCGGACGCCGAGAGTCCCTCCAGGGCACGCACGAGCACGGCGAGCTCGAGGTAGGCGTGCGCGACGCGGGCCGGCGGGGCGCCGACTCCCGCGCGGCGTAGAACGGCCTCCCACTCCACGACCTCCCCGGCTCCGGGCCCGCCGTACCAGGAGCGCCCTTCCGCCTGGTCGGACTCGAGCTCGATGAGGAAGCGCCCCAGCGGCCGCTCCAACCCGGCGAGCGCGGTCTCCGCCCGCTCGGCCGCCCGCCGGAGCGCGGCCTCGCGTTTGGGGGCGGTGCACGGCTCGGGCTCGCCCTTCGCCCAGCGCTCGAGCAGGCGGCAGAACGCGAGCGCAGCGACCTCGCTCGCGGTCAGCGAGCGGACGAGCCGCTCGGCCGTCGCCTCGGACACGCCGTAGGAGCGCATGAGGCCTGCCCAGCTCTTGCCGTTGGCGTCGCTCATCTCTTCCTCTACTAGTACACGAAGTTCTGGTTGTGCGTACGGTTCGGTGGATGAACACATACTCACTCGTTTCCGACCTGCCCGTCGAGATCGATTCGTACGACCTCGAGGGGCTGAGCGTCGAGGTCGCGCCCGAGTTCACCCGTCGCACGACCGTCATCCGCCTCCGTGGAGGCGGCGAGGAAGGCATCGGCGAGGACCCCACCTACAGCCCGGAGGATCAGGACGCTTTTCAGGCTGAAGGCCCGACCCTCCCACTCTCCGGGTCGCATCACACGATCGACTCCTTCTCCGAGCTCGTCGAGCGTCTGTCGCTCTGGCCTGCCGGCCCGGCCCTCGACCAGTTCCGCCCCTATCGCCGCTGGGCCTTCGAGAGCGCCGCGCTCGACCTCGCGCTCCGGCAGGCCGGCAAGTCGCTCGCCGAGGCGCTCAGGCGAGAGCCGAAGCCGCTTCGCTTCGTGGCGTCGATGCGCTTCGGCGACCCCGCGACGATCGCGCCGCTCCGAGCCTGGCTCGATCTCTATCCCGGCCTGCGCGTGAAGCTCGACCCGACAGCGACGTGGGGTGATGCTCTGGTCACCGAGCTCGTCGCGACCGGCGCCGTCGACACGCTCGACTTCAAGGGCGCGTACGAGGGGACGCCGGTCGACCAGCCGCCGGATTCGACCCTCTACGCGCGCATCGCGCTCGCCTTCCCGGATGCCTGGCTCGAGGATCCCGCGCTGAACGACGAGACGGATCCCGTGCTCGAGCCACACCGCGAGCGGATCACCTGGGATGCGCCGATCCACTCGATCTCGGACATCGCCGGCCTCCCCTTCCCGCCCCGGACGCTCAACTTCAAGCCGTCGCGCTTCGGGAGCATCAAGCGCCTCTTCGACGCGTACGACTACTGCGCCGAGGAGGGCATCGCGATCTACGGCGGCGGCCAGTTCGAGCTCGGGCCCGGGCGGGGGCAGATCCAGTACCTCGCCTCGCTCTTCCACCCGGACGCGCCGAACGACACCGCCCCGGCGGCCTACAACGCGAAGCCCGCGGCAGGGCTGCCGACGAGCCCGCTCGAGCCCCGGCTCGAGGCGACCGGATTCAGGTGGCGGTCCTAGACCTCTAGGACAACCGGGAGAATCATGGGACGGCGGCCCGTTCGCTCGCGGATCAGCTGGCCGACGGCGTCGTGGATGTGCTCCTGCAGGAGCTTCAGCTCGGAGATGTCCTCGGAGAGGCAGTGCGCAAGCGTGCGTTCGGCCTCGTCGCGCGCCTCGTCGAGAAGCGAGTCTTCGGGCTCGGCGAAGCCGCGGGCGATGACCTCGGGCGCAGCGATCTCGCGGCCGTTCTGCGATCCGACGGTGACGACGACGATGAGGACGCCGTCCTCGGAGAGGTGCCGGCGGTCGCGAAGCGCCACGTCCTGCACGTCCCCGACTCCGAGCCCGTCTACGAAGGTCGCGCCGCTCTCGACGATGCCGACGACCTCCGCACGTCCGTTCGCGAGCTCCACGACCGAGCCGTTCTCGGCGAGGACGATGTGGTCTGCATCGACTCCGGCATCGCGGGCCAGCCGGGCGTGGGCGGCGAGCATGCGGAACTCACCGTGCACCGGCATGACGTTGCGCGGGCGGAGGACGGCGAGGATCGTGCGCAGCTCCTCGGCGTGGCCGTGACCGGAGACGTGCACCGGCGCGATCTCCTGGTGCAGGACCTCGGCGCCCGACTTGGCGAGCCGGTTGATCGTGTCGTGGACGCGGAGCTCGTTCCCGGGCACCGGCTTCGCCGAGATGATGACCGTGTCCCCCTCTTCGACCTGGACGTGCTGGTGGTCGTTGTAGGCCATGCGCGTGAGCGCGGACATCGGCTCGCCCTGGCTCCCGGTGCAGAGGATCATCGTCTCGTCGGGCCGAAGCTCGGACAGAACGTCCGGCTTGACGAGGAGATCCTCGGGCACGTCGATGTAGCCGAGGCTCCGCGCGATGTTGACGTTCTTGCGGAGGGAGCGGCCGATGAGGCACACCTTGCGCCCATCGTCGAGCGCGACGTCGATCGCCTGCTGCACGCGGTGCACGTTGGAGGCAAACGACGCGATGAGGATGCGGCCGCTCCGCTGGGGGATGATCTGCCGGAAGACCTCGCCGACCGTGCGCTCCGACTGCGTGACGCCGGGCCGCTCCGCGTTCGTCGAGTCGCCGAGGAGGAGGTCGACCCCGCGGTTGCCGAGGTCTGCGAGCGCGCCGAGGTCGGTGCGGAAGCCGTCCACGGGCGTGTGGTCGATCTTGTAGTCGCCGGTGTGGACGATCCGGCCGCCCGGGGTCTCGAGCACGACTGCGACCGCGTCCGGGATGGAGTGCGCCATGCGGACGAACTCCGCGGTATACGGTCCGATCTGCGCCGGCCCGTCCTCGGGCACGGCCTCGACGAGCTCCGCGTCCCGGAGCAGGCCGTGCTCGTCGAGCTTCGACTTCACGAGCCCGAGCGTGAGCCCTGTGGCCCAGATCTCGGGGATTCGGACCTCCCGCAACAGGTATGGAAGCGCACCGACGTGGTCCTCGTGCCCGTGCGTGAGGACGACGGCGCGGATGTCGCGCTCGTGGTCTCGGAGGTAGGAGAAGTCCGGAAGGACGAGGTCGACCCCGAGGTGCTCGTCCCGCGGGAACGACAGGCCCGCGTCGATCACGACGATGCCGTCGTCGCTCTCGACGACCATCATGTTCTTTCCGACCTCGCCCAGCCCGCCGAGCGGGATCAACCGCGTTGAGCCCGCCACGGGCTAGACCTGCGCTGCCTGGAGGACGCCGGCCCGCTCGAGCACCGCGCGAAGCTCCGCCTTTTGCGCGTCGGTCGCGTCGACGAGCGGCAGCCGCGGAATCCCGACGTCGTGCCCGGCGATCGCCATGGCCGCCTTGACGGGGATCGGGTTCGAGTCGATCGCGAGCGCATCGATCACGGGCCTGAGATCCGCCTCGAGCTCACGCGCGCCGGCGGCGTCTCCGTCGCGATAGCGGGTCAGGAGCTCGCGCACGCGCCGGCCGACGAGGTGCGTGAAGACGAAGATGCCGCCCTGCCCGCCCACCTCGAGGAACGGCAGAAGAAGATCGTCGTTGCCCGCATAGAGGGTCAGGCCGCTCTCGTTCACGATCCGCTTCGCCTGGTCCAGGTCCGGCGTCGCCTGCTTCACGTACTGCACGTTGGGGATCTCGGCGAGCTCGGTGAGCGTGTCCGGCTCGATGTTCACGACCACGCGCTGCGGGATGTTGTAGACGACGATCGGCTTGTCGGTGACCGCCGCGATTGCCTCGAAGTGGGCGACGATGCCGCGCGCCGGCGGCTTCGAGTAGTACGGCGTGACGATGAGGAAGGCGTCCACGCCGATCCCGTGCGCCTCGCGCGTCAGGTGAACCGAGTGCGCGGTCGAGTAGGTGCCGGTGCCGGCGACGACGCTCGCGCGGTCGCC
Organism: uncultured Actinomycetes bacterium; assembly: GCA_963841425.1. GTDB lineage: Bacteria > Actinomycetota > Thermoleophilia > Gaiellales > Gaiellaceae > DATEOR01. The sequence goes on along the minus strand of CAWJCL010000001.1, from coordinate 202,710 downwards.
GATTGCCTCGACCGCCGCGGCGAAGAGGGCGAAGCGCTCGTCGTCGGTCAAGGTCGGCGACTCGCCGGTCGTCCCCGCCACGACGACACCGTCGGAGCCGGTGTCGACGAGGTGCGTGCACAGACGCTTGAACGCCTCGTAGTTGACGGATCCGTCGGCGCTGAAAGGCGTGAGCGCCGCTGTCAGGACTTCGCCGAGCACCGGACGAATCTTACTCCAGGAGGCTTTCGAGCCCGACGGTGACGCCGGGCGGGAGGCTCGAGAGCTTCTCGAGGGCGAGGAGGACTCCCGGCGCGAATGCCTCGCGCGAGAGCGTGTCGTGGCGAATGGTCAGGAGCTGCCCCTCTCCTCCCAGGAGCACCTCCTGATGCGCGATGAGGCCCGGGAGGCGCACGGAGTGGATCGGCACGTCGCCCGGCATCGCCTCGGCGGTCGCCTTCGCAGTGCCCGAGGGCGCGTCCACCTTCGACTCGTGGTGGAGCTCGACGAGCTCCGCCTTCGGGAGGTACCTGGCGGCCTCGGCGGCGAAGCGCATCATCAGCACGGCCCCGACGGCGAAGTTCGGCGCGACGAAGCAGGCGATGTCCCGCCTCCGCGCGAGCTCGTCGAACGAGGCGAGGTCGGCGGGGCCCATCCCCGTCGTGCCGACGACGCAGGGAATGCCCGCCTGGAGGCAGCCCTCGACGTTCTTTCGCACCGCATCGGGCCGCGTGAAGTCGATCGCCGCGTCGTGCCCGTCGCGCCTCGGCTGGTCGCCGCTCCCCACCCCCGTCACCTGGTGCCCGGCCTCGACGAGCTTGGGGGCGAGAGCCGACCCGACCTTCCCCTCCGCGCCGTAGAGGAGAACCTTCACGCCGCCGCGGCCGAGATGAGATCGGGGCAGATGGGCTCGACGGCCCCGAGCACGCGCTTCTCGCTCGGGCCCACCGCCGCGACGGACAGGCGCTCGCGGGCCAGGAGCGCACCCGCCAGCTCGGCGACGCTCGACGCGTCGACGGCCTCGATCTCGGCCAGGATGCGGTCGAGGTCGAGGAGCTCGCTGTCGGTGATGAGCGACTTGCCGAGCCGGCTCATGCGGTTCGACGTCATCTCCATCGAGAGCATGATCCGGCCCTTGAGATTCTCCTTCGCGCGGGCGAGCTCGTCCTCGGTGACGTCGCCGGCCGCGACGGCATCGATCTGTTCCGCGACGATCTCGAGGCAGGCACCGAGGTTCTCCTCCCGCGTGCCCACATAGACGCCGATCTGCCCGGTGTCCGCGTACTGCGAGGAGAATGTGTAGACGGTGTAGGCGAGCCCGCGCTTCTCCCTGATCTCCTGGAAAAGCCGCGACGAGGCCGAGCCGCCGAGGATCCCGTCCAAGATGGAGGCCGTGAAGCGGCGCTTGTCGGAGCGCGAGATGCCCGGCGCGCCGAGGCAGAGGTGGTACTGCTCCGTGTCCTTGCGCTGGAAGGCGAGTCGCGGAGGAGGCGCCGCGACCCAGGGCGCGCGTGCCGCGGGGCGGCGGCCGGGCGGGCGGATCTTCCGCTCCATCCCCTCGACGAGCGCGATGAGCCCGTCGTGCGCAAGGTTCCCGGCGGCGGCCACGACGATGTTGTCGGGCGCATAGCGCGCGCGGTGATAGGCGGCGATCGAGCGCCGGGAGACATTGGCGATCACCTCTGCGCTCCCGAGCACCGGGCGGCCGAGCGGGTGGTTCCCGAAGACAGCCTGGGTGAGGAGGTCGTGGATGAGCTCCTGCGGCGTGTCCTCGACCATCGCAATCTCCTCGAGGACGACCTCGCGCTCGGCGTCGAGGTCGACGAGCGCGGGCGCGAAGACCATGTCCGTCATCACGTCGAGCGCCTCCTCGACGTGCTCGTCCAGGACGCGCGCGTAGACGACGGTGTAGTCGCGCGCGGTGGCCGCGTTCAGCTCCCCGCCGAAGCCGTCGAAGATCTCCGCGATCTCCTGTGCGGAGTACGTCTCCGTTCCCTTGAAGAGCAGGTGCTCGAGGAAGTGCGTAGCCCCGGCGTGCGCGTCGTCCTCGTCGCGGGAGCCTGTGCCGATCCACAGGCCGATCGCGACGGAGCGCACCGTGTCCAGCGGCTCGCTGATGACCCGCGCGCCGCTTGGAAGCGTCGTCAACAGGTAGTTCTGCACGCGCGAATCGTAGACCTTTGCCTCAGACGTGCTTATAGGCCCGCCCGGGATCCCCCGCGGCCCGCGCGAGCAGCGCGATCGCCTTGAGCGGCGGACGAGCGAGGCCCTTGATCCCGCCGACGTCCGCGACCTCGCCGCGCACCAGGCGCTCGACCGAGCGCCAGACGAGCTTCGTGCTGGCGAGGCCGAAGGTCGCGCGCGGATAACGGTCGAGCGCGACCTTCACTCCCCAGGAGGCCCAGAGGTGTGTCGCCAGCCGACTCGCGAGGCGCGGCCCGTACGCGTCCAGGGTCTCCGCGCGGCCCTGAAGGACGTCGAGAACGGCCTCGGAGGCGTACTTCGAGCTCAGAAAGCCCTCGAACATCCCGTCTCCGGAGATCGGATCGATGAGGCCGGCCGCGTCCCCGACGAGGAGCGCACGGCCCCGTGCGAGCACCGAGCGTGGCTCCCGGAGCGGGAGGCGATAGCCGCGAAGCTCTTCGAGGTCGTCGAAGGAGACGCGGTGCGCCTCGCAGAGCCGGCGCAGATGGCCGCGCAGACGCGGCCCTTCCTCCTCCCAGCCGCCGACGCCGAAGTTCGCGTGGTCGCCCTTGGGGAAGACCCAGCCGTAGCCGCCCGGGACGACGCCCAGCTCGAGCGCAAGCCGCTCCTCGTAGGTCGAGCGGTCCATCTTCGCGTAGGGCAGATTCCCCTCGAGCGCAACGCCGACTACGCGGTTGCCGCCGAGCCCGAGCGTGCGGGCGGTCACCCCGTTGACGCCGTCCGCGCCGATCAGGACGCTGGCTTCGACACCCTCGACTGAGACGCCGTCCGTCCGAACCTCGACGTCGCCCACCTTCACGCCTTCCCGGAGCTCGGCACCCGCCTCGACGGCCTTCTGCACGAGGAAGTGGTCGAGGCGCTTCCGCTGGGTCATGTAGACGAGCGGGTCGCCGCTTCCGCGCGCGAACGTCCTCCCGTAGCGGAGGCGGAGGTCCACGGCCGAGACGACATGCTCGACGACCGGCTCGATCGAGAAGGGCAGGAGCCGCGCGGCGCGGCCTGTCACTCCTCCTCCGCACGGCTTGTCCCGCGGAAAGCGGGCGCGGTCGAGCAGCAGGACGTCGGCGCCCGCGCTCGCGAGCCGGTAGGCGGCCGTCGACCCCGCGGGGCCGGCGCCGACGACCACGGCGTCGTAGCGCTTCATGGCGCCATTCTCACAATTCGGGGTGCGCAAGGGTTATAGAAAACGTGCAGCGATTCCCGAAGCTCTCGTTTGCGGCCGTCATCGTCGTCTGGGCCTCGGCGTTCTCCGTCATCAAGGCGCTTCTCGACCACGGGATCGGTGCCGAGCAGATCGCCCTCGCCCGCTACCTCATCGCCGCACCCGGATTCGTGTTTCTCCTCTGGCGTGCGGGCGGACTTCCGGGGCTGAACCGGCGCGACGCGACCCGCGTGCTCGTCGCCGGGATCGTCATCGTCGCCGGCTACCACCTCTCGCTGAACCTCGGCGAGCAGTCGGCGTCCTCGGGCATCGCAGCGCTGATCGTCGCCCTCTCCCCCGCCCTCACCATGGCACTCGCGATCGTCTTCGGGCTCGAGCGCTTCAGCCTGCGCGTCGCCCTCGGTCTCGCGGTCGCATTCGCGGGAGTCGTCGTTGTCGTCGGCCTCGGCTCGGACGAGGAATTCTCGCTCGAGGGGATCAAGGGTCCGCTGATCGTCGTCGGCGCGCCGCTCTCCTTCGCGCTCTACAACGTGCTCCTGAAGCCGCTCTTCACCCGCTACGACCTGCTCGCGCTGACCGCGGCCACGAGCCTGGTCGGGACCGCGGGCCTGCTCCCGATCGTCGTCGGCTCCGACGTCTCCGGCGCGATGTCGCTTTCTGCGGGCGACCTTGCGCTGATCCTCTACCTCGGGGTCTTCTCGACGCTCCTCGGCTACGTCGCCTGGAACATCGGCCTGCGGGCCTTCGGACCCACGCGGGCGGTCACGGCCACCTATGCGATCCCGGCGCTCGCCGTCCTCTTCGGCGCGGTGACGCTCGAGGAGCCCGTGACGGCGTGGATCGCCGCCGGCGGGCTCCTCATAGTGAGCGGAGTGGCTCTGGCTAGCCTTCGCGGCGCGGGCCGCGGTCACGGCGTCCGCGGTCTCTTCCGCCTCGCCGGTCGTCCGACCTCGGACGCTCCTCGCGTTCCCGCGGCGGAGCCGACTTCGCGCGCTCGATGATCTCCTCGGGCTGAATGAGCGTTCCGTCCTCGTGCTTCGCGACGAGCTTGAGGCCGATCCGGCCGCGGGCCTTGTCGACCTCGACGACCTGGACGTCGAGGACGTCGCCGCGGCTGAGCACGTCCTCGATGTGCGCGACCCGGCCGGGCCCTACGTTCGAGACGTGCAGAAGGCCGTCGGTGCCCTTCTTCAACTCGACGAAGGCGCCGAAGTCGGTCGTCTTCACGACCTTGCCGGTGTAGGAGTCGCCGACCTCGGGCTCCTTCGTGAGAGCCTGGATCGCCGCGATCGCGGCTTCGGCCTTGGGGCCGTCGGTCGCGTAGATGAGGATCGTCCCGTCCTCCTCGATGTCGATCTGGACGTCGTAGTCGCCCTCGAGGGAGCGGATGGTCTCGCCGCCCTTGCCGATGACGAGCCCGATCTGCTCCGGGTCGATCTTGACCGTCGTGATCCGCGGTGCGTGCTCGGAGAGCTCGGTGCGGGTCTGGGAGATGGCCTCGGCCATCTTGTCGAGGATGAACTCGCGGGCCCGCTTTGCCTGGTCGAGGGCGTTCCGCATGATCTCCTGCGTGACGCCGGTGATCTTGATGTCCATCTGGAGGGCCGTGATGCCCTCGCGTGAGCCGGCGACCTTGAAGTCCATGTCACCGAGGTGATCCTCGGCGCCCTGGATGTCGGTGAGGATGACGTAGTCGTCGCCCTCCTTGACGAGGCCCATGGCGATGCCGCCGATCGGTGCCTTGATCGGCACGCCGGCGTCCATCAGCGCGAGGGTCGAGCCGCAGACGGAGCCCATCGAAGACGAGCCGTTCGACTCGAGCGTCTCGGAGACGAGGCGAATCGTGTACGGGAAGTCCTCGAGCTCGGGGATCATCGGCTCGAGCGCCCGCTGCGCGAGCGCGCCGTGGCCGATGTCGCGGCGCTTGGGGCCGCGCATGAAGCCGGTCTCCCCGACCGAGTAGGGCGGGAAGTTGTAGTGATGCATGTAGCGGCGCTCGGACTCGAGGGAAAGATCGTCGATGCGCTGCCCCTCCTTGGCGGTACCGAGCGTGAGCAGCGTCATGATCTGGGTCTGTCCGCGGGTGAAGAGCGCCGAGCCGTGCGTGCGCGGGGAGACTCCCACCTCGCAGTCGATCGGCCGGATCTCCTCCGTGCCGCGCCCGTCCGGACGCCGTTTCTCCACTGCGATCTTTTCGCGCACGAGCTGCTTGTAGATGGACTCGGCGGCCTTCTTCACGAACTGCCTCGTGAGGCCGTCCTTGACCGTCGGGGCCTCGCCTTCCACGGTGGCGGGGCCGACCGGAAAGGAGAGCTGGACTTCCTCGATGATCCGGTCGAAGAGCAGGTGTCGCTTCGCCGACCTCAGCTGCTTGGAATCCTGCTCGGCCTCGGTCAGCGCGCGGAGCTCGTCGCCGTACTGCTCGCGGACCGGCTCGACGGCCGCCTCGAGGCGAACCTTCTCGAGCAGGATGTCGAGGCTCGAGCGAACCTGCATCTCGCGGACGATGTCCTCCTCCGTGGAATCCATCGTGAGCGGCGAGGCCAGCTCGCCTGCGATCTCCTCGATGGCTGCGGCGCCCTCCCTGAGGCCCTCGGCGCCGATGCGCTCGCGGATGCGGTCGGCGTGGCCGGCGACCTCGGCGTCGACCTCGGGGTCGATCCACTTCGGCTTGCCCACCTCCCGCCGAAGCTCTTCCTGCGCCTCGCAGAGCTTCTTGATCTCGGCGTGCGCGATCTCGAGCGCCTCGAGGAGCAGCTCCTCGGGCACCTCCTCGGCGCCGGCTTCGACCATCGTCAGGCCTTCCTTCGTGCCGACGACGATGAGGTCCATCTTCGACTCCTCCTCGACCTCGGGGAGGCTCGGGTTGACGACGAGCTGGTCGTCGATCAGGCCGATCCGCACGGCGCCCACCGGCCCCATGAAGGGGAGCGGCGAGATCATGAGGGCCGCGGAGGCCCCGTTGATCGCGAGGATGTCGTGCGGGGTGATGAGGTCGGCCGAAAGCGTCGTGCAGATGACCTGCACCTCGTTCGTGAAGCCCTTCGGCCAGAGCGGCCGGATCGGGCGGTCGATCATGCGCGCGGTGAGGATCGCCTTTTCGGTCGGGCGCCCCTCCCGCTTGAAGAAGCCGCCGGGGATCTTCCCGGCCGCGTACATCCGTTCCTCGACGTCCACCGTGAGCGGGAAGAAGTCGGCGCCTTCGCGCGCTTCCGTCCGCCCCTGCGCGGTCGCGAGGACCATCGTGTCGCCGGCCCGGACGACTACCGCCCCGTCGGCCTGCTTGGCGAGCTTTCCGGTCTCGAAGCTCATGTCGTCTCGGCCGACGGTGACGTTCACCGTCGACTTACCGGAAACCATGGTGCTCATATGTCTTGCCTCTCTTTCCTCTGGGAGGTGGAGGCGGAGGTTTGAGGCAACCGCTTCGCGGGGCTCCCTCAAACTTCCACCGGCTCCTCCCGGCTTCTTTGCGACCTAGCGGCGCAGTCCGAGATCCTTGATCAGGCTTCGGTAGCCCTCCAGGTCGCGCTTCTGCAGATAGTTGAGCAGCCGCCGGCGGCGTCCGACCAGCTTGAGTAGTCCGCGACGGGAGTGATGATCCTTCCCGTGGGTGCGGAGATGCTCGGTCAGCTCGTCGATTCGGCGCGACAAAAGAGCGACCTGGACCTGAGGCGAGCCCGTGTCCACATCGCTTCGGCCGTGCCCGGCGACGACTTCGCTCTTGGCTTCTTTGGTGAGAGCCATTCGCCGTAGGCTAGCAAACGTGCTTCTGCCGCCTGGAGTTGCAGCAGGCCATCCGGCCACTGCCGAAGCGGGTTTGCGCATTCTCGAGGAAGGCGGAACCGCAGCGGACGCGGCCGTCGCTGCCTCGCTCGCTTCCTGCGTGGCCGAAACCGTCATGACGGGGCTTGCCGGCGGCGGGCACGCGATCTGGTACGACGCCGAAAGCGGCGAAGCGCGCCTGCTCGACTTCTTCGTCACGGTCCCGCGGCGCCACCCCAACCGACCCGCGGCGGCTCTTGTGGACATCGGCATCCCGTTCGGGAACGAGCTCGTCCACTACCAGGTCGGGATCGCCTCCTGCGCGGTGCCAGGAGTGCCGGCGGGCCTCGGAGAGCTGTGGCGAAGCCACGGGAGACTCGAGTGGGAACAGCTCGTGGAGCCCGCGCTCTCGCTCGCGCGAGCCGGCGTCCACATGCCTCCTGCCCATGCCGAGTGCCTGGCGATGCTCTCGCCGGTCATGACGCTCCACGACGGCGCCCGCATCTACGCGCCGGGCGGCGAGCTTCTGCGTACGGGCGATCGCCTGGAGCAGCCTGGGCTCGCGAGCGCGCTCGAGCTCCTCCGGGACGAGGGCGCGCGCACGTTCTACGACGGGACGGTTGCGGAGACCCTCGTCGCGCTCATGCGCGAGCGCGGGGGACCCGTCTCCGTGGAAGACCTCGGAACCTACGAGCCTCTCTGGCTCGACCCGGTCGAGACCGACTACCTCGGCTATCGCGTGCTCACGCGGGGCGGCCTGTCGCAGCTCGTCACGACGCTCTCCGCGCTGCCTTCGCTACGCGGGGTGAAGCCCGCCGAGCGCGTCCTCACCCTCGCGCGCGTGCTCGAGGCGCGGCCCTACAGCGGCCAGGGCGAGCAGATCGGCGACACGACGAACCTGGCCGCAGTCGATCGGGACGGGAACGCTTGCGTCCTCACGACGAGCCTCGGGCTCGGCTCGGGTGACTTTCTACCGGGCCTGGACGTACATCTGAACAGCATGCTCGGCGAGGTCGACCTGCACGTGCACCCACTCGAGCCCGGCGCGCGGATGGAGAGCATGATGTCCCCCACCCTCGTCCTCGACGACGACGGGCTTGCAGTCGCAGCCGGTTCGGCCGGTGGGACGCGCCTCCGTCCGGCGCTCGTCCAGGTGCTGAGCGGAATTCTGGACGAAGGCCTGGCACCCCAGGAAGCCGTGGACCGCCCGCGGCTGCACTCGGCGGCCGAGATCGTGCGAATCGAGCCCGGCTTCGACGAGGAGGCCCTCGCCGCGCTGGAGGAGGCGGGCTACGACGTCAGGCGCTTCGGCGCCCTCCACCACTACTTCGGCGGAGTCAGCCTGCTTGCCAGAAGCGGCGGCGCGGCAGATCCGCGAAGGAGCGGGCAGGCCCTGGCCCTTCCATGACCTCATCGTCTTCGTCCTGGTCCGCCGGTATCCAACCGACGTAGCCGCAGCGAGGACAGCCGGGGTTGGATTCCGCAGTCCCGAGCGAAGAAGGCTTCGGATAAACGGATCCGCAGGAGAGGCAGCGGACCGACGAGACGAGATGAAGCCAGTTCATTACCAAGAGAGATGCCGGGAACCGGCAAAAACTTGCGTTAACTCGGTCGAATCGAGGCGCGTGTCGCCTCGACGTCGAGTGCGATCTGGCGCACCAGCTCCCCCTCGCTCTCGAAGGCGCGCTCGTCGCGGAGCCGCTCCCAGAGCTCGATTCCGAGCTCTCTGCCGTAGAGATCACCTTCGAAATCGAGGAGAAACGCCTCGATCCGGCGCTCGCTCCCCCCGTAGTGCGGGTTGACCCCGATCGAAATCGCCGCGCGCCCGCCGAGGGCCGCGCCCGCGTAGATCCCGTAGGCCGGCACGAGGAGATGCGGATCGATTGCGAGGTTAGCCGTGGGAAACCCGAGTGTCCCTCCCCGCTGGTCGCCCGAGACCACGGTGCCCTCGAGCTCTTGCGGCCGGCCGAGGAGCGCGGCGGCCTCGCGCATCTCCCCCTCGGTCAGGAGCTCGCGGACTCGGCTCGACGACACGCCTTCGACGAGTGGCACGGCGACGACCTCGAGCCCGCGGCGGCGCAGGAGCTCGACATCTCCCTTCCTGCCGCGCCCGAAGCGGAATGTCTCCGCCGCGACGACGGCCTTCGTCCCGATCGGTTCGAGGACGCGGGCCACGAACTCCTCCGGCTCGAGCAGGGAGAGCTCCTCGGTGAACTCGAGGACGAGGATGTCGTCCGGGCCCGCCTCCTCGATCAGCTCGAGGCGCCGGCGCAACGTCGTCAGGAGCTGAACGTCGTAGCCGAGCACGAGCCTCGGATGCGGATGGAACGTCACGACCGTCGAGCGGAGGCCGCTCTCCTTGGCGGCCTCGATCGCCGCCCGATGCCCGCGGTGCACGCCGTCGAAGGTGCCGATGGCGACCGCGCGGTCGGTCGGCTCGAGCTCGGCCGGCGAGCGCACGACGCTCATGCCGGGTCCTCCTCCGGAAGCTCCAGGAGCTTCGGCACCGGCGACGGGACGAGCCACAGGACTCCGAGGACACCGGCAGCCGCGGCGAACCACAGGGTCGGGCGCAGGCCGAAGGCGGCGCCGAGCGCGCCTCCCGCGAGCGCGCCGACCGGCCGCACCCCGTAGTTCACGAAGCGTAGGGCCCCCGTCGCGCGCGAGCGGAGCCGGTGAGGTGTGAACGCGGTGATGATCGCCCCGGCGCTGATGTCGAGAATCATGACGCCGAACGCCGAGAGAAACTCGGCCGTGAACAGCATCCCGAGGACGACGGTTTTCGGGCCGCCTGCGAGCGGAACGAGCAGGAGCGGCGCAGGGAAGAGCACCATCCCGAGGACGAACACAGGCCCGACCCCGATCCGCCGGCTCAGGCGCCCGGCCGCCGTCGCCCCGAGCAGGCCCCCAACGGCGCCTGCGCCGAGCACCAGCCCAAGCGCGCCCGCCCGGACGTGGAGCTCCCGCGTCGCGTACAGGATGAAGAGCGCGGCGAAGACGAAATTGAAGAAGTTCAGGGTCGCCACGGACGCGAGCGACGGGCGCAAGATGCTGTGTCCCAGGATGAACCTCATGCCCTCCATCACCTGGGCCCACATGCCACCGGTGGCCGGCTCGAGCGGCGGCTCCTTGGCGCGGATACGGGTGAGGAAGAGCGCCGAAGCGACGAAGGAGACGGCGTCCGCGAGCAACGCGGCCGGGGCGCTCAGAATCTGCACGAGGATGCCGCCGAAGCTCGGTCCGGCCACGAACGAGAAGGCGCGGCTGCCGTTCAAGAGCGCGTTCGCCTCGACGTAGTCCTCCCGCCTCGTGACGGCGACGTAGAGCGTCATGTACGCGATGTCGAAGACGACCGCGAACGTGCCCGCGAGGAACGCGACGGCGTAAAGCTGCCCGAACGTGAGGGCGTCAACGGCGTAGGCGATCGGGATGCTGGCGAGGAGGCCCGCGCGCCCCACGTCCGAGGCGATCATGAGCCAGCGCCTCCTCTCCACCCGTTCCAGCCAGGCGCCTGCCGGAAGCGAGAAGAGCAGGTGCGGGAGGAGCGCCGCTGCGGTCAGGTAGCCCATCTCGGCCGCGTCGGCGTCCAGGACGAGCACGGCCGCGAGCGGCAGGGCGATGAGCGTGACCTGGTCGCCGAAGAGCGACACCGTCTGGCCAAGCCAGAGGTTCCGGAAGTCCGCCCCCCGAAGAAGCCTCATGCGGCGGGGAGCACCGTCTCGGGCCTCAGCGTGCGCCCGTCTCCCTGCGCGACTCCGACGAGGTGCCCCGCGAAGTGAAGTGCGACGGAGCCCTTCTCGCCTCCCGGAATGGGGCGTCCTTGGCGAATCGAGAGCGCTTCATCCTCGCCCAAGCCCCGTTCTGGCAGCGACACCAGCGCGGCGAGCGGCGCCAGAACCTTCTCCGGGTCGGCGTCCTCGACGCTGAACGGGCCGACTGCCGTTCGCCTGATCGTTCGGCAGTGGCCGCCGAGGTGGTCGGCGATCGCGCGGATGTAGGTGCCGCTCGACACCTTCAGGTCGAGCTCGACGAGCGGCGGCGCGTACCGGAGGACGCGCAGCTCGTGAATGGTGGAATGGCGGGTCGGCATCTCGACGGCGACCCCGCGCCGCTGCAGCTTGTAGGCGCGCTCGCCCTCGATCTTCACCGCGGAGGCCTGGGGCACGCGCAACTCGATCTCCCCCGCAAGGGCCTCGATTTCCTGGGGCGGGGGAATCGCGGTTTCCTCGACGACCTCGCCCTCGCCGTCGCCGGTCGTCGTGCGCAGGCCGAGCCGGATTTCCGTCTCGTAGCGCTTGTCGAGCCCGACGAGGTAGCGGGCAAGCCGCGTCGCGGGGCCCAGCAGGACGAGCAGGAGCCCACTCGCGAGCGGGTCCAGCGTGCCCGCGTGTCCCGCTTTGACGCCGTAGCGCGAGCGCAGCTCCTTGACGACGGCGAACGACGACGGGCCGGCCGGCTTGTCGACCAGGACGAGCCCCTGCATGGGCGGCAACCTAGCTGGGCGGCGGCCTAGCGGGGCTCTTTGCCGTTCACCTGGGCGAGGAACTCGCGCCGGATGAACTCGGTGATCTCCTCGATGCTCGCCTCGCTCGAGAAGCCGGCCGCCTGGCGATGGCCACCGCCTCCGCTCTTGCGTGCGATCGCGGAGACGTCGAGGTCCTCCTCGGTCGTCCGCAGGCTGACTCGGTGCGTCGGCCCGTTTGCGGTGGGCGGCTCTCGGATCAGCGCTGCGAGCTCGGAGCCCTCGACCGCTCGAAGGTAGTCGATGATCCCCTCGGAGTACGGTTCCTCCGCGCCCGCGGCGTCGAAGTCCTCGCGTTCGAGGTGGGAGACGACCACGCGCCCTCCCTCGAAAACCTCTGCGTTCTCGAGCGCCCGCGCGACGAGCTTCAGCTTGGCGAAGGCGACGTTTTCGTACACGCCTTGGAAGACGCGGTGGACGTCGGCCCCGGCCTCGACGAGCTCAGCCGCGAGACGGAGCGCCTTGGCGGTCGTGTTCGCGTACTGGAAGCGGCCCGTGTCGGTGACGACGGCGATGTAGAGCGCCTCGGCGATCTCCGGGGTGAGGCCGACGCCGAGCTCCCGGAAGACGTCGGCGAGGATCTCGCCGGTCGACGAGGCCCCACCGACGATGAGGTTCACCTTGCCGAAGCGGCTGTTGTCGTGGTGGTGGTCGATGTCCACGACGAGCTGCGCCTTCTCGAGGAGCGCCGTCTCGGGGCCGAGTCGCCGCTCGTTGGCGCAGTCGAGGGCCACGACGACCTGGTCCGAGGAGTCCGGGTTCGGGCCGCGGACGATCCCGGCGAACTGCATGAACTCGTACTCGTTCGGGATCGGCACCTCGCCGAAGAGGTACATGGCCGCGTCCTTGCCCAGCTCCCGGAGTGCGAGCGTCATGGCAAGGAGCGAGCCGAGGGCGTCGCCGTCGGGGTTCTCATGGGTCGTGACGATGAAACGGTCATGGCTCCGGAGAGCCTCCACGACCGCAGCAAGGTCTGCCTCAGTGGTGTTCGTCTTCGTTGAGCTCATCGATGAGACGCGAGAGGCGCACCCCCCTCTCTACCGTCGGATCGTACTCAAACGTCAATTGTGGGGTTCGCTTGAGACGGAGCTCGCTGTTCACGCGGCTCTGAAGGACGCCGTGCGAGGACTGCAGGCCGGCGAGGGTCGCGTCGCGCTTCTTCTCGGACCCGAGGACGCTCACATAGACCGTGGCGTGCCGAAGGTCCGGGCTCGTGTCGACCCCGGTCACCGTCACGAAGCCGATGCGCGGGTCCTTGAGGCTGCCGATCCCCTCGGAGAGCACCTCCCGCAGCGCTTCGTTCACGCGGCGCATGCGCCCGGTCATTCGAAGGTCACCACCTCACGCTCGACCTGCCCGAGCTCGAAGGCCTGTCCGGCCAGATAGCGCTCGGCGCCGTCCAATAGCTCCTGGAGCTCCTTGTGCCCGCGGGCGACACAGGCGAGAGTGAGCCGGGCGCGCTGCCAGACGTCGTGGTGGTCGACCTCCGCCACGGACGCTCCGAAGCGCCGCTGCAGCTGCGCCTTCACGGACAGGAGCTCCTTTCGCTTTCCCTTCAGGGAGTGGTTCTCGGGGAAGTGGAGCTCGACGGAGAGGATGCCGACGTAGCCGGCGCCCACGACTAGGCCTCTTCGAGAGTTTCTTCAGCCGACGGAGTGCCCACTCCCGCCGGTACATCCAAGTCGGTGCGCTCGATCTGGCGCGTCTCGTACGCCTCGAGGATGTCGCCTTCCTTCACGTCGTTGAAGTTCTCGAGCAGGATCCCGCACTCGAAGCCCTCCTGGACCTCGCGCACGTCGTCCTTGAACCGCTTCAGGCTCGCGATCGTCGTCTCGTAGACGACGGCGCCCTCGCGCACGACCCTGATCTGGGAGTTCCGCCGGATGACGCCGCGCGTGACCATGCAGCCCGCGATCACGCCGACCCGTGAGGCCCGGAAGAGCGCCCTGACCTCGGCGTCGCCGAGCGACTCCTCGACCTGCTCGGGGGCCAGCATGCCGACGAGGGCCTGCTGGATGTCCTCGGTCAGCTGATAGATGACGCGGTAGGTGCGGATGTCCACGCCGTCGCGCTCGGCGAGCGAGCGCGCCTCCGCGTTCGGGCGCACGTTGAAGCCGGCAACGATGGCGTTCGAGGCGGAGGCGAGCATGACGTCGCTCTCCGTGATCGCGCCGATGCCGGTGTGAATGACGTTGACCGCGACCTCCGGGTGCTTGATCTTCGCGAGCTCGCTGACGACGGCCTCCACGGAGCCCTGCACGTCGCCCTTGACGATGACGTTGAGCTCCTGGATACCGCCCTCGCCCATGCGGGTGAAGAGGTCCTCCAGGGAGATGCCCTTCTTTGAGCTCCGCGCCAGCTGCTCGGCACGCACCCGCTGGGCGCGCAGCCCTGCGAGATGGCGGGCCTGGCGCTCGTTTTCGACGACGCGCGCGTTCTCGCCCGCCGCCGGCGGCTTGTCGAAGCCGAGGATCTCGACCGGGGTGCCCGGCCGGGCTTCCTTGACCTTCTCGCCGCGATAGTCGTGGAGGGCGCGCACCTTCCCCCAGGCGTCGCCGGCGACGATTCCATCTCCGACCTTGAGGGTGCCGCGCGCGACGAGCATGGTGGCGACGGGGCCGCGTCCGATGTCGAGCCGGCTCTCGATGATCGGCCCCGAGGCCTCGACCTTCGGGTTCGCGGTCAGCTCGAGCTCGGCGTCGGCGACGAGCAACACCTTCTCGACGAGCTCGTCGAGGCCCTGCTGCTCCTTGGCCGAGACGTCTGCGTACTGCGTCGTGCCGCCCCATTCCTCCGGCTGGAGGTCGTGTGTGACGAGCTCCTGGCGCACGCGGGTGGGGTTGGAATCCGGCCGGTCGATCTTGTTCACGGCGACGACGATCGGCACTTGGGCCGCGCGCGCGTGGTTGATGGACTCGATCGTCTGCGGCATGACGCCGTCGTCGGCCGCGACGACGAGAACCGCGATGTCGGTCACCTTTGCGCCGCGCGCGCGCAGGGCGGTGAACGCCTCGTGGCCCGGCGTGTCGAGGAAGGTGACGCGCCGGCCGGCGTGATCGACTTGATAGGCACCGATGTGCTGCGTGATGCCACCGGCCTCGGTCTCGACGACCGCCGACTCGCGGATCGCATCGAGGAGCGTCGTCTTCCCGTGATCGACGTGGCCCATGATCGTGACCACCGGAGGGCGCGCGACCAGATCCTCGGGCTCGTCCTCGAAGACCTCGGGCTCGAGGTCCTCGTCGTCGGCGTGCTTGATCTCGACCTCGCGCTCGAGCGTCGTCGCGATCACCTCGACTGCCTCGTCGGAGAGGGACTGGGTGATGGTCACCATCTCCCCCACGTCCATCATGATCTTGATGATCTGGGGCACCGGGATGCCGAGCGCCGCCGAGAGCTCCTTCACGGTCGCGCCGGAGTTGACGCTGACGGGCCCGGTCTGCTGAACGGGCGCCTGCTGCTCTTGCCGCGGCTTGGGCGTCTCGCGCGGGGTGCGTGAATCCTGGCGCGGGCGGTTCGCCTGCGAGTCGATGACGACACGGCGCTTCCGCCGGCCGCCCGCGGCGCCGCTCCGCGGCCTCAGTGGTCTTTGTCGGTCAGCCATTGTTCAGTGCATTTCCAATTCGGAGACGAGATTTTCCGGAATTCTGACGGTCCGCCGCAAGCTGCGCGAGAAGGCGCGTCGAGCGGCCGCCCGCTCGAAGCACGAGAGCCGCGTGTGAACGTACGCTCCGCGGCCGGGCGAGCGTGTCCCTCGGTCCAGCCGAAGCGTCCCGTCCGGTGCGACGAGGCGCACCAACTCGCGCTGCGGAGCTCTGCGCCCGCAGCCGACGCACGTCCTCTCTGGCTCGCTCATTCAGCAGGGGTCGTCTCCTCCCGCTTCTCGGGCTCGGTTTCCGCTTCGGATTCGACCGCGGTTTCGGCCGCCGGCGCGGCGTCCTCCCCGACTTCTGTCGGCGCGGCGGGAGCGGTCTGGGCGGCCGGCTCCTCGACGGCGTCGGTCGCTTCGACCTCCCCGGCCTCCGGCTCCTCGGCCCCGGGCTGCGCGGGCTGGACGATCTCGGCGGAGACGTCCTCGCCGGCGGCCTCGCGCTCCGCGATCTCGCGGTGCGCGGGGATGCCGCAGTAATGCGACCCCGGGAGGGCCGTGTTCGGGCAGCGCTTGCCGGTCGAGAGCAGCGCGACGCAGCGGCCCGAGAACTCCTCCTCCTGGCCGCCGAAGGCTGCGTCGGCCTCGGCGCGCGCAAACTCGGTCTCTGACTGAATGTCGATCTTCCAGCCGGTCAGCCGCGCGGCGAGGCGGGCGTTCAGGCCCTCCTTGCCGATGGCGAGCGAGAGCTGGTCGTCGGGGACGACCACGGTCGCCTCGCTGGACTCGTCGTCGACCAGCACCTCGCGCACGCGTGCGGGCGAGAGCGCCTTGGCGACGAAGCGAGCAGGCTCCGGGTTCCACGGGATGATGTCGATCTTCTCGCCGCGAAGCTCGGAGACGACCATGCGAACGCGCGACCCTCGCGGGCCGACGCAGGCGCCGACCGGGTCGACGCCCTGCGCGTGCGACTCGACGGCGATCTTCGAGCGGTAGCCGGGCTCGCGCGCGACGCCGCGAATCTCGACGAGGCCGTCGGCGATCTCCGGGACCTCGAGCTCGAAGAGCGTCTTGATCAGCTCGGGATCGCGCCGCGACAGGATGACCTGCGGGCCCTTCGTCCCGGAGCGAACCTCCGTGATCACGGCCTTGATGCGGCTGCCCTGCTCGTAGCGCTCGCCGTCCACCTGCTCGGAGCGCGGAAGAAGGGCCTCGACCTTGCCGAGATCGACGAGCACGTTGTTTCGGTCGCCGGCCTGTTGGACGATTCCCGTCACGACCTCGGTCACACGGTCGACGTACTCGTCGTACATCATCTCGCGCTCCGCCTCGCGGATCCGCTGCAGGATGACCTGCTTCGCGGTCTGCGCGGCGATGCGGCCGAAGTTCTCGGGAGTGACATCGGCGCGCTTGACCTGCTCGTCGGGCACGTCGGACCAGTCGATCACGAGGTCGTCGTCCGTGACGAGGGTGTGGGAGCGCTCGCCGTTCTCTGCTTCTGCAGCCTCGAGCTCGGTGATCGCCCGCTCGCGCGCCTCGTCCATGAGCCGCTCCTCGACCTCCGCCGGAAGCTCCACGGACCACACGCGGAAGTCGCCGCCGGAGTCGAGCTCGACCGTGGCGTGCCGGGCCGCGCCCGGCGTCTTCTTGTACGCGGCGAGCAGCGCGTCCTCGAGCGCCCGGACGAGGACATCGTCCTCGATTCCCTTCTCGCGCTCGATCTGCCTGACCGCCTCGAGAATTTCTCTGCTCATCTCGCTACCGCCTCTCCTCGATCAGGTTTCCACGCACGATCGCCTCGTACGGAACTCCGAATCGCTCGTCGCCCACTTCGATGGTCGCCTGCTCCTCACCGGCTTCGACCACCGCGCCGCGAAAGCGCTTGCGGCCGGAGACCTCGATGGCGGTACGGACCGAGACGGTGCGTCCCACCGCGCCGGCGAAGTGGTCACGCGTGCGCAGCGGCCGTTCGAACCCGGGCGAGGACACCTCGAGGGAATAGCGGTCGAGGTAGCCTCGCAGCGCGTCCGTGACGCTCTCGCAGAGCGCGTGGTCGACCCCGTTCGGGTGGTCGATGTAGACGCAGAGCCGTTCCGGGCCCATGAGCTCGACGGCGAGCACGTCGACGTCGGGCAGCCGATCCTGAACGGTGTCGGCGACCTCGCGGTGAAGTTGGCGTTCCTTTTCGTGAACCTGGGTCATTCGTTATCTGTCCCTTTTCGCAAAAAATGGGCGCCGCGCGCCCATTTCTCCAGCTGGGGAAATGTGGTTCAGACAGGATAGCACCAGGCTCACACGCCGTTCGCCGCCGTTGCCGGGCCGGTGGAACGTGCCGGGCGGTCGATCGTTGCACCAGGTGAAAGGGGGTTGTCATGCCACTTTCGAGAACACTCTTGATCGGCGCGGCTCTGGCAGTCGTCTCGGCCGTCATCGTCTTGATCGTTCTGTATTCGGGCGACGGCGGAGGCCCAAGCTACTAGAAGGCGTCTGCCAACCCGGTCGGTCTGCCTTGCGGGGTCAGTCTCCGCCGGCGGCGTAGCGAACGTGGAACGCCTGCACGCGTCCGGCGTGCATGTGAGCGAGTAGTCCCGGGTACGAGCCGGCCGTGCCGAACTGGTTCTGGCGCTTGACGAGCCACCAGCCCGCGGGCCAGAAGCCCTGCTCCGACGAATGAAACTTCGCGTTCGGATAGAGGTTCTGCAACCTCGCCTCGCCATCTCCGACGGCCAGGTTCCGGTTCGTCTTCCAATGCGGCCCCTTCGCGCGCGCGTTCGAGAAGAAGCCGAACTTGCCGCGGCACGGATTGTTCCCACCGAGGTTGTAGAAGGCGATCCGGAGCCCGTGCCGCGTCCAGCGCACCGTGCAGACCTCGCCGTTTCGCGCCCTCGAGCTCGGCTGGCCGAAGGCGTCCACGGCGCCACGAAGCGTCCCGTCCTTCTTGACCGCGAAGGACCCCATCTTCCAGTCGCCCCTGATCGTGAACACCGCTGCGGCGGCGGACGATGTCAGTACGAGCGCGGCGACAACAGCAACGGTTGCGGTGACCAGCTTCAAAAGATCTCCCCCCTCGGATCGAGTCGCCGAGAGCCTACGGCCCCGCCCGGACACCCCTGCTGAACGTCCGGCGCGAACTGGACGATTTGAAGGTAGATGCGTACGTCGAGGGTGCCGACGCCGCCGATCCGATGCTGTTCGATAGGCGGATTTCCCCCAACGGTCTATGCGCGCATCCCCTGATGCCACCAGGCGGCGGCGCTGGAAGGATCGGTGCACGAGAGGAGGTGCAAGATGGCCACAATCGTTCACGAGCCTCCGAGGGCGCGCACGCACCCGACCCGGCGGTACGAGTACAGGGTCATCGACACCGGCAAGCACGTCGAGGACGAGCTCAACGAGCTGGGTGCGCAGGGCTGGCAGGTCGTCGGCGTGACGACCAAGAAGCAGCTTTTCATCGCCCCACCGCAGGCGATCGTTCTCATGCGGGAGGTGGAAGCAGGGGACTGATCTCGGGGCTGAAGCAAGGCAACGGCCGGGAACAGATGGCTTCCGGCCGTTGACTTTTTGCGGCTTCGGTCACGCCAGGCGTCGATCACGTCTCGAGCACGATCGTGACCGGCCCGTCGTTGACGAGCGCGACCTCCATACGCTCCCCGAAGACACCCCGGGACACGCCGACGCCCTCGGCCTCGAGCGCCTCGCAGAAGGCCTCGTAGAGCGGCTTCGCCCGTTCTGGAGGAGCGGCGTGGGAGAAGCTCGGGCGGTTGCCCTTCGACGTATCGGCGACAAGCGTGAACTGGCTGACGACGAGTGCCTCTCCGCCCGCGTCGAGAGCGCTCGACGCCATCCTTCCGTTCTCGTCCTCGAAGACGCGCAGGTTGGCAACCCTGCGAGCGAGGCGGAGAACCTCGGATTCGGCGTCGTCGCCGCCGAATCCGATCAAGACGCAGAGGCCGGCGCCGATCTCCGACACCGTCGCACCGTCGACGACCACGCGCGCTCTGGAGACCCGCTGGACGACCGCTCTCAACTACGCGGCTTCGACGGCCTCGAGCGCGCGACGGTAGTCCTCGCTCTGCGGCCGGAAGAAGCTCGCCATGCGGTAGTGGCCGACGGCCTCGTCGCGCTTCCCCTGCTTCTCGAGGCAGCGGCCGAGCGCGAAGTGCGCATAGTGGTCGACCGGCTGCAGCTCGAGGATCTCGCGGAACTCGGCCTCCGCCTCGGAAAACCGCTGGATGCGGAAGTACGCGATGCCGAGCGCCTCGCGGATCGAGGCCTTCCCGGGCTCCCGCTTCTTTGCCTTCTCGAGCGCCACGGTCGCCTGGGCGGCCCGCCCGCGCGCCAGGTGCTCCTGGCCTTGTCTGTAGAGGTCGTAGGTCTCGCTCATCGGCTCCTCCAAAGATACGGGAAGTTCTCCACCACAACGTCTTCCGGGCGGGTGAGGTCGCGCGTCGGGCCGACATCGAGCGCCAGGACGTCGACGCGCATGCCCCCGTCGTCCCGAAGCGCGGCCGCGAGCTCGAACGGCGGGCCGGGCACGTCCTCGAGCCGGGGCAGGACGCTCTCGGCGAAAAACCAGAGGGGTGCGGCGGTCAGCTCGCCGCGCTCGCCGCCGATCTCGGCGACGCGCCCTGCCTCGACACGCACGGGAGTCCTGCCCTCGCCGCCGCCGCGCCGGACGGCAAGGCCGGCCGGAAGCACGGAGCCCTGCCACTCGGCGGACACGCGGGCAAGAGCGCCGGGCCGGAAGACCGTGTCGGCGGCGACCACGAGGAGCGGCGGCGACGCTCCTGCCTCGAGCGCGCACTGCACGGCGTCGGCCGAGCCGAGTGCCTCCGGCTGGCGCGCGTAGCCCACGGTGATGCCGAACGCCGAGCCGTCGCCGACGAGCTCCTCGACCTGCTCGGCGAGGTGCCCGGTGACTACGGTGACCGCCCCGATGCCCGCGCCCGCGAGCTCGCGGAGCAGAGTGGCGATCACCGGCTTCCCGTCGATCGGAAGGATCGGCTTCGGCCAGCGCTCGGTCAGCGGGCGCAGACGGCGCCCCTCGCCCGCGGCCATGACGACCGCGTGCAGCGGGGAGCTCAAACGGCCAGCGAGCGGAGGCTGAGAGCGCCGCGGACGCGGCTCGTCATGTTGATCCGGTTGCGGATGTCGCGCCGCACCCGCCGGAGCTCGCGCCGCGCGCGAACGAGCTCGACGCGCGCCTGATCGGGCGGCCCGAAGCGCGCGATCGTCGCCGCGCGGACGAACGGGCCGGCGTCCACCGCGAAGTAGCGCTCCACGAGCTCTCCGAGCTCGCCAAGGGTCGCGCTCGCGGGCACGTCCATCCCCTGGTCGGCGAGGTAGGCCATCAGGTCGCGCCTGCAGGCTCCGGCGAGCTCCCGCGGGTCTCGCCCGGCGAAGCGAAGCGTGCGCCGCACGGTCTTCAGGCCGACGACGAGGAGCGCGCCCGCCCCGATGACGAGGAAGGCGAGGACGACGATGCTCGGGCCCTTGTCGCGGACGACGCCTGTAACCGCCCCGCCGCTGCGCGAGTTGCCGATTCCGGAGGATTCCTGACCGGGTCGTCCCTCCTGCAGGCTGATCGCGCTGGCCGTGTCGCTGGCTGCCTGCCTCTGGCTCCGATCTGGGTGGCGTACTCGCGAACATCGAAGCCGGCGCTGGTCGTCGAGTACCGCCCGTCGAGCGTCCCACGGCCGGGAGTCGGGTCGAACGGGATCCAGCCCCAGCCCGGGAAGTAGACCTCGACCCAGGTGTGGGCCTCGTGGTCCGTGACCGTCCACTCGTGCGAGTTCGCGTCGTAGCTCCCGCTCGTGAAGCCGGCGGCCACCCGTGCCGGGATGCCGAGGTAGCGGAGCATGAGCGCCATTGCGCCGGCGAAGTGCTGGCAATAGCCGCGCTTCGTCTGCGTCACGAACTGGACGAGAGCAGGCTGGTTCGCCGCCGGAACGGGCGGCTGTTCGTCGTAGACGAAGCCGCCGAGCGACGGCTGGCGGAACCAGGCCTCGAGCGTCGCGGCAGCCGCGTACGGAGTGCTGACGTCACCGACGACCTCCCTGGCGCGCTCGTAGAGCGCGCGGTTCTGCTGCATCAGCGGATCCCCGTCGAAGCGCGCGTCGAAGAAGACCGTCATCAGGAGGTCGCGGTCCGGCGTGCCGAACTTCGGCACGGCGGCCGTCTGGATGACCTCGAGGTCGCGCTCGATCGAGTCCGGATAGTTCGTTCCGGCCTGGCCGAGCTGCTTGGGCGTCGGCTGCGGCGCGTAGCTCGAGACCGTGTAACTCTGGTCGCGCTGCAGGGAACGGGACAGGACGACGATGTCGCCGCCCTGATCCTGGAAGGTCGCGTCCGAGGGCGGGTCCCAGCGCATCGGCTGGGCCGAGGCGATCAGGTGGTTGTCCTTGAGCGCCTCGACCGTCACGTCCTGCTTGACCCAGTTGGACTCGTTGCGAGCCGCCGCGGGCAGAAGCGCGAGGCTGTCGGAGTCGATCTGGTTCGAGCTGGCCTCGGGACTCAGGTCGAGGGACTCCTGCCAGCCCGTCCCGGTGTAGTCGTCGAGGGTCGTCGCGCGCCAGTAGAGGTTCCGCTTCGGGCCCTCCGTCTTCACCTTCAGCACCGTCGTCTTCTTCTGCGGGAAGTGGATCCCGAGGTAGTGCGAGTTCCAGACGTAGCGGACGCCGACCGGGTCGTCCGGCTGGTCGTAGGGATCCCAGCCCTGCCAGGTGAGGAACGCGCCCTTGGCGACCGAGTCGGAGGTCGAGGCGGCCGCTGCAACCGCCACGAGCACGAGCGCGACCGCAAATCCCTGCGCGAGCCCCCGCGTGGGATGGGTGCCGCTCCGGAGCAGGAAGAGCAGGGCCAGCACGCCGACCAGCGCGAGCGCGCCGACGAGGAGCGGGCGCGAGCCGGGGACGAGGGTCGTCGGCCACCCCACGCCGACGACGAGGACGACGGCGGCGCCGATCGGCCGCCGCGCGGCGATCAGGATCCCCGCGGCGAGCGCGAACCCGAAGATCGCGAGGAGCACGTCAGCATGCATGAGCGGGAAGTCGCTGCGGCGGAACGGGAGGGTCGTGTCGTAGAAGTTGAGGAAGCCGTCCCGGAAAGACCCGAGCACAGGGCCGAAGAAGTCGTGCTCGCCGCCCGGGCGGGCATCCGTGACCGGCGCGTGGAAGACCTCCGTGCAGGCGGCAACGGTCACGGCGGCGGTGAGCACGGCAACCCACGCTCGTCGCGCACCGACGGCGACGGCGAGGGTCGGTATGAACGCGAGGGCGAGCATGAGCAGGACCCGACCGAATGGCAGCCCCCCCAGCTCGAGCCGAAGCCAGGCTCCAGCGATGAGGGTGCCGGAGAGCGCGAAGAGAAGGCTCGTCCTAGCCAACCGCCGCTCCCAGCTGGCCCCCGCCGAGAACAGTTGCGAGGTCGTCGCCGCGGCGGAGAACGGCGACCGGAATCCCCGCGCGCTCGAGCCGGAGGATCTGCGCGGCGACGCCCGGATCGCGCTCGGTCGCACCGCCCGGCGCGAAGCTGGCCGGGTCGACGTAGACGAGCGTGGCCGCGTGGCGCTGGAACACCCGCTGGGCCAGGCGCTCGGCCAGGCGCGGCGAGAGACTCGCGGTCACGACGGTGAGCTCGAGGGCCCGGCTCGCAGGGCCGGCCTCGTCGGCGAGGAGCGATGCGACGGGCGTCGGCCCGTCCGGCTCGACCGCCGCCAGCACCTCGAGCGCGCGCAGCCAGTCGCCGTCGAAGGAGTGAACGCGCTGATATGCGCGCGAGGCGCAGTTGACGATCAGGCTTGCGCGGCGGCCTCGGGCGGCATGTGCCTTGAGGATCGAGCCGGCTGCCTGCACCTGGAGCTCGAACGTGTTGTCAGGGGCGACGCCGACGATCGTTGCCGCGTCGCCGTCGAGGAGGACGGCGGTCTCGTCGCGCGGCGCATCCTCGAGCTCCTTGACCATGAGGTGGCCGCGCCTCGCCGTGGTCGGCCAGTGCACGCGCCGAAGCGACTCTCCCTGCTCGTAGTCGCGCACCGAATGGAGATCGAAGCCGGTCGGCCGGCGGAGGAGAAGCCTGCGTCCTTCGAGCGCGCGTGCGCCGGAGTCGGAGAAGAGCGCGTCGAGGTCGACGAGCCGCGGGTAGACGAGCACGGACTCGCCTGCGGGAAGCGGAATCTCGACCTGTTCGAGCCCGAACGGGTCCTCGAGCACCGCCTTCGCGGCCTCGATCGGGTACCGGCCGCGCGGGACCGCGTCGAGGATGTACGAGCCGCGCAGGCGGCCGTGGCGGCTGAGGATGACGGTCTGGACCTCGCCGAACTTCGCGATCCGCTCGACCACCGTGAGGGCGCCCGAGGGCATGCGACCGCCGACGTCGATCTCGATCCTGACGGGGATGTCGTCCCCGGCGAGATGCTCTCCCTTGCCCAGCGTACGGTTCACCCGCATCGGCCGGTTCAAGAGCCGCACCCACAGGGCCGCGGCCGCCACCGCGAGCACGAGGCCGAGCCCGATCGGGTAGAGCGCCGTCGTCCCAAACGCCCACGCCGCAAGGTAGACGGCGCCGCCGAAGGCGAGGATCCAGCGGCCGCGGTCGGTGAGCACGGTCCCGGCGCCCGGCGCCTAGACCGGGACCGGCGTCCGCTCGAGGATCGACCGCACGAGCTCCTCGGCGTCGAGGCCTGACGAGCGGGCCTCCGGGGCGAGGATCAGGCGGTGCGCGAGCACCGTCGGTGCGACCGCCTTGATGTCCTCGGGCTCGACGTAGTCGCGGCCCGACACGATCGCGCGCGCCTTGGCGACCCTGAGAAGGGCGATGCCCGCCCGCGGGCTCGCGCCCAGGTAGAGGCGGTTGTCCGACCGCGTCTGACGGAGGAGCGCGACCACGTAGCGATTGAGGCTCTCCTCGACGAAGACGCGCTTGGCGTCCTCGATGCCGTCGAGGACCTCCTGCGCCGACGTGACGCACTCGAGCCGGTCGAGCGGGGTGTCCGTTGCCTGCTCGGAGAGCATCTGCGCCTCGTCCGGAAGCGGCGGGTAGCCGATCGCGATGCGCATGGTGAAGCGGTCGAGCTCGGCTTCGGGGAGCGGGTACGTGCCCTCGTACTCGATCGGGTTCTGTGTCGCCATGACCATGAAAGGCGGCGGCAGCTGGTATGAGACGCCGTCGATTGTGACCTGTCGCTCCTGCATGCACTCGAGCAGCGCGCTCTGCGTCTTCGGCGAGGCGCGGTTGATCTCGTCGACGAGGAGGATGTTCGCGAAGACGGGGCCCGGCCGGAACTCGAACTCGTTCGAGCGCTGGTTGAAGACGTTGACGCCCGTGACGTCGGAGGGCAGAAGGTCAGGTGTGAACTGCAGGCGCGAAAAGGCGCAGTCCACCGACCGCGCGAGCGCCTTGGCGAGGCTCGTCTTCCCCACCCCTGGGAAGTCCTCGATGATCAGGTGACCCTCGGCCAGAAGGCAGAGGACCGAGAACTGCAGCGTCTCGTCCGGCGCGTGCATGACGCGCTGAAGATTTGTGATGACGCGGTCGGCCAGCTCGGCGGTGCGGCTCGCCTCGAGGCCCGGATCTGCTCCCACAGCCTGCTCGTCCATTCACGCCCCTCCCAGGAGTGCCTCGACCTCATCGAGGATAGCCACTGCGCATTCCTCCTTGCTTCGCCTGCCTAGCTTGCGTTCGCCCCGTGCCGAGAGGAGGACGATCTCGTTGTCCTCGGACTCGAACCCGACGCCGGGTCGAGATACGTCGTTGTAGACGAAAAGGTTCCCGTTCTTGTTGGCGAGCTTGCCGCGGGCGCGCTCGAGGCCGTCCTCGCCGCCCTCCGCCGCGAAGCCCACGAGGATCTGCCCGTTGTGCTTTCGCCGGCCCAGCTCGGCCAGCACGTCGTCGGTCGGCTCGAGGGTGATCGTCCACGGCTCCTTGTCTTTCGGGCGCTTGCCGCTTTCCGGATTGCCGGGTCGGTAGTCGGACACAGCCGCGGCCATGACGACGACGTCGGCATCGGCGCGCGCAAGCATCTCCCGTCCGAGGTCGGCGGCGGTCGGAGCGGGCACGACCTCTACGCCCGCGGGAGCCGGGGCGACGCCGTTCGCGTAGACGAGCGTGACGTCGGCACCGCGACGCTTCGCCTCGGCGGCGACGGCGGCTCCCATCCGCCCCGACGAACGGTTTCCGATGAACCTGACCAGATCCAACGGTTCCCGTGTACCACCGGCCGAGACCACGACGGTTTTCCCTCGCAACCGGCCGCTTGCAGGCGGTTGCGACAAGAGCTCCTGGCTGCGTGAGAAGAGCTCCTCCGGTTCCACCATACGGCCGGGACCGTGCTCGCCTTCGGCGAGCTCTCCTTCCGCCGGCCCGAGGAGCTCGACGCCGCGCTCGGTGAGCAAAGCCGCGTTCGCCTGCGTCGCCGGGTGCTCCCACATGCGGACGTTCATCGCCGGGGCGGCGAGGACGGGCCCGCGGAAGGCGAGACCGAGCTGGGTGAGGACGTTGTCTGCCAGCCCGTGCGCCAGCTTGGCGAGTGTGTTCGCGGAGAGCGGCGCGATGACGAGCAGGTCCGCGTCGACGAGGTGCGGGTACATGTCCCGCGGCGCCTCGCGGCGGGCGAGCGCCTCGAAGGTGTGGGCGGTCAGGAACCGCTCGGCGTCCGCTGTCAGGACCGGGGTCACCTCGTGCCCGGCCCGGACGAAGAGTCGGCAAAGCTCGCACGCCTTGTAGGCGGCGATCCCACCCGTGACTCCGAGAAGAACTCGAGCCATCGCCGCTCCCAGAGGTTGCTTAGCCCGGCTGCGAGACTTTGATCTTGCCCTCGCCGATCTCCTCGAGGGCCATCGTCAGGTAGTTCTTCGAACGAGACTCGACAAGCGGCGGCGGGAAGTCGTCGAACGTTCCCTCACCGAGCTGGTGGTGATAGTTGTTGATCTGCCGCGCCCGCTTGGCGGCCGCGATCACGAGGGCATAGCGCGAGTTGCTCACGTTTTCGAGCAGATCGTCGATTCGTGGATACATCATGTCGTGCTCAGTCTACCTACGCGCGCAGCCTCCCTCGTCACGATCCCGTCAAGCTCTGTGACGGCACGCTCGACGTCGTCGTTCATGACGACGTAGTCGAAGTCGCCCGCCTCCTGCATCTGCTCCCGGGCGAGCTCGAGCCGCTCCTCGATCTCGCCGCTCGACTCCGTGGCGCGCTCGCGCAGCCGGCGCTCGAGCTCGGCGAAGGACGGCGGCGCGATGAAGATCGTCACGGCGGAGGCCTCGGCGTCCCGGACCGCGCGCGCGCCCTTGGTCTCCAGCTCGAGCACCACGCTCTTTCCGGCCGCGTGGATCCGGGCCACCTCGGAGCGCAGCGTGCCGTACCGCTGGCCCGAGACATAGACGACGTGCTCGAGGAAGTCGCCCGCCTCGACCCGGGTGACGAACTCTTCCTCCGTGAGGAAGTAGTAGTCGCGCCCGTCCTCCTCGCGGGGCCGCTGCGGGCGCGTCGTCGCCGAGGTCGCAACCTCGAGGTCGTCCCGCCGCTCGATGAGCGCCCTGATGAGGGTGCCCTTCCCCGCCCCCGACGGACCGGTGACGACGAAGAGCTTCACTGCCTGCCTAGCGGCGCAGGAGGCCGACCAGCTCGGCGCGCTGGCGCTCGGACAGGCCGCCCACCGTCTTCGACTGGCTGATGCGGCACTGGTTCAGGAAGCGCGCCGCTTTCACGCGACCGAACTTCGGCACGGCCATCAGCATGTCGAAGACCTTGGCGGTCTCGACATACACCGGAGGGTTGCGGAGGATCTGCTCGATCTGCGCGTTGCCGTTTTTCAGATCCTTCTTCAGCTGTGCCCGCCGGACTCGAATCTCGTTGGCTCGCCGGAGCGCGTCCATCCTCTGATCCAGGGACCGCAGGGGTGCCTGGACGGGCGTCTTGGCGCTCTGCATGGCGCGGGATTCTAGCAGCGAGTAGCCATGCTTCAAGTGTGAAATTTCCGTGCTATTTCAAGCATTTTTGCTGTGCTGGCAACGGGCAGTTGCCGACTCAGGCGACGCGCCGTAGAGGCGCCGGCGGCGGTCCCCCGTGGGCCGCAGCGTAGGCGGCAAGCGGGGTTTCGAAGCCACGGGCGGCGGCCTCTCGCTCGAGCTCCTCACGTACCCGGAGGGGCGCTTCCGGTTCGGCGAAGAGGACAGTTCCGAGCGCGAACGCGGACGCGCCGGCGGCGATCAGCTCGAGCCCGTGAGCCCCGGTTTCGACTCCGCCGACCCCGACGATCGGCAATCCCGTCTCGCGATAGGCGTTGAAGACGGCTGCGAGCGCAATCGGGCGCAGGGCCGGGCCTGAGAGCCCGCCGACGCCCGGGCCGAGCTTCGGCTCGAGCGTCCGCTCGTCGAGGGCGAGCCCGCGGATCGTGTTCACGAGCGTGAGCCCGTCCGCGCCGGCGCGCGCCGCGGCGGCGGCGGCCGCTCCGACGTCGGGGACCGCGGGCGAGAGCTTGGCGTAGAGGGTCTTCGTCGTCGCTGCCCGGGCGGCCGCGACGATCTCCTCCACCTCTTCCTCCGGGGAGGAGACATTCGGGCACGAGACGTTCAATTCGATCGCCCCGATGGGCTGATCGTCGAGCCGCGCGCAGAGCTCGGCGTACTCCCGGGCTGCGAACCCGCCGACAGATACCCACACGGATACCTCGAGCTCGAGGAGGCGCGGGAGCGTGTCGATGAGGAAGCGTTCGATCCCGGGGTTGGCGAGCCCGATCGAGTTGAGCATGCCGAGGTCGGTCTCCGCGATCCGGACCGGCTGGTTGCCCTCACGGGGAAGCGGGGTCACGGTCTTCGTCACAAAAGCGTCCAGGCTCTGCGCGACCGCGGGCGCGGTGAGCGCGTCGAGGCAGCCGGAGGCGTTCAGGATCACGCCGCGCGCTCCAGCACGGGCCCTTCCACGCAGAGGCGCTTGAGCCGGCCGCCGATCTCGACGGCGCAGCCGTAGCACGCGCCGTAACCACAGGCCATCGGTGCCTCCCACGAGAGCTGCGCGCCAGGGGCGAGGTCGGCGACGGCGCGAAGCATCGGCTCCGGCCCGCACGCGAGGACGTCGTGGCCCGCCCGCATGGCCTCGGTCACGAGCCGCGGCTCGACGACCACCTCGGCGTTCGGGACGAGGGCCGCGGCCTCGGCGTGTGCCTTCGAGCGAAAGCCGAGCACGGCCGGCGGCCGTCCAAGCCGCTCGGACAGGTAGGGAAACGGCGCGACGCCGATCCCGCCGCCGACGAGCAACGGCCTTTCGACGTCGAGGCGAAATCCGTTCCCGAGCGGGCCGAGCACGTTGAGGCGCTCGCCCCGGGCGACGCCGGTCAGCGCCTTCGTCCCCGGTCCGACCGGGTCGATGAGGAAACCGAGTTCGGCGTGGGTCGCAATGGAGAGGCTCATCGGCCGGGGCAGCAGGCGCCCAGGCGGGGAGAGCATGAAGAACTGGCCGGGGATACCCGACTCGAGCCGCCCCCGCTTGAGACGGAGAAGGCGGTAGGGGCCGACCTCCTCGACCCGGACGACGTCAAGCAGTTCTCTTCGCAACTCGCTCCTGGAGGGACAGGGCATCTTCGCTTCGTGCGCGGGCGATCGCCTCGACGGCCGCGAATGCGCCCGCCAGGGTCGTGATGCAGGGAACGCGGGCGACGAGCGCGGCCTCGCGGATGAGGTAGCCGTCCGAGCGTGCACCGCGGCCGGCGGGCGTATTGACGACCAGGTCGCAGCGCCGCCGGCGGACGAGATCGACGACGGTCGCGCTGTCTCCGTCCTCCCCCACCTTGCGCACGCTCGTGACCGGCAGGCCCGCGGCGGCAAGGGCATGCGCAGTTCCCGCTGTCGCGCAGAGCTCGAAGCGCAGATCGACGAGCCTCGAGCCCAGTTCCACGGCCGCCTCCTTGTCGGAATCGCAGACGGAGAGGAACGCCGTTCCTCCGTCCGGGAGCGGCCTGCCAGCCGCGCGCTCGGCCTTGGCAATCGCCGAGGGGAAGTCTGCGGCGCTCGCCATGACCTCGCCGGTGGAGCGCATCTCCGGCCCGAGCACCGGGTCGGCGCCCGGGAAGCGGGCGAACGGGAAGACGGCCGCCTTCACAGACACGTGGCCGTTTGCGTCGCCGGGCTCGAGCTCGAGGTCGGCGAGCCGGGCTCCCGCGGCGAGCCGGCACGCGGCGTCCACCAGGTTCACCCCGATCGCCTTGCTCGCGAAGGGAACGGTGCGGGAGGCGCGCGGGTTCGCCTCGAGGACGTAGAGGTCGTCCCCGGTAACCGCGAGCTGCACGTTGACGAGGCCGATCACGCCGAGCGCAGGCGCGAGCCTGCGGACCGTCGCCTCGACCCGCTCGAGCGCCGCCGGGGTGAGCGAGGGCGGCGGGAGCACGCAGGAGGAGTCCCCCGAGTGGACCCCGGCCTCCTCGACGTGCTCCATCACGGCTGCGACCAGCGTCTGCCCACCGTCGCAGAGCGCATCGACATCGATCTCGACCGCCCCTTCCAGGAAGCGGTCGACGAGAACGCGTCCCGCGCCCGCGGCTGCCGCTCCGACCTCGTCAGGGCTGTAGCAGACGCGCATGTTGCGTCCGCCGAGGACGTAGGACGGGCGCACGAGGACCGGGTAGCCGATCTCCTCCGCGACCTCGATCGCATCCGCCTGGCTCGCCGCGGCTCCCCAGGGCGGAACGTCGATCGAGAGCTCGCCGCAGAGGGCGGCGAAGCGCTCGCGGTCCTCGGCGAGGTCGACCGCGCCGAAGGGCGTTCCGAGGATCGCGTAGCCGGCGTCCTCGAGGGCTCTCGCGAGCTTTAAAGGTGTCTGCCCACCGAACTGGATGACGACGCCGAGCGGCCGCTCGCGCGCGCAGATCTCAAGCACCTCTTCCTCGCCGAGCGGCTCGAAGTAGAGGCGGTCGGACGTGTCGTAGTCCGTCGAGACGGTCTCGGGGTTGCAGTTGACCATGACCGCCTCATGACCGAGCGAGCGAAACGTCTTCGCAGCGTGGACGCAGCAGTAGTCGAACTCGATCCCCTGCCCGATGCGGTTCGGGCCCGAGCCCAGGATGACCACCGACTTGCCCGCCGGCCGCGCTTCGTCCTCCTCCCCCCACGTCGAGTAGAGGTAGTTGGAGCGCGCCTCGACCTCAGCCGCGCAGGAGTCCACTCGCCGGTAGGCCGGCCGCACCCCCCAGCTCACCCGCGCCGCACGAATCTCCTCCTCGCTTGTGCTGCACGCAATCGCGATCTCACGGTCGGACCACCCCGCGCTTTTCAGCGTGATCCAGTCGTTTGCGACGAGATCGGCCTTTGTGCGTGTGGACCACAAGGCCGACTTTGCGAGCTCGAGCTGAGCGAGGAACCACGGGTGCACGCCGTCGGGGAGCGCGTCCAGGGTCGCCCACGGAGTCGCGGCTCCTGTGTCGAGCTCCCGCGAGCGCATCGCCTTGAGGAAGGCCTCCGCGAACGTGCGCCCGATCCCCATCGCCTCGCCGACGGACTTCATCTGCGTCCCGAGCGTCTCGTCGGCGCCCGGGAACTTCTCGAAGGCGAAACGGGGGAACTTGACGACGACGTAGTCGAGTGTCGGCTCGAAGCTCGCAGGGGTCGTTCCCGTGAGGTCGTTCGGGATCTCGTCGAGCGTGTAGCCGACGGCGAGCTTGGCGGCCACCTTCGCGATCGGGTAGCCGGTCGCCTTGCTGGCGAGCGCCGACGAGCGGGAGACGCGCGGGTTCATCTCGATCACGCGCAGCTCCCCGGTCTCGCGCTCGCGCGCGAACTGGATGTTGGAGCCGCCGGTCTCGACACCGACCGCCCGGATCACGGACGCGGCCGCGTTGCGAAGCTCCTGATAGGCCTCGTCCGAGAGCGTCATCTGTGGTGCAACGGTCACCGAGTCTCCCGTGTGCACGCCCATCGGGTCGAGGTTCTCGATCGAGCAGACGATGACGACGTTGTCGCGTGCGTCGCGCATGACCTCGAGCTCGAACTCGTCCCAGCCGATGAGCGACTCCTCCACGAGCACCTGGCCGACCGGGCTCTCGCGCAGGCCGCGCTCGAGCTGTGCCTCGAGCTCGTCGCGGTCGTGCGCGATGCCGCCCCCGTGCCCGCCGAGGGTGAAGGCCGGCCGCAGGATCGCCGGGAAGTGGAGCTCTGCGGGGAGATCGTCGGTCTCCGTGACGATCACCGACTCCGGCACCTTGAGGCCGACGCCGCGCACCGTCTCACGGAAGAGCTCGCGATCCTCGGCGCGGCGGATCGTTTCGAAACCGGCGCCGATGAGCTCCACCCCGAGCTCGTCGAGGATTCCCGCCGCCCAAAGCTCGCTTGCGAGGTTCAGCGCCGTCTGCCCGCCGAGGGTCGGCAGGAGCGCATCCGGCCGCTCGCGCACGAGGACAGCCGCGACCGATTCGAGGTCGAGCGGCTCGACGTACGTCCGGTCGGCGAAGCCCGGGTCGGTCATGATCGTCGCCGGGTTCGAGTTGACGACGATCGTGCGGAAGCCCTCCGCGCGGAGAACCTTCAGGGCCTGGCTGCCCGCGTAGTCGAACTCGCAGGCCTGCCCGATGACGATCGGGCCCGACCCGATCACGCAGATCGAGCGGAGGTCAGGCCGCTTCGGCAACGCGCACCTCCTCGACCCACGACTCGATCAGGTAGCGGGCGTCGTGCGGCCCGGGCCCCGCCTCCGGGTGGAACTGCACCGAACGGGCCCGCTCGCCGGGGAGCGCGAGCCCCTCGACCGTGCCGTCGTAGAGCGAGACGTGGGCGACCTCGGGACGGTCGCCCTTGACCGCGAAGCCGTGGTTCTGGCTCGTCACGAGCACGCGGTTCGCGCGCAGGTCGAGCACCGGGTGGTTGGCGCCCCTGTGGCCGAAGGGGAGCTTGAAGGTCTCGAATCCCGCCGCGAGCGCCAGCAGCTGATGGCCGAGACAGATGCCGAGGAGGGGCACGCGCCCGAGCAGCTCGGCGACGACCGCCGCCTCCGCGGGAATGGCGCCGGGATCGCCGGGCCCGTTGGAGAGGACGATGCCGTCGTGGCGGGCCGCGAGGAGGGTCTGCGCGTCGGTCGAGTGCGGGTAGACGGTCACGCGGGCTCCCGCGGCCACCGCGCGCTCGACGATCGAGCGCTTGCACCCGTAGTCGAGGACGCCGATCGAGACCGCCCCGCGCCCGACCGTGTAGTGCGTCTCGGTCGAGACGCCGGCGACGAGCGCGCGGCCTTCCATCCCCGCCTGCACGCGCACCTGGGCGAGCACCTCCTCGACGGACGCGCTGCCGGCCACCGCGGCGGCCCTCATCGCCCCTCGCTGCCGCAGGCGGAGGACGAGCGAGCGGGTGTCGATCTCCTCGAGCGCGACGATCCCCCGCGCCGCGAGCCAGCGTGGCCACTCAGGGCCGGTCGCCTGGCGCATGAGAACCGCGCGGGCGTGCGCGGCCGTCGACTCCGAGCGCGCCGGCGAGACGCCGTAGTTCCCGACCATCGGCGCGGTGAAGCAGACGAGTTGCTCCGCGTAGCTCGGATCGGTGACGATTTCCTGGTAGCCCGTCATCGCGGTCGTGAAGACCGCCTCCCCGAAGGCGACGTCGTGGGCGCCGACCGACCGGCCGCGGAAGACAGACCCGTCCTCGAGGACGAGGAGCCCGCTCATGCGGTCACGTTCCTCATGCCGAGTAGGCGAGCTTCCCGTTCGCCACCGTTTCGACGACCTTCCCCTTGAGGGTCTGGCCGAGGAGCCAGGAGTTGGGCGAGCGCGAGCGGAAGCCGCTCTCCTCCACCCGCCACCTCCGCTCGAGGTCGAGGACGACCAGATTCGCGGGCGCGCCGACAGCGATCCGCGGCCGCTCAAGCCCGTAGATGCGGGCCGGGCCGGCGCTCATGCGGTCGATGAGCGCGGCGAGCGAAAGCATCCCCGGCTCGACGAGGCGTGCATAGAGCACCGAGAACGCCGTCTCGAGCCCCGTGACGCCGAAGGGCGCCTCCTCGAAGGGAACGTCCTTCTCGTGGCGCGCGTGCGGCGCGTGGTCGGTGGCAATCGCCTCGATCGTCCCGTCCTTCAGCGCCTCGAGCAGCGCCTGCCGGTCTTCTTCCGCGCGAAGCGGGGGGTTCATCTTCATGTTGGGGTCGAGCGAGCGCACCGCCTCGTCGGTCAGGCACAGATGGTGCGGGGTCACCTCGCCGCTTGACTGCACGCCGGCCGAGCGAGCGCTCCGAAGCTCGTCCACGGATTCCCGGGCGGACAGATGGAGGACATGGATCGGCTGGCTCTCGTAGGCGGCGAGCATGAGGTCGCGGCCGACCATCACGCTCTCGGCCACCGACGGATAGCCGCCGAAGCCGAGCTCCGCCGAGACGAGGCCCTCGTGCACGTGGCCTCCGCGCGAGAGCGCTGCCTCCTCGCAGTGGACCGCGATGCGCCGGCCCGTGACCGCGTGGTACTGGAGCGCGCGACGCAGGAGGCCCGGCGAGGCCACCGGGCGCCCGTCGTCCGTGAATCCGGCCGCGCCGCGCTCGGCGAGCTCGACCATCTCCGTCAGCTCGGCGCCCTCCTGGCCCTTGCTGATCGCGGCGAGGAACCCGACCGGAATCTCCGCCTCGTCCTTCGCGCGCTCGACGAGAGCGCCGAGCACGGCCGCCGAGTCCACCGCGGGCTCCGTGTTGGGCATGGCGAGAATCGCGCAATAGCCACCGGCTGCGGCCGCTTTCGTGCCGGAGGCGATGTCCTCCTCGTCCTCCCTGCCCGGCGTGCGGAGGTGAACGTGCGGGTCGACGAACGCGGGAGCCACGATGCGCCCGTCACCGCCGGAGCCGGGCTCGATCTTCGTGATCACACCCGCCTCGACGGTGAGGTTCAGCGTCTCGTCGATCCCCTCGGTCGGGTCGACGACGTGCACGCCCTCGTAGCTCAGGTCGTCCTTGCGGCCGTTGCCGCCGAACAGGATCTGCTCCATCACGCGACCTCCTCGATCTCGGCGACCTTCACCTCGACGGGACCGTGGGTGAGGAGGTCGTACAGGACTGCCATGCGGACGACGAGGCCGCTCCGCACCTGGCGCTCGATGAGCGCGTCGGCCGCGTCCGCCACCACCGGGTCGATCTCGACGCCGCGGTTCATCGGCCCCGGGTGCATCACCTTCTGGCCCCGTCGCAGCCGCTCTGGCGTCACGCCCCAGCGCGCCGTGTACTCGCGCAGGCTCGGGACGTAGTTGGCGCCTTCGAGCATTCGCTCCTTCTGCATGCGGAGGACGTAGACGACATCGGCGTCCTTGATCGTCTCGATGTCGTACGAGACCTCGCAGCCCATGACCTCGATCCCGCGCGGGATGAGGGGCGGCGGGCCGACCACGGTCACCCGCGCGCCCATGAGAACGAGCGCCTGGATGTCCGAGCGCGCGACGCGCGAGTGGAGGACATCTCCGACGATCGCGACGTGGAGGCCGGCGATCCCGCCCAGCTCCTCGTCGATCGTGTAGAGGTCGAGGAGCGCCTGGGTCGGATGCTGGTGTGTGCCGTCCCCCGCGTTGACGACGTGCGCGGCGGTCGCGTTCGCGATCACCCGGGGCGCGCCGATGTGCGGGTGCCTGAGAACGATGACGTCGGGGTCGTAGGCGCCGATCGTCAGCGCCGTGTCCTTCAGGGACTCGCCCTTGTCCACCGCGGAGCCCGATGCCTTGATGGACATGACGTCCGCGGAGAGCCGCTTCGCGGCGAGCTCGAAGCTCGACGACGTGCGAGTCGAAGACTCGAAGAACATGTTCACGACGGTCCGGCCCTTCAGCGCAGGGAGCTTCTTCACCTCCCGCTCGAGCGAGGCGGAGAACGTGCGCGCGAGCGCGAGGAGGCGCTCCACGTCGTCCTTCGTCAGATCTGTGATCGAGATCAGATGCCGCCGTCCGGGGCCGCGGGGCGGCAGCAGCTCGTCTCGGATCAACCGTGTTACCTCTGCCATCACGAACTCCTTTCGGGATGGGGCCTCGCTGCCGGAGTTCGATGGGCGGCGCGAGCCAAGGACGCAGGGAGGGCTCGTATCGAATCGAGATACGAGCCCGACCGAGGACGCCGGATCGTGCCGTTCAACGGGCTCCGGCGGCTCAGGTCTCCATTGCGAATGGAGTTCAACTAGCACTCCTCGGTTTCGGGGATGAGAAGGACTCGGTCGAGCTCGTCCACCTCGACGAGCTGCACCTGAACGCGCTCGCCGCGGGCGGTCGGAAGGTTCTTGCCGATGTAGTCGGGCCGGATCGGGAGCTCGCGGTGGCCGCGGTCGACGAGGCATGCGAGCTGGACGCGGGCCGGCCGGCCGTACTCGAAGAGGGTCTCGATCGCGGCCCGGATCGTGCGGCCGGTGTACAGGACGTCGTCCACGAGGACACACGTCATTCCTTCGAGCGGAAAGTCGAGCTTCGTCGCCTTGACGACCGGCTGGGCGTGCAGCGGCCGCTCGCCGCCCCGGACGACGACGTCGTCCCGATGAAACGTGATGTCGACGCTTCCGAGCGCCACCTCGACGCCGCCGAAGTCCTCGATCAGACGCCGGAGCCGCTGGGCGAGCGGCACGCCGCGTGTCTGGATGCCGACGAGCGCGACGCTCGTGAGGTCGCTGTTCCCTTCGACGATCTCGTGGGCGATGCGGGCGATCGTCCGGTTCAACGCCTCCGCATCCAGAAGCACGCGCCCTGCATCGACATGCGCAGCCACAAGCAACTCCTTTCCGGCCTCTCTGGACCGAGTTAAAGGTGTGCGAGCGGTAGATTACCCGGGCGTGCGGACGGCGTCGAGCGAAGGCCGCTCTGCGGTGGCGAGCAGCCACTCGAGGCGGTACTCGAGCCGTTCGGGAACCTGCGCTTCGGCAGCGGCGAGCCCGCGCACGTACTCGGCCTCGCCGATCAGATCGAGCGTCGAGATGTAGCGGCCCCGAATCCGTTCCAGCACTTCGGCGCGAGCCAGCGTTCCCGGCTGGGTGAGAGTCTCGATCCGCACTCCCGTGAAACCGGCGTCCTCGAGCTCGGCCGACAGCGTCGTTCCACCGGGAAACCGCGCGCGGTCGATCTCGGCAACCGAGGGGAAGAGCTCGTTCAGCCAGTACGCCTCGAAGTGGTCGGGGTCGAAAGTGGCGATCACGATCCGCCCGCCCGGCACGAGCACACGCGCCGCCTCTGCGAGCGCGCGCGGGCGGTCGAGGTGGTGCAGCGAGAGCCGCATGACCACGCGCTCGAACCACCCGTCCTTGAACGGCAGCGCCTCGCCTGCGCCCTCCTTGAATCGCGCCCGCGTCTCCTTCGCCCGCGCCTCGGCCAGCATCTCCGGCGAGGAGTCGACCCCCCAGACCTTGCCGCCGCGCTCCGCGAGCGCGACCGCAAGCGCGCCGGTCCCGCAGCCCACGTCGAGCGTCCGGCGGCCGGCCAGGTCTCCCGCGGCGACGAGGAGCTCGAAGAGCTCCCACCACCTCGCGTCGACCGGCCGCAGCCGGTCGTACGAGCCCGCGATCGCACCGAAGTGCGACGCAGCCGTTCTAGCGTCCGCCGATGAGCTCATCCGGGTCGGTCATCGCCTCGATGGCGTCCTGAGCCGCCTCGAGCGAGCCTTCCGGGACGAGCACCTTCTGAGGCGCGTCAGCGAGCGCCGTCGGATGCGTCTCGACGGCCGACTCGAGCTCCGACTGGATCCCGGCGGAGCGCAGGATCGTCTGGATCTCCTCCGCCTCCGCGAGGTCGCCCGCCACGATCGCCTGAACCATCTTTGTCATGCGGCTCCCCCTCTTCGTGCCGGCCCAACGCCCCGCCCTTCACGAGCCGGGGCCCACCCCGCTCCGGGAAGCGGACGTCGATGATATCGAAGTCCTTTGGAACGACGGTCTCGGGGAAGACGGCGCGCGCCTCGCGGACGATCTCCGGCCCGAAATAGCGGTTCGACAGATGGGTGAGCGCGAGCAGGCCCACCCCGGCTGCGAGCGCCAGCTCGGCCGCGCTCGTTGCGGTGGCGTGCAGCGTCTCCTCGGCGCGCTCCCGCTCCTCGGCCGAGAACGTCGCTTCGTGGACGAGGACGTCCGCGTCCGTCGCAGCCTCGAGCACGGAGCCTGCCGCCCGCGTGTCGCCCGCGAGGACGACCTTTCTTCCGGGCCGCGCCGGTCCGAGCACCTGCTCGGGATTCACCGTGGCGCCGTCGGGAAGCTCGACCGCCTCGCCGCCCTGAAGCCGGCCGAAGAGCGGCCCTTCCGGGACCTCGAGCCGCTTCGCCGCCTCGAGGTCGAAGCGGCCCGGGCGTGCCTCCTCGACGAGCACGTACCCGTTCGCCGAGAGGCCGTGCTCGACCGCGAACGCCTCGATCCGGTAGTCCTCCCGCGCGACGCCGTCGCCAGGCCGAAGCTCGACGAGGGTCAGCTCGTAGCTCAGCCGCCCGAACACGCGCCGCAGGATCCCGAAGAGATCGGTGAGCCCGGGCGGGCCGTAGACGGTCAGCGGCACCTCGCGGCCCCTGAGCGCGAAGGTCTTCAGCATCCCCGGCAGGCCGAGGTAGTGATCGGCGTGGTAGTGCGTCAGGAAGATCTCGGGAAGCTCGACGAGGCCCACGGAGGAGCGCAGCAGCTGGCGCTGCGTCCCCTCGCCACAGTCGACGAGGATCCGCTCCCCGCCGCGGCGGAGCAGCGTGCCGGCGAGCCCGCGCTTGGCGGTGGGCACGGAGCCCGAGGTTCCGAGGAAGACGAGGTCGAGGTCCACAGCCGGAGTTTAGGCGGCTGCGCCCTCAAGTCGGATCGCGCACGAGCCGATTTTGCACCCGTAGTGGCCCGCCTCTCCCTGACCCAGAGAGTGACCGCGCCCGTGGGCTTGCTCTGGACCTTCGTGCGGCTCGCCGGCGAGGACATCCCGCTGCTCGCCACGATCGTCGGGTTTGCGGACGCCTGGGATGCGATGAGGATCGAGCGTCCCTACCAGCGCGCTCTCCGCATCGAGGAAGCCTTGGAGGAGGTGCGGGAGCATCGCGGCACGCAGTTCTCGCCCAGGGTCGTGGATGCGTTCTTCGCAGCGGTGGCCAGACGCCCCGACGACTTCGGCGTTCCCGACTCCGAAGCGCTCGTCGCCGGCTAGCGGCTCACGGCGGGAGGACGAGGAGCGTGCCGGCCGCGATGTCGGCCCCGGCCAGCCCGTTCCGCTGCTCGATTCGCCAGATCGCCTGGCGCGGGTCGCCGGCGTAGTTCGCCTCGGCGATCGACCAGAGAGTCTCGCCCGCGCGGACACGGTGTCGCGTCTCGTGGCCGGCACCGTTGGAGACCCGCGCATTCGAGAGCGCCGCGGAGATCACGATCAGCAGGACCGCGATCACTATCCAAATCCGTGGAGCGAACATGTGTTCGCATAGTATGCCACCGATCGGACGTCATGCGCGGACGGCGACCAGCTCGGGCTCCCCCTCCCGGATCACGACCATCGTGTGCTCGGGAGCGCGGCGCCGTTCCGTAGGGCTCCCCGGGTTCAGTATCCAGACGCCTGCCGCGTGCGAGATCTCCGGCACGTGGCTGTGGCCGTAGGCAACGACCTCGCATCCGGGGAAGAGCTCGCGCAGGCGCTCGTGCCGCCCTCGGGCCGGGCCGCCATCGTGGACGAGCCCGATCCGAAGCCCCTCGAGCTCGGCCGTCGTTTTCTCAGGGAGGGCGGCGCGGAGCTCGCCGTCGTCCATGTTCCCGTGCACCGCGACGACCGGCCCGAAGCGCTCCAGGTCGGCGAGGACCGAGGCCGCCGTGAAGTCGCCGGTGTGGACGATCGCGTCCGCGGCTTCGAGGAGTCGCAGGCAGTCGGCAGGGAGAGAACGCGCGCCGCGCGGGATATGCGTGTCTCCCAGGAGCGCGATCAGAAGAGATCGGGCAGGAACTCGCCGTTTCGATACACGAGCTCGCCATCCGCGCGGACTTCGCTCTCGCCGCGGAGGTCGCACACGAGGTCCCAGTGAAGGGCGGACTCGTTCTTGCCGCCGCTCTCGGGATAGGCCTTTCCGAGCGCCATGTGCACGGTGCCGCCGAGCTTCTCGTCGAAGAGCGTGTGGCCGGTGAACTCCTGCACGGAGTCGTTCATCCCGAAGGCGAACTCCCCGAGCCGCCGGGCGCCCTCGTCCATCGCCAGCATCTCCCGCAGGAAGCCCTCGCCCTCGCTCGCATGCGCCTCCACGACCTCGCCGGCCTCGAAGCGAAGCTCGATGTCGCGGACGAGCCGACCCGCGTGGGGCGCGGGGAAGCTGAAGCGGACGTGGCCCTCGACGCTCGTCTCGACCGGGCCGGTGAAGACCTCTCCGTCGGGGAAGTTCTCCTTGCCGTCGCACGGGATCCACGTGCGCCCCTCGACGCCGAGAGTCAGGTCGCTCCCCTCGGTGACGACGCGCAGCTCCCTCTTCGTCCCGAGCCACTCGGCGAGACGCCCGAGCTCCTCGCCAAGCGCCTGCCAGGACGCGACCGGGTCCTCCTCGTCGAGGAAGCCGGCGCGGTAGACGAAATCTTCGTAGTCGGCGAGCGACATCTCGGCGTCCTGCGCCGACGCGTTGGTCGGAAACGCGGTCACGACGCGCCTGAGCTCCCCGGCGGCCGCGCGCTCCATCGTCATGTCGCGGAGATGGGCCCTCGAGCGCGCGAAGATCGCCTGACGCGCGGGATCGATCCCGGTCAGGGCGCGCGTGTTCGACTCGGC
Organism: uncultured Actinomycetes bacterium; assembly: GCA_963841425.1. Classification (GTDB taxonomy): domain Bacteria; phylum Actinomycetota; class Thermoleophilia; order Gaiellales; family Gaiellaceae; genus DATEOR01. The sequence continues at coordinate 162,831 of CAWJCL010000001.1, read as the reverse complement.
CTCGATGGCGATGCGGACGTTCGCCTCCTTGGCATCGCCGCGAAGCCGTGGGCTGATCCAGCCGAGCTGTTCGTCGTTTCCGCCGGCGAGGAGGGCCTCTGTGGCGCCGTCGACGCCCATCCGCACCTCGGGACGGCCGCCCGCCTGGACGACCCTCCGGTAGAGCGCGGTGACGAGCGGCCTGGCCAGCGGTGTGGATTCGATGAGGACGAGGTCGCCCTCCCCCACCCTCGTCGAGTAGTCGACGAGGACCTCCGCGAAGCGCTCGTGGCGGGGATCAGGCACGCTCGGCAGCCTCGACGGCGGCGGGCCCCGGCACCGGCTCGTGGAGGAACCGCCCCGCCTGCCAGATCAGCTCGCCGTCCGCATACACTTCGCCGTCCTCGCGGAGGTCGCAGATCATGTCCCAGTGCAGCCCCGAGATGTTGCTGCCGCCGGCCTGGGAGAACGCGGACCCAAGAGCGAGGTGCATCGTGCCGCCGATCTTCTCGTCGAAGAGGATGTTGCGCGTGAAGCGGTCGATCTCGTAGTTGAGCCCGAAGGCGACCTCGCCCAGGATCCGCGCGCCCTCGTCCATCGCGAGGAGGGTCTTCAGGTAGTCGTCGCCCCGGGCGGCCTCGGCGTGGACGACGCGACCACCTTCGAAGCGCAGGCGGATGTCCTCGACCTCGCGCCCGTGGTAGATCGCGGGAAACGTGTAGCGGATCTCGCCCTCGGTCGCGTTCTCCACCGGGCTCGTAAAGACCTCGCCGTCGGGCATGTTGTACCTCCCGTCCGCGGCGATCCAGCTGCGGCCCTCGACCCCGACGCGGAGATCCGTGTCCGGGCCCACGATGCGGAGCTCCTTCACAGAGCCGAGCGACTCGGCGCGAGCGCCGAGCGAGGCTGCAACGAGCCGCCAGTGCTCGGCCGCCTCACCGGTGTCCACGTGGCACGCGGAGTAGACGAAGTCCTCGTAGCTCGCAAGCGACATCCCCGCGTCCTGCGCGTGGGCGTTCGTGGGGAAAAGCGTCCCGCACCAGCGCATCTCCCCGGCGGCGATGCGCTCCCAGCGGCGGTTGTGGAGGCGCCGCTGTGCCGCGAGGTAGTTCGCATGGCGGGTCGGATCCACCCGCGAGAGCGCGCGGGTGTTCGACTCCGACCAGATGGTCGCGATTGCGTCGAGCTCTTCGATCTCCTCCCATTGCTGGGGCGCGATGTAGGAGATCTGCTCGCTGGTCCCGTGCTCGAGGAGGAGCTCGAGGGTGCCCTCGAGGCCCACGCTGGAATACGGGAACGCGCCGGCACGGATGGCTGAGCGGTGGAACGCGAGCACGAGCGGAGAGGCGGCATCGAGCGCGTCGATCCGGAAGACCTGGCCCGGTTGGAGCTCCAGCGAATAGTCGACGATGAGGTCGGCGAGGCGGGCGATACGCGCGTCGGTCACGTCTGTCTTATACCCGACTGACACGAGGCAGGATTGCATCCAATAAACGTCCAGGTCCAAAACGGACAGGATCGTCTGCGGGCAATCCGGTCTCTTCCTCGGCCGCCTCGATCGCGGCCCGCGCCTCCTCTTCGTCGAGCCGCCGTGTGTTCAGGGCGAGTGCGACGACTTGCGCGGGCCTGGCGGGAAGCGCGATTCGCTCGTGGAGCTCGACCAGCGCGGGGAGCGACGGGATGCGATGCGCCGGGAGATCCTGGATGTGCTCGTCGCCGACCTGGTGGCAGAGGACGAGGAAGTGCGGCGCGCTCCCGTGAAAGAGGCCGAGCGTCACCCCGGAGTAGTCGGGATGCACGAGCGAGCCCTGCCCTTCGACCCAGAGGAGGTCGCCGCGGCCGGCGCCCTCGACGACCAGCCGCTCGGCCGCCCCCGCGATGAAGTCCGCCACGACGGCGTCGACGGCGATCCCCCAGCCCGCGATCGCGATCCCCGTCTGGCCGGTGGGCACGAAGACCGACCTCAGGCCGCGCTCGCGTGCGCCACGGTCGAGCTCGAGCGAGACGCTCATCTTCCCGATCGCGCAGTCGGAGCCCACCGTGAGGATCGCGGTCGCCCCGTGTTTCAGGTTTTCGCCGGTCGGGACGCTCAGGCCCGCGGGCGGCCGGCGCAGGTCGCGGATCTCGGCCTTGTGCTCCCGGGCGAGCCCGGCGAGCTCCGGGTCGTCCCCGAGGAACTGGTGCATTCCCGACTCGAGGTCGAGCCCCGCGGCGAGCGCGCTCTCCAGGATGGCGCGCCACTTGTCCGGGAGCCGCCCGCCCGCTGTCGCCACGCCGACGAGCGCCGTCGTCGGCTCGTAGGCGAGCGCGTCCGCGACGCGCGCGACGACCGGCACGCCGTCGAGGCTCTCGCCGGGCCGCTCCGAGTCGACCACCGCCACCACCGGATCGGCGCCGTAGCGCATCACCCCGCGGGCCGTCTTCCCGTAGTGCGGATCGGCCGAGAAGCCCTCAGCCAGTACGAGATAGCGCTTCATGCACTCCGAGGCCGGGTTGGTCGGACGGAACCTGGACGCCGTCCACGAAGCCCACCCCCGCCCACGGATCCTCGCCGAGCAGGAGGTTGCCGTCGAGGTCGACGTGGTCGCACAGGCTCGCGATCTGCGCCGCAGCGGAGATCCCGAGACTGGACTCCACCATGCACCCGAGCATGACGCCGAGGTCGAGCGCCTTGGCGGCGTAGGCCATCCGCACCGCCTCGCGGATGCCGCCGCTCTTCGCGAGCTTGATGTTGATTCCATGAGCCCGCTTCGCGGCCTCATGGATGTCTCGGGTCGTGTGCACGTCCTCGTCGAGGTAGATGGGAAGTGGTGACCTCTCCTTCAGCTGGGCGCCCCCGGTGTGCCCGGCGGACAAGGGCTGCTCGACGTACTGGACGCCGAGGCTCGAGAGCGCCGCGACGTTCTCGAGCGCCTCGTCGAGCTCCCAGCCCTCGTTCACGTCCACCTGGAGCGGAAGCCCCGTGACACCGCGCACCGCACGCACGCGCTCGACGTCGAGCCCGTCCCCCGCGCCGAGCTTGAGCTTCAGCCGCCGGAAGCGGCTCGAGGCGCGCTCGGCTCGCCGCGCCATGTCGTCGGGGTCGCCGAGCCAGATCGTCCACGAGGTCGGCGGGCCTTCGCGGCGCAGGCCGAGGAGGCGCCACACCGGGACTCCCGCGAGCTTCCCGCACAGGTCGTGGAGCGCCATGTCCACCGCAGCCTTCGCCGCGTGCTCGCCGGGAAGAGACGCGAGCTGCTCCTCGACGACGTCGAGCGCGAACGGATCGTCGCCGAGCAGGGATCCCGCCTCCTCCAGGAAGGCCGACGCCGACTCGGGGCTCTCTCCATAATGCGCCTGCGGCGAGGCCTCGCCGTACCCAACGAGCGCGTCGTGGTCGACCCGGACGAAGACCGAGTCGACGGTCTCGTCGGTCGAGCGGGAGATGGAAAACGGCTCGCGGAGCGCGAGCGTCACCGTCCGGTGGGTCAACTTCACGGCGGGTACACTAAGCCCCACGCGCCTGTAGCTCAGGGGATAGAGCGTGCGCCTCCGGAGCGCAAGGTCGCAGGTTCGATTCCTGCCAGGCGCATTTCAGGCCCCTCCCCAAGCCAAGTCCGCATGATTCCTTGGGTCACGTGTGCCAGGAGCGCCGGAAATGCTCGTGGCGTGCCTACCTCCGTGCCTACCGCGGAAATCGCTTGGTCAGAGCTTCGTCGTGGGCCGGAGCTCGCCGGTCTTCTCGTCAAACTCAAGGCCCTGAAACGCGATCTGATCCTCACCGTAGTACCACTCGGGTTTCTCTCGGCCGAGGTAGCGAAGCCAGTGCCAAGCCCATTTGAGATAAGACACGCTGGCACCCTAGTGGAGGGAGCCCGCTTCGGCAGGTTCTCGTTCTACGCCCAAGCTGGAGGTCTGTGGCTGCCGAAAGAGGACGTGGCGGCGTAGCGGTTGCGGATCGCTGAGTGCTGCTACTCGAAGAACTTGCGGTCGACGTCCTCGCCGAGCCTACGAACCCGCCATGTGCCCCCATCGCCAAAGAACTCGACCAGCCCACCATTCGAGAACGTCGCCATCGCTCGGTAGCCCTTTCGGATCACGACCTCCTCGACAGTCGCTTCCCTGAACGACCTCATAAAGGCCGGCGTGAGCGGGGTGCAGTTCGGAACCTTCGACCCGCCCACATGGACGCAGGCGATCCGCTCGCAAGCGGGCTGCATCATGTGGAAGCAGCCGGCCGTGTTGCCAGCCGCGAAGAGCGGAGCCCAGCTGTTGCCGATCCGCTCGATTTCCTCCTCCGCGGGGAGTCGTGGCGGAGTCGCCGCGAATGTCGGCGACCCTGACTCTGTCCCGCTTGAAGCGGTGGCCGACAGGCGCGAGCTTTCTCCCGATCGCAGGGCATCGGCGACGGCGAGCGCGGTAAGAACGCCGAGACCAGCGACGAGAAGCACACTCAAGCCTTTCACGTGACGGAAGATACGAGGAACGGAGCCTCCTTGCCTCGCTGCCGCCCCTCGATGAGCGTTCAGTGCTCGGGCCGAAGTTGTAACGGCGGCGCTCGTCGTGCCGATCTAAGGAGTGCGGGGTCGGACCAACCCGCGTGCCGGCCTTCCGCCGCGCGGGCTCGCCCAGCACGATCGGGGGAAACGGCGGTCCGGCCCCGCGTGTCGCGCTGTCGAGTGCCTCCGCGTTGTATCCGACACTCGAAAGTGCCAGGGTGGCGCTCGTCGCTGGCTGCTCGGGCGAAGGCTGCTAGCAGTCCTTAGGCTTACATGTGACCGTCTCGACGACGGTAACGGTCACCGGCGGGGCCGTGACCGTGACGGGTGGAGCTGTGGCGGTCACCGTCTGAACCTCCGTCACGGTAGCGATTTGCTGTGTCGTGAGGGTCTGCACGTCTCGCACCGTCTGCCCGGGCAGCCCCACCAAGCCTGTTCCTCGACCAGGCACCGTTCGGACGACCGCATTGCCTCGTGTGGCTGGCCGCCGGACGACGCGGACTGTCGCCTTCTCCGCCTTGACGGTGCGGGTGACCACATCGACCGGTGCGGTGCTCGCGCCGGTAGTCGATACCGAGGCGGCGTTCGACTGAAGAAAGTGGACGGTCCCGCTGCCCGGCCTCGTAAGCGCTGCGGCAGTGAGAGCGCCGAGGGCGGCGAGGAAGACGACCGCGAGGACAGCGACGAGCCATCTCTCTACCGCCGGGCTGTAGTCAAGCCAGTCTCGGAACTGGGCGACCCGGTACTCGGAGCGAGTAGCCAGGTCATCGATGACGCTATTGATGACCCCACGCACGACTTTCTCCCAACCAGACGCCAGACTGCGTCGCCCACTATAGCGGCGCTTTTCTCTCGTGTGTCCTCAGGTTCGCCGCTTTAGCGGTGCCGTGCCGCTGGGCGCTCTCGGATTGGTGACGGCGCGTAACCGTAGAGAAAAATGGCGACTGGGCGCGGGTCGCCGGCGCTCGATTTCTTCGCGGCACCCGCCACCTCGGCGCTGAAAAGGTATCCGTTAGCAGCCAGGTTCGATTCCTGCCAGGCGCATGTCCGTCCGCCGCCGACCTCGGTTGAACCCTCGGCCGGAACGTGACAGCATCGACGCGACGGGGCAACCCTGAGGGAGACGGGAGAACCATGAAGCTGTCATTGCTGGTCGCGGTCGCGTTTGCTGGCGCCGCGCTGTTCGGTGGGACGGGCTCCGGGGCGAGCACTGCCGAGTGCTCGACGAGCGGCCCGCTCGTCTGCGTCGACCTCGTCGGCACGCCGGCCACCGTTCCCCCGACGGACGCTGAGTCGCCTCACTACATCTCCTACGTCTCGCACATCTCTAACGAGGGGAACCAGTCGGCGACGCACGTGACCGCGGACGTCGACCTCAGCACCGGGATGGTGCTCGTCTCGGCAGGCGCGAGCACCGGGACTTGCTCGGTCGCAGGTCAGCCGACCTGCGTCCTCGGAAAGCTCGCCAGCGGAGCGAAGGCGACCGTCGAATTCGTCGCCCAGGCCCCCGGCGCCGCAGGCACGGCGACAGCCTCGCTGACGGTTTCCTTCGACGAGCGAACGAACGACGGCCCCACTTCGGACCCGAAGCAGGACACAGTTCTGGCCACCGAGGATACGGAGGTCTCGGTGCCTGACGGTACGGCTGCCTCGTTCGTCCCGAAGGGCGCCTCGGTCGCCCTGACCACCGACCCGACCGGCACCGGAGTCGCGACGGGCACCGACCCGTTGATCGGCCAGGCCATCATCACGAACTCACCGACGGCGACGACCGCCTTGATCGACGAGGTCACCGTCACGCTTCCATGTCCGAAGAAGGTGATCTGCCGAGGCGGCGATTGGTTCCACGCGAGCATTCCCGGGACGTTCGATCCTCCGCTGGCCTTCCCGCTCCGGTGGGACAAGACGCTCATCCCCTCTTCCCTGAACGCTAAGAAATTCGCGCTCCTCTACACGGAGTGTCTCGACGGCTGCACGCTTCAGGTGATCTCGAAGCGCTGTAGCTCCGCGGCGCCCTCGGCCTCCGAGCTGCCCTGCCTGACCGGCGTGGCCAAGCTGTCCGACGGCGACTGGGCGGCCACCCTCCTCAACAACCACAACGGCTACATGCACTAGCTCGCGGGAGCGGCGGGTACCCGGATCGACTCGGCGGCGACGACATTCCCCTTCGCTTCCCAGAGGGCGATAGCGTCCTCCATGACCTCGTCTGCGTCTCGGCGCCGTCCGCCGATCCGCAGTACCTCTGACAGGTCCATAAGCGTCTCGGCCTGCGCGAGAACCGCATCGGTGGACTTGAGAAGATCCACGGCCTCTCCGATCAGCACCAATGCGCCGTCCCGGTTTCCCTTCCGAGCCAGGACCTTGGCGTAGACGGTTCGCCAAAGCGTCTGAGATTCGATGTCGTCCGCGTCTGCGAGCTCTTGGGCGTGGCGACTCATCTTCTCGGCGTCCTCGAAGCGCTCCTGCTCGTACAACACCCTGGCAAGCTCGGCGGCCACCGACGAGCGCAGGTACTTCTCTCCAAGCTCGGTGAGCGCCTCATAGTCACGCCGGAGCTCGCGCTCGGCCGCGGAGAGGTCTCCGGCGAGTCGCTCGACCAGGCACGTCGAGAGAGACGTGGATGCGGCGACGACCGTCCGTCCGAGCTCGTCGAGCATGGCTTGTGCATCCACGTAGAGGCGACGGGCCTCGTCGAAATCACCGCGCATCGCGAGAAGTGGAGCGAGCTGGCTGCTGACGAGGCCCACGGTCCGCCTGTCGCCTTGCGCCTCCGCGGCGATCTCCTCACACCGCCTGATCGCCGCGGGCACGGGCGTCGGACCGTGGAGCGCGGCAATCGCATACTGGGCGGCAGCTCTCCGGATCTGCCGGGAGTCGTTCACACGCCGCGCGTGCTCCATCGCCTGCTCCGCGGCCACGGTCGCGAGCCCGTAGCGGCCTGAAGTGCCGTGTGCCCATGCGAGCAGCCGCCAGATCGTTGCGAGCAACGCGTCGTCTTCCCCGCCGCCGGGTTGCTCGATCATGTGAGAAGCCTCTTCGACAAGTCGCTCGCTCCAGCGCTCGGCGGAGCCGGCCTGCGCCTTGAGCCGAAGGAGCAGGAGCTCCGCGAGCCGCGGAACAAGTCCGTCTCGGTCGCGACGGGTTTCGATCGCCTCTTCGAGGAACAGTTCCGCCCACGGGAACTCCCCCACTTCGAGGAGCGCCTCCCCGAGGTCGGGGATGAGTTCGAGGCGCGATGGATCACGCGCCGGGAGCAGCATCGCGGCCCGGCGGAGGAGATTCGCTGCAGCGGGCATGTCGCCGCGCGCGAACGCCCTGCGCCCAGCGGAGGAGAGACGTTCGGCGCCCCGCCGCCCGAGGTCGAGCCCGTGTTCGTCGAGCGGCCCGAGCTCGGCCAGGTTCGAGTGGGCCTGCTCGAGGTGATAGCCGAGGATCTCCTCGAATTCGACGGCGCGGTCACGATCGCTGTTCACGCGGTCGGCCCACGCGACGAAGCGCTCGTGGAGCGTCGCCCGGGTGCGCTTCAGCATCCCCTGGTAAGCGGCCTCCCGAACGAGGACGTGCGCGAAGCGATAGTGGGCGCCGCCGCCGATCGACTCGACCCCTGTCTGGACGAGGTGCTTCCGACACAGGGAGTGGATGAGCTTCTCGAGCTGGCCGCCCACTGCGTCCGAGACCAGCTCGCGCAACGCATCCTCGGGGAAAACGAGACCTGCGACGGAGGCCGCCTCGATGACGCCACGCTCTTCAGGCCCGAGGAGGTCGAGGCGGGCCGCGAGCAGCGCCTGGATCGTCGGCGGGACGGAGATCTCGTCGGCGCTGCCGACGGGCACCCAGCGTCCGTCTTCCTGGCGGAGCGCACCCTCGTCCACCATCATCGAAAGCATCTGCTCGACGAAGAGCGGGTTGCCCTCAGCCGCTTCGACGATGCGGGCGCGGGCGTCGGGATCGAGCTCGGCGTTCCCGAGCAGGTTCTCCGCCACCCGTGCGGCATCGCTCGGCGAAAGCGGCTCCAGGGACACGACGCTCGAGCCTGAGAGCTTCTCCCAGGCCGGGCGGATGTCGAGGAGCTCGTGGCGGGCGAGACACACGAGCAGGATCGGACGCTCGGACGACCCGAGTACGTGCTCGACGAGGTCGAGCATCGTCGATTCCGCCCAGTGCACGTCTTCGAAGACCACGACGAGCGGCCTGGCCGCCGCCATGGTCTCGAGCAGCTTGCGCACGCCCCAGAAGGTCTCTTCGACAGGGAACTCCTCCCCCGAAAGGCCGACAGCCGCGGAGACGCGCCGAGCGACGGCCTCGTCCTGCGCCAGGTCTGCGATCTTCGCCCGCGCCACATCGGGCGGATCCTCCTCGAGGATTCCCGCTGCCTTGCGGACGATTTCGACGACGGGCCAAAAGGTGATGCCTCGTCCGTGCGAGAGGCAGCGCCCGCGCACGACCGCGGCCGCGCGCCCGACGTGCGTGACAAGCTCTTCGACCAGGCGCGACTTCCCCATCCCTGGGCTTCCGAACACGGTCGCGAGCCTGCAGCGATCGCCCGCCACCGCCTCGGAAAAGGCCGCGAGGAGCTGTCCCAGCTCTCGCTCTCGGCCGACGAGCGGCCCCTCGGGCCCTTCGGCCGCCGGGTCGGCTTCCCTGAGGCCGAGCACCCGGTAGGCGGGCACCGGCTCCGCTTTCCCCTTCAGGTCGAGGGGAGCGACGGTCTCCACCTCGACCGCGTCGCGGACGAGGCGGTACGTCAGGTCTCCGAGGAGCACCTCCCCGGCCGTGGCGGCCTGTTCGAGACGGGCCGCGACGTTCACCGTGTCCCCCGTGACGAGCCGCTGGCCGGCGGTGACGTCCCCTGCGACCACTTCTCCGGTGTTTACGCCGGTTCGGTTCGCGAGCCTCACTCCCCAGCCACGCTCGAGCTCCTCGTTCAAGGCCGCGAGGGCATCCTGCATCTCGAGGGCCGCGGTCACCGCGCGAAGAGCGTCGTCCTCGCGGAGCTTCGGCAGCCCGAAGACGGCCATGATCGCGTCGCCGATGAACTTCTCCACGGCTCCGCCGTGACGCTCGAGCACACCTTGCATAGCCTCGAAGTAACGATGGAGAAGCTCGCGCAGCGACTCCGAGTCCATCGACTCGCCGAGGCTCGTCGAGCCGACGAGGTCCGAGAAGACGACCGTGACGGTCTTCCGCACTTCTTGTGGCGCCTCGGCCGCGGCGAAAGGCGTTCCGCAAAACCCGCAAAGACGGAACCGATCAGGGTTTTCCTCGCCGCAATTGGCGCAGATCTTCACCGTTTGAGTGTACTCGGCAGGTAAAGCGGCTTCGTCCTGCGAGCCCTGGAATTTGCAGGCAGAACGAGGGGTTCGGAGTACAATCTCGTACTCCGGGCATGCAACTCGACGATCCCCTCAGTACCGATGGCACGGCCGACTCTGCCCCGCATCAGGCGTGGAAGGGCCCGCGGCGAGACGGGTCCTCTCGTCGAGCGGACCGAGCCTCGGATCGCCGAGCTCTCCGCTAACGGGCTCACCTGGATCCACATCAACGAGCCGGGGCCGCTCGAGGCCGCGTATCTCGCCGAGCGCTACGGCTTTCACGAGCTCGACATCGAGGACGTCCTCTCGAAGCGGCAGCGGCCGAAGATCGACGAGTACCCGGACTACCTCTTCATCGTCCTCCACTTCCCGATCTACGACAAGGCGGTCCAGCGGCTGAACGCGGCCGAGCTCGACGTCTTCCTCGGCCAGGACTTCCTCATCACGCTCGCCAACGTCGAGCTTCTGCCCGTCACCTACCTCTTCCGCCGTTGCGAGGAGGACCGGGAGCTTCGCGGCGAGCTCTTCTCGAAGGCGTCGGGCTACCTGCTCTACCACGTCCTCGACGACCTCTTCGACTACTGCTTCCCGATCCTGGACAAGATCGGGCACAAGCTCGACGCGATCGAGGACCAGCTCGAGGAGCGCAGGAGCGAGGAGATCGTCCGCGACATCTCCGACGCGAAGCAGGAGATCATCGCGTACCGCAAGATCATCAAGCCCGAGCGTGCCACGCTTCGCCTGCTCGAGCGCCACACGCAGCGCTTCCTCCCCCAGGACCTCGAGCTCTACTTCGACGACATCGTCGACGCCGCCGAGCGGATCTGGGACCTCCTCGACAACTACAAGGAGGTCGTCGAGGCGCTCGAGGACACGAACGAGTCGATCATCTCCCACCGCCAGCAGTACCGCCTGCAGCTCCTCACCGTCGTCAGCGTCATCCTCCTCCCGCTGACGCTGATCGCGAGCATCTTCGGAATGAACACGCACGTCCCCGGCGAAGGCGGGGCCGAAGGCTTCTGGGTGGTCGTCGCCTTCATGGTCGTCCTCGGTATCGCTCTCGTCGGCGTCTTCCGCTGGCGCCGCTGGTTGTGATCCAAGGGTGAAGCAGCTCTGGGCTCCGTGGCGCCTGGAGTACATCCAGCAGGCGGACGAGCAGGAGGGATGCGTGTTCTGCCGCGCGCTCGAGGCCGGCGACGAGACCGGCCTCGTGGTTCATCGCGGCGAGCGCGCCTTCGTCCTCCTGAACAAGTATCCGTACGCGTCCGGGCACCTGATGGTCGCCCCGAACCGGCATGAGGGGGATTTCTCCGGCCTCGACCGGGACGAGGCCGCCGAAGTGCACACGCTCGCCTCGTCCGCACTCGGAGCTCTTGCCGAGACCATGAGCCCCCAGGGATTCAACCTCGGCTGGAACCTCGGCCGGATCGCAGGCGCCGGCGTGGTCGACCACGTGCACATGCACATCGTCCCGCGCTGGGCGGGCGACACGAACTTCATGCCCGTTCTCGCCGACGTGAAGGTTCTTCCGGAGGCCCTGGAAGACACCCGCCGTAAGATCTCGGCTGCATGGCCCTAGACGCGAAGGTCTTCAAGGCCTACGACGTGCGCGGCGTCTACCCGTCCGAGCTGGACGAGGCGGGCGCCTACGCGGTCGGGCGTGCCTACGTCGAGCAGTTCGAGCCGCGCAGGATCGCGGTCGGTAGAGACATGAGGGCTTCATCGCCGTCCATGGCTCGGGCAGTTGTCCGAGGAGCCTCCGACGGAGGCGCCGAGGTCGTCGACGTGGGGATGATCGGCACCGAGATGCTCTATTTCGGGGTCGGCGAGCTCGACCTGGACGGCGGTGTCATGGTCACCGCCTCGCACAACCCGAAGGAGTACACGGGGATGAAGATCGTCCGCCGCGGCGCCCTGCCTGTCGGCGGCGATTCGGGCCTCCTCGACGTGCGCGACCGGGCGCTCATGATCGAGAGCCCGGAGCTCGCGGGCGAGACGCCGGCCCAGAGCGTCGACATCTACCCCGCGTTTGTCGACCGCGTCCTCTCCTTCATCGACGTCGGCGAGGTCGGGCCGCTTCGCGTCGTCATCGACGCCGGAAACGGCATGGCGGGCGCGATGCTGCCGCCCATCCTCGAGCGCCTGCCCGTGGATGCGATTCGCTGCTTCTTCGAGCCGGACGGCACCTTCCCCAACCACGAGCCGAACCCGCTTCTCCCCGAGAACCGCGAGTTCGTGATCGGCAAGGTCCGGCACGAGCAGGCCGACCTCGGCATCGCCTTCGACGGCGACGCCGACCGCTGCTTCTTCGTGGACGACACCGGTGAGTTCGTCCCCGGCGACTTCGTGACCGCTCTTCTCGCCGAGTCCATGCTCGAGAAGGAGCCCGGCACGAAGATCATCTACGACGTGCGGGCGAGCTGGGCCGTCCCGGACGTCGTCGAGCGCCACGGCGGGAGCCCGCTCGTCAATCGCGTCGGCCATGCCTTCATCAAGGAGCGCATGCGCAAGGAGGGCGCCCTCTTCGGCGGCGAGGTCTCCGGCCACTACTACTTCCGCGATTTCAACCAGGCGGACTCGGGCACGATCCCGGCGCTCCTCATGCTGGAGCTCGTCTCCAAGCGGGGGAAGCCGCTCTCCGAGCTCCTCCGCCCCTTCCGGGCGCGCTACTTCATCACCGGCGAGATCAACACGCCCGTGCCGGACGTCGCCCTCAAGCTGCAGGAGCTGAAGGAGCATTTCGCCGGTGCGGGCGAGATCTCCCACCTCGACGGGATCTCCGTGACGGCGAAGGACTGGCACCTGAACGTGCGCCCGTCCAACACGGAGCCGCTCCTGCGGCTCAACCTCGAAGCGCTCGCGCCGGACCTGATGGAGCAAAAGCGCGACGAGGCCCTAGCCGTCATCGGCGACGACTAGGGCCTCGGTTCCGATTTCGCCTAGCTTCGCAGGAAGTCGATCGCCCGGCCCATGAGCTGGTCGCGGACGCTCTCGTCCGTGACGCCCTCGAGGCCGAAGCCCCAAAGCAGGGAGCTCGGGGTGGCGATGACCGCGCCCTCGGGGAAGCCGCCCGCGGACGTGACCTCCCACGTGTTGAAGTTGGGCGCGCTACCGGCAGGAGCGTCGGGCATCGTCCAGCCGTCGTTCCCGCTCTCGAACGACGTCGTGCCCTCGCCGGTCGACACGACGATGTCGTCGACGAAGACGCCGAGCCCCTGCGTGGCCCAGTCGCTCACGTAGGTGATCGAGACCTCGATCTCCTTGCCCGCGAAGGCCGAGAGATCGACGCGCCACTGCTCCCAGTTACCGGAGTTGCCGCTGATCGCCCACCAGTCGCCACTGGTCCCGTGCGGGGCGCACGTGTCGCTGGCCGTGTCGATCGTCTGGTAGTGGTCCATGAACGGGTGGATCGTCCTCCAGCCGCCCGGGCCGTTCGACGGCTTGCAGCTCTCCCCCGTCGCCTGGTCGTTGTGGCCGTTCAGGTCTTCCAGGGTCGTCCAGTCGTCCTGCCCCACCGTGTGGGCCTCGACGAACAGGTGGTCCCAGTCGAACTCCGTGTTGTAGGACGTCCAGAACGTCACGTCGGCCCCGCCGGCCGGGACGTTGACCGTGTGCACCAGCCGCTTGAACGACTGGTCCGCGATCTGGGAGTACGCGTAGTGCGTGCCCGTATGCGGGTCGAACGGCCCGCCGGGCCGGCTGTACTTCGCCGCCACCCAGCTGTCGAACTGCGGGTAGGTCGCTGCCGGGAGGATCCCGCTCGTGGCGATGAAGGAGCCGGCGGTGTCGTGGTTCTGAGCGCTGTCCGTTCCGTTGAACGACCACTTCAGCCCTGACAGCGGGTCGTCCGTCCCAAACGCGTCGAACATGTTGCCCTCGTCGTCGACACCTGCGCCGCGGTTGAAGAGGAACGAGCCGAACCAGTACTGCAAGACATCGTTCACGCCGTCACCCGTCCCGTTCAGCTGCAGGCAGCGGTACGTGACGGCCGGATCGGAGCACCGGCCGTTCGCATCCGTCGGGTCGTACAGCTGGGCCTGGGTGTACTGGGTGCCGATCTCCTTGCCCGCGAAGAGGACCTTGCCGCCCTCGTTCATGAAGTCGCGGAGCTCGAACACCTCGTCCTGGGCGATGCGGGACGCAATGCCTCCACCCCAGCCAGGTTCCCGCGTGATCAGGTCATCGCCCTTCTCGACCATGACCGCCTTGTAGTGGCTCAAGACGCCGAGTGCGTCGGCCGCGTGGCGGCCGCTCGCGTCGACGTCGTAGAGGTCGGCATTGACGCCGTTCGCGGCCAGCGCGTCCAGGTAGTACGAGGCGTAGTGCGGCCCCGGGGCCTGCACGGGCGAGGCGCCCGAATAGTCCTCGGAGGCAACCACAAGCGTGTCGTTGTCGCTCTCGTTGACCGCCTGGTACGTGAACGAGTCGCTCGTCGCGCCCCCGCCCTCGAACCAGACCTTCACCGTGTCACCCGGAGTGGTCCCGGTGACGTACCCGCGCATCACGTGGTAGTAGGTCGAGCTCGTGAAGTCGTACTTCGCCCCGGGCGGCAGCTCCGAGGTCGGCGCCGTCTGCACGGGCCCGCCGTTGATCTGGTACTTGACGGACACCGCGCCCACCGAGCGCACCGCGTCCACACGCACCTCCTGCGGATCGCCGTACGAGTACGGGAACGTGAAGTTCGACATCGGCAAACCTGCCTTGTACGTGTCATCGCTCTTGACGACGAGCGGCCTCGCCTCGAGCCCGAGGTGCGACACCGGATGCACGGGGTCGGGGGCCGACTTCGCCACGTCGAGGATGAACGGCAGGTTCTTCTGGAACTGCGCCTGCACCAGCGCCTCGTCGTCGGGGAAGACGAAACCGCACGTCGGACAGCCCGGCTCGAGCTCCGGGGTCCATGCGATCGTGCCGGCTGCCGAGTTCGCCCAGTCGGTCATCTCACCGTTCGTGACGTAGAGGACGTCCGCGGATTGCCCAGGCGCGAAGCCCTCGATCGCCGGGTTGTCGCGGTTGCCCGAGAGCGCGTAGAAGATCGGGTCGTCCGCCGTCGGCGTGCCGATCTGCCAGCCCTGCGGATACAGGAGCCAGGGGCCGTAGGAGTGGTAATTCACCTGGAACTTGAACGGCACCCGCTCGAAGAGGCCCATGATGGCCTGCGTCTCCGGCTCCGACCCCTCGGAGGGACCGCGATACGTGTCGCTCGACGTGATCGACGACGAGCCTTCCTGGTCGTAGTTCCAGTGCGAGGGGTAGTTTCGATTCGGGTCGACGCCGTCGCCGACCTCGGTCGTCCCGTTGCCGTTGTTGTCGCGGAGGTTCTTCCGCCAGAGACGCGTGTCGGGGCTCTGGAACGTGTACTGGTACCCGTCCGGGTTCATGATGGGGACGAACCAGAGCTCACGCGTCTTCAACATGTTCTTGATCTGCTTGTCGTTCGCCCGCCACCTTGCGATGAAGTAGTTGAGCGCACGGCGGTCGACTTCGGGTGCGATCCACTCACGCGCATGCTGCGTGGCGCTGTAGAGCACGGCCGGCCTGGAGCCGTCGACCTCGTCGCGCGCTCCCTGGGTCAACTTGACGGCGATGATCTCCCGCCCCTGACCCGTATGCCCGATCACCTCGAGCTTGGTCAGCTGCGGGTTGTCGTGGGCGATCTTGTACAGGTACGCGCGAAAGCCGTCCGGGCTGTCGTAGTCGCGCCAGACGTTGTAGCCGCCGACCGCCTGCGCGGCCGCCATCTGGCGAACGGTCTGTCCCTTCTTGTTGCGGACGAGCGTCGCCTCGACGCCCTTCGCCGCGAGCGACTTTGCCTGCTGCGGCGTGAGGACGAGATCTAGTCGGACACCGTTCGCGGCTCGCTTGACCGCCGCGATATCGGTGCCCTTCGAAAGCAGATCCCGATACTGCGCCTGCGAAACCGTTGCTCGATACATGTCGAGCGTGACCTTGCTCTTGCTACCCGCGCCCGGAGCCGCGCCGCTCACGAAGAGCACGGCTGCGAGGACGCAGACGACCAACGTCAAACGCCTCATGACAATCTCCCCAGTCGAGTTCCCGGTCAAAAAGCCCGGAAACCCTTACAAATGGTGGCAAAAAGCGCAAGAGTGGCCCCGGTTACGATGCGACCCGTGAACCTTGGACAGCCGACCGAGCGCAAGCCCCCGTTCAAATACTCGGCACTCACGCGCGTGGGGTTCTCCGACACCGATGCGCAGGGAATCGTCTACTACGGGCGCTATCTGCCCTACTTCGACGACGCGCGCGTCGAGTACCTGCGACATCTCCGCCTCCTCGGAGCCGATCTCGGCGCCTGCGAGTTCGTCATGCGCGCGTGCAACGTGCTCTACGAGGCTCCGGCCCGTTTCGACGATCTCCTGGAGGTCTTTGTGCGGACGAAGCGGATCGGCCGCTCGAGCCTCACGAGCGAATACGCGGCCTACCGCGTGGACGACGACGCGCTCATGTGCACCGCGGAACAGACGCTCGTTCTCGTGGACCTCGCAGAACGCCGCCCGCAGCCGGTTCCCGAGGCCTACCGCGACCTGGTTGCGGCCTTCGAAGGCGCCGACCTCGAGCTTGCGATCCCGTCATGAGCGACTACACCGGGGCACTCGAGGCGGTCGACCGCATCGTCAACCGAGAGTCGGAGGCCGACGAGGTTCTCCGCCGGACGGTCGAGGTTCTGCACGACCGCGTCGACCACTACTCGTGGGTCGGCATCTACCTCGTCGAGGAGGGAGACCTCGTGCTCGGGCCGTGGAAGGGGCCGCAGGCCACCGACCACGTCCGGATCCCGATCGGCCAGGGAGTGTGCGGCGCCGCCGCCGCGAGCGGCCGTACGGAGGTCGTCGACGACGTGAGCGCCGACGAGCGCTACCTTGCCTGCTTCCCCTCGACCCGGAGCGAGATCGTCGTGCCCATCGTCTACGAGGGGAAGGTTGTCGGCGAGATCGACATCGACTCGGACACTCCCGCCGCGTTCGGGCCTGAAGACAGCGCGCTGCTCGAGCGGGTGGCCCTCCTCATCTCCCCCCACAGCCTCGTCGGCTGGGACACCGGCGGCGTGCCGTGGCGAGCCTGAACCGGCTCGCGCTCTCGGCCACCCTCCACTGTCTCACCGGCTGTGCGATCGGAGAGATCCTCGGTCTCGCGATCGCGACCGCGCTCGGTTGGGGCAACGCCGCGTCCATCGCGCTCGCGATCGTCCTCGCGTTCGTCTTCGGCTACTCGTTCACCTTCGTCCCGCTCCTTCGCGGGGGGATCGCCCTCGCTACCGCAGTCGGCCTGGCGCTCGCGTCCGACACGCTCTCGATCGCGGTCATGGAGCTCGTGGACAACGCGATCATCCTCCTCTGGCCCGGCGCGATGGACGCCGGCCTCGCAGACCTCCTCTTCTGGGGCAGCCTCGCCATCGCCCTCGCCGTCGCCTTCGTCGCCGCCTTTCCGGTCAACCGCGCGCTGATCGCACGCGGTCGCGGGCACGCGGTCGTGCACGCCCATCACGGGCACTGACGATCCCTAGCTCGGGAAGGCGAGGCGCGCGCCCAGCGAGCCGAGCACGTGAGCCGCGCCGCTCGAGTGCGCGGCCGGTCTCCCCGCAAGGACGAGAATCAGCGCCGTCACGCAACGCGGGTCGAAGCTCGTGTCCGCCTCCGACTCGAGGTGCGCGAGCGCCTTCTCGACCGGCCAGGCGTCGCGGTAGACGCGCGGTGAGACGAGGGCGTCGTACACATCGCAGACCGCGAGGATCCGGGTCGCGAGGTCGAGGTCGTCGGCGAGCAGGCCGCGCGGATAGCCGCGGCCGTCGAGGCGCTCGTGGTGGTCGAGCACGATGCGAGTGACGCTCTCGTCGAAGCCGCCGAGCTCCTCGAGGAGCTCCCGCCCACGCTCGGGATGCGTCTTGATCACGGCGAACTCGTCGTCGTCGAGCGGCCCGGGCTTCTGCAGGATCGCGTCGGGGATGGACAGCTTGCCGATGTCGTGCAGGAGGCCGCCGATCGCCATGCTCCGCAGGCGTGTGCGCGAGAGGCCCATCTGCTCGCCGATCTCGACGGCGAGCGTGGCGACGCGGCGCGTGTGCTCCTCCGTGGACGTGTCCTTCGCCGCGAGCGTGACCGTGAGCGCCCGGACGCGCGCACCGAAGAATGCCTCCTCCGACGAGACGATCTCGCTCGCCCGCAGATCGCCCACGAGAGGACGCGAGCGCCGGCCGCGGTGCAGGTCGTACGCGAGCGAGGCTCCGACGAGCGCGATCCCGAGGACTTCGAAGATGTGCCCGAACCACCAGCCGAGATCCATGAAGGTCAGGACGAGCGCGCCGTAGGTAGCCGCTGCGAGGAGCATCAGCCCGAGAACAACGGCCAGGTCGGCGAGCCGCCGGGTCAAAAGGATGTGTTCGCGGCCCGGACGGCAAGCCATCCGTAGAGGACGAGGGTGACGGCGAGCAGAAGAAGCGCGGCCGTCGAGCGCGGCTCGGGAACCGCAGGAACGACGCTCGGGACGACGGCGCCGACGAGGCTCACCGTGATGATCGTCACCCCGATAACCGCCTGGACGGCGATCACCCGCGGGATGGCCGTCGGCGCGGCGAAGGGCGAAAGCACGGAGAGCGCGAGCACCGCAGCTCCGACGGAGAGCGTCGCAGCACCGGTGACGGAGATGAGGCCGTTCACGCCGACCAGGACTCCGGGGGTCATGAAGCCGTGGACGGCGAGCAGGGCCGCCATGAGCGCGAAGCCGCCTGCGACGACCACCGTGCGCGCGTCCTTTTGCTTGGCGCCGGCGATCATGAGGACGACCGCCGCCGCCATCGCGACAAGGGCGGTCACGCCGACGCCGTAGAAGTGCACCCACATCGGCGGCATGAACATCACCTTGCCGAAGAGCGCGAGTAGGGCGACCGGCAGAGCGGCGCAGCCGTCGATGACGG
The DNA here is from genome assembly GCA_963841425.1 of uncultured Actinomycetes bacterium. Lineage (GTDB taxonomy): Bacteria > Actinomycetota > Thermoleophilia > Gaiellales > Gaiellaceae > DATEOR01. The sequence continues at coordinate 144,130 of CAWJCL010000001.1, read as the reverse complement.
CAAGCGTGGCAGGGAACGATCTCCGCAGCATCAGAGCTTTATCGGCCCGATGCGGGCGCTCAAGGAGCGCTCACGACGATTGCGAGGCGTCGTGCAGGAGGCGTTCGGCCTCGTCTACCGGGTCTCCCTCGGGTGGCACGGCGACCGAGTTTCGCCCGCTGAGCTTCGCCCGGTAGGCAGCGCGGTCGGCGAGCGCGACGAGCGCCTCGGTCGTCGTCCCCCCTCCCCTGTGCGTCGCGACGCCGACGGATACGGACACCTTGGGGTCCGAGGACGAGCGCTCGACGAAGCTTCGGATCCGCTCGGCGACGACGAGCGCGCCTTCGAGATCGGTCTCGGGAAGAACGACGCAGAACTCGTCGCCGCCGAAGCGCGCCGCGACGTCGTACTCCCGCGTCGCGCTCTGGAGCGCGTTCGCGACCGACTTCAGGGCCCGGTCGCCCGCGAGATGGCCGCGCATCGTGTTGATCTCGCGCAGGTGGTCGACGTCGATCATGAGCACGGCGAGCGGCCGGTCGAACCGACCTGCGCGCTGGAGCTCCTGCGAGAGGACGCTTTGGAAATGGCGCATGTTGTAGAGGCCGGTCTTCGGCTCGACACGCGTTGCCTCGACGAGGCCGGGGATCGCGAGCGAGCGATAGGCCAGCGCGAGCGGCAGAAGCGTCAGGGCGACCAGCCCCTGGTTGATCTCCCAGAGCGCTGCCGCGACGGCGCCGAGCGAGACGAGCCCAGCATCGATCAGGACGCAGTCCACCCGGATGGTCTCGAGCACCCGCACGCCCCGCGCGAGGCGGAGCATGACCGCGAGCACCGCGTACTGGGAGACGACGAAGGCGGCGATCCCGGCCGACGCGGCGAGGGCCCACGCGGTGTCCCCGGTCCCGCCGACGGCGTCGAAGCACGCGCGCGCGAGGAGCGCCGGCCCGACGAAGTTCGCGATGTTGAAGATCGCGATGTACCAGCGCGGGCGCGAACGGACGGTCTCCGGCACGAAAGCGATGACGATCGCGAGGGCCGTGAGCGCCGGCGGCAGAAGAAGCGCGGCGGCGAAGATCGGCGCGAGCGAGAGGTGCGATCCCTGGTGCTTCTGGCGCTCGGCGCCGACGAGGTGGACCGCCGCGATGATCGGCACGAGGATGGCGAAGGTGCGCCAGTCGCCCTGGGCGATCTCGGCGGGGATCGCCGTGAGGGCGAAGCCGGCCATCGTCAGCCAGACGACGGAGAACTCGAAGGCTGCCGCAGCCGGATTGAGCCCGGAGAGAAGTGGGTCGGGTCGCGCGGGCCGCATGACGCTCGGGTAGATCGTGCGTCAGCGCTCATGCCGCCGAATCCCCCGAACGGGTGACGAAACGGCCGCACTTGATCCCTCGAAGGAGTGAAACGTCCCTCGTTCGAGGGACGTTTCAGTCGAAGGGGACGACCCGGATTCCCACGAACTCGACGTCCGCTCCCGGCGTGCGGGACTGGTCGAGGATCGCCGGGATCCGGCCCTCGAGGTCACGGCTGTGCGAGACGACGAGCCAGACGCTCCGGGAGTCACGCGCCGCGGAGCGAACCGCCCGGAGGTCGGTCTCGGTCGGGCTCGTCGCGGCGCTCCCGATCACCTCCTGCACATCCGAGCGCTGCCAGTAGTAGTCGAAGGCCTCCTTTCCCACGCTCGAATCGAAGACGAGGACGTCACCCGGCCTCGCACGGGCGGAGACGTACGCCGTCGCCTCCCGCCATTGCTCGGTCTGGTAGTCCCCGTAGTAGCGCACGGTCATGACGACAAAGGCCCCGGCGACCAGGGCTCCCGCGGCCAGGGCGACCCTCGGTGCCAGGCTCTCGAGAGCGAGGGCGAGGAGGAGATAACACGCGACGGCCGCAGGGATCGTGTACTTGAACTGGTAGATCGGCGTCACAACGAGCGAGAGGACGAAAGGAACCGCGATCGGGACGGCGGCCCAGAGCACGAGGAGGCCGATACGCCGGTCCGCGGCGAGGCGGTCTCCGAGCGCGCGAGCACCCCGGTCCCTGAGAGCCAGGCCGCCCGCGACTGCGAGCGTGAAGAGCGCAAGCGCGAGAGCCCAGCGTGACCCGGCGTAACCGGACAAGGTCCCTGGGAGGTCCCGGGCCGACGGCGATGCGAGCCAGCCGAGCTTTGCCTGTGAGCTACCTTCGACCTCGTCGCTCACGTGCCCCGCGAAGACGACGAGCCAGGGAATGGCGAGCACGAGCGGCGCCGCGAGCACGAGCCCCAGCCGTTCCGGGTCGCGCATGCGGATCCAGTCACGGCGCCCGAGAAGCGCGAGGCCGAAGAACGCAGCCTGCGCAGCGAGAATGAAGAGCCCGTAGGTGTGGGCGTACAGAAGCGCAGTGGTCGCGAGCACGTAGCCGGCGACCGGCCATGGCCGCAGCCCGTTCAGAAGCACGAGGAGAAAGTAGTAGGAGCAGGCAGAGAGCAGCGCGAGCAGCGAGTAAACGCGCGCCTCCTGCGAGTAGTGGACGAGGAACTCGGAAACCGTCGCGAGGAGAGCGGCCATGAGGCCGGCCCAGGTGCCCGACAGTCGCTCGCCGAGCTTGAAGACCATGAACACGAGCAGGACGCCCACGACCGCGCTCAGCGATCGGAGTGCGGCCGCGGAGTCTCCGAACGCATCCGTCCAGAAGTGCAGGAGCACGTAGTAGAAGGGCGGGTTGGTGTCGTCGGCGGTCGCCGTCCCGATCAGATCGGTGAGCCCGAGGTCGGACACCCTGGCCGAGAAGGCCTCGTCCGCCCAGATGCTGTCGTGGCCGAGCTGCACGAACCGAAGGACGGTGGCGAGGCAAAGGATCCCGGCGAGCGCGGCGAGCGCGGGCAGGCGCTCCCTACGCATCGCCGTGAGCAAGCCCTTGCTCGACACGGCGCGCGAGGGCGCCCGCTCCCATCGCCGTCAACGGCTCGCCGAGAGCAACGGCGCCGAGCTCGTTCGCCTGGCGAATGACCGCCTCCCGCTCGGCGGAGAGCTGGCCCCCGGCGACGAAGAGCGAGGCGCGGGCGACCTCGCTCCATGCTTCGACCCCGTTGAGACCCGGGGCAACCTCCTTGCCGGCGTCCTCGGCGATGCGAGGCCGGCCGCGAAGCGCCGCGGCGAGCTTCCGGGCCCGCGTGTGCAGCTGGTGCCCCTGGACCGTGACCTCCCCGGCCCGGTTCTCCAGGTCTCCTGCGGCCGCGGCAGCCTCCGTGACCCGCCGCTCCGCCACGGATACACGGTCGCGTGCGCGAACGTGGAACCGCTCGGCGTTTTGCACGTCCTCGGGACCCGCGGCGCGGACAGCCTCCTCCGCCTCCCCAAGCACCCGCTGTGCCGCCGACGCCTCGCCCTGCGCCCGCTCGAGCTCGGCAGCCCGTTTCTCGCGCTCGGCAGGAAGCCGGGCGGCGAACGCCCCGAGCTCCTCCGCCTTGGCCCGCACGGAGGCGACCTCGCCCGCGAGCCGGTCGAGATCCGCGAGTGCCGCGCCGATCTGCTCGTCCGCGCGCTCGAGCTCCCGGAGGACCGCGAGCACCCGTTCGGGCACTAGGACGGCGTTACGCGGTAGGCGTCGAAGACCGAGTCGATGTTGCGGAGGGCGTTCAGAAGACCGCGGAGGGCCTTGATGTCCCCGACCTCGGCGACGTACCAGTTCTTTGCCATCTGATCCTCGACGTGGCCGCCGTACTCGACGATGTTCGCGCCGTGCTCCGCGAAGGTCCGGGCGACGTCTTCGAGGAGGCGCGGGCGGTCCCACGAGACGACGGCGATCTGCACACGGAAGCTCTGCGAGGCGCCGCCGTCCCAGGCCACGTCGGTGAAGCGCTCCGGGTTGCGCATGAGCGCCTTCACGTTCGGGCAGTCAAGGCGGTGGATCGTGATTCCCTTGCCGAGCGAGATGTAGCCCGCGATCTCGTCTCCCGGCACCGGCGTGCAGCACTTGGCGAGACGAACGAGCACGTCCTCGACGCCCGGCACCGAGATGCCGAAGTTCTGCGACGCGACCGCCTCGCGGGCCTTCGGCTTGCTCGGGATCGGCTCTTCCTCGGCGACCTCCTCGGTCTTGAGCCGCCCGAGCACCTTGTTCACGACCTGCGAGACCTGGAGCTTGCCGGAGCCCAGGGCGAGGTAGAAGTCCTCGGCCTTCTTGAACCCCATCTCGCGGATGATCTGCGCGAGAAGCGGCGAGCCCGCGAGCTTCTTGTACGGAAGGTTGTGCTGCTTGAGGGCGTTTTCGAGGCTCTCGCGGCCGCGCTGCTCCGTTCCCTCCCGCGTCTCGCGGCTGAACCACTGGCGGATCTTGTTCCGCGCGCGCGAGGAAGTGGCAAGGGAGAGCCAGTCGCGCGAGGGGCCGCGGCCCGCGCCCTTCGAGGTGAGGATCTCGACGAAGTCCCCACTCTGCAGGCGGTAGTGGAGCGGGACGATGCGTCCGTTCACCTTCGCGCCGACGGTGCGGTGGCCCACGTCGGTGTGCACGGAGTAGGCGAAGTCGATCGGCGTCGCGCCCGCCGGCAGATTCTTGACCTCGCCCTTGGGCGTGAAGACGTAGACCTCGTCGGAGGCGAGCTCCGGAAAGGCGCGCCGGAACTCGCGCGGGTCGGACTCCTCCGCCTGCCAGTCGGCGAGCTGCTGCATCCAGGCGAGCTGGTCGGCCTCGGCCTTCTTGCCCCTCTTTCCCTTGTAGAGCCAGTGCGCGGCGATGCCGTACTCCGCCGTGCGGTGCATCTCGCGCGTCCGCACCTGGATCTCGAGCGGCTTGCCCTCCGGCCCGATCACCGTCGTGTGGAGCGATCGGTACATATTGAACTTCGGCATGGCCACGTAGTCCTTGAAGCGGCCGGGCATGGGCTTCCAGAGGGAGTGGATGACGCCGAGGGCCCCGTAGCAGTCGCGCTCGCCCTCCTTGCCCTCGTGGTCGACGAGGACGCGCATCGCGGTCAGGTCGTAGATCTCGTTGAACTCCTTCCCGCGCTTGGCCATCTTCTCGTAGATGGAGTAGAAGTGCTTCGCGCGGAAGGAGATCTCCGCCGGGATGCCCACCTTGTCGAGCTCCCTCCTCAGATTCTTGCCGGCGGACTCGACGAACTTCTCGCGATCGGCGCGGCGCTGGTTGACCATCGCCTGGATCTCCGAGTACTTGCGCGGGTGCAGCGTCGCGAAGGCGAGGTCCTCGAGCTCCCACTTGATGGAGTGGATGCCGAGACGATGCGCGAGCGGCGCGTAGACCTCGAGCGTCTCGCGGGCCTTCTGCAGCTGCTTCTGCTTGCCGAGGTACTCGATCGTCCGCATGTTGTGGAGGCGGTCCGCGAGCTTGATGAGGATGACGTCGGGGTCCTGCGCCATCGCCACGATCATCTTGCGGTAGTTCTCCGCCTGGGCCTGTTCGCGGCTTTGGAACTGGATTCGCGTCAGCTTCGTGACGCCCTCGACGAGCGTCGCAACGTCGTCGCCGAACTCGGCGCGGACTTCCTCGATCGTCGCCGGAGTGTCCTCGACGACGTCGTGGACGAGCCCGGCGGCGAGAGTGGACTCGTCGCTCCCGAGCTCCGCGAGGATCTTCGCGACTCCGATCGGATGGAGGACGAAGTCCTCCCCGCTCCGGCGCTGCTGTCCTTCATGCGCCTCGCAGGCGAACCGGTATGCGCGCTCGAGCAGGTCCCGATCGACCTCGGGGTTGTACTCCTCGACCTCCGAGAGCAGCTCCTCGAACGCCTCGTGATGCCGCTCGGCGGAAGCCGTCAGAACCGTATCCGCCATGAACCCATTCTAGCTAGGCGGTCTTCCGGAAACCCTCGGGCCGCCCTTCTATGCTCAGCAATGCGAGACGTTGCGGGCTGATCGCACCGCCAGTCGACGCGGCCCTTGCTGTGGCAGCTGGGTGCGCCGACGGCTCTGACGTGAAAGCCCCGTCCCTGTTGGGGTGCCTGACCCTACGCGGCGAGCGGCATGGGCTCCTGGAGGGCGGCAAGGAAGGTCTCGGACTCGACGAGCGAGCGCCACGAGCCGCCGTCCGCGAGGCCGAGCTCGGCGAAGACCTCGCGGGCGAAGTCCGACCACGCATCCGGGCCCGCCTTCCACTCACGGACGAGGGCGATGCGCAGGTCCTCGAAGCGCTCGGGTGTGTCGAAGATGCGCTTGACGACGAGCTGCGGGGAAACCGAGCCGTTCCACTGGTTGGCCGCCAGCTTGAAGGCGACGTCGTAGCGCAGCGGCCGCCGGTAGCGGTCGAGCTGACTTCCTTGCCCGAAGGCGATCGCCCCCGACCGGGCGCCGTCGGCGGTCACCGCGAGCTTCAGGTGCTTCCCCTCGCCCACCGCGCCGAGCTCGGAGAGCTCGCAGCCCACCGCGAGCAAGGTCACGCCCGGATTCCCGAGCCCGAACGGCGCCAGGCGCTCGAGCTCCGCGCAGAGGTCGAGCGTCAGCTCGGTGCCGCGAACGACGGCGTCCACGCGCACGACGGGAGCGAGGTCCTCCTCGGAGAGATCCTCCGCCGCGCGAGCGGCGAAGGCCTCGGCAAAGGCTTCGACGTTCCCGGGACGGATGGAGAGACCGGCCGCCGCCCTGTGTCCACCCCAGCGGCCGAGCAGGCCGGCGCACGCGCCGAGGGCGCCGTGCAGGTCGAAGGCCGGGATCGACCGCCCGGAGCCCGTCCACTCCTCGTCGCCGCCCGCGATGAGCACGACCGGGCGGTGGAAGCGCTCGACGAGCCGCGACGCGACGATGCCGATGACCCCGCGGTGCCAGTCTTCCCCCGCGAGCACGTAGCCGCGGCGCCGCTGCTTTGCCTCGGGCCACTCGGCGACCTGGGCAAGGGCCTCGCGCAGGATCCGGTCCTCGACCGCCTGTCGGTCGCGGTTGAGCGTCTCGAGCTCGCCCGCCAGCCGGTCGGCCTCCTTCGGGTCGTCGGTCAGGAGGAGCTCGAGCGCGGTGCCCGGGTGTCCGAGCCGTCCGGCGGCGTTGATCCGCGGGGCAAGGCGGAACCCGATCGCGCCCGCATCGACGGTCGCGGCGTCGACCCGCGCAACCCCCATGAGCGCGCGCAGGCCCGGGTTCGATGTCACTGCAAGCCGCTTCAGGCCCGCCGCGACGAGGCCCCGGTTCTCGTCGAGAAGCGGGACGACGTCCGCGACCGTGGCGAGCGCGACCAGGTCGAGCCGGCGGTCGAGGCCGGCCGCGCCGAGGGCCTGCGCGAGCTTGAAGACGACACCGGTCCCGCAGAGCTCCGGAAACGGGTAGTCGGAAGGGCGCGTCGCGACCACCGGGCAGTCGGGAAGCGTCTCGCCCGGCCGGTGGTGATCCGTGACCACGACATCGAGCCCGAGCTCCTTGGCGTGCGCGACCTCGTCCACCGCGGTGATCCCGCAGTCGACCGTGAGAACCATGCCGGTTTCCTCTCCGGCCAGGCGCGTCAGCGTCTCGCCGGACAGGCCGTATCCCTCCTCGAAACGGCTCGGCAGATGCCAGGAGACCTCTGCGCCGAGCTCGCGCAGCACCGTGACCGCGAGCGCCGTGGCGCAGATGCCGTCGACGTCGTAGTCCCCGTGCACGCAGATCGGCTTCCCGTCGGCGATGGCGGCGCGGATCGCCGCGCACGCCGCCTCCATGTCGCCGAGGAGAAACGGATCGTGCTCGGGGATATCGGCTTCGAGAAAGGCCTGCGCGTGCCCAGGGTCGGAATACCCCCGCCTGACGAGCACGCTTGCCGTCGTCTCGGAGAGGCCGAGCGCGCTTGCCAGCGCCGTGACCTCGGGGCGGGGGCACGGAGTCATCCTCCACGTGCCCTCGTACATGCAAGAGACCGTAGAGCGCGGGTCGGACGGTATTCTCAGGCCCTGTGTCCGAGACCAATTACCTCTCCGGCGACGACTTCGTCGTCGAGTTCCTCGGCTACCGGTTCAGCTTCAACCAGACGGATTTCGAGCAGCGCGTGAACGCCGCGGCCGTGAAGCTCGGCGTTGTGGAGGCAGGCGAGCTCGAGGAGGACGAGACCGCCGACCTCGTCGAGCTGACCGCGCACGGACGCATCGCGGAGCCCCAGAGCGAGCTCGGCGACTACCTCGTCCACAACTGGGAGCGACTCGCGGTCATGGGTGACGAATCGCTCGTGTATTGGCTCAGAAAATTGATCTTCCGCGGCGCCTGGCTCGACCACCGGGTGAAAGAGAACCTCCTCGAGGTCGCGTGGGACGAACGCAGCTCCGAGTTCGGTTACCGAGATCCACGAGGCGGTCGCGCGCTCCTCGAGCTTGCGCCGGTTCCGTCCTGGCACGATCTTCAGTACCGCCGTTGATCGTCGGGCTCGACCACTCCTTTCTGACCATCCACGAGGGCGGCGAAGACGAGGCGCGGGGCTTCTACGGCGACGTGCTCGGGCTCGAGGAGATCCCGCGGCCGGCGGGCCTCGAGCGCTCCGGGGGCATCTGGTTCCAGGCGGGCGGGCAGGAGCTCCACCTTGGAACGGACAACGCGCACCTCGCGCCGGGGCGCCCGCATCCCGGCTTTCGTGTGGGAAGCTCGGCGGGGCTCGACGAGCTCGCCGAACGCCTCGTCGCGAATCGCTTCGGCGTCGACTGGGACGACCGGATCGAGGGCCGCAGGCGCTTCTCCACGCGCGACCCGTTCGGGAACCGCGTCGAGCTTCTCGCCGACCTCTAGAACAGAGAGGACTCGGCCTTGACGGCAGCGCCCACATGGGCGCGCCCGAGCTTCGTGATCACGCGGCCGCGCGGCGTGCGCTGGATGAGGCCGAGCTGGAGGAGGTACGGCTCGTACACGTCCTCGATCGTATCGGGCTCCTCGCCGAGCGAGACTGCGAGCGTCGAGAGCCCGACGGGACCGCCGTCGAACTTCTCCATGATCGCGCGCAGAAGCTCGCGGTCGATGCGCTCGAGCCCCTCCCCGTCCACCTCCAGGAGGCCGAGCGCCTCCTGGGCGATCGCGAGCGTCACGGCTCCGTCGTGGCGGACCTGGGCGACGTCGCGCACCCGCCGCAGGATCCTGTTCGCGACACGAGGGGTGCCGCGCGCGCGGCGGGAGATCTCCTCTGCAGCCTCGTCCTCGATCTCGACGCCCAGGATCCGCGCCGAGCGGCGAACGATGCGCGCGAGATCCTCCGCGCCGTAGTAGTCGAGCCGGTAGGTCATGCCGAAGCGGTCGCGGAGCGGTGTCGTGAGGAGACCGGTGCGCGTGGTCGCGCCGACGAGCGTGAACGGCGGCAGGTCGAGCGTGAGCGTGCGCGCTGCGGGCCCCTGGCCGACGATGATGTCGAGGCGGTAGTCCTCGAGCGCCGGGTAGAGGATCTCCTCCACTGCACGGTTCAGGCGGTGGATCTCGTCCACGAAGAGGACGTCGCGCTCCTCGAGCGCGGTGAGGATGGCGGCCATGTCGCCCTTGCGCTCGAGGGCCGGGCCCGCCACGGAGCGGATGCCGACACCGAGCTCCTCGCGGACGATGTAGGCGAGGCTCGTCTTCCCCAGGCCGGGCGGGCCGACGAGGAGGACGTGGTCGAGCGCCTCTCCTCTCCCCTTCGCCGCCTCGAGGGAGATGCCGAGTTGCTCCTTGATCCGCTCCTGGCCGACGAACTCGTCCAGGCTGCGCGGACGGAGGGAGCCGTCGAACTCCTCGTCCTCGGGGACGAGGACGGCAGTTGTGACGCGCTCCTCGCTCATGCCGCCCGAAGCGCCTCCCGCACCCGCTCGGCCGGCGGGAGGTCCGGGTCGACCGCAGCCAGCCGCTGCTCGGCCTCGGCCGCGGAGTACCCGAGCTCGACCAGCGCGTCGCGGGCGACGATGTGACCGTCGCCGGCTCCCAGATGCGGTGCGTCGACTGCGGCGAGCGGCGCGATCTTCTCCTTCAGCTCGAGGACGACCCGCTGCGCCGTCTTCTTGCCGATCCCGGGAATGGACTGGAAGAGGGCGTCGTCCTCGCGGACGATGGCGCGCCGGAGCTCGCTCGGCGAATAGCCGGACACGATCGCGAGCGCCACCTTGGGCCCGACTCCCGACACGGAGAGGAGCTGCTCGAAGAGCTCGCGCTCGTCGGCGTCCGCGAAGCCGAAGAGCTGCATCGCGTCCTCGCGCACGTGGAGATGCGTCTCCAGGACGACCTCATCTGCCCCGTCCGCCTTCTTCACCGCTGCCGGAGTGGCGAAGAGTCGGTAGCCGATGCCGTTCACGTCCAGGACCAGACCGTCCGCGTCCCAGGCGACGGCCTTGCCGCGGAGGCGCGAGATCACCGCGCGCTCCCGGCAAGAGCGGCGAGCGGCGGCGCCAGCGCGTGGCAGATCGCCACGGCCAGCGCGTCGGCCGCGTGGTGGGGCTTCGGCGGCTCGGCGAGCCCGAGAATCGCCTTCACCATCCGCTGCACCTGCGCCTTGTCGGCACGGCCGTAGCCGCACACCGCGTGCTTCACGCTCGCGGGCGGGTACTCAGCGCAGAACGCGCCTGCGGACGCGCAGGCGACGAGCGCGGCGCCGCGCGCCTGCCCGACGGAGAGCGCGGTGCGGGCGTCGGCGCCGACGAATGACTCCTCGAGGGCGACCGCCTCCGGCTCGTGCCGGTCGATGAGCTCCGCGATCGCGTCGTGGATCTGCTTCAGGCGCAGCTCTGGACGCTCTCGGGCAGGCGTCTGCCACCACCCGAACTCGACCGCCCTGAGGCGGCCGCCGTTTGCGTGGACGATTCCGTATCCGCACGCTGCAGTACCCGGGTCGATACCGAGGACCTTCACGCATCGAGGTTACGCACGAGAGCGGACGTTCCTGCCCCGTGCGCAGAGCCTATGCCGTCAGGATGTTCGCCTTGACGCCGGGATGCTCGGCACACCACTCGCGCAGGTGCCCGAAGATCTTCAATCGGTCCGCAGAGTCGGAACGTTCGCCCTCCGACCACAGGACTCGCACCTCGCAGATGTCGGCCGACCGGGGCTCGCTCGGGCAGCCGTTCTTGAGGAGGTAGCCCCGCAGGTCTTCGAGCAGGGTTGGATCACTCACTTCTACGCGCACGTCTCCTTTATCGGCAACAGTACGCAGGAAGGATTAGGAAATCACCCTTGCCAGTTGTCTACGTGGCGACGCTCTCGAGCACGCGCTCGGGAATGTCGAAGTTCGCGTAGACGTCCTGGACGTCGTCGTTCTCCTCGAGCGCGTCCATGAGCCTCAGGAGCTTCTTCGCCGCGCTCTCGTCCTCGATGGCGACCGTGGTCTTCGGGAGCAGCGTCAGATCGGCGGACTCGTAGGCGATCCCGGCCGTCTCGAGAGCTTCGCGCACGGCCTGGAGGTCGTCGGGCGCCGCGATCACCTCGAAGCTCGACCCTTCGCGGACGAGGTCCTCCGCTCCCCCGTCGGCCGCGGCGAGCGTGAGCTCGTCCTCATCCGCCGAGTCGGAGACGAGGACGACCCCCTTCCGCTCGAAGAGCCACGCGACCGAGCCGGACTCGCCGAGTGAGCCCTCGTTCTTGGTGAAGATGTGTCGGACGTCCGACGCCGTGCGGTTTCGGTTGTCCGTGAGCGCCTCGACGAACACCGCGACGCCGCTCGGGCCGTACCCCTCGTACGTGATGTGCTCGTAGGCGTCGCCGTCGGAGGATGTGCCGGCACCGCGTGCGATCGCACGCTCGATGTTGTCCTTCGGCATCGAGCTGTCGCGCGCCTTCTGGATCGCGGTGGCGAGCGTCGCGTTGGCGTCGGGGTCGGGCCCGCCTTCGCGCGCCGCGACGATGATCGCGCGAGAGAGCTTCGAGAAGAGCTTGCCGCGCTTCGCGTCGGCCGCGCCCTTCTTGTGCTTGATGCTCGACCACTTGCTATGCCCCGACATGCGTCTCCTCCCTGACGAGGTCGAGAAAGCGCTCGTGTACCCGTGTGTCGCCCGTGAGCTCCGGATGGAACGAGGCGACGAGGAACCTACCCTGCCGGAGCAGGACCGGATCGCCGTCGAGTTCCCCGAGCACCTCCACGCCTTCGCCGACGTCGGTCACGCGGGGGGCCCGGATGAAGACGCCCCGCAGCGGCCTCTCCTCGCCCTCGAGCGTGAAGTCCGCCTCGAAGCTCGCCACCTGGCGCCCGTAGGCGTTGCGGACGACGCCGACGTCCACCCGGCCGATGAGGCCGTCGCGACCCATGAGAATCATCCCGGCGCAGGTGCCGAAGATGGCCCCCGGGAACTTCCGCAGCGGCTCCTCGAAGGAGTAGAGGCCGATCAGCCGGCCGATCGCCGTCGACTCGCCGCCCGGCACGACGAGGCCGTCGAGCCCTTCGAGCTGCTCGGGCTTCCGCACCTCGACCGCCTCCACGCCGAGGCCCGCGAGCGTCGCGATGTGCTCGCGGAAGTTTCCCTGGAGGGCGAGAACGCCGATCCTCATGCTTCGAATTCTAGAGTCGCGCTAGAGGAGTCCCGCGGCCGGAACGGTGCCCCGCCCGCGCCGCGCGAGAAGGAGCGCGACCGCGATGAAGAGGAGCCCGGCCGCCGCGAACACGAGAGGGCCGACCCACTCGTGCGCCTGAGACATTTCCTCGAACAAAGGGTCCTCGAATAGGAAGAACGGGACCGGGAAGACGACGAAGGAGACGCCCTCTCCCAAACGTGGACGGCTAGCTGTCGAAACCGAGACCCACGCGGTCGAGCGCCCGGAGCCAAAGGCCGCGCCTGCCGGTCAGGTCGGCCCGGGCGAGCTCCTTCCGGGTCAGCGTGATGCCCGCCCAACGGATCGGCTCGGGCGGGAACGGAAGGGGCTTCGTCCGTACGAGCCGAAGCCGGGTCAGCTCCGAGTCGACTCCGTCCGCGAGGTCGAGCGCCACGCGCGCTCCGAAGCGGCTCGCTCCTACTCCCAGGCCCGTGAAACCGACCACGTAGACGGCCCGGCCGCCGAACGCCTTCCCGAAGGTCACGCAGAAGCGGCTGCACGTGTCGATGGCTCCGCCCCAGCAATAGCCGAACCTGATTCCCTCCAGCTGCGGGAAGGTGGCGAAGAAGTTCCCGGCCAGGATCTCGAACGTCTCCGGGCGCTGGTCGAGATGCGGTCCCAGGCCGTTGCGGAAGTTGTAGACGGCCTCGTAGCCGCCCCAGAGGATGCGATCGTCGCTCGTCAGCCGGTAGTAGTGGAACTGGTTGCCGGAGTCGGCCGCGCCCTGCCGGTTCTTCCAGCCCACGGCGGCGCGCTGCTCTGCCGAGAGCGGCTCCGTCACGAGCACGTAGTCGTAGACCGGGACGACGTAGCGGCGGATCGAGCGGACGAGCGGTGGGAACGCCGAGGTCGCGAGCACCGCGCGACGCGCTCGGATGCGCCCGCCCAGCGTGCGGAGTGAGACGCCCGCGCCGTCCGCGTCGATGCCCAGGACGGGTGTCGCCTCGTACACCCGGGCTCCGAGCGACTCCGCTGCGGCAGCCAGCCCCCACGCCAGCCGCGCCGGGTCGAGGATCCCGGCGCCGGTCTTCTGCCAGACCCCGCCCAGGTAGGTGGGCGAGTCGATCTCCCCGCGGACGGCCTCGCGGTCGAGCCACTCCGCCTCGTGCCCGAAGCGCAGGAGCTCCTCCGCGTGCTCCTCGAGGTCGGCCACCTCGTGCTCGCGTGTGGCCACGTCGAGGACGCCCACGGGCTCGTAGCGCGCGTCGATCCCGAGCTCGCCGATCGCCGTCACGATGCCGGCGAGGTTCTCGCGCCCGAGCTCCTCGAGCCGCTCCAGCTCCTCCGGGAAGCGCGAGAGCCCGTTCGCGAGCCCGTGGGTGAGCGAGGAGTCGCAGAAGCCGCCGTTTCGCCCGCTCGCGCCGAACGCGATGCGCTCGCCTTCGAGGAGGACGATCGAGCGCTCAGGGTCGGCCCGCAGCGCCTCGACGGAAGCCCAAAGGCCGGTGAGCCCGCCCCCGACGATCGCCAGGTCGCAGTCGACCTCCCCCTGGAGCGGCTCGCGGGGGCGTGGCCGGTCGTCCGTGGCGAGCCAGAAGGGCTCGTGCTCGGCGTCGGCGAGCGCGGTGTGGAGCCGGTCTACCAGCCGCGCGTTTCGAGCAGCTCTTCGGGGGCGAGCGCAGCGGTCGAGAGCCCGCGCATCGGCTCCCCGAGCCCGGCTGAGACGCGGGCGAGCACCTCGGGATCCCGGAAGTGCGTCGTCGCCTCGACGATCGCCTTCGCACGGGCCGAGGGCGACGAGCTCTTGAAGATCCCGCTTCCCACGAAGACGCCGTCGGCACCGAGCTGCATGCAGAGAGCTGCATCCGCGGGCGTCGCGATGCCGCCGGCAGTGAACATGACCACCGGGAGGCGCCCGCGCTCGGCGACGTCCTTCACGAGGACGAACGGCGCCTGAATGTCCTTCGCCACGGTGAAGAGCTCCTCCTCGGGTGTGCACTGAAGGCGGCGGATGTCGCCCATCACGGCGCGCATGTGGCGCACGGCGTTGACGATGTCGCCCGTGCCCGCCTCGCCCTTCGTCCGGATCATTGCCGCGCCCTCGTTGATGCGCCGCAGCGCCTCGCCGAGGTTCCGGCAGCCGCAGACGAACGGGACGCTGAACTTCCACTTGTCGATGTGGTTCTGCTCGTCGGCCGGCGTGAGCACTTCGCTCTCGTCGATGTAGTCGACCTCGAGCGCCTCGAGGATCTGCGCCTCGACGAAGTGGCCGATCCGCGCCTTAGCCATGACCGGAATGGTCACGGCCTCCTGGATGTCCTTGATCTTCGACGGGTCGGCCATCCGTGCGACGCCGCCCTCCTTGCGGATGTCGGCGGGCACGCGCTCGAGCGCCATCACGGCGACGGCGCCGGCCTCTTCGGCGATCCGCGCCTCCTCGGCGGTGGTGACGTCCATGATGACGCCGCCCTTCAGCATCTCCGCGAGGCCGCTCTTGACGCGCATGGTCGCCAGCTCGGACATGGGATGGATTCTAGCCGTCGAGAAGATCGAGGGCCGCCGTGGGCTCCTTGAAAGGAGGAATGACGTAGATCCCGGCGGCGCGGCTTCTCGACTCCTCGATCAGGCCGCGCGCGAGCTCGAAGCCCACGCGGCGCGCGTCGGGGCCGGCCGAGGCGAGCCGCTCCTGCGCGGCCGTAGGGATGGTGATCCCCGGGACCTCGTTGTGGAGGCGGAAGGCGAGCTCGAAGCTCGTGAGCGGCCAGATGCCGACGAGGATCGGAACGGGCGACTCGCCGCCGAGCGCGTCGAGCAGGCGGTCGACGTAGCCGATGTCGAAGAGCGCCTGGGTCATCGCGAAGCGCGCGCCCGCGTCGACCTTTGCCCGGAAGCGCTCGAGCTCGGAATCGAGATCCGCTGCGGACGGGTTCACCGCGACGCCCGCGTAGAAGGTCGTGGGCGAGTCGATCGCCTTCCCCGCGTAGTCCTCCCCCCGGTTGAGGCGCGAGAGCATCTCGGTGAGCCCGATCGCGTCTACCTCGTAGACCCCGCTCGAACCGGGGTAGTCGCCCACGTGCGGCGGATCCCCTGTGATGGCGAGGATGTTGCGGACGCCGGCCGCGTGCGCGCCGAGGAGCTGCGACTGGAGGCCCATGATCGACGCGTCGCGCGGGGTCACGTGCGGGATGGTCTCGAGCCCGACTTTCTCCTCGATCGCCACCGCGGCCATGAGCGCCGAGAGCCGGGCGCGGGCCATGGGATTGTCGTTGAGATCCGTGGCGTCCACACGCGTGGACGCCTTGAGGCGCTCGGCCGCGGCAAGGAGGGCCTCCGTGTTCGTCCCCTTCGGCGGGTCGAGCTCGACCGAGACGACCCACTCCCCCGCTTCGAGCTTTCGCTGGAGCCCTGTCCTCTCGCTGGGGCGAGCCACCGCGGCCGGGGCCTCGCGCTCGACGGCCACGAAGCGCACGCGCGGCTCGCGCTCCTCCTCGACCGCGGCCGCGATCGCCGCGATCTGGGCCGGAGTCGTGCCGCAGCAGCCGCCGATGATCCGCGCGCCGAGGTTCCGGGCCTGCGCGGCGAACTCGGCGAAATAGTCCGCGGTGGCGTTCGGATAGACGAGCGCACCGCCGCGGCGGCTCGGGAGGCCGACGTTCGGCTGCGCCGTCAGCGGGATGCCGCCCGCCTCGGCGGCCATGTCGGTGAGAGCGGCGAGGGCGGCCTGGGGCCCGAGCCCGCAGTTCGCCCCGACCGCCGCGACTCCCAGATCTCGAAGGCGCGCCACGGCGTCCGCCGCCCGCACGCCTGCGAGCGTTTCGGCGTCCTCGTCGAACGTGAGCTGGGCGACGACCGGGAGCGAGGAGACGGAGCGCACAGCTTCGATGGCGGTGACGAGCTCGTCCAGCTCGAAGAAGGTCTCGACCATGTACAGGTCGACTCCTCGTCCCGCCAGGATCCGGGCCTGCTCGCGGAAGACCTCGCCCGCGTCCTCCGCGCCCTGGCTCCCGGCCAAGTCGCCGAGCGGCCCGATCGAGCCCGCGACGAGCACGGGTTGCCCGGAGATCTCGCGCGCCTCGCGCGCAAGGCGTACGCCCGACTCGAGAATCTCCTCCAGCCGGTCGTCCAGGAGCTCCACCGAGAGCTTGCGCCGGTTCGCCCCGAACGTGTTCGCCTCGATCAGCTCGGCGCCGGCACGGATGAAACCGAGATGGACGCCGACGACTGCCTCGGGAGCCTTGAGGTTCGCCTCCTCCGGGCAGCGAAGCCGGGGCACGGACGCCGTCACGAGCGCACCGGTGCCGCCGTCGGCGACGATCACCCGGCCCTCGTCGAGCCACTCTTGTGCGCGGCTCATGCGGCGAGCCTAGCCCGCGCGGTCTGCTGGGTCGCGCTCGGCCCAGGAAGACGGGACGTCCCCGCCGCCCTCCTCTGCGATCCGAGGCCCGAAGCGCACGAACGCAGGATGCGACGCCATCTTGCCCGCGACGAGCGCTTCGCCCGGCCGGAACACCCCGGCGCGGCCGACGAGGGCGCCGGGGGCAAACGACAGCGTTTCCGCGAGGTAAGCGCGGTCGGCCGCCGAGCTCATGCGCATGAGGACGAGGTTGTCGCACTGCGAGACCACGAGCTCGCTGACCCGCTGAGGCCGCTGGGTCGAGACGAGCAGGTAGAGGCCGAACTTCCGCCCTTCCGCCGCGATCTGCGCCGCACGCTCGGTCGCGAGAGCGGTGACTTCGTCCGCGGGCACTCGGGGACACACGTTGTGTGCCTCGTCGATGACGACGAGGACCGGGTCGCGCTCGGCCCGGCGGCGCCAGAGACCGGCGAGAACGCTTTCGGCGGCGATCGCCTTTTCCCCCGGAGTCTCCAGCGAGCCGAGGTCGATCACGAGCGCGCGCGGCCCTCCCGCCCCGGCCAGATCCTCGAGCGAGCCCTCGTCGCCGCTCGACCAGATCGGCCAGCGGTGGACGCCGAGGTTGCGGAGGCGGGCACCGAGCGCTCGCCGATCCGGGTCCGAGGCTTGCAGGAGGCGGTCGGCGATCTCTCCTGCGGACGACGCGCCTGCCTCGAGGCCCTGCTCGATGAGGTCGACGAGGACGCCGTACTCTTCCCGGTCGCCGATCGGGTCGAGTCGCAGGACGGACGCTTGCTCCTCCGCATCGAAGTCGGTGAAGCGGACGTGGAGCCGTTCGGAGCCATGTGAGCCGCCCCGACGGACGACGACTCCCTCGGCAGCGCTTCGGTAGCGGTTCGCTGTGTCGCCGTCCACACCGTCGCGAAGCGATCCGATGCGGACGAAGTCCGAGTTGGGATCGAGGACGACGATCCGGAGCGAGGTCTCGAGGAGGAGCTGCTCGAGCACGACGCCGAGCGCATAGCTCTTCCCGGAGCCCGACTGACCGCAGAACAACGTATGCCGGTCGAAGCCGCCCGCGTCGAGAAGGAACCGCACTCCGTGCTCGGTGGTGAGCTCGCCGACGTCGAGGCCTGCCCGCTTCGGCCGTGTCCCGTCCAGCCATGCGGTGACCCGGGCTTCGTCGGCCCGTGCGATCCTGAGGTCGTGGAAGGGGACGACGCCGCTCTCCAGCAGCATGCCGTGGCCGTCGACGAAGCCTCGCTCTCCCGCCGCGAGCTCGACGGCGTGCACCTGGCCGAGGTGGTCGCCGACCGACGCGTAGCTCCCCGGCTGCAATTCGAGGCCCTCTACCGGGCAATGAAAGGTGAACGTCCTGCCGTCGATCGACGTCGCGGTTGCCATTCGCCGATTCTTGCGCACTTGCGCGCCCCGAGCCGAGCGCGGCAGGCCGATTCTTGCGTCGCGCGCTAGGACGTCGGCCACGCGCTACCACGGAGCCGAGCACGCGGCATGCAACCGAAGGACGGCGGATACGCCGCGGCAAGCTCCGTCGGATGGCCCATTGCGTGAAGCCGAATGGGATTGAAGAATGCCGGTGAGACGCGAGGTCGTGGGAGCCTCAGCCGGTGGACCCTGGGAGTTGTGGCAGCCGGTCGAGGGAGTGCGGCCGTTGGGGCGACTTGGCTCTTCCTTGCTCCCCACCTCGCTCTCGTTTCAACGGGCGAGGACTCGCAGAGTCGGATCGATCGGGATGGTTCGCGTCGGCGAGGGGTCGATCGCCTCGATGAGATGCCGAGCGGCGGCGAGCGCAAAGTGATGCTCGGTCGCCTCCTGCCGGACCTCCGCGTGGTGAGCATCGACCCCGACTAAGCTCCCGAACGTCATGCCCGGGCTTGTCCCTGCCACCTGACGGCGACACCACCGAACTGGGAGGCCCCCATGAGCCAGCCACGACCCATCGATCCGATCGGATCCATTGGATGGACCGAACGCACCGGGGGAGTGCTGACCGCTCGGGAATGCCTAACACTTGCCCGGCCCCTGCTGCGGGGGGAGCTCAGCATTCTTGCCGGCCGTCTCGCGATGGTGCTCCGAATACACTCGGGACGCCGGAGTTCCATCGATCCGGCGAGCCTGGTACCTCCCGACTCCCCTCTCGCGAGAGATGCCGAGGTCGCCGCGCAGGACCTCTTGACACCGGCACTCCTCAACCATTCCAGTCGTGCCTACACGTGGGGCGCGGCCATCGCCGCACTTCACGGGATCACGTTCGACCGTGAGCTCCTGTACCTGGCTGCAATGTTCCACGACACCGGGATCCCGAGCCCGGTGCCCGACGTCGACTTCACGGTTCGCAGCGCAGCGGTGGCACGCGAGTTCACGGACAGCCACCACGTGCCTGCCGATATCCGCGAGCTCGTTGCAAACGCAATCGCCATGCACCACACCCCCGGCGTTGGCCTCGAATCCGGTGCCGAGGCCTACCTCCTATCTACCGGCGCAGCCGTCGATGTGTTCGGCCTACGCAGCAACGAGATACCCGATGCAGTCCGCCAGAGCGTCATCCAGGAGTACCCGCGGTTGGGCTTCAAGCGGGAGTTCGCCGGGCTTCTCCGCGCCGAGGCCAAGCAAGTCCCTCGTGGCCGCGCCTGGTACCTGAACCGCTTCGCCATGAGCGACCTAAGCATTCGGCTCGCGCCCTTCCGCGATTGATGTGACGGCAACGGGCAAGGGGTGCGGGTGCGCGGTTGCGGCCTCCCGTGCGGGATTGCGCCGGGTCGGGCGAATCTGGCAAATGGGCCCGCCAGGATTCGAACCTGGGACCAACGGATTATGAGTCCGCTGCTCTGACCGCTGAGCTACGGGCCCTGCGCCGCTGAGCGTACCGCCTCGACACTGCTTGATTGTTTCCGGCACACTCGTCCCTGGCATAAGATGCCGTCGTCCCGAAACCCGATCGGCGGAGGTGTGAGCTCGAGGTGAAGGTCTTCCAGCGCGAACACAGCCTGAGGACGAAGGCAGGCCTCGAGATCCGGGACATCACAGACGAAGTGAAGGAATGCGTTGCCGAGAGCGGCGTGAACGACGGCATCGCGTGTGTCTACTCACCGCACACGACCTGCTGCGTGCGGGTCAACGAATTCGAGGCGGGCTTCCTCGAGGACTTCGTCCGCATGCTGCGGCGGATAGTCCCGAGCGAGAAGTACTACGCGCACGACGACTGGGACCGGCGCACCGAGAACATCTGCCCCGAGGACGTCGAGTTTGCGAACGGGCACTCGCACTGCATGGCGATGCTGCTCGGGCCTGCAGGCGAGTCCATTCCGGTTCGTGACGGCGAGCTCTGCCTCGGGACCTGGCAGCGCGTGCTCTTCATGGAGCTCGACCGCTCGCGCGAGCGCCGGTGGATCGTCCAGGTCGTCGGCGACTAGCGCGCGGACCAAATGAAACGGGGCCGCCGCCAGCCCCGTTTCGGTGGAAATCTTTCCGGGCTGCCCCCGCCGCATCGGGGCCCGACCCGGGTATTTCGTTCGCCTTCGACACTTTGCCCCACAGGCCGCCGGGCGTCCCCCCTCCGAGGGAGTTGACTCCCTCCCCCGTTCGGAGTTGACCGCTCTGCTTCACAGGTTGACTCGACCGTTCACCTGATCTGACAGGCAGCACAGAGCCCCGTGACCTCGAGCGTGTGCTCGGTGGGCGTAAACCCGTGCTCGCGCGCGGCTTTGCCGAGCCATTCGTCCACCTCGCAGCCTTCGAGCTCGGCCACGCCGTGGCAGCGCGCGCAGACGAGATGGTGGTGGTGCCCCTCGCCGCAGAGGCGGTAGCACGTCTCGCCCGGCCGATGCGCGAACTCGTCGACGACCCCGCGCTCGCTGAGGAGCGAGAGCGTCCGGTAGACCGTGGCGAGGCCGACCGCCTCGCCGCTTCGGCGGAGGCGCGAGTAGATCTCTTGCGCCGTTGCGTCGTGGGGCTCGGCCGCAAGCGTCTCGAGGACGAGCATGCGCTGCCGCGTCGCGCGGAGGCCGGCCTGCGCCAGGCGGTTGCCTGGAGTGGTTTGCGCGTCGCCCATCGGCGAGTACGATACCGCAGACATGAGACTGAGAATCATTCTCATTCTGGCGGCCATCTTCGTGCTGAGCGCATGCGGATTGTCCGTCGAGGCCGGGCCGGACACCGTCGTCGCGAGCTTCTACCCGCTCGCGTTCGCGGCGGAGGAGATCGCGCCGAGCGTCCCGGTCTCGAATCTGACGCCGCCCGGCGCCGAGCCGCACGACCTCGAGCTCTCCCCCATCGATGCGGCGACGGTGCGCCAGGCAAGGCTCGTCCTCCTTCTCGGCCACGGCTTCCAGCCGCAGCTCGAAGATGCCGCCGGAAATGGCGACAACGTCCTCCACCTCCTCGACGCCGCGGGGCTCGACCTCCTCCCCAACGGCGACCCCCACGTTTGGCTCGACCCCCTGCGCTACGCGAAGATCGTCGAGCGGATCGGTCAGGCTCTCGGCGCCGAGAACGCAGCCTCGAGGCTCGTCGTGCGTCTCGAGGACCTCGACGCCGAGTACCGCGAGGGCCTGGCGAAATGCGAGCGCCGCGAGATCGTCACGAGCCACGAGGCGTTTGCCTACCTCGCGGAGCGGTACGGGCTCGAGCAGATTCCGATCACGGGGCTGAGCCCGGAGGCCGAGCCGCAGCCGGCCGACCTCGCGCGCGTCGTCGAGCTCGTGAAGGAGCGGGGAGTGACGACGATCTACTACGAGACGCTGGTCTCGCCGCGGATCGCGGAGACCGTGGCTCGGGAGACAGGCGCAACCGTCGCAGTCCTCGACCCGATCGAGGGCCTCACTCCCGCGGAGATCGCCACGGGCGAGGATTACTTCACGCGCATGCGCGCGAACCTGCGTGCGCTCGAGGAGGGGCTCGGGTGCAGCTAGCCGTCCAGCTCGAAGACGTCTCGTTCGCCTATGCCGGCGGCCCCGAAGTCCTGAGCGGCGTCGACCTCGAGATTAGGCGCGGCGAGTTCGTCACCATCGCCGGCCCGAACGGAGGCGGTAAGACGACCCTCCTGCGAGTCGCGCTGGGCCTCGAGGAGCCCACCGCCGGCGAGGCGCGCCTCTTCGGCGAGCCCGCAGACCGCGTGCGCGACCGCTACCGGATCGGATATCTCGCCCAGCGCACGCGGCTCGCGATCGATGCGCCGGCGAGCGTGAGCGAGGTGGTGACCGCCGGGCGCGTCGCCCGCCGCGGCCTCCTGAAGCCTTTCGGCCGTGCCGACCGCGAGGCGATCGCTGACGCGATCTCGCGCGTCGGCCTGGTGGACCACACGGCAACTCCGATTCAGCGGCTCTCCGGCGGCCAGCAGCAGCGCGCCTTCATCGCGAAGGCGCTCGCCGGCGAGCCGGAGCTCCTCGTCCTCGACGAACCTACGGCCGGTGTCGACGTCGACGCACAAGAGGCTTTCGGCGCCTTCCTCGGCGCTCTGCACGAGGCTCTCGGCGTGACGATCCTCTATGTCTCGCACGAGTTCGGCGCCGTCGAGCGCTTCGTCGAGCGCGTGATCCTCGTCCGCGGCGGCATCGTCTTCGACGGGCCGCCTTCCGAGCTTCCCGCCCACTGGCACGACCCGTCCCATGTTCATCCTTGACGCGGACTTCATGCGGATCGCGTTCGCGACCGGCGCGGTCGTCGGCGTGCTCGCGCCCGCGGTCGGGTTCTTCCTCGTCCAGCGCCAGATGAGCCTGATCGGAGACGGGATCGGGCACGCCGCCTTCGCGGGCGTCGCGGCCGGGTACCTGTTCGGCGTCTCGCCGGTCGGGGCGGCGCTCGTCGCGGCCACCCTGGCCGCGGTGGGCGTGGAGTGGCTGCGGAGCCGGCGCCGGGCTGCAGGCGACCAGGCACTCGCGCTCGTCTTCTACACGGGGATCGCCGCCGGAGTCGTGCTCGTCTCGGCCGCGGGAGCCCTGAACGCCAATCTCTTCTCCTTCCTGTTCGGCTCGATCCTGACGGTGACCTGGTCGGATTTCACCCTTGTCGCGGTGCTCGGAGCGGTGGGGCTCGGCGTCATCGCGCTGCTCTACCGCGGGCTGGTCGCCGTCGCGCTGGACGAGGAGGGCGCGCGCGTCAGCGGGCTACCGATCGGGCTACTGAACGTCGCGCTCGCGGCGCTCGCAGGCGTGACGGTCGCGGTCTCGATGCGGATCGTGGGCATCCTGCTCATCGCCGCGCTGATGGTCCTGCCGGTCATCGCCGCGGGACGGATCGGCACGAGCATCCGCTCGACGATGCTCCTGGCCATGGCAATCGGGCTCTTGTCTGTTGCGGCCGGTTTGACGATCTCGTACTACGCAAACCTCGCCCCGGGAGGCGCGATCGTCCTGCTCGCCGCCACTTTCGCGGTGGCCGCCCAGATCGCCGCGCCGCTCTTCAATCGCACCCGATAACAGATCAACACCGATTTCCTACGTTCCATGCCTATTCTTGAATCCGTGAAACGGTTCGGAATCCTTGCCGGGCTCGGCCTTGCGCTGCTCGCCCTCCTCCTTCCCGCCCGGGCGAGCGCCGACGTGCTGCCGGTCGTCGTCCAGGTGCAGGCCTCGGGCGGGACGAACATCCAGGTGTCGGGCGAAGGCGCGTTGAGCTACCCGCGGAACGGCCGCTTCGTACGGGCGCAGTCGGTCACCGTCGAGGGCGACCAGCTCGTCTTCACGGGGCTCTCGCTGCTCGGCGGACGCGTGACCGCCGACGAGCTCGTCATTCCGGTGAACGGTTTCGGGGACGCGTCCCTCTCGGGCCTCCGGGTCGAGGGACGCAAACCGCAGGGCCTTCCGAACCAGGTGATTCCGCTCCGGGACGGCGGCTACGTCGTCTCGCTGCCGGAATCGCTCGACGGACGGCAACGCAAGCTGGCCGGGCTCTTCGTCCATCTGGGCGCGAAGACGGGCAAGCTCCCGGCCGGCACGGAGATCTTCGTGGGCGTGCCTGCGAAGGTCGATGCCGCTTTGGGCTACACCTACCCGCTTGCCGCCCAGGGCGAGATCATCGGCTGCCCGTTCGTCCCGGGCTCGACGCACAGCGCCTTCGTCGCGCCCGACAACCTCGCCTCCGACAACGCGGTGGACATGTCCGTCCCGGTCGGGACCCCGGTCTTTGCGGTCACGGACGGCGTGATCGGGCCTCAGATCGGCGCTCTCGACTCCACGGATCAGGCGATGGCCGGGCTGCGCCTCCACCTGAACGCACCCGGCGTCCAGTTCTACTACGCGCACCTGTCCGAGATCGACGTCGTGCCCGGTCAGGTCGTCCACGCCGGACAGCAGCTCGGGCTCTCGGGCTCCGCCAACGGCGCCGCGCACCTCCATTTCGCCCAGGACGTCGGCAATCCGGCGGAGACAGTCGGCGCGCTAGGCGCCTGCCCGTTCTACCAGTCGTATTCCGAACCCTGGGGCTAGATCCCTCGGGCGGCTGTGCTGGGTAACTACGATTCGCGACGTGCGTGAGCTGAGCGTCTCCGAGGTCGCGGTCGCCGGCGGCACCTCGCAGGAGACGGTGGAGGAGCTGACCCGGCTCGGCGTCGTCACGCCTCAGAACGGCGGCGGCTTTCGGCCGAGCGACGTGCGGCGCGTACGCCTCGTCCTCGCGCTCGCCACCTCGGGCGTCCCTTTCGAGGCCGTCGGCGAGGCGATCCGCGACGGGCGCATCTCCTTCGACTTCATCGACGAGCTCGCGCCGAACCCGATCCCACTTCTCCCGGAGACGCAGACCGAGCTCGTCGACCGACTCAGGCTCTCGGACGAGCTCGCCCGCGGCCTCGGCACGATCCTCGGCACCTGCTCCTTGCCGCCGAACCAGCAGGTTCGCAGCGACCACGCCGAGCTTTTCGAGCTCGTCGGCGCGGCGAAGGCAGCGGGCGCGGACGACGATCTCATCATCCGCGTCGTCCGGGTCACCGCGGAGAGCCTGCGGCACATCATCGACGCGCAGCGCGACTTCATCGAAGTCAGCCTGCTCGAGCCGGCGGCCGCCGCGGGGGCGACACCGTCGGAGATGCTGTCCATCACCGCGCCGACCAGGCGTCGCTACCGCGAGCTGGGGCGCCGTTCGGTGGGGCTCCTCTTCGACCGCTTCGTCGACGAGTCCACCTTCCAGCAGGTCGTCGAGCTGATGGAGGCCGAGCTGGGCGAGCAGAGAGTCGTCGCGGGCGCGGCGCCGGCGATCGCCTTCATCGACCTGACCGGCTACACGCGCCTCGCGGAGGAGGCCGGCGACGACGAGGCGGCGGCCCAGGCCTCACGCTTCATCACGGCGGTGGAGGCGGCGGCGAGCGAGACCGGAGGCCGTCTCGTGAAGGTGCTCGGCGACGGCGTGATGATGCATTTCGGGGACTCGGACTCCGCGATTCGCGCCGCGATCAGCGTGCTCAGCCGCGCGCAGGCCCAGGGGCTCCCCGCGGCCCGGGCGGGGATCAACTCGGGTCCGATGGTGCGGAGGGACGGCGACTACTTCGGTTCCGTCGTCAACATCGCAGCGCGCGCAGCCGACTACGCCCGCGCCCACGAGATTCTCGTCACCCAGGAGGTCATGGACGCCTGGTCCGGCGGCAACTCGATCTACTTCCGCGCGATCGGCGCGGTCTCACTCAAGAATGTGAGCCGCCGCATCGAGCTCTTCCACGTCATGCCCGCCGAGGGCTAGGCGACCGGCGAGCCGACGCGGAGGAGGTTCCCGCTCTTGTCCACGAGCGCGAACTCCCGCATCCCGTAGTCCGTGTCGCAGGGCGGCATGAGGCGGCTGCCGGTCTTCGGATCCGTCGGAATGCCGACCTCCTGCCATTCGGCGTGCAGCGCGTCTGCGTCGGCCACGCGGACGTAGCAGGTGTGGTCCGTCGTGAGCGGATCGACTTCCGGCGCGTCCCAGAAGTGGAGCTCGACCATCGGCCCGCGCCCGACGATCAGGTAGCCGTACGTCTCGGGCGGGGCGCCGCGCAGCTCGAACCCGAGCCGCTCGTAGAACTCGAGCGCCTCGCGGAGATTTCGGCTCGGCATGATCGGGACGGCGTACTCGTTCACGGGCAGGAGACTAGCGTCGAGCTCCCCGGGTTGGACTCGAACCAACAACCCTCCGGTTAACAGCCGGATGCTCTGCCAATTGAGCTACCGGGGAACGGCCGAGGAATTTTAGCGGGCGGTGGACGAGGCCTCTTGCTGGGCCTCGCGGATCTTCGTCAGAAGCGTCTGGAGCTCGACCGTGCGCGCCAGGTCCTCCCCTTCGAGCCTTGCGAGCTCCCGGCGCACCATCCGCTCCTCGAGGCGGAGGAAGAGCTCCTTCGCAGTGTCAGCGTCAAGGTGCTCGGTCTCCGCGGTCGCGTCCAGCTCCGCGCGGGCGCCCAGGAGCTCGTCGTCGGCGTCGGCCTCGCCGCAGAGATAGGCGCGCAGACGACGGTGCAGCGGGTCGTCGAAGTGGCGGTCGTCCAGGGGCGCCAGGTAGTGCTCAACGAGCTCGGGATCGGCCGCCACCGCAGCGAGGAGGCGCCTCTCGAGCCGGTCGCCGCCCTCGAGCGCGCGGTCGGAGACGGCGCCGGTCTTTCGCTGCGCCCGAGGAGCGAGACCCGCCTGCATGTCCGGCGAGAGCCCGAGCCTGTCCGCCGCGACGCGAACCGCGTCCGCGCGCTGCGGCGAGTCCGGGAGGCCGGAGAGCACCTCGCGCACCCGCGCGAAGCCGTCCTGGCGCGAGGGCGCCCGTGCCGTCTCGACCTCCACGCGGTGGACGAGGTAGCCGACCGACCGGCCGATCAGGTCGTCGAACTCGTCGGCGGCATCCGCAGGATCGACGCCAGAGGGGAGCGGCACCACGCGGACGTCAAAGCCGCGCCCGGCGGCGAGATCCATCCCGCGCAGCGTGGCCGCCTCGCCGGCCGCGTCGGCGTCGAAGCAGAGGAAGAGCCGCTTCGTGAGGTGGCCGAGCTCCTTCAGCTGCTCCTCCGTGAGCGCGGTCCCCATCGAGGCGACGACGGTGCTCCGGCCGCGCTGATGGAGCGCGAGCACGTCGGTGTAGCCCTCGACGACGACCGCCTCGTCCTGCTTGGCGATTGTCGCGCGCGCACGATGGAGGCCGTAGACGATGCGGCTCTTACGGAAAAGCTCGCCTTCGGGCGAGTTGACGTACTTCGCCTTGATCGGGT
Source organism: uncultured Actinomycetes bacterium (assembly GCA_963841425.1). Taxonomy (GTDB): domain Bacteria; phylum Actinomycetota; class Thermoleophilia; order Gaiellales; family Gaiellaceae; genus DATEOR01. The sequence continues at coordinate 117,273 of CAWJCL010000001.1, read as the reverse complement.
CGTCGTCATGCAACCGCCGCGCGCCGAAGCCGAGCACGCGGCCGCGCGCGTTCGAGAGCGGGAAGACGAGGCGCCCGGCGTAGTAGTCGTTGCCGCGGCGGTTCACGAGCCCGGCGGCCACGAGCTCGTCCTGGGAATAGCCCTTGGCGCGGGCCTTCACCGCGAGGTGGTCGCCGCCCGGCGAGAGCCCGAGGCGGAAGTCTCGGCAGACCTCCTCCGTGAGCCCGCGATCGGCGAGATAGCCGCGGGCGAGCTCGCCGGCGGCGGTATCCCACAGGTAGCGGCTGTAGAAGCTGGCCGCGTCCTCGAGCAGCGACTCGAGCCGGTCACGCCGCTTTCGCCGTGCCTCCTGCGCGGGCGAGGTTTCCTCGTACTCGAGCTGAGTGCCCGTCCGGTCGGCGAGCCACTCGACCGCCTGAGCGAAGTCGAGCCCCTCCGTCTCGCGTATGAAGGTGATGAGGTCGCCGCCCTTGTGGCAGCCGTGGCAGTAGAAGAGCTTTTCGACCGGGTTGATGCCGAAGCTCGGCGTCTTCTCGGAGTGGAACGGGCAGAGCCCGACCCAGCGCGCGCCCGACTTGCGAAGCTGTGTCCGGCCCTGGACGACGTCGACCATGTCCGCCGCGGCGACGACGTCCTCGATCGACGCCTTCTTGATCAGTGCCATGCGAGAGCGAAGCGGTCGGTCATGCCGGCGATGTAATCCGTGACCTGCTCGGTGACGTCGCCCGGGAGACCTTCGGGGAGGTCCTCCGGATGCTCGACGAGGTGGGCGAAGATCCGGCGCACGGTCGCAGTCGCAGTATCTCGCTGCTCCTGCGCCGCCGGGCCGAGATAGACGCGCTCGAACATGAAGGCGCGCAGATTGAGCATCGCGCGGCCGATCTCGTCCGACTGGACGATGTCGCCGGCCTCGGCCGAGCTCTCGACGATGTCGTGCACCAAGCGGTCGATACGGCGCGCGCCGCTCTCTCCCAGGAGCTCGAGCTCCTCCTGCGGAAGGTCGCCGTGAGACAGGATCCCGGCGCGGAGCGCGTCGTCGATGTCGTGGTTGATGTAGGCGACGCGGTCGACGAGCCGGACGATCTTCCCCTCGAGCGTCGCCGGGTCGCCCCGCCCCGTGTGCCTGAGAATCCCGTCGCGCACTTCCTCGGTGAGGTTCAGGCCGCGGCCCTCCTTCTCGAGCACATCCACGACCCGAAGCGACTGCTCGTTGTGAAGGAACCGGCGGCCGTAGCGCTCGAACACCACCTCGTCGAGCACCTCCTCGCCGGTGTGGCCGAAGGGCGGGTGGCCGAGGTCATGACCGACCGCGATCGCCTCCGTGAGATCCTCGTTCAGCCGCAGCGCCCGCGCCACCGTTCGCGAGATCCCGGCCGTTTCGAGCGTGTGCGTGAGCCGCGTGCGGTGGTGGTCGTTCTTCGGGTCGATGAAGACCTGCGTCTTGTGTTTCAGCCGCCGGAACGACTTCGAGTGCACGATGCGGTCGCGGTCGCGCTGGAACGGCGTGCGCAGACCGCATTCCTCAACCTCGGCGACTCGCCCACGCGTCTCGTAGGAGCGTACGGCGAGGGGCGAGAGCCAGGTTTCCTCCTGCTCCCGGATCCGCGCTTCGAACGCGTCCGCAATCCTCCCGGCAAGTTCGGGCATATACGTAAAGCTAGATGATGATGGGGACGGTTCCGCCGTCCGCGCTCCACGCCGATCCGGTCACATAGCTGGCGCGGTCCGAGCACAGAAAGACGATCACCGCCGCGATCTCCTCCGGCTGAGCGAGTCGGCCGAGCGGCCGGCCCTTCCCCACGCCTTCGAGGACCTCCTCGCGGGTCTTCTCCGTTCGCTCGGCGCTCTGGTCGGCGAGGCCGCCGGCCGCGAGCCAGGCCGGCGAGGCGGTCGGCCCGGGCGCGACGGCGTTGCACAGGATCCCGTCCTTCGCGTAGACGTCGGCCACGAGGCGGGAGAGGGAGAGGACGGCAGCCTTGGTCACCGAGTAGTTCGGCATGCCGGTGGACGGGCGCTTTCCGGCCGTCGAGCTCACGTTCACGATCCGCCCCGCACCGCGTTCGCGCATTCCAGGGAGGACGGCCTTGATCGCGCGCACGTAGCTCATGACGTTCAGCTCCCACATGGACGCCCAGTCCTCGTCGCTCAGCTCCTCGAAGCTCGTCTGGTAGGCGACGCCGACGTTGTTCACGAGGCAGTCCACCCGCCCGAACGCGTGCTCGGAAGCGTCGATCAGCTCTCCGGGCGCCGACGCCACGGAGAGGTCGAGCGCGACGTGGAGCGCCTCCCCCACCCCGGGCCCGGACTCCCGCCGGCCGCACGTCACGACGCGAGCGCCCTCGTCGGCGAGCATGCGCGCGGACGCCTCCCCGATCCCTTCGGTCGAGCCGGTGACGACGCAGACGCACTCTTCGAGGCCGAGCTGCACGGGCGCCTACGATAACGGCCGTGACGACCGTGTACCTCGCCCGCCACGGCGAGAGCGACTGGAACGTCGAGCGGCGCTGGCAGGGTCACGCCGACCGGCCGCTCACGGAACGCGGCCGCGAGCAGGCACGCGCGCTCGCCGAGCGGCTCGCGGACGTCGAGCTCCGGGCGGTCTATGCCAGCGACCTGCGGCGGGCCTGGGAGACCGCGGAGGCCGTCGCGGCTTCCCGCGGGCTCGAGGTCGTCAAGCTCCCCGAGCTCCGCGAGGTGGACGTCGGCTCCTGGAGCGGCTTCACGCGCGACGAGTGCGCCGAGCGCTTCCCCGAGGCCTTCGTTCGCTGGCAGGAAGGCGGCTCGGGCTGGGACAACGGCGAGTCCTACGAGGAGATGGGCGAGCGCATCGTCGCGGCGATCCAGCGGCTCGCGACGCTGCACCCCGAGGGCGCGATCCTTGTCGTCTCCCACGGCGGGCCCATCCGCGCAGTCCACGCTCACGCCCTCGGCGTCGACATCGCCACGCACCGCCGTACCGGTCCCGTCGAGCCGAACGCCCGCCTCTCCTCGGTCTCCGTGGAAGACGGGCGCATCGCACGTCTCGAGTGAGGCAGGGCCCGCCGCGGCCGGCGCGGCGAGCCCTCCCGTTCGGTCAGCGGCTTTCGACGCTGACCACGTCGAACTGCTTGTCGACGTAGACGGTCGCAGGCGTACCATCCGCCTTGACCGCGTGGGCCTCGTAGGCGGCGTGGCCGTCCGCATCGGTCTCGACGCGAACGATTGTCGCGTTCGGGACCTCGGCGATGGCGGCCGCCTTGACCTTGGCGAGCGTGTCGCCGGTCAGCGGCGTCTCGTCGCTTCTCTGGGCTCCCCAGGGGTTCTGCGCGTCCGGAGCGCCCGGAGCCGCCTGGGTCGTCGTGCCGTCGGACGACGAGCCGTCCCCGCTCGCCGCGGCGGCGACGCCGTAGCTCCCGGCCACGAGGCCGAGGACGACTGCCCCCGCGGCCAGCATGCGTCGTGTTCCGTTGCGGTTTTCCATGCTCTCCTTTCACTCGGTTGCAGGTCGGGTTCGAACGTGACTTGCAGCGTGAAGGCGCGGCCTAAGAGCACCCTGAAAGCCGACTAAAAAGTGGGTAATTTCGTCACCCCGGCCGCATGGCGACCCGGAGTGAGGTGAACTTCTACTCCGAGAAGCTCACCACGGACGGGGGTGAGGAGGGCCAGTGCGGGGCCCGCGAATGAGCCGAAGCGCTAGAACAGCTCCTCGATGTTGTGGAGCGCGTCGAGCCCCTGGTCGATCCGAGCCCGGTCGAAACCGGATCCTCCGCTGCCATAGTCGCGTAAGCCATCGCGCGCGTAGAGCGTGTCGTCGCCGGCGTTCCCTCGCAGGAGATCCCTCCCGGGACCGCCCGTGATCCGGTCGTCGCCCGGACCGCCGAAGAGCGCATCTCGTCTCTCGCCGCCGAAAATCGTGTCGGCCCCATCTTTCCCCGACGCCTGGTCGAAGCCGGCGCCGCCGATGAGTTCATCGTTCCCGGTTCCGCCGTCCATCCCGACGAATCCGTGCTTGGAGCCGACCATGTCCACGAGCACGTCGTCACCCGGACCGCCCTTGAGGTCGCCGCCTCGGCCCAGCGCGGTCAGCGTGTCGCTGCCTGCGCCTCCCCCGGCGTCCAGACGTCCTCCACCCGGATTGGAAATGTCGTCCGCCCCGTCCCCGCCTCGGACCCCGAGTTGCGGGCCGACACGATCGCCCTCCCCGACCTCGCCGTCGTTCGCGAGGCCGTCGCCGACCGTCACGGTGACGGGGTTCGTGCGGGACGAATAGTCGACGACGTCGCGGGACCCGCCGGTGAGGAAGACATCAGGCCCCGACCCTCCATCCAGGAACGTGCGGACGGGGACGAACGGCGAGTCATACCCCACGAGCTGATCCGCGTCTCCGTCCCCGTTGAGGAGATTCCGACGGCCGTAGCCTCCGACGAGCTCGTCGGCTCCATCTCCGCCGTTGACGATCGACTCCGCGTACCACCCGGTGCTGACCTGGACGAAGTCGGCCATGTCGCCCGCGTCCACGAGAAGGGAGTCCAGTCCGGTGGTCGGCGTCGGATCCGCGCATGTGGCCTCATTGGCATTCACCGACGCGCACCCAGCGCCCGCGGTGACCGGGGCGGTCGTGTCGATGACGCGCAAGCTCAATCCCCCGGCGTCAGGAGTGGCGACGATGGTGACCCGGTTCGCCTCGCCGGGCGCGGCGTCGTAGGAGAGGACGTCGCCCGAGAGCGTGACCGTTCCGGCCTCGGCGAGGCCCGGCTGAGCCAGAACAGCCACGCCTGCGACCAGAACTGCCAGCCGGACTCGGCGACTCATAAGGCGGTTCTACTCCCATCGAGCCTCGTCCTCAAGGTCCGGCGGACGTTCCGCTACGCTCCGACCGGTGGAGGACTACACGCACAAGTACAAGGGCGAACAGGTGGAGGTCGAGCTGTTCGGCGGCGAATACCAGGACGGCACGCTGACGGCGTACTGCGGAATCGAAGGCGTACCGCACCTCGAGCTGAACGGGCACATCCTCATCCCGCTCCAGAACATCGCCTCCCTCCACTGCTCGAGCCGGTGCGATGCGCCGGAGCCTGACTGGCCTCCGCGAGGTCTGACGGGGGCCGACGGCGACGAGCCGTAGGCCGTGTTTCTCACGGCGCGCAACATCCTCAAGGCCTGGCTCCTCCTCGGCGGATTCGTCGCTGCGTTCACCGCGCTCGGGTGGTGGATCGGGGGCCTCGGCCTCGCAAGCGTCTTTTTCGTCGTCTGCCTGCTCATGGCGGCGACGGTGTTCTGGTACGGGCCTCGAATCGTCCTCGCTTCGCTCGGCGCCCGGGAGCTGACCCTCGCCGAGGCGACGCTGCTCCACACGACGGTCGAACGGCTCGCGGCGCGGGCGGGAGTCGGGCGGCCGCGCGTGTATCTTCTTCCGAGCGGCCACCCGCATGCGATCTCGGTCGGGCGCGGCGTATCCAGCTCGGCCGTCGGGCTCAGCCAGGGGCTCACCGCGGCGCTTCCCCCTGCTGAGCTCGAGGGCGTGATCGCCCATGAGCTCGCGAAGATCCGGCAACGCGATGTCGTCGTCCAGACCCCGGTCGTGGTCCTCGCCGGCTGGCTCGTCGAGGCGAGCCGTATCGGAGGCTGGCTCCAGCGCGCGCTCCTCTTCGTCCTTGCGCCTATCGCGGCGAGCCTCGTCCAGATCCTGCTCTCGTCACGGCGGGAGTTCGCCGCCGACCTCCGCGCCGCGGACGTCTGCGAGTCGCCGCACGGGCTCGCCGACGCGCTCATCCGCCTCGAGCAAGTGAACGAGCTCGTCGACTTCAGCGCGAGCCCGGTCACGGAGCCGCTCTACACGGTCAACCCGTTCGAGCCCGTCGGCCTCGCGGCGATGTTCTCGACCCATCCGCCGATCGGGGAGCGCGTCGCGCGCCTGCGCGCGCTCGACGCCGAGTGGCGCGAAAAGCTGCGCGCCGCCTAGCAATCTCGTCCTGCCTGACTACGGTGTGTGCGTGACAATCGCGTCCCGTCCGGCGGTCGACGCAGTAGCCCGCCTCGGGCTCGGAATCGCTGCCGGATGGCTGATCGCCGTCCTCGCCGCATTGGGCCTCGCTCTCTTCGCAGTCGTTGGTCTAGCTCTCGTGAAGGCGAACGACGGCAACATCGGCAAGCGCGAAGCAGTGGCCGAGAACGTCTCTTTAGTGAGCGCGGTCACTCCGCCGGCCGGCACGGTACTCACCGCGACCACCTCGGAGCCGATCGCCTCGACGGATGGATTCGGCACGAGGATCTCCGGCTACATCACATGGCTCTCCTACACCGCCCCGAACGGAACGTCCAGGGAGGAGGTCAGCACGCATTACCGGGCCGCTTTCGACCGCGCGGGGTGGGATTTCGTGGGATCCGACGAGCATGGCGAGTGCTATGTCTTCGGCGAGGCACGAGCGTGTCTGGAGCGCGGAGTTTTCCGCGCCAAGGCTGTCGGCTTTGCGATCCGGGTCACAGCTCGACCGATTGAGCCTTAACCCGACAAGGCCGCCCAAGGGGCGGCCTTTCGAAAGAAAAACCGGCGGCGTCCTACTCTCCCGGGAGGTTGCCCTCCGAGTACCATCGGCGCTGGCGGGCTTAACTTCTCTGTTCGGAATGGGAAGAGGTGTTTCCCCGCCGCTATGACCGCCGGAAACTGTGAGGTTGTCCTTTCAGACGCGCGAGCGTGTGTGCGCACCCTCAAAACTCCATAGCAGCTTTCACGGTGTTCAAATCAAGACCTCGGGTGATTAGTACGGGTCCGCTGAACGCATTGCTGCGCTTACACGTCCCGCCTATCAACGTGGTGGTCTCCCACGACCCTTACTCCCTCTAGGGGATGGGAAGCCTCATCTCGAGGTGGGCTTCCCGCTTAGATGCTTTCAGCGGTTATCCCATCCAGACGTGGCTAACCAGCAGCGCCGTTGGCACGACGACTGATACACCAGAGGTCTGTTCGTCCCGGTCCTCTCGTACTAGGGACGACTCCTCTCAAGCTTCCAGCGCCCATGGTGGATAGGGACCGAACTGTCTCACGACGTTCTGAACCCAGCTCGCGTACCGCTTTAATGGGCGAACAGCCCAACCCTTGGGACCTACTCCAGCCCCAGGATGCGACGAGCCGACATCGAGGTGCCAAACCCTCCCGTCGATGTGGACTCTTGGGGAGGATAAGCCTGTTATCCCCGGCGTACCTTTTATCCGTTGAGCGACGGCAATTCCACTCTCTACCGCCGGATCACTAAGGCCTGCTTTCGCACCTGCTCGACTTGTCAGTCTCACAGTCAAGCTCCCTTATGCCTTTACACTCTACGCACGATTTCCAACCGTGCTGAGGGAACCTTTGCGCGCCTCCGTTACATTTTAGGAGGCGACCGCCCCAGTCAAACTGCCCACCTGACGCTGTTCCCGAGCCGGATCACGGCCTCGGGTTAGAAGCCCAGAACACGAAGGGTGGTATCCCAAGATTGCCTCCACGAGCGCTGGCGCGCCCGCTTCAAAGGCTCCCACCTATCCTGGACAACGTATCCCAGACTCCAACATCAAGCTGCAGTAAAGGTGCACGGGGTCTTTCCGTCCAACCACGGGTACTCGGTATCTTCACCGAGACTACAGTTTCACCGGATCCCTCGTTGAGACAGCGCCCAAGTCGTTACGCCATTCGTGCAGGTCGGAACTTACCCGACAAGGAATTTCGCTACCTTAGGACCGTTCATTTTTGTTACTCCGTCGAGCGTAATTCTTTACTCGACGTGGCCGGCTCATTTCTGACCGGCTCTCACGGTCGCCCGTGAGATCGGACTATCTCATCCCTCCGCGCTCTTGAAGCGGAAGGGTCGGCGTATAGTCTCTGAGGATTCTCGCTGCCGAGTAGCGTCTCTTTCCGCCACCGTTCATACGTTCACGTAGAGCCAGAACGGCTGCGTAGTCGTCATCGCTCACGATCCCGGCCGACAGAAGCGCCACAGCGCGCCTGAAGAGCTCGAAATCGACAGCCTTTCTCCCGACGAGCGGGAATCGCTCGAAGAACGGAACGATCAGGCTGGCGATGTCTGGGAGGCGGTTCACCTCCCAGTACCAGCCGTCGTTTCCGGCCTTTCGAATCGATCCGCATGCGAGCGTCTCCTTGAAGAGCTCGAGCGGAGCTCGATCCTTCTGCGAGACGTTGAAGGCGGCGGAGATCTTCCGCTTCCGCGCGTAGTCGTCTCGACGACGACAAACGAGCATGAAGCTTCCTTCTCCTAGAGCGAAGCCCGACAGAAAGCTTCCGGTCTCAACCGGAATCGCTTCGACAGTGAGCCTTTCCTGCTGATTGTCCGCACCCGACACGTTGTCACCATGGTAAACGTCCTATCGGACGTCACGAGGTAGCGCGGGATACTCGGAGATTCCAGCATTTAGCCGACTTTTACAACTACCTTGGTCGATAGTTACGGCCGCCGTTTACCGGGGCTTGGCTTCAAGGCTTCGCTCGAAAGCTAACCTCTCCGCGTGACCTTCCGGCACCGGGCAGGCGTCAGCCCCTATACGTCGTCTTTCGACTTCGCAGAGACCTGTGTTTTTGGTAAACAGTCGCTTGGGCCGTTTCACTGCGGCCCCCTCAGGCTCGAAACCGCAGGGTTTCTCACCTTACCGGGGCGCCCCTTCTCCCGAAGTTACGGGGCCATTTTGCCGAGTTCCTTAACGAGGGTTCTTCCGATCGCCTTAGTATTCTCTACTTGCCCACCTGTGTCGGTTTAGGTACGGGCACGCCCTGTCTCCCTAGAGGCTTTTCTTGGAGGCATGGCTTCAGGAACTTCGCTCCGTTAAGAGCTCGGCATCCCGTCTCAGGCTCAGTGCTCCGCGGATTTCCCTACGGAGCGCCCTACGCGGTTACCCCAGGACGACCAGCGCCTGGGTTTCCTTAGCCTACCCCGTCCCCCCATCGGTGATAACGACAGGTACGTGGTACCGGAATATCAACCGGTTATCCATCGCCTACGCCTTTCGGCCTCGGCTTAGGCCCCGACTAACCCTGAGCAGATTAGCTTTACTCAGGAACCCTTGGGCATTCGGCGGACAGGTTTCTCACCTGTCTTTCGTTACTCGTGCCAGCATTCTCACTTCCCACTCCTCCACGGCAGCTTGCCGCTGCCGCTTCGCCGGCGTGGGAACGCTCCCCTACCACTCCGAGCAAGCTCGAAGTCCGTGGCTTCGGCTCCTAGCTTGAGCCCCGTTACATTGTCCGCGCCCGAACACTTGACCAGTGAGCTGTTACGCACTCTTTAAATGATGGCTGCTTCTAAGCCAACATCCTGGTTGTCTCGGCACTCAGACATCGTTTGCCACTTAGCTAGGAATTAGGGGCCTTAGCCGACGGTCTGGGCTGTTTCCCTTTTGAGCACGAAGCTTATCCCCCGCACTCTGACTGCCACGCTCTAGAACGACGGTATTCGGAGTTTGCCTGAGTTCGGTAAGCTGGTAGGCCCCCTAGCCCAAGCAGTGCTCTACAGCCGTCGTTGAACACGCGACGCTATACCTAAATATATTTCGGGGAGAACCAGATATCTCTGAGTTTGATTAGCCTTTCACTCCGACCCACAGGTCATCCGCTCAGTTTTCAACCTAAGTCGGTTCGGTCCTCCACGGGGTCTTACCCCCGCTTCAACCTGCCCATGGGTAGATCACTCAGTTTCGGGTCTGCATCCGACGACTAAATCGCCCTATTCGGACTCGCTTTCGCTACGGCTCCGTTTCCTTAACCTTGCCGTCGAACAGCAACTCGCTGGCTCATTATGCAAAAGGCACGCCGTCACAGAACAAGTCTGCTCCGACCGCTTGTAAGCACACGGTTTCAGGTACTATTTCACTCCCCTTCCGGGGTGCTTTTCACCTTTCCCTCACGGTACTAGTTCACTATCGGTCGCCAGGGAGTACTTAGCCTTACGGGGTGGTCCCCGCGAATTCCGACCGGGTTTCACGTGCCCGGCCGTACTCAGGAACCCGTCCAGGAAGTCCAAGTCGTTTTCGCCTACAGGGCTGTTACCTTCTGTGGCGCGAGTTTCCACCCGCTTCGACTAACGCTTGGTTTTGTAACTTCCCGACCCGCCGGCAGACGGATCAAGACGGGCCCTACAACACCTGAATGACAACGGCTGCCGCCTGTCACATCACTCAGGTTTGGGCTCTTCCCCTTTCGCTCGCCACTACTCAGGGAGTCGAGGTTTCTTTCCTTTCCTCCGGTTACTAAGATGTTTCAGTTCACCGGCTTGCCTTCCCTGCCCTATTTTGTTCAGGCAGGGACACGCGCGCACTACCACGCGTAGGTTTCCCCATTCGGACATCCCGGGATCAACGGATGGTCAGCTCCTTCCCCGGGCTTTTCGCAGCCGCCCACGTCCTTCATCGGCTCCTAGCGCCAAGGCATCCACCGTGTGCTCTTAGTCTCTTGATCATGAAGAACACCGTTGTTGCCGCTATGGAGTTTTCAAGGTGCACGCGCCCCCTGGCGCCTAACTGAAAGGCCGGCAGAACCGGTCTCTCAAAACTCAACAGCGTGAATTTGGTCGTCGAGGTCGACGTAATTCTAGGCGACCCGAGTATCCGGACGGCCACTGCCGTAAAAGGCAGCACTGCCATCAACGGGCTCAGGAGCCTCCGGAGTAAGAGCTCCGGATTCCCTAGAAAGGAGGTGATCCAGCCGCAGCTTCCGCTACGGCTACCTTGTTACGACTTCACCCCAATCACCAATCCCACCTTCGACGGCTCCCTCCCTTGCGGGTTAGGACACCGGCTTCGGGTGTTACCGGCTTTCGTGGTGTGACGGGCGGTGTGTACAAGGCCCGGGAACGTATTCACCGCGGCATTGCTGATCCGCGATTACTAGCAACTCCGCCTTCATGAAGGCGAGTTTCAGCCTTCAATCCGAACCGGGACCGGCTTTTTGGGATTCGCTCCCCCTCACGGGTTTGCAGCCCTTTGTACCGGCCAATGTAGCACGTGTGTAGCCCAGAACATAAGGGGCATGATGACTTGACGTCATCCCCACCCTCCTCCGGTTTGTCACCGGCAGTCTCCTATGAGTCCCCGACATTACTCGCTGGCAACATAGGACAGGGGTTGCGCTCGTTGCGGGACTTAACCCAACATCTCACGACACGAGCTGACGACAGCCATGCACCACCTGTGCACGAGCCCCGAAGGGCTTACGTATTTCTACGCAATTCCCGTGCATGTCAAGCCCTGGTAAGGTTCTTCGCGTTGCGTCGAATTAAACCACATGCTCCGCTGCTTGTGCGGGCCCCCGTCAATTCCTTTGAGTTTTAGCCTTGCGGCCGTACTCCCCAGGCGGGGCGCTTAATGCGTTAGCTTCGGCACGGACGGAGTCGACACCGCCCACACCTAGCGCCCATCGTTTACGGCGTGGACTACCAGGGTATCTAATCCTGTTCGCTCCCCACGCTTTCGCGTCTCAGCGTCAGTACCGTCCCAGAGAGCTGCTTTCGCCATTGGTGTTCTTCCTGATATCTGCGCATTTCACCGCTACACCAGGAATTCCACTCTCCTCTTCCGGACTCTAGCCAAATGGTTTCCGATGACATCTCGAGGTTAAGCCTCGAGTTTTCACACCGGACCTACATGGCCGCCTACACGCTCTTTACGCCCAATAAATCCGGACAACGCTAGCCCCCTACGTATTACCGCGGCTGCTGGCACGTAGTTAGCCGGGGCTTCTTCTGGAGGTACCGTCACCCTCTAGGCTATTAACCCGAGTGGCTTCGTCCCTCCTGAAAGCGGTTTACAACCCGAAGGCCTTCTTCCCGCACGCGGCGTCGCTGCGTCAGGCTTTCGCCCATTGCGCAAGATTCCCCACTGCTGCCTCCCGTAGGAGTCTGGGCCGTGTCTCAGTCCCAGTGTGGCTGATCGTCCTCTCAGACCAGCTACCGATCGTCGCCTTGGTGAGCCGTTACCTCACCAACAAGCTAATCGGCCGCGGGCTCATCCTCGGCCGGAGGCCGAAGCTACCTTTTCTCGCCGCCCCGTAGGGCAGAGAGGCCATCCGGCATTAATCCGGGTTTCCCCGGGCTATTCCGGTGCCGAGGGCAGATTACCCACGTGTTACTCACCCGTTCGCCGCTGTCCCCAGCCCCGAAGGACTGGTTCTCGCTCGACTTGCATGTGTTAAGCGCGCCGCCAGCGTTCGTCCTGAGCCAGGATCAAACTCTCCGTGAAGTTGTTCGCATTCGGTCCGAAGACCGGTTGCTGACTTTCAGTTCGAGCTTGAGCTCAAAGTCCCCTCGATGGGAGGAGACGGGTTCATTTAGACCTCGACCACGCCGAAGCGCTGCCGAGGGTCTCGACGTATCACGCTGTTGAGTTTTCAAAGACCGGGCCCCGGACGGGCTACCCACGAAAAAGGCCTCCGCGCGGAGGCCCTCCAGAAGTCGATACCACCGTATCAGCTTCGTCTCGAAGGGCTACTCCAGTTGTGTCGCGGGTGGACTCTTACGTGCGCAGCCGTTTCCGGCAGCCGACGCATGATAGCAACGATCGCCTGAGCGTCAAGGAGCCCGAAGCCTGATGAATTGCCGTTTCCCGGCCTGCAGGAGCGCCCCCTCCAGGGAGGCCCGCGGCATGTCGAGATCGGTCACCGCCTCGCCGTTCACGCGCACGCCGCCCTGGGAGATCCGGCGGCGAGCCTCGCTCGTCGACGGAGTGAGCCCGAGCTCGGCGAGGAGTGCGGGCAGATGGACGGGGTCGCCGGCGGGTATCTCCGCCTCGGGAACCTCGTCGGGCGCCTGACCCTCGCGCACGACGCGGGTGAAGTGCGCCTCCGCCTCGCGCGCCGCGTCCGCGCCGTGCGAGCGGCCGACCACGAAGCGCGCGAGCGTGAGCTTCGCATCCATGGGGTCGAGCGCAGTCGGATCGGCCTCCGACTCCATCACGAGGCGGTAGTACTCGGGCAGAGCCTCGTCGGAGATCCGCATCGTCTTCCCGAACTGTTCCTCTGGAAGCTCCGCGAGCCCGATGTAGTTCCCCAGCGAGGCACTCATCTTGCGCCCGTCGGTGCCCATGAGGAGCGGGGTCGTGAGCGCGACCTGCGGCTCGAGCCCATAGGCCTGCATGACGTCGCGGCCGGCGAGCAGGTTGTAGAGCTGGTCGGTGCCGCCGAGCTCGACGTCCGCCTCGATCGCGACCGAGTCGTAGGCCTGCATGAAGGGATAGAGGAGCTCCGAGACCGAGATCGGCGTCTTCGCCGAGAAGCGCTGCTCGAAGTCGTCGCGCTCGAGGAGCCGGGCGACCGTGATCGTGCGCGTGAGGCGGACGACCTCCGCGAAGTCGAGCTTGGCGAGCCACTCGCCGTTGAAGCGCACCTCCGTCTTCTCCGGGTCGATGATCTGGGCTGCTTGCTCGAAGTAGCGCTTCGCGTTTGCGTCGATCTCCTCGTCGGAGAGGACCGGGCGCTCGGCCGACCGGCCTGAGGGGTCGCCGATCCGCCCGGTGTAGTCGCCGACGATGAGGACCCCGGTGTGGCCGGCGCGCTGGAACGCGGCCATGCGCTGGAGCGGGATCGCGTGGCCGACGTGGACGTCGGGAGCGGTGGGGTCGATCCCCAGCTTGACACGCAGGGGACGACCGAGCGCGAGCTTGCGCTCGAGCTCGCCCTCGGGAAGGACGTCGACCGCGTTGCGGGTGAGCTCTGCGATTCCGGCGGCCATGGCTGCCCGATCATAGAGTCGCCTCCGGTCCATGACACCGGGCTAGAATCACGCCCTTCGTGCCGTTCCGACGAAGCAGTCGCCCTCCCAAGCGCCGCAGGATCCGCAAGCTCAGATTTCTGGCGCTGCTCGGCGTCCTCGCATTCGTCTCGCTCGTCTCCTTCGCCTACGGCCTGGTGAGCGCGATCGCGAGCGACGTCGCGGCGCTCGAGCCGTCGACGAGCAAGCGCCCGCAGCAGCTCGGCTACATCTACGCCTCCGACGGCAAGACCGTCCTCGCCACGCTGCGCGGCGACGAGAGCCGCATCGTGGTGACGAGCGACGACATCTCGCCGATCATGAAGCAGGCGATCGTCGCGGTCGAGGACCGCCGCTTCTGGGAGCACCAGGGCGTCGACTACCGCGGCATCCTCCGCGCGGTCTGGGCCGACGTTCGCCACAAGGCGGTCGTCGAGGGCGGCTCCACGATCACGCAGCAGTTCGTCAAGAACACGTACACCCACCAGGAGCGGACGATCAGCCGGAAGCTCAAGGAGGCGGCGCTTGCCTGGCAGCTCGAGCGCAAGTGGTCGAAGGACCGGATCCTCACCGCCTACCTGAACACCATCTACTTCGGGAACGGCGCGTACGGAATCGAGATGGCCGCGCGCGTCTACTTCAACGAGCACGCAAGCGACCTGACGCTTGCGCAGTCCGCGCTCCTCGCCGGCCTGCCGGCGAGCCCCGGCGCCTACGACCCCGCGACGAACCCGAAGGCCGCCGAGGCTCGCCGGCGGCTCGTCCTCCAGTTGATGCGCGAGCAGGGGCTCATCAGCCTGAAGGAGCAGCTGACCGCGGACGCGCAGAAGCTGCCGAAGCCCAGGGACATCCACCTGCCCGTCACAGCCGGCCGGCAGGGCTACTTCGCGGAGTACGTGAAGCAGCAGCTCGTCCCCTACTACGGCTCCGGGAAGGTCTTCGGCGGCGGGCTCAAGGTCTACACGACCATCGACCTCGACCTGCAGCGGCTCGCCGCGGAGGCGATCGACCAGTGGCTCCCGAACAAGGGCGACCCCGCCGCGGCGCTCGTCGCGATCGACCCGCGCGACGGCCGTGTGCTCGCGATGGTCGGCGGGCGCAACTATAAGAAGAGCCAGTTCAATCTCGCAGTGCAGGGCGAGCGGCAGCCCGGCTCCTCCTTCAAGCCGTTCGTACTAGCGACCGCGCTCAGCGAAGGGATCTCGCCGCAGACGCAGTTCACCTCGCAACCGACGGTCATCAACCTCGGGGACAAGCTCTGGTCGGTCCACAACTACGAGAACTCGTATCTCGGGACGATCGACCTCGTCGACGCGACGACCTACTCCGACAACTCCGTCTTCGCGCAGCTGACCGCACAGGTCGGGCCGGGGAACGTGGCCGCGATGGCGAAGCGGCTCGGGATTCACAGCCCGCTGAACGACTATTTCGCCATCGGGCTCGGCGCCGAGGCGGTGAACCCGCTCGAGATGGCGCGCGCCTTCTCGACGTTCGCGCACAACGGGGTGCGCGTCGACGGCTCGATCCTCGGGAACACGCCCCGCGCCGTCACGAAGGTCGTGGACGGAAACCGCATCGAGAAGAACGAGCCGGTCGACAAGGAGATCCTCGATCCGAACGATGCTGCGACGCTCAATTCCATCCTCCAGAACGTCGTCACGACCGGAACCGGTCAGCGCGCCGCACTCTCCGACCGGGCCGTCGCCGGGAAGACGGGCACGACGGAGAACTACGGCGACGCCTGGTTCGTGGGCTACACGCCGCAGCTCGCGGTCGCGGTCTGGGTCGGATATCCGAACAAGCTCGTCCCGATGCTGACGCAGTTCGAAGGCGAGCCGGTCGCCGGGGGCACCTACCCCGCGCTCATCTGGAAGAGCTTCGTCGAGAAGGCGCTCAAGGCCGAGAACGATCCGCCGGAAAGCTTCCCCTCACCGGCCTACGAGTCGACGGTGGCGCGCGACGTCGTCTACCGGAACAACCAGTGGCTGCTCGACAACGGCAATTGCCGGGACGGGCACCTCGTCACCTACGTCGCCGGCTCGGAACCGACGAAGCAGGCGCCGTGCAAGCCGAACGAGGTGGATGTGCCACCCGTCGTCGGCGCGAAGCTCGCGGACGCCAAGATCCGGCTCGAGGGCATGCCGCTGACCGTCGAAGTGGTCACGCGGCCCGCGGAGGGCGGCGAACGGCTCGGCCGCGTGGTCGCGCAGTTCCCGGCCAGAGGCACGTTGTCTTCTTTCGACACCGTGCGCGTCGTCGTCCCGGTGGCGGTGAACGGGCGCATCCCGGACGTGACCGGCCTCAGCCTCGAGGCCGCACGGAAGAAGCTCGCCCGCCACCACTTGGCGGGGCTCGTGCAGACCTCTGCGGAAGGGAAGCCCGGCCACGTCCTGCAGCAGTTCCCCAAGGCCGGGCTCGCCTCGGTCGAGAACATGACGATCAAGCTGGTCGTCGGGCGCTGACACGGAAGCTGCGCGAGAGGAAGCGCGAGCCGGCAAGGCCGTAGCGCCACGGGGCCTCGGCAGCGCGCGTGATCCCGACGCGAGGGCCCGCGACGATCTCGACGTCCGTTCTGCGGGGTGCGAGCCGAAACGGCGGGCGGTCGAGCCTCGCCCCGTCGTCCGCTCCGGTCACGCCGAGCGCCTGGCACAAGCGCCCAGGCCCGGCGCACAGAAGCCGGACGTCCTCGAGCCCGCGCCGCTCGCGCATCTGTGCGATTCCCTCCGCCGGCTCGAGCGCGCGGAGCAGCACCGCGGCCGCGACGTCCTTCTCCTCGCAGACCAGGTTGAGGCACCAGTGGATGCCATAGGAGCGGTAGACGTAGGCGTGACCCGGCGGGCCGAACATCGAGCGGTTGCGGGCCGTCTCGCCGCGGAAGCCGTGGCTCGCCGGGTCCTCGTGGTCGTAGGCCTCCACCTCGACGATCGGGCCCCCGATCCCGTCGACGAGCAGGGTGCAGCCGATCAGCTCGGGCGCGACCTCGTGCACGCTCCGCGCGAAGAACTCGGGGCCGAGCGTCACGCGCTTAGAAGAGCTGGTCTTCGTCGCTCGGCCGGGCGGTCGACTCGAGCAGCTTCCGTGCCCGCCTGTCGAGATCGGCGAGGTCGACCCGCCCCTTGCCCGCGTCCTCGACGATGCGCTCTGCGAGCTTCACGGCGTCGTCGAGGATCTGGATGCGGCCCGCGTCGCGGATGCCCATCTCGCCGAGGATCGAGCGCTCCGTTCGGGAGGCGACGATCGGCTCGGAGATCCCCTCGACCCACACACGCGTGCGGCGGCCGTCGCCGCGGTCGCCGCCCGTTAGCGGCTCGAGCGCGTAGATCTTGTCCGCCCGCGCGAACTTTCCGAACCCGAGAAAGACCATTTTGGGCGCGCCGTCCGCCATGTGCCGATTATCTCAGTTCGGCAGGGGTCTAGATCGCCGACTCCCGACGCCTTGTGTTGCACACGCACAAGGATCGGACCTCAGAGAAACGGCTTTCCGCTGCCCCTTCCGGCCACGCTGGCCATGTCTTTTCGCTTGTGGACGTGAAACACAAGGCTGCCTCCGAAGGCCGGGCCGGGCGGGGCGTTCCCTAGCCGAGTGCGGCACGGAGCGCCTCGGCGACGCGCTCCTGGTCGGCGCGCTCGAGCCGCGTGTGGAAGGGGAGCGCGAGGGAGCGGCGGCTCGCGTCCTCCGAAACGGGGAACATGCCGTCCTTCGTCCCGAAGCGCTCGCGCCAGTAGGGCTGCAGGTGGATCGAGGGGAGGTACGGCTTCGAGGCGATCCCCTGCTCGGCGAGCCGCGCGAGGACGCCGTTTCGGTCGATGCCCTCCGCCACCTGGACGACGTAGACGAACCACGAGCGTCTGTGATCGGCGTCGTCGGCAAGCGGGAGTCTGACGCCGTCGATCCCGCCGAGGAGTTCCGCGTAGCGCGCGGCGACCCCGGCGCGCAGCTCGAGGATGCGGTCGAGCTTCTCCACCTGGGCGATCCCGAGCGCGGCCGAGAGGTCGTCGAGGCGGTAGTTGTAGCCGAGGCGCGAGTGCGTGAGCCATTCGCCCGAGTCGCTGCGCCCCTGGTTGGAGAGGCTCTTCAGGAGCGCCCACTCTTCCTCGGTCTGCACGGCGACGGCCCCGCCCTCCCCCGTCGTCATCTGCTTGTTCGGGTAGAAGGCGAAGACGGCGGGCGCGCCGAGTGAGCCGAGCGGCCGGCCCTGGTACTCGGCTCCGAGCGCCTCGCAGGCATCCTCGATCAGCGCGACCCCGTGGCGCTCGGCGATTGCCTCCAGCTCGGCGTACTCCGCCGGGTAACCGAAGATGTCCACCGGGAGAATGGCCTTCGTCCGCGGCGTGATCGCCGCCTCGACGGCGGCCGGGTCGAGGTTCTGGGTGCGCGGGTCGATGTCGGCGAAGACCGGAGTGGCGCCCTCGTAGAGGACGCAGTTCGCGGACGCGACGAAGGAGAACGGCGTCGTGACGACCTCGTCCCCCTCCCCCAGCCCGGCCAGCCGCACTGCGAGGTGGAGGCCGGCGGTGCCGCTCGAGACCGCGGCAACATACGGCGCGCCGACCCGCTCGGCCAGCGACTGCTCGAAGCGGTCGATCATGGGCCCCAGCGAGAGCTGCCCGGAGCGAAGCGTCTCCAGGACGAGCTCTTCCTCCCGCTCCTCGAGCCACGGAGCGGAGAGCCCGATCTCGGCGGTCAGGAGCCCGCCGGGGCCTTGGCCGCGTACTCGAGCCAACGAGTCCAGCGCTCGTCCCGGCCGCGCACGACGTCGAAGAAGGTCGACTGGATCGCCTTCGTCACCGAGCCGGGCGGGCCGACCTCGTGGTCGTCGATTGCGCGCACCGGCGTGACCTCCGCGGCTGTCCCCGTCATGAAGACCTCGTCCGCGAGATAGAGGTCGGAGCGGATCAGCGGGCCCTCGTGCACCGCGTAGCCGTGCGCCTGGGCGATCTCCATCACGCTCTGACGGGTGATCCCCGGGAGGATCGAGGTCGAGAGGTGCGGTGTCGTGATGATCTCGTCCTTCACGACGAAGATGTTCTCGCCGGAGCCGTCGGCCACGTGGCCTTCGTCGGTGAGGAGGATCGCCTCCGCATAGCCGGCGTTCGTCGCCTCGATCACGGCGAGCATCGAGTTCAGGTAGATCCCTGTCGCCTTCGAGACGTGCGGGATCGTGTTCGGGCCGACCCGCTTCCACGAGGAGACCTTCGCGCTGATCCCCTGCGTGAGCGCCTCCTCGCCGAGGTACGCGCCCCACGGCCAGCTCATGATCACGACGTCGACCGGGTTCGAGCGCGGGTGCACGCCGAGCTCGCCGTAGCCGTAGAAGGCGATCGGGCGGATGTAGCACTCGGCGAGACCGTTTGCCCCGACGAGCTCGAGCGTCGCCGCGCGCAGGTCGTCCACGCCGAAGGGCAGCTCCATGTGCAGGAGCCGGGCGGAGTTCTCCAGCCGCTTCAGGTGGTCGGTCAGCCGGAAGACGGCCGGGCCGTCGTCGGTCTCGTAGCAGCGGATGCCTTCGAAGACGCCGGAGCCGTAGTGGAGCCCGTGCGCACCGACGTGGACCTTCGCATCGGCCCAGTCGACGAGCTCGCCGTTCATCCAGATCTTTTCGGTCTCTTGCACGGTTCTAATCCTAGGTTATGCGTCGTCCGCGACGGCGTCGACGGAACGCGCACGCGTGAGTCGAACGAGGTCGGTCGGCGCGATGGCGAGCACGTGCTGGTGCGAGCCGGCGCCTGTCCAGACGACCTCGTGCAAGAGGAGCTCGTTGTCGACGAGGATGGTCTGGATCGCGGGCAGCGGGAACGGGGCGACCGCGCCCGGCTCGAATCCCGTCGCCGAGCGCACGTCGTCCGGGCCCGCGATCTTCGCCTTCCCGCACGGGACGACGGCTTCGATCTTGGCGCGGTCGGCCCGCCGGTCCCCCCCGACCATGACCAGCACCGGCTTCCCGTCGCAGACGAAGACGAGCGACTTGACGATCTGCGCGAGGTCGCAGCCGACTGCCTTGGCGGCATCCTCAGCGGTCAGCGTGCCCGCCGGGAACTCCTCGAGCCGCGATTCCACGGCCGTCTTGCGCAGGAATTCCGCGACCCGCTCGACCGGCTCCGGCCAGGCGCTCAAGCTTTGCTCAGGTCGATGAAGCGAACGTCGGTGAAACCGGGCTCGGCCTCCACGCGCTCGAGCACCCCCGGCGCCGGGATGCTGTCCAGGGTGAGCGCCATGAGGGCGCCCTTCGCGCTTCGCGAGCGCCGTGAGACGGCCATGTTGGCGATGTTCACCTGCGCCTCTCCGAGAAGCGTGCCCAACCGGCCGATGCGGCCCGGCTGGTCGTCGTTCACGGCGAAGAGCATGAACGGGGCGAGATCGATCTCGATCTCGTAGCCAAGCGCGCGCACGAGCCGCGGCTCGGCGTCGCGGCCGAGTGGCGTCCCCGCGACGACGACCTCCTGGTCGCCGGCGACCGCCGTCACGCGGACGAGGCTCGTGAAGTCGCGGGACGCACGGCGGCGCTCCTCGGTCACCTCGATCCCGCGCTCGGCCGCGAGAAGCGGCGCGTTCACATAGTTGACCGCCTGCTCGACCCGGCCCTGGAAGGCGCCGTTGAGCGCCGCGACGGTGAGGAGCCGCGTGTCGTGCTCGGCCAGCTCTCCCAGGTAGGCGAAGTCGAGCCGTGTCGGGCTCGAATCGGCGAGCTCCACCGCGAGTGCTCCCAGCTTCGCCGCGAGGGGAAGGAACGGGCCGAGGAAGCCGACCTCGTCTGCTGCCACCGCAGGAACGTTGACCGCGTTCGTCACCACGCGGCCCTCCAGAGCGGCGACGACCTGCTCGGCCACGATCACGCCCGCACGGTCCTGAGCCTCCTCGGTCGAGGCAGCGAGGTGCGGGGTGACGACGACGTTGTCGAGCTCGAGGAGCGGCCCGGAGTACGGCTCCTCGGCGAAGACGTCGAGCGCGGCGCCTGCGACCTTGCCCGAGCGGAGCGCCTCGACGAGCGCCTCCTCGTCGACGAGCTCGCCACGGGCGGCGTTGACCAGCTTGATCCCGTCCTTCGCCGCTGCGAGCTCCTCCCGTCCGATGAGCCCGTGCGTGTCCTCCGTGAGCGTGAGATGGAGCGACGCGAAGTCGGACGACGCGAGGAGCTCTGAAAGCGTCTCGACCCGGTCGACGCCGAGCTCGGCGAAGCGCTCGGCGCTCACGTAGGGGTCGAAGGCGACGACCTGCATGTCCAGGCCGCGCGCGAGGCGCGCCACCTGGCGCCCGATGCGACCGAAGCCGACGAGGCCGAGTGTCTTCCCGGCGAGCTCGTGGCCCGCGAAGCGCGAGCGGTCCCAGCGGCCGTTCTTGAGCGCAGCGTGGGCCTGGGGAATCGAGCGCGAGAGGCCGAGCAGGAGGCCGAGCGTGTGCTCCGCCGCCGACACGATGGTGGACTCCGGCGCGTTCGCGACGACGATCCCGCGCCGCGAAGCGGCGTCGAGATCGACGTTGTCGATCCCGACCCCGGCCCGGCCGATCACCTTGAGCTTCGTCGCCTTTTCGATCAGGCCCGCGTCGAGGTGCGTGCCGCTGCGGATGATGATCGCATCGTAGTCGCCGATGCGACCGGCGAGATCGCCGTCCGCATCCACGTCGACGTCGAAGCGTTCGCGCAGGAGCTCGATCCCCGCCTCGGCGATCGGCTCCCTGACTAAGACCTTCACACGGAAATCGGCTCGGCGTGCGCCTCGAGCGCGGCGCTCACGGCGGCGGAGCGCTCGATGTCCGCCCCGGCCTCGGCCATGGCGAGCTCGAGCGCGCTGAGCGCTGCCGTCACGTCGAAGACGTCGATGTAGCCGATGTGGCCGATGCGGACGATCTTCCCGCGTACCTCGCCCTGCCCGCCGATGATCGTCACGCCCGAGCGCTCGCGCATCGAGAGGACGACCGACCCGCCGTCGATCCCCGCAGGCATCTTGATCGCCGTCACGACCGCCGAGCGGTCCTCGTCCGGCGAGAAGAGCTCGAGCCCCATCGCCTTGACGCCCGCGCGCGCCGCGCGGCCGAGGCGCACGTGGCGCTCGAACGCGGACTCGAGCCCCTCTTCGAGAATCATTCCGAGCGCGACGTCGACGCCGAGGAAGAGGGAGATCGCCGGCGAGAACGGGTTCTCCCCCTTCTCCTGGGCAGCGCGGGCGCGCTCCCAGTCGAAGTAGTAGCGGGGCGAGCTCGCCGAGCGCGAGGCCTCGAATGCGGCGTCGGAAACGGAGACGAACGCGAGCCCGGGCGGGCTCATGAGCGCCTTGTGCGAGCTCGTGATGACGACGTCCAGGCCCCACCCCTCGGTCTCGAGCGGCACCGCCGCGAGACTCGAGATCGCGTCGACGACGACGAGTGCATCCGAGCCGGAGATGCGCTCGGCGATCCCCTGGATGTCGGAGACGACCCCGGTCGAGGTGTCCGAATGCGTGAGGAAGACGATCTTCGCGCCCCCCATCTCCTCGAGCTGGGCGCCGACCTCGTCGGGGCTCGGAGACTCGCCCCAGCCGTAGCGGAGGTGCGTGAGCTTGCAGCCGTACGCCTCGGCCTGGGCGGCGAACCGCTCGCCGAAGAATCCGTGCGACACGACGAGCACGGGGTCGCCCGGCGAGCAGAGGTTCTGAAAGACCGACTCCATCGCGCCCGTGCCCGCCGAGGTCAGGTGGATGATGTCGTTCTCCGTGCGGAAGACCTGCTGCAGCCGTTCGGTGACGCGCTCGAGCGTCCCGCGGAAGTCCGGCGAGCGGTGATGGATCATCGGCGCGGCCGTCGCGGCGAGCACCTCCGGGGGCACGGGCGTCGGGCCCGGCGTGACGAGGTAGCGCTTCTCGGCCATCTCCGCTGAGGTTAACTCACGGCATGGAGGCACTGCTTGCATTCGCGGCCGCGCTCCTCGCGCTCCGGCTCGCGGGCGATCTGCTCGGCCGCTGGCGCACGCGACGGGCGCCGCAGCTCGCCGCCTGGTCGGCCTCGCTCCTCGCCTACGCGGCCGCATCGGCTGCCCTCGCCTGGGGCGCCGCGGCCGGCTGGGACGACCACTCGTTCCGGGTCTACTACCTCTGCGGCGGCCTCCTCACGGCGCCGCTCCTCGGCATCGGCTCGCTCCTCCTCTCCGGACGGCGCTGGGCCGTGCCGCTCGGCTTCCTCTACGCCGGGCTCGCGGTCGGGATCGCCCTCGCCGCCCCGCTGAGTGCGCCGGCCGCGGGTACCTCGATTCCCAACGCGCAGGAGCACCTGGACTTCTGGCCCGCGCGTCTCGTCGCGATCCTCGGGAACTCGCTGGGGACGCTGGCCGTGGTGGCGATCGCCCTCTCGACGATTCGCCGCCGGCCGCTTGGGAACGGCCTCATCCTGGCGGGTGTCGCGGTTGCCGCCGCGGGCAGCGCCGTCGCAGGGCTCGGGGCTGCCCCGACGGCGGTCTTCATCGCCGCGGCCGCAGCCCTTCTCTACGCAGGCTTTCTCTACTCGAGCGGCGAGCGGGTGGCGCTCAGCCCATCACGCCGAAGAGCTGACCGAACAGCTCGTCGAGCGGCTTCGGGCTCTTCGGCGGGCTGAACGAGACGTCCTCCCCGAAGTCGGAGAGCTCCACGGTGACCGAGAGGGCGCCGTCGGACGACTGGAGCTCCTTGGAATCGAACTGGAGATCCTTCGGCGGGTCGAGCGTGAGCACGAGCTTTCGCGGAAGGCCATCCTCCTTCCCCACGTCCACGACGAGGTGGCTCGTCGCCGCGACCTGGGCGAAGAGCGCACGATCGTTCGCCGTCAGCTCGATGCCGCCGTACTTCTCGACGAGGTTCGCGAATGTCTCGGCGCGGAGGCGGCCGTCGAACTCCCACGTGGAGGCGCCGCCGAGGTCGGGGCCCTGCGCGATCCCGCCTTCGAAGAGCTGAGTGAAGAGCTTGCCGAGGCCCGCAGGCGTGGTCAGCTGCGAGAGCAGCTCGCCGTTTTCCTCGCCGGCCCTGTGGAGGGCGTCGGCGACGCCCGCGTCCTCGTGGTACCAGACGCCCATGAAGCGGACGTAGACGTCGTGCTCGTCGACGAGCACCCGAGCCCCGAGCGTTCCGCCCGGGAAGCTGAGCTGGAGGTCTCCGGTGAGCGCCGAGGTGGAGATGTCGCCCTCGAAATGGACGCTGAGCTCCGCGTCGGTGCCGCTGATCGTCCCGCCATGGGCGTTGACGACCACGTGCGCGCTCCCGGCCTCTCGAAGCCCGGTCAGCGCGTCCGCGGCAAACGACGCCTGGCCGGGAGGGGGCTCGCCCCCGAGCTCGTCGAAGCGCTGGCCGCAGCCCGCCGAGCCGAGGATGACGACGAGCACGAAGAGGAACGCAAATGCGGAGGCGAAGCGGCCCACGGAGCCGATATCGGCCGGCGGCCCGGCGGACCGGAGACTCGAATGGGGTGCCTAGAACGTGAAGCGGGTGGCGCTCTCGGGATAGTCGTTCTCACGCCAGGCAAAGGCTCGCTTGGGCACGAGCACGTAGACGACCGACCCGGGATCATCGAATTTGATCTCGAGGGTGTACTTCTCCCCATAGGCGGCGGCGAGGACGTCGAGGGCTTTCCGCGCCGTGACCTCCTCGACAGCGCCCTCGACGATGACGACCTCGTCGCCGCTCTCGAGGTGGACGGCCGCAAACGGGTTCGCAGCGAGATTCAGCCCCTTCCGGGACGCCCGCGCGGTCGAGAAGAAGAAGGCACCGTCGCTCCAGAGCCCCCAGATCGGCGCGGCATGCGGTCGCCCGGACTCGGACGAGGTGGCCACCCAGTAGTTGTGAGCGCGCTCGAGCCGCTCGGCCGCCCACTCCCACTCGAGCAGGCCGGCACCCTCGTCCGCCGCCCAGATCCCGTAGCTCTCGTGGAAACGTGGTCGGCTTGCCTCGGGCGTGGTCACGACTCGAGCTTCTCGCGCAGGCGCTCGTTCACGACCCTGGCATCGGCCTTGCCGCCCGTTTCCTTCATCACCTGACCGACCAGGAAGCCGAGCACGCCTTCCTTCCCGGCCTTGAAGGTCTCCACCTGCGCCTCGTTCTCGGCCAGCACCTTTTCGATGACGGGATCGAGCTCGGACGTGTCCGAGATCGCCGTCTCGCCGAGGTAGTCGTCCGCGGAAAACCCGGCGTCCCCGCTTCGCTCGAGCGCTTCGGTGAATGCCGCGCGCGGGATGCGCCCGCGCTCGGCGATCAGCTTGCCGAGCTCCGCGCCGTTCACGTCCTCTGGATCGACGCCGGTCGCCGCAAGCTGGTTCATGACCACGTTGGCCACCGTGCGGCGGTCGCCGGAGACCCGCACGTACAGGCCGTCGCGGCCGCTCGCCACGAGCCCTTCCGCGAGGTCGAAGCCGACCTCCGCCTCGACCCGGCGGATGCGCGCCGAAGGCAGCTCGCCGATCTCGTCCATCGCCGCCGCGATCATCTCGACCGGAGGCTCGACCGGGACGAGGTCGGGCTCCGGGAAGTAGCGGTAGTCGTGCGCCTCCTCCTTCGAGCGGAGCGGTGCGATCGTCCCGCTCGACGGGTCGAAGTGGAGCGTCTCCTGCTCGACCTCTCCCCCGGCCTCGTAGAGCTCGATCTGGCGGCGCACCTCGGCGTCGATCCCGTCCGCCACGAACTTGAAGGAGTTCATGTTCTTGAGCTCGGTCTTCGTGCGGAAGCCCGTCTCGCCGGCCTGCCTGACCGAGACGTTGGCATCGCACCGGAGCGAGCCCTTCTCCATCTCCGCGTCCGAGATGCCCAGCTCGACGACGGTCTGGCGCAGAAGCTGGAGGAAGCGGCGTGCCTCGTCGGCGGATCGCACGTCGGGTTCGGAGACGATCTCGACGAGCGGCGTGCCGCCGCGGTTGAAGTCGACGAGGGAGTACTCGGCACCCGCGATTCGTCCGCCGGTGCCCCCCACGTGGATGGTCTTGGCCGCGTCCTCCTCGAGGTGTGCGCGGACGATCCCGATCACGCGGTCGCCATCGGGCCCCGGCACGACGAATCTCCCGCCCGCGCAGAGCGGGATGTCGTACTGGGAGATCTGGTAGCCCTTGGAAAGGTCGGGGTAGAAGTAGTTCTTCCGGTGGAAGAGCGCGTGCGAGGCGATCTCGCAGCCGAGCGCGACGCCGAGCTTCACCGTCCACTCGATCGCCCTTTTGTTCGGGACCGGAAGAGTCCCAGGGTGCGCGAGGCAGACCGGGCACGTGCGCGTGTTCTCGGGCTCGCCCCAGACGTTCTCGCAGCGGCAGAACATCTTCGTCCGCGTCTTCAGCTGGACGTGGATCTCGAGGCCGATGACCGGTTCCCACTCAGCCACGGAGGCGCTCCGGGACATAGTCGAAGGCGAGGGCTTGCTCGAGCGCGTGGCCGGCGCGGAACATGAGGTTCTCCGAGAACTGCGGGCCGAGGATCTGCAGGCCGACCGGGAGTCCCTCGGAGAGACCGCACGGAATCGAGAGGCCGGGCAGCCCGGCCATGTTGGCGGGAATCGTGAGCAGGTCGGAGAGGTACATGGCGAGGGGGCTCTCGGCCTTCTCCCCGACCCTGAACGCCACCGTCGGGCTCGTCGGGCTGAGGAGCAGGTCGTAGTCCTCGAACGCGGCCGCGTGCTCCTGCGCGATCACCGTCCGCACCTTCTGGGCCTGCCCGTAGAAGGCGTCGTAGTAGCCGGCGGAAAGGGCGTACGTCCCGATGAGGATGCGTCGGCGCGGCTCGGGGCCGAAGCCCTCCCAGCGGGTGCGCGAATAGAGGGCGGTGAGGTCGCCGTCGCCGGCCGCGCGATAGCCGTAGCGGACGCCGTCGTAGCGGGCGAGGTTCGAGCTCGCCTCGGCGGGGGCGACGAGGTAGTAGCAGGCGAGGCCGTAGTCGACCGAGAGCGGCAGTCGGCACTCCCCCACCTCCGCTCCGAGGCTCTCGGCGAGCTCGATCGCCTTGGCGACGGCACCGCTCACACCGGGCTCGATGCCCTCGGCCTCGTTCAGCTCCTTGGGGATGCCGATGCGGATGCCCGCGAGGTCGGCGGCCGCGGGGACTTCCACGGGCTCCGGAAGCTCGACGGTCGTCGAGTCGCAGGGATCGCGGCCCGCGATCGTCCCGTAGAGGCGCGCGCAGTCGCGGACGGTCTTCGTGATCGGGCCGACCTGGTCGAGGCTCGACGCGAAGGCGACGATGCCGTAGCGCGACACCGTGCCGTAGGTCGGGCGCAGGCCAACGAGCCCGCAGAGCGACGCGGGCTGCTTGATCGACCCACCCGTGTCGGAGCCGAGACCCCACGGGGCGAGCCCTCCTGCGACGGCCGCCGCGGTGCCGCCGGACGAGCCGCCGGGCACCCGGTCGGGATCCCAGGGGTTCTTCGACGGGCCGTAGGCCGAGTTCTCCGTGGACGAGCCCATGGCGAACTCGTCCAAATTCGTCTTGCCGAGGAGCGGGAGCCCGGCCTCCTTGATGCGCGTCGCGACGGTGGAGTCGAAGACGGGGACGTAGCCCTCGAGGATGCGGGAGCCGGCCGTGGTCGGGACGCCGCGCGTGGTGATGTTGTCCTTGAGCGCGATCGGGACGCCGTTTCCGGGCTCCCCGACGACGTGCAGGTAGGCGTGGAGCTCGGGATCGCGCTCGCCGATCGCCTCGACGTAGGCACCCGCGAGCTCGTCGCCGGAGACATCGCCGGACTCGAGCAGCCGAGCGGCTTCTTCCGCGGTGAGACGAAGGGTGTCGATCATGGGACGTTTCCTAGGGGCCACCCCACGCCACCACCCGCTTTCACGCTAACGCGGAAAAGCGCACCCGTGGTGCGCGGAAAGCCAAATGATCCACGAGGCGTCACGACCCGACCGCCGGGACGCGGAACGCCCCACCAACCGGGTCGGGCGCGTTGGCCAGAGCATCCTCGGGCGAGAGAGATGGGCGCGACTCGTCCTCCTGCCACACGTTGACGACGGCGAGCGGATGCGAGGTCGGCTCGACGTCCGAGAGGTCGAGCTCCGCGACCTTCCCCACCGCTTCGAGGATCGCGCCGAGCTCGTCGCGCACGCGGTCGACCTCGCCCTCGGGAATCTCGAGGCGCGCGAGGCGCGCTACGTGCAGTACGTCTTCTCTCGTGATCGCCATACGCCTCCGGAGCCTCCAGCCGAACTTTAAAAGAGACGGGCCCCGTTGAAGGGGGCCCGTCAGCGGCTTGCTCGAACTTCGGGCTAGATGACCGAAACGTTCGCCGCCTGCAGGCCCTTCTGGCCCTGAACGACCTCGAACTCGACGCGCTGTCCCTCCTGGAGGGACTTGTAGCCGTCCATCGTGATGGCCGAGAAGTGGACGAAAACGTCCTCGCCCTCAGCGCGCTCGATGAAGCCGTAGCCCTTCTCGTTCGAGAACCACTTGACGGTGCCTTCTGCCAACGTACTGCCTCCTTCACAAACAAACGGCGGCCCGGCAACGAGCCGCCGCGTCTCTACTAAACACCGCAACGTGCTGCGGCGCCATCAATGTAGCGTCAGTCCAGGGGGAAGGCAAGCAGACCCGTTTGGTAGCGGGCCGCCTTCACCGTGTTGCGAAGAAGCGAAGCAATCGTCATCGGCCCGACGCCGCCCGGGACCGGTGTGAGCAGGCCGGCCTTGCCCCGCACGTCCTCCGCCACATCGCCGACGACCTTGCCCTCGACCCGGTTGATGCCGACGTCCACGACGGTCGCTCCGTCCCGCACCATTTCGCCCGTGATCATCGCCGCACGCCCGACCGCAGCGACCACCACGTCTGCTTCCTGAACCACCGAACCGAGGTCCCGCGTGCGGCTGTGGCAGATCGTCACCGTCGCGTGCTCGGCGAGGAGCAGGAGCGCCATCGGCTTGCCCACGATGTTTGACCGCCCCACCACCACCGCGCGCGCGCCGAGAAGCTCGACCTCGTACTCGCGCAGGATCTCCATGATCCCGGCCGGCGTCGCCGCGACGAAGGTCGGGCTGCCCTGCAGGAGGTGGCCGGCGCTGAACGGATGGAAGCCGTCGACGTCCTTGATCGGCGCAATCGAGCGGATGATGCGATCCTCGTCGATCTGCTCGGGGAGCGGCAGTTGGCAGAGGATGCCGGTCACGCGCTCGTCCGCGTTGAGCTCGGCGACGAGCCGAAGGAGCTCCTCCTCGGTCGTCTCGACCGAGAGCTTGTGGTCGAACGGCTCGATCCCGACCTCGCGGCAGGCTTCCTGCTTCCGCTTGATGTAGATCTCCGATGCCGGGTCCTCGCCGACGAGCACCGTGGCGAGGCCGACCGGCCGCTCGAGCCCGGCGACGTCCTCGGCAACCTCCGCGCGCGCCCGCTCGGCAACCGCTTTTCCATCCATGAGGACAGTCACGGCGCGAAACGTTAGCCTGCCGGGGCAGATGGAGTCAGAACAGCTACCCCCGCTCGAGCACGGCGAGGACCGCTCGGCCTACGAAGGGGTTCTCCGCTACTACGAGCTGGCCAAGCGCGCCGAGTGGCAGGTCCGCGACCTCCCGTGGAACGACATGCCGCCCGTGCCCGAATACAAGGGCAGCCCGCAAAAGCTGGCGCGGCGCAGAGACATGTGGCGCTCGGTGGTCACACAGCAGCTCCAGGCAGACGAGCTCGCCGTCGAGATGGCGACCCAGCTCTTCCGCATGGCCCCTGACCCCGAGGCGAAGCTCTACTACACGACGATGGTGCAGGACGAGTCGCGGCACACCGAGGCGTGGCTCCGGCTCGTCGACGCCGCCGGCGGGCGCGGCGAGCCCGACCCGTACCTGGACCAGCTCGCGCAGATGCAGATCGAGGCGGACACGCTCGAGGAGAAGGTCGTGAACATGCAGGTCTTCTACGAGCGCCTGATCATCCCGCGCTTCCGCCTCATCGCCCGCTCCTCGCGCGGCACCGTGCTCGAGGACCTCTGCAATCGGCTAACGATCGACGACGGCATCCACCACGGGTCGGGGATGGCCTACGCGCGCGTCCTGATCGAGCAAGCGCCCGAGAAGACCAAGAAGAAGATCGTGGAGTCCTCGAACAGGCTGCTGCCGATCTTCGCCCAACACGCCCTGTGGAGACCGAAGGCGCGCGAGTTCGTCGGCGCGCTCATGCGGGACACCGACGTCCGGCGGCTTCATGAGGACCTCGAGACCGGCGTGCGCCTGGCGACGTCGCTCGGCCTCGACGTCTCCGACGTCCAGATCCCGTCCTGAGCACGTCGTCCCGCAGTCGCTGGCCACGAAGGAACGACCCCGAGTCGATCCGCGCCCGCCAGGAGCTGCTCGGCCTCGACGGCGTCGTCGCCGAGCACGACCTCTCGCCGCTCGTCAAGGCCACCGAGGCGATCACCGGGGTCGCCGTCGTCCCCGTCGCGGTCGTCGGCCCGGTCGAGCTCGATCTCGGCGACTACGAGCTGGAGGAGCCGGAGGGCCGGCTCGTCGAGCGGGGGCGGAGCCAGGACTCCGTTTACGTGCCGCTCGCCAACACCGAAGGCGGGCTCTCCCTTTCCCTCTTCCGGGGAGCCAAGGCAGCGGCTGAGTCGGGCGGCTTCCGCACCCACGTCCTCCACGACCGGGTGACGCGGGCATCCGGATTCCTGTTCGACTCGACCGCCGACGCCGTCGCCTTCTCGCGCTGGATCGAGGACCAGGTGGTTCCCATGCGTGACTGGCTCGCCGGCGAGCCGATCGGCGGGCTCTCCAAGCACGCGCGGCTGCGCGAGCTCGAGACGCACGTCGTCGGGCCCACCTGCCACGTCCTCTACGCCTACACGACCGGCGACGCGGTCGGGATGAACATGATCACCCGCAACTCCTACGCCCTCAACCAGGGGTTCGTGCTGGAGAACGCTCCGGTGAAGCCGAAGCGCGCGATCCTCGAGGGGAACATGGGCGGAGACAAGAAGCCGTCGCACCGCTACTTCGAGCGCGGCGGGCACGGGAAGACGGTCATCGCCGAGTGCACGCTCACGGAGGAGGCCGTGCGCCGCGTCCTCAAGACCACCCTCGACGACCTCGTCGACCTGGCCTTCGTCGGGACCCACGGCGCCGTTGCCTCCGGGATGCAGTCGGTCGCCTTCACACCGGCGACCGCGATCGCAGCGCTTTTCATCGCCACGGGGCAAGACGTCGGCATGGTCGGCACGAGCTCGATGGCGCACGGGACCGCCTACAGGGTGGACGGCGGCCTCCACGCGACGATCCGACTCCCGGGGCTCGAGGTGGCGACCATCGGGGGCGGCACGACCCTCCCCTCTGCGAGCGCCTGGCTCAACCTGCTCGACTGCGCCGGGACGGGGAAGGTCTACCGCTTCGCGCAGATCGTGGCCGCGGCGACGCTGGCACTCGAGATCTCCGCCTCGGCGGCGATGGCCACGGCCGGGTCGGAGAACTTCTATAAGGCGCACTTCGAGCGGGGCGGTCTGCGCTGAGCCGAATTCCGCCGCACCACGACCCTTCGTGTTGGGGCTGTGGCGACAACCCGGACGGTCTCCACCTCCCCCGCCCTGCGGCTGAAGGGATCGAGCGCTACGAGGCAACCTTCTTCTTCGGTGAGCGCCAGCAGGCCGGGCCGGGAATCGTCCACGGAGGGCTCGTCGGCGCCGCGCTGGACGAGGCGTGCGGGCTCCTCGCGACGTGGCACCGCTTCCCGGCGGTGACCGCCCGGATCTTCGTCCGCTACCGCCGGCCCGTGCTCATCAACCGCAAGCTCCAGATCGCCGCGTGGGTGACCGAGAGCCGCGGGCGGCGCATCCACGTCGACAGCGACCTCCGCCTGGACGGCGAGATCCTCGCCGAGGCTCGCGGCGCCTTCTTGCACGTGCCCCTCGAGCACTTCCTCGCGAGCCCGGAAGGACGGGCCGCCGGCGAGGCCTGGCGCCGGCAACTTCACTCCGACGGGGAATAGCGCGAGCGCCGCATCCGGAGATGATGCGATGCGTATGGAGCGATGTGAGGGCTACTACCGCCTCGAGAACCGACGCTGCGACCGCACGGCAACCCGGGATGTGCGGGCGGCCGACGGGCAGTACTACCAGGTGTGCGAATACCACTCCCGGCAGACCTGGACTGCGAGCGTGGCCCACTGGCACGGTGAAACGGAGCTGCGCAGCTCCGCGCCGACGCCGGTTCGCCCCTCGCCGGCACGACCGCGTTCCCTTGCGCTAAGTCCGGCCGAATGAGGCGGGGCGGCGGTCTCGTGCCGCCGCCTCAGCCGCTCGACTGACGCATTCCTAGCCGGAGGTCGAGGGTTTCCACGACCCCTCCCTCCTAGTTTTCGACTCGGGAACCCGATCGCACCTTTTCGCATGCTGTCAGGCCGAGCCGACGCGACATTTCAGCCCCTCCCGTACGAGGGTCGCTCGCGGCTGAAGGACGCCGAGCGCGTTCTGGCACGCATCCCCGCCGTCGCCTGGCTCCTCGGGATCGTCGCGCTGTCGGCCGTCTTCCGCTATTCGCTCGCGCGCTCGAGCCCGACGCCTTGGATCATGCCGGACGAGTACATCTATTCGGAGCTGAGCCGGAGCTTGGCGGAAACCGGCAGTTTCTCGGTGAACGGCGCCGCGATGGCAACGTGGAGCTACGGGCCGCTGTATCCCCTGCTGATCGCGCCGGCCTGGCTCCTCACAAGCTCGGCGACGCAGGCATATGCGGCGATTCAGCTCATCAACTGCATCGTCATGTCGAGCGCGGCCGTCTTCGCCTACCTGCTCGGCCGGCGCGTCCTCGACAAGCAGCTCTCCTTCTTCCTCGCGGTGCTGACCGTGCTCGTCCCCTCGATGGTCTACTCGAGCAAGGCGATGACCGAGAGCCTGGCGTATCCCGTCTTCCTCGCCGCCGTCCTCGCAATCACGGTCGCCCTAGAGCGTCCGAGCCGGCGGACGCAGGGCCTCGCGCTGCTCGCGATCGGTGTCGCGCTGCTCACACGCGCGGAGATGGTCATGCTCGTTCCCGCGTTTCTCACAGGAATCGTGCTCGTCAGCACCTTCGAAGGCGGTGGCAGGCGGGCCGTCGTCGCGCGGCTCGCGCCCTATCGCGCGACGATCTACATGTTCGGAGCTCTGTTCGTCGGCGGGGTCGCCTGGTCTTTGGCTCGAGGAAGCGATGTCCTCGGGGCGCACGGCCACTGGCTGCACGTGTTCGACCTGCTGTCGCTCCCCCGGTGGCTCCTCATCTACATCGGCGAGCTCGACCTGTACGTCGGGATCATCCCGTTCGCGGCGCTCGTGCTCATGTTCGCCCTCGCTGGGCGCCGCGACCTGCTGGATCGACGGGCGCGGGCCCTTGTCGCAATCGCGGGCTCATGCGTCTTCTGGTTCGTGCTCCTGATCGCCACGTACTCGACCCAGCCGCGGCCCACCCCGGCGGTTCACGACCGCTACGTCTTCTACGTGGTGCCACTCGTCCTGCTCGTCTTCCTGCTCTGGATCAGCCTCGGCATGACGCGGCCTCGAAAGCCCGCCCTGGTCGCCGGCGCGGTCGCCCTCATCGCACCGGCCGCGATTCCCTTCGCCGAGTTCTTGAACGGTCACGCCTGGGGCGTTTCGTCGAGCACGGTTGCGCTCGTTCCCTGGGGCCTGCTCAAGCCCGCGCTCGGCGCCCACGGCCAGCTGCTCGGGGTGATCATGTGCCTCTCGGCGATCGGGGTGGCGGCGTTCCTGCTGGTCAGCCCCAAGCGGTCGGTCCTGCTTCGGTTCGCCGTCGTCCTCAACTTCCTGTTCATCACGCTGTTCGTCCTCGCCGCCAACACCGTCGTCGCAGAGAAGGCGAAGGCGCGCTGGGTGGCGCCCAATCCCAGCTGGGTGGACGACGCCGTCGGCCCCCAGGCACGGGTTGTCGGGATCTGGGCCGAGCCTGCCGACGGTTCTCCGGTGACGCTCAAGATCTGGGATCGCTGGAGCGCCCTCTTCGAGACGCAGCTCACGAACACGAGCGTCGATCGGCTTTATGCATTCGATGACGCCTACGACCTGGTCTCCCTGACGCACCCCTTCACCGGCGAGGCGCTCTCCGACGGTCAGGGCCGGCTCGCCGAGTCGGGCTCGCCCATCTCCGCCGACTACGCGATCGTGGGGCCGGAGCTCGCGCTCGGCGGAACGCAGGTTGCCGAAGATCCGAGCTCGGGTCTCGTCCTCGTCAGACTGAGCGGCTCGGGCGCGAGCCTGCGCTAGCGGCGCATCTTCATCGCGTTCTGCGCGATGAGAATGACCCAGATCGAGGTCAAGAGCGCGTAGACGAGCGCGGGCAGACCGACCACGAACGTGATGACGACGGCCCGCATGACCGGCGACACGTTTCCTTGGATGAACGCGTCGACCGCCGGGACGAGCGCCATCCCGATCACCATGGCGACGCCGACGTGAATGAACGCGACGACCATGCGCCCTGGAGCGAGTCCCGGAAAGCGGTTGTTGATCCAGAGGGCGATCGCTCCTGCCCCGAGGGCCAACGCGACGAGAAATTGGGTAACCGTCATCGAGCTCGAGCGTCTTATCGGACGGTGCGGACGAAACCTACACTACCCGGAGGTCGAGGGTCCTAACCGACCTTCAGGCAGTCGGCGCCCGACCGGGCGAACGCCCTAGATCGACGCTACGACGGGCGTGAGACGGTCGTGACCCGCAAGGGCACGAGCGGAATCGGCAAGAGCCGAGGGGTCGTCGCGGCGTACCCCGCGTACTCGGCGAACTCACGCGTCAGTGCCTGCTCCTCGAGCCGCATCCTCACTGCCTGGGCGGCGTAGAACGCGACGAGGACGACAAAGTTCCAGAGGCTCGGGGCCCCGATCGAGAGGCCGACGACGGCGCCGAGTTCGCCCAGGTACACCGGATGCCTCACGAAGCGATACGGCCCCCGCATGACGAGCCCGCGCGCTTCCGGAAGGATGCCGAAGCACTTCCCGAGCGCCAGCACCGAGGCCAGGAGCCAGACGTAGCTTGCGAGAGCGACGAAATCGCCGGCCAGGACGAGGCTCGTGCTACCGCCGGAGGGCTGGCGCAGCGCGAGCAGCAGGCCCAGCGCCGCGGCACACGCGATAAACGCGACCGGGTCCCGCGAGGGCCGGCGAGACTCCGGGCGCACGGCGACGAAGTACGCGAAAGCCGCGATGACGGCAGTCTTGAGAGCCCAGTAGCCGACAAGGGCCCACGCGCGCGTCGTTCCGCTGTCCAGGGCTGCTTGGAGCCGATCGACCGTAGTCATCGCCGTCGCGGCGGCGGCGGCGCAGAACAGGAGAGTTACGGCGAGTCGGCTCACGTGCCGAACGCTTCGATGAAGTCGAACACCGCCGGGCCGAGAAGGATCACGAACATGGCCGGGAAGATGAGGAAGACGAGCGGGAAAAGGATCTTGACCGGCGCCTTCTGGGCGCGCTCCTCCGCAGCCGCGCGGCGGCGCTTGCGCATCTCCGTCGCCAGCGAGCGCAGGATGTCGCCGATTGAAACGCCCAAGGTCTCGCCCTGTGTGACGGCGCGGACGAACGACCGCACCGCGGGGGTATCGGCGCGGGCAAGCATGTTTCGCAGCGCCTCCTCCGTCGTCAGGCCCATGTTCTGCTCTTGGAGGGTGAGGCGAAGCTCCTCCCCCAGCGGGCCCCCGATCCGCTCGGACGCAACCTGGAGCGAGCCTGCGAAGCCGAGGCCCGCTTCGACCGTGACGACGAGCAGGTCGACCAGCTCGGGGAGCTCGTAGTCGATTTCCTGGAGCCGGAAGCGGGCTCGACGGTCGACGACGATCAGCGGGGCCCGCCAGCCGAGATAGACGGCGAGGATCGCGCCCGGAAGGACGAGGAACCTCGCCAGGTCGGTGGTTCCCGAGAACCAGACCCAGGCGGCCGGGAAGGTGATTGCGGCGAGAGTCTGATACCCGATGAACCGCCTTGCCGTCACGCCGTAAAGGCCGGCCGCCATGAGGTGGCTCCGCACATCCTGCTCGTGCTTTCCGCCGAACCGGCCTGCAACGACCGCGCCGACCGCGCCGGCGATGTCGTCGAGCGCGCCGCGCATCGCGGACGTGTCCTCGACACCGTCCGCGGCCCGGGAGTAGCCGTATAGGTCGATCTTCGCGATCGTCTCGACCGTCCGAAAGCGCGGCATGCTCACAGCCCGCGCCACGAGATAGACCGAGGCTCCTGCGAGTGCGAGACCGATGAAGAAGAAGAGCACGCCGCCTCCTAGACCTTGATGTCGATGATCTTCCGAATGACGAGCGACCCTGCGACGACCATGAGCCCGGCTCCCACGAGCACGAGGCGCCCCCCCGGATGCGAGTAGAGCGGGTCGATGTAATCCGGGTTCAAAAGCGTGATGACCAGGAGCAAGAAAACGGGCAGGCTCGTCAGGATCCACCTCGACATGCGCCCTTGCGCAGTGAGGGTGCGAACGAGGCGCCGCAACTCGAAGCGCTCCCGAACCGTGTCGGCGACGCGGTCGAGCACCTCGGCCGTGTTCCCGCCCGTCTCGTGCTGCAGGGCCGCTACGAGGCCGACCTGCGATAGATCCTTGCTCTGCATGCGGCTGGCGACCACCTCGATGGCGTCCTCGAGCGGGACGCCGAGCTGCTCGTCGGCGATGACGCGCTTGAACTCGGACTTGGACGGTTCGGGCGAGTCGTCGACGACAACGGAGAGAGCCCCCACGAGGCTGTGCCCGGCGCGGAGCGCAGAGGCGAGTACTTGCAGGTTGTCGGGCAGCTGCTCGGCGAAAAGCTGCCGCTGCCGGTTCGCACGCTGCTTGACGACCGAACGCACGATCAGAGGGATGCTGAACCCGAGAAATCCGACGATCGGCCCCCCGATCAGGTAGAGGAGATACGCCCCGAGCAACGTCGCGGCGATCGTCCAGAGGAGGATCCGGGCGGGCGAGATGGTGATCCGGGCGATCTCGAGGTCCTGCTTGAACCGGTCCCACCACTTCGCCCCCTCGAAGGACTGCTCCGCACGGTCGAAGAGGGCCTCCTTCTGCTCCTCCGGAGGCTTCTCCGACGTGCGGGTGGGCAGGGAGATGAACTCGGCGAGGCGGTTCCGGACGCCGCCCGCGCGAGGGCGAATGAGGAAATGCAGGGCCAACGCGAAGAGTAGGGCCGCCAGGGCCGCCGTCGAGAACATGCCGCCCGTCGAGCGAATGAAGGTCTCGAACTCGGAGCGGTTGAAAGGTTGCTGCGCGGTCGCACTCAGGCTCGGCGTGGAATAGCCGGCAGTCACAACGCCGGGATAGCTCTCGACCGAGACCGAGACGAAGACCTTCCTGTTCGGGCGAGCATTCGACGTGTAGTGGAGCAGGTACTCGCTGGCGAGCCTCGATCCCAGCTGGCCGAAGATCGGCTCCAGATCCTCGGGATTCTTCGCCTCGAGATACTGCCCGCCTCCGCGACGGGCGAGCTCCTGCAGGGCCGCGACGTCGAACGCCTTCGAGCGAAGACCGACGCTGAAGACGCGCACGCCCGCGTCCTGCGCCGCGGCGCTCACCTCTTCCAGCGATTGCGCGCTTCCGATGTCTTCCCCGTCGGAGAGAACGACCACCGATCGGACAGTGACGTTCGCGTTTTCGAGCATCGAGACCGCCTGGGCGACCGCGTCGTACAGATGCGTGTCGTGCGCGAGGGGCGGTGGAGAGGCGAGCGCCGCGTCGATCGCCTCCGAGTCGGTGGTCAACGGCAGCGCGACCTTCGCGTCCTTGTTGAACGTCACGACGGCGAAGGACTGTCCGGGCTGACGGCTGGCGGCAAAGGCGCGCGCCGCCGCGGTCGCGCCGACGATCGCGTCGCCGCGCATGCTGTCGCTCGCGTCGATCACGAGGACGACGCCGAACTGTCCCGACTGGGCCGTACTTGCCGGAACGACGGTCACGTCCTTCACGACCTTGCCGTTCTCCCGGACGACGACCGCGTCGGGCGTGATGTAGGCCTCAGACGGCAGGCTCAGCACGTAGGAACGTTCGGGAAACCTCGCCCCTCCGGTAGGCCGCAGGTGCAGGCCGCTGTCGGCCTGAGCGGCCGCCATCGATGCGCCGAGCGCCGCCGAGCCGACGGCGCAGACGAGCAGAGCCAGGGCTCTGCGCGGAATCACGTTCCCACCTTCGCCACGTCGGCGGGCATCCGGCCGAGCCGGCCGTCCATGAAGAGACCGGTCGGGAGACTGACGCCGCGCTTCTCGAACTTGTTGAGGAACGTCGGTCGCAGCCCCGTGGGCATGAGGTTCCCCACGATGACCCGCTCGCTCGTGATCTCCTTGATCTTGTACTCGAAGATGTCCTGGAGGGTGATGACCTCGGACTCCATCCGCTGGACCTCGGTGATCGCGGTCACGCGGCGGCCACCGTCCTCGAGCCGCTCGAGGTGCACGACCATGTCGAGCGCGGAGGCGACCTGCTGCCGAATCGCACGGATCGGCAGGTCGTAGCCGGCCATCAGCACCATCGTCTCGACGCGCGAGAGCGCATCCCGAGGCGTGTTCGCGTGGACGGTGCTGAGCGAGCCGTCGTGGCCCGTGTTCATGGCCTGGAGCATGTCCAACGCCTCGGGGCCACGGACCTCGCCGACGATGATGCGGTCGGGCCTCATCCGGAGGGAGTTGCGGACGAGCTCGCGGATAGGGATTTCCCCTTCTCCCTCGATGTTCTTCGGCCTGGCCTCGAGGCGAAGCACGTGACGCTGGTTCAGCCTGAGCTCGGCGGCGTCCTCGATGGTGACGATGCGGTCTGCGTCGGGAATCGCCGTCGAGAGGGCGTTCAAGAGCGTCGTCTTGCCCGAGCCCGTACCGCCCGAGATGAGGATGTTCAGCTGGGCGAGGATGCAGCGCTGCAAGAACTCGGTCGATTCCGTCGAGAGTGTCCCGAGGCGGATCAGATCCTGGAGATCGAGCCGTTTCTTCGAGAACTTGCGGATCGTGAGGAGGGCGCCGCTGAGCGAGAGCGGTGGGATGATGGCGTTGACACGGCTGCCGTCGGGCAGGCGGGCATCGACCATCGGCGAGGACTCGTCGAGCCGCCGCCCCACCTGGGCGACGATCTTGTTGATGATTCGGCGCAGGTGCGACTCGTCCGTGAAGCGGACAGTCGTCTCGTAGAGGCGTCCCTGACGCTCGACCCAGACGTCGTATGGGCCGTTGACCATGATCTCCGTCACGCTGTCGTCCGCGAGCAGGCGCTCGAGGGGGCCGTGGCCGAGGATGTCGTCGGCGATCTCCGAGCTGAGCCGCTCCCGGTCGTCGCGGGCGAGGCCTTGCTCCCCAGCGAGGTGCTTCTGGATGTCGTCGGCGACCCGCTCGCGGAGCGCATTCGGGTCCATGTTGGTGTTGAAGAGCTGCGGTCCCAGGTCGCCGATGACGGCCAGGTGGATCCTGTTCTTGACCTCGGCGAAGGGATCTCTGCCGGCCGGCGGGGTAACCGGGCGGACGGTCGAGAGGCGTTCGTGAAGCTCCATCACTTGCCCCGCTTCTTCATCAGGTGGAACCGCCGGTGCCCGTTCGTCGCGGCCGGGGTCGCCCCGTTGTAGAGGCCGGCCAGTCGCTTGAACGACTTCGCGGCCTCCGAGCGAGCCTTCGCGGCTACGATCGGCATCCCCTCGTTGACCGACCGTGGAATCTCACGGTCGCTCGGCACCATCACGTCCGGCATCCGGCCGATGACCGCGACGACGTCCTCATGGGTGATCCCGACGCGGCTGTCCGCCCGGTTGAGCACCAGGCGGATCCGCTCCGACGGATACCCCATCAGCTCGAGCGTGTCGAGACCCAGCTTCGTGTTCTTGAGCGACAGGGTGTCGAGCATCCCGACGAGGACGACTCCGGAGGAGCTGTCGATGGATGCGATCACCTCGGGCGTGAAGCCCGGCGGCGTGTCCACCAAGACGTAATCGTTCGACGCCCGCAGATTCGCATAGACGTCGCGAAGGAACTCGGTCCGGATGACGCCTGCGTGATCGGGCCGGGTGGGCGCCATCAGGACGCGTGCCCCCGATTCGTGCGTGACCAGATATGCCTCGATCTTGTCGGCGTCGAGCGAGCCGCCGGCCTTGACGAGGTCGTAGACGGTCTTGTCGGGCTTGAGCCCGAGCGCGAGACCGACGTCGCCGAACTGGAGATCGAGGTCGACGACGGTGACCTTGTGCCCGTCGCCGGCCAGGCTGACCGCGAGATTGGCGGTCGTGATCGTCTTCCCAGTGCCGCCCTTCGGCCCGAGGACGACGATCATCGGCGAGAGCGCGGTCCCGGTTGCGACACCGACCCCCTGCTTCCTCGCCATCGCCTTTTGGAGGGCGAAGGCGACGTCGTCGGAGTCGGTCGGCAGGCCGAGGATGTCGTCGGCGCCGGCTTCGAAGATCCGCCGCACGAAGCCGTCCGGCGGACCGGTGACGAAGACGACGATGGCGAGGTCGGCCCGCTGCTTCACCGCGCCCTCGATCATGAAGAGAACGCGGTCCGAGTAGCCGGTGCACGCGACGACGAGGAGGTCCGTCGGCGTCTCCTGGAGCGTCGTCCAGCCCTCGTCCAGGCCGTCGACGATGCCGACGATCTGGATTTCCGTTCGGTGCGCGGGCAGAGCCGCCTGCACCATTGCGTGATCGACTCCCTCGTCGACGGCGACGAGAGCGCGTATGGACTGGGTCATTGCCGGCCTCCTAGCGACTTGTAGACCTTGACGGCCGGCACTCCGAAGAGGAGCGTCTCGACCGAGACGAGGTCCGGGCTCGGAGCGTCGGCGCTTGCCCGCGGCCTGAGGGTGACCCAAACGACCCCGTTCTCAGCTGCGAAAGCGGAGTCCGCGGCCTGCTTGTCCGTCATTGCGAGCGTGAGCATGGTCTTGCCGCTTCCGCTTGAAATGCCGCTCGAGCCGCTCGACGGAATGCCGAGCACCTGGACGTCTTCGACGATCAGCTTCAGGATCGGCTTCGTGGGCGACGAGGGATCGACGACGCCGTTCTTGCCGACCGCCTGGACGTTGAAGCCGCCGTACAGGTCGATGTTGTCACCCGGCTGAAGCTGCTGGATCATCCCGTGTGCCGCGTCGACCGGCAGGTTCACCGCCCGCTCGTCTCCGGTGATGCGGTCGGAGAACGACGTGATCGTCGAGACCGCGAGCTTCGCGGCGGTCAGCTGCTCACCCGGGAAGACGTCCGCGGTCGCCACCCGGCCTTTGAGCGTGGCCGGATCGGTGATCGCACCGTCCTGAACCTCGCTCTTCTGCTGGGTGGTGACCTCGTAGAGATCCTGGGAAGCGATGATGTCGCCCGAAGTTCCCTTGTCGATCAGGTTCTTCGCGACGAGCACGGTCACCGCTGCGCCTGATGCCTTGACGCTCTCCCGGTAGCGGTGCAGGTACGTGAGCAGGATGACGCCGGCCAGCACAGCGGCCGTGACGCTGAGAGCGATCGTCCCGCCCCGGGTCGATAGAAGTCGTTGCGCGAACTGCACTGTTCTTCCTCCTTACTGGGTGAGCACGGCGACGCACGTGCCGAACGCGTTGAAGTCGCACGCCGCGCCGCCGCCGCCCGTGTTGATCGTGTCGACGTACTTGATGAAGTGGCCGACGATCCAGCCGCCGGCCTTGGTCGGGACAGGATCGGCGCCAGGGCAGGGATCGCCCTGGCCGCCGCCGTTCTTGCTGAACCCCGTCACGTAGAACGTGGCGAAGTTCGTTATCGGGATGACTCCGTTGCCGCTGCCGCTGAACGAGCCGAACGGCGTCACGAACACCGGGATGATTCGCGGGTCGCCCGACGGGATGTCCTCTGGGATCGTGACCAGCCCGTCCCCGTTCGAGTCCGCCCAGTTGATCGGGTTGATGCAGCTGTTCGACCCGCCCTGCGTGCGGTCGAGCATGCCCTGGTAGACCTGGCCGACAGCGCCTCCGGTCTGCGTGATCGTGCAGTTCCACGGTGCCGTCTGCGGAAGAGATTGGTAATACGTGTACGACTGGCAC
Organism: uncultured Actinomycetes bacterium; assembly: GCA_963841425.1. Taxonomy (GTDB): domain Bacteria; phylum Actinomycetota; class Thermoleophilia; order Gaiellales; family Gaiellaceae; genus DATEOR01. Next base: position 75,702 of record CAWJCL010000001.1, on the reverse strand, counting down.
GGCGTGCCGTGGTTGATCGAGTATTCGGGGGTGCAACCCTGGGCGAGCTCGGTGCGGAGGTTCGGTTTGGTCGGGTCGCAGTCGATCGCCTGTGTCTGGCTACCGAGAACCTTGAGCGACACGGCAGGCGCGTTCGGATCCGTCGAGTTCGCCTGCAGACTGGAAAGCACGCCGATCGTGACGCTCAGGGTGTGCGAGCCGAGCGTGAGCGAGTTCGCACCCGGGCCGAGCTCCGAAACCGAGATGTACTGGACCGGGTCGCTGCCGGCGCCCGCCGAATAGGAGCGCTGCACGTTCGTGAACGACCCGTTCGCGCTGCCGCTCCCGTTACCGGTCCCCCAGTTGATCGCGATCGGGTGCGAAACGCCGTCCGCCGCCATGACCGGGTAGCCGTTGCTCCCGTCCGTCACGAAATAGCCGGCGTTGGGCCCCGACGTCTGGTAGCGCATGACGCAGCCCTTCGGGTTCGCACCCGACGTCGGGCAGCCGGTATTCGCGGGATCCACCTTGACGACCGCGCGCACGCCGCCCGAGGCCGGGGGGTCCTCCGGGTTGCTCGCCCCCGTCCCGAAATCGATCTTCGCGCGGACGCCGATCGAGCAGCCGGCGTTGAGGAGGAAGTACGGGCCCGAGGTGTCGGCGCAGCTCTGGTTGTAGAGGCTGACATCTCGGATGATCGGCGCCGCCGCGGTGCCGGTGCCCGCGCTCGAGTATCCGCGGATGAAGCTGAGGCCGGTCCACGGGCCGAGTGCCCCACCGTCGTAGCACTCGACGAGGATCTGGCCGCAGATCGCCGAGAGCGTGCCGGTCGGGGCCCATGAGGGGACGCCCGACAAGGCGATGACGACTCCCGTCCTCGAGCTCGCAATGTTCACCGGCGAGCCCGCGCTCGACCAGGGCGTCAAGGTCTTTCCGTTGAGAGTGGTCGGGCTTCCCTTCGTGAGCGCCTGCGTCGCGATCACACCGCCCGTCGTCTCGTCGACGTAGATGGCCGCCCCGGCGACCGGGTTGTTGTCCGGCACACCGACCGGTAGCGCCCCCGAGGTCGACTCCTTCTGCTTGATCTCGACGCGTGCGCGGGCGTTGACGGCTTCGACGAACGCGAGCTTGAAGAACCACGGGAGGCTCGCTTCCGTCATCTTGACGTCGACCATCTTCGCCGCGCAGGGCGAGTCCTCGATCGTGTCGTCGGGAGGCGGACCGGCCACCTCGAACGTCTTGCGGTTGATACGCGCGGTGACGGTTCCCTGGTTGGAGCCGCCGATCTGGTCGTTGAACCTGACCCCTTGCATGGGGTCGCCGGCGTACCTGCGCGCTTCGTTCTCGATCGCGACGCTCGCAGTGGCACCGTCGCCGAAACAGCCGTTGAAGAGGCCTCCGCCGGCAAACGCGCCGGCGTCTGCCTGCATCTGAAGGTGGCGCTTGTGCTCGAACCAGTTGCCGACCTCGAACACGAGCATGCCGAAGAGGATGATCACGGGGAGCCAGACGACGACCATCACGAGAACGGCCCCCCCTTCGGATGAACGCTCATGCCCGACTCGCCCCATCTCACGAGCACCCGGCCGCGTAGTTCGTGGGCGGCGCTTCGAGGCGCATGGTCGAGGAGCTGGCGACGGTGGTCGAGGTCAACCCGCCGAGCGCCTGATCGCTCAGGAACGGGAGCCAGTTGTACGTCACACTCGCGGTCACCTGGACGGGGTTCCCCACGGCGGACGCCCCGTTCGGGAAGCTGATGCAGACCTCGAGCGCGGAGGGGACCGACGATGAGCCTCCGTTGCGGAGCTCGTCCGTGTCGGCCTGGTCCTGGATGTACTGCTGGAGCGTCCCGGACGACGCCGGGTTCTTGTTCACGACCGCCCAGCGTGCGCCCTCGTTCGCGAGGTGCGTGGCGTCGATCCAGTAGTTGAACGTCCGCCCGAAGTCGAGCATGGCGAAGAGGATCACGAGGAGAAGCGGCGCCACGAGCGCGAACTCGACGAGCGCCACCCCCTTCTCCTCTCCCCGCAGTCGTCGCAACATGCGGGTCTAGCCGGCCCCGGTGATCGCGGACGCGACGAAGTTGATGAGGTTGACGATCGTCCCCGCCGTGAGCTGCAACGCGCCGAGCGCGAAGAGCGTGACGAGCGAGAGGATCAGCGCGTACTCGATCATCGCTTGGCCATCTTCTGTTGAAAAAATTGTCTTGAGTCGTCTGTTCACGTGAGCACCAAGTCGGTTGAGGTCTGTACCGGATGCCGCCTTCCGAGCGGACGAAAGGCCCCTCGGAAGGCGGCTCCGCGAGGTGGAACGACGATCGCGACGGCTTACGCGCCGGCGATCGCGCTCGCGATCGAGTTGAGCGTGTCCGACACACTCGTCCCGAGGGCCTGAAGCGCCCCGATCGCGAAGACGGCGATGAGGGCAAGGATGAGGGCGTACTCCACGAGCGCCTGACCCTCCTCGTCGCGCGTCTGCACGCGGTTCAGCATCTTGATCATGGTTGCGTTGATCATTCGCAATGTCACCTCCTCCCCATCAGTGACTGGCTTGCGAAGAAGTCTGGAAGCAAGGCGGCATGGGGTAACCCGCTGAAAGGCTGGTCCCCGCTCACCCTCTTGGTGGTGATTGCGGGATCCGCGCGCGATAGACCTGCGGTTGCATGCGTACGAAGGCCTTCTCGTGGCAAAAGGCCGCTCTCTGCCTGGGCTCCGTCGTGCTCGCCGCGGCAGCCCTCAGACGGCCACCGCAGGCTGCCCGGCCTTCGGACGAGTCGCGGGATGCGCCGCACCGTCGCGAGCGCGAAAAGGGGTCGATCCTCGCCCGATCGGTCGGCCTCCTCTTCGCGGCGACGCTGGTGCTCGCGCTCGGTGCGGCGCTCGGAGGGGCGTTTGCCGCCTCCGCCGACGACGGCACCCCCGTCGAGGCGAGCAGCGTCGGCACGGGGACAGACGAGACCACATCGGGCTCCTCGACGGAGACGGGCGCGGTCACGACCGAGGAGACCACGAGCGAGGAGGCGCCGGCGTCGACTGGGCCGACGACTTCCGAGCCCGCTCCTCCGCCGCCCACGGACGCGTCGCCTTCGGCGACGCCGTCGCCGGGCGCCGACGGCGGCCCGGCCTCCGATCCACACCATTCTTCGGGGGCAGGCTCCGTTCTGCCACATCCCCACCACACGCCCCGCCCGCCGGAGACGACGGAGGGCGGCGAGGCGACCATCTGGCTGCAGCGGACGCTTCCCGACCCGACTCCGCCCGCCAAGCGGCTGAGCCCGCGCTTCGCCTCCCTCCTGCGCTCCACGGCGGAGGCCGCGGGCGTCCACTGGTGGCCCGTTCTCGCTGTCCTGCGGGCCCACGGACGCGACGGGCGTGCACCCGCCGGCGCGGCGAAGCTCGCGCGTCTCGCCGACCGGATCGCCGGCCACAAGCTGAAGCTGGACGGGCCGGAGCGAGGTCTCGCGAACTACAACCGCGCGGTGGGCCTGCGGGCGCTCGTGGTCGGGCTGGAGAACGCGAAGCCGAGCCTGGAACGGCGGATTCTTCGCGACCCGCGAGTCGGTCTCACCGCGGCGGGCGCGGGAGACCTCCTCGCCGGACGAGTGAACGTCCGCGTGCTCGTCGTCATCCGCTACTTCATGGTGCGATTCCACCGCGTGACCGTCTCCAGCCTGGTCACAGGGCATCGCTTCTTCGCCCGACCGCACGTCGTCTCGGCCCACGTCGACGGGCTCGCGGTCGACATCTCGAGCGTGAAGGGCCTGCCGATCGCAGGAAACCAAGAGATCGGCGGGATCGCAGAGCGCGCCATCGAGGCGCTGCTCAGGCTGCCGGCCGAGGCCCAGCCGCAGCAGATCATCTCGCTCCTCGGGCTCGGCGGGCCCAGCTTCCCCCAGGCGGACCACTACGACCACCTGCACGTCGGGTTCTGACATGGCCGCCGAAGTCCCCACGTCTGCGGAACCCCGCGTCAAGCCCGGCTGGGTGAGCGCGGTCGACCGGCTCGTCGCGAGGGTCGACGGGGCCGAGGCTTCGCAGACGGCTGCAGGCGCACGAGTGCGCAAGGGCATCGCGGTTCTCGTCGGCTGCTATGCGGTCGTCTATCTCGCACAGGGAGCCCTGCACGGGAGCCTGGTTTCCCCCGTCGGGCTGATCATGCTGATGATCGCCTTCGCGCTCTACACGAACCGCGGCGGGCGCTTCATGCGTGATTGGGTGCCCGTGCTCGTCGGGCTCCTGGCCTATGCGGCAACCGTGGCCGCCGTGCCCTCGTTCGGCCTCGACGTGCACTACTCGCCTCAGATCGATGCAGACCGCGTCCTCGGGCTCGGCACGCTGCCGACGACCTGGCTCCAGGAGCACCTCTACCACGGGCGCACGGGCCCTCTAGAAATCTTCTCCGTCGCGATGTACGTGTCCCACTTCATCGCCCCCCTCCTGCTCGCGTTCGCGATCTGGGCCTTCTGGAAGAACCGGGGCTTCTCCGACCTCCTCTTCGGCCTCCTCGCGGTCTCGATCCTGGCGAACATCACCTTTCTCCTCGCGCCCACGGCCCCGCCGTGGCTCGCCGCCGAGCACGGGTTGATCCCCGAGGTGCAGCCAATCATCAAGAACGCGCTCTTCGACCTCGACCTGAACGCGCTCGCCCTGAGGAAGGGCGATGCGTCGAGCTACAACGTCGTCGCCGCGGTTCCCTCGCTCCACGTCGCGTGGCCGGTCATCTGTCTTCTGGTCATCCGCAAGCACCGCCTTCCGCGCGGCCTCTTCGCGGCTCAGGCCGCCCTGACGATCGGTGTCGTCTTCGCGATCGTGTACACCGGTGAGCACTATCTCGTCGACGCGATCATCGGGGCTCTCTACGCACTCGCGGCCTGGTGGCTCGTGCAATGGGCCGTCGGGGCACGGGGCCGCGCCCGGGCTCCACTCGCAGCCGAGAGCTCCTAGCCGCTCCAGGAGGGCGTGATGAGGCTCCTTCGGGACGACGGTGCGGTCGTCTGCGAGCGGTGTGTCGTCGCAGACAATCCCTGGTCGCGAATGAGGGGCCTGCTCGGGAGGCGCGGCCTCGACCACGGAGAGGGGCTGCTCATCCGCCCGACCGGGTCGATCCACATGTTCTTCATGCGCTTCCCGATCGATGCGGTCTTCCTCGACCGCGAGCTGCAGATCCTGAAGGTCGTGCCCGACCTGAAACCGTGGCGGATCGCCGGCAAGAAGGGCGCGAAGCAGGTGCTCGAGATTGGCGCAGGCGAGGCAGCCAGGCGCGGCCTCGAGCCGGGTCAGCGGCTTGTCCTAGATCAGGAAGAGAGCGACGAGCCCGCCGAAGGCTAGGAACGGTACGAAGGGAATCGCCATCTTCCTGGCCGCTGAGCCTCGCGTGACGAGCAGGAAGACCGCCGCGACGAAGCCGGCCAGGAGGCTCAGGACGAAGGCCGCCACGACCGCGGTGCCCAGCCCGGCGCCGAGCAACATGGCGAGCTTGACGTCTCCGAGGCCCATTCCGGCCGGGTAGAGGAGACGCGGAAGAAACAGGAAGAGCCCGGCTCCCAGCGTCGCGAGGACGAACTCGAGCCAGCGGTCGGGATTGAGGGCGAGCTGACCGGCGAGGACGACGCCCATCGCCGGCAGCACGATGCGGTTGGGGACGATGCGCCGCTCGATGTCGATCGCGGTGAGAACGACGAGGACGCCGCCGAAAAGCGCGGCGACGAGCGCCTCGCCGCCGAAGCCGAAGCGCAGGAAGCAGAGAGTCGCGACCAGGCAGGCGCCCGCGGCGGTCCAGGCCCGGTTGCCGGCTAGAAGCTCCCCGCGCCCAGGTGCGTGGCTTCGAGGTTCAGGACCAGTGTCTCGAGCGAGGTCCACTTTGGGAGAACTCGGAAGGTGGCACCGTCCGCGTCGGCGGGGTCGTCCGCGACCATGACGACGGTGACATGGGGATGGAGCGCCTCGAGCGCGGCGACCGTGTGCGCGGTCTCGGAGACCGAATTGCTCGCGTCGAGGATGGCCACGTCGACGCCCGTGCGCGACACGGTCTCGAGGACCTTCGACGGGCGGCCCAGGATCTCGATGTCGAATCCACGACGCCCGAGCAGGAAGCCGGCAACACGGCCGAAGCGCGCGTCTCGTGATGCCACGAGCACACGCAACGGTCGCAGCGACCGGACGTTCCGGATGTCAACCCGCTCTTCCATGACCTGCGCCATGGACCATGAACCTCCGCCAGGCCGGTAGCACCACCGGAGGGGTGAGAGCGTGCAGGTCCTTCGGAGAGTTGTGCGACGAGCACCTCGGCCCGGCTCAGGCGATCTCGACGAGTGGGCTCTCGACCAACCCGTGCTGATAGGCGTAGCGGGCGGCCTCGGTCCGGTTCGCCAGGTTGAGCTTCCGGTAGATGTTCGTCAGGTGGAACTTCACCGTCTGCTCGGTGACCCAGAGCTCCTTGCCGATCGCCGCGTTGGAGAGCCCTCGCGCGACAGCCTTCAGGATCGAGAGCTCACGCTCCGTGAGGCCGGCCGCCTTGCCGAGGCTCTGCTCGTCGATCTCCGGGAGCCCGATGGCGTGGAACACCGTTCCCTCGACCGCCTGCCTGATCGCCGACGGCAGGTCGATCGGATTGACGCTCTTGACGATGTAGCCGTTCGCGCCATGCTTGAAGGCAGCTTGGATCCGTTCCGGGTCGCTGAAGACCGAGAGGACGATCACCTTGACGTCGGGGCAGTTCTTTCGCAGCTGGTCGAGGCACATGAGGCCGTCCATCTGGGGCATGCGCATGTCGAGCAGAACGACGTCCGGGCGCAGGCGGCGCACCAAGGGAAGCACCTGGCTGCCTGTGCTCGCTTCGCCGACCACTTCGATGTCCTCCACACCCTCGAGCGCCCGACGAATACCTTCGACCATCAGTCGATGGTCGTCCGCAACAAGAACCTTCATGGCCGCAGCTCCTCTTCTCCCGCTCTCCACGGTGCGATCTCCCTTTCGCACCACGCCGATTGATTCCTTTACAAAGTCTCAATACTTTTCGACGCCGCTCATCTAGCGAAGGTCTGGTCCCGCCTGGACCTCCGGAAGATTCTTTCGCCAAGCGCATTTTGGGTGGAAATCGGCACTTTTCAAGGGCAACGGCCGATTTCGCCCCTTCCGGCTCAGCCCGTCTCCACGACCTCGAAGCCGAGGTCGGGGTGAGAGAGCGCCCAGGCGCGCAGAAAGAAGAGTAGCTCGAGCCTCCGCTCCGGCTCGGCGTCGGCATCGTCTTCGACGACGACCACCCGGCCGCGTTTTCTGGCCGCCATTCCGGCATTGCGGAGGACGGCGACGAAATCGTCGACCAGTTCGGGCGGAGTCAGTCGAACCTCCCGCGGCACCTCCCAGTCATCGCATTTGGCGCCCGCCGAGGACATAGTCCTAAGGCTGGTCCCGGCTATCTTTCCGGTCGGTTCGAAGAAAGGGCCTTAAACGAGTGAGGGGAGCGCGGGGCGCTCCCCTCAGGGCACGGCTGAACGCTCGCTACTTTGTCGCGATGATCTTGTGGCGCAGCGTCATCGAGCTCGGATAGCCGTCGATGTTTGGCGTGATGATGACCGTGTAGGCCGTGTTCAGCTTCGCGACGTTGACCCTCAGGTTGTAGATGTAGAAGCCGTCCGCAGCGCGCATGACGCCGGTCGTGTCCGCGGCTGACACTGACGCCACCGTGATCGGATCGATCGTGTTGTCGTTGACCTCGGACGTCAGATCGCCTTCCTTGAGGACGATCGAGGGGCTGAGGCCTGCGATGGGGTTCCCGTTGCAATCCGCGATGCGAACCTTGACCGGTAGGACCTGTCCGTTCTTCAGCTTGTCCGTGACCGACTGATTCGTCATCGGCGGCATGAACTCGCCGGTGCCGACGCTGACCGTCTTCGCATCAGAGGCCGAAGCGCCATCCTTGTCGGTGACCGTCACCCTACCGGTGAGCCCGCAACCGCCTGAGGTGAAGTTCGGCCGGACGCTGAACGTCTTCGGATCCGCTGCTCCGTACGTCTTCGTCTGCGACGGATCGTTGACCCCGCTCCATGCGAACGTCGCCGTCCACGGATCGTCGTTGACGCCTGGATCCGCGAACGACCCGCTCCACGACCCGGTCAACCCGAAGACGAGCGGTCCATAGAGGAGGCTCGAGTAGGTCGTCCATGTCGGGTTCGGCGCCACGTTCGCCACCGTGAGTGAAAACGTGACGCTGGCCTCGGCACCGTCATCGTCCGTCGCGGTGACCGTGACCGTCGAGCTGCTCGGGCCGTCGGGCGGCACGTACGACCATGACCACGTCCTCGCGCTGTTGTTCTGCGTCACAGTTCCGACGGAAGCGGTTACCGCGACGTGGTCAGGGGGCGAGTCTCCGAGATCGACATCGTCGAACGTCCCGGAGTTTGTCGCGGTCTGCCCCTCGTTCACGCTCACCGACGCGTCATCGCGTGTGACCGTCGGATCGTCGTTCACGGCGGTGACGGTCACGTTGACGTCACCCGTGTTCTCCTTCGGATCCGGCGATCCGTTCGTGGTGCCGTTGTCCTGCACCGTGTAGTGGAAGCTGGCAGGCCCGTTGTAGTTCGCCGCCGGCGTGTAGATGACCGCGCCCATCGACAGGGAGAGCGTGCCGTGGGTGTCACCGGCGATCGGGTCGACGCTGATAACGGTCAGTGTCTGCCCGGACTCGTTCGCAGGGCCGGCGGAGTCGTTCGAGAGGACGTCGACGAGCACGTTTCCGTCTTCGGCGAGCGTGGCGGTATCGTCGGTCGCGACGGGCGGGTCGTTCACCTCGGTGACGGTGACGGAGACGGTCGCGGTCGCAGAGTCGACCGTGCCGTCATTCGCTTTGAAGGTGAAGCTATCGGAGCCGTTGTAGTCGAGCGCCGGGCTGTAGGTCAGGTTTGGAGAATTCCCGGTGAGCGTCCCGTGCAGCGGATTGGAAACGATCGTGTAGGCCAGGGCGTTACCGTCGGCATCTGTGCAGCTCAGCGTCATGGCGACGGAGCTGTCCTCACTCGTCGTCGCACTTCCGCTGTTGCAGACCGGCGCCGTGTTCGCTTGCTTGTACGTCGCGCGATAGCTGTCGTCCTGGCTTGCAGCTGGATTACGGACACAGACTGACGTCGAAGTCGTCGTCGTGATCGGGTTCTCGCTCGCGGGCCCGGTCGACCAGTCCTGGAATGTGTAGTTGCTCGGAGTCGTCGGCGTCGTCGGCGCGGTGAGCTTGATGAAACCGCCCTGGCCGCCTCCGAGCCCTCCCAAGCCCGTGCCGGCATCAACCGTGACAGGAGCCGTTCGAATAGTTCCTCCGCCGGTTGTGCACGTGTTGTTACTGAAGGGTTGATAGGTGATCGTGAACGAAACGTTTGGCGGGTTCCCGGTTGGACCGCGGTGAATAGTCAGCGATGCGTCGGTAAAGCTCCACGTCGCCGTCTCGGAGGAGGTGCCTCTGGCGGTGACGGAGTAGACGGCGACGAACCAATCGGGGAGGTTGAACTGGTCGGAAATCGCGCCGTTCTCGTCGGCAGTCACGTCGACGTCTCGACGCCACGTCTCGCCCGCATCGTCGTTGACGCGGATGTGCACCGACTCGCCCGGGGCCCAGTTGGCGCCCGAGAGCGTGACCTGCTCGCCCGGCGCGTAGTCCGCCTTGTCGGACCACACCGAGGGCGGCGGCGGCGTCTCGATTGTCGCCCGGCCAGTGCCCGCGTACGCCAGGGCCGCAAGCATCAGCCCGCCGAAGAGGATGAGGGCGGAGATTCTCCGCCAATGTGTCAGCGATTTTTCACGCTTGGCCGCAGGTGTCACGCTTTTCTCCTCCTCTTATCCGCCCGTCGGCGGTTGATCGTGCTACGCCACTGCTGACACTAGGACGTGCGCCCGGTTCGAAAACCGGCCGATGGTCAAGGAGTCGGTCGCCGTGAGTTGAGGCGGGAACGGACTCCACCCCGCGCAGGGCTCGCACGACGGTCGCTCTTCGCCTCGCTACCCAATAGGCCGCCTGACCTATTGAAGAAACGCGGATTTCGGACCACAATTCGGCTTCTTCGGAAAGACATCCGGAGCTGCGGAGAGGGGTCGGGAGGGCTATGGCGACTGCGGCAGAGCGCGGAGAGGCGCTCGGATCGATTGGCGAGGCTCGCCGCGCGGCAGCGCGCCTTGGACTCCCCTTGCGCGAGACCTGCCGGATCCTCGACCTGGCCGAGTCAACGCCGCGCGACGACGTCGCGCTCGTGTCGGCGCTCGGCGAGGCGCTCGTCGAGCGGTCGCTCGAACACAGCTGGGCCCCGGCCAGGATCCGCCGTTTCCTCCAGCACGTGTCAAATGCCTCCGGGTGGAATGCCGAAAGCCTCGCACTCCAGGTGCACGCGAACGCGACGCGCAACCCGTCCCTCCTCGCCTTCTCGCCCCCGCTGGCGCTCGAGATGCAGGTGCGCATGCTCGCCGCGCTTGCCCCGCTCGAAGACGTGTCTCTGTGGTCGAACGGAACCGGCGAGACCCCGACCTGCTTGTCGGCGAGCGGAGACACGGCACCGAGCCGCAGGGCCCGAGCCGTGGCACGGGACGTCCTTCATGGCCATGCGCCGACCGTCGGCCTGGTGCGGACAGTTCCGGTCGAGCGCTGGCAGCGGGTGGCGGCGGTCCTCGTCTTCAGGGCATCGCGCGCCGGCGAAGACAATGCGCACGCCGCAGCCGCCGAAACTGCACTCGTCCTCACCCCCATCCTCGAGCGCGAAGCCCTGCTCGCGCGGAATGCGTCGCGCGAACGGGCCCTCGTCGCCAGCGGGGAGCGGCTCCTGACCCGAGTCGGTTTCGACCTCCACGATGGTCCGATCCAGGACGTGGCTGCGCTCGCGGGCGACATTCACATGCTACGGCGACGCATCGAGGAGCACTTCGAGCCCGTCCCGGACGAAATCCTGTTCGGATTCCTGGAAGACCTCCAGGCGCGAATCGGCGCCATCGACCGTGGGCTCCGCGATGTCGTTCATTCGCTCGAGTCCCCGGCCGTCGCGCGCAGCCCGCTCGACGAGGTGCTCATGCGCGAAGTCGAGTCCTTCAGGATGCAGAGCGACATCACCGTCGACCTGTCGCTGAAAGGTCGGTTCGACTCCCTCACCGACTCCCAGCGGATCGCCCTCGTGCGGATCGTGCAGGAGTCGCTCTCGAACGCGCGGGATCACAGCGGGGCGCGCTCGGTCGCCATTTCAATCGAGGCGAAAGAGCACAAGACGCTGCTGGAGATCATCGACGACGGACGCGGGTTCGACGTCGCAAGCACGCTCGTTCGCGCAGCGCGCCGAGGGCGCTTCGGCCTGCTGGGCATGAGCGAGCGGGTGCGGCTCCTCGGAGGCCGTTTCGACGTTCAGAGCAGCCCCGGCGGCCCCACGGTGATCTCGGTGCTCTTGCCGGTGTGGAAGCCGGTCGTCCCGCTCGCGGAAAAGCACTCTGCGCTTCTCGCGGACGAAGCACCGCTCGTCTGACGCAGTCGCGGAGCTTCGAAATGCATTGCGGGAGAGCGAGCGGCTGTGGTAGGAGAGTCCCATGCCTGCCGCACCACTCCCGCCCCGCCTCCTCGCCTTCCTAGAAGGACCGCGCCAGGCCATCGTCGGCACGGTGCGCGACGATGGATCGCCCGTGACGACCGCGTGTTGGTACGGGCTCGAAGACGACGGGCGCATCCTCCTGACCATGGACCGCGACAGCCATCGGCTCCGCCACCTCCGCCGCGAGCCGCGCGTCGCCCTGACCGTCCTCGGGGACGACTGGTACAACCAGCTCTCCGTCCTCGGGCGCGCGGTCGAGATTCGGGACGATCCGGACCTCGCCGACATCGACGCCCTGTCGCAGCGATATCTGGGCGAGCCCTACGCAGACCGCTCCTACAATGGGGTCAGCGTGCTCGTCGAGGTCGAGCGCTGGCACACGTGGGGCGATCCCGCCGGCGAGGCAGCCTGACGTACTACCGCGACGACCTCGCGCTGGTGCACCACGTCGGCTTCGGCTTCCACGCCGATACCTGTGCACCGGGAATCCTTGCGCTCCTCGAGCCGGTGCGCGGCGGCGTCGTCCTCGAGCTCGGCTGCGGCAGCGGACTTCTCACCCGTTACCTCGTCGACGCGGGCCACCGCGTCGTGGCGACCGACGCCTCGCCCGCAATGCTGGCGCTCGCGCGCGAGACCGCGCCGGGTGCGGACGTCCGCCCGCTCGTCCTCCCGGACGCTCCTCTTCCGGAGTGCGACGCGGCTGTGTCGGTGGGCCACGTCCTCAGTTATCTCCCCGACGAGGCCGCCGTCGAGCAGGCGCTCGCCGCCGCGGCGGACGCCCTGCGGCCGGGCGGGGTCCTCGCCCTCGACCTCTGCGACCTGCGCTACGGCGAACTGCGGAGCGACGAGCCGAGCTCGAGCCGCATCGCCGATGACTGGGCGATCGTCACGCGCCTCAGCCTGCCGCGGCCGAACCTCTTCGTCCGGGAGATCGCCGTGTTTCTCCGCAGCGAGGATGACACGTGGCGGCGCGACGACGAGCGCCACGAGAACGTCCTCGTCGACACCGCCGCCGTGCCCACACTCCTCGCGAAGCACGGAGTCGAAGCCCGGGTCGCCGATTCGTTCGGGGACGAGAAGCTGCCGGACGGGCTTGTCGCGATCGTCGGCCGCAAGGCGGACGGCTGATGGGTGCCGCGTTCGGCTGGGGGCTCCTTGCCGCCTCGTCGCTCGTCATCGGCGCGATCGCAGCGCTCCTCGTTCCCATCGACCGAAGGCTCATCGGCCTGATCATGGGCTTCGGCGCCGGAGTCCTCATCAGCGCGATCTCGTTCGACCTCGTCGAGGAGGCGGTCGACAAAGGCCCGGAAAAATGGGCGCCGCTCCTCGGCATCTTCGCCGGATCTTTGGTCTTCTTCGGCGGCGACCGGCTCATCTCGCGGCACGGTGGTTCCGACCGCAAGGACTCGGGCGGAGCGCAGGAGGACGGCTCCCCGCTCGCAATCGTGCTCGGGACCGTGCTCGACGGAATCCCGGAGTCCCTCGTGATCGGGCTCACGATCGTCGAGGGCGGCGCCGTCGGCACGGCATACCTGGCCGCGGTCTTCATCTCCAACCTGCCCGAGGCGATCTCTTCCACGGCCGGGCTCGTGACGAGCGGCTGGCAGAAGTCGCGGATCCTTTGGATGTGGATCGCGATCGCGATCGTCTCCGGGCTTTCGTCGCTCTGCGGCTACAGCCTCTTCCAAGACGCGTCGCCGAACACCGTCGCGTTCGTGCTCACGTTTGCCGCGGGCGGGATCCTGGCGATGCTCGCCGAGACGATGATGCCCGAGGCCTACGAGGAGGGAGGCAAGCTCGTCGGAATCGTGACGACGCTCGGGTTCGTCGTCGCGTTCGGCATCCACCAGCTCAGCTGAGTGGCGAACGCGGCAAAGAGGCGCGGACCGGATTCGAACCGGGTTGGCGTTGCTCGATGACTCACCCCCTTTCCGATCCACCCGCACCAAAAAAAGGGGTGGTGGTCCGGGTGGTTGCTGATTCCAGGCAGATGCGTTAGGAACGGGGGCTTATAGGCTCGGGGACACGCCGAGACGAAGGCCGTGTCCCTTGCTCAAGAGGAGGACGCCATGAGCCTCGTTTACAAGATCCTGTACCAGGTCGGATTCACGCCCTGGGAGGGCAGCGCCGACCAGGCCCGGACTCGGGAGCAGATCTCTGCCATGTTCGACCGTGAAGAAGAAGGACGTGAGCCACCGTATGGTCCGGCTCTCGACCTCGGCTGCGGCGGCGGGCTCTGGTCAATTGAGTTGGCGCAGCGTGGCTGGCAGGTCACGGGTGTCGACATCGTTCCCAAGGCGCTCCGCATCGCCCGGGAGCGCGCACAGGAGGCAGGTGTCGACGTGCGGTTTGTACAAGGCGACTTGGCGGCGCTCCGCGCGGCTGATGTCGGCTCCGACTTCCGGCTACTGCTGGACTTCGGAGCCGTTCATGGCCTGAAAGAGGAGCAACGTGCGGCCGTTGGCCGCGAGGTAAGCGCAGTCGCCGCCCCCGACGCGACCGTGCTGATGCTGGCGTTTCCGCCAGGACGCCGTGGGCCTCTTCCGCGTGGCGTGACCCAAGCAGAGATCGAGACTGCCTACCCCGGGTGGAGCGTGACCGAGGGCGACGCACTCGACGCAGAGTTGCCGAGGATTGCGACGAAAGACGGCCAACCGCACTGGTATCGGCTCACGCGTACGTGACTTAAAGCTTCTCGGGGGCCTCCACAGCCTCGAGACTGAAGCAGATTTATCTCCGGAGGCTCGACCGCGAACGAGCCATGGAGCGCGTGCGGGACCTCTCCTGGGGATCCCCGTTCGCGTCCATAGCAGTAGAGGCGCGGACCGGATTCGAACCGGTGTACGAGGCTTTGCAGGCCTCTGCCTAACCTCTCGGCCACCGCGCCGGGCGCGCCTGCCATCGTAGCGGCCGCTAAGTCGCACTTGGCAGGAACCGGCTCCCGTGCGCAGAATGGACGCACGCCGCATCTTGCGAACCTTGTCCCGGGGTTGATGGCGCACGGTGCGGCTGGAGCCCCGGCCCCCTACCGGGGCTCCGCTATGGCTACGGGGAAAGGCTGAATCCGGATTACGCCGTGCCCGGAGCGAACCGGCGTCCCGCGCGGAGGAGGGCAGTCGCCCGCGTGCGACGCTCGGCCCGGCGGCCCACGGCGAGTTCGGCCGCAAGCTCTCCGCCCCGGGCACGGCGCAGGAGATCGAGATGGCGTTCGCGCTCGTAGACGCGATGACTCTCGGGATTCACGCCCACTAGACGGGCGAGGCAGGCGTAATCTTCCCGCATGGAAGCGTCTCTTTCGGACGCGGCTCTCGTCGCCCGCTGCCGCACCGGGGACGAGGGCGCCTGGGCCGAGCTCGTCAACCGCTTCTCACGCTACGTCTACGCGATCGCGACGAAGGGCTTCGGCCTGCGCGCCGATGACGCAGAGGACGTCTTCCAGGAGGTCTTCGCCCGCACCTACCAGCATCTCGACCGCCTGCGGGACGACGAGGCGATCCGGCCGTGGATCGCCCAGCTCACGCGCCGGCTTTCCATCGACAAGATCCGCGCGGGCTCCCGCGAGCAGCTGAGCGACGACGAGATCGAGCCGCCGGCCCTCGACGAGACCTTCGACCGCCTGGACGATGCGCTCGCCGTGCGGGAGGCGCTGGGCGAGCTCTCGGAAACGTGCCAGGACATTCTCGACCGCTTCTTTGCGCGAGACGAGAGCTACCAGACGATCGGGGATGCGCTCGAGATCCCGGCCGGCACAATCGCGAGCCGCATCTCCCGCTGCCTCGCGAAGCTGCGCGAGATCTTCGAGGGAAGAAATCCGGCCGCCGAGCCGTCCTGATAGCGATGACCGAGATCTTCCCCTACGACGAAGAGCGGCTCGCAGAGCTTCTGCGGGCGCTCCCGCCCGCCCCCGAAGGCTGGGTGCGCGCCGCCCAGGAGCTGCCTCGGAGCCGCCGCGAGCTCGACGACATCGTCGCGAAGGCTGTCGCCGACGAGGCCTTCCGTACGGCGCTCGTCGAGGATCTCGAGCATGCGCTGCGTGACGTCGGCTACGAGCCGGATGCGCTCCCGCTCGAGGAGCTCCGCCGCCGATTGTCACCGGGCCAGTAGCGCCACCCGGCTCTCGCCTTTGGAGGGGGCCGGAATCCCCCGACCGGGTAGCGAAGGAATCGCCGACCGGAACGACACTCAGGCTTCACTCTCCGGAAAGGAAGCACACATGACGGTCGTGTGGATCATCATTGCGGTAGTCGCGCTCGCGGGGCTCCTCTGGGTCTTCTCGCGGCGCCGCAGCCGCGCGTAACAATTTCGCGCTTCTCATCGGCCGAGCGCCCTGCGAGAATCCGGTGGTCTCTCGGAGGGCCTGATGGACGTCGCCGAGCACCGCAGCTGGAAAACCGAGGAGCTGGCCGCTCTGTACGACCGCTTCTTCGGCCCGCTCTACGACGTCGCGGTCCGGGTGCTCGGGGCCGAGGACGAAGCCGGAGACACGGTCGGCCGCACCTTCTCGCATGCGTTCGCGGAGCTCCGGAGCGGGCCGGTCGAGGAGCTTCGGCCCTGGCTCTACAGCCTGCTCGCGGCTGAGCTCCCCCGCAAATCCGCTGCGCTGCCGTCGGACGACCGTCGCTACGCGCGGATCGACCCCGATCGCCTCGCCAACCCGGACGCGGTCGCGCGCCACGAGCAGATCGTCGACGCGGTGTGGACGGCGGCCTCTGCGCTTCCCGTCGACGACTACCTCCTCCTCGATCTGCAGCTGCGCCACGGGCTTCGCGACCCAGAGCTCGCCCGCGCGCTCGGCCTCGACCAGCGGGTCGTGGACCGGCGCCTCGAGCGCCTACGCGACCGGCTGGACGAGGCCGTGGAATCCCCGGTCTCCCCCGTGGCGGTCTTCGCCGCACTCGCGCCGCTCGCGCCGCCGCCGGGACTGAAGGAGCACGTCTGGGCGTCGCTGAGAAAGGAGCCCGCGCCGCCTCCGACGCGCGAGCGGCGGCCCCTCGTTCTCCCCCGCAAGCCCGTCATCGCGGCGGCGGCGATCGCCCTCCTCGCGGCGGCCGCAACAGCAGGCGCCTTCTACGCCGTGCGCGGAAAGGGCGTCCATGACCCGACCGCCGTGCACAGCACATCGCACACCCTCGAGCAGGGCTCGGCGAATCCCGACGTGGAGATCGCGTGGAGCCCCAGCCCCGACGCGAGCGGCTATTCGGTCTCCTGGAGCGCGGAGCCCGAGACGCCGGACACGGCCGTAGACCTGCCCGGAACCGCCGTGGGCGCGACCGGCCACCTGAAGCCGGGGACGAGCTGGTTCAACCTGCGCACGCTCGGCAAGAACGGCCGCTGGACGAGCACCGTGCACGTCGGCCCGTTCCTGATCCTGCCCGACACGGTGGTGCCCGAGACGTCGATCACCGCGGGGCCACGCAAGTACGGCACGGCCATCGCGACCTTCGAGTTCGAATCGAACGAGAAGTCCGCGATGCTCGAGTGCGGTCTCGACCGCGCGCAGTTCGAGACCTGCGCCTCGCCGAAGACCTACACCGGGCTCGCGCGCGGCAAGCACTCCTTCCGCGTCCGTGCGGTCGACGGGGCCGGGAACACGGATCCCACGCCCGCAATCCGCGAGTGGGACGTCGACGTCAAGGCACCCGCGACGAAGCTCACGGAGGTGCCGGACGACTTCTCCAACGGGGGCGACCGCTTCGAGTTCACCTCGAGCGAGCAGCACTCGTCCTTCCAGTGCAAGCTCGACGACGGCGCCTACGCGGACTGCTCGTCCCCCAAGGCCTATCCCGGGCTGGATGACGGCGCGCACCGCTTCCGCGTCCGGGCCGTCGACCGCGCCGGAAACACCGACCCGTCCCCCGAGAGCCGCAAATGGACTGTCGACACGAATCCGCCGGAGACGGCGATCGAAAACGGCCCGCCGCACGTCTCGCACAAGGACAGCGCCACCTTCACGGTCTCGAGCGAGGGCGGCGCGTCCTTCCAATGCCGTCTCGACGGGCATGGCTGGGGCGAGTGCGGCCAGGTGTGGGGGCTGTCCGACGGCAAGCACGTGATGCGGGCGCGGGCCAGAGACCGGGCCGGGAACGTCGACCCCACTCCTGCGAGCTGGTCCTGGCGCATCGACCTTCCGCCGGAGACGGCGATCACCGAAGGGCCGAGCGGCCCGACCTCGTCGACCTCCGCGACCTTCCGATTCTCGTCCACCGACACGGCGGCCAGGTTCCAATGCAAGCTCGACGACCGGAGCTGGTCGTCGTGCACGTCCGGGAAGACCTACACAGGCCTCCCGCAGGGCTCGCACACATTCAAGGTGCGGGCGAGAGACTCCGCCGGGACGAACGACCCGTCGCCGGCCGAGAGGACATGGAAGGTCGACACCGTCGCGCCGAACACGACGATCACCTCGGTCTCGGTCGGCGGGAAGTCGGCGACGTTCTCGTTCTCCGCCTCGGAGAGCGGAAGCACATTCGAATGCCGTCTCGACGGAGGCGCCTGGCAGGCCTGCTCCTCCCCGACGAGCTACGGCGGGCTCAAGCATGGCAGCCACCACTCCTTCCGCGTCCGGGCGATCGACGCAGCCGGAAACCGAGACGCGACGCCGGCCCTCCGCTCCATCACCATCCGATGGAGAACCGTTGGCAAGCTGTTACAGAGCCGTACCGCACGTGCGAGAGGATGCGGCGCATGAGACCGACGCAGGCACTGCTCGCAGCCGGGCTCCTCGCCCTCGCCGGCCTCGCCCTCGGGTGCAACGGCAAGTCGTCCTCAGCAGAGGCGACCAAGACCGTGACGGAGACGGTGACCGTCGCGGAACCCTCGCCCACGGAGCCTGCGGAGACCGTGACCGAGCCGGCGACCGTCGAGGCGGCGAAGATCGGCCCCGGGGCTCCGACGCGGCGGGTCGAGTTCGGGCACATCAAGTCGCTGAAGCGAAGCGAGGGCAGCTACATCCTCCGTTTCGACCCCGCCGAGCACCTGGCCGGTGTGACCGCGAGCGTTGCTGCACAGGAGGACACCGGATCGAGCGACGTCCCGAACGACTACTACGTCGTCGACGAAGGCCACCGGCTCTTCACCTACAAGGTGCCGGCCGATGCGCACGTGACCGTCCTCGCCGACGGCGTCGACGGCACGCCGATCACTGTCCGCGAGCTCGCGAAGCTCGTCAAAGGCGGCGAGCCCCTCGGCCACCCGCTCTTCGAGCCGCTCGAGACGGGCGTCTGGATCCTGGTCGAGGTCGACACCGTCCACTCGATCGACCAGCAGTACGTGCCCTAAGGCCACCAGCAGACATCAACCGGTATGTACAGGCGACCCCGGTCCGAGCGGAATCCCGGTCAGGTACCAGCCGACGAAGAAATATCGAAACGAAAACCTCGCGTGAGCGGGGCTTTGTGAGAAGGAGGAGGAACGGATGATGGGACTCGAACCCACGCCCTTCTGCATGGCAAATCGTTCACGTCGAGCCATGCTGTCGGACAATCACTGCATATCGGCGCTCCTACGTTCGCCACATACAGCCGCTTGACCGGCGCCCGAGCTATTCACGCTCACTCGCCGAGGCGTTGCGGAGATCGTCGTTGTCGATCAGGCCGCTGCTCATCGTCAGCAGCTGGCGAACCGTGATCCGGTTGCCGTAGGCGAGCAGCCCAGCAGTGACCTGGCGACCGCATCGCCGAGGCGGAGCTTCCCTCCTTGGCTCCAGCTCTGGGAGCTGCACGCGCGCCTACTCGAGAGGCCGCAACGACCCGCCGATGAACTCCAGCTCGACCTCGACGGGAACGTGTTCGTGCTCTCCCGGAGGTTCTTCGCGGATCCCGGCATGCATGGCGAGGAATGGCGACAGGTAACGCCCGACGACCTTCGTCGGCGGCCACCACAGCGGTACGGCGTCGATCGTCGAGCCTCGGCCGCTTGCCTCCGCGCGGAGGTAGCGGTCGACGCCGCCCGTGAGGAGAAGGCCGCGGAGAATCGGGCGGAAGGGCGTCGGCGGAGCCGAAGCGCCAGCGTGGGCCGCAATCGCGGCCGCGGCAGTGTCCGCCTGTTGAGCAGCAATGCCGCCTTGCTTGAGCGGGAAGCTCGTGATGTCCCCCGCTGCGTAGACCGTCTCGAGTCCCCTGACTAGGCCGAAATCATCTGTGTCCACGAAGCCGTTCGCATTCTGCGTTATGCCCGGCAGAGGTACTCCCTCGAGCCGAGGAAGCGCAATCACGTGGTCAAACTCGAGATCCTCGTCAGAGAGGAGGCGGAGTCGGCCTGCCTCGAACGCGAGAGCGTGAGCACTGGTCCGCACCGAGATGCCGCGGATGTCAAGGAGGTCGGCGAGCGCCTGACTGGCCTGATCCCCGAAGATGCGCAGTGGCGACTCCTCTGGCGTGACGACCGTGACAGTGAAGTCGCGCACATAACTGCCGCTCAGCTGCCAGTCCGTCAGCAGGGCGAGCTCGTAGAGCGGGAGTGGCCAGGTTGCGCCGACGGGAAGCACGAAGGCAATGCGGGCGCGCCGGCCCTCCCGGGCGCTCGCCAGCACCGCGGCGAGCGCGTCGTCGTCGTCCGGGCCACGGAAGGTCAGAGCACCCGGAACGGCTTCCACCGGTCGGGAGCCGCAGGCGAGGAGCAGCACATCGAAAGGAACCTCCTCGCCTCGGTCCGTCCGCACGATTCGAGCCTCAGGATCCACCGACGCGACCGCGCCCTGACGGAAAGAGGCTCCCGCCGCCTCCGCGAGAGGCCGAAGCGGGAACCGACGGACATCGTCGACACGAAAGGGCTCGGCGACCGCGAGCGGACGATAGATGAAGTCGTCCTCGGGGGCGAGCAGCTCGACCGCCATGCGACCCTCGTTCGACGCCTTGAGAGCGAGCGCCGCCTCGAGGCCTGCGACTCCGCCGCCAGCGACCAGCACGACGCGTCGAGCTTCCGCCTCCCCGCTTCCGGATTCGCTCTCCACTGAACCTCCTCTGCGATTCTCTGGTTCGCGGCCGCGATCCCTTCCAGGCTAAATGATCGGGCCGTAACGACGCACGCCCGCCAGGCAAGCCGCAGACTCGAACCGCTCGACGGAAATCGCACACCCGTCTGTGCGCGGGCGTCCGCGGCGACCTACAAGCTCGCTCAGTCGGACTGCGACTACGCCTTGCCGCGATCCCCGTCGTCAGCGCAACACCAGCCGTCGGCGGTCGCCTCCCACGCCGAGCGGAACAAGGAGAGAGGGCTCATTTCTGAACCCTCTCTCTGACCTTCGCTAAGTCGGTGTCGCTTTCGTCTGCTCTATCGGAGAGGCGTTGGACGGGTTCTTCCGTGCGCATCTTCGGTAGAGCTTCCTTCTACTTGCAATCCGTACCTAGCGCACACGAATCATGCCTCCTCAGGCGGGGACCCTCATCAGTGAATTCCCTTATCTGGGTTAGGGAGTGGGCCACGACACCGGTTCAGACGTCAGTACTGGCTCCGCGATCGCGAACGACTCCGGGTGGCGTTCCGGGTGACGCCCGCGCGCAGGTCTCACAGGTAGGGTTTGGCTCTAGCGGCAGTGGAGGTTCGACATGGCTCAGGGACAGACGCACGGCGTTTCGGCGTCGACCCGTCTTCTAGGCGACACGAGGGTCGAGGACGTGATGACTCGTGGAGTACTGAGCTGCCCACTCGAAACGTCGCTCAGCACGGTTGCCGAGATGATGGCCACCCATAAGGTCCACTGCATCGTCGGCTTCGGAGATGTCACCGAGGACGACACGCAGATCTGGGGCGTCGTCTCCGACCTCGACTTGGTCAACGTGGCGGCCCGTGAAGGGCTGGAAGGAAAGACGGCCGGCGGCGCTGCTTCGACCGAGGTTGTCACCATCGCCCCGCAGCACAGCCTTCGCGAGGCGGCGCAACTCATGAACGAGCACCGCGTCACGCACTTGCTCGTCGTCGAAGAGCACGCCGACCGACCGGTCGGGGTGCTCTCGACACTCGATCTGGCGCGGACGCTCGCCAGCGCCTAGCCGTAAGGTCCCGGGCCTTTCGGCGCTCTGCAAGGCTTCAGACAGTCAGGCTTCGCGAACATGGTTGAGAGAGTCAGTGGAGCACCTCGAGCTCATCAAGGACCCGTCGGGCCCATGGGCGGATTCCTCGAGCGCTTCCGGCGCAGCGGCGGGGTTCCCGCAGCAGCCGGGGGCGAGCTTGCGGCGGAGCTCGCACCGGTCTTTGCCACGCTCAACCGCATCGAAGACGAGGCCGCCGAGATACGTCGACGGACGGAGGCGGCGGCAGCGCAGCGCACCCACGAGGCCGAGGAGCAAGCGCAGAGCATCCTCGCCGAAGGGCGTCAGCGAGCCGGCTTCGAGCGCGACGACGCTCTGAAGGCAGGCGGCAGAGTCGCCGACGCCGAGATGGTCTCGATCCTCGAGCGGGCAGACCGCGATGCCCGGCAAATCAGGAAGGTCGGGGAAGAGCGTCTGCCGGCGCTCGTCGCGCACGTTCTGCAACGTGTGCTGGAGGCCGGTTCGTGAGCGCAGCCTGGGTGGCGGGGAGCGTCCGGGCCCGCCTGCTGCTCGAGCGCTGTGCCGGCATCGAAAGAGTCAGGCAGTTGGCGGCCGCGGCATCGCTCGCCGAGGCGGTGGTGAGCCTCTCTGGAACCGCCTATGCGGCTGTTGCGAAGTCTCCCCGAACGACTCTCGAGGAAGCGCAGCGGGGCGTGGCGGGCTGCACGGCACTGCAGCTCCGCGTCCTCGCGGGATGGCTGCCGCCGGAGGCAAAACGGCTGCTCCGCTCGCTTGCGGCCTGGTTCGAGCTCGTCAACATCGAGGACCGGCTGGCCTACCTCGCGGGCGGTGAATCCCGCTCGGCGTTCGAGCTGGGCGTGCTTTCTTCCGTTTGGGATGCGGCCGCACTGACCCAGAGCGCAGACGAGCTCCGGGCGCTGCTGCAGCGCTCGAGCTGGGGCGACCCTGGCAGTGACGACCCACAGGACATTCACCTCGCGCTTCGGCTTGCCTGGGCGCGACGAGTGGCGACTCAGGTGCCTGAGGCCCGCGCGTGGGCGGACGGGGGAATCGCGCTCATGATCGCAGGGGAGATGTTCGTCGCCGACCACCCTCGGAATCTGAATGCCGAGCACGCCGGGCTTGGAGCGGCATGGGTCGGCGCGGAGACGATCGCCGATCTGCGCGCCCAACTTCCGCCACGGGCCTCTTGGGCGCTTGCCGGAATCGAGACGCCCGCCGAGCTCTGGCGTGCGGAGCTCGGCTGGTGGCAGATGGTAGGGCTTGAGGCGCAGGCGATGACGCGGTCCCGACTCCAGGGGCGGGAGGTGGTGGTCGGCGCGATCGCTTTGCTCGGCCTCGACGCCATGCGCGTTCGAACGGCGCTGGCGGTCGCAGCGCAAGGCCCAAGTGAGGTTGCAGGTGAGGCTCTGGATGCACTCTGCTGAGCTCGTCCGGGCCGGCAGGATGAGCCGCGTCGCGGTCGTGTCGCCGCGTGCCCGCGCCCGCGATGTCCTTGTCGAGCTTGCGCGGGCCGGATGCGTGGAGCTGGCGGGAAATCTGCCGCCCGCCGAGGGTGACGAGGCCGAGGCGTTGCGGCGGTTGAAGAATCTCGTGAGCGAGAGCAGGGAGCCACCGGCGCTCCTGCGATCTCCTCCCGAAGTGTCCTCACTCGAGCGCGACGGGGAGGTCGGGCTGCTCACCGGCGAGGTCGAGCTGAAGCGGCGCAGCCGGCTCGCGGTCGAGCACGGCAGCTTCTCGGCGTGGGTCGGCTGGGCTCCGACGGCCAGGCTCGAGGAGCTGAGCGAGCGTTTGGCCGAAGCCGGATCCGGTCTCGTCGAGCTCCCGCGCCCGGCCTGGGTGGACCCGCCCACGGTCTTCCGCCCGGCCGCAGTGGAGCGGCCGTTTCGCCCGCTCGTGCGAACCTACGGGACTCCCCGTTACTGGGATGTGGACCCGACCCGGTTCACCGCCGCTTCTTTCGTCCTCATGTTCGGGATGATGTTCGGTGACGTCGGGCACGGCATGGTGCTGGCACTGCTCGGTCTGTGGCTTCGTGGCCGGCGAGAGGGGCGGCTCGCCGAGGTTCGCGATCTCTGGGTGATCGTGTTCGCCTGCGGGGTCGCAGGTGCGTGCTTCGGTCTTCTCTACGGCGAGGCCTTCGGGCCGACGGGGCTTGTTCCGAGGTTGTGGCTCGATCCGGTCGACGATCCCATTCCGCTTTTTCTCGTCGCCCTGGCTCTCGGCGGCGTGCTACTCACGATCAGCTACCTGATCGGAATCGTGAATCGCTGGAGAGAAAGCGGCTTTGCCCGCGCACTGTTCGATCAGTCGGGAGCCGCGGGTCTGATGATGCTGGTCGGAGGCGGCATCTTCGCGAGCGGCTACTACTGGCAGCTGCGCCCGGTGGAGATTCTCGGCGGCGTGATTTGCGTGGCGGGCATCGTGCTCGTCGGAACGGGGCTCGCGCTCCAGGCGCCCCGGGGAGCGGCAGCCGTCATCCAGGTCGGCATCGAGCTCGTCGACGCTGTCACTCGGCTCGCGTCGAACTTCATCTCATTCGCGAGGCTCGCGGCGTTCGGGCTCATGCACGCGGCGCTCGGTGCGGTCGTGTTCGCCGCCGCCTCCGCCCTCTGGGGGGGAGTGCTCGGGGGGATCGCCGCGGTGGCGGTCTTCACGCTCGGCAACGTCGTCGCGTTCTCGCTCGAGGCTCTGGTCACCGGCGTACAGGCGCTCAGGCTCGAGTATTACGAGCTCTTCTCCCGGATCTTCTCGGGCGAGGGGCACGCATTCGCCCCATGGAGTTTGCCCGTGCTATCCATCGAGGAGGAGTGATGATCGAAACGATCCTGTGGACCCTTCCGGCCGTCGCGGTGGTGTTCGTCACGACGGCGGCGGCGTTGCGCAGGGCGCCGGCCCGTGGCTTTCGCAGGCTGCTCGTCGTCAACGCCGTGATCATGCTGGCGGCGGTCGGGCTCGCGAGCCTCCTGCTCTTCGGGGTCGTCGACTCTGCGCAGGCCGCAACGAGTACCAGTCAGTCGAACTCCTGGGCGGCGCTTCTCGGCGCCGGCATTGCCGTCGCGGGCTCGACGATCGGTGCGGGATTCGCGGTCGCCTACACCGGAGCGGCTGCTCTTGCAGCAGTGAGCGAGAAACCCGAGATGTTCGGCCGCTCGCTCGTCTTCGTAGGCCTCTCCGAGGGAATCGCCATCTACGGACTCGTGGTCGCGATCATCCTCATCGGCAAAGCGTGAGCTCGATCGTCGCTATCGGTGACCGCATGAAGCTCGCTGGGTACGCGCTGGCCGGAGTCGGCATCGAACATGCGACGGATCCGGATCAGGTACGCGAGGTGTGGCTCGGTCTCGGCAGCGACGTTGAACTCGTGCTGCTGACCATCGAGGCGCGGCAGGCGCTGCCCGATCCGCTCGGACGCGGAGACGTGCTCGTGACGGTTCTGCCCGAATGAATCTCGATTCGCTCCGAACTGCTCTGCGAGTCGAGGCAGAGACCGAGGCGGTAGAGCGGCTCGCTCAGGTCGACGAGGCGTGCAAGCGTCGCCTCGCCGACGCGCACGCCACGGCTCGTGAGCTGACCAAGCAGGGTCGGCTCGAGGGTGGACGCGTCGCGGCGCGGAACTCGCTCCGCCGGCGAGCGGCTGCGAACCGGCGCGCGCGCGAAGTGCGGCTCGCCGCCCAGCGTGGGCTCGTCGACGACCTTCGACTGCGTGCCAACGAAGCTGCGTTGGAGCTGCGGGAGGATGCCCGCTACGGGGGGCTGCTCGAGCGCGTCTCCCAGGCAGCCAAGTCCCAGCTCGGGGCGGACGCAGAAATCGAAGTCGACCCGCCGGATCTCGGCGGTGTCAGGGCGCGCGTAGGCAGCACGTCCGTCGACTACACGCTTCCGGCTCTCGTCGATCGTGCGATCGCCGAGCTCGACGGCCAGCTAGAGACGCTCTGGCAATGACCGCGGGCCGGGTTCGCCGCGTCAACGGCCCCGTTCTGGAAGTTGTCGGACTGCGGACCGGGATGCTCGACCTTGTTGAGGTCGGCGCTCACAAGCTGCCCGGCGAGGTCATAGCTCTCGATCCCGAGGCGGCGACCGTCCAGGTGTATGCGTACACGGGAGGCGTTCGTCCTGGTGACGAGGTCGTCACTACCGGTCAGCCGCTCAGGGCGGAGCTCGGGCCAGGGCTTCTCGGGGGCGTCTTCGACGGAATGCTCCGCCGACTTTCAGGAGCCGAGCAGATGCTCAGTGCAGACCAGCGCTCCAGCACGCTCGACCAGGAGAAGCGCTGGTCCTTCGGGCCCGATCTGGACATCGGGCAGGAAGTGGCGCCCGGAGACGTTCTCGGGCATGTTCAGGAGACCGCGGCGATCACCTTTCGTGCACTCGTGCCCGACGGAATCGCCGGTGCGATCGAATGGATCGCGCCCGACGGCGAATACACGGTCTCGGAGCCTGTCGCACGCGTGTCGGGAGTCCCGATCGCCCTCCGGCACCACTGGCCGGTGCGCCGTCCGCGTCCGGTGCGCGAGCGCCTGCGGGCAGACGTCCCGCTGGTCACTGGGCAGCGCGCGATCGACCTCTTCTTTCCGATCGCCCGAGGGGGAAGCGCTTCGGTGCCGGGCGGGTTCGGGACCGGCAAGACCGTCCTGCTCCAACAGATCGCCAAGTGGTGTGACGCGGACGTGATCGTCTACGTCGGTTGCGGCGAGCGAGGCAACGAGATGGCCGACGTGCTCGCGGAGATGGCCGCGCTCGAGGATCCACGTACCGGTCGCTCGCTGCTGGACCGGACAGTCTTGATCGCCAACACGTCCAACATGCCGGTGCTCGCCCGCGAGGCCAGCATCTACACCGGCGTCACGGTCGCGGAGTTCTACCGTGACATGGGCTACGACGCGGTTCTCATCGCGGACTCCACGTCGCGCTGGGCCGAAGCGCTGCGCGAAGTTGCGTCACGGACCGGCGAGCTACCGGCGGAGGAGGGGTATCCCGCGGGCCTTGCCTCGGCGCTGGCCGCTTTCTACGAGCGTGCGGGGCGCGTTCGCGTCCACTCGAATGCCGACGCGTCGGTGACCATCCTGGGTGCTGTCTCGCCTCCGGGCGGCGACATAACCGAGCCCGTGAGCGCCCACACGCGCCGCTTCGTGCGGTGCACCTGGTCGCTCGACTCGGATCTCGCCTACGCGCGCCACTACCCGGCTCTGAGCTGGCGCGACTCGTCCTCGCGCGACGCGGAGCTGATCGCCGAATGGCATGCCGCGAACGACGCCACGGACTGGGGACCGCGGCGCGACCACGCGCTCCAGCTGCTCGCCGAGTCCGACCATCTCGAGTCGATCGCCCAACTGGTTGGCGCGACTTCGCTCCCGGATCGCGAGCGTGTCCTGCTCCTGACCGGCCGCTTGCTACGCGAGGGAGTACTTCAGCAGAGCAGCCTCAGCGCCAACGACGCCTATTGTCCGCCTGCGAAGCAGCAGGCCTTGCTCGCGCTAGCCCTCGCCCTGGAAGAGCAGTGCCTCGAGCTCGTCGCCCGAGGAATCCCGATCCGGCGCATCGAAGAGGTCGACCTCTCGCCCGCAGTTCGCGCGCGTGACACAACACCGCCGGGCGGAGCGGGCGAAGTCGAAGCGATCGGCAGGCAACTGGTTGCGAAGCTCGGCGAGTTGGGATGACGTCCCGGGCGCCCATCGAGTACACCGCGGTCGCGGCGATCAAGGGACCGCTCCTCTGCATCGAGGACGTGGACGGAGTCGGTTGGGACGAAGTCGTCGAGATTCGGCTCGACTCGGGCGAGGTCCGCCACGGCGTCGTGCTCGAAGTCGATCGGCGGCTCGCGGTCATCCAGGTATTCGAGGGGACGAGCGGCCTTTCACTCGACGCGGTTCGCGTCTCGTTCGGTGGAGGCCCGATGCGCATCCCGGTCGGGGACGGCTGGCTCGGGCGCGTCTGCAACGGCAGGGGGGAGCCGCTCGACGGAGGCTTGCCTGTGCTCGGCGCCGACCAACGGCAGATCGGCGGCTCGCCGATCAATCCCACCGCTCGAGCGACTCCCGGCGATCCTATCCTCACCGGCGTATCCGTCCTCGACGGCTTGGCGACCCTCGTGCGCGGACAGAAGCTGCCGATCTTCTCGGTCGGTGGTCTTCCGCACCTGGAGCTCGCTGCCCAGATCGCGGCCCAGGCAACCGTGAAGGACGAGCCGTTCGCTGTCGTGTTCGCCGCGATGGGGGTGACGAACGCCGACGCTGCCGCGATGCGAGAACGGCTCGAGGAGCGCGCGGCGGGGGAAGCTCTCGTGCTCTTCCTCAACACCGCAGACGATCCGCTGGTCGAGCGGATCACGACGCCGCGGCTCGCTCTCACCGTCGCCGAGCATCTTGCGTTCGAGAGGGGTCGCCACGTCCTCGTGATCATGGCCGACATGACGAGCTACGCCGACGCCGTGCGCGAGGTCGCCTCCTCCCGCGGCGAGATTCCGAGCAGACGGGGCTACCCCGGCTATCTCTACAGTGATCTCGCCAGTCTCTACGAACGCGCCGGCCGGCTCCGTGGCCGTGAGGGATCGCTCACCCAGGTTCCGGTGCTGACGATGCCCGGCGAGGACATCACGCATCCCGTTCCGGACCTGACCGGCTACATCACCGAAGGGCAGATCGTCCTGTCCCACGAGCTGCACGTTCGCGGGGTTTATCCCCCGTTCGACCCACTCCGCTCCCTTTCCCGGTTGATGCGGCTCGGTGCTGGTGAAGGGAAGACCAGGGCGGACCATCTCGAGATCGCTGCGCAGCTCTATGCGCTCGTCGCGCAAGCGCGTCGCGTTTCCGATCTCGCGGAGGTAGTCGGCGCCGACGCGCTCAGCGATCGCGAGCGCGGGTACCTGGGCTTCGCGGACTCGTTCGAGACCGGGTTCGTACACCAAGGCCGAGACGAGCTCCGCACTCTCGAGGGAACGCTCGAACGCGCCTGGCGCGTCGCCTCGACGCTTCCTCCGACTGAACTGACGATGTTGTCGGAGCCGGCAATTGCTTCCTATTACACGGGCGACCGCGATGGCGATCCGGACCCCGCCGGGTAGGGCAGGGCGCCTTTGGCTGCTGCGCCGGCTCGACGTGGCGCGGCGCGGCGCCGACGTGCTCGACCAGAAGCGCCAAACGCTTCTTCGCGAGCAGGGACGTCTAGCGGAACGCCTCTCCGCGGCCAAGATCGAGTGGGAACGGCAGGCCGCTGACGCAGCGGAGTGGAACGCACGAGCGCTGACGATTGCCGGTCCGCGGCGTCTCTTCATCTCGGCGCTCCATCGTCGCGACCGCGCGGAAGTGTCGATTGAATGGCGGAACACGCTCGGCGTCGTCGTTCCGGCAAGCGCGAGTGTCCAACTCGGTGCAACTCCCGATTTCGTGGCACTCGGTGGCGGCTCCAGCGTCGCACTTGCAACCAGGGCTCACGAACGAGCACTGGTGGCAGCGGCCGTGCACGCGGCCGCACGGGTGGCCTATGCTGCAATCATGGCCGAGCTCGCAACGACGACAAGACGCCTGCGGGCGATCGAGCAACGTTGGATCCCGGATCACGAGGCCGAGCTCGCCCAGCTGGAACTACGGCTGGAGGAGGTCGAGCTCGAGGATGTGGCGCGGGCCCGCTGGGCACAAGAACGCCTCAGCTCGGACGCGGCCGCTCATGCACGCGGGCCGACTCGGCCTCAGCCGGGGTCGTGAAGAATCCGAGGGCCTGGTAAATCTCGTCTGAGACACGGCGTAGAAGATCACGGAACCACCTTACGACGGAGACGAGCGGGCCTCCTTCGGCTCTTTGGACGGATGCGCGTCCATCCGTCGGTGGGGGCGGAGCCACCGCAGCAGCCCCGCCCGAATCGCATCAAGAGGGCGGGCTCAGGCTTCGGGAACCGCCCTTCAGCCAGCTGCGGCCTACCAAAGGTTGGGCTTGAGCTCTGACGCCCATGGAGCCGGGCGCGGCCGACGAGTCTGCGGCTAGCACCCGCCGGCCTTCACCAGGGAGAGTGTGGCTGAGCCCGGCTCTCCTCTATGTACGACGACGAGCACACAGACCCTGTTGGAGTACTCAAGCCCGTGACCAGCGGACAAGAGCCTCGGCGACCCGCTCGCAGGAGCGTCGCCGGCTCAGAAGCTCGGCGAGGGCGGTAGCAGCCAGGCGGTTCGCCGGGATCGCGGCGAGCAAGGCGAGCACCGCCATGCTCTCGCGGAGGTCGACGTTCTTCGTCTCCTCGAGGAAGCGGAGGTGCCAGCGGACGGCGGCCCGCTCGTACTTCTCTAGCTCTCCGTCGGCGAGAAGGAGCGTCAGTTCGAGTGCCTCCGCCAGGGCGACGAAGTTCAGCTCTGCGGCGGCTGAAAGCGCCTCGGTGACGTTGCCGCGGTCGAGTGCCCGACGGAGACGCAGGTAGGCCGAGCCTTGAGCCGTCACGAACAGATGTTCGCACGCGGGTCAAGAACGCCACACAGTGACGGCCGGCGCGGAGGGCTCCGGCCCCCGCGCCCCAGCTACACAGAACCCTCGTGGTCGCGCGCGAAGAGAACCTCGTCTCGATCTCGCAGGCGTACATACTCGGCGAGTGACATCGGGACTTCTTCGGTGCAATGCGCGCGGGCGCACTCACAAAGAAAGGCCCCATCGAGCGCCCCAGCGCCCCAGAGCACGTTGAAGATCCGGTCGTTGGCGTCGCTGGTTTTGAGTTCCGCCATGACCTCTCCTTTCTGCCCCGGGCCAGGTTGGCCGTTGAGGGTCAAAGAGGTCGGCGAGCGTTCGGTACGTCAAGTCTAGCTCGCCCAGCTCGCCGCTACGTCCCGGCTTCCACACCAGGGGCTTTCCCCTCCGCCGCACGGCTCGGATGCCCCGGCGCCCAGTTCACCAGCGCTGCGCCGACTCCGCGGCGTTTTTGTGGCTTAGGCATCATCCCGGCACGAACGCGCCGAAGGCCGGCGGAAGCGCTAGTCGCAGCCGAGCCCCGGCCCCAAAATCGCGGCCAAATAAGCATTGCGACCATCGCGGGGCGGATTGGGTATCGCCGTGGGTAATGCCGACTGAAGGTCTGTTCAGTCCAGTGTGGGGAGCCTAGACTCGGCTGACAGCCACGTTCGCCGACCTCTCTGACCCCTAGCCCGGCCAGTCTGTGCCGGGGGGCGAAATCGAAGGAGGGGCATGAGGAACGGAAACTCTCCCGAGTTGCTGCTGGCGCAGAATGACCGCACCTTCAACGCGTTGTGGGTGCTGGGAGTCGACGTCGGCTCCTTCGCTTGCGAGTGCGGAGCCACGGACTGCGGTGAACGGTTGGAGCTCAGCTTGATCGAGTACGCCGCCCGCGAGGATGGACAGGTGCTCCTCGCCCCCCGGCACGCGCAGGCCGGGGCACGCCCCCTTGCGACCGTGACTGAGGGGGCCGGAGGTTCCCCCTGGTAGGCAGATTGGCCGCAGCCTGCCTGCCGGTCTCTCCCAGGCCTCCGGCCCCCTCAGTCATAAGGCGCACGTTGTAACGGCAGCGCCGCTCTTGCCGATGTAAGGAGTGCGGGGTCGGATCGAACCCGCGTTGCCGACCTTCCGGGGCGCGGGATCGCCCAGCACGACTGGGGGAAACGGCGCTCCGACCCCGCAACGACACCGTCGCTCGACAACGGACAGCGCTCGCCGCGAAAGCTCCCACCCGCCGTCATCGCTCGGCTGTTCGGGCGGAAGCCGTGACGGCAGAGCGCAGATAGGATCCCGCGACATGTCTCGCTTCGTGTTCTGCGGCATCTGCGACACCAACCTCGGTGTCCTCTTCGAGCGTGACGCGGAAGACGACGCGCCGGCGCTCGATTTCCTGCCGCACGACGATTGTTGGCACGTCTCGCGTCAGCAACTCGTGGAGGATCTCGAAGCGCTTCACTCGGGAGAGTCGTCGCTTCCCGTGTCGCTCAAGCGGATTGCGGCCGAAGCCAGACAGTTGTCGCTTAGCGAGCGGCCGCCCGCCAGCTGAAGACCATGGGTCCTCGTCGCCCGCCTGCTCGGGCGGAAGCCTAGAACCGAATACCCGTATCCCTCCGCGCAGGCGAGAAGGACCGCGCCGCTGGGGCCCAGTCGGCTAGCAATCCTTCGGCTTGCAGGTGATCGTCTCGAAGACCGTGACCGTGACGGGGGGAGTCGTAACCGTGACCGGTTGAACCGCCGTCACCGTCTCGACTTCCCGGTCTGTGACCGTCGCAATGTCCCGGACCGTCACGGCGCGGGCAGGCAGCGTGACGACGTCTCCGGCACCGCGGGGCCGGCGATCTCGGACGACCCGGACGGTTTTCCCCCTCCGCTTTACTGTTTCGGTGACCACGTCGGCCGTCGCGGCATCGACCGCGGCCAAAGAGGATGGCTCGCCAGGGCGGTACGATGGCGCGAAATTCTCGGTCTTGCTTTGGCCTACCATCGTCCCCGCCAGGATGCCTAGGCCGAGAAGCGTACCGACCACGAGCACCATCGCACTGCCCTCGGCCCAGCGGCGTCGAGCGAACTCGCGCACCGGGCGCAAGCCGTCCAAACGGACGAGTAGATCATCGATGACCTTGTTGACGACTTCGCGCACGAAATTCGCTCTCCACACCCCAGCGCGGCAGCCAACGATAGCGGTACAGCGAACTCATCGGCGGCCGCTGATCACAATCCCGGAGGCGGTCGGGAAAAGAAGCCGAAGCGCTTGCGGAAGGGCGGCGGGGAAGTTACGGATGCTGCGGCTACGCTGTCAGCGGATCGACCGGCTGAGGAGCATTAGATGCGGCAAGGAGAGATCGTGGACTCGCTCCACAGCGACTTCGCAGAGGAGCTCTTGAAGGTCTCTGAGCCCCCCTGCCTCTCTCTCTACCAGCCGACTCATCGGCACCATCCCGAAAACCAGCAGGATCCGATCAGGTTTCGGAATCTCGTGAGGACCCTCGGGGAGTCGCTGCTGCGGAAGTACCCGACGCGAGAGATCCAACCGCTATTGGACCCGTTCCTGGCATTGGCTGACGACCGCGACTTCTGGAACCACACCCTTGACGGGCTGGCCGTACTGGCTGCAAGGGGCCTGTTCCGCGTCTACAGACTCCAGCGGCCGGTTTCCGAACTGGCTGTCGCCGCCGACGGCTTCCACACCAAGCCCTTGATCCAAGTCCTTCAGTCGGCTGACCGCTACCACGTCCTCGGCCTGAGCCAGCAGGAGATCAAGCTGTTCACGGGGAACCGCGACGCCCTGGACGAGATAGAGCCAGCGCAAGGCGTGCCGCGGACGATTACCGAGGCGCTGGGAGAAGAACTGACCGAACCGCACCAGACCGTCGCCTCATACGGTGGTGCCGGTGGTTCCCAGTCGTCCATGCACCATGGTCACGGGGGGAAAGAGTCCGAGGTTGACATCGACACTGAACGTTTCTTCCGCGCTGTCGACCGTGCGATACTCGAGCACCACTCCCGGCCATCGGCCTTGCCGCTGATCTTGGCGACATTGCCGGAGCATCGTCAGCTGTTCCATCAAGTCAGCCACAATCCGTTCTTGGTCGACGAAGGCGTCGATGTCCACCCTGATGCCCTGTCCAGCGACGAACTCCGTACGCGCGCCTGGCAGGTCGTCGAGCCTGACTACTTGGCACGGCTGGTCGCTTTGGCCGAGGAGTTCGGCACGGCGAGATCCAGGAGTCTCGGTCACGACGAGCTAGCGCGCGTCGCTAAGGCGGTCGTGACCGGTCGGGTCGCAACGCTCGTCATCGAAGCCGACCGCGAAATTCCAGGCCGGATCGACATCGCAACCGGCGGCATCGAGCTCGACGACCTGGCCGACCCGGAGGTTGATGACGTGCTCGACGACCTGGCAGTGTTGGCTCTGAAGATGGGCGGAACGGTCGTAATCGTCCCCTCCGAGCGGATGCCGACAGAGACGGGAATAGCCGCCATCTACCGTTATTGATGGGCTGCTCCCGCTCGCCCTCTCCCTCGGCGCCACCGACAGCTACACCGCCGGCCTCATCTCCTTCATCGCAACCGGCCACGGTCGCCCTTGTTGCAGCCCGGCGCTGGCGGGCGCCGCAGGCGTAGGACCGGAACGCAGGTCACTCGCGCAAGACATGTCACGAACCGCACCGCAGGTAGCTCGCGCAAGAGCAGGCGCAAGTCCTCACGCCGACCACCACCGCGACGCAATGCTCAGGGGTTCGCCGCTCAGCAGCCGCCGCGCTGCCAGTGCGGCGTCGATCAGATGCTCTTCCCACGCCGGCGCTCCTGGCGGCGCGGGCGCTCGCACTCGAAGACGTTGACGCCAGCAGCCTCGAGGAAGCGAACAAGCCCGGCGCCGTAACTGCCCGTGCCCTCAACGGCGAAGGCGGGCACCCCCGAGTTCTTGCGCCTAAGTAAGCAGGCTCCGGTGACCCGCCGGCATGGTCGCGATCTCGCGGCTGTCGAGCCGAGCCCCCAACACGTCGAGCGCCACGGCAACGTGAAGCTCCTTGTGCTGTCGACGCCGATTGCCACCGTCCACTGCATGACCTAGCCTCCTTCTCGTCGATCTGGTCGACCGGCCTGGACAGGGCTGTGTCGGGCAAAGGACGCAGGCTTCTATCAGATCACCGGCCAGTCGAGCGAGGCGGCGGCGGGAGACAGGTCGGATTCAAGGCAAGAAGATCCCGCCAGCATGGTTGTGAGTCATCCCGCCGTCGCTCCGCACTCTCAGCCGCCCATCGGACAGAGAGACGGCCATCGACCGACGCTACACAGCACGGTTGAGCCGATCCGCATGTTTGCCTGGTGCTGCCGGTTACGGCCGGAGAACCGCCGACGACGCGATGACGTCCTAGCGGGATCTACTGTTCCTGGCCACTGCTGTTCGACCACGGTTCAGAGTCCTCAAGGGCGCTTCAAGACGTTCCGAATCACGGTGCGCACAACGAGGATCTGGACGAGCGTCGGTCTTGGGACAAAGTTCTGTTCACCGTTGTCAATGTGATGAACAAAACGCGCCCTTTACAGGACTTTTAAGTAAGTAGTAAGCGGATGATGGGACTCGAACCCACGACCTTCTGCATGGCAAGGAGGACGCGCGAAGCGTCACCTTCCGACAGGAACCGCCAGCCCGCATGGTTGCGTGCGCGCAACGGCGGCCGTGGCGACTCGAAACGCGAGCAACCGACGCCCAAGGCTGACTGAAAGGCTGACTAAGCACCGACGTTCGCCTCCGTGGCGCGAGCGAGCACGTCTTGCACGACGGCGGCGGTGTCGCGCCCGTCGCGCGCGTAGACGCGGAGCGTGAAGCCGGCGTCAGCGTGTCCGACGAGTTCGGCGAGCGTCGTCGCCGGGAGTTCGAGGTCGGTCGCCAGGAGTGAGGCGAACGAATGGCGCAGCGAGTGCCAGGAGAGCCTGTCCTCCGTCGTCGCCAGCGCGGCCGTCGCCTTTGCGTCCTCGAGCGCGCGCCGAAGGTTGCGCTCCGAGACCGGCTTTCCTTCCGCCGTGGCTATGACGAGCGCTCCCGGCTCCGTGTACGGAGAGCGGAGCTTCCAGGCGACGAGCACGCGGCGCAGGGCCGGCAGAAGCGGAACGGTCCTCTCCCCCGCCTTCGTCTTCGGCGCCTTGGCTGTTCCGTCTGGCAGGAGCGAGCGCCGAACCGCCACGGTTCCGGCATCGAGGTCGACTTCCTCCCAGGTCAGCGCCCGGATCTCGCCTAGCCGCAGGCCCGCGTAACCGGCGAGGCCGAGAGCTGCTCGCCAGCGCTCCGACCTTCCGGCGGCGACGATTCGCGCCAGCGTTTCGGCGTCGAGCACGGCCACACGGCGGGCGTTGCGTTGCTTCGGTCGCTCGGAAGGCGCGAGACCGTCGATCGGCGAACGTGTGACGAGCCCGCGACGGAGGGCGAGTGCGAACGTGCCGGAGAGGATCCGGAAGACGGCCACGCACGTCCAAGGCGAGTAGCTCTCTCTCATCGCCCGCAGGAGCCGCGCGAGGTCGCTCGGCGCGACGTCCTGAACCCGCCGCACCTTCATGTCTCCCAGGTGGCGGTCGAGCAGGTGGCGCTCGTGGGCGCGTGTCCGCTCCGAGAGCGTGCGTGCGTCCTGGTACTCGGCGAAGACCTCGGCGAAGGTGGCAGCGGCCGGAGCCGCGATCCTCCCCTCGCGAAGACCGGCGAGCAGCGAGTCGCGCTCGCGGCGCGCCTCGGTAAGAGTTTCCGCCGCGAGGGTCTGCATCGTCCAGCGGCCCTCGAGCTTGAATCCGGCGCTGAAGCGCCCGTCGCGAACGTAGATTCCGGGGACCGGCCGGCCGCGCGAGTCGAGTGCGCGCGTGCGCTTGCCTTGCATGATGGCGTCCTCTCTTATGCGTGGTTGGCACCATCTACTCTACTCCCTGGCGGCGGGGTGGCGTGGTTGGCGCTACGTCCTCCCCCGTCGCCTCTCACGTAGGCGTCCAGTTCTTCCCGATGCAGAAGGCGGCGCGGGCCGACCGTCGACGAGCGCAGGCGCCCGCGTGAGAGTTCGCGCTCGATAGTTCGCTCAGACAGCCCGAGGTAGCCGGCGGCTTGGCGAAGCGACAGCCATGGCGATCCGTTTCCGTCAGCAACGGAGTCGATCTCCGCCGCGACTCGCTCGGCGACGAGCTCCTCGAGGGCCGCGAGAACCTCGGGCGCGAGGAGCGTCTGTAACCGCTCGCGCGCGGTCACCGTCGCCTCCTCCTCGGATACATGCGCTCGAGGTCGCGCTTCTTCCACCAGCTTGCGACCCTCTTTGTCATGCCGAGCCTGAGCCGTCCTTCGTAGTTGCAGACGATGACGTCGTCGGCGCAGAAGACGCTGGCGAAGGCCGCTGGCCGTCCACAGATGCGGCAGGGCGTCACGCGGCCCGCCTCCCGTTCTGCATGGCCCTCAGCGCCTCGGCCTTGGACATCATCGTCCGGAGCTCCGCCCAGTAGACGGCGGCCTGAATCGCCTCGGAGATCGGCGTGCAGTAGCGACCCAAGCACCCCGCGCGCGCGGGGTCCGTCTCGCGGCAGGTCGCGCACTTCTCCCGGTGCGTAAAGATCGCCTCCACGAGCGCCCGTGAGACGACGTCCATCTCGGCGAGGTCGGCTTCCGTGAGCCAGGGATTCCTCACGCCGCCGCCTCCGCCCGTGCGGGTGTCGCAACCAACTCCACAGCCGTTGCGTGCGCGCAACTCCGCCACGCGGGACAGGAGCACGCCCAACGCTCCCCGTCGAAGACGACGACGTAGCGGCCATGGTCGCCCTGGACGGTCGCGGCGACCTTCGCCCCGTCGGCGCGCTGAACGTAGACGGCGCCGCTCGAGAGCAGGCGCGCGGCCTTCTCGGGGACCGTCTCTCTCATGCCGCCACCCGCACCCAGCCCAGCGCGAGCAGGGCGGCGTCGAGAAGGTCTAGCGGTCTAGGTGCTGGGTCGGAGTCGTCCCCGGCTAAGCCGGATGGTGACTTGTTCTGGGCGCTGCTGGCCCGCCGCTGGGAGCGCGGAGGTCTGGCGCATAGCGTCCGCCGTATCTGCGGCGCTCGCGTCGCCACCCTGCGCTGCGGCATCGTCGCCACCCTGCGCGCTCGGCGCATCCGCCGTTCCTCAGCGTGGAAAGCATCCCATGACTGGGACACGCCGCGAGTCGTCGCCCGGAATCTTTCGGCGCGCTCGGGATCCACGCCGGCTTCGATGTTGGCTATCCAGGCGACCTTCGCGGCGATCGCAGCCTCGTCGGTCTCAGGATTCGCCTCGAACCATTCCGTAAGCTCTGCCCGACCCTCGGCGCTCAGTCCGG
This sequence comes from uncultured Actinomycetes bacterium, assembly GCA_963841425.1. Taxonomy (GTDB): domain Bacteria; phylum Actinomycetota; class Thermoleophilia; order Gaiellales; family Gaiellaceae; genus DATEOR01. Next base: position 38,437 of record CAWJCL010000001.1, on the reverse strand, counting down.
CGCCGTAGCAAAGCGCCCGAATCTCGGGCGGGGTGGAGATTCCCCCTAGATGTGACATCGCGGTTCCAGCGAAGTTCTCACGCGAACCATGTTAGGGACGGTTCACGACGACGTACACCCCACGAACGACGAAGCCCCCGATTGACGGGGGCTTCGACCTACCTAACCCGTGTTTGTGAGAACCTCGGGCGTCCGCTGCTGGTGAGTTTAGCTACCTCTCCGGAATACGCCGCCCGCACTTGACGCACGTTCCCCGGTCCGCGATGCCGGGGTGGCAGGGGCAGGCCGGAGCTCGACGCGGCGCGATCGCTCGGCGTTGCCCGCCCGCCTCCAGCGCTGCAGCCTGGTGAACGTCAAAGTACGCCTCCCCGTAGCGCCCCTCGTGGCGCCAGTAGCGCCCTGAGGCGGGCCGTGGTGTCTCGGTGGTGTCTCGGCCCTGGGACAGGGACGACTCGTACTGCCGAGAGGTAGTACGCTCCGCTGAGGAGGAATCAGATGGCGACGAGGGTGTGGGGTCTCGCGAAGAAGGACGCGAACTATCGGCCCGCCCCCCAGGCCGAGGGTCGTTGTGACCGCTGCAAGTACATGTTCCCGCCACTGCCGCTTGGCGGTTGTCGCTTGGTTCGGGGGCTGATCCGGGGGTCAGCCACCTGCGACGAGTTCAGACGGCGGCCTCGGCGGTAAGTCGAGGACGACGTTAGCCGTACCCTCTTAACAGGGGGTGAGGAGGTCAGGAGCCGACGTGAACCGGGTGTCGCAGATCCTTGAGGAGAAGGGCCACGACGTCCTCCAGATTGACGCGGACGCATCGGTAGACGAAGCGGTGAGGCAGATGGTCGCGGCGGACGTTGCCTCGCTGCTCGTAACCGAGGGCGGCGAGATCACAGGAATTATCACCGAGCGGGATTACCTCCGCCGCGTGACGGTCGAGGGACGCACCGACCAGGGAACCTCGGTTCGCGAGATCATGTCCTCGCCGCTGATCGTTGTCACGCCGGAGACGTCGATCGACGAATGCATGGCACTGATGACGGACCGGCGGATCCGACACCTACCGGTCGTCGACGATCGGGGCAGCGTGGTGGGCATCGTCTCGATCGGAGACGTCGTCAAGTTCAAGTCGAAGCAGCAGAGCTTCGAGATCAAGTTCCTGCACGAGTACATCGGCGTCCCGCTAGACCTTCGGCGTTAGCCGCCCACGCGTCGGCCGCACTTCCAACAGATGCGCTCCTCGAGCTGGCCGTAGGGGCTCCGGCAAAGACAGGGGGAGGCTCGTCGCGGCCTCGGCCGCTGTCCCTTCTGCTCGATCGAATCGACTTCCCACCGGTCGAATACCGCCGGCCCGTAGCGGAGCTCGTGACGCCAATATCTCGCAGTCGCATCGACTGCCTGCCAGCCCGTGGAGGTCAGAGCCTCCGGCGCGATCACGGCCACGAGCCGAGTATGCACACGAGCGACGGATGAACGTCGTCCGCTCACGTTAGACTTAGCACAAGTTACAACGTGCCACAAGTTTCCCCACAACTTCTCACCGTCAAAGAGGCGGCGCGGGTCCTCCGAATCGCCGAGTGGACGCTGCGCGCGAAGGTCCGTAGCGGCGAGATTCCCGCTCTGAGGTTGGGCGATGGACCGCACGCTCCGATCAGGTTCTCCGCCGTCGCCCTGGACGAATGGCTCAATCGGGAGCCCGCGCCGTGACCGTCATCAAGGCCTCGCTCTCCCCCCTCGCTCGGAAGCTGATCCAGGAAGAGCTGCGAGCCGCGTCTGCTGCGCTCGCCCGAAACCACGAAACAGGTGGCTGGTTGTGGGCGGCGCAGGGTCTGGGCTGGTGGCGAACGGAGGGGCTCGAGATCTCTTACGCCTCGGGACCCGGCGACCATCCAGAGCGGGGAATCGGGGCGATCGACTACGACGTTGCTTCGCTCGAATCCGTCGACGAAGTAATGCGCCGCGAAGGGCTTGAGCTCGCCGGCATGTGGCACACGCATCTTCACCCCGACAGCGATGCGCCTTCGGAGACGGACATGAAGCGCATCGATGTCCTGCTCGAGCGCCGCGAGGAATGGGGCGCGAGAACGCAGCGCGCCCTCGAGCTGATCCTTACGCCGGCGCCGGGCGGCGAGTGGACGATGCACCTGTGGTGCTTTATGCGCAGCAAGGAGCCGAAGATGGCCGGGCGGACCCAACTGCGCCCCGCCGGCTTCGTGACACTCGCCGAGCCCGCCGTCATGAGGGAGACGAAGTGATCTCGGGCTACCAGACGATCGAGTTGGTCAGGGATCACCTGGGCGCCCTCCAACGCGAACGCGAGCAGCACGCGAAGGCCGGCGACTTGCACAAGGCGGAGCGCATCAACGCCGAGATCGAGGTCTTCAAGAGCGAGTTCGAGCGCATGCAGGGCGAGCTCGAGGAGAAGATCAAGCGCGAGAACGACGCGCGCCTGAAGGCGGCTGGTATCGCATGAGGAATCCCGAGCAGCGGCCTATCCTTTTCGAGGTTGGCGCTCGGGGCATGGCTGCGTGGGGGGACGCTGGGGCGTTCCCTCTGCGCGCTCCTGCCTAGCCCGCGCGGCAGATGTTCAAGACGTGCATCAAGTGCGGGAAGATCATCCCGGCCAGCATGGGCTCACGCTGCGAGGAGCACCCGAAGCGCTGGCGCTCGGGCTCGACGCGAGAATGGCGTAAGACCCGCGAGCGCATCCTCGCCAGGGACGGCTACCGCTGCACGACGCAAGTCCGACCGGGCGAGCGCTGCGAGGGGACGCGGCTCTTGGAGGTTCACCACATCTACGGCGACGAGAGCGACGTGCTCCTCGCTCCGGATGCCGAGCTCCGTACGGTCTGCCGCAAACACAACCCGCGCGGCGGATAGGGCGAGCGAAGCGTTTGCGGAAGGGCGGCGGCGGGCTAATCCTGGGAACCGACGGCGCCCTTGCTGGCGCGTGCTACCCGTAGTGTGAGACGCCTGCTGGCACGCTTGGCCGCTTCCCGCGCCTGCGAGATCCTGTTGGAGTCCCAATCAAAAGGAGTCACATGCCAAGCGATACCTACATTGCAGCCGATCCAAGAGAGTCGTCACTCGCCGGGGCTCGTGCGTGGTTTGCCGAACGAGGCTTGACCCGGCCGAGGCGCGGGAAGTGGATCGCCGGCGTGGGGGCTGGCTTCGCCCGCCGGTATGACTGGAACCCTCTCGTCGTCCGGCTCGTCATCATCGCGTCGATCGTGCTTCCGGGCTCACAGGTTCTCGCCTACCTGGCGCTATGGATCCTGATGCCGCGCGATCCCGAGTCGACCACCTAACGGAACGCTGCGCCGCTCGTCTGGCACACCTGGGCGGGCGGCGCAGGGCTGCTCCAGCGGAGCGCTTTCTCGTCAGTGCAAGTCAGCGTTTCTCTCCCCGATTCGTACCTGCTGTGCAAACCGATATGGAATGGGCGGGGGGAAGCCCAAGCGCTGTTGCCTGCGCGGACACCCCGATAACTCCCCGCGCATTTTTTATGAAGAGGCGGGGGGAGTTGCCAGGGGAGACGAAGCATCCGGACACCCCGTTAACTCTTCGCGAGAAAAACTCGCCTAGCGGGAAAAATCCAGGGTTTCCCGTGGTTTGGCGCGAGGCGCTGGCCAAGCGGCATCCGTAACTCCCCGCCCCCTTCCGCAAGTGCTTCGCGGCGTCATACGAGCCGCCCACCCCGAGCAGCTACACTCGACGTACGCAATGCTCGCCGACCTCTTTGACCCTCCACCGGCCAATCTGGCCAGGAGAGCAGGAAGGAGAGGTCATGGCAACCTTCGCCGCGGAAGATTCAGTGCGGACGGCCAACGACCGGATCTACAACCAGCTGCGGGGCCTTGGGGAGCCGGGCGGCTCATTCATGTGTGAATGCCGTACCTTCTGCACCGCCGAGGTCCAGATGGAGCTTTCTGAGTACATGCGCCTGCGCGATCAGGGTGAGACCCTCTACGCACCCGGCCACGGCGGCCCGACTCCCCTGCGGACCTAGCGGTCAATACCGGAGCCTTGCCCGCAGGGTCACTTCCTGCGCCGATCGTCTCGGTCAAACAAGCCGCGGAGTCCTAGTCTCTTGAGACGCTGTGACTTCACGCGCTCGGCCTCGTTCTGCTGAGGCTGGCGGTATCTCACGATCGCCTCACGCCACATGATGAGCGAACGCCGACAACCTCGAAAGATGCGCTGATGCACGAGGCACGTTCCTCCGGCTACCTCTTATCGCGCCTTACAGCCGGACGGCGTGCAGAGGATGCGAGCCGGCGGATGACCGCCTCGCTTGACGGCGGCCTCGACGGGGCTTCGCCCCTGCGTCTTCAAGGCAAGCCGCGTGTCATCCGCGACCAAACCATTCTCGACCCTGTCCATCGCTGCACGCGAGATGTCCACGATCGTCCAGACCTCCCGTCCATCGCGAGCCGTCGACCTAATCGACCAAGAAGCGCCTACGCTCCTCCTGCCAAGCGCGAGCCTCCCAGATTCCCGCACCCGCCATTCGTGGTCGGTCACACACTCACGGTAGTCCGCCGCCGCCCTTCCGCAAGAGCTCCGGCCTAGGGCTTCCGCCCGAACGGCCGAGCGACGACGGCGCGGAGGAGCTTTCGCGGCGAGCGCCGGCCGTTATCGCTCTACTCGAAGACCTTGCGGCCCGCTTGTCCGCCGAGCTTGTGAACCAACCAGTCGCCTCCGACGACCCCGACGAGCGTGATCAGTTCGCCGTTCGAGAACCTCGCCGCGACCCGCTCGCCCTTGATGGCGATCTCCTCGAGCCTCGCTTTCCCGAACGACCTCCGATACGCGGTTGTGGGCGGCGTGCAGTTGGGGATCTTGAACCCTCCGGCGCGTTCGCAGTTGATCCGCTCGCACAGGGGCTGGGTCATGTGGCCGAAGCAGACCCCGTTTGTCGAAGCGAAGGCCCGAGCCCAACGGTTCGCGATCCGCTCCATCTCCCATTCCGGGTCGTCGAGTGCGTCTGCGAAATGCGCTCTGACCGCCTCGCCCGAACGCTTCTCGCACGTCGATCTGCCCTCAGCAGGGCCGCGACAGACCCAGGAACGGCTCAGAAGGCCGACGTAGTGCGCTTTCATCACTTTCCGCGCGTCGTGACAGGTGACCTCGCTGGCGACGACTTCGACGACGAGGAGCGGATACTCGCCCGACGGTGCGATCCGGAAGGCCCCGCAGGTATCGGGTGGCCGCGCCAGCCCGCGCACAGGGGTGGAGTCGGGCGGCGGCGGCGGCGCTGTGTCCGTTGTCGGAGCAGGCGTGGTTGTTGAAGCGGTGACGGGTGCTGACGAGGATCGTCCCGACCGCAGGGCGTCGCCGATGGCGAGCGCGGCGACGACGCCGACAGCGGCTACGACGAACAGTGTCACGCTTCCTCGCAAGCAACAGAAGATACGAGATTGTCGCCCCGCACCGCAATCCAGTCTCCTCTTGAGATCGCTTCGCTAGGTCTTCCGCCCGAGCAGCTGAGCAACGATGGCGCGTAGGGATACCTGATTCCTAGACGTGGTTACAGACGATTTCTGTCCCTGAGACGGTGCGACGAGCCTCGTACGGGCGGACTGTTGCAACCGCGAGATACGACCCGGCTGGATCGCAGTACTCCGTGTAGGGGATCTTCATAAGCTGCACGAATCCAGGTATGAAATCGGCCGGGACGGTTGAACTTTCGGGCCCCGAGCCGTGGCCGAACAGCACCACCTTGTGCCCGGACTGATCGAGAACGGTTAGCCCGATGTGCGATCGGCCGTGATGACAAGGCTCTCCGGCCACGCGACGCAGCACAAGCATCGCTGAGCCGTCCACGACCTTCATGGCGAGTGCGAGCTGCGGCGTCGTGCATCGAGGGAGGCGCTCCGGCTGGGCCGACGGGATGGTCGCCGTATCCGTCGTCCCTTGAGGTTCGGTCGTGGCCACGGGTTCGGTCGCGGCCTGGGTGCTGACTGATTCCAGGGTCAAGGTCGCTCCGCCTAGCTCAACTACGGTTGGGGCTTGGGCGGCGTGCGCTGATTCGTGGTGGGAGGACGACCCGCGTAGGGCATCAACTACACCCACGATCAGGACGGCAGCAACCGCTGCGGTGATCAGCCAAGTCGCCTTGCCGCGCATTTAGCTCCCGCTGTTCCAAAGGCGACGGCTACGCCGCCGCTGCAGGACGAAGCCAGTCTAGCCCTCTGCCGCCCTTCCGCAACCCTCCGGCCGCTTCCGCCCGAGCAGCCGAGCGACGACGGCGCGTAGAAGCTTGCGCGGGGAGCGGCGGCCGTTGTCGAGCGCGGTAGGCATTTAGTCGAGAACTAGCTGGCTGCTTTCCTGCTCGCAAGCTCCGCCAGAGCCTCACGAAATCCTCGCCGGATCAGACGCTTCGGTTCGTCATCTAGACGGCCAACTTGAAGTGCCCTTACGCCGTATGCCAGAAGCTGCCGGTCGAGCTCTGGCGGTACGGAGCGCGCGACCGCCGCGGCGGCTTCAGTCACTTCGTCCTGGGATGCGTCCTATGTCCAAGCAATCGCGAACGCCCGACCAAGTGCGTAAGGATCACTTGGGTCTGCCGGCTCGATAGCTTCGGCGAACTCTGCCTGGCGGAGTTTGAAGTGCGGTTCGACGAAGGCGCGATCGAGAACAACCACGTCGTCCGCTTCCATGGCGAGAGTTGGCGAGAGATTCTGTTCGTCCAGCGGCTCAACACCGACAAGAATCACCCGTACGCCACGCTCCTGTGCTTCGCTTACGCCCTCGCGCAGATCCTCGTCACCGCCGATGAGGTAAGCAGTTGAGATCGCGCGCTCGGTAGCAAGGATGATGAGGTCCCGCACGATGCGCGAATCGACGCCCTTCTGGCCGTGTTGTGTGAGACGCCCAAGGCGGAGTTTGATGCCGGGCAGGTTCGCGACAACGAGATGTTGGGCCGACGGAATAGCGTCCCTAGCACCGTCATACCAGTACGTCCGTAGGTGACTGGCAGCCGACTGCTGCCTACCGAACTCAGCTAGTGCGGTGGTCGCTGATTCAAAGCTGAGCGACACTTTGCTGCGATCCGTCGTGCCGAACAGCAACTTCCCCGAGGCGGCGTAGAAGTACCCGGCGTCGACAAACACTCCGAAGCGATCCACCGTATTTCACCTCCCCCATAAGAAAGGGCCCGTAGAGGGCCCCAGATAGGCGAGAGTCTTGCGACTCACACGCGCATCGTAGCAGCGCACAGGAGAATGTGTACTCGAGCGGGGGTTTGAGGGCCCAGAACGAGAAAACCCCGCCGAAGCGGGCTCCCTCCGACTAGGGTGCCGGCGTGTCTTATCTCCGGTGGGCTTGGGTCTGGCTTCGCTACCTCGGCCGAGAGAAACCCGAGTGGTACGACGGCGAGGACGAGATTGGTTTTCAGGGCCTGGAGTTCGACGAGAAGACCGGCGAGCTCAGGAAGACGACGAAGCCCTGAGTGCCCGCCAGGCGCGTGCTCCTTCACCCCTTCCCCAGCAGCTTTCCGAACGTCCGCCCTTCCGAGCACGTACGCCCCTAACCCTCCCCGCCCAGGGGGCTCGCACCCCTTCCAGCTTCACCTTTCCACGCTCGGAAGGGATCGCCGTTCATATCCGCCTGTAAGGGGCGGCTCTGACCCGTGTATGCGCCCGATGGTTGGCCGGACGGTGAAGCGAATACTGGGGGTACCACGCATGGGACTCCTGGGCCGAGGCGCTAGGCGCCTCCCCCACGAAGGCTGACTAGAAGCTGACTTTGGAGAGCTCGAGCGCGGAGAGGGCTGCATCTGAGCGCACAAAAACCCGCCGTTTCCAGCGGGTTTTGTGAAGCGGATGATGGGACTCGAACCCACGACCTTCTGCATGGCAAGCAGACGCTCTAGCCAACTGAGCTACATCCGCGAGCCCGCCGATTATAGCCGCTTGGCTTCCTGGTCCAGGGCGTCGTTGACCAACCGGTCGGCGAGCTCGTTCTGCTCGCGCCGCACCGCCGTGTAGCGGACTGAGCCGATCCGCCGCTCGTGCCTCTTGGCCTCGAAGGAGAGGTCGATCAGGGCGGCGTTCTTGATCTTGTATTCGCCGCGCATCTGCTTCACGAGGAGCTCCGAGTCGGAGACGACCTCGAGCTCGTCGACTCCCAGCTCTTCCGCCTTGGCGAGGCCGGCGACGAGCGCGCGGTATTCGGCCACGTTGTTCGTGGCGATGCCGATGGGCTCCCCGCGGGCGTCCAGAACGGTCCCGTCCTCCGCTTCGAGCACGTAGGCGGAAGCGGCGGGCCCAGGGTTGCCGCGCGAGCCTCCGTCCGTGAGCAGGCGGGCCTTCACAGCAGCGGGTTGACGTCGAAGGCGGGCTCCTCGTAGGGGTGTGCGGCCCGGAGCGCAGCGACGACGGCCTCGTGGCGCTCTTCGGGAAAGACGGTCTCGAGGCGAAGCTCGGAAACGCGCTCCTCCCGCCCACTCTCGCCCAGGGCCGGGCTCGTGCTTTCGCCGCCGAGAAAGGAGCCAGTCCCTTCCACGTACCAGGAGCAGCGCTCGTAGTCGCCGATGCGCCCGGCTCCTGCGGAAAAGAGCGCGTCGCGGACGCTGTCGAGTGCCTCGGCCGGGACGAACACAACCAGCTTACGGTTCAGGTTTCCCTCCTCCGGGGGCGGGAAGGACGGTTTCGTGGCTTCGCTTCAGGTCAGACCGCGGCCGACTCCCGGGGAATACGACGACGTCGTCTTGGACGTGGACGTCGACGAGGACCTCGCAGTCCTCGCGGCGACCCTCGAAGACTGGGTCGCGCCGCGGCCGGGCTGGGGGCTCATGCTGCGGGAGGGCACGGAGTTCGATCGGCGAAACAACGTCGAGGCCGAGCTCGAGCTCGCCCTCGGGGAGCAGACTTCCCGCCTCCTGTTCCGGCTGGATCAGCTCGAGGCCGCCGACGATACGCCGGAGGAGCTCGTGCTGCGCTTCGAGGAGCGCGACGGGATCGCAAAGCTCGCTCGGCTCAACGAGAACGGGCTGGACGTCGAGCTCTTCCACATTCTCACCTTTACATAGGCGTCGCACTGCGGCCGCATCCTGCGCGGGCCGGGCACACACGGATGCGGTTTTGGCGGCTACGCTCGTAGGCGGGTGGAGGCACGGGGTGGCCCCAGGGGCCTACGGTGCCGGATTCTCGAACTCGTCGATCTGCGCGCGCTGCAGCTTGCCCGAGTAGTCGACGTAGATGGACTTCCACTCCGTATAGAAGTCGAGCGCGGCCTGGCCCGCCTCGCGGTGGCCGTTGCCCGTCGCCTTCGTGCCGCCGAACGGAAGGTGAACCTCCGCCCCGGTCGTGCCCGCGTTGATGTACGTGATCCCCGTGTTCAGGTCGCGCATCGCGCGGAACGCCTTGTTCACATCGCGGGTGAAGATCGAGGACGAGAGGCCGAACTCGACCGAGTTTGCGGCCCGGATCGCCTCGTCGATGTCCGTCGCGCGGATGAGCGCGGTGGTCGGCCCGAAAATCTCCTCCTGCGCGATCCGCATCTGGGGATCGACGTCGCCGAAGATCGTCGGCCTGTAGAAGAAGCCCTTGTCGAGCCCGTTCTCGCTCGCGATCTCGCCGCCGGTGAGGAGCTTTGCGCCCTCGCCCTGGCCGATCTCGGTGTAGGAGTGGATCTTCTCGAGCGCCGAGCGGTTGATGACCGGACCGACGTCCACGTCCTCGTCGAGCCCGTAGCCGAGCTTGAGCTGCTCCGTGCGCTCGACGAGCTTCGACTGCAGCGGCTCGTAGACCTTCGAGCCGACGATGACGCGGCTCGCGGCGGTGCAGCGCTGGCCCGAGGTCCCGAACGCCGACCAGAGAATCCCGTCGACGGCGAGGTCGACGTCGGCGTCGTCCATGACGATGATCGCGTTCTTTCCGCCGAGCTCGAGGTGTATGTGCTTCAGGAAGGGAGCGCCGTTCTCGGCGGTCTTGACCCCGACCTCACGGGAGCCCGTGAGCGAGATGAGCGGCACGTCGGGGTGCTTGACGAGCCGCTCGCCCACGGTGCTGCCGCCGCCGTGGACGATGTTGAGGACGCCCGGCGGAAGCCCCGCCTCTTCGAAGATCTCGACGAAGCGCTCGGCGAGCGCAGGCGTGTCGGTCGCCGGCTTGAAGACGACGGTGTCGCCGCAGACGAGCGCGGGCGCGATCTTCCAGCTCGGGATCGCGATCGGGAAGTTCCACGGCGTGATGGCGCCGACCACGCCCACCGGCAGGCGCACGCTCATCTGGAACTTGTCCGGCATCTCCGACGGCGTCGTCTGACCGAACATGCGCCGGCCCTCGCCGGCCATGTAGTACGTCATGTCGATGGCTTCCTGGACGTCGCCGCCCGCCTCGGCGCGCACCTTTCCCATTTCCTGGACCATGAGTTCGGTCAGCTCGTCCTTGTGCGCGACGAACGACTGCGCGACCCGGAAGAGAATCTCGGCGCGCTTCGGCGCCGGCACGAGGCGCCAGCTGTCGTAGGCGGCCTTCGCGGCCTCCACCGCCCGGTCGGTGTCCTCGACCGTGGACTTCGGGAAGACCCCGACGAGCTCGCCCGTCGCCGGATTGGTCGACTCGAAGGTCTCGCCGCTCGTGGCGTCGACCCACTCGCCGCCGATGTAGTTCCTGTACGTCTTTGCGCCCGTCGTCGCCATCGCTCCCCTTTTGGTCGTGTCGGAGAGCGATTCTACGCAGGCGGCCTCGGGTGAAGACCTGCTACTCGCCCGAGACGTCGGTGGAGGGAAACGTCCCCGGGATGCGTCCGCGGCGGCGGTCGCGCGTCTGCCGGCGCTCCTTCATCTCCGCGCTCGGCGGCCCCTGCCGGCGGTCGGGCCCCGAGCGCCGGTCGACGATGACCTCGACGTTCGGGTTGTCCTTGTAGTAGTCGACGAGCCTGTCGAAGAGCTCGTCCTTGAGCTCGGGCGGGATGACGCAATAGATCATCTGGCCGGAGTGTAGTGGCGGTTTCGGCCTTGCTCTAGAGCCTGGGGATGTCCGGCGTCAGCCGGCCGTCCGGCCCCAGGTGGCCGTTCCAGTCCTTGAAGCGGTCGTCGAGCTCGTCGAGCTCGTAGCCGCGCTCCGCGAGGCGCACCGGCTGGCCCGACTCGAAGACGACGCGGTACTGGTACCAGGAGATGTCCCAGGCGACCGTGACGACCACCTCCGGGTTCACACCGGAGAGCGGCAGGAAGCTGACGCGGGCCTCTCCGAGGCTCTTCGCAATCCCGGCGATCGTCCGCCGGTAGGCGCTGTCGTTGAAGAGCTCGGCAGCTTCGACCATCGCCTGCTCGGTCGTCGAGAGCCGCCGCAGCATGGGCTCCGGCATGACCGACTCGGCCTCGACCTTGCGGTGCTGCTCGATGAGCCCGAGGCCCGGGAAGCGCCTGCGCCGCCGCGCGGTGTCGGGCACGAGCGGCGTCGTCGGGCTGCCCTCCTTGATCCAGCCGTGCTCGTCCGCCTGGTCGGTGCAGAGCGCGCAGACGTCCACCCAGTCCTCCCCGCCCGGCGTGAAGCGGAAGGAGCGCTCCCCCATCAGGAGCGTGCGGTGGCAGACCGCGCACTGGCGGTACACGTCCTGTCTCCGGACGATCAGGATGCCTTCGCCTCCTCGCGCTCTTTTTGGGCGGTCTCGATGATCTTCTGCGCGATGTGTGTGGGCACTTCCTCGTAGCGGAGGAAGCCGAGCGCGTAGTCGCCGCGCCCGCCGGTGAGCGAGGTGAGGGACTGCGAGTAGGTGAGCACCTCCGCCATCGGCACCTCGGCCATGATGGTCGTCATGCCGCCGCGCGGCTCCATCCCGTGCAGCCGCCCGCGGCGCGAGTTGAGGTCGCCGTTGACAGCACCCACGGCATCGTCGGGCACGGTTGCCTCGAGGGACATGATCGGCTCGAGGAGCACCGGGTCCGCCTTCTCATAGGCGGCCTTGAACGCCATCGAGCCGGCGATCTTGAACGCCATCTCGGAGGAATCCACGTTGTGGTACGAGCCGTCCACGAGCACGACGCGGACACCCTGCACCGGCGCGCCGGCGAGCTCACCACGGCTCATCGCCTCCTGGATCCCCTTGTCGACCGCGGGCCGGAAGCTCTGCGGGATGACGCCGCCGACGATCTTGTCCACGAACTCGTATCCCTCGTGCCCGGCGAGCGGCTCGAGGACGATGTGGCAATCGCCGAACTGGCCGCGGCCACCGGTTTGCTTCTTGTAGCGCCCCTGCGCACGCGATTCCTTGCGGATGGTCTCCAGGTACGGCACGCGCGGCGGGTGGAGGTCGACGTCGACGCTGAAGCGCCGGTGGAGCCGGTCGACCGCGACCTCGACGTGCATCTGCGAGAGGCCGGCGAGGAGCTGCTCCCCGGTCTGGTCGTCGCGGCGAAGGACGAGAGTCGGATCCTCTTCGGCGAGGCGCCGGAGCGCGGTCGCCATCTTCTCCTCGTCGCCCTTCGCCTTCGGCGCGATCGCGAAGCTCATCACCGGCTGCGGGAAGTCGAGTCCGGGTGCCTCGGACGCGTCGTCCTTCTCGAGCAGAAGGTCACCGGTCATGACGTCCTTCAGCTTCGCCACGGCGCCGATGTCGCCGGCCTGGAGGACGTCTGCAGGCGCGTGCTCCTTCCCCTGGAGAAGGAGGAGCTGACCGAAACGCTCCTTGCCCTTCGTGCGCGGGTTGACGAGGTTCGAGTCGGAGCCAACCGAGCCCGAGAGGACGCGGAAGACGTTGATGCGCCCGGCGAACGGGTCGGCGACCGTCTTCCAGACGAAGGCCGCGGCGCCGTTCGCCTCGATACCGAGGTCGAGCGGCTTCTTGGCGGGCGAGGGCACGCCCTCGACGAGCAGGTCGAGGAGGCCGGTCGTACCGAGGTTCTTCGTCGCCGAGCCGCAGAGGACCGGGAAGAGGTCGTCGTTCGAGACCGCGTTCTTCAGCGCTGCGGCGAGCTCCTCGCCCGAGACCTCGCCCTCCTCGAGATAGCGCTCCATGAGCGCCTCGTCGGTCTCGACGACCGCGTCGACGAGCTGCTCCCGGTAGGAAGCGGCCTGCGCCGCGATCTCCTCCGGGATGCCGACCGGGTCGCCCTCGCGCCCGCCCTCCGGAGACATGTATGCGCGCATGTGGAAGAGGTCGACGATGCCCGTGAGCTCGTGCTCGTGCCCGATCGGGATCTGCACGGCCACGCACTTCTTGGAGAACTGCTCGCGGACCTGGTCGAGCACCGCGAAGAAGTCGGCGCGCTCGCGGTCGAGCATGTTGACGAAGAGGACGCGGGAGAGGCCGAGCTGCTCGGAGCGGTCCCAGAGCCTCGTCGTCTGCACCTCCACCCCGTTCACCCCGTTCAGGACGAAGAGAGCGCCCTCGACGACGCGGAGTGCGGCGATCGCGTCGGCCTGGAAGCCGGGGTCGCCGGGCGCGTCGATCAGGTTCAGCTTGCGGTCCTGCCACTCCGCATGGCAGACCGCAGCGGCGAGCGACATCTGCCGCTTCTGCTCGTCCTCGTCCCAGTCGGCGACGGTCGTCCCCTGCTCGACGGCGCCGAGCCGGTTGGTCGCGCCAGATTGGAAGAGCATGGCCTCGACGAGGGACGTCTTGCCTGTCCCCCGATGGCCGACCACAGCGACGTTACGGATCTTCCCCGGTTCCGAAGGAGCCACGGACGGTCGAGTGTATCGGCTTCGCGGCGCGGGATTCAGGGTGTCCGTGTCGAATGCACCGCCCGTGAATGCGACATCCGCAACCCGGCCGGCGCGGCTCGGGCTGGTGGCAGTGCTCGTCGCGGGGGCAGCGCTCCTCCTCCCCCCGGCGGCCAGCGCGGATCTCGCCGACGAGCAGGCTCTCGCGGACCGCTACGCCCCCGTCGTTCGGCTCGTCGCCCAGGAGGACGAGTGTGGCCCCGGTGAGCCGTACGAGCCGATCGACGTCGATCTCCTTTTCGGTGATCGGACGGTCGCGCTCCGCGGCCCCTGGAACACGACCGACCTCGTCGCCATCGCCCCGTCCGCCGCCGATCTCGCCGACCGGTACCAGTACCACCTGGACTTTCCGGGGAACCCGCTCGCTCCGGGTTGCGATTACGAGCTCTGGAATCGCCGGCTGACGGCAGGCAGCTCGCCGACCGTCTATGCCCACGTCGTGTCTGATCCGGGCCACCCCGGGCGGCTTTCGCTGCAGTACTGGTTCTTCTACGTCTTCAACCAGTTCAACAACCTCCACGAGGGCGACTGGGAGATGATCCAGCTCGACTTCGACGCCCTGGACGCCCACGCGGCGCTCGAGCGAAAGCCGGTCGTCGTCGGGTACAGCTCGCACGAGGGCGCGGAGAGCGCGCTGTGGGGCGACGAGAAGCTCGAGCTCGTCGACGGGACGCATCCGGTCGTCTACCCGGCGGCCGGCTCGCACGCGAACAAGTTCGGCGACGCCCTCTACCTCGGGAGCTCGGCCGAGGCGGGCGTCGGCTGCGACGACACCGAAGGCCCGCACCGGGAGATCCGGCCGGTCGTCAAGACGATCCCGAGCGATCGCGGCGCCGCCGAGGCGGCGTTTCCGTGGATCACGTTCGAAGGACGATGGGGCGAGCTGCAAAAGGCCTTCTTCAACGGTCCAACCGGGCCGAACCTCAAGGACCAGTGGACGCAACCGATCGAATGGTCGGACGGCTGGCGGGAGCGGAGCTACGCGGTGCCTGCGGGCGGCCTCTTCGGGACGGACGCGACCGATTTCTTCTGCAGCGCAGTCGAGCAGGGCTCCCGGGGGCTCGTTCAGCTCCTGCGCAACCCCCTGGCGGTGCTGGTCGCGATCGTCGTCGTGCTCGCCCTCGTCATCTTCGTCGCCACCAGGACGGCCTGGCGCCCGGTCGCCCCACTCCGCGTCGCGCGGCGCCGTCGCTGGGGCCAGATCCTCAGGGCCTCCGCCCGCATGTACGCGCGACGTGCGCCGCTCTTCCTCGGCCTCGGGGTCCTCTTCATCCCCCTCGGAATGATCGTCTCGCTCGTGCAGGCCGCGGTGCTGGGCGGCTTCGGCCTGCTCGGGGTGAACGCGTCGGGCGAGTCCGCCGGCGCGCTCCTCCTCCTCGTGACCGCGATCGGGGCGACCCTCGCGCTCTTCGGTCTGGCGCTTCTGCAGGGCGCGACGACCTGTGCGCTCGCTCGCATCGACGCCGGGGAGCCGATCGGGCCGCTAACCGCCTATCGCCTCACCCTGGAGAAGGTCTGGCCGCTCCTTCTCGCCGTCGCCGTGGCCGTGGTCGCAGGGCTCAGCCTCGTGGCCACAGGTGTTCTCATCCCGATCGCCGTCTGGCTCGCAGTGCGCTGGTCCTTCCTCGCCCAGACGATCGTGCTCGAGGACGAGGGCGCGTTCGGGTCGCTCCGGCGAAGCGGCCGGCTCGTGCACGGCCGCTGGCTCCGCGTCGCCTCCCTCGTGGGGGTCGGGGCTCTTCTTGCATTGCTCGCCGGCCCCCTGCTCGGGGCGCTCCTGATCCTGCTCGCAGGCGCGCCGCTCGCGCTCATGAACATCCTCGCAGGGGTCGTCTACGCCCTCGCCATGCCGCTCGTCGCGCTCGTGACGTCGTACGTCTACTTCGACGCGCGGGCGCGGTCGGAGCTCCCGGCCGAAGAGGAGCCCCACGAGCTGCCGGCGGAGATCGCGATCTAGCCCGCGGTGTCCTTCTCCATCCGCCGGGCGCGACCCGAAGACGCTGACGCGTTGACGGATATCCATCTTCGGGCTCGGCGCGAGTCGATGGCCTATCTACCGGACACACACGCGCCGGAGGAGGTCCGCCGCTGGATCGAGGAGGTCCTGCTCGCCCATGAGGAGGTCTGGGTGGCCGAGGACGGCCGCCGCGTCGTGGGCTTCTTCGCGCTGAGCGACGGCTTCCTCTACCACCTCTACGTCTACCCCGAGGTCCACGGCCGGGGCGCCGGCAGCCTGCTCTTCGAGCGCGTCAAGAAGCTCGCCCCGGACGGCTTCCGGCTCTGGGTCTTCCAGCGAAACACGCAGGCGCGGGAGTTCTACGAGCACCGCGGGATGCGCGTCGTCGATCTAACCGATGGCTCGGGGAACGAGGAGCGCGAGCCCGACGCGCTCTACGAATGGCGTCCGGGCGACTAGTCCTGGACTTGGCGCGCCATCGAGGACGAGAGGCGTGCCTTCAGGCGCAGGATCGCCTTCGTGTGCAGCTGGGAGACGCGCGACTCGGTGACGCCGAGCACCTCGCCGATCTCCCGCAGGGTCAGCTCCTCGTAGTAGTAGAGCGTGACGACGAGCTTCTCGCGCTCGGGCAGGCGCGAGATCGCCTCGCCGAGCGCCTCGCGCACCTCGGTATGCGCCATCGCCGACTGCGGTTCGACTGCGGTTGGGTCCTCGATCGTGTCGATGAGCGCAACGGCGTCGCCGCTCGAGCCCGGGCTCGCCCAGAGCTCGTCGAGGGCGGCGATCGAGGAGCGGGAGATCTCGAGGAGCGAATCCTGGAACTCCTCCTCGGTGATGCCGAGCTTCGTTGCGATCTCCTCGTCGGTCGGAGCGCGCGTCAGGCGCGACTCGAGGTCGGCGATCGCCCGCTCGATGTCGCGCGCGCGGGCGCGCACCGAGCGTGGCACCCAGTCCATCGAGCGGAGCTCGTCGATGATCGAGCCTTTGATGCGCGCGATCGCGTAGGTCTCGAACTTGATGTCGCGGGCGGGGTCGAACCGCTCGATCGCGCCGATCAGGCCGAGGAGCCCGTACGAGACGAGGTCGCCTTCGTCCACGTGAGCGGGCAGCCCGCTACCGAGCCGCCCGGCGACGTACTTGACGAGCGGCGCGTACGTGAGGATCAGCCGGTCGCGCAGCCCTCGGTCGCCCGTGCGTTTGAACTCCTGCCAGAGAACACGGGTATCGGTCGCCTGGTCGGCCATCGCAGCGAAAGAATACGGTGCCTAGCGGAGCGCCCTGTACGCAAGCTCGCCGATCCACACCGCAAGCGCGCCGGAGGCGACCGCGATCACCCAGGCTCCCCCGCCCGCGCTGCCCGCGAAGATCGCGACCGCCGCGAAGCCGACGGCCAGAAAGAGGAAGAGCACTCCGAGGGGTCTCCGTCGCACCCCGGTATCATGCGCTTCGCCAAGGGCCGTAGCTCAACTGGCAGAGCACCGGTCTCCAAAACCGGGGGTTGCAGGTTCGAGTCCTGCCGGCCCTGCTTCTCGCTCGAAGCCGGAAACCCGCATGGATAGCGGGCTTTCTTACTTTCTTTCTTACACTGTGGTCGTCCGGCGGCGGCTGCTCAAGGGGTGTGAAATCCGGATCTGACTGTGGCGCGACTGTGGCGCCGCCGTCCGATGACCTCGTTACGGTCGTCCTCGTGAGCGCCGGAATCCGCATCCGCCACTCGAAGCTCTGTCCTTCGCGCTCGGACGGCGCTTGTCGGTGCCGCCCGACGTACCAGGCGAGCGTCTGGAGCGCGCGTGAAGGCAAGCGGCTCTTCAAGACGTTCGCCAGCCTCGCGGAAGCGAAGGCCTGGCGGGCGGACTCACAAGTGGCGCTGCGCCGAGGCACGATGCGCGCGGGCTCGACCGGCACGCTGCGGGACGCGGCCGAGGCGTGGCTCGGGGGCGTGAAGACCGGCGCCATCCGCAACCGGAGCGGGCACGCCTACAAGCCGTCGGCGATCCGGGGCTACGAGGCTGCGCTCGTGGCGCGGGTCCTGCCCGACCTCGGCGGCCTGCGTCTCTCGGAGATCCGCCGCGTCGACCTCCAGGACTTCGCCGACCGCCTCTGTGCCGACGGGCTCGATCCGAGCACGGTGCGAAACACGCTGATGCCCCTGCGGGCGATCTTCCGGCGCGCTGTGGCCCGCGGCGAGGTCGCCGTGAACCCGACGTCGGGGCTCGAGCTTCCGGCCATGGAAGGCGCTCGTGACCGCATCGCCTCGCCAGGTGAGGCGGCCGAACTCCTCGTGGCTCTTCCCGAGCGCGACCGGGCGCTCTGGGCAACCGCGATGTACGCCGGCCTCCGCCGCGGCGAGCTGCTCGCGCTCCGGTGGGAGGATGTCGACTTCGCGGCCGGCGTCATTCACGTCGAACGCTCCTGGGACGTCAAGGAAGGTGCCGTCGATCCGAAGAGTCGCGCCGGTCGGCGCACCGTCCCGATCCCCGCCGTGCTCCGGGACTACCTCGTCGAGCACAAGCTCCGCTCGGGCCGTCACGTCGGCCTCGTGTTCGGCACGAGCTACGCACAGCCGTTCACGCCCTCGAACGTTCGCAAGCGCGCAAATGCCGCGTGGCTTCGGGCCGGCCTCGAGCCGATCGGCCTGCACGAGTGCCGCCACACCTTCGCCTCGCTCATGATCGCCGCCGGCGTGAACGCGAAGGCGCTGAGCGCATACATGGGCCACTCGTCCGTGACGATCACGCTCGACCGCTACGGCCACCTGATGCCCGGCAACGAGAGCGAAGCGGCCGAGCGACTGGACGCCTACCTCGCCGACGCGGTGGCCGGAGCCCCGGCCACCGCGTGACTAGCTCGCCCCCCACTCTCAAGCTACGGTGTGCTCGATGAGCGACACGCTTCAGCTGACGATCACCTACGACGAGCCTGACGAGGATGGGTGGATCGTCGCGCGCGTCGTCCAGGTGCCCGGCGCAATTAGCCAGGGCCGAACGCGGGAGGAAGCGCGTGAGAACGTCATCGACGCTCTCCGCCTCATGCTAGCCCCGGACGACGACGCAGACGCCGACAGCAGCGAGCCGCTCGAGCTCACGTTCACCGAGTGAAGCGCCGCGATCTCGAGCGGCACCTGACCGCCTACGGTGCCCGCAAGGTCGCCGAAGGCGGGAAGCACACGAAATGGAGAAGCGCCGACGGCGCTCGGGCGACGGCGGTCCCTCGCCATCGCGAGATAGGGCCGGGGCTGGTGCGCGCGATCTGTGCGCAGCTCGACGTCCCCGTGCCCCCACGGCCTCGCTAGGAGATCAGCCGCCCACGCTTTTCCGGCAGTCCGATCGACCGATCTAACGAGGCTGAGCGGCAAGCACCGCCCGAATGGTCGAAGGCCACCACTGCCGACCTCCCTGCGATGTCGGTACGCCGTCGAAGTTCAACCCGCGTGCGATCTGGCCGAGACTTCTGCCCTCGGCGTGCTCCCGGCGAACTCGGGCGATCACCTCGCTGGGAAGACCTGTCCTGCGACCGGGTCTCGCGGGCGGTCCAGGCGTTGCTCGCGCCTGTCGCCTCCGCTCCGCGACGAAGCGTTCGAGCTCGTCGACCGGGATGAGCCTCGTCCCCCAGCCGGTCTCAATTGTCTCGACGAAGGGCAGGACACGGCGGATAAACGTCGACCGGCTGATCCCGAGCGCTGTCGCGGCCTGTGTGCGCGTGTACGCGAGCCGCTCGACATAGGCCGCTTCGCGGACAACGACTCGCAGAGCGTCCGTCCCAGGCGCCGAAAGTCCCGTATGCCTCCGTGGCTTCTGAGTCTTGCAACGACCGCGCCGGCTGCGCGACATATGTACAACGTACACGAATCGTGAGACAGATTTGCATCGAGATGCATCTGCGTCCCGCGTGCTAGTGAGATGTTCATGAAGGCGCGAGCATTGGGCGGGTCCTAGTAAGCAGGGACCGCCGCGACGCCTATCTGGACGGCTAACTCAGTGGGATAGGTTGATCGGCTGGTTGGCGACCATCGATCCGTCCTGAGCGAGCGCATTGAGTTCGACCGGGCGGTGACCGGGTTCTGTCTCGTCCCCGCTCATGACGTGCACCCACCAGGGCCCTCGCGTCGACGCTTCGCGAATGGTGCCGTCCTCAAAGCGCACAGTGACGCTGACAGCGGGCGGCATAAACCGACCGAGAATCACCCGGATGTCCCCCCACGCGGAGCTTCCGGAGCCCATCCACGGGACAGCCGCGCTCACCCGCTCAGCCGTGCATGCCCATCCATCGAGCTCGGAGCCGATCGTGCTCACGTCGCAGAAACCCGTGCCCTCCAGTAACGGTGCCGCCCAGACGCTCGCGAGACCGCCGCCAGTGTCGAAGGCGGCCAGGCGGACGAGCCCAGCCGGGTCAATGTCCCTGAGGTCAACCCCAGGCTGATCCTCATTCGCCAGTCGCCGAATCTCCGCAAGAACCGCGGCCGGAGTCGGCTCTTCGTCGTCGGAGCCGAAATACCGCGGCGCAACCGTGAAGGCTGCCGCGGTGAGCGCGCCGATCAGGATCAGGGCCCCAGCGAGAAGCACAAGGATCCGACGGCTGCCTGCGCGTCCGCTCGATCGGTCGTTGCGGTGACGTGGTGTCGCAACGATACGCGCCAGCAAAGCCTCGTCTTGGAGGACTGGCTCGTTCCCAGGAACCGGATTCGCGTCATACAAGCGCTGGACCAGCTCAGAGCTCATCGTCTTTCTCCTCCCGCTCGCTCGAGTTCTTTTCGAAGCCGCCCGTGCGCGCGCCAGAGTCGCGTGGCGACCGTCGCCGGCGAGCAACCAAGCGCCCGCGCTGCGCGACGGGGCTCCAGATCCTCCCAATAGACGAGAAGGAGGAGCTCGCGATCCTTCTCCGACAGCCGCGCGAGCGCAGTTAGAAGCTCACCGTGCCCCTCTTCTGAACCCGGCGGCTCTCGTGTAGACAAGCCCGCGAGCCGTTCGGCCACGGCATCCTGACGCTTCGAACTGCGAAGGCTGTCCGCGATGACGCGCCGCGCGACACCGTACAGCCATGGAAGCGCGTCTTCAGGCACGTCCTCGAGGCGGCGCCAGGCGACCGTGAAAGTCTCGGCGACAATATCGTCGGCTCGCAGCGGGAGCCGGCGCCGTGCGTATGCGTAGATCGATCCGTAGGTCTCCCTGTAAAGCGCTTCGAACCGCATGATCTCGTCCGTTGCCTCGAAGGGCGCCGAGAACGCGAGCGCAAAGGATGTGCGTGCTTCCACCACATGAATCATGGCCGGCAGGGACTCAGTCATCACACCGTCACTCAAAGAACAGCTCCTTCCTCGCTCCGCCATGCTCCAGCGTCTGCGAAGGAAGGCACCCGGTCGCGGCCGCCGGTTCACCTACTCACTGTGGCGCCGACTGTGGCGTCGCCGCGCCAACCCGCATAGCCAAGCCAAAAACCGCCCGTCTCCAAAACCGGGGGTTGAAGGTTCGAGTCCTTCCGGCCCTGTGGTGAGTTCGCGGTGAGCCTGTACGCCTTCCACCTTGTCGACGAAATGGAGGGCTAGTGACGTACACCTATCGCGTCTTCATCGAAACTGAGAACGCCAACACAGATGCGATGCACTATGCCGGCGAGAAGCTGTACGAGGGAGCAATCTTCCGGGTCAACAAGCCGGGAACGCACATCCACGGCAGGCCGGTAATCGTCTATCGGGTGGACAACCATCCGGGAGACGAGACGCCGGGCATCGCTCACGCTCGCGCCGAACGCGCCTAAGACGACTTAGGCCTTCGCCCTCTGCGAGCTACCTGACGGCCCTTTGCTCCCATAGCACGCGCTTCCTCAGCCGTAACGTCCATTTCGATGGAGCCGCTGCGAGCATCGTCGAAGGTGATTCGGACCTTGGCACCCTTACCGTCCTGAATCTGCTCGCCGCTCATATCGCTGACAACCACGGTCTTACGCGCCACGTTTCCTCCCTGCTGGAAGTTTGTGCGGGAGCCTAACCCACTGTGAGGAATTCCCTCTCGGCGATCCACTAGACCCGACCGAGTGCTACACAGTAACGAGAGCCGGGCTAGCCACCCCCTATGGCAAAGGGCCGGCGAGCATTTGCCGCAGGCTGGTCGGTCCGTGCCCGGCTCTCACACTGGATATCGCTGGAGCTTGCTCCGCCGTTACATGCGTTCCGTTGCCTAGGCGTGCGCTCGAGATTACGCTGGCGCGTGCCGCGTCGGTCCACGATAGAAAGGTAGGTGGGGTCCATGCCGGTCAAGAGCCTCCGTGACGCGATCGAGGAGTCCATCAAGATCGCACCCAACAGCTACGGGAGCGAGGCGTTCGTCACCATGTCCATGCACGACGCCGAAGCACCCGTTCTGTATGGGATCTCGAGGCCGGTATTCGTTGCCGACCTTCCCCCACGCGGGGACCACCGCGACCCATAGGCGGAGGGGCCAAGAATCGCTGGACTGGATGCCGATAACTCCGTAATCCGTTAGCGGCCGTTGTGGACGAGCTCCTGGAAGCCGGGCTCGTCGCGGATCGGGTCGAAATCCGAGTCCTTGGCGGCCAGCTCACGGAAGGGCTCCCACGCCTCGATCGCCCGGCGAAGGTGCTCGATTGCGTCCGCGGGCCTGCCGGCCAGGCTCTCGCAGCACGCGAGGTTGTAGAGCGGCGCCACGTACTCGGGATGCGCCTCGAGGACCTCGAGCGCACGGTCCGCAGCCTCTGCGTACTGCCCAGCCTCGTAGAGCGGATTGATCTGCGCCCAGATCTCCCAGCCCACGGGCACGTACGGCTTGCCGAGCGTCGAGCCCATGGCAAGCACCGTCGTCCCCGGCTCCTCCGCGAACGCCGTCCGCTTCACCCCAGGCTGCACGTGGACGAATGTGCCGGCGGGCGCCGCGACCGACTCGCCGTCCAGCTCGAACCGAGCGCGCCCATCCTGGACGAAGTAGAGCTCCTCCTGCTGGTCCTCGGTGTCGGCCTCGTCGTGCTCGTTGATGAGCCGGTCACCGGCCTCGCGCGCTGTCCAGGCGTTGATGCCGAAGGAGGTGATGCCGAGGTGGTGCCGCACCGGCCGCCACGGGCAGCGCCCGTCGGTGATCTCCTCGATCTCCTCGAGATGAATCGCCGTGAAGCCGCCCATGACATCCGGACGCTAGCGGTTTGACGGCATCGGGG
The DNA here is from genome assembly GCA_963841425.1 of uncultured Actinomycetes bacterium. Classification (GTDB taxonomy): domain Bacteria; phylum Actinomycetota; class Thermoleophilia; order Gaiellales; family Gaiellaceae; genus DATEOR01. Next base: position 15,649 of record CAWJCL010000001.1, on the reverse strand, counting down.
CCGAGTCGTACGATCCTGCGGTTCCGGGAGAGCGCTCGTAGGGGGATGTCGATGATTCCGCGCCGTTACGTGATCGCAGGGCTTGGCATCGGCTTGGCCATCCTCCTTGCGGTGATTCTCCGCCCGAGCCGCTCCGACGACGGAAACCGCGCAGCCGTCCCGGTGGCGCACGTCGACACCGGCGAGCGCGCCGAGCCCGAGGGAGGGTTCGACGGCGAGGTCGAGGGCGAAGCGGGCCGTGGCGGTGCCGCCGAAGCCCAGGAAGAGGCCGAGGTCACGGAGCAGCGCCTCGAGGCGTTCGCCGAAGCGAGGGCCAACGGCGACTTCGGCCAGAAGGTCGCCGCGACGACGAGTCCCGCTCCCGGCTGGGTCGGGTCGCAGGTGATGAGCTCGACCTGGGACGACTGGGAGCCCGCCGTGGCCACCGATCCGAAGGCTCCGTACATCTACCTCCTCACGACCCGCTACGGGACGCGGGAATGCGGGACACATTGCCCGAGCCCGTTCCATGCCCTGATGATCTCGAAGGACAACGGAGCCACCTGGAGCGACCAGGTTCCGCTCTGCGCGTGCTTGCGCTCGAAGGCGCAGTACGACCCGACGATCGAGGTCGTCCCGAATTCGGGCGCCGTCTACGCCGCCTTCCTGAACGCCGACCGCCACAACGGCTTCTCGACCGTCTTCATGAAGTCGACCGACCACGGCCAGACGTGGTCGGACCCGGTGCACGTCTACGGCAATGTCTCCTGGACGGACAAGCCGGAGATCACCATGAGCGCGTCCGGAAAGGACGTCTACGTCTCCTGGAACGGGCCCCAGGGCGGCGACCTCTACGTCGGCATCTCGCACGACTTCGGCGAGACGTGGACGCAGAAGAAGCTGAGCGACGACAAGCGCTACTACTACGCCTACGACGCGCGCGTGCTCGGCGACGGCACGGTCATCTTCTCGGAGTCGAGCCTCGTCTACTCCGGTCTCACGAAAGTGAGCGGCGCGGTCTGGCACCACGCGGTCATCTCGCGCGACAAGGGCAAGACGTGGGAGAACGTCATCGTCGCGAAGGTGCCGCTCGGGGAGAACTGCGTCGCCGATGGCTGCGGCCCCGACTTCTACACAGGCCAGACCTCCGTAGTGGGCGACGCGCCCGGCCATCTCGTCTTCGCCTACGAAGGCCCGACGACGGACGCAGGCCCGCAGCGCGTCTACGTCTCGGCCTCGACGAATGGGGGCCGCAGCTGGAGCGTCGGTGTGCCGCTCTCCGTCGCGGGCGAGAATGCCACCCAGCCGCGCCTCGCCTCTTCGGGCGGCGGCAACGTCCGCATCTGGTACATGCAGACGGCCGACGGGGACAACCCCGACGCCTGGAACGTCTGGTACCGGAGCTCGTCGAACGGAGGCGCGAGCTGGTCATCCCCGGTGAAGATCAGCGACGCCCCCGCCGGCGCGGCCGGGTACATCGGCGCCAACGGCTTCGGCGAGGTCTATGGGGATTACGGTGAGATCGCTGTGACGAACACCGGCAAGACGGTCGCCACCTGGGGCGAGGGCTTCAGCTACACGGGCCCCGGCGGGACCTGGTTCAACATCCAGCGCTGACGAGCGGCTTTCCCGATTCCTAACCGGGTGCTGGTCAACCCTTACCGGGCCTAAGCCCGCGTCTTGAACGCCCTGGCGTAGCGTCGTGGTGCAAACCTCGAACAGGAGAAAACATCATGATCAAGGCAACGATCCTCGGCGTCGCGGTCGCCATCGCAGCGCTGGCCGCCCTCCTGGGCGCCGCAAGCGCACCGGCGAAGGGCAGCGACGCGGTCATCAGGAACGGTTCCTGCAGCGGCGCGGCCACGTGGAAGCTCAAGGCGAAGCACGACAACGGCGCGATCGAGACCGAGTTCGAGGTCGACCAGAATCGCGTCGGCAAGCGCTGGAAGGTCGTCATCCGCCAGAACGGCGTCAAGCGCTTCGACGGAATCCGGACGACGAAGGCGCCGAGCGGCTCCTTCACAGTGCACCGTCTCCTCGACGACAAGGCCGGAAGCGACAAGATCGTCGCCAAGGCGCGGGCGCTCGCGACGGGCCAGACCTGCCGCGGCGCTCTGACGATCTAAGCGGCGAGGAGCGTCGCCTGTCGGGACTGTTGAGTCGGGCGGCTCGAGGTGCTTGGCTAGAGGGGCCGCCCGACACCAGACCGACGGAAGGAGACTCGTGATGCGACTGATTCGCGCGAGACGCCGACTGTTTCTGCTCCTCGGCGTCTCGCTCCTGATCGTGGCCGCGCCGGTCGCGGTCTTTGCGGCGAACCACAACTTCAACGGAGCCGCCGAACGCCAGTCGGCCAAGTGGACGACGAGCGGAGGCTCGATCTCGGGAACCCGATGGCACAACGTCCCCGGCCTCGGCATCACCCGCTGCACCGTGCGGGAAGTCACCGAGACGGCGACGCTGACCGTGAGCGGTGGGCCCGTGCGCTTCCGCGCCGTCATCGACGGCGTGCCGGAAGCGCCGATGAAGCCGGGCATCGTCCGCTTCGTCCCGCACGGCAAGGAGTCCGTGACGTACACGTTCGTGGCGAACACGGGGCCGTTCGAGGCAGACGACGACCACCGCTTCGACCTCCAGTGGCAATCGCCCAGCGGCTCGACGATCAGGCTCCACGGGGGAGCCGTGAACCTCGTCTTCCAGGCCGGGACGCAGAACTGCTCGTAGCCAGATGCGAAGCGGGCCGGCTCTCAGGCCGGCCCGCTTACCGCTAGTCGCATCCGCTAGGCGCGGAAGAAGAGGTACTGCTCCTGCATGCGCTCGGCCTGGCCGGCGGTGAACTCGAAGTAGCAGGGATCGTCCGAGTAGTCCATGAAGTTGTGGATCGGATCCAGCCCGGCCTCGAGGCAGGTGTCGCGGCCGACCTGGCACCCGAACGCAGGCCCCTTCTCGGCCGGCGTGTCGGAGACGTAGTCGCCCTTGGCGTTACAGCCGCCCTGGAACGTGTGGTACAGGCCGAGCCAGTGGCCGGCCTCGTGCGTGGCGGTGAAGCCCAGGTTGTAGTTGCCGAAGCCGGGAATCGTGCTGCCCGGCATCGAGCCGAACGCGATGATGACGCCGTCGACGTGCGGCCGCGACGCGTATCCCGACGGGAAGTACGCCCAGCCGAGATACTTGCCGCCGTCGACCGTGTAGATGTTCAGCGCATCGGCGCCGCCGCGGCGAAGCGCGCGCTTCGCCTTGTACTCGTCCTCGCCGCCCGGCGTCATGTTGAACCAGCGGGCGTTCGTCGTGCGATCGACTCCGGCGAGCTCGAAGCGGAAGCCGGTGTCGGCGCCGCCGTAGAAGCCGGCGTAGCTCAGGTTGAGCGCGTCGATCTGGTCGTTGATCCAGGCATTCGGCACGTTGCCCTGCGCCACCGCGGTGCCCGTCCGGATGACATGGATGTAGACCGGAATCGTGGCCTCGAAGTTCGCGGTCGACGGCTCCTGGCCGGCCGGAACCTCCTCGAGCACCTGTTTGAGGTTGGGCTCGCGGCCTGCACCGCGGGCACCGCTGCCCTGCGCGGCAAGCGAGTCGAGGAAGCTCGTTCCGACACCGCAGGACGGCGAGATACGACGCCCCCGTGAGGACACTCGCCCGTCCCGCGTTCGCAGTGGCCGCGAATACGGCCGCGACGACCACGAGCAGGGCGGCGAGGCCGGTCCGGCCGTGCCAACGCCGCAGCATGCTTCTTCGCATTCGTTCTCCTCTCCCTAAAAAAACAGTCCCTGAGGCGCCCGAGAGTAGCGCAGCCGCGGGAGAAGGCCAACCGTGACTACAACGTTTGTGCCTCGTCCGGAGCCGGGACCTCGGCGAGGAATCGCGCGAGCCGCTCCGCCTCGTGCTCGTCGAGGGAGACCGCCGCCTCGGCGCGCAGGTGCCGCCCGAGTGCCTCGCTCCAGACGCTCACGCGCACGTGGGACTCCTGGCCCTCGTCGCCGAAGTAGCGGGAGACCCGAAGCGCCTTGCCCTCGGCGCCTCCGAAGAGCTCGGTGACCTTCATCCGCAGGGGAGCGCCGCACCAGGGGCAGTAGCGAAACGCGCGGTCGATCTTTTCGACGCAGCGGCGGCACTCGGGCATGAGGCTCCTTTCGGGGCTGAGCGTAGCGCGGAAGGCGGGCGGGGGCTAGCCCGAGAAGAAGCGTGCGGGGCCGTCCCCGCGATGCGTCTCTTCGACGAAGTCCTCGATCGGCTCGAGCGGCGAGCGGACTGCCGGACGAAGCTTGTCGGCCGCGACCGCGAGTGCGTCCAGGACCTCGTCCAGGCGCCGGCCGGCTGCGTCGTTCCATTTCTGCGGCACGTCTCCAACCGCGGCGCTCAACGCGAGCGACGCCCGCTCGTAGGCCTCCAGGACCTCTTCTCCCCCGTCGGCCGTTCGGCGCCAGACGCGCTCGAGCGCGCCGGGCGCAGACCAGCGCCGGGCGAAGGCGCTCGAAGGCTCGATGCTTCGTCCTTCGGCGTCCTGCGCTGTCGACCCCTGGCACCACCCGTTCAGGACCAGCTCATAGGCATCCGCGAGCATGCTCTCCGCGGTTGCGACGACGTTACGTGAGACCCCCAGCGTCATCGGTTCCACCCCCTGTAGGCAACCAAACCTAGCCTAGCTCCTCAGCGGCTCGGTTGGTATCCGCGGGTGTACCGGACGTCACTCACCCGCGATTCAAACCACCGGGCTCGGGTAGCTGCAACGCATGTACGCGGGACGTGCACGGCGCGCGAACCAGGACGTCTTCCGACGGGCAAACGAGCGGCTCCTTGCCGCCGTCGGGGACGTGATCGACGACGCGCGCCCGATCCCCTTCCTCTGCGAGTGCCTCGACCCCGACTGTCGGAGCACCGTGCAGCTCTCGATCGAGGAGTTCCGCGACGTGCGCGCGACGGACAAGCGCTACGCGATCGTCACCGGCCATCCGATCATGAACGGCGAACGTCCCGTCGACGTCGACGGGGAGGTCACGATCGTCGAACAGCCCTGACCCCTCGTTTGTCCGACCCGCACCCGGGTAGACGTTCGAGAGCAACCGAGGGGGACTGATGAAGCGACTATTCACTCTTGGCGCCGCAATGGGTGCGGCGCTTGCGTATTTCTTCGATCCCGAGACGGGAAACCGCCGTCGCAGCAGGACCCGCGACCGCGTCCTCGCCTTCTTCCACCGCACCGGCCGCCAGGCCGGCCGAGCCGGACAGGCAGCCAAGACGCAGGCCTACGGTGTGACGCAGAAGGCCGTGCACCTCAAGGAGGAGACGAAGGAGCAGTCCGACGACGCGACGCTCGCCCACAAGGTCGAGACGGAGCTCTTCCGCGACGCCGACGTCCCGAAGGGGTGACGTCAACGTCAACGCAGAGAACGGCGTCGTCTATCTCCGCGGCCAGGTCGCCGACGAGAGCCTCGTCGAGGCGCTCGGCAAGTCGGCCCGGAAGATCCAGGGCGTCCGCGAGGTCGAGAACCTCCTACACACGCCAGGCACGCCCACGCCCACGAGCCAGAGCTAACGAGAAAACAACGCGGGGCGGGGCGGCCCCCGCCCCGCTCAGACCCCTACCTCGGGCCGGTTAGGATCTGTCCAGGACGGAGAAGCGGCCGATCCTCACGCGCTCGCGCCCTTCGCGTCCGCGCCGCGCGACGAAGCGCATCGTCGCCCCCACTCCACCCGCGAGGACGAAGCCTGCCCCGAGTGCGCTCGCGGCGATGAGCGGAAGCTTCCCGTGGAGATCAGCCGCCTCACCGATGCCGGCGCGGAGATCGTCGACGGCTCCCGCGAGCTGGTCGCGCTCGGTCGCGATGTCCCGGCGGACGTCTTCTGTCGAACGATCGTCAGCTTCGGCCATTGCGAATCGCATCCGTCGTCAGCTTTGCTTCTCGAATCGCTTGCTCCGGCACCGGCGGCGCACCTTTCTTGATGGCGCCGAGGCCGGCGAGCAGGAGAATCACGGAGAGAAGGGCGAGCGCCCCGAAGACGATCAGGAGCGCGGCCCACATCGGGACGACGAGCGCGAGCGCGGCTGCGGCGGCTGCGAGCCCGAAGCCGAGCGCGAAGAGCCCGAAGACCCCTGCTGCGACCGACATGCCGATGCCCACGCCGAGGGCAGCGACCTTGAGCTTGACCTCGAGGAGCGCGAGCTCGAGCTCGAGACGGGCAAGCGTGCTCGCGTGCTCGGCGACCTGCTTGGCCGCCGAGCCGACACCGTGCTCAGCCTCTTGGGTGGGCATGGCTTCTCCAGTCGAGCACCTTCGCGAGGACGACGCCTGCGACGAGCGCCGCACCGATCACGAGCAGCGGGCTCGGCCCGCGCCTGGTGCCGCGGTTCGCCCTCGGGGCCGGCGGAGCGACGACGGCTCCGGACCCAGGCTCGAGATCTGTCGGCGCCTCGCCCCTGAGGCGAGCTGCGATGAGGCTCGGCTTCATACGCCGCAACAGTACTGCGTCCTCGGCGAGCGGCTCCGCGAGTTTCGCCGCGGGACCGCCGGTCTCGGCGGCGCGGTCCGAAAGCTCCTGGAGGCGCTCGGCTCCCCGCTCGAGAATGGCGTCGCCGGTCACTTCTTCACCGGGGGCTCTTCGCCGGTCGCAACACGCCAGATGCGCGCCGCGAGCGTGCGGGCGACGACGGTCGCGCCGGCCGCGATTCCCGCGTAGAGACCCGTCCAGAGGAGCTTCCGCAACACCATCTCTCTGGTTACCACGATCGGATCCGTCGAAACCCCGAAGGCGACACGGCGAACGGCTACGATGGCCCCGCTGCCCTCTTAGCTCAGTTGGTAGAGCACCTCCATGGTAAGGAGGGGGTCCCCGGTTCGAGTCCGGGAGAGGGCTTAAGTACCTGCAAATCAGCCGCTTTTGATGATTGCGGAAGTCCCTCCCGAGCAAGGAGGGGCTCACGGTTCGAGTCGGCCACACCTCAAAAACTCCCTGCAAATCGACGCGTGATTCGAATCGACGGAGCACCTCCGTGCAACGGAGGGCCTCGATGGTCTGGCCCGCGACCGGATGATCGAAAGTCGCTGGAAAGAGCGAAAATCGGCTCGCCCTTGTGGCGGGCCAAACCCCTGGGGCACAGGTTTTGGGGAGGACTAGCGTGCCGCGCGATCCGTCTCGGCCACCCGAGCACGGCCTTCGCGAGCAGCGCGAACGGACAATGGAGCGGTTGTGGCGACCTCCGACTGCTCCGATCAGTAGTCCTCGGAGGTCATCCGATCGCGAGCTGGCTCGAGGTCACCAGCGTCGAGGCGTAGGGGTGGGCACTCGTCCGTCAGCAGCGCTGCGCACGCGGCGACGGTGATGACCCAGCGATTGGCACCCATTACGGCGTTCCACTCTGCTCCGGGCCAGCCAAAGGCGCTCCCGATGGCAAGGACGACGGCGAGCAAGTAGTGGGGGCTTCCGGCCAGCCACCAGCCGAGCAGCGTGAGGCCTTTTCGGTGCCGCGTTGGGTAGGCAATGTGAAGCCTCGCGGGATAGTCGGGTACATCGGCGAGCGCGAACGGCGGATAGCGATCGGTGGCGTATGTGGGCCCGTAGAAGGCGACGCGCCAGGTCCAGCGGAGTACGCCGACGTTGAAGTCGAAGATCGGGCGGGGGTACCGGCCGGTGAAGAGAACCGCGACGAACGCGATTGCCGTCAGTACGAGGAAGGCAACCCAGAGGATCGCCAGGCAGATCACGTGTGGGATCACGAGCAACCACTTGACCAGCCAGAGCCAAGAGCTCACGCCCGGCAAGAGTTCACCCTCCACCTGAACGGGATAGGCGTGCGCGGCCACCCTCGGCCCAGTCGCTGACGCGCCGCGCGTCGTGTTCCAGGTCGCCGCTCGAACACGATGCTCGATTAGTCGCTCTTCAGTGCTCGACATGTCGCCACCTCTTTCGGGGTTAGTTCGAGTTTCCGTTCGTGGGCGGCCTTTGCACCTGCACGTCTATTGGATCCGCGACGGATCGACTTCGTCGCGGCAGCGCCCGCCGAAGCCATGCGAGATCGGGGTCATCCTTGAAATCCAGCCGGGGCCCGCGGAACGACTCGCCCTGCCCGAGTCCTCATGGACGAACGCGGATGATCGTCTTCCCCCGGATCCGCTCGGTCGGGTTGAAGGCGGCGACGGCATCGTCGAGGGTCGAGAGCTTCCCGATGTTCGTCCGCAGCCGTCCGTCCCGGACCCGCTGGGCGATCTCACCCAGTTGGGCACGATCGGACACGACAACGAAGTCGATCGCCAGGCCGTCCGCGGGCCACGCCTCCGGCGGGCCGGTGACGGTTACCAGCGTTCCTCCAGCTCGAACCACGCCCGCGGACCGTTTCTGGATGTCGCCGCCGATGAGGTCGAAAACCAGGTCGACTCCGCCGACGTCTTCCACGGTCTCTTTGTCGAGGTCGACGAACTCGTGCGCGCCGAAGTCGAGTGCCGTCTGCCGGCCCGCGGCGCGCCCGGTGCCGATGACGTGTGCGCCGGCCTCTCGTGCGAGCTGGGCTGCCATCGAGCCGACTGCGCCGGCAGCGCCGTGCACGAGGACGCTCTGGCCGGCCTGAAGGCGGCCGTGCTCGAACAGACCTTGCCACGCGGTCAGGCCCGTCATCGCGACGCCTGCGCCCACCGTGAAGTCGACGTCACCCGGCAGCGGCGCGAGGTTGCGTGCCTCGACGACTGTGTATTCCGCAAGGGTGCCGTCGCGAGTCCAGTCCGTGAGGCCGAACACCCGTTGTCCCACCGACAGCCCCGTCGCTCCATAGCTGAGGGAGGTGACCACTCCCGCCACCTCGTGCCCGGGAATCGAAGGCGTCCGGTCACGTCCGAGGCGATCGATCCAGGTCGAGGGCCACTCCAGCTCATTCCCGGTGAATCCCGACGCATGAACTTCAACGACGACATCGCCGTAGTTCGCGCCCTCGAGGCTGGCGAGCCTCGCCGCATCCGGCTCCGGCCGCTCCACGAGCCTCATCCCGGCCGTTCCCGCGGCGTGATCCGTCACCACAATCGCCTTCAACCGCCACCTTCCTTCATCGAGTTCTCGCCTTTTCGTGCGGGGCCGCTCGTACAGCTACGTGGCTTGATCGACTTTCCGAACCCCACACGTTGTTGCCGCTCTGATTCTCGAACCGGGCCGCGAGCTGCACCCGCTACGACCAATCGAGCTCGCCGCCGCCCGCACCGGGGCGGCGGTGTGCTGGGCGGCGTGTGCAGATTTCCATTCGTCAGACGAGTTTCGACGTCAGCCCGTCGGGGCTGCGCCGTTGAGGACGATGCCGAAGCGGCTCGGATCGGCGTCGTTCTCGTCGCGCGGCACGAAGAGATATTCCGCCCCGGCGGGCTCGAGGGTAACGAGCAGGCGCGCCTCCTCGCCACGAACGCTCAGGCCGTGCGGCACGTTCTTCGGAAGCGCAGCGTATGAGCCGGCTTCGACCTCGATTCGCTGATCAGCCACGAATGCCGTAATCGCGCCGTCGAGAACGTAGATCGTCTCGTCCTCGCGCGTGTGCGTGTGGATCGGTGGCTCGTCCCCCGCGCGGATGCACCATTCGACGACAGCCCACTCCTCACCGGACTGCTCGCCGGCGATCTTCAGTTCGGCGCTCGAGCCGTGGCCGGACTCGACGGTACGACCTCCGCCGGGACCCGTCAGAACAGGATTACTCAAGGACATCTGCCACTCCTTTCTCGTCGTCCGCGTTCGAGCAACGCAGGCGGTCGAGATCAATCTGCCGGGCGCCAGGACGCTTGTGGCTACCGCGAAGTGCAGAGCGCAGACGTACGTTCCCCGCTCTTCTCAGTCGGAGATCGCGAGACCTCTCTGGGCACGGCGTCATTCCCTTGCTGGGTGCTCGGGTACTGCGGCTATCCCTTTTGCACACCGAAATCCCCTCGGCCAACGAGCGCGATGACAGGCTGGGGATATGCGCTGGCTGATCGACGTTCGCGCGAACAGAGAGACGCGATGGACTCACCGACGTTCGTGAAGCGCGTCGCCGAGCTTAGCGGCGTCGACAAAGGGATCGCTGAACGCGTCGTGCGGGCGACACTTCTCAACCTCGGCACGCGCATCGATCCCGGCGAGGCGGACGACCTTGCGGCGCAGCTGCCGGAAGCGATCGGTGTTTGTCTGCGCCACAAATGGAAGGCGCAACGCTTTCCACCGAGCGAATTCTTGCGACGGGTTGCCTGTGTCGTTCCGCTTAGTAATGAACAGGGCCCGCAGGCGGTTGGCGCCGTCTTCACGGTGCTCCGCGAGGCAGTCAGCGAAGGGGAGCTGAAGGATGTCCTGCACCAGCTCGGCGGCGACTACACCACCCTTGTCGGCTCGCCTACGGGCACGCCATAGGGCGTCGTTCCTCCGCCAGTGGACTGTGGAGCGCGCAGATGGCATCGATCCTCCGTCACGACGTGACATGCGGCTTGAGAAGGAACCGTCCGGATCCGCTGCGTTCGAGCGCGGCTGGCGCGCCGCGCTCGCCCACGTCCTGCGCCGCGAGCACCTCCGCCGGACCGCGCGGATCGCGCTCGTCGCGGCCATCGTCCTCACGACGGCCAACCAGCTAGTCGTGATCGTGCATTGCGACCCTATCGCGATCACAAGGATCGAGAGCGGCACGACCTACGTGATCCCCTTCATCGCCTCCAACCTGGGGCTGCTCAGCGGGCGCACTTTCGCCCGCCCGGAGGGGCCCCACTAGGTTCGCTGAGTGCTGTCCACGAGCACGAGGCGCGTTGCAGTGGTCGTTCACCCGACGCGGCGGGTGGACGAGGCGTTGAGGGCGCTAGGCCGCTGGGCCGGCCAGCACGGCATCGACGTCGTGCAACTTGAGGTCGAGCGTGTGCAGCGCGAGGTAGCCCCGCTCGGGAAGGTCGAGCCCGGCGATTTGGTCGTTGCGCTGGGCGGCGACGGAACGATGCTCTCGGCGTTGCGCGCGGCGGCCGCGAGCGACGCGCCCGTTCTGGGCGTCGCGTGCGGCAGCCTCGGCGCGCTGAGCGCCGTCTCGGGGGAGGAGCTCCCAGAGGCGCTCGACCGCTTCGGGGCCGGCGATTGGACGGTCCGATCGCTGCCCGCCCTGGCCGTAAGCGCCTCTGGCGCTCCAGACGACTGGGCCGTGAACGATTTCGTGGTCGTCCGCCGCGGATCCGGGCAGATCATCGTTGAGGTCGCGGTCGACGGAGAGCTATATGTCCGTTTGGCCGGCGACGGTCTGGCGGTCGCGACCCCGGGCGGCTCGAGTGCGTACTCGATGGCGGCCGGTGGGCCGCTGCTGGCCGCCAATACACTCGCGTTCGTCTGCACGCCGGTGGCAATGCACGGCGGGAGCGCCCCGCCGCTCGTGGTCCCGGCCGACGCCCGCTTGACCGTCGAGGTGCATGTCGGCTACGGGGGCTTCGAAGTCGAGATCGACGGCCGGCGCCGGCCGGGCGAGGCCAATTCGTTCCGGCTTACGCGTCAGGAGAACAAGGTCAAGCTCGTGACATTCTCTACATCCGATGCCACCCTTGGCACTTTGCGCCGGCGCGGACTTATCACCGACAGTCCACGCGTTCTCGCACGCGACGACCGCGGGCAGCGTTCGAGATCGTGTTGAGCGGATACCGATGCGTCCAGGCCAGGCACCCGGAGCTCACACCACCGACAAGGGAAACACTGGGGAACACCAACGCGGGCACCGGTAGGCACGCACGCTCACTGATCTCAGTGAGATTCCTTCTTCATGCGCGGCATTTGTGCCCGCGGCTTCCCGGCTTTGCGCGACGTTCCGTCTCGTTGCTCGATGGTAAGGAGGAGGCCGTGGGTTCCAGTCCCACAGAGGGCTCAACGGTCCTGCAATCGGCAGGTGGTGTTGCCTAGACAGACGTCATCGACCTCTCTCTGCTAGAGAGGGGTCGATTCGCTGGAGCAGAGCGGGATGTAGCCGGCTGCCTCGCGCAGCGCATCCCGTCGATCAGCCTCAGCTGTCGCTGCGGTAATGCAGGTAAACGGTGCCGTTGCGGAAGCGGCGTTCGTCGAGTAGCTTGAGGTTGAGGTGAAGGTGATCGGCGGGGAGGGCGCGCTTACCGCCTCCGACCAGGACTGGCACCAGGAAGAGCTGGTACTCATCGACCAACCCGCCCGCGATCGCGCGGGCCGCGAGTTCGGCACCGCCTACCGTGAGGTCTCGGGGCGCGGTCGCCTTCAACTCGCGGACGGCGTCGGGGTCGAACTCTCGCTCGATCCGAGTGCGTGCGCTCGTCGCCGTCTGTAGCGTCTTGGAGTAGACGATCTTGTCGGCTGCTTGCCAGATTTGCGTGAACTCCTGCACGGTTGGTGTCTGCTCAGGCAGCTTTGGCGGCTTCTCCCAGAAGAGCATCGTCTCGTACATCCGGCGCCCGTAGAGGTACGTGCCAACCGCCCGCTCGAGCTCGTTCACGAACGCGTGCACCTCGTCGCTTGGCGCCGCCCAGTCGAATCGACCCTCAGCATCCTCGATGTAGCCGTCCAACGACGCGATCGCGGAGTAGATCAACTTCGCCATCAGTCCATGATGGGCATGATCATCGTGTTGTGCGCCGTCGGTCAGCCACCGGTTACGAACGTCTTGTGCGCTAGCTGCGATCGCGCGCCAGCTGCACGACGAGGCGGAGCTCGTGTTCGCCCAGCAGCGGCTGGATTGCGCGCACGATCCCGGGCTGGCCGCCGATCTCGATCCGCTCGCCGATCTCGAGCGGCTGCTCGCGACTCAGGTGGCCTGTCGCGACCACCTCGTCGCCGCGGCGAAACTCATAGCGATACTCGACCCCAGCCACAGACGTTGCGGACGATACGCGAATGCCGAAGCCAGATCGAAGGGCCGCCGGCAGGCTGGCTCTTGGCGTCGCCACGCGCGCTGCCCTCAGGGCGGCCCTTCGCGTTCTCTACGCGGCCTTCTCGACGGGCAACTCGGGCATCGCCTGCGCGCCGTGTCCCATAGCAACGGCCGGCCCGCGCCGCTCGAGCAGCAAGTAGACAAGACCAATCGTCGTCCCGAGGGCGAGGTGGGCGATCCACTACACCCACAGCGGGCTAATCAACCCGGTGGTGAAGAGCCTGTCCTCGGGCGTGTTGACCGGCAGGAAGACGTACCGCTGCAGCGCCCACACTCCGGCGCCGTACGCCGCGCCGAGGACGAGCACCCCAGGTGGGTTGCGCAGCACCTGCAGCAGCACGACGAAGACGATCGCCACGAAGACCGCGTTCAGCATGTGACCGCCGATCCCGAGCACAATTGGCCCTATGTGATGGACCGGCAGACCGAAGTGGTCGAGCCCACCGACATAGGCCCAGATTCCCATGGGCGCGTCCCAGGCGGTGTGGGCGCTCGAGGCCCAGCCGTAGATCATCTCGACCGCGGCCATCGCCAGGCCTCCGGCCGCGCCGGCGACGACGCCAACGAGGAGAGTGCGTTTCGTCATCGGTCTCCTCTCCTCCGACATTGGTACAAGGGCGTGTCTTAGCCTGTCCTCGATCGCTGCGCTACTCGGGCACCATCACGTGCGTTCGGTCAATCTCACGATCACGAACCGTTTCGCGGCCTCGCGGGCGCGGTTCATCGGCGTGGTTGAACGGCAGCGGGCGGCGCCCCGGGAAAAGGCGGCCGCGGCGCTCGCCGCCTTTCTCTGGGAGCGCGTCCTTGTTTTCGACTTACAGCGCCACGCGCGCCGTCGACGTCCTGGTGCTCGGGCCGACAAATGCGTTGGCGACCGTCGCCCAGGTATCGACAGTCGGGGCCAGGAGTGCACCGGAGATGAGGCTGGAGAAACACCCGTGCCGTGGTGCCACCCCGGCGCCTCTGACTAGACGAACCCCGCAGTGGTGGAGTAAGGAGGTAGGCGATTAGGCTCGCGCGGCCGCGTCCGCTGCTGTTGCGAGCGCTGTCGCCGCCGCGAAGAACTCCTGGGACTGGCCGGCGAAGAGCCCGCTCGCAGCGAGGCCCTGCACGGCGCCCAGGGCAGCGCCGGCCGTCTCGGTGGGGCGGATGATCGAGCAGGCCGGGAACTTCCGGTCGAGGAAGACCGTGGGCTCGGGCATGATCCGGTTGGTCTCGTAGCTCGCTGCCGCCGCCTTCAGATCGGGGAACACCAGCCCGTTGGTGGGGTCGGTAAGAGGCGGGGCGTTGCCGGCTTTGTCCTGCCAGGTCTGGAAGTGCATCGTCTCGGTCGGGCCGATGCTGAGCAGGATGCGGAGCACCTCGGGATCGGTGACGCGTTGTGCGAGCGAGGCGTAGAGGCTGGTGCCGCCCTGCTCGATCATCCCGAAGTGGAACGCGGCCGTGTTCGCGATCGCCTGCAGGTGCTTTCTCGGGTGAAGGTCGCGATCGCTGCGAGGGATTGCAGGGAACTTCCCGTCCGCGAGCCCCGGCACGGCGTGGGGCAGCGTGTCGCCGAGGTCGGGGTTCTTCGAGTCGCTGCGGTAGCGCGTCCAGTAGCTCGTGTCGACGGTCAGCTCCATGAGGTTGGTCAGCCGTCCGACCTGTGCGGCGCCGCTCGCCTTGCTGCCGGGCAGGGTGCGGAACGCGTCCAGGTTGATCGGCTGCGCACCGCGGGCCTGCAGGTAGGCGTTGATGAAGTCCGCGTGGCTCTGCTCGTCGTCGGCGTTGTCGTGGATGTACTGCGGCATGTCGTCGTCGATGACCTCTAGCGCCCGGGTGTAGGCCCGATTACCGCTTCCGCCCGCGACCTCATCGTCCTGAACGCCGCCGAGCTCGTTGTACTGCTTCCACAGGTCGGCCTCGAGCAGCTCTGCGGCCGCGAGGAACTGGAGAATCGCCGCGTCTCCGGCAGGCAATGCGTCACCGGCGAACGCGGCCGGCATGTCGATCAGCAGCCGCCCGGCACCGAGGGTCATGCGCCCGCCGCGGCCCCCTTGGCGAGGAAGCCGCGGCGGCTCGTGCGACATTCGGACAAGTCCGTCATCTCTGTCTCCCTCCTGTTCGACCGGGTAGTAGGGCTTGTAGTTCTCGGCGGGACCTCACCTGCATACCGCCAGGTGGCCAAGAAACAACTGGCTGCGTTCTGCCTGCGCTCGAAGAGGACGGCGAGCCAGACCGAGCCCTCGAACAGCGCGCACATCGGAAGCAGTTCCAGGAAGATCGTCATTGGTTCGGGCCCCGGGGAGCGCGAGGGCGACGACCGCAACGACGGAGTCTCCGCGACGACCGCAACGGCGAAGTACCCGACGCCGTCGGAATGCCTAGGGTCGGATTCCCCTCCTGGTACTCGGGCTCCTCGGCCTGCGCGTCCTCAGCCGCGTGCCCCGTACAAGCACCGCCACGTTGAGCCGAGCGTGCTCCAAGCTGGGCGGTTCTACCGCCCCGCATGCCATAGCTACCGCTCTGACCCTCGATCGGCTGCGACGACCGCGTCGACCCGCACCCTTACCTGCCACCGTTGAGCTCCGCGCGAAGGCGCGCGGAAAGAAGCTCCTACCTACCCGGCGGCAGCTTTCGTCCGCACTGGGAGTACCCAGTCCGGGCGCACGAAGTGGCAGGTGTAGCCGTTCGGGTACCGCTCTAGGTTTTGCTCGGGCTCGGCCTCCCAGAAGGGCCCGGCCAGCACCAGCTCGGTCAAGACCTTGCCCGGCCAGCGGCCCGAGACGTCGACCTCGGCGATCGTCTCCTCGGCGACTCGACGCTGCTCTTCGTCGAGGT